>CAVYMD010000004.1:0-3166134 GCA_963769555.1 uncultured Solirubrobacteraceae bacterium | reverse complement strand
AGGGCCACGCCTTCATGACCAACGGCTGTCCGAGCACCGGCGGCGAGCCGGGCTGCACCCGGCCGATGGGCAGCTGGCGCCCCTCGGAGTCGCCGCGCGACTACCCCTGGCAGCCGACCGCCGACGACGAGCGCGCGATCCGCGCTCAGCTCGAACTCGACGTCCTCGTCGAGCCGGGGCCGGGCCCGACCCGCCCGCCCGAATCCTGCGCCCCGCCCGCCGCGGGCCGCTTCAACCCCCCAACGGAGGTCTGACATGGACATCGTCGTCCCGATGCAGCAGACCGTCGACCTCGTCGAGGAGCTGGAGCTCAACGACGAGGGCACCGACGTCGAGCGCGAGTACCTGAAGTTCGTGGCCAACGAGTGGGACGAGCAGGCGCTCGAGGAGGCACTGCTGCTCAAGGAGGCCGCGGGCGGGACCGTGACGGTCGTCGGCATCGACGAGACCGACGTCGACGGCACGCTGTTCTCCGCGCTCGCCAAGGGCGCCGACCGCGCCGTCAAGCTCACGGGCGACTTCGAGAGCGGCGTGTCGAGCCACGAGCGCGCGGCGATCCTCGCCGCCTGGCTCGGCGACCAGACGTACGACATCGTCCTCGTCGGCGTCCAGAGCCCCGAGGACCTCGACGGGCAGACCGGCGTGATCCTCGCGAACCTGCTCGACGTGGCGCACGTGTCCGTCGCGATCGGCGTCGAGCCGCACGACGGCGGCGTCAAGGTCAGCCAGGAGTTCGGCGGCGGCATCGTGCAGGAGCTCGCGATCAGCGGCCGGGCGGTCGTCGGGATCCAAGCGGCGCGCCAGGCGCCGCGCTACGTGTCGATCTCGCGCGTGCGTCAGGCGATGCAGGCCGGCGGCCTGGAGGAGTCGGCGGCGCCGCAGGTCGAGGCGTCGAGCGGGACGACCGTGCGGCGGCTGTACGCGCCGCAGTCCTCGTCGCACGCAGAGATGCTGGAGGGCGACGCCGACGCCGTGGCCGCCCGGATCCTGGAGATCGTCCGCGAGCGCGGCCTCGTCAAGTCAGGGAGCTGATCATGGGCAACGACATCTTCGTGCTCGTCGAGCACACGCAGGGCGCCGTCGACGACGGCACGCACGAGCTGCTCGGCAGGGCGCGCGGTCTCGCCGAGCAGTCCGGCGGGCGCACCGTCGCCTGCCTGCTGCACGCCGGCGCCAAGGGCGCCGCCGACGGCCTCGCCGCCGACGTCGTCCTGTCCGTCGAGCACCCGTCGCTCGAGCACTTCCTGCCCGAGGCCTACGTCAAGGCGATGGCCGCGCTCGTCGCCGAGCACGAGCCGCGCGCGACGCTCGTCGCCAACACGACCGTCGGGATGGACGTCGCCGGCGGGCTGTCGGCCCGCGCGAAGCTGCCGCTCGTCGCCTACTGCACGGCGATCGAGATCGAGGACGACGGGCTCGTCGCGACGAGCCAGGTCTTCGGCGGCAAGCTCAACGCCGAGGTCGCCGTCGACGGGCCGTGCGTGTGCTCGGTCGTCGCGGGCTCCTTCGAGCCCGCCACGGGCGGCTCGCCGGCCGTCGAGGACGCCGCCCCCAGCGGCCTGGACGACCTCGCGACGAGCTTCCTCGCGCGCGTCGAGCCCGAGGTCTCCGACGTCGACATCACCGCCGAGGAGATCCTCGTCTCCGTCGGCCGCGGGATCGGCGGCGAGGACAACATCGAGCTCGCCCAGGAGCTCGCCGACGCGCTCGGCGGCGTCGTGTCCGCATCGCGCCCGGTGACCGACGGCGGCTGGCTGCCCAAGACGCGCCAGGTCGGCAAGTCCGGCCAGAAGGTCAAGCCCAAGCTCTACATCGCGGTCGGCATCTCGGGCGCGCCGGAGCACCTGGAGGGCATGGGCGACGCGGAGCTCGTCATCGCGATCAACACCGACGAGAACGCCCCGATCTTCGACGTCGCGCACTACGGCACGACCGAGGATCTCTTCGACGTCCTGCCCGCGCTCACCGAGCAGATCGAGGCCGCGGTCTCGGCATGAGCCCGATCCTGTTCAGCCTCGCGCTGCTGGTCGCCGCCGGCGTGTTCGGGGCGATCATCGCGCGCCGCGCGCAGCTGCTGCTGCGCGCGGGGGCGGCGCCGCGCTTCGACCAGCTCGGCGAGCGCCTGCGGCGCACGGCGGTCTACGCCTTCGGCCAGAAGAAGTTCCTCAAGGGCGAGCAGCCCGCGGGGCTCATGCACGCCTTCATCTTCTGGGGCTTCATGATCCTCGGGCTCACCGTCGTGACGCTCTTCGCGCGCGCCTACGACGAGCACTTCTACCTGCCGCTGCTGCACCCCGGCCAGCCGCTCGGGAACGCCTACACGCTGCTGCGCGACCTCATCCAGGTGACGGTCGTCGTGGCCGTGCTGTACGCGCTGTACCGCCGCGTCATCGTCCACACGCCGCGCCTGTTCGGCTTCCGCCCGGCGGAGGACCGCCTGCGCTCAGAGCCGCACTGGGAGGGCGTGCTGATCCTCGTGCTCATCCTCGGGATCATGGCCGGCAGCCTCCTGCACGAGGGCGCGCGGCTCGTCGAGTTCGCCGGCAGCGCCGACGCCGAGGCCGAGCGCGGCTGGGAGCCGGTCAGCAACCTCGTCAGCCAGCTCATCCCGGCCGGCTCGGCGCACGCGATCGGCGAGCTCGGCTTCTGGATGCACAACCTCATCGTGCTGACCTTCCTGAACCTGCTGCCGCTGTCGAAGCACTTCCACATCATCACCGCGATCCCGAACGTCTTCTTCGGCTCGCTGCGCCCGCGCGGCGCGCTGAGCAAGAGCGATCCCGGCGACCCCGCCGAGTTCACCTGGAAGCAGGTGCTCGACATGTACAGCTGCACGGAGTGCGGGCGCTGCTCGGCGGTCTGCCCGGCGACGGCCAGCGGCTCGCCGCTCGCGCCGCGCCAGTTCATCCTCGACCTGCGCGACGACGTCCTGGGCCGCACCGAGCGCGTCGACGGCAAGCCCGTCAGCAACGAGGTGCTGTGGGCGTGCACGACGTGCATGGCCTGCGTCGAGGCCTGCCCGGTCGGCATCGAGCACGTGCCGACGATCGTGCAGGGCCGCCAGAAGCTCGTCGATCTCGGCGAGATGGAGCCGATGCTCCAGGACACGCTGCAGAACTTCGCCCAGCAGGGCAACTCCTACGGCAAGTCGGCGCGGATGCGCGCGCGCTGGACGAAGGGGCTGGACTTCAAGATCCCCGACGCCCGCAAGGAGCCCGTGAAGTATCTCTGGTTCGTCGGCGACTTCGCGTCGTTCGACGAGCGCTCGCAGGAGGCCTCGCGCCGCGTGGCGCGCATCCTGCACGGCGCCGGCGTGAGCTTCGGGATGCTCTACGAGGCCGAGCGCAACGCCGGCAACGACGTGCGGCGCATCGGCGAGGAGGGCCTCTTCGAGCTGCTCGTCGAGCAGAACATGGAGGCCTTCGCCGGGGCCGAGTTCGAGGCGATCTTCACGACCGACCCGCACTCGCACAACACGCTGAAGAACGAGTACCGCGACTTCGGCGAGATGAAGCCCGTCCTCCACTACACCGAACTGCTCGTCGAGCTCGTCGAGGACGGGACGATCGCGCTGCCCGAGCCCGTCGGCTCGAAGGTCACCTACCACGACCCCTGCTACCTGGCGCGCTACAACCGCATCACCGACGCGCCGCGCCGGCTGCTGGAGGCCGTCGGCGCGCAGCTGCTCGAGATGCCGCGCAACGGCACGAACACGTTCTGCTGCGGCGCGGGCGGCGGACGCATCTGGATGGACGACTCCAAGCTCGTCGAGCGCCCCAGCGAGCAGCGCGTCAAGGAGGCCTCGGCGCTCGGCGACCTGGACTACTTCGTCGTGACCTGCCCGAAGGACCTCGCGATGTACTCCGACGCGGCGACGACGGTCGGCGTCGACTTCGAGGTGCTCGAGATCTCGGCGCTCGTCGAGCGCGCGATGGGCAGCGGCGAGCAGACCGGCGCCGTCCTCGCCGAAGGGGCGACGGCATGACCGATCACGTCGCGCGCGAGCACGAGCACGACCCGCTGGCGCGCGCGCTGGCGGCGAGGCTGCGCGACGCCGTCGAGGCCGCCGACCGGATGGCGAGCTTCGCCTACGACAGCTCGCCCGGGGACGCCGCGCCGTCCGTCCTCGCCGACGGCGAGGAGCTCGCGACGGCGCACGACCTCGTGCTGCGGGTGCTGCGCGAGACGGGCGACAGCGTGAACTTCCGCGTGCTCGCCGCGGCCGCCGTCCACGAGGAGGGCGCGGCGATCCCGGCGCTGGCCTACGACCTCGGCCTGTCGCGGCTGGCGCTCGTCGAGCGCGTCCAGGCGCTCATCCAGGTCGGGCTCGTCGCGCGCGACCTGCAGCGCGACACGATCCGCACGACGCCCGCCGGCGAGGGGATGCTCGAGGTCGTCTCGACGCTCGAGGCCGACGTCGCGGGCTGGCTGGCGAAGCGCAGGCGGCGGTGACGGCGTGCCCCTTCTGCGCGCAGGACGGCAGCCGTCACGAGGTGCACCGGCACATGGTCGACGACCATCCCGACGACATCGAGATGTGGACCGAGGCCAAGACGGGCCGCATGCGCTATCGCGTCGTCTGCCCGCGCTGCGGGGCGGACTACGAGCACCGCGTCAAGCCGCGCACGACCGACCCGACGTTCCTGACGACGTTTGCCACCGAGGTGCGGATGGTGGGCTTCGACATGCTGCTGAACCACATGACGGCCGAGCACGAGGAGGAATGACGTCGCCATGGCGACCGTGAACCACTGCAACCTGCCCGACGATCTGCACTACCTCGTGGAGAAGCACGTCTGGGCGCGTCCCGAGGACGGGGTCATCGTCGTGGGACTCACCGACGTCGCGCAGAGCCTCGCGAAGAGCATCATCTCGGTGACGCTGAAGCGCACGGGACGCAAGCTCGCCAAGGGCAAGAGCCTCGGCACGGTCGAGAGCGGCAAGTGGGTCGGGCCCGTGCCCGCCCCCGTGGCCGGCGAGATCGCGGAGGTCAACGAGGCCCTGACGAGCGATCCGGGGCTGCTCAACCGCGACCCCTACGGCGAGGGCTGGGTCGCCAAGCTCGTCGCCGACGACTGGGACGCCGACTCGGCCGACCTCGTCACCGGGCAGCCGGGCCTGGACGCCTACAAGGCGTTCATGGACCAGGAGGGCATCTCCTGCGCCGAGGCGGAGGGGGAGGCCGATCCGGGCGCTCCGGGCGCGGGCGTGGGATAGCGCGCCGTGCAGGTCCACAGGGGTTGCGCGATCCCGGAGGAGTACCTCTACGACGTCGAGCTCAACACGTGGGTGCGGCTCGAGGAGGACGGCACCGCGCTGCTGGGGATGACCGACGTGGCCCAGACGATGTGCGGCAAGATCGTCTCGATCTCGTTCAAGCGGGTGGGGGCGCAGATCAAGCGCGGCCGCACGCTGGCGGTCATCGAGAGCGCGAAATGGGTCGGCCCGTTCCGCAACCCGCTCAGCGGCGAGGTGCTGGCGACGAACGCCGAGGCCTTCGACGCCGACGGGCTCATCGCCAACCGCGACCCCTACGGCGCCGGCTGGCTCGTGCGCGTCGCGCCGAGCGCGCTCGACGACGAGCGCGGCAACCTCGTCGACGGGGTCGCCGCCTTCCCGCTGTACCAGGAGATCATCGACCGCGACGAGATCACCTGCATGCGCTGCGCGGACTGATGGCTGCGACCCTCGCCCTGCTGGTCCGCGACACCCTCGTGCAGCAGCGGGTCGCGCGGGTCGCCGGGCGGCTGGGCCTGGAGGCGCTGCAGCTGCGCTCGGCCGACGGCGAGCCGAGCAGCGTGGCGCCGGCGGGGCTGCTCGTCGAGCTCGAGCTCGACGGCGCGCTCGACGCCGTCCGGCGCTGGCGCGAGGCGCACGACCAGCTCGTCGTCGTCGGCTTCCTGACCACGCCCGAGCCCGACCTGTGGGCCGAGGCCGAGCAGGCGGGCGCCGACCTCGTCACGACCCGCGGCCGGGCCGACCGCGAGCTGGCCCGGCTCGTCGCCGACCACCTGTCGGGCGCGCGCCGCAACCGGCGCGTGCGCCTGGCGCCCGAGCAGGACTTCGCCGGGCGGCTGGGCTTCGTGGGCCGCGTCGAGGAGACGCCCGCGGGCCCGGTCGCGGTCTACCACGTCGGCGGTCGGCTGCACGCGATCTCCGACGTCTGCCCCCACGCGGGCGCCTCGCTCTGCGGCGGCGAGCTCGACGGCGACGTCGTCACGTGCCCGCGCCACGGCAGCCAGTTCCGCGTGACCGACGGCGCGCGGGTGCGGGGACCCGCCGACGAGGCCGTGGCGACCGTGCGCGTGCTCGTCGAGGCCGGCGACGTCTACCTCGAGTTCGAGCCGAGTCGCTGATGGCGCGCCGCCCCCACGTCCTCGTCGTCGGGGCCGGTCCCGGCGGGCTGGCCGCGGCGACCCACCTGCGCGAGCGCGGAGGCGGCGGCCCCGAGCTCACGCTCGTGACGCGCGGCGCGACGGCCACGCATCTCGCGGGAACGGTGCCGGCGGCGCTCGGCGACCGCCCGCCCGAGGACTTCGTCACCACCGTCGCGCTGGACGGCGTGCGCTGCCTGGCGGGCGAGGCCGCCGCGATCGACGGCGCCGGAGCGATCGTCGACGGCGAGCGGATCGACGCCGACGCCGTCATCGCCGCGCCCGGCCTGCGGCTCGACGCCGGGGCGGTGCCGGACTGGTCGCGGGCGCGCGTCGCCTGGGATCCCGAGAGCGCCGGGGCCGCGGCGCCGGCGCTCGACGGCGTCCCGGGCGGCCGGCTGCTCGTCGTCGTCTGCGCCCTGCCGTACCGCTGCCCGCCGGCGCCGTACTCGCTCGGCATGGCGCTCGCCGACCGCCACCGGCGCAGCGGGCGCTTCACGAAGGTCTGTGTCGCGTCACCGGAGCCGTTTCCGCTCATGGCGGTCGGCGGCGAGGCGCCGGGCTTCCTCATGGAGGCGTGCGCCGGGGCCGGCGTCGAGATCGAGGGACGCTTCGAGGTCGACCTCGACGCCAGCGAGGACGGCGTCCTGCGCGCGCGCGACGGGCGCGAGCTCGAGTACCGCTTCGCCCTCGTCGTGCCGCCGCACCGGCGCAGCGAGGCGCTCGGCGCGCTCGCCGGCGACGGCCCGCTCGTGACCGTCGACGAGCGCGGCGAGAGCTCGGTGGCCGGCCTGTTCGTCGTCGGCGACGCCGCCGGCAGCGGGCTGCCGCGCGCGGCGGGCGCGGCCGAGGCGCTCGGCCGGACGGCCGCCGACGCCGTGCTCGCGCGGCTCGGCCTCGCCGAGGCCTGCGAGCCGCACGCGCCCGAGCCGAGCTGCTTCGTCCAGCACGCAGGCGGCGCGATCAGCCGGCTGCGCCTGCGCTATCCCGACGGGCTGCCGCCCGAGGGCGAGGCGCAGGTCGGCATCGACGGGCCGACGCCGGACCTCGCGCACGCCGTCGAGGGCGAGCGGCGGCGCTTTCTACGTTTGGCGGGGGCCGACCGATGAGAGGATGGTGGTGATGGTCACCGAGGAGCAGATCTGGGACGCGCTGCATGCCGTCATCGATCCCGAGCTCGGCGTGGACTTCGTCGATCTCGGGCTCGTCTACGACGTGCGCATCGACGGACAGGACGTCCACATCGACTTCACGCTCACGACGCCGGCGTGCGGGATCGGCCCGGCGGTGGCCGAGGAGATGGACGAGATCGTCGGATCGATGGACGGCGTACGCAGCGTCTTTCCCCGGATGACGTTCGAGCCGGCATGGACGCCCGAGAAGATGTCCGAGGACGCGAAGTTCGCGCTCGGGCTGTGACGGAGCGCTCCGGCTTTCGCGTGGCGCGCTCCGGCAACCGCCGGGCGAATCGGCTCAGCGACGTCGGCGAGGAGCCCGACGCGCGCTTCAGCCTGGCCAACGAGCGGACGTTCCTGGCCTGGATCCGCACCGCGATCGCGCTGCTCGTCGCGGGGCTCGCCGTCGCGCAGTTCTTCGAGTCGCGATCGGAGGCCACGCGGATGGCGATCGCGCTGCCGCTCGTGCTCATGGGCGCGGTCATCGCGCTGCGCAGCTACAGCGGCTGGGAGGCCAAGGAGCGCGCGCTGCGCCTCGGCGAGCCGCTGCCGAGCTCGTCCCTGCCGCGCCTGCTCGGCTTCGCGGTGGGAGCGATCGCGATCGTCGCCGCGGTCCTCGCGGTCGTCGACTCGTGAAGGACCCCGGCCTCGCGAGCGAGCGCACGGCGCTGGCGTGGAGCCGGACGGCGCTCGGGATCGTCGGCGTTGCCGCGCTGCTGCTGCGCTTCGCCCGCGTCGAGTCGGTGCCGGCGGCCGGCGAGATCGTCGCCGCCCTCGCCGTGCTCGTGGCGGCGCTGGCGTGGTGGCAGGGCCGGCGCTCCTACGGGGCGACGCCGCGGCTCGCCGCACCGCTGCGTGCGCTGTCGCTGGCGGTGGCCGTGATCGCGGCCGGGACGGCCGCGGTCGTCGCCGTCGGGCTGGCTTCCTGAGCGGGCCCCCACGCGGGGCTCGCCCGAGGAGGACCGCAGAACGCCGCGGGTGCTGCTGCGGGCCGAGGCCGGGGAGCGGCAGACGGCGCCCGTGTGGCGGGCGGGCTAGCCCTGGACCATCGGCAGCGAGTAGCCCGTCGCCGCCGGCGCCTCGGTCATCGGCAGCGGCACCGGGCGCTGGGGCGCGAGCGCCTCCAGGCGCCGGGCGATGTCGATGATCGCGCGCGCGGCCGGATCGTCGGGCTGCTCGAGCACGAGCGGCGTGCCGGCGTCGGCGTGCTCGCGCAGCGGGATCGTGATCGGGACCTGGCCGAGCAGCGGCACGTCGAGCTCCTCGGCGAGCGCGGCCCCGCCGCCGCTGCCGAAGATCGCGTGGCTGCGCCCGGTGTCGTCGACGTAGTCGGACATGTTCTCGATGACGCCGACGACCTCGTGGTCGAGCTTCAGCGCCATCCGCGCTGCGCGGCGGGCCACCTTCTGCGCCGTCGGCTGGGGAGTCGTGACGACGACGAAGCGCGCCTGCGGCAGGAACTCGGCGAGCGACATCGCGACGTCGCCGGTGCCGGGCGGCAGGTCGACGACGAGGTAGTCCAGCGCCCCCCAGGCGACGTCGGCGAGGAACTGGTTGATGGCCTTGTGCAGCATCGGGCCGCGCCAGACGACGGCCGAGTCCTCCTCGACGAAGAAGCCGATCGACATGAGCTTGATCGACCCGTGTCCGAGCGGCGGCACGATCGTGCGCTCGCTGGACACCTGCGGGCGCTGGTTGACGCCGAACATCCGCGGGATCGAGTAGCCCCACACGTCGGCGTCGAGGACGCCCACGTGCTTGCCCTCGCGCCACAGCGCGGCGGCGAGGTTGGCCGTCAGCGTCGACTTGCCGACGCCGCCCTTGCCCGACGCCACGCAGAGCACGGTGCCCACCTGGGCCAGCGCTCCCTCGGGCAGGACGTCGCGCCCCAGGCGCTGCTGGAGGCCCTGCTTCTCGGCCGGCGAGAGGACGTCGAACTCGACCTTGGCGCCGGTGATCCCGTCGAGCGCCGTGACGGCCTCCGTGACGGCCTGCTCGAAGTGCGACTTGATCGGACAGCCCGGCGTCGTCAGCGAGACGACGACGAGCGCCCGGCCGTCCGCGGCGATGTCGATGCTGCGCACCATCCCGAGCTCGACGATCGAACGCCGCAGCTCGGGATCCATGACCGGCGTGAGCGCCTGCAGGACGTCGTCGCGCGATACGGCCATCAGCAGTCGCCCTCGGCGGACGGTGCGGCGGTCGCCGCGGCGCTCATCTGGCGGTCGCGCGCGACCGGAAGCCCGTGGGAGGCGAGCAGCAGGCTCAGCACGTTCTCCCAGTTGCGCCGGATCCTGTGGCCCATCTCGCAGTTGTCGCCGCGATGGTCGCGGGCCATCTGCGCCGTCTCCTCGTCGCCCGCGCGCTCGGCGACCTTCTCGAGCAGGTGGTACGTCGCGATCTCGAGGTGCTCGAAGACGTAGGCGTCGCGGGCGTTCGCGCCGTGGTTCTGGCCACCGATGCGGCCGGTCAGGACGCGGACGCGGGCGGCGAGGCGCATCCCGAGCTCCTTGCCGCGCGCCGGCCGGCCGCCGAGGGCGGCCAGCCGCGCGCGAACCTCGCGCTCGTGACGCTCGGTCTCGAGGCGATGGGCCTCGAAGGCCTCGAGCATCCGGTCGAGCAGATCGGACACCTCGGGCAGGGTCTGCTCGCGCCGGACCGCCTCGAGCATCCCGTCGAACATCGCCAGCGCGCCGACCTGCAGCGCGTGCGCGTGTTGCAACTGCTCCACGACCATCGGGCGCAGCGCCCGCACGGCGGCGGCGTCAGCGGACGCGGCGGCCTTCGTGGCGGTGGCAGTCATGTCAGGCGGCCGCCACGGGCTCGGAGCTCTTCTCGATCGGGTTGCCGGCGCGGCCCCAGACGCCCACCCCGCCAGGCGTCACGTGGATGACGTCCTTGGCGCCGTAGCGGGCGACGAGGCTGGCGCCGACGGCCGCGCGCTGGCCGGAGCCGCAGATCACCGCGATCGGGCGCTCGGGGTCCATGCCGTCGGGGATCGACGTCACGTCGTGGTACGGCGTGTGCGTCGAGCCGGGGATGTGCCCGGCGTCCCACTCGCCCTGACCGCGGACGTCGAGGATCTGCACGCTCGGATCGGACTCGACGCGCTCGGGCAGCTCCTCGGCCGAGACGCGCTCGATGCGGGCCACGGGGCGCTGCTCCTCGCGCCAGCTCGTCATGCCGCCGTGCAGGAAGCCGCCGAACTTGCGGATCCCGACGGCGGTCGCGAGCTTGGCCGCGTCGCGGGCGTCCTCGTCGTCGCGGCCGATGAAGACGATCTCCTGCTCGCGGTCGGCGAGCCACGCGAGCTTGCTGCCGAAGCCCGCGTTGAGCATCGTGATCGAGATCGAGCCGGGGATGTGGGCGTCGTCGAACTGCTGGTCGGTGCGCACGTCGACGAGCAGGGCGCCCTCCTCGCGCTTGAGCTCGACCTGGCGCGGCGTCAGCGGCCCGACCTCGACGCCCGCCGTCAGCAGCGGGCCGCGGTTGAGCGCGACGATCGCCTTGAAGTTCGGCGGCTGCGGGCCGAGCTTGGAGATCGACTGCTCGACGAAGGCGTCCTCGTCGTCCTCGGAGAGGATCGGGTTGTGCGCCTGCTCGTAGGCGATCGTCGAGGAGACCTTCATGTCCATGCCGGGGCCGCCGCACAGCGAGCCGCCGAGGTGCCCGGGCCAGACCTCGCAGGAGTCGGGCAGCGACAGGATCTGGTCGTGCAGGCTGTGGAAGATGCCGCGGGCGCCCTCGCTCTTGTCCACGGCGAGGTCGGGTCGCGCGACGTCGCCGACGAAGAGCGTGTCGCCGCTGAGCACGGCCCACGGCTCGTCGCCGCGAGCGCGGTCGATGAGCGCGAAGGCGGTGTGCTCGGGCCGGTGCCCGGGCGTGTGCAGCGCGCGCACGACGAGATCGCCGAGCTCGAGCTCCCAGCCGTCCTCGAACGGCTCGTGGTCGTAGTCGGGCTCGGCCAGGCGGTGGATGTGGATCGTCGCGCCGGTCGCGGCGGCCAGGCGCCCGTGACCGGAGACGTGGTCGGCGTGGTTGTGCGTCTCGAGGATGTGCTCGATGCGGACGTTCATGTAGCGCGCGAGCGCGAGGTACTCGTCGATCTCGAAGCGCGGGTCGACGACGGCGGCGATTCCCGAGCCGCTGTCGCCGATGAGGTACGAGGCGCACCCGAGGTCGTCATGGGTGATCTGGCGGAAGATCATGCGGCAGCCTCCTCAGAATGTGGATTCAGCAGTGCGCCGAGCTCGCGGTGGCGCTCGGCGAGCCCACCGCAGACCTCTTCGCACAACCGGAACACGGCCGGATCGCTGATGCGGTACATCGCCCGTGTACCCGCTTTGCGGCGATCCACGATCTCGGCTCGATGCAGGACGTTGAGATGCCGGGAGACGTTGGCGTGGCTTGCACGCAGCTCCTCGGCGATCTGCTGGACGGAGGCCTCGTCCTGGTCGCGCAGGAAGTCCAGGACCTTGATGCGCATCGGCTCGGCCAGCACCGCGAAGCGGTGGGCGATGAGCTCGACGACCGGGTCCGGGAGGCGCTTGCGCTCTCCGTGTTCTCCACCCTGCATTCCGCGATTATACAAGTCTTGACTTGAGAATGCAAGGAACCGATCGGACCCTGCCACGGCGTCGTGCTACTCCATCGTCAGCGGCCCCGCCGCCTGGCCGGCCATGAACTGGCGCACGAACGGATCCTCGGAGTCGAGCACCTCGTCCGCCGGCCCGCGCTGGACGACGCGGCCCTGCCACAGGACGGCGATGTGGCGCGCGAGCCGCCGCGCGCTGAGGATGTCGTGGCTGATGACCACGTACGTGCCGCCGTTCTCCTCGTGGATCGCCTCGATGAGCTCGCACAGCAGCGCGGTGCGGACCGGGTCCAGGCCCGAGTCGGGCTCGTCGAACAGCAGCACGTCGGGGTCGAGCACAAGCGCGCGCGCGAAGCCCGCCCGCTTGCGCATCCCGCCGGAGATCTCGCTCGGCAGCCGGTGGCGGGCGTCGGCCAGGCCGACCTCGGCGAGGCGCCGCATGACGACGTGCTCGATCTCGGCCTCGGTCTTGTCGCTGTGGATGCGCAGCGGATAGGCGACGTTGTCGTACAGCGTCAGCGAGCCGAACAGCGCGCCGTCCTGGAAGAGCACGCCGCAGCGCCTGCGGACCTCCATGAGCTCGTGGCCGTAGAGCGACGGGATCGACCGCTCGTGCACGCGCACGTCGCCGCTGTCGGGGCGCAGCAGCCCGAGGACGTGCTTGAGGCAGACGGACTTCCCCGTGCCCGACGGTCCCAGGATCATCGAGATCTCGCCTTCGGGCAGGCTCATCGAGAGCCCGTCGAGGACCTTGTGGCCCGCGAAGGACTTGTGCACGTCGACGAACTCGATCGCGGCGGTCGCTGACATCGGCGCGGGCATCCTACGACCGCGGGCGCCGCGTGTCGACGGCGAGTCGCGCGAACGCGGCGGGCATCGTCAGCCCGCCTCGCCGTGCAGGATCGCCTCGGCCTGCGTGAGCTGGCGGCGCAGCGCGTCGCAGACCTGCTCGCAGAGCACGAAGACGCTCTCGTCCGCGATCGAGTAGCGAGCCGAGGTGCCGCGCTTGGCGCGCGAGACGACGCCCGCCCCGAGCAGGACGCCCAGGTGCTTGGAGACGTTCTGCTGTGACGCCCCGAGCGCCGTCTGCAGCTCCTGCACGCTCGCGTCGCCGTCGCGCAGGCGGTCCAGGATGCGAATCCGCATCGGCTCGCCGAGCACGCGGAAGCGCGCGGTGATGAGGTCGACGAGCGGCTCCGGCAGTGGATGGGGCACAGAGCTCGTTTGAGCCACACCCGAACCATAGGGGACGGGTGCAGCGGTGACAACGTCGCGGTTGTGCTCAGGGCTCCGGGGTCGTCTCACCGTGGCTGAGCATGCGAGCGATGCGGTCGAC
This sequence comes from uncultured Solirubrobacteraceae bacterium, assembly GCA_963769555.1. Classification (GTDB taxonomy): domain Bacteria; phylum Actinomycetota; class Thermoleophilia; order Solirubrobacterales; family Solirubrobacteraceae; genus CADCVQ01. The sequence continues at coordinate 3,152,655 of CAVYMD010000004.1, read as the reverse complement.
GTTGGGCAGCAGATAGCCGGCCGCGATGAAGGGCAGGGCCGGGATCGCGCGGTCGACGGCGACCGCGACGACGATCGACGCCAGCAGGCCGAGCGCCATGCCGGCGAGCGTGGCGGCGGGTCGGAAGCCGAAGCGCGCCGCCCAGGCCGCGAACATCGACAGGAACACGGCGTCCGACGCGCCGAGGTGGCCGGCGCTGCCCGCCCCGCCCCACGCCGGCAGGTCGAAGCTCAGCGCGTCGACGCGGGCCGTGCCGTCGGCGAACATCCGCGACGACGGCCCGCTCGCCACCGACCACACGTCGATCGCGGCGACGAAGAGCGGGATCGCGACGGCGCTGACCGGGGCGGCCAGCCAGCGCGCGAGCAGCAGCCCGACGGCGCTCGCCAGCAGCGCCTCGGGGACGTTCGCCCCGGCGCCGACGCCCTCCCCGCCGCCGCCGTTGAGCGCGGCGACGATGAGGCCGCTGCCGAGGACGATGAGCGCCGGGCCGACGACGGTCTGGCGCGCCGGAAGCAGCGCGAGCGTCGTCGCGGCGACGAGCAGCACGCCGGCGCCGCCGGCGACGAGCGTCGTCGCGTCGCCGGCCGGCAGCGCGGGCAGCGCCGGCGCGGCGAGGAAGTACAGCAGCGCCGCCAGCGGGACCGCGAGCGCGAGCGTGGCGGGGCCCGGGCGCCGGCTCAATACGGCGGAAGGTCGGCGTACCACTCGCCGAGCACCCGGAAGGCCGACCAGAACGCGCGCTTGGCCGACTCCTCGTCGAGCGCCTCGTCGATGTTCGGCACGTAGAGCGCCTCGATCGACGGCGTCAGGCGCTGGAGCTCTCCGGGCTCGTCGAGCACGGTGCGCGAGAGCGGCAGGTCGAGGTCGTCGAGCGCCGCCAGGGCGTCCTCGCCCATGACGACGACGATCTTCGGGGCGACGATCGCGATCTCCTCGGCGATCCGCGCCACGCAGGCCGGGTCGGCCAGCGACGTGTCGCTGACCGGGCACTTCACGCAGAGCGTCCCGTACACCGCGAGCGGGTCGATCGCCAGGCGCTTGAAGGCCTTCATGAGCGCCGCGCCGGCGCGTCCGTAGAAGGCGACGCCCTCCTCGATCTCCGGCGGCATCGGCGCGTGCTTGAGCAGCATGATGTCGGCCTGCGGGTGGCCCGAGCCGAGCACCGGCATGAGCTGGCCGCGGGGACAGTGCGGGCACGCCTGCAGCTCGCGGGTCAGGGTGTTGAGTTCGCGGATCGCCCGCTCGAGGTACTTCTCGCGGATCTCGTCGTCGGTGGCGGGCATCGTCGCGGGTGGTTTCGACGGTTGCGACGGACGACCCTGCGCCTGCATCACGACTTGCGCGTCGCGCGTCGCACGCGCCGGTCGCGGACGGCGCGGCGCGCGCTCTGCGGGGTCGCCTTCGTCTCCAGGAACTTCAGCGCCTGCACGTAGAGCAGCGAGGAGGGCTTGGTGTGGATCTCGGCCTCGCGCAGCGCCGCGAGGAACTCCTCGGGCCCGTCGAAGTCGGGCATCCGCACCCGAACCGACCCCAGTCCCTGCGCGACGTGGGAGTCCGATCCCGCGCCCGCGAGGATCCGGTACTTGGCGGCGAAGCGCTGCGCCTCCACGTTGAAGGAGCCGATCGCCACGCGCGGGTTGTAGACCTCGATCGCGTCGATCTCCTCGATGATCGTCAGCAGGTGCTCGTAGTCGGGCACGGCGTGCATGCGGTCGAACGGGTGCGGCACGTAGACGAGGCCGCCCTGGCGCTTGATCTCGGCGACCGTCTCGGCGAGCGACATCCCGCGCGGGATCTGCTCCTCGATGAACAGGCCGATGACCTCGCCCTGGTCGGCGGTCTTGACCTCCTCGGCGAGGATGACCTTCACGCCGAACTCGGCCGCCTTGTCGCGGGCCTCGTAGGCGCCCGTGATGACGTTGTGGTCGGTCACCGCGATCGCGCCCAGGCCCTGCTCGCGGGCGGTCGCCAACAGCACCTCGACCGGCGTCGCGCAGTCGTGCGAGTGGTCGGTGTGCATGTGCAGGTCGACGTCGATCCGCTTGCGTGCGCGCACGCGCGCGCCGATCTCGGCGTTGCCGGCGATCGGGTGGCGACGCGCGACGAGGCGCGCGTAGACGGCCTCGAGGTCGTCTGCCACGCGCGGCCATGTCAGCCGCGCGCGCAGCGGCTCGGCCGCCTCCCGCAGGCGCTCGCGCAGCGCCGCGTCGCCGACGAGCCGCTCGATCTGGGCGGCGAGCGTGTCGACGTCGCGCGGCTCGAACAGCAGGCCGCACTCCCCCTCGCCGACCGCCTCCTCGTAGGCCGGAAGGCGCGACGCGAGCGGGACCGCGCCGGCGTTCAGCGCCCGCAGCAGCAGGCCGGGCGCGGGGGCCGCGCCGTCGGAGGCGGCGACGAGGACGTCGGTCTGCGCGAGCAGCCCGGCCTCGTCGAGCTCGTCCGGGCCGGCGTAGCGCACGCGCCGCTCGAGATCCTGGCGCAGCGGCGCGCTGCTCGACGGCCCGCGCACGGAGAGGATCGTCGCCTCCCAGGGCAGCTCGGGGTCCAGCCGGCGCAGGGCGCGCAGGAACAGGCGCAGCGCCGGTCGCTCCTCCCCGTCGACGAAGCCGAGGCGCACGCGCCCGGCGGGCGCCGCGACGCGCGCGGCCGGCGGGTCGGCGCCCGGCAGGACAACGCCGTACTCGGCGGGGAAGTAGCGCTGCATGAGCTCGCGGGTGGCGCCGAAGCTCGCGGTGCGCGCGTCGAGCCGGCCGAGTACGAGCGAGACGACCTTGCGCGCCACCTGGGTCGACAGCAGGCGCTCCGTGGGGGCGTGGAACGTGCCGACGTTCAGGGCGCGCGAGTGGCGCAGCGCCGCGCTCGAGGTGGACGGCGCGAAGGGCTCGTGGACGTGGCAGACGTCGAGCGGCAGGATCGCCAGCAGGTTCTCGATCGTGCGCGAGACGTCGACCGGCAGCGCCGGGGCGCGCCGCGGGCCGCCGGGCAGGTCGGGCAGCGCGTCGCCGACGGCGAGCACGCGCGGCGGCGCGCCGGGCTCGGGCAGCAGCGAGGCCGGGTCCGCGCGAACGGCGCTGAGCGCCTGACGCGTCTCGCGGACGGCGTCCGAGGAGCGCGAGGGTGCGACGATCAGGACCTGATGGCCGCGGGCGGCGAGCTCGGCGGTGGTGCGCTGCACGTACGTCGTGATCTCGTGGCGGCCGGCGCCCCACGGGTGAGGCGACACGTGCGCGATCGCAAGGCGGTCGTGAGGCACCGCTTGAGGATAGGGCCAGCGCGCGCACCGAAAAGAAGTCCCTCCAACGCACCGGGCGGCCGTATGCTGCTCGCGGTCTCGGCGGATGGGGCCGCGACACGGATGTTTCCGATCCTCGGGAAGGCGCAACGATGACCTCTGCTCATGCCTGCCGCGCCGTGCTCGTCACGGCTGTGGCGCTGCTCGTCATGCTCGCCGGCCACACCGCGAGCGCCTCCGCCGCCGTCCGCAAGCCGAGTGCGGCCAAGGATCTGCGCACCCTCGTGGGCCAGACCGCGCGCCTGCCGGGGTCGTCCGTCACGCCCGGGCGCCAGGCCCGCCTGCTGCGCCTCGCGCGCCACGCGCGCAGGGTCGCGGCGACGTCGCCCTGCAGTTCGGTCGCGGATCTGCGCAGGTTCCGCCGGACGCTGAGGACGACGCGGCTCAGGCGATCGGTCAGGCGCTCCCAGCGCGCGCGCCGGCTCGCCCAGCTCGCGGGGCTCAACGGCGCGTCGACCGCCGCCAGCCGCAGTCTGCTCGCCTCGAAGCGCACGAAGCGCTGCGGCGGCGGGGTCGCGCCGAGCACGCTCTCCGAGACGAAGACGGCGGTCCTGCGCAGCGACGAGAGCGGGATGACGCTGCGCGTGGCGCTGCCGCAGCTGCAGTTCGTCCCCGAGTCCGCGGGCGACCGGACGTTCACGCGGCTCGCCGCTCCGGACACGCAGTCGCCGGGCGCGCCGGGCAGCCCCGGGATCCCGGTCGCCAGTGAGATCTTCGGCGTTCCGGACGGCGCCAAGCTCGAGGTGACGACGAGCAACGCCAAGACGCAGACGATCGACGGCGTCGAGGTCTATCCGGTCCAGCCCGAGCCCGTGGACCAGTCGCCCGGACAGACGCCGGCGCCGAACATCTTCGCGCCGCCGTTCACGAAGCCGCCCTTCACGCTGGACCGCAGGGCGTACGCCTCCAAGGGCTACACCGATGGCGCCCGGGGCAAGGCCCTCGGTCAGGTGCGCGACCTGAACGTCGGCGGCCTGCAGATCCCGCTGGCGCAGTACGACCCCGTCAGGGACCGCCTGAAGGTCTTCACGTCCGTCGACGTCAAGGTCGAGTTCGTCGGCGGCACGAGGACGATGAGCGACAACCTCGGGTCGCCGTGGGAGACCGCGCAGCACCGCTTCGCCGGCGGGCTGCTGAACGGCGCCGTCGTGCGCAAGGTCGACCGGGAGATCGTCTTCCAGCCGTGCGGCGAGGAGCTGCTCGTCATCACGAACCCGGCGACGCTGAGCGCGGCGGACACGTACGCCACGGCGCGCCGCGCCGCGGGCCTGCTGACCTCGGTTCGCCAGACGGGCGACGCCGCCGGGCAGGTCGGCACGACCTCGGCGCAGATCCGGGCGTTCATCCGCTCGCAGCTCAACCATGGGTCCTGCATCCGGCCGAGCTACGTGACGTTCATCGGCGACGACAAGCTCGTCCCCACGTTCACGAACGGGCCGAGCGGGATCCCGTCCGACAACCCGTACTCGACGAAGGACGACGCCGACGAGCTGCCCGACGTCGCGGTCGGCCGGATCCTCGGCAACGACCTCGCGCAGATCGACGCGCAGCTCGCGAAGATCATCCGCTACGAGACGACGCCGCCGACGGGGCCGATGCTCAACCGGGCGCTCATCGCTGCGCAGTTCCAGGACACCGACGGCGCGGGCCAGGTCAGCGACGGCCAGGAGAACCGGACGTTCATCCAGTTCGCCGAGCGGGCTCGCGACGGCCTCGTCAAGCGCGGCGTCGCGGTCGACCGCGTCTACAACGACGTGCCCGCGTCCAACCCGCAGCGGTTCGTCGACGGGACGAACCTGCCGGCCTCGCTGCGCAAGCCGGCGTTCGCCTGGAACGGCGACGGCGCCGACATCAGCGCGGCGTGGAACGAGGGCCGCTTCATGGTCGTGCACCGCGACCACGGCTGGTCGGACGGATGGGTCGACCCGGCCTTCGAGACCTCCGACGTCGACGCCCTGACGAACGACAACGACAACCTGCCGGTCGTGCTGAGCATCAACTGCTCGAGCGCCCGCTACGACACCGACGACACCTCGTTCGTGCAGAACGCGCTCGTCAAGCCGACCGGCGGCGCGGTGGGCGCGTTCGGCGACACGCGCGACTCGCCGTCGTGGCACAACTCGGAGATCGCGCTCGGATTCCTGGACGCGCTGCTGCCCAGCGTGCTGCCCGGAGAGGGCCCGGCGACCAGCCAGCGCGTCGGCGACGCGCTCGTGCACGGCAAGCTGCGCCTCGCGGGCCTCGCGCCGCCGTCCACGCCGACGGCCGCGGGCGACTACGACACCCGCAAGGAGCTGTATCTCTGGCACTACTTCGGCGACCCGACGATGCAGATGTGGGGCGGGGGCACGCCGCCGCTGACCTTCAACCCGAACATCTTCAAGGCGGCCTACAGGGAGTTCGCCCCGCCCCGCCCGGGTGATCCGCCGCCCTTCCTCGTCGAGGTCATCGCGCCGCCGGGCCTCGCCGGGCAGCCGTTCAGCCTGCTGCGCGACGGCCAGGTGATCGGCAAGGCGCTCGCCGGCGCGAACGGCAGCGCGGTCGTACCGGCGCTGTTCAACGGAGGCCCGCCCCGGCCGGGCGAGCTGACGGTGGCGCTGGAGGCCCAGGGCGCCGCGCCGGTGCGCTTCGGCGTCGAGGGCGTGCCGGCGCCCCCGCCGCCACCGCCGCCCGCGCCGACACTGACCCAGAACTGCCCGTCGACGGTCGCGTTCAACACGCAGGGCACGACGACGATCACCGTCGACGGGACGCTCGGCAACGCGCCCGCGGGGTCGATCGTCAAGGTGACATTCACGGCGCCGCCGAACTCCGGGCCCAACGGCACGGCCGGGCGCGTCGTGGTCGTCGATGCGCCCGCCGACGCGTCGGGCCGGTGGAGCGCGTCCGTGACGACGACGAACCGAGCCGAGCTCGGGACCTGGACGGCGGCGTCGCGCTTTGCGAACGCCGACGGCACGGCGACCGCCGGCCCGTGCTCGATCGTCGTGCGGATCTGAGGACGGTTTGTCCACATCTCAAGGAGGGGCCATGAAGCGGGTCTTCGGGAACGGGCGCTATGCCAACGTGGCGGCGACGCTCGCGCTGGTCATCGCGCTGGGCGGCACGAGCTACGCCGCGATCAAGCTGCCGGCCAACAGCGTCGGCGGCGCGCAGATCAAGTCGGGCGCGGTCGCCGGATCGGACATCAGGTCAAACGCGGTGACATCGTCGAAGGTCAAGGACGGCTCGCTGACGAGCCGGGACTTCGCGGCCGGCCAGCTTGCGGCGGGACCCGCAGGCGCCCCCGGGCCGAAGGGCGATGCGGGAGCAAACGGACCGGCCGGGCCGACCGGGCCGACCGGAGCGACCGGAGCGACCGGCCCGCGCGGTCCGAGCGAGCTGATCCGCAAGTCCAAGGACGTCAACACGGTGGTCCCGTCGGACTGCGGGACGTACACGAGCATGCTGTCGATGACGCTGCCCGCCGGGACGTGGCTCGTCACCGGGAGCCTGATCCTCGCGGACTTCGGCAGCACGGCGAACGCTCGCCACGACGCCCAGGTCGACCTCCGCGTCGGGGGCTCGTTCGTGACCGGTTCGACGGTCTACGTCTCGCTCAACGAGGACGCGACCCCCGGTTCGCCCGTGCCCGCCGAGCAGGCGATGCCGCGCCGCGTCGTGACGACGACCGGCCCGTCGACGACCGTCAGCCTCGAGGCGTGCCGGCTGGGAACGACCGGCCTGCAGGCGTTCAACATGAACCTCGACGCGCTCGCGCTGGGGAGCGCGACCGTCCAGCCGTAGGGCCGCGCCGCGCCGCCGGGAGGGCTCGACGCAGCGAGCTCCCGGTGGCCCGGCCTCCCCTCAGTCGCCGTCGTACAGGCGCTTGAAGTCGTCCTCGTAGCGCGCGTAGACGACGTTGCGCTTGACCTTCAGCGTCGGCGTGAGCTCCTCGTCCTCCTGGGAGAGGTCGCGCTCGAGGATCGTGAACTTCTTGACCTGCTCGATGCGCGCGAACTTGCTGTTGGCGTCGTCGACGGCGGACTGCAGCGCCGCGCGGACCTTCGGATCGGCGGCGAGCTTCGCCGGATCGGGCGAGGAGGCGCCGACGTGCTCGGCGAGCGCGGCGCACTCGTCGGCGTCGATCGTCAGCAGCGCGGTGAGGTACGGGCGCCGGTCGCCGAAGACGACGGCCTGCGAGATCCAGCGGCTGAGCTTCAGCGCGTTCTCGATGTTCGACGGCGAGACGTTCTTGCCGCTGGAGGTGATGATGAGGTCCTTCTTGCGCCCCGTGATGCTCAGGTAGCCGTCGGCGTCGAGCTCGCCGAGGTCGCCGGAGTGCAGCCAGCCGTCCGCGCTCAGCGTCTCGGCCGTCGCCTCCTCGTTGCGGTAGTAGCCGGTGAACACGTTGGACCCGCGCATGAGCACCTCGCCGTCCTCGGCGATCTTCACCTCGCAGCCCGGCAGCGGGCGGCCCACGGTGCCGAAGCGGTGCTCCTCGATCGTGTTCAGCGTCGCGACGGCGCACGTCTCGGTCATGCCGTAGCCCTCGAGCACCCACACGCCGGCCGCGTGGAAGAACTCGAGGATCTCGGTGTCGATCGGCGCCGCGCCGGTGAGCGCGAGCTTCGTGCGCCCGCCGAAGAGGTCGCGGATCTTGTGCAGCACGAGCTTGTCGGCGAGCGCGTGCTGGGCCTTGAGGACGAGACCGGGGTGGCCGCCGCGGTCCTCCCTGCGGGCGACCTCGCGCCCGACGCCGACCGCCCAGTGAAAGAGCTTGGCCTTCGCCCCGCCGGCGGCCTCCGCCTTCGCGGTCGCGGCCGTGTGGATCTTCTCGAAGATGCGCGGGACGGAGGGCAGGTGCGTGGGCTGGATGACCTGCACGTCGTCGATGATCTTCTTCGGGTCGCGGCGCCAGTAGGCCATCTCGGCGCCGGTGTCGACGGCGAACATCTGCACGACGCGCGTGAGCACGTGCGCGAGCGGCAGGAAGACGTAGTGGACGTCCTCGCCCGGCGCCGCGCCGATCCGCTCGCGGACGCCGTCGACGTCGGCGCAGAGCGCGCCGTGGGTGAGCATGCAGCCCTTCGGCGGGCCGGTCGTCCCCGACGTGTAGACGATCGTCGCGAGGTCGTCGGCCGCGATCGCGCCGACGCGCGCGTCGAGGTCGGCGTCGGAGACGTCCTTGCCGGCGGCGCGCAGATCGTCGAGCGTGATCGCGTCGTCGCCCTCGCCCTCGAAGCGGATGAGCCGGCGCAGCCCGGGCAGCGCGTCGCGGACCTGGGCGATCTTCGCGATCTGGGCCCCGTCCTCGCAGAACAGCACGCTGGCGCCCGAGTGGTCGAGCACGTACTCGCACTCCTCGGGCGAGTTGGTCTGGTAGACCGGCACGACGACCGCGCCGGCGCAGACGATGGCGAAGTCCGCCAGCGTCCACTCGGCGCGCGTGTTGGAGAGGATCGCGACGCGGTCGCCGGCCTTCACGTCGAGCGCGATCAGTCCCTTGGCGATAGCGCGGACGTCGCTGCCCAGCTCGCAGAAGGAGGTGCGCTTCCAGCCGCTTGCCTCCGGCGACCGCATCGCGGTGCCGCCGTAGCGCGACGCTGCGTCGAGGACGAGCGTCGCGAGGGTGCGCGGGCGCGGCTGTTGGCCGTCGGCGGACTGGCTGGTCGTTGCGGTCTTGCTGGTGCTGTGGGCCTCGCTCATGTCCAAATCCTACGCGCGCGGCAGGGGGTGGACGCCGGTTTGCCCGCCGACAGCGCGGCCGCGCGAGGCGCGTGCGCGCGGCCGGTCAGCCGACGACCGCCGTCATGCGCATGCCCGGCGCGTGGATCGCGCAGACGAAGCGGTACCTGCCGGGCCGTCTCAGGCGTACGGAGTAGGCGCCCGCCGACTGCGCCGGCGAGACGACCCGCTGCGGCCCGGTCAGCGACGTGACCTGGTGGGACTGCTGCGAGCGCAGCCGCCACGTCAGCACGCCGCCGCGCGCCAGCCGCACGGTCGGGCGGTCGCGCCCGCGATGGAACGCGTTGTCGAAGACCGAGACGACGGCCGTGCGCGGCAGTCGCGCCGACGCACCGCCGCGCCTGGCCGGGGGCGGCGCGACGCGCATCCCGGTCGGCGCGCCGGCCGCCGGGCGGGGCTTCCCGGCGGCCCGCGCGGGCGCGCTGACGAGCCGTGTGGCATCGGTCCGCAGGTCGCGGACGAAGACGGCGCGAGTGCCGGCGGTCTTCGCGTCGGAGAGGTTCGTGGCCGTCGATGCGAACGCGACGCTGCGCGTCGGCGGCGAGCGAGGCGTCGCTCGAAGAGCCGTCGGCCGCGGCGCCACCGGCGCCCGAGGCGAGCTGCGCCGGGCCGCCGCGGACGTCGCGCACGACCACGCGGCTGCGGCCCGCGCGGATTGCCGTGTAGGCGACCCGCCTGCCGTCGGCGCTGATCGAGGGCTTCAGCGCGAAGCCGTCGGCCGGCTCGCTGACCGCGATCGTGCGGGCCCGCGCGAGATCGCGCACGTAGATGCGCGAGACGGTCCGCGAGGTGCCGCCCGCGAGGTTGCCGGCGGTCGAGGAGAAGGCGACGTAGCGCCCGTCGCCCGACAGCGACGGATCGGAGGAGGGGTCGTCGCCGGCGGCGCCGCGCGCCCCGTCGGCGCGGCTGGCGAGCAGCGTCGTGCGAGCGTCGAGGTCGCGCACGTAGACCTGCGTGCGATCGCGGTGCGAGCCCGCCCCAAGGTTCGAGGCCGCCGTCGCGAAGGCGACCCGCGAGCCGTCGCCGGCGATCGCGGGGTCGTAGACCTCGTCGTTCGCGGCGCCGCCCGCGCCGGACGCGCGGCTGGCGAGCCGCCCGCGGCCGCCGGCGGACCTCGACGCGCCCGCGCCCGTCCGCTGCGTCCGGCACGGGGTGGACGCCGAGGACGCCGGCGATGACGAAGGCCTTTTCACCTTTGACCCTGCCGGCGGGGTACGGTCGCCGCATCACTCGTCAGGCACAGGGGGGTGCAATGCAACGGTGGTTTTCAGAGGGTCGCTTCGCGAATGTCACGTCCGTCATGGCCCTGGTGGTGGCGCTCGGCGGGACGAGCTACGCCGCGATCGCGCTGCCCAGAAACAGCGTCGGGACCGCGCAGCTCAGGGCGAACGCGGTGACGTCCGCGAAGCTCAGGGCCAACGCGGTGACGTCCGCGAAGATCAAGAACGGCACGCTGCTGGCACGGGACTTCAAGGCCGGACAGCTGCCGGCCGGCGAGCGGGGAGCACCCGGCGCCGGCGGCCCGGCAGGACCGGCAGGTCCGGCCGGCGCGCCGGGGCCCCAGGGTCGCCCCGGGACGGTCCGGTGGGCGCTCGTCAACGCGGCGGGGACCGAGATCATCGCGCAGTCGGGCGCCATCACGATCGCGGGCCATCCGTTTGCCGGCGAGACGCGGCTGGACTTCGGGCAGACCACGTCCGGTCACGCGGTGTGGGCTGTGCAGAGCCTGATCAACAACACCTCCGATGCCGGCGGGGCCGAGGCCGCGCCGTGCGGGCTGGGCTCTGACGCGTATCTCAACTGCGCTTCCGCGGCGGCCGCCAACCAGGTGCACGTCGTGACGAAGAACCTCGCCGGCTCGCCGGCGAACCGCGCGTTCTACGTGTACTTCCTCCCGTAGCGACGCGGGCCGGTGACGGGCGGCTCGCCCCCGGCGGGCCGCCCGCTCGCCGCTCGGGGCCAGCCGGCGATCAGCGCCGCTCGGCGGCCTTGCTCGCCGGCTCGCCGGCCTTCGCCTTGCGCGCGTACTTGGCGATGAACTTCTCGGTGTCCTCGTGCGCCAGGTCGTCGGGACGCTGGTTCATCGGCGACTTCATGAGGTACGAGGACGGGCCGTCGAGCTGTCCCGAGAGGCCGTTGTTGAGCGCGAGCTTGCAGCAGCGCACGGCGTCGATGACGATCCCCGCGCTGTTGGGCGAGTCCCACACCTCGAGCTTGAGCTCGGCGGTCAGCGGCACGTCGCCGAAGGAGTTGCCCTCCAGGCGGATGTGCGCCCACTTGCGGTCCGTCAGCCACGGCACGTAGTCCGACGGGCCGACGTGCACGTCGCCGGCGGGCAGCTCGTGGCCCATGATCGACGTCACGGCGTTCGTCTTGGAGATCTTCTTGGACTCCAGGCGCTCGCGCTCGAGCATGTTGTAGAAGTCCATGTTGCCGCCCACGTTGAGCTGCGACGTGCGCATGAGCCTGACGCCGCGGTCGTGGAACAGGCGCGCCAGCGAGCGGTGCACGATCGTCGCGCCGACCTGGGACTTGATGTCGTCGCCGACGATCGGCAGGCCGGCCTTCTTGAAGCGCTTGTCCCAGTAGTCCTCGCGCGCGATGAAGACGGGGATGCAGTTCACGAAGCCGCAGCCGGCCTCGAGGACCTGCTCGACGTACCACTTCGTCGCCTGCTCGGAGCCGACCGGCAGGTAGGAGACGACGACGTCGGTGTGCGTGTCCTTGAGGATCTGCACGATGTCGGCCGTCTCGCCGGGCGCCTTGGTGATCTTCTCCTTGAGGTACTTGCCCAGGCCGTCGTGGGTCATCCCGCGATGGACCTGCACGCCGAGCTTCTCGGGGACCTTCGCGAACTGGATCGTGTTGTTCTGGCCGGCGTGGATCGCCTCGCCGAGATCCTTGCCGACCTTGTCGGCGTCGATGTCGAAGGCGGCCGTGAACTCGATGTCGGAGATGTGGTAGCCGCCGAGGTCGACGTGCATGAGGCCGGGCACGTCCTGCGTCGCGTCGGCGTTGCGGTAGTACTCGACGCCCTGGACGAAGGCCGACGCGCAGTTGCCGACGCCGACGATCGCGACGCGCACCTTGTCCTGCTGGTAGCGCCCGGCGCCGTTCGTCGAGGCGGCGCCGCTGGCGTTGCCGTTGCTTGGGGTCATCTCAGATTCGTTCCTTTGGTCAATGCGTTCGCGGGTCTTTACACCCCGCGCGCGTCGGCTCGTTACAGGGTGGCGGGCTGCGTCAGCTGGCGCTTGACGTGCAGGATGCGCTGCACGACGGTCACCGTCGACAGCGCGGCGAGCACGTAGACGGCGGGCTCGAGCAGGCCCAGGCTGGCGAAGACGAGGCCCGCCGACAGGATGATGACGCGCACGAGGCGGTCGGCGATGCCGACCTTGCACTCGACGCCGAGCGACTCGGCGCGCGCGCGGGTGTACGACACGACGAGCGACGACATCACCGCCACGACGACCGCGGCCACCGCGAGCTGGTCGCCGCGCTCGGCGAACGTCGCGGCGACGGCGGTGAGCACGATGCCCTCGACGATGCGGTCCAGCGTCGAGTCCAGGAAGGCCCCGAAGGGCGTGCCCTTGCCCGACATGCGCGAGTAGCCGCCGTCGAGCGTGTCGCAGATCGACCCGATGATGAAGACGACGCCGCCGATGAAGAACTCGTGCTGCCAGACGAGCAGCGCGGCGACGACGTTCAGCGTGAACCCGGCCATCGAGATCTGGTTCGGCGTCAGCCGCGAGGCGATGAGCCGGTCGCGCAGCGCCTCGAGGCGCTCGGCCTTGCTGCGCCGGCGCGGGTCGCGCGGCCGCTCGTCGTCGCGCCCCGGCTCCGTCGGCGGGCGCGCCTGCGTGTCTGCGGGCGTCACGGGGCCACCACGGGCTCGGCCGCCGGCGCCGGGACGAACTGCCACACGTGCGGCCGCGCGCGGGCCAGCGCTCGCGCCGCGAGCGCGCCGATGCCGGCGGCGGCTGCGCCGAGGACGGCGTCGGCGATGAAGTGGTTGGCGGTCACGACGATGACGAAGACGACGAGCAGCGGATACACGGCCCAGAGGACCTTGAGCGACCGCCGGCGGACGAGCCGGGCGAGCGGAACGCTGATCATGAGGGCGAAGCCGACGTGCATCGAGGGAACAGCAGCGTAGGGGTTGAAGAGCTCGTTGATCGTGACGCTGTCCTGGCGGACCCCGGTGAACTCCGAGACGGCGTCGAAGAAGCCCCACTCCGGAAAGAAGCGCGGCGGGGCCGTCGGGTAGACCGCGTAGCCGATGAGCGCGACGCCGAAGGCGACGAGGAACATGTTGCGCACGAAGTAGAAGCTGTCGTTGCGAAAGAGGTACAGCCAGGCCAGCGCGCCGAGCGTGATCGACGTCTGCGCGTTGATGTACATCCACGACGCGCCGTCCAGCAGCCATGCCTGGCCGGAGGCGAACGCCTGCAGGGACGGCTCGAAGAAGATGTTCAGCGCCTGCTCGAGGTGGATGAGCTCGCGCGCGTTGGAGAAGGCGGCGGTCGCCGCGCCGGGGTCGTCGGCGAGCCCGCGGACGATCCGGTAGAGCTGGTAGGCGGCCATGAACAGCACGACCTGGCGCACGACGTCGAGCGGGCCGTGGGGCAAGAGGCGCGCCTGGACCGTGCGAAGGCGAGCGAGCATGGGGACCGGTCCATGTTACGGAACATCGCGACGCGCTCGGGACGCCTGACGGTCGCCGCGCCGGCCGGCGGCGAACGCCGGTCCCGCGGGCCTCAGCGGCAGGTCGGCCCGGTCAGCCGCGCCCGCAGGCGGATCGTGCCGGGCGCCCTGACGCGCACGCGCGTCATGCCCCCGGGCCCGGCGTCCACGCAGGCGCGTCCCGCCGCGATGCGCCACCACCGCGTGTGGCGCACGCGCAGGAGCACGTCGCCGGCGCGGGCGGCGCGCAGCGTGACGCCGGTCGCCGACAGGCGCGCGGCGGCGCCGTCGGCGAGCGGCGGTGCCCCGGCCACGGCGTGGACCCGCCAGTGCCGGTCGCGCCAGACCTCGCGCAGGTAGGGCAGCCCGGCCGCGATGAGGCGCGCCTCGTCGCGGCCGGCCTCGTCGAGCGGCACGTCGGGGACCGCGACGTAGGCGCACCGCGAGCTCGCGCAGCCAGGCGCGGTAGCTCGCCGCGTCGAGCGTCCCGTCGTAGAAGAGCGCGCCGTAGCGGCGGTCGAGCTGGCGCTCCCAGCCCCGCGCGAGCGCCATCGCGGGCGCGACGTGGCGCGCCTCCCAGTGGCTCTGCGTGAACGGGATCTCGACGCGGAAGGCACCCGGGCGGGCCTGCAGCCAGCGCACGAGCGGCTCGTGGTAGGCGGCCTGGACGGACGGATCGCCGCTGGCGCGGGCGACGTCGCGCAGCGGCGGATACAGCGCCCAGTAGGCCAGCGGCAGCGCGAGCGCCGCGACGACGGCCGGGCCGCGCCGGCCCGCGAGCGCGCCGAGCACGACCGGCCCGCCGGCGAGCGCTCCGAGCCGCGTCACGTTGCCGCCGAGCGGCGTGGAGAGCGCGAAGGCGGCGACGAGCCCGGCGGCGTAGAGCAGCGCCGCGACGCGCAGCGTGCGCTCGCGCGCAGGCAGCAGCGCGCCGACGACCAGCGCGGCCCCGAGCGCGGGCCAGAACGCCGAGGGGGCGAACGGCTCGCTGCCGCCCTCGGGGAACAGCAGCGTCGTCGCGGCGACGGGCACGAGCGCCGCGGCGGCGACGACGATCCCCAGGCGGCGGCGCTCCGCGAGCGCCCAGGCGGTCGCGCCGAGGGCGACGAACAGCCCCGCGACCGGGCTGGCGAGCGTCGTCGCGGCGGCGAGCGCGAGCGCGCCGCCGCGTCGCCCGCGCGCGAGCGCCAGCAGCGCACCGACGCCGAACGCGGCGCCGAGCAGGAACGTCACGCGGCCGGTCAGCAGCAGCGCGGCGACCGCGACCGCGAACCACAGCGCGGCGGCGCCCCCGGCCCGACGGCCCCAGTGGCCGACCGCGAGCGGCGCGAAGAGCGCCGCCGCGGCCACCGCGGCCAGGGCGCCGGTCGCGCGCGCGCCGAGCAGGGCGCCGAGCGGCGGGTACAGGACGCTGTAGCCGGGCATGTGGTGCCCGCCGTACCAGCCGTTGTCCCAGATCACGAGCCCGAGGCCGGCGCGGTACTCCTGCGCCGCGAGGTCGGCGCTCGGCGGGGCGGCGAGCAGGTAGGCGACGGCGCCGAGCGCCGCGACGGCAGCCGGGATCAGGGTGGCGCGGCGCACGCCGCGAACCCTCGCAGGACTCAGCCCGTCAGGTGCTCGACGATCCGCGCGCCGAGCTCGGGGCGCTCGATCCACGGCCAGTGGCCGGCGTCGGGCACGAGCTCGAGCGTGGCGTCGCCGAGCGAGGCGGCGGTGCCCGCGCCGAAGCGCGCGGGGATGTACGGGTCGCGCTCGCCCCAGAGGACGAGCGCGGGCGCGCCGATCGCGCCGAGGCCGGCACCGGCCTCGGCGAGCGACTGCGGCGACGCGCTGCGCAGCAGCCGCAGCGTGGCGCGCTCGGTCCCCAGGTCGAAGTGCTCGGCGATGCTCGCGACGAACGGCTCGGGCAGCCGCGTCGCCGATGCGCGGCGCCCGACGGCGCGCAGGACGGGCTTCCACGCCGAGCCGACCGCGATCGGGCCGACGAGCGGGGCGCGAACGAGCCGCGCCGGCCCGCGCCAGCGGAAGCCGCCCAGCAGCGGGACGCCGTTGACGACGACGATCCGCTGCACCCGCTCGGGCTGCTCGGCGGCCCAGGCCAGGCCGACCGCGGCGCCCCAGTCGTGCAGGCACAGCCGCACGCGCTCGAGCTCGAGGCGGTCGAGCAGCCGATCGAGGAAGCGCACGTGCCCGGCGAGCGAGTAGTCCAGGTCGCCGCGCTTGCCGCTGCGCCCGAAGCCCGGCAGGTCGACGGCGATCCCGCCGCCGAGCGCGAGCGGCGCCAGCCAGTCGAAGGAGCTCGTCGGGATTCCGTGCAGGTAGACGATCGGCACGTCGTCGTCGCCCGCGCGGCGCAGGAACACCGGCTGGTCGTCGAGCTCGATGGTCTCCTGAGACAGCGGGGGCACGGCCGCGGAAGATAGCCTCACGGCGGTGCGGACCCTCTGCTTCGGTGAGGCCATCGTGGACCTCGTGTGCCGTCATCCCGTCGCCTCGCTCGCCGAGGCCGACGCGTTCGTGCCCTCGCCGGGTGGCGTGACGGCGAACGTCGCGACGACCGCGGCCCGCCACGGCGCGCGCGTGTCGCTGGCGGGCGGCGCCGGCGACGACCCCTGGGGCGGCTGGCTGCTGGACCGGCTCGCCGCCGAGGGCGTGGACACGAGCTGGTTCCGGCTGGCCCCGGGCCACGCGACGGCCGTCGCCTTCGTCACGCTCGACGAGCGCGGCGAGCCGACCTGGCAGCTCTACGGCGACGGTGTCGCGGCGAGCGTCGACGCGCTCGGCGGGCGGCTGCTCGACGCCGTCGAGGCGTGCGGTGCGCTGTTCTTCACGTCGAACACGCTCGCCGGCAAGGCGGAGGCCGAGCTCACGATGGCCGCGCGCGAGCGCGCCCTCGAGCTCGACCTGCCGATCGTCTTCGATCCCAACCTGCGCCTGCATCGCTGGCGCGGCAACCCCGGACGCGCCGGCGCGGCGGCGAGCGCCTGCGTGCCCGGCGCGTTCCTCGTGAAGTGCAACCATGCCGAGGCGCGCCTCATGACCGGCGAGAGCGATCCGGAGGCGGCGGCCGCGTCGCTGCTGGCCGCGGGCGCGCGCCACGTCATCGTCACCCGCGGCGTCGGCGGGGCGATCCTGCGCGCCAGGGGCATGCGCGTCGACGTGCGCGCGAGCCCGGCGCTCGTGCGCAGCACCGTCGGGGCGGGCGACGTCTTTCTCGGCGTCCTCATCGCGCGCCTGGCGGACACGGACTACTACCCGTCGGCGCTGGCCTCCGCGCTGCCCGAGGCCGCCGAGGAGGCCGCCCGCGCCTGCGAGCGGTGGGGCGCGCTGGAGTGAGCCTCGCCGGCTGGCGGGCTCCGACCCGCGCGCGCGTCGCGCGGATCCGGCAGCGGCTGGCGGAGGTCTACGGCGTCCCGCTCGCCGAGCCGCACGGCGACGGGATCGCCGAGCTCGTCCTCACCGTGCTGTCGCAGTCCACGAACGACCGCAACCGCGACGTCGCCTTCCTGCGCCTGCGCGAGCGCTTCCCGACGTGGGAGGCCGTGCGCGAGGCGCCGCTGGAGGAGGTCGAGGAGGCGATCCGCCCCGGTGGCATCTCGAAGGTGAAGTCGCAGCGCATCCAGGCGATCCTGCGGGAAATCGGCGATCCGCTGGACCTGTCGTGGATGCGCGACGCGAGCGTCGCCGAGGGGCAGGCGTACCTCTGCGCGCTGCCCGGGGTCGGGCGCAAGACCGCGGCCTGCGTGCTGCTGTTCTCATACGGCCTGCGCGACGTGCCCGTCGACACGCACGTCTCGCGCGTCGGCACGCGCCTGGGGCTGCTGCGCCCGAAGGCCCCGTTCGAGGAGCTGCACGACGCGATGCTCGCGCTCACCCCGCCGGGCGCGGAGCTCGAGCTGCACGTCAACATGCTGCGCCACGGCCGCCGCACCTGCCACGCCCAGCGACCCGCCTGCGCGGACTGCGCGCTGCGGCGGATGTGCCCGAGCCGCCGGGACCGGGGCTAGTGCGCGGGCCTGCCGGCCGCGCCGCGGCGCCCGCTGGGGCCTGGCGCCCGCGGCGACCACCGATGAGTTCACGCCGGGCCGCCGGTCCACCCGTGGGTGAACGCGATCCGACGACCGGCAAGGAGCACCGATGCAGATCATCCTCAGCGACTTCATGAGCCTCGACGGCGTCGTCCAGGCGCCGGGCGGCCCCGACGAGGACACCGACGGCGGGTTCGCGCACGGCGGCTGGTCGATGCCGTACTTCGACCCCGCCACGATGGGCCCGGCGCTCGACGACGTCCTCGACAGGACCGACGCGCTGCTGTTCGGGCGGCGCACCTGGCAGGCGATGGCCGCCGCCTGGCCGGACCGCGCCGGCGACCCGTTCGCCGACCGCATGAACGCGATGCCCAAGTACGTCGCGTCGCGCACGCTCGGCCAGGACGACCTCACGTGGTCGGGATCGACGCTGCTCGACGCCGGCGACGCGATCGGCGCCGTCCGCGAGCTCGCGCGGGCGACGGCCGCGGGCTGCAGATCTGGGGCAGCGCATCGCTCGCCGCGCAGCTCGTCGAGCACGAGCTCGTCGACGAGTACGTGCTCATGATCGAGCCGGTCCTGCTCGGCGGCGGCAAGCGGGTCTTCCCGCGGGACGGCCGGGCCCGGCCGCTGGAGCTCGTCTCGACGACGACCACCGCCACCGGCGTGCTCGTCTGCACCTACCGGCCGGCGCGCGATTGAGCCCGCGCGGGCCGCCGGGCGTCGCGATCCTGCCTCGCGGATTCGCGATCGGGTACTGGCGAATTCGCGCGCGAGTAGTTAACGTTTCGGCGTACGTGACCGACGCATCTAGAAGGGGGACCGCCATGGAACCAGAGACACAGCAGGACGAGGTCGCAGCCGAGGCGCCTCCGAGCGGCCCGCCGAGGATTCCTCCGATGGGCGCTGGGGGCCACGGGACGCTGGCGCCGATGCACCTCTCGCAGTTCGCGATCGAGCAGAACGTCTCGCGGATCGGGGCGCAGATCGCCACCGGGCGCCCGCCCACGTACGACTGAGCGACCCCGGGGCAGACAGCCACGGCTCGTGGCCGGCGCGGGCGCGGCGGGGGGCCGCGGCCGCGCCGTGCCTGCGCCGCCGCGAACTCCGCGAGCGCCCGCAGCCCCCGCGCCGTGCCTACGCCGTCGCGAGCTCCGCGAGAACCTTCAGCACCTCGTCGTCGTGCGTCTTCGGCGACGCCTTCGGGATGACGTGGGCGATCGTGCCCTTCGGGTCGATGACGAACGTCGCGCGCTGCGCGCCCATGTACGTGCGGCCGTACATCGACTTCTCCACCCACACGCCGTAGCGCTCGCAGACCGCGTGGTCGGCGTCGGCGAGCAGGGTGAAGTTCAGCAAGCGCGTGTCGTGGAAGCGCTTGACCTTGGCCACCGGATCGGGTGAGACGCCGATGACCTTCACCCGCGCGGCGGCGTAGTCGGCCTCGCGGTCGCGGATCGAGCAGGCCTGGGTCGTGCATCCCGGCGAATCGGCCTTGGGATAGAAGTACAGGACGACGGTGCGCCCCCGCAGCGCGGACAGGCGGACCTCCTCGCCGTCCTGGTCGGGCAGGAGGAAGTCGGGTGCGGAGGCGCCGGCGCCGATCACGGGCGGCATGATCGCAGTTGCGTAGCATCGAAGCCCGTCCGCGAGTCGTCGGCCAACGCATCCGAGGTATCGGTGACATGAAGATCCACGAAGAGACCGCGCCGCTTCCGTCGAGTCCCCGCCAGAGCGCTCCGCAGACGCGCGGCCACCTGGCCGCCGTCAGCGCCGCCACGGAGACCCTGCTGAACTGCTACACCCGGGAGGGCGGCGAGTGGCGTCCGGTGCCGGCGGCCAGCGTGCCGGAGTTCGCGCAGGAGGGCGACGAGTTCGTCGCCGTGCTCCCGTTCCCCGACGAGCGCACCGCGATCCTCGCCGGCGTGCGCCACCTCTCGCCGACGCACCGCCACCGCTTCAGGACGCCGGCTCACGTCGCCATGGCGGGCGGCAAGCCGTGGCCGATCGGGATCGACACGCTCATGGGCATGCTCGCCGACGAGCTCGGCTCCACGCTCTACGACGACGACATCTCTGCGCCGGGCACCCGCGGCCCCGACCCGACCTTCCTGCTCGCCCGCGTGCGCCAGCACGTCGCGACGCTCGGGGCCTTCCTCGACGCGCGCGAGGCCGACGTCGAGCGGCTCTGGAGCGCCGAGCCGCTGAGCTTCCTCGACGCCGAGCAGGCGGGACTGCTCGGCCACATGGCCCACCCGGCCGCCAAGAGCCGCTGGGAGCTCGGCCCCGAGCAGAGCGCCGCCTATGCCCCCGAGGCCGGCGCGCGCTTCGCGCTGCGCTGGCTGGCGGTCGATCCCGCGCTCGTACAGTCCGACAGCGCCGCCGGGGCGCCCGCCGCCGAGCTCACCGAGCGCCTCCTGCGCGAGGATCCGGCCGTCGACGGCGCCGCGCTCGACGCCGCCCTCGCGGGCCTCGGCGAGCGCGTGCTGCTGCCGGTCCACCCCTGGGAGCTCGAGCACCTGCGCGAGCGCGCCGACGTCGCCGCGCTGCTCGGCGACGGGCGCGTCGTCGAGCTCGGCGCGCTCGGCAGCGAGGTCGCGCCGACGGCGTCGCCGGCGACGGTCTACAACGCCGACTGGCCGTGGCAGCTCAGGTTCCCGCTGCACGTGCGGCTGACGGGCGACATGGAGATCGCCGGCCCGCAGGAGCTGCAGCGCGCGGTCGACGCCGCGCGCGGCCTCGCCGACGGGCTCGGCGCCTCCGCCGGCGAGATCGCGCCGCGCCTGACGATGCTGCAGGACCCGGCCTTCCTCGCGGTCGTCGCCGACGGCACGCCGGTCGAGGGACTCTCGGTGCAGCTGCGCGAGAACCGCTGGCGCGCCGGCTCGGAGGCCGACGTCAGCACCGTCGAGGTGCTCGTCCAGGACCACCCCTTCGACGGCTCGAGCCGGCTCGGCCAGATCGTCGCGCGGCTCGCCGAGCGGGGCGGCCGCCCGCAGGCCGACGTCGCGCGCGAGTGGTTCGCACGCTACGCCGAGATCGCGATCGTCCCGCTGCTGCGCCTCTACGCCGAGCTCGGCCTGGCGCTGCGGTCCGATCAGCAGGGCACCCTCGTCGAGCTCGAGGACGGCTGGCCGGCGCGCTGCGTGCTGCGCGACGCGCGGGCGGCGATCGTCGGGCAGGCCGCGCACGACGACATCGCCGTCGGCGGCGCGGGGCTCGGCGAGGGCCCGTTCCTCGACAACGCGCTCGGCGTCGTCAACGCGCTCGGCGTGGCGGGCGCGATCGACGAGATCGACCTGCTCGCCGACCTCAAGGCGCTGCTCGAGCGCGAGCGCGAGCGCGGCGACGGCGCCGCCACGCTGCTGGACCGCCTGCTCGGCTCCTCCTCGTGGCCGTGCAAGGCGCAGATGCGCACGCGCCTGAGCGAGGAGGACACCTACATCGAGATCCCCAACCCGCTGCACGGGGTTCGCGACTGACGCGCGGGCCGCGCGCCCGGCGTCACGTCAGCAGCCGCGCGGGCCGCGGGCCCGGCGTCAGGCCGGCAGTCGCGCGGGCTGCGCGCCCCGCGTCACTTCAGCAGGCGCGAGAGGCGGCGGTCCTTGAGGACCTTGCCCTGCGTCTGCTCGGCGGGGCAGTAGCACATGACGTAGTCCTCGTAGTGGACCTGCTCGATCGTCGTGCCGCAGCGCGGGCACGGCTCGCCGCCCTTGCGGTGGACCTGCAGCGGCAGCGGCAGCTTGTCGGGGATCGGCAGCGAGACGACGCGCTCGTAGTGCTCGATCGCCCCGTCGAGGACCGTCGCGATCGCCTCGCGCAGCGCGAGCGCCTCCTCGTCGGACAGGTCGTCGCCGCGCTTGAACGGCGACAGCCCCGCGGTCCAGAGGATCTCGTCGACCCACGAGCGGCCGATGCCGGCGACGACGCGCTGGTCGCGCAGCATCGTGTGCAGCGGGCGGGGCGCGCGCAGCAGCGCGCCGAGGTCCTCCGGCGGCTGCGGCCAGGCCTCCGGGCCGAGGGTGGCGATGAGCTCCTCCTCGTCGACGGCGTCGGTCGCCAGGAGCTTGACCCAGGCCGCCTGCTTGGTGCCGAACTCGCGCAGGCGCAGCTCGCGTCCGCCCTCGAGGCGCAGGAGCAGGCGCGAGGTGCGGTCGCGCGGCCCGGCGCGCTTGTCGAAGAGCTGCAGGCGCCCGGCGCTCATGAGGTGCACGAGCAGCGCGAGGTCGCCCGTCACGCCGATGACGAACTGCTTGCCGCGCCGCCCGACCGAGGCGATCGCGCGGCCCTCGAGCGCCGACAGCGGCGGGGCGAACGTCTTGAGCGCGTTGATGCCGGGGGCGAGCGCCGACTCGATCGTCGCGCCGCGCAGGGCGGCGTCCAGGCGGCGCGCCGTGATCTCGACCTCGGGCAGCTCGGGCATGGGCGTCCAGCGTAGAGGGGCGCGGCGGGGCGGCGGCGCCGCCGGCCGCCGCGGCGCCGCGTACGCTGCCGCTCCATGGCCCGGGAACGACTGGCGATCGTCGGCGGCGACGCCGCCGGGATGAGCGCCGCGAGCATCGCCCGCCGGCGCGACCCGGAGCTCGACGTCGTCGCCTTCGAGCGCGGCTCGTACACGTCCTACTCGGCGTGCGGCATCCCGTACTACGTCGGCGGCACGGTCGAGGACGCCGGGCGGCTCGTCAGCCGCGGCCCCGACGAGCACCGCGCGAACGGCATCGACGTGCGCACGCGCAGCGAGGTCGTCGCCATCGACCTCGGCGCGCGCCGGCTGACCGTGCGCGACGCGGCCGGCGCGGAGACCGAGGAGCCGTTCGACCAGCTCGTCGTCGCGACCGGCGCCGAGGCCGTCGTGCCGCCGGTCCCGGGCGCGGCGGCGATCGACCCGGTGCGCAGCATCGACGCCGCCGAGCGCCTGCGCGCGGCGCTCGAGCGCGGCGGGCGCCGGGCGGTCGTCATCGGCGCGGGCTACATCGGCCTGGAGATGGCCGAGGCGTTCGTCGAGCGCGGGCTGGACGTCACGATGATCGACCGGTCGCCGCAGGTCATGACGACGCTCGACGCCGACATGGCCGCCCACGTCCAGCGTGCCGCCGAGGGGCGCGGCGTGCGCGTCGTGCTCGGCGCGGACGTCGAGGAGATCGTCGTCGGCGCCGGCGGCCGGCCCGTCGCGGTCGCCGCGGCGAACGAGCTCTTCGAGGCCGACCACGTCGTCATCGGCGCCGGCGTGCGCCCTGCGGTCGGGCTCGCCGAGGCGGCCGGGCTGCTGCTCGGCGACAGCGGCGCGCTGCGCGTGGGAGCCGACCAGCGCTGCCCGGGTCACGACGGCGTGTTCGCGGCCGGCGACTGCGCCGAGAGCCACCATCGCGTGCTGCGGCGGATGGTCAACGTCCAGCTCGGCACGCACGCCAACAAGCAGGGCCGCATCGCCGGCACGAACGCGACGGGCGGCGACGAGCGCTTTCCCGGCGTCGTCGGGACCGCCGTGTCGAAGATCTGCCGCTACGAGGTCGCCCGGACGGGGATCTCCGAGCGCGAGGCGGCCGAGGCCGGGATCGAGGTCGTCAGCGCGACGATCGAGGATCGCACCCGCGCGGGCTACTTCCCGGGCGCAGGGCCGATCTGGGTCAAGCTCGTCGCCGAGGCCGGCGGGGGGCGGCTGCTCGGTGGGCAGATCGTCGGCGTCGAGGGCGCGGCGAAGCGGATCGACGTGCTCGCGACCGCGATCTGGACGGGGCTCGCCGTCGGCGAGGTCGAGCTGCTCGACCTCGCCTACGCGCCGCCGTTCAGCGGTGTCTACGACCCGCTGCTCATCGCCGCGCGGGCGACGGCGAAGCTCGTCTGAGCGCCGCGCCGTCGGGCGGCGATCGGCTCGCCCGCGCGGGCGCGTGAGCGCGGCGCCGGCGCTCGGCGATCAGCTCGCCCGCGCGCCGACCTGCTCGATGAGGCGCAGCTCGCGCGGGCGCAGCAGCGCGAGCAGCTCGCCGCGCCGGCCGCGCATTCGGATCCCGGCGACGCCGCCCTTCTTCAGCTCGGCGGCGGCGCCCGTGAGGTCGTGGACGATCTGCACGAAGTCGGGGTTGTGGCCGACGAACAGCACGCGCTTGTCGTCCCCCGCGGCCGCCGCGAGCGCGAGCGCGTCGTCGACGCCGAAGGCGCTCGACAGGGCGTCGTCGACGAAGAAGTCGCAGCCGAGCTCCTCGCAGGCCAGCCGCGCCGTGTCGAGGGCGCGGATGCGCGGGCTCGTCACGACGAGCTGGAAGGACACGTCGAGCGCGGTCAGCGCGCGGCCCGCGGCGCGCGACTGGCGCTCGCCGCGCTCGGTGAGGCGCCGGTCGGCGTCGGCGCGCGCGTCGTGCGGCTCGGCCTCGCCGTGTCGCAGGAACCAGAGCTGCTGTGCCATGGACGGAAATGTATGAGGTCGGTCGCGGGGGGCGCCCTCAGATCGGTCGCACGCTGATCCAGCTCTTCACGAGCGGACCGGCGCGCTCGGCGACCGGAGGGCCGAACAGCTCGGTCATCTCGCGGCGGCGCAGCAGCTCGATCCGCTCCCACTCGCCGGCGACGCCGAGCCGCCAGTACGGCCGCCGCACGGCCGGCGGCAGCCAGTGCGCGAACGGCAGCAGCGCGTGCGGCTCGACGGGGAAGGAGAAGGCGGGCGTCTGGACGTACCAGCCGCGCGCGACGCGCCGCAGCTCGGCGGCGAACGCGGACCGGTCTGCGGGGTCGACGTGCTCGATGACGCTCGAGCAGTACGCGAGGTCGAACTCGCCGTCGGCGAACGGCAGGCCCTCGAGGACGTCGGCCTGCACGAACGGGCCCGGGTACTCCGGCCGCGGCTCGCGGTCCACGCCGGTCACGTCGTGCGACGGCGCGTGGCGGCGCAGGCCCAGGCGCCCGCAGCCGACGTCGAGGATCCGCGTGCGCTCCGTCGCCCCGGTCAGCGCGAAGAGGCGCTCGTGGCGCCGCGCGCGGGCGCGGCCGGACACGACCGCGGCCGCGCGCGAGCGCAGGCCCTGCTTGGCGGTCCCGTAGACGTTCTCGGCAGACCAGCGCGACATCGTCGCGCCAGCCTACGACGCGCGGGCGCCTGGAAGTAGCCTTGACCGGCGGCAGATGAGCGAGACCTACACGCCCGACAACCTGCTTGACCGCCTCAGCGACCCGGCGACGCTCGCCGAGCAGTACGAGCGCGGCAAGCGGCGCGAGCGCGAGCTGCTGGACCGCCACCTCGGGCTGACCGGCGGCGACGCGCTGTCGGTCGGCTGCGGCTGGCACCCGGGCCGCCACCTGCTGCCCAAGCCGGCCTGGCGGCTCGTCGCCGCCGACCTCGACCCCGAGCGCCCGCGGCACGCCGTCGCCCAGGGCGAGGCCGACGAGGGCCTGCAGGGCGCCGCCGGCCGCCTGGACTCGCTGCCTGACGCGTCCTTCGACGTCGTCCTGCACCGGCTCGTGCTGCACCACGTGGCCTACGCCGGCCCGCTGGAGCCCGTCCTCGCCGAGGCGCGGCGCCTGCTGCGCCCGGGCGGCGCGCTCGTCGCGATCGAGCCCAACGTCCTGCATCCGGTCGGCGCGGCGCTGGCGCTCGCCAACCGGGCCGGGCTCGGGGTCCGCGTGCACGGCACGCCGGACGACATCCCGCTGTCGCCGCGCAGGCTCGCCGCGGCGGCCCGCGCCGCCGGCCTGGAACCCGAGCTGCACGCCGTCAGCTACTCGTGGCGGCGCCTGCCGGTGCGCGCGCAGCGCGCGGTCGGCGCGCTGGACCGGTTCGGCTCGGCGCCCGGGCTGCGCTGGCTGGGGCACACGTTCATGCTCATCGCGCGCCGCTGAGCTCAGGGGCGCCGCGCGACCGCCACGACGTCGGTGACGGCGAGCCGCCCGACGCTGTAGTCCTGCTCGTAGGCGACCTGCTCGCAGCGCAGCACCTCGAAGGCCCGCAGCGACGCGCGAAGGCCGTCGACGGTGGGCAGCCGCTCGGCGTCGGCCGGGCCGCGGCGGCCGGCGTCGACGGCGTCGACGCCGGTCACGAAGAGGTGGCCGCCGGGGACGAGCGCCTCGGCGGCCCTGGCGAACATGAGCTCGCGCTCGGCGGGCAGCGGGTGCATGTAGCAGACGACGACGAGCTCGAGCGAGGCGGGGGCGAGCGGATGCGTGCGCCAGTCGCCGACGACGCGGTCGAGCTCGACGCCCGCCTCCGCGGCGCGCGTGGCGGCCTTCTCGAGGCCGACGCGCGAGACGTCCAGCGCCGTCACCTGCCAGCCGCGCCCGGCCAGCCAGACGGAGTTGCGACCCTCGCCGGCGCCGACGTCGAGCGCGCGGCCCGCCGGCAGGTCGGCGGCGAACTGCATGAGCGACGCGTTGGCCTCGGGGCGCCAGACCGAGTCGGCGCGCGCGTAGCGCTCGTCCCAGGTGGCCGCGACGTCGGGCGCCTCGGCGCTCGGGAGCCGGTCCCCGGCAGGGGCCCCGCCGGCGGTCGCGGGATCGGCCTCGGGCACGGTCACCGGCCGGTGTAGGAGTCGACGGGGTAGCCCGAGAAGCCTTCCCAGCGCACGTTCCAGCGCCGTCCCTTGCGCCAGTTCGCGGTCAGCCGGAAGTAGCCGCGCGAGTCGGTTCTGACGGTCTTCAGATCGCGGAAGCGCGACGAGCGCGGGTTGGCGTACGTGATCGTCACCTCGGTCCTGCCGGTCGCCGGGCGCACGAGGCCCCAGATCGACACCTTGCGGCCCTTGCGCTTGACGGCGAGCGGGACGCGGAAGGCCGCCAGCGACGGCTTCGGCCGGCCGTCGGCGAAGCGCAGGCCCGACTCGAAGCCGCCGTACTCCTTCGGCCCGGTCGGATCGCTGTCGCGCAGCAGGTACTGCGAGAAGGCCTTGACGCGGCGGTTGCTGTACGCGATCCGCTCCGATGCGGCGCGGTACTCGACCTGCTTGGCCAGCGAGACGCCCGAGGTCGTGTCCGGCGTGGACTGGATGCCGAACTCCGTGAGGTACAGCGGCAGTCGCCTGGTCAGCGCGCCGGCGCGGTGGGCGCGGTCGATCGCGCGCGTCAGGCGCGAGAGGACGCCGATCGTGACGTCGTCGCGCTGGCTCGGGCGGAAGTACGGTCCCTGACGGGTCGTGTAGGGGTGGTGCGCGTAGCCGTCGGCGGGGACCGCCTTGCAGGACTTGCGCTTCTTGTAGCTCGAGCTCAGGCACAGCATGCCGCGCAGGAAGCGCAGCGGGGCGACGACGCGGCGGTTGCCGCGCGGCGAGGTCTCGGCGATGAGGAACGTGTCGTCCTTCTGGCCGGCCTTGATGAGCCCGCGGCGGCCGGCCCAGTAGAGCTGGCGGTAGATCCCCGGCGACGTCGCGCGGCCGCCGGACGCGTACTGCGGACGCAGGAACTGGGGCTGGTTGGGCTCGTTCCAGATCGCCCAGGTGTCGACTTGGTCGCCCCACTTGCGCCCGACCGCGGTCGTGAAGGCGGCGAACGCCGACGGTCTCGGCCGCGTGAGGTTGTCGCGCCTGGCCCTCGTCGCCCACTTGGGCACCGGCCCGGAGATCGTCAGGGTCACGGGCCAGCCGCGCTGCTTGGCGGCGGCCATGAGCGGCTCGTACTCGCCCCAGTCGTAGGCGCCCGGGTCGCTGGGCTCGAAGTTCGGCATCTTGGACTGGTTCGCGCCCGGGGCGACCGCCGACCACGTGAGGATGACCCGCAGCGCGTGGACGCCGAGCGAGTCGATCTCCTCGAGCGCGGCGGGGCGCGTGACGGGGTTGAGCAGGTCCTTGGGGCCCTCGAACGTCGTGTACTGCGCCGACGAGGCGCTCGCCGGCGCGGCGAGCGCCAGGGCGAGCAGGACCGTGAGTGCAAGAAGTCTGGGCATCGGGACACCAACCAACCTAGCGGGGCAAGGTTGCGGGTTAACGTCTCAGCTCAATGAACGCCGGGGGAGCTTCCGACGACGTCGTCGCCACGCACGCGCAGGCGGCGGCCAACAGCCGCGAGCCGCTCGTCGTGATCGAGCCGCTGCTGGCGTTCCTCGCCGAGCACGGGCTCGTCGCCGGCGACGCGGGCGGCCTGACGGCCCAGCCGCTCGGTGACGGCCACTCGAACGTCACGCTCCTGCTGCGCTGCGGCGGGCGCGAGCTCGTCCTGCGCCGCCCGCCGCGCGGGCCGCTGCCGCCCAGCGCGCACGACGTCCTGCGCGAGGCGCGCCTGCTGCGCGCGCTCGCGCCGACCGGCGCGCGGGTGCCGGCGGTGCTCGCGGTCGGCGACGATCCGGCGCTCATCGGCGCGCCGTTCTACGTCATGGAGCGCGTCGCCGGCGACGTCGTCACCGACGCGCTGCCCGCGGCGGTCGACACGCCGGACGAGCGCCGCCGGATCGGCGAGGAGCTCGTCGACGCGCTCGTCGAGGTGCACGCGGTGGACTGGCGCGCGTGCGGGCTGGACGGCCTGTCGACGCGGCCCGAGGACTACCTCGAACGCCAGCTGCGGCGCTTCGGCGGCCTGTGGGAGCACAACCGCACGCGCGACCTGCCGGCCGTCGAGCGCGTCGGCGCGTGGCTGGCCGAGCACCGGCCGCGCTCGCCCGCGCCGACGATCGTCCACGGCGACTACCGCCTTGGCAACGTCATGCTGGCGCCCGGCGCGCCGGCCCGGATCGCCGCCGTGTTCGACTGGGAGCTGGCGACGATCGGCGATCCGCTCGCCGACGTCGGCTACCTCTGCGCGCTCTGGACGCAGCGCGACGACCCCCCGCTGGGGATGTTCGAGCTGTCGAGCGTCACGCGCCGCGAGGGCTTCCCGACGCGCGAGGAGCTCGTCGAGCGCTACGAGCGGCGCAGCGGGCGGGCGATGAGCGACATCCGCTGGTACGGCGCGCTCGCCGTATGGAAGGCGGTCGTCTTCATGGAGGGCAACTACCGCCGGGCCCTGGCGGGCAGCACCGACGATCCCTGGCTGCACGGGTTCGGCGAGGGTGTCGTGGCCCTCGCCGAGCGTGCCGAGCGGATGACGCTCGGTGGTTGAGGCCTAGGCGGCCGTCGGACCGCCGTCGCCGGCGGACCGCGGCGCGGAGCCGGGGGTGTCGGGGGTGTCCGGGGTGTCGGGGGTGTCGGGGGTGTCGGCGGCGGCGTCGGGGGTCTTGGCGGCGTCGTCGGCGTGACCCGGGCGATGCTCGTCCGCCTTGTCCTTCGCGGAGCCGAAGCGCTCGCCGATCTTGTCCTTCGCGTCCTCGAGCTTCTCGCGGTTCTTGGGATCGTTGGCGATGTGCTTCGCCTTGTTGACCAGTTGCTGGCCCTTCGGTGATCTCGCGACCTGTGTGAGCTTCGACATGAGAGACATGCCCCCAACGTTACCGGGTGTCGTCCTCCTCGATGCGGCGTCTCAGCTCCGCGCCGCGCCCCGCGGCGACGGCGCGGGCCGCCCGCCGCTCGTCGAGCGCGACCCCGCCCGCGGCCGCCAGGTCGAGCAGTTCCTGGCGCTCCTGCCCCTCGCGCGCGCTGCGCAGGAACAGCCAGCAGAACAGGCACAGCGTGAGGATCGAGCCCTCGACCATCATGATCGAGCCGGCCACGACCTGGTCGGTCTGCGGCGAGATCCCGCGCGCGCGCTCGCCCGGCTCGTAGACGGAGAAGAACGCGTCGTTGCTCCAGACGAAGACGTTGGCCAGCACGGTCGACGTCAGCCGCACGACGATGATGTAGACGAGCTTGGCGAAGTTGCCGAACCAGGCGGGCTTGGGCAGCGGCCCGAGCAGGGCCATCCACATGTTGATCCCGAGGCCGACGAAGAGCATGTGCTGCAGCGCGTGGACGACCTCGCTGCGGACGGCCGCCTCGTGCGGGCCGACGAGGTGCCAGAAGAAGAGATCGGCGGCCCAGAGCCCGAAGGCCGGGACGGGATGGGCGAGGTGGCGCATCCAGCCCAGCGCCGTCGTGCGCAGCAGCGGCGCCAGCAGCGGGCCCGTCAGGCCGAGCACGAGCAGCAGCGCGCCGAGGTCCGCGAGCAGGAGGTGCTCGGCCATGTGCGCCCAGAAGAGCTCGTCGGCGAGCACGCCGAGCGGGGAGCTGAGCGTGAGCGCGATGAGCGCGAGGCCGCCGAAGAAGCAGGCCTGCCGCCAGGCCGCCGGTGCGCGGCCCTGCTCGGCGAGCCGGCGGGCGCGCACGGCGTACATGACGCCGAAGGCCAGCGCGGGCGTGAGCTGCAGCGGTTCGAGCTGGACGAGGGCGGCGAGCGGCGGCGCGATCACACCCGGAAGGCTGCCAGGAAGCGCCGGGCGGCCCGCGCGGGCCCCCGGGCGCGGGCCGCGGCGGGGGACGTCGCCGCGCCTGGCGGGCGGCGCCGGCGCGGACGTGGACGCCCGCGCGCGCGGCGCTGCCGTGGGCCGCGCGGGCCCGCTCGCGAATCGGCGATCATCCACGGGTGCAGCCGACCGTGACCGAGATCGAGCTCGTCAGCTCGGGCCGCCGGCTCGCCGCCCGGATCGTCGACGGCGGCGGCGGAGCGCGCGCCGCTCCCGCGATCCTCTTCGTGCACGGCCTGCACTCCGATCAGGGCGGCTACGCGGAGCGGGCGCACGCGGCCGCCGCGGGCCTCGGCGCCGTCTGCCTGACATTCGACCTCGCGGGGCACGGCGCCAGCGACGGCGACCGCGACCGGCTCTCCGTGCGCGACCACCTCGGCGACGCGCTGCAGGCCTACGACAGGCTGGCGGCGGCGCCGGGGTTTCACCCGCGACGCGTCGGCGTCTGCGCCGCCAGCTACGGCGCGTACCTGGCGGCGCTGCTCGCCGGCGAGCGCCCCGTGCGCCGGATGCTCCTGCGCGCGCCGGCGCTGTACGCCGACGACCTGCTCGACGTGCCGCTCGGCGAGCGCGAGCGCCCGGACGGGCCGCCGGACAGTGCCGCGGGCCTCGACAACCTCGCGGCGCTCGACGGCGAGGTGCTCGTGCTCGAGTCCGAGCGCGACGCCGTCATCCCGCACGCGACGATCGAGGCCTACCTCGCCGCCTCGCCGCGCGTGCGCCACGAGGTCATCGCCGACGCGACGCACAACCTCTCCGACCCGGCATGGCGGGCGCAGTTCACGGGCCGGATCGTCAGCTGGTTCGGGGGCCTGTGAGCGACCCCCGGCGCGCGACGACCGCGACGTAGTGCAGCGGGTCGCCGGCCATCGAGAGCCGGTGCTCGAAGCGCTCGCGCACGAGGATCTCGCCCGGCCCGAGCTCGGCGAGGTAGTCGCCGAAGTCGCTCGAGCCCGGCTCGGCGAGCTGCTCGGGGACGCTGACCGAGAACAGGGACCGCGGCGGGAAGGCGCTCCACAGGCGGTGAAAGCTCGCGGCCGAGATGTGGCCCATGCCGAGCGCGCCCGCCGCGACGAGTCCGTTGAGGCCAAGCTCGCCGACGAGCTGCGCGGCGCGCGGAAGGTCGTCGGTGTCGCCGACGAGGTACTCCGCGTAGAGCCCCGGCCGGTCGCGCAGCGCCGCGTCGCGCGCCGCGGCGAGCTTGTCGGAGGCCACGAGCGTGCCGACGCCGCGCGCGCGCAGCTCCTCGCCGACGACGCCGTTGCCGGCCCCGAGGTCGAAGACGCGCAGATCCGCGGCCGGCACGCCCGCGTCGGCGGCACAGCCCACGAGCAGCTCGGCGAGGCGGGCCGGCGAGGCGCAGCGCAGGCGGCGCTGGACGACCTCCTCGTAGAGGCCGGGCACGGCGTAGACGCGCGGGTACTCGTGCAGCCGGAAGCGCTCCGTGGTGCCGTCGGCGTAGCGCACGACGAGCGACTCCTCGGTCTGGTCGCGTCCCGCGACGGCCTCAAGCTCGACCTCGTAGTCCATGCGCCCTCCGTCGTCGACAGCCGGCCGATCGTAGTGGGCGTCGGGCGCGAAGCGTCCCTGCCCGGGACGCAACGCGCCAGACCCCTGCGCTCGCGGGCCGGGCTCGGGGGCCGGGAAGCCGCGGGCCGGGGGGTCGGGTGGAACGCGTCCCTGCCTGGGACGCAACGCGCCAGACCCCTGCGCTCGCGGGCCGGGCTCGGGGGCCGGGAAGCCGCGGGCCGGGGGGTCGGGTGGAACGCGTCCCTGCCCGGGACGCAACGCGCCAGACCCCTGCGCTCGCGGGCCGGGCTCGGGGGCCGGGAAGCCGCGGGCCGGGGGGTCGGGTGGAACGCGTCCCTGCCTGGGACGCAACGCGCCAGACCCCGCGCGCTACGCGCCGGCGGAGATGAGCACGACGCCCGCCAGCGCGACGACGACCCCGGCGCGCTGCGTGCCGCGCACGCGCTCGCCGAGCAGCAGCGCGGCAAGCAGCACGGTCACGACCGGGTACAGCGAGCTCGCCACGGCGACGCTCGACAGCTCGCCGATCGTCGTGGCATGGTTGAAGAACGCGTTGGCGGCGAGGTCGAGGACGCCGATCCCGGCGAGCGTCCCGAGCGCCCAGCCCGCCGGGCGCCGCCCGCCGCGGCGCAGCGCGAGCCAGGCGAGCACGACGACGAGCGGGAACGCCGACACCCGCGACATGACGAGCGCCCAGCCGACGTCGCCGCGCGAGGCGATCTCGGCGAGCGTGAAGTAGGTGCCGAAGCCGAGCCCGGCGACGAGTGCGAGGACGATGCTCAGCCGCCGCTGGCCCTCGTCCTCGGCGCCGCCGTCGTCCTCGCGCGAGGCGAGCACGACGCCGAGGACGGCGAGCGCGAGGCCGAGCGAGCGCGTCGGCCCCGGCGCGTCTCCGCTGAGCAGGCCGACGAGGACGGGCAGCGCGACGCCCGTCGACGCGACCGGCGCGACGATGCTCATCGTCCCGATCGCCAGGGCCTGGTAGAACGCCATGAGGCCCGCGATCCCGAAGAGCCCGGCGGCGAGGCCGGCGAGCAGGTGCGAGGACGACGGCGGGCCCTCGCCGCGCGCCCCGACGAAGGCGAGCATGATCGCCAGCGACGTCAGGTACGTCATGCCGAGCACGACCGGCACGGGGAACGTGCGGCTCTTCAGCCCGCCCAGGAAGTCCGCCACGCCCCAGAGCACGGACGAGCCCAGCGCGAAGGCGATCGCGGCCATCGTCGAGCTGTGCCCGGGTCGCTCAGCGGCGCCGGCCGCGGCCGTAGACGAGCCGCAGCCCGCGGAACAGGAACTTCGAGACGGCGGGCTTGTAGGGGAACATGTACGGGTCGCGCTTGAGGTGCACGCGGCTGATGAACAGCGACTGCTGCTTGGTGTACTTGCGGATGCCGCCGCCGCCGTGGCGGGTGCCCAACCCGGAGGCCTTCCAGCCGCCCATCGGCAGCTCGACGGCGACGTAGTTCAGCAGCGCGTCGTTGACGCAGACCGCGCCGGCGTGCATCCGCCGGGCGAGCGCCTCGGCGCGGCCGCGGTCGCCGATGACCGCCGCGCCCAGCCCGTACGGCGAGTCGTTGGCCAGCGCCAGCGCCTGCTCGGCGTCGGCGACCTTCATGATCGGCAGCGTCGGGCCGAAGGTCTCCTCGGTCATCGCCTTCATCGTGTGGTCGACGTCGACGAGCACCGTGGGCTCGTAGAAGAGGCCCTTGCGGTCTCCGCGCCGGCCGCCGGTCAGCGCGCGGGCGCCCTTGGCGAGCGCGTCGCGCACGTGCTCCTCGACGATCTCCAGCTGCTTGGGAAACGTCATCGCCCCGACCTCGACGGTCCCCGGCCCGGTCGACTCGCCCTGGCGCAGCGCGCCGACCTTGTCGACGACCTTGCGGACGAACTCGTCGTAGACGGGCTCCTCGACGTAGACGCGCTCGATCGAGATGCAGGTCTGGCCGCCGTTGAACATCGAGTAGTAGACGGCGAGGTTCGCCGCGCGCTCGAGGTCGGCGTCGGACATGACGATCATCGGGTCCTTGCCGCCGAGCTCGAGCGCGACGGGCGTGAGCGTCTCCGCTGCGCGCGCCATGACCTTCCTGCCGGTCGCCGTCGATCCGGTGAACATGATCATGTCGACCTCGTCGATGAGCGCGGCGCCGGTCTCGCCGCGCCCCGTGGCCACCTGGAAGACGCCGGTCGGCAGCCCGCTCTCGGCGAGGCCCTCGGCGAGCAGCAGCGACGTCAGCGGCGTCACCTCCGACGGCTTGAGGATGACGCTGTTGCCGGCGAGCATCGCCGGCAGGCAGTCGCCGAAGGAGTTCGTCAGCGGGTAGTTCCAGGGGCCGATGACGCCGATGAGCCCGAGCGGCTCGTAGCGGACGATCATCTTCTTGCCCTTGACGGCGAGCGTGCTCGCGCGGATCTTCTCGTCGGAGAGGTGGCGCTTGGCGTTCTTGACCCAGTAGTCGATGGCGCCGCCGGCGTAGTTGATCTCCGCCATGTAGGCGTCCTCCCACGTCTTGCCCGTCTCCGAGACGAGCGTGGCGGCGACGCGGTCGGCGTTGTCCATGATCCACTTCTGCATCCGGCGCAGGACGAGCCCGCGGCCGGCGATGCCGAGCGCCTGCCAGCCCGGCTGGGCGGCCCGGCCGACCGCCGCGAGCTCGGCGACGCGCTCGGCGGAGAGCTCCGGGACGTGCGCGATCACCTCGCCGGTGGCGGGGTTCGTCACGGAGATCTCGGCCGCGTCGCCGCGGCCGTTCGTGCTCTGCGCGGCCGTTGGGTGGACGCTGGCCATGTCAGGTTGCTCCTCGGGTGCTCGACGGGGTGTCAGCCCTACGCTACCCCGGATCGGCGGGAAGCCGTCGCAGGAAGGCCGCCCGCGACGCGGCCGGTAGGCTCGCGGGCCCGTGGGAGCGAGAAGGCGAAGCCGTCCGCCGCTGCCTGAGCATCCGGTGCTCAGGCGGGCCGCGGAGGCGATGGAGGAGATGGGCCGCGTCGCGGAGATCACCGACCGCGCGTGGCGCATCGTCTACATGAGCAGCGAGCAGCTCGTCGCGCTCGACGCCGACATCGACGTGGCCGACTACTACGGGCTCTCGGTGCCCCAGCGCGACGTGCGCGACCGCGATCTGTGGGCCGTCGACGAGGAGTCGGCCCGGCGCTGGTGGCGTCTCATGACGCCGTACATGCGCTACACGCTCGAGCCCGACGCGCCGCAGTTCGCCGGCCTCGCCGAGTCCGCGGCCCGCTACGCGCCGGTCGAGCCGCCGCCCGTGTGGGGGACCTGGACGACGTTCGCGCGGACGGGGCTGGCGTACACGCCGAGCCAGTACCTCATGTACATCCGGCTCGACGAGCCCGGCGGCGAGTTCGCGGGCGCCCTCATGGTGTCCTGGCCGAGGCTCCCGGGCGCCGTCCTCGGTCTGCTGTCGCGCGGGGACACGGCCATGTTCGAGCGGATGGCGCGCATGGCGGAGCCGCACCGCTGCGAGACCGCGATCCTCTTCGTCGACCTCGAGGCGTCCGGCGAGCTGTCGCGCGCGCTGTCCTCGCGCGCGTACTTCGAGCTCGTCCGGACGGTCACGTCGCTGTTCGACGACGCCGTCATCGAGCACGTCGGGATCGTCGGGCGCCACGCCGGCGACGGCGCGAGCGCCTTCTTCTGCCCGCCCGACTTCGACGGCTCGCGCTCCCGCGCCGCGGCGGCCGCGATCGCGGCCGCGCGGCGGGTGCGCGAGCAGCTTGCCGGGATCGAGCTCGGCGGCGGCGTGCGGCCGACCGTCAACGCCGGGATCCACTGGGGCTCGACGGTCATGATGGGCCAGGTCGTGACCGGCGGCCGCCTCGAGATCACCGCGCTCGGAGACGAGGTCAACGAGACGGCGCGGATCGAGGCGGCGGCGAGGGGCGGCGTCTCCCTGGCCTCCAAGCACCTGCTCGAGCGCCTCGATCCGCCCGAGGCGGCCGGGCTCGGCCTCGATCCGGACACGGTCGCCTACTGCGCGTTGTCGGCGATCGACGGCGTCGACGCCAAGGCCGTTCGCGACGCCGGCTCGATCGCGGTCACCGAGGTCTAGCCGCGCCCGCCCGGCCCGCTGCGGCGGAGGGTGACGCCGCCGGCGACGAGCGCCGGGACGCCGCCCGCGTGGGCTAGGCGATGACGCCGCCGGCGACGAGCGCCAGGACGGCCGCCCCGAGCACGACCCGGTAGGCGACGAACACCGCGGTCGTGTGCGTCGTCAGGAAGCGCAGCAGGAAGGCGATCGAGAGGTAGCCCGAGATGAACGCCAGCAGCGTCGCGACGGCCGTCGGCGCCAGGCCGGCGGCGCCCTCGGCGCTGCCGCTGAGCACGTCGCGGAACTCGTAGACGCCGCTGAGCACGACGGCCGGGATCGAGAGCAGAAACGAGAACCGCGCGGCCGCGACGCGATCGAGCCCGAGCAGCAGCCCGGCGGTGATCGTCGCGCCCGAGCGCGACACGCCGGGGACGAGCGCCAGCGCCTGGGCGAAGCCGACGACGATCGCGTCGCGGCGCGTGATGCTCGTCAGGTCGCGCTCGCGGCGCGACAGCCGCTCCGCCGCCAGCAGCGCGAGGCCGAGCACGATGAGCGCCGTTGCGATGACGTAGAGGTTGCGCGCGCCGTTCTCGATCTGATGGCTGAACGCGACGCCGAAGATGACGATCGGCACCGTCGCGACGACGAGGTACCAGCCCATGCGCGCGTCGAGTTCCGAGCGCCGCGAGGGGTCGCGCAGCGAGGCCAGCCAGGCGCGCGCGATGCGCAGCAGGTCCTCGCGGAAGTACAGGACGACCGCCGCCATCGTGCCGATCTGGATGACGGCGGTGAACGCCGCGCCCGGGTCCTCCCAGCCGGCGAAGGCCGGGACGATGCGCAGGTGGCCGCTGCTCGAGATCGGCAGGAACTCCGTGAGCCCCTGGACGATCCCGAGGACGATGGCCTGGAAGAGGTCCAAGCCGGCGGTGCCGTGTCAGTCGCCGAGTTCGATCGAGGCGATGATGACCGGCTCGACCGGGCGGTCGGCGCCCATCGTCGCCACGTTCTCGATCCGGTCGACGACGTCCATGCCCTCGGTGACCTCGCCGAAGACGGTGTGCTTGCCGTCGAGCCAGGGCGCCTCGCCGGCGGTGACGACGAAGAACTGCGAGCCGTTCGTGTTCGGCCCCGAGTTCGCCATCGCGAGCGCGCCGCGGACGATCTTGTGGTCGTTGATCTCGTCGTCGAACTGGTATCCGGGCCCGCCCGTCCCCGTGCCGGTCGGGCACCCGCCCTGGATCATGAAGTCCTTGATCACGCGGTGGAACGTGAGGCCGTCGTAGAAGCCGTCGGCGGCGAGCTTGCGGAAGTTCGCGACGGTCTCGGGAGCGTCGGCGTCGAAGAGCTCGAGGACGATGACGCCCTCGGTGGTGCGCATGGCGGCTGCTGACATGGCGGGCAGCTTAGAGACTCGACGCGGCTACGGCGTGCCGCGCAGGGTGACGCCGCTGATCGCGACCCGCGGGTCGGCCGGGTCGGGCGGCGTCGTGAAGTACAGCAGCAGCAGCTGGACCTTCGCCCCGTCGCCCTTGCCCTTGAGCAGGATGAGCTCGTCGTCGAGCGTCGACCTGTCGTCGGTGAGGTGGATCCAGCGCTTGTCGATGACGTCCTGCGGCAGCTCCTTGGCGCTCTTGGCGCCGTAGACCTCGACCTTGAAGCCCTCGGTCGGCGTGGCGAGCCGCAGCGAGCGCAGCGCGTAGGGCTTGCCGAGGTCGATGACGAGCCCGGCGGCGATCGGCTTGTCGTCGGCGGGCACGACGACGTCCCAGACGGTGCCGGGCCTGCCGTCGATCGCGTTCTTGGGCGGGCCGAACTCGGCGCCCGCGCGCTTGCCGGG
Organism: uncultured Solirubrobacteraceae bacterium; assembly: GCA_963769555.1. Classification (GTDB taxonomy): domain Bacteria; phylum Actinomycetota; class Thermoleophilia; order Solirubrobacterales; family Solirubrobacteraceae; genus CADCVQ01. The sequence continues at coordinate 3,115,223 of CAVYMD010000004.1, read as the reverse complement.
ATCGTAGGTCTGCGCGGCGTCCTTCTTGAAGGCGATGACGTTCGTGGCCGCCGGGGCGGGGGTGGTCGGGGTCGAGCCGGACCCGCCGTCCGAGGAGGAGGAGCCCGGGCTGCCGGCCGGAGACGTTGCGCCGGGCTTCGTCGCCGCCGGCGGCGGCGGTGGGGGCGCCACGGGCCGGTTCGTCCCGGGCGGCACCGGCGCGATGGGAATGATCGGCTTCGTGCCCGCGGCGGGCGGCGGCGGCGTGACGCCGGGGCCGGTCACGCCGGGCGCGGCGACCGCGGGGGGCGCCGTGGCCGGCACCCCGCCGGCCGGGACCTGCGCGGTGATGGGATCGGCCGAGCCCGCCGGCGGCGCGGACGCGGTGCGCTGGGCGTCGCTCGTCAGCGCGGCGTAGGCCGCGACGACGCCGCAGACGAGCAGCAGCGAGGTGAGGCCGACGACGGTGAACGCCGCCCGCCAGCCGGGCCGCGCGCCGAGCCGCCCGGGGGCGGCGCTGCCGCACTCCAGGCACCAGTCCTGCCCTCGCGCCATCGCCGCGCCGCAGGCCTCGCAGGCGAAGTCGGGCGCCGCGACCGCGACGCCGGGAGACGCGGGCGCCCCGCCCTCGGCGGGGGATTCGGTCGGGCGGTCCTTGAGGAGCATCGTCACGTCAGCAAAGGGTAACGCGCCCGGGCGGCCGTAGTTGCGCGGCGCCGCGGCCGCGGCGGCACATCGGCGCTGGGAGGAGCCCGCCATCGAGGACCTCGCCGGCCGTGGGCGGCGCCGCGCCCCGCGGCGGTCAGTCGGCGAGCGCGCCCGGGTCGGCCGGGACGTCGACGGCGTGCTCGCGCAGCGCCTCGAGCGGGACGATGTCGAGGGCCCGCTCGTGGGTGGAGGCGAGCACGACGTAGGCCGCCGCCCCGTCCTCGTGGGCGCGCAGCCAGTTGGCTGCGGTCACGCACCAGCGGTCGCCGGGCACGAGGCCCGGGAAGCTGTACAGCGGCATCGGCGTGCTGAGGTCGTTGCCGATGCTGCGCTGGTGGGCCAGGAACTCCTCGGTGACGACGGCGCAGATCGTGTGGCTGCCGCGGTCCTCGGGCCCGGTGCTGCAGCAGCCGTCGCGGTAGAAGCCGGTCATCGGCTCCGTGCCGCAGGGCTCCAGGACGCCGCCGAGCACGTTGCGCTCGCTCATCGCGGGACGCGTCAGGCCTTCGCCGGCTCGACCCTGATCCGCCGCCCGCGCACGCGCTCGCCGTCGACCGCCTGGGCGATGCGCTGCGCGTCGTCGGCGGGCACCGAGAGGAACGCGAAGTGCTCGAGCACCTTGACGTCGCGCACGGCCTCGCCGTCGATGTCGGCGGCGTGCGTGACGGCGCTGACGAGGTCGGCGACCTCGATCCCGGCGGCGCGCCCGCCGGCCACGAGCAGCTTGGCGTACGGCTCGTCGCCGTTGCGCGACACGTGCGGCTTGGTGTGACGGCGCGGCTTCTCAACGACCGGCGTCGGCTCGACCTTCACGCCGGCCTCCCACGGCGTGACCTTCACGCCGGTGTGGCGCTCGATCGCCTCGAGCTCCTTCTCCTGCTTGGGCTCGACGAACGTGATCGCGCGACCCGCGCGCCCGACGCGGCCCGTGCGGCCGATGCGGTGCACGTAGACGTCGGGCGAGCGCGGCACGTCGAAGTTCACGACGTGCGTGACGGTCGAGATGTCCAGCCCGCGGGCGGCGACGTCGGTCGCGACGAGGATCGGCACGCGGCCGCCCTTGAAGCCGAGCATGACGCCGTCGCGCGAGCCCTGCGACATGTCGCCGTGCAGGGCCTTCACGTTGAAGCCCTTGTCGCGCATCTTCTTGTAGAGCTGGTCGGTGCGGATCTTGGTGCGGGCGAAGACGATCGCCTGGTCGGGCTTCTCGGCGGCGAGCACCTCGACGAGCTTGTCGGCCTTGTCGGCGGTCTTCACCGTCACCTGGAACTGCTCGACGGAGTCCACGGTGAGCGTCGCGGACTGCACCTTGACGTGCTCGGGGTGGTAGAGGTAGTTGTCGGCGAGCTTGCGGATCGGCGGCGGCATCGTGGCGCTGAACAGCGCCGTCTGGCGGCTGTTGGGCGTGAGGCGCAGGATCTTCTCGACGTCCTCGAGGAAGCCGAGGTCGAGCATCTCGTCGGCCTCGTCGAGCACGACGAAGCGGCAGGCGTCGAGCACGAGCGAGTGGCGGCCGATGAGGTCGAGCACGCGCCCGACGGTGCCGACGACGATGTGCCCGCCGGCCTTGAGCTGGGCCTGCTGGGTGCGGATCGGCGCGCCGCCGAAGACGGCGACGACGTCGGCGCCCTTGCGCTGGGCGTAGGCGCGGATCGCCTGCGTCACCTGGATGCACAGCTCGCGCGTCGGCGTGAGGACGAGCGCCTGCACCTCGGGCTCGCTCGGATCGATGTATTCGATGATCGGCAGGCCGAAGGCCGCGGTCTTGCCCGAGCCCGTCTGCGCCTGGCCGATGACGTCGCGACCCTCGAGCATCGGGGGGATCGCCTGCTCCTGGATCGGGCTGGGCTTCTCGTAGCCGACGTCCTCGAGTGCGTCGAGCGTGCTGGCGGAGAGTCCGAGGTCGGCGAAGGTGGTCACGCGGTCAGCTTAGTCGGTGCCCGCAGATCGGCGGGCACGCGCGGGCGCGCGTCCGGGTGGCGCGCGCCTACGCGCGCACGCGCTCGGTCGCGGCGGCGCGCACCGATGCCGCCTGGGCGTCGTCGCGGGCGAGCTCCTCCAGGCGCTGGGAGGCCAGGCGCACGCGGCCGTCGACGTGGGCGGCCGCCAGCCGGCGCGTCTCGGCCTCGCAGTCCCACAGGCAGTCGACGGCGACGTCGCCGCCGAAGGTCGGGTCCGAGGCGGCGAGCGCGGCGACGATCGTGCGCCGGCCGTAGGAGTACGGCGTCTCCTCGTAGGCGCGCAGCAACTCCTCGAACGGCCCGTGGACGCCGCAGCGCCCGAGCGCCTCGGCGAGCGAGCCGATGACGTAGACGTCGCCTCCCAGGCCCTCGTCGAGCTCGCGCGCGAGCGCGCGCCGCGCGGGCTGCAGGTCCTCGTCCTCGGCCCAGGTCGCGAGCAGCCCGGCGGCCTTGCGCCGGCGCGCCCAGTCGCCCGACGCCAGCCAGTCGTGCGCGAGCGCGCGCGTCTGCGAGATCGGCATCGCCTCGAGGGCGAGCGCGATCGCCCCCTGGAGCTTGCCGCGCTGCGCCCGGTCGGTGGCCTGCTCGGCGATCTGCAGCAGCTCGCGGCGGCCCTGGCGGCCGAGCGCGAGGATCGCGGCGCGGCGCATCGGGGCCTCGGGGTCGGCCGCCGCCGCGAGGAGCAGGTCGACGTCGGCCGGCTCGGCGCGCCGCTCGAGCTCGTCGGCGATCTGCGTCCAGCGCGAGTCCTCGGCGATCAGCAGCAGCTCGGCCGTCGTCATCTCGCGCGGCCGGCGGCCGGCCGGCCGCTCGCGCGCCGCGCGCCCGCCGCGCCGCCGGGTCGCCGCCGCAGGCTCGTCGCCGCCGCGCTGCTCGAGCGCGAACGCGCGGGCGATCCGCGGGTTCTCGACCGACCACATCGTCCACGGCCGCTCGCGCGGGTCCAGGCCCGACAGCGCCTCGGCGAGCGCCTCGTCGCCGCGGAAGCGCTCGACGAGGACGGCGTCCAGCCCGCCGACGGCCTCCGGCCACGCGCGCGTGGCCGACGACGCGTCGTCGTCGCCGATGAGGCGCTCGACCGCGCGCGGCCAGAAGTGCCCGTAGGCGACGTACTCGCGCAGCGTGCGGCGCGCCTCCTCGTGGCCGCGGACGGCCATCCGCCCGAGCATCCCGAGCACGTCGGCGGTCGTCTCGGCGTCGTCGGCGTCGCTGTCGCGCAGCCACCCCTCGAGCGCGCCGACGTCGAGCCCGACGTCGAGCGCGAGCGTCGCGTGGAAGTCGTCGCGGTCGTCGACCTGGCGGTCCCAGCGCGGATCGTTGAAGACGCAGTGCACGAGCAGCGCGTGGGCGACGGCGCGGTCGGCGTCCAGTGCCCACAGGTAGCCCGATCCGAGGCCGCGCTGGAGCTTGCCGAGCGGGTCGGCGGCGTCGGCGAGCGGTGGCGGGCCGGGCATCACCTGCGTGATCGTGGCACCGATCGGCGGGCCGGGCGCGCGTCCGCTGCGTAACGTGTGGCCGGGCACATGCCGGGGGACTCAAGCTCAATGCGATCCGAGCCGACGAGAGTCGCAGTGGCTTCGGACCTGTTCATCCCCGTCGCGGGGGTCGACGACGCCGTTCTGCGAGCCGCGCTGGACGGCATCGTCTCGGTCGACGCGCGCGGGAGCGTGCTCGAGTTCAACCCCGCGGCAGAGCGGATGTTCGGCCTCGCGCGTGAGGACGTCGTCGGCGAGGACTTCGCCGAGCGCCTCGCGCCGCCGCAGCGGCGCACCGCCTACCGCGCCGCCCTGCGGCGGCTGCTGGCGGGCGAGGACGGGATCCTCGAGAAGCGCCTGGAGGCGCTGGCCCAGCGCCGGGACGGCACCCAGTTCCCGGTCGCGCTCGGCATCACGCGGATGAGCGGCTGGGGGCCGACCGCGACGTACACCGGCTTCGTCCGCGACCTGACCGGCGAGAAGCTCGCCGAGCGCGAGCGCCAGGAGCGCGTCGCGCGCCAGGAGCGCGTCGTCCTGCTCGGCCAGACCGCGCTGACGGGGATCGCCCCGCCCGAGCTCGCCGCGCGCGCTCTCGCAACGCTCGTCGAGGGCCTCGCCGTCGATCGCGGCGTGGCGCTGGAGCTCGAGGCCGGCGGCGGCCTGCGCCGCGAGGCCGCGATCGGCCTGGGACCGCTCGCGGGCCACGGCGAGCCCGCCGGCGAGGCCCAGGGCCGGCTGCTGCATCGAACGGTCGAGGCCGGCGGATCGCTGCTGCTCGTCGGGGAGGAGCTCGCCGACCTGGCCGACACCGGGCTGCTGTTCGTCCAGGGCATGCGGTCGGTGCTCGGCGTCACGGTCCATGGCGACGGCGGCGCGGTCACGGGGCTGCTGGCGATCGCCTCGGCGTCGCGGGAGGCGCTGCGGCCGGAGGACGACGTCTTCGCCGTGGAGATCGCCAACGTCGTCGGCACCGCCGTCGCGCGCTGGCGCGCCGATCAGGAGATCACCCGTCTGGGGCTGCACGATCCGCTCACGGGCCTCGCCAACCGCCCGCTCTTCGAGAACCGCCTCGAGCAGGCGCTCGAGCGCTCACGCCGCGGGCAGGGCGAGACCGGGCTGCTCTTCGTCGACCTCGACGGCTTCGGGAAGGTCAACGAGGGCTTCGGCCACCGCACCGGCGACGAGCTGCTCGTCGGCGTCAGCGCGCGCCTGCGCGGCGTCCTGCCGCCCGAGGCCACCGCCGGACGGCTGGCGGGCGACGACTTCGGGGTGCTCATGCCCGAGCTCTCCTCCGACGAGGAGCTGCTCGAGCTCGCCGCGCGGATCGGCACCGCGCTCTACGAGCCGATGCTCGCCGGCGGGCGCGAGCTGTCGACCTCGGCGAGCATCGGGGCGGTCCGCACCGAGAACGGCGTCGGCAGCGTCACGGAGCTGCTGCGCACCGCGTCGACCGCGTCGCGGCGCGCCCGCGAGCGCGGCGGCGGGCGCGTCGAGCTCGCGACGCAGGGGATGCGCCGCCGGCTCGTGCACGCCGCCGAGATCGAGCAGGGCCTGCGGCGCGCGCTGACCGACGGCGAGCTGCGCCTGCACTACCAGCCGATCATCGACCTGCACAGCGGCGCGATCGTCGCCGTCGAGGCGTTCGTGCGCTGGCAGCATCCCGATCACGGCCTGCTCGCGCCCGCCCAGTTCCTCGCCGCCGCCGACGCGACCGGCCTCGCCGTGCCGCTCGGCGCCGAGATCCTGTCGATCGCGTGCCGCGAGCTCGCCCGCTGGCAGCAGCTCGTCGGCGACCGCCCGGTGCCGCCGGTGCACGTCAACATCTCCGCGCGCCACTGCGCCGCGCCCGGCCTGGCGGCCACCGTCTCGCGCGCGCTGCAGCGCAGCGGCCTGACCGCCGACAAGCTCGTGCTCGAGATCGCCGAGACGATGTTCACCGCCGAGGGCCAGGCCGCCACGGCCCAGCTCGCCGACCTGCACGCGGTCGGCGTGCGGCTCGTGCTCGACCGCTTCGGCACCGGCTACTCCTCGCTGGCCGCGATCCGCGGCCTGCCCTTCGACGCGCTGAAGGTCGACTCGTCGTTCGTCGCCGAGCTCGGCCAGGGCACGCGCGACGCCCGGCTCGTCGAGGCGATGGTCGGGATGGCCCACTCGCTCGGCCTGCCGATGACCGCCGCCAAGGTCGAGTCCGAGGAGCAGCTGCGGCTGCTGCGCACGCTCGGCATGGACCGCGTGCAGGGCGAGCTCTTCGCCGCGCCGCTCTCGGCCGAGGGCGCGCTGGAGCTCGTGCGCTCCGGGCGCACGTGGTCGCGGCTGCTCGAGGCGACGCGGCCCGAGCCGCCCGCGCGGGAGGTCGCCCGGCCGGAGCCCGAGCCGCAGGCGCGCGCCGTCGTCGCGCAGTCGGTCGGGACGCTCAGCCTCGGCCAGGCCGCGCAGGCGCTCGGCATCTCGACGACGACGGCGCGGCGCTGGGCCGACGACGGGCGCCTGCGCTCGACGCGCACCGCCGGCGGGCACCGCCGCTTCGCGACGTCCGAGGTGCGCCGGCTGCTCGCCGAGCGCGGCCGCGGCGCGCTCCAGCCCGCCGAGCCGCCGCGCCTCGCGCTGCCGGCGCTGGCCGATCTCGTCAAGCGCCACGGCCCGCGGCTGGCCGAGATCGGCTGGCGCGGCCTGTACGGCGAGATGCGCAGCGGCTTCTTCACCGAGAGCGCCGGGCAGGCGGCGGCCGAGCGCTGGCTCGGCGCGCTCGCGTCGGCGACGACGACGGCCAACTACGAGATGCTCCACGCGGCGACCGCGGCGCTCATGCGAACCGCCGAGCAGGCCGGGGCGTCGCTGCTGGAGCGCCACCTCGCGATCGAGCGCTTCGCCGAGGCCGCGACGCTCGCGATGGGGCGCCGCGAGGGTCCGCGCGAAGAGATCCCCGAGGTCCGGCGGCTGTTCGCCTCGCTCGGCCAGCGCCAGCTCGCGGACGCCGGCTGATCCGGTGAAGGGCGGCGACTGGGGTCCAGACCCCACAGCCGCCGAGAACCCTCAAGGTGCGGGACGAGCGGCCGACCACGGGTTCAGCAGTGCCGTCGGCTCATGGATGAGGCGACGTAGACCATCCAGGAGGAACCCATGCACATCGACGCCCCGTCGTACTCCGCGGACTACGACCCGACCTATGACGAGCCCGCGGGCTCGCCGTCCGCCGAGGCGCTCTTCGCCATCCGCGTGGCCGGTGAGGTCGCCCGCCAGCTGTTCGAGTCCGGGCGCGAGCTGCGCTTCTCGGCCGCGCCGTCGCCGGCCCGGGTCGAGGTGCTCCTCTGCGACGTCGAGGGCATCGTGCTCTCGCGCCTGACCCCCGCGCGCGCGGTGGAGATCGCCACGGGATCGCCGATCGCCGGGGGCACCAGGTGATGCTCGTGCCCGGCCACCCCGTCGCCTCCGCGCGACCCGTCGCCGGGATCTCCCCGTGAGCCCCCTGTCGCTCAACGGCCTGGCCTCGGGGATCGACACCGACTCGATCATCTCCCAGCTCATGGGCGTCGAGCGCATCCCGCGCAACCGCCTGCAGGTCGCCGACGTCAAGGCCGAGGCCCGCCAGAAGGGCCTCAAGGACATCACGAGCAAGCTCAACGCCGTCCGCGACGCCGCCAACGCGCTCAAGAGCACGACGACCTGGACCAACGTCCAGAAGCTCACCACGAGCGACGCCGCGCGGGTCGCCGTGCGCCTCGACGGCAGCGCCGCCCCCGGCCAGCGCGTGCTCGAGGTCTCCGCGCTCGCGGTCACGGCCCAGCACGCCTACGACTACGCCTCCAGCGCCGACCCGCAGACGATCACGATCGGCTCCTTCTCGCTCGCCGTGGACCCCGACAGCAACGCCGCGACCGTCGCGCAGGCCCTCAACGACCGCCAGGACTCCCCGGTGAGCGCAATCGTCGCCGGCGGCAAGCTCGTCCTGACGAGCCGGAACGGCGGCGCCGGCGGCGACTTCACGGTCGACCCGACGCCCGTCATGGCCGAGGACGCGACGTACGCGCGCGCCGGCTCGGACGCGGCCTACACGATCGACGGCGCCGCGCGCACCTCCTCTTCGAACGTCATCACCGACGCGATCCTCGGCGTCGAGGTCACGCTGAAGGCGACGACGAGCTCGCCGGTGACGATCGGCGTCACCGATCCCGGCCCGGACACCGAGGCGATCAAGGCCAAGGTCACGAAGTTCGTCGAGGCCTACAACACGGCCGTCGACTTCGTCCGCGGCAAGGTCTCCGAGCAGCGCGTCAAGGACCCGACCACGAGCACCGACGCCGTCAAGGGCCTGTTCAACGGCGACTCCCTGCTCTCCGGTGCGCTGGCCTCCATGCGCTCGCAGATCGGCGACCTGTCGGCCTACGGCATCTCGACGGGCGCCGTCAGCACGACGGGATTCTCCGCCGACGCCGTCGCGGGCAAGCTCAAGGTCGACGACGCGAAGCTCAGCGCCGCGCTCAGCAGCGACCCGAGCGGCCTGCGCACGGCGCTCGACGGCGTCGGCCAGCGGATGTCGGACACCGTGACGCCGATCACGGGCTCGCGCGTGAAGGAGCGCCTGGACGGCGTCGCGGGCGAGCGCAAGCGCATCGCGGACACGATCGCGCGCACCGACGTGCGGCTCGCCGAGCGCGAGAAGCGCCTTCGCGCGCAGTTCACGGCGATGGAGTCCGCGCTCGCCGCGGGCCAGGCCGCGCAGGCGCAGCTGTCCTCGCAGATCCAGCTCATGTCGCGCTGATCGGACCTCAATCTGGCCGCCCGCCGGCCGATGACCCGGGCAACCCCGTCACCCCCGCCGCAGCCCGGCGCCGACCATCGAGAGGACCATGAACGCCTACGCGACCAGTTCCCACGCCTCCTATCGCGAGAGCGCGATCCTCACCGCGACGCCCGAGCAGCTCGTGATCATGCTCTACGACGGCTGTCACCGGTTCCTCCTGCAGGCGATCGCCGCGATGCGCGAGAACGATCCCGCGGAGACGGGCGAGCGGCTCGGGCGCGCCATCGCGATCATCGACGAGCTGCAGTGCACGCTGGACCTCTCGGTCGGCCCGATCGCCGAGCGCCTGGCGGGCATCTACGTCTTCTGCCGCACCCATCTCGCCGAGGGCCAGCTCGAGCGCGACCCCGAGAAGCTCGTGCGCGTCGACCGCCTGCTCTGGGAGCTGCGCGGCGCCTGGGCGCAGGCGGCCGCGTCGATGGCGGCTCGTCCCGCGGCGTGACCGACGTCTACGGCGAGCTGCTCGCGCTCGCGCAGCGCGAGCACGCGCTCGTCGTCGCCGGGTCGTGGGAGGACCTCGCCGCGCTCGACGCCGAGCGTCGCGCCTGCCTGGCCCGGATGCCCGCGACGCCGCCGCCCGCGGCCGCGGACGTGCTGGGCCGCGTCGCCGCCGTGCAGGCGCAGACGAACGCCCTGCTGCAGGCGGGCGTCGAGGAGCTGCGCCGCGAGATCGGCGCCCTCTCGCACGGTCGCACGGCCGTGCGCGGCTACGCGGGCGCGACGCCCGCCGAGCAGCCGAGCCGCCTGGACCTCCAGGGTTGACGCGGCGCCCACGCCGCGCCGGGCGCCGTCCGCGCCCGGCCCGCGCGACCCGGGCTCAAGGACCGCAGCGATGGGCCGAGTACAGGCCCGGCAAAGGAGTCATGTGAACCTCTTCGATACGACACAGGTGGGACTCGAGCGAGCGATCGCCGGAGCCGGCATGCGCCAAGCGGCGATCGCCAGCAACATCGCCAACGCGAACACCCCCGGGTACCAGCGCAAGGACGTCGACTTCCACACGACGCTGCGCGCCGCGATGGACTCGGGCGCGCCGGACACGGTCCGCTCGGCGACCTTCGAGGCCGCGACCGACACGAGCCGGGGCGCGATGCGCGCCGACGGCAACGGCGTCGACATCGACGTCGAATCCGCGACGATGGCCTCCAACGCGCTCGAGTACGAGGCGCTCGTCTCGGTGGCGCGCGGGCGCGTCGACATCATCCGCTCCGCGATGGGCTTCGGCTGATGAGCCTCTTCAACGCGATCGAGACCGCCGCCAGCGGACTGTCCGCCGAGCGGATGCGGATGGACGTGACGGCCGAGAACCTCGCCAACGCGCAGTCCACGAAGGGCGCCGACGGTCAGCCGTACCGGCGCAAGGTCGCGGTCCTCGAGGAGATGACCGGGTCGAGCTTCGGCGCCGCGCTCAACGGCGCGATCGGCGCCCGCCCGAGCGGCGCGCCCGGCGGCGTGCGCGTCTCGCAGATCGCGCAGGACGCCACCCCCAACCGCCTCGTCTACGACCCCGGCCACCCCGACGCCGACGCGCGCGGGTACATCTCGATGCCCAACGTCCAGCCCGTCACCGAGATGGTCGACCTCATCTCAAGCTCCCGTGCCTACGAGGCCAACGTGACGGTCATGCAGGCCGCCAAGCAGATGTTCACCAAGACGCTGGAGATCCTGCGCTGATGCCGGCGATTCCCGCTATCCCGGTCGATCCGAGCTTCGCCGTCTCGGGCGGCGAGTGGTCGGTCGGCCTCGGCGACGGGGCGCCGGCTCCCGGCGGCGCCGGCGCGACGGACTTCGGCGGCCTGCTCGCCAACCAGATCGGCGCGCTCGAGAAGGCCCAGGCCGACGCCGCCGAGGGCGCCCGCTCGTTGGCGACCGGCACGGCGACCGACCCGACGGACGTCGTCATGGCCATCGACCGCGCCCGGCTGTCGATGCAGCTCGCCTCGCAGATCCGCACGAAGTCCGTCGAAGCCGTGCAGGACATCTTCCACACGCAGGTCTAGACCAGGGAACCGATGCCAGCTCTTCTCGCCAACGTCACTCCCCGCGGACGGATCATCCTCGCCGTCAGCGCCGCGGCGCTCATCGCCGTCGTCTTCCTCGGCATGCAGATCGCCGGGCGGCCGAGCTACTCGCTCATCGCCACCGGCATGGACCCGTCCGACACCGGCAAGGTCGCCGAGGCGCTCGACGAGCAGGGCATCACGTACGAGCTGCGCAACAACGGCACCGCACTCGCCGTCGAGAAGGCCAACAGCGCGCAGGCGCGGATCGCGCTGGCCGGCAAGGGCCTGGGCGGCGGCTCGGGCGCGCAGCCCGGCTTCGAGCTCTTCGACAAGCAGAAGATCGGGACGAGCGACTTCCAGCAGCAGGTGACCTACCAGCGCGCGCTCGAGGGCCAGATCTCCAAGACGATCGATCAGGTGCAGGGCGTCAACGGCTCCCAGGTGCGCCTCGTGCTCGCCGACGACCAGCTCTTCTCGGAGTCCTCGACGCCGGCCACAGCGGCCGTGCTGCTGACCGGCGCGTCGAGCGCGCTGGACCCCGGCGCCGTGCGCGGCATCGCCCAGCTCGTCGCGTCGAGCGTCAAGGGCCTCAAGCTGCCGAACGTCTCGATCACCGACGGCGCCGGCGAGCTGTTGTGGCCGCGCGGCGATGGCGCGGGCGCCGGCGGCAGCGCCTCCAAGCAGGCCGTCGAGGCGCGCTACGAGGCGCAGGTCGAGGCCGGCCTGTCGGCGCTGCTGACGCGCACCCTCGGGCCCGGCAAGGCCGAGGTCCAGGTCAGCGCGGACGTCAACGCCGACGAGGCCACGAAGGACGAGCTCACCTACGGCAAGAGCACGGCGCTGGAGAAGACGACGGAGAGCGAGACGCTCGCGGGCCCGGCCGGCGCGGGCGGCGCGGCCGGCGCGGCGTCCAACGTGCCGGGCTACACGCAGGGTGCGGCCGGCGCCGCCGGCGGCGACGGCTACGGCCGCAAGTCCGACACGACGAAGTACGGCGTCGACAAGACGGTCGTGCGGACGAAGGTCGCGCCGGGCGCGGTGAACAAGCTCAACGTCGCGCTCGTGGTCGACAAGTCCGTGCCCAAGGCCGACATCCCCGGGCTTCAGAAGGCGATCTCGAGCGCCGCCGGCATCGACAGCCTGCGCGGCGACACGCTCTCGGTCAGCCAGATCGCATTCGCCAAGGCGCCGACCGAGGCGGCCCCGGGCTCGGCGCCCGCCGCCGACATGATCGGCTACGCGAAGTACGGCGCCGCCGGCCTGGGCCTGCTCGCCTTCCTGTTCTTCAGCGCGCGTCAGCTGCGCCGCCGCGAGGGCGAGTCGCTCCTGCGCGGCGAGCCGAACTGGCTGCACGAGATCGAGGCTCCGACGACGCTCGCGCACCTCGAGCGCCCGCGGGCGGACACGTCCTCGCTGCCGACGCGCGCCGCCAACCCGGCGCGCGAGCAGGTCGAGGAGCTCGCCGTCCGCGAGCCCGAGCGCGTCGCCCAGCAGATCCGGACCTGGATGCGTGACGGCTGATGAGCGCCGCCAACGCGCTGTCCGAGGACCAGGTGGCAGCGCTCGTCGCCGCCGCGAAGAACGGCGCGCCGCCCGAGGCACCCGCGCCCGCGCCCGCCGCGCGCCGCCAGCGCGTGCGCAAGATCGACTTCACGCGGCCGTCGAAGTTCACGACCGACCAGCAGCGCCGCCTCGAGCGCGCCTACACGAGCTTCTCGCGCAGCGTCTCCTCGCGGATGTCCGCGGAGCTGCGCGCCCCGATCTCGATGGAGCTCATCGACACGGCGCAGCTCACATGGGCCAACGCGCTGGAGGAGGTCCCGGCCGGCTCGCTGTCGGGGATCGTCCAGATCGCGCCCTACGACGCGCGCATCCTCTTCACGGCGGAGCTCACGCTCCTGCTCGGGGTGATCGAGCGCCTGCTCGGCGGCCAGACCGGCGACCTGCCTCCCGAGCGCTCGCTGACCGAGGTCGACCGCGCGCTCATCTCGCGGATCCTGCAGACGCTGCTCGACGAGCTGTCGATCTCCTTCAACGACCTCGGCGAGCTGAGCTTCAAGCTCGTCGACCTCGAGACGGAGCGCACACCGGCCCAGCTCGCCCCGCTCAGCGAGCCCACGCTCGCGATGACCTTCGAGTTCAGGCTCGCCCACAACTCGTCGACGATGGTGCTTCTGCTGCCGCACCGCTCGATCGAGCCCGTGCTCAGGACCCAGGGCGCGCAGGAGCAGGACGCCCAGCTCGCGGCGGACGCCGCGGCCGCCGTCATGGACGCGATGGGCGAGGTCTCGGTGCTGCTGCGCGCGGAGGTCGGCTCGGTCGACATGTCGCTCGCCGACGTGCTCGCCCTGCGCCCCGGCGACATCCTGCGCCTCGACGGCGCCGCCGAGGAGGGCGCCGTGACGCTGTACGCCGACGCCGTCGCGCTGCACCGCGCGAAGCTGGGACGCAACGGGCGCCGCCGCGCGGTCGGCGTCCTCGGGCCCGCCGAGGAGGACGAATGACGCCGCAGGAAGCGCTGACCCACCTCGGCGACACCGTGAGCGCCGCCGTCGCCGCCACGCTGGAGGCCCATTGCCCCGGGGCCGTCGCCACGCAGCCGCCCGAGGTGCTCGAGGACGGCGCCGACCCCGCCGCCGGCCTCGCGCTGCCCGCCGTCGCCAGCGAGGCGGCCTACGTCGGCGGGGCGACCGGCGGCAACCTGCTGCTCATGCCGCTGCCCGCCGTCCGCGCGCTCGCCGCCGCCATGCTGGGCGCCGATCCCGCCGTCGCCGACCCCGACCCGAGCGCCGAGCTGACCGAGGTCGAGCGCACCGCCGCGGGCGAGGCCGCCGGCCAGCTCATGTCCGCCGCCGCCGCCGTCGTCGGCTCGCTGCTCGGCCAGGCCGTCAAGATCGGCGAGCCCGAGACGAAGGTCGTGGCGACCGCCGCCGACGCATCCGCGCGCAGGGACGGCGCGAGCGCGATCGTCTCCGTCTCGATCGACCTGCTCGGGCACGCCTGCCGCTTCGTCCAGCTCGTGCCGCACGCCTTCGTCGTGCGGATCGCGCGCGTCCTCGACGAGCGCGCGGCGGAGGTGCACGACGACGGCTCGTCGGTCCAGGCGCCCGGCGGCCCCGGCGCGCTGCCCACGAACCTCATGAGCGGCGTCGGCGTCCGCGTCGCCGCCGAGCTGGGCCGCGTGCACATGACGATCCGCCGCGCGGTGGGGCTCGCGCCGGGCGCCGTCGTCGAGCTCGACCGCGAGCTCGAGGACCCGATCGACCTCTATGTCAACGGCCGGCGCTTCGCGACCGGGCGCCTCGTCACGCTCGACGGCGACGAGTGGGCCGTCAGCATCGACTCGATCGCGTTCGACGCCGCACCCCGCTAGCTGCCGAGCCCGCGCACGCCTTCCCGGATGACCGCACGTCGGGGCTGGCGGCGGCGAGCCGACCCGCGTAGGCTGAGCGCAGACCCTCCGAGGAGCGAGGAGGAAGCTCGTGCACCCGACTGCGACGGAACGCTCGGCGCCGGCCACGGCCGGTGCGAACGTCGCGCGCGCGCGGCCGCGCCCGCCGGAGCGACCGGCCCTACAGCGCGCGCCGGCCCGCCCGCGACACGGCGCCGACCGGCTCGCCGGCCCGCTCGCCGGCTGCGTCCGGCGGCGGACGCTCGCCCGCTGGCGAGCCGTCGCCTCGGGCGCGTACGCGCCGGCCTCGCCGGTGGGCTCGATCGGCAGCGCGTTCACCTGGCAGGAGGAGGACGTCACGATCCAGGACCGGCCGGGCGGCGCGCCCGGCAAGGGCATCCAGTACCTCGAGCACACGCCGGCGGCCCCCGACCTCAAGGTGGCGGCCGACAACTCGATCGCGATGCAGACCGCGGCGGGCGAGGCGAAGGAGGTCTATCTCGACCCCCAGGTCCGCCAGAACGCCAACGCGGCGCTGCAGGGGGTCGGCTCGCCGATCGAGCTCGGCCGGGCCGGGCACACCGTGACGGTCCCCGGACAGCAGGGCGGCCCGCCGCAGCGGGTGCTCGAGAAGACGCGCCCGACGGTGCGCGCCGCCAACCCGCGCGCGGCCGCGCTCAACGCCGACGACTTCCCGTCGCTCGCCGCGGTCATCTGCCGCGACTGCGCGCAGAGCATCCTCGGCGGGGCGATGACGCACATCCGGCTCGGCCCGGCCGGCGGGGTCACGCAGGACGTCGCCTCGAGCACGGCCGACTCGAACATCGTCACCGGCACCCAGCAGCTCGCCGACCGCGTCGCGCGTCGCGACACGACGCTCGCGGAGGCCGCGACCGCGATGGCGCTGCGCCGGGTGCCGACGCCGGGCGCGCGCTACGGCCGCGCGACGAGGGGCCTCGGGTCGTGGGGCTGGGGCGCGCCCTCGGCCCGGCGCCGGGCGACGTTCGGCGCGCGCGCCCGGGCGCTCGGCATCAACGAGCACGCCTGGGCGAGCCCGGGCCAGGCCTACGTCATCCAGAGCGTGTACGCCGGTGCCGGCAACACGCAGAACTACAGCGATCCGGCCGAGGCGAACCTCGTCGGCGGCGGGTTCGGCTACCACTTCGCCGCGGCGGTGGCCGAGTCGCTCGACGGGCGCGACGGGGTGACGCTGGAGAACTACCGCCGCAGCGGCGACATCGAGACCGCCGCGCAGGCGCTGCTCGCCGACCTGCGGGTCCGCTACGCGCAGCAGCTCGAGGAGGCCCTGCGCGCGGCCCGCGTGTTCCGGCTCACGCCCGAGGATGAGATCGGGGCCATCCTGCACTACATCGAGACGAACGCCGCGCCGGACTTCAATGCCGCCGGCGCGAAGTGGCGGCAGGTCCTCGGCGAGATGCGCAAGCCCGGTGCGCTGTGGTTCTTCCGCATGGTCGGCCGCGACGACCCCGACCAGTCCTTCCACCGCCAGCTCGCCGGCAGCGGCGCCTTCGCCTCCCCGATGACGGTCGTCATGGTCCATCAGTAGGTCGTGGCGCGCCGCGGGCGCCAATCGCCCGCGAGACGCCAGGACCGGCCGCCGTGACGCCCCGGCTCACCCCTGCGCCGGGGTCTCGCCGGAGCGCGCCGCCTGCGGCGCGCCGGCGGCCGCGAGCCGCCGGCGCATGACGACCGTCGTGCCGCCGGGGCGGGGCCGGACGTCGACGCTGTCCATGAGCTTGCCGATCATCCGCAGCCCGTGGCCGCGGTCGGGCTTGACCCTCGGACTCCGCCAGGTCCCGCGGTCGGACACCGTGACGGCGACCTCGCCGGCGTCGTGCTCGAGGATGACCTCGAAGAGGTCGTCGCCGAAGGCGTAGCCGTGCTCGACGGAGTTCTCGCAGGCCTCGTTGCAGCACAGGATGACGTCCTCGGTCTCGTCCTCGTCGGCGGCCGTCTCGGCCAGCCACCGGCGCAGCACCCTGCGCATCGCGAAGAGCCCGCCCGACTGCGCCGAGACCTCGAGCGTCACGCGGTCGCCGAGCTTCTCGTCCATCCGCACGACGAGCAGCGTCACGTCGTCGGAGCGCTCCGGCGACCCGCTCATGCCGTGCTCGAGCAGCCGCTCGCAGGTGGCGGCGACGTCGTCGCCGGCGTCGCGCGCGGCCTCCAGCAGCCGCTCGAAGCCGAGGTCGAGCACCTCGCTGGGCGCCTCGACGAGGCCGTCGGTGTAGAGGACGACCGTCGACCCCGGATCGAGCACGACCGTGCGCTCCGGGTAGCGCGGCGACGCCAGCACGCCCATCGGCGGCGACGGCTCGCCCGACAGCAGCCGCGCGGCGCCGTCGGCGCCGACGAGCACCGGCGGCGGATGGCCGGCGTTCGTGTAGCGCAGCGTTCCGGTCGCCGGCTCGAAGATGGCGAGCACGACCGTCGTCATGACCGCCTCGGCGCCGAGCGCGTGGGCGAAGCGGTTGAGCCGGTCGGCCATCGCGCCGGTGTCGTCGGCCTGCATGAGGATCGCGCGCAGCGCGCTGCGCATCTGGCCCATCGTCGCCGCGGCCGAGATCCCGCGGCCGACGACGTCGCCGATCGCGAGCGCCACGCGGCCGCTGGGCAGCGCGATGGCGTCGTACCAGTCGCCGCCGACGGTCGTGCCGTTGACGCCCGGCAGGTAGCGCGCCGCGAGCGCGACTCCCGGCACGTCCGGCAGCCGCTCGGGCAGCAGCGAGCGCTGCAGCTCCTCGGCGATCCCGCGCTCGCGCTCGTAGAGGCGCGTGCGGGCGATCGCCAGCGCTGCGCGGTCGGCGGCGAGCTGCAGCAACCCGACCGTCTCGCCGTCGAACTCGCGTCGCGTCAGCGTTCCGACCTGGATCGATCCGATGACGAGACCGCCCTCCGCGAGCGGCACGGCGAGCAGCGACGCGACGCCCGGGCCGAGCGAGCGCGCGTCGATCCCGGCGGCGGCGGCGTCCGCAACCGCGAGCGGGCCGTTCTCGTGCTGCACCCGCTCGACGATGTCGTCGCGGCGCCCGCGCGGCTCGCGCTCGAGGACGGTGTCGACGCCGCGGGCCGCGCGGGCGACGAGCGCGCGACCGTCCTCGGTCAGCACGACCGCGGCGCGGTCGACGTCGACCGCCGAGAGGATCCGGTCCAGCAGGTCGCGCAGCAACTGCTCGAGGTCGGCGGCGCTCAGCGCCGCGACCGCGATCGACTGCATGATCCGCAGGCGCTCGGCGGCGGCCTCGGCGTTGGCGCGCGCGGCCTCGGCGCGGATGAGCTGCTCGCGGTCGCGCTGCGCGCGGCGACGCTCGCGCAGGTCCTGCAGCTGCAGGACGAGGTCCGGGCGCCCGCCGTTCGTGCGCCGCGCGAGCGAGGCGCTGACGAGCATCGGAACGCTCGTCCCGCGCGGCCCGCGCAGCCGTCGCTCGACCTCGTAGCGCTCGATCCGTCCCGCGAGCAGCTCCTCGCGCTGGGCGGTGTCGATGCCGGCGTCGGTCGGCGGGCCGAGCTCGTCGAGGGTGCGTCCGACGAGCTCCGCCGCGTCGCGGTCGAGGGTCTGTGCCAGCGCCCGGTTGACGTGCAGCAGGCGGCCGTCGGCGCTCGCGCGGGCCATCCCGATCGGCGCGTCCTCGAACGTCGCGCGCAGCTGCTCCTCGCGCTCGGCGAGCGCCTGGCCGCGCTCGTACAGCTCGCCGAAGATCTCGACCTTCGAGCGCAGCACGACGGGATCGATCGGCTTGAGGAGATAGTCGACGGCGCCGGCCTCGTAGCCGCGGAAGACGTGCTCGCGCGTCGTGCTGATCGCCGTGACGAAGAGCAGCGGCACGCTGCGCGTGCGCCGGCGGGTGCGGATGAGCTCCGCCGTCTCGAACCCGTCGAGCCCCGGCATCTGCACGTCGAGCAGGATCGCCGCGAACTCGTCCTTCAGGACGGCCTTGAGCGCCTCCTCGCCCGAGCGCGCCTTGACGAGCCGGTAGCCGGTCGGCTCGAGGACCGCCTCGAGCGCGAGCAGGTTCTCCTCGCGGTCGTCGACGAGCAGGATCGCCGTGTCGGCGCTCATCGCGCCGGCGCTCCGCCGGCCGCGGCGAGCTCGCCGAGCGCCGCGCCGATCTCGTCGAGGGCGAGCACGCGCGCGTGCGGCACCGCGTCGAGCGCCGCCCGCGGCATCTCGTGGCGCTCCGCGGTCGCGGGGTCCTGGACGATGGCGGTCCCGCCGCGCTCGGCGACCCGCGCGAGTCCCTCGGCGCCGTCGGCGTTGGCGCCGGTCAGGACGACCGCCGCGAGCGACTCGCCGTAGGCGTCGGCGGCCGAGGAGAAGAGCACGTCGATCGACGGCCGGCTGAAGTTCAGCGGCGGGTCGACGGACAGCGCGACCGCTCCGTGCTCGACGAGCATGTGGTAGTCCGGCGGCGCGACGAGCACCGTCCCCGCGGCGAGGGCCTGCTTGTCCTCGGCCTCGCGGACCTCCAGCGAGCAGCGCGCGCCGAGCAGCCTGACGAGGATCCCCTCGGCGGCGTCGGCGCCGCGGTGCTGGGCGACGACGACGGGCGCGCCGAAGCGGGGCGGCAGCGCGCCGAGGACGGCCTCGACCGCGTGCAGTCCGCCCCACGAGGCGCCGATCGCGACGAGTCCGACGCGGCTCACGAGCGCCTCCGGAAGATCTTCTCCGTCTCGACGAGCGGCTCGAACACGTCGTCCTGGCCGGAATGGCGGATGGACTCCTTGCGGCCGAGCGCGAGGATGCCGAAGCGCGCCAGGCTCTCGCCGAACAGCCCGAGCACGTCCTCCTGCAGTCGCCGGCCGAAGTAGATGAGCACGTTGCGGCACACGATGAGCTGAAACTCGTTGAACGATCCGTCCGTCACGAGATTGTGCTGGGCGAAGACGACCCCGTCGGCCAGCGACGGATCGAAGCGGGCGGCGTCGCCCTTGACGGAGTAGTAGGAGGAGAACTCGGCCTCGCCGCCGGCGCGCAGGTAGTTCTCGGTGTAGCGCTGCATGCGCGCCAGCGGGAAGGACCCCGAGCGCGCCCGCGCGAGCGCGGCCTCGTCGATGTCGGTCGCGTAGATCCGGGTGCGCTCGAGCAGGCCCTCCTCGCGCAGCGCGATCGCCAGCGAGTAGATCTCCTCGCCGGTCGAGCAGCCCGCGTTCCAGACGCGCACGAACGGGTGCGTGCGCAGCAGCGGGAAGACGTGCTCGCGCAGCGCGCGGTGAAAGCTCGGGTCGCGGAACATCTCGGTGACGTTGATCGAGAGGTCGCGCAGCAGGCGGTCCATGCAGTCGCGGTCGTGCAGCACGCGCTCCTGCAGCCCCGACAGGGTCTGCAGCCCCTCGCCGTAGGCGCGGTGCCACAGGCGGCGGCGCAGCGAGGCCAGCGCGTAGCCGCGGAAGTCGTAGCCGTAGCAGCGGTGGATCGCCTCCAGCAGCAGGTCGATCTCGATCCGCTCGCGCGCCTCGGCCTGGTCGGCGGCGACGCTCATCCGTACAGCCAGACCCGCATGAGCGAGATGAGCTGCTCGATGTCGACGGGCTTGGTGATGTAGTCCGACGCCCCGGCGGCGATCGACTTCTCGCGGTCGCCCTTCATCGCCTTCGCCGTCAGCGCGATGACCGGCAGGTCCTCGAAGCGGGCGTCGGCGCGCAGCGCGCGCGTCGTCTCGTAGCCGTCCATCTCGGGCATCATCACGTCCATGAGCACGAGGTCGACGCCCGGGTCGGCCTCGAGCGCGGCGATCGCGTCGCGCCCGTTCTCGGCGAAGCGGACCTCCATCCCGCGGGCCTCGAGCGCGCTCGTCAGCGCGAAGACGTTGCGCACGTCGTCGTCGACGATGAGCACGCGCTTGCCCGGCAGGACGGCGTCGGCGGTGTGCAGTTGCTCGAGCACGCGCCGGCTGTCGGGCGGCAGCGCGGACTGCTCGCGGTGCAGGAACAGCGCGGTCTCGTCGAGCAGGCGCTCCGGCGAGCCCGCGTCCTTGACGATGATCGAGTCCGCGTAGCGGCGCAGGCGCGTCTCCTCGCGCCGCGACAGCTCGCGGCCGGTGTGGACGATGACCGGCACGGTCCGGTGGCCCTCGTCCTCCTGGAGGCGGTCCAGCAGCGCGAACCCGCTCGTCTCCGGGAGCGAGAGGTCGAGCACGATGCAGTCGAAGCGCTCGGCCTCCAGGGCGGCCAGCGCCTCGTCGCTGGAGCCGACCGCCGTGACCTCGACGTCGTCGCCGGTGCCGACGAGCTCGACGATGCCCAGGCGCTGCGCCTCGTCGTCCTCGACGACGAGCAGCCGCCGGACGTCGCGGTCCAGGAACTCGGCGGCCTCACCGAAGCAGGCACCGAGCGCGGCGGCCTCCACCGGCCGCGCGAGGAACCCGGCCGCGCCGGCGCGCAGGGCGGCGATGCGCTCCTCGACGGCCGCGCAGACGTAGACGGGGATGTGCCGGGTGCGGGGATGGTGCTTGAGCTGGTCGAGCACGCCGATCCCGCCGCGGACCGGGACGGCGAGCAGGACGACGTCGGGCGTGAGCTCGTGGGCGAGCGTGACGCCCGTGTTGCCGCGCGGGGCGACGACGGCGAGGAAGCCGTGCTGGCGCGCCTGCACGAGCGCGCGCAGCGCGGTGCTCTCGTCGTCGTCGACGATGAGCGCGACGCGGTCGCCGGGGGAGATGCGCGCGCGGTCGTCCGCGAACGGCGGCAGGTCCTCGGGAGCGGTCGTGACCGCGCGGCGCGCGGGGGCCGGGACCCGCGCCGGGGCGGCGGCCGGGGCGGCCGGGGCGGCCGGCTCGGGCTCGGCGCCGGGCTCGCCCGGCTCCGGCAGCGCGGCCGGCGGATGAGGCGCGGCGGGCTCCGTGGGCGCGGCCGGCTCCGCGTAGGCCGCCAGCAGCAGCGTGAACGCGCTGCCCTCGCCGGGCACGCTGCGCGCCTGGATCTCGCCGCCGAGGGCGTGCGCGATCTCGCGGCTGATCGACAGTCCCAGCCCGGTGCCGCCGAAGCGCCGGCTCGTCGTCCCGTCGGCCTGCTGGAAGGCCTCGAAGACGAGGCGCAGCTTGTCCTCGGCGATGCCGATGCCGGTGTCGCGAACGGTCACCGCGAGCTCGTGGCCCGTGTCCGGCGGCGCCGCGGCGAGCTCGAGCTCGACGTGGCCGGCGTCGGTGAACTTGAACGCGTTGGAGAGCAGGTTGCGCAGCACCTGCTGCAGGCGCTGCTCGTCGGTGAAGATCGTCGCCGGGGCGCCGTCGGTCGTCGTGATGCGAAACTCGATGCCGCGCTGCTCGGCGACGGGGCCGAACGCGCGCTCGACGTACTCGCAGATCGACGCGAGCCTGATCGGCCCGGCGCTGATCTCCATCTTGCCGGCCTCGACCTTGGAGAGGTCGAGGATGTCGGAGATGAGCGACAGCAGGTCCGCGCCGGCGGTGTGGATCGTGGCGGCGAACTCGACCTGCTTGTCGGTGAGGTTGTCGTCGGGGTTCTCGGCGAGCAGCTGGGAGAGGATGAGCAGCGCGTTGAGCGGCGTGCGCAGCTCGTGGCTCATGTTCGCCAGGAACTCGGACTTGTAGCGCGAGCTCTGCGCGAGCTGCTCGGCCTTCTCCTCGAGATCCGCGCGCGCCTTCTCGATCTCGCTGTTCTGGAACTCGATGTCGCGGTTCTGGCGGCTGAGCAGCTCGGCCTTCTCCTGCAGCTCCTCGTTGGTCTGCTGCAGCTCCTCCTGCTGGGTCTGCAGCAGCTCCTCGGACGCGCGCAGCGACTGGGCCTGCTGCTCGAGCTCGGCGTTCGAGCGCTTGAGCTCCTCCTGCTGGGCCTGCAGCTCCTCGGACTGCGTCTGCAGCTCCTCCGTGAGCGACTGGGACTGCTCGAGCAGCTCCTCCGTGCGGCGGTTGGCGACGATCGCGTTGAGCACGACGCCGAGCGTCGGCGCGAGCTGCTCGAGGAACGCGAGGTCGACGGCGGGGATCGCCTGCAGCGACGCGAGCTCGACGACGCCCATGACCTGCTCCTCGAAGAGGACGGGCATGACGACGAGGCTCACCGGCGTCGCCTCGCCGAGGCCCGAGGTCACCTTGACGTAGTCGGCGGGCGCGTCGGAGACGACGATGCTCCTGCCCTGCAGCGCGGCCTGCCCGACGAGGCCCTCGCCGAGCCGGAAGACGTGCGACACGGTCCTCTGCTCCCGGTAGCCGTAGCCGGCGATGAGGCGCAGCTCGGGCTCGCCGTCGTCGCCGGGGCCGGCGAGGAAGAACGCGCCGTGCTGGGCGCCGACGAGCGGCGAGACCTCGGACATGATCATGCGCGCGACGGTCGCCATGTCGCGCTGGCCCTGCAGGAGCCCCGAGATCCGCGCGAGGTTCGTGTTCAGCCAGTCCTGCTCGGCGTTCCTGCGGGTCGTCTCGCGCAGGTTGGCGATCATCTGGTTGATCGTGTCCGACAGCTCGGCGACCTCGCCCTCGGCGTCGACGTCGATCTGGCGGCTCAGGTCGCCGCGCGTCACGGCCGTCGACACCTCGGCGATCGCGCGCACCTGGGTCGTGAGGTTGCCGGCGAGCTGGTTGACGCTCTCGGTGAGGTCGCGCCACATGCCGTTGACGCCGCGCACCTGCGCCTGCCCGCCGAGCCTGCCCTCCGTGCCGACCTCGCGCGCGACCCGCGTCACCTCGGCGGAGAACGCGTTGAGCTGGTCGACCATCGTGTTGATCGTGTCCTTGAGCTCGGCGATCTCGCCCTTCGCCTCGACGTCGATCTTGCGCGACAGGTCGCCGCGCGCGACGGCGGTCGTGACCTCGGCGATCGCGCGCACCTGGGTCGTGAGGTTGCCGGCGAGCTGGTTGACGCTCTCGGTGAGGTCGCGCCACGTCCCCGACGCGCCGCGCACCTCGGCCTGGCCGCCGAGCGCGCCGTCGGTCCCGACGGCGCGCGCGACGCCCGTCACCTGCTCGCTGAAGACGCGCAGCGTGTCGGTCATCGAGTTGATCGTCGCGGCGAGCGTGGCGAACTCGCCCTTGACCGGCCGCCCGGCGATCGCCGGCGCCATCTTCTGCGTGAGGTCTCCGGCGGCGACCGCCGCGATGACGCGCGAGATCTCGGCCGTCGGGCGCACGAGGTCGTCGATGAGCGCGTTGACCGAGTCGCCGGCGTCGACCCACGCGCCGTCGGGCGCGGGCGCGGTCGCGCGCTCGCTCGTGCGCCCGTCGCGGCCGACGACGCGGCTCACGCGGGCGAGCTCGCGCGTCAGCCGATGGTTGAGCGCGAGCAGCTCGTCCGTTCGCCGGGCGATCTCGCCGGCGACGTCGCGCCGGCGCGAGCGCAGGCGCACGGAGAAGTCGCCGTCGCGGGCGGCGGTCAGGGCGCGCAGGACCTCCTCGAGCAGCGGGTCGTCCGGCGGCTCGCCGTTGCGCTCCGCGCCGGTGCCGCTTCCGGTGCGCTTGCGCCCGGCAGCATTCGTGCCAGTTGCCATGAGGCCAGATCTCCTGCTCGATCGCTCGTCCCCAGCCGGCCCTCGTTACCCATTGCGCGCGCGTGCGAAACGCAGGTTTGGCAGGCGGCGCACCGCGGGCAGGCCGTCAGCGTGCGATCCGGCCGCCGCTCCGAGGCCCATCGCCGCCGGGGGCCCGACCGGCGGCCCCTGCTGCGACGCCTGCTCGCCGACGCGCGGCGCCATCGCAGCCGGTTGCGCCGCCGCCGTCGCCTGCAGCGCCGGCTGCACCTCGCCGCGATCGCCTACGCGCCCGCGGCGATCGTCCTGACGCTCCTGCGCCGGCGCGTGAGCCTGCCGCCGCTGCTGGCGATCGGCCTCGCGAGCGGCGCGCCCGTCGCGGTCGCCGCGGCGCTGCCGCCGCGAAGCCGACTGCGCTACGTGGCCGCGGGGATGACGTACATGTGGCTCTTCGAGGTCAGCTGGGAGGCGCCGGCCGACGACGAGCGCCGCCACCGCCGCCGGCTGCGCGTCGACTACCCGATCGCGATCGACCGGGTCCTCGGCGGCGGGGTGCCGCCCGGCCAGCGCCTGCAGCGCCTGCTGCGCGATCCCGGGCGCCTGTCGGCCCTGGACCGCGCCGTCACGGTCCTCTACAGCACGTGGTTCCTGCCCCATGTCCTGCTCGCCTACGTCCTCGTGCGCAACGAGCAGTTCGTCCCGCGCGCGGCCGGGCGCCTCGCCGCGTCCTACCACCTGACGACGCCGTTCTACTGGCTGCTGCCGACCGCTCCCCCGTGGTGGGCGTCGGAGGTCGCCGGCCGGATGGACGGCGACGTCCAGCGGGTCGCGCGGCGCGTCGTCTGCGAGCTGCTGCACCGCCCGATGCCCAGCGAGGACGACGACATCCCCGGCAACCCGTGGGGCTCGATGCCCTCTGACCACATCTCGTCGGCCGCGATCACGGCGATGGGGCTCATGGAGGTGCATCCCGCGCTCGGCGCGCTGGGCTGGGTGTACGTCGGCGGGGCCGCGTTCGCGGTCGTCTACCTCGGCGAGCACTACGTCGTCGACGTGCTCGCCGGCCTGGCGATCGCCGAGCTCGTGCGCCGGGCCGAGCCGCTCGCGGCGCCGGTCGTGCGGGCCGTGGCCTACGCGCTGGAGTAGCCCGGGCGGCCGCTCAGACGGCGGCCAGCCGCGAGTCGTGCTCGGCGACGGCCCGCAGTCGCTCGAGCGCGCGGCGGATGAGGCGCGAGACCTGCATCTGGCTGATCCCGAGCCGAGCGCCGATCTCCGTCTGCGTGAGGTCGTCCTTGAAGCGCAGCCGCAGGATCTCGCGGTCGTGCTCGGTCAGCCCCCGCCCGAGCTGGCCGACGAGGATGCGCTCCTCGGCGTGGGCGAAGCCCTCGTCGACCGTCCCGAAGGCGTCGGCGAGCGTGCGCGCCTCGTCGGCGCCCGCGACGGCCGCGTCCAGCGACGTCCCACGCTGCGCGCAGGCGGCGAGGATGCCCTCCAGCGTGTCGGCCTGGCTGATCTGCAGGTGCTCGGCGATCTGGCGCACGGTCGGGGCCGTGTGCTGGCGCTCGCGCAGCGTCTCGGTGGCGCGCTCGACGCGCAGGGCGCGCTCGAGCAGGTCGCGCGGCGGGCGCACGGTCCACGTGCGGTCGCGGAAGTAGCGCTTGAGCTCGCCGACGATCGTCGGCACCGCGTACGTCGAGAACGCGCAGCCGCGCCCGGTGTCGTAGCCGTCGACCGCCTTCAGGAGGCCGACGCACGCGACCTGGAAGACGTCCTCGTAGGTCTCGCTGTTGCTCGCGTAGCGCCGTGCGAGCGTCTTGGCGAGCGGCAGGGAGCGCTCCACGAGCAGCTCGCGGGCGTGGGGGTCGCCGTCGGCCATCCGGTCGGCGAGCCAGCGGTCGGGGCGCGTGCCCGCCGTTCCTGAACGCTCGTCCCTCTCGGTCACCACTACCTCCTGTCACTGGCATGACACGAAGCCGGCGCGCACGGATTGGGCATGCGAAACGGCCTCGATGCGTTGCCCTGGACCTGCTCGACGGGACCTCCGGCGAGCACGTCTCGGTCGCAATCCTACCGGGCGCCTCAAAGGCCGCCCCCATGGGAGGCGCCGCGCGGGGGCGCGCGGACGCCGCGAATCGCACGCCTGCTCTCAAGCTCGCACGGCAGGCGCCGATGACCCGCCTGTCGCATGGCAACCGAAGCACTCGAGACCAAGCAGCTCTCCGCCGGGATCCCCTCGGCCCGGCTCGGCGGCCGCCAGAAGGCCGCCGTCCTGCTCGTCAGCCTCGGTCCCGAGCGCGCCGCGGAGATCTTCCGCCATCTCAAGGACGACGAGATCGAGGCCCTCTCGCTGGACATGGCCAAGCTCCAGCAGGTCCCGTCCGACGTCTCCAGCGAGGTCTGGATCGAGATGGTCGAGACGTGCCTCGCCGAGGCCTACCTCGCCGAGGGCGGCGTCGAGTTCGCCCGCGACGTCCTCGAGCGCGCCGTCGGGCCCGAGCGCGCGCGAGAGATCATCAACCGCCTGACCGTCGCGATCGAGCGCAGGCCGTTCGAGTTCCTGCGACGCACCCCGCCCGAGCAGATCCACGCCTTCATGCGCAACGAGGCGCCGCAGACGATCGCGCTCGTCATCGCCAACCTGCACACCGACCTCGCCGCGCAGGTGCTCGCGCTGCTCGAGCCCGACGAGCAGGCCCACGTCGCGATGCGGATCGGCACGATGCGCGAGACCTCGCCCGAGGTCATCGAGGCCGTCGAGGGCGTGCTGCGCCAGCGCCTGTCGAACGTCATCTCGCAGGACTACTCGGTCGCCGGCGGCGTCCACTCGCTCGCGGAGATCCTGAACTTCACCGACCGCGGCACCGAGCGCAACGTGCTCGAGTCGCTCGCCCAGGTCGACCCGGAGCTCGCCGAGGAGGTCCGGCTGCTGCTGTTCACCTTCGAGGACATCGTCAAGCTCGACGACCGCTCGATCCAGCTCGTGCTCAAGGAGGTCGAGTCCAAGGACCTCGCCGTCGCGCTGCGCGGCGTCGGCGCCGAGGTCCAGGAGCGGATCGTCTCGAACATGTCCGAGCGCGGCGGCGAGATGCTGCAGGAGGAGATGGAGTACATGCCCGCCCAGAAGCGCCAGGTCGTCGAGGAGGCGCAGGGCCGCATCGTCGCCGTCGTCCGGCGCCTGGAGGAGGCCGGCGGGATCGTCATCGGCAGGGGCGGCGATGACGAGATGCTCTGAGGCCGCGCGGCCGGTGCAGCTCAGCTCGCTCGAGCAGCTCGCCCCGCCGCCCGCGCTGGATCCCGTCCGCGCCGCGCGCGCCGTCATCGAGGCCGCCGAGGCGGAGGCCGAGACGCTGCGCGCCGCCGCCGTCGACGACGGCTTCGCCGAGGGCCTGCGGCTCGGCCGCGAGGAGGCTGCGGCGTCGCTCGCCCCGGCCGCCGACGCGCTGCGCTCCGCGCTGCGGGAGGCCGTCGCCGCGCGCGACGCGATCGTCGACGCCGCCGAGGTCCGCGCCGCCGAGCTCGCCGTCTCGATCGCCGAGAAGATCGTCGTCGGAGCGCTCGAGATCGCGCCCGAGCGCGTCGTCGCGGTCGTCCGCGGCGCGCTGCGCGGGCTGCTCGACAGCGAGCGGGTCGTCGTCTGCGTGCACCCCGATGACGTGGAGCTCGTGCGCGCCGTCAGCCACGAGCTCGCCGACGGGCACATCGAGGTCTACGGCGAGCGCCGCGTCGCCCGCGGCGGCGCGCTCGTGCGCACGTCGGTCGGCGAGATCGACGCGCAGATCGAGACGAAGCTCGACGCCGTCCGCGCGCTCGTCGCCTCCGAGGTGGCCGCCTGATGGAGCTTCTGGAGCGCTGCGCCGAGCGGGTCGACAACGCCGACCTGCACGAGCGCCGCGGCCGCGTCGACGACCTCATCGGCCTCATCGTCGAGGCGACCGGCCTGGAGGCCGAGGTCGGCGAGGTCTGCACGATCGAGGCGGGTCGCCGGCGGCCCGCCGTGCCCGCCGAGGTCGTCGGCTTCCGCGCGGGCCGCACGCTGCTCATGCCGCTCGGCGAGCTGGCCGGGATCGGCCCCGGGCACGCCGTCACGGCGACCGGCCGGCCCGTCCGCGTCCCCGTCGGCGACGAGCTGCTGGGCCGGGTCATCGACGGCCTCGGGCGGCCGATGGACGACCTCGAGCGCGAGCTGCCCGCCGGGGCCCGCTCGACGCAGGCGTCGCCGCCCACCGCGCTCGCGCGCCCGCGGATCACCGAGCGCGTGTCGCTCGGCGTCCGCGCGCTCGACGCGTTCGTGCCGTGCGGGCGCGGGCAGCGCCTGGGCATCTTCGCCGGCTCCGGCGTCGGCAAGTCCTCCCTGCTGGGCATGATCGCTCGCTCCTGCACGGCGGACGTCAACGTCATCGCGCTCGTCGGCGAGCGCGGCCGCGAGGTGCGCGAGTTCATCGAGCGCGATCTCGGCGACGCCCTGTCGCGCAGCGTCGTCGTCGTGGCGACCTCCGACGAGCCCGCCCTGCTGCGCATCAAGGCCGCCTTCACGGCGACGACGATCGCCGAGCACTTCCGCGCCCAGGGACTCGACGTCATGCTCATGATGGACTCCGTGACGCGTGTCGCGATGGCCCAGCGCGAGGTCGGGCTGGCGATCGGCGAGCCGCCGGCGACGCGCGGCTACACCCCATCGGTCTTCGCGCTGCTGCCGCGCCTGCTCGAGCGCACCGGCACCTCGCCGGAGGGCACGATCACCGGCCTGTACACGGTGCTCGTCGACGGCGACGACTTCAACGAGCCGATCGCCGACTCCGTGCGCTCGATCCTCGACGGGCACATCGTGCTGGACCGCGCGCTCGCGCACGCGGGCCACTACCCGGCGATCGACGTGCTGGGCAGCATCTCCCGCCTGGAGGGCGAGGTGACGGGCGCCGACGTGCGCGAGGCCGGCCGGCGCCTGCGCTCGCTGCTGGCCGCGCACCGCGACAAGGCCGACCTCATCTCGATCGGCGCCTACCAGCCGGGCAGCGACCCGCTCGTCGACGAGGCGCTCGTCAAGCGCGACGTCATCGAGCGCTTCCTGCGCCAGCGCCCGGACGAGCTCAGCACGGCCGAGGAGGCCGACGCGCTCCTGCTCGCGCTCGCCCGAACGGGCGCGGTCCAGGACGAGATCGCCTCGACCGCGGTCGAGCTCGCCGCGCCTCCGGCACGTGCCGGCGCGAGCGCGCTGCCGCCGCTTCACCTCAGTCTCTGAGCGGCCCGCGAGCCGGCCCGCGGCGACCGCCGCGGAGTGCTTCAGATCGTGCGACCCGTGCCGACTACCTGACCCGTGACCGCCCCTCCGTTTCAGTTCCGGCTCGAGCGCGTCCGCGCGCTGCGCGAGCGCGCCGAGCAGCGCGCCTCCGAGGAGCTCGCGACGAGCATGGCCCAGAAGCAGCGCGGCGAGGAGCAGCTCGAGGCCGCCGCCCAGCGCGTCGCGCAGGCCCGCGACAACCGCCGCGGCGTCGCGCAGGCGACGGGCGCCGACCTCATGTCGATGCAGGCCTACCTCGAGCGCACCCAGCGCGCCGTCCACGCCGCGGCGCTCGACCTCGGCCGCCGCGAGGCCGACGTCGACGCCCGCCGCGACGTGCTCGTCAACGCGGCGCGCGAGCATCGCGCGCTCACCCGCCTGGAGGAGCGCAGCCGCGCCGAGCACGCCCGCGAGGCCGCCCGCATCGAGAGCGCGCAGATGGACGAGCTCGCGCTGTCCGTCCATCGCCGGGGCGCGAGCCTGTGACGTCGCCGGGTCGCTCGCCGAGCGCGGGCGCGCACGCCGAAGGCGGTCGCGCCGCATGAGCATCGACGCGACGGTCGCCCGCGTCGGCGAGTTGGCCGCGCTCATGACCCTCTCGCCGGCGGCGCTCGCCCCGCCGCCCGCCGCCCTCCCGGCCATGGCGCCCGCCGCCGGCTCGGGCGCCGCGATGCCCGGCACGCCGTTCGCCGCGCAGCTCGCCGGCGCGATGGGCCCGGCGCCCGCCGGCCTGCCCGCCGCCGGCGGCGCGACGCCGTACGCGGCGGAGATCTCCTCCGCCGCCGCGCGCAACGGCGTCGACCCAGGCCTGCTGACCGGCCTCATCCGCGCCGAGTCGAACTTCAACCCGAGCGCGACGAGCCCCGCCGGCGCGCAGGGGCTGGCGCAGCTCATGCCGGGCACCGCGGCCGGGCTCGGCGTCACGAATCCGCTTGATCCGGCCCAGTCGATCGAGGGCGGCGCGCGCTACCTGCGCCAGCAGCTCGACCGCTTCGGCGGCGACGCCACAAAGGCCCTCGCGGCCTACAACGCGGGTCCCGGCGCCGTCGAGCGCTTCGGCGGGGTCCCGCCCTATCCGGAGACGCAGAACTACGTGCGTCGCGTCATGGGCTACGCCCAGGGGAACATCGCATGAGCCAGAACCTCTCGACTCCGCCCGTCGGCCCTTCCACCTCCGCCTCGCCCGACCTCGGCGGCGGACCCGCGCGGGTCGTCGGAGAGCCCTTCGGAAGCCATCTCGACCGCGAGCTCGAGCCACGCTCCGGCGGCTCGCCGCAACGCGGCGCGCCGGCCTTCGGATCCTTCGCGAGCGAGGACGCCGGGCCCCCGCCGTCGTATCCCGCGCTCGACCCGCCGCCGAGCTGGCGGGTGCCCGCCGTCGCGGCCGCCGCGCCCTCGCCGGCCGCCGACGTCGCCGAGGAGCCCGCCCCGGCGGCGGTCGCGGCCCGCGAGCGCGACGACGACACGCTCCCGAGGGCGCGCGCCGCCGCCGCGCCCTCCGCCGCCGCGCCCTCCGCCCCGAGCGACCGCCGCGACCGCGACCCCTGGACCGGCGGCGTCTCATCGGCGAGCCCGCGGGCGTCCACCGCGGCCCATGCGCGACCGGGCGCCGCGACCATCGGCGCCGAGCCGGCGGCGGACGCCACCGCGAGCCAGCCGGCCGGGCCGGCATCCGGCGCGACCGCATCGCCCGCGAGCGCCGCGAGCGCGACCGCGGCGCCGGGCGTCGACGGCACAGCGAGCCTCTCGATCGCACAGGCCGCGGGCGCGGGCGCCGGCCCCGGCGCGCGGCGCGCAGACCTCTCGCAGCACGCCCCGGCCGCCCCGGGCCCGGCACAGGCCGTCGTGCCGGGCGCGGCTGCCGCGCAGTCCGCGCCGAGTGCCGCTGCGGCGACGCCGGGCGCGGGCCCGGCCTCCGCGCACTCCTCGCCGAGCGCCGCTGCGACGGCGCCGGGCGCGGGGCCGGCCTCCGCGCACTCCTCGCCGAGCGCTCCCGCGGCCGCGGCGGCCGCGCAGTCCCCGCCGAGCGCCGCTGCGACCGCGCCGGGCGCGGGCCAGACCGCTGCCGGCGCCGGAGCCCGTCCGAGCTCCGCCTCGCCCGGGTCCGCCGCGACGTCGGCCCCGGCGCCGCAGAGCCCGGCCGCCGCGAGCACGACGTCTGCAAGCGGCGCCGCCCAGGCCGCGCCCGGCACGCCTGCGACCGGCACCGCTCCGGTCGCGCCCGGGACGTCCTCGCAGATGCCATCTGACCCCGCGCCCGCCGCGGCGCAGGCCGCGACGAGCCCTGCCGGGCCTGCGTGGCGGTCGGCAGCGGGCGCGCAGGCGACCGCGCCGCCGTCCGGCGCTCCCGCGCCCGCTGCGCCGGCCGCGGGCGCGGCTCCGTCGGCCGCGCAGGCCGGGCCGGGCACGACCGCGTCCGCCGCACACGCCGCGCCGGGATCCGCGGCGCAGGGGTCCGTCCCGCAGGCCGCGACGGTCGCCGCCGCGCAGGCCGGGCCGGGCACGACCGCGTCCGCCGTGCAGGCCGGGCCGGGATCCGCGGCGCAGGGGTCCGCCCCGCAGGCCGGGCCGGGATCCGCGGCGCAGGGGTCCGCCGCGCAGACCGCGGCGCCCGCCGCGCAGACCGCGCAGGGCATGCCCGCATCAGCCGCGCGGGTCGCGCAGGCTCCGGCCGGCTCGGCCGCGCCCCTGAGCGCGCAGCCTCCCGCCGGCCCGGGTACATCCCCGGCCGCACAGTCCGCCGCCGGCCAGGCCTCGCTCGCCACGGCCGCGCCCGCCACGCGGGCCGCGCCGGGCACCGCGGCGCCCGCCGCGCAGGCCTCGCCCCAGCCCGCCCCGAGCGCCGGTCCGGTCATGCCGAGCCCCGCCCCGGCGACGGCGCCGGCCGCACAGGGCGCGGCCGCGGCGACCCCGGCCGCCCAGGTTCCCGCCGGTGCCGTGGCGCAACCCGCAGGACCGGCCGCCGGCGCGACCGGCGCTGCCGGCGCGGCCGCGTCGAGCCAGGCCGCTCCCGGCGCCGGCCCCGTCCAGGCAGCGGCCGCGCAGTCCGCCGCCGGCCCCGCCGGCGCAACGCCCGTCACCGCCGGCGCGCCGGCCGCGACGCCGCCCGCCGCGGTGTCGCAGCCGTCGGTCGCCCCGGCCTCGCAGCCGTCCGCCGCGGTGTCGCAGCCGTCGGTCGCCCCGGCCTCGCAGCCGTCCGCCGCGGTGTCGCAGCCGTCGGTCGCCCCGGCCTCGCAGCCGTCCGCCGCGGTGTCGCAGCCGTCGGTCGCCCCGGCCTCGCAGCCGTCCGCCGCGGTGTCGCAGCCGTCGGTCGCGCCGGCCTCGCAGCCGTCGGCCGCGCCGGTGTCGCAGCCGTCGGCCGCGCCGGTCTCGCAGCCGTCGGCCGCGCCGGTCTCGCAGCCGTCGGCCGCGCCGGTCTCGCAGCCGTCGGCCGCGCCGGTGTCGCAGCCGTCGGCCGCGCCGGTGTCGCAGCCGTCGGCCGCGCCGGCCTCGCAGCCGTCCGCGGCGGCTCAGGCCTCCGCGCCGCCCGCGGCCGCGCCGGAGCCGTCCGCAGCCCCGCTGCCCGCCGCCGGTGGCACGGCCCCGCAGGCCGCGGCCTCCGAGGTCGGGACCGCGCAGCAGCCCGCCGCTCCCGCCCAGGCCGCCGCCGGCGCGACCGCGGCCGGTGTCACCGCCGCCGGCGCGATCCCCGTCGACGGGGGCCAGCAGGCCGCCGCGACCCCCGTCAGCGCGCCGGCGCCCGCGGCACCCGCCGAGCACCGCTCCCGCGTGCTGCTCTCGCACGCCGCGGAGACGCTGCGCCTCACGATCTCCGCGGCCAGCGCCCAGGGCGTGACCCGCGCGCGCATCGCGCTGCGCCCGGTCGAGCTCGGTGGCATCGAGATCGCGCTGTCGCACGGCCCCGCCGGCCTGGCGGCCACGGTCACCGCGGACTCGGCCCATGCCGCCCAGGCCCTCCAGCGCGCCGCCGGCGAGCTGCAGCGCACGCTCGCCGAGCAGGGTCTGAACCTCATCTCCCTGCACATCGGGGTCGCCGGCGACGGCGCGGCGCAGCGCGATCGTGAAGACCGCGGCGCTTTGGCCGATGACAGCGGCACAGGCCACGCACGGGCGACCGATCCGGAATCCGACGACCCGACCGATGCGAGGACGCTCGAGCTGCCCAACGGCGTGCTCGTCGACGTCCTCGCCTGACGAGCGAAAGCGAGATCGATGCCCACCGTCCCCAACACCACCGCCCCGACCGGCTCGACGACCGGCGCGACCGCCGGCATCACCAAGGGCCAGATCATGGGCAAGGACGACTTCCTCAAGCTGCTCGTCGGCCAGCTGAAGAACCAGGACCCGATGAACCCCAAGAGCGACACCGACTTCATCGGCCAGATGACCCAGTTCTCCCAGCTCGAGCAGACGACGAACATGGCCGGCGCGAACGCGCAGCTGCTCGCCGAGCAGCGCGGCGCGCGCGCCGTGACCCTGCTCGGGCGCTCCGTCACCTACCCCGACCCCACGACGGGCGCGGCCGCCACCGGCGTCGTCGAGCGCGTCGAATGGGTCGCCGGCTCGCCCTCGCTCACCGTCGGCGGCGTCGCCGGCATCGCACCCGACTCCGTCTTCTCCGTTCAGTAATCCAAGGAAGGAACCAGCGAATGCTCCGCAGCATGTTCTCGGCCATCAGCGGCCTGAAGTCCCACCAGACGATGCTCGACGTCACGGCGAACGACATCGCCAACGTCAACACGATCGGCTTCAAGGCCGGCCGCGCCACGTTCAAGGATTCGCTCGCCCAGCAGCAGTCCGGCGCAGCGGCCCCCAACGCCAACACGGGCGGCTCCAATGCCCGCCAGGTCGGCCTCGGCGTCCAGCTCGGCTCGATCGACAACGTCATGACGGGCGGCGCGCTGCAGTCCACCGGCAACGTGTTCGACGTCGCGATCGGCGGCGAGGGCTGGTTCCGCGTCGGAACCGGCGCACCGCCGGCCGTGCCGACGACGTTCCAGTACAGCCGGGCAGGCAACTTCACGACGAACTCGCAGGGCTACCTCGTCAGCCAGGACGGCGCATACGTCGTCGGCCGCTCGGCCCCGGGCGGCGCGGGCGCGGACACGTACCTGCAGGTCCCGGCCGGCGCGACGAACCCGTCGATCGGCCCCGACGGCTCGGTCTCCTACGACCCGGCCGGCGGCGGCGCGCGCGTCGTCGCGGGCTACATCAGCCTCGCGAAGTTCGCCAACCAGGCCGGCCTCGAGCGCTCCTCGGCCAACACGTGGAGCGCGAGCGCCTCCTCCGGCGCCGAGCAGGTCGGCACGTCGGGCAACGGCTACGGCCAGACGATCTCGGGCGCGGTCGAGATGTCGAACGTCGACCTCGCCTCCGAGTTCACGAACATGATCACCGCGCAGCGCGGCTTCCAGGCCAACTCGCGCGTCATCAGCACGGCGGACGACATCCTCCAGGAGCTGGTGAACCTCAAGCGGTAGATCGCCAATCGTCGACGCGCCGGAGCGGCATCGAGGGAGCCGCTCCGCGCGCGTCGACTATGTCGGCACGCGCCCCACCCCACACCATGATCGTCCTCCACAGACTCGCGCACTCCGCCGAGCCCTTTCATCTCAATCCCGACCTCATCGTGACGGTCGAGGCCTGCCCCGACACGGTCGTCACCCTCGCGACCGGCACGCGCATCCTCGTCTGCGAGGACCCCCTGGAGATCTCCCGCGCGATCCTGCGCTGGAAGGCCGGCGTGCGCCGCGCCTCGCTGCGCCTCGTGAACGCTGAAGATCTCGCCGTGGCGACCGACCACACCGGGTCATGAGCAAGACCTCGTCGATCATCGGCTTCGTCGTCGCGCTGGGTGGCCTGCTCGTCGGCGCCATGCTCGAGGGCGCGCCGATCATGGCCGTGCTGAACCCGTCGGCGATGATGATCGTCCTCGGCGGCACGCTCGGCGTGACGATCGTCGGCACGAGCTTCGACCGCATCAAGGCGATCCCGTGCCTGTGGATGAAGGTGCTCCAGGCCGAGGCCCACGACATGCGCACGCGCGTCAGCGAGCTCGTCGGCTTCGCCGAGAAGGCCCGCCGCGACGGCCTCCTCGCGCTCGACGACGAGCTGGCCACCGTGCACGACGAGTTCATGCGACGGGGCCTGCAGCTCGTCGTCGACGGCACCGACCCCGAGATGGTCGCCGAGGTGCTCGACGCCGAGGTCGAGTCGATGCGCCGCCGCCATGCGGCCGGCGTGCAGCCCTTCGAGAAGGCCGGCGGCTTCGCACCCACGATGGGGATCATCGGCACCGTCTTCGGCCTCGTCCACGTGCTGCAGAACCTCGACCAGCCCGAGACGCTCGGCCCCGCGATCTCGGCCGCGTTCATCGCCACGCTGCTCGGCGTCGCGACCGCGAACGTCGTCTTCCTGCCGCTCGCCAACCGCCTCAAGCAGCTCTCGGCGGCCGAGTGCGAGTTCCGCATGCTCACGACCGAGGGCATCCTGGGCATCCAGGCCGGCGACAACCCGCGCGTCCTCGCCGACAAGCTGCTGACGTTCATCCCGCCCGCCGAGCGCGCCGACCCGGCGGCCGGCAAGCCGGGCGCGCGCAGCGCCGGCGCGCCGGCCGACGACGCCGCGCTGGCTGCGTGAGCCCGTGGCCGCGCGCCGCAACGGCCGCCGCGGCGGGGCCTCACAACACCACGAGGAGCAGGAGTCCGAGGAGCGCTGGCTGCTGACCTACGCCGACATGATCACGCTGCTCATGACGCTGTTCATGGTGCTGTTCGCGATCTCGTCGGTGAACGTCACGAAGTTCGAGCTGCTCTCGAAGTCCCTCAGCGAGGCGATCTCGGGAAAGATCGTCCAGGGCGGGCCGAACCTCCAGGAGTCCGGCGCCACGGACGCCGCCCAGCAGTCCTCGCCCGAGCCGCCGATCCCCGCGATCCAGCCGGCCTTCAAGAGCGAGTCGTCCAGCGGCTCGCCCGCGCAGACCGCCGGGGACAAGACGGCGGCGCAGCGCGAGGAGGAGGACTTCAAGGAGCTCAAGAGCCGCATCGACGAGTACGCGCGCGACCACGGGCTGGAGTCCGTGCTGCAGACGACGGTCGCCCGCCGCGGGCTCGTCATCCGGCTGCTGACCGACAAGGTGCTCTTCGCCAGCGGCGAGGCGCAGCTGCAGCAGGGCTCGACGAGGCTGCTGGACAAGCTCGCCGATCTGCTCGCGTCCGAGGTGCGCCACCCGATCGTCGTCGAGGGCCACACCGACGACCGCCCGATCTCGAGCGCCCAGTTCCCGACGAACTGGGAGCTGTCGACCGCGCGCTCGACGCAGGTCGTGCGCTTCTTCATCGGCCACGGCGTCGGCCCGAGCCGCCTGCAGGCCGCGGGCGTCGCCGCCGAACGTCCAGTCAGCTCCAATTCCACCGAGCGCGGCCGATCACGCAATCGACGCGTCGAGATCGTCCTCGTGCGCCTGAACTCGCCCTCGACTCAGGACGGACCCTGATTCCATGCCCCCGAAGCTCAAGATCGTCATCCCGGTGGTGCTGCTGCTCGTCTTCGGCGGCGTCTACAAGCTCGTCCTCGCCAAGCCGGAGGCGCACGCCGAGCCGAAGATCAGCGGCACGGTCTACGTCCTGCCCAAGGAGTTCCTCGTCAACCTCTCCGAGGGCCGCTTCGCCAAGCTCGGCGTCGGCCTCGTGCTCGACGCCCACGACACGAGCCTCGCCGCCGAGGGCCACGGCGCCGCCGTCAAGCCGCCCGACGGCTTCGGCCCGCTGCCGCAGGAGGCCGTCATCCGCGACATCATCACCGACATCCTGACCGACCGCGAGGCCGGCACGCTCATCGACCGCGCGGGCCGCGAGCGGCTCAAGGGCAAGATCGTGCGGACGATCACGAAGCGCACCGACGTTCATGTCGAGGACGTCCTGTTCACCGACGTCGCCGTCCAGTAGCCGGGAGACCCCATGGAAGATGAGCTTCAGCGCCTGCACGACGTCCCGGTGGAACTCGCCGTGGAGATCGGCCGCACGCGCATGACGATCGGCGAGACGCTCTCGCTGGCGCCGGGGTCGATCGTGTCCCTGAACCGGCTCGCCGGCGAGCCGGTCGACCTGCTCGTCAACGGGCGGCCGATCGCCCGCGGCGAGGTCGTCGTCGTCGACGAGGAGTTCGGGCTGCGCGTGACGGAGATCGTGTCGGCCTAGCGGCCCGCGATCGAACCCGTCCGCGAACCCCGCCCGCAAGCCCCGAGAAGGAGCATCCTGTGAAGCCGCTGCTGCCGTCCGTCATCACCCGCGAGGTCGACCGCCGCCGGGCGGTCCGCCACGACGCCAACCTCGATGCGCTGCGCGAGCGCCTGGAGAGCCTCGAGGCGGGCTGCCTCACGAGCCTCGGCGCCGGGCTGACGGCGATGGCGCGCGGCGATCTCACGTTCGCGGCCCAGTCCACGACGGCCCCGCTGGCGCCCTGCGGCGACGCGGGCGTCGACGCCGTGGCGGACGTTTTCAACCGC
Organism: uncultured Solirubrobacteraceae bacterium; assembly: GCA_963769555.1. GTDB lineage: Bacteria > Actinomycetota > Thermoleophilia > Solirubrobacterales > Solirubrobacteraceae > CADCVQ01. The sequence goes on along the minus strand of CAVYMD010000004.1, from coordinate 3,077,679 downwards.
ACGCTCGCACGCGCCCAGGCCTCGGTGCGGGCCTTCAACGCCATGCGCGAGGACCTGCGCGCCAGGCTCGGCGACAGCTCGAGCCTCGAGCGCCTCGAGGCCGGCATGCAGGGCGTCGCCGGCGCCGACCTCGCGACGCTCTGCGACGGCCTCGGCGCGCTCGCCGCCGGCGAGCCCGCCGGCGAGGCCGAGCCCGCCACCGGTCCCCTGGAGGCATCCCGCGGCGCCGCGCTCGGTTCGCTCGCCGAGACGTTCAACGCGATGCTCGCCCGCGCGCACGACGGGCTGGGGCTGCTCGCCGAGGTGCCCGCCGTCGCTCCCGAGCCCGTTCGCCAGCCCGAGGCCGCCGCGCGGGCCGAGGCCAAGGTCGTGCCCCTGCTCCTGCTGCCCCCCGCTGCGGACGAGGACCGGCGGGACGACGCCGGCGACGACATCGACGTCGAGGCCGCCGCCGACGCCCAGCACGCCACGCAGACGAACCTGCTCGCGCTCAACGCCGCGATCGAGGCCGCCCGCGTCGTCGACCGGGCCCGCAACGCCTTCATCCGGATCGGCGAGAGCGTCTGCGAGATGACGATGCGCATCGAGCAGATCCTCAACGACGCGGGCGTCGCCGCGCGCGCCGCGGAGCTCCCGTCGGCGGGACCCGGGCAGGCCACCGACGAGACCCGCGAGGCGACCCCGTCCGAGCGCGAGATCGCCAGCTCGGCGGAGCTTCTGGCCCGCAGCGCGCAGGAGCTCGACGGGCTCGTGACGCGCCTGCGCATCGCCGCATAAGCAGCGGCTCAAGGACCACACCGCCCGGTCGATGACCGGGTCGACTCTCCCTCGGAGTCCCCCTCGATGAACTGCAGCCGATCCCTTCACGGACTGGCGGCCGCTGCCGCGTGCGCGCTTCTGACGGCGCCCGCGGCGCTTGCCGCGTCCACCACCACCACCCCCGCCGGCGGCGAGAACACGCCGCTGGACCTCGGCCGTCCCTCAGAGGCGGTCCAGACCGGCACGGGCGGCGGCGGGATCGTCCGCACGATCGTCGGCCTGGCCGTCGTGCTCGGCGTCATCTACGGACTGCATTGGGTCCTCAAGCAGGTCAAGGGCAGCCGCGACACCGCCTCCTCCGGCGCCGGCCTGGACACGATCTCCTCGCTGCAGCTCGGCCCCGGCCGCTCGCTGCACCTCGTCCGCGCCGGCAGCGAGATCGTGCTCGTCGGCACCGGCGAGCACGGCGTGACGCCGATCCGCGTCTACTCCGAGGAGGAGGCCCAGCGGCTCGGCCTGCTCGACGGCGCGCGCCTGCCCGGCGCCGACGGCCCGCTGGACCCGATGCACGCCGCCCCGGGCTCGCCGGCGACCGTGCGCGATCTCGTCAAGACCGTCCAGAGCTGGACGGTCCGCGGATGAACCAGCTCGCCGGGGACGGCGCCAACGCCGTCCAGATCCTCCTGCTCGTCGCGGGCATCACGCTCGTCCCGGCCCTGCTGTTCTGCGTCACCGGTTTCACCCGCATCCTCATCGTCCTGGGCTTCATCCGCTCGGGCCTCGGCACGCCGACCGCGCCGCCCAACCAGGTCCTCATCGGGATCGCCTTCTTCCTGACGCTGTTCGTCATGCAGCCCACGTTCCTCGAGATCAAGAAGAACGCCTGGGAGCCGCTGCAGAGCGGCAAGATCACCCAGGTCCAGGCGCTCAAGCGGGCCGAGTCGCCGATGCGCGAGTTCATGTTCAAGCAGACGCGCGAGTCCGACCTGGCGCTGTTCGTCGACCTCGGCAAGCTCGACCGGCCCAAGACGCGCAAGGACGTCCCGACCCACGTCCTCATCCCGTCCTTCATCCTCTCCGAGCTCAAGACGGCCTTTCAGATCGGCTTCCTGATCTTCCTGCCGTTCCTCGTCATCGACATCGTCGTCAGCGCGACGCTCATGTCGATGGGCATGATGATGCTGCCGCCGATCTTCATCTCGCTGCCGTTCAAGATCCTGCTCTTCGTCCTCGTCGACGGCTGGAATCTCGTGACGGAGTCCCTCGTGCGGAGCTTCGGCTGATGGACGAGGGCGCGGTCATCGACCTCACGATGCGCACGCTCGAGCTCGCGCTCAAGCTCGCGCTGCCGCTGCTGCTCTCGGCGCTCGTCGTCGGCCTGCTCGTCAGCGTCTTCCAGGCGGTCACCCAGATCCAGGAGATGACGCTGTCGTTCATCCCGAAGATCCTCGCGATGGTCGTCGTCATCGTCGTCGCCGGGCCGTGGATGCTCGGCCAGATGACGAGCTACACGCGCGAGCTGTACGGGTCGATCCCGGACCGGGTCGGCCGATGACGATCGACGCGCTGCTGCGCGAGTTCACGGAGACGCAGCTCGCGGGCTTCCTGCTCGTGCTCGGCCGGATCGGCCCGCTCTTCGCGCTCGCGCCGCTGTTCTCCTCGAAGATGATCCCGGGCCGCGCCAAGGGACTGTGCGCGGTGGCGCTGACCGTCGGCATCGCGCCGATCGCCGTCGGCTCGCGAAAGATCCCGACCGACGTCATGGGCTACGGCGAGCTCATGCTCAAGGAGATCCTCGTCGGCCTCGCCTTCGCGTTCTCGCTCGCGGCGCTCTTCGCCGCGGTCAGCACCGCCGGCGCGTTCATCGACACGCTCATCGGCTTCTCCTACGGCGCGCTCGTCGACCCGGTGACCGGCAACCAGAGCTCGGTCCTCACCCAGGCCTACATCCTCGTCGGGATCATGGTCCTGATCGCGATCGGCGGCGACCAGCTCATGATCAAGGGCCTCGCGCGCTCCTACGACCTCGTGCCGCTGCTCGACGCGCCGCAGCTCGGCTCGCTCGTCGCCGGCGTGCAGACCGCGTTCTCGCAGGTCTTCCTCTCCGCGCTCGAGCTCGCCGCCCCGGTCGTGCTCGCGCTCATCATCACCGACGCCGCGTTCGGCGTCGTCTCGCGCGTCGTGCCGCAGATGAACGTCTTCGCCGTCGGCTTCCCCGCCAAGGTGACGGTCGGCCTGCTCATCGTCGGCGTCTCGCTGCCCTTCGTCGCCGGCTGGATCGGCGACGAGCTGGAGCGCTCGGTGTCGACCGCCCTGCGGAGCCTGAGCTGATGGCCAACGACAAGACCGAGAAGGCAACTCCCAAGCGCCGCGACGAGGCGCGCAAGAAGGGGCAGGTCGCCAAGTCGCAGGACCTCGGCGGCTCGGTCGTCCTGCTCGCCTCGCTGCTGTCGCTGACCGCGCTCGGCCCCGCCGCGTGGGGCCACATGCGCGACGCGATGATCAACGCGCTGACGCTCATCTCCACGCCGGAGGTCGTCGACCAGCAAGGCTTCGGACCCGTGCTCGGCTCGGCGATGGCCGACGCCGGCCTCGCGGTCCTGCCGATCGCCATGGTCTGCATGGTCGCCGGCACGGTCACCGGCATCCTGCAGGTCGGCTGGAAGCCGAGCACCCAGGCGCTCAAGCCCGACCCCAAGCGCATCGACCCGCTCAAGGGCGCCAAGAACCTCTTCGGGATGCACATGATCTTCGAGGGCTCCAAGACCGTGGCGAAGTTCGCCGTCGTCGGGTCGATCGCCGGCTTCGCGCTGCTCGGCCAGCTCGACGAGCTCGGCGCGCTCGTCGGCCTGCCGCCGCACGACCTGCTCCTGCGCGGCACCAAGACGATCTTCGGCATCGCCCAGCGGGCGGGCATGGGCTACCTCGTCATCGCGGCGATCGACTACGTCTGGCAGCGCTACCGCCACGAGAAGGGCCTGAAGATGGACAAGGAGGAGATCAAGCAGGAGTTCAAGCAGCAGTCGGTCTCCCCCGAGGTCCGCTCGGCGATCCGCCGGCGCCAGATGCAGGCCGCCCGCGCGCGGATGATGGCCGCCGTTCCCGAGGCCGACGTCGTCGTGACGAACCCGACGCACTACGCCGTCGCGCTGCGCTACGACGGCGACTCGCCCGCCCCGGTGGTCGTCGCCAAGGGGATGGACCTCGTCGCCGCGCGGATCCGCGAGATCGCGGCCGAGCACGACGTCCCCGTCATCGCCGACCCGCCGCTGGCGCGCGCGCTGCACGCCGCCGTCGAGGTCGACCGCCAGATCCCGGAGGAGCTCTTCGGCGGCGTCGCCACGCTGCTCGCCTTCGTCTACCGCACCGCCGGCCGCCGCCGCCAGGAGGCCATGGCATGAGCCTGCCGCGCCGCCTCACCGACCCCTTCGCCCAGCCCGCACGACAGGACGTCAGATGAACCTCGACAGCCCGCTCATCAAGAAGCTGACGGCCCACACCGACCTCATCGCCGCGGTCGGCGTCGTGTTCATCATCGCGATGCTCGTCATCCCGCTGCCGCCGTTCCTGCTGGACATCGCGATCACGCTGAACATCTCGGCGGCGCTCGCGATCGTCGTCACGACGATGTACGTGCAGAAGGCGCTGGACTTCAGCTCCTTCCCGACGCTGCTGCTGCTCACGACGCTGTTTCGCCTCGCGATCAACATCAGCGTCACGCGGCTCATCCTGCTCGAGGGCGACGCCGGCCACGTCGTCAAGGCCTTCGGCGACTTCGTCGTCGGCGGCAACGTCGTCGTCGGCCTCATCATCTTCCTCGTCCTCATCGTCATCCAGTTCGTCGTCGTCACGGCCGGCGCCGGGCGCGTCGCGGAGGTCGGCGCGCGGTTCACGCTCGACGCGATGCCGGGCAAGCAGATGGCGATCGACGCCGACCTCAACTCGGGCCAGATCACCGAGGACGAGGCGCGCGTGCGGCGCAGCGAGATCTACCGCGAGGCGAACTTCTACGGCGCGATGGACGGCGCCTCGAAGTTCGTCAAGGGCGACGCGATCGCCGCCGTGCTCATCGTGCTCATCAACCTCATCGGCGGCATCATCGTCGGCGTCATGCAGCAGGGGCTGCCGTTCGGCGAGGCCGCCGCGCACTTCTCCCTGCTGACGGTCGGCGACGGCCTCGCCGCGCAGATCCCCGCGCTGCTCGTCTCGGTCGCCACCGGCATCATCGTCACGCGCTCGGTCTCCGAGAAGGACCTCGGCAACGACATCGCCGCCCAGATCATCGACCAGCGCAAGGCGCCGATGGTCGCCGGCGGCGCGATCTGCGCCATGGCGCTCGTGCCGGGCCTGCCGAAGATCCCGTTCCTCATCGTCGGCGGCAGCTTCCTGCTGCTGGCGCGGGCGCTCAAGGACCGCCCGACGCGCGCCGAGGCCGAGGAGCAGCGCCGCGCGGCCGATGTGCAGAGCGACGTGCCGCAGCTGCCCTCGCCCAGCGACGCCGCCGTCGGCGCGCTGGCGATCGACCCGCTCGAGCTGGCGATCGGCTTCGGCCTGGTCCCGATGGCCGACGCCGGCGCCGGCGGCTCGCTGCTGGCCCGCGTCGGCGTCGTGCGCCGCCAGATCGCGGGCGAGCTCGGGATGGTCATCTCACCCGTGCGCATCCACGACGACATCGCCCTGGACTCGCACGAGTACGTCGTCAAGGTGCGCGGCTCGGAGGTCGCCCGCGGGCGCCTGCTGCCCGGCCACCGGCTGGCGATGGATCCCGGCGACGCCGTCGGCGAGCTCGCCGGGGTGCCGACGGTCGAGCCCGCCTTCGGGCTGCCGGCGGTCTGGATCTCCGACGACCAGGCGGCCGAGGCCGAGGCGCTCGGCCACACCGTCGTCGACGCGGAGTCGGTCATCGTCACGCACCTCACCGAGACGATCCGCCAGCAGGCGGCCGAGCTGCTCACGCGCCAGGAGACCCGCCAGCTGCTGGACCGCCTCAAGGAGCACAACGCGGCCGTCGTCGAGGAGGTCGTGCCCGACCTGCTCAGCGTCGGCGAGGTGCAGCGCGTCCTGCAGGCGCTGCTGCGCGAGGGCGTCTCGATCCGCGACCTCGGGGCCATCGTCGAGGCGATCGGCGACAAGGCCCGCGTCACGCGCGAACCCGGCCTGCTGGCCGAGTACGCGCGCCAGGCGCTGGGCCGCGCGATCACCGCCCCGCACGTCGACGCGGAGGCCACGCTGCGCGCGATCTCGCTGGATCCTCAAGTCGAGCAGGAAGTTGCCGATGCCATCACTGTGACGACGGACGGCGAGTACCTCGCGATGGATCCGGCCCGGGCCCAGGCGCTCGTGCATGCCCTGTCGGGGCAGCAGGATTCCGCGGTCGCCCGCGGTCGCCGTCCGGTGCTGCTGTGCTCGGCCCGCGTGCGGCGCCATCTGCGCCGCCTCTGCGAGCAGAGCCTGCCGCAGCTCGCCGTCTGTTCCTACAACGAGATCGTGCCCGGCATCCGCGTCGAGACGATCGGGGTCGTCGACGCATGAGCCCGAGCCGTCGACCGGCCCCGTCCCGCCGGCCTGAGACATGGAGGTCCTCGCGATGAGCACCGTGACCGACTACGAGCCGCGCACCTACCGCGGCTCGGCACTCGAGGACGTGCTGCCGAGGATCCGCGCGGAGCTCGGCCCCGACGCCATCGTCGTGCGCCAGCGCCAGGGCCTGGACGGCGGCATCGGCGGCTTCTTCCAGCGCCGCTGCGTCGAGGTCGTCGCACGCCGCCCGACGCCGTCGCTGGACGCCTACGACGAGCAGGACGACCTCGCGACCGCGCGGTCGCGCCAGGAGCTGCCGTCGCCCGGCATCCAGGAGATCATGCGCGTCGCGTCGCCCTTCATCGACCAGCTCCGGCCGGCCGACGGGAGCCTCCCGGCGATGCCCGAGAGCCCGTTCGCGGCGACCGTGGCCGCCGCGCAGGCCGAGCATCCGTTCGCCGCGGCCGTGGCCGCCGCGCAGGCCGAGGCCGCCACCGCCGAGCACCGCGTCCTCGCCGCGCCCGCGCGCCGCGACCCGCTGAGCGCCTTCCTCGCGGCCGAGCCGCCCGCCGCCACGTGGGCCGAGCCGGCGTTCGGGCTGCCCTACACCGGCGCTTTCGGCACGTCGGCCTACGCGCTGAGCTCCGGCGCCGCCGCGCTCGCCGAGCGCCCCGTCGCCGCGCCGGCGCCGCGTCCCGCGACGCCGGCACCCGCCCAGCCCGCGCCCGCCCCCCTCCTGCAGCTCGTGCCGTCCGCGGCCGAGCGCGCTCCGCTGCCCGCCGGTGGCGCCGCAGCCCTGCAGCGCACGCTCGCCGACGCTGGGATCTCGCCGCGGCTCGCCGCCGAGCTCGTCGACCACACGACCTCGCACGTGCTCCCGTTCGGCCCCGACCGCGAGCTCGGGCGCGCCCTCGCCGGAGAGCTCGCCCGGCGCATCCCGGTCGCCCCGCCGCCGGCACCCGGCGCGCGCGCGATCGCCTTCGTCGGCGCCGGCGGATCGGGCAAGACGCTCTGCGTCGCACGCCTCGCGGCCGCCTATGCCCTCCACTCCGACCGCGACGTCACGGTCATGAGCCTCGCGGCGCCCGAGCGCAGCATCCCGCTGCGCGAGGCGCTGACGCCGGCCGGCGTCGAGGTGCTCGACGCGCGCGCCGGCGACGCCCGGCTCGCCGCGGGCGACCGCGCGCTCACCGTCGTCGACACCCCCGCCGTCTCGCCCGCCCGCTCCGGCGAGGTCGCCGAGCTCGCGGCCGAGCTCGAGCGCCTCGGCGCGCCCGAGGTCCACGTCGTCGTTCCGGCGACGCTCTCCGGCCCCGCCGTGCGCGCCCTGCTGGACGGCTTCGCCGCGCTGGCGCCGGCGGCGATCGTGCTGACCCACCTCGACGAGCTCGGTCACGCCGGCCCGGTCGTCGAGGAGGCCGTCGCGCGCGGCGTCGCGATCTCATACACGAGCGACGGCGGCACGGCCGAGGGGTTCGCCCCGGCCGACCCCGCCGCACTGGCGACCCGCCTGCTGGCATGACGCAGCGCCCTCAGCACGGGTCGATCGAGGTCCCCGAGGTCGGGAGCATCCCCGCGCTCGTCGACGTCGCCGCCGGTCACGCGACCGCCGTGCTGCTCGCGCGCCCGATGCGCGCGCTCGCCGACGTCGTCGGAGCCCGGGTGGGCATCGACATCGTCACGAGCCGCGGCCTCATGCACGTCGACGCCTGCCTCGCCGGGGTGCGCGACGGCGACGTGCTCGACCTCGAGTTCTCCGGCAAGGCCCAGCTCATCCAGCGCCGCGAGTACGCGCGCGTCGACGCCTACCTGCAGGTCACCGTCTCGCCGCTTCCCGGCGGCGATCAGCGGATCCCCACGGTCATCGTGAACATCAGCGGATCGGGCGCCGTCGTCTCGCACCTCGGCAGCTGCGCGCCGGGCGACGGCGTCGACCTGTGGCTGTCGCTGTCGCCGGCGGATGCGGCGATCCCGATCTCCGGGCGTGTCGTGCGCAAGTGCGACGAGCACCTGCGGGCCGTCCACTTCGAGTCCGTCGGGATGAAGGACCGCGAGCGCATCGTGCACTTCGTCTTCGAGCGCCAGCGGATGGAACTGCAGCGGGTCCGGCGCGCATGAGCAAGCGCAAGGGCAACGGCAAGGACGCCGAGGGCGAGGGCGCCAAGGACGGCGCCGGCGGCATCTGCGTCGCCGCGCACCCGCGCTCGGCCACCGCGGTCGCCCGGGCCAAGGGCTACGGGGGGCTGTCGGGCGCGCTGCTGTCGATCGTCCTCGGGCTCGGCGCCGGCCTGCCGCTGCTCGACGTCATGGTGCGCGGGCTGGCCGGCGGCATCGTCGGCTACATCTCGCTGTGGGCGATCGCCGTCGCCGTCGCGCGCCAGCTCGTCGTCGCCGAGGTCCGCGCGCGATATGCCGCGCGGGTCCAGGCCGCGACCGCCGCCGCCGACGCCGACCACGCCTGATGGACCCGATCCACCCGATCCGCCCGACCGGCTCGCACCCCGCGCCGGTCGAACCCGTGCGCCGCGTGAGGCGGCCCGGCGAGGATCCCTCCGACGAGCAGCCCCCCCGCCGCGAGCGCCGCGCGCCCTCCGAGACGCCGGCGCGCCCGGCCGTCGCGGGCGACGGCGGACTCGACGTCCTCGCCTGAGAAATCTTTTCCTCAAGTTCCCCCGGAGGCGGCCGATGACGTTGGTCGCAGGCGACAAGGAGTCGCCTCGGGACTACATCAAACCCACGTCATCAAGGAGATGAACGCATGTCCCTCCGCATCAACAACAACGTCGAAGCCTTCGACACCCATCGTCAGCTCGTCAACTCCGCGTCCAAGGTCGCGAAGTCGATGGAGCGCCTGAGCTCCGGCTACCGCATCAACCGTGCCGCCGACGACGCGGCCGGCCTCGCCATCAGCGAGAAGATGCGCAGTCAGATCACCGGCCTGGCCCAGGCCCAGCGCAACGCGCAGGACGGCGTCTCGCTCGTGCAGACGGGGGAGGGCGCGCTCAACGAGATTCACTCGATGGTGCAGCGCGTCCGCGAGCTGCGTACGCAGTACGGCAACGACACGCTCAGCAGCACGGACAAGGACGCGATCCGCGCCGAGGCCGCATCGCTCGCGACGGAGATCAACTCCATCAAGGACAACACGAAGTTCAACGGTGTCGAGCTCTTCACGGGCAACAACGCATCGATCGCACTGCAGGTCGGCGCGAACGACGGCGAGACGATCACCATCAGCACGAGCGACCTCACGGCCTCCGCGAACAACGCGGGCCTCAGCGAGGTCGCGGGCATCACCTCGGCGACGACCGACGCGCAGTTCACCGCGCTGACGTTGTCCGATCTCGACAACGCGATCGGCGAGGTCTCCAGCACCCGTGCGTCGTTCGGTTCGATCCAGAACCGTCTCGACCACCGCATCGCCAACCTCGCCTCTTACCAGGGCAACCTGGTCAGCGCCGAGAGCCGGATCCGGGACGTGGACATGGCCAAGGAGATGGTCGAGTTCACGAAGAACAACATCCTCCAGCAGGCCGGCACGAGCATGCTCTCGCAGGCCAACCAGGCGCCTCAGTCGGTTCTGTCGCTGCTTCGGTAGTCAGCTGGTAACGGTTCTCACGAACCGCGACGTAGCGCCGACGGGCGGTCCATCAGGGCCGCCCGTCTCGCGTTGCGGGCCCGCAGCGCAGCCGCGCGCGCTGCGGTCCCACGGTCGCCGCAGGATCGGCGGCCGACTCGCCGCCCGCGCGCAGGATCGCCCAGCGCTCGACGGCGGCCCCGGCGAGCAGCGCCATCGCCCCGGCGGCCTGCGCGCCGCGCAGCCGGCCGGACGGCGCCGCGCGCGTCGCCGCGCCGCGACGGCGCAGCGACGCGGCGCGCCCCGCGAGAGCGCTCCCGCGCCGCGGCGCGGGAGCGAGCGCGAGGGTCAGCGCGCCGGCTGCGCTGAGGCCCTTCGCCGTACGCGCCAGGCGGCCCGTGGCGCCCGCGCGGTACGGCGCGGCGAGGTCGCCGAGGCGGCGCTCCATCGCGAGCGTCGCGCCGAGCGAGAGCGCCGCGCCGCCCGCCGCCAGCGCGCGGGCGGGCCCGGCGTCGGCCGGCCCGGCCAATGCCGCCGAAGCCGCCCCGGCGCTCGCCAGCGAGCTGCCCGCGAAGACGAACGGAAGCTCGCGGCGCGCCTCGTGCCAGACGGGCACGGAGGTCGTGGCGACGAGGGCGGCGGTGTACGTCGACAGCGCCGGCCCGAGCACCGCGCCGGCGACCTGCCCCGCGCGCCCGGCGCGCGGGGCAAGGCCCAGCACCTCGCGGGCCGCGCCGGCGGCGACGGCGGGCGCGAACGCGCTGAGGATCCATGAGCCCACGCTCATCGGCGAGGTGACCTTGAACATCCGCAGCATGTTCAGGAAGCGCGAGGGGCGGCCGAGGTCGGAGATGAGCAGGGGCGGGCTGACGGCGACGCCGACGAGCGCGACGAGCGAGGCCGACCGCGCGAGGCGGCGGTTGCCCTGCAGGCTCGCGGCGAGCGAGAGCGGCGCGGCGGCGCCGGCCATCCCGCCGGCGAAGAAGTAGATCGGGATCTCCCACGACCAGACCGGCTCGTTGAGCACCGGCAGTCCGTAGTAGGAGCGCGGCTCGGCGCGCGGCACCGTCGGGCGCCCGTCGCCGCCGTGCAGGCCGCCGCGCTGCCCGCGCCCGCCGCCGCGCTGCCCGCCTTCGCCGCCGCGCTGGCCGCGCCCGCCGCCGCGCTGCCCGCGTTCGCCCCCGGCCGGCGCCCGTCGCTCGTCCGCACTCATCGGCGTCGCCCCGCCAGCCCGGAGGCCGCGACGCCCGCGAGGATCGTGCCCGCCGCGAGCGCCGTCATGCCCCAGATCTCCCGCAGCCGCCGCGTCGGGTCGACCGGATCGGGCGGCAGGCCGTAGACCTCGGGGTCGTCGAGCAGCAGGAAGAACGCGCCGCCGCCGCCGACGCCGTCGTCCTCGCGATCGAGATAGAGCCGCGCGCCCGTCTCGCCGGCCTCGACGAGCTGCTCGACGCGCTCGCGCGCATGGGCGCGCAGCTCCTCCAGGGGCCCGAACTGGATCGAGCTCGTGGGGCACGCCTGCGCGCACGCCGGCGTCCCATCGTCCTTCAGGCGGTCGTAGCAGAGGGTGCACTTGTGGGCCAGGCCGTCGGCCTCGCGCCGGTCGATGACGCCGAACGGGCAGGCCGGGATGCAGTAGCCGCAGCCGTTGCAGACGTCCTCCTGGACCACGACGGTGCCGAACTCGGTCCGGAACAGCGCGCCGGTCGGGCACACCTCCAGGCAGGCGGCGTGCGTGCAGTGCTTGCAGACGTCGGAGGACATCAGCCAGCGCAGGCCGCCCGAGCCGTCGTCGCCGACCTCGAACGCCGCGCGCTGCTCGATGAACGCGACGTGGCGCCAGGTGTCGGCACCCAGGCCGCCCGTGTTGTCCATCGACAGCCCGCGCTGCACGAGCCCGTCCTCGGGCACCTCGTTCCACTCCTTGCAGGCGACCTCGCACGCCTTGCAGCCGATGCACAGCGAGGTGTCGGTGAAGAAGCCGACGCGCTCGCGCGCCTCGTCGCCGTAGGAGGCCCGCCAGGACGAGATCGGCAGCGCGCCGTCGCTCATCGGCCCTCCGCCCGCCGACGGTACTCGTCGACGTAGTCCAGCAGCGCCCTGCCGCGCGGGCGGCGCCCGGGCTGCACGTCGCAGGTCGCGGCCTTGAACTCCGAGATGTGGACGTTGCGGTCCAGGACGAGCGGCAGCAGGTCGTTGGCCGAGTCGCCGGTCGCCAGGCCGCTCGTCCCCCAGTGATAGGGCAGCCCGACCTGGTGCACGACGCGCCCGCCGACCTTCAGCGGCGCCATCCGCTCGGTGACCATGACGCGCGCCTCGATCGCCGTGCGCGCGGTGACGATCGTCGCCCAGTCGTTGTGGCGCAGGCCCCGCTGCTCGGCGAGCTGCGGGGAGACCTCGACGAACGGATCGGGCGCGAGCTCGGCGAGGTACGGCGTCGAGCGCGACATCGCCCCGGCGGTGTGGTGCTCGGCGATGCGGTAGGTCGACAGCACGAAGGGAAAGACCTCGCTGCCCGGCTCGCCGTGCGTCGGGTTGTAGCGGTTGTCGTCGCGCGCGAAGGTCTGGCGCGTGGGGTTGGCGCTCGGCTCGGGGTGCAGCAGGTTGCCGACCGGCGACTCGTGCGGCTCGTAGTGCACGGGCAGGGGGCCGTCGACGAGGCCGGCCGGCGCGTACAGCCAGCCCTTGCCGTCGGCCTGCATGACGAACGGCTCGTCGCCGCGCAGCGCGTCCTCGGCCTCGGCGCCCTCGGGCGGCTCGTAGCCGGGCGCCTTGCCGGCCTGGAAGTCCGGGACGTCGTGGCCCGTCCACCTCCCCTCGGCGGCGTCCCACCAGACGCAGGCCTTGCGCTGCGACCAGGGCCGGCCCTCGGGGTCGGCGGACGCGCGGTTGTAGAGGATGCGCCGGTTCATCGGCCAGGCCCAGGCCCACTCGGCGGCGACCCAGTCCTGCTCGGACCCGGGCTTGCGGCGGTTGGCGAGGTTGCGCTCGCCGGCATAGACGCCCGAGTAGATCCAGCAGCCGGCGGCGGTCGAGCCGTCGTCGCGCAGCTCCGCGTAGCCCGACACGGCGCGGTCGCCGTCGCCGTCGCCCGTCAGCTCGACGCCCGAGATCTCGCGCAGGACCGCCTCGGCGGCGGGCTCGGCGTGCGGGCCGTGCGTCGGGTAGTCCCACGTGAGGTCGAGGATCGGTCGGTCGCGCGGGTCCTGCGAGCCCGCGAGCTTCTCGCGGATGCGCCGGCCGAGGTGGAACATGAACCACAGCTCCGAGCGGCAGTCGCCGGGCGGATCGACGGCCTTGTTGCGCCACTGCACGAGGCGCTGGGTGTTCGTGAACGACCCGTCCTTCTCGACGTGGGTCGCGGCGGGCAGGAAGAAGACCTCCGTGCCGACGTCCTGCGGCGCGAGCTCGCCGGTCTCGACCTCGGGACCGTCCTTCCAGAACGTGGCCGACTCGATCATCTGCAGGTCGCGCACGACGAGCCACTTCAGCTCGGCCATCGCCATGCGGTGCAGCTTGGAGTTGCCCGACCCGACCGCCGGGTTCTCGCCCATGAGGAAGAAGCCCTCGACGTCGCCGTCGCGCATGGACGCGATCGTCGGGTAGATCGAGTGGTCGCCGTCGATCCGCGGCAGATGGCCGAAGCAGAACTCGTTGTCGGCCGTCGCCGCGTCGCCCCACCAGGCCTTCAGCAGGGAGACCATGTAGGCGCGCACGTGCCCCCAGTAGCCCCCCGGCGCTCTGTTCTCCCGCACGTAGTCCTCCAGCGAGCCGCCGGAGCTCGCGTCGGCCATCGGCAGGTAGCCGGGCAGGATGTTGTAGAGCGTCGGGATGTCGGTCGAGCCCTGGATCGAGGCGTGCCCGCGCAGCGCGAGGATCCCGCCGCCCGGGCGGCCGATGTTGCCCAGCAGCAGCTGCAGGATCGACGCCGCACGCACCATCTGCACCCCGGTCGTGTGGTGCGTCCAGCCGACGGAGTACACGAACGCGGTCGTGCGCTCGCGACCGGAGTTCGAGCAGATCGCCTCGGCGACGCGCAGGAAGTCGGCCTGCGGGACGCCGCAGATCCGCTCGACGAGGTCGGGCGTGTAGCGGGCGAAGTGGCGCTTGAGGATCTGCCACACGCAGCGCGGGTGCTCGAGCGTCTCGTCGGTGTAGGGCGGCTCGTCGTCGTCGAGCGCCGCGCCGTGGGCGCCGTGGGCCTGCTCCGCCTCGGCGGCTCGGCCGCGCGCCCCGGCGGCCGGCGGGACCTCCATCCCCGCATAGCTCCAGCTCGCCGGGTCGTAGGTGCCCGTCTCGGGATCGAAGCCCGAGAACAGCCCGCCGAGATCCTCGGTGTCACGGAAGTCCTCGCCGACGATCGTCGCGGCGTTCGTGTAGCGCACGACGTACTCGCGGAACTCGCGCCCGTCCGAGATGACGTGGTTGATGAGCCCGCCCAGCCACGCGATGTCGGTGCCCGCCCGGATCGGCACGTGCTGGTCGGCGACCGCGCTCGTGCGCGTGAAGCGCGGGTCGACGTGGATGATCGTCGCGCCGCGCTCGCGCGCCTCCATGACCCACTGAAATCCGACCGGGTGGCACTCGGCCATGTTCGAGCCCTCGATCACGATGCAGTCGGCGTTCGCGAGGTCCTGCTGGAACGCGGTGGCGCCGCCGCGCCCGAGCGAGGTCCCCAGACCGGGGACCGTGCTCGAGTGTCATATGCGGGCCTGGTTCTCGATCGCCACCGCGCCCAGCGCGGTGAAGCACTTCTTGATGAGGTAGTTCTCCTCGTTGTCGAGCGCGGCGCCGCCGAGGTGCGCGAACCCGAGCGTGCGGTTGAGGCGCACGCCGCCGGCGCCGGTCTCCTGCCACGTGCGCCGCCGGGTCTCGATGATGCGGTCGGCGATCATGTCCATCGCCGTGTCGAGGTCGAGGTCCTCCCAGTCGGTCGCGTGCGGGCGGCGGTAGCGGACCTCCGTCTCGCGCAGCGGCGAGGTGACGAGCGACAGCGACGACGAGCCCCGCGGGCACAGCCGGCCGCGCGAGATCGGCGAGTCCGGATCGCCCTCGATGTGGACGACGCGCTCGTCCCTGACGAAGACCCGCTGCCCGCAGCCGACGGCGCAGAACGGGCAGACGGAGCTGACGACGCGGTCGGCGGTCGCCGTGCGCGGGCGCAGGTCCTCGCTGCGCTGCGAGCGCGCCGACCGCCCGAGGCCGAGCGGATCGGAGGCGAGCTGGCGCGCGAGCGGGAACCTCATGGCGCACTGCGCCTACCCGCTGGGAGCCGTCGCGTCACGGCTTTCGGTCATCCCGACGACCGCGTCACGGCATTGCTCTCATCCCACGGCCCTGCGCTTGCGAACCGCGCGGAACGGGCAGGAAGCTCGCGCCATGGCCGACGAGCGCGACGAAGAGGGCAAGGACGCCAAGCAGCCCGAGGAGGCGCCCGAGCCGCACGAGATGTTCGCGCGGACGCGCGAGGAGGGCGAGCGCCGCCTGCGGCGCTCGCCGCTTGAGCTCACCACGACGTCGCTCGTCGCGGGCTTCGACGTCGTCTTCGGGGTCATCGCGCTCGCCGCCGCGACGGCCGCGATGTCACCTCACTTCGGGCCGAGCGCGGGTCACTTCTTCGGCGCGCTGGCGTTCGGCATCGCATTCATCTTCATCGTCGTCGGGCGCTCCGAGCTGTTCACGGAGAACTTCCTCGTGCCGGTGACGGCATTGCGGCGCGGGCGCCTGTCGTGGGTCAAGCTCGCGCAGCTATGGACGATCTCGCCTGTCATGAACCTGCTCGGCGGCATCGCGCTCGTGCTCATCGTCAGCTCGGAGGGGGTCCTCCCGGAGGGCGCCGCGCCCGCGCTGGTCGACATCGCCGAGCGCCACGGCGAGCTCGGGCACTGGAGCGCGTTCCTGAGCGCGATCGTCGGCGGGGCGCTCATCACCGTCATGACCTGGATGGTCGAGGGCGTCGGGACGGTCGGCGGGCGCATCATCGTCGCCTGGAGCGCCGGCGCGCTGCTCGCGCTCGCGTCGCTGAACCACGTCATCGTCGTGACGCTCGAGCTCGTCTTCGGCCTGCGCTTCGGCGCCGACGTCGGCGCCGGTGACATCGGGCTGAACTTCGCCATCGCCGCCGCGGGCAACATGGTCGGCGGCCTGCTGTTCGTCACGCTCACCCGGACGAGTCAGGCGATCGGCGCCGGTGAGACGAACCGGCCTGGCGAGTGAACCACCACCACGACACCCGATTACCGTAATATGCCGTCCCGCCGGCGTGTTGTTCAGGGCGCGCCGGCGACCGTCGCAAACGCCGGGACGTTGCCTGCCGCACCACGGGCAGGGGCGTGGACCGGCGTCAGCCATAGCGAGGTTCGTGATGGGCGATCGCGTCTTCGAACAGCCAGAGCCGCCGCGGGCGGCCGAGCTGGCTCGGCTCGGGGGGCTGGCGATCAGCTCCCGCCGGCAGGGCTCCGTCCACACCCTGTCCCTCGCGGGCGAGCTCGACCTCGCGACCGCGGGTGCCGTCGAGGAGGCCCTCGCGCACGCCGAGGCCACGGACGCGAAGTCGATCGTCGTCGACCTGTCGGCCGTGTCGTTCATCGACTCGACCGGCGTCAGGCTCGTCCTCTGCGCGCATGCCCGCAGCCTGCGGTCGGGCGACCGGGTCACGCTGCGCCGCGGCCCGCGGGCCGTCCAGCGCGTGTTCGCGATCTCCGGCGTCGAGGAGCAGCTGCCCTTCGCGGACTGAGCCCGGCGTCTATCCTCGGGCCGGTGCAGGACCTGGAGGACGTCTTCGCCGAGCTGCGCCCGCTGCTGGACCGCCATGCGTCCTCGCTCGTCGTGCTCCACGACGAGCCGGGCGACCTCCAGCTCGAGACGACCCGCAGCGGCCCGAGCGGCACGCGGATGTGGTTCGGCGCGATCCGGACGGGCAAGCGCTACGTGAGCTTTCACCTCATGCCGGTCTACAGCCATCCCGATCTCGCCACCGGGATCAGCGCCGCGCTGCGCGAGCGCATGCACGGCCGCAGCTGCTTCAACTTCACGCCCGCGACGGCCACGGCCGAGCTCGTCGGGGAGCTCTCGGCGCTCGTCGACGCCGGCCTGGAGCGCTACCGCGACGACGGCCTGGCCTGAGCGCCGGGCGCGTCGCCGGCCCGGCCCGTCGGCGCTAGACGACCTCGGCGACGGCGCGCGCGTCGTCGAACGCGGCGGTCCACTGCCGGGCCACGGCGGCGCTCGAGCGATGCTCGCGCACGTGCTCGCGCGCCGCGCCGCCGATCTCCGCGCGCAGGCCGGCGTCGTCGACGAGCCGCAGGACGGCCTCGCGAGCCTCGGCCGGCGTCGTGGCGTGCAGGCCCGTGACGCCGTCCTCGATCGCCGGGTAGACGATCGGATCGGCGACGAGCGGGATCCCGAGCGCGGAGGCCTCCAGCCAGCGCAGGTCGCTCTTGCCGCGGAAGAACGCGCTGTTCGTCGCGGGCGCCAGCGCGATGTCGAACGACGACATCGCCGCCGGATAGCTCTCGATCGGCGCCCACGGCAGGCCGATCGCCCGTTCGGCCCCGAAACGCTCGGCGAACGGCGATGCGTAGCCGGGGACGCCGACGCTCATGAAGCGTGTCTGCGGGCGGTTCTCCATGACGGCGAGCATCTCGCGCAGCCAGGGCAGCAGCGCCGGCCGGTGCGCGGTGCCTCCCGCCCAGCCGATCGTCACGGTGTCGCGCGGACGGCGCGTGAGGTCGTAGCGCTCGAGGTCAAGGCCGTTCTGGCAGACCCACACGTTGGCGTTGAACGAGCGGTAGCGCGCGGCGATGTAGTCCGTCGAGCAGATGATCCCGTCGCAGGCGCGCATCGTCAGCTCCATCGCGGCGAGCAGCGTCTTGTCGAACGCCTCGGCGTGGGTGTGGTGCTTGGCCTTGCGGACCCCGTGGGCGTAGTCGTCGACCTCGAAGAGCACGCAGACGCCGGCCGCCCGCAGCTCGCCGATGGCCTTCAGCCAGGCGCTGCCGCGCGGCTGCTGGAGCACGACGACGTCGTAGGCGGCGAAGTCCTCCACGCTGCTCAGCGGCCGGGCGGCCTCGCCGGTGACGAAGCTCAGCTCGGGCGGCTCGCCGCGCACGCCGACCCAGTCGCCGCCGAGCGCGCGCGCGGGCAGCGCGCAGCGATACCAGCACGGCGCCGAGGTCCCGATCCCGACGAAGAGGACGTTCGCCGTGCTCATGCGGCGACCGGCATGAACGCCGACAGGTCGTGGCCGGCGTACTTGGCGTTCAGCACGCGGTAGGACTCGGCCTCCCAGGTCTCCTGGCCGTCGGGCTTGCGCGAGCGAAAGACGGACTCGGCGTGCGTCGCGCAGGCGCTCGGCTCGTAGACGCACTCGCGGCCGGAGGCGAAGACGCGCAGGCAGTAGTCGACGTCCTCCCAGCCCATGCGGAAGGCCTCGTCGTAGACACCGACGGCCGCCAGGCACTCGTGGCGGATGAGCTGCAGCGCCCCCGTCACCGGGCAGGGGTGCGCGGCGAGGGCCTCGGGCAGGTCGCCGGGGCCGTAGGTGTAGCGGTGCGCCCAGGTGCGCGTCAGCGGGGAGAGGTGGACGCCGGCGTGCTGCAGCAGGCCGTTGGGGTACAGCAGCCGGGCGCCGACGACGGCGGCGGGCTCGCCGCGGGAGTCCGTGCGCTCGAGCATCGGCTCGAGCCAGCGCGGGCGCTGGAACTCGATGTCGGCGTTGACGAGCACCGCGTCGCGGCCCTCGTCGAGGGCGCGGCGCAGCCCCACGTTGACGGTCTGCGAGAAGCCGCCGTTGACCGCGCGGCGCGTCAGCTCGAGGTCCAGCTCGCCGGCGATCGCCTCGAGCATCCCGACGAGCTCGGTCGCGGGGCTGGCGTCGTCGACGACGAGCAGCTTGGCCTGGGGGGCCGTCTGGCGCAGCGAGACGAGGCAGCGCAGCAGGACGTCGAGGTCCTCGGCGGTGCGCAGGTAGACGGGAACGACGGCCAGGCAGGAGGGGGAGTCCGGCACGCCCTCGTCGTCGGCACGGGCGCGGCGTTCTTGAGCGACCGCCGGGCGGGCCGCCGTAACATGGCTCCCGATGGCCGACGTGCCGCACGACGAGTGGTTCGAGGAGCATTACGTCGAGTGGCGCGCCAAGCGCGTGGATGCGATCCGCGACCACTACGGCGCGGACTGGTTCTCCGGCCGGACCCTGCTCGAGGTCGGCTGCGGGCACGCGGACATCGGCGCGGCGTTCGCGGCGCTCGACGCGGTCGTGACGGCCAGTGACGCGCGCGACGAGCACCTCGAGGAGGGCCGGCGCCGGCATCCCGAGATCGCCGCCTGGCAGCGCGCCGACCTCGACGCCGAGTGGCCCTTCGATCCGGACTTCGACCTCGTGCTGCACCTCGGCGTGCTCTACCACCTCGGCGATCCGGAGGCCGCGCTGCGGCGCCTGCTGCGCAGCCGCGGCCACATCGTCCTGGAGACCGAGGTCGCCGACTCCAGCGACCCGGGCTACGTGCACTGGACGCAGGAGTCCGGCTACGACCAGGCGTTCAACGCGCGCGGCTGCCGGCCGTCGCCGGCGTTCGTCGAGCGCGTGCTCGGCGAGGCGCGGCGGTCGTTCTCGCGCATCACCGACGACCGCTGCAACGCGAGCTTTCATCGCTACGACTGGGACGTGCGCGACACCCGCGAGTCGCCCGACGGCCTGCGGCGGATGTGGTTCGTGGAGCCCGACGGCGCGCGCCCGGCCGCGCCGCGCAGGCCGCCGGCCGCCGCCGCGCCCGCGCCCGCGCTCGACGCCCGCGCGCTGCTCGGCGTGCAGGCGCGCCTGCGCCCGCTGCAGGACGCCCTCGAGCTCGTCACCGGCGGCGACGCGCTCGACGACCTGGACCGCGGCCGCGTGCTGCCGGGCCGTCCGCGGCCGCGCTCGTGCACCGACGAGGAGGGCCTGGCGCTGCACCACACGATCTGCGCCGCCGGCCTGCGCAGCGGCCTGGAGATCGGCACCGGGTTCGGCTACGCGACCGCCTACGCCGGCCTGGCGATGCGGCGCACGGGCGGCGTCCTCGTGTCGATGGACTGCTACGTCGAGGAGCGCGACCCGTCGCCGGAGGAGGATCCCGACGCGTTCGCGCGGGCCGTCGCCGAGGTCGCCGCGGGGATCGAGCGCGGCGAGCACCCGCCCGGGCTCGCGTTCGCCGACGAGCAGCTCGGCGCGCTCGGGCTCGAGGACGTCGTGACGCTCTCGCTCGGGGTCAGCCCGCAGAGCGTCCCCGACGCGCTCGGCGGGCGCACGGTCGACTTCGCGCTCGTCGACGGCGGCCGCGGGGACGACCAGCCGCAGCGCGACCTCGATGCCGTGCTGGCGTTCCTCGAGCCGCGCTGCGCGGTCTTCTTCCTCGGCGGCGAGGGCGACGGCGACCCCGCGGTCCGGCGCGCCGTCGCCGCGGCCGAGGACGCGCTCGGCGCCCCGGCCCGCGTGCTGGCCTCGCGCTACCGGCTGACGCTCGTCGGCCGCGGCCTGGACGGGGCCGGCCTGGCCGCGCTGGACCGGCTCTTCCTGCGCTCCGCGCGGACCTGAGCCGCGGCGCTGCGCTGCAGGTCGGCGCGCGCGAGGTCGACGGCGACCTTGTCGAGGTGCCAGCGGTGCATGCCGCCCGTCGTGGAGTCGCGCGGCAGGCGCGAGCCGGCGAGGACGCAGTCCAGCAGCTGCGCCTGCCACGAGTGGCCCGCGCGGCGCAGCCGCGAGGCGTCGGCGGGCGTGGCGTCGGCGATCGCGCCGCGGCCGAGCGCGCGCAGCAGCCGGCCGGCCTCGCCGGCGTCGCCCGTCTCCCCGCGGCAGTGGATGGCGTAGAGCTCGAGCCAGTGCTCGTGCTGGTAGAGCGTGACGTCCTCGAACATGCGGTTGGGCCCGGGGTACTTCGGACACCACACGCCGAACTGCGTGTACGTGTCGAGGATCGCGACGTTGTTGGCGAACGACAGCTCGGTGAGCCGCAGGGTCTCGGGCGTGAGGTCGAAGACGTGGGCAAGCGCCGCGCCGGGCTGTGCCGTGCGCAGCGCGTGGGTCCAGATCCACTGCTCGGGCGTGTAGGACGGAGGCGCCTCCTGCGTGTAGAACGTCCGCGAGGCGGGGCTCAGCTCGGCGTCGGTGCGTGACTGCTCGGCGCTCATGAGCGGCGCGCCGAAGAGCAGCTCGAGGTCGGCGCGCGTGCCGAGGAAGCACCAGTCGCTGAGGTGCAGCGGGTAGGGACTGAGGTAGCTCGGGCGCCGGGCGAAGACGTTCGGCGCGAGCACGCGGCGCTCGAAGATCCGCAGGTCGTCGGCGCGCTCCTCCCAGCGGCCCCAGTGCGACAGCAGCGCGTCGGAGACGAAGAGCATGTCCGAGCGGACCTTGGCGACGAGCGGGCGCGTGCTCGCGCGCACGCCGGCGAGGCTGCTGACGAGCTGGCGGTTCGTGTTCGTGTTGTACGTGCACGGCCCGACGGCGCCGGGGTCGGCGGAGTGCACGACGACGTCGCAGTCCAGGCTGCTCGCGTCGGTGCCCTCCCACGTCGAGACGACGATCTCGGCGCCCGGAAAGTGCGCGCGGATCGCCGCGCAGACCTGCGCGGTGCGCGCGCGCCCGGCGCGCTCGACGGGGCCCTGAAGGACGAAGGAGACGTCCTCGGGCCGCGCGCCCGGCGACGGCGCCGCGGCGGCCGCGGGCCGCGCGGCGGGCGTGGACGGCGCGGCGGCCGTGGACGGTCCGGTGCGCGTGGACGGCGCGGACGCCGCTGACGGCGCCGCGACGGCGTCGGCCTGCGCGTGGTAGCGCAGCACGTGCTCGCGACCGCGGGCGCCGGCGTCCGCGCCGGCGGCGCGGTCGGCGAACGCGGCGCGCATGAGGCGCCGCAGCTGCGCGACGTCGGGCTCGGCCCAGCGCAGGCCGGCGAGCGGCGCCAGCTCGCGCGCCGCCGCGTCCGGGACGTCGGCCGGGGTCGCCGGCAGGGCGTAGGGGTGGCCGGGCGGCAGGAGGTCCGAACCCGCGGCCCAGTCCGTCGCGACGAGCGGGCGCCCGCAGGCCATCGCCTCCAGCAGCGTGCGCCCCCAGGCATCGCCGCGCGCCGGCACGACGACGCAGCCGGCGCCGCGGTAGGCCTCCGGCGAGAGCGCCGCATGCTCGTCGCCGACCTCGACGATGAGATCGGCGATCGCCGCCGGGTCGTACCCGAGGGCGTCGAGCGCGTGGTGCAGCATCTCGGCGACGAGCTGCGGGGTGTAGCCGAGCGTCGACCACGCGCGGATGACGAGCGTGACGTCCTCGTCGGGGCCGAACTCCTGCGCCCAGGCGTCCAGCAGGAGGTCCCAGCCCGATGCGCGCGTCCAGTCCAGCGGGGCGAGGAAGGTGAAGCCGCGGGCGCCGGGCGTCGGCTCGGCCCGCCCGCCGGGCGTGAAGCGCTCGGCGTCGACGACGGGCGCGACGACGTGCAGGCGCTCGGACGGGACCCCCGAGCGCGCGAACGCCGCGCGCGAGAACTCGCCGGGCACCCAGACCGCGTCGACGGACTCCAATGCACGCACCCACGCCGCGGGCACGGTCTCGGTGGCGCACGCCGCGCGCGCGACCGCGGTCGCGCCCGCGGGGGCGTGCAGCGCGAGGTGCTCCGGCGCGCCGCCGAGCAGCACGCCGTCGAGCATGCGCGGATCGAGCGCCGCGGCGAGCGCCTCGAGGTCCGCGACCGCCTCGGGGGCGCTGCGGTCGGTGTCCGGCACGGCGACGGCGCGCACGGCGCTAGCCCGTGCCCGCGGCGCCCGCGCCGACCCGGATCCGGGCGGCGCCGCCGCCGACGGCGTCGGACTCGAGCTTCGCGCGCGCGCCGGGCGGCGCGAGCAGCGTCTCGCGCTTGGACTTGATGCGGCGCACGGACTCGGCGAGCACCATCGTGTCGATCTTCTCCTCGACGTCGGCGAGCGGCAGGTGCGGCGCGAGCTCGCGCAGGTGCTCGAGCGCCTGGTAGCGCATCGCGGCGTCCTGGACGATCGTCGACGTGTCCAGGCAGCGGGCGCTGTGGTAGCGCCCGCGGGAGGCGTCGAAGAGCCCGATCGTGCGGTTGACGTGCAGCACCGGGTGGCGCAGCGCCAGCGACAGCGAGGCCTGCCAGTCAGCGACCCAGCTGTGGTTGCCGAAGTCGATCTCGGAGATGACGTCGCGGTGCAGCGCGATCGCGATCGGGCCGCCCATCCAGTTGCCCTGCAGCGCGAAGCGATACAGCGCCTCGACCGTGTCGACGAGCTTGGTCTCCTTCAGCGGCGCGAACTTCGTGACGGCGCCGTCGAGGTGCTTCCACTGGTACTCGGCGCAGATGACGCGCACGTCGGGGTGCGCGGCGATGGCGTCGTCGAGGACGTCGGCGGCGCCCGGCAGCAGACGGTCGCCGGCGAAGACCCACTTCATCCACTCGGCCTCGCCGATCTCGAGGAAGACCTGCAGCGCCCGGGCCCAGTTGTCGACGCGCGAGACGCGCGTGTCGTTGACGACGACGTCGGCGCCGCGGTCGGCGAGGATCTGCGCCGTGTCGTCGTCGGACGCGTTGTCGACGACGAGGTGGCGGAAGCCGGCCTCGGGCTGCCACGTGCGCGCCCAGGCCTCCTGGTTGAGGACCGGGGTCAGCGCGACGTACGGGGCGAGGCCCTCGCGCAGGACGTGCAGGGCCTGTTCGCCGGGGCCGGGCAGGCGCAGGTGCTCCTCGACGTCGGCGGGCACGCCGCCGGATCGCACGGCGATCTGCGGCAGGGCGGATGCCCGCGCCGACAGGTCGGCGTCGGCGCCGACGAGCGTCATGAGGCGCGCGCGGCCCTCCTCCTCGCCGAGCTCGCCGGCGGCGACGACGAGCTGCGCCGAGTCGCCGGCGCGCACGGAGCGCGCGTAGCGCTCGAGCGCGCGCAGCGCGGGCTCGGGAGCCGACCAGTCGACGTCGAGCCAGAGCTCGAGCGCGCTCATGCCGCCACCCGGTCGGAGCGACCGGGGCCGGCGGCGCGACGCGAGACGTCCAGCGCGACGAAGCGCTCGTAGTCGGCCGGGATGCCGAGGCCGTACATGCCGTCGCCGTCGGAGCCGACGTTGTCGATGCCGATCGCGGCGCCCTCGGCGATGAGCTCGTTGTAGGCGGGCGCGACGTAGAACTCGCCGTTGACGCGCTTGTCGGCGGCGATCATCGCCCGCGCGGCGCGCAGGTAGTCGCCGCCGCGGGCGAAGGTGTAGATGCCGACCGTCGCCTCGTCGGAGACGACCTCCTTCTCGACGACGTTGACGACGCGCTCGGCGCCGTCGAGCTCGACGAAGGACCACTTCGGGTCGTCGGCGGTCATCGTGAGGATCAGGCCGTCCAGGTGTCCGTCGCGCAGGACCGCGAGGTGCTCGTCCATCCCGTGGTCGACCCACTGGTCGCTGTTGGCGATGACGAGCACGTCGTCGGGGTCGATCTGCGGCTCGGCGAGCAGGACCGTGCAGGCGGCGCCCTCGGTGACCGCGTCGATCGGGACGATCGCGCAGTTCGGCGCGGCCCGGCGCAACCCGGCCTCGAAGCCGTAGTCCGAGAGGTGCTCGCGGCGGCAGACGAACACGAAGCGCGCGGGCTCGCTCGGCGACAGGTTGCGCACGACGAGCTCGATCATCGGCACGCCGTGGATCGGCAGCAGCGGCTTGGGCAGCTCGTAGCCGGCATCGGCGAAGCGGCTGCCACGCCCGGCCATCGGGATCACGATCGTCAGCACGTCAGTCCTCCAGGAGGTATTTGTCGCCCGCGACCGCGGGCGTCTTCACGGCGACGGTCGTCGCGTCGGTCACGGCGAGGAAGTCGGTGGGCTCGCCCGGGGCGAGCACGACGATCTCGCCGGCGCCGAGCTCGCGGCCGTTCATCCGCACGGTGCCGCTCACGACGGCGGTCACCTCGGTCGCGACCTTGTGGACGTGGCGCGGCTCGGCCTCGCCGGCGGCGTACGTCTTCACGCACACCTCGGCGTCGGTGGTGTGGTGGGCGGTCGGCTCGAACGGCCCGACGAACCAGCCGCGGACCATGTCGTCGAGCTGGTGGACCTTCATGCCGCCACCGCGCGGCGGGCCCGCGCGAGGTGCTCCTCGTAGGCGTCGACGCCGTGCAGCGAGGCCAGCGAGAAGTACCGCTCGCGCTCGATGTGGTGGGTGCCGATCCGCCGGCCGGCGAGGATCATCT
This sequence comes from uncultured Solirubrobacteraceae bacterium, assembly GCA_963769555.1. Classification (GTDB taxonomy): domain Bacteria; phylum Actinomycetota; class Thermoleophilia; order Solirubrobacterales; family Solirubrobacteraceae; genus CADCVQ01. Next base: position 3,052,620 of record CAVYMD010000004.1, on the reverse strand, counting down.
CGTTGAGGACCGGGCAGATGTAGAAGGCCCCGTCGACCGAGGCGTCCTTGCGGATCATCGACATGGCGCCGTCGAGGAAGTCGGCGCCGCGCCGGAACCAGTAGGTGCCCGCGGTCGCCAGGCGGCTGATCGGCCGCTTCTCGGCGGCCTCGAGGACGTGGCCGTCGGCGCCGAGGCGCACGTAGGACCAGCGCGGGTGGACGGCGTCGAACGTGACGACGCCGCCGTCGAGGCCCGCGTCGTGGAAGCCGTCGAGGATCGCCGGCAGGTCGGCCTCGAGCACCTGGTCGCCGTTGAAGACCAGCAGCGGCGACTCGCGGTCGATGTGCGAGATCGCGTGCAGCGCGGTGCACGCCGCGCCGCTCTCGAGCACGGGCACGCGCAGGACCTCGGCGGCCGGCGTGAGGAGGCGGATGACGTCACCGGTGTGGTGGCGGCGGTCCTCCTCCTCGCGGATGAGGAAGACGGCCTTCTCGCAGCGCTCCACGAGCGGGCCGAGGCTCTCGACGACGCGCTGGACGAGCGGCTCGCCGTCGATCTCGACGAGGTTCTTCGGGTAGCGCTGGCCGCCGACCTCGAAGCCGCCGCCGTCGCCGGCCATGAGCACGAGCAGCCTCATGCCGCCACCGCCCGCGAGCGGTCGGTCGCCGAGGCGATGCGGGCGAGGATCGCGTCGAGCGCGACGTCCTCGGGGCCGTCGACGACGAGCACGTGCGCGCCCGCCGCGGTCGCGGCCTTGACGCCGTTCTCGTTGTCCTCCACGACGACGGTCTCCTCGGGGCGCACGCCGAGGTCGGCCATCGCCTTGATGTACATCTCGGGGTCGGGCTTGCCCTTCGTGACGTCCTCGTTGGAGACGACGACGTCGAGGTAGCGCATGAGGTCGCTGCGCTCCATCATCTCGTCGATCGTGCGGCGCACGGAGTTCGAGGCGACGCCGAGCGCGTAGCCGGCCTCCTTGAGCTTGGCGAGCGCGTACTGGTGCTGGAAGACCGGCTTGCAGCGCGTCGCGACGAACTCGAGCGTGAACTGCTGCTTGAGCGAGTTCACGAACGAGTGCAGCTCGGCGGGCAGCCCGCGCTCGAGGGTCAGCATCTGCAGCTTGCGGCGGGTCGGCAGCCCGTCGAAGGTGCTCAGGTGCTCGTAGCGCGTGATCTCGTAGCCGAGCAGGCCGAGGGCGCGGTTGAGCGCCTCGTAGTGCCATTCGCGCGCGTCGATGAGCACGCCGTCCATGTCGAACACCACGGCCTTGATCTCGTGGCTCATGCGAACACCTCCTGTGCGCTCGTCGGGTGGTCGGTGCACAGCAGGACGTCGTCGGAGCTCCAGACGTCCCAGGTGCGCCATAGCGTCCAGGCCGCGAGGTGGTCGCGGCCGTGCAGTTCGGGTGAGACGACCGCCACGCGCTTGCCCGCGCACAGGTGGGCGGCGATGCGCTCCTCGGCGATGAAGCCGCCGGCGAAGTCGTCGAGCCAGACGCCGGCGGCCTCGGCGTAGAGCGCCGGCTGCGCCTCGACGTCGCTGTGGCGGGCGAAGTAGGGGATCCCGGCGCGCACGTAGCGCAGCGCGTCGGGGATCGACATGTCGAAGACGAACGAGCGCCGCGGATCGGTCCCTTGCAGCGCGTCGGCGACCATCTGCTCCAGGCCGTCGGCCTTGACGTTGATCGCCAGCGTGCCCGGGCAGCCGTGCTCGCGCCAGGCGGCGACGACGGCGTCGAACGTCAGCGCGCCGCGCAGCGGCGGGTCGTGGCTGACGACGAGCGCTCCGTCGAGGTCGCGCACGTCGAGCTCGATCCCGCAGCCGAGCGCGAAGGCGTCGGCGAACGCAGCGAGGGAGTTGCGCTGATCCGGCCGGATCCAGAGTCCGCGATGCGCGAGGGGCGTCATCGCTCGCAGTCATCGACCGCGCCGGACGGACCTTGACCCGTTCCTCCCGCCCGCCGGGACGCCGGGGGAGGGCCCGCTCGCGCGGGCCCTCCCCCGTCCGGCGTCGTCGCGGCGCACGCCGGGGAGGACCCGCCCGCGCGGGCCCTCCCTCGTCCGGCGCGTCGCGGCGCGCTACTTCTCGAACGGCCGCGCCGACTCGTTCGTCGCGCCCGCCGGGGCGGGCCTTCCGTGCGCGTAGGTCCGCGGCTTGGCGCGCTGGGACCGCGGCGGCGCGATGTTCGTGGGGATCACGCGCTCCTGCAGCTGCGGGTTCAGGCGATCGAGGCCCGATGAGCGTCGTCCGGCCGACGTCCGCCCGGAACCGCTGGAAGCCGTACTCGGCCTCCGGGTAGCTCGGGTTGGCGCTCGTTCCGTAGTTGCGGCTCAGGCCGTCGTTGGAGTACACCGGGATCGTGCTGTCGGCGCCCCGAGTGGCGCGGGTACGTGTACGCCGACCACGTGTTCGTGCCCTCGAGGTCGGCGTAGGCGATCTCCCTCGGCGCCGTCGGGTCGCTGAAGTCGATCACCGACGACCCGCCGCGGTAGTACGCGTTGACGAGCAGGTAGCGGTCCTTCGCCGGCACCGGGATGCCGAGGTGCGAGGAGCAGTACTGGCGCGGCGGTCGGGCTCGATGTCGTCGTTCGTCGGGCGCGGGTTGCGGTACTCCGACAGCAGCTCGCCGCTGCCCGCCTCGAAGAAGAACATGTTCCCCGTCTCGAACACCTGCGGGCCGCCGGGCAGGCCGCCGGTCTTCGTCGTCTCCGTCGGGCAGCCGTCGCCGAACGACTCGTCGATGAAGTTCGCGACCTTGCCGTCCCAGCTGAACGTCGCCGAGTGCCAGAAGTCGACGTTGGGCTGGTCGTGGACCCAGCGCGGGTTGGCCGTGTCGGGCAGACCGGTCCGCGGGTCGATGTCCCAGACCTGGGCCTGCTCGCCGCAGGCGGCGCCGATCGATGCCCTTGGCGGGGAACGCGCTGAGGTCGTGGCAGCCGAGGAAGTCGTCCAGCGGCGCGACGAGGCCGTGCTCGCTGACCGGCCGGTAGGTCCCGTCGGCGTCGCCGGGGTAGACGACCGGCAGCTCGGCGACCTCGGCGGCCGCCGCCGGATCGGCGAACGGCACCTCGACGACCTGGACGACGCCGTGGTTGACCCGCCGGCCCTGCTCGGCGCCGAGCGGCCCGCAGGTCGGCCCCTCGCCGAGCGGGTAGCTCGAGTTCAGCACGTACATCGACGCGCCGCCCGGCGCGGGCAGCAGCGTGTTCGTGTGCGAGCCGCAGTCCTGGTAGACGGTCGCGATCTGCCGCGGGGCGGCGGGGTCGGAGACGTCGAAGATCCGCAGGCCCTCCCAGGCGCCGTCGGGATAGCGCCCCGTGGTCGAGCTCTTGCCGACCGGCCCGGCGCCGCACTGCGGACCCGCCAGGACGCTGTCGACCGAGAGCACGAGCGTGTCGGCGTCGCCGTCGCCGTCGCCGTCGAAGACCGACGGATCGCCCTGCGGTCCGTAGCAGCGCACGTCCGAGACGAGCCTCGGCGTCGACTCCGAGATGTCGAAGATGCGAAAGCCGCCGTAGTCGCCGACGTAGGCGAGGTCGCCCCAGAAGGCGATGTCGGAGCTCGTGACGTGCCTGTTGGCCGGGTTGAACGGATTCTGCGCCGTCGCGAAGCTCCCGATGAACCACGTGGACTCGCCCAGCGGGCTGCTGAGCGGCATCCCGGTCTGCTCGGGGTGGTGGGCGAGCGCCGGGCTGCCCGACATCGCGATCGCGAGCGCGCACGCCGCGACGAGGGTTGTGAAGCGTGAGGTCATGTGCGTTTCCCCTGGAACGATGGAGCCGCCGCGCTGCATGTCGCACGGCGACCGGATTACGCCGCAGACTAGGGCTGCGGCGGCGGTCCGGCAACCGTCGCGCGACCACCGGGATCCCGAGGATCTACCTGCATCCAACGGGTTTCCGAGGTCTCCGTGAGTGCGCTCTATGCAGCGTGCCCGCGGGCTACCGCCGTCGCCCGCGGGCGTCGTCGAGCCGGCGCCGGTCGCGCTTCGTCGGCCGGGGCCCGAGGTCGGCGCCGGGGGGAGGCGACTGCAGGCGGCGCCGCTCGGCGGCGAGCTCGCGCGCGGCGACGCTCTCGGCGGTCTCCTCGTAGAGCTCGGCGGCGACCTTCGCCGGGCCGCGGCGCTCGGCGACGCCGCGCACGATCACGACGCGGCGCGTCTGGCCGATCGTGATCTGAAGCTCGTCGCCGGCGCGGACCTCGCGGCTGGGCTTCACGCGCGCGCCGTTCAGCGCGACCCGGCCCCCGCCCACGGCCTCGGCCGCGAGCGAGCGGCTCTTGAAGAAGCGCGCCGCCCAGAGCCACCTGTCGATCCGCGCGCCGTCCATCGCCCGATGATCGCAGTCGTATGCTCGCCGTCGGCATGGCGACGGCGCAACCGCAGATCAGCTACCCGCCCGAGCTCCCCGTCAGCGCCCGCCGCGACGACCTGCTCGAGGCGATCGGCTCCAACCAGGTCGTCATCGTCGCCGGCGAGACGGGCTCGGGCAAGACGACGCAGCTGCCGAAGATCTGCCTCGAGCTCGGGCGCGCCTCGATCGCCCACACGCAGCCGCGGCGGATCGCGGCGCGCACCGTCGCGGCGCGGATCGCCGAGGAGCTCGGCGTGCAGCTCGGCGGCGCGGTCGGCTACGCGGTGCGCTTCGAGGAGCGCGCGTCGGCGCAGACGCAGGTCCGGCTGCTGACCGACGGCCTGCTGCTCGCGGAGATCCAGCGCGACCGCAGCCTGCGGCGCTACGACACGATCATCGTCGACGAGGCGCACGAGCGCAGCCTGAACGTCGACTTCCTGCTGGGCTACCTGCGCCGGCTGCTGCCGCAGCGGCCCGACCTCAAGCTCGTCATCACGAGCGCGACGATCGATCCCGGCCGCTTCAGCGAGCACTTCGGCGGCGCGCCGGTCGTCGAGGTCTCGGGGCGCACGTACCCGGTCGAGATGCGCTACGAGCCGCTCGCCGACGAGGACGACCCCGTCGACGCGATCGGCGACGCCGTCGAGGAGCTGCTGCGCGACGCGCCGGGCGACGTGCTCGTCTTCCTCAGCGGCGAGCGCGAGATCCGCGACACCGCCGAGGCGCTCGCCGGCCGGCTGCCGCCGGGGACCGGGATCCTGCCGCTCTACGCGCGCCTGTCGCCGGCCGAGCAGCAGCGCGTCTTCCAGCCGCACGGCGAGCGCCGCGTCGTGCTCGCCACGAACGTCGCCGAGACGTCGCTCACCGTGCCCGGGATCGGCGCCGTCGTCGACCCCGGAACCGCCCGCATCAGCCGCTACAGCTCGCGGCTGAAGGTCCAGCAGCTGCCGATCGAGCCGATCTCGCAGGCATCGGCGAACCAGCGCGCCGGCCGCTGCGGACGCACGTCGGACGGCATCTGCGTGCGGCTGTACTCCGAGGAGGACTTCGCGCAGCGCCCGGCGTTCACCGAGCCCGAGATCCTGCGCACGAGCCTGGCGGCGGTCATCCTGCAGATGGAGGCGCTGCGCCTCGGCGAGGTCGAGGACTTCGGCTTCCTCGACGCGCCCGATCGCCGCCAGATCCGCGACGGCAAGGCCCTGCTGCACGAGCTCGGCGCGCTCGATCTGTCCGCGGCGAGCCCGAACAGGCGGCTGACCGCGCTCGGCCGGCGGCTCGCGCAGCTGCCCGTCGACCCGCGCATGGGCCGCATGGTGCTCGAGGCCGACCGGCTCGGCTGCGCCGACGAGGTCATCGTCATCGCCGCCGCGCTGTCGATCCAGGACCCGCGCCTGCGGCCCGCCGACAAGCGCGCGCAGGCCGACGAGCAGCACGCCCGCTTCGCCGGCGAGGGGTCGGACTTCCTCGCGCTGCTCGCGCTCTGGCGCCACCTGCGCGAGCGCCGCGGGGAGCTGTCGCGCAACGCCTTTCGCCGGCTCTGCCACGCCGAGTTCCTGCACTACCTGCGGGTCCGCGAGTGGGGCGACCTCGCCGGCCAGCTGCGCCGCGCCGCGCGCGGCGTCGGGGTGACGCTCAACGAGCGGCCCGCCGGCGCCGACGAGGTCCACCGCGCGCTGCTCGCCGGGCTGCTCTCGCACGTCGGCGTCCGCGCGGCGAGCGGGCGCGAGTACGAGGGCGCCCGCGGCGCGCGCTTCATGCTCTCGCCCGGATCGGGGCTCGCGCGGCGGCCGCCGTCGTGGGTCATGGTCGCCGAGCTCGTCGAGACGTCGCGCCTGTGGGGCCACGACGCCGCGGGCATCCAGCCGAGCTGGATCGAGCCGCTCGCCGGGCACCTCGTCAAGCGCACGTACTCCGAGCCGCGCTGGGAGCGCAAGCGCGCCTCGGCCGTCGCGACCGAGCGCGTGACGCTCTACGGCCTGCCGATCGTCGCCGGCCGCACGGTCGCCTTCGGCACGATCGACCCGGAGCTCGCGCGCGAGCTGTTCATCCGCCATGCGCTCGTCGAGGGCGACTGGAACGCGCGCCATCCCTTCCTGGCCGAGAACCGGCGCCGGCTCGACGAGGCCCACGAGCTCGAGGAGCGCGCGCGGCGGCGCGGCATCGTCGCGACCGAGGAGCAGCTCTACGACTTCCTCGACGCGCGCGTCCCGGCCGAGGTCGTCTCCGGCGCGCACTTCGACCGCTGGTTCAAGGACGCCGGCCGGACCGACCCGGACCTGCTCGCGTACCCGCGCGAGCTGCTCGTCGGCGAGGCCGGCGTGGACCGCGAGTCGCTGCCCGACGAGTGGCGCCAGGACGATCTGGCGCTGCCGCTCGCCTACCGCTTCGAGCCCGGCTCCGACGACGACGGCGTGACCGTCGAGATCCCGCTGAAGGCGCTCGCGCGGCTGCGCTCCGACGGCTTCGACTGGCTCGTGCCGGGGCTGCGCCAGGAGCTCGTCGTCGCGCTCATCCGCTCCCTGCCGAAGGATCTGCGACGCCCGCTGGCGCCGGTTCCCGAGACCGCCGCGCGCGTCGTCGCGGGCCTGCGGCCCGGCAGCGGCGGCGCGATCGTCGAGGCGGTCGCCCGCGAGATCGAGCGCGTCAGCGGCGTGCGCGCCGAGCCCGAGCAGTTCGACCTCGCCCGGCTGCCCGCCCACCTGCGCGCGCACTTCGCCGTCCGCGACGAGCACGGCGAGGTCGTCGCCGCGGGCGAGGACCTCGAGGAGCTGCGCCGCGAGGTCCGTCCGCTGCTGCGCGAGCAGCTCGCCGAGGCGACCGCGTCGATCGAGCGCAGCGGGCTGCGCGACTGGACGATCGGCACCCTGCCGCGCAGCATCGCGCTGCCGGGGACGGGCGACCGCGTGCGCGCCTATCCCGCGCTCCTCGACGAGGGCGACAGCGTCGCGGTCCGCGCGCTGGAGTCCCCCGCCGCCCAGGCCGTCGCGATGCGCACCGGCACGCGGCGGCTGCTGGCGCTGACGGTGCCCTCGCCGCGGCGTGCGCTGCAGCGCGGGCTCGACAGCCGGGCCGCGCTGACGCTCGCCGGGGCGCCGCACGTCGGCGGTGCCTCCGCGGTGCTCGAGGACGCGGTCGGGACGGCGCTCGACACGCTCGTCGCCGCCGCCGGCGGCCCGGCGTGGGACGCCGAGCGCTTCGCCGCGCTGCGCGAGCGCGTCGCGCAGCGCCTCCCCGAGGCCGCCGCGCTCGTCCTCGCCGACGTCGTCGCGGCGCTCGACGCGGCCGCCGACGTGCGCCGCAGGCTCGACGAGCTGCCCGCCGACCCGGCGCTGCAGCCCGCGCGGCTCGACGTCGCCGCGCAGCTCGGCGGGCTCGTCCATCCCGGCTTCGCGACCGCCTCCGGCGCCGACCGCCTGCCCGATCTCGTGCGCTACCTGCGGGCGGCGGCGCGACGGCTGGACCGGCTGCCCGACGCCGTCGCCGCCGACCGCGACCGGATGCGCGCGATCCACGATCTCGAACAGGAGTACCGGGCGCACGGGGGGCGGGCCGCCGCCCCGGCGGTGCACTGGATGCTGCAGGAGATGCGCGTCTCGCACTTCGCCCAGGGGCTCGGGGTGCGCGGGGCAGCGACGCCGAAGCTCATCCGCCGCGAGCTCGCCGCCGCGAAGCGCTGAGGGAGGCCTGCCCGCCGGCGGTGCGGTGGCGAACACGCCGGTTGGCGTTGCGCGAGGCACCGCATTAGGGTCGATCGCGGAAGGCGGTGGGCAGCACGGATTCGGCGAGTCGGGACGACTGGCGTCTGAGTGGGGGACGCGGCGTGGCCGCGGGTCGTCGCATGCTGCTGGTCTCGCCGCGCGCGACGAGCTTCCTGCGCCACTACGTGCGCCGCTTCGCGGCGGCGCTGCCCGGCGACGCGGAGGTCGCCGTGCTCTGCGGCGACGAGCTCTGGCGCGACGACCCGCGCGGCCGCCCGGCGATCGACGGCCCGGGCGTCGTCGTGCCGCCGCCGGCCGCCGAGGCGCAGCTCTACGAGGAGGCCGCTCGCCGCGCGATCGAGGGCGGCGCCGATCGGCTGCACGTCTGCTTTCTCTCCGATCCCGCCGCGCTCGCCGGCCCCGCGCGCCGCTGCGCGCACGCCGGGGTCGCCGTCAGCGCGTCCGTCTTCGGGCTCGCGGAGCTGCGCGACGGCGCGCATCGCCGTGCGCTGGTCGAACTGCTCGGCGTGCCATCCGTGCGCGCGCTGCTCGTGCACTCCAACGATCCGGGGCGCGCGCGGCGCGTCGCCGCGCGGGCGGGGCTGCCGATCGGCGACCGCCTCGCCTTCGTCCACGACCCGGTCTACGACGAGCCCGCGGCCTACCGCTGCGACCAGCGGGCGGCGCGGCGCGAGCTGGGGCTCGGCGGCGACGACGCCGTCGTGCTGTGCTTCGGCGCGCTGTCGCGGCGCAAGGGCGCCGCCGTCCTGCTCGACGCCTGCCGGCGCCTGACGGCGCGACCCGCGATCCGCGTCCTCGTCGCCGGCGCGGGCGGCGACGCCGCGCCGGACGTCCGCGGCGCGCTGCGCGGGCTTCCCGACGTCGTCTGCGTCGAGCGCTTCCTCGACGACGCCGCCATGGCGAGCTGCTTCGCGGCCGCCGACGTCGTCGCGCTGCCGTACACCGGCGCCTACCGCGACGCGACGAGCGGCGTCCTCGTCCAGGCGGCGCTCGCCGGGCGGCCGGTCGTCGTGCCGGCGATCCCACCGTTCGCCGATGTCGTCGAGCGCCACGGCGTCGGCCGCACGTACGGCTGCGAGGACGCCGCCGACCTCGCGCGCGTGCTCGGCGAGGTCGCCGCGCCCGGCGGCGGTCGCCGCGCGCCGGGCTGGGCCGGCTACCTCGCCGGCATCGAGAGCTGGCCGCGGCTCGCGGAGCTCGCCGCAGGCCCCTGGGAGCCCGTGCGAGCGGGGGCGGGCTGATGGACTGGGGCGCGACGAGCGTGCTCGTGACCGGCGGCTGCTCGTTCATCGGCTCGCACCTCGTCGACGCGCTCGCCGAGCGCGCCCCGCGCGCCCTGCGGATCGTCGACGACCTCTCCAGCGGGGACCCGGCGCACGTCGCCGCGCACCTCGACGCCGGCCGTGCCGAGCTCGTCGAGGGCGACCTGCTCGACCGCGCGGTCGCGCGCGACGCCGTGCGCGGGATCGACGTCGTCTTCCACCTCGCGGCGATCCACGGCGGCCGCGGCTTCATCGACCTGCACGAGTCCGAGTGCGCCGCGAACCTCGCGCTCGACGGCCACGTCCTGCGCGCGAGCCTCGACGCCGGCGTGCGCAAGCTCGTCTTCGCCTCGTCGGCGTGCGTGTATCCGGTCGGGCTGCAGGCCGACGTCGGCGAGACGGTCCGCCTCGAGGAGCCGATGGTCGGGCCGCCGTTTCATCCGGACGGCATCTACGGCTGGGCGAAGCTCTCGACGGAGCGCACGCTGCTCGCGATGCACCGCGAGCACGGCCTCGCCTCGGCGTCGTGCCGGCTGTTCACCGTCTACGGCGAGCGCTGCCGGGAGTCGCACGCGATCATCGCGATGATCGCGCGGGCGGTCGCCCGGCGCACGCCGTTCGAGATCTGGGGCGACGGCAGCCAGATCCGCAACTGGACCTACGTCGGCGACATCGTCGACGGGCTGCTGCTCGCCGCCGAGCGGATCGACGACGGGCGCGCCGTCAACCTCGGCACCGAGGAGCCGATCAGCGTCATGCGCGCGGCGCGCGCGGTGCTCGAGCTGACGGGGCACGACGCGCCGATCTCCACGCTGCCCGACATGCCGACGGGACCGCTCAACCGCGTCGCCAGCCACGCGCTCGCGACGCGGCTCATGGGATGGAGGCCGCGCACGACGTTCGAGGACGGGCTGCGCCGGACCGTCGCGTGGTACGCCGGCGCCCACGAGCCCGAGGCCGTCGCCGCGCGCGTCGCCTCGATGCTGACCGAGCGCTGAGGGTGCCGCCCGGCTGGTCGAACTGGGCGCGCAACGTGCGCTGCGCCGCGGCGGCGATCGAGCGTCCCGCGAGCGAGGAGGCGGTCGCGCGCGCCGTGCGGCAGGCCGCGCGCGCCAGGGAGCGGCTGCGGCCGATCGGCGCGGGCCACTCCTCCTCGCCGCTGGCGGCCGGCGACCGCCTGATCTCGCTCGAGCGCTGCCGCCGCGTGCTCGCGCTCGACGCGCGGGCGCGCACCGTGACCGTCGAGGGCGGCATCCGCCTCTGCGAGCTCAACGAGGCGCTCTCGGGCGCGGGCCTCGCGCTCGCCAACGTGCCCGCGATCTGCGAGCCGACGATCGCCGGCGCGATCAGCACGGCGACGCACGGCACGGGCCTGCGGCACGGCGGCCTGGCCGAGCACGTTCGCGCGCTGCGGCTCGTCGCCGGCGACGGGTCGATCGTCGAGATCGGCGAGCGCGACGGCGACCTGCTCGCCGCGGCCCGTGTGGGCCTCGGCGCGCTCGGCGTCATCACCGCGGTTACGCTGGACTGCGTGCAGGCCTTCGACGTGCGCCTGACGGAGACCGCCGGCGACCTGGACGGCGTGATCGAGGCGCTCGACGACCTGCTCGCCGCCGACCACGCCGGCTTCTGGTGGGAGCCGCGCAGCGACCGTGTCCACGTCCGCCTCGGCTCGCGGACGGTGGCCGCCTCGGTCCGCCGCCGCCCGCCGCGCGCGGGGCGCCGCCGCAGCGCGGCCGACCGCGGCTACGAGGCCGGCCTGTGGGCGGCGTCGCACGCGCCGCGGCTGCTCGGCCCCGTCAGCCGGGCCGCCGGGATCGCGCTGCTGCCGCGCTCGCGCGAGCGCGCCGACCGCGGCGACCTCGCGCTGAGCGGCGTCGCGGGCATCCGCGCGTGCGCGAGCGAGCACGCGATCCCGCTCGCGGCGGCCCGGCGCGCGCTGACGCTCCTGCGCGAGCTCTTCGCGACGGAGCCGTTCGAGGCGCAGTTTCCCGTCGACGTGCGCTTCGGCGCCGCCGACGGCGCCTGGCTGAGCCCGGCGCACGGCCGCGCGAGCTGCCACATCGGCCTGCTCTCGCATCGCCCGTTCGGCCGCGGGCTGCCGCACGAGCGCCTCTTCCGCGAGGCCGGCCGGCTGCTCGGCGCGCTCGGCGGGCGCCCGCACTGGGGCAAGGTCCACGACTGGAGCGCCGCCGACTGCCGCCGCGCGTACCCGCGCTGGGAGGACTTCCGGCGCGTGCGCGCCGAGCTCGACCCGCGCGGGACGTTCCTCAACGACCACCTCGGCGGGCTGCTCGGCGCGGCCGGCGAAAAGGCGGTCGGGCGGTCGGCCGGCGGGCAGGCGCGGGGGCGGCCGGGTGGCGGGGAGGCGCCGGGGCGGCCGGGCGGCGGGGAGGCGGTCAGCGATCGCTGAGCGGCTCCTCCGGGTCGCGGGCGACCGGAAGCAGGGCGCCGAGCTCCCGCCACAGCTCGGGCGGCAGGACGAGGCCGGCGAGCCGCACGGTCCGCCGCAGCTCGGCGGCCGAGCTCATGCCGACGACCGTCGCGGCGATGCGCGGGTCGCGCAGCGAGAACTGCAGCGCCGCGGCGGCGAGCGGGACCGCGAAGCGCGCGCAGATCCGCTGGGCCTCACGCGCGGCCGCCAGCAGCTCGCGCGACGCGGGCCGGTAGGCGTAGCGCGGGTGCGCCGCCGGGCCCCGGGCGAGCATGCCGCCGCCGTACGGCGCGGCGTTGACGACCGCGACGCCGAGCCGCGCGGCGGCGGCGATGAGCGGCTCGGCGCCGCGCTGCACGAGCGTGTGGCGGTTGTGGGTGACGACGACCTCGAAGGCCCCCGTCTCGACGTAGCGGCGCATGAGCCCGACCGGCCCGCCGGCGACGCCGACGTGCTCGACGACGCCCTCGTCGCGCAGCGCCAGCAGCGCCCGCACCGGTCCGCCGGGGGCCATCGCGGCGCCGAAGCCGGTGAACTCGGGGTCGTGCAGGTGCACGAGCTGGAGGCGGTCGACGCCGAGCAGCCGCAGGCTGCGCTCGACGCTGCGGCGAACCTGGTCGCCGCCGAAGTCGCCGGTCCGCGGGTCGCGGTCGGCCTTCGTCGCGAGGACGTGGCCGTCCGGCAGCCCGCCGGCCTCGGCGAGCGCGCGCCCGATCCGCCGCTCGCTCTCGCCGTCGCCGTAGGAGGCCGCCGTGTCGAGGAAGGTCAGCGGGCCGCGCAGGGCGGCTCGCAGGCAGCCGAGCGCGGCGCGCTCGCCGACGCCGTGGCCGAACGTCTCGGGCATGTCGCCGAGCGGCGCGCAGCCGACCGCGACGGCGCTGACGCGCAGCCCGGTCGTGCCGAGCGGCCGCGGCGCGAGCCCGGGCGGGTCAGCCGCCACGACCCGCCGGCTCCCGCGTCATGAGCGCGCGCCGCGCCGGCCCGGGCGACCGGCTGGCGGTGCTCGTCGCGGGGATCGTCGTCGGCGTCATCGGCGTCATGTTCGCGACTTCGTTCGCGGCGCTCGTCTTCACGGGGCCGCTCTCCCGCCATCTCGCGCCCGCGATCGCCATGAACCTCGCCGGCCAGGCCGTCCTGCTCGCCGGGGTCGCCTGGGGGACGAGCATCCGCGGCTCGCTGGGCAGCATCGGCAGCATCCCCGCGGCGATCGTCGCGGTCGTCGGGGCGTCGATCGCCGCCGGGCTCGCCGTCGCGGACCCGCGCGCCTTCCCGACCGTCGTCGCCGCGATCGTCGTCACGTCGGGGCTCGTCGGCCTCGCGCTCTACGCGCTCGGCCGCTTCGGCGCCGGCGAGCTCATCCGCTTCGTGCCCTATCCCGTGCTCGGCGGGTTCATGGCCGGGACGGGCTGGCTGCTCCTGCTCGGCGCGCTGGCCGTGCTCACCGGCTCGTCGGCGACGCTGTCCGCCGCGGCCGACGCCGGCGCCGAGCGCTGGCTGCCCGGGCTCGCGCTCGGCGCGCTGCTCGTCGTGCTCGTGCGCCGCAGCGGGCGCGTCGTCGCGCTGCCCGCCGCGCTGCTCGCCGCGGTCGCCGCGTTCTACGCGGTCGCGCTCGCGGCCGGGGCGAGCCTCGACGAGCTGCGCGACGGCGGCTGGCTCGCCGGGCCGTTTCCCGGCGACGGGCTCTGGCAGCCGTGGCGCGCCGTCGCCGAGCTGCCCGACGCCGACTGGTCGCTCGTCGCCGGCGAGCTGCCGACGATCGCGACCGCCGTCGTCGTCGCGCCGCTCGCGCTGCTGCTCAACGCGACCGCCGGCGAGCAGCTGGCCGACACCGACGGCGACCTCGACCGCGAGCTGCGCACGACGGGCGCGGCGAACCTCGTCGCCGGCCTGCTCGGCGCGATCCCCGGCCATCACTCGATCGCGGTGTCCGCGCTGGCGCAGGCGATGACACGCTCGGCGCGGCCGGTCGGGCTCGTCGCCGCGGCGGTCTGCGTCCTCGCCCTGCTCGGCGGCACGGCGCTGATCGCGCTGCTCCCGCGGATCGTGCTCGGCGGACTGCTCGCCTTCGTCGCGCTGTCGTTCTTCGCCGACTGGCTCGTCGACGGCTACCGGCGGCTGCCGCTCGCCGACTTCGCGATCGTCGTCACGATCCTGCTCGTCGTCGCCACGCTCGGCTTCCTCGCCGGCGTGGCGATCGGCCTCGCCGCGGCGGTGATGCTGTTCATCGTCAACTACAGCCGCGTCGACCCCGTGCGCCACGAGCTGTCGCGGGCGAGCTTCCAGAGCAACGTCGACCGGCCCCCGCGCGACCACGGCCTGCTGCGCGCGCACGGCGAGCTCATCCAGATCGTCGAGCTGCAGGGCTTCGTCTTCTTCGGCAGCGCGATGGCCCTGCTGGACCGGGTGCGCCGCCGGCTCGAGCGCGGCGCCCCTCCGCGCTTCGTCGTCGTCGACCTCGCCGACGTCGTCGGCACGGACTCCTCGGCGGGGTCGGGCTTCGCCCGCGCGCGCTCGGTCGCCGAGTCGGCCGGCGCGCAGCTCGTCATCACGAATGCCTCCGACGACGTCTGGCGCAACCTCGAGGCCGGCGGCCTGACCGTCGCCCCCGAACACCGCTTCGCCGATCTCGACCGGGGGATCGAGTGGTGCGAGGAGCGGCTGCTCGCCGAGTTCGCCGGCGAGCGGCCGGCCTCGGGGCCGGCCGGCCCGGGCGTCGCGGCGGCGTCGCACGACGTTCTCGACTTCGACCGCTTCGCCGCCCACCTCGAGCGCGTCGAGGTGCCGGCCGGCCACGTCGTCGCCGAGGAGGGCGACGACGCGACGGACGTCTTCGTCGTCGTCTCGGGCCGGCTGACGGCTCTCGTCGACGTCGACGGCAGGCCCCTGCGGATCCGCACGATGTCGGCCGGCACCGTCGTCGGCGAGGTCTCGCTCTACCTCGGCGGCGCGCGAACCGCGTCGGTCGTCAGCGAGACGCCCTGCACGCTGCTGCGCGCGTCGGCCGATGCCCTGCGCGAGCTCGAGCGGCGTGATCCGCAGCTCGCGATCGAGTTTCATCGCTGGCTCGCGGCGCGCCTGGCCGAGCGCCTGGCCGACGCCCTGCGCACCGCGAAGGCGCTGCACGCGCGGGGGTCCGCCGGCGACGGATGAGCGCCCGCCGGCCGGCCGGCCATTAGCATGGCGCGATGGCGCGCCCGTGGCGAAAGACGCCGGTGCGGACGGTCGCGGTCGACGAGACCGACGATCGCCTGGAGCGCCTGGAACGGCTGCAGCGCGCGTTCGACCAGGAGCTCGCGTCCTCGACGAGCCTCAACGTCCGCGGGGCCTCGCTGGGCGGCTTCTCGACCCTGGCGCTGCTGCTCACGATGCTCTTCGCCGCCGTCTGGCTCGACGACTCGAGGTGGGAGTTCGGCGGGCTCGCCGACGCCGTGCTGCGCTACGGCTTCTACGTCGTCGGCGGGGGCTTCGGGCTCAGCGTCGTGACGAGCCTCGTCGCGATCATGCCGCGCGGCACCTGGCGCGGCGACTCGGCGCTGGACCGCGTCGATCTCGCCGCCCGCGGCGACGCCGCCGCCGAGGCGCGGGCCGTCGCGGCGACGCTCGAGAAGCAGCGCGTGCGCAACGACGGCAAGAGCCGCTGGCTGCAGCTCGCCAGCCTGCTCATGGCCGCGGCGGTGATCGGGGTCGTCGCGCAGGCGCTCGCGTTCACGCTGGGCGGCGACGTGCGCGACCAGCGCGTCGCCGCCGCGGGCCCGCTGCCGGGGCTCGCCGCCGTCCCGCTCGACGCCGAGCAGCAGGCGCAGCTCGCGCGCCGCTACGCGCCCGTCGTCTGGCTGCACTCGCGCGAGGAGTACCTGCCGACGCGCGTCGCGAGCTTCCTGAAGGGCTCGCGCCTGACCTGGCGCACCCGCCGCGGCAGGGTGCGCCAGGTCGCCGGGCGCGGCGCGGTCTCCGCGCGGCGCCTGGGCCGCGGCTGCGACCAGGGCTGCTACTCGGTCGGCGGCTGGCTCGCGCCGGAGCTGACGCGCCCGTTCTTCGGGCGCGACCGGCCCCGGGACCTCGACCTCAAGCGCGGCTTCGCGCTCGACGTCGCCAACCCGCTGCGCGCCGGCGAGGGCGCCGCGGCGCCGATGCTCTACGAGCTCGGCGTGCGCAAGGCCGACGACGAGCTGCGCATCACGTACTGGTTCCTCTACGCCTTCAGCGTGCCCTACCTCGCGTTTCGCGAGGGCGGTCGCAGCGTCGTGCCGATCAGCCACGAGGGCGACTGGGAGAACGTCGACGTCGTCCTGGGGCTGGCGAACGCGGCGCCGCGGCGCGTCGAGTTCTACGGGCACGGCCGGCCGCTGCGCGTCGCCTGGACCGACGTCGAGCGCACCGGCGGGGAGCGCACCCACCCGGTCGTCTACAGCGCGCGCAACAGCCACGCGTCCTACCCGGACGCCGCGCCGCGCCGCACGAAGGACAACACGCTGTGCGTCGGCACCTCGCGCCTGTGCTCGGTCGAGCTGCGCGACCGCGGGACGCGCTGGGCGCCGTGGGAGCGCCCCGGGGGCCTGGTCGACGCCCGGGCGCAGCCGTGGTACGGCTTCGGCGGGGCATGGGGCAGGGCCGGGGAGGTCGGCGACGCCACCGGACCGCTCGGCCCGTCGGTCTACAAGCTGCGAAACGACCGCGGCTGAGCGGCCCGCGGCGCCGGGCCGCAGCTCAAGTCTCACCCGCCTCCGCCGACTAATCGAGGGCTCCGATGACTTCGCGCGCTCGCACACAGACAGGTCCTCCCGGCTCGGCCCGCGACCTGCGCCGCGGCGACGACTGCCGCGTGTCCCCGGGCGAGGCCACCGACCCGGACACCGGCACGGTGTGCGCCGAGGGCGCGCCGTGACCGGCGCGCTGGACCTGCTCGCGGGCGGGCCGCTCGGCTGCTGGGCGGTGACGATCGCCCCGCCGGCGCTCGTGCGCCAGGTCGTCTGCGTCGACGACCGGCTCGCCGCCATCGCCGCCGACCTCGGCCACGACGTCTTCGCCGGCAGCCCGGAGGACCCCGCCTTCGAGCCCGCGCCGGCGGCGCTCGCGATCCACTTCCCGCGCATCCTCGGCCCGCAGGTCCTACGGAGCTATGACGGCGCGATCTGGGGGGTGCACCCGGGCCTGCTGCCCCACGGCCGGGGGACGCACCCGGTCTTCTGGGCCCTGTGGGAGGGCACGCCGGCCGGCGCGACCCTGCACGAGCTGACCGCGAACCCCAGCGAGGGAGCGATCGTCGATCGGGTCGAGGTCGCGGTCTTCCCGGCCGACACCGGCGCCAGCCTGTGCGAGCGCGTCCGGGCCGCCGAGCGCGACCTGGTGGTCGGCTGGCTGCCGCGCCTGGCATCCGGCGAGCGGCCGCCTGCCGTCGCGCAGCCGCCCGGCGGCACGCGCCACGCGCTCGCCGAGTTCGAGTACCTGCGCGACGAGGGCCGCTTCGAGGTGCCGCGCTCCGAGCGCGAGCGCCTCGAGCGCTGCCTGACCTTCGCGACCCCCGCGCCGATCGCCGCCCCCCAGGCCCGATGAGCGTCGTCGCCGTCCTCGATCGCATCGCGGAGATCCGCGCCGGCCTCGTCCCGCCGCCGCTGACGCCGCCGCCCGCGACGACGCCCGTCTCCGGCGCCGCGCCGAACTTCGCCGCGCTGCTGCAGTCCGCGGGCGCTCCCGTACCGGTCGCCCCCACATATCCGGTGCCGTCCGGCACCGGAGGCGCCGCCCTGCTCGCCGCCGCCCAGGGAGAGGTCGGCGTCGCCGAGCAGCCGCCGGGCTCCAACGACTCGCCGCGGATCGCGCAGTACCGCCAGGCGACCGCCGGCAGCGGCGTCGGCCCGTGGTGTGCGTACTTCACCTCCTGGGCCGCGCGCGAGGCGGGCATGCCGATCGGCGACAGCGGCCAGGGCTTCGGTCGCGTCGACGACGTCTACGCCTGGGCCCAGCGCAGCGGCCGCGCGGTGCCCAACGGCCCCGGCGTCGTCCCGCGCCCCGGCGACCTGATCGTCTGGGACGAGCACATCGGCATCGTCGAGGCGGTCGCGCCCGACGGCGCGATCCAGACGATCGAGGGCAACTCGTCCGATCAGGTGATCCGGCGCACGCACCCGGCCGGCAACGCGCTCGGCTACGTGCGGATGGGCTGACGCTTCTACGAGCTGCGGCAACGCGCGGCGACGCGCGAACCGGCAGACGCGGTCGCGGCGATCGCGGCCGCCGCGGCGGGCGGCTCAGTGGTCCGAGCGGTCGCCGCCGATGATCCAGTCGGCCAGCCGCGCGAGCGGGCCCCGGCCCGCGTCCGAGCCGAGCTTGACGCCGATCGCCAGCACGACGGTCGTGCTCGCGCCGGCGAGCACGCGGACCCACCACGGCTGCTGGAGCCCCATCCCGACCGAGACGCCGATCGCCAGCAGGACGCTGAGCAGCGTGAGGCCGCCGGTCGTCAGGCTGAGGCTGCGGCTCGTGCGCTCGCCGGAATCGGTCATGCCCGTTGCCTACCCGCGGCAGGGCGAGTCGTCCCGTCGCAGGATCACCCCGCGTCGTGGTGGTCACGCCCGGCGGCGGACGTCCTGCGCTCGCCGATGAGCTCGGCGTCGGCACGCCGGATGAGCTCGGCGGCGTCGTCGCGCGGCTGCAGCGCCGCGAAGCCGGCCTTGATGTCCGAGCGCTTCGGCTGGCTCGCGAGCACCCCCCTGATCGCCCGGAAGCGCTGGCGCGCGTGCTGCGACGTCGCGCCCGGCATCGCGCAGAGGAACTCGTCGCCGCCGAGGCGGACGATGAGGTCGTAGGGGCGCAGGTTCTCGCGGATGACCTCGACGACCCGCGTCAGCAGCTCGTCGCCCGCGACGTGCCCGAGCCGGTCGTTGACGGCCTTGAGGCCGACGACGTCGACGTAGGCGACCGCGAGCTGCTCGCCGCTTCGGCGTGCGCGGGCGATCTCGTGCTCGAGGTCGACGAGCCCGGAGGCGCGCGTCCGCGCGCCCGTCAGCGCGTCGGTCTCGGCGATCGCGAGCTGGTGGCGCAGCAGCTCGCGATCGGCCTGGGCCTCGAGTCGGTCGCGTGCGGCGCGCTCGCGATCGCGCGCCGCCTGCTCGCGGTCGTCCGCGGCGAGGGCGCGCGCCTCCGCGGCCACGCCGCGCTGCTGCGCGGCGCGGCGGCGGGCCTGCGCACCGGTGGGCTGTGACGCATGCTCCTCGTCGACCCAGGCGGCGTCGTGCGCCGTCAGCTCGCGGTCGCGCAGCTCGGCGATCTGGTCGCGCGCCGCGGCGGCGACATCGCGCGCGTGCGCCGCCGCGTCGCGCGCGGCGGCACAGCGCAGCCGCGCGTCAGGGCTCTCGGGCCGGAGTTCGTCGCGACGGCGGCCGCCCTTCGGCCCTCCGGGGTCCCGGGAATATGTCGCGCCGGCCTCCGGGCCGGGGACGGCGCTCTCAGGCTGTTCGGCGATTGCTCCGTCCGCGGACTCGGAAGAGCCGTCGCCGCGATGAAGGTCGGCCACGAAGGACCTCCACACGGCTGGACGTCGAGTCTCGGTCGATCCACGCGCCCATCCAGTTGACGGCCTCAGCGTAGCGTCCCGCACAAGCGCGCCGGGGCGAGCGATGGGCGGGGGGCGAGAGCGCTCCATCACCCGCAAACCGGCGCCGGGCCGCCGTCAGGGCGGCGGGACGACAGGCCCGGGCGGCAGCTTCACGTCGGCCGCCGCGGCCTGCGCGTTCTCCTCCTTCACCGCGGCCCAGATCTCCTCGCGGTAGACCGGGAGCGCCTTCGGCGCATCGATGCCGATGCGCACGGTGCTGCCGCTGACCTCCTGCACGTGCAGGACGATGTCGTCGCCGATGACGATGCGCTCGCCGACGCGGCGCGTGATGCTGAGCACGGTTCCTCCCTGGATCCGCCGGACAGGTCGGCCCGTGACGCTACCACCGCGCGGGCGGCGGCCTACGCGGCGGCGGTCTCGCCCGTGCCGGCGCCGGCGGCGAAGAGGGGCGTGCGCACGTCGAGTCCGGGCGCCTCGTTGATGACCTGGAAGGCGGCCGGCCCGTCGTCGGTGGGGGTGACGACGATCGGCGCGCGCAGGTTCACGGTGAAGTCCTCGATGTCGGACGCGGCGCGCACCGTGACCCAGACGTCGGCGGGCGCGTCGGAGCCGAGGCCGAGCGCGGCGGCATCCTCGTCGGAGACGACGACCTCGTAGCCGGGGAAGAAGTCCCAGGGGCGCGTGACCGGCAGCGCGAGGTCGGGATCGTCGACGGAGTGCAGCCACGAGAACGGGCTCTCGGAGTCGGTCGTCAGCAGGGCGTAGCGCGACCCGCCGAGGCCGATGAGCCCGCGCGGGAAGGACAGCACGGCATCGGTCTCGACCTCGAGCGTGCCGAACCGGGAGCTTTGGACGGTGACGTGGGACATGCGGTGGGTTCTCCTAACGCAGGAAGTCCAGCAGGGAGGTCTGGACGATGCCGGCGCCCGCGCGCAGCGCGGACTGGTAGACGGACTGCTGCATCGAATACTCGACGATCGTGGCGGCCATGTCTGCGTCCTCGGTGTTGGACAGCAGCGTACGCGCGTTGAGCTCCAGCTCGGAGAGCCGGCCGTCCGCCGATTGCAGGCGGGTCGCCGTCGCGCCGATCGTCGCCCGGGCCGACAGCACGTCGTCGATCGAGCGGTCGATCGCCGTGATGTCGGTCGAGCCGAGCGCGGCGATGTCGGCGGCCGTTCCGCCGCGCAGGTGGGCGGCGATGTCGCGCAGCGTGTTGAGCAGCTTGCCGTCGGCGCCGTCGCCGAGCACCTGCGAGCCGCGGGCGTTGACGATGACCGACACGCCGGGGCCGATCGAGCGCACGACGTCGCCGCCGTCGCCGAGGTAGGCGTCCGACGCCGTGCCGTAGGGCTTCGTCGTCGTCGCGGTGCCGGCGAACAGCGAGCGCCCTGCGTACGTCGAGTTGCCCGCGTCCTTGGCGGCGTTGACGAGCCCGTCGATCTCCTGGGCGATCATCGCGCGCTCGGTCGGCCCGGACGTTCCGTTGGCGCCTTGCAGCAGCAGCTCGCGGGCGCGCTGGGCGATGTCGGTGACGGTGCCGAGCGCCGTCTCGGTCGCCGAGGTCCAGCCGTCGCCGTCGGAGACGTTGCGGCGGTACTGGCCGAGGCCGTCGAGCTCGGTGCGCAGGGTGAGCGCGCGGCCGGTGCCGACGGGGTCGTCGGACGGTCGGCGGATCTCCTTGCCGGAGGACAGCTTGAGCTGCGAGTGCGAGACGCGCGTGGCGACCTCGTTGAGGTCCGCCAGGACCCCCCGATGGACCATCGAGCTCGTGATGCGGGGCATGCTCATCCCGAGCACCCCGTCCGCGGGGCGCCGCAGGCGGCCTCCCGGTGGCGGCGGGACGTCACAGCCCGACCCTCCCCGTGCGCGTGATGAGCGTCTCGAGCATCGAGTCGGTGGTCGTCATCGCGCGAGCCGCCGCCTGGTAGCCGCGCTGGAAGCGGATGAGGTTCGTCATCTCCTCGTCGAGGGACACGCCGGCGGCGCTCTGGCGCCGGTCCTCGATCGCGTTGGAGAGGGCGGTCGAGTTGATCGTGCGGCGCTTGGCGTCGGCGACCTCCGTGCCGACCCGCGTCACGAGCCGGGCGTAGACGCCATCGGGGCCGCCGGAGCTGCCGCGCAGCTCCGACAGGGCGCGCGCGGTGCTGTTGTCGCCGGAGGCGCCGGCGCCCGCCCTGAGCGTCGCCGCTGCCACCGCGGGGTCGATCGACAGCGTCGACGTCCCGGCGTCGTAGGCGAAGAAGTCGTTTCCGGCGGCCGGGTTGTAGATCGCGTTGACCTGGGCCGTCAGCGCCTGCGCGAAGGTCGCGAGATCGCTGCGGTAGCCGGCGATCGTGCCGGTCGGCGAGCTGGCGTCCATGAGCGCGCCGAGCTTGCCGCCGGGGTTGGGCATCGCCGGCGCGGGCCAGGAGACGGTCGAGCCGTCGACGAGCGGCGAGGCGGCGCCGCCGAGCGTCACGCGGATCGATCCGGCGCCGTCGTCGGTGACGGACACCTGGGCGAGCGAGGAGAGCCTGTCGAGCAGCACGTCGCGGCGGTCGAGCAGGTCGTTGGGCTGCGACCCGACGCGCTGGGCGTCGCGGATCGCGCCGTTGAGGTTGGCGATCTCGCGCGCCATGCCGTCGAGCTCGCCGCCGGTCCCGGTCACGATGGCGAGCTCCTGCGCGGCCTGGTCGGAGACCGTGCGCAGCCCCTGGTCGAGCGCGTTGACGGAGGCGACGAGCGTGCGCGCGTTCTCCAGCAGCGCCCCGCGGGTGGCGCCGCTCTCAGGGTTGTTGGCGAGATCCGACCACGAGCTCCAGAAGCTGTTCAGACGCGCCGCGATGCCGTTGTCGCCCGGCTCGGCGAGGCGCAGCTCGGCCTGGTCCAGCGCGCCGGCGCGGGCGGAGTTGTAGCCGACCTGCATGTTCTGGGCGCGGTACTGCAGGTCGAGGAAGCTGTCGCGGACGCGCTTGTAGGCGACGACGTCGACGCCGGTCCCGAGCAACCCGACGGTCGGCACGGCCAGCGCGTCGGTGGCCTGCATCTGCGCCTCCTGGCGCGAGTAGCCGACCGTGTTCGCGTTGGCGATGTTGTGCGACGTGACGTCGAGCGCGCGCTGCTCGGCGAGCAGGCCGCGCAGCGAGGTCTGCAGCCCCATGAACGTGGAGATCCCCATCGGGCTGCTCCTATGCCTCGAAGTCGACGACGTGGAGGGGCGAGCGGACCACCGGGCGCGAGCCGGGGCTCGGGCCATAGCCGGCGGACTCCGGCATGCCGCCGAGCATCCGCGTGAGGTGCTCGAGGAAGGACAGCTCCTGGCGCATGAGGGCGCGGTTGATCGTGTGCTCGCGCTCGACCTCGCCGAGCAGGCCGCGCAGCTCCGCGCTGCGCGTGCGGGCCTCGTCGGCGTCGGCCTCGTCCATGAGGCCCGTGAGCTCGTCCAGGGTGACGGCCTCGGCGGGGATGCCGAGCATGCCGCCGGCGCGCCACAGCAGTTGCGTGCGCTCGCTCTCCAGCCGCCCGCGGGAGGCCATCTCGCCCTGCACGTCGGTCAGCGTCGAGAGCACGCCGTCGACGTCGCGGCGGCGGATCGCTCCGCTCTGGCGCAGGATGTGGGCGAGCAGGCGCCGCGCCGAGCCGAGCTGGGCGTCGAGGTGGGCGAGCACGTCGCCGGCGATGGGAGCCGCGGTCATGGCGGTCACGGTTGGTCTGTCCGCAGTGCGCGCACGAGGTCGGAGGCGAGGCCGATGCCGCCGCCGGCGACGATCGCGTCGGCCATCGTGTCGGGGAGCATGTTCGCGTAGGCCTGGGTGGCGGCGCTGCCCTCGTTCTCGGCGGAGACGGTCGCCTGCATCGCCTTCGTGAGCTGCCCGAGCAGGATGCGCTCGAACGCCAGCGCGGAGCGGTAGCGCTCCTGCGCGTCGGCGCCGCCGGCGCGGACCTCGGGCGGCAGCGCGACGCCTGCGGGAAGGTCGACGGGCGGGATCACTGCTTGACCTGGTTGGCGATCGAGAGCATCTGATCCTGCGTGCGGACGGCCTGGCTGGCCATCTGGAAGCTGCGCTGGGCGGCCATGAGCTCGACCATCGCGTCGCCGAGGTCGACGTTCGAGGCCTCCAGCGAGCCCTGGACGAGCGTCGTCGCGTTGCCGGCGGCGCGCGGCGTGCCGCTGGCCGCGTTGGCGGTGAACACGCCGTCGCCCGCGCTGTCGAGCGCGTGCGGGCTGGCGACGCTGACGAGCGTGATGCGGCCGACGGGGCGGCCCTGGGCGACGAGCGTGCCGTCGCGCGAGATCCTCACGTCCTGCGGCGACAGGCCGGCCGGGAGCCGCACCGGCGGCTGCAGGAGGGCGCCGTCGACGGTCGCCATGCGGCCCTGCGCGTCGATCTGCAGCGAGCCGTTGCGGGTGAGCCCCGCGCGGCCGTCGGGCAGCCTGACCTGCAGGAAGCCGTCGCCCTGGATCCCGACGTCGAGCGGCTGCTCGGTCGCGTGCAGGGCGCCCTGGCCCCAGCCGCGGCCGGCGGACTGCGCCGCGGCGCCGGCGCCCGCCGTGATCCCGTCCGCGCCGCCGGCGCCGACCTGGCTGGCGACGAGCTCGCGGAAGCTCGTGCGCTCGTGCTTGTAGCCGGACGTGTTGACGTTCGCGATGTCGTTGGACAGCGCGTCCATCCGCTTCTGCTGGGCGAGCATGCCGCTCGCCGCCGCACGCATGCCTTCGAGCATCTAGCGGCTCCTCTTCGAGGGTCGGATGATGGGCACTAGATCGTCCCCACCTGGTTGGCGGCCTTGCCGAGCGTCGAGTCGATCGTCGTGATGACGCGCTGGCCGGCCTCGAAGGCGCGCAGCGAGCCGAGCATGTCGACCATCGTCGTGATCGGGTCCACGGCGCTGGTCTCCAGCGCGCCGGCGCGGACGGAGCCGGCCGCGCCGCCGCGAGCCGCGCCGGTGTAGAGGTTGTCGCCCTGGCTGCGCGCGGCGTCGAGGAGCGTGACGCCGATCTCGCCGGGCGCGACGATGCCGTCGGCGCCGACACGGATCGGCTGGCCGCGCGGCCCGAGCACGTCGTCGCCGGCGGTGGTGACGAGCGTCCCCCGCGCGGACGTCTGGAACTGCCCGTCGCGGGTGTAGCGCACGCCGCCGGCCGTGCGCACGGAGAAGAAGCCCTCGCCCTGGACGGCGAAGTCGAGCGCCTCGCCGGTCTGGCGCATCGCGCCGGGCGTCAGGTCGGTGGTCTGCGTCGTGATCTGCGTGCCGCTGCCGATCGAGCCGATCGTGCGGCCGCTGGCCGAGTCGCGCAGCAGCATGTCGCCGAAGCTCTGCGTCGTGACGCGCTCGGCCTTGTAGCCGGGCGTCGATGCGTTGGCGAGGTCGTGCGCGATGAGGTCCTGGCGGACCTGCTCGGCGAGCATGCCCGAGGCTGCGATGTAGAGCCCGCGTTCCATTGGGGTGAGTGATCGACCCGGAGGCGTCATCCTTGAGCGCATGGAGATGCTGCGCGTTGAAGCGGCGACGCTGCGCGCCCTGCTGCCCGGCCTCGTCCTGCGAGAGGGCATGCGGGTCGTGGCCAGCGTCTCCGAGCGCGCGGGCCAGAAGGGGATCATCGTGCTCGCCGGCGTGCCGCTGGCCGCGCAGCTCCCCGACGAGGTCCGGGCCGGGGACGTCCTGCGCCTCGTCGTGGCCGAGACGAGCCCCGAGCGCGTCGTGCTGCGCATCGCCGACGCGCCCCAGCCGGCGCAGACGCCGCCGCCCGTCGTCGTGCCGCTGCCGGGCGGCACGGGCGCGCACTTCACGGTCGCCGAGCGCGACGAGCGCGAGGGTGGCGAGGGGCGCGACGGCGAGCGCCACGAGGTCCGCGTGACGTTCAGGTCGGCCCGGCTGGGGCCGATCGACCTGAAGCTCGCGCTGGCCGGCGACCAGGGGCTGCGCGTCGACGTCCTCGCGCGCGCCGGCGAGCCGCTCGAGCTCGCCGAGCGTCACGCCGCCGCGCTGCAGGCGGCGATCGCGAGCGCCACCGGCAGGCCGGCGCAGGTCTTCGTCAACCCGCGGCGCGACCCGCTCGACGTCTATGCCTGACCCGCCGCGACCGCGCCGCGCGGCAGCGCTGAGCTACGACGGCGGCGCCGACCAGGCGCCGCGGGTCGTCGCGAGCGGAAGCGGGGTCATCGCCGAGCGGATCCTCGCCGAGGCCCGCGCCGCCGGGATCCCGGTGCGCGACGACGCAGCGCTCGCCGAGGCGCTCGCCGGGCTCGACCTCGGCGCGCAGGTTCCCGAGCCGCTGTATCGCGCCGTCGCCGAGGCGCTGGCGTGGGCCTACCGCCTGGAGCTGCGCGAGCGCAGGCCCACGAGGTGAGCGCCGCGGTCGGCCGCGGCGGGCGCCTGGCGCCCGCGCACGGCACGGCACGAGGTGGCTAGGCCACCTCGCGCAGGAGATCTGCGTCGTTGGCCAGGGCGCGCCTGAGGGTCTTCTTCAGCTCGCCGTGGATCTGGCAGACGCGGCTCTCGGAGACGCCGAGGACGTCGCCGATCTCGCGCAGCGTCAGGTTCTTGACGTAGAGCAGGACGGCGACCTCGCGCTCGCGACGGCCGAGCGCCGCGAAGGCGCGGCGGAAGTGCTCCTTGGCCTGCGTCTTGGAGGCCTCGTGCAGCGGGTCGGACGAGTCGTCGTCGCTCGGCAGCACGTCGATGCGCTCGACGCTGGCGCCGTCGTGCGCAAGCACGAGCGTGTTCAGCGACGTCACGTCGGAGGAGATGAGGTCGCGCTGGCGAGAGCGCAGCTCGTCGGCCGTCATGTTCAGCGCGTCGGCGAGCTCGACGTCGTTGGGGCCGCGGCCGTGGATCGAGCGAAACTCGGTCTGCACGCGGCGCATGTCGCGCTCCCAGCGGCGCAGCGAGCGCGGGGCCCAGTCGCCGCGGCGCAGCTCGTCGATGACGGCGCCGTGGATGCGGGTCCATGCGAACTGCTCGAGCGTGGCGCCCTTCGCCGGGTCGTAGCGGTCCAGCGACTTGATGAGCGCCTCGAGGCCCGCCGAGACGAGGTCGTCGACCTCGCAGCTGGCCGGCAGCTCACCGATCTTGCGATAGACGATGAACTTCACGAGCGGCGCGTAGGTCAGGACGAGACGGTCGCGCAGACGCTGATCGCCGCTGCGCTGGTACTCGTACCAAAGTTCCATCGCGTCGTCGGACTCCATCCAGCGGCGAGGAGAGTCCGACGTGGACTTCGCCTGAGCTGGACGTGACTCGGGACGGTTGCGGCGAGGGAGGGACATGTCTCTCTTATCGCGCGCAGCGGACGGCGACAAGAGCCCTGGAGAGCTTTTCCGCACGTCGAGGTGCGCGATGAGCAGATTTGGCCCCGAACTGCATAGATTTTCGGGCCTGCGGTGGGTTCGGGGCGTACTAGACACCCATCGTCCTGAGACCGAAATCTGCCCGTCAGGAGGTCGGGTCGAGCGTGAGCTTGCCCGTCGTGCGCCGTTCGGCGAGGTCGATCTGGGCCTGCGCGGCGTCCGCGAGGGGGTAGGCGGGACCGGTCACGACGCGCAGCTCGCCGGCGCGCACGCGCTCGAAGAGGTCGGCGAGCGCCTCGTCGATCATCGCCGGGCGTCCGATGCAGTGCGCGAACCAGAACCCGACGACCGCGCGCGAGCGGCGCATGAGGTCGCCGCTGCGGACGGTGTTGTTCTCCCCCGAGGCGATCCCGTACGTCACGAGGCGCCCGAACGGCGCGAGCGCGGCCAGCGAGGCGTCGAACACCGCGCCGCCGGCCATCTCGAAGACGACGTCGACCGGCGCGCCGAGGTTGGCCTCGAGGAGGCGCTCCGTGAGGCCCTCGGGGGCGCCGTCGACGGCGACGTCGGCGCCGAGCTCGAGCGCGAGCGCGCGCTTCTCCGCGGTCGAGGCGGTCGCGATCACGCGGCCCGCGCCGAGCGGGCGGCCGAGCTGGACGGCGAGCGAGCCGACGCCGCCCGCGGCGGCGTGCACGACGACGCTCTCGCCGGCGGCCACGTGGCCCGAGGTGCGGTAGAGGTGCCAGGCCGTCAGGCCCTGGAGCACGAGCGCGAGCGCCGTCTCGTCGGCGACGCCGTCGGGGATGGGGAAGGTCAGCGCGCCGGGCGCGGTCGCGTACTCGGCGTATCCGCCCGAGCCGCACAGCGCGACGACGCGCTCGCCGGTGTCCTCGCGCACGCCCGCGACCTCCGAGCCGGGCACGAGCGGCAGCTCGTCCTTGGCGATGTAGGAGTTCGTGCGCCGGTGCGTGTCGGCGAAGTTCAGCCCGGCGCGCGCGACCCGGACGAGGACCTCGCCCTCGCCGGGCTCGGGAACCGGCAGCTCGACGAGCTCGAGCACCTCCGGACCGCCGTATTCGGACATCTGGATCGCTCGCATCGCGCCGCCACGATAGTCAGCGCGCGCGGGCGCGGGGCTCGCCGCGCCCGCGGCGGGGACTGGATAGGGTCGAAACCATGAGTGTCACAGTCGTTGGATCCATCGCGTTCGATGCCGTGCAGACGCCGCACGGGGGGCGCGAGCGCATGCTCGGCGGCGCCGCCGTGCATTTCTCCCTGGCCGCCTCCTTCTTCGACGAGGTCCGCGTCGTCGGGCCGGTCGGAGACGACTTCGGCGACGACGAGTACGCCGTCCTGCACGGGCGCGGCGTGAACACCGACGACATCGAGCACGTCGAGGGCGGCAAGACCTTCTTCTGGAGCGGCGTCTACCACGAGAACATGAACTCGCGCGACACGCTGGAGACCGACCTCAACGTCTTCGAGACCTTCGACCCGAAGCTCTCGCAGGCCTCCAAGGACGCCGACGTCCTCTTCCTGGCGAACATCCTGCCCGAGCTGCAGCTCAACGTCCGCCGCCAGTGCGGGCGGGCGAAGTTCGTCGCGCTGGACTCGATGGACCTGTGGATCAACATCGCCAAGGACGCGCTCGTCGCCGCGATCTCCGAGGTCGACTGCGTGATCCTCAACGACTCCGAGGTCGAGCAGTTCACCGGCGAGCGCGAGATCGTCGCCGGCGCGCGCCGGATCATGCAGCACGGGCCCAAGGCGATGGTCGTCAAGCTCGGCAAGTACGGCGCCGCGCTCGTCACCCCCGAGGACTCCTTCTGGGTGCCGGCCTACCCGGTCGAGTTCGTCGCCGACCCGACCGGCGCCGGCGACTCGTTCGCGGGCGGCTTCGTCGGCTGCATCGCGGCGCACGACGGCGACGCGTCGCTCGACGTGCTCAAGCTCGCGATGGCCTACGGCACGGCGATCGCGTCCTTCAACGTCGAGGAGTTCGGCACGGAGCGCGTGTCGCGGCTGACCGGCGAGGAGATCGGCGAGCGCGTCGCCGAGCTGCGGCGGATCACGTCGTTTCAGACGAGCGACGTTGCGCTGCTCGCCTGAGGACGACGGCGGGCCGGCCGATCACCGGGACGGCGCGGCGGCGCGGGCCTGGCGCGGCGGCGCGCGGGCCTGGCGCGGCGGCGCTCCCGCCCGGCGCCACGCCGTCCGGATCGGAGATGCGCGACGGCACGAGGCTGGGTATGGTCGTGCGGGTGAGCGCGACCTTCATCTTCCTCATGGTCGTCCTGAAGCTGCCGATCTTCGCGCTGCTCTACATCGTGTGGTGGGCGGCGCAGCCGCCGGACCCCGAGGCGGCGACCGACGAGGATGGCGGCACGAAGCGGCCGCTGAGCCCGCGCCCGCGCCATCCGCACCCGCGTCCCGCGCTGCCGCGCCACCCGCGCCGCGGTCCGCACGGCGCGCCGCGCGTCGCGCCCCCGCCGCGCGTGCGGACCGTCGTCGCACGCGCGCGCCGCGTCGAGCGCTAGGCGCACCGCAGGCGCTCCACGGCGTTGCGGGTGCGACGTCCGCGGACGGCCCACTAGTCTGCGGGGCGCATGTCCGCGCCCAGCTCCGTGCTCTCCGACGGCACGATCCTGCGCCTCGTCGAGGAGGGCCGGATCATCGTGCGGCCGTGGGATCCGGCGATGGTCCAGCCCGCGAGCGTCGACCTGCGCCTGGGCAACACCTTCCGCGTCTTCCACAACCACCGCACGGCGGCGATCGACCTCGCCGCCCCGCCGCAGAACCTGACCGAGCAGATCCTGATCGGCGACGACGAGCCGTTCGTCATCCACCCCGGCGAGTTCTGCCTGGGGCGCACGCTGGAGTGGGTCGAGCTGCCCGACGACGTCGTCGCCCGGATCGAGGGCAAGTCGAGCCTCGGGCGGCTCGGGCTCATCGTCCACGCGACCGCGGGCTTCGTGGACCCGGGCTGGAAGGGCACGCTCACGCTCGAGATCACGAACCTGACCCGGGTGCCGATCAAGCTGTGGGCCGCCAAGCCGATCGCGCAGCTGTCGTTCATGACGCTCGACGCCCCGGCGCTGCGCCCCTACGGCCACCCGGACCTCGGCAGCCACTACCACGGGCAGGTCGAGGCGACCGAGAGCCGCTACGAGGGCGGTCCCGCCGCGTCCGCCGGGCGCGGGGCGGGCGGGTCCGGTAAGGTCGCGCCGCCATGAGCACGATCACGACGATCCTGGCGGCCGCCGGGCAGGCTGCCGATGCCGCCGAGCATGCCGCCGCGGCGGGCGCCGAGCACGGCGAGGAGCACAAGTCCGAGCTGCCGTTCTTCCTCCTCGGCGGGCTGCTCGCGACGTTCGCGATCGCCATCAGCGTCGTCGGCTTCAAGAAGCCCGACTTCCCCGCGGACGAGCGCGCCGCGCGCGGCGTCATGGCCCTCAGCGTGGCGCTCGTGCTGGCGGCGATGGTGAGCATCGTCTACGTCTCGGCCTGACCCCGCCGGCCGCCGTAAGCGAGAACAATTCTCGCTTATCGAAATTTCACCGCCCCATCGCGCTTAGCCCGGCCCTCCGGTGTGCATAATCGAAGGCTAATGAGCGACGAGAACGACACCACGATCAGCACCGCCAGCCATCCCGGCAGTGACGGGACGGACGGACCGAGCGGCGAGGACACGCTGACCGTCACGGACAATCGCACGGGCCGCAGCTACGAGGTCCCGATCGTCGACGGCACCGTTCGCGCCCTGGACTTCCGCGCGATCCGCGTCTCCGAGGACGACTTCGGCCTCATGACCTACGACCCGGCCTTCATGAACACGGCCGCCTGCCGATCCTCGATCACGTACCTGGACGGCACGAACGGCGTCCTGGAGTACCGCGGCTACCCGATCGAGCAGCTCGCCGAGAAGTCGAGCTACCTCGAGGTCGCCTACCTGCTCGTGCACGGCGAGCTGCCGACGGCCGCCGAGCTCGCCGAGTGGCAGCACCAGATCACGATCCACACGTTCGTGCACGAGAACATCAAGGAGTTCCTCGGCGGCTTCCGCCACGACGCGCATCCGATGGGGATGCTGCTCAGCGCCACGGGCGCGCTGTCGACGTTCTATCCCGAGGCGACGGACATCGACGACCCCGAGAACCGCCACATCCAGACGATCCGGCTCATCTCGAAGATGCCGACGCTGGCGGCGTTCGCCTACCGCCACGCGCAGGGCCAGCCCTACGTCTATCCCGACAACGACCTGGCCTACTCGGGCAACTTCCTGAACATGATGTACAAGATGACCGAGCTGAAGTACGAGCCCGATCCCCGGCTCGAACGCGCGCTCGACGTCCTGTTCATCCTGCACGCCGACCACGAGCAGAACTGCTCGACGAGCGCGGTGCGCTCCGTCGGGTCGGCCAAGCCGGACCCCTACTCGGCCGTCGCGGCCGGCATCGCGGCGCTCTACGGGCCGCTGCACGGCGGCGCCAACGAGGCCGTCCTGCGGATGCTGAAGCGCATCAAGCACCGCGACAACATCCCCGACTTCGTCAAGGACGTGAAGGCGGGCAAGCAGCGGCTCATGGGCTTCGGCCACCGCGTCTACAAGAACTACGACCCGCGCGCGCGGATCATCAAGGGCGCCGCCGAGGACGTCTTCGACGTCGTCGGGCGCAACCCGCTGCTCGACATCGCGACCGAGCTCGAGCAGATCGCGCTCGAGGACGAGTACTTCATCGAGCGCAAGCTGTACCCCAACGTCGACTTCTACTCCGGCCTCATCTACGAGGCGCTCGGCCTGCCGGTCGCGATGTTCCCGGTCATGTTCGCGATCGGGCGCACGAGCGGCTGGATCGCGCAGTGGCGCGAGATGGTCGAGGACGACGAGCAGAAGATCTCGCGCCCGCGCCAGATCTACACCGGCGCTCGGGCACGCGACTTCGTGCCGATCGACCAGCGCTGAGCGGCGGGCGCCCGGCCGGCATCGCGCGTCAGGCGCGGCTCAGCACGAGCCGCCCGCGGCGCGCGTGCCAGGCGGCCCCGGCGAGCACGACGCCCGGGATCGCGCGTCAGGCGCGGCTCAGCACGAGCCGCCCGCGGCGGGCGTGCCAGGCGGCCCCGGCGAGCACGACGCCCACGACCCCTGCTCCGGCGACGGCGAAGGCGACGCGCGGCGACAGCGCCGCGGTGAGCGCGCCGCCGATGATGAAGCCGGCCCCGGGCATCGCGGTGGCGACAGCCTCGAAGAACCCTGCGACGCGGGCCTGCATCGCCGCCTCGACGGCCTCCTGCAGCGCGGTGACGACCGCGACCCACTGCACGCCGTTGCCGGTCCCGCCGATCGCGGCGGCGGCGCAGGCGAGCCCGAGGCTCGGGGCCGCCGCCATCCCGAGGTATCCGCAGCCGATCGCCAGCGTCGACAGGCCGGCGGTCAGCACGAGCGGCCGGTCGCGCAGCCGGGCGAACACCATGCTGCCCGCGACGAGGCCGAGGCCCCACGCGGTGACGAGCGCCGCGAAGCCGCTGTTGCCCGCGCCGAGCGACTGCTTGGCGTAGACGACCTCGATCGGGACGACGATCGTGAAGAGCACGAGCAGGCCGGCCTGCGCGGTGATGAGCGGCCGCGCGACCGGGTGGCGCCAGACGTAGGCCGCGCCGCCTCGCAGGCGCGCGAGCAGCGGGGCGTCGTCGCTCGTGCCGCGCGGGAGGCCGCGCGTGGCGGCCATGAGCACGCCGAGCGCGCCGAAGAGCACCCCCGCGACGGCGAGCGCGAGGCTCGCGCCGCCGCCCGCGACGAGCGCGCCGGCGGCGATCGGGCCCGCGACGTTCATCGACGAGAAGCCGACGTTCAGGGCGGCGTTGCCCTCGCGCAGGACGCCCCGGGGCACGAGCAGCGCGACCGTCGCCGATCGCGTGACGGCGCGCCCCGTGACCGCGAGCGTGCCGACCGCGAACGCCAGCAGGCAGACGAGCACGAGCGAGAAGGCCGCCGCGCTCAGCGCCAGCGCGGCGAAGGCGAGAGCCTCGGCGACATACAGGCCGCCGAGCGCCCGGCCGACGGCGACGCGCTCGATGCGCGCGGCGAGCGCCGGCACGACGAGCGACGGCAGGAACTTCGTCGAGATGAACAGCGCGGTCGTCGCGAGCGCGTCGCCGGTCTTGTCGTACACGAGCACCGCGAGCGCGATCGTCGCCAGCCAGTCGCCCAGCTCGTTGAGCGTGTAGGCCCCCAGCAGCCGGCGGAAGGATCGGATGTCGAGAGCACGTCGCACGGATGGTCAGATCGGCCCCGACGACGGTAACTTGAGGCTCGTCCAGCGCCCGCGAGCGCTCACTTTTGCACCGGTTTCTCGGCCGTTGTTGCGCTTGTTTGGGGGCCGACGGGTGTTCGCCGGACCGACGGCGGCCGGCGCGTGTGAGACCGGGCACAGACGCGCGGGCCCAGTCGTGCCATCGTGGGGTGCGTGATGATCCATGAACTGCCCGATGGAACGCTGGTTCGGTTGCGCTTCGTCACGCCCTCGGACAAGACGCTGCTCGCCAGCGGTCTCGACGACCTGTCCGAACGATCGCGCCGCGAGCGCTTCCTGGCTCCCCGCACGCACCTCAGCACGGCGGAGCTGCGCTACCTGACCGAGATCGACGGGCGCGACCACATCGCGATCGTCGCGGTTTTGGAGTCCGACCCCGACCGCTTCGCCGGAGTGGCGCGCTGCGTGCGCAACCCGCGCCGGCGCGACGAGGCGGAGATCGCTGTCGTCGTCGCCGACGCGCTGCAGGGGATGGGCCTGGGCCGGACGCTCGGCGCCGCGCTCGCCGACGTCGCGAAGTCGCTCGGCGTACGTCGCTTCACGGCCTCGCTGCTGGGCACGAACCTGGCGGCGCACAGGCTCTTCCACGCGATCTCGCGTCGCGTGCAGACCGAGTACGCCCACGGCATCGCGGACCTCGTCGCCGAGCTCGAGACGCGCGAGCACGCGATCACGCCGAGCTCGCTGGCGGCGTAGGGGCCGGGGGGGCCCGTTCGCGGCTGGTCGGCGCCGGCAAGATCGTCGCGGCAGGTCTTCCCCTTCGTCGCGGGTGGTCTGTGCCCTGGTCGCGCGCCTGGTCCGGCTGGTCCGCGCCCCGGTCGCGGCTGGTCCGCGCCCTGGTCGCGCGCTTCGTCGCGGCTGGTTCGCGCCCTGGTCCGGCTGGTCCGCGCGCTTCGTCGCGGGTGGTCCGCGCCCTGGTCCCGCTGGTCCGCGCGCTTCGCTGCGGCTGATCTGCGTCCTGGTCCCGCTGGTCCGCGACCTTCAGGCCGTTGGTGGCGGCCTCTGCCGAGCAAGGCGCCGACGGTCCGGCGTCCCGTGGGCTTGCGCCGCCAGGTCTGTCAACCGGCGTCGAGCGGCGCGCCGGCGAACCCCAGCTCGTTTCCGTCGGGGTCGCGGTACAGCGCCTTGCATACCCCGTTGGGGTACGTCTCGCGCTCGTCGGGCTCGAGCCCGCGGCCGGCGATGGCGGCCAGGTGGGCATCGAGATCGTCGAGGAAGATCGTCACCACGGAGTTGCCTGCGCCCTCGGCGTGCTCCACGACGTACACCGACCGGTCCTCGGCAAGCGTCCACACCGCCTCGGTGGCGTGGGGAAGGAACGTCGGCTCGCCCAGCAACAGCTCGTACCACGGTCGGGCCGCTTCGAAGTCCCGGACGCGCAGACCCGCGAAGAGGTGCAGCGACATCGCCGGCACTCTAGGCGGGTTGCGTCCCGGATAGGGACGCTTCGCGCTCGACCCTTCCGGGCCGGCTCGCTGAGACGGGGGGTCGGGTGGATTGCGTCCCAAATAGGGACAATTCGCGCTCGACCCCTCTCGCGCCGGCCTGCTGAGCGGTGTCAACACCGCTCCCGCTCGAAATCTAGGCCGGTAGCTGCGGGGACTTTGCGCGACAGCCTCTAGCGCCGGTCGAGAACTCGGCCACTTGCGAGGCTTCCGCCGACGCTGCGCAGCCGAAGGCGGTAGGCCGAGGCGGAGCGGCGTCGGCGCGCGCGTTCCCGGTGGGGGTCAGTTTTCGAGCGGGTGTGTGTGCGCGGGGGTCGGGTGGGTTGCGTCCCAGATAGGGACAATTCGCGCTCGACCCCTCTCGCGCCGGCTTGCTGAGCCGGGGGTCCGGGGGATTGCGTCCCACATGGGGACGCTTTGCGCATGACCCTCCGGGCCGGTTGCGCTGAGCCGGGGGTCCGGCGGGTTGCGTCCCAGATAGGGACGCTTCGCGCCCGACCCCTCCGCGCCGCCCTGCTGAGCCGGGGGTCCGGCGGGTTGCGTCCCACATGGGGACGCTTTGCGCATGACCCTCCGGGCCGGTTGCGCTGAGCCGGGGGTCCGGCGGGTTGCGTCCCACATGGGGACGCTTTGCGCAGCACGTCTGCGGGTGAGATCTTGGCGGCGCTGGTCCTGGGCGAGCCGGGCCAAGCGATCCGGACCGGCCGCGCGCGACCCACGCAGACGGCGGCCTCGGCGGAGTCGTCGCCCAGGGCGGCCGCGTGCCGCTGGCCGCGCCCGCGACGACCGCACCCTGCCCTCGACTCCTGGCCGCCACGAAGGCACGTGCTCCCCCGAGCCCCGCGCGCTGGTTACCATCGCCGGCCGATGGCCTACACCGTCAAGATCCGCGTCGGACCGAGGATCACGCGCTCGCGCCACGGCTCCCTGCAGGATGCGATCGACGCGCTCGAGCGCGAGCTGACGACGCTCGGCCCCGCCGGGCGACGCGAGACGCGCCGCGCGCTGTCGCGCGAGTACGAGCCCGGAGCTCAGGTCGCCGCGCGCGGCGAGCTCGCCGGCCCGTCGCGCCTGAACCCCAGCGTGCGCGCCGGCGCGGACGTCCGCGGTGACGGCTCGATCGACGTCTACCGCGGCAGGATTCGCCGCGAGATCGTGGAGCCGCGCGGCCGCGAGCAGCCCTTCGACGCGTTGCGGCGGGTGCTCGAGACATGAGCCGGATCACCCAGCAGACGGCGGACGAGTGGATCCCGACCGTCATGGACTACGTCGCGGTCCTCGACCGTACGCCCGACGACCTCAGCGCGAGCTTCGGCTGGAGCTGGACGACCGGCGAGGAGGAGGACCTCGGCAGGATGTCGTACGTCGGGCTGGCCTACGACGGGCGCTCGCGCTACATGCTCATCGCGTCGGTCGACGACCCGTCGCGGGGGATCGCGCTCGAGGCCGCCGAGCACGAGGATCCGGCGCAGGCGCGCGCGGACTTCCTCGAAGCGCTCAGCCTCGAGCCCGACGTCTTCCTCTCGATCCGCGAGGGCGCGTGCTGGTTCGAGCGCTGGGATGCGACCAAGCCGCCGCGGGTCCACACGCCCCCGGGCTGAGCCGCGCGCCCCTCTGGCCGGCGAGAGATCGCCGGGCTTCGGGCCCGGGGCCGCTCGGGCCGGCGAGCGAACGCGCGCGTAGGGCCCGCGGCCGCTCGGACCAGGGAGCGAAGGTGGGCGTCGGGGCCGCGGCCGCTCGGGCCGGCGAGCGAAGGCGGGCGTAAGGCCCGCCGCCGCTCGGACCAGGGAGCTAAGGCGGGCGTACGGCCCGCGGCCGCTCGGACCAGGGAGCGAAGGAGGGCGTAGGGCCCGCGGCCGCTCGCACCGGGGAGAGCCGGCGGACGTACGGCCCGCGCGTCGCTCGGCCGGGCAACGAGGGCGGGCGCACGGCCCGCGGCCGCTCAGGCCGGGGAGTCCCCCGGCGGGCGTGCGGCCCGCCGGCCGCTCAGGCGAGCTCGAGCTGCGCGGCATACGGCCCGCGGCCGGTCAGGCAGGCCGCGCCGCAGCGCGCGCCGAGCTCGATCGCCCGCTCGATCGCCATTCCCGCGCCGAGGCCGAACGTCAGCCCGGCGGCGAACGAGTCGCCGCAGCCGTAGGCGTCGACGGCCGGCCCGGGGAGCTCCGTTGCCGCCCACGAGCCCGACGACTCGCCGGTCCACGCGCCGCCGAGCGCGCCGCGCGTGCTGACGACGAGCCGCGGCTCGGGATCGAGCATCCCCGGCTCGTAGTCCTCGCCGGGATCGGTCGCGCTGCGCACGATCACGTCGAGCCGCACGCCGGACTCGGCGAGCGCGCCGATCGCCCGCGGCGTCGCGACGAGGACGCGCGCGGCGCGCGCGGCGCGGACGGCGCCGGCGTCGCCGCCGGTCAGGTAGATCGCGTCGAGCCCGGCCAGCTCCTCCCACGGCAGGGGGTCGGCGCGCTGCGGCACGATCCGCTCGCCGAGCACCGTGATCGTGCGCTCGCCGGCGTCGTCGAGGAACGTGAACGTGCGCCGCTGCGGCGCCGCGCGCTCGGCGGCGTGCAGGTCGACGCCGAAGCGCTCGCGCAGCCGCCGGGCCGCGTGACGCGCCGCGTCGTCGTCACCGAGCGCCGTCAGGAACAGCGCCGATCCCGCGAGCCGGCGCAGCTGGACGGCGGCGACGGCGCCGCCGCCGGCCGGCTCGTCGAACGTCTCGCGGGCGTGGACGATCTCCCCGGCGCGGGGCACGCGCGCCACGACCGCGAACTGCACCCACTCGACGTGGCCGACGACGCCGACCCGCGTCATGCCCCGACCGCCCCGTGGCCGACGACGCCGACCCGCGTCATGCCCCGACCGCCCCGTGGCCGACGATGCCGACCCGCGTCATGCCCCGACCGCCCCGTGGCCGACGACGCCGACCCGCGTCATGCCCCGACCGCCCCGCAGCCGACGACGCCGACCCGCGTCACGCCCCGACCGCCCCGCGGCTCGCCGGCACCCAGAGGTTCCCGCGTCATGCCCCGACCGCCCCGCGGCTCGCCGGCACCCAGCGCCCCCGGCGTCAGGCGCCGAGCGCGGTCGCGCCGGTCAACTCAGCGCCCGCCCGACTGCAGCCGGCCGCCGCTGCGCCCCGGCCCGACGTTCGGGTAGCGCTGGCTCTTGCCCTCGAAGTCGAGCGGGCCCTGGACCTTGCAGGCGGGCGTGTTCGTCGTGGGCTTCTCGCCGCCGGCGTTGGCGCAGTCGAAGCTCGGCAGCACGATCTTGTCCTTGTCGCGCAGCGAGTTGGGCTCGAGGTAGGCGTTGCCGCGGTTGGAGGGCGTGCGCGTCGCGGCGGGCAGCGACTCCGAGCCGGTCACGATGACCTGCGGCAGCACGTGGCCGTTGCTCTTGCTGCCCGGCGGCGTCGCGCGGATGCCGCCGAGCGCGACCGGGCCGATGCTCAGGAAGTCCGAGACCTTCGTCTGGTTGAACTCCAGGAAGCGCAGGATCGGGTTGAGCTGCTGCAGGAACGGGCCCGTCGCGGCGAGCGTCGGGTCGAGGCCGGTCAGGATCCGCGACAGCGCGGGCAGGCCCTTGTCCCCGGCGGAGATGAGCGGGTCGAGGTTGTCGAAGAGGTTCTCGAGGTCGGGCGACAGGCGCCGCAGCGAGGCGAGCGTCGGCTGCGTGTCCTTGAGCACCGGGTCGAGGTCGCGGATGAGCGGCTCGGTGTTGACCGCGAACGTCCGCAGGCGCGCCATCGTCAGCCGCGACTCGTCGAGGAACGTCGGGAAGATGCGAATCGACGCCGCGAGCGCGTCGCGCCGGCGCGAGAGCTCGTCGAACAGCTCGGTGTTCGTCGTCACGAGCGTGCGCAGCGCGCCCTCGTCGGCGGTCAGCTCCTCGAACGTCTGGCCGGTGCCGCGGACGAGCGCGCGCAGCGCATCGCGGCGGTCGTCGAGCACGTCGACGACGCTCGCGGCGTTCTCCGTGAAGACGGGCAGGTTGCCGAGCGCGTCGGAGAGGTCGCGACCGCGCCCGGTGTAGGCCTTCGCGAGGCTGGCCTGCCACTCGCGGAACGCCTTGCGCGTCGGCTTGTCGAAGATCGAGAACAGCTCGTCGAACTCGACGGCCCGGGCGACCCGGGCGTCCGGCAGGCGCCCGCCCTCCTCGACGCTCGGCGCCGAGCGGCTGCCGGTCGTGACCTCGACGTACGTCTCGCCGAGCAGCGTCTTCTGGCGCAGGATCGCGCGGGCGTCCTGCTTCAGCGGCGCGTACCTGCTGTCGAGCTCGATCGTGGCGAGCGTCTTGTTGCCCTCGGGGGCGAGCTCCTTGCCGACGACGCGCCCGATCTTCACGCCCGCCGTGCGCACGTCGGCCTGGTCGGCGAGGGTCGGGGCGTCGGTGAAGGCGATCTTGACCTGGTAGCCCTTCGGCTTGAGCGGGATCGGGCCGCCGAAGGCGAGCCACAGGTACAGCAGCAGGCAGAAGCACGTCAGCGCGAAGCCCGCGATGACGAGCAGCCGGCCGAGGGTCGGTGCCTCGGTGCTCATCGCGAGCCCTCCCGGACGGTGTCGTGGCCGGCGGCGGGCCGGTGGCGGCGCGCGCTCACTTGCGACCCTTCTTCTTCGAGCCGTTCATGAGGCGCAGCGCGCTCTTCGTGTTGACCGACCGCGTCGACGGGTTCTTGCAGACCGTCGCGAGGATCGGCGACAGGCCGAAGCCGAACTCCAGCGCCGGGTTGTCGTCGACGAAGCTCGCCAGCGTCGTGCACGTGCCGGTCAGGAAGATCGGGCGCATCGGGCCGTTGGCGTCCTCGATGCTCTGCAGGTTCGTCGTCTGGTGCGCCAGCCAGCCGAGCTGGAAGAGGTAGCCCTCGTCGCGGCCCTTCTTGTCGGGCGCCTCGCGGCCGGCCTGGTTGTAGCCGAGCATGTTCACGAAGTCGTTGAGCACCTTGGCGTTGCGGTCGAGCTCCGGGAACGTGCGCGCGAGGCCGCGCGCGGCCGGCGCGAGATCCTTGACGAGCGGCACGGAGGCCCGCACGAACGGGCGGAGCTTCTTGCGGACGATCGGCGTCGCCTCGCGGGCGAACGGCTCGAGCGACTTGTTGACGTTCTCGAGCTCGCGCACCGCGGGGGTGAGCGCGCGCGTCGTCGGGCCGAGCTCGCGGGCGAACGGCGCGACGTCGGCGAGCGTGCGGGTCGCGACCTGCAGCGTGGGGGCCAGCTCGCCGACCGCGTCGCGCAGGTTGTCGTCCTCGGAGGCGAAGGCGCGCAGCGTCTCGGCCGAGCCGCGCACGAGCCGCGACAGCTCGCCGGGCCGCTTGGCCAGCTCGCCGTTGAGCTCGGCGAGCGAGGTGACGAGGCGGCGCAGCGCGCGGCGCTCCGTGGCGACCGCGCGGTTGACGCGCCCGAGGTCGCCGATCGTCGGGCCGTAGCGCTTCAGCAGCCGGGCGAGCGCGTTGCCCTTGCCGCGCAGGCCCTCGCCGGCGCCGTTGGCCAGCAGCGTGATGTAGTCGCGCGTCCGGGCGTCGAGCTCGGAGAGGATCTCGTCGAGGTCGACGTCGGTCAGCGAGCTGGCGATCGGGATCGTGAAGCCCGCCTTGACCGGCTCGCCCTCCTTGCCGGGCAGGATCTGGACGTACATGTCCTTCAGGCCCGTGCGGGGGCGCAGCAGCGCTGTCGCGTCGCGGTGGATGAGGTCGGAGTACTCCTGCTTGATGTCCAGCCCGACGAGCGCGCGGCCGTCCTTCAGGCTGACCTCGCCGATGTCGCCGATCTGGACGCCCGCGACCTGCACGGTCTGGCCCTGCCCGGGCGTGACGGCCTGGGCGGTGTCGAGCTCGACGCTGACGCGCATCGGCTTGTCCTCGATGAACGGGAAGCGGAACCGCTGCTGGTTGAGGATGTAGCTGCCGACGAAGACCGCGATGGCGATGAGCCCGATGATCGCGATGAACGGACCGAGGTTCTTGCGGATCGTGCGGGTCACTTCGACGACCTCTTCAGGGCCCGCTCGAACTGGCTCGTGAGCCCGTTGCGCGCGGCGATCCTGCGGATCTCGGACATCGTGATCGAGCGGTCGAGGACCTTGACGTCGCTGCCCTTGGCCTTGAGCTCGCGCCGCATGAGGGCGATCGCGACGTCCTTGGCCTTCGCCGTGCGCCTGCGCGCCGCGGCGGTGTCGGTCTTGACGGTCTGCGGCGGGCGCCCGGGGATCGAGCGCAGGTCGGGCTGCTCCTGGGTCTCGCAGGCGATCCCGGGCTTCAGCGGCGGGCGCTCGCGGATCGGCGGCGGGTTGACGCCGACGATCGGGTCCACGACCGAGCCGAAGACGCCGGGGCCGACGTTCAGCGTCTCCAGCCCGCCGGTGCCGAGCACCTTGAACCACTGGCCGTTGGGGTCCGACGAGCGGCTCTCGCCGGCGAGCCCGGGCAGGAACTTCGCCATGTCCTGGTAGACGGGCCCGTGCGTGGGGAACGCCGTGTCGACGATCTTGTCGTCGCCGAAGGGC
Organism: uncultured Solirubrobacteraceae bacterium; assembly: GCA_963769555.1. Classification (GTDB taxonomy): domain Bacteria; phylum Actinomycetota; class Thermoleophilia; order Solirubrobacterales; family Solirubrobacteraceae; genus CADCVQ01. The sequence continues at coordinate 3,011,794 of CAVYMD010000004.1, read as the reverse complement.
ACGAGCACGTTCGCGGTGCAGCTCGACAGCGCGCGCAGCTGCGACAGCAGCGGGACGCTCGTCTTGGCGACCTGCGCGAGCGGCGGCGTCGCGCTGCGCAGGTTGCGCGCCAGCGTCCCGAGCTCGCGGTCCTGCACGAGGCCGCGCAGCTGCTTGACGAACGGCAGCGTCGCGTCCACGGTCGGGCCGAGCGAGCGGATGCCGGGCCGCGCGTCGCGGGCGAAGCGGCGCACGTCGGGGAAGGCGGCGTTCAGCGCGTCGAGCGCGGGCGGCGCGGCGCGCAGCGTGCGCGGCAGCTCGCCGACCGCCGTGCGCAGGGCGCCCTCGCGGCTGGCGAACGCGCCCGCCGTCGCGTTGAAGTCGGTGATGAGGGCGCGCAGCTTGCGCGGCTCGTTGAGCGCCTCGGCGGTGATGCCGCTGTCGCGGATCCACTTGGCGAGGTCGCCGGGCTTCTCGCCGAGCAGCGCCTCGGCGACGATCGCGATGTAGCGGTAGGCGCGCGCCTGCGAGCGCAGCGAGTCGCTGAAGGCCGCGGCGCCGCCGGCGTCCTGCGCCTTGCCGACCTCGCGGAAGACCGTCTTGAGGTCGTTGCGCGTGTCGCTCTTGAGCGCCTTGAGGACCTGGTCGAACTGGACGGAGGCCGCCGTCTGCGCGGTGGGGAGCGTCGTGCCGTCGTCGAGCTCGCCGGCGCGCGAGGTGCCCGGCGCCAGGTCGACGAAGTAGTTGCCCTCGAGGAAGATGCGCGGCCGGATCTTCGCCGTCGCGTCCTTGTAGATCGGCCGGCCCTTGCTGTGGATCGCGAGCGTCGCCGTCGCCGAGCGCGCGCCGGGCGCCGTGCGCTCGACCTTCGTGACCTTGCCGACGTCGACGCCGGCGATCCGCACCGGCGCGCCGGTGCCCATGCCGCTCGTCTCCGTGAACGCGGCCTTGATCTCGTAGGGGTTGTTGATGAGCGGGACGTCCTTCGTGAAGCCCAGGTACGTCGCGACGAGCGCGACGACGATGACGCCGACCCCGACGGCGAAGGCGCTCGGTCCGCGGTCGCGTCTCATGGGTTCACCACGCGCGGGGCGATGCCGGTCGCCTCGTTGACGAACGTCTGGCCCTCGGGCACGCGCGGGCGGCCCTTGAAGGTCGGGCCCTGCGCGCCGGGGGTGCGGGGGTCGACGGTGATCTTCAGGTCCGCCGGGAAGCCCTCGGCCAGCCGGCCGGGGTAGCCGCGCTGGCCGGACTCGCAGTCGGCCTCGCCCGCGGCGTCGACCGCGGCGCCGTAGTCCTGGCCGTGCAGCACCACGGAGTCGCCGAACTCGCGCTGCTGGATCGGGTCGACCGGCTCGCCGTTGGCGGGGCGGGGGCGGCCGAAGCCCGTGATCGAGTTGTGCTGCTCCGGCGGCGCGTTCTTGACCTGCACGCGCTGCACCGTGCCGGTCGCGTCCTCGTCGGAGATGTGGTCGGCGAGGTGCGTCCACCAGTACGTGAAGTAGTTGCAGACCGTCTGGTACGGACCGAGGTAGCGCAGCGTCGGGTTGGCGGTCCTCATCGTGTCCGTCAGCCCGGCGAGCGTGAGGTCCGTCGTCGGCGACTCCGCCAGCTTGCGCAGCGCGCGCAGCGAGCCCTCGAGGTCTTCGGTGAACTCCGGCGTGCGCCGCAGCACCGGCGTGCCGGCCGCGAGCGCGCGGTTGACGGCGGGCAGGCTCGCGCGCAGCTCGCGGGCCGTGCCCTGGACGTCGTCGGAGATCTCGGCCAGGCGGCGCAGCAGCGGCCGCTGGACGGGCAGCGAGCGGATCCCCTCGTCGAGCGTCGGGGGCGACTTGGAGATCGTCTCGCGCAGCGACTCGGGGTGGCGCGAGAAGGCCTCGAAGGTGTCGGCCATGCCGGTGAAGCCGCGCGCGAACGTGTCCGACAGCGGCGCGATGACGCGGGTGATGTCGCCGGTCTCCTTCAGCAGGCGCGCCAGGCGCGTGTCCGGGCTCGCGAGGTTGCGCATGACCGGCGGCAGGTCGCCGAGCAGCCCGGGCAGCGCGCCGAACGTGCGGTTCAGCGCCGCGCCGCGCCCGGCGAGCGCGGAGCCGAAGTAGTCGAGGTTGGCGTCGATGTGCGCGCGGGTGCGCTCGTCGAAGATCGAGAAGAAGTCGTCGATCTCGGGCCCGACCGGGTTCGGCGCCGACTCGATGGTCGCGCCGTCGGGCAGCGGCTTCGGCGACTCGCCGCGCAGCAGGTCGACGTACTTCAGCCCGAGCGCCGAGCGCGGGCGGATGCGGACCGTCGTGTCGTCGGGCAGCGGCGCGGCGGCCTTGTCGAGCTTGAGCGTCAGCTGGGCGGCGATCTGCTCGCCGTTCGTGCCGCCGATCGTCTCGATCTTCGTGACCTGCCCGATGCGGAAGCCGCCCTCGCGGACCTCGTTGCCCACGACGAGCCGCGCGGCGTCGGGGGTGTCGACCTTCAGCACGGTCGTCGGGACGAACGGCAGGCCCTGGTTGGCCTTGTAGGCCAGCAGCACCGCGGCGACGACGACGAGCACGGTGACGGCCCCGACGAACACGGGATTGGAGGCGACGGAAGGCTGCTTGCGGCCTCTCATCGGGCGCGGCCCCCCTGGATGTCCGCGGGGGACATGGCGTGTCGGCGGGCGTCGGTCATGGTCCCAGGAGGAAGTCGAGGAGGCTGCGCTCGCTGTCGGCGCTCGGCGCGCGGCGGATGCCGCGCTTGGGCAGCAGGTCCGGCAGCTTGGGCAGGTTGTCGGTGACCTTCGGCGGGATGAGGTCGTCGAGCAGGTCCTTCGGGTCGGGCAGCAGCGGGCGCGGCGCGGCGGGCGCCGGCTCGGCGGTCTGCGGCGCGGGCGCGCCGTCCGGCTGCGGGGCGCCGCTGTCCGGCGTCGCCTTCGAGCCGGCCTTCGGCTTCTTCGGCGTCGTGCGCGAGACGACCGCGGTGTTGATGTTCGGCTGGTTGGGCCCGATCCACTGCTTGCACTTCTCGGTGCGCTCCTTGTCGTCGCGCGCGGTCTCGGCGTTCGTGTAGCGCCCGCACTCGTTGACGAGGATGTTGAGCTTGAGGATGTAGCTCTTGGAGTCGAAGAGGTTGATCGCCTGCGACTGCACGAAGAGGTACTGCAGGAAGGCCTCGATGCCCGTGAAGCCCTTGCCGGTCGGGCTGAGGCGGTTGGGCTCGACCGCCTTGTCGCGGTCGTTGATCTCCTCGAGCACGAAGCGCAGGTTGCGCATCGGCTCGGTGCTCACGCTGCCCAGGTCGCGCAGCTGCCTGATCGTCGAGCGCGCCGCCTTGACGGCCGGGATGCCGGTGTCCGAGGCCCGGCCGAGCCCGCGGAAGGCGGGCCGCGCGGAGTCCGAGAACGGCCCGAGCCGGCGCAGGAACTCCGTCAGCCGGGGCGATGCGATGCGCAGGTCGCGCAGCGCGGGGGTCTGCAGGCGCGCCGTCGTGCCGAGGTCGGCGAGCGTCGGGCGCAGCTCGCGCAGGAAGCGCGGCAGCTTGTTGATCGTCGCCCGCAGGTCGCGCGAGCGGCTGGCCGAGATCTCGGTGGTGTCGGCCGTCTCGGAGACGAAGCGCGCGACGTCGCGCCGGTTGCGCGAGAGCGCGGCGAGCACCTTGTCGCCGTCGCGCGTGAGCTGGGTGAGCGTGCGCCGGTTGGCGTTGAGGATCGCGACCACCTTGTCGGTCTCGCGCAGCGCGGGCACGGCGCGGCGCAGCGTCGCCTGGACGTCGTCGCCGCGGCCCGCGAAGCCGATCCCGAGCTCGGTCAGGATGATCCCGAAGCGCTCGCGCGCCGGGCGGCGCATGATGTCGAGCACGACGTCGGGCGGGATCGTCCCCGCGGTCTGCTCGACGGGGATCGTGCGCGGCGCCGGGCCCGGCCTGGTCCCGGGGTCGCAGTCCAGGTAGTACTCGCCGATGAGCGACTGCGGCTTGACCTCGCAGAAGACGTCCTCATGGAAGCCGGCGAAGCTCGGCCGCGTGACCTCGATCGTCGCCAGCGCGCGGGCCGTCGAGCGCTGGACGTCGAGCTTGGCGATCGTGCCGATGACGACGCCCGCCGAGCGCAGGTCCGAGCCCTCCGTCAGGCCGAAGGCGTTGTCGAGCACGACCGTGTAGCGCAGCTCGTCGGCGGCACCGTCGGAGGTCGCGCCGAGCGTCGCCGCCCCGGCGAGCGCGAGCACGAGCACGAGCGTGAGCAGCGGCCGCGTCATGGCCCGATCGGCACCTGGGTCGGGTCGCAGTTGAAGTCCGGCGACGGCCGGTAGGGGTTCGAGCCGTCAGGCGCCCTGCGCTCCATCGAGCCCGGGCAGCGGTTGTTGCGACCCGTCTTGACCTGGGCGCTGAGGATGAGGTTGCGCAGGTCCGCCGAGACCGGCAGCAGGTCGAGCGCGGGCCCCAGCGTGAAGCCGTTGAACTGCAGCCCGGCGCGCGAGAAGTTGCCCATCGCGTCGTACGCGCCGCTCGTCGAGAAGTCGTCGAACCAGCCGATGAGGTCCGGGGCGTACGGGCGGAAGAACCCGAGCTGCTTCGTGGCGCCCTCGAAGGCCTTGATCGTCACCGGGAAGGCGCCGGGCCGGTCCTTGCCGTTGCGCTCGGCGGTCTGGTTTGCGATCCGGTCGACGGCGGGCTGGCGGCGCAGCAGCTCGACGAGGTCGTTGTCGGCGCCCGGCCGGCGCACGGTCTGCGACAGCTCGCGGATCGCCGGGCGCGCGTCGCGGGCGAAGGGCCGCAGCTCGGCCATGAGCGGGCGCAGCTTGTCGCGCACGATCGGCTTGGCGTCGTTGACGAGCGGGTCGAGGTCGTCGAGCGCCGCGCGCAGGTTGACGAACGTCGTGTTCGCCTTGCGCATGACGTTCGGCAGCAGCCCGACGGCGATGCCGAGCGACTCCCCGTTGGAGGTCAGCGCCGACGTCGTCGTCGCGAGGTTGCGCGTCAGCGACGCCAGCTCGCCGTTGCGCGCCGACAGGTCGGTGAACAGCCGGCCGCTCTCGACGAGGAAGCGCTCGAAGTCGCGGCGGTTGCGGTTGAGCTGGGCGAACAGCCGCGACGACGACGACATCGCCGGGTTGAAGTAGCGCAGCGCGTCGTTCGCCGCGTCCTCGTCGCCGGCCTGCAGGTCGCGCAGGAACTCGATCGACTTCTGGACGCCCTTGCGGGTCTTCGGGTCGAACGTGTTGAAGATCTGGTCCAGGTCGACGGCCGACGACGTGCTCTCCGCCGGGATCGCGCCGCGGTCGGGGATGTCGGCGCCGTCGGCGCCGCCGAGCTGCAGGTCGACGTAGCGGTTGGCGACGCCCGACAGCGAGCCCTGGCGGATGATCGCGCGCGTGCCGCGGCGCAGCGGGCTGAAGTCGTTGTCGTCGATGCGGATCTTCACGCGGGCCCGGCCGTTCGCCGTCAGCGAGATGTCCTCGACGGAGCCCACCGAGGAGCCGGCGACCCGCACGGCGTTGCCCGTCACGAGCTGGCTGGCCGAGACGAAGTCGGCGTGGACCGTGTAGCCGCTGCCGCCGGCGAGCACCACGACGAGGACGACGACCAGCAACGCCGCGATGATCGCGCCCAATCCGATGACCGGCCCTCTCCCCTCCCTAGGAAGCACTAGAGCACCAATGTAGACCCCTGGAGCCTCAGCCAGCGCCGATGCTCCTCGAAATCCGGGCAGTGCCGGCGCACGAGCGCCCAGAAGCTGCGCGAGTGATCCATCACCCGCAGATGGCACGCCTCGTGCCAGACGACGTAGTCGAGCACCGGCTCGGGCGCCAGCAGCAGGCGCCAGTTGAAGCTCATCGCGCCGGTCGCCGAGCACGAGCCCCAGCGCGTGCGCTGGCCCCGGATCGCCAGCGAGGAGTACGAGGTGCCCAGCGCCCGCGCCGCGGCGTCCAGGCGCGGCGCGATCTCGCCGGCGGCGGCGCGCCGGTACCAGCGCTCGATCGCCGCGTGCGCGCGATCGGCCTCGGCGGGGACGCGGAGCGTGTCGCCGGCCCGGAAGACGCGCGTGCGCCCGGTCTCCCGCGCGAGCGCGAGGGGCGTGCCGAGGTAGGGCAGCGTCTCCCCGCGGGCGGCGATGACCGCGCGCACGGCGTCGGCGTCGCGCAGGCGCCGCTCGATCCACGGCCGCAGCTCGGCGATCGCGGCGGGCGCGGCCGCGGCGGGACTGCGACGCGGCAGGACGACCTCGACCGCGCCGGTCGCGTCCACGCTCACGCGCACGCGACGGGCGCGATCGGAGCGGCGGATGCTGTAGGCGGGCTCGTCGGTCGCGGTCATCTGGATGTCAGCGTGGTCTTGTACAGCAGCTTGCCGCCGGCCTGCGCAGGCAGCGCCCTGGCACCGTCACCCGTGCCGTACGGGTCGGGATTCGCGGTCGATTCCCTCGCCCCTGCGGCCTGATCTGCCGCAGGTCACCATAATGCCCGCCGTGGCGGAGCGATCGATCGTCCAACTTCCCCCGGGCGTGCGCTCGCCGTTCGACGTGTACGTCAACGGCGTCCACCAGGCGCCGGGATCGGACTTCGAGCTGCGCGAAGGGCGGCTCGTCTTCGGGCGCGAGCTCAAGAAGGAGGGCAACCTCGGCTTCTGGCGCTGGTTCCTCGGCGCGTGGGGCGTGGGCACCTACCGCCAGGACGACTCGGTCGACATCCGCTACGAGCGCGACGGCAGGCCGGTCCTCGTGCAGGGCCTGGACATCGAGCCCGGATGACGACGGCGTCCCCTTCGCCGGCAGACGGCGCCGCGGATCCGGCCGGGCCCGGCCCGGCGCGCGGCGGCGGCCTGCGCCATCTGCTGCTGGCGCTCGGCGTCGGCCTCGTCCTCGCCGACTCGTCGGTCGTGACGCTCGCGCTGCCGGCGATCCTGCGCGACTTCGACTCCAGCGTCAACGCCGTCGCCTGGGTGCTCATCTCCTTCAACCTCGTGCTGGCGCTCGCGGCGCTGCACGGGGCGCGGCTGGCCCGCGGGCGCGCCCACCGCGCCTTCGCGATCTCGATCGGGCTGTTCATCGCCGTGACCGCGCTGTGCGCGGCGGCGTGGTCGCTCCCGGTCCTCGTCGCCGCCCGCGCGGGGCAGGGGCTGTTCGGCGCGGTCGCCGTCGCGGCGGCGCTCGAGCTGCTCATCCTGTCGACGGGGCGCAACCGGGCGGTCCTGCTGTGGGGCGCGGCGGGCGTGCTGGGCGCCGCGGTCGGCCCGGCGCTCGGCGGCTTTCTCACCGAGGCCCTGTCCTGGCAGGCCATGTTCGCGCTGCAGGCGCCGGTCGCGCTGCTCGCGCTCGCCGGCGCCCGCGGGGTCGCCCAGCCGCCCGACACGGCCGGCAGGACCTTCGTTTCGCACCGGCCGGCGCTCGCGCCGCTCGTCGCGCTCGGGCTCGCGGCCGCCGCGCTGTCGGCGGCGCTGTTCCTGCTCGTCATCCTGCTCATCGAGGGCTGGAGCCACTCGCCGGCCGAGGCCGCGCTGACGGTGACGGTCATGCCGATCGCGGCGCTCCTCGCCGGCCAGTGGGCGCGTGCGCGCGACGGGCTCGTGCCCGCGATCGCGGGCTCGCTGCTCGTCGCCGGCGGGCTCGCCGCCCTCGGGCTGCTGCCGGGCGCGCACGCCTACTGGACGCTGGCGCCCCAGCTCGCGATCGGCGCCGGGCTCGGGCTGGCGCTCGCGACGCTCATCGGGGCCACCGTCGGCGACGCGGGCGCGCGGGACGAGGCGACGGCGCCCGCCGCCGTGGCGGGGCCGGCGGCATGGACCGTCGTCGCGCGCCATGCGGGGATCGTCGTCGGCCTGCTGCTCCTGACGCCCGTCTTCACGCACGACCTCGAGAGCGTGCGCCCGCCGGCCGAGCGCGCCGGGTTCTCGCACGTGCTCGACGCGCCGCTGCCGCTCGCCACGAAGATCGCGCTCGCGCGCACGCTCAGCGCCCAGGTCGACTCGGCCGGCGACCAGGAGCTGCCCGATCTCGCCGCGGCGTTCCGCGGCCTGACCGTCGAGCCAGGCGAGCGGGCCGCGGTGGAGCGCCTGCGCGGGCGCCTCGACGACGAGCTCGACCGCGGCGCCACGGAGGCCTTCAGCCGTTCGTTCCTCGCCGCGGCGCTGCTCGCGCTGCTCGCGGCGGGCGCCGCCTACGTCGCCCGCCGCCAGGCCGGCGGCGGCCGCGGGGCGCCGTCGTCGGACGGCGCCACCGTCACGCGGCTGGCGGTCGCGGCGCCGGCCGCCGGGGTGGCCGCGACGCTGCTCGTGGCCGTCTACATCGCGCTCGGGGGCGCGCAGTACGGCCCCAACGCGGTCGCCGATCCCTGCGCCGCGCGGGCCCGGCCGCCGGGCGTCGAGCGCACGCAGCGGGCGGCGCTCGCCGTGCTCGACGGCGCGGCCTGCCGGCTGCGCACGTCGCGCGAGGACCTGCTGCGCACGCTGCTGGAGGGCCGGCTCCCCGAGGGCGTCTCCGACACGCGCCTCGTCACGGCGTTCGGCGCGGGCGTGGACCGCGCGCAGCGCGAGGGCTCGATCTCCGACGTGCAGGCGACGGCGCTGCGGGTGGGCCTGCAGACCGGCGGCCTGCTGGGGATCATCGGGCTGCTGCTGGCGCAGTGACGGCCGCGGCTCAGGCCGCGACCCAGCGCTCGGGCTCCTCGCCGGTGGCGCGGACCGCGCCGGTGACCTCGAGGCGGCGCAGGTAGCAGAGCGTCTCCTGCAGCCACCAGCTCGCGGTGAGCTGGCTCAACTCCATGCCGTAGAGCCTCGGAACGACGTCGTAGGCGGTGATCGGGCCGTGCCCGGCGACCGCCTCGAGAACGACGTGCAGCCGCCGGCGCACGAGCGCGCGGTTGGCCTCGATGTGCGCCGCGACGTCGGTGAACGTGCGCGCGTGGCCCGCCAGGCAGAGGCGCGCGTCGAGCGCCTCGACGCGGTCCAGCGAGCCGAGGAACTCGCCGACGGGGTCCGGCGTCCAGCCGAAGTCGAAGTACAGCGAGACGCGCCCGAGCAGGTGGTCGCCGGAGATGAGCATGCGCCGCTGCGGCTGGTGCAGGCAGACGTGGGAGGGCGCGTGGCCGGGCGTCTCGACGACGGCCCAGGGGCCGAGGTCGGTGTCGATCGTCACGCCCTCAACGAGCTCGCGGTCGGGCTCGACGAGCCGCGCGATCCCGCTGCCGCGCGAGCTTGCCGACTGCGACCACTCGCGCAGCGGCTCGGGTGGGACGCCGCTCTGCAGCGCGACCTCGAAGCGCCGCTCGCGCGCCGCGTCGGGGTCATCGATCGCCGAGCGGGCGTGGTCGTGGTCGGGGTGCATCCACAGCTCGCAGCCGCTGGCGTCGACGACGCTCGCCGCCTGCCCGTAGTGGTCGGAGTGCGCGTGGGTGCAGACGAGCAGCCGCACGTGCTCGAGCTTGAGGTTGACCTGCGCCATCGCGCGCTCGAGCTGGGCGAGCGAGCCGGGCTCGTGCAGCCCGCAGTCGAAGAGCACGATTCCGTCCCCGCGCGCGACCGCCCAGGCGTTGCAGTGCGGGACGCCGGGCCAGGGCAGCGGGAGGCGCAGGCGCCAGACGCCCGGCAGGATCCGCTCGCCGCGGCCGAGCTCGCGGCGCTTGGTCGGGGACGCCATGGGGCGGACGATAGGGTGAAGCCCCGATGGGCAAGCGCAACCGCGCAGCAGGCAAGATCTCCGCGCCGACGACGGACTACCGCGACGCCGACGGCAACGTCCTGACCTTGCGCGGCTCGATGTCGGCGCTCACGCGGCGCAAATATGCCCACACGCTGCACGACCAGCACAGGACGACCGACGACTCCTGGCATCGCTCCGTCGAGTTCCTCTTCGAGCGGCTCGTCGAGCGCTGGACGATCTACGACGTGCCGACCGAGGGCCAGAAGGAGCTGCTGGATCGCTACCGGATCGCCTCGGGCGAGGAGAAGCGCTGGATCCGCGACGTCCTGCGCGAGCATCTCGCGGCGCACTTTCCCGACGTCGAGGCGCCGTAGTGGGTCGTCCGGAGACGTCGGACCCGGCGTGGCGAGCGCGACGTTCGTGGACGACCCGCCGGCGCGCCATGATCAGAACCCCGATCCCCCAGACGAGCGACGAGGACAGAGCGTGACGACGAGCACCGAGAGCGAGACCGTGACCGACATCCCCACCCGGCTGCTGCTGGGCTCGGGTCCCAGCCCGGTCCCACCGCGCGTGCTCCAGGCGCTGGCGCAGCCGACGATCGGCCACATGGACCCGGCCTTCGCCGCGATCATGGGCGAGACGATCGACCTGCTGCGCGAGGCCTTCCAGACCGAGAACCTCGCCACGCTGCCGATCTCGGGCACCGGCAGCGCCGGGATGGAGGCGCTCGTCGCGAACTTCGTCGACCCCGGCGACCGCGTCGTCTGCGGCGTCAACGGGCTGTTCGGCGCGCGGATGGCCGACCAGCTCGGCCGCGCCGGCGCCGACGTCGTGCGCGTCGAGGCCGACTGGGGCCGCGCGATCGCGACGGAGCGGCTCATCGAGGCGGCCGAGCAGGCGCGCACGCACGCGATCTTCGTCGTCCACGGCGAGACGTCGACCGGCGTCGCGCAGCCGCTCGACGGGCTCGCCGACGCCTGCCGCGAGCGCGACGCGCTGCTGCTCGTCGACTGCGTGACCTCGCTCGGCGGCCACCCCCTGCGGATCGACGAGATGGGCATCGACGCCGCCTTCTCGGGCACGCAGAAGTGCCTGAACTGCCCGCCGGGCCTGGCGCCGCTGACGGCCGGCGAGCGCGCGCTCGACAAGCTGCGCCGGCGCGAGCGTCCCGGCCCCTCCTGGTACCTCGACCTCGCGCTCGTGCTCGAGTACTGGAACCCGGAGGCCGCCGGCGGGGGGGCGCACGCGCGCACGTACCACCACACGGCCCCGATCAACATGACCTACGCGCTGCGCGAGGCGCTGCGGATCGTCGTCGGCGAGGACAACTGGCTGCCGACGACGTGGGAGCGCCACCGCCGCGCCCACCACGCGCTGCGCGACGCGCTGGGGGTCTTCGGCTGCGAGCGCCTGGCACCCGACGGCGAGCAGCTCTACCCGCTGCTCGCGGTCTCGCCGCCCGAGGGCGTCGACGAGGCGGCGGTGCGGCGCAGCCTGCTCGTCGACCACGGCATCGAGATCTCCGGCGGCCTCGGACCGCTGGCCGGCAAGCTCTGGCGGGTCGGCGTCATGGGCATGGGCGCCCGCCGCGAGCCGCAGGAGCAGCTCGTCGGCGCGCTGGCCGAGCTGCTGGGAGCCGACCCCGCCGAGCCGCTCGCCGCGCTCGCCGAGGGCTGGCGGGCGTAGCGGCGGTCGCACCGATGGCGCTCGACGCGGCCCGCTTCGCCGAGCTGCTCGCCGGCTACTGCCTGGAGGTGCAGCCCGGCCAGGAGGTCGTCGTGCGCTCGACGGCGCTCGCGGCGCCGCTGCTGCTCGAGTGCCAGCGGGCGATCCTCGCCCGCGAGGCCTGGCCGCTGCTGCGCGTCGAGCTGCCGGGCGCGACCGCGTCGTTCTACCGCCACGCGCGCGATCGCCAGCTCGACCGCCTCAGCGAGGTCTCCTACGCCGAGGCCAAGAAGTCCGACGCGCAGCTCGCCATCCAGGCGCCGGAGAACACCCGCGCGCTGGCCGGCATCGATCCCGAGCGCCTCACGCGGGCGGCGCTCGCGCGCAAGCCGCTGCGCGAGCAGACGCTGCGCAAGCGCTGGTGCTCGACGCTGTGGCCGACGCAGGCCGGCGCCCAGCAGGCCGGCATGAGCCTGCACGACTTCGAGGCGTTCGTCGAGCGCGCGCTGTTTCTCGACCAGCCCGACCCGGTGCGCTCGTGGGGCGAGCTGCGCGCCTTCCAGGAGGGCCTCATCGGGCGCCTGAAGCCTGCGCGCGAGCTGCGCATCGAGGCGCCGGGCACCGACGTGACGCTGAGCGTCAAGGGCCGCACGTGGGTCAACTCCGACGGCCGGCGCAACATGCCCAGCGGCGAGGTCTTCACCGGCCCGCACGAGTCCAGCGCCAACGGCCGGGTGCGCTTCGGCGTGCCGTCCTCGCCGTCCGGCGTCGACGTCGAGGGCGTCGAGCTCGAGTTCCGCGACGGGCTCGTCGTCGCCGCGGCCGCCGACCGGGGCGAGGACCACCTGCAGCGCGCGCTGGCCGTCGACGAGGGCGCCCGGCGCCTCGGCGAGGTCGGCATCGGGACGAACTTCGGCATCGACCGCGCGATCGGCGCGACGCTGTTCGACGAGAAGATCGGCGGCACGGTGCACCTCGCGCTCGGCCGCTCCTACCCGGAGACCGGCGGCGGCAACGAGTCCGCCCTGCACTGGGACCTCATCTGCGACCTGCGCGAGGGCGGGCGCCTGACCGCCGACGGGGAGACGATCATGCAGGACGGGCGCTTCGTCCTTTGATCGGCCGGCTCGCGGCGTCGCCGCGAGTAGTGTGTCCTGCGCATGAGGCTCCCCCCGGTCTGCGCCGCGCTGGCGGTCTTCACCGCCTTCGCCGCCGCACCGGCGCAGGCCTACGACGAGCGCCCGATGCGCCTGCCGGCGGCTCCCTCGGGCGCGCGCGCCGCCGCTGTGCAGCCGAGCACCTGGCTCGTCGCCGCCGAGCCCGGCAGTCGCCGCGCGCCGGCGATCGCGCGCAGCTTCGGCGCCCGCCCGCTGAAGACCGGCGCCGTGTACCGCGTCGCGACGGGCCGCGCGCGGGCCTTCGCGGCCGCGCTGCGGGGCGCCCGCGCGCTGCGCTACGCCGAGCCCAACTCGGCGCTGCGGCGCAGCAGCGCGCTCGACGCGGTTCCCGAGGGCTATGCGCGCGGGTACGTCGTCGGCGCCGGGCTCGCCCCGCCCGCTCCCGGAGCGGCGTCGCTCGCCGTCGTCGACGACCTCGTCGACCTCACCCACCCCGATCTGGCGTCGAACACCCGCCACCTGCGGCCCGGCCCGGTGCTCGGGCCGCACGGCACGATGGTCGCGTCCGCGGCCGCCGGCGCGCTGAACGGCGCCGGCGTGTTCGGCGTCTTCCCGTCGGCGCCGGTGCTGTCGGTCGGGCTGCCGGTCAACATCAGCTGCGCGGACGCGGCCGACGGCGTCTACGCGGCGGCGAAGGCCGGCGCGCGCATCATCAACCTGAGCTTCGGCTCGGCGGAGGACTGCGCGTCGATGTTCGGCGCCGTGCAGATCGCCTATGCGCGCGGCAGCCTCGTCGTGGCGGCCGCGGGCAACGAGTTCGGCGCCGGCAACCCGATCATCTACCCGGCGGCCTATCCCCACGTCCTGTCGGTGGCGGCGCTGAACCCCGACCTGTCGCCGTCGAGCTTCAGCAGCGAGAACTCGAGCGTCGACGTCGCCGCGCCGGGCGTCGGCGTGCCGCTCGCGGTCCCCGCCGCCTACGACACCGAGGACGGGACGGTCGACGGGGTGACGCTCGCCAGCGGCACGAGCTTCGCCGCCCCGATCGTCGCCGGCGCCGCGACCTGGCTGGCGACCGCGCGCCCGCGGCTCTCCAACGGCCAGCTCGCCGACGTGCTGCGGCGCACGGCGCGCGACGTCGGCCCGCCGGGCTACGACACGGCGAGCGGCTTCGGGCTCGTCCAGATGGGCCCGGCGCTCGCGCTGCCCGCGCCCGAGGACGACGTGCTCGAGCCCAACGACGGCATCTCGTTCGTGGACGGCTCGGTCTTCGCGCGTGCCGATCCCTACGTCTGGCGCGGCGCCGGCAGGAGCAGGCTCGGTGGCACGGCCGACCGGGTCGAGGACCCGGTCGACGTCTATCGCATCCGGCTGAGACCGCGGTCGCGCGCGAGGATCAGCCTGCGCCCGCGGTTCGGCAACCCCGATCTCACCGTCTTTCGCTCCGACGCGCGGTCGGTCGGGGACCGCTCGAAGGTCGTCGCCCGCTCGCGCCGCTCGGGCTCGCGGACAGAGCGCGTCACGATCCGCAACCGCAGCCGGGTCGCGCGACGCTTCTACGTCGTCGTCGAGGTCGGCCGCGATCCGCGCGGGACGCTGAACACGTCCTACCGCCTCGAGTTCCAGCGGCTGAGGTTCCGCTGACCCGGCGCCCTTAATCGGGCAGCGCGTCGATGAGCTCGTCGACGCAGGCCCCGGGGCCGCCGTCGAAGCCGACGTCGAAGGCGGTCGTGCGCTCGGCGGGCGTGCCGTGCGCGTGCGGGTCGTCGACCTCGACGTCGCCGGGATCGCCCGAGCGGGCGACGTCGCGCCGCAGCGCCGCGACGTCGGCCTGCGCGAGCTCGGCCGACCACGCGCCCGCGAAGCAGTCCGCCTGCAGCTCGGCGTCGATCGGCAGCCCCTCGGGATCGCGGCTGAGATCGACCCCGGTCGCCTGCGCCTGCACGACGTGGCCCCATTCGTGCGCCATCGTCGCCTCGACGCGCGCCAGCGACGTCTCGACGTAGTCGGGGTCGTAGGCGACGAGGATCCCCTCCCGGCAGCCCGCGTCGACGAAGGCGTTGGCGCGGATGTCGTCGGCGTCGACCGCCTCGCCGTCGCAGCGCGGCTCGTCGTCGGCGGTGACGACCCGGTCCAGCGCGACCGGCCGGTAGCGGAAGCCGAGGTCGTCGTCGGCGTCGGACCAGAACTCGTTGAGGTCGGCCACGACGGACGCCATGAGCTCGTCGCCGGAGACCGTGTCCGGGGCGCAGCCGGCGATCGGCAGGGCCAGGGCGAGGGCCGCGCAGGCCGCGGCGGCGCGCATCGGCCGATCGTCGCACAGCGGGCGCGGCGCGGCGCCCCCGGTACCGTGGGTGCGGTGCAGCGCCACACGAAGATCGTCGCGACGATCGGCCCCGCCTCGCGCGATCCCGAGACGCTGGCCCGGATGGTCGCCGCGGGGATGGACGTGGCGCGGCTGAACTTCTCGCACGGCACGCCCGAGCAGCACGCCGAGACCGCCCAGCGCGTGCGCGACGCCGCCGGCCGCGCCGGCCGCGCCGTCGCCGTGCTGCAGGACCTGCCCGGCCCGAAGCTGCGGATCGGCCCGCTGGAGGACGACCACGTCGAGCTCAAGCCCGGCGACCGCGTCGTCTTCGCCTGCGCCGAGGAGGGCCTCGGGACGGCAGAGCGGATGCTCGTCGCGCGGCCCGAGCTCGCGTCGGCGATGGCGCCGGGCGACGTCCTGTACCTCGCCGACGGCGCCGTCCGGCTGCGCGTGCACGCCGTCGACCCCGAGCGCGTCGAGATCGCGGCCGACGTCGAGATCGGCGGCGGCGTCGCCTCCCGCCAGGGGCTGAACATCCCCGGCCCGCTCGACGAGCTGCCGACCGTGCCGGAGGAGGACCTCGCCCACCTCGCGGTCGGCGAGAGGATCGGCGTCGACCTCGTCGCGCTGTCGTTCGTGCGCGGCCCGGAGGACATCGCCTTCATGCGCGAGCACACGCGCCTGCCGCTCATCGCGAAGATCGAGAAGCCGCAGGCGGTCGACCGCGCCGAGGAGATCATCCGCGCCGCCGACTGCGTCATGGTCGCCCGCGGCGACCTCGGCATCGAGCTTCCGATCGAGCGCGTGCCGATCGTCCAGAAGGAGCTGCTCGCGACCGCGGGGCGACTCGCCCGCCCGTCGATCACCGCGACGCAGATGCTCGACTCGATGGTCGCCTCGACGCGGCCGACGCGCGCCGAGGTCGCCGACGTCGCCAACGCGATCCTCGACGGCACCGACGCTGTGATGCTCTCGCAGGAGACGGCGATCGGCGCCTATCCCGTCGAGACGATCGAGATGATGTCCGCGATCGCGACGGCGACCGAGCGCGCCGCGCCCTACCGCCGCTGGAACGAGCAGCGCGTGCACCGCGACGCCCGCGACCCGTCCTACACGGTCGCCTACTCGGTCTGCATGGCCGCCCGCGAGCTCGAGCTCGACGCGATCGTCGTGCCGACGCTGTCGGGCCGCTCGGCGCGGCTGGTCTCCGCGCACCGGCCGACCGTCCCGATCTACGCGCTCTCGCCCGGCCGCGAGACGGTGCGCCGCTGCGGCCTCATGTGGGGCGTGCGGGCGGAGTTCCTGCGCAAGTACGACGTCACGGAGGCGCTGCTGCTCGCGGCCTGCCGGCGCGTCGTCGAGCTGGGCTGGTGCGAGCCCGGTCAGCGCGTCGCCGTCACGGCCGGCCTGCCGAGCGGCGCGCCGGGCTCGACGTCGCTGTTCCAGGTCCAGGAGCTCTAGCCGCGCTCAGCGCTCGTCGCGAGCGATGCGCTCGTCGCGCGCCGGACGCCGGGCCGCCCCCGGGTCGAGGCGCACGAGCACGATCCCGAGCACGCCCATCGCGACGAGCGTGGCGATCGCGACGATCGACTCCGTCGAGTCGAAGCTGCCGAGCTGCCCTCCGAGCGCCGTGTAGGCGAACGCCCGCGGCGCGATCCCGACGAGCGTCGCGACCGTGAAGGCGGCGAGGCCGACCCGCGTGAGGCCGAAGACGTAGTTGGCGACGTCGCGCGGCACGCCCGGGAAGATCCGCGCGTAGAGCACGGCAACGAAGCCGCGCCGCGCGGTCGCGTCCTGCAGGCGCTGCAGCCGCGGCCCGGCGAGCCGGGCGGCGGCGTCGGACGCGGCGTGGCGCGCGATGAGGAACGCGAGCACCGCGCCGAGCGTGCCGCCGGCCGTCGACAGGATCGTGCCCTCGAGCGTGCCGAACAGCAGCCCGCCCGCGGCGGCGACGAGCGGAAAGGGGAAGAACGCGAGCGTCAGCCCGACGCACAGCGCGACGAAGGCCGGCGGCGCCAGGGCGCCGGCCCCGTCGGCGGCCGCCCGGACCTCGTCCGGCGAGCGCGCGACGAGCACCGCGACGGCGGCGAACAGCGCGAGCAGCGCCAGCGCGAAGGCGGCCAGGCGGGCTCGTGGGCTCATCCTGCGCGCCAGCATGACATCGGCGCGCGCCGGGCCCGACCGCGCCGATCGCCGCGTGTCGCCGCGCCGGGTCCGCGCCGATCGCCGCGCCGGACCTGCGCGCCGCGACACCCGCGCGGGGCGGCGCGTCCGCCCGTCAGGCCGCGCCGCGCAGCACCGCGGCGGGCGGGTGCTCGGCGTAGAACTCGGCCTCGAGGCGGCCCAGCTCGGTCACCGGCTCGTCGCCGTAGATCCACTCGCGCGCGATCCGGTGCCAGTTGCCGCGCGCGCGCAGCTGGCTCATGACGGCGAGCGTCAGCATCTCCAGCCGGCGCCCGAAGAGGTGGTCGGGCGGCAGGGTCTCGTGGCGCATCTTCGAGAAGTGCGACGAGCGCGGGTCGGACATCTCGATCATGACCTCGGTCGCGATCTCCGGCGTGAGCGCGATCTCGTCGTCGGTGAGGTACCACCACGTCATGTCGCGCACCTGCTCGAGGATCCCCTCGGGCGTGTAGTACTCGGGCTTGGCGATGAACCCCCCGGCGTGCAGGTGCTCGATGAGGGCCGCGCCATCGCCGCCTCCCGCGAGGCGCTGGATCTCGAGCTCGAACTCGGAGATCGCCGCCGGGATGCGCTTGAACAGGCCGAAGTCCAGGAACGCCATGCGGCCGTCGTCGAGCAGCAGCGAGTTGCCGGGGTGCGGGTCGCCGGAGAACTGGTGGTGGCGGTACATGCAGCCGAAGTAGAAGCGGTAGACGATCTCGCCGAGGCGGTCGCGCTCGGCCTGCGGGAGCTGCTTGAGCTCCTCGAAGCCGCGGCCCGCGACGAAGTGGCTGACGATGACCTTCTCGTGCGACAGCGACGTGACGACCTCGGGGACGACGATGAACGGGTGCCCGCGGTACAGCCGCGCGAGCGTCCGCTGGTTCTGGGCCTCGAGCTCGTAGTCGAGCTCCTCGTCGATCCGCGAGCGGATCTCGTCGCCCATCGCCTTGGGATCCAGGCCCGGGGCCACCATCTTCATGAGCCGCAGGATGATCCCGAGGTTCTGCATGTCGGCCCGGACCGCCTGGGCGACGCCCGGGTACTGGACCTTGACGGCGACGTCGCGCCCGTCCTTCAGCCGCGCGCGGTAGACCTGGCCGATCGAGGCGGCCGCGATCGGCACGGGGTCGAAGGTCCCGAAGACCTCCTCGATCGGCTCGCCGTACTCGCCCTCGATGACCTTCTTCATGTCCTTGAAGGCGACCTTCGGCGCGGCGTCGCGCAGCTCGGCGAGCTTGGCCTGGAACTCCTCGCGGTACTCCTCCGGGACGAGGCCGACGTCGAGGAACGACATGACCTGCCCGAGCTTCATCGCGGCGCCCTTCATCGTCCCGAGCGCGGCGACGATCTGCTCGGCCGTCTCGAGCTGGCGCTTGGCGAGCGCCTTCTCGCGCCCCTCGTCGCCGCGGGCGACGTTCGTCGCCCGCGTGCCCATCTGCTTGGCGGCCTGCGTGGCCGCCAGCCGCCCGACCTTCGACGAGCGGCTCAGGCGGGAGGTGGGGATCGCGTCCTTCTTGGCCATCGGGGTCGTCGCTCTCGATCCGGCCGCGACGCCGCCTACTCGCCCGCCCGCTCGACCTGCGAGCCGGGGACGATGTCGTCGCGACCGTCGGCCCAGCGCACCCACGCCTTGTGCCCGCCGTCGTAGTCGTCGCCCCAGACGACGAGCGTCGCCGGGTCGCCCCAGACGGTCACCTGCTCCTCGCCCTCCGGGTCCAGCCCGCGCCAGACGCGGATGAAGGCGTTGTGCTCCCACTCGTCGCCGATCGTCGTCGGGTCGGTGTGGCCGGGATGGACCTCCGTGGCGTGGTCGAGCACCATGAGCGTGTCCATGATCGAGGCGCGCATGTCGGCGTAGGAGGTGCTGCCCGGCGCCCGCACGCCGCCGATGGAGCGCTTGAAGAGCGTGTCGCCGGTGAAGACGTGCCCCGGCACGGTGAAGTTCAGCATCCCGGCGGTGTGGCCGGGCGTGTGCACGGCGTCCACGGCGAGGCCGCCGATCCGCAGCGGGGCGAACGCCTGCGCCTCGACGGGCTCGGACGGGTGGGCGAGCACGACGATGTCCGGATAGCGCTGCCTGACCGCCTCCAGATCGCAGACGTGATCGTGGTGGTGATGGGTGAGCAGGACGTGCGTCACGTCGATCTCGTGCTGCTGCGCGGCATCGAAGAGCGGCTGCATCGGACCGCCGGCGTCGATGAGGAAGCCCGGCCCGCCGGGGGCGTCCGCGACGAGGTACGTGTTCGTCAGAAAGCCGTCCGACATCGTGCGTTCGATCAGCATGAGGCGCAGGGTACTGTGTGAACGATGGCCGCAAAGGAGCTCATCCACACCTGCTACCGGATCGGCGACATCGACCGCTCGGTGGCGTTCTACGAGGCGCTCGGCTTCGAGGAGCGCGGGCGCAAGCCGATCCGCGACGAGGCGATCAACGTCTTCATGGGCCTGCCCGGCGACGGCGACCGGCTCGAGCTCACCTACAACCACGGCGTGTCGGAGTACACGCACGGGACCGGCTACAACCACATCGCGCTGACCGTCTCGGACATGCAGGAGACGCTCGCCGCGCTCGCCGAGCAGGGCATCGAGCCCGAGAAGCCGCCCTACCGCGTCCGCGAGGGCGGCTCGCTGCTGTGCTTCGTGCGCGATCCCGACGACTACCGGATCGAGCTGATCGAGCGCTCGTAGGTCGCGGCCGCCCCGCGCGTCCGCGCGCGAAGCCGGCGGCCGGGGATCGCAAATCGGAAAGCCGGGTACGCAGGGTCACGAGTCGGCCGGCTCGCCCGGCGACGGGAGCGGGCACCCGACGAACCGACCGTGCCCCCGACCCTTCACCGACACCCATGAACCGACTCCGCTTCAGGCTCCTCGTCCTCACGCTGCTGGCCGCGCTCGCGCTCGGCGGCGCGGCCTACGCCGCGACGTACTCCGCGGCCAAGTCCAACCTCGCATACGCCGAGGCGTCCGGTACCCCGGCCACCTCGGTCGCCGACCTCGCCCTCGGGCTGCGCGAGAACGCGACGGACACGGTCGACGAGGAGAACACCGCCGTCGCCTACTCGACGTGCGATCGCTGCCGCTCGGTCGCGCTCGCCTTCCAGGTCGTCATCGTCCAGGGCAGCCCGAGCACGGTCGTGCCGAAGAACGTCGCCGCCGCCGTCAACGAGGGTTGCTCGGGCTGCACGTCGCTGGCCCTGGCCTACCAGTTCGTCGCCGGCAAGGGAGAGCCCGCCCGGCTCACGAGCGACGGGCGCGAGGAGCTCGGCGAGGTCTCGCGCGACCTGCTGGCGCTCGAGCGCTCCTACCGCCGCTACTCCGACGACGAGATCCGCGCCCGCGCCGCGCGCAACGCGGCGAGGGTGCGCGCGATCCTCGACACGGAGCTCGTGCCCGTGCGCAAGGGCGGCGCGGATCCCGACGTGCAGGAGAGCAGGCGCATCTCGCGCGGCGCCTGATCTCGGGAGGGGGCGTCGCCGGGCGCCCCCTCTAAGCTCCACGGCAATGTCCGCGCCGCCCGGAGGCTGAGCAGGATCGCCGTGGCAGAGCAGCGCACAGCGGTCATCGACATGGGCTCGAACTCGTTTCGGCTCGTCGTCTTCACCGCGCGCGACGGCTGGTGGAAGCGCACCGACGAGATCTACCTGGCGGTCCGCATCGGCGAGGGACTCGAGGCGACCGGCAAGCTCGGCGCCAAGCCGATGAAGCGCGCGCTGGAGGCGGCCGAGGTGTTCGCGCACTTCTGCACCGCGAGCGGGATCGGCGAGGCCGACATCCGGGCCGCCGCGACGAGCGCGATCCGCGACGCCTCCAACCAGCGCGTGTTCCTCGACCGGGTGCGCGACGAGACCGGACTGCGCGTCGACGTCCTCAGCCGCGAGCAGGAGGCCTACCACGGCTACCTCGCGGCGGTGAACTCGACGACGCTCTCCGACGGCGCGGTGCTCGACCTCGGCGGCGGCTCGCTGCAGCTCGTCGAGGTCCTCAGCCGCCATCACGGCCGCCTGGGCTCGTGGCCGCTGGGCGCGGTGCGGATGACCGAGCACTTCCTCGCCGAGGACGACCCGCCCTCCAAGAAGGCGCGCAAGGCGCTGCGCGCGCACGTCGCCGAGACGCTCGAGCACGACGCGGCCTGGCTGCCGCGCAGCGGCCGGCGGATCGTCGGCATCGGCGGGACCATGCGCAACCTCGCCTCCGCCGCGCAGGCCGAGGCGGGCCGGCCGTCGACCGGCGTGCAGGGCTTCGCGATCGAGCGCGATGCCCTCGGGGAGCTCATCGACCGCCTGTCGTCGATGAAGGCCTCCGAGCGCGGCTCGATCAAGGGCATCAAGTGGGCCCGCGCGGACCTCATCCTCGCGGGCGCGCTCGTCGTCGAGGGCGTGCTCGAGCACGGCGGCTTCGACGCGATCGAGGTCACGGAGGCCGGCCTGCGGGAGGGGATCTTCTTTCAGTCCTACCTCGACGGCGATCCGCCGCTGTTCGACGACGTGCGCCGCGCGAGCGTCCTGAACCTCGCGGCGCGCTACGCCGTCGATCCCGCGCACACCGAGCACGTCGCGCGCCTGGCGATGGGCCTCTTCGACGAGCTCGCCGACGCCGGGCTGCACGACGCCGACCGCTGGGAGCGCGAGCTGCTCTTCTCGGCCTGCATCCTGCACGACATCGGCATGTCGGTCGACTACGACGACCACCACAAGCACTCGCGGTACCTCATCCTCAACGCCGGGCTGCCGGGCTTCGATCCGCGCGAGCTCGCGCTCATCGCGCAGGCGGCCCGCTACCACCGCAAGGGCACGCCCGAGTTCGGCGAGCTCTCGCCGCTCACGCAGGACGGCGACGGGGCGCGCCTGGACCGCCTGTCGGTGCTGCTGCGCCTCGCCGAGGACCTCGAGCGCAGCCGCGACCAGAGCGTGCGCGCCGCGCACGTCGTGCCCGTCGACCGGACGATCCGCCTCGAGCTCGAGGCCGACGGCGACGCCGCGGTCGAGCGCTGGGCGGCGCAGCGCGAGGTCGACCTCTTCGAGCGCGCGTTCGGACGGCAGCTGAAGGTCGAGGCGGCATGACACCGGGTCGCCGCCCGCCACGAGTCGGCGTCGAGCCGGAGGGGAGGCGCGGGCGATGAGCCTGACGCGGGGAAGCGGACCGCTCGGCGGCAACGCCGGGCAGACGAACTACACGATCCAGTCGCCCGCCCACAAGATCCTCTTCGAGCCCGACCCGCGCCGCCTGCGCGCGTACGTCGGCGACACGCTCGTGCTCGACACCGTGCGCGCGCACCTGCTGCACGAGACGGGGATCAGGCCGGTCGCCTACGTCCCGCTGGAGGACGTCGATGCCGCGCTGCTGCAGCGCAGCGAGACGACCACGCACTGCCCGTTCAAGGGCGATGCGTCGTACTGGTCGCTGCGCGTCGGCGACGACGTGCGCGAGGACGCGGTCTGGGCCTACGAGCAGCCGCGCGAGGAGGCCGGCTGGCTGCGCGGCTACGCGGCGCTGTTCGCAGGCCGCGTCGACCGCTGGCTCGTCGAGGACGAGAGGGTCGACGACGGCGGCCTGCGCGACCCCTATCACCGCGTCGACGTCCACGTCAGCTCGCGCCCGGTCAGCGTGACCGCCCGCGGCGAGCTCGTCGCGCGCTCCGAGCGCCCGACGCTCGTCTTCGAGACGAGCATGCCCGTGCGCGCCTACGTCGCGCGGGGCGACGTCACCGCGGGTCACCTGCGCCCGAGCGACACGACGACGAGCGACCCGTACATCGGCGACGCGATCTGGTGGCACGTCCACGCGGGCGGCGAGCTCCTGCGCGACGCCGCCCACAGCTACGAGCTGCCGCGCGCCGAGGCGATGAAGATCGCCGGCCTCGTGAGCTTCTCCGGCGAGGGCATCGAGGTTGCACTAGATTCCTGACCAACCGCTCGGAATGGTCCGCGCGGGGGGTCGCGCCGGTGCGGGGAGGCCTGGGTGTACGACTACGTCATCGTCGGGGCCGGATCGGCGGGCTGCGTGCTCGCGGCCAGGCTCACCGAGGACCCGTCCGTCCGCGTCCTGCTGCTCGAGGCCGGCCCGCCGGACAGCTCGCCGGACGTGCACGTCCCGCTGAGCTACGCGCGCAACTTCCGCACCGAGATCGACTGGGACCTCTCGACGCACCCCGAGCCCGCCCTGCGGCGCCGGCGGATCTACCTGCCGCGCGGGCGCACGCTCGGCGGCACGTCGTCGATCAACGCGATGATCTACATCCGCGGCAACCCCGCCGACTACGACGGCTGGGGCTGTGCGGGCTGGGCCTTCGCCGACCTGCTGGAGTACTTCAGGCGCGCCGAGGACAACGAGCGCGGGGCGGGCGAGTGGCACGGCGCCGGCGGCCCGCTGTCGGTGGCCGACGGCCGCTCGCGCAACCCGATCGCGGCGGCCTTCGTCGAGGCCGGCGTGCAGGCCGGACTGGAGCGCAACGAGGACTTCAACGCCGGCCGCCAGGACGGCGTGGGCTGGTATCAGGCGACGCAGCGCAACGGCCGGCGCTGCTCGACGGCGACCGCCTACCTGCACCCGGTGCTCGACCGTCCGAACCTCGAGCTGCGCACGGGCGCCCGGGCGCACCGCGTCGTGCTCGACAGGGGCCGCGCGACCGGCGTCGCGGGGGAGCGCCACGGCGAGCGGTTCCTCGCCCCCGCCGAGCGCGAGGTCGTCGTCTGCGCGGGCGCCTACCACAGCCCGCAGCTGCTCATGCTGTCGGGAATCGGCGACCCGCGGTCGCTGCTGGCCGCGGGCGTCGTGGCGGCGCACGACCTGCCCGAGGTCGGGCGCAACCTCCAGGACCACCTCTCGACCGGCGCGGTCTGGACGACCGACGAGCCGGTCTCCCTGCTCGTCGCGCGCGAGCAGCCCGAGCGCTGCCTGCGCGAGCTGCTCGAGTCGGATGCCGGACCGCTGACCTCCTGCGTCGCGGAGGCCGGCGCGTTCGACCGCACCGAGCCGGGCCTCGACGCGCCGGACCTGCAGCTGCACGCGATCCCCGCCGCGTGGGGGGGCGAGGGGCTCGGCGACATCGACGACCACGGCCTGACGCTGACGGCCTGCGTCCTGACCCCGCGCAGCCGCGGGCGGGTGACGCTCGCCTCGAGCGAGCCGACGGCCAAGCCACGCGTCGAGCACCGCTACCTCAGCGAGCCGGCCGACGTCGAGCGCGCGATCATCGGCCTGCGGCGGGCGCTGGAGATCGCCTCCCAGCCGGCGCTCGCGCGCTACGCGGCGCGCCCGCGGTCGGTGCCGGCGTCCGACGCCGACGCGGACCTGCTCGCCTACATCCGCGCGACCGCCGAGACGCTCTTCCATCCGGTCGGCACGTGCGCGATCGGCGCCGTCGTCGACACGAGCCTGCGGGTGCTCGGCATCGACGGGCTGCGGGTCGTCGACGCCTCCGTCATGCCGGTCATCCCGCGCGGGAACACGAACGCGCCGGTCATCGCCATCGCCGAGCGGGCGGCGGACCTGCTGCGGGCGGCCTAGTCGCCCTGGTCTTCGCCCGGCTTGCCCGCCGGGATCATCCGCGTCTGCGAGGAGACGGCGTCGACGACCTGGGCCTCCTCGGCCTCGCGCTCCTCGAGGTGGTCGCCGTCGCAGAGCACGCGGAAGTTGCCCGTCACGCCGTTGTCGGCGTGGATCGTGATCCCGGGCAGGACCTCCTCGCCCTCGTCGAAGCCCAGGCGCTCCATGTCGAAGTGCGCCAGCCCGATCCCGTGGGCGGTGTGCGTCGGGTTCTCGCGGTCGTGCGAGGTCAGCGCGATCTGGAACGCGCGCAGGTTGGCGGCGATCTTCTCGGTCGGCGAGGGCACGCGTCAAACCGTAGCGCCCGCGCGCGGGCGTCGCGAGGGGGGTCTGGCGGTTTGCGTCCCAGATGGGGACGCGATCGACCGGACCCCGGAGCCCGAGCGCCGGAAGGCAGGCGCCCGACGGCCGGGGAGCGCGGGGTCAGGCGTCGAGAAGCACGCCGGGGTTCAGCACGCCGGCGGGATCGACGGCGCGCTTGACCGCGGCCAGCGCCGCGGCGAACGGGTCCGGGCGCTGGCGGTCGTACCACGGGCGGTGATCGCGCCCGACGGCGTGGTGGTGGGTGATCGTGCCGCCCGCGGCGAGCAGCGCGTCGCTGACGGCGCGCTTGACGTGCTCCCACTGCGCCACCTCCTCGCCGCGGCGCGCCGGCGCGAGCACCGTGAAGTAGGGCGCGGGGCCGTCGGGGTAGACGTGCGAGATCCGGCACGTGATCCGCCCCGCGGGGCCGACGGCCTCGGCGGCGGCGGCGGTCACGGCGGTGTGCAGCGTCGTGAAGCGCTCCCACGTGACGGCGGTCTCGAAGGTCTCCGAGAGGATCCCGATCGCCACGAAGGCGTCGCGCAGGTACGGCGCGCGGAAGAACGCCGCGCGCCAGGCGCCGACCGCGTCGGCTTCCCCTCGCGGGTCGCCGGTGAAGCGCGGGCGCCGCACCGCACGCTCGTCCCACTCGCCGCCGGCCTCGGCGCAGATGTGCAGGCCGCGGTCCAGCAGTTCGCCGACCGGGACGATCGCCTCCGACGCGCCCTCGAAGCCGACCACGAGCAGCGACGCGGTGCCGTCGGCGGCGCCCGTCATGCGAGCCTCCTCGGCGTCGATGAGGCGGCAGTTGGAGGGCCGCAGGCCGGACTGGGCGATCGCGCGCAGCGCCTCGGCGCCGTCCGCGAACGAGGCGAAGCGCACGGCGGCCAGCGACTGCGCCTTCGGGCGCGGGCGCACGCGGACCCAGGCCTCGGTGACGACGCCGAGGATCCCCTCCGAGCCGAGCAGCATCCGGTCGGGCGAGACGCCGGCGCCCGAGCCCGGCACGCGGCGCGACTCCCACTCGCCGCTCGGCGTGATCGCGCGGACCGACTCGACGAGGTCGTCGATGTGCGTCTCGGCGGTCGCGAAGTGCCCGCCCGCGCGCGTGGCGATCCAGCCGCCGAGCGTCGAGAGCTCGAAGGACTGCGGGTAGAAGCGCAGCGTGAGGTCCAGCGCGCGCAGCTGCCGCTCGAGGCCCGGCCCGGTCGCGCCGGACTGGATGAGCGCCGCGCGCGACACGTCGTCGATCTGCAGCACGCGGTCCATCGCGCCGAGGTCGAGCGACACGGCGCCGTCGAAGCGGCCGGGCACGTCGCAGGTCACGCCGCCGGTCACGCTCGTCCCGCCGCCGTAGGGCACGACCGCGACGTTCGCCCCCGCTGCCCATTCGAGCACGGCCTCGACGTCGCGCTCGCCGCGCGGGCGCGCGACGACGTCGGGCGGGAAGTCGAAGCGGCCGTGGAAGCCGCGCACGACGTCGGCGTAGGACTTGCCCCACGCGTGCGACGCGCGCGTGTGGTCGTCGGCCGCGCAGATCGGCGCGAGGGCCGCGGGCGGCGCGACGCGCGGCGCCGGCAGCGCGACGTCCTGCAGCGCGACGGGCTCGCGCACCTCGCCGTCGCCGGCGATCCGCAGGTGCTCCTCGAGGCCGGGCACGGCCGCCGTCAGCTGCGCCACCGACCAGGCGTCGTCCTCGTAGCCCCAGCCCCAGTGCTTGCGCCTGCGCATCGTGCGACGATAGCCCGCGCATGTCCGCCCGCGTGCTCATCCTCACCGCCTCGAAGAGCGCCGGCCGCGACGTGCCGGCCGAGGTCCTCGCGGCCGCGCTGCGCGAGCGCGGCGCGAGCGCCGACGTCGTCGACGGCCTCGGGCTCGCCGGCCCGGCGGCACGCGCGCTCGTCCGCGCCGCGCCGTCGCCGCGGTCCGCGGCCGGCGGGGTCGCCGCGGACGCGGGCCACGCCCTCGCTCGCTTCGGCCCGGCGAGGCGCGCCGGCGCGCGCGCGGTGCAGCGGCTCGCCGGGGGCCGCCTGGAGGCCCACCTGCGCGAGCACCCGGCCGACGTCGTCGTCTCGACCTCGCCCCTGGCGACCCTGCCGCTCGCGCGCATGCGCGCGGCGGGCACGCTCCGCGCGCCGCTCGTCAGCGCGATCACCGACGTCGCCGGGCTGCAGTGGTGGGCGCACCCGGCCGTCGACCTGCACCTGCTGGCCCATCCGGAGTCCGAGCCCGAGGTGCGGTCGTTCGCCGGCCCGGCCGCGCGCGCCGAAGCGGCGCGCGGCCTCACGGCCCCGGGCTTCTCCGACCCGCCCGAGCGCAGCGCCGCGCGCGCCGCGCTCGAGCTGCCCGGGCGCGGCTCGCTCGTCGTCGTCTCCGACGGCGGCCGCGACGCCGGCGACCTGCGGGCCGCCGTCGACACCGCGCTGCACTACGGCGCCGACACCGTCGTCGTGCTCGCCGGCCACGAGAGCGAGGGACGCGCGCCCATGGAGGCCGTCTACGGCGAGGACGACCGCGTGCGGATCTGGAGCGCCGCCGATCGGACGGTCACGCTGCTGGCCGCCGCCGACGTGCTCATCCACGCGACGGCGGGCCCGGCCGTGCTCGAGGCGCTCATGTGCGATTGCCGCGTCATCGCCTACGGCCGCGGGCGCGGCCGGGCCGGCGCGAACAACCGCGCGTACGAGCGGCTCGGCATGGTCGCCGTCGCCAGGACCCGCCCGCAGCTCGCGCACGCGCTCATCCACGCGCTCGCGGCCCCGCCGCAGGCAGCGCAGGCGCCCGAGCTGCCCGCCGCCGCCGAGCTCGTGCTCGGCCTGACCGAGCACGAGCCGGCTCACGCGGCCTGACGGCCCGAGCGGGCCGCCCGCGAGCGGCGGCGAACCGCTGCGCGCCGCGAACTATCGTTGAGGTCATGCAGCAGCCGGCCATCCTCGCCCGCGGCCACTGGCCCGCAGAGCGCGTGCACGCGCGCTGGCAGGAGCGCCATTACGAGCCGCCGGAGGAGAAGGTCGAGGCGGCCGATGCCGCGATCGCGGCGCTGCGCGAGCGCGGCTCGCCGAGCCACGACGGGCTGTCGGCGCGGCTCGTCGGCCACGCCGAGCGGGGCGGCGACCTGCTCATCGACCTGCAGCCGGTGCGCTGGGCGCTGCGCCTCGTCGAGGGCGACGCGTCGCTGTCGATGGCCGCGCTCGCCGTCACGCGCGCGGCCGACGGGCGCTGGCTCGCCGGGCGGCGCGCGTCGTGGCTGTCGTCCTGGCCGGGGCGCTGGGCGCTGGGCGCCGGCGGCGCCGTCGACGTCGGCGAGAGCCCCGCCGAGACGCTCTCGCGGGAGCTGGACGAGGAGTGGTCGGTCCAGCCCGAGCGGGTGACCGTCGAGGCGCTCGTCCGCCTCCCGCACCAGCTCGTCATGGTCGTCGGGCTCGCCTGGCTGCCCGACGGCGCCGAGGTCGTGATGGACGACGAGCACGACGACTACGCCTGGTGGCCGGCCGCGATCTCCGACTGGCCGCCGGAGGCAGACGAGCCGCTGCGGCGCATGGCGGCGCTGCTGGCGGCGCACAGCCGATGAGGCGCCTGCTGACCTTCGGGTGCCTGAAGTGGGCGTCGCTGACGCACTCGGCGATCTACACCGTGCTGCTCGTCGTCTGGCTCGTGCCGGGCATGGCCGGGGCGGAGATGGTCTTCGGGATGGCGCACGGGCTCGGCTGGATCGCGATGTCGCTGGCCTGCATCGCCGCGCTGCGGCTGCGCGTCATCGACCTGCGGCTCGCCGTCGCCGTCGCCGTGCTCGGCGGGATCGGTCCGTTCATCGGGTCCTACGAGTTCCTGCGCCGCTCGCGCGACGATCGCGCGGTCGCCACCGGCGCGGCGCCCGCCGGCTGACCCGCGTGGTCCTCGGACCGGCGCGGAGTGCGAAACCGCGGCTCACCTGCGTGGCCGTCGGACCGGCCGCGAAGGGTGCGACCGCGGCTGACCCGCGTGGCCGTCGGACCGGCCGCGAAGGGTGCAACCGCGGCGACGCCGCGGTGTAGAGGGGGCCACATGGCCGATCGACCGCCGGGCAGCACAGCGATCCCCCCCGAACCGCCAGCCCGTTCGCGGCCCCGAACCTTCTAGAGTTGAACGTCGGCATGGCCGTGAACACGACAGTTCAGGTGGCGCTCCCGGCAATGGGCGAGTCGGTGCGCGAAGGGACGATCCTGGAGTGGCACAAGCAGGAGGGCGACGCCGTCGAGGCCGACGAGCCGCTCGTCGAGATCTCGACCGACAAGGTCGACGCCGAGGTCCCGTCGCCCGCCTCCGGCACGCTCGTCAAGATCCACGCCGCCGAGGGCGAGACCGTCGCCGTCGGCGCGGTGCTCGCCGAGATCCAGACCGACGGCCCGGTTCCCGCCGCCGCGACGCCGCCGGAGTCCTCGTCCGCCGACGGCGGTGGCCCGGACGCCGAGGCGCAGGCCGCCGCGCCCGCGCAAGCCACCGCCGAGCAGCCGGACCCCTCCGCCGCCGCCGGACAGCCGGAGCCCTCCGCCGCGCCGGCCGCCGCCGAGCAGCCGGACCCCTCCGCGGACGGCGGTCCGCCGCCCGCCGCCGGGGACGAAGCCGACGAGTCGGCCGAGCTCGTCGACGTCGTCACGCCCGCCGGCGGCGAGTCCGTCCAGGAGGGCACGATCCTCGAGTGGGCCGTGCAGGTCGGCGACGAGGTCCAGGAGGGACAGACGGTCGTCGAGCTGTCGACCGACAAGGTCGACATGGAGCTCCCGGCGCCCACGGC
Organism: uncultured Solirubrobacteraceae bacterium; assembly: GCA_963769555.1. Lineage (GTDB taxonomy): Bacteria > Actinomycetota > Thermoleophilia > Solirubrobacterales > Solirubrobacteraceae > CADCVQ01. Next base: position 2,982,332 of record CAVYMD010000004.1, on the reverse strand, counting down.
CGGCACGATCGCCGAGATCCTCGCGGCCGAAGGCGACACGGTCTCCGTCGGCGACGTCATCGCCCGCATCCGTCCCGGCGCGGCCGCGTCCAACGGCGCGTCCGCCGCCACGGGCGCGCCCGCCGCCCCGCGCGAGCAGCCCGCCGCCGAGCCGGCCGCCGAAGCGCCCGCGCCGAGCGGGACGCCCCCTGCGGCGAGCGAGGCCAACGGCGTCCCGGCCTCGCCGGTCGCCCGCCGCGTCGCCGCTGCGGAAGGCGTCGACATCTCCGCGCTGGAGGGCAGCGGGCCGGCCGGCCGCATCACGAAGGCCGACGTGCTCGCCGCCAAGGCCGCCCCGGATGCCGGGCCGGCGGCGCCCGCCTCCGCCGAGGCGTCCCGCAGGCAGCTCAAGGGCGGCGCGGCGATGCTCGCCCGCTACATGGACCAGTCGCTCGAGATCCCGACCGCGACCTCCTTCCGCACGATGACGGTCACCGCCATGGACGCCCGCCGCAAGGAGCTCAAGGGCGCCGGGCACAAGATCTCCTTCACGCACCTCATCGCCTACGCCATCGCCCGGGCGGCGACCGAGCAGATGCCGGTCATGGCGCACCACTACGAGCTCGCCGACGGCAAGCCGCACCGCGTCGACGACGGCGCGGTCAACCTCGGCATCGCGGTCGACGTCGAGAAGAAGGACGGCAGCCGCACGCTCATGGTCCCGGTGATCCGCGACGCCGGGCGCAAGTCGTTTCCCGAGTTCCTCGACGCCTTCGGCGATCTCATCGCGCGCGCTCGCGACAACGCGCTCACGGCCGACGACCTCGTCGGCGCGAACGTCACGCTGACGAACCCGGGCGGGATCGGAACGATCGCGTCGGTCCCGCGGCTCATGCCCGGCCAGGGCACGATCGTCGCGACGGGCGCCATCGGCTACCCGGTCGGGCTCGCCGCCGTCGGCCAGATGATCGGCGCCGAGAAGGTCATGTCGATGACCTCGACGTACGACCACCGCGTCATCCAGGGCGCCGAGTCCGGCCGCTTCCTGAAGGTCGTCGAGGAGTACCTGCAGGGCGAGCACGGCTTCTACGAGCGGCTCTTCGAGCAGCTCGGGACCGAGCCGGGCGCCCTCCCGGCGCCGCCGGCGCCGGCCGCCGCCGCCGCCGTGGCGCGCGAGGCTCACACCGAGCGCGGGCCGGTCGCCGTCCCGGGCGCCCCGCCGCCGGAGGCCGCCCCGCCGGCTCCGGTCGACGACGACCTGCTGCAGGCCGTCCAGGCCGCGACCTCGCTGCTGAAGGCCCACCGCACGCACGGCCACCTCGCCGCGCGGCTGGACCCGCTCGGCCGCGAGCCCGAGGGCGACCCCGCCCTGGACCCCGAGACCCTGCGCCTGACGCCCGAGGTCATGGCGAGGATCCCGGCCAAGATCCTGCGCATGCACGTCCCCGGCGCGACGCTCGCCGACGCGCTGCCGCACCTGCGCGAGACGTACTGCGGGACGATCGCCTACGAGATCGAGCACATCGCCTCGCACCGCCAGCGCACGTGGCTGCGCGAGAAGATCGAGTCCGGGGCGTTCCGCGCGCCGCTCAGCGCCGACGAGCAGAAGGCGCTGCTGCGGCGGCTCATCGAGGTCGACGCGCTCGAGCGCTTCATGCACAAGGCCTACCTCGGCCAGAAGCAGTTCTCGATCGAGGGCCTCGACATGACCGTGCCGATGCTCGACGAGCTCATCCAGCTCTGCGCGGCCAACGGCGGGCGCGAGGTCGTGCTCGGCATGGCCCACCGCGGCCGCCTCAACGTGCTCGCCCACAACCTGGGGCGCCCCTACGACACGATCTTCGCCGAGTTCGAGGGCGCCTCGACGCTCGAGGCGGTCACGACGATCCCGCAGGGCGGCACCGGCGACGTGAAGTACCACCACGGCGCGCAGGGCTCCTACCAGCTGCCCGACGGCTCCTCGATCCTCGTCAACCTCGAGTCCAACCCGTCGCACCTGGAGTACGTCGGCCCGGTCGTGACGGGCGCCACGCGCGCGGCGCAGACGACCCGCATGGGCCCGCACGCGCACCGCGACATCGACTCCGCCGTGCCGATCGTCCTGCACGGCGACGCGGCGCTGCCGGGCCAGGGCGTCGTGCCGGAGACCCTGAACCTGCAGGCGCTCGACGGCTACTCGGTCGGCGGCACGCTGCACCTCGTCCAGAACAACCAGGTCGGCTTCACGACCGACCCCGACGACTCGCGCTCCACGCGCTGGGCCTCGGACATCGCCAAGGGCTTCGACGTGCCGATCGTCCACGTCAACGCCGACGACGTCGCGGCCTGCATCTCGGCGGTGCGCCTGGCCTTCGCCTTCCGCCGCGAGTTCGGCCACGACGCGATGATCGACCTCATCGGCTACCGCCGCTTCGGCCACAACGAGGCCGACGAGCCCGCCTACACGCAGCCCGAGAAGTCCGCGGCGATCAGCCGCCACAAGCGCGTCACCGAGATCTGGGCCGAGCAGCTCGTCGCCCAGGGCGTCGTGACCGTGCAGGACGTCGAGAGCCAGAAGAACGAGGTCTGGGAGGAGCTGACCGGGCTGCACCAGGCGCTCAAGGCGCAGATCAAGCACGCGGCCGAGGTCGGCCAGATCGAGCAGCCGACCGGCGAGTACCAGCTCGACCGCACGCCGTCGCCCGACGTCAGGACGGCCGTGAGCGCGGGCCGCCTGCAGGTCCTCAACGACGAGCTGCTGAGCATCCCCGAGGGCTTCACGGTGCATCCGAAGCTCGTCAAGCAGCTCGACCGCCGTCGCGAGGCCATCGGCGCAGCGGGCGGCATCGACTGGGCGCACGCCGAGTCGCTGGCATTCGCGTCGCTGCTGACCGAGGGCACGCCGATCCGCCTCACCGGCCAGGACGTCGAGCGCGGGACGTTCTCCCAGCGCCACATGGTCCTGCACGACGCGAAGACCGGCCAGACGATCTGCCCGATCCAGTCGCTGCCCGGTGCGCTGGCGCCGTTCGAGCTGCACAACTCGCCGCTGTCGGAGGTCGCCTGCCTGGGCTTCGAGTACGGCTACAGCCAGGAGGCGCCCGAGACGCTCGTGCTGTGGGAGGCGCAGTTCGGCGACTTCGTCAACGCCGCGCAGGTCATCATCGACCAGTTCATCGCCAGCGGCCTGGCGAAGTGGGGCCAGACCTCACGGCTCGTGCTGCTGCTGCCGCACGGCTACGAGGGCTCGGGCCCCGAGCACTCCAGCGGCCGCCTGGAGCGCTTCCTCACGCTCGCCAGCGAGGGCAACATGCGCGTCGCGAACGTCACGACGCCCGCGCAGTACTTCCACCTCCTGCGCCGGCAGGCGCGGATCGCCAAGCAGCGCCCGCTCATCCTCATGACGCCCAAGTCGCTGCTGCGCCTGCCGCAGGCGACCAACCGCATCGAGCACCTCTCCGAGACGAAGTTCTTTCCCGTGCTGGGCGAGCCGCGCGTGCCGGTCGAGCAGGTCAAGCGGCTCGTGCTGTGCACGGGCAAGATCTACTACGACCTCGTCGGCCATCCCAGCCGGCCGGACGTCGAGGGCGTCGCGGTGGGACGCGTCGAGCTGCTGTATCCCTTCCCGCAGAACCAGATCCTCGAGCTCATCGAGAGCTACCCGAACCTCGAGGAGGTCGTCTGGGCGCAGGAGGAGCCGCGCAACATGGGCGCCCGCGCGCACATGTTCCCGCGCCTCATGCAGATCCTCCCCGAGCGCCTGCGCTTCGGCTACATCGGCCGCCCCGAGCGCGCGTCGCCGGGCGAGGGCTACCCGGCCGCCCACGTCGCCGAGCAGTCGCGGATCGTCGAGACGGCGCTCAACCTGAGGATCCCGGTCTCGCTGTACCCGCGCAAGACGCCCGGCGAGCGCTGAGCGCCGTCAGGCGTCCGCGGGCCCGTCCGCCGCTCCGGTGAGCGCCCGCGCCCGGCGCGCATCGACGAACGCGGCGTCGATCCGCAGCTCCGGCGCCATGTGGGCCACGCGCCCGTCGGCGCCGACCACGCCCAGCAGGATCGCTCCGGGCTCGCAGGCGGCGCCGGGGCAGGTGCCCCCCTCGGCGCCGTCGCTCACCGGCTGGCCCGTGGGCCCGCGTCAGGCCACGACGCGCAGCCGCGGCACCCCGCTCGCGCGCCGGCCGAGCGACAGGTCGCGGGCCTCGCGCGGATGCAGCCCGCGCCCGTCGGACCACGCGCGCGTCCAGCGCTCGGGCCCGCAGCTCGCCTGAGCCGCGGCGCGACAGCGTTCGGCCGCCTCGCGCTCGCAGGCGGGAATCGGAGCGCCGATCGACTCGCGCACGGCGTCCGCCGCGCCGAAGAGCTTCGCCGCACGCTCGGCCTCCCGTTCGTCGCAGGCGAGCATGGCGAGCGACTCGAGCACGCTGGCGCAACGCCAGCGGTCGCCGAGCTCCAGGTGTCCGGTCAGGCTCGCGAGGAGCTCGCTGCGCGCGGTGTCGAGGTCGCCCTCACGCAGCGCGACCACGCCGAGCAGGTCGCGAGCCCACGCGATGCCCTCGCGGTTGCCGAGGCGCTCGAAGATCGTCAGCGCGCCGCGGCAGGACGCTCGCGCGTCCGCCACGCTGTCGCGGTGCAGCGCCGCCGCTCCGGCGTTGAGGAGGCAGTCGGCGAGCGTGTTGCGGTCTGCGAGGCTGCGCGCCCGCTCGAGCGTGCGCTCGGCGAGGTCGCCGCCGGCCTCGGCGTCGCCGCTGAGCCACAGCACGAAGGCGACGTCGATCTGCGCCGCCACCTCCTCCGCCTCGTTGCCGAGGTCCCGCCAGATCTCCAGGCAGCGGCGCTGCAGCTCGAGGGCCGCCGCGTACGCGCCGCGCTCGCGCGCCACGCTCGCGCGGGTGCGCAGCGCGCCGGCGATCGTCCCCCCGTCACCCCGGTCGCCGAGCAGCGCGAGAGCTTCGCGGGCGAGCTCGTCGGCCTGGGCGTAGTCGCACTGCAGCAGGGCGAGCGCGGCCGCCGCGGCGAGCACGCGCTCGCGGGTGCCGGGCGCGAGCGAGAGCCCTGCCTGCAGGACGGCGTCACACCACGAGCGCGCCTCGGCGTAATGGCCGCGCAGTCGCCAGAAGCCGAGCAGGGAGCAGACCAGGCCGGCGCCGGTCGCGGGGTCGCCCCCCTCCTGCAGCGAGAAGCGCAGGGCCGCGCGCAGGTTGTCGTGCTCGCGGTGCAGCCGGGCGAGCCAGGGCTCCTGGTCGGCCCCGTGCAGGTGGCTGGCGGACGCCTCGGCGAGGCGCAGGAAGTGCCGAGCGTGCAGTCGCGCGCGGGCGTCGCGCTCGCCCGCTTCGTCGAGGCGCTCGCGCGCGTAGAGCCGCACGCTCTCCAGGAGGTGGTAGCGCATGACCCCCTCGCGCTGCTCGGCGGAGACGAGCGAGGCCTGGACGAGCCGCGTCAGGCCGTCGAGGGCGAGCTCGGCGTCGCCGTCGCAGCACACCTCCGCGATGGCATCGCGGTCGAACCCGCCCGCGAACGATGCCAGCCGGCGCAGGATCGCGCGGTCCGTCTCGCGCATGAGATCGTGGCTGGACTCGACGACGTCGCGCAGCGCGGCGTGGCGCCGCTCGGGTTCGCCGCGCGTCGCGCGCAGCAGGCGGAAGCGATCGCTGAGATGGGCGGCGATCTCGTCGATCGTCAGGATGTCGACACGACCCGCGGCGAGCTCGATCGCGAGCGGCAGGCCGTCGAGCTCGCGGCAGATCCGCGCGACGGTCGCCAGCTGCGCCGGCGTCGCGGGCTCGACGTCCCGGATCGCGGCGGCGCGGTCCAGGAAGAGGGCGACGGCCTCGCAGCGATCCGCACCGCCGCCGGCATCCGCGTCGAGCGCGAGTGGCGGGACGGCGTACGTGCGCTCGCCGGGCACCCCGAGCGGCTGCCGGCTCGTCGCCAGGATGCGCAGGCCGGGGCAGTGGCGCAGCAGGTCGCCGGCGAGCGACGCGGCGGCACCGGCGACGTGCTCGCAGTTGTCGAGCACGACGAGCAGCGGGCGGTCGCCGACGCACGCTGCCAGGAGCGCCGGGGTGGCCTCCGCGCCGCGCTCGTCGAGCCCGAGCGCGTCGGCGACCTGCCGGGCGACGAGGCGGACATCGGCGCCGGGCACGAGCCCGCCGAGGTCGACGAAGGACGCCGCGGCCTCACGCCCTGCGACTTCCAGCGCCAGGCGCGTCTTGCCGGCTCCGCCCAGCCCGGTGAGCGTGACGAGTCGCGCGCCGCGCAGCCGCGTCTGGATCTCGCCGAGCTCATGCTCGCGGCCGACGAAGCTCGTCAGCGCCGCAGGCAGATTGACCGCCGGCCGCCCTGCGAGCTGCTGGGCCGGCGGGAGCGGGAGCTCGTCTCGCAGGATCGCGCCCTGCAGGTCGCGCAGATGTTCGCCGGGCTCGAGGCCGAGCTCCTCGACGAGGTGAGCGCGCGCTCTGGCATAGGCGTCGAGTGCGTCCGCGCGGCGGTCGCTGCGGTACAGCGCGACCATGAGCGCCGCCCACATGCGCTCGCGCAGCGGGTGCTCGCCGGTGAGCGCGATCAGTTGCGCGACGAGCTCGGCGTGCTGCCCGAGCGCGAGCCCGGCATCGATGGCGTCCTCGAGCGTCGACAGGCGCAGCTCCTCGAGGCGGACGGCCTCGAGCTGCGCGAAGGACTCGACCGCGACGTCGCCGAGCGCGCTTCCCGACCACGTCGCCAGCGCGGAATCGAGGCGGTCGGCGGCCGCGCGCGCGTCGCCGGCGCGCAGCAGCTCGGCGCCCTCGCGCGCAAGCCGCTCGAAGCGGACCGCATCGATCCGCTCGGCGTCGCAGCTCAGGACGTAGCCGCCGTCGACGCCGCGCAGCTGCACGCCGGCGTCGCACCGCAGCAGCTTCCGCAGCCGCGAGACGTACGCGCGCAGCGTCTTGGACGCCCCCGGCGGTGGCGCGGACGACCACAGCTCCTCGACGAGCCGGTCGGTCGACACGACGCCGGCGCGGTGCAGCAGCAACAGCGCGAGCAGCGCTCGCTGGCGCCGGCCGCCGAGGGCCAGCGGGCGTCCGCTCAGCGACGCGCCGATCGGTCCGAGCAGACGGAACTCGATCCGATCCAACGGGCTTGCAACCGATTCACAACCCGCGCCCGCCACGCTTCCCCCACGTCAGCTCGAGCATCGACCGACGCTAGCCAATAGCCATCTCGCCCGCAATGGAAGTCGTTCGTGGCGGTGCGTTCTCACACAGTCGTCTCACACCACAACCCAAGGGCAGGGATGCGGCGATCCCGCGCGGCTCGTCGCGTCCGGAAAGGCAGCATGAAGATCACATCTCGAATGCGAGTCGTCGTCGCCGTCGCGGCGGTAGGGCTCCTCGTCCCGGCCATGGCCTGGGGCATCACGAGCCCGACGCTGAACTTCTTCGGAAGCACCGATCGCGGCACGAGCATCGACGTGTCCGAGGGCGGGAACATCGTCGGCTTCGGCGGCCCCGTCGTCGCCGGCGCGAGCTACGAGCACGTCAACGTCGGGGCGCTGTCGGACGGTTACGTGCTCTGCTACCGCAACCCGCAGACCGGCACCTACGTCAACGCCTACGACGTGGGCACCGCGGCGTCCGGCTTCGGCCCCGCGACCGCGACCCCGGACCCCAACGACCCGAACGTCATGCGCGTCGTGCGCTCGACGAGCGACGGGCTGCTCGGGCTCAAGCAGGGCTTCGCGTTTCAGGGCAAGGAGAAGCGGATGCTCGTCCAGATGGACGTCATCAACTCAAACCCGTTCCCGATCGAGGGTGTCGTGCTGCGGCGCCAGGCGGACTTCGACGTCGACAGCGGCGGGCCCGACGGCTGGGCGTACGGGCGCAACTTCTGGGCGCGGACGAGCCGGGACTCCGTCTTCGCATGGACCGACCCGTCGTTCGCCGGCTCCAAGGAGGCGCACGGGATGCTCATGACCCATCGGGCATCGCACGTGCACCAGTCCGGCGTGTACACGGAGATCCCCGCGAGCGCCCGCACCGCGAAGGTGACCGAGAACCCGCTGGACACGTCGTGCAGCCCGCCGGCCAAGTCCACGCCGCTCGCGTCGCCGACCGACGACGGCGGCACGATCGAGGTCCGCATCGGCACGATTGCGGCCGCGCCGTCCCCCGGGACGGACACGCGGGCCGCGGTCGCCGTCTGGTACCAGCGCCTGTAGCCGGCGCGGCGGGCGGCCGGGCGAGGCGGCTCGCCCGGCTCCCGCCGGCGCCGGCGTCGCAGAACGGCGCCTCCTCACCCGCCGCACCAGCGCTTGTGTGACATCTGATCACACAGGGTCCGGAAGTCCGCGGCCGTCCATCTCCCACACGAACCTCTCGTCAGAAAGGACTCGACATGCTCACCTCCACACCGCTGCCCCGCCGGCTTGCGACGCTCGCCGGCGTCGCCGCCCTCGCCCTCGCCGCAGGCCCCGCGAGCGCCGGCGCGGCGGCGCCCGATCCCGGTCGCAACGCGACCACCCCGACCGGCTGGCACTGGTACTACGGCCAGAGCGCGACGCAGGTCAAGCAGCGCTACAAGGAGCACGGCGACCGCATCATCGACATCGAGGTCGAGGGGACCGCGCCATACCGCTTCGCCGTCGCGATGGTGCGCAACGCCGGCGTCTACAAGCGCGGGTGGTGGTGGTACTACGGCCTGACCGCCTCGCAGTTGAAGTCCAAGATCAAGGCCAACAAGGCGCGCCTCATCGACCTCGAGACGTACGTCGCCGGCGGCAAGCGCCGCTTCGCGGTCGTCATGGTGCGCAACTCCGGCCAGGCCGCGAAGAACTGGCACTGGTACTACGGCCTGAGCGCCGCGTCGCTGAAGGCGCGCCTCTCGCAGCATGGGTCGCGCCTCGTCGACTTCGAGGACTACAAGGCCGGCGGCACGACCCGCTATGCGGCGATCATGATCCGCAACAGCGGCGTCGACAAGGCCGGCTGGTGGTGGTGGCGCAACGTGCCGCTCTCCACGGTGCAGGCCAGCGCGTCGGCCAACAAGGCCCGCACGTTCAGCCTCGACCGTCGCTCAAACGGGCGCTACAACGCGATCCAGATCAAGCGCAAGGGCGAGTTCTCGGCCTACGAGATCAACATCGACGCGCGTCGCGTGGGCGACTTCGTCTCCCAGAACGGCGGGCGGATCGTCGACCTCGACACGTATCGGATCGGCGGCCAGCGCCGCTTCACGGCGGTCATCATCGACAACGTCGACGCCCTTCAGGGGCGCGTGCGCGCCCTCGCCCGCAAGAACGCCGCGCTGCGCGCGGCGCGCTTCGGCATGTTCGTCCGCCAGGTCGGCGGCCCGACGAGCGTCGGGCTCGGCGCCGACCGCCGCTTCGAGCCGGCGAGCGTCATGAAGACGCTGCACCACCTCTACCTGCACACGCGCCTGGAGGCCGACCCGGCGGAGAACCTCCTCGCGCGGGTGTCGTTTCCGACCTGCCCGGCGAGCAACCCGACCGGGGAGTGCGCCAGCGGCAAGGCCCCCAAGGACATCTGCCCGACGCGGGCGGGCGTGACGGCGACCGCCTTCACGAACCTCGACAACGCCGATCGCCAGATGATGGCCGTCTCGGACAACCGCACGACGTTCGCGATCGAGCAGCGCTACGGCCGCGCCACGCTCAACGCGTTCGCCCAGTCGATCGGCGCGACGAGCACGCAGATCAACTCGACGCTCGGCTGCTGGGAGGCCGACAGCGACATCACGCTGCTTGACCTCTCGCGCATGATCGAGGGCGCGACCGACGGCTCGCTGCTGCCGACCGCGAGCGTCCGCGACCGCTTCTTCGACACGATGATCCAGGCCTCGAGCGTGCCCTCGGGCTTCGCCGGGCTCGTCGCCGAGGAGGCCGCGCGGGCCGGCAAGACGGGCATCGAGTCGGACTTCGTCGCCAACACCGTCTATCGCGGCAAGGGCGGAAGCTACGGCAGCGGCCAGCGCGCGGCGCGGGCCGGCTTCGGGCGCATCCTCATCCCGTTCAAGTCGGGCGGGGTCATCCAGCAGCGCCCGTTCGCCTACGGCCACTTCTACAACTGCGAGACCTGTGGCGGCAACGTCGGCACCGCCTACGGGGACGCGGCGCTGGAGAAGTTCCGCGCGGCGATCCGCGCGGCGGTCGCCACCTGGTGACGCGGCCGCAGGACCGGCCGGCCGCCGGGCGCTCGATGGCGCCCGGCGGCCGGGGTCGGGTGAGGCGCTGGTCCTCGGCGCGCCGTCCTCACGCGCCCAGGCTTCAGCCGCCCCAGCTGATCGCCTTGTTCGCCATGGCGGCGGCGTCGATGTCGCCCATGAAGCCGAGCGGGTTGGAGCACGTCCCGCGGTAGTCGCCGATGTAGAAGTTGTCGTTGGTCGGGAAGCTGTAGGCCAGCGAGATGTTCGTGGGCGTCCCGCTGCCGACCTCGCGGCCGTCGACGTAGAGCCGCACGCGCTCGCCGTCGAACGTCCCGAGCGCGACGTGCCAGTTGCCGTCCCACAGCGACGACGAGGCATCCGGCGAGAGCACCGTCTCGGTGCCGTTGGAGACGTAGAAGATGAGCCCCCCGTTGGCGCCGGTGTACAGGCCGTAGGACGCGGTCTGGCACTGCAGCGCGCCCTTGGACACCACGTAGCGGTAGTTGCCCGGCGCCTTGGAGCGCGCGATCGCGCCGACGGAGATGTTCCTCGGCTCGAGCGACTTCGAGTCGGGAACCATGACGAAGTCGTTGCCGTCGAAGCTCAGCGCGTTGCGCGTGTAGTACTTGCTCGTCGAGACATTGAACCAACGCGGATCGTTGGCGTCCGTACCCGACGTGGATCCCAGCATGCCGTGGTTGTTCTGTCCCGAGCTGTCACGGGCCTTCTGTCCCGTGCCCTCGTCGAGCAGCCAGGCGCCCATGATCGGGCTGTCCTCGGCGAGTGCGGCAGGCGCCCCCGCGAGACCTAACGCGATCGTGGTGATGGTCGCGGCCGCGGCGAACCGGCGGCGCGCACTTCTGCACTCCCTGTCTCGTCCCATGCGGAGCAACGCCCCTCGCGGGACGGATCTCCCGTTTGGGGGAGGCGTTTCATACGAATGTCAGCCTCGCGGCCGGGCCGCCGGGCGCTCGATGGCGCCCGGCGGCCCGGGTTGCGGTGGCCGTGGACCTCGTCAGCGCGCCTCGGCGCGCCCGGGGGTCAGCCGTTCCAGTTGATCGCCTTGTTCGCGACGGCGACGGCGTCGATGTCGCCCATGAAGCCGAGCGGGTTGGAGCACGACCCGCGGTAGTCGCCGATGTAGAAGTTGTCGTTGGTCGGGAAGCTGTAGGCCAGCGAGACGTTCGTCGTGGTTCCCGTCCCGATCTCGCGGCCGTCGACGTACAGGCGCACGCGCCCGCCGTCGAAGGTGCCGAGGACGATGTGCCAGTTGCCGTCCCAGATCCTCGCGGTGGCGTCCGGCGAGAGCACTGTCTCGGTGCCGTTGGAGATGTAGAAGATGAGCCCGCCGTCAGCGCCGGTGTAGAGCCCGTAGGACGCCGTCTGGCACTGCAGCGCGCCCTTGGAGACCACGTAGCGGTACTGGCCCGGCGTCTTGGAGCGCACGATCGCGCCGACGGAGATGTTGCTCGGCTCGAGCGTCGTCGAGTCGGCGACCGCGATCGAGTCGTCGCCGTCGAAGCTCAGCGCGTTGCGCGTGTAGTACCTGCCCGCGGAGACCGTGAACCAGCTGGGATCGGACGAGTCCGCCCCCGAGGTCGTTCCGAGCATGCCGTGGTTGCCCTTGCCCGAGATGTCGCGGACCTTCTGTCCGGTCCCCTCGTCGAGCAACCAGGCTCCCACGATCGAGCTGTCGCCGGCGAGCGCGGCAGGTGCCGTCGCCAGTCCGAGCGCGATCGTGGTGATGGTCGCGGCCGCAGTGAATCGGCGGCGCGCGGATCTGACGTCCTTGTCTCGTCCCATGCCCCAGGAACGCCCGACTGGGGCCGCTTCTCCCGTCCGGGAGACCTCTCCGTACCTTTCTCCGTCGGCTGGACGCTCGCCTTCGCGGGCCGCGGGCGTCCACCTCCGTATCGCCGTCCCAACCCCGGTTCGAAAGCCTCGGACCGACCCCGGCAGCGTTCGGGACGCTTCGTGCCGCCGGGAGCAGGAATCCGTCGCTCAGGCCGTGGCCGTGGCCGTGGCCGTGGCCGAGGCCGAGGCCGGTCGCCTGGGCGGACAGGGCTGGCAGCCCTTGGGCGGATATGGCCCAAAGGCTGCCAGGCGTGCGTTGGGAGCCGTCGGGAGCCGTCGGGATGCGGTGGTTGGCCGTCGGGAGCCGCCGGGAGCCGTCGGGAGCCATCGGGATGCGTCGGGAGCCGTCGGGATGCGTCGGGATGAGTCGGGAGCCGTCGGGAGCCGTCGGGATGCGGTGGTTGGCCGCTGTGAACCCGCGCGTACAGGGGCTTACGCTTCTCGCGCATATGGGCGCTCTCGCCGGCAGCGGCGCGCCGCGTCTCAATTCGTCGGCTGCGGTCGCGGCGGGCGGCTGATCGAGCAGCGTGCTGACCGTGATCGCACGCTCAGCGCGCCGTGCGAGCCGCCGCGAGCGCGCCCTGGCCGTCATCGGGATCTCTAGGCATGCGCGCCGTGCAGACGTCTGGCGCGAAGCCTCCCGCCATGGGACGCAATCCGCCTGACCCCGGGCTCGTCGGGCCGGCCCGTGGGGGGTCCTGCGCGATGCGTCCCGCTGTGGGACGCAATCGGCCTTACCCCGGGCTCGTCGGGCCGGCCCGTGGGGGGTCCTGCGCGATGCGTCCCGCTGTGGGACGCAATCCGCATGACCCCGGGCTCGCCCGGCCGGCGTGCAGACGTCTGGCGCGAAGCGTCCCGCTGTGGGACGCAATCGGCCTTACCCCGGGCTCGTCGGGCCGGCCCGTGGGGGGTCCTGCGCGATGCGTCCCGCTGTGGGACGCAATCCGCATGACCCCGGGCTCGTCGGGCCGGCCCGTGCGGGGGTCCTGCGCGAAGCGTCCCGCTGTGGGACGCAATCCGCATGACCCCTCGATAGCGCGCTCATCGGTGCAGCCCGGATCCGCGCCGGAAGCGTCCCGCAACCGCGTGCCAGGAGCGCTCTCGGCTCGCCGGCGCAATGCAGGGCGGTTGCGCGGCCCGGGTCGTCATCGGCCACGATCGCTTCGCCTTCGAGCAGACAGCGCTGGCGTGCCTGACCTACTAGCTCGCATCCACGAAGAGCTCGAAGCGCGCCCCACCGAGCGCCCCACCGAGCGCCCCACCGAGCGCCCCACCGAGCGCGCCACCGAGCGCGCCACTGAGCGCGCCACTGAGCGCGCCACTGAGCGCCCCACTCAGCGCCCCACCGAGCGCCCCACCGAGCGCCCCACTCAGCGCCCCACCGAGCGCCCCACCGAGCGCCCTACAGCGCGCCCCACCGCGCGCCCCACTGAGCGCCCCACCGAGCTGCGGTGCGGTCGTCGATGAGCACCGCGCGCGGGCGACCGTCGACCCCGCGGCGCACACCCGTGCGGACTCGCTCAACCGGCGGCGCTTCAGGTTCGTGCGGCGCTCGCGCGCGCCTGCGCGTCGAGGAACCGGCGGTGCAGCCAGAGCGCGAGGGCGCCGGCCACCGCGAGGTCGAGCGCCAGCGCCAGCGGGCCGCGCCAGGTGACCGCGCCGAGGTACACGACGCCGAGGTGCACGGCGGTCACCGGCAGCAGGCCCAGCAGGATGCTGTGCGAGCGGAAGCCCGACAGGTGCTCGCGCAGCGTGAGCTCGGCGACGACGACCGTCAGCACGCCGACGCCGGCGAGGAACAGCACGGGCGCGCTGCTCGCGAACCCCAGCCCGAAGAGGACGAGGCCCACGACCATGCCGATCTCCGTCAGCGGAAACGGCGCCCAGATCGCGTCGGGGCGGGGCACGCCGGCGCGGACGTCCAGCCGCGATGGGCGCCGCTGGCGGCCCGCGGGCTCCGCGCGGCCCGCGCGCTCCGGGCGGCCCGCGAGGCCCGCGCGGCCCGCGCGCTCCGGGCGGCCCGCGCGGCCAGCGGGGTCCGCCGGCTCCGTCGCCCGCCGCGTCCGGGCGTCCGGCGACGCGCCTGCGCCCGCGCCCGCGCCCGCGCCCGCACCCGCGCCTCCGCCCGCGTCGGCGTCGGCGCCCGCGCCTGCGCCCGCGCCTCCGCCCGCGCCCGCGCCCGCACCCGAACCCGCGCCCGCGCCCACGCCTGCACCCGCGCCCCCGCCCGCGCGAGCGCGCCGGCGCTGCTTCTTCTTGGCACGGCTGCGGCTCACCGCGCCGACGGTAGCCGCTGGCCGGGCCGGGCGTCGCGCCGGGACAGATCGCCGCGGCCGCGAGGCCGGGGCGTCCCGACCGCAGCGCGACTCAACCGGCGCGGTCGCGCGCGAAGGCCGCGAACCAGTCCAGCGCGGCCGGGTTGGCGAGCGAGTCGCGGCTGGCCGCCTGCTCCGGGGGGGTGCCCGCGAGGATCCGCTTGACGGGCACCTCGAGCACCTTGCCCGACAGCGTCCGCGGGACCTCGGCGACCGCGTAGACGTCGTCGGGCACGTGGCGCGGGGAGCAGTCCTCGCGCACGCGGCGGGCGACCCTCGCGCGCAGGTCGTCGTCGAGCGCGCCGCCGTCGCGCGGCACGACGAACAGCGCCATCCACCCGTCGACGTCGACGACGAGGGCGTCGACGATCTCGTCGAGGGCGAGCACCGCGCGGTAGATCTCGCTCGTGCCCATCCGCACCCCGCCGCGGTTGATCGTCGAGTCGCTGCGCCCGTAGATGACCGCGGTGCCGCGCGAGGTGATCTCGATCCAGTCGCCGTGGCGCCAGATCCCGGGGTACATCGAGAAGTACGCCTCGCGCAGCCGCTCCCCGCCCGGGTCGTCCCAGAAGCGCAGCGGCATCGACGGCAACGGCTTGGTGATGACGAGCTCGCCGACCTCGTCGACGAGCGGACGGCCGACGTCGTCGAACGCCTGCACGTCGCAGCCCAGCGAGCGCGCCTGCAGCTCGCCCTCGTAGACGGGCAGCAGCGGGACGCCGCCGACGAACGCCGTGCAGACGTCCGTCCCGCCGCTCGTCGAGAACAGCCACGTGTCGGCGCCGAGCTCGTCGTAGACCCAGCGAAAGCCCTCGGGCGACAGCGGCGAGCCGGTCGAGCCCACGCTGCGCAGCGCGCCCAGGTCGCGGCCACCGCCGGGCCGCACGCCGGCCTTCATGCAGCCCGCGATGAACGCCGCGCTCGTCCCGAAGCACGTCACCCCGGCCTCGGCCGCGAGGTCCCACAGGCGCTCGAGCGTGGGGGTGCCGGGGTTGCCGTCGTAGAGCACGATCGACGCCGGCGTGAGCAGGACGCCGACGAGGAAGTTCCACATCATCCAGCCCGTCGTGGTGAACCAGAACACGCGGTCGTCGGCGTGGGTGTCGAGGTGCAGGTTCTGATGCTTGAGCTGCTCGAGCAGGATCCCGCCGTGACCCTGGACGATCGCCTTCGGCAGGCCGGTCGTGCCGCTGGAGTACAGGACCCACAGCGGGTGGTCGAAGGCGACCGGCTCGAGCGCGAGCTCGCTGCCGGCGGTGCCGAGGAAGCCCTCCTGCCAGCCGGTCCCGTCGAGGTAGCCCAGCTTCACGAGCTCGCCGCCGACCTCGGCGTGGATCTCCTCGACGACATCCGAGCGGTCGAAGTCGCGCCCGCCGTAGCGGTAGCCGTCGACCGCGAGCAGGACCGCCGGCTCGATCTGCGCGAAGCGGTCGATGACCGAGCGCGCGCCGAAGTCCGGCGAGCAGCTCGACCAGATCGCGCCGAGGCCCGCCGTCGCCAGGAAGGCCGCGACGGCCTCGGGGACGTTCGGCATGTACGCGACCACGCGATCGCCGTGCCCGACGCCGAGCGCGCGCAGCCCGGCCTGGATGCGGGCGGTCATCTCGCGCAGCTCGCCCCACGTCAGCGCGGCGAGCGGGCGCAGCTCCGAGGCGTGGCGGATCGCGACCTCGCCAGGATCGCGCCCGCCGAAGATGTGCTCGGGGTAGGACAGCGTCGCGCCCGCAAACCACCGCGCGCCCGGCATCTCGGGGTCGCCGAGCACGCCGTCGGGCGGCGCGTGGAAGCGCACGCCGAAGACCTCGGCGATCGACGACCAGAACGCGTCGAGGTCGCCGACCGACCACGCCCACAGCTCCTCGTAGCTGTGCGCCTCGACGCCGTGGTAGGCGGCGAGCCAGTCCATGTACGCCCGCAGGCGGGTACGCCCGGCGAAGGCCTCGCCGGGCTCCCAGAGCACCCGTGGGGCGGGACGGGTCATGCGGCCAGCCTATGCCCGGCCGCGCGAGCGCGGCGGGGCAGGCGACCCGGCGCGGCTAGAGGTTGCCCTCGAACTCGACGGTGACCTGGTCGGCGACCTTGAGCGCGCCCATCAGGGCCTTGAACTGCTTGATGCCGAACTCGCTCTGGCTCAGCGTGATGCTGCCGCTGATCCTGTCGCCGTTGACCTGCAGCGGGACGTTGACCGACGAGCTCGAGCCGGCGATCGAGAGGTCACCCCTGGCCGAGCCGTTGCTGACCTCGCTGGAGCGGAACGTGATCTGCGACGTCCCCAGCACCTTGCCGGTGATGCTCTTCTTGATGTCGGCCCTGTCCTTGTCGCTGAGCGCCTTGGCTCCGCCCGTGCCCTCGATGACGTCGATCGAGGCCGGGTCGGCGGACAGCGTGATCGACGGGCTGTCGCCGCCCTGCACCGTCGCCTCCCAGCTGTTGACGCCGAGGACGAGATCGTGTCCCGCCCTGGCCGCCGCGCCCTCCCTGCCGGTCCTGACCTTCAGCGAGCCGTTGCTGGGTCCGATGTTGTGCGTACCTTCCGGAATTGACATGGCCGGGAATGTACCCACGTCGGTCCCGACGCGGCCTGCCGCGTAGCCTGGGGCCTGCGATGCCCTGGATCCAGCGCGAGATCACGCTGCAGGCGCGTCCCCGCGGCGTGCATCTCGTCACGTCCGAGGTCGTCGCCGCGCTGCCCGAGCTGCGCGAGATCGCGGTCGGCCTCGCGCATCTGTTCATCCGCCACACGTCGGCGTCGCTGACGCTCAACGAGAACGCGTCGCCCGACGTGCGGCGCGACTTCGAGTCCTGGTTCAACGAGGCCGTGCCCGAGGACTTCGCGTGGACGCACACGCTCGAAGGACCCGACGACATGCCGGCGCACATCAAGGCCGCCCTCATGGGCCCCTCGCTCAGCCTGCCGATCGCCGGCGGCCGCCTGGCGCTCGGGACCTGGCAGGGGATCTACCTCTGCGAGCACCGCGACCGCGGCGGGGCGCGCTCGCTGCTGGCGACGCTGCACGGCGAGTCCCGCTAGCGCCGGCCGCAGGCGCCGTCGCGCGCGGTGCTCCAGGATCGCCCGGCTACGCGGCGAACAGCGTCAGGTCCGGCTCGCGCTCGCCGCGCAGGACCGCGAGGTCGATCTCGACGCAGGCCAGCCCGCGCGCCTGCGCGAGCACGCGCGCCTGGGGCTTGATCGACTGCGCGGCGAGGATCCCGCGGCATGACGCCATCGCGGGGTCGACGCGGATGCGCTCGAGGTAGCGCGTGAGCTGCTCGACGGCGTCGATCGTCCCCACGCGCTTGATCTCGACGGCGATCCACGCGTCCTCGGTGTCGCGGCACATGAGGTCGACCGGTCCGATGTCGGTCGGCCACTCGCGCCGCACGAGCCGGAAGCCCTCGCCGCAGAACCGCGGCGCCGCGGCGAGCGCCTCCTGCAGTTCGCGCTCGACGCCGTCCTTCTCCAGCGCGGCCGCCTCGCCCATGTCGTGCGTGACGTCGGAGAGGATCTCCGCGATCTCGATCTCCAGGCGGTCCTCGCTCGCGCCCGCGCGCTTGCGCACGACGATCCGCGTCGGCGGCGTCCCGGTCTCCTCGATGACCGTGGGGGCGGTCATCCAGTTGCTCGGCTTGTAGCCGCCGCTGTCGGCGTGGACCATGAACGAGCCGTCGGCCTTGACCATGAGCAGGCGCAGCGCCTCGGGCAGGAAGGCGTTCAGGCGGCCGCTGTAGCGGACCTCGCAGCGGGCGACGATCAGGCGCATGGTTCGGCACCGTACCGGCCGCGGCGGACCCGATCGCGGTCGTGTGGGCGACGCTCCGCGCGGGTACTCCGCGAGCATGACCACGACGACGACGGACTACCTCGAGACCTACCTGCAGGACCACCGCGCCGGCGCGGAGGCCGGCAGCGACCTTGCGCGGCGGCTCGCCGACGAGAACATGGGCACGCAGTACGAGGACGTCCTGGTCCGCATGGCGCAGGAGGTCGGGCAGGACGTCGAGACGCTCGAGGAGATCATGGAGCGCCTCGGCGTGGGCAGGTCGGTGCTCAAGACGACCGGAGCGAAGGTGGCCGAGAGGCTCGGCCGGCTCAAGCCCAACAACGAGCTCACGTCCTACTCGCCGCTGAGCCGCGTGCTCGAGCTCGAGGGGCTGCGCTCGGGCGTGAAGGGCAAGCTCGCCCTGTGGGACTCGCTGCTGGAGGTCGCCCGGAACGACGAGCGCCTCGACGCCGCGCAGATCCAGGGCCTCGTCGAGCGCGCCGAGCGCCAGCTCGCCGAGCTTCGCGAATGCCACCGCACGGCGGCGCGCGAGGCGTTCGCGGCGTAGCTCAGGCGGGCCGGCCGGTAGCCGCCAGGCCCGCAGCTCGGGCGGCGGGCAGTGGCCGCGCGGCCGGCAGCTCAGGCGGCCGGCAGCACGCGCGGCAGCTCGTCGCGCAGTCGCGCGAGCAGCTCGGCGACCTCGACGCTCTCGGCCAGGCGCAGCGCGTGATCGCAGGCCGCGATCGCGTCGCTGACGCGATCGGTGCGCGCCAGCGCGTGCGCCAGGCGCCCCCAGGCCTCGGCGCTCTCGCGCTCCAGCAGGGTCGCCTGCTCGCAGGCGGTGACCTCCGCGCCGAGGTCGCCGGCGAGGTGGTAGGCGAGCGCGAGGTCGAGCAGCCCGTCGACGGAGGGCTCGAGCGAGCGCGCGCGCTCGAGCGCGACGATCGCCGCCGTGCGGTCCATGAGCCGCAGCCGCAGCCGCCCGAGGCGCTCCCAAGCGTCGGCATCGCCGAGGCCGCGATCGACGGCCCGCTCGGCGGCCTCGGCGGCGAGGTCGATCGCGCCCATGTCCTCGTAGATGCGCGCAGCGAAGCGGTGCGGCGCGGGGCGGTCGCCCTCGGCCCGGGCCCAGTCGCGCACGGACCGGCCGGCCGCTTCGAGCTCGCCGGCCTGCCAGAAGGCGAGCGTCAGCAGCCGCAGCACGGTGACGTTCCGCGGCTCGGCGTCGCGGGCGAAGATGAGGCGCTGCGCCGCGAGCGCGTGGTTGCCCTCCAGCGTGGCGTGCTGTGCCGCGGTCATGAAGCGCTCGACGCGGTCGGCGCCGGCGTCGGGCTTGGAGAAGTCGACGAACTGCAGGGTCCCGGCCGGCACGGTCCGCACGCCGACGGAGAAGCGCACGCGCGCCCACTGCTGGATGTCGTCGCCGCCGCCCGTGAAGTAGATGCCGGCGACGCTGCCGACGCCCCACTCGGGGTAGGCGACGCAGCGCGCGTAGCGATGCACGACCGAGTGGTCGGGCATCTGCGAGGCGAACGGGTCGTTCGCAGCCCGGTCGGCGGCGTGGGCGCGCTCGCGCTGCTGGGCCTCGTAGTTGCGCCGGCCCTCCTCCGCCCGCGCCGCGCGCGCGGCCGCGGCGCTCACCTTCACCGCGTTGCGCGACACCTTGCCGCCGCGCGAGCCCTCGGCGAGGCGCTCGAGCTGGTCGGCCGCCTCGTTGATCGCCTTGAGGTGGCGCTCGTGCTCGAACTGCTTGCCGGGCGGCGCGATGTCGGGGTGCCAGACCTTGGCCTGGCGGCGCCGCGCGAGCTGCACGTCGCGCTTGTCGAACGGCGGCTGCAGCTCGAGCAGCAGCAGCGATTGCTCGATGTCCAGGACGCTCGGCATGGAACCTTCGAGAGTAGCGCCGGGCTAGGTGATGAGCTTGCGCTGCAGCGCCCGGATCGCCAGGCGCCACATGATGAGCCCGAAGAGCAGCAGGGCGCCGACGTGGGCGAGGTCGGTCAGCCCCTCCCAGCCGAAGGCGGCATGCCGCACGAGCTCGACGGTGTGGTGCAGCGGGTTGAAGTTGCCGGCGACCTGGGCCCAGTGCGGCAGGCGGTCCAGCGGGAAGAACGTGCCCGCGACGAGGAACGTCGGCGTGATGACCGTGCTCGTCACGTAGTTGAAGTTGTCGATCGACTTCAGCAGGCCGGCGATCATGATCCCGAAGGCCGCCCAGCCGAAGCCGCTGAGGAACGCGATGAGCGGCACGACGAGCATGTCGAGCCGCGGATCGAGGCCGAAGCCCATCGCGACGAGCAGCGGCACGCAGCCGTACGTGCCGGCTCGCATCGAGATCCACAGCGCCTCGGCCGTGACGATCTCCTCGGTGTCGACGGGCGCGGCGAGGATCGCGTCGTACGTGTGCTGGAACGAGTACTTGATGAACGTCCCGAACATCGACGGGAAGACCGACGAGAACAGGACCGCCGTCGCGACCGTGCCGGTGCCGACGAAGTCGATGTAGCTGTAGCCGGCGACCTTCGACACGAGCGCGCCGAAGCCGAAGCCGAACGCGAGCAGGTAGATCGTCGGCTCGATCGTCGAGGAGAACGTCGTCGCGCGCCAGAAGGAGCTGAAGTTCGTCATCTCGCGGACGAGCACGCCCGCGATCGCGGGGCGGTCCAGCCGCCCGACGCGAGGCCGGCGCGAGCCGCGAGGGCGAGTGGGCGCCTGCGTCGCCATCACGCCACCTCCTCGCCGGTCAGCAGCACGAAGACGTCCTCGAGGTTGGCGGTCCGGCGCTCGCCGTCGGGCAGCTCGCCGTTGTGGCGCTCGACGCCGACGAGCGCGACGCTCGTCCCCGTTCGCCGCGTGCGCAGCCCGAGCCCGGCGGCCTCGAGCTCGACCTCGGCCAGCCGCGCGGGCGGTCCGTAGACCTCGAGCACCTCGCGGCCGGCATGCTCGGAGACGAGTGCCGCCGGCGGCCCGCTCGCGACGGCCCTGCCCTCGGACATGATCGTCACCGTGTCGGCGAGCCGCTGGGCCTCCTCGATGTAGTGCGTCGACATGAGGATCGAGGTGCCCTCGTTGCGCAGCGCGTCGATCAGCGCCCACAGCTCCTGGCGCACCTGCGGGTCTAGGCCGACGGTCGGCTCGTCGAGCAGCAGCAGGCGCGGCTGGTGGACGAGGCCCCGCGCGATGAGCAGCCGGCGCCGCATCCCGCCCGAGAGCTCGTCGACCTTGGCGCCGCGGCGCTCGGTGAGCTTGGCGATGTGCAGCGCGCGCTCGATCGCGGGACCGCGCTCGGCGCGGCCCAGCCGGTAGAGGTGCGAGAAGACGCGCAGGTTCTGCTCGACGGTGAGCGTGGTGTCGAGGTTGTCGAGCTGCGGCACGACGCCCATCTCGGCGCGCGCGACCTTCGACTCGCCGGGCAGCGTGTAGCCGAGCACCTCGATCTCCCCGGAGTCCGCGATGACCTGCGCGGTGAGCATCTTCATCGTCGTCGACTTGCCGGCGCCGTTGGGGCCGAGCAGGCCGACGCAGCTTCCCTCCGGCACGTCGAGGTCCAGGCCGTCCACGGCGACGATCTCGCCGAAGCGCTTGCGGACGCCGCGCAACCGGATGGCGAGGTCGGACATGCGGGCAAGGGTAGTTCGCGGCGCGGGCGTCGGCTCGATCGTGTGCACGCCGGTTCAGACCGGCGCGGCCGGCGGACCTCATCGGGTGCCGCAGCCGTGAGAAGCACGTGAGAACCGGTGCCGCCGCGCCCCCGCGCGCCGGAGGATGAGCCGGGCACGCGAGCATCGAGGAGGCGCCGTCATGCAGCGAAGGACCACCGTCACGAGCGTCGGCCTGATCCTGGTCGCCACCGGGATGATGCTTGCGCTGAGCGCCGGCGCCCGCGAGCAGCGGCCCGGGCGGGAGGGCTTCTTCAACTCCCCGTGCGCGTTCACGCATCGCGCGGCCGACGACCCGATCGTCTTCCCCGGCCGCCCCGGCGCCTCGCACAGCCACGACTTCTTCGGCAACTCCTCCGTCGACGCCGCGACGACGCTCGAGTCGCTCAACGCCGTCGCGGCGCGCTGCCGGCGCGGGCAGGACCGCTCGGGCTACTGGGTGCCGACGCTGACCAGGCGCGGACGGGCCGTCGCGCCACGCAGCGCGAACGTGTACTACCGCACCGCCGGGCGCGCCCCGGCCTCGATCGAGCGATTTCCCGCGGGGCTGCGGGTCGTCGCCGGCGACGCACGGGCCCGCCGCCAGCAGCGTCGCGTCATGAGCTGGGGCTGCACCGGCGGGGCGACGCGGCCGCGCGCCGTGCGCGGCGGCGCGCTGTGTCCGAGCGGCTCGCGGCTGCGCCTCAGCATCCGCTTCCCGGAGTGCTGGAACGGGCACGCTCTCGACAGCGCCGACCACGCCTCGCACATGGCCTACGCGGTGCGCGCAGGCCGCGGCCTGCGCGGCTGCCCGGCGAGCCATCCGGTCGCGGTCCCGAAGCTCGTCCTCAACGTCATGTACGCGACGCGCGGCGGGCGCGGGCTGCGTCTCGCGTCGGGCTCGCTGCAGACCGCCCACGGCGACTTCTTCAACGCCTGGGAGCCGGACGAGCTGGCGCGACTCGTGCGCGAGTGTCTCAACGCGGACGTGCACTGCAAGCCGCCCCGCCGGGAGCGCAGGCGCCGGTAGCCCGGCGCCGGGGCGCGGTCACTGGCGCGGGGGGCCCGGCGCGGATAGGCTCGCGCCCCTCTTCCCGCGCCCGCGCGAGGCGCCCGTCCTTCGGAAACGGAGCTCCCGATGCTGCACCGCCATCTCTCCTACGCCAACGTGATGGCCACGACGGCCGTCTTCATCGCCCTCGGCGGCGTGTCCTGGGCCGCGATCACGCTGCCGCGCAACTCGGTCCGCTCGGCGCAGATCGCGCCGGGCGCGGTGCGCGGCTCGGACCTCGGCCGCGACGCCGTGACGAGCTCGAAGGTCAGGGACGGCTCCCTGCGGGCGGCCGACTTCCGCCGCGGCGACCTGCCGGCCGGCGCGATCGGGCTGCCGGGGCCGCAGGGCCCGGCCGGCGCCCCGGGAGCCGCGGGAGCGCCCGGAGCGCCCGGAGCGGCGGGAGCGCCCGGCCCGGCCGGCGCCGCGGGCCCGGCCGGCTCGGCCCGCGCGTACGCCCACGTCACGCGCGGCGCGTCCGGGACCTTCGTCGTCGACGCGGCGCGCTCGAAGAACGTCGTCGACGTCACGCTGCCGACGACCGGCAACACGGACCGTCCGTGCCTGAATTTGCCGGCGTCGATCAACGCGCCGACAGCCGTCGCGATCGGGGGCGTGGACGCGCAGAACACGCCCACGTCGGAGACGGCCAGCGTGCAGCACCGCGTCGGCGGCGAGGGCTCCCAGGGCTGCCCGGGCAACGCGATCGCGCTGTTTCTCAAGCGCAACGGCACCGGCTCGATCGACACGATCGCGTTCGTCGTCATGGTCCCCTGAGCGCACGGCGCCCGCGGCGGGGCCGCGGGCGCGGCGAGACGGGGCGATGCGGCGCCCCCGTCGGCACGTGGGCGATGGCTACCCTGAGGCGCGATGTCGACCCAGTACGTCTACACGATGCACCGCCTGTCGAAGGACTATCCGCCCGACAAGACGGTGCTCAAGGATGTGACCCTCGCCTTCATGCCCGGGGCGAAGATCGGCGTCCTCGGCTACAACGGCGCCGGCAAGTCGACGGTCCTGAAGATCATGGCGGGGATCGAGACCGAATATCGCGGCGACGCGATGCTCGCGCCCAACGCGACCGTCGGCCTGCTCGAGCAGGAGCCCCACCTCGACGACTCCAAGGACGTCAAGGGCAACGTCGAGGAGGCCGTCGCCGAGACGAAGGCGCTGCTCGAGCGCTTCAACGAGCTCGCGGCCAACTACTCCGAGGAGACGGCCGACGAGTTCGCCCGCCTGCAGGAGCAGATCGACGCCGCCGACGCCTGGAACCTCGACACGGCGATCGAGTACGCGATGGACGCGCTGCGCTGCCCGCCCGGCGACGCCGACGTCTCCCTGCTCTCCGGCGGGGAGCGCCGCCGCGTCGCGCTCTGCCGCCTGCTGCTGCGCGCCCCCGACCTGCTGCTGCTCGACGAGCCGACGAACCATCTCGACGCCGAGTCGGTCGACTGGCTCGAGCGCCACCTCGCCGAGTACAAGGGCACGATCGTCGCCGTCACCCACGATCGCTACTTCCTCGACAACGTCGCCGGCTGGATCCTCGAGCTCGACCGCGGCCGCGGCCTGCCCTACGAGGGCAACTACTCGTCCTGGCTGGAGCAGAAGCAGAAGCGCCTGGCGATGGAGGAGAAGGGCGACAAGGTCCGCCAGAAGACGATCGAGCAGGAGCTCGAATGGGTCCGCGAGAACCCCAAGGGGCGGCGCAAGAAGGCCAAGGCGCGGCTGAACAACTACGAGGCGCTGCTCGCCGAGGATCGCAACGTCAAGCTCGACCAGGTCCAGATCCACATCCCGGCCGGCCCGCGCCTGGGCGACGTGGTCGTGGAGGCCGACGGGCTGCGCAAGGGCTTCGGCGACCGCCTGCTCATCGAGGACCTGACCTTCAAGCTGCCGCGCGGCGGCATCGTCGGGGTCATCGGGCCGAACGGCGCCGGCAAGACGACGCTCTTTCGGATGATCACCGGTCAGGAGCAGCCCGATGCGGGCGCGCTGCGCGTCGGGGACACCGTCGAGCTCGCCTACGTCGACCAGTCGCGCGACGCGCTCGACGACGACAAGTCCGTCTGGGAGGAGATCTCGGCGGGCATGGACACGATCAAGGTCGGCGACCGCACGATGAACTCGCGCGCCTACTGCTCGTCCTGGAACTTCAAGGGCTCCAGCCAGCAGAAGAAGGTCGGCACGCTCTCCGGCGGCGAGCGCAACCGCCTGCACCTCGCCAAGCTGCTGCGCGCCGGCGGCAACGTCCTGCTGCTCGACGAGCCGACGAACGACCTCGACGTCGACACGCTGCGCGCGCTCGAAGAGGCGCTGCTCGCGTTCGGCGGCTGCGCCGTGGTCATCTCCCACGATCGCTGGTTCCTCGACCGGGTCGCGACGCACGTCCTCGCCTTCGAGGGCGACTCGCAGGTGACGTGGTTCGAGGGCAACTTCGAGGCCTACGAGGAGCACCGCCGCGCGCTGCTCGGCGACGAGGCCGACCGCCCGCACCGCATCACGTACAAGCGCCTGACGCGCACGTGATGGACGGCGGCGCGCAGACGTGAGCGCCGAGATCGACGTCTGCGTCACCGAGTTCACGGACCCGGCCTGCCCGTGGGCCTGGTCGGCCGAGCCGTTTCGCCGGCGGCTGCAGTGGCTCTACGGCGACGCGCTGGACTGGGGCCGGCGGATGGTCGTGCTCGCCGACACCGCCGAGCAGTACGCCGACAGCGGCCACGACCCGGCCCGGCTGTCGCGCCTGTTCACGCGGATCGCGCGCGACCACGGCATGCCGATCGACACGCGCGAGCGCGCCCGGGCGTTCGCCACCGAGCCCGCCTGCCGCGCCGTCGTCGCCGCCCGCCTGCACGCGCCCGACGGCGAGGACGCGCTGCTGCGCGCCCTGCGCGTGCGCAACTTCGCCGGCGACCTGCTCGACGAGCCGGCGACGATCGACGGCGCGGCCGCCGACGCCGGCCTCGACGGGGACGATCTGCGCGGCTGGATGGCCGCCGCCGACGTCGAGCAGGCGCTCGCCGAGGACCGCGCTCGCGCCCGCGAGCCGATCCCCGCGGCGCGCGTGCTCGACGCCAAGCTCGCAAACTGGTCGGGCGGGCGGCGCTACACCTGCCCCTCCTACGAGATCGTGCGCCGCAGCGACCGCGTGAAGATCGCCGTGCCGGGCTTCCAGCCGTTCGCCGCCTACGACGTCGTGCTCGCGAACCTCGTCCCGGAGTCCGCGCGCCGCGAGCCGCCCGGCTCGGTGCTCGAGGTCCTCGAGTGGGCGGGCGAGCCGCTCGCCACGCGCGAGGTCGCGGTCGTCTGCGACATCCGCCACGAGGAGGCGCGCGAGCAGCTCGGCCGCGTCGCGACCGAGCGCCATCTCGGCTTCGACGGCCTCTGGTCGCCGGCGTAGCAGGCCCGTCGCCGGGCCGCCGTCCGACAGGCGGTCGGCGCGCCGCCGGCCCGCCGCTCAGAGCGGCGCGGCGCTGCCGCCGACGAGGCGCCACGGCGTCTGCACCGAGCCGTCGAGCTCGAACGCCCAGCGCTCCGTGAACTCCGTCTCGCGCTCCTTCGATCCCGCGACGACCGCCGCCGTGTCGCGGTCCTCGACGTAGCGCCGGCCGCGCACGCGCGCCTCGACGTCCATCCGCAGCGGCTCCCGGCCGGCGTGCAGCGCGCTGATCGCGAGGCGCTGCAGCTTCGGCCCGCGGACGACGAGGCGCTCGTTGCCCGCGTCGCCGGACGGGTAGAGCAGCGCCCGGGCGGCCTGCGGCGTCGCGACGGCGAGCAGCGCGTCGTCCTCGCCGTCGACGGCCTCGGCCCAGGCCTCCAGCGCGCGGCGCGCGGCGATCTCGAGCACGTCGGGCGCGCAGCGCGGGTCGGCGAGCGCGAGGTCGAGCGCCTGCTCGCGCGCGGTCCCGTCGAACTCCACGCTGACGAGCTCCGACGAGGCGACGCCGGCGGGCGGGGCGTCGGCGACGGCGAGCTCGACGAGCGAGCCGTCGGCCAGGCGCGAGTCGTCCGACCACGGCGCGACGACGATCTCCGAGCTCAGGTGGTGCGCGCCCTCCTCCTCCTGCTCGATCGAGACGAGGCGCCAGCCGTCGCCCTCGCGCGCGAGGGTCCAGTACTCGCAGACGTCGATCCTGCCGTCGCCGTCGGAGTCGGTGTTGCGGTTCATGACGCGCCCGTCGCCGGTGCGGACGACGCTGAGCAGCTTCGCCGAGACCGCGACCGTGACGCGGTCCTCAGCCGTCCCCGCGCGGTTGACGAGGCCGACGTACTCGACCTCGGGGCCGCGCACGATCGCGACCTCGTTGACCCAGCCCTTCGCCTCGAAGTCGGCGAGACGGCGGCGCCACTCGACGAGCAGGTCGGGCCCGAGCATGCGCTGCAGGGCGGCGTCGTCGCGCGCGCTCCAGGCGCTCTGGACGTCGGCGTAGAGCGTCGCGGCCGAGGACTTGACGGCGGTCGCGGCGAACGCCGGGTCGTCCTCGGCGGCCTCGGCGCTGGCGGTCGAGACGTGGGCGTCGCGGGCGGTGCGCGCCTTCGCGCGGCCGCGCCGCTTGACGACCGGCACGAGCATGACGACGGCGAAGACCAGCGCGATGAAGAGCAGCGCGCCGATGCCGCCGCCCTCGTCCGAGCCGCCCGAGCCGCCGCTGAAGCCGCCTCCGCCGCCGCCGCCTCCACCGCCGCCGCTGAAGCCGGAGCTTCCGCCTCCCGCCTGGGCGAGCGCCTCGGGCGCGACGAGCAGGAGCGGTGCGAGTGCGAGGACCGCGAGGGTGGTCATCCGTGCCATCGCGCCATCGTTGCAGAGCCGGGCGCTCCGGCTCGCCGGCAGATCGTGCCGGTCAGGGCTCGACGACGAGCTTGCCGATCTGCGTGCCGGCGCCCTCGAGCTCGATCTCGAAGATCCCCTCGGCCTCGGCCGGGAACGAGAGGCGCACGCTGCCGCCGGCCTTCAGGTCGCGCTTGAGGTCGTAGCCGTGGACGTGGACCTCGTCGCTCGTGTCGGGCGAGCTGATCGCGATCCGGGCGCGCTCGCCCTTCTTCAGGGTGATCGTCCTGACGCCGCCCTCGGGCTTGCCGCCTTCGACGCGGATCGTCGTGAACGCCGGCGCGGGAGGCGGCGGCGGCGCGGGGGGCTCCTCCGTCGTGGCCGTGGCAGGGGCCGGGGCCGCCGGCGGAGGCGCGGCCGTCGTCGCCGGGCCGGCCGTCCGCGGCTCGTCGTCGCCGCCCGGCGACAGCAGCACGAAGGCGAGGACGATCGCGGCCGCCGTGGCCACGAGGAGACCGATGCGCGCGCCCCCGCTCATGACGGCATCGTAGCCCGCTGCTCGATCCACCTCTCGAGCACGTCGCCGAGCCCCGCCGCGTCGCGGGCGACGGCGTCGGCCTCGCGCAGCTCGTCGGGGCCGTACGGCCCGGTCGTGACGGCGACGACGCGGACGCCGTCGGCGCGCGCGCAGGCGATGTCGCGCGGCGTGTCGCCGATGACGGCGGTGTGGGCGCGCGGCCACGGCCGCTCCTCGCCGTCGCCCGCGCGCCGGCGCGCGATCGCCGGCAGCATCGCGCGGTCCTCGTGGTCGGAGCCGAAGCCGCCCTGGCCGCTCGCGAAGAAGCACCCGATGCCGGCCGCGCGCAGCTTCATGCGGGCGATCGGCTCGTAGTTGCCGGTGACGAGCGCGAGCAGCGTGCCGTCGCGCGCCTCGAGCCGCTCGAGCAGCCCGGACATGCCGTCCGGCACGTGCGCCGACAGGTCGGCGGGGCACAGCCGCGCGTATGCCTCGCAGGCGGCGATGCGCACGTCGTCTGCGAGCTCGTCGATGCGCTGCGCCGGGATCCCCGCGTGGACGAGCAGATGACGCGCGATGTCGGCGTCGGTGCGCCCCGCGACCTGCATCCCGCGCGGCTCGGGGCGCGTGACCCCGTGGACGACGCGCAGCGCCTCGTGGATGGCGTCGCGATGCGCGTCGGCCGCCCCGACGAGCAGCGTCCCGTCGATGTCGAAGAGCAGGAGCACGCGTGCGGCGGCCGGTCGCCTAGCCGCGGGCGAACGACGTCTCGGCGCTCAGCGACTGCGCGAACGCCGCGATGAGCCGCGCGCAGGCGTGCACGTCGTCGAGCTGGACCATCTCCACGGGCGAGTGCATGTAGCGCAGGACGACCGACACGCCCCCCGTCGGCACGCCGGCGCGCGAGAGGTGGATCGCATCGGCGTCGGTCCCCGTCGCGCGCGCCGATGCCTGCACGGTGAAGGGGATCTCCGCGCGCTCGGCGGCGGCGTGCAGCAGCTCGAAGACGGCCGGGTTGAGCACCGAGCCGCGTTCGATGACCGGCCCGGAGCCGAACTCGTGCTTGCCGACCTCGTTGACCTCGACGCCCGGCGATCCGGTCTCGTGCGTGACGTCGACGACGATCGCGACGTCGGGCTGCAGGCGAAACGCCGTCGTGCGCGCCCCGGCGAACGTGATCTCCTCCTGGACGACGCCGACCGCCGCGACGTCGCCCGGCGCGCCGCCGGCCTCGGCCACGAGGCGCGCGGCCTCCAGCGCGATGAACGCGCCGAGGCGGTTGTCCATCGAGCGCGAGACGACGCGCTCGTTGGGCAGCTCGACCGGCTCGGCCGCGATGACCGCCACGTCGCCGATCCGCACGAGCCCGCGCGCCTCGTCGCCGTCCTTCGCGCCGATGTCGATGTGCAGGTCGCGCAGCTTGGGGACCTTCTCACGCTCCTCCTCGCGCAGGAGATGGATCGCCTTGCGCCCGGCGACGCCGGGGATCGCCCCGTCGCGCGTCATGACCTGCACGCGCTGGCCCACGAGGATCTGCGGGTCCCAGCCGCCGACGCCCGCGAAGCGCAGGAAGCCCTTGTCGTCGATGTGCGTGACGATGAGCCCGATCTCGTCGATGTGGCCGACGACCGCCAGCATCGGCGCGGGGCTCGCCGGATCGGACGTCCCGGCGACGCGCGCGACGACCGAGCCCATGACGTCGATCTCGACGTCGTCGGTGAAGCCGCGACCGGCCTCGGCGAAGACGGCGGCGGGGGCCGACTCGTAGCCCGACGGGCCGGCTGCGGTGAGGAGCTGGCGCAGGACGTCGGGGAGAGGCATCGCCGGAAGGCTACCGACGGGGTGTTCGGGGCCCGGGTTTGCGAGGATGGGGCGCGGACCGCCTCGATGCTCCTCGCCATCCTCATCTTCGCCGGAGCGCTCGCGGTGATCGCCTCCGAGCGGGTCGACCGCACGAAGGTCGCGCTCATCGGCGCCGTCCTCATCGTCCTGACGCAGACGATCGACCAGGAGCACGCGATCGAGGCGATCGACTTCGAGACGATCGGCCTGCTCGCGGGCATGATGCTCATCGTCCGCGTGACGGAGCCCACGGGCGTCTACACGTTCCTCGCGATCCGCGCCGGCCAGCTCGCGCGCGGCCGCCCGTTCGCCGTCGTCATCGCACTGGCCCTGTCGACGGCGGTCCTGTCGGCGTTCCTCGACAACCTCACGACGATCCTGCTCATGGTGCCGATCACGTTCCTGCTCGCGGACACGCTCGACATCGACCCGATCCCGCTCATCCTCATCGAGATCATCGCCTCGAACATCGGCGGCACGGCGACCCTCATCGGCGATCCGCCGAACATCCTCATCGCCGGCGCGACGGGCCTGACGTTCGGCGAGTTCGTCGCGAACCTCGCTCCGATCTCGGCGATCGCCTTCGTCGTCGTCACCGGTCTGCTGTACGCGTTCTTCCGAAAGCGGCTGCAGATCGCGCCCGAGGCGCGCGACCGCGTGCTCCAGCTCGACGCGAAGCGCTCGATCGAGGACATCGCCGAGCTCAAGCGCACGCTGCCGGTGCTCATCGTCACGCTGGTGGCGTTCTTCGTCCACAAGCCGCTGCACATCGAGCCCGCGACCGTCGCGCTGAGCGGCGCGACGGTCATGCTCCTGCTGACGCGCCAGTCCGTCGAGGAGGCGCTGCGCGGGATCGAGTGGCCGACGCTGTTCTTCTTCATCGGCCTGTTCATCATGGTCGGCGCCCTCGAGGAGACCGGCGCCATCGGCGAGATCGCCGACGGGATCGGCTCGGTGACCAACGGCGACCGCACGGCCGAGCTGCTCGGCATCACCTGGGTGTCGGCGATCGGCTCGGGGATCGTCGACAACATCCCGTTCACGACGACGATGATCCCGGTCGTCGAGCAGTTGCAGGGCGGGGCCGAGGGCGACGACGCCTACTGGTGGTCGCTGTCGCTCGGCGCCTGCTTCGGCGGCAACCTGACGCTCATCGCGGCCGCCGCGAACGTCGCGGCCGCCGGCATGGCGGAGCGCGCGGGGCGGCCGATCGGCTTCCTGACGTTCCTGAAGGTGGGGGTCCCGGCGACGCTCGTGTCGATGGCACTGGCGACCGGGTACATCGCGTTGCGCTATCTCTGAGGAGGAGGATCACGATGAGCCCGCAGAGAATTGCCACGAGCGTCCGCCGGCAGATCAAGCCGCTGCATCACGGGGATCGCATGAAGGACGCGCTGAGCGCGATCCTCGAGGCCGACGTGCCGGCGCTGCCGGTCGTCGACGACGAGGGCAAGCTGCTGGGCATCTTCGGCGAGCGCGAGTTCATCGGGGCGCTCTTCCCCGGCTACCTCAAGCAGCTCGGCTACGCGGGCTTCGTCCCGCACTCGCTCGACGACGCGCTCGAGAAGCGCGCGACGTGCGTCGAGGAGCCCGTCGACGGCTACATGTACACCGACCACATCGACGTCGGCGAGGACTACTCCGACCTCGGGCTGGCCGAGATCTTCCTGCACCACCGCGTGCTCATCATCCCGATCGTCGAGGACGGCCGGCTGCTCGGGATCGTGACCCGTGAGGACTTCTTCCGCGCGCTCGCGCGGCGCCTGACCGAGCGGTCGTGACCTCGCGCTGGATGACATTGCTGCTCATGACGCGGCTCATGGCCGCGTCGGTGGCGGTGCTGCTGCTCGTCGTGCACCGCGTCACCGCGCACGACACGACGCTGATCGTCGCGGGGATCGCCTTCACCGCGGTCTCGCTCCTGGCGTTGAAGACGTTCCCCGGGCTGCAGCTCTCGCGCTCGGCATGGCTCGTCGACGGCATCGCGGCCCTCACGCTCGTCGCCGGTTCGGGCGACTGGCGCAGCCCTTTCTACGTCGTGATGATCACGGCGCTCATCCTGCCCTCGACGGGCCTGCCGTTCCGTCGCGCGCTGCTGTGGGGGACCGGCTTCACGATGGCCTACTTCGGCATCGCGGTCTACACCGAGCTCGACGCCAACACCCTGGAGAGCACGGTGCGGCTGGAGACGATCGCGACGCACCTCATGGTGCCGGTCGTCGTCGTGCTCGCGCTCGCCTACGCGGCCGACGTGCTCGAGCGCCTGCGCGACGAACGGCTTCGCTCCGAGCGCCTCGCCGTCGAGAGCGAGCGCCAGCGGATCGCCTGGGAGCTGCACGACTCGGCCAAGCAGCGCGTGCATGCCGCGCACCTCGTGCTCAGCGCCCTGCAGGGCCAGGTCGCGGGGTCGCAGGCCGAGCTCGTCGGCCACGCGCTGTCGGAGCTGCGCTCGGCCGGTGCCGACATGGACACGAGCGTCGCCGAGCTGCGCATGCCGCTGGAGGGACGTCCGGTCGAGCGCATGCTCGACGAGCGCGCCTCGCAGCTGGCGCCCGGGACTGAGGCGACGATCACCGTCCGCGGCACCGTCGGCGAGCTGCCGCCGCACATCGCCGCCCACGCCTACAGGATCGGCGCCGAGGCGCTGACGAACGCCGTGCGCCACGGCCAGGCCGAGCACGTCGAGGTCCTCCTGTCGCGCAACGGGTCGATGGCGACGATCGAGGTCTGCGACGACGGTCGCGGCCTGCCCGCCATCCGCCGGCCCGGGTCGCACGGGCTGCGCTCGATGCGCGGGCGCGCCGAGACGATCGGCGCGGCGCTCTCGATCGGTCCGTGCGCCGACGGACGCGGCACGCGCGTCGCGCTGACGCTTCCCACCCAACAGCCCGAGGAGCCCCCCACGTCATGATCCGCATCCTCATCGTCGACGACCACCCGGCCATGCGAACGGGCCTGACCGCGGTCCTGCGCGCGGAGCCCGGCCTCGTGCCGCTCGACGTGGCGGCGTCCGTGAGCGACCTGTGGCCCGCCCTGAAGCGCACGAAGCCCGACGTCGTCGTGCTGGACTACCACCTTCCGCAGGACGACGGGCTCGTCGTCTGCCGCCGGCTCAAGCGCGAGCTGCCCGCTCCGGCGGTGCTGCTGTACTCCGCCTACGCGGACGCCTCGCTCACGATCCCGGCGCTGCTGGCCGGCGTCGACGGGCTCGTCAGCAAGGCCGCGCCCGCCAACGAGCTCTACGACGCGATCCGCCGTGTCGCGCGCGGCGAGCGCGTGCTGCCCCCGATCTCCCGCGAGCTGCTCGACGGTGCGGCGAAGGAGCTCGAGCCCGACGAGCTGCCGATCCTCGGCATGACGCTCGAGGGCACGTCGCTGCAGGAGATGGCCGGGGCGCTCGGCATCGAGCCGGTCGAGGTCACGCAGCGCATCGATCGGATGATCAAGCGACTGAAGATCGAGGTCCCGGCGCCGCACGGCGCGGAGTAGGGCGGGCAGGGCCCCGAGCGGGGCCGGACGTTCGTCCTATCTGTTGGCTGACACCGTGTGGCGGGATCGCGTATTGCCGTCGGCGGGGCGCGCCCGTAGATTCGGGTGCACTGGACAGCCAGCGAGTCGGAGGATCCGCCGTGAGGACGCAGCGATCACCGGCGCCGCGCGGGCGTCCGATCTGCATCCCGCGCATCCTGGGCGCGACGCTCGCGCTCATGCTGGTGGCCCCCGCATCGGCGGCCGCCCGCGGCGGAACCCTCGACCGCGGCGACGCGCCCGACCGGCGCGGCGCGGCCTACCTGACCAAGCCCGGCGTGCTCGGGAAGTTCCCGAGCCGCGCCCGGTCGCGCGGGCCCAAGCACGCCGGCCGCGGACGGCTGCGCCTGGGCTACGGCTGGGACGGCGAGCGCGACTCCCACCAGGTCGACCGCGATCGCCACGACGACGGCGCCGACCTCGAGGCGCGCCGCTGCGCGACGAGCACGCTGACGACGGCGATCGACGCGCGCCGGCTGTCCTCCGCCCGGCGGCGCGGCGCGACGCTGTATGTCAACGCCTGGTTTGACTTCAACCGCGACGGCGACTGGAAGGACGGCCACGACGGCTGCGCGCCCGAGTGGGCGATCCGCAACCTCCCGGTGCCCGCCTCCGACCTGCAGAACGGGCGCCTGCTGCTGCCGATCGCCTTCAAGGCCGGCCGGCAGGTGCGCGAGCTGTGGTTCCGCGTCACGCTGACGATCGACCGGCCGGTCATCGACGCGGCCGGGCGCGGCGGGCGCAGCGCCTACCGCGACGGCGAGACCGAGGACTACCACCAGCACGCGCCGCGCGGCTCGATCATCACGCCGCCGCCCGACCCCGACCCCGACCCCGACCGCTTCACGGCCGGCTGCGCCCCGCCGGTGCGCGTCATCTCCCACGGCGGCGCGGCGAAGTTCCGCCTGTGGATCCGCGACAGGGGCCGCGGGCACATCTACGGCAGCTTCCCCAACGGCCGCACGGGCAAGGGCTTCAAGATCACCTTGCGGCGCTCGCGCAACCAGCGCGGCGTGCCGCGCGGGAAGGTGCGCGCGATCGGCTTCACCTTCCGCAGCACGCGGGTCGACCGGCCGCTGCGCATCCAGCGCTTCCGCGTGCGGCTGCGGCTGCGGCGCGGGAAGGTCGTGCGCAACCTGACCTGCACGGTGATCGTCGTCCACCAGGGCGCGAAGGGCAAGAAGATCCCCCGCAAGCGCTGCATACGCGAGTGCAACGGCCGCCCCGGCCCCGTGCAGCCGCGGGTCCAGGGCGTCGAGTACACCGTCGTGCCCGGCGGGATGCGGCTGCGCCTGGCGCCGTTCGTCGGACTCGGCGGGTTCGGCATCCCGCTCGTGAAGCCCAACCCGGTTCCCGTGGACCCGCCCCAGATGAAGGGCTCCTCGCAGCCCGTCCGGTGTGAGCTGCGGGCGCTGACCCTGACCGGCGGGCCGGCGAAGCTCCAGTGCGGTCCGGACGGCTCGGCGTTCATCGTGGACTCGTTCTTCGACATCGACTACCGGCTCGAGCTCGACCCGATCCGGCCGATCGTCGGCGAGGTGCGCGGGCTGGACGGCTCGCCGAGCGGGACGTTCGTGACGGGCCCGTCCTCGACGCCCCCGCCGCCGCCGCCGCCGCCGCCTCCGCCCCAGCCGCCACCGCCACCGCCACAGCCACCGCCGGCGGCCGTGTCCGGCGGCGGGCAGTTCCTCAACCCCTCGGGCAACGCCGTGCAGTTCCAGGTCCAGTTCGGCTCGCCCCATCCGCTGCACCAGTTCGCCATCGTCGTGCCGGACCCGATGACGGTCGCCGGCGGCAGCGCCGGCCCGCTGGACTGCGCGTCGGTGACCTCCCCGCCGCCCGAGAGCCGGGCCAACGGCGCGCTTGCCTGCAACACGAACGCCGGCAACCCCGAGCTTCCGCTGAACACCCCGATCGCCGGCCAGCTGCAGCTCGGTCAGCCGATCCCGCCCGCGCTGGGGCCCGCGTCGCAGCTGTACGCGGCCGACGGCGGCCTGCACGGGCCGTTCCCGATGACCGGCCCGTAGCGCGCCGGCTCAGGCCGGTGCCGGCTCAGGCCGGTGCCGGCTCCGTCGGCGCGGGCGGGGCCGCCAGCCGGCGCAGGACCGGCGGCACGATGAGCGTCGTGATGACCGACATCGCGACGATGACGGCGAACAGCTCGGCGTCGATCGTGCCGGTCGCGTTGCCGATGCCGGCGACGATGATCCCGACCTCGCCGCGCGGCACCATCCCGACGCCGACGAACGCGGCATCGCGGCGGCCCATGCGCAGCGCGCCGAGGTAGGCGCCGCCGAACTTCGTGACGACGGCGAGCACGGTGACGCCCGCGAGCAGGAGCAGCGTGTCGAGGTCGCCGAGCGCGGCGAGCGACACCTCCAGGCCGATGAACGCGAAGAAGAACGGGGGAAAGAACGCGTACAGCGGCGCGACCTCCGTCTCGATCGGGTGCTGGTCGCGCGTCTCGGCGATGACCATGCCGGCGAGGAAGGCGCCGATGATCGCGGCCAGGCCGATCTGCGCCGCGAAGGCCGCGAGGCCGAGGCAGACGATGACGGCGGGCAGCAGCGGCGACTCGGAGAAGCGCGGCGTGTGCAGGAGCGCCGGGCGCCGCTGCAGGAGCCTCGTCCCGCCGAGCGCGACGAAGGCGACGAAGGCCAGCGCGATGCCCGCCGTGACCGCGATCGCGCCGATGTCGACGCCACCCTCGGCCGCCACCCCCGCGGCGACGGCGACGAGCAGCAGCGCGAGGATGTCGTCGACGATCGCCGCGCCGAGGATCGTCCGGCTCGAGCGCCGCTCGAGCGCGCCGAGGTCGATGAGCACGGCGGAGGTGATGCCGACGCTCGTCGCGACGAGCGCCGCGCCGATGAACAGCGAGGTGCCGACGCTCTCTCCGAGCGCCGCGCCGAGCCCGATCCCGCCCGCGAAGGGGATCGCGACGCCCAGCACGCCGACGGAGAGCGCCGTCGGGCCGACCTCGCGCAGGTCGGAGAGCTTGGTCTCCAGGCCGACCCAGAACAGCAGGAACACGACGCCGAGCTCGGCGAAGACCTCGAGCACCTCGTCGGGCTCGACGAGGCCGAGCACGGCGGGGCCCACGAGCACGCCGGCGAGGATCTCGCCGACGATCGTCGGCTGGCGCAGGCGGCGGAAGAGCTCGTCGCCGAGCTTGGCTGCGAGCAGCACGACGAAGAGGCTCGTCAGGATGCTCGCGACGTCCGATGACGCCGCGATGACGGGGGCGTCGATCGGCACAGCCCGAGAATCTAGGCTATGCGTGCCCGATGATGACGCCGACGGCCGCGACGATCATGCCGCCGAGCGTGACCTGGATGAGCGACGTGCGCAGCGGGACGTTGAGGAAGCGCTTGCGCACCCAGGCGATGAGCACGAGCTCGATCGACACGACGACGTAGGCGACCGTCAGCGCGGTCCCGATGTCGGAGATGAGGAACGGCAGCGCGTGTGCGGTCCCGCCGACGAAGGTCGCCAGGCCGGTGATGAGGCCCCGCTGCAGCGCGGCGCCGCGGCCCGTGATCTCGCCGTCGTCGGAGAGGCCCTCGGACATGCCCATGCTGATCGCCGCGCCGAGCGCCGCCGCGAGGCCGACGAGCAGCGCGGCCTTCGAGCCCGCGATGTAGGCAGTCGCGAAGATCGGCGCGAGCGTCGAGATCGTCCCGTCGATGAGGCCGATGAGCGCCGGCTGGATGACCTTGAGGAGGCGATCGCGCTCGCTGGCGGTGCGCCACTGCCGGACGAGGGGGATGTCGGCTGCGGTCACGTGGGCTACCGTAGCAGACTACGACAAGTCAGTTGTAATAAGGAACCCCTAAGTAGGATGCCCTAACATGGATGCCATGACCGACGAGCTGTCGACGGCTCTGCGCGAACGCGGCATGCGGGTCACCCCGCAGCGCGTCGTCGTGCACCGCGCCCTGCGCGAGCTCGACCGCCACGTCACCGCCGACGAGCTGCTCGACGCCGTCGCCGACCGCCTGCCGAACGTCGCCCTGCCGACGATCTACGCCACGCTCGACCTGCTCGAGGAGCTCGGCATGGTGCGCCGCGTGCAGCGCGCCGGAACGACGCTCTTCGACCCGCGCACGGAGAGCCACCACCACCTCGTCTGCGCGCTGTGCGGCTCGATCGAGGACCTCGACTGCGAGCTGGACACCGGAGCGCTCGCGCGCGCCGCCGCGCGCCACGGCTTCGAGCAGGAGCGCATCGAGGCGGTCGTCCACGGCCGCTGCGCGACCTGCCGCTCCGGCTAGACCCGGCCGCTCCGGCCGTGCCTTCGCGCCGTCCCGCGCCGTCCCGCGCCGTCTCGTGCCGTCCCGCGCCCGTCCCGCGCGCCGTCCCGTCCCGCGCCCGTCCCGCGCCGTCCCGCGCGCCGTCCGCGCCGCCCGGCACCGCCCCGCCCCGCGCCGCCCCGTCCCGCGCCGCCCCGCGTAGCGCCCGCCCGCGCCGTCTCGCGCCGTCCCGCGCCGCGCCGCCCCGCCGCCCGCGCCGCCCGCGCCGCCCCGCCGCCCGCGCCGCACCGCGTCGCCCGCGCCGCCCGCGCCGCCCGCGCCGCGCCCGCCCGCGCCGTACCGCGCCGCCCCGCCGCGGCGCGCGATCCCCGGTGGCCGCGGGCGAGCATCGCGCGTCGGCCGCGCGTCGGCCGCGCGAGAGACGCTGCGAGCGCGCGTTGTTCCGTCACCGGGCCGCGGTCAGCATGCCCGCCGTGGAAACGTCCCGCGAGAACCGTCCCGCTGTGGGACGCAATCCGCATGACCCCGGACTCGGCGGGTCGGCCGGCGAGGGGTCGTGCGCGAAGCGTCCCGCTGTGGGACGCAATCCGCATGACCCCCTCGACCGCGCCCTCGCAACCCTCGCCGAGCGCCAGCACGGCGTTGTCGCGCTGCGCCAGCTCGAGCGGCTGGGGCTCACGGCGAGCGGCGCCCGCAACCGCGTGGCGAGAGGCCGGCTGCACCGCGTGCATCGAGGGGTCTACGCGGTCGGCCACCCGGCCATCGCGCCCCGAGGACGCATCATGGCGGCCGTGCTCGCCTGCGGGATCGGCACCGCCGCCTCGCATCGCACGAGCACGAGCCTCTTCGACCTCGGGCTCCGCTCCTCTGCGCTCATCGACGTCACCGCGCCGCGGGCGGCGGGCCGCGGTCGCGCGGGCATCCGCGTTCACAGCGCCGCGACGCTGACCGCTCGCGACGTCACGACGATCGACGGGATCCCGTGCACGACGCTCGCGCGCACGCTGCTCGACATCGCCGGCGAGGTCACCCGTCGCGAGCTCGAGCGTGCCGTCGATCGCGCCGAGGTCCTGCGGCTGCTCGACGTCGCGGCGATCGACGATGTCCTGGCGCGAGCGGACGGCCGTCGCGGCGCCGCCGTGCTGCGCAGCGTGCTCGCCGAGCACCGCGCCGGCTCGACGCTCACGCGCAACGAGCTCGAGGAGCGGTTTCTCGCCGTCTGCCGCGCCGCGGCGGTCGCGCCCGACGGCGTCAACCACTGGATCGCCGACCCCGACGGCGGTGGCTTCGAGGCCGACTTCCTCTGGCGCGACGCCCGCCTGGTCGCGGAGGTCGACGGCCGCGACGTGCACGCCACGCGGCGCGCGTTCGAGCATGATCGCCGCCGCGACCAGCGCCTCATGCGGCTCGGATGGCGCGTCGTGCGCTTCACCTGGCGCCAGGTCACGGCCGAGCCCGAGCACGTCGCCGCCACCGTCCGCGCGCTCGTCGCACACGCCGGCTGAGAAGTCCTGCGCGTTGCGTCCCGCATGGGGACGCAACCCGTGTAGGCCGTCGGGAGTCGGTAGTGCGGCCGGGGTTATGCGCGTTGCGTCCCGCATGAGGACGCAATCCACACACCCCGCCGGGGGCGGGCGGGCGGTCCGGGGGTTGTGCGCGTTGCGTCCCGCATGAGGACGCAATCCACACACCCCGCCGGGGGCGGGCGGGCGGTCCGGGGGTTGTGCGCGTTGCGTCCCGCATGAGGACGCAATCCACACGACCCCGCCGGGAGCGGGTGGTGCGGCCGGGGTTGTGCGCGTTGCGTCCCGCATGGGGACGCAATCCGCGCAGGCCGCCGGGAGTCGGTGGCACGGGACCGGGCGGCGACGGCCGCAGCCGCGGCACCCGCCCGGCGCGCGCGACCCCCGACGGCGGTCGCCGCGGTGCGGCGGGGACGCAACCAGCCAGCCAGCGGTCGTCGCGGCACGGCCGGAGCGGGCCCGACCGCCCCGCCGGCGGCCACCGCGAGCGGCGCAGACGCAATCGCCCGCCGGCGTTCGCCGCGGCGTGGCGCGGGACGTGACCCCCAGCGAGCGATCGTCGCCTCGCGGCCCGCGCGAACCCCGACCGCCCCGCCAACGGCCACCGTGAGCGGCGCGGACGCAACCCGCCCCGTCGCTGTCGCCACGGCCGGAGCGACCCCGACCGCCCCGCCGGCAGCCACTGCGAACGGAGCGACCCCGACCGCCCCGCCGGCAGCCACCGCGACCGTCCCGACCCCGACCGCCCCAGCAGCCGCGACCGTCCCGACCCCGACCGCCCCAGCAGCCGCGACCGTCCCGACCCCGACCCGCCCACCACCGCAGCGCAACCGCCGCGCGCGACCGCCGCGTCAGCGGTCGCGCAGCTGGCGCAGCACGTACTGGAGGATCCCGCCGTGGCGGAAGTACTCCGCCTCCTTCGGCGTGTCGATCCGCACGCGCGCCATGAACTCGCGCTCGCCGGCGCGCACGGCGACCTCCGCCGGCACCGGCTCGCCGGCGTTCATCGGCTCCGCGAGCCCGGTGATCGAGAAGACCTCCTCGCCGGTGAGCCCGAGGTCGGCGGCGGGGGCGGGCAGCTGCAGCGGCAGCACGCCCATCCCGATGAGGTTGGAGCGGTGGATGCGCTCGAAGCTCTGCGCGAGCACCGCGCGGACCCCGAGCAGCCGCGTGCCCTTCGCGGCCCAGTCGCGCGACGAGCCCGAGCCGTACTCCGTCCCGGCGAGCACGACGAGCGGCGTGCCCTTCGCGAGATACGCCAGCGAGGCGTCGTAGATCGACATCTGGACGTCCTCGGGCAGCTTGCGCGTCCAGCCGCCCTCGGTCCCCGGCGCGAGCAGGTTGCGCAGGCGGATGTTCGCGAACGTCCCGCGGACCATGACCTCGTGGTTGCCGCGCCGCGCCCCGTAGGAGTTGAAGTCGCGCGGCGGGACGCCGTTGTCCTGCAGGTACAGGCCGGCGGGCGAGTCGGGCTTGATCGAGCCGGCCGGCGAGATGTGGTCGGTCGTGACCGAGTCGCCGAGCAGCGCGAGCACGCGCGCGCCCTCGATGTCGGCGACCGGCGGCGGCTGCTCCGGCATGCCGTCGAAGTAGGGCGGCAGATGCACGTACGTCGAGGCCGCGTCCCAGGCGAAGCGGTCGCCCGTCGGGACCTCGAGCGAGTTCCAGCGCTCGTCGCCGGCGAAGACGTCGCCGTAGGAGGAGCGGAACATCTCCGAGCGCACCGCACGCTCCACGGTCTCGCCCACCTCGCGGCCGGAGGGCCACAGGTCGCGCAGGTAGACGTCGTTGCCGTCGGGGTCCTGCCCGAGCGGGTCGTTGACGATGTCTGCGTCCATCGAGCCGGCGAGCGCGTAGGCGACGACGAGCGGTGGCGACGCGAGGTAGTTCATCTTCACGTCGGGGTTGATGCGCCCCTCGAAGTTGCGGTTGCCCGAGAGCACCGAGACGACCGCGAGGTCGTGCTCGCCGACCGCCTCGGAGACCGCGCGCGGCAGCGGACCCGAGTTGCCGATGCAGGTCGTGCAGCCGTAGCCGACGAGGTGGAAGCCGAGCGTCTCCAGGGGGCCCGTGAGCTGCGCCTGGTCGAGGTACTCGGTGACGACCTTCGATCCCGGAGCCAGCGACGTCTTGACCCACGGCTTGCTGCGCAGCCCGCGCGCCACGGCGTTGCGCGCGAGCAGCCCCGCGGCGAGCATGACCGACGGGTTGGAGGTGTTCGTGCAGCTCGTGATCGCGGCGATGACGACGCGGCCGTGGTCGAGGTCGGTCTCGGTGCCGTCGGCGAGCACGATCGGCACGCTGTCGTCGAGGCGCTCGGCGAGCCGGGCCGCCGCGATCGCCTCGGCGTGCGAGGCGTCCGTCGCGTGCTCGGGCGGCCGGCGGCTCGAGCGCTCGGTGTAGACGGGCGGGTCCGACGCGGGAAAGGAGAGCGCGTCGAACTCGATCGTGTCGCCGCCGTCGGGGTCCTCCGAGTCGTCGTCGTGCGGCAGGAAGTCCTTCAGGGCGATCCTGAACGCGGCCTGCGCCTCGCTGAGCGCGACGCGGTCCTGCGGGCGGCGCGGGCCGGCGAGCGACGGGACGATGTCGCCGAGGTCGAGCTCGACCGTGTCGGAGAAGACCGGCTCGGGCGAGCTCTCGTCGTGCCACAGGCCCTGCTCGCGGGCGTAGGCCTCGACGAGCTCGATGAGCTCGGGCGGGCGGCCGGAGAACTCGAGGTAGCGGATCGTCTCGGCGTCGATCGGGAAGATCGCGCAGGTCGAGCCGAACTCCGGGCTCATGTTGCCGATCGTCGCGCGGTCGGCCAGCGGCAGCGCCGCGAGGCCCTGGCCGAAGAACTCGACGAACGCGCCAACCACGCCGCGCTCGCGCAGCGTCTCGGTGACCGTCAGCACGAGGTCGGTCGCGGTCGCGCCCTCGGGCAGCTCGCCGCGCAGCTTGAAGCCGATCACGCGCGGGATGAGCATCGGCATCGGCTGGCCGAGCATCGCCGCCTCGGCCTCGATGCCGCCGACGCCCCAGCCGAGCACGCCGAGGCCGTTGATCATGGTCGTGTGCGAGTCGGTGCCGACGAGCGTGTCCGGGTAGGCCAGCGGCGGCCGCGAGCCGTCGCCCTCCTCGACGAACACGACGCGCGCGAGGTACTCGAGGTTGACCTGGTGGACGATCCCCGTGTCCGGCGGGACGACGGCGAAGTTGTCGAACGCGGTCTGGCCCCAGCGCAGGAACGCGTAGCGCTCCTCGTTGCGCTCGAACTCGCGCTCGGCGTTGCGCGTGAAGGAGCTGGCGCTGCCGTAGCTGTCGACCTGCACGGAGTGGTCGATGACGAGCTCGGCCGGGACGAGGGGGTTGATGAGCGCCGGGTCGCCGCCCATGCTTGCCATCGCGTCGCGCATCGCGGCGAGGTCGACGACCGCGGGCACCCCGGTGAAGTCCTGCATGACGACGCGCGCCGGCGAGAAGGCGATCTCGTCCGACGGCTCGCCGGCCGGGTCCCATCCCGCGAGCGCCTCGATGTCCGCCGCCGTCACCGATCCGTTGCCCTCGGTGCGCAGCAGGTTCTCGAGCAGGATCTTCAGCGAGAACGGCAGGCGCGCGACGTCGAAGCCGGGCGCCAGCGCGTCGAGGCGGAAGATCTCGACCGTGCGGTCGCCCACCTTGAGCGTGCTGCGGGCATCGAAGCTGTTCGTGGACAAGCGGTTCTCCGGAGGGCGACGGGGGTCACCGGCCGAGGGATGATCCCTGAGCCGGCACAAGACGAATCCATGAGTGTGGCAGCCTCGACACGATATGCGCCCTGTCCCGATCGCGTGAGCCGGTCGTGAGCGAGTCCGTCTGGGACTACCCGCGGCCGCCCGCCCTGGAGCCCTGCGGGCGCCGCGTCCGCGTCGTCCTCGGCGGCGTGACGGTGGCCGATTCGACGAGGGCGCTGCGGGTGCTCGAGACGAGCCATCCGCCGACGATCTACGTGCCGCCCGCGGACGTCGCGAGCGGATGTATCGAGCCCGCCGGCGGGCGCTCCTTCTGTGAGTGGAAGGGGATCGCCACCTACCTCGACGTCGTCGCCGGCGGGCGGCGTGAGGCCCGTGCCGCATGGACGTACCCCGACCCGTCGGCGCCCTACGCGGCGCTGCGCGATCACGTCGCGTTCTATCCGAGCCGCATGGATGCCTGCCTGCTCGACGAGGAGGTCGTCCAGTCGCAGGCGGGCGATTTCTACGGCGGATGGATCACCGCGGGACTGCGAGGGCCGTATAAAGGCGGAACCGGAACGTCCGGCTGGTGACGAACGAGGGACGAAGACCGATACTCAGAAAAGCCGTGGTCTACGCTGTGCCTCGGGGAGAGAGCTGTGCGTGCAGCAGGGTTGAGCAGCGGATGGCAGGGCCCGCGCCTTCTTGGGCGTGAGCGGGAGCTTGCCCAGCTCGAGGCGGCCCTGGAGCGGGCGCTGGCGGGCCGCGGCAG
Organism: uncultured Solirubrobacteraceae bacterium; assembly: GCA_963769555.1. GTDB lineage: Bacteria > Actinomycetota > Thermoleophilia > Solirubrobacterales > Solirubrobacteraceae > CADCVQ01. Next base: position 2,938,720 of record CAVYMD010000004.1, on the reverse strand, counting down.
CCTGATCCTGCTCACCGGGGAGCCGGGGATCGGCAAGACCGCGCTGGCGCGCGAGTTCGTCGAGCTCGCCGCCGCGCGTGGCGCCGCCTGGGCTTGGGGAAGCTGCTGGGACGGCGGCGGCGCGCCCGCGTACTGGCCGTGGGTGCAGGTCGGCCGCGCGCTGAGCCGGGGCGCCGACCTTCCCTCCCTGCGCGCCGCCCTCGGCGCCAGCGCGCCCTGGATCGCGGGACTGCTGCCTGAGCTCGGCGCCTCGCTCGGCGCGCCCGCGCAGCCCTCGGAGCTGGACTCCGACCAGGCGCGGTTCCGGCGCTTCGACGCGCTCGCGACGCTGCTTGCCACGGTCGCCGAGCAGCGCCCACTCGTCGTCGTGCTCGACGACCTGCACTGGGCCGACGCCTCGTCGCTGCACGCGCTGCTGTTCGTGGCCCGGACCCTGCCCGACGTCCCGCTCCTGGCGATCGCGTCCTATCGCCACGCGGAGGCGCACGCGCGCGCGGATCTCGCGGCGCCGCTCGGCGGCCTCGCGCGGGCGGCCACGCGCCTGCCGCTCGAGGGGCTCAGCCGCGACGACGTCGCGCTGCTGGCGGCCACCCGCGCCCGCGACCTCGGCTCGGGCGCCCGCGTCGAGATCCCGTCGAAGCTCGTCGCGGCGGTCCACGCCGCGAGCGCGGGCAACCCGTTCTTCGTCGACGAGCTCGTCCAGCTGCTCGCCTCGCAGGGCCGCCTCCACGACGCCGGGGCGGCCGAGCTGCCGCTGCCGCTGCCCGACGGCGTGCGCGACGCCATCCGCCGGCGCCTGGACCCGCTGGAGCCGTTCGTGCAGCAGACGTTGTGCGCGGCGGCGGTGATCGGCGGGGAGTTCGGCGTGCCGACGCTCGCCCGCGTGCTCGACGAGACGCCGTCGGCCGTGCTCGACTGGCTCGAGGCGCCGCTGCGCGCGGAGATCGTCGTCGCCGGGCGCGACTCCAGCCACTTCCGCTTCGCCCACGCGCTCGTGCGCGACACGCTGCTGGAGGGCCTCGGTGCCACCCGGCGCGCGCGTCTGCACCGCGTCGCCGCCGAGGCACTGGAGGAGGCCTACCGCGACGATCTCGAGTCCCATCTGGCGGAGATCGCCCACCACTACCTGCAGGCCGCGACCGAGGGCGGGGCCGAGCGCGCCGTCGACTTCGCCGAGCGCGCGGCGCAGCGCGCCGTCGGGCAGTTCGCCTACGAGGACGCCGCGCGCCTGTACGCGCACGCGATCGACGTCGCGGCCCCACTGCCCGCCGACGAGCAGCGCGCGTGGCGGCTGGCCCAGGGTCTGGGCGAGACGCGGATGCGCGCCGGCGACGTCGACGGGGCGCGGACGGCGCTGCGCGGAGCCGCCGAGCACGCGCGCCGGCTCGACGACTCCGAGCGTTTGGCGCAGACCGCGCTGGCGAGCACCCTGGACGCGTTCGCGCCCGGCCTCGTGGAGCCGCACCTCGTGTCGATCCTCGAGGAGGCCCTCGCGCGCCTGGACGCGATGGCTCCTCAGGAGGCCGCGCGCCAGCCGGCGATCGACGCGCTGCGCTGCCGGCTGCGCGTGCAGCTCGCGCTGGCGCTGTACTGGTCGCCGCAGCTGGAGCGCCGCGAGCGCCTCGTCGACGAGGCGCTGGAGATCGCGCGCGCGATCTACACCGGAACGCCCGCGCGCAGCTCACGCGAGCAGCGGATGCTGGGCGACCGTACCCTCGCGTTCGCCCTCGCCCAGGGGTTCGTCGCCGTCCGGGGTCCCGAGACCGTGACCCGCGGCCTGCCGATCTCGATCGAGGCCGTCGAGCTGTGCGAGCGCACGAACGACGCGGAGCTCGGCATGCAGGTGCGCCTCTGGCGCATCGGCGTCCTGCTCGAGCTCGACGACCCCGTGCGCGCGTTCGAGGAGATCGAGGCCTTCGGCGCGACGGCCCGCCGCCTCGGACAGCCGCGGATGCTCGTCCACGACCCGCTGCACCGCGCGACCGACGCCTATCGGCGCGGCGAGTTCGCCGACTGCGAGCACCACATCGCCGAGGCCGTCGCGCAGTCCCGTGGTGTGCCCGGCTCGATCGCGCCGATCATCGCCGACGCGCAGATGTTCCTCGTGCGGCGCGCGCAGGGGCGCCAGCAGGAGCTCGAGCCGCTCGTGCGCCTCAACGCCGACCGGCTGCCGGCGATGCGCCGCTGGCGCTGCGGCCTGGCGCTCGTGCTCGCCGAGCTCGGCCGCGAGGACGAGGCCCGCCGCGAGCTCGACCACCTGGCCGCGGCGGACTTCGAGGACGTCCCGCGGGACGGCCTGTGGCTCGTCTCGCTCGCCCTGCTCGCCGAGCTCTGCGCGCTGCTCGGCGAGCGCGGCCGCGCGCGGCGCCTGTATGAGCTGCTGATCGCGTACGAGGGGCGCAACGTCGTGTCGCTGGGCGCCGCGTACCACGGTCCCGTCGCGCGCTACCTCGGCCTGCTGGCGATGACGATCGGAGAGGACGAGCGCGCGCTCGGCCACCTCGAGACCGCGCGCTCGGCGGCCGAGCGGATGGGCGCTCGACCGACGGTCGTCCTGACCGCGCTCGACGCCGCGCAGGTGCTCGCCCGGCGCGGCGCTCCGGGCGACGCGCAGCGTGGCCGGGCGCTCGTGCAGCGCGTCGTCGCCGGCGCCGCGGACATGCGGATGGACGACGCCGTGGCCCGCGCCGACGAGCTGCTGGCGCGGCTGGAGGAGAGCTTCCCCCGGCGCGCCGCGCCGCCGGCGAGCGGCCCGCGCAGGCCACGCTGCACCGCCGGCAGGACGTCTGGGTGCTCGACTGCCACGGCGCTCACATGTGCCTGCCGGACGTCAAGGGCCTGGGCTATCTCGCGACGCTGCTCGCCAACCCGGGGGTGCCGATCGCGGCCGTCCAGCTCGCCGACCACGACGGCGGCGCCCATCCGGACCCGGGTGCCGACCTGCGCGCGCTGCGCGAGCGGGCCCGCGACCTGGAGGAGGAGCTCGCCGAGGCGAGGGCGTTCAACGACCCCGAGCGCATCGCGCGCCTCGTCCGGGAGCTCGAGAAGGTCGCCGGCAGGATGGCCATCGCCGACGAGCACAAGACCGCCGCCGCGGAGCGCGCCCGCGTCAACGTCACGCGGGCGATCAAGGCCGCGATCCGCCGCGTCGACGGCAACGATCCGCGGCTCGGCCGCATGCTGCGGAGCACGGTCCGCACGGGCACGACGTGCGCCTACGAGCCCGATCCGGGCGCGCCGGTCGTATGGGACGTGCAGCGGTGACCGGGCGGGACTGGATCGACCCGGCGGCAGGGCTGTAGGCTCGTCGTTCGGAGGAACTGGAGGCGCTGGAGATGGAGTTCAACGCGGCGCCCAAGGCTGGGCGACGGGCTGCTCGTCGGGCGCGAGCGCGAGTTGGGCGAGCTGCGCGACGCGTTCGAGGACGCCGTGCGCGGCAAGGGCGCCATCCAGATCGTCCTCGGCGATCCGGGCGTCGGCAAGACGCGGCTGGCGGCCGCGCTCGCCGAGCACGCCGCGGCCGGCGGCGCGCGCGTCGTCTGGACGCGTGGCTGGGGGCGCGCGGCACCGCCCTACTGGCCGTGGGTGGAGGTCGTCCGGGGCCTGGCGGAGGACCTCGACGCCGCGCAGCTGCGCATCGAGCTCGGCCCGGTCGCCGGCGAGCTGCTGCGCCTCGCGCCGGAGCTCGCCGAGCGCCTGCCCGAGCTCGAGCCGCCGGGCGAGCAGGAGGAGCCCGATGCGGCCCGCTTCGCGCTCTTCGACGCCATCGTCGGGCTGCTGCGGGCCCGTGCCGCGCGCGGCCCGGTCGTCATCCTCATCGATGACCTCCAAGCCGTCGACGAGGGCTCGCTCGTCGCGCTCGACTTCGTCTCGCGCATGCTGCGCGACCTCGCCGTGCTGCTCGTCGTGACGCTGCACGAGCGGGTGCCGCGCCGCACGCCGGACGCGCAGCTGGCGCTGCAGAACATCGTCCGCGCCGGCCGGCGGCTCCTGCTCGGCGGTCTCGCCGTGGGCGACATCGGCCGGCTCATCGAGCTGACGAGCGGCGGGCCGGCCGCGCGCGGCGTGGCGGACGTGGTGCACGCGGCCACGGAGGGCAACGTGTTCTTCGCGCGCGAGATCGTCGCGCTGCTCGTCGCGGACGGTCGGCTGCAGGACCCGCCGAGCGAGCTGCCGCTGCCCGAGGGCGTGAGGGCGACGATCGCCCGGCGCATGGAGCCGCTGGCGCAGGACGAGCTCGCGGCGCTCGAGCTCGCCGCCGTCATCGGGCGCACGTTCGACCTCGCGACGCTCGAGCGCGCCTCCGAGCTCGATCGCGACGGCTTGCTCGCCGCGCTCGACGAGGCCGTGGCGCTCGGCCTCGTGCGCGAGATCCCGGGCACGCCGGGCCGGTACCGCTTCGGTCACGGGCTCATCCGCGACACGCTCATCGCCGGGCTTCCCGCCGCCGCCAGGATGAACGCGCACCGGCTCGTCGGCGCGGCGCTCGAGCACGTCTATCGCGGAGCGATCGAGGACCACCTGCCCGAGCTCGCCCACCACTTCCTGTCCGCCGCGCCGCGCGGCGACGTGCCCAAGGCCGTCGACTACGCCGAGCGCGCGGCGCAGCGCGCGCTGCAGACGCTCGCCTACGAGCAGTCCGCCGAGCTGTACGGACGGGCGCTGCAGGCCCTGGCGCAGCTGCCGCCAGACGTCCCTCGCCGCGCACGGCTGCTGCTCGGCCTGGGCACCGCCCAGTCGCGAGCCGGGCGGCCGACGGCGAGGGCGTCGTTCGAGGCGGCCGTCGCGGCCGCGCGTGCGATCGGCGCCGACGACGTGCTCGCTCGCGCCGCGCTGGGCTTCGCCCCGTTCGCGCTCACGCCCGGCTACGTCGACGAGCCGCACGTCGCGCTGCTCGTCGAGGCGCTCGAGCGAGTCGGCTCCGCCGACGACCCGATGCGGGTGCGCCTGCTCGGGGCGCTCGCCGTCGCGCTGTACTGGTCCGACAGCGCCGACCGCCGGGCGCAGCTGGCGACCGAGGCGCTGGCGATGGCGCGGCGGCTGGGCGACGAGGCGACGCTCGCGATCGCGCTCTGCTCGGCGCAGCTTGCGACGTGCGGGCCCGACGCGACCGAGCAGGGGCTCGCGTGGCTGCGCGAGCTGTTCGAGCTGACCGACCGCACGGGCGAGACGACGATGTCGCTGGCAGCCCGCAGCCGCCACGTCGATCTCCTGCTCGAGCTCGACGACCTCGCCGGAGCCGACATCGCCGTCGAGACGCTCGACCGCCTCGCGCGCGAGTCGCGCGACCGCCGCCCGGCCGCGTTCGCGGCGCTGCACCGCGCCCGGCGCGCCGCCATGGACGGGTGCTTCGGGGAGGCCGCCCAGCAGCTCGGCGACGTCGCCGCGACCGCCGACGAGCTGCCGGCATCGACGATCCCGCTCACGGTGGCCTCGCAGCACGTCATCCTGACGTGGCTGCAGAAGGGCCCGCGCGAGATCGGCGAGATCGTCCGAGCCTACGCCGCCGGCTCGCCGGCCATGCCGTGCTGGCGCGCGGGGCTGACCGCGGCGCTCGCCGACGGCGGGCGCGTCGACGAGGCGCGGCTCGAGTTCGACCGGCTGGCGGCCCAGGACTTCGCCGCGCTGCCGCGCGACAACCTGTGGATGGCGGCGATGGCCCTGCTCTGCGAGGCGGTCGCCGCGCTGGACCTGCGCGAGGAGGCCCCGCGTCTGCACGCCCGGCTGGCGCGGTTCGCGGGGCGCAACGTCGTGCTGCCGACGATCGCGTTCCTCGGCCCGGTCGAGATGTGGCTGGGCATCCTGGCGCGGGTCGCCGGCCGCGATGCAGAGGCGCTCGAGCGGTTCGCCACGGCGCGCATACGGGCGACGCGCATCGGCGCCCGCGGGACGCTCGCCCGGATCGCGCTCGAGGAGGCGGTCGTGCTCGCGCGCGACGGCGGCTCCTCGGCGCGGGCCCGCGCCGAGGAGCTGCTCGCCGACGTGGCGGACGCGAGCGAGCGCATGGGGCTCGTCAGGTACGCGGAACGGATCGAGATGGTGCGAGGGCAGTTGCGCGGCACGCCCGCCGCGTCCGGCGAGGCGCGCGAGGCCGGATGGGACCATGCCCGCCTGCACAGGGCCGGCGACATCTGGACGGTCGAGTACGAGGGCGGCAGGCTGCACCTCAGCGACCGGCGCGGGGTGCGACTGCTCGCGCTGCTGCTCGAGCGGCCCGGCACCGAGGTGCACTGCATGCATCTCATCGCCGCCGTCGAGGGGACGGCCGCGATCGGACCGTCGATCGAGCGCTCCGACGCCCACGAGATCGGGCTCGGCATCCAGCGCGGAACCGGGCCGGCGCTCGACGACCAGGCCAAGCGCGAGTACCGCGATCGCATCGAGCGCCTCGAGGCCGAGCTGGACCGCGCCCGGACGCGGCGCGACGAGCGCGCGGCCGGGCGGGTCGCGAGCGAGCTGGACTTCGTGCGCGCCGAGCTGGCCCGCGGGCTCGGCCTCAGCGGGCGCGACCGCCAGCCCCACGACGACGCCGAGCGGGCGCGCCTGAGCGTCACGCGCGCGCTGCGCAGCGCGATCAAGCGCATCGGGACGTCTGACCCGCAGCTCGGCGAACGGCTGGACCGCTGCGTGCGAACCGGGGCCTACTGCGTCTACGACCCCGGTCGCGAGCGCCCGCTGCGCTGGGTCGTCGAGCGCTGAGCGCCCCCCGTTCCGCGCGAGGGAACGGCCCGCGTGGCCGTGGGATGCACGACGTTCATGCGTTCGTCACGCCACATGGTCAGATGGACGCCCCCGAGCACACCTTCCTGTTCGCCGACCTCGTCGGCTTCACCGCCTTCACGGAGCGCGTGGGCGACGACGTCGCCGCGGACGTGGCCGTGGCCTTCCAGGCCGCCGCCGCGCGCCTCGCCGAGCGGTGTGGCTGCGAGGTCGTCAAGAAGCTCGGCGACGCCGTCATGATCCATGGCGACGACGCGACGCGCGTCGTCGCGCTGGCGCTGCGTCTGCGCCGCGAGCTCGCCGACGAGGACTGGTGCCCTTCCCTGCGCATGGGCGTGCACTCCGGGACCGCCGTCCAGCGCGAGGGCGACTGGTACGGCTCTACGGTCAACGTCGCCGCGCGGGTCGCCGACGCGGCGACCGCGGGCGAGATCCTCCTGAGCGTGCGCACGCGCGAGCGGATCGCCCAGGCCGGTGTCGCGATCGCCGACCGCGGCGCGCGCAGCTTCAAGAACGTCACGGCGCCGCTGGCGCTGTTCGCCGCGGCCGCGGCCTGACCGCCGGCGAGGGCCCCGAGGCCGCGCATCCGGGTGCGAACAGAAGAAAGGACGCCACGGGGAAGAGGCGCCCTTTCTTCCGGTAGGAATGAGGCCCCGAACTTCTGGGGGACCTCGGGTGATTCGGTTGGCTGTCCTTGCCTGTCGTCACAAGCTTGGCGTTAGGTGCGGCCGAACGGTGTTCAATTGCAGTGAACAACCGAGTGTCAGCGCGCCAACTCGGCGTTGATGCCGGAGAGCGGCCGCGCAGCCGGCCGGTCAGAGCGCCGGGCTACGAGATCGAGATCGTGTTCACCTGGGGGTCCGTCGGCGTGCGCGCCGCGACCTCGGCGTACTCGTACTTCGTGCCCGGCTTGGAGCCCGGCTTGCCGAAGCCGAAGCCCGCGGACTCGAGGATGGCGACCGCGTCGAGGATCTTGAAGAAGCCGGGCGCGCCCGTCGTCGCCAGGTCGGCGACCTGCTCGCGCTGCGTGAACTTCGCGTACACGCGGTCGTTGCCGAGGTGGCCGAGCGACTGCAGCGCGAGCGCCCGGTGGACGGCCTCCGTGGCCATGATCTCGGCCGCGTAGCGCGCGAACTTCGACCCCGTGAGGTCGCCCTGGCGCGCGAAGACCGTCGTCGCGAGCAGGTAGGCGTTGATGAACACCTGGTCGCCGACGACGAGCGTCTTCAGCAGGTTCGTCGGCGACGCGAAGACCTCGTCGGGGACGTAGATCGTCGTCGTCGCGGGCTTGCCGCCGACGGCGCTGGAGGTCAGCAGCTCGTAGTGGTTCTTCTCCTGCTGTGCGGCGGCGCGCACGTTGCGCAGCGTGACCGCGTCGAGCTTGTTGCCGAGCTTCTCGGGGCCGACGGTGTTGACGATCGTCGCGAGCACCTCGGCCGTCGCCGCGACCGTCGTGATGTTCGCGATCGAGTTGGCGGCATCGGTCTTCACGGCCGCAAATGCATCCTTGGAGACGACGCCGAGCAGTCCCATCGACCCCAACGCGGCGGCTGTCGTCTTGACGAGCGTGCGGCGCGTGCTCGCCGACTCGTGAGCGTGCTGCCGATCGATCGTGTCGAACAGGTGGTTGGTGACGTCGGACATGCGGCTCCGTTCTCGCGCGCGGGGGCGGCGGCCTTCATTGATGGCTGGCGAGGTCCACCGACCTCTCGCCATGAGATCGCGCCGCAGGCGCCGGCGGATCAGTCGCTGGCGCGCAGCCGCTCCTCGCCTCGCCGGCCTGCCCGGCTGCGTCCGGCCGGCGAACGCGCCCGGGCCGCACCCTCCGTGCCTGCCCGCCTGCCGCCCGGCGCGAGCGGCTTGCCCGCTCGCGCCCGGCGACCCGCGTGGCTCAGGAGCCGATCCGCTCGGCGCGCGGGCGCTCCTGGCGGTCCTCGGCGCGCGAGCCGCGCGAGCGCGGCGCCCGGCGGCTGACGACCTCGCACGAACCGTTGAGGTTGTCCGGCGTCGCGTCGGCGATGACGTCGACGGCGTCGAGCAGCGCGCGGTCGCGGCCGGGGCCGCAGATGATCGTGTCGACCTCGCCGTCGCGCGCGCGCAGGACGTCGTTGCCGTCGCCGCCGTCCAGCGTGTCGCCGACCGTGTCGGTCTCGCCGTGGGGACCGGGCCTGACGTCGCGGCGGGCGAGCGCCCAGAGCACGTCGTTGCCCGGGCCGCCGCGCGAGACGTCGACGCCGCGGTTGGCGTAGATCGTGTCGTTGCCCGCGCCGCCGTCCTGGACGTCGTCGCCGGTGCCGCCGGCCATGCGGTCGCGGCCGTTCTCGCCGTAGGACGTGTCGTCGCCCGAGCCGCCGTAGATCCGGTCTGCCGAGTCGCCGCCGCGCAGCGTGTCGTTGCCCGAGGCGCCGAAGATGCGGTCGAACGAGGTCCGGTCGCCGGCCCCGTTGGCGTCGCCGGTGATCGTGTCGTCGCCGGGGCCGCCGTTGAGCCAGTCGTTGCCCTGGGCGCCGGTGATGACGTCGTCGCCGCGGTGGCCGAAGATGCGGTCGCGGCCGCGGCCGCCGTCGAGCCGGTCGTTCCCGCGCAGGCCTCGGATGCGGTCGTTGCCGCCGTTGCCGTCGATCCGGTCGGCGCCGTTCGTGCCGCGCAGGCGCTCGCCGCGCGGTCCGCCCTCGATCGTCGCCGCGAGCGCGGCGGCGGGCACGATGAGGCCGAGGGCGGCGAGCGCCGCGGTGAGCTGGGTTCTCGTGAGCTGCATGGGCTTGGTCCTCCCGTCGTGGTGTGCTGCTGGGACTGTGCGCGCTCAGGACGGGGTCTGGACGCCGCTCTCACGACGTCCTCACCGGCGGTGAGAACTCGATGAGAGTGCGACGTTCGGCCAACCCTGCGCGGGACGACGCGCGGTGAGAACTCGATGAGAGCGCGGCGCTCAGCCGCCCCGCGCGGGCGTCCTGCGTCATCGTGTGCGCATCTTGCGCCGCCGTCTCGCGATCCTCGCCCTCGTGCTCGCCGTCATCGCCGGTGGCTCGACCGCGCTCGCGGCCTCTCGCAACGGCACGAACCGCTCCGATCGGATCAGCGGGACCTCGCGCTCGGACACGATCAAGGGGCGCGGCGGGAACGACCGGCTGCGCGGCCTCGGCGGCAACGACCGGCTCTACGGGGGCTCGGGCGCCGACGAGCTGCGCGGCGGCAGCGGCAACGACCGGCTGTACGGCAACTCGGGCGACGACGAGCTGCGGGGCGGAAGCGGCAAGGACCGGCTGTATGGCGGCTCCGGCGACGACGTGCTGGCCGGGGACTCCGGCAACGACACGCTCTCGGGCGGCTCGGGGGCCGACGCGCTGCTCGGCGGCTCGGGCAACGACCGCATCGACGCGCGCCATGGTCCCGGCGACGTCGTCGACGGCGGCAACGGGCGCGACACGATCCGCGCCAACGACGGCGCGCGCGACAAGATCGCCTGCGGCCGCGGGCGCGACCGCGTCTACGCCGACGCGATCGACAGCGTCGCCCGCGACTGCGAGGTCGTCAAGCGTGGATGAGGGCGCCGGCGGGCCGATCGTCCTGCTCGTCGACGACGACGCCGCGATTCGCCGCGCGGTCGGCGCGGCGCTCGAGCTCGAGGGCTTTCGCGTCGTGCGCGCGTCGGGCGGGCGCGCGGCGCTCGCCGCCGTCGAGTCGGTCTCCCCGGCGGTCGTCCTGCTCGACCTCGCCATGCCCGATCTCGACGGCCTCGAGGTGCTGCAGCGGCTGCGCGCCGACGGCGACGACGTCCCGGTGTGCGTGCTCTCCGCGCGCGACGAGGTCGACGATCGCGTTCGCGGCCTGCAGGCCGGCGCGGACGACTACGTCGTCAAGCCGTTCGCCCTGGAGGAGGTGACCGCCCGCCTGCACGCGCTGCTGCGCCGCCGGCCGGTCGTGCAGGAGACCGTGCTGAGCGCCGGGGACGTCACGCTCGACCCTCGCTCGCACTCCGCCCGGCGCGGCGACCGCGACCTCGGGCTCACGCGGCGCGAGTTCGAGCTGCTGCACCTGCTCATGCGCAACGTCAACGAGGTCATCGACCGGGCGCGGATGCACGAAGAGGTCTGGGGCTACACGTTCGATCCGGGCACGAACATCGCCGACGTCTTCGTCGGCTACCTGCGCCGCAAGCTCGAGGCCGGCGGCGAGCCGCGCGTCGTGCAGACCGTGCGCGGCGTCGGCTTCATCCTGCAGGTCTGATGTTCTCCACCCATGCGCAGTCTCCGCGGCCGCCTCACGCTCGGCATCACGCTCGTCGTCGCGCTCGTGCTCGCGGGAGCCGGCGTCGTCGTCTCGCGCTACGTCGACCGCTCCGAGCGCGCCGCGCTCGACGACCGGCTGAGGAGCACCGCCGAGCTCTCGCGTGAGACCGCGCTGTCGGCGGTCCAGCGCGAGCTGCCGACCAACGACCGCCGCCTGGACAACGTCCTGTCGGCGACCGGGACGTCGCTGCGGCTGCTGCTCGATCGTCGCCAGCTGCTGGCGTCGGGGATGACCGCGCCGCCGGGCGGGCCGGCGCCGCGCGACGGGCTGCGCACGTTCGAGGCGGGGGGCGAGCGCTTTCGGTCGTACGCGATCAGCCTCGATGCGCTCGGCGGCCTTGCCCGGCTGGAGGTCACGACGCGGCTGGGGCCGGTCGAGCGCAAGCTGTCCGAGCTCAACCGGCGCCTCGTCGGCTTCGGGGCGGCGGCGCTGCTCGTGGCGGGGCTCGGCGTCTGGTTCGCGGCCGGGCTGCTGCTGCGTCCGCTGCGCCGGCTGCGCGCCGCGACCGCGGGGATCGCCGGGACCGAGGATCTCGATCGCCGGCTGCCGGGCGACGACGGGCCCGCCGAGCTGCGCTCGCTGGCGGCGAGCTTCAACGAGATGCTCGCGCGGCTGGGGCGCTCGGCCGCTGACCGCGAGCGCGCGCTCGCCGCGACGCGCCGCTTCACCGCCGACGCCGGGCACGAGCTGCGCACGCCGTTGACGAGCGTGCAGACGGCGCTGTCGGCGCTGCGCCGCCACCCTGAGATGTCCGACGCCCAGCGCGGGGAGATGGTCGCCGACGCGCTGGATGAGAACCGCCGGCTCGTCGACCTGCTCGACGGCCTGCAGGCGCTGGCGCGCGGCGACGCGGCGCCGGTCGAGCACGGCGAGGTCGAGCTCGCCGATCTCGTCGGGACCGCGGTGGCGGCGGCGCGCGCGCGGCACGCGGGGCTGAGCTGGTCCTGCGAGCTGCCCGAGTCGCCGGTCGTCGTGCGCGGTTGGGAGAACGGCCTGCGGCTGCTCGTCGACAATCTGCTCGAGAACGCCGCGCGCCATGGCGGGCGGTCGATCGCGGCGACGCTCGCGGCGGGCGGCGAGCGGCCGGTGCTGCACGTCGACGACGACGGCGCCGGGATCCGCGCCGACGAGCGCGAGCGCATCTTCGAGCCGTTCGTTCGCGCGGAGGGAACGACCGCGCCGGGCTCGGGCCTGGGCCTCGCGCTCGTCGATCAGCAGGTGCGCGCGCACGGGGCGGACGTCGAGGTCGGCAGGTCGCCGCTGGGCGGCGCGCGGTTCAGCGTCCGGTTCTGACGGGGGCGGGTCGCGGCGTTGTGCACCGGCGTGGAACGGCGTTCGCTCGTTCGTCACGCCCGATGAGCAGTGAGGCCGACGATGCACACCGACGCACACCCCCGCCAATGCGCTGTCGAGATCCAGGACGAGCTCCGTGGACTCTACGTCGAGCGCGCCCTCGCGGAGATCGAGGGCCTGGCCGGCGACGCGCACTACATGGCCGACCTGCTCGACGACATCGAGGCCCACCGCGAGGCGTTCGTGGGGGCGGCGGTCACCGAGATCGCGGTGCTGCGGGCGGGGATGGGCGAGCGGTTGCGGGGCTGACGTCCTCCGGGCGCGCAGGCGCTGGCGGGGCACCGTCTTCATGCCCGATGCCGCCGTCGGTGGCGACCGAGACCGGCGCGGGGTCCTCGTCGAGGGCAGGCGGTCGGGCAGCGGCCGGTGTTCAGGCCAGGCCGGCGCGGGCGTCGTGCTCGGTGCTGCGCATGGCGCGGAGGATCTCGGTGAGGTCGGTGCGGTCGTTGATGCGTGATAGCGGCCCGGACACGGCGAGGCCGGCGCGGGGTTGGCCGTCGGCGTCGTGGATGGCGATGCCGATCGATCCGATCTCCTGCTCGCTCTCACCGAAGTTCGTCGCGTAGCGGCGCTGGCGGACCGCCGCGAGCTCTACCTCGAGTTCGTTGCGGCTGGTGATGGAGCGGGGCGTAGCGCTCGGAATCTGCTCGGTCGGATAGAGAGCGTGCAGCCGCTCGAGCGGCAGCGCGGCCAGCAGTGCCTTTCCTCCTGACAGGCAGTGGGCGGGCACGGTGATCCCGACGCGCGAGGCGGTGCGCAGCGGCCGGTGCGATTCCACGGTCTCGATGAACAGGCAGTGCGACCCCTGCAGCACGACGAGTTGGATCGTCTCGTTGAGCTCGTCGCGCAGGCGCTCCATGTACGGGCGCATGTGACTGCGCAGTCCGTCTTCGCGCACCGTCGCCAGGCCGATCTCGGCGAGCGCCGCTCCCGCGCGGTACGCCCGCGTGTCGGCGTCCTGCTCGACGAAGCCGTGGTGCTGGAGCGTTGCGAGCAGGCGGTGCGCCGTCGAGCGCCCGACGCCGAGCGCATCGGCCGCATCGGTCACACGGATCAGCCGCTGGCTGCGGAACATCAGCAGCAGGCGCAGCGCGTTGTCCACGGAGCTGATCGGATAGGCCGGAGCGGATGAATTCTGCATAGCAGAACCCTATCCCAAAGATTTATGTTCTGCTGCGCGGAAGCTGCTTTGCTTCTGCGGAACAATTGCTCCCGGGATTCGCCGTCAGGAGGGCAGTAGCCATGAGCACGCAGATCCGCCGACGGGTGGCCGCTCCCCGCGCCGCCCCGGTCAAGAAGCGCATTGGTTTCAGCACGTCGAGACGCCGCCGCCTGCGCTTGACGCTGCTTGCCGCCACGCTGGTGATCGCGGCGTGGGCGCTGTGGGAGTTGCGGGTGCTGCTGCGGCCGCTGTACATGCTGGTGGTCGTCCGTTACCCGGCGCTGCTGTCGCTTCCGCTGCTCGCCGCCGGCGCCGCGTTCGCCTTGCATCTGCTCGCGCGGACGATCGCCGGAAACCGCCTTGCGCGGCAACGGCCCTCGAAGCGCCGGCCGCGCAACGGGCTGCGCGGGTCCCTGCGCACCGCCCTGGTCGCGGCCACGGTGGGCTTCGCGTTCGCCGCTGCGATGACCGGCTACTGGACGCAGTCCGCGCTCTATCAGCACACCACCTACGAAACGCTCGACCTCCGCGACCTCGAGTCCGGGCAGGTGCGCATCAAGCCGTATGCCGTGGCGATGCACCAGACGCAGAATGGCCTGAGCTCGCCGACGGAGCGCCCGAGCAACCTGCACATCGTGAAGGTCGCCGGGCGGCTCTCATGGACGAGCGTGCGAGACCCCGAGGGCCTGTTCCGCATCCTGACCAGGCCGACGCGCGGCGTGATGTCGGTGGACGCGACCTCCAGCCGGCCGCGCGCGCGTTTCGCCGGACCGGGCTATGACGCGAACTTCCGATTCGGCCCGGGCATGCGCATCTCGGAGAACATTCGCTGGCAGATCTACAAGTGGCGTTGCTACACCTGCGATATCGCTGAGCTGATCGGGCTGCCGGCGCCCGGCGGGCCCCTCATCGTCGCCCCCTACCTGCGCTACGAGGGCAGCTGGTTCGTGCGCCGGCCGGTGTTCGGCGGCGTCTACGTCGTGCATCCGAGCGGCCGCATCGACGACCTCTCGCCGCGGCAGGCGCTTCGCGACCCGGTCCTGCGCGCGTCGGGACGGATCGTCCCTGAGAAGCTCGCACGACAGATCGCCGACGCCTACGGGCTCAAGCGCGGCGTCGCCAACAGGCTGTTCGTGCACGAAGAGGAGCTGCACGTCGCCGACACCGAGCAGAACCGCCAGCCGTTCTTCGAGGACCTTGCGCGCATCGGCACGCAGTGGGTCACGACGCTCAAGCCGCGCGGCCAGAAGTTCGCGACGGCGGCGATCATGACCACCGATGCGCTCAGCGGCAGGACGCGGATCTGGCACACGCCGAGGCACCAGTCGCTGATCGGCAACCAGCGGGCCCTGGACATCGTCCGCGGCGAGACGATCCCGGGCATCGTCTTCGCCGCACCCTACGCGCAGATGGTCACCGGCCGCTTCCGCGTCATCGAGCCACGCCAGGTCATCGCCGGCGGCCGGCTGCACTTCCTGTGCTCGGTCATCCCCGACGTCGGTACCCGCGTGACGATGTCCGTGCTCGTCGACGCCGAGTCCCAGCAACTCGTCCGCACGTTTCCGGCCACGCCACAGGGCGACGCCGAGCTGGCCGCTTACCTCCACGAACGTCCGCCCGGCGCGGCCGCACGCCACGAACCAACAGCCCCCGCGCGCTGAAGGCGAGGACCAGATCCATCCCGACGGTCGACGAGCGTGGCTCACCGCGGTGCACGACCCGGGCAGCGCATCGGGCCACGACGGATCGTGCGATGCGCGCTCGCGCTGCTGACGCGTTCGTGGCGACTGCCCGAACCTCCATCCGACCAGTCGAGACCTTCGCGGTTGCAGCCCTCCCGGCCGGGCCGCGACATCGTGCGCCTAGCGTTGCCCTGTCGCGATGAGGGTGAGGCCCGGGAAGACCAGCGCCCCGTCGACCGTCGTGTAGGGCGCCACGGCCTCGCGCGCGCGTTCGCGCAAGGCGTCGGCCGACGCCTGCGGCAGGCCGGCGATGGCCTTCGCGAGCGGGCCGGCGAGCGCCGTCGTGCGTGACCACCAGTGGTCGAAGCTGGCTGCGCCGGTCGGCACGTCGAGCTGCTCGACGGTACCCGCGGTGAAGCCGGCTTCGCGGACGAGATCGCCGAGCCGAGATGCGTCCTCGAGCGCGAACGGGCCCGGTATGCCGGGTGGCGGCATCGGCGCCCCGAAGTGCGCGCTCGCGGCGTCGAGCACGACGCCGAGCCACGGGTTGGACGCGCGCGGGCCCCAGACGGCGGCGGCGAAGCGCCCTCCGGGCGCGAGCACCCGATGGATCTCCCGCAGCGCCAGGGCGGGGTCGACGGCGAACATCAGCCCCTCTCGGCAGATGACGGCATCGAAGCTCTCGTCGGATGCGTCGATGGCCTCCAGATCGATCACGGCCGTGCTGACATTCGTCAGCCCACGCTCGCGCGCGCGGCGCGCGGCGATCTCGACCATCTCGGGTGCGACGTCGGAGAGCACGACCTCGCTGCCGGGTACCCGTTCGGCCGCTGCCAGCCCGAGACCGCCCGGCCCGCAGGCGAGCTCCAGCACGCGCCCGTTCGGGCCCGGACCGGCGAGCGCGAGCAGCCGCGCGGTCAGCGCCGTCCCACGGCTGTCGGCGTAGTCGGCGTGCCGGCCCCACGCGGGTGCCACCGCCGACCACATGCCATGCAGATGGCGACGGACCTCGTTCGCCGAGCTGGTGGGTGTCTCGTTTTGCATCATGCCTCCGTCCGTCGTCGTAGGTAGTCAGCGGTCGATGACGGCCATGCCGGCCGCGTGGTAGCGCGCCCCCCGGGGCGCGGGAAGTACGTCGTCGATGCGGTCAAGCTCGGCGAGGCTGAGCTGCACGCCGGCGGCGGCGGCGTTCTCCTCGACTCGGTGCACATGACGCGTGCCGGGGATCGCGGCGACATCGTCCCCCTGCGCCAGGACCCACGCGAGCGCCAGCTGCGCCGGCGTGCAGCGCTTCTCGCGCGCCAGCGTCGCCACCTGCGTCTGCAATGCGCGATTGTGCGCGATCGCGTCGTCGGCAAAGCGGGGCATCGCCCGGCGCGCATCGGTCTCGTCGAGCTCGTGCACGGAGGCAAAGCCGCCGGCGAGGAAGCCGCGGCCGAGCGGCGCGTAGGCGATGAATCCCACGCCCAGCTCCCGGCAGGCCGGCAGGATCTGGGCCTCCACGTCACGCGTCCAGAGCGAGTACTCCGTCTGCAGCGCGGCGATCGTGTGCACCGCACACGCACGGCGCAACGTCGTCGGCGATGCCTCGCTCAGGCCCAGATGGCGCACCTTGCCCTCGATCACGAGCTCCGCCATGGCGCCGACGGTCTCCTCGATCGGGGTGCGGGGATCGACGCGATGCAGGACATACAGGTCGACGTGATCGGTTCGGAGTCGTTGCAGCGAGCCCTCGATCGAGCGCCTCACGTTCTTGGGTGAACCGTCGAGCCGCCCCTGTCCGATCCCGAACTTCGTAGCGAGGATGACCTCGTGGCGGCGGCCTTCGAGCGCTCGCCCGAGCAACTCCTCATTGCGCAGCGGCCCGTAGAACTCCGCGGTGTCGAGCAATGTGCACCCCAGCCCGATCGCACGGTCGATCGCCGCCAGCGCCTCGTGCTCGTCGCTCGGGCCGTAGTGCGCCGACATCCCCATGCAGCCAAGACCGATCGCGGGAACCCGCAGGTCGCCCAGGCGACGGTCCCCGAGAGCCGTGCGATCCGATGAAACCGTCATCCCGATGCCTTTCGATGCGCTCTCTGTGTATTGAGTGCTTCGCAGATGTAATGAAGTCTGTGTCAGACTACACATGTGGCGGATCCCGTCAAGCCCCCACGGCGCTACGAGTCGCCGCTTCGGCGCGACCAGGCCTCCGCCACACGCGTGGAGATCCTCCGCGCCGCCGAGGTCCTCTTCGTGCGCGACGGGTACGGGGCGACGACGATGTCCGCGATCGCCAAGGAGGCGGGCGTGGCGCTCAAGACCGTCTACGTCGCGTTCGAGACCAAGGCCGGCCTGCTGCGCGCGCTGTGGAACGCGCGCCTTCGCGGCCCGCACGACGTGCCGCACATGAGCCGGCACCCGGCTGTTCGCGAGGCGCTGGACGCGCCCGACCCAGAGCGTGTGCTGCGACTCAATGCCCGCAACTCACGCGTCGGCAAGGAGCGCATCGGCATGCTCGCCGACGTCATCCGCGCGGCCGCGGCGCTGGACACCGACATCGGCGGGCTCTGGCAGCGGATCAACTCCGACTACCACGACAACCAGCGAGCCGTCGTCGAGCGCGTCAGCGCCGCGCGCGCTCTGGCCAAGAAACTCGACATCGATCGGGCGACCGACATCCTGTGGACGATCAACCACCCGTCGACCTGGCATCTGCTCACGGTCCTGCGCGGGTGGACCTCAGACGACTACGAACGCTGGGCCGCGGACACGGCGTGCGAGCAACTCCTCCGCAGGCCTCCATCCCGCTGAGGGCGTGGCGCCCCCACATAGGAATCGGGCTGGAGGTTGGACCCGGCAAACGCGAGCCGTTTGGTACCCGCGAGTGGTACCCGCGACGATCTCGACGGCTTCGTGATGGCCGACCCGTCGCCGAGAAGCGTCAAGCAGCAGGGACTTCGTGAGACGGGAGCGACGGGACTCGAACCCGCGACCTCCGGCGTGACAGGCCGGCGCTCTAACCAACTGAGCTACGCCCCCAGGACGGGTGGCCAGTATAGGAACCCGCGGCGAGGTATCGGGGCGGTGCGTAGATTGCAGACGTGAGCGGGCGTCCCTGCGTCGATGTCGTGTTGCCGTTCCGCGGCTCGCAGGAGCAGCTCGAGCGCGTGGCCGAGCGGTTGGCCTCGCTTGCCCTGGAGCCCGGCGACACCGTGACGATCGCCGACAACCGCCCCGGCGCGCGCGACGATGCGCGCGGGCATGTGCGGATCCTCGGGGCGGGGGAGCTGCAGACCTCCTACCACGCGCGCAACCGCGCGGCCGCGCAGGGATCCGCGCCCTGGATCGTCTTCCTCGACGCCGACGTCATCGCATCGCCGGACCTGCTCGCGAGCTACTTCGCGCGACTGCCCGGCGACGGGACGGGCCTGCTCGCCGGCGCCGTCGTCGACGAGGAGCCGGGCGAGAGCGCGCCCGCCGCGGCCCGCTACGCGTACCTGAAGTCCTCGATGAGCCAGGAGATCACGCTCGCGCATGACGGCTGGGCGTTCGCGCAGACCGCCAACGCCGCGGTCCGCCGCGCCGCCTTCGACGAGGTCGGAGGCTTCGAGGAGCGACTGCGCTCGGGCGGCGACGCCGACCTGTGCTTCCGCGTGCGCGCCGCCGGCTGGGAGCTCGAGCGCCGCGAGGAGGCCGCCGTCGTGCACCGCAATCGCCAGACCGTCCCCCGGATGCTCGCCCAGCGCGCCCGCCACGGCGCCGGCGCCGGGTGGCTCTCGCAACGCTGGCCGGGAGCGCTGCCGCGCCGCCGCTGGCCGGGCCTCGCGCTGTGGGCCGCGCGGCGCGCGGTGCAGGGCACGCTCGCCGCGGCGCGCCGGGACCGCGACGCGGCGCTGCTCGGATGGCTCGACGGCCCGGCGGTGTGGGCATTCGAGCTCGGGCGGCTCGTGCCGAACAGGCCCGTCCCGCGCCCCTGGCGCCGGTAGCTGCGCGAGCCGTTGCCTCCGACCCGGCGGAAGGTCCGCGCCACCCCGGCGTCGAAGGGAGCCCGCGGGTGGAGGTGTCGTCACGGAAACGTCTGCGGCCGGCCGCGCTGGCCCGCCGGGTGCTGCTGCCCCCGCTGCTCGCGGGGGGCGCGGTCCTGTGCCTGCTGCTCGCGATCGCGATCTCGTTCGGCCAGCGGGCGAAGGCGAGCAACCCGCTCGCCGGCACCTCGCCGGACGTCATCGCGCGCCAGCTCGCGATCGACCTGGAGGGAACGCCGTCGGCGGCCGACCTGCGCCGCGCGCAGCGCCCGCTCTCCGAGCGCCCTCGTCTCCTGCGCGAGCACCCGTACTTCGAGCTCTATGCGATCGCCAAGCGCCGCTTCGGGGTCTCGCTCTACGTCGTGGCAGCCGTGCACTACCAGGAGACCGGCTTCGCTCGCGCCCCGCGAAGCCTGCACCGCGATGCCCGCTGGCAGCGCCACCGCGACGCCATGCGCGGCATGAAGCGCCCGGCCGCCTATCCCAACCGCTCGTCGCGCCATCCCTCGGTGCGCGACGACTTCGACGTCGTCATGGCGATCGCGGCCGGCCTGCGGGCGCGCGGCGCGCACACGTCCGACGCAAGCGCGCGGCGCGCGCTCGCCTCGCGCTACGGACCCGGACCGGCCGGCCGGCTGGCGACGGCCATGGTCGTCGAGCGCGCACGCGCGTGGCGGCTCATCGGCGCGCTTCCCATGCCCGGCCGCGGCGAGCTGCGGACGCCGGTCGAGGGCGTCGTCGGCGGCTGCGGCTACTTCGGCTGCCCCAGGCCCGGCCACGTGCACAGCGGCACGGACTTCCTCGCGGCCACGGGGACGCCGGTCCACGCCGCCGGCGCGGGCACGGTCCGGATCGTGGAGCCGACCGGCGAGTCCGGCGGCTACGGCAACTTCGTCTGCGTCCAGCATCGCCCGCATCTCGCCACCTGCTACGCGCACCTGAGCAGGTTCGCCGCCGGCCTCGAGCCCGGGTCGCGCGTGCGGCGCGGCCAGATCCTCGGCCTCGTCGGCTCGACCGGCTCGAGCAGCGCGCCGCACCTGCACTTCGAGGTCCGCAGGGGGCCGGCGGCGTGCGAGAGCTGCGCCGTCGACCCGCTGCCGCTGCTCTCCGGCGACGTCCCCGCCGCGTCGATGCCCGCGCTGGCCGCCGGACCCCCGGCGCTCGCGCGCGCGGCGCGTCGCCCGGCCGTGCCCGTGACTCCGGCGGCGGTCGCGCCCGCCGCGCCGGCGTCGGCCCCTGCACGACCGGGGGCGCCGCGCGGCGACACCGCGAACGAGGGGACGCAGGCCAGCGACGAGCGCCGGCCGGCGCGCGGCCACGCACCGACGGGCGGAGCGGCTCCCCGCGAGGCGACGCCGCGCGAGCCCGTGCGCCCGGCCACCGGGCGGGCCGCCCCTGCCCCGGCGCCGGCTCCGGCGCCGGCTCCGGCGCCCGCGCCGCAGCAGCCTCCCGCGGCGAGCGACTCCGCGACCGGCGGTGCCCAGCCCGCCGCGCCGCAACCGCCGCCCGCCTCGCCGCCGGCGCAACCCTCGGCCACGCCCGCGACGCCCCCGCAGTAGCCGCGGCAACCGCCGACGACTCTCATCTACTGAACGCGCAAGTTTCTTGGCGCTGGTGCGTTTGGAATACCAAGATGTCGACTTCACACGTGTCAGGGATGGACCGATCTCGCGGCCTGGCCGCGATGCTCGCCGCGCTTGTCGTGGCGTTGCTGTGCACCGCCGATCGCGCCGGGGCGCAGACCCCGGCCGCGCCGAGCTTCGCGCCGACGCAGGAACGGACGATCACCGCGGGTGCGCTCAGCAGCGTCCGCTGCGACCGTCCGGCCGCGGCGTCCAGCGGCGTCGGCAGGCACACGTGGACCGCGCCCGGGCGCGGCTTCCTCACGGTCACCCTGAACGCCGGCGCCGGCTCGGACTGGGACCTCGGCATCTTCGACTCCAAGAACCGGCGCCTCGCCGGCTCGCTGTCGGCCGGCCCGCGTGAGCTCGCGCAGAGCTGGGTCAAGGCAGGCGACGCCGTGACGATCCAGGCCTGCCGCGTCGGCGGGCAGGACCAGAGCGCCAGCCTGTCGATCGCCTTCGCTGGCGTCGCCGCGCCGCCCGCGGCCGCGTCGCCGCAGCTCGTCAGCGTGGCCTACAAGTCCTCTGCCGACCTCGAGAAGATCTCCGGCCTCGGACTCGACCTGACGCACAACGTGCGCAACGGCCGCGCCGACGTCATCGTCGCCGGCGACGCCCAGCGCAAGCTGCTGACGGACGCCGGCTTCGACGACGTCCAGACGAAGATCGCCGACCTCGCCGACCACTTCCGGCGCAGCCAGGCGGCCGATGCCGAGTACAGCATGCGCGCCTCGAAGGGTGGCAGCAGCGTCCCGGTCCCGCCGAGCGGGCGCACGACCTATCGCGTGCTGACGGACTACCAGAACGACATGAAGGAGCTCGCGGCCAAGTACCCGAGCATCGTCAAGCAGATGAAGCTGCCGCGCCGCTCCTACCAGGGCCGCGAGCTGGAAGGCGTCGAGATCGCCGAGAACGTCAACGCCTCCGCCGAGGACGGCCGCCCGGTCTACCTCGTCGTCGCGCTGCACCACTCTCGCGAGTGGCCCTCCGCCGAGGCGGCCATGGAGTTCGCGATCATGCTCGCCAAGGGCTACGGCTCCAACGCGCGCATCACGAGCCTGCTCAAGAAGGCGCGCGTCGTCGTCGTGCCGCTCATCAACCCCGACGGCTTCGTCGCCTCGCGCGGCTTCCCCGCCGACCCCGCCGACGTGCTCGGCGGCGGCGGCGACCACAGCGGCGTCGGCGTCGACCCCAACCTCGTCGACCCCTGCGCCGGCAGCCCGACCCTGCCCGCGCCGTCGACGGTCTGCGGCCAGCTGCGGACCTGCCTGCTGACCGGCGAGGTCTGCGACTTCGACCTGTACCTCACCGAGGGGATCGCTCCTCCCGGCGGCATCTTCAGCTACCGGCGCAAGAACTGCGCGGGCTCGATCCCGAGCCCGCTGGCGCCCTGCGAGCTGCAGCACGGCGTCGATCCGAACCGCAATTACGGGCAGTTCTGGGGCGGCCCGGGCTCGAGCGAGGACGTCACGAGCCAGAGCTACCGCGGGCCGAGCCCGTGGTCTGAGTCCGAGACGACGGCCGTCCACGAGTACTCCCAGCAGCGCCAGATCACGACGATCATCACGATCCACAACGTCGCGGCGCTCGTCCTGCGCCCGCCCGGTACCTCGACCGGCGGCAAGGCGCCCGACGAGCCGCGCCTGAAGGAGATCGGCGACGCGATGGGCAAGGCCACGGGCTACAAGTCCCAGTACGGCTTCGAGCTCTACGACACCGCCGGAACGACGGAGGACTGGAACTACGCCGCGCAGGGCGCCTACGGCTACACGATCGAGATCGGGCCTGCCAACGGCGAGTTCCACATGCCCTACGAGACGGGCTTCGTGAAGGAGTGGACGGGCGACACTCCGTCCGCCAACGGCGGCGGCGGGCTGCGCGAGGCGCTGCTCCTCGCCGGCGAGGCGTCGGCCAACACCCCCGACCACGCCGTCATCAGCGG
The DNA here is from genome assembly GCA_963769555.1 of uncultured Solirubrobacteraceae bacterium. Taxonomy (GTDB): domain Bacteria; phylum Actinomycetota; class Thermoleophilia; order Solirubrobacterales; family Solirubrobacteraceae; genus CADCVQ01. The sequence goes on along the minus strand of CAVYMD010000004.1, from coordinate 2,915,942 downwards.
CAAGACGAAGGCCGGGCGCGTGCTGCGGCTGCGCAAGGACTTCGCGACGCCGAGCTGGGGCTCGCCGTTCTGTCGCGCCGGAGTCCCGCTGCCGGTGTTCAACGTCCCGGCGACGGACGGGCCGCGCTGCCTCGACATGGCCCAGCCGTTCGAGGTCGCCGACCACCTCGAGACGACGCTCACCGTCGGGGGCAACGGGAAGTTCGACTGGCACGTCAACCCGTCGACGCGCCCGTTCCTGCTCAAGGAGCGCGAGGTCCCGGGTGAGGTCACCGAGGTCAAGCAGGTCTTCGCCGGCAACGGCGAGGTCAACCCCTCCTCCGCCGACGTCCAGGGCGACGCGGTCGAGACCGTGCACGAGTTCACCGTCGGTGCCACCGACGGGACGCAGCGCCTGACCCTCGACCTCGAGTGGGACCTCGCACCCGAGGACTTCGACCTGCGCCTGTGCCGCGTCGTCAGCGTCGAGCAGTGCGACCCGATCGGCACGGGCGACACCGGGACGGGCTCCTCGGGCAACTTCCCCGGCGAGTTCGAGCACATCGCGCTCGACGCCCCGCCGGCCGGCACGTACCGGGCGACGGTCGTCCGCTACGCGACCGCGAGCGACGATTACCGGTTGACGCTGACGCGCTTCAACTCCGAGGGCGGCTCGACGACCGTCCCCGGCCGGCGCGAGCCGTGGATCCTCACCTGTGAGAAGCCCGACGGCACGGTGCTCCAGCGCGCCGAGGTCATCGTCGACCGCGGCCAGGAGCAGAAGGTCAAGCTCAACGCCTGCGCGCAGGGCTGAGCCTCGGGCGGGAGGGTTGTGCGGGCGGGCCTGCGACGGTCGCAGGCCCGCCGCAGGCCGTCGCCCTGGGGGCGACGGCCTGCCCGCGGGAGGCCCTCAGCTTCGACAGGCGGAGTTCGACACCGCGCGGAACATCCCGGCATCTCCGTTGGCGTGGGTGTGCTCGGCCATCGCGGTGGCCATCGCGGCGCCCGCGTTGCGCATGTTCGCCCCCCCGCACCACCCGTTCGGCGTCTGCGTGGGCCCGGCGCTGGCCGGTGCGGCGCCGCCTGCCAGGAGCGCAACGCTCACGACGGCGGTCGCCGCCGCTCGGATCGTCCCTCGGTTCATTCGACCCTCCTCTGTCGACGTGGACCCCCACCCGGCGCGCGATCGTACTGCGGCGTCGGCCTTCCGGGCGAAGATCGACGGACTGCGGGAAGCACTGCTTCCGACGCCCGGCAGACCGTCTCGCCGCGCGCCCGCGACTCGGCGCGGGCGGAGTGACGCGGGGGTTCATCCCTGGTAGACCACGCACGACGTCATCGACCGGAAGGAGGAGCGGGATGTTCGAGCGTTCAGGACGGGTTGTGCCGGCTGAGATGCGAGCACCGGGCAGCGCGCCGCGCACCCGGGCGGTGCTCGCGGCGACCGCGATGCTCGTCATTCTCGGCGCGCCGCTGGCCGGCGCGCGCACCGGTGACAACCTGCGCGAAGGGGTGCGCAACGGCACGACCTCCGGCGAGACGGAGATCATCGCCGACATCCGCACCTCGACCGGGGCGAAGGGCGGCTTTGCGATGCGGATGTCCAACCTGTCCTCGACCGGCGGCGGGTTCGTCAACGGCTGCCGCGCGAGCGCGGCGGCGGCGAGCAAGCCCTGCTATCGCGCGAGCAACCTCTCCGACGGCCGCGCGTTCGAGTTCAACACCAACAACGGCCTCGTCGCCGGCACGATCACCGCGGGCGCCGGCGGCGACACGAAGAAGCCGTTCACGACGAACGCGACCGGCGTCGCGACCGGGCTGAACGCCGATCGCGTCGACAGCCTCGACGCCGCGCAGATCATCGCCAGCGCGCGCGCGAAGACCGGCCTGGACGCCGACACCCTCGACGGCAAGGACTCCACCGCCTTCCTCGGCAAGACCGAGCAGGCCGCCGACGCCGACACCCTCGACGGTCGCCAGGGGACCGACTACCTGCCCTTCTACGCGGTCGTCGGCGCGGACGGGGTCCTCGTTCAGGGGGTCGGCGTCGAGGCGGTCGAGCGCCAGGCGCCGGGCTCCGGCTTCTACTTCGTCCGCTTCACCGACAGCCTGGCGGGACGGCCGCTCTCGGCGACCATCGTCAGCGACGGCGCCGGTGACGCTCAGATCAATTTCCGCTACTGCGTCACCTCGATGCCGCTGGGACTCAACAACGGCTGCGGCGCGGCGTTCAACAACCAGCGGTCGGTGTTCGTCAACACCGAGAACTCGGCGGGCGCCAACGGCGACGAGCCCTTCATGCTCTCGATCGGACCGGTCGCCGTCGGGCTGACGCCGCGCTCGGCGGCCGCGCCTGCCGCGGGCCGGGGAGGTGCCGCCGCCGCGGGCGGGCCGCAGGAGCCGGCCGTTCCGTAGACGAGCCCCCGGGCCAGACGAGGCGACTGCGAGCGCTCGGCGAAACGCCGCCGCTACCGGGCGTTCGCGGCCGCCGACGTGATCCCGAGCGGACCGCGCTCGCTGCTCCACACGTTGTGCGGCACGACGAGCAGCGGGCAGCGCGCGTGGGTGACCAGGTGCGCCGAGACGCTGCCGAGCAGCGCCGAGAGCGACCGTCCGCGGCCGCGCGAGCCGGTGACGAGCAGGTCGACGTCGCCGCTCGCGCCGGCCAGCGCGTGCGCCGCGTCGCCCGTCAGCGCGAGCGTCTCGTGCCTGACCTTGAACCCGAGCGAGAGCTTGGCGACGTGCAGCCACAGCTGAGCCTGCTCGGTCGAGGACGCGGCCGCCATGATCACGAGCATCGCGCCGGAGCGCGCGGCGAGTCGCGTCGCCGCGACGAGGGCCCAGCGGGCGGCCGGCGAGCCGTCGTACGCGATTCCGATGCGCTCCAGCCCGCCCTCGGGCGGAAGCGGCACGCTCAGGGGCGCAATGGCGATCGGGCAGGGCGCCTGCGGCACGAGCGAGCGCGTGACGCGGCCCTGCACGTCGCGGCCGACGGCGAGCAGGCAGGCGTCGACGTCGCGCGCCACGGCCCGCAGGCCCTCGGCCACGTCGGTCGAGGGCACGATGAGCTCGCGGATCTCGACGTCCGCGCCGGCGAACCTGCGCGCCCGGCGAACGGCGGCGCCGGTCGCGCTCGCGCGCCGGGCGTTGTCGCGCGGCTCGGGCTGGACGGCGGTGAGGCTCGCCGGCTCGTAGCGGTAGGCGCCAGCGATGACCAGCGGCTCGCCGAGCGCGCTCGCCAAGAGCGCCCCGAGCTGGACGGCGTCGGCGCTGTCGAGCCCGCGATAGCAGGCGACGACGGGATGCTCGCTCATGGGCGCAGTCTCGGGCCGCGGCGCCAGCCGGTCATCCGTAGTCCGCGCGGGTCGGCTCGCAGGCTTTCCGCAGCGCGACGTCGGCCGGCCCGCGATGGCGGCGCTCCGGCGCGCGCGTAGCGTGCGCTCCATGGAGGAATGCCTGAAGTCGGTGTCGGACGTCATGCGCGCCGGCGTCGTCAGCGTCGCGCACTCGATCTCGCTGGACGCGGTCGCCCGCGCGATGCGCGAGCACGGCGTCCACGGCGTGCTCGTCGTCGGCGACGACGCCGAGATCCTCGGCTGGGTGACGGCACGCGGCGTGCTGCGCCACGGCCCCGCGCAGTGGCGCCACGTCAAGGCCGGCGAGGCGGTCGACGAGCCCTGCGTGGGCGTCGTGCCGTCGGCGAGCGTGACATCGGCGATCGGCACGCTGCTCGACAGCGACGCCACGCGTCTGGCCGTCATCCGGCCCGGCAGCCGCGTGCCCGACGGCGTCGTGTCGGAGGTCGACCTCGTGGCGCACCTGTCGCGCTGAGCGCGCGCGGGCTCGCCGTCGCGCAGGGCACTGCCGGCTCGTCGCAGGCGTGCGCCCTGCAGAGAACTGTTCTCCGCGGAGCGCGCGGCGTGCCAGAATGGACCACGGCTCCGGTCACCCCCGCCCGGAGCGCTTCCCATGGACGACCATCTTGACGAGCGCCGGCTCCGTCGCCTGATCGACGTCGGTCGCGGTCTACTCTCCCAACTCGACCTCGAGGCGCTGCTCGACCAGGTCCTCGAGACGGCTCGCGAGATCACGGGCGCGCGCTATGCCGCCCTCGGAATCCTCGACCCCGACCGCCGCGAGCTCGAGCGCTTCATCACCCGCGGCGTGGACGCCGACACGCATCGGGCGATCGGCGACCTCCCGCGCGGCCGCGGACTGCTCGGCGTCCTCATCGACAGCCCGCAGCCGCTGCGCATCCCGAGCGTCGGCGAGCACCCGAAGTCCTACGGCTTTCCGCCCGGCCACCCGCCGATGTCGACCTTCCTCGGCGTGCCGGTGCTCGTGCGCGGGCAGATCTGGGGCAACCTCTACCTGACCGAGAAGCGCGGCGGAGAGGAGTTCGAGCCGGCCGACGAGGAGTCGGTCGTGATCCTCGCGGCGTGGGCGGCCATCGCGATCGAGAACGCCCGCCTCTACGAGGCCGTCGCCGCGCGGCGCGACGAGCTCGAGCAGTCGGCCCGCCGCCTGGAGGCGGCCCGCACGATCGCCGTCGCCGTCGGCGCCGAGATGGAGCTCGAGAACGTGCTCGAGCTCATCGCCAAGCGCGGCCGCGCGCTCGTCGAGGCGCGCAGCCTCGTGATCCTGCTGCGCGACGGCCCCGACCTCGTCGTGGCGGCGAGCGCGGGCGTCACCCAGCGCGCGATCGGCGCGCGCGTGCCGGTCCACGGATCGACGACAGGCCAGGTGCTCGAGACGCGGACCGTGCAGCGCATCGCCGACCTCGGCGCGCACCTGCGCATCTCCGCGGAGGAGCTCGGCGTCGCAGATGCGCGCACCGCGCTGATCGCCCCGCTCGTCTATCGGGGGCGCGGGCTCGGCGTGCTCGCCGCCTTCGACCGCGGCTCCGAGTCGCGCGGCTTCTCCGAGGAGGACGAGTCGACGCTGCGCGCCTTCGCCGCCAGCGCGGCGACGGCGGTCGCGCTGGCCCAGACCGTCCAGCACGAGCGGCTGCGCCACTCGCTGCAGGCCGCGGAGTCCGAGCGGCGCCGCTGGGCGCGCGAGCTGCACGACGAGACACTGCAGGGGCTCGGCGGCCTGCGCGTCATCCTCACGTCGGCCCTGCGCCGCGTCGGCGACGAGGCCGTCGCCGAGCTTCTGCGCGAGGGCGTCGAGCAGGTCGAGCGCGAGATCGAGAACCTGCGCGCGATCATCACCGAGCTGCGCCCGGCCGCGCTCGACGAGCTCGGGCTGGCGCCCGCGATCGAGGCGCTCGTCGCGCGCGTCAGCGCGGTCGAGGGCCTGGCGGTCGACGCCTCGGTGAGCCTCTCGGGCGACGGGGCGCGGCTCGGGCCCGAGCTCGAGACGACGGTCTACCGTCTCGTGCAGGAGGCGCTGACGAACGTCGTCAAGCACGCCCGCGCCGAGCACGCGCGCGTCGGCGTGAGCGCTGCCGGCGCCGGCTTGGTGGTCGAGGTCGCCGACGACGGCAAGGGCTTCGATCCCGAGACGGCGACGAGCGGGTTCGGCCTGGCGGGCATGCGCGAGCGCGTCGCCCTCAGCGGCGGCCGGCTGACCGTGACGCCGAGCGCGGAGGGCACGACCGTCCGCGCCGTCCTGCCGCTGTCAGAGCTCGACGAGTCCGTGGTCCAGGGCGTAGCGCACCAGATCGGCGCGTGAGGAGCGGCGCAGCTTCTGCTGGATGTGCGCGCGGTGGCTCTCGACGGTGCGGATCGAGAGATACAGCTGCTCGGCGATCTCGGCGTTCGTGTGGCCGAGGGCGATCATCCGCAGGACCTCGACCTCGCGCTCGGAGAGGTCGTCGGGCGGGCCCGCGGGCTGCTCGGGCTCGGCGGCGATGCGCGCGCCGAGCTGCGGGTTGAGGTACGTCTCGCCGGCCGCCGCGCGGCGCACGGCCGTGACGAGCTCGTCGTCGGCCGCCTCCTTGAGCACGTAGGCCAGGGCGCCCGCGCCGAGCGCGCGCCGGGCGAAGGCGGGCTCGTTCTGCATCGTCAGCACGGCGATGCCCGTGCCGGGCGAGCCCTCGAGGATCTGCGGGATCGCGTCGAGGCTCGAGCCGCCCGGCATGTTGAGGTCGAGCACGAGCACGTCGGGCTTGTGCCCGCGCGTGGTCCGGACGGCCGTCTCGACGTCGCCGACCGAGGCGACGACCTCGAAGTCCTCCTCGGCGTCGAGCAGCAGCTCGAGGCCGCGCCGCACGACGGTGTGATCGTCGGCGAGGACGATCCTGATCGTTGCGTCCTCCTCGTCGCCTGGCGTCTCCATGACGCCCCTGACCATACCGGCGGCCGCGGCGCTCGGTGGTTTTCCGCGACCCCGGCGCGGAGCAGTGCCGATGCGCGGGCCCCCGACGCCTCGTAGCGTCGCGGTCATGAGCACCGAACCGAATGCCAGGCCCTTCCACGTCGTCATCGCAGGGGGCGGCGTGGCCGCGCTGGAGACGCTGATGGCCCTACGGGCGCTCGCCGGAGAGCGCGTGCAGATCACGCTGCTGGCTCCCGAGCGCGACTTCCGCTTCCGCCCCATGGCGGTCGCCGAGCCCTTCACGATCGCCCGCACGCGCCACGTGCCGCTGGCGGACATCGCGGCCGACTTCGGCGCACGTCTCGTCACCGGCGCGCTCGCCGCCGTCGAGCCCGCCGAGCGCCGCGCGGTGACGCGCGGGGGCGAGCACATCGGCTACGACGCGCTCGTCATCGCCTGCGGCACGCGGATCCGCCGCGCGCTGCCGGACGCCGTCACGATCGACGACCGCAGCCTCGGCGACACCTTGCACGGGCTCGTGCAGGACGTCGAGGAGGGCTACGTCCGCGAGATCGCGTTCGTGGCGCCGGCGCAGGCCTTCTGGCCGATGCCGCTCTTCGAGCTGGCCCTGCTGACGGCGCAGCGCGCCCACGACATGAACGTGGACGTCGCGCTCAGCCTCGTGAGCCCCGAGAGCGCGCCGCTCGCGCTCTTCGGCTCCACGATCTCGCACGAGCTGACACGGCTGCTGCGCGAGGCCGGCATCGCCTTCCACGGCTCGTCGTTCGCCGAGTTCGAGCACGGTGAGCTGACCCTGCAGCCGAGCGGCGAGCGCATGCGGCCCGACCGCGTCGTCGCCCTGCCCCTGCTCGACGGTCCGCAGATCGCGGGCATCGCGACCGATCCGCACGGCTTCATCCCGGTCACGCCGCTCGGCGCCGTCCGCGGCCACGACGCGATCTTCGCGGCGGGTGACGTCACGGCCTATCCGATCAAGCACGGCGGCCTCGCCGCGCAGCAGGCCGACGTCGTCGCGGCGGCGATCGCCGCCGCCGCGGGAGTTGCCGTCGAGCCCGAGCCATGGCGCCCGGTCATGCGGGCCGCGCTGCTGACCGGCGGCGCGACGCGCTACCTCGAGGCCGAGCTCGCCGGCGATGCCGGATTCCGCTCGACGGTCAGCGACGTCTGCCCGTGGGATCCGCCCGGCAAGCTCGTCGCCCGCCACCTCGGACCGTACCTCGCCGGTGGCGACCGCGACCCCGTCCGAACCTGAGGCCGGCGGCTCGGCCGGTCGGCGCGCCCTCGCGCCGTGCGAGCGGTTGGCCCTGCGCGACGGCTCCGTCGTCTGGCTGCGCGCGCCCGGCACCGCGTCGGGCGGCACGACCGGGGCCGCGGGGGAGCGCCCGTCGCTCGACGCCGCCGACGGCGCGCTGGAGGCCGCGGACGACGAGTTGCGTCGCGTCGGCTGGGCCGCGTACGTCCGCGTGTACGGCCCGCGCGCGTGCCTCACGCTCGAGGTCGACGGCGGCTACTGGCACAACGGGCTGCCCGAGCTGCTGCTGAGCAGGCTCTGCGCCGGCGCTGCGGGCGTCGGCATCTCGCGGTTCATGGCGCGCGTGCCGGCCTCCGACATGCCGATGCTGGCGCTGCTGCGCGAGGCCTTCGCCGCGGCGCAGACGCGTGACGGCGGCCACGTCGATGCCGAGTTCTCGACGCACGCGCCCCACGGCTGAACCGGTCCGCTGCGCCGCTCAGCCGAGGTCGCGGCGCTCGAAGAGCTTGACGCCGGCCGCCGCAAGGCCGATCGCCACGAGCGTGAGGCCGGCGGCATGGCCGGCGTTCAGGCCGTCCTGGATCGCCGAGCCGTAGTAGCGAAACGCCGACACGATCCGCAACGGCTCGACCGGTTCGGCCAGCTTGCCGACGAGGTCGACGACGTACATGGCGACGAGCGTGCCGGTCGCGACGGCCGTGACGGTCGCCGAGCGGCGCGCGATCCCGGCCGTCAGCACCGCCAGGCCGGCGAACGCCATCGCGAGCGGCCAGACGTTCAGGAGGCCGATCGCGAGCGTCGCGCCGGAGATCTCGGTGCCGGCGATCGTGCCGGCGACCCAGGTCATCGCCCAGACGACCGCGAGGATCGCGACCAGCACGAGCCCCGTCACGACGAACGACCCGGCGACGAGCACGCGCCGGGAGACCGGGACGGAGAGCAGCGTGTCGAGATGGCCGCGCTCCTCGGCGCCGACGGTCGCGCGCGTCGCGCAGCGGACCGCGAAGAAGGCGAGCGCGAGCGGGACGATGAGGCTGAGCATCTCCGCGTCGACGTAGCTCTCGACGGTGTCGAGCTCGCCGATGTTGAACGCCTCCTTCAGGCCCGCGGGGTAGCTGTCCATGATCTTCGCCATCGAGTCCTCGATCGACGGCCAGATCGCCGCCATGAGCGCGCCCATCGCGCCCAGGGCCCCGCCCCAGGTCAGCGGGGCGCGCCGGTTGTCGCGCAGCCCGCGCCAGACGACCGCCGCAAGCGAGCGCCCGGCCGAGGGCAGGGCGCTCGGCGCCCGGGTCCGGCCGGGGGCGCCGGTCGTCGTGCTCATCGTGGGCCTCCGGCGTCGTAGTAGGTCAGGAAGAGCTCCTCGAGCGTGGGTCGCGTGATCTCCATGTCGAGCACCTCGTGGCGGGCGATCGCCTTGATGACCGGGTCGAGGTCGCCGCGCGCGCGAAAGCGCAGCGTCGCGCCGTCCGTCGCGACGTCGTCCACTCCGCCGACGGCCTCGAGCTCGCCCGCAGGGACGGGCCGCGCGAAGGTCACCGCGACGTCGCGGTAGGCGCGGCCGCGCATCTCCTCGACGTCCTCGACGGCGACGAGCCGGCCGTCGCGGATGATCCCCACGCGGTCGCAGATGCGCTCGACCTCGTCGAGGTCGTGCGAGGAGAGGAAGATCGTGCCGCCGGCATCGCGGTACTCGGCGACGAGCGCGAGGAACTCCTCCTGCATGAGCGGATCCAGGCCGGTCGTCGGCTCGTCGAGCAGCAGCAGCTCGGGATCGTGGAAGAGCGCCTGGATGAGCCCGATCTTCTGGCGGTTGCCGCGCGAGAGCTCGTGCAGCGGGCGGCTGAGGTCGGCCTCGAAGCGCTGCGCGAGCGCGTGCGCTCGACCCCGGTCCGAGAGCCCCCGCAGCGCGGCGAAGTAGTCCACGAGCTCGCCGCCGGTCATCCGCCCGTCGTAGGCGAACTCGCCGGGCAGGTTGCCCACGCGCGCGCGGATCGCGCGGCTGTCGCGCCGGCTGTCGAGCCCGAACAGGGTCGCGCTGCCGGCCGTCGGATGCAGCAGATCCAGCAGCGTGCGGATCGTCGTCGTCTTGCCCGCCCCGTTGGGGCCGAGGAAGCCGAAGATCTCGCCGCGGCGGATCTGCATCGTGAGGTCCTCGACGGCGCGCACCTCGCCGAAGCGCTTGCAGAGCCCGTCGGTCTCGATGACCGTCGCCGTCGTGGGGCGCCCACCGCCGGCTTCGTGCAGGAGCATGCGATCGGGGCCCTCAGAACACGACCGTCGCGGCCGCGGCCTGCTCGTCCTCGGCGTGCTCGGTCGCGGCGTGGCGCGGCGGCACGAGCACGGGGCAGGCCGCGTCGCGCAGGACACGCTCGGCGGTGCTGCCCAGCGCGAGCCGGCGGATGGGACCCCAGCGGCGCGAACCGAGCGCGAGCAGGTCGCAGTCGGCGCTGAGGGCGACGAGCTCCGACGGCGCGTCGCCGAGCTGGACGTCGCCGCTCGAGGGAACGCCGGCGTCCGAGCATCGCTCGAGCGCCCGCTCGATCGCCTCGCGCGCGCGGCGCAGCCGCGCGTCGACGATCTCGCGGTACGCGTGGGCGTACGAGGCGCCGGCGACGAGGTTGGACGTGCCGGCGTAGACGTCGCTGGCGACCGCGAGCAGCCGCAGGGACGCGCCGGCGGCCTGGGCGAGCTCGAGCGCCATCTCGAGCGCGACGCCGGACTCGGGGGTCGCGTCGATGCCGACGCCGATCGTCCCGAGCGCGTGCGAGGACATGAGGTGATCGGGCGCGACGGCGACGGCGCACGGCGCGCCGTGCAGGACCTGCATCGTGCGATCGGCCGAGGTCAGGCGCTGCAGGCGGCCGCGGTGCAGGGAGCCGACGACGATGAGGTCGGCGCCCTCGGACTCGGCCACGCGGCGCAGGGCGTGCGACGGCGAGAGGTCGACGGCCACCTGGATGAGCGCGTCGGGCGCGAGCTCGTCGCGAAGGGCGCGGAGGTCGGCCTCGAGCGTCGCCCGTGCCTGCGCGTGGGTCTCGACGAGCGCCAGCGGCAGATCGCATTCGATGCCGACGAGCAGCAGCCGGGCCCCGGTGGCGCGTGCGATGCGCTGCCCGAGCGCGGCGGCGACCCGCCCACGCGTGCCGTCGGAGCCCGCGACGATCGTGTCGAACCTGGTGCTCACCCGACACACCCCACCAGGGCGGGCGCCGCACGCCATCCGTGGCAGCTCGCGGTGCCGCCTGGGAAAACTACGGCGTGCGTTGTCGTGCGCTGTGCGGATGGCGGCCGCGCCCGCGGCGCATAGCGTCGGCGGCGATGTCGCGCCACGCCATGCCCAGCGCAGATGCAGCCTGGCTGCACATGGATCGCCCCACGAACCGGATGATCATCACGGCGGTCCTCTGGTTCGGGGAGACGCTCGACGCCGAGCTGCTGCGCGAGATCCTGCTCGACCGGCTCGTCGGGCAGTACCCGAGCTTCCGGCGGCGCGCCGTCGAGCGCGCCCCGTGGGGAGGCCCCGCGTGGGAGGACGACGAGTCCTTCGACGTCGACCTGCACCTGCACCACATCGCGCTCGCGGCCCCCGGAGACCGCCTCTCGCTGGCCGAGCTCGTCGGCGACATCGCCTCCACGCCGCTGAGCCACGACAAGCCGCTCTGGGACGCGCACCTCGTCGACGGCTACCTGGGCGGCTCGGCGCTCGTCCTGCGGGTGCACCACTGCGTCGCCGACGGGATCGCCCTCGCGCGCGTGCTGCTGTCGATCACCGACGACGCCGCGCCGCCGGCCGGCCACGCCGGCGCGGGCGTCCACCCGGGGCCGCGCGGGTTGCTGCCCGATCCGCTCGTGCCATTCGCGCGCGCCGGCTTGGGCGCCGCCGACGCGCTCGTGCGCCGCGGCGCCGAGCTGCTCGCCCATCCCGGCCGCCTGCCGCGGATCGCCGGGTCGGCCCTCGCCGACACGCGCGCGCTCGCGGCGTTCCTCCTCGCGGGCCGCGATCCGCAGAGCGCGATCCACGGCGAGCTCGGCCCCGTCGAGCGCGTGGCGTGGTCGGACCCGGTGCCGCTCGCCCGCGTCAAGGCGCTCGCCCGCGCGCACGACGCGACGGTCAACGACGTGCTCGTCTCCGTCGTCGCGGGCGCGCTCGGGCGCTACCTCGGGCAGCGCGACGACGCGCCAGCCGAGATCCACGCCATGGTGCCGTTCAACCTGCGCCCGGCCGACCGTCCGCTGCCGCGGCAGCTCGGCAACCGCTTCGGCCTCGTGCTGCTCGCGCTGCCGATCGCGATCGCCGATCCGGTGCAGCGACTGGCCGCGGTGCGGTCGCGGATGGCCGCGCTGAAGCGTTCGCGCGAGGGCGCCGTCTCCTACGGCCTGCTCGCGGCGGTCGGCGCCGCGCCGGCCGGCGTCGAGGACCGCTTCATCGACTTCTTCTCGACCAAGGCCTCGCTCGTGCTGACGAACATCCCCGGCCCGCGCGGCGCCGTCCGCCTGGCAGGCTCCCGCGTCCGCGGAGCGCTCGTCTGGGCGCCCTGCGCCGGGGACGTGTCGATGAGCGTGAGCATCTTCAGCCTCGACGGCGCGATCAGCGTCGGCTTCCTCGGGGATGCCGGCCTCGTGCCCGACCCCGACGCGCTCGTCGAGCGCCTCGAGGAGGAGCTCGGCGCGCTCGCCGACCGCACCCCATCCGTTCGTCCCGAGGAGGGCCAATGACCATCACGAAGGCAAAGCGACACGAGTTCCAGCCCCGCGACCCGAAGGAGAGCCTGATGTCCACGGCGACGCATCCACCGGTCGACTCCGGCCACCTCCACGACGATCCCGAGCTTCCGGGCACCTACGTGACCGACGGCGAGCGCCTCTTTCGCCTCGTCGGGTCCGACGAGCCGCGGCGCGGCTTCGTCGGCCTGGAGGACTGCGCGACGCTCGACATCGTGCTCGTGCTCGGCGAGGAGCTGCGCGGCTGGGACCTGACCGTCATCACCAAGAGCCCCCTCGGAGGTGCGGCCCGATGCCGATGAACGAGAGCCCCCGCACGATCGTCGTCGGCTACGACGGCTCGGACACCGCGCGCGCCGCCCTGGACTTCGCGTGCCGCCGCGCCGGAGCGGACGGCAAGGTCTTCGTCGTGCACGCCTATCACCTGCCGGCCGACCTGCTCGGCTTCCCCAACTATGGCGACCTGCTCGAGGAGCGGGTGCGCCACGGTCGAGCCGTCCTCGCCGAGGCCGCGCCCGACGGCGGGGACGAGCGAATCGAGACCGAGCTCATCGGCGGCGCGCCCGCCGAGTCGATCGCGCAGGTCGCGCGCGTGCGCGACGCCGACGAGATCGTCATCGGGGCGCGCGGGCTGAGCCGCGCCCGAGCGGTCCTGGGCAGCGTGTCGACGGAGCTGCTGCACCTCGCCGACCGGCCGGTCGTCGTCATCCCGGCCGCCGCGATCGCCCGCGCCGGCGCCTGAGCCCCGGCCGCCGCGATCGCCCGCGCCGGCGCCTGAGCCCAGGCCGCCGCGATCGCTCGCGCCTGAGCCCGCCCGGCCCCGGCGTGGGGCTATTCCTGGGCGGCGCGGGGAAAGAGCGCGATCAGCACGTCTGAGGCCTGCACCATGAGCATCGGGCCCTTCTCCGTGCCCTCCCACGTCGCGGTGCGAAACCCCTCGAGCGGGATCGTGAAGGCGCCGAACGTGCGGTCGTCGGTGCCGACGTACCAGACGAAGTCCGTCTCGCCGGGCGCCGCGTCGTCCTTCGGCTCGGCCTTCTGCAGAGCGCCGCTGAACATGGCGATGAGCGGCGAGCCCGGGCGGGCCGACCGCACGGTCACCGTCCAGTAGGCGCCCAGCCGCGCCTGCAGGGAGGCTACGACGGCATCATGGTCAAGGCTGTCGCTCATGCATCCCTCCCAAGGCTCGCCGGTGTCGCGCGCGGCGATGGTAGCCGACGCGACGGGTGGCGCGGGCGCGCCGCCTCGCCCTACCGTAGCTGGCGGGCGGGCGCCGCGCGGTCGGAGCGCTCCCCGGGGGGGAGCGCTCCGTTGGTTCAGGTGGTTGCGCGGCGTCGTCGTGCGATGGCGGCGATGGCGGCGCCGATGCCGAGGATGATGAGCACGATGCCGCCGAGTCGCAGGATCGTTTCGGCGGCGCCTGATAGGCGCGGGGGGTCGTTGAAGCCGACGACGCCGCGGGCGATGTCCTGTTTGGCGGTCTTCACGCTGCCGCCTCGGGTGTCTGTCCAGACGCCGTAGGCGCGGGTGTCGGTGGAGACCATCGCCAGGCGGCTGCCGAGGTCGGGCAGGTCGCGTTCCAGTCCGGATCCGATGCGTGAGCTGAACGCGCGGTCGGAGAGCTTGACGCGGGCCATGAACGTCTTGCCGGCGTCGAAGGAGGACTGCATCGAGACTTCGTTGAGGACGTTCGTGCGGTCGCCGCGGCGGTCGTAGTACATGACGTCCAGTCGGCCGTCGGGTGCGACGGAGAGCGTCGGCAGGTACTGCGCGGTGCCGTCGCCCTTGGGTGTGTCGTTGACCTTGACGGGGCCGCTCCACTCGCTGCCGTCCAGCGTCCACAGCAGGACGTCGGGGTCGCCGTTGCGCCCGTCGTGGAAGGCGGCGTAGAGCTTGCCGCTGTCGCGGTCGACGGCGAGCGATGGGGCGGGGGGCGTGAACACGACGAATCGCTCCGTCGGCGTGAGCGCGTCGTCGACGACGGACTCCTTCCACGTCGCGCCGTTGTCTGTCGAGCGGGCGAGCACGAGCTTCCAGTCGCCGTCGTAGGGGGCGCCGCCGCGGCCGCGGTGTCCGCCGCCGTAGTCCAGCGCGTCGTCGCCGAGGTCGAGGTAGAGCACGTTGAGCTCGCCCTCGGCCTTGCCGGCGGCCGGCGTCGGCGCGACGACGCGCTCGCGCGAGGCGTCGCTGACCTGCGTGGCCTTCGTCCAGTTCTGGCCGCCGTCGTCGGAGCGGATCGCCATGATCGGGTTGCCGGTGTTCGAGAACGTGTACAGCCCGAGCTCGTCGGCCTTCAGCCACGTCATGAAGATCCGCTTGGGTGCGGTCGGGTCGGCCGTCAGGCGCACCTGGAAGGCGCGCTTGCCAAGCGGCGTCTTGACGGGTTCGGTCAGCGTCTTGCCGCCGTCCGTCGAGCGGCTGATCCAGACGTTGTTGGGCGCGTTGGCGCGTCCTTTGAGCGTGACGTAGGAGACATACAGCGTGCCGTCGGCCGAGAACGTGGCGTCGGGCGCGAAGCACTTGGGCTCCTCGCCCTTGGGCGCGGGGATCGGCGTCTGCGCCCAGCGACCGCCGCCGTCAAACGACGCGTGCACCGAGCACGAATACGCCGGCGAGTCGATCCGGTTGACCTCGACGAGGTTGTTGGGCTCGACCGGGTTGCGAGCGAGCGTCGGCGAGTTGTTGGCAGCGAGGTCCGTCGGGTTGGCGGCGCCCTCGTTGATCGCCAGCGTCGGCCCCAGGACCGCCGCCTCGCGCGGCGTGTCATACGCCGAGGAGACGATGATCGCCCCCACGCCCGCCACCACAAGCGCGAGCGCGACGACGAGCAACGGCAGCATCTGACCGCCGCCGCGCGCATCGTCACCGGATGGCCGTGACTTGCCGGTCCGTGTCGGGGTGGCGCTCATCGCAACGTGATCCTTCCGCCGGTCCGGACGATCTCGCAGTCGCTGAGCAGGTCGTACCGGTCGGCGTGGACGCGGTCGCGGCCCGGCCCGCAGATGATCCGGTCGCGCTCGCCGTTGCGCGACTCGATCGAGTCGTTGCCGCTGCCCGCGTCGACGAAGTTGCGCCCGCTGCCCACGCGGATGCGATCCGTGCCGCCCTCGCCGAAGATGCGGTCGTTGTCCGGCCCGCCGATGAGCAGGTCGTTGCTCGACCCGCCCGCGATGTAGTCGCGGCCGAACTCGCCGTAGATCTTGTCGCGGCCGCTGCCGCCGTAGAGCCTGTCGCGGCCGTCACCGCCCTTGATGCGGTCGTTGCCGGATCCGCCCACGATGCGGTCGTTGTCGTCGTCGCCGTACAGGCGGTCGTTGCCGCTGCCGCCGTCGATGCAGTCACGGCCCTGATAGCCCGAGATGCTGTCGTTGCCCGCAAACCCGAAGATCTCGTCACCCGCCAGCGTGCCGCGGATCCGCTCGCCGCTGTCGGTGCCGACCGTGCGGTTCGTGCACGTTCCGGGTCGCAGCGTCGGCGCCTCGGGCGTCGGCTGCGCCGCCGGCGGCGCGGCCGGCCCGGTCACGACCGGGGCCGCCACCGTCGGCGGCGGGGGCAGCGGCGAGTTGTCGCTCGTGAAGATCCACGCGCGACCCTGGCCGCCGAGCGGTCCGTTGGCGAGGTACGCCGAGGAGGCGAAGTCGATGAAGCCGTCGTCGTTGAGATCGCCCATCGGGACGAGCCCGACGCCGAAGCCGTCACCCGCCGCGCCCTCGGGGTGCGGGATCGTCATGAGGTTGCGACCGGTCTGAACGTTCATGAAGTTCAGGTTGGCGACGTGGGCGTTCGTCTCCTCGGTGAACGGGTCGAAGTGGAAGCCGCCGATGAGCACCTCGTTGGCCGGGTTGGCGCGCGTGGTGGAGATGTCGCCGACGCCGGTGAAGGCACCGCCGAAGTTCCCGCCGGTGACCGGCTCGGGGTCGGTGATGCTCGCGAACTGCCAGCTTCCGCTCGCGCCGCCGCCGCCGCCGACGGCATTGAAGGCCCACAGCTTGCCGTCGTCGGTGAAGCGGTCGTTCTGCAGCGCGGCCGGCAGCAGGATGTCCGGCGCGGTCGAGGCGCCGAGGTCGCCGACCGCGCGCCCGCCGTTGAACGAGCCGCTGAACTGCGAGAGCTTCTGGATCTCCGGATGGGTGACGACGTCCGCGCCGCCACGGGTCTGATGGATCGCGCCGTTCTGGCCGTTGAACACGACGGCGCCGCCGACGTTGTCGAAGCCGATCCCCGGCGCGGTGATCGGGTACTCCAGGTTGCGCACGGCGATCGTGAACTCCGGCGCGCAGGAGGGCGCGCCCGGCGTCGCGAAGCAGTCGGTCGTCGCCGTGTTCGTGTTCACGTCGCCGAGCCGGTAGAGGTTGCCGCCGAACTCGCCGCTGGCGGTCTGGGAGACCGGGTTCTTCATCGAGTACAGCACCGTGTCGAGGATGTCGTTGGGGTCCGTGCCGGCGATCTTGCCGCTGTACGCCCACGCCTTGCCCGTCGTGCAGAACGCCACCGTCGAGGCGCGGCAGGCCGAGCCCGCGGCGGATTGCGCCGGCGTCTCGCGGAAGTTGCGCGCCGTGATGACGATGTCGCCCGTGCCGTCGCCGTTGAGGTCGCCGATGCGGCTGGCCAGCGGTGTGTCCGGGCACGGTCCGACGCCGTTGTTGTTGTTCTCGCCGACGGAGCCGGCGCACGGGGGCATCGACTGCGGCGAGGCCATGACGCGGCCGAACTGCGGGCCTCCGCCGAGGGTCGCCTGCGTCTGGCGGTCGGCGAGCGGCATGTCGATGCGCTTGAGCACGGCGCGCGTCTTGCCGTCGATGATGTAGCCGCGGCCGAGCGAGGGATCGGCGCCGACCGCGGGAGTCGACGGGGTGGTGACGTTCACGCGCTTGCTGCGCGCGCCGATGATGATCTCGGGGATGCCGTCGCCGGGCCCCACCGTCGCCGCGTCGCAGATCTTGTCGGCGTCGGGACCGTCGCCGCCGGGGCAGCTGCCGACGTCCGGCATCGTCTCGACGTAGACGAAGCCGATCACGGGATCGGCCCCACCGGGGTTCAGCTCGGGCGGATAGATCGTGTCCACGTGGGCGCCGGTGACGCCGTCGTAGATGACCGCCTGCGTGGGCTCCGTCTGGGCCTGCGCGACGATGAGGTCGAGCTTGCCGTCGCCGGTCACGTCGGCGCTGGCGATGCCCCAGCCGAACGATCCGCCGGCGACCGGTTCGTGGGCGTCGATGCGAAGATTGTTGTACGTGCGCGGCAGGCCGGGTGCCTGAGCGAGGGCGGCCGCGACAGGGATGGCGATGGTGGCGAGGGCGGTGGCGGCAGCCAGCGTGCGCCACGCGCGGAATCCGTTTCTGGCGTTCATCCCGGAGAACCTACGCCGATCTAGGTGAGCCTGCGCCGTACCGGTCTTGCGCCATACCGAAAGACCGGTTTGCGGGTGATGGAGCGCTCCCCGGGGGGAGCGCTCCGTTGGTTCAGGTGGTTGCGCGGCGTCGTCGTGCGATGGCGGCGATGGCGGCGCCGATGCCGAGGATGATGAGCACGATGCCGCCGAGTCGCAGGATCGTTTCGGCGGCGCCTGATAGGCGCGGGGGGTCGTTGAAGCCGACGACGCCGCGGGCGATGTCCTGTTTGGCGGTCTTCACGCTGCCGCCTCGGGTGTCTGTCCAGACGCCGTAGGCGCGGGTGTCGGTGGAGACCATCGCCAGGCGGCTGCCGAGGTCGGGCAGGTCGCGTTCCAGTCCGGATCCGATGCGTGAGCTGAACGCGCGGTCGGAGAGCTTGACGCGGGCCATGAACGTCTTGCCGGCGTCGAAGGAGGACTGCATCGAGACTTCGTTGAGGACGTTCGTGCGGTCGCCGCGGCGGTCGTAGTACATGACGTCCAGTCGGCCGTCGGGTGCGACGGAGAGCGTCGGCAGGTACTGCGCGGTGCCGTCGCCCTTGGGTGTGTCGTTGACCTTGACGGGGCCGCTCCACTCGCTGCCGTCCAGCGTCCACAGCAGGACGTCGGGGTCGCCGTTGCGCCCGTCGTGGAAGGCGGCGTAGAGCTTGCCGCTGTCGCGGTCGACGGCGAGCGATGGGGCGGGGGGCGTGAACACGACGAATCGCTCCGTCGGCGTGAGCGCGTCGTCGACGACGGACTCCTTCCACGTCGCGCCGTTGTCTGTCGAGCGGGCGAGCACGAGCTTCCAGTCGCCGTCGTAGGGGGCGCCGCCGCGGCCGCGGTGTCCGCCGCCGTAGTCCAGCGCGTCGTCGCCGAGGTCGAGGTAGAGCACGTTGAGCTCGCCCTCGGCCTTGCCGGCGGCCGGCGTCGGCGCGACGACGCGCTCGCGCGAGGCGTCGCTGACCTGCGTGGCCTTCGTCCAGTTCTGGCCGCCGTCGTCGGAGCGGATCGCCATGATCGGGTTGCCGGTGTTCGAGAACGTGTACAGCCCGAGCTCGTCGGCCTTCAGCCACGTCATGAAGATCCGCTTGGGTGCGGTCGGGTCGGCCGTCAGGCGCACCTGGAAGGCGCGCTTGCCAAGCGGCGTCTTGACGGGTTCGGTCAGCGTCTTGCCGCCGTCCGTCGAGCGGCTGATCCAGACGTTGTTGGGCGCGTTGGCGCGTCCTTTGAGCGTGACGTAGGAGACATACAGCGTGCCGTCGGCCGAGAACGTGGCGTCGGGCGCGAAGCACTTGGGCTCCTCGCCCTTGGGCGCGGGGATCGGCGTCTGCGCCCAGCGACCGCCGCCGTCAAACGACGCGTGCACCGAGCACGAATACGCCGGCGAGTCGATCCGGTTGACCTCGACGAGGTTGTTGGGCTCGACCGGGTTGCGAGCGAGCGTCGGCGAGTTGTTGGCAGCGAGGTCCGTCGGGTTGGCGGCGCCCTCGTTGATCGCCAGCGTCGGCCCCAGGACCGCCGCCTCGCGCGGCGTGTCATACGCCGAGGAGACGATGATCGCCCCCACGCCCGCCACCACAAGCGCGAGCGCGACGACGAGCAACGGCAGCATCTGACCGCCGCCGCGCGCATCGTCCGATGGGGGTTGCGGTGCGTCGCTTCTGCGGGGTGCCGTCGTGCTCATCGCTGTGTGATCCTTCCGCCCGTGCTGACGATCTCGCAGTCGCTGAGCAGGTCGTACCGGTCGGCGTGGACCCGGTCGACGCCCGATCCGCAGATGATCCGGTCGCGCGCGCCGTTGCGCGCCTCGATCGAGTCGTTGCCACTGCCCGCGTCGACGAAGTTGCGCCCGCTGCCGACGCGGATCCGATCACGCCCGGCCTCGCCGAAGATGCGGTCGTTGTCCGGTCCGCCGACGAGCAGGTCGTCGCCCGACCCGCCCGCGATGTGGTCGCGGCCGAACTCGCCGTAGATCTCGTCGCGGCCGCTGCCGCCGTAGAGATTGTCGCGGCCGTCACCGCCCTTGATCCGGTCGGCGCCCGACCCGCCCACGATGCGGTCGTTGTCGTCGTCGCCGTACAGGCGGTCGTTGCCGCTGCCGCCGTCGATGCAGTCACGGCCCTGATAGCCCGAGATGCTGTCGTTGCCCGCAAACCCGAAGATCTCGTCACCCGCCAGCGTGCCGCGGATCCGCTCGCCCGCGTCGGTGCCGACCGTGCGGTTCGTGCACGTGCCGGCCTTCAACTGCGGCTTCTCGTCGGCCGCAGGAGCAGCCGGCCCGGTCACGACCGGGGCCGCGATCGTCGGCGGCGGAGGCAGCGGCGCGTTGTTGCTCTTGAAGATCCACGCGCGGCCTTGGCCGCCGAACGGCCCGTCGGCGAAGTACGCCGACACCGCGAAGTCCAGGAAGCCGTCGTCGTTGAGATCGCCCATCGGCGTGAGCCCCACGCCGAAGCCGTCGCCGGTCATGCCCTCCGGGTGGGGGATCGTCATGAGGTTCTTGTCCAGCGTGGCGTTCATGAAGTTCACGTCCGGGACCGTGTTCTGGGACGCCTCGGTGAAGTTGTCGAAGCGGAAGCCGCCCACGAGCACCTCGTTGGCGGGCGCGCCCGGCCCGCCGACGATGTCGCCGACGCCGGTCTGACTGCCGCCGAAGTTGCCGCCGATGTACGGCTCGGGGTCGTTGAGCATGCCGAAGTTCCAGCTCTGCTCACCGCCGCCGCCGGCCGTGTTGTCGCCGTTGAACACCCACAGGCGGCCCTCATCGGCGTACCGGAGGTTCTGGAACGGCGCGGCGAGCAGGATGTCGTCGGTGGTCGTGGCGCCGAGATCGCCGACCGACCGCCCGGCGTTGAAGCCGCCGCTGAACGTCGATCGCATCTGCGGCTCGGGGCTGACGAGCAGCTTGTCGCGGACGCCGGTGCGCCCGTTGAAGAGGTCGGCCGATCCCATGTTCAGTCCCCACGTGAGGTCGGGCGCCTTGAGCGGGAAGTCCGACCCGCGGAAGGAGATGACGTAGTCGGGCCTGCCGTCGTTGCCGGCGAGGTCGCCGACGCGGAACAGGTTGCCGCCGTACTCGCCGCCGGTCGTCTGCGCCTCGGGGTTCTGGATCGACTGCCAGGCCGTGTCGAGGATGGCGCGCGGGTTCGTGCCCGCGATGTCCTCCCCGCGGTAGGTCCAGATCTTGCCGGCGCCGCAGTTGCCGCCGGGCGTCGTGTTCAGCCGGCATTCCGAGCCCGGCGCGGCGGTGCCGCCGGGACCGCGGATCTCCGGGAACCCGCGGGCGGTGATGACGAGGTCCGGCTTGCCGCCGCCGTCGAGGTCGCCGATCCGCACGGCCTGGGTGTACCGCGGGTCGGAGGCCTGCAGCGCGACTCCCGCCGCCGTGGCCGTCGCCGCGGCGCTGATCGTCAGCGTCGAGGTTCCGGCGCCGGCGGTGATCCTCGCCCCGAGCGGGATCCCCGAGCCGACGAGCATCTGGCCGATCTCGGTCCCCGGCAGGCTGACGTTGGAGATCGTCGTCGAGCCGGTCGTCGTGTCGCCGGACCCGTCGATGAGGGCGGGACAGCGACCGACGCCCGAGTCGTTGTTCTCGCTCGCCCGCCCGGCGCACGGCGGCATGCCCTGCGGTGAGGCCATCGTGCGGGCGAACGCGGCGGTGGCGGTGGGGACGCCGTCCCGGCGCGTCGAGTTGCGAGCGAGGAACGCCGCCCGGTCCACCTGCGGCATGTCGATCCGCTTGAGCACGGCTCGCGTCTTGCCGTCGATGATGTAGCCGCGACCGATCTTCGGGTCGTTGAAGGTGGCCGGTATCGAGCTGTCGGTCGCGTTGACGCGCAGCGCGCGCGCTCCGACGACGATCTCCGGGATGCCGTCTCCCGGACCGATCCTGTCGAGGTCGCAGATCTTGTCGGCGTCGGGACCGTCGCCGCCGGGGCAGCTTCCGATGTCGGGCATCGTCTCGACGTAGACGAAGGCAAGCTCGGGACTGCTGTAGACCGTCGCGGGGAGGTTCGGCGGGACGGGCGGCCCCGTGGAGGGCGACGGCGCGGTGGGCTCGAGGGGGTTGTCCTCGGGTGGCACGATCGTGTCGATGTGCTCGCCGGTCGCGCCGTCGTAGAGGAAGACCTGGGTGGGCACGGCGGCGGTCCCCTGCTGGCCCTGTGCGACGAGGAGGTCATCCTTGCCGTCGCCGGTGAGATCGGCGCTGTAGATGCCCCAGCCGAACGCCCCGCCGGGGACCGGAGCCATCGAGTCGACGCGCGTGGCGTCGTACGTGCGCGGCAGGCCGGGGGCCTGGGCGGCGGCCATCGCTGCGGGCAGCGCGACCGTTGCAATTGCGGTGGCCGCAAGCGTCCTGCGCCACGCCCGAAAGAGGTGTCTCGGCTCCATGGATGCAGAACCTACGCCGAACTAGATGTCGGATGCAATCAAGGATTCGGACATCTAGCCGGATGTGGACGCCAAACCCCGCGCTTTGCAGGGCTTTCTCGACGTCGACAATCGCAGGAGTTGCTACGTCAGGGTGCCCTGAGGACCGACCATGCAACGCGGGATCGAGCCGGGCCGGGGCCGAAACGAAGCGGGGCCGGCTGATGCCGGCCCCGCTCGTTCCATCCTGTTTCAGTCGTGCCGCCTACGCGGGACGACGCCTACGCACTTCGGCGGCCGTCAGGCCCGCGACCAGCGCGAGCAGGCCGAACGCCAGCATGCCGATGCCGAGCCCGAGGCCGGAGCCTGCGCCACCCGACGGCGAGCCTGCGGCAGCACCCGTCAGCGACGCGGTGCGGCCGGGCTGGTAGTTGCTGAACAGGTCGCTCAGTGCGGTCTGCTCGGCAGGAGCGGTCGCGGCCGGAGCCGGACGCGCCGCGGACGAGCGCGACGAACGCGTGGCCGGAGCCGGCGTCGTTGCGAACGTCTGGGCGGGAGCGGCCTGCGCCGTCGAACCCGAGAACACCGTCTGGCCGGCGACACTCGTCGTGCCGGTCGGGGCGGTGCTACGAGCGCTGCTCGAACCCGTCGTGCTGCGCGCCGGAGCGGCCGCACGGCTGGTCGAGGACGGCGTGCTCTTCGCGACGCTCGGTGCCTTGAACGCCGGAGCGCTCTTCACCGGAGCCGCAGCAGGAGCCGCGGCGGCCGGAGTGGCAGGAGCACTCGTCGGAGTCGCGGCAGCGGCCGGAGCCGATGCCGGAGCGGCGACGGAGAACGAGGCCGGCGCGAAGCCGCCCGTCGGCCGCGAGGCCGTGATCGTGTACGTACCCGGCGACGTCGGAGCCGTCAGTTGCGTCGTGAAGCCGCCACCCGGCGACGTCGTGACGCCGACACTACCGGTCGGTCCGCTCACCGTGACCGCGGAGTTGCCGGAGAAGTACGAGCCGTAGACCGTGATCGCGGCACCGGGCTGGTACGTCGTCTTGCTGAGCGACACGTGCGCCTGCGGATTGCAGGCATAGGCGATGGCGACGGGGACGACGAACGCCGCCACCAACATCGTTGCGAAGCTTACGCGGCGCCTGCGCCCCGCGCCTGTGCGCCCATGAATTGGGGACACAGCACTCTCCTTTCTGGAAGAACCCGAACCACCGCCAAGAAGGCGACGGTTCGACACTACCGCAAAGTGAGTTCAACATCTAGGAGCGATGCGTCTAGCGCGAGGTAGGAAAAACGGCTAGTCGCCGGGGGGGTCGACTGGACGTAAGTTCGATGGCTCGACGAGCACGAGCGAGAGAGCTCCGAGCGCGTGATCCTCGACCGTCTCGGCCAGCTCCCCGAGGACGCATGAGAGGATCGCCTCGTCGCGCCTGGAGACCTCGATCGCGACCGAGCAGGGCGTCGTCTCGGGCAGTCCGCGCTCCAGCAGCGCGCGCTGCACGTCGCGCGCGTCGCGGCCGATCCCGAAGAGCGCCACGGCGCAGGCCGAGTCACGCGCGCCCGCGAGCGCGCCCGCGTGCGCGAGCAGCAGCGGGGCGTCCGGCGCGGCCACCTCGCGGCCCAGCGCGGCCGCGCTCGCGGCCAGCGCGCTGACGCCGGGCACGATCTCGCAGGCCAGCCCCCGCTCGCGCACCGCCGACAGCTCCGGCTCGAGCTCGCCGAAGTGCGTCGGGTCGCCGCCCTTGATCCGCACGACGGACAGGCCCTCCGCGGCCGCGCGGTCGAAGACGGCGAGGATGTCGCTCGCCGTCGCCGGCGGCCACGCGACGATCTCGGCCTCCGCGCGCACGTGCTCGTCGAGCGCCTCGCGCGCGAGTAGAGATGCGTTCCAGACGACGACGTCCGCGGTCTGCAGCGCGTGCACGGCGCGCAGCGTCAGCAGGTCCGCCGCTCCCGGGCCGCAGCCCACGAAGCGCACGCACCCGTCGCTCACGCCGGTGCGTCTCCCGGCGCGGGGCGCAGCAGCAGCCACAGCGAGAGGCCGAGCAGCGCCGGGCCCGGCGTCGCGTGCAGGACGACGGCGGCGACGGGCTGCAGCGGACCGCCGGCGTCGAGCACGAGCGTGAAGTGGCTGACGGTCTGCATCAGGCCCGCGAGGACGCAGATGCCCAGCGCCGCCAGCGAGGCCAGGCTGTCGGTCTCGCCGCGCTGCGCGAGCCGGCGAGCCAGCAGCGCGGCCGCGACGACGATGAGACCCGGAACGACGTGGTCGACGACCTCCACCGACGCGGGCACGTCGAGCTCGAGGCCGACGAGCGGGCCGAGGTAGGGCGGCACGATCGACCATGCGCCGAGCGCCGCCAGCACGGCGAGCATGCGCTCGTGGCGATCGGGCCGGGATGCGGACGGTGAGGCGTCGGAGCGGGCCATGCGATCGACCCTACCTCCGGCCCATCGGTCGCGCGCCGTCCCGCGCGGCGCTATGTTGCGCCGATGCGACGACCACGGATGGCCATCGGCGCGCTCACGGTCGTCGCGTTCCTCGGTCTCGCGCAGGGCGCGGGCGCCCAGGAGGGCCAGCGCGATCTCGTGCGAGTGGCGTTCCCGAGTGGCGAGAGCAGCCTCACGCCGTACACGTTCACGAGCGGCTACGCGCTGATGACCCTGCTCTACGACACGCTCACGTGGCGCGACGTCGACGGCGTGCCGCGGCCGTGGCTGGCGAGCTCCGTGCGTCGCTCCGGGCGCACCGTGACGGTCCGCCTGCGCCCCGGCGCGCGCTGGCACGACGGTCGGCCGCTGACCGCCGCCGACGTCGTCTTCACGTACCGCTATGTCGCCGAGCGCAGGCATCCGCGCTTCACGCAGCAGCTGCGCGACATCGCCTCGGTCAGCGCGCGCGACTCGCGGACGGTCGTCTTCCGCCTGCGCCGCGCGTCGCTGGGATTCGAGGACCAGCCGCTCGCCGACGTGCCGATCCTGCCCCGCCACCTCTGGGAGAACCTCGCCGAGTCCGCCCGGGCGCCGTCGGGCCCGCCGATCGGCAGTGGGCCGTACCGGATGGCGCGGCGGCTGGAGGACGGCGGCTACGCGCTCACCGCGGTGAACGACTACGTCCGCGGGCGCCCCAAGGTCGCGCGCATCGAGGTGCGGATCATCCCGGGTGAGAAGGCGGCGTTCGACAGCCTGACGACGGCCGCCTCGGCGCAGCGCACCGACCTCGTGCCGTTCACGCGTCCCGCCGGCTCGGTCCTCCAGCGCACCGAGCGCGTCAAGCTCGACGAGACCGTCTCCTACGACGGGACGATGATCGAGTTCAACCTCCAGCGCCGCCCGTTCAGCCGGCTTCGCGCGCGGCGCGCCGTCGCGCAGGCGATCGACCTCGGGAAGATCGCCGGCGCCCTGCGCGGCCCCGCGGCGATGGCGCCCGCCGAGCGCGGCATGGTCCACCCCGCGTCGGCCTGGGCGCCCGAGCGCGACCTGCAGCGCTTCGACGCCAACGCCGCGCGCGTCGCGTTCGCCGAGCAGGGCTTCGCCCCGTTCGAGGTCCTCGTGTCCAGCCGAGACGCGGTCCGTATCGAGGCCGCGCGCCGCGTCGTCGCCGCGGTCAACCGGGCGGGCGGGCAGGCCCGGCTCGTCGAGCGGCCACCCGCCGAGGTCCAGCGCGCGCTCGGCCGCGGCGGCAACCCGACGACCTTCCAGGCCGCGGTCGTCGGCATGGCGGCGCTCGCCTCCTACGACCCGTCGTTCCTGCGGACGTTCTTCGAGACCGCCGCCCCGCTGAACGACTTCGGCTACAGCAGCGCCCGCTTCGAGGCGCTCGACCGGCGAGTCGCCGCGGCGACGACGCGCTCAGCCCGCCGGGAGGCCGTCGCCGACCAGCTCGAGCTGCTGGCGACCGACCTGCCGGCGCTGCCGCTGTTCTTCGGCGGCACGACCTTCGCCTACCGCAACCTCAGCTACTCCGACTGGGCCGGCGTGCGCGGCAGCGGCGTGCTCGACAAGCGCTCGTTCCTGCCCGGCCCTCGCACCGCGGCGACCGCGGCGCCGGTCAGCAGCGACCTGCGCGACGCCGCGGCCACCGACGGCGGCGGCGGCACGTCGCTCATCCCGTTCATCCTCGGCCTCGCCGGGCTGCTGCTCGTCGGCGCCGCGATCTGGGTCGTCCGCGGCAGCGGGAAAAACCGCGCGCCCGGCGGCCGCAGTAGGTAGCCTGGTCACATAGTGCCCAAGACCGCCCCGAAGAAGCGCCGCAGCGCGGATCGACCGGAGCGCCGGCGGCGTGGCTCGCTGGGCTTCTGGAGCATCGTCGCGATCGGGGTCCTCGTGCTCATGTACCTCGCCGTGCTCGAGGCCTCGCGGCCGCATCTGCAGGGCGAGAAGCTGCGGCTCGACGGCTTCTACACCGCCGTCGGCGAGAAGTGGGTCGTCGATGCGACGATCCTCGACCAGGACCGCTTCATCGTCGGGCGCTACCGGCGCGACGGCGAAGGCAGGGCCGTGCGCTTCTACACGCCGTTCTCGCGCAACGGCAACACCGCCCAGCAGGCGCTCGTCGACGTCCTCGTCGACAACAAGGTGCCCACGCGCGTCGACCAGCAGCTGCTCAAGCGGGTCGCCGGACCGGCCACCGCGCTCATGCCGGCGCTCATCATCACGATCGTCTTTCTGTACTTCATCCTCGTCATGCGCAGGGGGGACGGCCTCTTCGGCCGAGGTCAGAAGTCCTCGGCGCGCGTCGACGTCGTCGGCGTGACGTTCGAGGACGTCGCCGGCCAGGAGTCCGCCGTCACCGAGCTGCGCGAGGTCTCGGACTTCCTCTCCGACACCGACCGCTACGCCGAGCTCGGCGCGCAGATCCCCCGCGGCATCCTGCTCTACGGGCCGCCGGGCTGCGGCAAGACGCTGCTCGCCCGCGCGCTCGCCGGCGAGTCGGGGGCGGCGTTCTTCTCGATCTCCGGCTCGGACTTCGTCGAGATGTACGTCGGCGTCGGCGCGCGCCGCGTGCGCGACCTCTTCAAGGAGGCCCGCGAGGAGGCGCCGGCGATCATCTTCATCGACGAGCTGGACTCCGTCGGGCGGCGGCGCGCCGGCGGCGCCGCGGGCAACCAGGGCTCGGCCGAGGAGCAGGGCCAGGCGCTCAACCAGCTGCTTGCCGAGATCGACGGCTTCTCCCCGGCGGAGGGCGTCATCGTCGTCGGCGCCACGAACCGCCCCGACGTGCTCGATCCGGCGCTGCTGCGCCCGGGCCGCTTCGACCGCGCCGTCGGCCTCGAGCTGCCCGACGAGCGCGGCCGCCTCGGGATCCTCGACGTCCACGCGCGCGGCAAGCCGCTGAGTCCCGACGTCGACCTGCCGTCGATCGCCAAGCGCACCGTCGGCATGACGGGCGCCGATATCGCGAGCGTCTTCAACGAGGCCGCGCTGCTCACCGCGCGCGCCCGGCGCGCCACGGTCGTCGCCGACGACCTCGAGCAGGCGCTCGAGCGCGTCCGCGACGCCCCCGAACGCCAGCGGCGCCTGTCGATGCGCGACCGCAGCATGGGGCAGTCCTTCCTGCACGGCGAGCGCGTGACGTTCGCCGACGTCGCCGGCATGGAGCACGTCATCGAGGAGCTCGCCGAGGTGCGCGAGTACCTCGCCGACCGCTCGCGCTTCGAGCAGATGGGCGCGCGCGTGCCGACGGGCTACCTGCTCGCGGGCCCGCCCGGCACGGGCAAGACGCTGCTCGCCCACGCGCTGGCGGGCGAGTCCAACGCGGCGTTCATCTCCGTCGCCGCGACGGAGTTCAACGAGACCTACATCGGCGAGGGCGCGGCGCGGGTGCGCGACCTCTTCGCCCAGGCGCGCGGCGTCGCGCCGGCGATCGTCTTCATCGACGAGCTCGACGCGATCGGCGGGCACCGCGGCCTGGCCGGGACCGACAACAGCGAGCGCGCCCAGACGCTCAACCAGCTGCTCGTCGAGATGGACGCAAGCGGCAAGCGCTCGCTCGTCGTCGTCATGGGCGCGACGAACCGTCCCGACATGCTCGACCCGGCGCTCCTGCGCCCCGGGCGCTTCGATCGCAAGATCACGCTGGAGCTGCCCGACGTCGAGGCGCGCAAGGAGATCCTCGCGCTGCACGCGCAGGACAAGCAGATGAGCACCCGCGTCGACCTCGAGGCGATCGCGCGACTGACCTACGGCCTGTCGGGAGCCGATCTCGGCAACCTGCTCAACGAGGCGGCGCTGCTCGCCGCGCGGCGCGGCGAGACCCGCGTCGGCCAGCCGCTCATCGAGGAGGCGCTCGAGCGCGTCGGCGTCGGGATCGCCAACGCCCGCCCGCTGTCGGACGAGGACCGCATCGTCGTCGCCTACCACGAGGCCGGCCACGGGCTCGTCGCGCGCGCCCTGCCCGGCGGTCGGATGCTCCACAAGATCAGCATCGTCGCGCGCGGGAGCATCGCCGGCGTGACCTGGCTGCCTGAGTCCGGCGACCGGCGGCTGCACCCCCGCTCGCTGCTCGTCGAGCGCATGGCGACGCTGCTCGGCGGTCGCGTCGCCGAGCACATCGTCTTCGGCGAGGTCGCCGACGGCGCCGCCAACGACCTTGCGCAGGTCGGCAACATCGCGCGCCGGATGGTCACCGTCCTGGGCATGAGCGAGGTCGTCGGCGCGCTGAACTACAGCGACGAGAACGGCATGCCGGGCCTCGTGAGCTACTCCGACGACACCGCGCAGCTCATCGACGCCGAGGCGCGACGGATCGTCGCTGAGGCCGAGGACCTCGCGCGCAGCGTGCTGACGAACGAGCGCCTCACGCTCGACCGCGTCGCCCAGGCGCTGCTGCAGCGCGAGACGCTGTCGATGGACGAGGTCACCGAGATCGCCGGCCCGGCGCCCTCGCGAGCATGAGCCCGACGGCGGCGGCGCAACGCGTCAAGCCGCCGCTGTGGCCGGTCGACATGCCGCTGGAGCCGCGCCCGCGCGGCGCGCTGTGGATCGGCGTCGCAGGCAAGGGCGGCTCGGGCAAGTCGGTCCTGTCGGGCACCCTCGCGCGCGTGCTCGCGCGCCGCGGGCACCGCGTCCTCGCGATCGACTCCGATCCGATGCCGGGCCTCGCGCACTCGCTCGGCGTGCCCGAGCCCGAGGCGCCGCTGCTCCTGCAGGCCGCCGAGAAGCCCGAGAAGGGACCGTGGCGCCTGAAGTCCGGCGTCGGCCCGGTCACCGCCGTGCGGCGCTATACCACGCCCGCGCCCGACGGCGTGCGCATGCTGCAGCTCGGCAAGGCCGGCAACGACGGCCTGGCGCCGATCAACGGGTCGGTCAACGCCTTCCTCGGCATCGTGCGCCGCATGCACGAGGCGCCCTCGCTCTATGACTGGGCGATCGTCGGGGACCTGCCGGCCGGCCCACGCCACCTCGCCGCCGGCTTCTCGCCCTACGCGCGCATCTACGTCGTCGTCGTCGAGCCGACGAGCCAGTCGGCGATGACGGGCCGCCGCGTCGCGCGCATCGCCCGCGGGCCGCTGGGCGGAGACGTCATCTTCGTGGCGAGCAAGGTCGCGGGCCCCGAGCAGCGCCGCCTCGTCGAGCGCCTGCTGGGCGAGCCCGTCGAACTGGAGATCCCGGCCGACGAGGCCGTGCGCGACGCCGAGCGGCGGATGGTCGCCGTCATCGACGCCGCGCCGGACTCGCCCATCGTGCAGGCGACGGAGCGGCTGGCCGACATCATCGAGCAGCGAGGGATGGAGCCATCATGAAGATCGCGGTTTCTGGCAAGGGCGGCGCAGGCAAGACGACGATCTCGGGCACGATCGCCCGCGCGCTCGCGCGGTCCGGCCACGAGGTCGTCGCGATCGACGCCGACATCA
Organism: uncultured Solirubrobacteraceae bacterium; assembly: GCA_963769555.1. Taxonomy (GTDB): domain Bacteria; phylum Actinomycetota; class Thermoleophilia; order Solirubrobacterales; family Solirubrobacteraceae; genus CADCVQ01. Next base: position 2,886,103 of record CAVYMD010000004.1, on the reverse strand, counting down.
ACCCGATGCTCGGCATCTCGCTCGGGCTCGGCATGGACGGCACGGAGCGCCTGGCGGGCATCCGTCAGCAGCTCAGCGAGCAGCGCGCCGACGAGGCGATGCACGAGCACACGATCGAGGGGCTCATCGAGCGCTTCGGCGAGCCGGCCCCCGACGGCGTGCGCGTCGTCGTCGCATCGCGCGTCGACATGCCCGACCACGGCTGTCTGTGCTGCGGCGTGAGCGCCGATCGCCTGCTGCGCGAGATGGAGGCCGGCGGGCGGACCGTGCTCGGCGACCTCGAGGCCGGCATCGGCGTGCTGACGCGGATGGAGAACGGCAGCCTCGACACCGTGCTCGTCGTCGCCAACCCGACGCCGAAGTCGATCGAGGTCGCCCGCCGCGCCGCCGAGGCCGCCGTCGCGCGAGAGATCAGGGTGCTGGTCGTCGCCAACCGCGTGTCGAGCGAGGAGGACCTCGAGGCCATTCGCGACGTGCTCGGCGAGTACGACATGGCGATCGTGCCCGACGACCCGAGCATCGCGCTCGCCGACGCCGAGGGGCGCGCGCCGATCGACGTCGACGACACGTCGCCGGGCGTCCGCGCGATCATCGAGATCAGCGAGCGACTGGTCGCGCTGCCGGTCTAGGCCCGGAGGGTCGCGCGCGTCCAGGCTGCCCGGCCAACGAGATGCAGATCGCGATCCTCCTCTTCGACGGGCTTGTCGCGCTCGACGCGGTCGGGCCCTACGACGTGCTCAAGCTGCTTCCCGGAGCCGACGTGCGCCTCGTGGCGGCTCGCGCAGGCGAGGTCGCGACCGACGGGCCGCTCAAGCTCGTCGCCGACGAGCCCGTGCAGGCGGTCACGCGGCCCGACCTCGTGGTCGTGCCCGGCGGCCCCGGCGCGATCGCCGCCGGCCGCGACGAGCGGCTGCTGGACTGGCTGCGCCGCGCGCACGAGCACACCCGCTACACCGCGTCGGTCTGCTGGGGCTCGGAGCTGCTCGGAGCGGCCGGTCTGCTGCGCGGCGTCGAGGCGACGAGCCACTGGCTCGTGCATCCCGAGCTGCGCGCCCACGGGGCGATCCCGGTCGACGAGCGCGTCGTCGTCAGCGGGCGCATCGTGACGTCGGCGGGGGTGTCGGCGGGCATCGACATGGCGCTGCGCCTCGCCGGGCTCGTCGCCGGCGAGGACGAGGCGCGGCGCATCCAGCTCGTCCTGGAGTACGCGCCCGAGCCTCCGTTCGAGGGCGCGGGCTCGCCGGGCACCGCCGCGGCGCCGCTCGTGGCGTCGATGCGCGAGGGCTACGCGCGCTCGCGCGGCTGACGGCCCGGCTCGCGCGCGTCGGCCGGCCTATCCGCGTGACCCCGGGCGCGGGGGGTTCGCCCGGGTGGGGTTTTGCGCGAAGCGTCCCGTTGTGGGACGCAACTCGCATGACCCCGGGCGCGGGGGGTTCGCCCGGGTGGGTCTTGCGCGAAGCGTCCCGCTGTGGGACGCAACTCGCATGACCCCACGCGCAGTGGGCCGACCCCTGCAGGGTCCGGCGCGAACCGTCCCCATGTGGCACGCAACCCGCCGGACCCCGGGCTCAACGCAGCTGGCCCGGGTGGGGTGGTGCGCGAAGCGTCCCGCTGTGGGACGCAACCCGCATGACCCCGGGCGCGGGGGGTTCGTCCGGGTGCGGTGTGCGCGAAGCGTCCCGCTGTGCGACGCAACTCGCATGGCCCGGACGCGGGGGTCGCGCCGCGGCTGACCCACACGCTCGCGCCAGCCCGCCCGCCGCCCGCGCGACCCCGGGCTCGGTGGGTCGACCCGCGTGGGGTCGTGCGCGAAGCGCCCCGCGGGACGCAACCCGCCACCCTCTCGATCGCGCGTTCCGCTCCCTGGCGCTCATCGACGTCGCCGTGCCGCGAGCCGCCGGCCGCGGTTGCGCCGGCATCCCGCGTCACAGCGCTGCGACGCCGACCGCGCGCCACGTCACAGCGCTGCGACGCCGACCGTGCGCCACGTCACGACGATCGACGCCATCCCGCGCACGCACGTCGCTCGCACGCCGGACGCCGCCGCCGAGGTCAGCCCGCGACGCACCGCGAGAGCTCGGCGTGCCAGCTCGCGCTCTCGAGATCGCGTCCGATGATGACGATCCGGCTGGCTCGCACCTCGTCGGGCTCCCATGCGCGCCCGGGCGCCTGCTCGATGTAGGTCTGCACCCCGTGCACGATCTGGCGGTGCGGCTCGCCGGCCAGCGCGACGATCGCCTTGATGCGGAAGACGTCGGGCGCCTTAAGCATGAGCAGCGCGCCAAGCCAGCTCTCGAAGCCGCCCGGATCGAGCTCGCCCGGCAGCTCGGCGGAGAAGATCTCGACGTCGAGGTGCTCGTGGTCGTGGGCGTGGTTGTGTCCTGCGCTCTCGGCGTCGGCGGAGATCGAGAAGCGGTCGAGCAGCAGGTCGGTGTCGAGCGAGTCGCGCGTGCCCTCGATGACGTGCGCGTCGGGGTTCAGGCTTCCGATCCGGGTGCGCACGGCGTCGACGGCGTCCCCGGAGACGAGGTCGATCTTGCTCACGAGCACGTGCGTGGCGATCTGGATCTGCTGGCGCGCCTCCGGGCTCCCGTGGCGGTCGAGCTGGTCGAGGACGTGCGCGGCGTCGACGACGGCGACCATCGTGTCCAGGCGCAGGACGTGGGTGATGCTCGCGAGGGCATCGACGACCGGGCCGGGATCGGCGAGCCCGCTCGTCTCGACGATGATGCGGTCCAGCCGGCCCGCGGCGCGATGCAGGCGCGTGATCGCGTCCAGCAGCTCGCCCTTGCTCGTGCAGCACACGCAGCCGTCGGCGATCTCGACGACGTCGTCGGTCGACTCGCCGAGCAGCTGACCGTCCAGGCCGATCTCGCCGGCCTCGTTGACGACGACGCCGATCCGCTCGCGGCCGGCGCGCGCGGCGACGAGGCGATTGATGAGCGAGGTCTTGCCGGCGCCCAGGAAGCCCGTGACGACAGTGATCGGAATGGGCCCCTGGGGGGCGAGCGGCGTCTGCTCGGTCACGGCGTCGTCAGGTCCTCTCTCGTTGGATGGATGCGGTGGCGCTCGTGCGCCGCTCCGCCGCGGCTCGGGCGGCGGCCGCGTAGTTGCAGATGAAATTGGACGCCGCTATGTGTTTGCAGCATAGTGTGGTCATGCGCAAGGAATTCCGGACCGCATGGCTGCTTCTGCTTCTGTCGGGCGGCCCGAGCTATGGCTACGAGCTGCGCCGCGCGCTGGTCGAGCGCGACCTCGAACTCGATCCGGCGGTCATGTACCGCAGCCTGCGCGACATGGAGGCCGGTGGGCTCATCGTCTCGCGCTGGATGCGCTCCGGCGCGGGCCCGCAGCGGCGCATGTACGACATCACGACCGCGGGCCGCACGGAGCTCGGGCGGGTGGCGACCCGGATCCGCGCCGCGCGACTGGCGCACAGCTCCTTCCTGAAGGCCTACACGAAGTCCCAGCAGGTCACTCGCTCGTCGACGGTCAGCTCCGGCTGACGGCGCGCGAGATCGACCCCGCGCCGTACCGGACGGGCGCCGCGACGGCGCGCCGGGCACCGTCGGCATGAGCGACCCCTAGGCGGGGACGGCCATGCCGGCGAGGCGGTCGGCGAGCTCGATGAGCACGCGCACGCCGGGAGCGTCCTCGTCGACGTCGATCGCGGCGCGACCCTCGCGGTCGGCGAGCGCGATCGCGGGCTCATCGGGCACGACGACCATCTCGCAGTCGTCGCCGACGGCCTCGCGGATGACGGCGAGGTCCTCGTCGTCGCGCACCCGGTTGGCGACGACGATGATGCGCGCCCCGCGGTCGTCGGTGAGCTCGACCGCGCGGCGGGCGACCGTCAGCGACTTCGCCGTCGGCTGCGCCACGACGAGCACGACGTCGGCCTGGCCCTCCTGCAGGCGCATGACCGTGCCGATCCCGGCCTCGAGGTCGCCGACGATGATCTTCCCGTCGGACTCGAGCTCGCTCAGCAGCCCCTCGGGCGAGACGCCGCAGCACGAGCAGCCCGGGTTCGCGCGCTCGATGCGCGACGCGACGACGAGCCGCACGCCGTCAGGCGCGTCGCGGCCGAAGCGCTGCACGAACCCCTCGGTCGTGCGTTCGTGCTCGGTCTCCCCGGTCTCGAGGCCCTGCCGCACGGCGACGAGCAGGTCGGTCTCCTCGGGTCCGACGCCCAGCGAGACGCCGAGCATCGGGTTCGTGTCGGCGTCGAGCGCCAGCACGTCGTGGCCCGCGCGCGCGAGCGCGCGCGAGATCGTGCCGGAGACGGTCGTCTTGCCGACGCCTCCCTTTCCAGCGACAACGATCTTCATAGACGGTGGATGTTAGCCGCATCTAGCGCATCGGCCAAACCCTCGATGGCCTGGACCGCGAGCGAGTCCGGCGCGATGTCCAGCAGCGCGGCCCCGGTGCGCTCGGCGGTGCGCACGTCCTCGTCGGCGGGGACGGTCGCAAGCAACGGCACGCCGAGGAACTCCTGGACGCGCGGGGCGTCGCCAGGCTCGGCGGCCTTGTTGACGACGAGCGACAGCTCGACGTCCTCGCGCATCGCCCGCGTGATCCGCGCGAGCCGGCGCGCGGTCATCATCGACTGCCAGGTGGGCTCGACGACGAGCAGGAAGTGGCGTGCGTAGGGAGCCCAGTTGAACGCCGCCTGGCGGGGGCCGGCCGGCAGGTCTCCGAGGATGACCCAGTCGTCGAACGAGCGAACCTCGTCGAGGCGGTGGATGATCTGGTAGAAGGCGTTGTGCGACGCGCGCTGGGGGGCCAGCCCGCGCCGGTCGGTCTTGCCGATCTGCAGCAGGCGCACGCCGTCGGGCGCGTCGGTCGCGAAGCGCTGCACCGCGCGGGCCGCCCCGACGCCCTTGACGAGCTTCCAGCGGCCCTTCTCGTTGCGCTCGGCGGCCGCGTTGAGCAGCGGCTCGTCGGGCACCTCGGCGCCGAGGCTGAACGACAGGCCGGGCAGCGTGTCGGAGTCCAGCGCGAGCACGCGGTGGCCCCGCCGCGCGAGCAGCCGGGCGAGCGTGCCCGAGACGACCGACTTCCCGGCGCCGCCCTTGCCGACGACGGCGAGCCGCATCCCGCTCATCGCGCCCTCATCGTGGCCGCGGTGTACGCGATCCGCACGGGCTCGCACCAGATGACGACCGAGCGCACATCGGCCGGCTCGATGCCGCGCGGCAGGAGGTGGTTCTCGTCGCCGAGCGTCGACTTCAGCGCCGCGATCTCGACGTGGCGCGAGCGGAAGGCCTGGACCGTCGTCGTAGGACGTCGAGTTCGACTCACCCACACGAACAGGTCGGTGTTCGCCGACGTCTTGAAGCCCTCCAGTCGCAGTGCGAGGCGTTCGCCGGGCAGCCGGTACAGCAGCGCGGTGCCGGTTCCCTGGCGCTCGATGTCGTAGAACGATCCGCGGGCGAGCACGCGCGAGGGGGTCATGCCCTTCAGCGGCGGCTCGCGCAGCGCGCTGTCGACCTCCTGCTCGATGACGGCGCTCCAGTCACCGGTCGCCTCGACCTGCAGGCGCTGGCGGCCGCTGCCGACGGTCTCGGCGTCGCCGGTGCGCGGGCACTTCGCGCTGACCAGTTCGTCGTCTCCGGCGCGCAGGGTCAGCGTTCCGCTCGTGCAGCGGTAGCGCGCGCGCCACTGGATCGCGTCGCGCGTGATCGCGAACTCGTGCTCGCTGCGCGTCCCCTCGCCCGTGAGCTTGGTGACGCGCTCCCAGCGCGGCGCGGCGCGGTCGGCGCGGTCGGATGCCGGCACGGTGCTGACCGTCCGGAAGGGGTCCGAACCGGAGCCCGAGCCGTCACCGCCGCAGCCGGCGAGCACAGGCACGGCCAGCCCGATCGCGAGGACGCGCGGCCTCATCGTGCCTCGTCCGTCTCGGCGCGCCGAACGACGAGCCTGCCGATCCGCCGGCCGATCGCCAGGCCCTCGACGTTGTCGGCGGCGAAGTGGATCCCTCCGTACAGGCGCGACACCGCCGCCTCGTCGGCCTTGGCGCGGATCCGCTCGGCGTCGTCCGGGAAGAGATGTGCGAGAACCTCGGACACGGCGCCGGAGTATGTGGCATGGCCGGACACGTAGCTCGGGAAGAACGGCGTGTCGAGGTACGGGTCGAAGTCCCCGTCGATCCCCAGATCGCGGATCGCGTTCTCCGGGCGCGGGCTCCAGTAGGCGAACTTCGTGTCCCAGGCCGCCACTCCGGCGTCGGCGAGCGCGACATTGACGAGGGCGAGCGCGCGGGCGACGCGGGTCGTGTCCCAGGCGGCTGCGCGGAGGTAGCCCAGCGCGATCTGGTTCCAGATGCCCGCCGGCAGCGGCGTACCCTCGCCACCGGCCCAGTACCGGGCGATCTCCTTCCGGCGCGGCGTCAGGGTCCGCGTCACGTCGGCGACCTCCCGCGCCTCGGCACGGAACCTCGCGCCATCGTAGGCCGGCGGCGGCGGCGCGCGGAACTGGTCGCCGCTGCGCAGGACCCATGTCCGCCAGCGTCCCGCGAGCGGCTCGACGGGACGCGCGACGGAGCCCGGGGGCGGCTGCCAGGTCCCGCGGGCGCGCGGGCGCGAGCCGTCCCATGTGCGCATCGAGCCGTCCTCGCGGGCGAAGGCGATGACCGCGCGCGCGACGCCGTGGCCGAGCTCCATCCCGCGCTCGGCCGCCTCCCGGTCGCCGTGGTCGGCGGCGATCCGAGCGACCATCGCGCGGTAGCGGCCGGCCGGCGCCTCGGGAAAGACCTCGTGCAGGACGTCCGACGCGGCGCTCGCGATCGCGGCCTCGCTGGACGGGTAGCCCGGATCGCCGTGGACGCGCTGCCAGTGCGCGGCGCTGACGGCCGCGTCGCTCATCGCGACGCTCAGCAGGGCGTAGGCGCGCGAGGACGCCGGTGGGTCCTTCGTGCGTCGCGAGACGAACGCCAGCGCCGCCTCGATCCACGGTCCGACGACGGAGACGCCGCGTGCCTCGCGACGAGCGATTGCCGAGCGGTTCGCGGGCGGTGGCGGTACCCGGACGGCGGCGGGCGAGTCGAGCACCCAGGTTCCCCAGGTCGCGGCCGAGCGCAGCGCGGGCTCCTCGTCGCCGCAGGCGAGGGGGACCGACACGAGCGACGCCGTGGCCAGCGCGCCAGCGAGGATCCGCAGTCGGCGTCGGGCTCGCGGAGGCGAGTTCTTTGCCTCCGGCGGCGTCATCGTGTGGCAGCCGGATCAGTCGCGCCGGCTGCGCGCGCGCTTGCCGGAGTCCAGCGCGACGAACTCCGAGTAGCGGCTCAGGAACACGCCGAGGATCTGGTCGGTCGCCATGAGCGCCTTGGCGGAGTCGTGGAGGACCTCCATCCCCTGACGCGTCAGCTCGTACATGCGGCGGTCCGGGCCGCTGCTGGACTTCTCCCAGACCGAGCGCACGAGGCCGTCGCTCTCCAGGGTGCGCAGCGCCCGGTACAGGCGACCGGGATCGTCGCGGTTGAAGCCAAGCGGCCGCAGTCGCTCGAGCAGGTCGTAGCCGTGGGCCGGGTGCTCGCGCAGGAGCAGGAGCAGGCACGGACGAAGGAAGTTCTTGGGCAGAACCTGGGCTGGGGTGGCGTCAGTTTGAATGTGCGTGTCCGCTGCGCTCATGAAGGCAGTCCGCTGCCGCTTCGGGGGAATCATGACACCAACAGTCCTCGTCGCACTCTCCGTGCGTGGGACGCGTGAGATCGGCCATCTCGTCGGCGAAGGTCCGCTTGCCGCTCTCCATGCCCGCCGGACTCAGCCAGTAGCACGGTCCCTCGTCGCGCTCGAGCAGGCCGTCGATGACGAAGCGGTCCAGATATGCGGCGAGAACGCCCTCCGGCACGGCGAGGAAGCGGCTCAGCTCGACGGCCGACGGCTTCGTCGAGATCGCCTCGGAGTGCATCCAGTACATCGCCTGGAGCACCTCGTCGCGTACGCGCATGACCTCAAGCTCGTCCATGGATCCCAGCTCCCCATGCCGCGGCGAGCCGGCCGATCGGTGCGATCGCCGGCGAGTCGGGGTCGAAGTCCAGCGGGGCGACACCCGCGCGCTCGGCGAGCGAGAACGTCTCGTCGAACGGGATCGCCGCAGCGATCTCGAGGTTGTGGTTGGCCGCGAAGGTCTGGACCGCCTCGAGCTCGCGCTCGTCCTTGATCTTGTTGGCGACGAGCGCCACGCGCTCGAGGCCGAGGTCGTTGGCGAGCGCTGCCATGCGGCGCCCGGTCTCCAGCGACTTGAAGTAGGGCTCGACCACGGCGAGCATCGCGTCTGCGTAGCTCGCCGTCCCGCGCGAGAGATGCTCTGGCGAGGCCTCCGTGTCGAGGATGCAGACGTCGCGATCCTCGTCGGACGCCGCCTCGATGATGCGCCGCACCGTCGCGTGCATGCTGCAGAGGCAGCCGGTGTCGGCGTGCTGCGGGTGCGCCATGACGAGAAGCTCGACGCCGTCGGGTCCCGTGACGGAGTGCGACGCCTTGATCTCGTCGAGCGTCACGGACAGCATCGGGCCCGCCTCGGTCCTGCGGAGCAGGTTCGAGGGCAGCGTGGGCATCTGGCTCATCTTCTCGGCCGGGATGCCGATCGTGAGCGCGAGGTTCGGGTTGGAGTCGCCATCGATGGCGAGCACATTGTGGCCGCTGCGGGCGAGCAGCCGTGCCATGGTTCCGGAGATCGAGGTCTTCCCTGATCCGCCCTTGCCGGCGATCGCGAGCTTCATGCCCGGCACCTTACCGGGCCGGGTGTGTGGGTTCAACACATACGACGCCCCGGAGGGCGTATCGTGCGCTGGCAGGGGCTGCTGGCATCCGCCGCGATACCGGTGTATGGTGCACACACATAGTGTCCGTTGCCCGCTGCGTGGCGGCTCATACGGCGAGAAGGGAGAACCCAGACACCATGGCATACGACGTCGGCGCTCACAGCGGATCGCGTGAACCGCTCGTGCATGTCTTCTGGCTTTCGGGCATGAGTTGCGACGGCTGTTCGGTCGCGATGCTCGGCGCTTCCCACCCATCGCTCGAGGATCTCGCGCTCGATCGCGTCCCCGACGTACCGCTCGTGGTGATGCATCACCCGATGGTCTCCGACGAGTCCGGGTCCGAGTTCATGGCGCCGTTCGCGGCGGCGGCGAACGGATCCCTCGGGGCTCCGTACATCGTCGTCCTCGAGGGTTCGGTCCCCGACGACATGCCGTTGGGCGCCGGGCAGTACGCGGCGCTCGGGGCCGGTCAGGACCAACCGCGCGGCGGTCGCAGTGGCGATCAGCCCGCGCGTGTAACCGACTGGATCGTCGCCCTGGCCCCCAGGGCCGCCGCTTCGGTCGCGATCGGGACGTGCGCCACCTGGGGCGGGATCCCCGCCGCGGCGGGCAACATCACCGGCTCGATGGGCCTCATGGACTTCCTCGGCCCGGCGTACCGCTCGGCCCGCGGGATCCCCGTCGTCAACGTGCCGGGCTGCGCCCCGCAGGGCGACAACTTCACGGAGACGCTCACCGCGATCATCCGCTACATCGACGGCACGCGAGACCTGCCGTCGTTCGACGAGCTCGGCCGGCCCGGCTGGCTGTTCGACCAGACCGTGCACCGCCACTGCCCGAAGGCCGGCTACTACGAGGAGGGCGTCTTCTCGGAGGAGCCCGGCGACAACCAGTGCCTCGTCGAGATCGGCTGCTGGGGCCCGGTCGTGCAGTGCAACATCGTGGAGCGCGGCGCGATCAACCACATGGGCGGCTGCATGGTCGCCGGCGGCGCCTGCATCGGCTGCACGATGCCGGGCTTCCCGGACAAGTACAGCCCGTTCTACAAGGCGCCTCCGGGATCTGCGCTCTCCGGCGGCGTCTCGCGGGTCACGGGCGGTGGCATCCGCCGGCTGCGGCGCATGTCGATGCGCCAGAAGAACCGCGAGCCGATCTGGGATCGCGCCCATGACGCCAACACGGGCTTCGGCCTCGCGCACGACACGATGAACCCCGTCGAGAAGGTCAACTCGCACTTCTACAAGAAGCTCCAGTACAGCGGGTCGGTCCACCATGGCGAGCGCAACAAGCTGCAGCCGCAGCCCAAGAGCCTCGACATCCTTCGCCAGAAGGGCATCGACCTGGACGCGAGCACGGACGTCCTGCAGGAGCGCATGATCACTCGAGAGGAGCTGTGATGGACCTTCGCATCGACCCCGTCTCCCGTGTCGCAGGCGCGCTCTCGCTGCGCGCCACGCTCGACGGCGCGGGCCAGGCGAGCGACGCGTCCGCGATGGCCACGACGTTCCGTGGCTACGAGGTGCTGCTGCGCGATCGCGACGTCCGCGACGCGATCTTCATCTCCAGCCGCGCCTGCGGCGTCTGCGGTGGCGCGCACGCCCTCTGCTCGGCGCTCGCGCTCGAGATGAGCTTCGGCGTCCGCCCGCCGCACTTCGGGATCGCTGTTCGAAACGTGCTCTCGGCGACCGACAACATGGCCGACCACCCGGTGGCGCTGTTCACGCGCACAGGGCCGGACTACTCCGAGCCGGTTGTCCGCGAGACGAACCCGGAGCTGTGGACGCGTGCGCAGTCCACGCCGGCGCCGGGTTTCGCGACGCACGGGATGCGCACCGTGGCGGACATCATGACCGGCATGACGCGCTTCACCGGCGTCCTGTACCGGGAGGCGCTGATCATGTCGCGCCTGGCACGCGAGGCGTTCGTGGTCATGGGCGGCAAGTACCCGCATCCGCAGACGATCGTCCCGGGCGGCATCAGCGCGACGGTCGACGCCTCGGACCTCAGCCTCGCGCTGCTGCGCGTGACGAAGTTCCTGGACTACAGCCGCAAGGTCGTGGCCATCTGGGACGACATCGCCGACTTCTTCCTCGAGGCCAACGAGCGCTACGGCGACGTCGGCGCGGGGCCGGCGAACTTCATCGACCTCGGCCTCTGGGACGACCCGGACTTCTACGACGGCACGTACGAGAACAGCGGGGCCTGGGGAGAGGCCCGCTGGTCGACTCCGGGAGCGGTGCTCAACGGGCAGGTGCAGACGACGGACCTGCCGACGATCGACAGCGGCATCGAGGAGTACGTGGACCGCTCGTTCTACGAGGACTGGGTCGGCAAGGGCGACCAGATGGTGGCGACCGATCCCAACGGCAACCCGCTGTCTGCGCGCCATCCGTGGAACAAGGACACGCTGCCGCAGCCGGGCAACCCCGACTCGCGCGGGAAGTGCACCTGGGCGACCGCGCCGCGCTGGCGGCGCAACGCCATGGAGACCGGGGCGGGCGCGCGGCTGTGGATCACGGCGGTGGCCGGGCGGATGACGAACCGCGGGTTCATGGAGCCGACGGGTCAGAGCATGCGCTTCGGCCTGCCGCAGGCGAGCCTTCCCGAGGCCGAGCTCGAGTGGCGCGTGCCGCGGCGTTGGAACGCGCTCGAGCGCAACCGCGCGCGCGCATACGGGCTCATCCAGGCGACGCTCGCCGCGTACGAGAACACGCTCATGGGCTTCGACCTGGCGCGGATCGGCGGCCCCGAGGCGCGGATCTTCAGCCACTACTCGATCCCCAAGGACCACATCATCGGCGCCGGCTACTGGGGCGGCGGACGTGGCTACATCAGCCACCACGTCCGCATGAACGGCCGCGTGATCCAGAACTACCAGATCGTGGCGCCCACGACGTTCGTGGTCTCACGCGACTCGACCGGCGCGCCCAGCCCGCTCGAGCAGGCCGTCATGTCGACGCCTGCGCTTGCGACGCAGGGTGCGGACCGACACATCGACCTGCTGCGAGCGATCCGCAGCTTCGACCCGTGCATGTCGTGCTCCACGCACTGATCGGGCTCACTCGGTGAGCGGGGGAGGCGCGTGATGGGGGAGCAGCTCCTCGCAGACCCGCACGAAGAAGCCGTACACCCAAGGGACCTTGAGATCGGCCGGGTCGCCATCGACCGGCCGGTCCCTGCCCTGCAGGTGCTCCTCGATGGTGCGCCGGGCGACGTAGTGGCGCACGTGGCCTCCGGGTCCCGGCACGCGCCACGTCGCGGCCGCCGGATCGTCGGGGTGCGGCTTGTCGACCGGCTCGGCGCGGGCGAGGTCGGCGCAGACTCCGGCGAGCGCCGACGTCCAGTCGTCCGTCGTCCTCGAAGCGTTCCTGCAGCCGCGTCGCGAGCCATGTCGCCGGCTGCTTGGCGGGGTCGAACATGTCGGCCTCGACGACGCGCGCGAGGTAGCCGGCGCGCCGCAGCTGCATCTCCAGGCGCGCCTCGTCGTCGTGCGCGAACGCCAGGTCGGCATCGTCGAGCGCCGGGCCCGCGGGCTCCGGCGGCGTCGGGGCTGCGTGGTCCTGGACCCGCGAAAAGACGGCCTCGACGAGCGTCTTGCCGACGAGGCCGGAGTCGACGGCGATGACACCGGGACGTGGCTTGGTCATGCGGCGCGTGCGCCCGCGCGCCAGGTTGAGAACTTCATGCTTGTGGAGGACATCTTGAGCATGGTATGTGTACAGTACATACAGCCTGATCGCTGGTCGAGAGAGAGAGGGTAAGGCGGATGTCGAAACTCAAGCTTCAGACGGTCCCGCACGGCGGCGGTGTCTTCGGCGCGGGCGTCGAGGGGCTGGGTGGACTCGGTGGTAGCCCGACGGGCCCGCTGAACATCGTCCACGTCTTCTGGATCGCCGGCATGAGCTGTGACGGGTGCTCGATCGCCGCCAGCGGCGCGACCAACCCGTCCGTCGAGGACCTGCTCCTCGGGCGGATCCCGAACCTGCCGAAGGTGGTCCTGCACCACCCGGTGCTGTCGCCGGGCGCCGGCACGGAGTTCATCGCGCCGTTCCGGCGTGCCGCGGAGGGCAATCTCGGCGCGCCGTACGTCGTCGTGCTCGAGGGATCGGTGCCCGATGATCAGGCCTTCCCGAGCGAGTTCGGCTACTTCTCGGGGATGGGCGTCGGAGGCTTCGACCCCAACCACGACACCGAGCAGCCGATCCGCGTCACCGACTGGCTCTGGCGTCTCGCGCCGGGTGCCGCCGCGTATGTCGCGATGGGCACCTGCGCGTCGTGGGGCGGCATCCCCGCCGCCGCGGGCAACATCACGGGCTCGATGAGCCTGACCGACTTCCTGGGCAAGGACTACCGGTCCGCGCTCGGCGTGCCGGTCGTCAACATCCCCGGTTGCTCGCCGGTCGGCGACAACTTCACGGAGACCGTCGCCGCGGTGCTCCTGTTCCTCGCCAACCTCGCACCCATCCCGAAGTTCGACGAGCTCGGCCGGCCCGCGTGGCTGTTCGAGGAGACGGTGCATCGCCACTGCCCGAAGGCCGGCTACTACGAGGAGGGCGTCTTCGCGGAGGAGCCTGGCGACAACCAGTGCCTCGTCGAGATCGGCTGCTGGGGCCCGGTCGTGCAGTGCAATATCGTCGAGCGCGGCGCGATCAACAACATCGGCGGCTGCATGGTCGCCGGTGGCGCGTGCATCGGGTGTACGATGCCTGGGTTCCCTGACGCGTTCAGTCCCTTCTACAAGTCGGCCCCCGGCTCCGCGCTGTCGGGCGGGGTGTCGAAGGTCACGGGCGGCGCCATCAGGCGCCTGCGCCGGATGTCGATGCAGAGCGGCAACAGCAATCCGATGTGGGACCATGCCGGCGGCAATCCGTCCGGATGGGCCGAGGGCGGCGGTGGGTCCGGCGCCGTGGGACGGGCGAACGCCTTCTTCTACAAGAAGCTCCAGTACCGCGGCTCGGTGAACTACGCCAAGCGCAACAAGAAGCAGCCTCTGCCACAGAGTCGGAACATTCTGAGTCAGGGCGTCAACCGGGAGACGAGTTAAGTATGTGTTTCAAGAACCTGCCGATTGAGTTCGACGCCGCGGGCAACGCAAGCCTGAAGCCCGGCGTCGCCAATCCGTATTCCTACATCGAGACGCCTGCTCCGACGCCGATCGAGGACGACCCGGAGCGGATGAAGGAGCTCTTCGCCCGCAACGGCGCGGTGCGCCGCGTGGACTTCGACCCGATCACCCGGGTCGCGGGCGCGCTCGCGTTTCATTCCGTCGTCGACCTCGAGAACCGTCAGGTGCTCGAGACCGCGTCGATGGCGACGCTGTTTCGCGGTTACGAGATCATCCTCAAGGGTCGCGATCCGCGTGACGCGATCTTCATCTCCAGCCGCGCCTGCGGCGTGTGCGGCGGCGTCCACGCGACGACGTCGGCGCTTGCCTGCGAGATGGCGTTCGGCATCAAGCCGCCGCCGATGGGCGTCGTGGCGCGCAACCTGCTCCTGTCGGTCGAGTACCTCTACGACCACCCGATCCATCTCGGACTGCTGGCCGGCCCGGACTTCTCGGAGCCCGCCGTGCGCGAGACCAACCCGGAGATCTGGGAGCGCGCGCTCAACACGAAGACGCAGGGCGCGGCCGTCCACGGCTACGAGCTGATGTCCGATCTCATGACGGACCTCACGCCGCTGACGGGCAAGCTGTACCTCGAGGGCCTGTACTACACGCGCCTGGCGCGCGAGGCGTACGTGCTGATCGGCGGCAAGTACCCGCACCCGCAGACGGTCGTGCCGGGCGGTGTGAGCACGACGATCGACGCGTCGGACCTCAACGAGATCACGCTGCGCGTCGTCAAGTACTTCGACTACGGCCGCAAGACCGCCGCGATCTGGGACGACCTCGCCGAGTTCTTCTACGAGGTCAACCCGAAGTACCGCGACATCGGCACGCGGCCGGCGAACATGATCGAGCCCGGCCAGTGGGACGATCCGTACGTCTATGACGCCGACTACAAGAACTGCGACGCTTGGGGCAACGAGCGCTGGGCTCCGGCCGGCGTCCTCGTCGACGGCGAGCTGCGCACGTCGAGCCTGCAGATGCTCAACGCGGGCGTCGAGGAGTTCGTCGAGCACGCCTTCTACGAGGAGTGGACGGGCGCCGGCGACGACTATTACCGCCACAAGACCGATCCGGCCGGCAACCCGCTGTCGCCGTGGCATCCGTGGAACAAGGAGACGATCCCGAAGCCCGAGGCCACCAGCTGGAAGGAGAAGTACTCCTGGTCGACGGCCCCGCGCTGGGATCGCTTGGCGATGGAGACCGGCGCCTACTCGCGCATCTGGGTGGCCGCGCAGTCGCCGCACTTCCGCAACTGCAACTACATCGAGTCCACGGGCCACAGCGTCAAGATCCACCTCCCGAAGGCCGAGCTCCCCAACACGGAGATCGAGTGGAAGGTTCCCGAGACCTGGGGCGCGTTCGAGCGCAACCGTGCGCGTGCGTACTGCATCCTCTACACGGCGGCGATCGCGTGGGACAACCTGCAGCTCGCCTACGACCTGCTCAAGAAGGGCGGGCCGGACGCGCGCATGTCCACGCCGTACGAGATGCCCAAGGACCATCGCGTCGGCGTCGGGCTCTGGGGCGCGGGTCGCGGCTACCTGACCCATCACATGGAGATGGATCAGGGCGTGCTCGAGAACTACCAGATCCTCACGCCGTCGACGTGGATGGCCTCGCCGAAGGATCCGTTCGGCAACCCGGGCCCGTACGAAGAGGCCGTGCTGGCGACGCCGCTGCTGGAGAACTACGAGAAGCCCGAGGACTTCAAGGGCATCGACGTGCTCCGGGCGATCCGCAGCTTCGACCCGTGCATGCCATGCACGACGCACATGCACATGGACGGGCGCACCGTTTCGCGCGAGATCATCAGCTGCGCGTGCGGGGCCGACGAGGTGCATGAGCATCATTAGGCCCGCACGTCAGGGAAGCTAGGAGACATCGTCAAAGTGCGCGTGCTCGTTTGCGGCGTCGGGTATCGGTTCCTGCGCGATAACGCGCTCGGAGTCCACATCACCGATACGCTGGCTCCACAGGCATCCAACGGCGTCGAGTTCGAGGATCTGGGCTATCACCCGGTCGGATTCACCCAGAATCTGAACGAGCGCGAGCCCTACGATCGCATCGTCTTCGTGGGGGCCGTTGAGCGCGGGCGGGACCCGGGGACCGTGACCACGTACCGTTATGACCATGTGCTCCCGGAACCGGACGTAATTCAGGAGCGGGTTGCCGACTCCGTCACCGGCTCGATCTCCCTCGACAACCTCGTCGTCGTGGCAGAGGCGTTCAAGTCTCTGCCCGATGACGTCTGGGTCGTCGAGGTCGAGCCGGCCGACGAGACCTGGGGCGAGGGCTTCAGCGACGAAGTGCAAGCCAAACTGCCCGAGATCACGGAGACTGTATGGAGTTTGACCAAGCTGTAGCCGAGCTGGAGACGCTTGTCGGCACCCTGGAGCGTGACGGAGACGAGCGTGCGCTCATGCTGCTGCAGTACATGGACGCCATCCATCGTCCGGCGCTGGAGCTCATGCTCACCGGCAACCACGATCACCCGATCGCGGCTTCGGTGCTCGCCATGTACGACCTGGTGCCGCTCGACGAGCGCACGCAGATCGAGGAGGCGCTGGACGAGGTCCGGCCCTACATCGAGTCCCACGGCGGCGGGCTGGACCTGCTCGACGTCGAGGGCGGCATCGTGCACGTGCGCCTCAAGGGGTCATGCACAGGGTGCGCCGCCTCGGCGATGACGCTGCGCCGCGGCGTCGAGGAGAAGCTGCGCGAGCGCATCCCGTGGTTCGAGGAGATCGTCGCCCACGATCCCGAGGAGGAGGAGGCCGAGGAGGAGCCGCTCGTCAACGGCCTGCCGATGCTGCAGATCGATCCGCGCGCCGAGCCGGCCGCGCCGGCCGCCGGGGGCGACCTGCTGCAGATCGCCAAGCTCCGGCGCCCGGTGTTCGTCGATGTCGGACCGCTCGCGGACCTGGCCGACGGCGGGATGACCGTCGCGAACGTCGAGGACAAGGAGATCCTCGTCGTCAAGCTCGACGGCGAGGTGTTCGCCTTTCGCAACATCTGCCCGGTCGACGGACGCAATCCATTGGACGGCGGGCGACTCACCGGTAGCGTGCTCGTCTGCCCGTGGCACAACTGCGCATACGACGCCCGCTCCGGCAAGCGCGCCGACGACGAGCCCAACAGCGAGTCGCTGGCGGTCGTCCCGATCGCGGTCACGGACGGCATCATGCGGATAGCGGCGAACGTGGCGTGAGCTTGAGCTTGCCGATACACGACCCCGCTGTTCGGCTCAAGCGGATCCTCGTCGCGGGCGTCGGCAACGTGTTGCGCGGCGACGACGGGTTCGGTCCCGCGGTGACGCTGCTGCTCGACCACCTGCCCGAGGGCGCGACGGTCGTGGAGACCGGCACCGGTGGCATCGCGCTGCTGCAGGAGCTCATGGCCGGATGCGACGGGCTCGTGCTCATCGACGCGGTCGACCGGGGCGCTGAGCCCGGCACCGTCTTCGTCCTGGAGCCGGAGGTCGGCGAGGGCGTCCACGAGCCCGACGTCCACCTCGCCAACCCCGACCGTGTGCTGTCGATGGCCAAGACGATGGGCTTCCTGCCCGATCGCGTGCGCATCATCGGCTGCCAGCCTGAGGACGTCGACGAACTGTGCCAGGGGCTCTCGCCCGTGGTGCAGCGCGCGCTTCCGTACGCCGTCAAGAAGATCGAGGAGATCGTCGATGCATGGCTATAACTCGATCGAGGAGTTGCGAACCGCGCTCACGAACCAGCGCTACCTCGTCGACGACGGTCTGGGCACGGTCGCCTACCTCTCCCTGAAGCTGCGGCGTCCCCTGCTGCTCGAGGGCGAGCCGGGCGTCGGCAAGACCGAGCTGGCCAAGGCGCTGGCCGCGGCGACGAACGCCCCGCTGATCCGCCTGCAGTGCTACGAGGGCATCGACGTCCACCACGCCCTCTACGACTGGGACTATCCGCGCCAGTTGCTGCAGCTGCGCGCCGGCGGGACGACCGAGCTGTACTCCGCCGAGTTCCTGCTGCGCAGGCCGCTGCTGGAGTCGCTCTCACAGCCCGGCGCGGTCCTGCTCATCGACGAGCTCGACCGTGCGGACGACGAGTTCGAGGCCTTCCTCCTCGAGTTCCTCTCGGAGTTCCAGGTCACGGTCCCCGAGGTCGGCGTCTACAAGGCGGAGACGCCGCCGGTCGTGATCATCACGTCCAACCGCACGCGCGATCTGCACGAGGCGCTCAAGCGGCGCTGCCTGTACCACTGGATCGAGCACCCCGACCTCCAGCGCGAGCTGGCGATCGTCCGCGCCAGGCTGCCGCACATCGGCGAGCACCTCGCCAGCCAGGTGTGCGCGTTCGTCCAGGAGCTTCGCTGGCTCGATCTCTATCGCTCGCCGGGCGTCGGCGAGACGCTGGACTGGATCGAGGGCTTCCATGCGCTCGGCCGCCAGCAGATCGACCCCCAGACGGCCGACCGGACGCTCGGCGTCCTGCTCAAGGAGCGCGACGACCTCGACCGCATCCGCGCCCAGGGTCTCGAGGGGCTCATCTCGCGCTCGCAGCAGCCGCCGGGCAACGGCGCCCAGGGGGGCTACCCGTGAGCACCGAGGCCGAGCGCTCGACCGAGGAGGCGATCATCCAGTGCGCCGTGCAGTTCGCGCGCGCGCTGCGGCTCTACGGGCTGTGCACGAGCGTCGACAGCGAGCACGTCTTCCTGCGCGCGCTGCGCGAGATCGATCTTCGTGACGCCAGCGCGCTCTACTGGGCGGGACACTCGGCGTTCGTCAAGAGCCCCGACCAGATCGAGACCTACCAGGTCGTCTTCGACCGGCTCTGGCGCGGCTACCCGCTCGTGCCGAACATGCGCGGCTCCGAGCACGGCGAGAGCGACGCCCGCATGGGCGGCGCTCACCACGGCGGCGAGGCGCTGCCCCAGTTCGGCGGGAAGGGCAAGGAGAAGGTCGCCCTCGACGGCGAGAAGTCCAAGGGCCACGCCGACCTGCCCACGGCCGACGGCGAGGACGCGACAAGCGATCAGCGCGTCGGCGTGCTCGTCGCCTGGAGCGCGACGGAGGACCTCACCGACAGCCAGGCGATGGAGTACCAGCAGGACGAGCTCTCCGCCCTGCGCAAGCTCGCCGAGGAGATCAAGCGTGCCGCGCCGGAGCGCCGGTCGCGGCGGCAGCGCCCGTCGCCGGCCGGCAACCGCTTCGACGTGCGCGAGACCGTCCGCGGCTCGCTGTCGACCGACGGCGAGTGCTTCCGCCTGAAGTACACCGGCCACCGGCCGGTCCCCCGCCGGCTGCTCTTCCTCTGCGACGTGTCGGGTTCGATGGAGCGCTACTCGCGCGTGCTGCTCGCCTCGCTGAAGGTCGCCGTCGGCGCCTCGCGCAAGGCCGAGGCGTTCGTCTTCGCGACGCGGCTGACGCGGCTGACGAAGTCGCTGGACGGCCGCGACTTCGACCGCGCGCTCGAGCATGCCCGGGCGGCGATCCCGGACTGGTCGGGCGGCACCCGCATCGGGGGCGCGCTGGCGGAGTTCAACCGCACGTATGCGCGCCGCGGCTTCGCGCGCGGGGCGATCGTGCTCGTCGTCAGCGATGGCTGGGATCGCGGCGATCCGAAGGTCCTCGCCGAAGAGGTGCGCCGCCTGCAGCTGCAGTCGCGCCGGCTGATCTGGATCAACCCGCGGCCCATGGAGGTCGACCAGCAACCGCTGGCGATCGGGATGCGCGCGGCGATGCCGTTCATCGACGAGTTCGTTCCGGGCCACGACCCGCGGGCGATCGCCGGCATGGCGCAGCTCATCGCCGGGCTGGACACGAAGCGCGCACAGCGCCGCACGCTGGTCGAGATCCCAAGTCCCGCCTGAGATACCCCTGCAATCGAGCGGCTTCTCAGCGCTGCTTGACACCGCCCGGGGGGGGAACGCACAATATGTGTGCTACTCACGTAGTCTTCTGTTAGGCTCGCCGACAACATCCCTTCGAAGAGGAGGCATCGCACGTGCTTTTGGCAGCGTCCTTCACCGGCTGGTGGGCCGGAATCGGGATCGGGTTCACCATCGTCGTGGTCGTCGTCATCCTCGTGTCGATGATCCTCACCTACGCCGCACGCATCCGCGATCAGGCGCATGAGGGGATTGGTCGTATGGATATGGCGCGCGCCAACACGAACTCGGTCTGGCGCATTCAGGACATCAACGGCTCGGCTGGAGCGATCTGGAGGAGTGCCGAACGGGCACGCAAGCTTCTCGAGGGAGGATCATGATGCATACCACCGCGGACGAGCGCATCGTCTGGACGATCGTGCTCGGCATCGGCTTGGTCGTGGTCCTCGTCGTCATCGTCCTGCTGAGCTTCCTGTGGTCGCTCGTGCGAGACATCGACGACCGCGTCGCCTACCTCTGGACGGTGACCAAGCGCACCGCCATCAACACGACCGGCCTGTACCAGCTCGCGGGCACGGGATCGATCATCCGCGCGCTGCGCGAGGAGCTCCTGCGCCACGAGAAACTCCTGGCGCAGGTCACCGGAAGGCGGGTGCCGTCATGAGCGCCCCAGACCGCTCGAGCGCGGCCCGCGTCGAGCCTGCACGGAGGTGCTCACGATGAGCGAATCACTCCTGATCGTTTTCTCGGTCGTCGAGATCGTCGTCCTCGTGGCGACGCTCGCGTTCTTCCTCATCATCATCACGAAGCTGCTGCGCAGCATCGCGAACACGCTCACCGAGGTCGCCTGGGGCGCCCGCGCCGTCGAGCGCCAGCTGCGCGCGGTCCGGTCGAACATCAGGCAGATCAACGCCGGCCTGGCGGACATCGGCGCCGTGGCGCCGGGGATCGTGGACATGGCCGAGCAGTACGCACGCGAAGGGGCGCGGAACTGATGCTGTGGTGGATCGCAAATCTCGTCTTCCTGCTGGTCATCGTCCCGGTCGTCGTGATCATCCTCATCAACCTGCTCAATCCGATCAGGGAGATCAGGGCCTACGCCGACGACATCGCCGACCACGGCGGGCTCTTCGGCCCGCACCTCGAGGCGACGTCGGAGCTGGCCACGACCCGTGACCTCGTCAAGCAGGTCAACCAGGGCGTTGTCGCGTACATCGCCGCGATCGACAAGATCCGTTAGGGAGGACAGATGAAGCCTGAACACGTCGTGTCGATCATCCTGACGCTCGTCGCCGTCCTCGTCATCGCCGGCTTCCTCATCGCCGTCATCGTCGAGCTGCGACGCACCCATCTACGACTCATCACGATCCTCGGCGCCGTCGTCGACACTGTCGAGAAGACCGATGGACTCGAGGGCATCGTCAACGAGATCGCCGACGATCTCGCCGCCGGCCAGGGAGCGCTCAACGACTGCGTCGATAGGCTCGAGCAACGGCTCGGGGGACAGGCCAACGGCTCGTCGGCCTCGGCCCCGGCGTCCGCGTCGCCCTCGGATACCTACAGCAACTACTGATCGACGGAGCGTGACCACATGTGCCTAGCGATACCCGGCCAGATCGTCGAGTGGGTCGACGAGGAACTCCACATCGCCAAGGCGCAGGTCGCCAACGTTCGCCGCAACGTCAACGTGGGGCTGCTCGCCGAGACCGAGGACTCCGTCACCATCGGCGACTGGGTGCTCATCCACGTCGGCTTCGCCATGTCGAAGATCGACGAGGCGGAGGCGAAGGCCACGCGAGAGTTCCTCGAGGAGCTCGGCGATCCGTTCCATGAGGAGCTCGCCGAGCTCGAAGCGAGCAAGATCGAGTGACGGCGCGGTACGGACCGCGGGCCGGAGCACTGCCGGCGGTTTCGACGCGCACCGACCTGCCAGCCGAACTCGACCCGTCCTGCGTCATGCTCATCCTGAGCGAGCGGCCGCTTCGCTTCAGCGTGCTGCACGCCCGCATGGAGCGGCTGGGACTCGTCGAGGACGACCCGGCCGCGCTCGAGCGGGCGCTCGAGCGCTTGGAGGACCTTGGAGCCGTCGCCGGCTCCGACGGTCCGCAGCCGGCGCCCGAGGACCGCTGCTACGGCCTGACGTCCGCGGGCGCCGGGCAACTCGGACTCGATGTCGATGACCTGAACGGGACCCGGACGATGGTCGAGCGCTTCCTCGCTCGCTACAGCGAGCGCCTCGGCGCCTAGCTGTCGGTCGGCCTGGGGCGTCGCCGCTTGCGAGGCGGCCGATGCCACCGCGGGGTTGCCGTCGCCGGGGCGCGCCGGGCACTAGTGGTACGGGTCGCGCTCCTTGTCGTCGGGCGCGGCGTCGTGCGTGCCCGGGTCCTCCTGCGTCTCGGGCACGCTTGGCAGGCGCGGCATCTCGGTCTTCGGGTCGCGTCCGGCGTAGCCGCCGGGCCCGGGGGTGACGTCGAGCGTTCCGTCGACGCCGGCCGGATACTCGTCCTTGCCCTGTGCCTTCTGGCGGTCGTCCTCGCGAAGATCGCGATCGACGTCTGACATGGTCGGACTCCTCTCGACGATATGTGAAGGGGACATCTACGCGGTTACCCGCGCGGGCCGCCCGCGCAACCTCCCGGCGAGGCCGCGTCGCTCGCCGGGTCGCCGCCGGCGGGCGCGGTCGGCGATGCTGTGCGACGTGCTCGACTTCCGACCCTGCCCGCTCGACGAGGAGCCCGCGGCGACGCTCGTCGCGGCGATGCGCGAGGAGATGGCGGCGCTCTACGACGGGCTCGACCTCGACGCTCCCGACATGCCGCGGGCCGGCCGGGGCGAGCTCGGGCCGCCCGGCGGCACGTTCGTCGTCGGCGAGCGCGACGGCCTCGCGGTCTGCTGCGGGGGCATCAAGGCGCTGGGCGACGGCGTCTGCGAGATCAAGCGGATGTTCGTCGTGCCCGCCGCCCGCGGCGGCGGGGTGGCGCGTGCGCTGCTCGGCGAGCTCGAGCGCCGCGCGCGCGGCCTCGGCTACGACCTCGTGCGGCTCGACACGGGACCTCGCCAGCCGCGCGCGCAGCGGATGTACGAGCGCGCCGGCTACGTCGAGGTCGGCAACTTCAACGCGAACCCCGTGGCGACGTTCTTCGGCGAGAAGCGCCTCTGAGGCGCCGCGCGAGGTCGCGCACCGCCGCGGAAGCGTGGTGTGGCGCAGCGCCCGGAGCGAGCGCGCGGGCGGCGTGCCGGGTCGATCCGCGACCCTCGACGTTCGTACAGGTCGACTGGCGCCGACCTCGAGCCCCGGCGTAGGTTCGCCAGATGACCGGCGACGCCCGCCTGCGGCCCGCGCGGACTCGGGCACAGGTGCTCGCGGCGATCCTCAGCGTGCTCGCGGCGCTCGCCGCATCCGCGCCGGCCCGCGCGGACATGGCGCAGGCGGGCGCGATCGGATCGATGCAGACGGCGAGCGAGGTGACCGCGAGCGCGCCTCCCAGTGGCTTCGAGGAGACGGTCGCGCTCAGCGGCCTGACGCTGCCGACCGCCGTGCGCTTCGCCGCCGACGGCAGGGTCTTCGTCGCCGAGAAGTCCGGGCTCGTCAAGGTCTTCAACGGCCTCGGCGACCCGACGGGGACGATCTACGCCGACCTGCGCAGCAAGGTGCACGACTTCTGGGATCGCGGGCTGCTCGGGCTCGCGCTCGACCCGCAGTTCACGAGCGGACGGCCGTACGTGTACGTGCTGTACACGTACGACGCGCCGATCGGCGGGTCGTCGCCCACGTGGGGCGATGCGTGTCCCAACCCGCCCGGCGCGACCGGCGCCGGCTGCGTCGTGAGCGGGCGCCTGTCTCGGCTCGCCGGCAACAGCGAGACGGTGCTCATCAACGACTGGTGCCAGCAGTACCCCAGCCACTCGATCGGCTCGATCGCCTTCGGCGCCGACGGCGCGATGTACGTGAGCGGGGGCGACGGCGCGAGCTTCAACTACGCCGACTACGGCCAGTCGGGCAATCCGGTCAACCCGTGCGGCGACCCCCCGGGCGGCGTCGGCGGCCCGATGACCCCGCCGACCGCGGAGGGCGGCGCGCTGCGCAGCCAGGACATCCGCACGAGCGCCGACCCGGCGACGCTCGACGGCATGATCCTGCGGCTGGATCCGGACACGGGCGCCGCCCGGTCCGACAACCCGAACGCCGGCAGCGCGGACCCCAACGTGCGGCGGATCATCGCCAGTGGGCTGCGCAACCCCTTCCGGATCGCGATGCGGCCCGGCACGAACGACCTCTACATCGGCGACGTCGGCTGGGGGACCTGGGAGGAGATCGACCGTCTCGCCAATCCCGCCGCGCCGGTCGAGAACTTCGGCTGGCCCTGTTACGAGGGCGCGCCGCGCGAGGGCGCCTACGACGACCTGAACCTCAACCTCTGCGAGAACCTCTACGCGGCCGGAGCAGGCGCCGTCACGGCTCCGCTGTACGCCTACAACCACGCGTCCAAGGTGTCCACGGAGACCTGCCCGACGGGCACGTCGTCGATCGCCGGCCTGGCGTTCTACGACGGCGGCACGTTCCCGGCGGCCTACAACGGCGCGCTCTTCTGGGCGGACTACTCGCGCAGGTGCATCTGGGTCATGTACGCCGGGCCCGGCGGCGTGCCCGACCCGGCGACGCGGCAGCCGTTCCTGCAGCCCGCCCAGAACCCCGTCGACATCCAGATCGGCCCGGGCGGCGACCTGTTCTACGTCGACTTCGGTGGCGGCGCGATCCGCCGCGTCCATGCGCTGACGGGCAACGAGAACCCCACGGCGGTCGCGACGGCATCCCCGACGAGCGGCCCGGTGCCGCTCACTGTCGACTTCGACGCGACCGGGTCAAGCGACCCCAACGGCGGCCCCCTGACGTACGCCTGGGACCTCGACGGAGACGGCGCCTACAACGACTCGACGGCAGCCAAGCCGCGCTACACGTACACCACGAGCGGCACGCGCACCGTGCGCCTGCGCGTCACCGACGCGGGCGGCCTGAGCGACACCGCCAGCGTGACGATCACCGCGGGCGTCGCTCCCACGCCCACGATCGACACGCCCGCCGCGGGCACGACCTGGAAGGTCAACGACACGATCGCGTTCTCGGGCTCGGCGACGACGGGATCGGGCCAGCCGGTCCCCGCGAGCGGGCTGTCCTGGCGGCTGGACCTGCAGCACTGCTCGGCGCTGAACCCGTCGAGCTGCCACGCGCACACGCTGCAGACCCTCAGCGGCGCGTCGGGCTCGTCGACCGCGCCCGATCACGAGTATCCGGCCTATCTCGAGCTGACGCTGACGGCCACCGACGGTGGTCTGAGCGCCTCGACGACGCGCCGGCTGGATCCCCAGACGGTCGACCTGTCCTTCGAGACCGACCCGGCGGGTCTGGACCTCTCGGTCGGCAGCGAGCAGCAGACCGCGCCCTTCACGCGCCGGGTCATCCGGGGCGCCACGGTCGCGCTCACCGCTTCCACGCCGCAGACCGTCGCGGGCACGACGTACGCGTTCTCCTCGTGGTCGGACGGCGGCGCCCGCGTGCACAACGTGACGGCGGGCGCGACGCCGGCGACCTACCGCGCGACGTACACGGCCAGCTGCCCGGCGACGTCGGGTCTGGTGGGTGCGTGGGGGTTTGACGAGGCGTCGGGTGTTGGGGTGGTGGATGCGTCTGGTCGTGGGAATGCGGGGACGATCTCGGGGGCGGTGCGGGTTGCGGCGGGGCGGTTTGGGTCGGCGTTGTCGTTTGACGGGGTCAACGATTGGGTGACGGTGGCGGATGCGGCGTCGCTGGATCTCGTCAATCGGGCGACGTTGGAGGCGTGGGTGTATCCGTCGGCGCTTGGGAGTTGGCGGACGGTGGTGCTCAAGGAGCGCGCGGGCGGGTTGGTGTATGCGTTGTATGGCGCGGACAACCTGCAGCGGCCGAGTGCGTATCTGGCGACGGCTGGTGATCAGTCGCTGGAGGGCGCGTCGTCGCTGGCGGTCAATGCGTGGTCGCATCTGGCGATGACGTGGGATGGGTCGACGATGCGGTTGTTCGTCAACGGGGTGCAGGTGGCGTCGCGGGCGTTGGCGGGGTCGTTGCCCAATGGGACGGGTCCGTTGCGCTTTGGTGGCAACGGGGTGTGGGGCGAGTGGTTCTCGGGTCGTCTGGACGAGGTTCGGGTGTATGACCGTGCGTTGACGCAGGCCGAGGTCCAGGGTGACATGACCACGCCCGTCACCTGCGGCGGACCTCCTCCGCCGCCGCCACCTCCTCCGCCCCCACCGCCGCCCCCGCCGCCCCCGCCGCCACCTCCACCGCCACCACCCCCGCCGCCTCCACCGGCTCCCGCGCTCGCCGTCGCCCCGTCGAGCCTGACGTTCAGCGCGACCCAGGGCGGGGCGAACCCGCCGGCGCAGACCGTCGACGTGTCCAACTCGGGCGGCGGCACGCTGACCTTCTCCGCGACCGTCGACCGGTCCTGGCTGGGCGTGGCGCCGGCGAGCGGCACCGCCCCCCAGACGCTGTCGGTGACCGCCAACGCGGCAGGGCTCGCGCCCGGCTCCTACACGGGGACGATGACGGTCACGGCCGCCGGCGCCACGGGCTCACCGAAGACGGTCGCAGTGACGTTCAACGTCGCGAGCCCACCGGGCTCGGGTCTGGTGGGTGCGTGGGGGTTTGACGAGGCGTCGGGTGTTGGGGTGGTGGATGCGTCTGGTCGTGGGAATGCGGGGACGATCTCGGGGGCGGTGCGGGTTGCGGCGGGGCGGTTTGGGTCGGCGTTGTCGTTTGACGGGGTCAACGATTGGGTGACGGTGGCGGATGCGGCGTCGCTGGATCTCGTCAATCGGGCGACGTTGGAGGCGTGGGTGTATCCGTCGGCGCTTGGGAGTTGGCGGACGGTGGTGCTCAAGGAGCGCGCGGGCGGGTTGGTGTATGCGTTGTATGGCGCGGACAACCTGCAGCGGCCGAGTGCGTATCTGGCGACGGCTGGTGATCAGTCGCTGGAGGGCGCGTCGTCGCTGGCGGTCAATGCGTGGTCGCATCTGGCGATGACGTGGGATGGGTCGACGATGCGGTTGTTCGTCAACGGGGTGCAGGTGGCGTCGCGGGCGTTGGCGGGGTCGTTGCCCAATGGGACGGGTCCGTTGCGCTTTGGTGGCAACGGGGTGTGGGGCGAGTGGTTCTCGGGTCGTCTGGACGAGGTTCGGGTGTATGACCGTGCGTTGACGCAGGCCGAGGTCCAGGGCGACATGACCACGCCCGTCACCGCGGCGCCGTAGGCCCCGTCGTCGGTTCGGCCCGGACCTCGCTCGCGCTCAGCCGCCCGCGTGCGCGGCGCCGCCATCGGTCGCGGCGGGCTCGCTGAGCGTGATCGTGTTGCCGGCGGGGTCGGCGATCGTCGCGGTGCGCGCGGCGCCCGGCTTGGCATCGATGGCGTCGGGGGCGATGCCGCGCAGCCCGAGGAACCCGACCTGGCTCGCGAGGTCGTCGACGATCATGGTCACCACGGCGCCGCCGGCGCGCGCGGGGTCGGTGACGAGCTGGATGCCGCCCGTGCCGGCGAGCCGCCAGACGGCGCGCTCCGGCGCCGGGCTGGCGTCGGGCGGCCGGCCGGCGAAGATCTCATACCAGGCGCGCGCGGTCTCGAAGTCGTCCACGGGGATGTCGGCGAGAACCTCGGTGATCATCGAGGCAGCCTATGGGAGACCGCTCGCGGGCAGTCGACCGGCGTCGCGCTCGGCCGCGTGTCGCGACACGCGGGCTGTCGAGCGGCGTCGCGCCCGCCCGCGTGTCGCCAGCCGCGGGCAGTCGACCGGCGTCGCGCGCCCGGCCACGTGGGGAAGCCGCGGGGGCGGCGCGATCCGTGCATATACACGCTAAGGTGCTGACGGTAACTATCCATCAATGCCTTACGGGGAGAAGTACATGGCGACAGCTGACTTTCTTGACGAGAAGCGAAACGAGATCGGCGCGCGGCTGAAGGAGCTCAAGCCGCTCGTCGACGAGTACCAGCGCCTGGAGGCCGCCGCGGCCGCGCTCGACGGGGTTCCGGTGAGCGCTCACGCCAGCGGCCCATCGCGGCGCAGCGCGCCGCGCGCGACGGCGACACCTCGCACCCGCGGTGCCTCGCACGGCCGCCGCGGCCGGCCCAAGGGCAGCGGCACGCGCGGCGCCGAGGCTCTGGCGCTCGTCAAGGAACGTCCCGGCATCACGATCCCCGAGATCGCGGAGAAGATGGGCATCAAGCAGAACTACCTCTACCGCGTGCTTCCCGGCCTCGCCGACGACGGCCTCGTCGTCAAGGACGGCCGCGGTTGGAAGCCGGCGGACGCCGCCTAGCGATGCGCTCGGGTCAGGCCCGGACCGGGCCTGACCCCTTCCGCGCGTGCACGATGGGCGGTCGCGGGCTCGAACCGCGGAACTCCTGCTTGTGAGTCGGCGTGGGCGGTGGTGCGTGAGCGTCGCTGCGTCCCGGTGACCGTGTCTGCTGCCGTGGTGGCTCGCTGAGGACGCGTCGAGCGGCGGCTCGGCTCCGCAGTGGCGTGAGTCACGCGCCGATCACGCGGTCGGCCGCGACCGCCGGACGCTCGTCGACGATGACGGGCGTCGCTCGCGCGGGCCTGCGTCTGATGTGGCTGAGTCTGACCGAGCTCCGGCGAGTACGTAAGTCCGCTCGCGCGGTGCGACGACCTCGGTTGCCGTGCGGGGTCTCGACGAGCGCCGGGTGCTGCAGTGCGCGAGAAGCTTGGCCCCTGTGGGCGCGCGGTCAACCACCGCGTCCCGACGGCCTCCCAGCGCACGCCTGGCAGCCTTTGGGCTATATCCGCCCGATATCCCCCATCTCCGTCCGCCCAAGCGTCCGGCCCCGGCTTCAGCGAGGGTTCGCAACGCGACGATGCCAGCGCTCTTGTCGCTCCTCCCGCCGCCTGAGTTCTTCATCGATCGCAGCCTTGGGCGCCGTCATCTGGCGGAGGCGCCGACCAGATGTGGCCTGGTCGTCCACACGCTCTCATCCGTCTACGGCGAGGAGCGGGCCAGCGTCGAGGACGCCGAGTGGCTCGCGCTGGCCGGCGAGCGCGGCTGGGTCGTGCCGTCGAGCAGAGCGAGCGCTTCGTCGCGAACCGCCATCGCATCATCCAGCGGTCGGCCAAGCCGGGCCCGTTCATCGACGGCGTCTACGCGCACGAATTGCGGCGCCTCTGGCCGCGCGCTTGAGCGCGTTGCCTGCTCCCTGCCTGTTCCCGAGTCGCCGGTGCGCCCCGGGGCGGCGAAGTCCGGCGGGGCAAGACGATCGGTTTCCAGCGGCTTTCTCGCGAATGGGCGGTCGCGGGCTCGAACCGCGGACCTCCTGCTTGTAAGGCAGGCGCTCTGACCAGCTGAGCTAACCGCCCCCCGCGAGAGGTTACGCGGCGGCGTGGCCCGGGTCGGGCGCCAGGCGGAAGACCGCGACCTCGAAGAGCGGCGCGAGGTGGACCTCGCAGGAGTAGGCGAGCACCGTGCGTCCGGTGGCGCGCTCGACCATCGAGACGAAGAGCGGGCCGATCGCCGACTGGAAGGCCACGCGATTGGCGCGGATGCTGTCGCCGCGGCCGCGCTCGAGCAGGCTGCGCTCGGCGGCCGTCAGCAGGATGTCGTCGGCGACGACGACGAGATCGTCGACGTAGCAGGCGCGAAAGACGCCCTTCGTCCCGTAGCCGGGCTCGTGCAGCGTGGCGAGGTCGACCGCGATGTGGCCCGCGACGAGCGCGTGGTCACGCATGGCGCGGGAGGGCGTCGCGAGGTGGGGCAGATCGGTTGACGCTCATCGATGCCTCCTCATCATGACTGCCGCCGGATCCGGCGCGGGCGGGCGGTGGTCGCGCCACCCGATGGGCCGCCTGGGACTCGAACCCAGAACCTAGGGATTAACCTGCCGCACCGGCTCTCACCGGCCGCCGAAGCGTTGCGGTCTGGACCATCTCTTCACCCTCGCCTCTCGCGTTAGGGTGGGCAGCGTATGGCCTCTGAGGGCTCTCCCTCGCGGGGTTGCCTGCTGATTGCCCAATCCTGAGGATTGTCACCGCGATGGGTACCTCAGGCTCTCAGGGGGTCCCAGCAAACAGCTGCCGACAAACCAGCGGTCTCCCGACTGGCGCTCCGTACCGAAGTCCCTTGCTCTACCGATTGAGCTAACGGCCCGCACGCGAGGAGCTTAGTCCCGGCCGCCGCCCGCAGTACCCCCAGGGGGAATCGAACCCCCGCTACCAGCGTGAAAGGCTGGCGTGCTAACCGCTACACCATGGGGGCGAGGCGGGGCTCCCGGGAGTCTAGGACGCGCGGCTCGCGCGCCTGCGGCCGATGCGGTCGAGCTCGGCCTGCAGCAGCTCGATGGAGCGCTCGAGCTGCTCGATCGAGGCCTCGCGCACGCCGGTGGCGCCGGTCGCGCGGTTCAGCCAGGCGTTGACCTCTCGATGCGTGCGGCCCTGCATGCCGGCGAGCGCCACGACGAGCCCCTGGCGCTTGTCGCGCAGGCGCCGCCTGCGCCGGAAGGCCGGCTCCTCGGCGGCTCCCGGCGGCGGGGTCACCGGCGCGGGCGCCGGCGCCGGCCTGACCGCGGGGGGCGGCGGCCCGCCGCCGAAGAGCGCGAGCTGCGGCGCCACGTCGGCGCTGAGCGGCACGAAGGGGTCGGGCGCGGTCGGCTCGCTGCGGCGGCGCTCGACCGCGTCGAAGGCGTCCAGCGGATCCTCGGCGGGCGCGCGCAGGACATGGCAGAGCTCCTCCTCGACCTCGGCCGCGTGCGCGCGCAGCAGCCCGTCGGCGGGCAGGAACAGGTAGCTGTGCTCGAGCGCCCTGCCGGCGAGCGTACGGACGAAGCGCCCGACGATCTGGCGGAAGACGAGCGGCGTCTTGGCGGCCGTCGCGTACACGCCGACGCGCAGCCGCGGGATGTCGACGCCCTCGGAGACCATGTTCACGGCGACGATCCAGCGGTCGCGGCCGGCGGCGAACGCGCGCAGCTTGGCGGCCGCCTTGGCGTCGGTGTGCACGACGACGGTGGGCGAGCGGCCGGTGACGTCCTTCAACAGCGCCGCGACCCGCCGCGCGTGCCCGCCGTCGGCGGTCACGACGAGCCCGCCCGCGTCGCGATGCCCGCCGGCGCGCACCTCGCCGAGGCGCTCGTCGGCCGCGCGCAGGATGCGCGGCAGGCCGTCGGCGAGCTCGGTCGAGATCGCCGTGCGGTAGCGGCGGCTCGCCTCGCGCCCGCGCAGCTCGGCGTCGGCGAAGGAGGACTCGATGACGTCGTCGCCCGACTGCCAGGACAGCGTCCCGTCGTAGGGCACGAAGACGACCGGGCGGCAGATCCCGTCGCGGACGGCCTCGGCGTAGGAGTAGCTGACGTCCGGCACGGCCATGCCGTCGTCGTAGCGCACGCCGGCGATCGGGCTTCCGTCCGAGCGAAATGGCGTGCCCGACAGCAGCAGCCAGCGGCGCGTGGCCGCGAACGCCCTCGCGAAGCCCTCGCCCCAGGCGAGCTCCTCGCCGAGGTGATGGGCCTCGTCGGCGATGACGAGCGTGCGCTCGCCGCACTGAGCGGCCCAGCGGGCCGCCGAGGAGGCCGCGCGCGCGTACGTGACGGCGACGCCGTGGAAGTCCCGCGGGGGGTGCAGCTCCTCGGCATCGGGCGCGAGCTGGACGCCGAGCCGCCCGGCGGCCTCGGCCCACTGCCGCGTCAGCGGCGCCGTCGGGCAGACGACGTGCGCGCGGGTGATGATCCCCGCGTCGAGCAGGCGCCGGGCGAAGACGAGGCTCGGGATCGTCTTGCCCGCGCCCGGCGCGGCGGACAACAGGAACGAGCCCTCGTCCCATGCCGCCAGGCGCTCGAGCGCGCGCTCCTGCCACGTCCTCAGGGCGATCAACGGACGGGCGCTGAGCAGGCGACGACGACGAACACGAGCGGCGCAGTGTGCGGCACGGACCGGACGGATTCAGCCGACGTGGGCGATCGCCTCGATCTCGACGAGCAGGCGCGGGTCCAGCAGCGCCGCCACCTCGACCATGGCCATCGCGGGCGGGTGCTCGGCGAAGCGCTCGGCGTGCTCGCGGCCGACCTCGTCGGCGCGGGACGCGTCGGTGACGTAGATGCGGGTCTGCACGACCTGCGCCATCGTCGCCCCCGCGCGGTCGAGCGCCGCCGCGATCCGGTCGAGGATGTAGGCCGTCTGGGCGCCCATGTCGCCGGCGCCGTGGACGACGCCGTCCTCGTCGACTGCCGTCGTGCCCGAGACGAGCACGAGATCGCCCGCGCGCACCGCCCTGCCGTACCCGTAGCGGGCCTCCCAGGGGCCGCCCGACCCGAAGCGCGCGATCTCCGCCACGCTAGTGGCGGAAGTGCCTGCGGCTCGTGAAGACCATCGCGATGCCGGCCGCGTCGGCGGCCTCGACGACCTCGGGGTCGCGGCGCGATCCGCCCGGCTGGATGATCGCCGTGACGCCCGCTCCGATCGCGATCTCGGGACCGTCGGAGAAGGGGAAGAAGGCGTCGGAGGCCAGCACGGAGCCCGCCAGCGACTCGAGTCGCGACTTGTCGACCGCCAGGCGCACGGAGTCCACGCGGCTCATCTGACCGGCGCCGATGCCGGCCGTCGCCTCGTCCCTGGCCAGGACGATCGCGTTGGAGCGCACGTGCTTGCAGACCGTCCAGGCGAACATGAGGTCGCGCCACTCGTCGTCGGTCGGCGTGCGCTTCGTGACGATCTCCATCTCCGTGCGGTCGCCGAACTCGAGGTCGCGGTCCTGCACGAGCAGGCCGCCCATGACCTGCTTGATGTCCGGCTCGGCGGCCAGCGGCGAGCGGCGCTCGTTGTCCTCGAGGATGCGGATCGACGGCTTGGCGGCGAGGATCTCGAGCGCGCCGTCCTCGTAGCTCGGCGCGAAGAGGACCTCGATGAACTGCTCGGCGAGGCGCGTGGCGGTCGCGGCGTCGATCGGGCGGTTGAAGGCCAGCACGCCGCCGAACGCGCTGAGCGGATCGGTCGCGAAGGCGCGCTCGTAGGCCTGCAGCGGGGCGTCGCCGACGGCCACGCCGCAGGGGTTGTTGTGCTTGACGATGACGCAGGCCGGCTGGGCGAAGTCGCGCGCGAGGCTGCGCGCGGCGTCGAGGTCGAGCAGGTTGTTGAACGACAGCTGCTTGCCGTGGTGCTGCTGCACCATCGACAACACGTGCGTCCGCGCGCCGACCTCGGAGTAGTAGGCGGCGCGCTGGTGCGGGTTCTCGCCGTAGGGCAGGTCGGCGACCTTCTCGTAGGCCCGCACGTGCAGGGGAGGGAAGTCCTCGGACTTCTCGGCGAACCAGCGCGCGACGGCGGTGTCGTAGCGCGCGGTGTAGGCGAACGCCTCGGCCGCGAGCGACTCGCGGGTCGGCATCGACAGCTGCGACCGCGTCTCGCGCAGCTCGTCGAGGATCGCGTCGTAGGACTCCGGGCTCGTGACGACGGCCGAGAAGGCGTGGTTCTTGGCCGCCGCGCGGATCATCGTCGGGCCGCCGATGTCGATGTTCTCGATGATCTCGGCGGGTGCCATCCGGCGCGCGACGCTGCGCTCGAAGGGATAGAGGTTCACGCAGACGAGGTCGACGTACTCGATCTCGTGCTCGCTTGCGGCGGCCACGTGGCCGGCGTCGTCACGGACGGCGAGCAGGCCGGCGTAGAGGCGCGGGTGCAGGGTCTTGACGCGCCCGTCCATGATCTCCGGAAAGCCGGTGAAGTCCTCGATCGCCCGCACCTCGAGCCCGGCGGCCTGCAGCTCGGTCGCGGTGCCGCCGGTCGAGACGAGCTCGACCCCGAGGTCGGCCAGCCCGCGGGCGAAGTCGACGATCCCGCGCTTGTCGGAGACGGACAGCAGCGCGCGACGGATCGTCACTGCTGCGGGGGCTGTGAGCTCCGCGCCGCGCTCGTTGTCGGGCTCGCCGGCGATGGGCCGAGGATAACGGCCGTGGCGGTCAGCCGACGCGCTCGCGGCGCCGGAGCCGGTCGCGCCGATCGACGATGACGCGGTCGTCGCCCGGTGCGGGGTCGATCGTCTCGCGCCCGCCGCCGACGGCGACAGAGTGCGAGCATTCACCGGTAGACGATGTCGACCGCGCGGAAGGCGCCGAGCTCGTGGTCGGCGCGGAAGGCCTCCTGGTCGCTGCGGACGCGGTCGGCCGCCTCCTCTGCGAAGCGGACGATGTCGTCGGCGAACAGCTCGACGGGCCCGGCGGCCTCGAGGATCTCGGGCTCGATGTCGCGGTCCGGCGCGCCGACGTCGTCCGACAGCGCGTGGGCGTGGGCGAGCGCCCCGCCGCAGATCCCCGCATAGTCCTTCCACTCGCTCTTGGAGAGGTCCTCGAGGTCGATGGCGTCGCGGTACGGCGCCCGCTCGCGGGTCATGAAGCTCTTGCCCTCGAGCTCGACGCTGCCGTAGAAGACGTCGCCGCGGACGAGCTGGGCGGCCTGGGCGTGGGCGATCCGCTCTGCCTCGCCGTCGAGCTGGAACTCCGACGGCGGGACGAGGCCCGCGAGCGCGGAGCGGCGCGCCTGCTTGATCTCGATGATGAGGTCGTCGCTGCCGTCGGCGCGCGGGCCCTCGATGAGCACGTAGTAGCGCGCGAGGCCGAGCGAGGCCGTGCCCTGGCCGCGGCGCATCGCGACGTCCTTGACGCGCATCCCGCCGGCGCGCGGTGGCAGGTCGTCGCCGAGTCGCCGGGCGATCCCGTCGACGACGGCCTGGAACTCGCCGCGCCGGCTGGAGATCGGCACGAGCTCGTCGTCGGAGCGAAAGCCGCGGCCGAACTCGTCGAGGTAGTCGTCGGCGAGCCACGCCGCGCGGTCCTCGCGGGCGTCCTCGATGAGCTTGCGGATGAGCTTCGGCGCGTTGTCGACCCGGATCTCGGCCTGAAGCTCGCTCTCGTTCTCGTCGAAGCGGCGGATGCCGTCGAGGTAGCCCTCGACGAAGCGCCGGGCGATCTTGCGCCGGCGCTTGCGGCCATGGCCGGCGACCTCCTCGCCGGCGATCATGAAGCCGACGCTGCCGCGCTTGAGGTCCCACGTGAACGGCGCGTGGTAGGCCTCGTCGAAGTCGTTGACGCCGAAGATCGGCACGTTGTCGGCGTTCGGCATCACGCCGAAGTTCTCGGGGTGAACGTCGCCCATCGTCAGGACCGTCGGCATCCACGCGTCCTCGCCGGCCATGTCGCGGTAGAACAGCAGCGCCGTCCCGCGGAAGAACGAGTACAGCGAGCGGGCGATCTCGTCGAACTTCTCCTCGGCGTCCTCGGTGCGGCGGGTGATGCGGTGCTGGTGGTCCTCGCGCAGCGTCTGGCGCACGTGCAGGCGGCGGTCGTTGCCGGTCAGCGAGCGCGGCAGCATGCGGAACTCGCCGCGTGCCGACTCGTCGGCGAGGCGGCGGAAGCGCTCCAGGCGCGAGGCGACGCGCCCCGTGCCGAGCCGCCCGCCGGTCTGCTGCAGCGCGGCGCGCAGCTCGTCCTTCGTCATCGCCGAGCGCCCGGGAACGTCGTGCTCGCGGGCCAGGTCGTAGAGCTCGCCGCGCGTCGCCCGGCGCAGGTGCTCGGAGGACGCGTCCGTGAGTCCCATGGGAGACGGCTACCCGCGATCGCGGCTCCCCAGCGTCAGCTCGCGCGCACGACGACGCGGCGCGGGTTGTCCGGGTCGCGCGACACGGCCCCGCGGGCGATGAGGCGCACCGCCTCGGGCAGGAGCGCGTGCTCGATCGGCCGCAGGCGCGCGTGGACGGCGTCGGCGTCGTCGGCGTCGGGCAGCTCGACCGATCCCTGCAGGACGATCGGCCCGGTGTCGACGCCGCCGTCGTCCTCGACGAAGTGGACCGTCACGCCGAAGATCTTCACCCCGTAGGCGAGCGCCTGCTCGATCGCGCGCACTCCGGGAAACGCGGGCAGCAGCGACGGGTGGACGTTGAGCACCGCGCCGGGGAAGCGCGACAGGAAGGGGCTCGTCAGCAGCGCCATGTAGCCGGCGAGCACGACGAGCCGCACGTCGCGCTCGAGCAGCCACGCGGCGATCGCCGCGTCGCGCGCGTCGCGGTCGGGGTGCTCGGCGAGCGGGAAGACGGCGGTCTCGATGCCGGCCCCGGCGGCGCGCTCGAGCGCGACCGCTCCGGGCTTGTCGGCGGCGACCGCCACGATCCGGGCCTCCCGCCCGTGGACGGTGTCCAGCAGCGCCTGGAGGTTCGTCCCCGCGCCCGAGGCCAGCACGCCGACGCGCAGCGGCTCGGCCGGCGCGCTCATGCCGCCTCGAGCTTGGGGTACATGCCGCCGGTCGAGCGCAACCGCCCGCCCTCGAGCAGCTCGTCGACGCGGGCGAGCACCTGCTTGGCCGTCAGGTGGTCGAACGTGCCGTAGGCGGGCAGCCCGTCGTGCCCGCTCTTGACGAGCGCCTGCGAGCGCCCGCCGCGCAGGATCTCGACCGTGCGCGTGCGCCCGACGGCGGGCTGCGCGGTCTGCACGACCTCGAGGATCGCGGCGTCGAGGTCGCCCGGGGCCGGGACGCTCTCGCCCGCCCGCCTGGGGCGGCGGCGTCCGGGCGCGGCCGGCGCCGCGGGGACCCAGGAGGCGTCGCAGACGTCGCAGCACGGGACGCCCGCCTGCGGTGCGGGGGGTCGCGGGTCGCCGAAGTGGCGCAGGATCGTCGCGCGCCGGCAGGTCGACCCCTCGACGAACGCCCAGACGGCGCGGTACTGGCGCCAGCGCGCGCGCTGGCCTTCGCCGGCCGAGGTTCGGCATGCCGCCCGCGCGCGCCCGTCGAACGGGCCCTCGATCCGCCCGCGCACGCGGTCCGGCGAGGATGGCGCCGGCCGGACGACCCCGGCGCGGGCGAGGTGGCCGATGACCGCGCGCACCTGGTCGTCGCCCTCGCGGCTGTCGAGGACGGCCGCGAGCTCGTCGGTGCCGAGGTCGTAGCGGCCCTCGCTGGCCCGCGCCTGCAGGCGCTGGGCGACGGTCGTGATCGCCTGCTCGCTCAGCTCGCCGCGCTGGATGAAGAAGACGTGCAGGCCCTTGTCGCGGCCCTCGGCGAAGAGCAGCGCCCGCGCCGGCCGGCCGTCGCGCCCGGCGCGCCCGGCCTCCTGGTAGTAGGCCTCGATCGAGCCGGGGACGCTCTCGTGGCAGACCGTCCGCACGTCGGCCTTGTCGATGCCCATGCCGAAGGCGTTCGTCGCGACGACGACGTCGAGGTGGCCGTCCATGAAGCGCCGCTGGACCTCGGCGCGCTGCTCGCGCCCGAGCCCGGCGTGGTAGGCGCCGACGCTCCCGTCGAGGTTGCCCGACAGGGTGCCGGCGAGCTTCTCGGCTCCCGCCCGCGTGCCCGCGTAGACGATCGCCGGCGTCGCGTCGGGCTGCGACAGGGCCGCGGCGATGTGGCGGTGCTTGGCCTGCGCGGACGCGCAGGGCAGCACGGCGAAGGAGAGGTTCGGGCGATCGAAGCCGGTCGCGACGCGCACGGGGTCGCGCAGCCCCAGGCGCGCGACGATGTCGTCGGCGACCTGCGGCGTGGCGGTCGCGGTCGAGGCGATGATCGCCTCGGCCTGAAGCCAGCGCGCCGCGTCGGCCAGGCGGAAGTAGTCGGGCCGGAAGTCGTGGCCCCACTGCGAGACGCAGTGCGCCTCGTCGACGACGAAGAGCCCGATCTTCGTGTCGCGGATCGCCTGCAGGAAGGGCGCCGAGGAGAAGCGCTCCGGCGCGACGTAGAGCAGGCGCAGCTCGCCGGAGGCGGCACGCTGCAGCGCCTCGCGGTTGGCGGCCGCGTCGCGCTGGGCGTTGACGAGGGCGACGCTGCCCGGCGCGAGCGCGGTCAGCGCGTCGACCTGATCCTGCATGAGCGAGACGAGCGGCGAGACGACGATCGTGAGGTCGTCGCGCACGAGGGCGGGGAGCTGGTAGCACAGCGACTTGCCGGCGCCCGTCGGCATGACGACGAGGACGTCGCGCGCGGGCGGGCCGATGGCGGCGCGGACGGCCTCCTCCTGGCCGGGGCGGAAGGCGTCGAAGCCGAAGGTCTCGCGGAGGGCGACGGTCGGATCCATGGGCGACGCCCGACCATAGCGGCCGTCGCGGCGAGCACCCGCGGGCGGCGCGAGGCCTGTCGCGGCCTCGCGCGCGAAAGGGTGGATTGCCGGGGTGTGCCGGGCGGGTACCGCACCCCGCGGAAACCCCCTTGCGCCCGGCGTTACGCTCAGTCCAGTGCCCGTCAGCTTCATCTTTCGGTGTCAGTTCTGCGACGCGCAGCCCGACCCGCTGACGCAGATGCGCCTGCAGGCCGCGATGCGCGAGTTCGTCTGGGGCGCCTACCAGAACGCCCTTCCCGGACGCTGGCTCGTGTGGCACGGCCGCGGCCTCTACGGGCCCGCCCGGTACGCCTGCGAGGAGCACCGCGGCGACCTCGTCGCCTACCTGCGCGAGCACTACGGGACGCTCGGCTTTCACCCCTGGAAGCGCCCGCCGTACCCGAACAGCCTCGCGTCCGCGGACACCGATCACGCCTGGATCACGGCCACGCGGCGCCAGCGCTGGAGCGGTTTCTGATCTGTTTCGCGCGTTAAGGCCGCTGTTGGAGCGAGCGAGTCGGGGGTACGCTGACCGAGGGATGTCGGTCCGCCTCGTCTTCCGGTGCCAGTACTGCGACGCGCAGCCCGACCCCCTGACGCAGATCAGCCTCGAGAAGAGCGTGCCCGAGCTCATGTGGGGCCAGTACGAGGACGCGATGCCCGAGAAGTGGCTCATCTGGCACGGGCGCGGGCTCTACGGCCCGCCGCGCTACGCCTGCCGCGAGCACCGCGGGGACCTCGTCGCGTTCCTGCGCGAGCACTACGGCACGCTCGGCTGGCATCCGTGGAAGCGCCCGCCCTACCCGACGAACCTGCGCAACCCCGACAAGGAGCGCGCGATCGCGGTCGGCGGCCGCTCGGCGATGCCGAAGTGGGGCTATGGCCCCCAGGTCAAGTAGCGCGGCCGGCTCGCCCTAGGCGCGCACGAGCGGAAGCTCGAGGGCGTACTTGCCGCCCGCGTCGTCGGTGCCCTCCAGCGGGTAGCGCCCGCTGAAGCACGCGTCGCAGTGGCGGCCGCGGTCGCCCCGGACCGCCTCGTAGACGCCGGCGAGCGAGAGGTAGGCCAGGGAGTCGCAGCCCAGCTCGGCGGCGATCTCGTCGACCGTGCGCTCGTGGGCGATCATCTCCTCGCGCGTGGACATGTCGATGCCGTAGTGGCACGGATGCTTGATCGGCGGAGCGGAGATCCGCATGTGGACCTCGCGCGCGCCGGCGTCGCGCAGCATCTGGACGATCTGGCGCGTCGTGTTGCCGCGCACGATCGAGTCGTCGACGACGACGAGCGACTTGCCGCCGACGATCTCGGGCAGCGGGTTGAACTTCAGCCGCAGCCCGTGCTTGCGCAGCTCATGGCCGGGCTCGATGAACGTGCGCCCGACGTAGCGGTTCTTGATGAGCCCGTCGTCCTGCGGCAGCCCGCTGGCGCGCGCGTAGCCGCGTGCGGCGGGCGCGCCCGAGTCCGGCACCGGGATGACGAGGTCGGCGCCCGGGGCGGGCGACTCGCGCGCGAGGAGCTCGCCCATCCGGCCGCGCGCGGCCTGCAGCACGTCGCCGTTCATGCGCGAGTCGGGGCGCGCGAAGTAGATGTACTCGAAGACGCAGAACGCCTCGCGCTGGCCCGTGACGACCTGGCGCGAGTGCAGGCCGCCGGCGTCGACCCAGACCATCTCGCCGGGTTTGACGTCGCGCACGCGCTCGGCGCCGATGATGTCCAGCGCGCAGGACTCGCTCGCGAAGCAGTACTGCCCGTCGAGGCAGCCGAGCACGAGCGGGCGCAGCCCGGCGGGGTCGCGGAAGGCGACGAGCGTGTCCTTCGTCATGAGGACGGTCGAGAACGCGCCCTGCAGGCGCGGCAGCACCGCGGCGACGGCGTCCTCGATGCGGTCGGCCTCGTGCGAGGCCATGAGCGCGGCGATGATCTCCGAGTCCGACGTCGAGCGGAAGCTGACCCCGAGCCGGCGCAGCTCGCCGTGCAGCTCGACGGCGTTGATGAGGTTGCCGTTGTGCCCGAGCGCGAGCTCGCGGCTGTCGGAGCGATGCACGGGCTGCGCGTTGTCCCAGCCGTTGGAGCCCGTCGTGGAGTAGCGGACGTGGCCGACCGCGATGGAGCCGCCCAGCGCGCGCAGCTTCTGCTCGTCGAAGACCTGGTTGACGAGCCCCAGCTCGCGCAGCGTCATGATGTGGCCGCCGACATCGGCGGCGGCGATGCCCGCCGACTCCTGACCGCGGTGCTGCAGTGCGTAGAGGGCGAAGTAGGCCAGCCGAGAGACTTCGTGGCCGGGGGCGTAGATCCCGAACACGCCGCACTCGTCACGCGGTCCCTCGCGCTCGTCGAGCTTGGTCACCCGATCAAGGATACCCCGGCGTTCGGCGGCGAACCGTCGGCGCGCGGCGGCGGTCGCCGGCGCAACGCCTCGACGCGTCAGGGAAACAGCGGCGCCAGCGCGCCGTACGCGGCGCGCAACTCGTCGAGCGTGACCTCGAACGCCGGCCCCGCGCCGCCGACGCGCAGCGCGCCGCCGCCGACGGCGCCGAGCATCGTGAGCGCGACGCGATCGCCGAGCGCCCGCAGCGCCGCCTCGGAGCCGGACACGACGAAGCCCCTGCCGGGGGCCTCGCCGAAGAGCCGCTCGTCCGGCGGCGCGTCGTCGCCGGCGAGCTCGATCGCCGCGCCGGCCGCGCCCGCCAGGCAGGATTCCGCGATCGCGACGAGCAGCCCGCCCTCGGCGACGTCGTGGGCGCTCGAGAGCGAGCCCGCGCGGACGGCGTCGCGGACCGCCTCCTGCGCGGCGCGCACGACGGCAACGTCGATCTCGGGCAGGCCGGCCGGCAGCTCCTGCCCGCGCAGCTTGGCGAGCTCCGAGCCGGGCAGCGACGGCCGGAACGGGCCCGCGAGCGCGATCGCGTCGCCGGCGCGGGCGAAGCCCGTGCGCCCCGCGAGCGCGACGTCGGGCAGCTCGCCGACCATGCCGACGACCGGCGTCGGGTAGATCGGGCCGTCACCGCTCTCGTTGTAGAGCGACACGTTGCCGCCGACGACCGGCACGTCGAGCGCCCGGCAGGCGTCGCCGAGGGCGCGGATCGACTCGGTCAGCTGCCACGCGATGTGCGGCTTCTCGGGGTTGCCGAAGTTCAGGCAGTTCGTCAGGCCCAGCGGCTCGGCGCCGGCGCAGGCGAGGTTGGCGGCGCACTCGAGCACCGCCTCGACCGTGCCCGTGTACGGGTCGCAGGCGACGCGGCGCCCGGAGCCGTCGATCGAGACGGCGATGCCGCGCGGCGACTGCGGCAGCGCGAGGACGGCGGCGTCGGCCTGCTCGGGGCGGCGCACCGTGCGCGACTGCACGATGCAGTCGTACTGCTCGAACAGCGGCCGGCGGGAGGCGACGTTGGGCGCCGCCAGCAGCGCGAGCAGCGTCTCGCGCGGGCCCGACTCCTCGCCGAGCACCGCCGCGGGCGCGGGGTACAGCGGCTCGGCGGGCGCCTCGACGACGAGGTCGTAGAGCGGGCAGTCGTCGACGAGCGCCGGCACCGGCATCTCGCCCACGACCTCGTCGCCGACGAGCACGCGCAGCGCGCGGGTGCCGGTGACGACGCCGATCGCCGTTCCGTCGACCTCCCACTTCGCGCAGATCCCGAGCACCTCGTCCAGGCGCTCGGGCTCGACGACGCAGAGCATCCGCTCCTGGGACTCGGAGACCATGATCTCCCAGGGCTCCATCCCCGCCTCGCGCAGGGGGACGAGGGCGACGTCGATGTCGAGCCCGACCTCGCCCTTGGACGCCATCTCCGCCGAGGAGGACGAGAGGCCCGCCGCGCCGAGGTCCTGCAGCGCGACGAGCAGCCCCTGCTCGAGCAGCTCCAGCGAGCACTCCATGACCTTCTTCTCGGCGAACGGGTCGCCGACCTGGACGGTCGGGCGCTTGTCGGCGTCCGCCTCGCCGAGCTCCGCCGAGGCGAGGACCGACGCGCCGCCGATGCCGTCGCGGCCCGTCGTCGCGCCGAAGAGCACGAGCGCGTTGCCGACCCCCGTCGCGGCGCTGCGGATGAGGTCCTCGCCGCGCGCGAGGCCGAGGGCCATCGCGTTGACGAGGCAGTTCTGCTCGTAGGGCGCCTCGAAGTACAGCTCGCCGCCGACCGTCGGCACGCCGATCGAGTTGCCGTAGTGGCCGATCCCGCCGACTGCGTGGTCGAGCAGGTAGCGCGTGCGCGCCGAGGTCGGCTCGCCGAAGCGCAGCGAGTCGAGCACGGCGATCGGCCGCGCGCCGATCGCGAAGATGTCGCGCAGGATGCCGCCGACGCCGGTCGCGGCGCCCTGGAAGGGCTCGACCGCCGAGGGGTGGTTGTGCGACTCGACCTTGAACGCCACGACCCAGCCGTCGCCGACGTCCACGGCGCCGGCGTTCTCGCCGGGCCCGAGCGCGAGCCGCGGCCCCTCGGTCGGCAGCGAGCGCAGCAGCTTCTTGGAGTGCTTGTAGGCGCAGTGCTCGCTCCACATGAGCGAGAAGACGGCGAGCTCGACCTCGTTGGGCGCGCGCCCGATCTGCGCGCAGATGAGCTCGTACTCGGCCGCCGTCAGGCCGAGCGCGACGGCCTGCTCAACCGTGGGCATGGGCCATCGACGTGAAGATCTTCAGCCCGTCGGCCGAGCCCGTCAGGGTGTCGACCGCGTGCTCGGGATGGGGCATGAGCCCGAAGACGTT
Organism: uncultured Solirubrobacteraceae bacterium; assembly: GCA_963769555.1. Classification (GTDB taxonomy): domain Bacteria; phylum Actinomycetota; class Thermoleophilia; order Solirubrobacterales; family Solirubrobacteraceae; genus CADCVQ01. The sequence continues at coordinate 2,843,567 of CAVYMD010000004.1, read as the reverse complement.
GCCGGCCAGGTTGCGCACGCCGGCGATGTCGTCCAGCGAGCCGTTGGGGTTGTGCCCGGGCGCGTAGCGCAGGACGATCTGGTCATGTGCCTGCATCGCCACGAGCTGCTCTGGCGGCACGTGGTAGCGGCCCGTCGTGTGCTTGACCGGGATCGACAGCGGCTCGCCGGCGGCGCAGTCGGCGGTGAACGGCATGCTCGCGCTCACGACCTCGACGTCGACCTGGCGGCAGCGGAAGCGCAGGTGGTCGTTGGGCAGCAGCGCGCCGGGCAGCAGGCCGGCCTCGCAGAGGACCTGGAAGCCGTTGCAGATGCCGAGCACGAGCCCGCCCTCGCGTGAGAAGCGGATGACGGACTCCATGACCGGCGAGAAGCGCGCGATCGCGCCGACGCGCAGGTAGTCGCCGTAGGAGAAGCCGCCGGGCACGATGACCGCGTCGACGCCGTGCAGGTCGGCGTCGCCGTGCCAGAGGATCTGCGCCGAGGCGTTGGGCACGCGCTCGCAGGCGAGCACGGCGTCGACCTCGTCGCACGAGCCCGGGAAGCGGACGACTCCGAAGCGCACGTCAGGCGGACGCGTCCCCGAGGATCTCGAAGTCCTCGATGAGCGGGTTCGCGAGCAGCTTCTCGCACATCGCGGGCAGCTGGCCCGGATCGTCGATGTCGAGCTCGATGAGCCTGCCGACGTGGACGTTCGTGACGCCCTCGAAGCCGAGCGCCGGCAGCGCGCGCTCGACGGCGACGCCCTGCGGATCGAGGATGCCGGCCTTCGGGCGGATGAGGACGCGAGCGCGCACGCTCACGCCTCGGCGCGCGCCAGCCACGTCGCGAACGGCCGGCCGGTGATCTTCTCGTAGGCCTCGACGTAGCGCTCGCGCGTGCCCGCGACGACGTCGTCGGGGATCGCGGGGGCGGGCGGCTTCTTGTCCCAGCCCGTGCCGGACGCCCAGTCGCGCACGTACTGCTTGTCGAAGCTCGGCTGCCCGCGGCCGACCTCGTACGTGTCGGCGGGCCAGAAGCGCGAGGAGTCCGGCGTGAGCACCTCGTCGCCGACGCGGATGACGCCGTCGGCACCGCGCCCGAACTCGAACTTCGTGTCGGCGAGGATGACCCCGCGCGCCGCGGCGTGCTCGGCGGCGAACGAGTACAGCGCGATCGAGAGGTCGCGCAGCTGTTCCATGACCGCGCGGTCGCCGACGATCTCGGCCGCGCGATCGAAGTCGATCGTCTCGTCGTGGCCGACGTCGGCCTTCGTCGAGGGCGTGAAGATCGGCTCGGGCAGGCGCTCGGAGTCGCGCAGCCCGGCGGGCAGCTCGATGCCCGCGACGGCCCCGGTGGCCTGGTAGTCCTTCCAGCCCGAGCCGGTAAGGTAGCCGCGGACGACGCACTCGACGGGCAGCATGTCGAGCTTCATCACGCTGAGCGCGCGGCCCCGCGCCTCGCGGGGCACGTCCTCGGTCTCCGACACGAGGTGGTTGGGAACGATCCCGGACGTCTGCTCGAACCAGAACACCGAGAGTCCCGTGAGCACCTTGCCCTTGTCGGGGATCGGCGTCGGATGCACGACGTCGTACGTGGAGATGCGGTCGCTTGCGACCATGAGCAGACGGTCGCCCTGGTCGTACATGTCCCGGACCTTGCCCGAGGCGACGAGGGGCAGGTCGGCGAGCTTGATCGTCACGTCGCGCAGGCTAGCAACGCGTCCGGCCGCCGACCGCGGCCGCGACGGTTCCGAATCGAGCCCCGCGAGGTCGTGTTGCGAGTCACAACTCCTCTCAACAGAAGGGAACCCATGTCCAATCGCACCGTCCTCGTCGCGGCCCTCGCGGCGAGCATCCTGATCGGCGCTCCGTTCGCATCCGCGGGAACCGGAGACGACATCCGTGAAGGCGTCCGCAACCCCCGCAGCGGGGACGCGTCGCAGGAGACGCAGATCATCGCCAAGACGGGCAAGGACACCTACGGCACGCGTCAATCCAACAAGGGAGCCGGAGGCGGGGCGATCTACGGCTGTCGCTCGACGCTCGACACGAGCGGCATCGGCGATCCCAAGAAGAGCACCGCCTGCGTGCGCGTCAACAACCTCAGCAGCGGCAAGGCGTTCGACTTCCAGTCCTCCAGGGGCCGCATCATCGGCATCTTCCAGTCGGGCCCCGACATCACGAAGCCCAAGTCGGACACCGCGCCCTTCGTGACGAACGCGACCGCGGTCGCCGTCGGCCTGAACGCCGACCGCGTCGACGGCGCCAACGCCGCCGACATCATCGCCGCGGCGCGGGCGAAGAAGGGCCTGGACGCCGACACGCTCGACGGGGTCGACGCGGCCGGCATCGCCGCCCTCGTGGCGGGCGCGACGTGCCCGGCCGACACGATCTCCGCCGGCGGGGGCTGCATCGAGAAGCTGCCGCGCGCCGCCAAGACCTACGCGGCCGCGGCCGCCGAGTGCGGCGGGCTGACGCCGTCGCGCCGCCTCGTGCCGCCCGACGTCCTGCTGCACGCGCGCACGCTCGCGGGGACCGGCTACGACATCAACCTCGGCGCCGGCGAGATGAGCGCCGACCTCACGCCGTCGGCCGTCGCACCGGTCACCGGCGTGATCACCGAGGGCTACGCGACGGTCAACGACGCGGGCGCCGTCGGCACCGCCGCGCAGACCGCGGCGACGGCGTTCCGCTGCATCACGCACTGAGCGAGATCCGCGGCCGCCGACGCCCCGCCGCGCGCGGGGCGTCGGCGCGCCTGCGGCCGGATGCGCGCCCGGCGGAGGACGGCCCGGCTCAGCGGAAGCTCTTCGTGTCGGCGAAGTCCAGTCGCGTGCCGGCGGCGTCGTGCAGTGCGAGGCGAACGAAGAAGGGCCCCTTCAGCTGCGGGATCGGGATCCAGAACTCGCCGCTGGCGCTGTCGCGATCCGCCTGACCGCGTAGGAGCATGGCGCGCTGGTTGCGCAGCCAGTCGCGCGGCACGCGCACGCTCTGGCGGGCGCGGTACAGCGACCAGCGCACCTCCGCCGTCCGGCCGCGGAAGCCGGTCAGCGCGACCTTGAAGTTCACGGTCACGCCGATGAGCTCGCGCTTGCTGGGATCGGACTGGGCGCGGACCGTGCGGCTGCCGCGGAAGATCTTCGCCAGGCGCTGCGCGACGTCCACCTGCGAGACGGGCTCGGTCGCGCCGTTGACGTCGTCCGTCGCGACGAGCTGGGCCTGCATGCTGCTCAGGCCGCACTCGGGCGAGACGACCTCCGCCAGGCAGGTCGCGGTCAGCATGAGCGGCTCCGTCGCGCCGAGCTCGTCGAGCGCGCCCTCGACGCCCGCGGCGAGCTTGCGGCGGTCCAGCGCCTCGATCTCCAGGGGAAGGATCGAGACGCCGTCCTGGAGGGTGGTCGTGCGGCCGCCGCCGGTCGTGGTCGTGCGGCCGCCGCCGGTCGTGGTCGTGCGGCCGCCGCCGGTCGAGCCGTCCGTGGTCGTCGTGCGGCCGCCGTCGGTGGTGGTCGTGCGCGTGTCGCCGGCCTTGTCGCCGCGCGTCGACGTGCCGGAGGCGTCGACCTTGTCGCCGCTCGTGCTCGTGCGGCTGTCGCCGGACTTCGCCGCGCCGCTCGTGTCGCCGTCGATCGCGCTCGCGGGGTCGCCTTCGGAGCGCGCCGCCACGAGCATCATCGACGGGCGCCCGTCGCGCGCGGTCACCGGGCCGGCATCTGCCCGGCCGGTCGAGTCGGCGTGGCGGATCGCGTACTCGTCGAGCGTCACGTTGGCGTCGAGCGAGACGTCGCTCAGCTGCGCACCGAGCTCCTCGGGCCCGAACATCCTCGGCACGATCTGGCTCACGAGCGCTCCGACGAGCGCCACCACGATCACGCCGGCAAGCCACTTGCCGCCCTTGCTCATCGACGACAGCCAGCCGGTGGACGGCGGCGAGGTCATCGGCTCACCGCCTGACGCAAGGTATCGCGTGCCGCTGCATGAATCCCGAACCTCCGATTCGTCGACACGAGCCTAACCGCTGGCGGCGTGCCGAGGGGGAGGTTTGACCGGTGCCGGCGCAACGGGGCGCTACGCGCAGCCGCCGCCGCGAACCCCGTTCTCCACGGCGGGGAAGGCCCCGCGCGGACAGGCCGGTGGGGCGAGCGCCTCGCGCGGCGCGGTCAGGAGGTCGCGCGACGACGCGCGACGACGACCGCGAGCGCCGCCAGCAGCGTGGCGACGAGGACCGCCGGCAGCGCGAGACCCATGCCGCCGCCGTCGTCGCCACCGCCCAGGGCGCCGGCGACCTCGCGCAGCGGCGAGCGCCCCTCCGCCGCGCGCTCGCCCTTCTGCGCGGAGCGGGCCTTCGGCGCCGAGCCGTCCCCGGGCGCCGGCTGGGCCGGAACGGCGGTCCGCGGCGGCGAGGTCGCGTCGATCGCGTCGGCGAGCGTCCGGCCATCCGGGCCGAGCCGCCGCAGCCGGTCTCGCTGTGCCGGCGTCAGCGCTCCGCCGCCGCTGGCGCCGTTGCTGCTCGGGGGTCGGGGGCGGACGGGGCCCGTCGCGCCGGGCACGGTCTCCAGGTACTCGTCGATCGCCGAGTTGCCGGGCGGTGCGTTCGTCGGCGGCGCCTGGGCGGACGCGGCGACGGGCAGGACCAGGGCGAGGGCGGCGAACGCCGCGAGTGCGCGGGTCATGTGAGCACTCTACGAGCGCCGGCCGCCGGTGCTGACAGTCGCGAGGCGGCCGCGGGCGGCCGCGGCCGCCGGTGGGCGCCGGCCCGGCCGGGCCGGATCCTCAGCCCGTCGACCACGTCCGGCTGCTGTCGCTTCCGACGCGGGCGCGCAGCCGCTCGCGCGAGCCCCGTCGCGGGACGCCGAGGAAGAACGTGCCGTCGCGCCGCACCGTCACGCTGCGCAGCGTGTGCCAGCGCCCGCGCACGCGGCGCTGGATGCTCACGCGCCCCGCCTGCGGGCTGCGTCCCCACACGCGCCAGCGCCTCGCGTTGGAGCGCTCGACGACGAACGGGAACCGGAAGGTCCGCGCGGCCGGCTTCGCGCGCCCGTCGCGGTAGAAGACGCCGGACTGGTTCGTGGCGGCGTAGCTGGGATCGGGCGCCTGGTCGCCGACCTGAAACCACGTGATCGTGTCGATGCCCTGTCGCCAGAGCCGGTAGAGCGTCTCCTGCACCCACCGCGCGTGGAGCGCGTTCGGCACGCCGTCGGGGTCGGGAGGGCTGGAGTCGTAGGAGGTCTCGGTGACCCACATGCGGTGGCGCTTGTAGGGCAGCACGCGACGCGTGCGCTCGGCCATGCGCAGCAGCCGCGTGAGCTTGCCGACGTCCGGGATCGAGACGTCGTCGTCGTTGAGCGCCGGTCGACTCGGCCGTCCGACGGAGTAGGGGTGGTGGGCGAGCACGTCGAAGCGGGCGCGCGTCGGGCAGCGGATCGCGCGCAGGCGCCCGAAGCGCTCGCGCAGGCACAGCAGCTCGCGCCAGAAGCGCACGGGCATGATCCGCTCGCCGCCGGGCTTGGGATCGCCGAACGGAGCCGTGCCGGCGGTGACGACGAGCGGCCTGCGCGGGACCGATCTCACGCCTCGGTCGAACGCCGCGACCATCCGCCGGTAGTGCGCGGGCGAGGCGGCGCGCCGGCCCTGCCACTGCGGGGTGAGGAAGCGGCTGAGGTTGGGCTCGTTCCAGACCTGCAGCGCCTTGACCTTCGGCAGCGCGAAGCCGGGCCGGGCCGGATCGGGGTACGTCCCGGAGTAGCGCCGCGCGAGCGCCGCGCCGTAGTCCTCGAGCGCCTTGGGCGAGGGCTTCCACGTGCCCGACCTGGCTCCCGCGGGGCGGCCGGGGCCCTCCGCCCAGCGTGGCGCGCCGGTGAAGCTCGCCAGCACCTGCAGGCCGCGCTGGCGCGCCGCGACGATCGCGGCGTCGGCGGTGCCGAAGTCGTAGTGCTCGTCGGCCGGGTCGCGCGCGTCGAAGCCCGGCGGGCGCGCGGCGGTGTCGGGCACGGGCCAGCCGATGTCGATCCGGACGATGCCGGCATGCTCGTCGACGCTGCGGTCCAGCCAGAGGTCGCGCTCGGCCGGGTCCGCGCTCGTGTAGGCGCGGTCGAAGAAGCCGAGCTGCAGCGGGCGGGCGGCGTGCGCGCCGGGGACCGCAGCGAGCGCGACGGCGAGCGCCGCGAGCGCGGCGGCGGTCCAGCGGGCACGGCGCGTCCCGGCAGCCGCGATCGGCGCCGTCTCACATGCGGACATGTCATCTCCTACGGGACGCGTGGCGCGCGCTGACACGCGCGGCGATCGACGTCAGCGGGCGAACGGCACAGCCTGGCAGGCCGAGCGCGCGAGGGCGTCAGTGCTCGCGCCGTCCATACGTAGGACGTTGCGATGGAGCTGACCGCCTCGGGGTCACCGCATGTCCGCGCCCGGCACCGCCGCCTGACGGCGCGCGCGGACCCGCCCGCGGTCGCCGCCTGGACGCTCGCGTTCGCCCTGGTCGCCTACCTCGCGCTGAGCAACGGCGGCTACGACGCGATCGTCCGCAGCCAGGTCGGCGTCGCCGTCTGGTGGATCGTCCTGCTCGGCGCGCTGACCGGGATCCTGCCCGCGCGGATGGGCGCCTCCGGCTGGGCGGCGATCGGCCTGCTCGCCGGCCTCGCGCTGTGGACCGGGCTGGCGACGGGCTGGTCGGAGAGCGCCGAGCGCAGCGCGACGGAGCTCGCGCGCGTGGCGACGTACCTCGGCGTCCTCGTCCTCGCGATCGCGCTGCAGGGCCGCACGGCCGCCAGGCACACGATCAACGGGCTGGCCTGCGCGATCGGCCTCGTCACGCTGCTGGCGGTGCTCTCGCGCCTGCACCCGCAGTGGTTTCCTGTCAACGACCAGCTCGAGTACCTCTCGCGCGTCAGCTCGCGCAAGCTGAGCTACCCCCTGAACTACTGGAACGCGCTGGCGGCGTTCGCCGCGATCGGCGTGCCGCTGCTGCTGGCGGTCGCGATCGGGGCGCGCACGCTCGCCGGCCGGGCGCTGGCCGCCGCCGCGCTGCCGCTGAGCGCGCTGTGCGTGTACCTCACGATCTCGCGCGGCGGCGCGCTGGCGCTCGTCGCCGGCGTCGCGGTCTTCCTCGCGCTCGTGCCGCTGCGCGTCCAGGCGCTCGGCGCGCTCGCGACGGCGGCGGCGGGCTCGGCGATCCTCATCTCCGCGACCTCCCAGCGCGACGCGCTGCAGGACGCCGTGCCGACCGCGGCGGCGATCGGCCAGGGCACGGAGGTCCTGTGGCTCGCGCTCATCGTGTGCGCGGGCGTCGCGCTGCTGCAGGTCGCGCAGGGCCTCGCGGCGCGCCATCTGCCGCGCCCGGCGCCCCTGGCGCCCGGCCGCCGCGCCACGGCTGCGCTCGCCGTCGCGGCGCTCGCGGCGGTCACGGCGATCGCGCTCGGCACCGGCCTGCCCGGGACCGTGCAGGACCGCTGGCAGGAGTTCAAGGCGCCGCCCGGCCAGGTCGCGACCGCAAGCCAGGACAACGTCTTCAGCCGGCTCGGCGTCGCCGACGGCACCGGCCGCTACCAGTTCTGGCAATCGGCGCTGGACGCGCACGCGAGCGCGCCCTGGAAGGGCATCGGCCCGGGCACGTTCGAGTTCTGGTGGGCGCGCAACGGCACGCTCGGCGACTTCGTGCGCGACGCGCACTCGCTGTATCTCGAGACGCTCGCCGAGTCCGGCTACGTCGGCGCCGCGCTGCTCGTCGGCCTGCTGGCGCTGCTCGCCGGCGCCGCGCTGCTGCGCTCGCTGCGCGCGCCGCCCGCGCTGCGGCTGTGGATCGCGGCCGCGGCCGGCGGGCTGGCCGCGTTCCTCCTGGCGGCGGCGATGGAGTGGGTGTGGGACATGGCGGCGATCGCCGGGGCGGCGATGGCGCTCGGCGCCGTCATCGTCGCCGGACGCGACGAGGGCGCCGCGCCGGCCGCGCCCGCCGCCCGCGCAGCGCCGCGCCTCGACCGCGCTCCGCGCGCCGTTCTCGCCTTGCTCGCGCTGCTGGCGCTGGGCGCCGTCGCGGTGCCGATGGCCGGCGCCCTGGCGACGAGCAGCAGCCGCGGCGCCGCCGCCGATGGCCGCCTGACGGCCGCCCTGGAGGACAGTCGCACGGCGCAGCGACTGCAGCCCTACGCGGCGACCCCGCGACTGCAGCGCGCGCTCGTGCTCGAGGCGGCGGCGTCGTTCGACGCGGCCGCGCTCGCCGCGCGCACGGCGACCCGTGAGGAGCCGACGAACTGGCGCACGTGGTTCGTGCTGGCCCGGATCGAGGCGCGTCGCGGCGACGCTCCCGCCGCGCTGCGCGCCCTGCGCGAGGCCAGGCGCCTGAACCCGCGATCGGCGCTGTTCGCCCGATGACCGAGCGCCGCGACATCCGCGCCGACCTCGAGCCCGACGCGCCGGAGGAGCTGATCGTCCTGGCCGAGCGCCTGGAACGGGAGCGTCCGGTGCCGACCGCCGCGTTTCGCGGCGACCTGCGCCGGCGACTGCTCGGCGGCGAGCCCGGGCGCTCGCGTCCGGCACGGCTGCGGCTGCAGATCGCCGCCTACGCCGGGACCGGGGCTGCGCTGCTGCTCATCGGGGCGGCGAGCGCTGCGGGGATCGGTCCTCTGGGGGCCTGACGGCCTCGGCGGACCGCATCTCGGCGCGCATGCGGCGCAACGCGCGCGAGATGATCTGCTGCACGTTGGCAAGCGTCAGGTCCATCGCCTCGGCGATCTCGGGTCCGCTCAGCTCACCGCCGAAGCGCAGCGCGAGAATCTCCCGCTCCCGGTCGGTGAGCCCGGCGAGCGCGCGCTCGAGGTCGGGGTCGAGTCCGAGATCGGGCTCGACCGCGTCGGCGACGAACTGCCGGCCCTCGGCCTCGACGCGCTCGATCGAGCGGTTCGCGGCGCTGCGGTCGGCGCGGAAGTGGTCGACCAGGAGATTGCGCGCGATCGCCAGCAGCCACGTGGCGACGCTCGCCCTCGCCGGGTCGTAGCGCTCCCACGCGCGCAGCGCCCGCTCGAAGGTCTGCTGGGTCAGGTCCTCCGCGTCGGCGCGGCTGCGCAGGCGGTAGGCGAAGAAGCCGTACACCCGCCAGACCTGCTCGTCGTAGACGCTCGAGAAGTCGCGCAGGGAAGTCAATGTAACCGCAGATCGGACTGCATCCCCACAGGCTGGACGGTCGTCCGGGTGGCCATGGCGCGCGCCGGCCGATCTAGGATGGCCGGGTGACGGATGGACGGCGACCCGCCGACGGCAAGGACATCCCCGCCCTCCTCGGTGTCCTCCGGCGCCGCGCATGGATCGTCGTCGTGTGCGTCGTCGTCGCGGCCGGTGCCGCCTACGTCTATGCGCAGCAGCAGGACCCCAGGTACGAGGCCTCCGCGAACCTGCTGCTGCGCGACCCCACGGCGGCCAACGCGGCGTTCGGCAGCCCGACGCCCAACACCGGTCCCGATCGCGAGGCGCTCGTGCTGTCGGAGACCGTCAAGTCCCGCGCCGCGACGCTGCTCGCTCCCAGGCTCGGGGGGCCCGCCGCGGCACGCGCCGCCCTGGACGACGCGGACGCCCTCTCGGCGCCCGAGTCCGACGTCGTGAGGATCACCGGCAATGCCGCGCGCGGCGAGACCGCCGCGCTCGTCGCCAACACGATCGCCGAGCAGACGATCGCCGCCCGGAAGGCTCGCAGCCTCGACAAGATCCGCCGCGCGCGCGGGCTCGCGCGGCGCGCGCTGGACGACCTCGGTTCGGCGAGCGCGACGGACGTCGCTCGCATCCAGGCGATCGTGCAGGCTCGCGCGAGCCTGCAGGCGCTCAACCAGGCCGCCGGCGTGCAGGACGGCGACGCGGAGATCCTGCAGCGCGCGACCGTGCCGACGTCGCCCGCGTCGCCCAGGCCCAAGCGGTCGGCGGTGATCGGCGGCTTCGCCGGGCTGCTGCTCGGCCTGGCGCTGGCGCTCGTGCGCGAGCAGCTCGACCGGCGCCTGCGGGGCGCCCAGGACCTCGGCGACACGTTCGACCTGCCCGTGCTCGCCAACGTCCCGACGAGCCGGGCGTTCGCCAACCAGGCGAGCAAGGGCGTCGAGAGCCTGCCGCCGGCGGAGCGGGAGGCGTTTCAGATGCTGCGCGCGAACCTGCGCTTCCTGAACACCGACCGGGAGCTGCGCTCGGTCGTCGTCACGTCGGCGGCGCCCGGCGACGGCAAGACGACGGTCGCGCTGAACCTCGCGATGGCCGACGCGTCGGTCGGGCGCAACGTGCTGCTCATCGAGTCCGACATGCGCCGGCCGTCGATCGCGCGGGTGCTCGGGCTCGCCGACGCGGGCGGCCTGTCGACCTACATCGCGCGGCCGGACGTCGCGCTCGACGAGGTCGTGCAGCGCGTCGCGGTCACGCAGGGGACCAACGGCAACGCGAGCCTCGCGATGGACGTCGTCGTCGCCGGGCCGATCCCGGGCAACCCGAGCGAGCTCATCAACTCCGAGCGCATGCGCAAGCTCATCGGCGAGGCCGAGGAGAGCTACGACCTCGTCGTGATCGACACGTCGCCCGTCGGCATCGTCGCCGACGCGATCCCGCTCATGAGCGAGGCGAGCGCGGTCATCGTCGTCAGCCGCGTCGGCCGGATCACGAGCGTCGAGGCGCGCGCGCTGCGCGACCAGCTCGAGCGCATCGACGCGCCCGCGTTCGGGCTCGTGGCGAACTTCGCGGGCGCCCGCGACAAGAGCTACGGCTACTACTGACCGGTCGCGGTGAGGCCGAGGGCCGGCGTCCGCGCGACGGCCGTCGGAGCCGAGGCTCACCCCAGGCCGGCGCCCGTCCCCCGGACGAGCCGGCGCATCGCCTGCTCGACCTCCCGCGCGAAGCGCGGCGCCGCGAACTGCGACGCGCGCGTGCGCGCCGCCGCGCCGGCCGCCCGCGCGAAGCCCGGATCGTCGAGATGGCGCAGCACCGCGCGCGCGAGCGCGGCGCGGTCGCCGAACGGCACGAGCACGCCGTCGACGCCGTCGCGGACGATCTCGCGCGGGCCGCCGTCGGCGCCCGCGACGACGGGCTTGCCGAGCGCCATCGCCTCGAGGATCACGATCCCGAACGGCTCGCGGTCCGACGCGTGGACGACGACGTCCATCGCCTGCATCCACTCCGCGATGTCGGGCTGCAGGCCGGCCAGGGTGACCGCGTCCTGCAACCCGAGCGCCGCGATCCGCGCCCGCAGGAGGGCCGGGTAGCCGGGCTCGGGGTCGTGCGCGCCGCCGACGACGACGCAGTGCGCCGCGGGATGCGCGTCGCGGATCGGCGCCATCGCCTCGACGAGCACGTGGATGCCCTTCCAGTGCTGCAGGCGCCCGACGATGCCGATCAGCGGCCCGCCGTCGGGCAGGCCCAGGCGCGCCCGGGCGTCGCGCGGCGCGGGCAGCCTCGCCGGATCGAAGTGGCCGAGGTCGACCCCCGGGCGAACGACGCGCAGCGCCCGCCGCGGCCGGATCCGCGCCTGCGCGGCCGCCGCGGCGTCCGACACCGCGAGGACCCCGCGGGCCGGCAGCGCCGTCGCGGCGCGGTCCAGCCAGGCGCCGTCCAGCGGGATGCCGAGCTGGTACCAGACGGCCGGCACGCGGGCCAGCAGCGCCGCCGGACCGGCGTAGAGCTGGCTCTTGACCATCCACCCGAGGATCGCCTCGGCGCGGTGGCGGCGCGCGAGGCGCGCGATCCGCGCGACCGCCGCGGCGTGGCGATGGGGCTCGCGCAGCCTCCCGGCCTCGACGACGGCGACCTGCGCGCCGAGGCGCTCGATCTGGGCGACCATCGGGCCGTCCTCCAGGAAGACGACGAGCCAGCGGACCGCCGCGCAGTCGCCGTGCCGGACGAGCTGCTCGAGCATGACCTCGCCGCCGCCGCGCCGCTCGGCGAGCGCCGTCACCAGGACGGCCCTCATCGGGGTAACGTCAGGCCGCACGATGACCGGCGGATGGCAGGCGGGCGGATTGGGTTCACCGAGGATCAGATCGCGCGGACCGTGCACCCGCCGGTGACGATCGTCGCCCACGACGTCGGCACGGCCGGAGGCATGGAGCGCCAGCTCGGCGAGCTGTGCACGGGGCTGCTGGGGCGAGGCTACAGCGTCACCGTGATCGCGTCGCGCTGCGCGCTGGCGCCGCACCCGCGGCTGCGCGTCGTCCGCGTGCGCGTGCCGCGGCGGCCGTTCTCGCTCGCCTACCCGGCGTTCTTCCTGCTCGGCTCGCTGGCGGTGGCGCGCCGCCGCGACGGCCTGCTGCACACGACCGGGGCGATCGTCGCCAACCGCGCCGACGTCGCGACGGTGCACTTCTGCCATGCCGGCCATCGCGCGGCGGGCGGCGCGCCGCAGAGCGCGCGCCCCGGCCGCCTGCACCGCCTCAACGGCGCCGCGGCCGCCTGGATGAGCCGGGCGGCGGAGCGCTTCTGCCTCGCGCCGCGGCGCACGCGGCGGCTCGTCGCGGTCTCCGCCGGGGTTGCGCGCGAGCTCGCCCGCCTGGGCCCGGCGCCGGGCGCGCGGCGGCGGCCCGTGCGTCGCGAGGAGCCGGCCGTCATCGCCAACGGCGTCGACCGGGCCCGCTTCGCTCCCGATCCCGATGCGCGCGCGGCCGTCCGCGCGGAGCTCGGCATCGGCGCCGGGGAGCTCGTCGCGGTCTTCGTCGGCGGCGACTGGGAGCGCAAGGGGCTGCGCTTCGCCATCGAGGGCGTCGCCGCCGCGGGCGGCTGGCGTCTGCTCGTCGTGGGCGAGGGCGACGAGGCGCGCCACCGCACGCTGGCGGACCGCTGCGGCGCCGGCGACCGCGTGCTCTTCGCGGGCGCCACGCCGGCGCCCGAGCGCTGCTACGCGTGCGCCGACGCCTTCCTGCTGCCGTCCGCCTACGAGGCGTTCCCGCTCGTCGCGCTCGAGGCCGCAGCGACCGGCCTGCCGCTGCTCGCCGCGCGCGTCAGCGGCGTCGAGGAGCTGCTCGAGGACGGGCGCAACGGCTGGTTCGTGCCGCGCGACGGCGCGGCGATCGGCGCGCGGCTGCGCGAGCTCGGCGCCGACCCGGCGCTGCGCGCCGAGCTGGGCGGCGCGGCGCGCCGGAGCACCGAGCGCTACGGCTGGGAGGCCGTGGTGGCCGCCTATGTGAAGCTCTACGAGTCGCTCGCGGACGCGGGCCGCAAGGCCGCGTCGTGACGTCGTTCCCATGATCGGCAGCCAAATGCGCAGCGCACGCCTCGCCCACCGTTCGCCGTCGCGCGCGCTCGGCTCCGCGGCCGCGCTGCCGCTGCTGCTCGCCGCCGCGGCGGCGGCCGGCGTCATCGCCGTCAGCCATCCGGAGTGGTACCGCGCCACGCTGGCGATCGCGCTCGTCGTCAACCTCGTCGTGCTCGGCATGCGGTGGCCGCGCGCGGCGGCGATCGCGACCCTGCTCATGCTGCCGTTCCTGGCGCTCGTCCGGCGCCTGCTCATCGCCGACGCGGGCTTTCGGTCCGACGATCCGCTGCTGCTCGTCGGACCCGTCGTGGCGCTGTTTCTGCTCTATCGCATCTACCTCGTCGAGGGGCGCCGCAGCGACGACCGGCTCTTCAAGCTCGTCGTCGCGCTGCTCGTCGTGGCGGTTGCGCAGGTCTTCAACCCGTTCGCCGTCGGCGGGATCCTCGCCGCCGCCGGCGGGCTGCTGTTCGTCGGCGTGCCGCTGCTGTGGTTCCTCGTCGGGCGCGAGCTCGGCGACCGCGCGGGCGTGACGCTCCTGCTGTACGCGACGATCGTCGTCGCGGTGGTCGTCGCCGTCTACGGCCTGTTGCAGACCCAGTACGGCACGATCGCCTCGTGGGACCAGGCGTGGCTGGACGCCAACGGCTACGGGGCGCTGTTCGTCAGCGCCAACGAGACCGGCAACGCCCTGCGGCCGTTCAGCACGTTCTCGAGCAACCAGGAGTACGCGTCGTACCTGAGCATCGCCGTGACGTTCGTCGGCGCGCTCGCCCTGCGCCGCCGGTTCGGCGCGGCGCTCGCGCTGCCCGTGCTCGTCGCCGCGCTGTTCCTCGCCGGCGGCCGCGGCGCGCTCGTGCTGACGGCGATCGCCGGCGTCGTGCTCCTCGCGCTGCTGACGCGCAACTGGCTGGCCGGGATCCTCGTCGTGTTGGCGGGGATCGGCGTCGCCTACGGGGCGGCGGCGACGTTCGGGCCGCGGATCGACCGGGCGGCGGGCATCGGCGGCGACGCGGTCGTCGAGCGCAACGTGACCGGGATCCTCCGCCCGCTGGACCCGAACAAGTCGACCGTCGTGGCCCACTGGGACATCATCGTCGACGGCTTCGTCAAGGGGGTCAGGAACCCCGCCGGGCACGGGACCGGGGCGACGACGATCGCGACGAGCCTCACCGGCACGGAGAGCCAGGACAGCGAGAACGACATCTCCAACGCCTTCGTCAACCTCGGGATCGTCGGCGGCCTGCTCTACGTGGCGATCATCGTGCTCATGTTCCGCACGGTGTTCCGGCGCTACGTGCGGCGCCGCGACGCGCTGTCGCTCGCGGTCGCGGGGCTGCTCGTCGTGACGTTCGGCCAGTGGCTCAACGGCGGCCTGTACGCGGTCGCGCCGCTGCTGTGGTTCCTCGCGGGCTGGGCGACGCGGCCGCGGCCCGAGGATGCCGCGCCCGGCGAGGCGGCGCCGGTCAGCCGCGGGCGCGCCGTCGCGCGCGCAGCGGCGCGATGAGCGCGGTGTGCACCTCGCGCGGCACGGCGCCGAGCGCGTGCAGGCAGCCGGCGTAGGCGGCGAGGCTCAGCGGGCCGAGCACGAGCAGCAGCGCGACGGGGCCGGCGGAGCCGGCGGGCGGGACGAGCCGCAGCAGCGCGACCGCGGCCATCACGCCGCCGGCGGCGAGCAGCCGCGCCGGCAGGTGCGGCCGCGGCAGCGTGCCGACGCGCCGGTACAGCGCGGCCACGAGGACGAGCCCGACCGCCTCCGACGCGGCGAACGCGATCGCCGCGCCGCGCGCGCCGAGCACGGGGATGAGCGCGAGGTTCAGCGCCACGTTGGCCAGCAGCAGCCCGCCGGTCGCGTACATGAGCCAGAGCTGGCGGTCGACGGCGATGAGCGCCTCGGTGAAGACGGCCCGCAGGAACCCCGCCGCCACGCCGAGCATGAGGATGCGCAGCACGACGGCCGCGCCGTCGAAGGCCTCGCCGCCGGCGATGCGCGCGATCTCGCCGGCGAACGCCAGCACGAAGACGAGCAGCGGGACGACCGCCACCTGCACGACCGTCGACGCCTTCTGCACGAGCTCGTCGCGGCGGCGTCGATCGCCGGCGAGCCGGGCGAGCTCGGGCAGCAGCGTCACCATGACGAACGCCGGCAGGACGTAGAGGGCGTCGACGACCTTGTACGCCAGGCCGTAGATGCCGACGTCCTGCCGCGCGCCGACGAGCGAGAGCAGGACGACGTCGATGCGCCAGTACAGCGAGGTGAGGACGACGACGGCCCCGAGCGGCAGGGCCCAGCGCAGCAGCGGCACGGCGAGCGCCGGGTCCCACGACGGCCGGAAGCGGATCCGCGGCAGGACGTAGGCCAGGACGACGACGGCGAAGACGATCGACTGCGCCGCGCCGGCGACGAGCACGGCGGTGAAGCCGAGGTCCAGCGCGGCGGTTGCGACGAGGATGAGCGTCATCGCGACGCTCGCCGCCGTGCTCGCGACCGCCCCCGCCCAGCCGCGCTGCTGGGCGACGAGGTACGCGCCGGCCGGCGCCGCCGCCGCGCCGAACGGCAGCGGCGCGAGGATGAGCAGCACGATGCCCTCGCGCACGAGGCGGTCGGCGGGCGACGAGTAGATCGCCAGGCCCGCGACGAGCCCGACGGCGGCGGAGAACAGCGACAGGCCGATCCCGATCGTGAAGAGGCTGTTCATGAGCCGCTGCGTCTCGGCGGGTCGCCGGGCGATCTCGCGCGCGCCGATCGTCCACACGCCGAGATCGGTCAGCGCCATGAGCAGGGCGGTGAAGACGGTGACCGTCACGAGCGCGCCGTAGACGTCGACGCCGAGATAGCGGCTCGTGATGCCGACCGCGACGATGCCCAGGGCGGCGTTCGCCAGCCGCCCGAGCGCCAGGGCGGACGCGTTGAGCGCGACGAGGCGCCCGAGCCCGCCGGGGGAGGAGCTCATCCCGTCGCGGCCGGCCCCGCGGCGATCCCGGCCGCGCCGGCGACGCGGCCGCGCGTGCGCTCGAGTCCCGGCTCGTGCCGCCCGTGTAGTGAATACTCCGGATGATCGAGAGGCAGGTCAGGCAACGCGGCGACAGTATGACCCGGCACTCCGGTCGCCCACGCGTCCTGCTCGTGACGCCGGACTTCCCGCCGTCGCCCGGCGGGATCCAGGTGCTCATGCATCGCATCGCCTCGCTGGCGTCGCGCGTGACGGTGCGCGTCGTGACCCGCGGGCGGCCCGGGGACGGCGCCTGGGACGCGGGCAGCGGCCTGGACGTGCGCCGCTCGCCGGCGGTGCCCGGCAGCCGGCGCGCCGGCCTCGCCGCGCTCAACGCGCTGGCGGCGGCGCAGGGGCGGGCGTTCCGGCCCGACGCCGTCCTCTGCGGCCACATCGTCGCCGCGCCCGCGGCGGCGGCGATCGGCCGCCTGCGCCGGGTTCCCGTCGTCTGCTACCTCTACGCCGACGAGGGGCCGGCGCAGCCGCGCCTCGCGCGCCTGGCGCTGCGCTCGGCGCGGGCGACGATCGTCGTCAGCGGCTACGGGTGCGAGCTGGCCGTCGCCCTCGGCGCCCGCGAGGACCGGGTCGTCGTGATCGAGCCCGGCGTCGACCTGCCGGCGCCGGCGCCGACTGCGGCGCCCGCGGCGCCCGCTGCGCCGGCTCCGAGCCCGGGCGAGCAGCTCATCGTCACCGTCGCGCGGCTGACGGACCGCTACAAGGGCCACGACGTCGTGCTCGAGGCGCTGCCGGCGATCCGCGAGCGCGTGCCGGGGACGCGCTGGGTCGTCGTCGGCGACGGGCCGCTGAGAGGCGAGCTGCAGGCGCGGGCGGTCGAGCTGGGCGTCGCCGGCGCCGTGCTGTTCGCCGGCACGGTGAGCGACGCCGAGCGCGACGCCTGGCTGGACCGCGCGAGCATCTTCGTCATGCCCAGCAGGCTGCCGCCGGGCGGCGCGGGCGGGGAGGGCTTCGGCATCGCCTACCTCGAGGCGGCGGCGCACGGCCTGCCGGCCGTCGCGGGCGCGGCGGCGGGGGCGGGCGACGCCGTCGTCGACGGGCAGACGGGCGTCCTCGTCGCGCCCGACAGCCCCGCCGCGGTCGCCGATGCGGTGGCCGGGCTGCTGCTCGACGGCGACCGGGCGCGGCGGCTGGGCGTGGCCGGCGCGCGCCGCGCGGCCGAGTTCTCCTGGCCGCGGATGGTGGCGCGCGTCGAGGACGTCCTGCTCGCGTCGCTCGCGACGCCGTGAGGGTCCTGCTGCTCAACGACGTCGGGCTGCTCGGCGGCGCCGAGCGCTGCCTGCTCGACCTGCTCGCGCAGTTCGCCGAGGACGGCGGCGAGGTCGAGCCGCTCGTCGCCTGCCCGCGCGGTCCCCTGCTCGACGCGGTGGCCGCGCTCGGCGTCGAGGCGGTGCCCCAGCGCGGGATGGGCGGCAGCCTGCAGCTGCATCCGCTGCGCACGCCGCGGGCGCTGTCGGCCCTGGCGGTCGCCGCCGGCCGCCTGCGGCGCCTGGCCGCCGAGCGCGGCGTCGACCTCATCCACGCCAACACGCTGCGCGCGGCGCTCGTCGCCTGCGCGGCGCGCCGCCTCGGCGGGCCGCCCGTCGCGGCGTTCGTGCACGACGCGCTCGACGACGGGCGCCTGTCGCGGATGACGAGCCGGACGATCGCCTCGCAGTCGGCCGTCGTGTTCGCCAACTCGGCGTTCACCGCCGATCGGTTCGGGCTCGCGCCGGGCGATCCGCGCCGGCGCGTCGTCTTCAACCCGGTCGACCTCGACGCCTTCGACCCGGCGCGCCAGGACCGCGCCGCGGCGCGCGCGGCGCTCGACCTCGCGCCGGACGACCTCGTGCTCGCCGTCGTCGCCCAGATCACGCCCTGGAAGGCGCAGCGCGACGCGCTCGCGCTGCTCGACATGCTCCGCGGCGAGCACCCGCGTGCTCGGCTGCTGCTCGTCGGCGAGCCGAAGTTCCTCGCGCGCGCGACGCGTCACGACAACCGCGCGTACCTCGCCGAGCTGCACGCCCTCGCGCGCGACCACAGCCTGGAGGCGCACGTCCGCTGGCTCGGCGAGCGCGCCGACGTCCCGGCGATCCTCGCCGCGGTCGACGTGCTGCTCGTGCCGTCGTGGACCGAGCCGTTCGGGCGCGCCGTCGTCGAGGGGATGGCGATGGGCTGCCTCGTGGCGGCGACGTCCGTCGGCGGGCCGGCCGAGGTGATCGCCGACGGGGTGGACGGGGTGCTGCTGGCACCGCAGCGGCCCCAGCTCTGGGCGCAGCGGCTGTCCGCGCTGCTCGCCGATCCGGCAGCGCTGGAGGCGATCCGCGGCGCGGCGCCCGCCACGGCCGCGCGCTTCGATCGCGCCCGCTTCGCGCAGGCGATCCTCGACGGCTACGGCGCCGCGCTGGACTGAGTCACGCGGGCGATCTCGGCGAGGAAGCGGCGCGTGAACTCCCGGGTGGAGAAGCGCGCCGCCTGCGCGCGGACGCGCTGCGGCGAGAAGCGGTCGAAGTCCGTCTCGCGCATCGCCTCGGCGAGCGCGCGGACGTCGCCGAGCGGCACGAGGACGCTCGTCTCGCCGGGGATCGTCGTCTCGTTCACGCCGCCGCCCTCCGCGGCGACGACGGGGCGCCCCGCGGCCTGCGCCTCGACGGCGGCGATCCCGAACTCCTCGACGTTGGGCACGACGAGCGCCCGCGCCCGCGCGTAGAGGTCGTCGAGCTCCGCGTCGCCGATGCGCCCGGTGAAGCGCACCGACGGGCCGCCGAAGCGCGCCTCGAGCTGCTTGAGCTGCGGCCCGCCGCCGACGACGACGAGCTTCTGGCCGGCGAGCTTCGCGGCCTCGAGCGCGATCTCCAGGCGCTTGTGCCACAGGATCTCGGAGACGACGAGGAAATAGTCCTCCGGCGGGCCGGAGTGGAAGCGCTCGACGTCGACCGGCGGGTGGATGACCGGCGCCTCGCGGCCGTAGTAGTCCCCGATGCGCTGCTGGGTGAGCCGCGAGTTCGCGATGTAGTGCGTGACCCGCTCGGAGGCGCCGACGTCCCAGCGGCGCACGCGGCGCAGCAGCGCGCCGGCGAGCGGGCGCAGCGGCGCCGGCGCGCGGGCGATCGTGGCCTCCCGCTCGTGCCAGGCGTAGCGAAACGGGCTGTGGCAGTAGGAGACGTGCGTCGCGCCCGCCGCCGTGCGGACGCCATGGGCGAACGCGCTGCTGCTGGAGATGACGAGCTGGTGGCCGCCGACCGGCAGCCGCTCCGCCGCGCGTGGAAACAGCGGCATGAGCCGGCGAAAGCCGGCTTGCGCGTGGTGCAGGCGCTGGAGGTGGGACGTCGTGATCTCGTGACCGGCGAACTCCTGCGCGACGTGCTCGCGATCGCAGAGCAGCGTGAAGACCGGGGCGCCGGGCCAGCAGGCCGCCATCGCCGCGAACGTGCGCTCGGCTCCGCGCATGACCAGCAGGTAGTCGTGGACGAGCGCGGGAGTCGTCGGCACCGCGCCGGAGTCTACGTCTCGCCCCGGGGCCGGCCGGGCACTCAGATCCCCCGTCGCGACAGCACGTACGGGATCGTCCGCAGGAGGACCTTGACGTCGTCCCGCAGCGACCAGCCCGCGACGTACCGGTGATCGAGCTTCACCATCTCGGCCAGCGGCACGCGCGAGGATCCCGCGATCTGCCAGTGGCCCGTCATGCCGGGCGTCAGCCGCAGGCGCCGGCGGTCCAGGCCCACGATCTGGCTGTCCTCGTCGCCGACCAGCGGACGCGGGCCGACGAGGCTCATCTCGCCGCGCAGGACGTTGAGCAGCTGGGGCAGCTCGTCGACCGACGTCTGGCGCAGCCGGCGCCCGACGCGGGTCACGCGCGGGTCGTGGGTGATCTTGAACAGCCCCGCCGCGGCGTCGTTGAGACCCGCGAGCGTCGCCTTCTGCGCGTCGGCGCCGGCGACCATCGTGCGGAACTTCAGGATCTCGAAGGGCTCGCCGTCGCGGCCGATGCGCTTCTGGCGAAACAGCGCGGGGCCCGGGCTGTCGCACCGGACGAGGATCGCGATCGCGAGCATGAGGGGGGCCGCCGCGAGGAGGATCGCCGATCCCACCGTGAGGTCGAAGGCGCGCTTGAGCAGCCTGGAGGACCGTGACAGGCCCAGGCGCTGCACGCCGAGCGGCGTCCCTCCGTCGATCTCGGCGGTCGGGCCGACGACCTCGTGGACGCGCGGCATGCGACCGACTCTCCGCCGGCCGCGCCTCGGCCGCAATCGTCGATTCGTCGAGCGGGCCCCCGCGCCGAGCCGACGAACGGCCCCTTGCGACCCTGCGCTGCGGTTTCCGCGAGCCGGGCCGATTACCGATCGGATGCGCCTCGTGCCACCGCTGCCAGAGCTCTCCCTCGCGCCCGAGCGCGACGTCGTCGCCGACGAGCGGCTGCTGCGGGAGGCGCTGCGCGACGCCACGACCGGGCTGCCCAACCGGGCGGTGCTGCTGGACCGCCTCGAGCAGGCGCTGGGCGGCGCCGGCGACCGCCACGGCCAGATCGCGGTGGTCGTGCTGGACCTCGACCGCTTCGCGTCGATCGGCGAGTCGCTCGGGCACGAGGCCGCCGACGAGGTGCTGGCGTCGGTCGCGACGCGCCTGCTGCGGACGATCCGGCCCGAGGACACGCTGGCACGCGTCGCCGACGACGAGTTCGCCGTCCTCTTCGACGGCCTGAGCGAAAGCGGGGAGGCGATCTCGCTGGCCGCCCGGCTCGTCGAGGCGGTCACCCAGCCGATCGTCGCCGACGAGCAGGAGGTCTTCCTCACCGCCAGCGCGGGGATCGCGTTCGCCGGCTCGGGCTGCACGCCGACGACGCTCATGCGCGACGCGTCCGCCGCGATGCGGCGCGCGCAGGGCCGCGCGCGCGGCAGCGTCGAGGTCTTCGACGTCTCCATGCGCCGCACGCTCGTCGACCGCCTGAAGACCGAGAGCGACCTGCATCGCGCGCTCGAGCGCGGCGAGCTGCGGGTCGCCTACCAGCCGCTCGTGTCGCTGCGAGACCGCTCCGTGACGGGCGCCGAGTCGCTCGTGCGCTGGGCGCACCCGACCTGGGGCCTCGTGGCGCCCGCGCGCTTCCTGCCGATCGCCGAGCAGTCGGGCCTCATCACGCGGATCGGCGCCTGGGTCCTGCGCGAGGCCTGCCGCCAGGCGGCGTCCTGGACGGCCGCCTTCCCGGATCGCCGGCCGCCGACGATGACGGTCAACGTCTCCACGCAGCAGCTCACCGACCCGAGCTTCCTGCCGCTCGTCGCCGACACGCTGCGCGCCACCGGGCTGCCGCCGCAGCGGCTCGTGCTCGACATCACGGAGGGCGCCTTCCACGACGACCCGTCGGTGCTCGAGGTGCTGCACGAGCTCAAGGCGCTGGGCGTTCGGCTGTTTCTCGACGACTTCGTCACCGGCAACGCCGCCCTGTCGTGGCTCACGCGCTTTCCGCTGGACGGCGTCAAGCTCGAGGCGGCGTTCGTCGGCCGCCTCGGCTCCGACCCGAAGGTCCGCTCGCTGCTGGAGGCCGTCTGCGGCATGGCCGCGGCGTTCGACCTGCGCGTCGTCGCCGAGGGCGTCGAGACCGAGGAGCAGGCGGTCACGCTCGAGGAGCTCGGCTGCGCGGTCGGGCAGGGCTACCTCTTCAGCCGCCCCGTGCCGGCCGATCGCCTCGAGCCGGTGCTCGCCGCGGCGCTGCCGCGCGCCATCGTCCTCGCCCCGAGCGACGGCGACGGCGACCGCGAGGCGGGCGCCGCGACGGTGACGATGCGCGAGGCGGCCGACGCCCTCGGCGTCTCGCCGAGCACCGTGCGCCGCTGGGCCGACGAGGGGCGCCTGGGCGCGGTCCGCACGAAGGGCGGCCACCGCCGGCTGCTCGTCGACGACGTGCGCCGGCTGCGCCGCGAGAACCGGTCCGACGACGCGCGCGTGCGCCGCGTCCAGCTGCCCGAGCGCCCGCTGCCGCGGACCGCCGCGTTCCTGCGCGAGCGCTCCGAGGCGATCGTCAACGCGGGCCTGAAGGCGACGTACGAGGCTCGCAGCGGCGGCTGGTTCGCCGAGGACGACGGGCGGCTGTACGTCGGGCAGTGGGTCCGGACGCTGGCCGAGGCGTTCGACGCCGGGGAGTACCGGACGGCGGTCGAGGCGACGACGGCGCTGACGCGCCGGGCGCGGATCGGCGCCACGATCGTCGAGCGGGTGACCTTCATCGACCGCTCGTGCGCGGCGCTGCTGCGCCTGCTCAGCGAGACCGAGCAGACACGCGACGAGCTGCCGGCCGCGCGGCGCATCTGCGCCGCGCTGCGCCACGGGGCACTCGAAGACGTCGACTAGCCGCGGGCCATCGCGGGCGGCGGCGCGGGGATCAGCGCGAGCGCTTGGAGCTCGCGGACCGCTTGGCGGCGCTGGACCGCTTGGCGGCCGCGGACGTCCGCGCGCGCGCCGACCGCTTGGAGCGTGCCGACCGCTTGGAGGCCTTGGAGGCCTTGGACGCGCAACGCTTCGCCGACCGCGATGCCCTGGCCGCGCGCCCGCGGGCCGCGCGAACCTTCGCCTTGCAGCCCTCGCCCTTGCAGGACCGCGCGACCTTGCGCGTCCTGGCCCGGGCCCGCTTGGCCTTGAGCTCGGCCGACGTGCAGGCGGTGCTGGAGCGCGCGGTCCGTCGCCTGCTCGACGTGCGCCGGGGCTTGGAGGCCGGCGCCGATCCGGCGGTCGCCGAGCTCGGGGCCGCGCTCGCGGCGGCGGCGCGCGCGCTCACCGACTGCAGCGTGCGGATCGCGTCGCGCACGCCCGCGAAGTAGGCGCCCCCGATCTGACCGAGCGAGCCGTCGGCGTTCGTGATCTGCCACTCCGGGTCACCCGTCCAGACGTAGGGCATGAGCCGCGTGACCTTCATGCCCGCGTGCGGAAGGGTGGCGGCGAGGCCGCGCAGGGCCTCGGCGCGCTGGGCGTCGGAGAAGCCCCGGTGCCAGCCGACCTCGGAGATCTCGATCGGCACGTCCGCCAGCCCGTAGCGGTCCAGCGTCGAGCGTGCGCGCCGAACCGACGCGAGGATCTGGTAGAGGTCGCCGACGTACGGATGCCAGCCGACCGCGTCGATCTGGCCGCGCGCCGCGGGCGCGCTGTCGAGCATCGCGCGCAGGTAGGCGTCGCCGTCCACGGCGCCCGAGTCGAGCAGCCCGGCGGTCGCCACGCGGGCTGCCGGGTCGACCGACCGGATCGCCGCGCGGGCGGCGACGTAGAGGCTCATGTAGCGCGCGGGGGTGGCCGCGCCGCCCTGCCAGAACTGGCGGTTGGAGGGCTCGTTCCAGATGCCGTACATCGTGGTCGCGAGGCGCGGGAGCTCGGGATGCGCGGCCCAGAAGCTGCCGCCGGAGCCGTAGCGCCCGGCGAGCGCGGCGGCGAAGCTCGCGAAGTCCTCGTTGCCGGCGGGCGGCGCGAAGGGGTTGCCCGCCGCCGAGGTCGCCCAGGGGCTCGAGTAGCCGAGCATCGGATACCAGCGAAGGCCGTTGCGCGCGAGGTCGGCGACGAAGGCGTCGTACTTGGCCCACGCGTAGGCGTGCACGCCGCCGACCGGAGCGTCGGGCTCCAGGCCGGTCCAGGAGGCGTCGGCGCGCACGAAGGACAGGCCGCCCGCGCGCATCGCGCCGAGGGCCGCCGGGCGCCGGCCCGCGTCGTCGACGAGCGCCCCTGCGTTGACGCCGTAGAAGCCCGACGGCACGGCCGCCGCCGCCCCGGCCGATGCGCAGGCGAGCAGGGCCGCGCACACCAGCAGGAGTGCGTGGCTGAGCAAGCGCGCGCGGACGCGACCGCGTGTTGCAGACATGGCGAGGCTCCTTGCGAACCCGCCTGCTGCGGGCCGCCGATGCGAAGGCGTCGGCCCTGACGGGCCCTGACGCTCATGTCCTCGTCAGTCCGTCGCCCGCCGCGGAGCGGATGGGAGCTTCGCGTCGTCGCGTGCGGCTCGCTGCACGCTTTGGCGGCTCGTGGAAGCTCTCGGCGGGCGGCGGCGCGTCAAAGCTTCCATGGCTTCGGGAGCTTCCCGGCGCCCCGACGTGCGATGACGCGCAGCTCGCCGAGCAGGAGACCGAGGCGCTCGCGGGGCGGCGCCTCGGCCGGCCCGCGCCTGCGTCCGACCGACCACCGCGACGCGCTCGCGCAAACCCGCGGGCTACGACGCCTGCGGGCATGCGCACCGGCTGAGTATGGCGATCGGGCCCACCTGCCGATACGGATCACGATGAGCCTTCACGCGAGCAGCGGTCCCGCGTCCTCCCGCGTGCGCGGTAGCGTGCATCCCATCGTGTCCCCGAGCGCCAAGACCGGCGGCGGGTCGCTGGAGATCGTCATCGTCTCCTACTGCTGTCGCGACCTGCTCGCCGACTGTCTTCGCTCGATCGCCGCGCATCCGTACACCGGCGGCCCGCTCGCCGTCACGGTCGTCGACAACGCGAGCGCGGACGGGACCGCGGAGATGGTGCGCGAGCGGTTTCCGCAGGTGCGCATCCACGCGCTGCCCGACAACGTCGGGTTCTCGCGGGCGAACAACGTCGCGCTGCGCTCCACGAGCGCCGAGTTCGCGCTGCTGCTCAACCCCGACACCCAGATCTGGCCCGGCGTGCTCGACGAGATGGCGGCGTTCATGGCCGACAACCCCAACGCGGGCCTGGCCGGCTGCCGCCTCGTGCGCCTCGACGGCAGCTTCGACCATGCCGCCAAGCGCTCGATCCCGTCCGTCGCCGACGCGCTGCAGTACTTCTGCCCGGGCGCCGGCCGGGGGGGCTACGTGGCGCCGCTCGTCGCCGAGGACGGCGTCGCGTCGGTCGGCGCGATCAGCGGCGCGTTCATGCTCGTGCGGCGCGAGGCCATGCAGGCCGTCGGGCTGCTCGACGAGGGCTACTTCATGTACGGGGAGGACCTCGACTGGTGCGCGCGCTACAGGCAGGCGGGCTGGGAGGTCCTGTACAACGGGCGCGTCACCACGATGCACGTCAAGGGCGCGACGACGCAGTCACACCGCCGGCTGCGCATGAACATCGCCTTTCACCTGTCGATGGGTCGCTTCTACCGCCACCACTTCGCCGGGCAGCGCATCGTGCTGGACACGCTCGTGTACGCGGGCATCGGCGCGAAGCTCATGCTGTCGGTCGGCATGCAGACGCTCGCGCGCGGCATCCGCACGCGGCGATGAGGCCGACCTACTCCGACCACGCCTGCTTCCCCGGCTGGACCGACGCGCCCGAGTTCCTCGCCGCGCTCATCGAGCGCGAGGGGCCCGAGACGGTGCTCGAGATCGGGTCCGGCGCCAACCCCACACTTCCCGCCGAGCGGCTGCGCGGCCGCGCGCTGCGCTACACGACCAACGACGTCCTGGCGAGCGAGCTCGCCAAGGCCGGCCCCGCCTACGACACGCTGCTGCTGGACCTGGCGACGGCGCCGCCGGAGCTGCTGCCGCGCGACGCGTTCGACCTCGTCTTCAGCCGGATGGTCAACGAGCACGTCGCCGACGGCGAGCGCTACCACCGCAACATCTTCGACGTGCTGCGCCCCGGGGGCGTGGCCGCGCACTGCTTCTCGACGCTGTACGCGCTGCCCTTCGTCGCCAACCGCCTGCTGCCCGAGCGGCTGGCGAGCCGCCTGCTCGACCTCTTCAATCCGCGCGACCGCGACCTGCAGGACAAGTTCCCGGCGCGCTACAGCTGGAGCCGCGGGCCGAGCCGGCGGATGGTCGCCCGCCTGTCGCGCCTGGGCTACGAGGTCGAGGAGTACCACGGCTACTTCGGTCACCCCTACTACAACCGCCCGCCGTTGAGGCTCCTGCGCCGGCTCGAGCAGGCCAAGACGGCGTGGCTGTGCCGCCACCCGGTTCCGGCCCTCACGAGCTATGCCGTGGTGGTCCTGCGCAAGCCGCGCTAGGCCCTCGTGCGTGTGCCGTGGAGCCGGTCGCCGGCGTGTAGATTGGCTGCGGCGTGAGCGCAAGCGACACCTTCGCCGACGAGTACCTCGAGCTGCTCAAGGGCGCCGTGCTGCACACGCTGTACGCGGAGGTCGACTCGGGGATCAACTACCGGCGCAACGTGCTCGGCCGGGCGCTGTTCGCAGCGCTTCGGCGGCGCAGCATCGTTCCCGTGCGGATCGGGCCCGCCGCGGCCCGCAACCGGCTGGAGGGACGCGACTGGCCGGTCTTCGCGCAGACGATGGTGGGTCGCGCGCGGATCGACAACCTGCACGCCTGCATCGACGACGTCATCGCCTCGGGCGTGCCCGGCGACCTCGTCGAGGCCGGCGTCTGGCGGGGCGGGTCCTCGATCTTCATGAAGGGTGTCCTCAAGGCCCGCGGCGTGACCGATCGCCGCGTCTGGCTGTGCGACTCCTTCGCGGGCCTACCCGCCCCCGAGCCCGGCTGCGAGCCGGACGCGGGCGCGACCTGGCACCGGTGGTCGCCGCTGCGGGTCGGCGTCGAGGAGGTCCGCGCGAACTTCGATCGCTACGGGCTGCTCGACGACGACGTGCGCTTCGTCAAGGGCTGGTTCTCGGACACGCTGCCCGGGCTGCACGACGAGCGGTGGGCGCTCATCAGGCTCGACGGCGACATGTACCGGTCGACGATGGACTCGCTCGTGCACCTCTACCCCCGGCTGTCGCCCGGCGGCTATCTCGTCGTCGACGACTACTTCGGGGTCGCGTCCTGCCGGCGGGCGGTCGACGACTACCGCGAGGAGCACGGGATCGCCGAGCCGATCCACAAGATCGACTGGGCGGGGGCGTACTGGCAGCGCGAGCCGTCCGGCCCTTGACGCTCGTCGTCTCGCGGGATGCGCGACCGATGATCGGCGACCGGTGAGCGCCGCGCCCGCGCCACCGATCGAGGTGTCGGCGGTCGTCGTCAACCACAACGGCCGCGAGGTGCTGCGCGCGTGCCTGCGGTCGCTGCGCGCGGCGCTGGCGGCGTCCGATGCGGCGACCGAGATCCTCGTCGTCGAGAACGCCTCGACCGACGGCTCGCGCGAGATGCTCGCCGGCGAGTTCGCCGACGTGGAGGTCGTCGCCCTTGACGCGAACCTCGGCTTCGCCGGCGCCGCGCAGCTCGCGCTGGGCCGCGCCGCGGGCGAGTGGCTGCTCTACGTCAACAACGACGTCGTCGTCGAGCGCGGCGCGGTCGTGGCGCTGCTGGCCGAGGCTCGCGGCGGGCCCGGCGCCGTCGGCGCGCTCGCCGCGCAGATGCGCTTCGCCGACCGGCCGGACGTCGTCAACTCCGCGGGCCTGACGATCGACCGGCTCGGCGTCGCGATCGACGTCGGCCTCGGCGCGGACGCCGCGGGTCTGCCGCGGGCCGCCTCGGAGGTCTTCGGCGCCTGCGCCGGCGCGGCGCTGTACCGCCGGGCGATGCTCGAGCAGGTCGGCGGCTTCGACACGTCGTTCTTCATGTACCTCGAGGACGCCGACCTCGCCTGGCGCGCTCGGGCGCGCGGCTGGCGCTGCGTGGCGGTGCCCGGCGCCGTCGTCCTGCACGAGCACTCGCGCAGCGCCGGGCACCGCTCGGACTTCAAGTACTTCCTCGTCGGGCGCAACCGCGTCCGCATGCTGGCCAAGAACGCGACCGCCGGCCAACTGCTGCGCCACGGGCCGCGGATCGTCCTGCAGGACCTCGCCTACGTCGCCTACGCGCTCGCCGTCGACCGCACCGCGGCGCCGCTGCGCGGGCGCGTGCGCGGCCTGCGGGAGTGGCGCCGCTACCGGGCGCGGGGCGGTCCGCGGCGCGCGGTCGACCTCGCTCCGGCCGCCGGGCTGCGCGCCGCGCTGCGCCGCAACGCCGCGGTGCGTCCCGCGCCGCGGCGCCGCGGGCCGGGCATCGAGGAGGGCCGGGCGCCGTGATCGACGCCGTGTTCCTCACATGGAGGTCGCGCGAGCTGGCGCTGGAGTGCATCGAGCACGTCCAGGCGTGCGAGCTCGTCACGAGCGTCACGGTCGTCGACAACGCGTCCGGGGACGGGACGGCGCAGGCCGTCCGGGCCGCGCACCCGGGCGTGCGCGTCATCGGCTGCGAGTACGAGGTCGGCCTGTCCGCCGCGCTGAACATGGGGGCCGCGCGCGGGTCGGCGCCCTTCGTGCTCTACCTCAACGACGACGTGTTCGTGCAGCCGGGCGCCATCGAGACCCTGCTGCGCACGCTTCAGGAGCGCCCGGACGCGGTCGCGGCGGCGGGGCGGCTGGTCGGAGCCGATCTCCTCACGCAGGACCCCTACCGTCCACGGCGGTTCCCGACGCCCGCGACGATCGTCGCGCGCCTGCTCGGCGTCGAGCGGCTCTGGCCCGCCAACCCGCTGACGGCCGACCACGTGCGCCGCCCGCTCGACGACCGGGCGACCGTCGCGGTCGACCAGGCCGCCGGCGCGTGCCTGCTCGTGCGGCGCTCGGTCGTCGAGCGCATCGGCGGCTGGGACGAGCGCTACTGGTTCTGGTACGAGGACGTCGACCTGGCCCGGCGCCTGGCGCCGCACGGCCTCACGCTCTACGTGCCCACGGCGGTGATGCGCCACGTCGGGGGCGCAACGGCGCGGCGGCTGGCGAGCCCGCAGGGGCACGCGCGGCTGTTCTACGGGATCGCGCAGTACGCCCGGACGTACTTCACGCCCCCCGGGAGGGCGGCGGTGGCGCTCGCGCTGATCGCAGTCAGCCTCGCCCGCGCCGCGCTACGGTCACCGTCGGACCATGCGGGCCGGGGCACCTATCTCGATCTCGCCCGCCAGGGGGCGCGCCTGCTGCGGGGCGCGGCGCTCATGCCGCCCGCGGCCGGCAGCGTCGACCCCCTGCCCGGCGGCGCCCGCGCGGCGTGCCCCGTGTGCGGCTCGCCGGCCCCGAGCACCGAGCGCTTCCGTCCCGTCGCGCTGCGCCGGTGCGCCTCGTGCGGCCTGCTCTTCGCGGCCGATCTCCCGGGCGACGCCGGGCGGATCTACGCCGACGACGCGTACGCCGCCCAGCGCATGGACGACCACACGCGCCGGCGCCGCCACGACGCCGAGCGCCGGGTGCGCTGGACCAGAGCGCGGGTCCGCGGCGCGCGCCTGCTCGAGGTCGGCGCGGGGACGGGCTTCTTCCTCGCCCGCGCGGTCGCGGACGGATTCGACGCGATCGGTGTCGAGCCGTCGGATCTGTCGGCGAGCTTCGCGCGAACCAGGCTCGGCGTCGACGTGCGGACGGGCTACCTCGACACGGCCGACCTGCCCGAGCGCGAGTTCGACGCCGTCTGCATGTGGCACGTGCTCGAGCACGCGGCGGACCCGGTCGGGCTGCTGCGCGACGTCCGCGCGCGGCTGCGGCCCGGCGGCAGGCTCGTGATCGAGGTCCCGAACATCGAGAGCGTCGGCGCGCGCCTGCGGAGAGGGAGCTGGGCGCATCTCGATCCCGGTGCCCACGTGTGCCACTTCGCGCCCGGCTCGCTGACCGCCGCGCTCGAGCGCGCGGGCTTCGCGGTCGTCGAGCTGCGGACGCTCGTCGAGGGCTACGACGACGATCCCCGCGTGCGCCTGCGGCCGCGCCGGCTCGCCGGCCGGGCCGTCCGCGCGCTGCTTCTGCGCACGCTCGCCTCCACGCACCCGAGCCGGGGCGAGCTGCTGCGCGTCGTCGCCGCGAAGGCGCCATGAGCTCGCTGCCCGCCCACGGGCGGCGGCTGCCCGCACGATGGCCGCGCGCGGCCGGCTACGCGGCCGGGGCGCTGGCGGCCGGCGCCTGCGGCTGGCTCGTCGCGGGCATCTCGGACGCCGCGCTCCTCTCCGCCACCGCGGTGCTCGCGCTGTGCGCCGCGCTCGCGCTGGCGGCCGTCGGCGTGCGCACGTACACGCTCGCCAGCCCGATCATGCTGCTCGGCCTGCCGCTGCTGCTGAGCCTCTCCGCCGCGATGCTGCCGATTACGCGGATCTTCGGGGACTGGACGCCGGGCAACCTCGGCGCGGCCGTCGCGATCGTGCTGGCCCCGCTCGCCGGGGTCGGCGCCGGGATGCTCGTCACGGGGCAGCGCGTGCCGCACCTGGAGCCGGGCACGGCAGCCGGGCCGCGGCCGAACCTGCTGCTGGCGACCTGCGTGCTCATGTGCGTGCTGGGCACGGTCGCCTACGTCGTGGAATGGTCGTCGATCGGCGGTCCGCCGCTGCTGAGCCCGAACATCGACAAGGCGCGGTTCGCGCTCGACGTGGGGGCGTTTCACCTGCTCACGCAGGGCATCCCGCTCGCGCTGCTCATCGCGATGTGGGCGCGCGTGGGGCACCCGCAGAGCTTCACGGCGCCGCAGCGCCGCGTGCTCGAGGCGGTCATCTGCTTCGTTCCGCTCGTCCTCGTGCTCGGCGGCGGGCGCAGCTTCGTGCTCATCCCGCTCATCACGGCGCTGGTCGTCTCGGCGCGGTACCTGTCGCGGCGCGCCGCCCACCGCCTCATGATCGTCATCCCGGTCGCGGTCCTCGCGATGTCGAGCGCGATCTTCATCGCCCGCCTCGGCCAGCAGGCGCCCAACCCCGTCGTCGGCAGCGTGCTCTACAACGACACGGGCGCCAGGAGCTCGCCGCTGGAGTCCGCCTACCGGGCGCTGAGCATCAACCTCGGCGAGCAGCTTCGCGTCATCGCCGAGTTGCGCGACGCGAACGTCGAGATGCCCCCCTTCACGACATCGATCTGGTTTGCCCACAACCTCTTCGACCGGGCGGTCGACCCGAACACGATCGTCGGGCCCAACGCCGGAGGGTGGCTGACCTCGACGTACGCCGGGCCGCTGCTCATGGACTTCGGCCTGCCCGCGGCGCTCGCCTTCGGCCTGCTCATGGGGGTCGGCGCGCACCTGCTGTACCTCGCCTTCGCCCGCGGGCGGTCAGTGACCGTCATCTGGGTCTACGCCTACCTCGCGGCCCCGATCGCGCTCTCGTTCTACCTCAACATCTTCCTGTACTTCGCCTATCCGATCGTCGACGTCACCGCGCTGATCGTCCTGTCGCGCCTGCTCGTCGCGCGCGCGCCGTCGTAGCCGCACGGCGCCGGCCGCCGCGAACGCGACCGAGGCCGCCGCGATCCAGGCGGCGAGCTCCGCGCGCCGATCGCCGGCCAGCGCGAGCCCGAGCGCGAGGCCGGGGATCGCCGCCCCGCCGGCCGCCAGCAGGGCGCCCCCGGCGTCCCGGGCCTGGCCGCGGTCGCCGCGCAGCAGCAGCCAGAGCGTCAGCACCTGCCCGGCGACGAACCCCGCCACCGCGATCGTCGCGGCGTCGCGGCCGCCGGCGGCCGCGGCGAGGACGCCGACGAGCGTGATGACGCCGGCGCCGCTCGCGAACGCGCGCAGGAGGCGGCGCTCGCGGCCGCCCGCGACCATGATGAAGCTCTGCTGGAGCACGAGCCCAGCCGCCGCCGCGCCGCCGACGCCGAGCACGAGCGTCGTCTGCTCCCGGCTCCCCGACGTGTCGAGGAAGGCGCGCACGAGCAGGGGAGCCGCGATCGCCGTCGCCAGAACCGTGGCGTGGGAGAACCACACGATGCCCCATGCGGTCAGGCGCGAGGCGCGCAGGTCGCCGCCGGCGGGCGCGACGCTGCGGGCAAGGCGGGGGAAGAGGGCCGCGAGCACGGCGCCGCTGACGCCCTGCACGCCGCTCAGGAGGCGCAGCGTGACGCCGCAGACCGCGGCGGCCGACGTCCGCCCGGAGACGCCGAGCAGGATCGTGGCCACCGCGAAGTCGTACTGCCAGACGAGCGACGGGGCCCCGATGTCGAACACGCTGCGCCACGTGCGCGACCTGATCCGCGGGCGGCCGCGCGGCAGCAGCCAGCGCCCGGCGCCCGCGCCGGCGAGCGCGACCGCCGCGATCTCGCAGAGCCCGACCGCCGCGACCGGCAGGCCGGCGCCGGCGATCGCGACCCCGCCGATGACGAGCGCGGGGACCGCCGAGCGCAGGACGAGGTACGTCGCGTACGGCACGACGCGGCCCTCGCCGTAGGACTCCCAGACGTTCAGCACGGCGAAGAGCGCCAGCGCGAGCGCGAACGGCGCGAACGCGACCAGCAGCGCGGCTCCGCCGACCGCCGCGACGAGCAGCCCCGCCACCGCCCCGGCGAGCGCGAGCTGCACCCGCGCGTGGGCGAGCTCCTCGCGGTCACGGGCGCCGAGGTCGCTGCGCGCCGCCAGCCGAGCGCCGTGGAAGCTCGCGCCGTTGTCGACGACGATCTGCAGCACCCCGTAGATCGCCAGCGCGGTCAGCGCCGTCCCGAAGCCCGATCCCGTGAAGACGCGCGCTCCGGCGACGAGCCAGGCCGCCTGACCGACCGTGCTCGCGACCATCGCCGCGCCGAAGACGAGCGACGACCGCCGCGTGCTCGCCGGCGCGCCGACGACCGCCGACCACGGCCGGCGGCTCATGCCGGGGCGCGGGCGAGGACGACGATGTGGTGCGGGCGGCGCGCGGAGACCACGTCGACCCGCAGCCCGGCGTGCTCGACGAGCTCGACCGCGGCGGGGGTGTCGAAGACGTGGTGGTGCATGCCGCGGTTGCGCGCGTTGTCGCGGCAGCGCCGCTCGAACGCCGCGCGGTCGCCGGCGAGCGGGTCGCGCCGCAGGTCGTGCAGCGCCAGGACCTCGTCGAGGTGGGTCATGTCGTCCTCGCCGACGCTCGCGCGATCGTCCTCGACGAGGTGCGCGAGCGGGGTGATCGGGCGGCGGTGGTCGAACGTCCGATCGCGGTGGGGAAGCACCACGAGCAGCGGCCCACCGGCCGCGACGACGCGCGTCCACTCGCGCAGCGCCCCGAGCGGATTGGCGACGTGCTCGAGCACGTGCGACGCGACCAGGCCCTCGTAGCTGCCGTCGGCGACGCCGAGGTCGGCGGCCTCGGCGACGAAGCGCCGGCCGACCGCCGGCGGTGGCGGCGGGCGCGCGTCCCAGAGCGTGGCCGAGGCATAGTCGGCGAGGTCGCAGGACCGCAGCCGGGGGTAGACGGCGAGCAGCCCGCGCCGTCCGAAGATGCGGCTCGGACCCCCGATCTCCAGCACCGCGAGAGCCTCGAAGGCGCCCGCGATCGTGCGCAGCTCGCCCGGCCGGCGGACGCGCTCGACCTTGGCGAGCGCCCGGTCGAGCAGGAACGCCGCCTCGCCGGCGAGCGCGGGCGCCACGGCGGTCAGCCGTCGCCGGCCGCGACCGCCGGCGTCGTCTGCGGCGCGTGTCCGAGGCGCAGGACGTACAGCGTCTGAAGCCCGATCGGACCGACCGACAGCAGCTCGAAGTCGCGCGTGATGGACTCGACGTAGGCCCGCGGGTGGTAGGCGACGCACATGTTCGTGCCGACCGCCTCCTCGAACTGGACGACGGCCGCGCCGCCGGCGAGCGCGGCGCGCTCGCGGGGCCGCAGCCGATCGGCGAAGCGCTCGTCGAGGAGCGTGAGCAGCAGCAGCCCCCCGGGCTCGAGGACCCGTGCCAGCTCCCGGACCCAGGCCCGAGCGAGCGCGTCGGTCATGTGCGTGAACACCGAGACGGCATAGACGACGCCGAAGTGATCGTCCGGATGGGCCAGCGGCGGCGCGAGGCCGTTGCGCGCGGCGGCGACGAACGGCAGGTTCGAGCTCAGCCAGGCGACGCAGTCGGCGTCGTGGTCGGTGCCGTGGATCTCGAGCGCGGCGTGGGCGTGCCAGTGGCGCGTCACCCGCCCGCAGCCGCAGCCGAAGTCCAGCAGGCGACCGGCGGCCTCGATCGGCGCCCCCTGCACCGCGCAGGCGCCGGCGAGCGTCGCGGCATCCGACCTGCCGCTGTCGAGAAAGGCCTCGACGTCGGTCTGCGCGATGGCGCGGACGCGCAGCGCGGGCGGCGGCAGCGGCAGGCCGTCGTCGCCGCGCGCGCCGTCGTCGCGGCCGCCGGCCCTCGCCAGCACCGCCTCCCACGCGCGCCACGAGCGCGCGGTCAGCCCGGACCGTCGCAGCGCCGGCTCGAGCAGGAGCGCCAGCCGGCGCGTCCCGTGGCGCAGCGTCCGCGGCAGCCCGTCGCCGGACGGAGCGCAGCGGCGCCGCAGCTCGTCAGCCGCGCGCACGACCTGCGCGCTCCGCGGCGGCGGCGGCGCCCCGCCCGATGCGCCCGAGCCCGCGGCGGGCAACCTGCGCGCCGTTGCGCGAACCGTCCGCGCCGGCCGCGGCGTAGGCGTAGTAGCCGTGGTAGCCGGCCCCCGCCGTCTGCGCGGTGCCGTTCATGACGAGGCCGAGCGGGCTGATGCCCATGTGGGCGAGCTGATCGCGCAGCGTGCGCGTGCCGACCGACGTGGTCTTGGACTCGCGCATGACGACGAGCACGCCGCTGACCTGGCTGAGCAGCGGCACCGAGTCGGGCACGACCGTGACCGGGGAGCTGTCGACGATGACGAGCTCGTAGCGCGTCTGCAGCTCGGCGAGCACCGTGCGCATGTGCTCCGATTCGAGCAGGTCGGTGGGGTTCGGCGCCGCGGAGCCCGCGCAGATGACGTCGAGCGTCCGGTCCTCGGCGACGCTCGCGACGGAGATCGGCAGCCGCTGGATCGTCGCGTCGAGCGACGCCTGGTCGCTGAGCACGTCCGACAGGCCGGTCGCGTCGAGGCTCGAGTACAGCGCGTTGAGGGTCGGCCGGCGCAGGTCGGCCTCGACGAGGATGACCGACACCTCGACGGCCGCCGCCGTCGCGGCCAGATAGCGCGCGACCGTGCTCTTGCCCTCGCCGGGCGCCGACGAGGTGACGAGCAGCGAGCGGATCTCCCGGTCGATGTCGTAGTAGCGCAGGTTCGCGCGCAGGCTGCGAAACGCCTCGGCCTCCGCGCCGCCCAGGTGCAGCGCCTCGCCGCTGTCGGCGCCCAGCGACCGGCTCTCGGGGATCGCTCCGAGCACCGGGCGGCCGAGCAGCGCCTCGGCGTCCTCGCGCGTGCGCAGGCGGCGGTCGAGGCGGTCCAGCAGCAGCGCGAGCCCGAGGCCCAGCGCTACGCCGATGACGAGGCCGAGGATCGCGTTGCGCATCGTCTTGGGCGAGGACGCCGAGCGCGGCGCGTCGGCGGGCTGGACGAGCTCCGCGTTGCCCGTCTGCAGCGCCGCGAGCAGCTGCAGTCCCTCGACCTGCTTGCGCAGCGCGCTGCCCTCCGCCTCCCGTTGCCTGGGCGTCATCTCGCCGATCCGCTCCTGGAGCAGGCCGACGGCCTGGTTGATCTTCGAGCGATCGGCGTCGCGGCGGAAGACGATGTACTGGCGGGCGATTGTGTTGGCCAGCGTGGCGGCGAACGCCGGGCTCGCGTCGGTCGCGCGGACGGCGACGACGTTGGACTGCCCCTGCGAGGAGACGACGACCTTGTCGCCGATCTCCTGCGCGGTCAGCCGGCGCGTCGTGATCGTGTCGGCCGCGCGCTTGGCGACGGTGTCCAGCGAGACCAGGCCGACGTTCGTTGCGGCCTCGCGGGCGGGGTCGACGGACGGTCCCAGGACCGGGCTGCTGCCGCCCAGCGCCTTCTGGTCGAAGCCCGGATCGCGGAACAGCAGCTTCGCCGTCGCGGTGTACTGCTTCTCGGCCGAGAGCGAGTACAGGAGCGCGCCCGCCGGCAGCGCCAGCGAGACGACGAGCAGGACGGCGATGCGCCTGCGCAGCGCCGACACGAGGTCGTGCAGCGCGTTCTCCTCGTGAGCTGCGTCGCCGGTCGCCTGCACCGTGGGCATCGTACCGCCGTGCGGCGGCGGTCCTGGACGGCGCGGGGCGGCGCGGCGGCCTGTCCCGCCGGCCGATCGCGGTGGGTGGCGATCTCAGGGCCGGTCGGCCGGCGACCGCCGGGGAGCTACCGGGCGGGAGGGCCCGCCTCGCCGAGCCGCGCGACGATCTCGCCGGCGTGGCGCGCGTAGGCGCCGAGATCGAAGACCGCGTCGAGGTCGAGCCCGAGCTCGGGTTGCGCCTCGAGCAGCCCGCGCAGCGGCGTGCGCTCGTCCCAGGCGCGCTGGGCGGCCTCCTGCACGACGCGGTAGGCGTCGTCGCGCGCCATCCCGCCCTCGACGAGCGCCAGCAGCACGCGCTGGGAGTACAGCGCGCCGTACGTCAGCTCGACGTTCTCGCGCATCCGGTCGGCGTGGACGACCATCCCGCGCACGACGCGGATCGCCAGCGACTGCAGGTAGTCCAGCAGGATCGTCGAGTCGGGCAGGATGACGCGCTCGGCGCCGGAGTGCGAGATGTCGCGCTCGTGCCACAGCGCGACGTTCTCGACCGCGGCGCTCGCGTTGCCGCGCAGCACCCGCGCGAGGCCGGTGATCCGCTCGGTCGTGATCGGGTTGCGCTTGTGCGGCATCGCGCTCGAGCCCTTCTGTCGGCCCGTGCGAAACGGCTCCTCGACCTCGCGCACCTCGGTGCGCTGCAGGTGGCGGATCTCGGTCGCGAATCGCTCGAGTCCGGCGCCGGCGAGCGCGATCGCCTGCAGCAGCTCGGCGTGGCGGTCGCGCGCGACGACCTGCGTGGAGACCGGCTCGCGCTGCAGGCCGAGCCGCTCGAGCACGCGCAGCTCGAACTCGGGCGACGTCGAGGCGTACGTGCCGACCGCGCCGCTGACCGCGCCGACCGACGCCTGGGCGAACGCGCGCTCCAGCCGGGCGACGTTGCGCTGCGCCTCGGTCGCGAAGCCGGCGAGCTTGACGCCGAACGTCGTCGGCTCGGCGTGGACGCCGTGCGTGCGCCCGACGCAGACCGTGTCGACGTGCTCGCGCGCGCGCTCGGCGAGCGCCTCGGCGAGCTCGCGCGCACCGCGCACGACGATCTCGCCCGCGGCGCGGATCTGGACGGCGAGCGCGGTGTCGAGCACGTCGCTGGAGGTCAGGCCGAAGTGGATCCAGCGGCCCGCGTCGCCGGCCGACGCGCTGAGCACGTCGACGAAGGCGGCGACGTCGTGGTCGGTGATCGCCTCGCGCTCCTGGACGGCCTGCACGGTGAACGTCGCGGCGCGGATCGCCTCGAGCTCGGCGTCGGTCGGCCCGTCCATCGCCTCGCAGGCGGCCACCTCGACGCGCCGCCAGGCCTCCATGCGCGCCTCGTCGGTCCACAGCGCGCCGATCTCGGGCCGGGTGTAGCGGGCGATCACGGCCCGGGCTCAGCTGCGCAGGATGCGCAGCGCCAGCACGCCGGCGTTCTTGGCGTTGTCGAGGCCGACGGCCGCGACCGGCACGCCGGGCGGCATCTGCAGGACGGAGAGGATCGAATCCAGGCCGCCCATCGCCGACAGGCGGCTCGACAGCGGCACGCCGATGACCGGCAGGTCGGTGTGCGCCGCCGCGACGCCGGGCAGCGCGGCCGACAGGCCGGCGCCGGCGATGATGATGCGGATGCCGCGCATGCGCGCGTTCTGGCAGTACTCGGCGACGATGTCGGGCTCGCGGTGGGCCGACATGACGCGCACCTCGTGGCGCACGTCGGCCTCGCGCAGCACCTTGGCGGCGCCGTCCATGACGTCCATGTCGCTCTTGGAGCCCATGATGATCCCGACGCGCGGTGCGTCGACCTCGATGTCCTCCAGGTCGACAGCGGTCTCGGTCTGCGTCGCCGGCTCGGCCTGCTCGTTCATCCGCCCATCCTCTCCACGGCGCGCAGGGCGATGTCGCCGCGTAGCTGGCGCCCTGCGAAGTCGATTTGCTGTGCCGCAGCATAGGCGGCGTCGCGCGCCGCCGCGGGGGTCGCCCCCAGCGCGGTGACGTTGAGCACGCGGCCGCCGGCGGTGACGATCGCGCCGTCCTCGCGCCGCGCGGTGCCGGCATGCGTCACCTCGATCCCCGGCCCGACGGCGTCGAGGCCGCTGATGACGTCGCCGGTCGCCGGCGCGCCCGGGTAGCCCGCGCCGGCGAGCACGAGCGTCACGGCCCAGTCGTCGGCGAAGCTCAGCTCGGCGCCCTCCAGGCCGCCCGGCCGCGTGGCGGCGGTGAGCAGCTCCAGGGCGTCCGAGCGCAGGCGCGGGAGGACGGCCTGCGTCTCGGGGTCGCCGAAGCGCACGTTGTACTCGAGCACCCTCGGCCCGTCGGCGGTGAGCATGATGCCGGCGTAGAGCACGCCGTGAAACGGCGTCCCGCGCGCCCGCAGCTCGTCGACGATCGGCTGATGCACGAGCGCCGCGAGCTGCGCGACGCGCTCGGGCCCGACGCCCGGCACCGGCGAGTAGGAGCCCATTCCGCCGGTGTTCGGCCCCTCGTCGCCGTCGAAGATCCGCTTGTAGTCCTGGGCCGGGGCGAGCGGCACGGCGCGCACGCCGTCGCACAGCGCCAGCAGCGAGACCTCCTCGCCGACGAGGTGCTCCTCGACGACGACGCGGCCCGCGCCGAAGCGCCGCGCGACGAGGAAGTCCTCGAGCGCCGCGCGCGCCTGCGCCTCGTCGAGCGCGATGACGACGCCCTTGCCCGCCGCCAGCCCGTCGAACTTCAGCACCGCCGGATAGCGCTCGATCGCCGCCATCCCGGCGTCGACGTCGTCGACGGCGCTCCAGCCCGCCGTCGGCACGCCGGCGGCCCGCATGACCTCCTTGGCGAACTCCTTGGAGCCCTCCAGCCGCGCCGCCGCGCCGCTCGGGCCGAAGACGGCGATCCCGCGCGCCGCCAGCTCGTCGGCCAGGCCGGCGACGAGCGGCACCTCGGGGCCGACGACGACGAGGTCGCAGCGCTCGGCCTGCGCGGCGTCGGCGAGCCCCGCGACGTCGTCGGCGGCGACCGCGACGAGGCGGGCGTCGGCGGCGATGCCGGGGTTGCCGGGCGCGCAGAGCAGCTCGGGCGCGGCGGCCGAGCGCCGCAGCGCGCGCACGAGGGCATGCTCGCGCCCGCCGGCGCCGACGACGAGGATTCGCGCGGGCAACTAGATCGAGGCGATGAAGTCGTCGATCGGGATCGCCGGCAGCGTCTCGTAGTGGGCGGTGCCGCGCGAGCCCAGCTCGAGCGAGACGCGCGACATCGTCAGCTCGTCGGGCGCCTCGACGATGCTCACGAAGTCGAACCGGCCCAGCGTGCTCCACTGCGCCTTGACCGTCGCGCCCAGCTGCTCGACCTCGCTGTTGACCTCCTTGATGCGCTGCGGGTTGTTCTTGACCGTGGCGACGCCGTCGGGCGTCAGGGTCGCGAGCATGAGGTACATCGGCATCGGCGCCTCCATCGGAGCGGGCGTGGGCGTGTCGTGGCCCGTTGTATCCCATCGCCGCAACCCGCGCGAACCACGACGGGCATCCGCTACCTTGCGGATCTCGATGCGCCGCCTCACGACCACCGCGCTTGCGACGCTTGCGGCGACCGTCGCGACGGCCCCCGCCGCCGTCGCCGCGACGCTTCGGACCGACGCGCGCTGCTATCAGGAGGCCCAGGACGTCGTCGTCTCGGGCGCCGGCTTCGCGCCGCTGAGCGTCGTCACGATCGCGCGCAACGGAAGGGTGCTCGGGACGGCCAAGGCCGACGCCAACGGGGCCTTCCGCAACAAGCTGCAGACGCCCGAGCTGCCGCGCGACGTGCGCGAGCGCCGCTACCGGCTGACGGCGACCGACCTCGTCAACGACGCGGTCACGATCTACCGCTCGACGCGGATCTTCGCGACCTTCCGGCCCAGCCGCGGCAACCCGGCGACGCTGCGCGTGCGCTTCTCGATCAACGGCTTCGGGCTCGTCAGGCGCAACGCCCCGGTCTACCTGCACTACGTGCGGCCGGGCGGCCGCGGCAAGCGGACGATCCGGCTCGGCACGGCACGCGGCGTGTGCGGCCGCATCACCCGCACGCGGCGTCGCCATCTGTTCCCGTTCGAGGCCGAGCGGGGCCGCTGGATCCTGCAGTTCGACACCCGCCGGCGCTACCGCCGCGCGACGAGCAGCCGGCGCACGCCGTGGGTGCGCAAGCCCGTCGAGATCTTCGCCGGCCGGCGCTGAGCCGGACGTAGACTCTGGCGCGTGGGCGAGGCCACCGGAGGGCTGGTTGGACGCGATCGCGAGCTCTCCGAGCTGCGCTCGGGTCTCGAGACTGCCCTGGCCGGGCGCGGCCGGGTCTTCATGGTCGCCGGCGACCCGGGGGTCGGCAAGACGGCGCTCGCCGACGCGATCGGCGCCGAGGCGGTCGCGGCCGGCGCGACGGTCCTGTGGGGGCGCGCCTGGGACGGCGGCGGCGCGCCCTCGTACTGGCCCTGGCTGAGGATCCTGCGGCGGCTCGCCGCCGAGCGCGACATCGCCCCGGCGCTGGCCGCGCTCGGCCCGGCGGCGACGGCGCGCCTGACGCGCCTGGTCCCGACCCTCGCCCGCGCGCCCGACGACCTGGCGGACGCGGACGCCGCCGACGACGCTCCCGGGGAGTCCGAGGCCGCCCGCTTCCAGCTCTTCGACGCGGTCACGTCCCTGCTGCGCGCGGCCGCGGTCCAGACGCCGCTCGTGCTCGTCCTCGACGACCTGCACGGGGCCGACCACCCGTCGCTGCTGCTGCTCGCCTTCTTCGCCGTCCACGTCCGCGACTCGCCGATCCTCGTCGTCGGCACGTACCGCGAGGCCGAGGCGCGGCGCGACGGCCAGCTCGCCGCGACGCTCGGCGACATCATCCGCCACGGCCAGCGGCTGCCGCTGCGCGGGCTGCGCGAGCGCGACGTCGGCGCCGTCGTCGAGCGCATCGCGGGCCGGCGGCCGCCCGAGCGCGTCGTGCGCGCGATCCACCAGGCGACCGAGGGCAACCCCTTCTTCATCGACGAGGTCGTGCGGCTGCTCAGCGCGGAGGGCGGCCTCGACGACCCCGAGCAGGTCGCCACGGTGCGGATCCCGGACGGCGTGCGCGAGACGATCCGCCACCGCCTCGACCCGCTGCCCGACGCGACGCGCCGGCTGCTGTGCACCGCCGCGGTCATCGGGCGCGAGTTTCGCCTCGACACGCTGCAGCGCGTCAGCGGCGCGAGCGCCGCGGAGCTCGACGGCTCGCTCGGCGAGGCCGTCGGCAGCGGGGTCATCGCCGAGCTCCCGTCGGTGCTCGGCGCCTACGGCTTCACGCACGGCCTCATCCGCGAGACGCTCTACGACGACCTCGGCCCGCAGCGCCGCGGGAACCTGCACCGCGACGTCGGCCT
This sequence comes from uncultured Solirubrobacteraceae bacterium, assembly GCA_963769555.1. GTDB lineage: Bacteria > Actinomycetota > Thermoleophilia > Solirubrobacterales > Solirubrobacteraceae > CADCVQ01. The sequence continues at coordinate 2,802,333 of CAVYMD010000004.1, read as the reverse complement.
CGCCCTGGAGGCGCTCTACGCCGCCGATCCCGAGCCGCGCGTCGCCGAGCTCGCCCACCACTTCGTCAACGCCGCGACGGCGGGCGAGCTCGGCAAGGCGATCGACTACTCCGTGCGCGCCGCCGAGCGCGCGCTGTCGCAGGCCGCCTACGAGGAGGCCGTCGACCACTTCGAGCGCGCGCTGCAGGCGTTCGGCCTGCAGGAGCGCGCCGACGTGCCGCGGCGCTGCGACCTGCTGCTGTCGCTCGGCGCCGCCCAGTCGCATGCCGGCAGCTCGGCCGCCGCGCGCGAGACGTTCCTGCGCGCCGCCGGGCTGGCGCGCACGCTGGACTCGCCCGAGCGCCTGGCGCGCGCGGCGCTGGGCTACGGCGCCGGCATGGGCGGCTTCGAGTTCGGCCGCGTGGACGCCGGCCTCGTCCAGCTGCTCATGGAGGCGCGCGAGGCGCTCGGCCCCGAGGACGGGCCGCTGCTCGCGCGGGTCCTCGGCCGGCTGGCGACCGAGCTGTACTTCTCCGACCGCACGGAGGAGCGCGCCGAGCTCGGCGAGCGGGCGGTCGCGATGGCGCGCCGGCTGGGCGACCGCGCGACGCTGGCGTCGACGCTGAGCTCGCGCTACCTGACGCTGTGGGGACCGGAGAACTCCGTGCAGCGCCTGCAGATCGCCTCCGACGTCGTCGCGCTCGGCGAGGAGGTGCGCGACCGCGAGCTCGTCCTGCGCGGCCACGCGTGGCGCGCCGTCGCGCTCATGGAGCTCGGCGACTGGGTCGGCGCCGAGGTCGAGCTCGCCGTCCACGCGCGCCTCTCCGAGGAGCTGTGCGATCCGCTGCACCTCTGGTACGTCCCGCTCTTCCAGGCCACGCGCGCGCTGCTCGAAGGGCGCCTGGACGACGCGGAGCGCCACGCCGGCGAGGCCTTCGCGGTCGGCCGGCGCGCGCAGCCCCAGAACGCCGCCCAGCTGTACGCCGTGCAGCTCTTCGCGCTGCGCGCCGAGCAGGGGCGCCTGGCCGAGGTCGAGCAGTCGCTGGAGGAGTTCGGCCGCCGCTACCCGGCGGCCCCGGTCTGGCGCGCGGGGGCGGCGTTCGCGCTGACCGTCCTCGGGCGCACGGAGGAGGCGCGGAGGGCGTTCGAGGCGCTCACGTCGGGCGGTCTGGCCGAGATCCCGCGCGACGGCGAGTGGCTGTCGACGATCGCGCTGCTCGTCCGCACGGGCGCGCGCCTCGGCGACGCGCGGCGCACGGGCGCCCTCGGCGAGCTGCTCGAGCCGTACGCCGAGCGGGCCGTGCTCGCCGGCCGCGGGGCGATCTGCCTCGGGCCGGTCTCGCGCTACGCCGGCATCGCGGCCGCCGCCGCCGGGCGCGGCGCGGAGGCGATCGAGCGCCTCGAGCACGCCCTGACGACGGCGCGCCGCTGGGGCGCGGAGCCGATCGTGGCCGCGATCCGGCTCGAGCTCGCGGAGGTGCTCGAGCGCTTCGCCGAGCTCTCGCCGGAGTCCGAGCAGCGCGCGCGCCGGCTGCGCGAGGAGGGCCTGGAGGCCGCGCAGCGCCTGCAGCTCGCCGGCCTGCAGCGACGCTGGGCGCCCGCCGAGGAGGCCGGCGCCGAGCCGGGGATCGCGCCGGCCGAGGCGTTCGCCGCGAGCGCGCCTGCGGCCGGCCCCGAGTCGTGGGCGTTTCACCGGCGCGGCGACATCTGGACGCTCGGACCGCGGCAGCTCCCGATGCGCGACGCCAAGGGGCTGGGGCACATCGCGCGCCTGCTCGCCGCCCCGCACGTCGAGTTCCATGCGATGGACCTCGTCGGCGGCCCCGGCGGCGGCGGCAGCGGTCGCAGGCGGCAGGGTGGAACGGCCGACGTCGCGGCCGCGCTCGATATGGGCCTCGACGTCCGCCGGCGCGGCGAGGGCGACGCCGGGCCGGCGCTCGACGGCCAGGCCAAGGCCGCCTACCGGGCGCGCATCGCCGAGCTGCGGGCGGAGATCGACGAGGCCAGGTCGTTCAACGACCCCGAGCGCGTGGCACGCTCGGAGGCCGAGCTCTCCTTCCTCGCGAGCGAGCTCGCGGGCGCCGTGGGCCTGCGGGGTCGAGACCGCAAGACCGGCTCGGACGCCGAGCGCGCGCGGGTGAACGTCACGCGGGCGATCCGCATGGCGATCAGGCGCATCGCCGCGCAGGACGCGGCGCTCGGCCGCTTCCTGGGCGACGCGATCCGGACGGGCACGTACTGCGTCTACGAGCCGCCGCCCGGCGACGAGCCCGTCTGGGATCTCGAGGGGACGGCGTGATGCGGGCGCGGGCGGCGGCGCTCAGCGCGCGCGAACGCGAGCGCGACGCGGCCCGGCACCGGCGCGAGCCGCGCTCAGCGCGAGGCGCGCCGCGAGCGCGAGCGCGACGCGGCCCGTGAGCGCGACTCGGCCCGGTACCGGTGCGCCCGCAGGCGCCGGCGCTCGCGCGCGCGCTGCGCCGGCGTGAGCGCTCCGCGCATGAACGCGTAGAAGCCGGGCTTGCGCCGCCCTTCGCGCGTGATCAGTCCGCCGTTGACGGCGAGGCCGTTCTCGGCCAGCGGCCCGTCGTAGAGGTGGATCCAGCCCAGGCCGGCGGCGTTGACCTTGCGCGCGACGCGGAAGCCGTTCTTGATCCATCGCGCCTGCGTGCGGTGCGAGACGTAGAAGTTGAACTCGATGTCGGGCGCGGTCGCGACCGTGAACTCCGACAGGAACATGCGGATGGTCCGGCGCCGCGGCCGCCCGAGATAGCGCTGGATCTGGCGGTCGAAGCGAGCGAGGTCGGAGAAGTCCACGAGCCCGTTCGCGGACGGGCGGTTGCGCAGGTCGGGGTTGCGATACGAGAACGGGTTGTGCCCGTAGAGGTCCATCCTCGGCGGCCGCCCGCCGGGCAGCTTCATCGCCCGCAGCCAGGCGGCGGGCCGGACCTCGCCCGTGACGTAGGTGTTGCCTCCGATGACGAGGTTGGAGCGCCGCTGCGCCTTGAGCTGGCCGTAGGCGGCGTCGAGCAGGCGCGCGTAGCGCCGCGGCGCGCGCTTCTGCTCAGCCGTGATGCGCGTCCCGAGCGGCTGCTCGACGAAGGGCTTGAAGTTGTGCGACCGCGACGGCTCGCCCCAGACCATCCAGTGGCGCACGGCCGGGTAGCGCCTGGCCGCCGCGCGCACGAAGTCCGCGAAGTCGCGCGTGCGCCTGGGCGCCCACTCCCACGACTTGCCCCCGTTCGCCCAGGGCGGCGATCCGATGACCTGGATGAGGACCCGGATCCCGTTGCGGCGAGCCTGCGCCAGCGCGTCGTCGGTCTCGGCCGGCCACCGGTAGGCAGGGTCGCGCGGGTCGCGCGGGTTCGCTGGGCGCGTCGGCGCGACGGCCGCCCATGACAGCGACGACTGATAGAGCGTCACACCAAGGCGCTTGTAGATGGGGAACTGCGATTTACCGTCAACTCTTACCGGGCCCCAGAAGGCCTTCTCGAGCGGGTCGCCGCCCGCCGCCGACGCGCCGGTCGCCGGAAGCAGCAGGCAGCACGACGCGATCAGGAGCAACCGCCGGAGGCGTCGCTGCATCGGGGATGCCCGCACCGGGGGCGTCAAGCCGTCGACCACAGGCACATGAACACCGCCAACGCTACAAAAGACCGCGCGCCGCAACGCATCGCGCCCCCGCGCGCGCTGTGCCGCCGGCCGCGATCACCTACGCTGAACGAGATGAGCCGGGTGCGCAGAGGACTGTCGATGCTGCTGTGCGGACTTGCTGTGACAGCTCCGGTCGCCGCGGCGCAGGAGGACGAGATCTTCGTGGATCCCGACTCGCCGAGCGGGAAGGAGTACGCGCTGCCGATCGACCGCGCCCGCCAGCAGAGCGCGCCGCAGGCCCCGCGGCGCGCCTCGGGGGGCGCTCCGCAGCCCGCGCCGCTGTTCGGGTCGGGCGTGGGCGAGGACCGCGCGGCGACCGGCGCGGCCGCGCCGCGCCGCGGCTCCGATCGGGGCGGGGAGCGCGCCGCCGCCGGCGACACCGCGGCCGCGAAGGCGTCCCAGCCGGCGCAGCGGCGCGCGGCGGCCGAGCGCAGGACGCAGGCGGCCGCGCCGCAGGGCTCGGGCGGGCTCGTCGCGATCGCCGGGGCCTGCGTCGGCGTGCTCCTGATCGGCGCCCTCGCCGGCCTCGCGCTGCGCCGCCGCGCCGCGGCGCGCTGACCGCCGCCGCGTTGGCGCGCGCCGCCGCGCGTCGGACGTCCGCCGAAGGCCGGGGTGCCGCGGTCAAGCAGTGCGCCGGTCCGTCGATGAGATGGTCATGCTTCGCGGGAGGGCGGTCGACGCACGACGGCGGCGCGCGCTCGGGGGGCGCGCCGCCGCAGCGATCCTGCTCGCGGCCGGGGCGGCCGGGGCGGCCGCGATCGCGGCGCCGGCCGCGTCCGCGGGGCCGCCGCCGCCGCAGGGCGTCTACGAGAGCTGCTCTCCGGGATCGTCGGCTGAGTCGCTGGCGCCCTGCGTGCAGCGCCTGCGCGAGATCCGCGCGGGCGGCTTCGTCGTCGTGCTCAACATCGGCGCGCTCTACGCGACGCCGGAGCAGGCGCGCGCCTACGCGGCGGCGGCGGCGTCCCTCGGCATCAGGCTCATCTGGCCGCTGCACCACCCGCGCCTGCGCCGCAACGACGATCCATCCCAGTCCTTCCCGCGGATGTCGGCCGCGTGCGGATGCACCTCGACGCAGGGGCTCGTGCGCTACATGGTCGGCGTCGTCAAGGACCTGCCGGCGACCTGGATGTACTACGTCGGCGACGAGGTCCCGCTCGCCGAGCGCGACGCCGCGGCGACGTTGTCGGCGCTCGTGCGCGCGGCCGATCCGCTCCACGACCGCTTCTTCGTGCACTACGGCAGCGGCGCGAACCTCGCGCCCTTCGCCGACACCGCCGAGGTCCTCGGCGGCGATCACTACCCGCTGTTCGCCAACGGGGGCGCCGCGGCCGACGTCTGGTCGGCCGCCGCGGGGACGCAGCGCGTCGCCGACGCGGTGGGCAAGCCGATGGCGATGGTCCTGCAGGCGTTCTCCTGGGGCCCGAACTACCAGGAGGCGCCGGCGCGCTGGCCGACGGTGGAGGAGTACCGGACGATGCGCGACGTGACCCTCGCCAGCAGCCGCCCGCGGGTCGTGCTCTGGTGGGCCTACTACGTCATCAAGCGCGAGCCCGATCCGGAGCTGCACTGGCGCCAGCTCGTCGCCGGCGCGATGGCGCCCTGGCGGGCGCCGCCGGACCCGGCCCCGGCTCCCGTCGTGCCCGCGGCGGACCTGCCCGCGCCGCCCGCGCTGCCCGCGCTGCCCGCCGAGCCGGTCGTCACGCCTGAGATCGGCGCCGCCGCCTTCGCGCCCGCCCCGCGCGTCCGCGCGCTGTGGGCGACGGTCGGCCATCGGGTCGGCCACGTGCGCTTCGCCCTGTCGGACACGGCGCGCGTCGGCGTGCGCATCCAGTGTGCCGGGAGGCCGGTCGGCGCCCGCGAGACGACAGGTGGCCCGCGCGCGCGCACGGTCCGCGTGCGCACGGCGCCCCACGGCGGCGCCTGCCGGGTGACCGTCGCCCCGGACCTGGGGGCCGCGAAGACGGTCGCCGCCGCCGCTCCCTGACGCGCGCCGGCCGAAGCTCAGCGCGAGCGGTACAGCCGCGTCGTCAGCGGCGCGAACACGAGCGTCAGCGCCGCCGCCGTCGCCAGCACGATCGCGATGTCGCCGCCGGAGGCGCTGCCGGCCATGAGGCCGCGCGACGACGTCGCCAGCAGCGAGATCGGGTTGACGTTCACGAACGCCTCGAGCGCCGCCGGCAGCGTCGCGGGGTCGACGAAGACGTTGCTGAGGAACGTCAGCGGGAAGATCGACATGAAGCCCGCGTTCATGACCGCGCTGGGCGAGCGCATGATCAGGCCGAGCGTCGTGAAGACCCACGACAGCCCGAACGCGAACACGACCACGAGCGCGAGCGCCGCGAGCACGCCGGGGAGCCCCGCCTCGGGCCGGAAGCCGAGCGCGACGCCGAGCACGATGATGACGGTGCCTCCGACGCAGTAGCGCACCGTGTCGCCGAGCAGCGCGCCGACGAGCGGCGCCGAGCGCCAGATCGGCAGCGAGCGGAAGCGGTCCACGACGCCCTTCGTGAGGTCGGTGTTGATCGCGACGCCGGAGTACACCGTCGTGAACAGGACCGACATGACGAGCACGCCGGGCAGGATGTAGTCCAGGTAGGCGCCCGTCGAGCCGGCCACGGCGCCGCCGAACAGGTACGTGAACATGAGCACGAACATGACCGGCGTGATCGTCACATCGAGCAGCTGCTCGGGGACGTGCTTGACCTTCAGCATGCCGCGCCAGCCGAAGGCCATGACGGCGCGCGCGGCGTTCGCCCGCGGCGGGCGCGGGGTGGCCGCGAGCGCCGTGCGCAGCGTGTCCTCGCCGGCGGTCGGCGCGCGGGTCGGGGCCGAGCGGTCGGTCTCGGTGCTCATGCCGCCCGCACCCGGTCGCCGTCGGTCCCGGCCTCCGCCGACTGGTCCTCGGCCGGCCGGCCGGTGAGCGCGAGGAAGACCTCGTCGAGGCTCGGCTGTCCGAGCGTGAAGCCCGCGACCCGCGTGCCGGAGGCGGTGAGCGCGGAGACCGCGGCGGCGGCGCGCTCGGCATCGGCGCACGGGACCGAGAGCGCGGACGGGTCGGATTCGAGGTGGACGGACTCGAGCTCCCGCTCGAGCACCCGCGCCGCCTCCGGGCGCTCGGACGGGTCGAGCAGCCGGACGTGCAGCGCGCCCCCGCCGACGGACGCCTTGAGCTGGCTCGGCGTGCCCTCGGCGATGACGCGGCCGTGGTCGATGACGGCGATCGCGTCGGCGAGCTGGTCGGCCTCGTCGAGGTACTGCGTGCAGAGCAGGATCGTCGTCCCGCCGGCGACGAGCGCGCGGACGATGTCCCAGACCTGGTTTCGCGACCGCGGATCGAGGCCGGTCGTCGGCTCGTCGAGGAACATGAGCTGCGGCGTGACGACGATGCTCGCCGCGATGTCCAGGCGCCGGCGCATGCCCCCCGAGTAGCTCTTGACGAGCCGGCCGGCGGCGTCGGCGATGCCGAACGCCTCCAGCAGCTCGGCCGCGCGAGCCTTGGCCTGCCGGCGGGTGAGGCCGAGCAGGAGGCCGAGCAGCACGAGGTTCTCGCGCCCGGTGAGGTCCTCGTCGACCGACGCGAGCTGCCCGGTCAGGCTCACGAGCCCCCGCACCGCGTCGGCGTCGGTGACGATGTCGTGGCCGAGCACGCGCGCCGAGCCCGCGTCGGGGCGCAGGAGCGTCGCGAGCATCCGGATCGTCGTCGTCTTGCCGGCGCCGTTGGGGCCGAGCACGCCGTAGACGGTGCCGCTGGGCACCGCGAGATCGACGCCGTCGACGGCACGGGTGGCGCCGAAGGACTTCGCGAGGCCGGTGGCTTCGATGGCAAGGGCTGGCTGTGCGGTCATCGGGATCCTCGTGGGGGTCGACGATACGTCCTATGAGACCGCGGCGCGCCGCGCAACTCATCGCGGGTTCGAACCCGGGGGATGCGCCCGATGCCGGCGAAGCCGGCCGGGGTTCGAACCCGGGGGATGCGCCCGATGCCGGCGTAGGCGGCCGGCGCGGCGCGGACGTGTGGCGTGAAGCGTCCCCGTGTGGGACGCAACTCGCCGGACCCCCGGGGAGGGCTCGGCCAGGCCGTCGTGGCGCGGACGTGTGGCGTGAAGCGTCCCGGTGTGGGACGCAACTCGCCGGACCCCCGGGGAGGGCTCGGCCAGGCCGTCGCGGCGCGGACGTGTGGCGTGAAGCGTCCCGATGTGGGACGCAACGCGCCGGACCCCCGACGGCGGCTCGGCCGGCGGTCGCGGCGCGGGCGTGTGGCGTGAAGCGTCCCGATGTGGGACGCAACGCGCCGGACCCCCGCGACGACGGTCCGCTCGCGGGGCGGTCGCGGCGGCCGTCGCGGCGCGGGCGTGTGGCGTGAAGCGTCCCGGTGTGGGACGCAACTCGCCGGACCCCGCTCCCGGGGAGGGCACGGCGGCTGGTCGCGGCGCCGGCGTGTGGCGTGTGGCGTCCCCATGTGGGACGCAACGCGCCGGAACCCCCGGCCTGTGGACCCGCCGGCCGTCGCGGCGCGGAGGTGTGGCGGAAAGCGTCCCCATGTGGGACGCAACGCGCCGGACCCCCCGGCCCTGTGGACCCGCCGGCCGTCGCGGCGCGGAGGTGTGGCGGAAAGCGTCCCCATGTGGGACGCAACGCGCCGGACCCCCCCGCGACGACGGACCCGCCGCCGCCGCCGCCGCGGCCGCCCGCCGCCGCCGCGGCCGCCGCCGCCGCCGCGCCCCCCGCCGCCGCGCCCCCCGCCGCCGCGCCGCCGCTACGCCGCGACGTCGGCCGCCGCGGGCGCCTTGACGAGCACGAGCTCGCCGTCGGCGGCGTCCGCGCGGACGTGGTCGCCCTCGCCGAACTCGCCCTCGAGGATCGCCAGGGCCAGCGGGTCGACGAGCTTCTTCTGGATGACGCGCTTCAGCGGCCGGGCGCCGTAGACGGGGTCGTAGCCGAGGTCGCCGATGAGCTCGCGGGCCTCGGGCGTCAGCGTCAGCGCGATGCCGCGCTGGTCGGTGAGCCGGTCGATGACGCGCCGCGCCTGCAGGGCGACGATCTCGCCGATCTGCGAGCGGTCCAGCGAGTCGAACTCGACGATGTCGTCGAGGCGGTTGATGAACTCCGGCCGGAAGTGCAGCTCCGCGCCCTCGCGCCCGCCGGGGATGTTCGAGGTCATGATGAGCACGACGTTCTTGAAGCTGACGGTGCGGCCCTTGCCGTCGGTCAGGCGGCCGTCGTCCATGACCTGCAGCAGGGTGTTGAAGACGTCGCTGTGCGCCTTCTCGATCTCGTCGAGCAGGACGACCCCGTAGGGCCGGCGCCGCACCGCCTCGGTGAGCTGGCCGCCCTCCTCGTAGCCGACGTAGCCGGGGGGCGCGCCGACGAGCCGCGACACGGAGTGCTTCTCCATGTACTCCGACATGTCGATGCGGACCATCGCGTCCTGCGTGTCGAACATGAACTCCGCCAGCGCGCGCGCCAGCTCGGTCTTGCCGACGCCGGTCGGGCCGAGGAAGAGGAACGTGCCGATCGGGCGGTCGGGGTCCGACAGGCCCGCGCGCGAGCGCCGCAGCGCGGTCGAGACGGCGTTGACCGCCTCGTCCTGGCCGATGACGCGCCGGTGCAGGCGCTCCTCCATCCGCACGAGCTTCTCGACCTCCCCCTCGAGCATCCGGCTGACCGGGATCTGCGTCCAGCGCGCGACGACCTCGGCGACGTCCTCGGCGGTGACCTCCTCCTTGAGGAAGCCCTCGTTGGCATCGGAGAGCGCCTCGGCCTCGGCGAGCTCGCGCTCCAGCTCGGGGATCTCGCCGTAGCGCAGCTCGGCGGCGCGCTGCAGGTCGGACTCGCGGGTGGCCCGCTCGGCGTCGCGGTGGGCCTGCTCCATGCGCTCCTTGAGCTCCTGGATGCGGGTGATCTTCGCCTTCTCGGCCTGCCACTGGGCCTTCATCCCGGCGCTCTGCTCGCGCAGCTCGGCGAGCTCGCGCTCGAGCGACTCCCTGCGGGTCTTCGAGGCCTCGTCCTTCTCCTTGGCCAGCGAGGTCAGCTCGATCTCGAGCTGCATCGCGCGGCGCTCGAGCTCGTCGATCTCCTCGGGCAGCGAGTCGATCTCGATCCGCAGCCGCGCGGCGGCCTCGTCGATGAGGTCGATCGCCTTGTCGGGCAGGAAGCGATCGGCGATGTAGCGGTGCGAGAGGGTGGCGGCGGCGATCGTCGCCGAGTCCTGGATGCGCACGCCGTGGTGGACCTCGTAGCGCTCCTTGAGGCCGCGCAGGATCGCGATCGTGTCCTCGACGGAGGGCTCGCCGACGTTCACCGGCTGGAAGCGGCGCTCGAGGGCGGCGTCCTTCTCGATGTGCTTGCGGTACTCGTCGAGCGTCGTCGCGCCGACCGCGCGCAGCTGGCCGCGGGCGAGCATCGGCTTGAGCAGGTTGGCGGCGTCGACGGCGCCCTCGGCGGCGCCGGCGCCGACGATCGTGTGCAGCTCGTCGAGGAACAGGACGACCTGGCCGCGCTCGTCGGACACCTCCTTGAGGACGGCCTTCAGGCGCTCCTCGAACTCGCCGCGGTACTTCGAGCCGGCCAGCAGCGAGCCGATGTCGAGCGAGATGACGCGCCGGTCGCGCAGCGACTCGGGGACGTCGCCGTCGGCGATCCGCTGCGCGAGGCCCTCGACGATGGCGGTCTTGCCGACGCCGGGCTCGCCGATGAGGACCGGGTTGTTCTTCGTGCGCCGGCTGAGCACCTGCACGACGCGGCGGATCTCGTCGTCGCGCCCGATGACCGGGTCCAGGTCGCCGGCGCGCGCCTCCTCGGTGAGGTCGCGCCCGTACTTCTCCAGCGCCTGCATCTTGTCCTCCGGCGACTGGTCGGTGACGCGGTGCGAGCCGCGGACGTCGGCGAGCGCCTGCAGCAGGCGCTCGCGGGTCGCCCCGGCGGCGCGCAGCGCGGCGCCCGCGGGACCGTCGTCCTTGGCGAGCGCGAGCAGGACGTGCTCGACGGAGACGAACTCGTCCTTGAGCTCGCGCATCTCCTGCTCGGCGGTGCGCAGGACGGTCATGAGCTCGGGCGCGGTCGTCGGCTCGGCCTGGGTCGAGAGCGTCGGCTGCTCGGCGAGCGCGGCTTCCGCGTCGGCTCGCAGGGCGTCGGCTGTGACGCCGATCTTCGCGAGGACGGGAACGACGAGGCCGCCCTCCTGGTCGAGGAGCGCGGCCAGAAGATGGGTGGGGGTCACCTGCGAGTGGCGCCTGGCGGGGGCGAGGGCGAGCGCGGCCTGCAGCGCCTCCTGAGTCTTGATCGTGAAGCGGTCTGCTTGCATGGATCTGAGTGTAGCCGACTTAGATTTGATTCCTCAAGGGGCGCGCTGCACCGGGCCCGTGGCCGACCGCGCGGCGGACCACGGCCCAACCTGGCGCGCCGCCGCGTCGGGTGCCCGGGGCCGTGTGCCAAGGTGTTGCGGTGACGCTTTCACGACGACTCGCGCCGCTGCTGCTCATCGCCCTGGCCGCGCTCGCCCTCGCCCCGCCCGCCGGAGCCGCGAAGAAGTCCATCTGGGGGCCGGTCCGCCTGCCCGACGGCGCCTCGGCGTTTCCGCAGTACCGCGAGCTCGGCGTCGACATCTTCCAGATCCAGCTCAGCTGGATCGACACCGCGCCCGAGCGCCCCGCCGATCCGCGCAACCCCGACGACCCCGCCTACCGCTGGCCGGCCCGGATCGACGAGGTCATCGCCGCCGGCCGCGAGGAGGGCATCGAGATCGCGCTCATGATCAAAGGCCGCGGGACGCCGGGCTGGGCCAACGAGGGGCGCGAGCCGACGTGGGCCGCCACGGACCCCGGCGACCTCGCGGACTTCGCGACCGCGGCGAGCCGGCGCTACCCCGCCGTGCGCTTCTGGATGGTCTGGGGCGAGGTGACGCAGCTCAACAACTACAGCCCGATGCCGGCCGACAGCCCCGTGGGCCCGCGCTCGTACGCGCGAATGCTCGACGCGACCTACGCCGCGCTGCACGCCGTCCGCAGGCGCAACCGCGTCATCGGCGGCATGACGCACAGCGCAGGCACGGTCCGCCCCGCCCAGTTCATCCGCTGGATGCGCCTGCCCGACGGCCGCCCGCCGCGGATGGACTTCTACGGCCACAACCCGCTGAGCTACCGCTACCCCGCGGCGAACCGCCGCTACCCGCAGAAGCCCAACATGCGCGACCTCGGCGACCTGCGGCGCCTGAACGCCGATCTGCGCCGCGCGTACCGCAAGCGCGGCCGCACGCCGAAGCTGTGGCTGTCGGAGTACACGATCTCCTCGGACCGTCCCAACCGCGCCTTCAGCTTCGCGGTCAGCCGCACGCAGCAGGCGCGCTGGCTGACCTCCGCCTACCGGATCGCCGATCGCGACAGCTCCGTCTACACGCTGGGCTGGTTCGCCCTGCTCGACGATCCCGTCACGACGCCGGAGGCGATCACGACCGGGCTCATGACCTACGAGGGCGAGCGCAAGCCCGCGTGGTGGGCGTTCGTCCGCGCGCCGTCGGCGCGCGACGCGCCGCGCATCGTCTCCTACCCGCGGAGCGCCGGCCGCCGCACGCTCGCCGGTCGCGGCGTCGCCGTGCGGATGCGCACGCGCACGCCGGGAACGCACTCGGTGCAGCTGCGCCGGGGCGGGCGCATCGTCGCGGTCCGGCGCACGCGATCGCGCAGGACCGTCCGCCTGCGGCTGCGCTCGAGGTCGGCGCGCCGCGGCACGTACACGCTGCGCTTCGTCTCGCCGCGCGGGCAGACGCTCACGCGGCGGGTGCGCATCCGCTGACCCGGCGCCGCTCGGTCCGGGCTCAGGCGAGCACGAGCCGGTCGCCCGACGGCCAGCCGCAGAGGCCGAGCACGCGCACGAGCGGTTCGGGCGGGTCGCGCAGGATCATCCGCCGCCCCTCGTCGAAGGCGTCGGCGGCGCGCACGAGCGCGCGACAGCCGGCGAAGTCCGCGAAGCGCAGCCCAGACGTCACGAGGACGAGGTCGCCCTCGTCGTCGAGCTCGGCCAGCCGCGCGGCGAGGTAGCCCGAGGCGTCGATGTCCAGCGCTCCGGCCAGCGAGATGACGCCGTCGGCGCTCTCGGAGATCGTGAGGCGCCTGCGCTCCGTTGTCGTGAGCCGCTCGCCGGTGCGCAGCTGGAACTCGTGGGCGGCGAGCAGCGGCGACAGGACGCCGGGCTCGAACAGCCGCCGGTCGTACTGGCAGATCGCCGCGACGTCGCCGGTGGCGAAGACGCGGTCGACGGCGTGCTCGCAGCGCACGATCGCGTCGATCTCGCCGCTGCGCGGACGCGCCCAGGACATCTCGCTGGCGACGCACAGGGCGCTGTAGCCGTCATGCAGGGCGGCGCGGCGCTGTGCCTGGAGGGAGGCGACGATCGCCTCGGGGTCGATGAGCGCGCGGCTGCGCGTCGCGCGCAGGATCTGGATCTGCCCGAGCGCCTCCCCGGCCGCGACGTCGATGCCCTCGTGCTCGAGGTAGGCGCGGATCGTGGCGTCGTCGCTGGCATGGGCGAGGTACAGGAAGCGCTCGCCGCGGCGCAGCGCCTGGCGCGCGTAGCGCCCGACGATCGCGCGATGCTCCTCGTCGGAGCCGTAGCTCGTGCAGACGTGGTCGCCCGGTACGATGCCCGCGACGGCCCGCCGCGCGAGCGCCGCCGCCGTGACCCGCGACCTTCCGAACCGTCGTCCCCGTCGTCCCAGGTACTCCACGCCACCTCGTCTCACTCGGAGCCCGCCCGCCGGCTCGCCACCGAGTTTAACTGTGGACAGGTCTGCCACAAGCCGGGAAAACGTAGGAGTTCACCTATGGGTCGAGGACACTCAGCCGGTGTCTCGCTCACCCGGTCAGGGCGTCCGGCCTAGGGCTCGTCGAGCACCTGGAACGCGCGCATCTCGCCCCGGATTCGCGCGGGAAGGTAGCCCGTGAACAGCGTGTAGGAGTGCACGGCGCCAGCGCGCCGCGGGAGCTCGGCGAGCGTCTGCGAGGCGAGCGGCTCGTCGAGGCTCCAGCGCCCGTCGGCGATCGGGGCGCGGAACTCGAGCAGGCGCGTCGCGCAGTCGAGCTGGTAGTCGAGCTGCACGCGCACGACGCCGCGGGCGCGGTCGTCGACGACGCCCGACGCCTGGATGCGCCCGTCCGCGATCCGCGGCCGCTCGAGGTCCAGCCGCGCGGGCCTCGCCGCGGCGCGCAGGCGAACGGTCTGCGCACGGGTGTCGGCGTCGCCCGGGTAGCGGATCGTGAGGATGCCGGTTCCCAGCCGCGCCTGGGCGCGGGTGACCGCGCGGCGGAAGCGCAGCCGACGGGCTGCCCGGTCGACGCCGACCGTGAAGCGCGTCGTCCGGCCGGCGGCGAGGTACTCGATCGAGGCGCGCCCCGAGGCGCGCGACGTGATCGGCGCGAGCACGTCGATCGCGCCGCCGGCCGGACGGGCGCGCGCGACCGAGAGCTTCGTCGGGTACGTGCGCGGGCACTCGGCCGGCGTCCTGAACGAGCGCCGCGCGCCGCGCCGCGTGCCGGCGGAGTTCGTCGCCGTGAGGCGGAAGCTGTACGTCGTGTCGGGCGCGAGCTTCAGCAGCGCGGCGACCGCGACCTGCGCGGTCCCGTCGCCGACCGGCACGCGACCCGTCCGGCGGTCGAGCTTCGTGCCCTTGCCGTACTCGAAGCGAAACGTCGTCGCGCGGCCGCGCGGGTTGACGGTGCCGGTGACGGTCGCCGCGCGCGCGGCGACCGGCCCGGCGGCGCCCGTCCTCACGACCGGCGCCAGGACCGAGTCCGTGCGAAACGTCCGGTCGGCGGTGCGGGCGATCCCGGCCGCGTTCGTCGCGACGAGCCGGTAGTGGTAGACGGTGTTCGCGGTGAGCCGCGAGAGGACGAAGCTGACGGCGATCGGGTCGTCGCCGGCGCCCGTCGTGCGGCTGGCCGTCGTCAATCCGTAGGCGTCCGAGGTCCCGTACTGCACCTCGTACGTCGTCGCGGCGCCGTTGGGGTCGACGCTGCCGGGGATCGTCGCCGCGCCGGTCGTGACGTTCGTCGCCGCCTTCGCCACCGCGGCCGGCGGCGCCGGGTTGGCCGCCCGGACGAGCGGCGGCGCGCCGGCGAGCAGCGCGAGCGCGAGGACGGCGGCGAGCAGGCGGCGGATCATGCTCGGCCCAGGCTAGTGCGCCTCCCGGGCCGGGAGCGGAGGGCTCTCACGGAACGCTCATCGCCGCGCACGGCCCCCGGTCCCGGGCCGCGAGCGGCGACGCGGCGGCGGGCCCGGTACCCGGATCGCAGGCCGCGGCGCGCTGGTAGCGTGCTCCGGCGGGCATGCCCGCCGCACCGCCGAGACCGGCCTCCGAGGCCCCCGAGTGCCCCCCGGGGTCGCGCGTCGGCGCGCCGGACTTCGTCGGCGTCGGCGCGCAGCGCTGCGGAACCACCTGGTGGTACGGGCTCATCGCCGATCATCCGGGCGTCTGGCAGTCCCCGGACGGCGCCAAGGAGCTGCACTTCTTCGACCGCTTCGCCATCGATCCCGTCCCGAACACCGTCGCCGCCGACTACGCGGCGCGCTTTCCCCGCCCGCCCGGCCTGCTCGCGGGCGAGTGGACGCCGCGCTACATGCTCGACTTCTGGGCGCCCCGCCTGCTCGCGCGCTGCGCCCCGCGCGCGAAGCTGCTCGTCTGCCTGCGCGATCCCGTCGAGCGCTACCGCTCCGGCATGGCGCTCGAGCGGGCGAAAGGCCGCTCGCGGGTGCACCCGCTCGCGGCGTCGAGCCACCAGATGCGCAGCCTCTACCACCTGCAGGTGCGCGGCCTGCTCGCGCACTTCCCGCGCGAGCAGATCCTCGTCCTCCAGCACGAGGCGTGCGTCGAGGATCCCGCGCGGGAGCTGCGGCGGACCTACGCGTTCCTCGGCCTGGACCCGGAGGAGCACCGTCCCGCGAGCCTCGCCGCGCCCGCGAACGCGTCCGATCCGGCCGCGAAGCCGTCGCTCGATCGCGACGAGCGCGACGACCTCGCCGCACTGCTGCTCGAGGACGTGCGCGGCCTCGCCGCCGACTTCCCCGAGATCGACCTCGACCGCTGGCCCGCGTTCTCGGCGCTCGCGGGCGCGGCCGCCTGAGCGCCCGGGCGGCGGCGCGCGATCACCTTGACGACGTCCGAGCCTCCCCAGAGCCCGCCGGCCGGCGGCCCGCTCGTCATCGGCGGCACCGGCGGCTCCGGCACCCGCGCCGTGGCGCGGATCCTCGACCGCGCGGGCTGGTACATGGGCTCGCACCTCAACGGCGCCCACGACGCGCTGGACATCGCGGCCTTCGACTGGCGCTGGGGGCCGTCGCTCGTCGCCTCCGCGACCGCGACGGAGGAGATGCGCGCGGGCTTCGAGGCGGCGCTGGCCACCCACGTCGCGCAGCGGCCCGGCGCGCAGGCGCGCTGGGGCTGGAAGCACCCGCAGAGCTATCTCCTGCTCGGGTTCCTCGCCGAGCGCTTCGCCGACCTCCGGTTCATCCACGTCGTGCGCGACGGCCGCGACGTCGCGCTCTCGCGAAACGACAACCAGCTGCGCCTCTACGGAGACCGGGCGATCGGCGCCGGGGACCCGGCGGATCCCGTGCGGCGCATCGCGTTCTGGGCATGGGCGAACGACCGCGCGCGCGAGCAGAGCGGCGCGCTGCTGCCGGGCCGCCATCTGCGCGTGCGCCTCGAGGACCTCTGCGGCCGGCCCGAGGCCGAGACCCGTCGCATCCTCGACTTCGCGCAGGCCGGCGACGTCGAGCCGCTGCCGGTCGACGAGATCCGGACGCCGGCCGCGCTCGGACGCGGACGCCGCGCGGACCCTGAGCTCGTGCGGCGCCTCGAGGCGGTCGCCGGGCCGACCCTGCGGCGCTTCGGCTACGCCGAGGGTCCCGGTCAGGCGCCCACGTAGGCCGCCAGGTGCTCGCCCGTCAGCGTCGAGCGCGCGGCGACGAGATCGGCGGGCGTGCCCTCGAAGACGACCCGGCCGCCCTCGTGGCCGGCGCCGGGGCCGAGGTCGACGATCCAGTCGGCGTGCGCCATGACCGCCTGGTGGTGCTCGACGACGATGACCGACGCGCCGGCGTCGACGAGGCGGTCGAGCAGGCCGAGCAGCTGCTCGACGTCGGCGAGGTGCAGGCCGGCGGTCGGCTCGTCGAGGACGTAGACGCCGCCCTTCTCGCCCATGCGGGTGACGAGCTTGAGCCGCTGGCGCTCGCCGCCCGACAGCGTCGTGAGCGGCTGGCCGAGGCTGAGGTAGCCGAGCCCGACGTCGGCCATCCGCTGCAGGATCCTGTGCGCGGCCGGCGTGCTCGCCTCACCGTCGCCGAAGAACTCCGCGGCCTCGGCCACCGGCATCGCGAGCACCTCGCTGATGTCGCGGCCGCCGAGGCGGTGCTCGAGCACCGACGCGTCGAAGCGCCTGCCCTCGCAGTCCTCGCAGGTCGTGGCGACGCCGGCCATCATCGCCAGGTCGGTGTAGATGACGCCGGCGCCGTTGCAGGCGGGGCACGCGCCCTCGGAGTTGGCGCTGAACAGCGCCGGCTTGACGCCGTTTCGCTTCGCGAACGCCTTGCGGATCGGGTCCAGCAGCCCGGTGTACGTCGCCGGGTTGCTGCGTCGCGAGCCGCGGATCGCGCCCTGGTCCATCGACACCACGCCCGCGCCGGCGGGGATCGACCCGTGCACGAGCGAGCTCTTGCCCGAGCCCGCCACGCCGGTGACCACGACGAGCACCCCGAGCGGGATGTCGACGTCGACGTCGCGCAGGTTGTGCGTCGTCGCGCCGCGGATCTCCAGCGTGCCGGTCGGCGTGCGCACCTCCTGCTTGACGGCGGCCCGGTCGTCGAGATGGCGGCCGGTGACCGTGCCGGCGGCCCGCAGCCCGTCGACGGTGCCCTCGAAGCAGACCGTGCCGCCCGCCGTGCCGGCGCCGGGCCCGAGGTCGACGACGTGGTCGGCGATCGCGATCGTCTCGGGCTCGTGCTCGACGACGAGCACCGTGTTGCCCTTGTCGCGCAGCGCGAGCAGCAGGTCGTTCATCCGCCCGACGTCATGGGGGTGCAGGCCCGTCGTGGGCTCGTCGAAGACGTAGGTGACGTCGGTCAGCGAGGAGCCGAGCTGGCGGATCATCTTGACGCGCTGCGCCTCGCCGCCCGACAGCGTGCCCGATGGCCGCTCGAGCGAGAGGTAGCCCAGCCCGATCTCCGCGAACGCGTCGAGCGTGTGCTGCAGCGTGGCGAGCAGCGGCGCCACCGACGGCTCGTCGAGGCCGCGGACCCAGCCGGCCAGGTCGCTGATCTGCATCGCGCAGGCGTCGGCGATGTTGACCTTGCCGATCCTCGAGGAGCGGGCCGCCTCGCTCAGACGGGTGCCCTCGCACTCGGGGCACACGGCGAAGGTGATCGCCCGCTCCACGAACTCGCGGACGTGCGGCTGCATCGCGTCGACGTCCTTGGAGAGCATCGACTTCTGGATCTTCGGGATCAGGCCCTCGAACGTCAGGTTGACGCCGTCGACCTTGATCTTCGTCGGCTCCTTGTGGAGCAGGTCGCCGAGCTCGCGCTTGTTGTACTTGCGGATCGGCTTGTCGGGGTCGAAGAAGCCGCAGCCCCGGAAGATGCGGCCATACCAGCCGTCCATGCTGTAGCCGGGGATCGTCAGCGCGCCCTCGTTGAGCGACAGGCTGTCGTCGTACAGCGCGGAGAGGTCGAAGTCGGTGACCGAGCCCCGGCCCTCGCAGCGCGTGCACATGCCGCCGAGGCGGTTGTACGTCGCCTTCTTGGCCTGCGTCCTGCCGGCGCCTCGCTCGACGGTGATCGCACCGCTCGCCCTGACGGAGGCGACGTTGAAGGCGAACGCGCTGGGCGGGCCGATCTGCGGCCTGCCGAGCCGGCTGAACAGGATGCGCAGCAGCGCGTTGGCGTCGGTGGCGGTGCCGACCGTGGAGCGGGGGTCGGAGCCCATCCGCTGCTGGTCGACGATGATCGCCGTCGTCAGCCCGTCGAGGAGGTCGACCTCGGGGCGCGCCAGCGTCGGCATGAAGCCCTGCACGAAGGCGCTGTAGGTCTCGTTGATCAGTCGCTGGGACTCCGCGGCGATCGTGTCGAACACGAGCGAGCTCTTGCCCGAGCCCGAGATGCCGGTGAACACCGTCAGCCGGCGCTTCGGGAGCTCGATGCTGACGTCCCGGAGGTTGTTCACCCGCGCGCCGTGCACGCGGATGAGGTCGTGGCCGTCGGCGACGTGCGGCGCGCCCGAGCGCGTGTCGGTCCTCGTGGCCGTGCTCATCGCTCAGGGCAGCTCGTTGATCCGGATCAGGTTCCCCGCGGGATCGCGGATCGCGCAGTCGCGGATGCCGTAGGGCTGATCGGTCGGCTCCTGGACGACCTCGGCGTCGCCGGCCTGCAGCCGCGCGAAGGTGCCGTCGAGGTCGCGGGTGGCCAGGGCGATGATGGCGTAGGTCCCCTTGGCCATCATCTCGGCGATGGTGCGCCGCTCGTCGTCGGTGACGCCCGGGTCGGCGCCCGGCGGGTGCAGCACGATCGACGTGTCGGGCTGGCCCGCGGGGCCGACCGTGAGCCAGCGCATCCCGCCGTGGCCGACGTCGTTGCGCAGCTCGAAGCCGAGGGTGTCGCGGTAGAACGCCAGCGAGGCCTCGGGGTCGTCGTGCGGGAGGAAGGCGTAGTGAATGGTGATGTCCATGGCAGTCACGCTAGCCACCGCCCGGGGTACCCGCTTCTCGATTCCTGATCGGTCTGGTCACCTGCTTTGCCACGCACGACGGCATCCCCGCCGTCGCCTGCGCCGCCTCGCGGCGGTAGACGCTGGGGGGCACGCCGACCAGCTCGGTGAAGCGCGTGCTGAACGTGCCCAGCGACCCGCAGCCGACGGCGAAGCAGACCTCGGTGACGTTGAGGTCGCCACGCCGCAGCAGCGCCATCGCGCGCTCGATGCGCCGCGTCATGAGGTAGGCGTACGGCGACTCGCCGTAGGCGCGCCGGAACTCGCGGCTGAGGTGCCCGGCGGACATGTGCGCGCCGCGGGCGAGCGCCTCGACGTCCAGCGGCTGCGCGTACTCCCGGTCGATCCGGTCGCGGACGCGTCGCAGCCAGGCGAGGTCGCGCAGGTGCTGCGCCGCGGCGGGAGCGCCGGTCACCCCTGCCTCAGCCGCGCTCGATCGGGATCGTGAACGGCTTGATGTCGCTCGCGCGCACGAGCGCCGAGCCGGTCTTGGCCTCGTAGCGCACGAGGTCCGCGCGCACCTGCTCGCGGCGGCCCTCGAGCTGCTCGATCTCGCGCATGAGCTCGTCACGGCGGCGCTCGAGCGACGCGACGCGGCGGCGCATGCCGTCGAGCTGCTTCTCGAGCTCGAGGACCTTCTCGACGCCGGCGAGGTTGAGGCCCAGCTCGGCGGTCATCTGCTGGATGCGGCGCAGGCGCTCGACGTCCTCGTGGGAGTACAGGCGCGTGCCCTTCGGCGAGCGCTTGGGCTCGATGAGGCCGCGCTGCTCGTACATGCGCAGCGTCTGCGGGTGCATGTCGGCGAGCTCGGCGGCGACGGAGATCATGAACACGCCGCGCGAGGAGGAGACCTCGACGCGGGTCGTCGTGCGCCGCCGCGCGCTCATCGCGAGCGCTCCCGGCACGCCGTCGCCGCCCGAGCGCGCGCGGTCATCGCGAGAACAGCCTCGCGCGCGGATTGCCGTTGAACACCTTCGCCAGATCGTCCACCGCAGCCTCCTGCTCGGCCGTCAGCTTGTCAGGCAGGTCAAGCGCGAAGCGGTAGTGGATGTCGCCGCGGCCGGCCTTGCCCAGCCGCTTGGGCCCCTCGCCGCGCAGGCGCTGGATGCTGCCCGGGCGCGTGCCCGGCGGGACGCGCAGGGTCTTGCGGCCGTCGAGCGTCGGCACCTCGATCTCGGCGCCGCGCAGCGCCTCGGGGATCGTGAGCGGGATCTCGACCTCGACGTGGTCGCCCTTGCGCGTGAAGATCGGCGAGTCCTGCACGTGCGTGACGACGTACAGGTCGCCGTCCGGGCCGCCGTTGCGCCCCGGCTCGCCCTTGCCGGCGAGCCGGATCCGGCTGCCCTCCCTGACGCCCGCGGGCACGTTGACGCGGTAGCGCTTGACGGTGCGCTTGCGGCCCTCGCCGTTGCAGGTCGGGCACGGGCTCTCGATGATCGTCCCCGCGCCGAGGCAGCGCGAGCAGGCCGTCGAGATCGAGAACAGGCCCTGGCCCTCGGACTCGATGCCGCGCCCGTTGCAGCGCGGGCAGACGATCGGCGCCGTGCCGGGCCTGGCGCCCGTGCCGGCGCACGTCGCGCAGCGCTCGAACGTCGGCACGGAGATCGGGACCTGCGCGCCGTGGACCGCCTGCTCGAAGCCGATCGAGACCTCGGCCTCGAGGTCGCGGCCGCGCTCGGAGCGCGGGCGCGTCGCCCCGCCGCCCCCGCGGCCCCCGCGGGTGGCCTGGCCGAAGAGGTCGGAGAGGATGTCGCCGAAGCCGCCGGTGTCGAAGCCGGGCTGCCCGCTGCCGCCGCGCCCCGCGCCCGAGAACGGGTTGGCGAGCGCGCGGTCGTACTGCTTGCGCTTGTCGGGGTCGCCGAGCACGTCGTGCGCCGTCGAGATGCGCTTGAAGCGCTCCTCGGCCTTCGCGTCGCCGGGGTTCTTGTCGGGGTGGTACTTGCGCGCGAGCTTGCGGTAGGCCTTCTTGATCTCGTCCTGCGAGGCCTTGCGCTCGACGCCGAGCACCTTGTAGTGGTCCTGAGCCGCCATGGCTACCCCGCGACGACCACCCGGGCCGGGCGCAGCACGGCGTCGTTGAGGCGGTAGCCGGACTGCAGCACCTCGACGATCGTGCCGGGCTCGGCGCCCTCGACGGGCTGCTGGGCGACGGCCTCGTGGTGGACGGGATCGAAGCGCTCGCCCTTGGCGGCGAAGCCCTCGATGCCGGCCCGCGCGAGCGCCGACGAGAGGTCGGACTGCACGAGCCGCACGCCCTTGGCGAGATGCTGCTCGGCCTCGCCGGAGGCGTCGACGGACGCCAGCGCGCGCTCGAGGTTGTCCAGCGCGGGCAGCAGCTCCCTGGCGAGCCGGCCGATGCCGCGCGCCTCGGCCGCGCGCACGTCGCGCGTCATCCGCTTGCGGAAGTTCTCGAAGTCGGCCTGCGTGCGCTGCGCGAGCGCGAGGTAGTCGCTCGCCTTGCCGGCGAGCTCGCGCAGGTCGGCGTCGAGTTCGCCCGTGGACGCGTCGTCGCCGATCCCGGGCGTCGTGTCGGCCGCGTCCTCGGCCGACGCGGGCTCGGGGGCGGGCCGCGACTCGGCCGCCGGGCCGCCGGGTGCCGGGGCGCCCGGCGGGCTCGGCGGCGCCGGCGCGCCGTCCGGACGGGCGGTCCCGTCCGGCGGCGCGGCCTGCGGCTGGGTCCTCTGCTCGTCGGCGGCCACGGGCTAGCGGCCCTCCTCGACGACCTCGGCGTCGACGACGTCCTCGCCGTCGCCGTCGCCGTCGTCGTCGGACGCCTCGGGGCCCTCGCCGTTGGCCGAGGCGGTCTCGCCCTCCGCGCGGGCCTTCTCGTACATCGCCTCGGAGACCTTGTGGAACGCCGTCTGCAGCGCCTCCGTCTTGGCCTGCAGCTCGGCCGCGTCCTCGGACTCCAGCGAGTCGCGCAGGTCCTTGACGAGGCCCTCGATCTCGCTCTTGGAGGCCTCGTCGATGTTCTCCTCGAGGTCCTTGAGCTGGCGGTCGGCCTGGTAGGCGGCGTTCTCGGCGCCGTTGCGCGCCTCGGCGAGCTCGCGCAGCCGCTTGTCGTCGTCGGCGTGCGACTCCGCGTCCTGCACCATCTTCTTGATCTCGTCGTCCGACAGCCCGGAGCCGGACTTGATCTCGATCTTCTGCTCCTTGCCCGTGCCGAGGTCCTTGGCGGACACGTGCAGGATGCCGTTGGCGTCGATGTCGAAGGCGACCTCGATCTGCGGGATGCCGCGCGGCGCCGGCGGGATGCCGGTGAGCTGGAACTTGCCCAGCGACTTGTTGTACTGCGCCATCTCGCGCTCGCCCTGCAGGACGTGGATCTCGACCGAGGGCTGGTTGTCCTCGGCGGTCGAGAAGACCTCGCCCTTGCGGGTCGGGATCGTCGTGTTGCGCTCGATGAGCTTCGTCATGACGCCGCCCTTGGTCTCGATGCCGAGCGTCAGCGGCGTGACGTCGAGCAGCAGGACGTCCTTGACGTCGCCGGCCAGCACGCCGGCCTGGATGGCGGCGCCGATCGCGACGACCTCGTCGGGGTTGACGCCGCGGTGCGGGTCCTTGCCCGTGAGCTCCTTGACCTTCTCCTGGACGGAGGGCATGCGGGTCATGCCGCCGACGAGCACGACGTGGTCGATCGTCGCGGCGCCCTTCTCCTTGGCGTCGTCGAGCGCTTGGCGGACGGGGGCGACGACGCGGTCGAGCAGCTCGCTCGTCAGCTCGTTGAGCTTGGCGCGCGTGATGCGCACGTCGAGGTGCTTGGGACCGGACGTGTCGGCCGTGATGAACGGCAGGTTGATCTGCGACTCCTGCGCGGTCGACAGCTCGATCTTCGCCTTCTCGGCGGCCTCGTAGAGGCGCTGGAGGGCCATCGGGTCGTTCTTGAGGTCGATGCCCTGGCCCTTCTTGAACTCCGTCGCGAGCCAGTCGACGATCGTCTTGTCGAAGTTGTCGCCGCCGAGGTGGTTGTCGCCCGCGGTCGACTTGACCTCGAAGACGCCGTCGCCGATCTCGAGCACCGACACGTCGAACGTGCCGCCGCCGAGGTCGAAGACGAGGATCGTCTGGTCGGTCTCCTTGTCGAGGCCGTAGGCCAGCGAGGCGGCCGTCGGCTCGTTGATGATCCGCTTGACGTCGAGGCCGGCGACCTTGCCGGCGTCCTTCGTCGCCTGGCGCTGGTCGTCGTTGAAGTACGCCGGCACGGTGATGACGGCGCCGTCGACCGTGTCGCCGAGGTAGGCCTCGGCATCGGCCTTGAGCTTCTGGAGGATCATCGCGCTGATCTCGGGCGGGCTGTACTGCTTGCCGCCCGCGTCGACGCGGGCGTCGCCGCCGGGGCCCGAGACGACCTTGTAGGGGACGATCGACTCCTCCTCGTGCACCTCGGCCTCCTTGCGGCCCATGAAGCGCTTGATCGAGAAGATCGTGTTCTGCGGGTTCGTCACGGCCTGGCGCTTGGCGACGGTGCCGACGAGGCGCTCGCCGGACTGCGCGAACGCGACGACGGACGGGGTCGTGCGGCCGCCTTCGGAGTTCTCGATGACGGTGGGCTCGCCACCCTCCAGCACTGCCATGCAGGAGTTGGTGGTGCCCAGGTCGATGCCGATGGTCTTGCCCATGAGGGAAGGGTCTCCTTCTTCGAAGCCTAAGAAATCTGCGTCTGAGTGTAGTAGATCGTGAGCGCGTACTCCGCGGCTCACCATCCCTCCCCGCCGTGGTCGCGCGCGAGCAGGATCGCGCGGTCGGGGAGGTCGAGCGGGCGGGGGAGGCGCCGGGCGCCGCGCAGCGGGGCGTGCAGCAGCGCGGCCGCCCCCCCGAGCGCGCCGCCGCCCGGCGGCGGCTCGGGGTCCAGCGCGGCGAGGAGCTCGAGCGATCGTTCGAGCATCCGGCGCGGAGAGAGCTCGCCCCGGGCGCGGTCGCGGACGGCCGCCACCTCGTCCGCCGCGACCGCCTCGGCCGCGCTCCAGACCGCGGCCGCCGCGAGCGCCGGCTGCGTCCTCCAGCCGAAGTTCTCCGCGGCGACGGCGTCGTACGTCGAGCGCGTCACGAGCGGGCCGAGCTGTCCGCGCGCGTCCGACAGCGACTTCGCGGCGACGACCCGGCGGCCCATGACGAGTCCCTCGACGGCCGCCCGGCCGGTGGCCACGACGACGTCGGCCGCCGCTGCCGCGCCGAACGGGTCCCGCGTGGCGCCGTGCATGCGCCAGGCTCCGGCGGGAAGCCGGCGCCGCAGCATGCGCGCCACGAAGCGCTCCGCCGGACCGCCGCCGTGGACGTCGAGGACGACCGCGCGACCCGCGGCGCGGCCCGCCTCGACGAGCTCGACGGCGGCGCGCACGTTGTTGAGCTTCTCCGGTGCGAGGCGGCAGACGAGCGCGACCGAGGCGATCGGTCCCGCGGAGGCCTCAGCGGGCGCCGGCGGCGCGGCGACGCTGTTCGGCACGGCGCGGACGGCGTCGTCGGGCAGGCCCAGCAGCCGCGCGTTGGCGCGCGCCTGGACCGGCGACGTGCCGTACAGCCCGACGCGCCCGCTGGCGGCCAGCAGTCCGATCGCCTCCGGCAGGCGGCGCCCGCCGACGAGCCCGAAGCCCATGCGGTTGCGGTCGCCGCGGCCGTGCAGGCCGAGCAGGACGGGGACGCGCGCGGCGAGGCGCGGCACGGTGCGCAGCAGCCTCGGCTCGCAGGCGACGACCGCGCACGTGTGCTCGGCGGCGACGGCGTCGACGAGGCGGTCGGCCTCCTCGCCGGCGAGCCGCGACCAGTCGACGATGCGCAGTCGCGCGCACTCGGCCGCCTGACCGGCGAGCGGTCCCGGGCCGGCGAGCACGGTCGCGGCCCCGCCCGCGTCGCGCATCGCGCCGGCCAGCGTGACGAGCCGGGTCTCGACGCCGCCGAGCGCGAGCGTCGGGCGCAGCAGGAGCAGGCGCTCGCGCGAGGCGTCGATCATGTCCGCGCGCCCGTCGGCCGCGTTTGGCGGTGCGTCGCGCCGGCCGGTCGCCGCGGCGCGCGGAGGGGGGACGGGCCGCCCATCGGCCGGTCAACCTAGTTCACCTTGCCCGCGGGCGCGGGGCGCCCGCCGGATCGGCCACTAGGGTGCGGCGATGACCGACGGCGAGCTGCGGCCCTCCGGCGCGGGTCCGAACCTCTGGGTGGGCGAGGGGGTCACGCTCGGCGAGGGCGTGTCGATCGGCGTCAACGTCGTCATCCACGCCGGCACCGAGGTCGGCGACGGCGTGACGATCCAGGACGGCGCCGTGCTCGGCAAGCGCGCCCAGCTGGCCGCGCACTCGCGCGCGCCGCGCGACGTCGGCGACCGCCTCGTGATCGGCGCCCGCGCCGTCGTCTGCGCCGGCGCGGTGATCTTTCGCGGCGCGCGGATCGGCGCGCGCGCGATCGTCGGCGACCAGGCCAACGTGCGCGAGCTCGCGCAGGTCGGGGAGGGGACGGTCGTCGGCCAGGGCAGCGCGATCGGGGTGGCGGCGCGGATCGGCGCGCGGGTGCGGATCCAGACCGCCGTCTGGATCACCGGCCACACCGTCGTCGAGGACGACGTCTTCGTCGGCCCGGGCGTCATGACGATGAACGACGACACGATGGCGCGCCACGACGACGGATCGCCGCTGCGGGGCCCGCGGCTGCGGCGGGCGTGCCGCGTCGGCGGCGGGGTCCTGCTGACGCCCGGCGTCGAGGTCGGCGAGGAGGCCTTCGTGGCCGCGGGCGCGATCGTGACCCATGACGTCCCCGCGCGCGCCTTCGTCGTCGGCATCCCGGCGCGCGCGCGCGGCGACGTGCCCGACGAGCAGCTGCTCGAGCGCTGGCGCTGAGGGGCCGCGGGGCCGCAGGGGCCGCGGGCGCTGAGGGGCCGCCGGGGCTGCGGGCGCCGCCGGGAGCGACCGTCGCTCCAGAAGTTTCCCCTTTCGATGGACAGCATTGTGGTATATGTGCGCCGTCACTAGCGAAGGCGCACCTAGCGGTGGGTCGAGCTGCATGACGCAGGGGGTCCGGGGGGTCCCTCACCAAGCGTGACCCGCACGACGTGCGGGTCGAAAGGAGCCGTCCCGTGGTCGTCGCCCGCGGTCGCGCGTCGATGCGCGCGACCGGTCACGTCATCCTGCTCGCGTGCGCCCTGTGCGCGCTGTGCGCGAGCCTCGCCTGCGCGAGGGCGGCGTCGGCGTCCGGGGCGTCGGCGTCGGCGTCGGCGATGCAGACGTCCGATGCGGCGGCCGCCCCGCCCGCGCAGGGGGTGTACGAGGGCTGCGCCCCGGGGACGTCGCCGGCGACGCTCGAGCGCTGCGTGCGGCGGTTGCAGGAGATCGCCGAGGGCGGCTTCGGCGTCGTGCTGAACTACTCCGCGTTCTACGGCGCGCCGGACCAGGTGCGCGCCTACGCGGAGGCGGCCAGCGCGCTGGCGATCAGGCTCATCTGGCCGCTGCACCATGCGAGCCTGCGCCGCGAGGCCGACGTCTCGGGCACCTTCCGCAGCATGGCGGCGGCCTGCGGCTGCGGCTCGCCGCGGCGGCTCGTGCCGTACATGATCGACGTCGTCAGTTCGCTGCCGGCGACGTGGCTGTACTACGTCGGCGACGAGGTGCCCGTCGCCGAGCGCGACGCGATGCTGGCCGTCTCCCGGCTCGTCCGCGCCGTCGATCCCACGCACGAGCGCCTCATCGTCCAGTACGGGACGGGCTCGGAGCTCGAGCCGTTCGCCGACACCGCGGACGTGCTCGGCCTCGACCACTACCCGCTGCTGCCGGGCAGCGGCGGCGCCGAGGACGTCGCGGCCGCCGCCGCGGGCGCGGAGCGCATCGCCGCCGCCACCGGCAGGACGATGGCGATGGTGCTGCAGGCATTCTCCTGGGGCCCGTACTACCAGCCGATCGCGCCGCGCTGGCCGACGGTCGCCGAGTACACGGCGATGCGCGACGCCACGCTCGCGGTAAGCGCCCCGCGCGTTGTGCTGTGGTGGGCGTACTACGTCATCAAGCGCGAGAGCGAGCCCGAGCGCCACTGGAACGAGCTCGTCGCCGGCGCGATGGCGCCCGCCGCGAGCCCGGGCGAGCGCGAGCGCCCGGACGCGTCCCCGGACGCTCCCCCGGGCCCGGTCGCGCCGGCGCCGGGCGCCCCCTCGCCGGCCCCCGCCGCGGCGGGCCCCGCGGCGCCGGCCGAGCGCGTCGTCGTGCGCGCGCTGTCGGCCGGCGTGACACAGCGGATCGCCGTCGTGCGGTTCGCGCTCTCGTCGCCGTCGCGCGTGGACATCACGCTGCGCTGCGGCGGCCGGATCGCGGGGCGGCGCGCGGCCCACGGCGGCCCGGGCGCGCGCCGGGTGCGCCTCTGGGTCATGAACCACCGGGGCGCCTGCCGCGTCACGCTGGCGCCGGAGGGGGGTGCCGCGCGGACCGTGTGGGCACCCGTGCGGGTGGATTCGCCGCAGGGTTAGGGTCCGCGGAGTCCGCGCGACGGAGGCGGACGTCAGGCCGCGCCGGGGCCACGCGCGCCGCCCATGAGCGCGTCCTCCAGGGCCTGGCGAAAGGCGGGGCGGGCGCGCTCGTCCGCCGGCTGCGGAGCCGCCACGGCGTCGCCGGGCGTCGCGCGCGGCGCGATCGCGAAGCGGTCGAGCACGGTCGCCCTCGCGACCGGTCGGTCGGTCGAGATCATCGTGTTCGACACGTTGCCGCCGTGCACGACCTGCAACCACGCCGGCGGACCCGCGTCGAGGTGCAGCGGATGGCGCTCCTGCATGAAGCCGTGGTTGCCGGCCTGCACCGTCAGCGGCTCATGGGCACCGTCGAGCCGCTCGAAGAGGGTCAGGTGCGGGCTGTGCGGGTTCCAGGTCTCGTGAAACGTGGCGTCGCTCTCGCGCAGCTTGTACCCGTGCGGGAAGTTCAGGAGGAAGGACGGATGCCCGCTGTCCATGGCGGCCGGCGCATAGGACTGGATGCGCTCGACCATGTCGACGCTCAGCGCGTCGTCGCTGTCGACGCGCGTGCTCAGCAGCAGCGGGGCCTCCGCGGCGCGGGCGCGCGCCACGACGTCCAGGTGCGTGCTGCGCCCGGGGGCGGTCAGCTCGACGCGAAGCTGCGCCATCCGCCGCTCCAGGGCGCGCAGGCGATCCAGGCAGCGCCGGTCGGTCGACTCGTCGCAGAACACGAGCCACGTGAAGTCCTGCGCGGTCTGCGCCTCCAGCGAGGGCAGGCAGTATGCCTCGAAGAGCGCCAGCCGGTACTCCAGCCAGTCGGCCGGAAGCGGCGAGTCGGGATGCGCGCGGACCGAGAAGCGCGTGAGGATCGCGTGCGTGAGGCGGGGCGGCGCGCGCATCGACATAGAGTGGCGCAGATGCCTGCCGACGCGCCGCGCGCGCTCATGGAGCTGGGCGTCCTGGCGTCGGCCGGCGATCGCGTCGGCGCGTCCCTGGAGCCCGCGTGCCGCTGGCTCGCGGCCGGCGAGGCGATCGATGCCGCGGCGTTCGCGCACGCCGCGCCGGACGTCGTGCTCCTCGAGGTCGGCGCGACGGGTCCGCGCCCCGGCGCGCAGCGGCTCGCCTCGCTCGCCCGGCGGGCCGGCGTGGCGTCCGCGCTGTGGCTCACCGGCTCCACGCGCGTCTGCCCGGCGACCGCGGAGCTGGCCGGCACGGTCGATGCGGTCTTCGGCGTCGACCCGGGCCGCTGGCCGGACCTGCCGGCCATCGCCGATCGTCCGCTGATCGGCGCCCAGCACGCCGCCTCCCGCGCGGCGCTGGCGACCCCGCGCGCGCAGATCGCCTCGCGCGTGGGGCTCGTGGTCGAGCCGGGTGCCGCCGGTGACGATCCGCTCTCGCCGCGGTTCCGCGCGATGGTCGACGCCGTCGCCGAGGAGCACGACGTCGAGCTGTTCGCCGCCGAGCAGGCCGGCGACGGCGCCTCGGGCGAGCGCGCGCGGGCCGCGTTCATCGCCGGCTGCGGGGTGCTGCTCGCCGGCGCCGGCCCCGGGGCCTCGTGGCTGCACGTGCCGGCGGCGGTCTTCGACGCCGTCGCGATCGGCACGCCGGTCGTGACCTCCTACACCCGTGGAGCGGCCCTCAGCCTGCCGCGCATGGCCGGCCTCGCGAAGACGCCCGAGGATGCCCGCGCGATGGTCGCCGCCGCGCTCGAGCACGGCGAGCTTCCGCCCGGCCGCCGGGCCGCTGGGCGCACGGCCGTTCGCCACGAGCACACCTACGCGCACCGCCTGGCGACGATCGCCTCGAGCTTCGGCCATCGCCTGCTCCCGCCGGTCGGGTCGCCCGCATGCTGAGCGACGCGCGGATCGTCTGCATCACCGGGATGCACTGCAGCGGGACCTCCGCGACGGCGCGGATCCTCAACCTGCTCGGGGTCGATCTCGGACCGCCCGAGGTCGGCGCGCCCGCGCGGCGGACGAACACGCGCGGCCTCTGGGAGCATCCCGCGCTCACGCGCATCGGCGAGCGGATCCTGCGCACGCTCGGCGGGTCGTGGGACGCGCCCCCGCCGCTGGAGCCCGGCTGGCAGGAGTCCGCCGAGCTCGACGCCCATCGCGAGGCGGCGCTCGCCGTCCTCGAGCCGGCGTTCGGCAGCGCGCCGCTCTGGGGCTGGAAGGATCCGCGCAGCGCGCTCCTGCTGCCGTTCTGGGAGCACCTCCTGGGCCCGCTGCACCTCGTCGCCTGCATTCGCAGCCCCAACGACGTCGCGGCCTCGCTCGTCAAGCGCGACGGGATGCCGCGCGACCGCGCGCTGGAGATCTGGGCCCGGTACACGCGCGACCTCGAGGCGCACGTCGATCGCTGCCCGTCGATCGTGGCGGCGTACGAGGACCTCTGGCACGGGGGCGAGGCGTTCTCGCGGCTGGCCGAGTTCGTCGGGCGTCCGGGGGCCGACGGCTCGGAGCGGTTCGCCGCCGCCGCGGCCGACTGGATCGACGAGTCGATGTGGAACAACCGCGCGGGCGCCGATCCCGAGGCGTCGGTGCGCGGCCTGCCCGCCGATCTTCGCGAGCTCCACGAGCGCATGCGGGCGCGCTGCGGCTGAGGCCCGTCGCGCGCCCGCGCCACTCGCCGCGCGGTCGGCGGCCGGCCCCGGCGCGCCCCCGTCCGGCGCGTCAGGGGCGAGGCGGTCGCGCGGCGTCGGGCGAGCCGAGTGCCGCGACGACCCGATCGACGGCGTCGTCGGGCGTCCAGGGCGGGACGAGGCGCAGCTCGGGGGACAGGGCGGCCTCGTAGTCGCCGTCGACGCCCGTCATGCCCGGCAGCTTGCCCGCGCGGGCCCTGGCGTACAGGCCCTTGGGATCGCGCCGCTCGCACTCCTCCAGCGGCGTGTCGACGAAGACCTCGACGAAGCGCAGGCCGTCGGCCTCGTGCAGCGCGCGGGCCGCGTCGCGAGCCGCCCGGTAGGGCGAGACGAGCGCGACGATCGCGATCGCGCCGGCGTCGGCGAGGATGCGCGCGACGTGGGCGGTGCGGCGGACGTTCTCCGCCCGGTCCTCCGGGCTGAAGCCGAGGTCGCCGCAGAGGCCGTGGCGCAGGTTGTCGCCGTCGAGCCGGTAGGCGAGGCGGCCGCCGGCGCCGAGCCGCTGCTCGATGGCGCGCGCCAGGGTCGACTTGCCCGAGGCGGGCAGTCCGGTGAGCCAGACCGTGGCGCCGTGCTGGCCGACGGCGGCCCAGCGCTCGGCGCGCGACAGCGCGCCGGGCTCCCAGACGACGTTCGCGCTCCTCGGCGTCCGCGGCGCGTTCACCCGCGATCTCCGGCGATCATGCCCGCGTCCACCCGCTCGCCGCTGGCCAGCTACGCCTCGGGCGCGCGGTAGCGCACGTCGAGCTCGTCCCCGTCGGCGACGAGGTCGATCTGATGGACGCGCCCGTCGGCTTCCCAGCCGGCGCGGACGCGGCGCCCGGTCGCGTTGGTCCGGCACAGCTCCGCCAGCAGCCGCGCTCCGGTCTCGGAGCGGACGAGGATCGTGACGAACGTGTGGCGCCGGCACGCCGGCGGCCCGTCGATCGCCACGCTCCACGCCGGCTCCAGCACGCCGGCCCGCGGCGACAGCCAGCCCGCCAGGCGCGGCGTCTGCTCTCCGCGCAGCGTCCGGTATCCCTCGCCGCCGAGTCGCGCCGATGAGGTCCACGCGCCGCCCGCTGCCGAGGCGAAGCCGCGGGTGCGGATCGACGGCGACGACGTCGACGCCCGCGCCGAGCTGCCAGTGGCAGGTGTACGTGTGTGCGCTCTCGCGCGCTCCCGTCAGCGTGTCGCAGACGACGAGGAACACCCCGGGCGTCGGCGATCACCGTCCGGCGATGGCGGACCGGCCCGCGCCGCGCCTCGAGCTCGACGGCGCGGACGCCGAGATGCGCGGCCGTGCGCCGCACCGCCGATCCGTACGCCCTCGCCGGCGTGCGCACGTCGCTGACGCCGTCGATCTCGACCGTGCTGTGCGCGTGCGTGGACTCGACGTGGACGCGCTTGGGGTCGGCGAAGCGAAATCCCTCGCGCCCGCAGCTCGGAGCCCGCCTCGCTGCGGGGACCCCGGCCGTAGCGGCCGGGGTCGGCGAGCACGACGTCCGCGCCCTCGTGCCAGAGCAGCGCGAGGTCGTCGGCGTGGCGGTGCTGCGTGGAGTGAAATCCGGCGCTGGCCAGGACGTACGAGGGTCGCGGCGGGCGGCCGCGGAGCACCCACCATCCCGACTGCTCGAAGACGCGCTCGCCCACCTCATCCGCGGCGGTCGGCGGCGAGCCGGGGACCCGCAGGCCGGGCGGGGTGTCGCCGACGAGCGCGAGCGTTCCGCCCGGCGTCGTCATCCAGGCGAGACCCTCGCGGGCCCGCGCGACGAGCGACAGCACGACGTCATCCGTGATCGCGCCGGCGTCGATCAGCCGCTGCGTCGGCAGCGAGCAGCTCGTGCACCGGGCCGGGTCCGTGCTCGAGGGAGCCGCCGTCGGCGGCGACGCGCCGCTCGAACAGCCCCGCGAGCCGCTGCCGGCCCTGCGCCGCCGCGGCGGGCGCGCCCGGCCGGCCGGGATGCTGCCACGCGGCGGAGATCTGGCCGAGCGCCTGCTCGAGCCCCCAGGTCGCCGACGCGGCGAGATCCTCGTTCGCGGCGAGCTCGGCGAGATGCTCGTCGAGCGCCGCTCCCAGGCGCTCGCGGTCCGTGGCGCTGCCGACCGCGTCCGCCTCCGAGGCCGCGAGCACGTAGGCCATGCGGTGCGCGCGCCGGCCCGCCGGCAGGTCGCGCCTTACGCGCTCGGTCGCGTCCAGGCCCTTGGGATGGGCGCCGATCCAGTCGATCGTCACGTCGAACGCGCGCTCGAGGTACGGCGCCCGGCCGCTGCCCGCGTACGCGCCGATCAGCGCCGCGATCGGATCGAGCGCGTGCAGCGCTGCGAGCGAGGCGCGCCCCGGAGGCCGGTGCCACGGGATCGGCGACCGGACCGGCATGTGCCCGCCGGCCGGCAGCGACCAGCCGGTCTCCATCAGCCGGTCGGCCTCCTCGCTGCCCGCGTCGTCGCCGCGAAACAGCGCGACGAAGCTCGGGCCGGTCGTCGTGGCGCTGCCCATCAGGCCTCCGTGTGGCGCGCGCCGGGGCCGAAGACGTCGAGGCGCAGATCGTGGCGCCGGCCGCCGGCCTCGGCGCTGCGCGCGAAGTTGAACCGGTCGGCGGCGTAGAGCCGCTCGCCGCAGCCCGCGAGGGCGGCGGGCACGCGCTCGACGAGCTGCCACCAGTCGCCGCGGCCGAGGTCGAGCCGGTCGAGCACCTCGCGCCGCACGACGAGCGTCTCCGGCACGACGTGCTCGGCGTAGCGATGCTCGCGACCGGCGTCCGCGACGGCCACGGTCCCGCCGTCGAGCACGTAGTGGCTGGCCTTGCCGGCGGCGCCGGCGACGCTGTAGGCGAAGGACCGGACGAGGTCCCCGGCGAAGTGCGGGCCGTAGGCGGCCGCGGTGCTCCCGAGCCACACGAACGGCGTCGTCACGCGTTCGAGCGCCGCTGCGAGCGCCGATCCGTCCGCATGCTCGGCCTCCAGGACCGTCGCGCCGAGTCCGCCGGCCCGCCGCAGCTCGGCGTCGATCGCCGCCGCGTCGAGCGCAGCGCCGCCGGCGCCGACGAGCACGAGCTCGAGCGGGTGATGCTGGGCGCATGCGATCGCGACCGCCTGCTCGGCCTGCTCGGCGCTCGCGGCGGCGACGACGAGCGACGCCGAGGTGTCGGTCGCGGTCGTGGTCATGCCGATCGCGTCGAGCATGCTGTCGACGCGGTCGCCGTAGGTGTGTCCGGTCAGCACGCGCCGCAGGCCCTCGAGCGCGCGACGGTCGCGAAGCTCGTCCGACGCCAGGACGGTGGCGAGGGCGTCGCGCGTCTGGCCGTACGTCTCGCACTCGAAGACGACGCCGGGACCCAGCACGCTGTCGATCGCGGGCGAGGTTCCGCTCACGACGATCCCGCCGCACGCGGCGATCTCGAAGATCCGCCGCGCGCACATCGTGCGCGAGCCGATCACGGAGTTGACGTTCAGCAGCACGCTGTAGTCGCGGTAGGCGCCCAGCACGCGCTCGTAGGGCAGCGTGCCGATGAGGTGCGGCCGGTACTTGGGCGGGAACTCGTAGCCCTTGACGTCCGGCACCCGCGAGTAGATGTGCAGGCCGAACTCGCGCGCGGGATCGAGGATCATCTCCATCTGGCGCTTGCGGTCGGGATGCTTGCGCCCGTAGAACGTCCCGAGGAACGCGACGTCGAGCGGCCGCCGCGCGGGCGAGCCGACCGGGTTGTGCACGCGCGGCTGCGCCGCGAACGGCAGGACGCCGACGCGGTCGTGGCCCAGGCGCTCGCGATAGCGCGGCACGCAGTCCTCGTCGGTCGTGAAGACGTGGTCGAACAGCGCGGCGCTCTCGACGAAGACGTCGAAGTTCGGCGGGTCCTCCTTGTTCCAGAAGACCGTCGGGATGTCGCGCCGGCGCGCTGCCGCGACGAGCCCCCGCAACGCCTCCGAGGCATCGCTGCCTGGCGTGTTGGAGACGAGCTTGGCCCACGAGTCGCCGGGCCCCCGCCACGCCGACTCGACGAGCAGGACGTCCGGCCGTTCGCGGTCGAGGACGTCCTCGTAGTCCTGCGGGGTGACGGCGACGAGGTCGAACTCGCAGCCGTAGCCGAGCTGCGAGAACTCGTCGAGCACTCCCGCCACCTTGAGATCCGGCCGCGCGACGGGGGCGGGCGGGCGCTCGGGCGCGAGCGGGAAGCGACCCGCCCGCACGAGCTCGCGGACCTGCTCGGCGATCTCGTCGTCGCGCAGGAGCCGGCCCGGCCTGGCCCCGACCGTCGTCTCCGGGCGCAGCCGCAGGCCGGCCGCCTGCGCGGCGGAGGACGGGTCGGAGGGGAGCGTCGCGACCTCGTGCAGCGTGAGGTCCAGCGGCGAGCCACCGGCGACCTTGGCGAACACGTCGACCGCGGCGATCGCGAGGCGGTCGCCGTCCTCGAGCGCCTCGAAGGGACCCCCGTCGCCGTCGACGGGCAGGAGGTAGGTCTGGCGCCCGGCCGCCGGCGGGCCGTTGTCGTTGATGCGCCAGCGCCAGCGGCGCAACCGCTTGCCCGCGGCGTCGACCGCGTCCACGATCACCGTGTCCAGACCGGCGGCGTCGCGCAGCGTCATGCTCAGCGCGAGCGTGTCGAACGGCTCGAGCGGCACCCGGACGCCCGCGTAGTACGCCTCGGGCGCAGGCGCGTCGGACCGTGCAGCGCAACCCCGCCTCGGTCGCGGCGATCCGCGGCTGCGACCGCTGCGCCCACGGGCAGGTCTGCGCGACCGCGGCCGGCGGGAGCGGCACCGGCCGCAGGACGGCGTCGGTGGCTCCCGCCGAGGCGCGCGAAGAGGCGCGTGGCGAAGGCCGCCGCGGCCTGCGGGCCGCTGCCGTGATCGCCCGTGTCCAGCTCCAGGCGCGCCCCCCTGCGCTTCAGGACGTCGACGAGCGGCAGCACGTGCTGCGCGTAGGCGGGCTCGCGGACGCTGGCGTGCAGCCAGATCGCCGGAAGCCGCGGCGCCCGCGCGATCTCCTCGGCCAGCAGGCCGTCGAGCCAGCGCAGGTCGGCTCCGTCCTCGCCGCCCGCGATGAAGCGCGCCGCGGCGCGCAGCCCGTCGTCGCCGAGCAGCCGCCCGAGCCGGACGTGGGGCGTCCCGACGAGCGCCGTGCCCCAGCCGTGGCGCACGGCGTGCCAGAGCGCGGCGTAGCCGCCCTTGCCGCGCCCGACCGCGATCGTGTCGGCATCCGCGACGTCATGCTCGCGCTGGACCTCGCGCACGAGCTGCGCGACGTCGTCGGCGAAGCTGAAGGAGCGCGCCTCGCCGAGATACCAGCAGCCCGCGTACCCGTCGCGGTCGGTGTACGGCCCGAAGTCGTCGAGGACGTACAGCCGGTTGAGGTCCAGCGGCGCGAGCTCGCGGGCGTGGGGGAGCTCGGAGTCGCCGCCGAGGTCGGCGAAGCACACGACGAGGGGGCGGCCGGCCCCGCGGGCGGCCTCGAAGCGAAACGTGACGCGGTGCACGGCCCCGCGGAAGGTCTGCGTCGCGAGCGTCATCAGCGCGCGGGCGAGGCGCCTGCGCCTCGAAGCGACCGCAGCGCGTCCTGGGCCACCTCGAGCTCCGCCGTGAGCCGCGCGATCTGCGTGCGGGCCGCGTCGAGCTCGACGCCCTGCTCCGAGC
Organism: uncultured Solirubrobacteraceae bacterium; assembly: GCA_963769555.1. Taxonomy (GTDB): domain Bacteria; phylum Actinomycetota; class Thermoleophilia; order Solirubrobacterales; family Solirubrobacteraceae; genus CADCVQ01. The sequence continues at coordinate 2,766,282 of CAVYMD010000004.1, read as the reverse complement.
TCTGGTCGACGCGGCGGTCGAGCTCTGCGGTCGCGGCTGCGACGAGCGCCCGCGCCGACTCGAGCTCCTCGCGCAGCGCCGCCTCCGAGGGGGATGCGGCCCCGCCCGTGGCGGGCTCCGCGCGCTCGCCCGTCGCGCCCGTCGCGCCAGAGCCGGTCGCGGCACGCAGCTCCTCGCGCAGGCGCTCGACGTCGGCGCGCGCGACGTCCAGCTCGGCCTGGATCGCGTAGCGCTCATCGTCTTCCCCCTCGCGCTCGGCCAGCCTCGTCTCGAGCGCGGCGGCCGCCTCCCGCGCCGCCGTCAGCTCGGCGCCGAGCTGCTCGACGCGCTCCGTCAGCTCGGCGTGCCCGGCGCGGGCCGCCTCGGCGTCGGCGGCCGACCGGTCGCGCTCCAGGCGCGCGGCCTCGAGCTCCTCGCGGAGCGACGCGTGCCCCGTTTCGAGCTCCTCGAGCGCGAGCGTCGTCGTCTCGAGCAGCGCCTGCACCCGTCCATGCTCGGCCCGCGCCTCGTCGAGCTCGGCCATTAGGCGGCTCGCCTCGGCCTCGGCGCGATCGCGTGCGGCCCGGTCGTCGTCGTGCGCGAGCTGCGAGCGCGCGCGCTCGTCCTCGAGACCGGCGACGTGGTCCTGCAGGCGCGCGCGCTCGCCCGCGAGCGATTCGAAGCCGCGCTCGCGCTCGACGAGCCTCGACTCGACGGCCTCCAGCGCCGCGCGGCTGCGCTCGAGATCGGCGGCGAGGCGCTCGCGATCGGCCTCGGCGTTGTCGCGATCGGCGCCGGCGCGCTGGATCTCGTGCGCGCTGCGCTCGAGCTCGATCTCCAGCCGCGCGGCGCGCTGCTGCGCCTCGGCCGCCGCCGCCGTCGAGGTCTCGAGCTGCTGCCGGACGCGCTCGAGCGACCCGCCGAGCTCCGTCGCACGGTGCTGGAAGGTCTCGCGCTCGCCCTCGAGCGTGGCGATGCGGCGCGCCGCCTGCTCCGCGGCGGAGGCCGCCGCGTCGGCGCGTTCGCCGAGCCCCTGCGCTCTCGCCTCGGCCGCGGCCGCGCGCGCGACGAGGTGATCGTGCTCGACCTCCAGCCGGACGGTGCGCTCGGAGCGCTCGCGGCCCTGTTCGTCGAGCTGCGCCGCCCGGCTCCTCAGCTCGGACTCGGCGGCCGCGGCGGCGTCGCGCTCGGCCGTCAGCCGGGCGACGAGCCGCTCGTGCTCGGAGCTCGACGCCCGCGCGTCCTCCAGCTCCGCCGTGACCCGCTTGACCTTGGCCCGCTGCGCCTCGACCTGCTCGTCCTGCACCCGAAGGCGCTGCTCGGCGATCCTGAGCGCGCCGTGCAGCAGGTCGGTGCCGACCTTGGCGGCGCGCGGCGCGCGTGCTCCGACGATCAACAGGTACTGGTCGAGCAGATCGAGCTCGAGCCCGCCGAAGCGCTTGGACAGCAGCGCCAGCAGATCGGTGAGGTACAGCGAGTCCTTGTGGTCGTGGTAGGGAAACAGCCCGTAGGGGGTCGTCAGGATCAGGCGCCCGCCGGGGCGCAGCACCCTGCGGGCCTCGTCGAGCACGGCCGCGGGCTCGACGAGATGCTCGAGCACCTCGCCCAGCACGACCGCGTCGAAGCGAGCGGCCTCGAAGGGCAGCGCGCCCGCTTCCGCCTCGAGGAACGTCACCCGCTCGCGCACGGCCGGCTCCTCGAGCGCCAGCCGCCGCTCGGCCTCGGCGATCACCGCCGCCTCGCGGTCCACGCCGACGACCGTCCGCCCCTCGCGGCCGAGCAGGAGGCTCACGATGCCCTGGCTGCAGCCGATGTCGAGCACCTCGTCGCCGGCGGCCTGGCGACACATCCAGTGCACGCGCTCGCGGGCAAGCTGCTGGGTGCGCGGGTTCCCGTGGGCGCCCTCGTACACCTCTGCGATGCGGTCAGCGTTCATCTCACGCTCGAGAGGCTGGCCAGGCGTAAACCTGTGACGTGCGGTTGCGAGAGACGCATTTCAGGGTCGTTCGTGCTCAGCGAATGTAGCCGAATGCGTGCGCCCCGTTGCCCCTCGTGCCATGGCATTTCGACCCGCCCTGATCGCAGGGCCCCGGGCGTGGCTGCTGCGCGTCGTCGGGCCGCTACATTCTCGAGACGTGTACTGGGCACGCAAACGGCGGGACGTCGCCCGTTTCGCCAGGCTTGCAGCGCGGTCGCCCCACACGTGTGAGCCAATCCGCGGCGTAGGCTAGGCGCCGATGCTCTGGTTCTGGCCAACGGTCATTCGCCCGCTGCTCGACGCCGTGAGGCCCCGACTCATCGTCGAGGTGGGGGCGGCGACGGGAAACAACACGAAGAACCTGGCGCTGTGGGCGAGTGCCAACGACGCGGTCGTGCACTGCGTCGATCCGGTCCCTGGATTCGACGTGGCCGCGTTCGCCCAGACCTACGGCGATCATTTCGTGTTCCACGGTGCGAAGAGCCACGACGTCCTGCCCGAGTTGCCGGTGCCCGATGTCGTCCTGCTCGATGGCGACCACAACTGGTGGACGGTCCACCGCGAGTTGCAACTCGTCGAGGAGCGCGCCAAGGGTCTCGGCAGCCCGTTTCCGATCGTTCTCATGCACGACGTCAGCTGGCCCTACGCACGTCGGGACATGTACTACTCCTACGACGACGTGCCAGAGGACTGCCGTCAGCCGGCGCGCCACGCGAACATCATGCTCGGCGAGGTCGAGCTCAGCGAGTCGCAGGGCATCAACGGGGGCGTCCTGAACGCCGAGCGCGAGGGCGGGCCGCGCAACGGGGTCCTGACCGCCGTCGAGGACTTCATCGCCGAGTCCGCTGACGGTTACGCCCTCGAGGTGGTTCCCGGGTATGCCGGGCTGGGCGTACTCGTCGAGCAATCTCGGTTGGACTCGGACGCTGCGGTTCGCGCTCAGTTCGAGCGGCTCACGCAGCCCGGGTTCCTGCTCGCGCACGCCAAGCGACTTGAGCGTTCGACGCTGTCGCTGCAGATGCTGAGCGCTTCGGGCAAACGGGAGATACGAGCGCTCGGGAAGCGCGTCGCGGCATTGGAGAAGGAGCTCGCGGCCGCCCGCGCCGGTGGGCCGGGTACCCGCACCGGCTCGCCGCAGCCGACCCTCGCCGCCGCGGCCGCCGCGGCCGCCGCGGCCGCCACGGCCGCCACGGCCGCCACGGCCGCCACCCCGCCGCGGTCGGCAAAGCCGGTCCACGCCGCCGGCGCGCCCGTCACGGCATCCAAGGGGTTCCCAGGCCTGCGCGTCGGCGTCGTGGCGGGCGAGCGGGTTCGGCGCGGTCTGCAATCCGCCTGCTCGCTGGTACCGCTGGCCGGCGGCGCCTGGCGCGAGGCGGTCGCCGCGGAGGCACCCGAGCTGGTGCTCGTCACCTCGGACGGTGGTCCACCCGCCGGCGATCTCGACGAGCTGCTGCTGTGGTGTGCCGAGCGAGGGGTGCCAAGCATCTTCTGGGCGACGTCGGCGGCGTCGCAGCTCGAGCCGTGGCACCACATCGCGCGGCTGGCCGACCATCTCTTCGTAGCCGACCGTGAGGCGGCGGCGCCACTGGCGAGCGCGACGGGTGCCGCCGTGCCGCCGGGCGTGCTTGCGCCCGCGGTCGCGCTCGGTCTGCACCGACCGGGTGACGAGGCCTCGCAACCACGCGTGGTGCACGTGGGCGGCTGGCCCCACGGTCCCGCGAGCAACGAGCGCGATCGCCGGATGATCGAGATGATGGTCACCGCCGCCGGGCCCTACGATCTCGAGATCCTCGTGGGCCCTGGCGACGCTGCGCCTCCGGCTCCTTTCGACGTTCACGTCCGGTCCATCGCCGGCTATGGCGATGGGGTGGAAGCCATGCGGGCGGCTTCGGTGGTGCTTGCCGTGCAAGCAGGTACCGACGCCCGGCTGCTCGCACCCGCGGTCGCTCTCGAGGCCGTGGCGTGCGGGTGCATTCCGCTGACCCCGCTCAACTCGGCGTTGCGCCACATGCTCGATGACGCGGTCATCCCGGTGCGCAACGCGGAGGAAGCCGGGGCCGCCTTGGAGTTGTTGCTCGCTGACGCCGACGCCCTCCGCGAACGCGCGGACGCCGGCCGCCGACTCCTGGAGCTCTCGCACACCTATGAGCATCGCCTCGCGACGATCGCATCCGTCATGGGACTGCGGTTGGTGGCATGAGCTGGGTTGGATCGCCCACGGTTCAGACCGCGTCTCGCGCTGGTCGCCGTCTTCTGGCCGTATGCGCTCTGGTCGTGCCCGTCTCCTCGGCGCTGGGCGCATGCGGTGGAACCGACGGCGGCGGATCGAGCACGGCACCCACCGCCACCGCCACCGCCACCACGACGGCACCGGCGAGACCCACACAGGCGGACCAGCTCGTTCAGGGTGCCCGGGTCGTCAGGACGGCTGGCCAGGCGCAGGCCTTCGGCGACGACGTTCGAGCCAGGCCGGGCGATCGACTGCAGGTACGCGTCGCCATGCCGCCGTCTGCGACCGGCAAACAAGTGACGATTCGCGTACCGAGCCTCGCCGGGAGGACGTTGACGTTCCGAACCTCCGTCGGGGGCGAGGAGAAGACGACGACGATCCGGGCCGCCGGCAACAGCCCTCTGAAGGTTCTCGACCTCCAGTACCGGTGCGAGCTTCCGCCGACGACCTTCTGTCCGCTCACCGAGAGCATTCGCACCAAGGGCGGGCTCCGGCTCCGCCTCAAAGGTACGGCCACGCCGGTCGTGTTCCTCGTCCCTCTCGCAGACGGCGAGCAGCCGCCCCAACCGCGGCTGATACCGCTCGGGCTTCCTGCACGCGACGCCGCGGTCAACGCGACGGCGCTTCTTCGCGTGGTTGGAGGTACGGCGAAACCAGCCGTTCCGGAGGAGCAGATCGCCGCGGAGGCAGGCGACACCATTCAGGCGTTGATTCGTCCTATGGCCAAGAGCCCTGCGGCAGGGCGCCTCAGGATCGCGATTCCGCGCACAGCCGGGGAATCCCTCCGCGTGGAGGCCGGGGGTACCTCGACCAAGCCGTACAGCACCGCGAAGATCAACGTCAAGGGTGGAGGCCTCCGGATCGTCTCGGTGGTCTGGACTTGCCATGTCCTGTCCGCGTCCTTCTGTCCGATCGGCACGATCAACCGCACCGAGACCGGCCTCACGCTGGCCCTGGTGACGCCTCGAGTGCCAGTCGTACTGATCCTGACGACCGCGAAGGGCTAGGCGCTTGTACCGGATCGAGGCGTCCGAGCTCTGGCAGCGGCCCCGATCGTGCCTGTCTGGGGGGCACAGATGACGGAGCCGGCGCTCCAGCACTTCATCTTGACGCGGTTCTCGGTGAGGTCCTCATGGGCGTGGCAGGAGTTCCCGCGGGAGTGGCTGGATACGAGACTTGATCTCTTCGAGCAGTTCTGCCTGCCGACCGTGGTGGGTCAGACGAGCCCGGATTTCCGGTGGTTGGTCTTCTGCGACGAGACCACCCATCCGGAATGCCTGGAGCGTCTTCGCGGTCATGCCGTGAACTGCCCGCAACTTGACGTGACGATCACGGCGCCGAAGACCAAGCGCCATCCCATCCGCCTGCTGGACGGGCTGGTCGACGAAGCCACTGATGTCGTGCTCACGACTCGGCTCGACAGTGACGACGGACTCAACCTGGATGCCATCCGGACCGCTCAGGAGTATGCGAGCCCCTTCCGGGACTCCCGGCATGAGCAATGGCTGCTCAACTTCCCACGCGGCTGCAAATATGACGCGGTGGCCGGCATCCCGTATCACACATATCTCGACAACAGCCCGTTTCACACGCTCTTCGAGCGGCCTAAGGTTCACAGGCCCATCAAGAGCGTCATGTCGGGAAACCACTCCCGTTTGCATCAGACGTACGACACCCATCAGGATCACTCCATCGTCGGCTGGCTGCAGGTGATCTATGGCGGCAACGTCCGCAATCACATCAATCCAATGGACCTGCCGACCGACCCTTCCATCCTGAGGCGTCTTTTCGCGGTGGAACCGGGAGAGCCGCGCGAGTACTGGACCGAGTTGCCGCCGGACGTTCGGCCTGCGGGCTCTTGACCGGCGTCGACTCGAGATCACCTGGTCCGGACGGGAGATGGACCGGACGGCACACGTAGGCGCCAGCGGTGCACGCAGCGACGACGGTTCCACACCTCGGATACGATCTCGACGCATGACCGACCCCAAGGCGCTGGCCGGACCTGAGAGCATGGATGCCCTCGCGCTGCGCCACGGTACGGACAAGGGGAGCCAGCGACACGACTTCGCGCGCGTCTACGACAGCTTTCTGTCTCAGTGGCGAGAGCAGCCGGTGCGCGTTGTGGAACTCGGTGTCTACGAGGGAGCGAGCCTGCGCATGTGGCGAGACTACTTTCCACGTGGGGAGGTCTACGGAGTAGACATAAGTCCCGGTGCCATGAAATATGCCGGTGACCGTATGCACGTCTACATTGGAGATCAGAAGAGCCCCGAGGTACTGGATCGTGTGTTGGCTGATTCAGGGCCGATCGACCTGGTTGTCGACGACGGCTCACATCGCTACACAGAGCAGCAGGGAACGCTGACCTACCTGTGGCCGCATCTCAAGCCCGGTGGCGTGTACATCATGGAAGACATTCATACGTCGTACATCGAGCGTTGGGGCATGACGTATCGGGCCGAGGAGACGACGGTGGAACTCCTCAAGCAGATCATCGACGACATTCACGTCGCCACCCACAAGCAGAGCCCTGTGCTGGGCGGCGTGAAGTCGATGCATTTCTACTTCGAGACGTGCGTGATCTGCAAGCGGGACTGAGGGCGCTCAGCGGTCATGACAGGGAATCGAGGCGGCGGGCACCGCCGCCGTGGCTCGTGAGCGGCGATCTCGGCCAGGCGCGCTCGGGGACGGCGCGAACGGTGCGGGCCGCCTCGTAGACCGCATCCAGCGCGCGAGGATCGCAGCCCTCCTCGATGAGGCGCTTGGAGAGCGCCAGGTGATGCACGACAGCCTGATCCTCGAGGACGAAGCGAGACATGCTCGCGCTCAGGAGGTGTCCCGACGGGAGGTCCGACAGGCGGCGCAGCGCGACGACGAGGTGCATGCGGATGCCCGGCTCGTCCTCGCCATGTCGAGCGGCGTACGCGTCCACGGGCTCGCGACGACGAACGAGCGCTTCGATCAGCGTGAGGTCTCGGGCGTCCATCTGCTCCAAGCGGCGCAGGAAGGCGACCGGCACGCGTCTGCGAAGCGGGGTCACCGCGAGCATCGCGCGCCCCAGCGGGGCCACGCGGGACCGCGGGACGATGCCAGTGAGGATGAGCAGCAGGGGGTAGAGACCGGTCGCGATCATCGCGGCACCGACCTGCACGGGGAGGGACAGATCGCCGAGCGCGGCGAGCGACGCGACCGTGGCGGCTGCGAGCGCGGCGCCACCGGCGACGTGGCCGAGCGACAGCGGCATGGGCTCGGGGTCGCGCAACGCCACGGTCAGCATGACGACGGTCGGGATCGCGTACGCGAGATCGCCGGCGATCGCGGCTCCCCAGGAGCCGAGCAGCGGGATGAGCACAAGGCACGAGCTCACGAAGACGACGAAGGCGACGCCGAACAGCGAGAACATCCAGCGCCGGCGAGTCTGCCGCTCGCTTCCGTGGTAGCTCAGGATGAACGAGACCCGCAGCATGTAGACCGCCGCCAACGCGGGGATGAGCGGCGCGGCGTCGCGATAGCTCGTGGGTGCGATGCGCACGAGGACGCCCGAGAACGCCGACAATGCCACGAGCGCCCAGCAGCAGAGCAGCACGTAGTACTTGAGGGTCGCCGCGTTGGCGCGCTGCCGCGTCAGCTCGCCGTGCATGGCCTTGGCCAGGGGACCCTGGGTCATCGGGCCCCACGCGCGCACGAACGTCGACGCGACGTAGGAGCCGAGCCGCCCGATCCCGGTCGCCACGCGGTACGTGCCGACGGTGGCCGGGCTCGCGAATTGCGCGAGAAAGAACGTGTCCCCGTTGAGGACGACCCAGTTCGACACGGCGACCGGAGCGATGGTCCGGCCGCGCCGGAGGATCATCCTCGCGTCATGCGGTGAGAATCTGGGCGTGATGTCGCGGTGCAGCAGGATGATGGCGACGAGCAGCCCGAGGCTGCCGGAGGCCACGTAGATGAGAAGAACGCTGCCCACGCCTCCTCCGCCCACGACCGCGAGCGCGATCGCGAACGCCATCACCATGACCGGTCGCACCGCGTCCACAGCCACGTACTGCGCGGGCCTCTGCGCATAGCGAAGGATGTTCGCGAGCATCCGCGTCAGCGAGGCGGGGATCGCAGCGACCGCTGCGAGCAGGACGAGCGTCTGACCCTGCCCGGCGTCGCGTTCGGTGTGGATGAGCAGCCGGCTCAGCGGCTGCTGGAAGACGACGATGGCGACCATCACGACGACCACCACGCCGACCATCAGCGCGATGCCCGTGAAGAGCGCGACGCCGGCGTCGGCGGCGGTCGTCCGCTCAGCCGTCTGGACTCCCTGCTCGTCTTCGTCGGAGGCGCCCAGCGTCCAGGACATCGTGCCCGGCAGGACGACGTACACGACGGCGAGCCCGACCAGTCCGCTGAACACCAGGAGCACGGCGAGCTCGCCGTACTCGGCCGGGCTCAGCGCGCGCGTCAGGGCTGCGATCGTCACGATGCCGCTGATCGCGGTGACCGAAAGACCGAATCCGAACAGTCCGCTCGTCCGACCGACGCGCCGGATGAACTCTCCGGTCGACGTCGCGGTCGGTGGGCTGGGGGGCTCGCCACGCGGGTCTCAGATGAGCGAGGAGAGCCGAAGCTCCACGAGGCACGGAGCGCGGGTCAGGCTGTCCTTCAGGCAGTCGAGGTCCGAGTCCGTGAGCTGGGCGAGCGGCCGGTCGAGCAACGTGAAGCCGAGGGTGCTCCGGGCGTGGAGGCGCTCAGCGTCGATTCGCAGCCCGAAGGCGACGTCGACGGCGTGCGCGCCGGCGATTGCGGTAGGCCCAAGGCACACCGCCATGCCTGAGCTCGCCAGAAGCGCGTGTGCTCGCTCGGGATCGGTGGCGCCCTCGAGCACCAGTGCGTCGAGGCGGTCGGCGGATGCTGCCCGACGGTCGGCCATCGTCGCCAACTCCGCCGCGGGCATGGATGCCGGGACGGTCAGGCCAAGGCCGTGTCGCAGGCTTGTCAGCTCGGTGAACGCCTCCCGCTCGATACGGCGCCGGGCCGCGCCGTTGCGGCCCACGCGAAGCAGGAACGTTGCCGGCACGCCGAACGCCGCCGCCGAGCGGCCGAACGGAAGCGCGACCTGCGGCGGGGCATCGACGAGGATCGTGATCACGTGCGGCGTGCGCTTGCCTGCGCGCCGAGCGCCGTCGACGTCCGGGTGCTTCCACGCGGCGGCGACGAACGCCGCCGGTGTACAGAACGTGACGCCGGCACCCAGCAGATCTCCGAGGAGGCCGAGGATCAGCGTCCGCGCGGGAGGCCCGGCGCTCACGCCCGCGCCACCCTCAGCACCGCCGCCGTCGCCTCGAAGCCGACGCTGCGCTTGAAGCGGTCAAGCGACGCGGTCGAGCTGCGCAGCGTGAGGTAGTTGATCGCCACGATCGTCGTGCGCTCGCGCGCCGCGTCGACGAGAGCATGGACAAGCGCGTTCATGACGCCGTCGGGGAGCGCGTCGGCGTGGCCGAGGATCTGGTCGATCACCGCCAGGTCGCCGACCGCGACGAGCCGGCTGTAGCCGACGAGCCGGCCTTCGCGCTCGGCGCCGACGTAGAGCGTCGGGTGCAGCGCGCAGCCGAGGCTCGCGGCGCCGCCGATCGGCGCGGGCGGCTGCAGGTAGCTCTCGGTCATCGGGCCGCCCGAGCGGACCGCCTTGGAGGTGTTGATCGCGTGGATCTCGTCGAGCCGGTCGTTCCAGTGAAACGGACCCGTCGCGATGCCGGCGCGCTGGGCCTTGCGCAGCATGTTGCGCGACTTCGCTCCGATGAGCTGCTGATAGGCCGCGTCGTCGGGCGGGATGCGCAGCAGCGCGAGCGCCACGCCGGGCACGACGAGCTCGGCGTCGTCGCCGGCCGGCGGCTCGAGCTCCTCGCGCCACGGGCCGATCGTCTTCTCGAGCGGCAGCGTGCCGTTGAACGCGGTGCGCCCCCAGTCGCTCCAGCGGCGCACGTGCTGCGCGCACTCCGGCGTGCAGTCGTCGCGCAGCGTCGCCATGTCGAGGGCGAGGCGGGGTCCCGAGCGCGCCAGCCGGCGGACCTCGGCGTCGAAGGAGGGAAGGTCGCGGGGCTCATCCGGGCGCGCAGCGCCCGCGCCCGCCTCCGGCACGCTCGCGTCCGGCGCGCCCGCCTCCGGCTCCGGCGCCTCCGACGATCCGCCGCCCTCCAGGCGCAGGACCGCCCAGCCGACGTAGCACGCCGGGTCGTCGGCGTACTTCGGGACGAGATCGACGACCCGCCAGACGCCGGCCTCGTCATAGGCGCGTGCGAGGACCTCGGCGTCGAGTCGCAGCCGCCCGAAGCGCTCGCGCATGAAGGCGGCCATCGGCTCGGCGCCGTCGACGTGCAGCGCGCTCGGGCCGGCGTAGGCCAGGGCGAGGTCGGTGACGATCGCCACGACCGCGTGCCCGCCGGGCGCGAGCGCGCCGGCCGCCAGCCGGTCGAGCAGCTCGTCGAAGACGCGCGGGATCAGGCCGGTGTCGAGGTCCACGACCGCCAGGTCGAAGCGGTCCGCCGGCGCGTAGGCGAAGGCGTCGGCCGCGACGACCTCGATCGCGTCGCCGAAGCGCTCGGCGAGCTTCGCGGCCCGTCCCTCGTCGCGCTCGAGCGCGACGACCGGCGCGTCGACGAGGTCGGTGAGGTGGCGCGTCGTCGTCTCGCCGACGAAGCCGCCGGCGCCGATGTCGAGCACGCGCGCCGCGCGCGGCAGGCCGAGGCCGGCGACGATCCGCCGAAACGGCGTGTCGCGAGGGCGGCCCGGCAGCGCCCGGCGCAGCAGCCGCGCCGGTCTCACGCGGGGCCGGCGAGCGTTGAGTAGGTCTTCAGCCCGCGTAGGACGTCGATGAGCCGCTCGGCCGCGCGGCCGTCCCACAGCTCCGGGATGGCGCCGCGCGCGCGCCCGTTGGCCAGATGCGACGGGATCGTCGCGATCGAGCCGGGGTCGAGCCCGAGCAGGACGTTCGTGCCGGTCGCGCAGGTCACCGGCCGCTCGGTGTTGTCGCGCAGGGTGAAGCACGGGACGCCGAGGAACGTCGTCTCCTCCTGGATGCCCCCCGAGTCCGTCAGGACGCCGCCCGCGTGCGAGACGAGCGACAGGAACTCCAGGTACGGCATCGGGTCCACGTGGCGGACGCGCTCGGGGCTGACTCCCGCATCGCGCATGCTGCGCCGCGTCCGCGGATGGATCGGGAAGATCACCGGGATCTCGCGCGCGACGTCCTCCAGCGCCTGCGCGGCGACGCCGACGAGCGGGCCGTCGACGAGCGCGGGGCGGTGCAGCGTCACGACGAGGTAGGCGCCGCGCTCGAGCCCCATCGCGCCGGCCGAGTCGATCGCCTCGATGCGCTCGCGCATCGCGACGAGCGTGTCGATCATCGTGTTGCCGACGAAGTGGATGTGCGCGGCGTCGCGTCCCTCGCGCAGCAGATGGTCGCGCGCCTCGGGCGAGTGGGTGAACAGCAGGTCGGACATCTGGTCGGTGAGGATCCGGTTGGTCTCCTCGGGCATCGTGCGGTCGAAGCTGCGCAGCCCGGCCTCGACGTGGCCGAGCGGGATGCCGAGCTTCGAGGCGACGAGCGCCGCGGCCAGCGTCGAGTTGACGTCGCCGGGCACGAGCACGAGATCCGGCGCGAGGCGCTCCAGCAGCGGCTCGATGCGCTCCATGACGCGCGCGGTCTGGACGGCGTGCGTGCCCGAGCCCACGTCGAGCATGTGATCGGGCGCGCCGACGCCGAGCTGCTCGAGGAACACGTCGGACATCGCGCGGTCGTAGTGCTGACCGGTGTGGATGACGATGTGCTCGAAGCCCGCGTCCCGGTCGAGCAGCGCCATGATCGGCGCCATCTTCATGAAGTTCGGGCGCGTCCCGATGACGGAGACGACGCGGCGGGTGTCAGGCACGATCGCCAATTCTGGCAGTCACGCCTCGACCCAGATCCCGGGCGGGGCATTCACCGCGATCCGGCGCGTCGAGCCGTCCGGGCGGCGGGCCTCGAGCACGAGGTCGCTGACCCCGCGGCGGCTGCGCACGCGGTGCCCGCCGCCGTGCGGCTCGATCGTCAGCTCCCGCGTCAGGTGGCTGCGGCGCCACCAGCGCACCGCGTCGATCGCGGTCACGTCGACGCGGTCGTCCTCGGGCGCCTGCGCGAGGACGCCGAACACGTCGTCGAGGTGCAGGTCGGGATGGTTGAGCACCTGCATGAGCCCGCCGGCGCGCCGGTAGGCCTCGAAGCGCTGCAGGACGAGCTCGCCCTGGTGCTGTCCCGGGCCGGTGCCGGTGTCGAAGGACTCGTGGTGGGGCAGGCAGATGACGTCCAGCGGCTCGACCGTCCCGTCGGCCGACAGCGCCACGAAGCGGTGCGGGTGCATGTGGGCGTGCTGCAGCATCTCGGTGTAGTCCAGCCCGCCGGCCGCGGCGGCCAGGACGTTCGGCGCGCCCTGGTAGCGAAAGCACGACGCCTCGCCGTGCGCGCAGCTTCCGCGCGGGGCCTGCCGCAGCGCGGCGCCGACGGCGCGCAGCTCCGCGCCGGCCGCCTCGTTCCAGAGCTGCTCGGTGTGCAGCGCCACCTCGTGGCCGCGCGCCGCCGCCACGCGGCGCAGGACCGCCGCGCCGTCCGGGCCGGCCGCGAGATGGCGCGCGCGCCAGTACCACGTCGCCCGCGTCCCGATCCGGGCGTGGCGTCGCAGGACGTCGGCCACGTCGTCGAGCGAGGGCACGCGGTCGACGTCGTGGCGGACCGACAGCGCCCAGCGGACGTGCCGGCGCCACGGCAACACGCGCACGCGCGTGAGGCCGGCGCGCGCGAGCAGGTCATCGAGCAGCGCGAGCAGCGCGAGTTCCACGCCGAGCGTGCGCGACCAGCTGCGCCACTCGCCGGCGGCCTGGGGCTCGCTCGTGTGCGCCCGCGCGACGAACGACAGCAGCCCGATTCCCGCCACCGTGAGCGCTCCGCTCCGCAGGATCGCGGGCCGTGGCTCGCGCCCGCCCTCGCGCGGCGCGAACGTCGCGAGCACGTCGGCCTGCTCCGGCGGCACTCCGAGGTCGGTCGCCTCCCAGCCGCTGCGCCGCCAGGCCTCGGCCTGCGCCGGCTCGATCGGGACGGCCGCGCCGGCGTCCCACCGCAGCCCCGGATCGAGCTCCATGGGGTGCCCCGTGCCGTTGCTCATCGCGCCGCCCGGCGTCGCTCCGAACGTCGCGGCATGGCGGCGCAGGCCGGCGTCGGCGATCCGCAGCGTGCCGTCGGCGACGAGCGGCAGGGGCGCGTCGGCGAGCCCGAGGCACTCGCGCAGCGCGGCCGGCAGCGGACCCTCGACGAACGTCTGCGCCGGGCCGCGCAGGGCCGCGGCGGCCGCCTCCGCGGTCCAGGCGCCGGGCGGGAGCGTCGCGACGAGCACGGCCCGCGGCACCGAGAACAGCCCGGGATCGGCGAGCGCATCCTCCGTTCGCAGCTCGACGTCCAGGTAGCCGTGCTTCTCGAGCACCGCGTGCAGCGCCGCCGCCCAGCAGGCCTCGCCGTCGCGAGCGAAGCGGCGCCGCTGGGCGTCGGCGCCCGACGCGACGACGACGACCGAGCGCCCCGTCACCGGCGCCTGCCCGCCACGGCGAACGACCCGGCGAGCGATGCGGCCGGGCCGCGCAGCAGGCGCCCGCCGCGCAGCCCCGCGATGCGGACGTCGGCGAAGCCCGCCGCCGCGGCCCGCTCGCGAAGCGCCGCGGGAGCCAGCCGGCGGATGCGACCGTCGCCGCCGGCGCGCAGCGTCTGATGGGCGATCAGCGTCGCGCCCGCGCGCGCGACCCGCGCGAAGGCCGCGAGCGCGGCCTCGACCTGCTCGGGTCCGTCGAGATAGCTCAGGACGTTGTTGGCGATCACGACGTCGACCGAGGCGTCGTCGAGGGCGGCCAGGCTCGTGATGTCGCCGACGTCGTAGCGCACGTTCGCGACGCCGCTCTGGGCGGCGATCTCCGCGGCCTGGCGGACGAACGCCTCGCGGGTGTCGACGCCGAGCACGCTGCGCGCGCCGCACGCGAGCGCGAGGTACAGCGTCAGCGCTCCGACGCCCGAACCCGCGTCGAGCACGTCGAGGCCCGCGAGCCCGTCGTCGCCGGTCAGCGCGCGGCGCAGCCGCAGCAGCTCCCCGGCTCGCGCGGGCACGAGCGTCGAGTTGATCTCGGCGGTGATCCGGCGCCCGTCGCCGGCGGGCGCGCCCTCGGGCATGAGCAGCCGGGCGAAGCGGGGCGCGACGTCGCGCTCCCAGCCGCCCGTCGCGGCCGCCGGGGACGCGGCGGGGGAGGACGCGGGGACGAGGTCGAGCGGCGACGGCGCCCCGGGGCCCGAGATCTCGGCGTGCCCGTCGACGTCGGCGGCGAGGTAGTCGATCCGGCCGTCCGGCCAGCGTCGCTCGACGACGAGGCCGCGCAGCGGCGTGCGCGCGTCGATCGCGACCGTCCCGTCGTCGGCGCAGCGCACGCGCAGCTCGCCGAGCACGTGGCTGGCGTGCCACCAGTCCGCCAGCGCCGCGGCGGTCATGTCCAGGCGCCCGTCGGCCGGCACCGACTCGAGGAAGGCGAAGAACTCCTCGCGGTGCAGGTCGGGGTGGTTGAGGACCTGCAGGCAGCCCGACGCGCGGCGGGCGCGCTCGAGCGGCACGTCGAACTCGTCGGCATACGTCTGCCCGGGCTTCATCCCGCGGTCGAAGGACTCGTGGTGGGGCAGGCAGACCACGTCCAGCGGCGCGACGACGCCGTCCTCGCCGAACGTCGCGAAGCGGTGGGGCAGCAGGTGCGCGTGCGAGAGCAGCTCGGTGTAGCGGTAGCCGAAGGCCGCGGCCCGCAGCACGTTCGGCGCGCCCTGCCAGCGAAAGCAGGTCCGGTCGCCGTGGGCGCAGCTTCCGCGCATCGGCGCGCGCGCGGCGCGCTCGAGCGCGCGCCGCTCCTCCTCGTCGCCGGCCCAGAGGCGCTCGGTGTGGTGGGCGACCTCGTGACCCGCGCTGGCAGCGACGATGCGCGCCGCCTCGGCGCCGCCGTCGTCCTGCGCGCGGAGGGCGCGCCAGTACCACGTGGCCGCCGTGCCGGCCGCCCGGTGGCGGCGGACGATCGCGCCGGCCTGCGTCGCGCTCATCGGGCGGTCGACGTCGTGGCGGACCGTGAGCGCCCAGCTGTGCCCCGCCGGCCAGGGCATCGCCCGCGCGCGGACGCGGCCGCGGCGCTCGAAGGCGCGGTCGATCAACGCCAGCAGGAGCGCCTCCGTGCCGGCCGACCGCGGCCACTTGCGCGCCAGCGGGCCGTCGGCGGGCGGCGAGGTGTGGCTCTGGCCGAGGAACCCGAAGAGGCCGAAGCAGCAGCCGACGAGGCCGTCGCGCGCGACGACCGCCGGCCACGCGTCGCCCGCGTCGCCGGCGTCGATCCAGTCGACGAGCGTCGCCGCGCCCTCGCCGTCCGGCCGCGTCCAGCGGAGCGCGTCCCACCCGGGACCGTGCCAGGCGGCGGCGCGCTCGAGCCCGATCGGCACGCGCAGCGCCGCCCAGTCCATCGCCGGCTCGCGCTCGCTGCGATCCCACTCGCCGAGGTTCACGTGGCCGCCGACGGCGTCGCCGTAGCGCAGCGACGACGACCTGAGCGCGCCGTCGGTGACGAGCAGCGAGCCGGCGCGCGGCGCCGGCCGCGAGCGCACGCCGAGGCGCTCCTCGAGCGGCGGCGGCAGCGGACCCTCGGCGATGAGCTCGCCCTGCCCCGAGAGCGCCCAGGCGACGAGCTCCGCGGTCCACGGGCTGCCGGCGGCATGGCCGGCGAGCACGACGCCCGCGCCGGCGAGATCGGCGGCGGCGACGGCGTCGTGCGCGTGCACCTCGACGTCGAGCAGGCCGTGCTTCTCGAGCACGACGGGGAGGGCGCGCGACCAGTATCCGCGGCGGTTCTCCTGTGCGTACACGCGCGCCTGGTCAGCGGACGCCGTGATCACGTGGATGGCCGCCACGCGCTAGACCGTACCGCGCGCCGCGGGCCGCTCCGCGTCGGCGGCGGCGCCCGGCGCCGCTAGAGTGCGAGCCACCCAGCGGCAGCGACCAAGGACCCGATCTGATGCCCGACGGCAAGCCGGAGGCGAGCGACTCGCTCCTCGCCTTCGAACGCGACGCGCTGGCGCGCGACCTGCGCGAGAGCGTCGCTCGCCGCGACGCGCTGAGCGCCACCGTGGAGGCGCTGTCGCGCGAGGTCGCGACGCTGCGCAGCCGCGCCGACGCCGCCGAGGCCCGGCTCGCGGACGCCGTCGAGGATGGCGCCGCCGATCCCGAGCGCGAGGCGACGCTGCGCCGCCTGTCGCGCGAGCGCCGCGACCTGCTCGCCGACCTCGCCGAGGCGCAGGCGCGGCTGGCCGAGCGCAGCGACGAGCTCGTCGCGCTGCGCTGCGGGCGCGCGCATCGCGCGGCGACCGTCGTCTGGGGCCTGCGCCGCCGCCCCGTGCGCGCCGCGGCGCTGCTCGGCTGCGCGGCGCTGCTCCCGGCCGCCGCGCTGCTCGCCGCGCTGGCGTTCGGCATCCCCTGGCCCGTCGCCGCCGTGGCCGCGGCCGCGGGGTTCGTGGCGGCGTCCTTCCTCGTCCGCGCCGACTGGCGCGCGCGCACCGTGCAGCAGCAGCGCTGGGCGATGCGGCTGCGCGCCGGCGACGCGCGCGTCCTGGAGCTGCACGACGGGGACCGGCCCGGCGGCGAGCCGGCGCCGGCGCCGGCGCCGGCGCCGGCGCCCGAGCCGGCGCCGGCGCCCGCCGCGGCACCGCCCGAGCCCGAGCCGGCCGCGGCGCCGCCCGCGCCCGAGCCGGCCGCGGCGCCGCCCGCGGCGAAGGTCAGGATCGAGCGCCGGCTCGTCCCCTCGCTCGCCGCCGCGCCCGGCGGGGAGCTGCTGGCCGGCGGTCCGCTGGATCCGCGGCGCGTGCGCGTGGCGGCGATCCTCGACGAGATCTCGGAGGCGTGCCTCGCGCCGGAGTGCGACCTGCGGCCGCTGACGCGCAGCGCCTGGGCGGCGCAACTCGACGAATACCAGCCGCACCTGCTGCTCGTGGAGTCGGCCTGGAGCGGCAGCGGGGGGGCGTGGCAGGACGCGATCGCCAGCCAGCCATCGCGAAACGAGCCGGTGGCGGCCGAGCTGTGCGACCTCGTCGCCGCATGTCGCGAGCGCGGCATCCCGAGCGTCTTCTGGAACACGGAGGACCCGGTCCAGCACGAGCGCTTCGCCGGCGCGGCTGCGCTCTTCGACCACGTGCTCACGGCCGACGGCGCGAGCGTCGGGCGCTACGCGGAGCTTCCCGGCGAGCGCACGGTCGGCGTGCTGCCGTTCGCCGCCCAGCCGCGCCTGCACCATCCGATCGCGGCGGCCGAGCGGGTGCAGCGCGCGGCCTTCGCCGGCGCGTACCACCGCGAGCGCGACGAGGCCCGCCGGGCGGAGCTCGATCTCGTGCTCGACGCCGCGAGGCCGTTCGGCCTGGACATCTACGACCGCATGCTCGGCAGCGACAGCGAGGCGTTCGGCTTCCCGGAGCGCTTCCGGCCGCACGTCCGCGGCCGCCTCAGCTACGCGGAGATCGGCGAGGCCTACCGCCGCCACGCGCTGTTTCTCAACGTCAACTCCGTCACGGAGTCGCCCACGAAGTGCTCGCGACGCGTCTTCGAGCTGCTCGCCTGCGACACGCCGGTCGTCAGCACGCCGTCGCGCGCGTTCGGCGAGCTGCTGACGGCGGGCGTCGCGGTCGTCGATTCGCTGGAGGACGCCACGGCGCAGATCGACCGCCTCCTGCACGATCCCGCGCACCGCCGCGCCGTCGCGCTGCAGGGCCGCCGCGAGGTGCTCGCGCGCCATACGTACGCCCACCGCTTCGCGGAGATCCTGCGCGTCGCCGGGTTCGAGGCGCGCGATCCGACGCCGCGCGCCGGCATCCTGCTGCTCGCCGACTCCACCGCCGCCGCCGGGCGCACGCTCGCGTCGGTCGGCGCCGCCGCCGGCCGCGTTCGCGAGGTGGTCATCGGCGTGCCGGCCGACGTCCCGCTCGACGGCCCGCTCGACGTCCTGGCACAGACGGCGCCGGCGCTCTCCGTGCGCCTCGTCCACCAGGCCGACGGGCTCGGCGAGCGCGAGCGGATGCGCGAGCTCGCGGCGCTCGCCCAGGGCCCCTGGGTGGCGCCGCTGCGCGGCGGCGTCGCGTTCCGCGGCGAGGACCTCGACGAGCTGCTGGCCTGCACGACGTACGCGCACGCCGAGGTCATCGGCGGGGGCGACCCGCGCGGCGCGCTGCGCGCGCCCGAGCAGTCGTTCGTCGCCGATCTGGACCCGACGTTCACGCTCGCGGCGCGCGACCGCGTCGCCTCGATCGGCTGGCCGGGAGCGTCCGGCCTGTCGGAGTGGTCGCGCCGCGGGATGCGGCTGTACCGCGCCGGCACGGTCACGGTGCAGCCCGATCGCGACGTGCGGCTCGACGCGCGCGGGCTGCGCTCCACGCTGCGCCGGCGCGCGCGCCGCTGAGCCGCCGAGCGTGTCGGCTCCACGGTCGTTCGCGCTCTACGCGGAGGTCGACGCGAACCTCATCGACGGCTCGAGCGCCTGGCTGCAGTCGGCCGCGGCGATGCTCGCGGCGTACGGCACGGTGGCGGTGGCGCTGCGCGTCGACCGCAGGCGCGACGTCGTGCTCGGCGCGCTGGACGCCGAGCCGGCGGTCGAGCTGCTCGACACGGAGATCGAGCCGCCGCACGTCAGTGTGCTGCCGCCCGTCGCGGCCGCCGAGCGCCTGGTCTGGGAGGACGAGCGCCGCCATTTCGATCTCGTGCTCGTGCGCGGCGACGCCACCGTGGAGGAGGTCCTGGGGGCCGGCGGGCTGGGCCGGCGGCTGTGGGCCTACTTCCTGGCGCACGACGGCGTCGACGTGCGCGACGACCCCAGGGTCGCGCGCTGGACGGCCGGGGGAGCCCGCCTGGTCTGCCAGACCGGCGAGGTGCGCGACGCGCTGCGCAAGGCCGGGGTCGAGGCGCTCGTGATGCCGCCGACCGTGCCCGACGCGGCGTTCGACGCGCCGCGACCCGCCCGCCCCGGCGACGCGCCGCGGATCGCCTACGCGGGCAAGCTGTCGCCGGACTACGGCCTGCGCGCGCTCGCCGAGCTCTTCGCGCTCGTGCGGGAGGCCCATGCCGGCGCCGAGCTGCACGTCGCCGGCGACAAGATCGGCGGCGACGCGGCGTTCGGGCGCTGGGCGCGCGGGGTGCTGCAGGACACCGAGGGGGTGACCTGGCACGGCGCGCTGAGCCGCGCGGAGACGCTCGCGATGCTGCGCGGCTGCGACATCGGCTTCGGCCTGCGCGCCGAGCGGCTGAGCACGAGCAGCGAGATGTCGACGAAGGCGCTGGAGTACGCGGCGTCGCGCTGCGCGCCGCTCGTCTCGCCCGGACCGGCGACCGAGCGCGTGTTCGGCGCCGGCTACCCGCTGACCGCCGCCGACGCCGCGGACGCCGCCGAGCGCGTGCTCGCGGCGCTCTCCGACCCCGCGCGCCTGGAGCGGGCGCGGGCGCTGGCCTTCGAGCGGGCGCAGCCGTTTCGGCAGTCGTCGGTCGGCGCGGCGCTGTTCGGCGACGTGCCGGCCGCCCGTCGCGCGTCGCGACCTCGGGCCACCCGCGTGCTCGTCGCGGCCCATCAGCGCTCCTTCACCGCGGCGCTCGAGCAGGCGATCGCGCAGTCCGGCGCGGAGCTGCGCCACGACACGTGGCTGCGCCACGGCGTCCACGTGCGGGCCAGCAGCCGGGCGGCGCGCGACTGGGCCGACGTCGTGCTGTGCGAGTGGTGCGTCGGCAACGCGGTCTGGCACGCGGCCGAGCGACGCCCGGGCGCGCGCGTCGTCGTGCGCTT
This sequence comes from uncultured Solirubrobacteraceae bacterium, assembly GCA_963769555.1. Lineage (GTDB taxonomy): Bacteria > Actinomycetota > Thermoleophilia > Solirubrobacterales > Solirubrobacteraceae > CADCVQ01. The sequence goes on along the minus strand of CAVYMD010000004.1, from coordinate 2,746,204 downwards.
TCACCGCATGGAGCTCGAGACGGAGTTCCCGGGCGAGCTGGACCTCGAGCGCGTCGATCGCGTCGTCTTCGTCGCCGAGCACGTGCGCCGCTCGGCGTGCGAGCGCTTCGGCTGGGACCCCGCCGACGCGAGGTTCGGCGTCATCCCCAACACGGTCGACTGGGAGCGCCTGGATCGCCCCAAGCTCGACGGCGCCGAGTTCACGCTCGGGATGGTCGGCCTGGTGCCGTCCCTCAAGCGCCTGGACCTGGCGCTCGACCTGCTCGAGCGCCTGCGCGCGGTCGACGACCGCTACCGGCTGTGGTGCAAGGGCCCGCTGCCGTGGGAGATGACCGGCCTGCTGCGACGCGGCGGCGAGTACGAGTACTACGCGCGGCTCTTCGCCCGGCTGCGCGACGCGCCGCTGCTGCGCGGCGCGGTGTTCTTCGACCCGCCGGGCCCGGACGTGCCCGAGTTCCTGCGCCGCGTCGGCTGGATCCTGTCGCTCAGCGACGTCGAGGGCCACGCGACCGCCCTCGCGGAGGGGATGGCGGCGCGCTGCGTGCCCGTCGTCCTCCAGCGCCCGGGAGCCGGCGAGCAGTACGCCGAGGACGTCGTGCACCCCGACGTCGCGGCCGCCGCGCAGGCGATCCTGCGCACGCACGGGGCGGGCGAGCGGCGCAGCCGCGCAGAGCGCGCGCGCGAGGAGACCAGCGGGTTGCGCTGGAGCGCCGTCAAGCCGCGCTGGAGCGAGGCGCTCGGCCTGGACCTCACGCCGCGCGCGTGAGCACGGGCCGCGCCGGCTCGACCCGCGCGTAGACCCTCAGCAGCGTCCCGGCCTGGGTCTCCCACGTGTAGCGCGCGCGCACGCTGAGCGCGTTGCGGCGCATCCCCGCGCGCAGGTCGTCGTCGAGCAGCACGCGGTTCAGCGCCGCCGCGATCAGCTCGGGCTCGGCGCGCTCGAAGGTCAGGCCGACCTCGCAGCCGAGCACGATCTTCGCCAGCTCGGGCAGGTTGCTGCCGACGATCGGCAGGCCGACCGAGAGGTACTCGAAGAGCTTGTTCGGCGTCGAGTAGAGGTTGTTCAGGCCGACCGGCTCGTACGGGATGACGCCGACGTCCGCGCCCGCTGTGTAGGACAGCAGCACGTCCTGGGCGACCGGAGCCGTGAAGACGACGCGCGAGCCCAGGCCCTCGTCGCGCACGATCGCGCGCAGCTCGTCCTCCAGGCGGCCCCAGCCCATCATGATCAGGCGGCCGCGCTCGAGCTGCCCGGCGGCGCGCACGAGCTGCGCGAGCCCGCGGTTGGGCGTGAAGCCGCCCTGGTAGAGCACAAGCGGCTCGGCGTCGTCGAGCCCGGCGTGCGCTCGCAGCAGCCGCGAGGAGAGCTCGACGCGGTCGGCGCTGGGCGGGCAGTTCAGCAGGATCGTCGGCGGAGCGATCGGGTAGCGGCGCTGCAACTCGGCGCCGATCGAGTCGCAGACCGTGATGACCTCGTCCGCGCGACCGATGAGCCGCCGCTCGAGGACCTTCCACACCCGGCGCTCGGTCGTCGACAGCGTGCTGACGTCGGGGTACAGCTCGTGCGCGTCGTAGACGAGCAGGGCCCCCGTGCGCCGCTTGAGCGCCGCGGCCACGGGCAGCGTGTTGAGGTCGTGGGCGTGCAGGACGTCGAAGCGCTCGTCGCGCAGGAGGCGGTACGCGCGCCAGTACCAGTCGCCGAACATGAGCGGCTTGTGCATGCGCATGAGCGTGCGGTGGTTGAAGCGGCTCACCCCCCGCCCGGCGCTTACGAGCAGCCAGGCCAGGAGCGACAGCGGGGCGCCGAGCACGGTCAGCGCCAGGCGCAGGACGCGCGCGACCCGCGCGACGAGCAGCGCCCGCCCGGACCCGGCGGGCGCCGGCGCCTCGCCGTCGCCGGACCGCCTGCCGGCGCGGCGCCGGCGCAAGATCGACGACAGCCGGTACCGGCGTGGGCGCCGGGGGCTCCGGATCCGGGGCGAGCGGGCGGACACCGGACGGCCGCCGAGGCGCGCGGCGAGCCGGAACCGGAGCAGGCGCAGCCTGCGCCGCGCGCGGCGCGCGCCTCGCAGGAGCCTGACGCGAGCGCGGCGCACGAGTCGCGTGATCAGGCGCCGAGCGCGCCGCAGAGCGTGCTTCAGCCTGCGCCGGCTCCGGCGCGCGAGGCGCACGAGCCGGCGCGCGGAGCGGCGCCCGAACCGCTTCAGCCTCGCGCGGGCCAGGCGCGCGCTCCGCACGCGCGCTCGGTACCACCACAGCAGCCGGTAGTGCAGCGGCCGCCGGTCGATGCGGACGATCCGCAGCCCGTCGCGGTCCTCCTCGAGGGTCGTCGTCACGTCGAGCACGGCCACGACCGTCACGTCGTGACCGGCGGCGAGCAGCGTCCTGGCCTCCTTGAGCACGCGCGCATCGTTCGTGCAGTTGTTGTAGACGAACATGCAGACGCGCATCTGCGCACCCCGCTCTACGGACGGCGCTGCAGCGTGAGCCAGCCCACGGGGCTGCCCTGGTCGTCGCGGAACTTGTCGACGGCGACGATCGCGCGATACCGCGGGTGGCCCTCGAAGTGGGACTTGAGCGCCACGTCGTCGATGCGGCCGGTCCCGAAGATCTTCTCGAGGCGCTTTCCGGTGCTCATGCGGTTCGCGGGCGCGAGGCTGCGCGGGCCACCGTCGAACGAGCTCTCCGCGTGCGTGATCGTCACCGTGATCACGACGCCCGACGGCGCGAGCAGATCGAACACCCGCCCGTCGAGCAGTTCGCTGAAGATCCTCGGCACCAGACCCGAGTCGAGGTCCAGCACGACGAGATCGTACGGCTCTGACTCGTGGTCGAAGAACGACTGCGCGACGACGCTCAGGCGCGGCGTGTCGGCGTACTTCTCGGCGAGCGCCGCCGCCCGCTCCTCGTTGTGCTCGACGGCGACGACCTCTGCCGCCGGAAAGCTCTCCAAGAGGTATCTGGTCGTGGTCTCGCCGAGAAAGCCTCCCGCGCCGACGTCCAGGACGCGCGCCGGTCGGATGTCGAGGCTGCCGATGAGATCGTTGAACGCGGAGCCGCTGGCGATCGGGATCGCCTCGGGCGCGAGCGTCTCGAGGTGGCGCATCGCCACCGATGCTACCGGCGAGTTTGCGCGCCCGGCGCGCAAGCACGCACCTGGCGCGGAGGCGACCGACGGCAGCGTGGGTGACAACCTCACTCGTGACACATGTGACGTCGTCAACGGCTGCGTCACTGCTTCGTCGCGCGCAACGCGGTCGATAGCCTGCAGGCCGTGCTGAGTGTCCTCGCCCGCCGCCTTCCGAGGTGACGGCCCGATCGCATGTCGGCGTTGCGTGGATGCGATCGGCCGCGCTCGCGCTCGCGATGCTCGCGCCGGCGCCGGCCGCCGCGACCGCAGCCGAGAAGGCCATCTGGGGACCCACCGCGCTCGCCCCCGGCCGGTCCGCCTTCCCGCTCTACGAGGACCTCGGCGTCGACACGCTGCAGATGCAGCTCAGGTGGGACGCCGTCGCCCCGCAGCGGCCGCTCGACGCTGCCGATCCCGCCGACCCGGCCTACGTCTGGCCGGCGGCGATCGACGCCGCGGTCGCCGAGGCCGCCCACCATCGCATCCGCGTGGCGCTTCTGATCAACGGCGTCCCGCCGTGGGCCAACGGCGGGCGCGGGCGCACCTGGGCGCCGGCCGATCCACGGGATTTCGGTCGCTTCGCGGGGGCGGCCGCCAGGCGCTATCCGCAGGTGCGCCGCTGGATGATCTGGGGCGAGCCCAACCTCGCGCTGCGCTTCCAGCCCAACCCGCCCGGCGACCCGACCGCCGCGCGGACGTACGCGCGGATGCTCGACGCCGCCTATCGGTCGCTCAAGAGCGTCAGCAGCGCTAACATCGTCATCGGCGGGATGACGTGGAGCGGGGGCGACCAACGACCATCCGAGTTTCTTCACGACATGAAGCTTCCCAACGGTAGGGCGCCACGGCTGGACTGGTTCGGGCACAACCCGTTTCCGTTCCGCCATCCGGATCTGCGCAACGCGCCCGTCGAGGGCTATCGCGACATCAGCGACCTCGACACGTTCGGCGCCGAGGTCGACGCCGCCTACAAGGGCGTACGCCGCGCCCCGGTGCCGCTGTGGCTGTCGGAGTTCTCCGTGCAGTCCGACCACGCCTCGTCGGCGTTCGCGATCTTCGTCAGCCGCGCCGTGCAGGCGACCTGGTTGAAGGCCGGCTTCCGCATCGCCGACCGGCTGCGCAAGGGCGTCGCCGGCATCGGCTGGTTCGCGCTCCTCGACCAGCCGGCGAGCCCGACGAGCGCCAACTGGGGCCTGCTGACGAGCGACCTCGCGCCCAAGCCCGCCTACGCGGCCTTCCGCAAGGCCCCCTCGCGGCGGCACGCCGCGCGCGTCAGGACCGCCCGCAGCGTGCGGCTGCGCAAGCTCAGGACCCGCGGGCTCGCCGTCTCGCTGCGCCTGCGCAGCGCCGGCCGGCACTCCGTCCAGCTTCGGCGCGGCGGCCGCATCGCGCGCCTCGTGCGCACCTCCCGCTCGCGGACCCTCCGCCTGCGCTGGGGGCGCGCCGGCCGCGGCAGGTACACCGTCCGGATCGTCTCGCCGCGCGGCGAGACGAGGGAACGGCAGGTGCGCGTGCGATGAGCGACGAGCGCGAGGAGTTCCTGGGCATCGCCCGGCCCGACATCGGCGACGACGAGATCGCCGAGATGATCGACGTGCTGCGCTCGGGCTGGCTGGCCTCCGGTCCGAAGGTCGAGCGCTTCCAGGACGAGCTGTCGAGCTACCTCGGCGCCTGGCATCTGCGCTGCCTGAACTCCTGCACCGCGGGACTCATGCTCGCCCTGCGGCTGGCGGACATCGGTCCCGGCGACGAGGTGCTCGTGCCGGCGAACACGTTCGCCGCCTGCGCCAACGTCGTCGAGCACAGCGGTGCGCGCCCGGTCTTCGTGGACTGCGACCTGGGCACCGGCCTGCTCGACCTCGCCCACGCGGAGTCGCTTGTCGGCCCGCGCACGCGCGCGCTCATGCCGGTGCACCTCGGCGGGCGCCCCGTCGACCTCGACGCGGTCGCCGCGCTGCGCGACCGCCACGGCCTGACGATCATCGAGGACGCCGCGCACGCGATCGGCGCGGAGTGGCAGGGCCGGCGGATCGGCAGCTGGGGCAACCTCTGCTCGTTCAGCTTCCACGCGACGAAGAACATGACGACGATCGAGGGCGGCGCGCTCGTCGTGCGCGACGCGCACGAGGCCGAGCGCGTGGAGCGCCTGGCGCTGCACGGCCTGTCGCGGTCGGCGTGGAGCCGCCACGGCACCGCCGGGCCGGCCCAGTACGACGTCGCCGAGCCGGGCTTCAAGCTCGCGATGAACGACATCTCCGCGGCCATCGGGCGCCACCAGCTCGCCCGCCTCGACGGGTGGATCGCGCGCCGCGAGGAGCTCAGCAGCGCATACGACGAGGCGCTCGCGGGCCTGCCGCTCGAGCTGCCCGCGCCCGTCCCGGCGCGCGCCCGACACGCGCGCCATCTGTACTCCGTCCTCGTCCACGCCGATGCCCCCGCGAGCCGCGACGAGATCGCGGCTGCGCTTCGTGCGCAGAGTATCGGCACGAGCGTGCACTTTAACTCCATTCACCTTCATCGGTACTACCGCGAGCGCTACGGTCTGCGGCCCTTGGATCTGCCGAACTCGACGGCCTGGTCGGCACGCGCGCTGACGCTCCCCCTGCACACCTGGATGACCGACGAGGACGTCGATGACGTGCGGCTGGCGTTGACCGACGTCCTCGCGGGGGTAGGGAGCTCGGCGTGAGACGCGCGCTCGACGTCACGATCTGCCTGCTGGCCGCCCCGACGCTGCTGCTCGTCGGGGGCTTCATCGCCGTCTGCGTCTTCCTGGACTCGCCGGGCCCGGTCCTGTACCGCTCGCGCCGCGTCGGCCGCGCCGGGCGGACCTTCTCGATGCTGAAGTTCCGCACGATGCGCGACGGCGTCGCCGGCCCGCCGCTGTCGGTCTCCGGCGACGATCGCTACACGCCCTTCGGCCGCGCGCTCGCCGTCAGCCGCCTCGACGAGCTGCCGCAGGTCGTCAACGTCCTGCGCGGCCAGATGCGCCTCGTCGGCCCGCGGCCTGAGCTGCCGGAGTTCGTCGACGCGCACGCCGAGTCCTACGAGAGGATCCTGCTGGCGCCGCCCGGGCTGACCGGCCCCTCGCAGCTGCGCTTCTCGGGCGAGGGACGGCTGCTCGCCAAGCAGCCCGACCGCGTCGCCACCTACCGTGCGGCGATCCTCCCCGAGAAGGTCTCCATGGACCTCGACTACGTGCGCACGGCGACGCTGAGCCGGGACATGCGCCTGCTGGGGCTCACGCTGCTGCTGCCGGTGCGTCTCGGCGCCGACGCCTATCGCGCATGGCGAGACGCGCGCTTCCTGGCCCGCCCCGCGCGGGCGACGCTCGTGCTCGTCGCCACCTCGCTGGCCGCCACGTTCCTCTTCGGCGCGGAGGTCGTGCGCAGCCTGGTCGCCTGACGCCGGGTCAGCCCGGCGGGCGGCGGCGGACCCGCGTCACGACGCCGGCCGCGAGGCCCGCCGCGAGCACGAGCGCGAGCAGGCCGTAGGTCATCAGGTTCGAGGGGGTGGACTGCACGCCTGCCGGCGTCGCCGTCGCCCGGCGCTCGGCCGAGGCCGCCGGCGAGCCCGCGTCGGTGACCGATGCCGAGCCGGGCTTCGCGATGCGGCGGCCCTTCCCGGACGCCGCGGCCCGGCTCGCGGCCGCACCCGGGACGACCGAGGAGGAGCCGAAGCCGTTCTCCGAGCGCAGAGCCGACGGGGTCGTCGTCGTGGCGCCGTCCGTGCGCCCGGAGCCGCCGGCTCGCGTCGTCGTCGCAGGGCTCTTGCGGGCGGGCCGCTTGGGCGCGGCATCGCGTCGCGCGGTGTCCAGCGGGAGCTGGTAGATCGTCCCCGACGGGGAGCCGACCGGTGGATCGGAGGGCAGCGCCTGGGCCGATGCGGAGCCCGGAACCAGCATGAGCCCGATGATCAACAAACCAGCTAGCTTGCTCTGCGTGAGCACTGCCGACATGGTAGAGAACCCCCCTCGCGGCCATGACGGTGAGGCCCGCACGCTGCGTCGCAGCGAGCGTCAGACCCTCGTGCCGGCGCTCGTCGCCGCGGCGATGCTGCTCGTCGCCCTGGCGATCAACGGCGCGTTCGCGATCAGCCAGTGGGCGCCGATCTCGCTCTTCGTCCTCGTCGTCATCGTGTTCGCCCGCCGGCGCAGGCTGACCGGGGCGCCGCTCGTGGCGGCCGGCGCGCTCTGGGCGCTCGCGGCGTGGTCGCTGGCGTCCGCGCTCTGGGGCGAGTCGCCGGAGTCCGCGATCGCCACCGGCAGCCGCCTGCTGCTCTACGCGGGCCTGTTCACGCTGCCGCTCGTCACGCTGCACGAGCGCGTCGCCGCGCAGCGCGTCGCCGCGACCGCGCTCGCGGGGCTCGGGCTCGTCGTCGGCCTGTCCTTCGCGTTCGTGCTCGCGGACGGCCCGTCGGTCTTCCTCGCCGGCCGCCTCAACGATCCGGTCGCCTACCGCAACGGCACGGCGGCCCTGTTCGTCATCGCGTTCTGGCCGCTGCTGTGCGCCGCTGCCGCCAAGCGCGTCCCGGCCTCGGTCCGCGCGGCGGCGTTCGCGTTCGCCCTGCTCGCGCTCGGCTTGGGGTTCCTCACGCAGTCGCGCGGCGCGCTCGTCGGGTTCGCGGCGGGGGGCGCGGTCGCGATCGCGCTCGGGCCCGACCGCGTGCGCCGGGCGTGGTTCGCGATCGTCGCCGTGGGAGCGATCGCGATCGCCTCGGGCGCGCTGCTCGCGCCCTACGACGCCTTCACGGCAGGCGACCCCGTCACGAGCGCGGTCATCGGCCACGCGGGACGCGCGCTCGTCGTGCTCGCCCTCGTGGCGCTCGTGGCCGTGCTCGTCGTCGCCGTCTACGACAGCGGGCTGCGCAGCGAGGGGCCGCTGCAGCGCAGCCTGCGGAAGTTCGCCGCCGCGGGCCTGGGCGTCGTCGCGCTCGTGGCGGTCGTCGGGGGCCTGGCCGTCGTCGGCAACCCCGTGACGTTCGTGCAGGGCAAGGTCGACGAGTTCAAGATGCTCGAGGTCGCCGCGCCGGGGGAGACGCGGCTGGGCTCGACCGGCGGGCCGCGCTACGACATCTGGCGGATCGCCGTGTCGGAGTTCCGGCAGGCGCCGGTCGCCGGGGTCGGCGCGGGCTCCTACCGCTTCGGCTACTACGCCGAGCGCACGACGGACCGCAACCTGTCGAGCCCGCACAGCCTCCCGCTCGCGCTGCTGGCCGAGACGGGGCTCGTCGGCGCCCTGCTGTTCGTCCTGTTCCTCGGCGCGGTGGCGGTCACGTTCGCCACGCGCTGGCGGGCCGCGTCACCTGACACGCGCCGCTGGACGTCGGCGTCGGCCGCGGCGGGCATGGTCCTCATCGGCCAGTGCTTCGTCGACTGGCTGTGGCAGATCCCCGGGCTGGCCGGCCTCGGCGTGCTCGCGCTCGGCCTCTCCGCGGCGCTCGTCTCGCTGCCCGAGCGCGCGGAGTCCGACGAGCAGCCGAGGCTCTCCGTGCGGGCGCTGTCGGCGGCCGCGCTCGCCGTCGCGGTCGTCGTGACCGCCGGCGTGTACCTCTCGGACTTCCACACCCGCCAGGCGCGCGTGGCGGGAGCGGGCTCGGCCGAGGGTCAGCTGTCGGCCGCGCGCACCGCCGCGAGGCTGAACCCGGTCGCGCTGGCGCCCAGGATGCTGCAGGCCGGCGCGCTGGAGGAGCTCGGCCGGGTCGGCGAGGCGCGCGCGGTGCTCGCGGACGCGCGGCGCCTGGAGCCGGGCAACTTCGTCGTCCACGGGCTGATCGGCGACCTCGAGGTGCGCGCGGGCAACACCGCCGCCGCGCGCCGCGCCTACCGCCGGGCTCTGAAGCTCAACCCGGGCGACGTCGGGCTGCGCAAGCTCGCTGCCATGCCGCGCTGATGCACGTCTGCATGCTCTTGCACAAGAGCGTGCTGTTCGACTCGCGGGTCCGGCGCGAGGCACATGCGCTCGCCGAGGCCGGCCACGACGTGACCGTGCTCGAGCTCGCGGAGGTCGACCCCGGCCTGCAGGAGCTCGACGGCTTCCGGCGCCGGTCGGCGCTGCCGCCGGCGTGGGTGCGCCGCGCGCTGCCGTTCTCGACCTACCGCGCGGTGTTCCTCGCGTCGTTCGTGCGCGGGGCGCGCGCCGTCGGCGCCGACGTCGTGCACGCGCACGACGCGGCGATGCTCGCGCCCGGGGCGCTCGTCGCGCGCCTGACGGGGGCCCGGCTCGTCTACGACTCGCACGAGCTCGCGACCGGCGTGGAGTACCGGTCGGGCGCCTGGGAGCGCTTCGTGCGGGCGCTCGAGGGCGCGCTCGTCCCGCGCTGCGCGGCGGTGATCACGGTCTCCGACGGGATCGCCGATCGCATCCAGGAGCTCTACGGCCTCGCGGTCCGCCCGACGGTCCTGCGCAACGTGTCCGACCTCGCCGACCGCGGCGCGGGCGACGGGCGCCCGCGGCTGCGCGCGCGCCTGGGCCTCGGCGACGAGGACGCGCTCGTGCTGCACCAGGGCTCGGCCGCGCCGGGCCGCGGCTGCGAGCTGCTCATCGCGGCCGTCGCCGCGATGGACGGCGTCCACCTCGCGCTGCTCGGCGCCGGCGACGACCCCAACGCCGCCGCGCTGCGCGCCGTCGCGGACGCGGCGGGCGCGGGCGATCGCGTCCACGTGCTCCCCAGCGTGCCGCTCGACGAGCTGCTCGCGCACACCCGCGAGGCCGACGTCGGCGTCTCGCTGCTGTCGGACACCTGCGAGAACCACCGCCTCGCGCTTCCCAACAAGCTCTTCGAGTACGTCGCGGCGGGCGTGCCGGTCGTCGCGAGCGCGCTGCCGGAGCTCTCGCGGATCGTCGGGCGCCACGGGATCGGGTGGACGGTGGACTCCTCGGACCCCGCCGACGTCCGGCGCGGGCTGCGGGACGCGCTCGCGGCGCGCGGCGACGAGGCGCTGGCCGGCCGCCTGCGCGCCGCCGCCGAGCAGCTGCGCTGGCCGGTCGAGCGCGAGCGCCTGCTCGAGCTCTACGCGGGGCTCGAGCGGGGGCCGGGCGCGCGCCTGGGCCGGACCTACCGCTCGTATGCGGGCGATCCGCGCAAGCGCCGCGCCTGGGCCGCGGACAACCCGGGCAACGCGCGGCTGCGCGGCGAGCTGCTGGCGCGCGTGCTGGACGTGACGCGCGCCCAGCGCGAGCGCGGCGAGGCGGTGCTCGATGTCGGCTGCGGCGGGGGCTGGTGGCTCGAGAGGCTCGCCGCCGCCGGGGTCGACGGGGCGCTGCTGGCCGGCGTCGACCTCATCCCCGAGCGCGTCGAGCGGGCGCGCGCGCGGGTTCCCGCGGCGCGGATCGACGTCGCGGACGCCGCGCGGCTGCCGTTTGCCGACGCGCGCTTCGGGGTCGTGCTGGCGCTGACCGCGCTGTCCTCGGCCGGCAGCCGCGCCCGCGCGCGCCGGATGCTCGACGAGGCGCGCCGCGTGCTCGCTCCCGGCGGGGTCCTGCTCGTCTACGAGCCGCGCCTGCCGACGCGCAACCGCGACACGCACCGCGTGACGCGCCGCGCGCTGGCGACGCGGCCCGGCGACGAGGTCGCGCACGAGGCGATCACCCTGCTGCCGCCGCTCGCGCGGCGCCTCGGCGGGCGCGGCGGGCGGCTGGCGCGCGCGAGCCTGCTGCGCAGCCACCGGCTGACCGTCGTGCGCGCGCCATGAGCCGCGTGCTGCTGCTGACGCACTACTTCCCGCCCGAGGTCGGCGCCCCGCAGGTGCGGCTTGGGGCGCTCGCGGCCCACCTGACGGCGGCGGGCGCGCAGGTCACCGTCCACGCGCCGCCGCCGCACTACCCCGACGGCGTCGTCCGCGCGCCGTACCGCAACCGCGTCCTCGCGCGCGGCCGGCTCGCGGACGGGACGCGGCTCGTGCGCAGCGCCGTCTACGCGACGCCCAACCGCGCGGTCGTGCGGCGGCTGCTCAACCACGCGTCGTTCGCGGCCTCGGCGCTGGCGACGTCGTGGGCGACGGGCCCGCAGACCGCCGTCGTCGCCGAGACGCCGCCGCTCTTCACGGCGGCGGCGGGCGTCGCCTACGCGCGCTCCAAGCGCGCCGCGCTCGTGCTCAACGTCGCCGATCGCTGGCCGGAGAGCGCGATCGAGCTCGGGATGCTGACGCAGCCGCGGGCGATCGCGGCCGCGCGGTGGCTCGAGCGCTGGTGCTACCGCCACGCGACGGCGATCGTCGTGCCGACAGAGGGCATGCGCGCGGCGCTGGAGGGCGTCGAGGGGGCCGCCGGGAAGGTCGTCGTCGTCGCGCCGGCGGTCGACCTCGAGCGCTTCGACCCGGCGCCGCCGCGCGGCGCGGGCCCGCTGCGCGTGCTCTACGCGGGGACGCTGGGCCTCGCCCACGGCCTGCAGACGCTCGTCGAGGCCGCCCGGCTCGCGGGCCCGGAGGTCGTCGAGGTGACGATCGTCGGCGACGGGGCCGCCGCGGGCGCGCTGCGCGCCGAGCGGGCGGCCAACGTGCGCGTGCTGCCCGCCGTCGAGGCGGCCGCGATCCCCGCGCTCTACGCGGCGGCCGACGCCGGCGTCGTCATGCTGCGCGACCTGCCGATCTTCGAGGAGGCGCTGCCGACGAAGCTGCTCGAGGTCATGGCGGCCGGCCGCGCGGTCGTCGCCGCGCTGCGCGGCGACGCCGCCCGGCTCGTCGGCGAGTCCGGGGCGGGCGTCGCCGTCGCGCCCGAGGACGCCGGCGCGCTCGCGCAGGCATTCTGCGAGCTCGCCGGCGACCGCGAGCGCGTCGAGCGGGCCGGGCGTGCGGCCCGCGCCTGCGCGGAGGAGCGCTTCGGCCGCGCCGGCGCGGTGGCGCGCTGGGAGGCGCTGCTGGACTCGGCGGCGGTCTCGCGCGCGCCGGCCGCTCGGCGACCCCGGCGCTGACGGCCCACCGCCGCGCGGGATCGCCGGTCACCTCGACGGGGTACACCGGAAATCCGGTGTGCCGAGTGTGCCGGTGGCGCGGCCGTATGTGTGTCATCGACATTGTGCCGGGACCGCGTGTGTGAAACGGTATGGCTCACGGGGATGGCAGGCGCGCGCCGAGGCAGGCGGAACTACCACGAAAGGCACATGCTTTGCGGTTCCTGATCACCGGTGGAGCGGGCTTCATCGGCTCACACCTTGCGGAGGCCCTGCTCGACGGCGGCCATCGCGTCCACGTGCTCGACGACCTCTCCACGGGCTCGATCGACAACATCCGCCATCTCAAGGACGACCCGCGCTTCGGGTACACGATCGACACGTGTGCGAGCGCCAGGGTCGTCGCGGAGCTCGTCGACGAGGCCGACGTCGTCTACCACCTGGCCGCCGCCGTCGGCGTCGAGCTCATCGTCGAGAGCCCGGTGCGCACGATCGAGACGAACGTGCACTGCACCGAGGTCGTGCTCGCGCAGGCCGCCAAGAAGCGCAAGCCGGTCTTCATCGCCTCCACGAGCGAGGTCTACGGCAAGTCGACCGCGCTGCCCTTTCGCGAGGACGGCGACCTCGTCATGGGCCCGTCGACGACCGGCCGCTGGTCCTACGCCTGCTCGAAGGCGATCGACGAGTTCCTCGCGCTCGCCTACTGGAAGGAGCGCAAGCTGCCGACCGTCGTCGCGCGCCTCTTCAACACGGTCGGGCCGCGCCAGACGGGCCGCTACGGCATGGTCGTGCCGAACTTCGTCGGCCAGGCGCTCGCGGGGCGCCCGCTGACGGTCTTCGGCGACGGCAGCCAGACGCGCTGCTTCTGCCACGTCGACGACGTCGTGCGGGCGCTCGTCGACCTCATGCTCGCCGGCGACGCCGCCTACGGCGAGGTCTTCAACATCGGCTCGCAGGACGAGATCTCGATCCTGTCGCTCGCCGACCGCGTGCGGGAGCTGACGGGCTCGGAGTCCGAGATCCACGTCGTGCCCTACGACGAGGCCTACGAGAAGGGCTTCGAGGACATGCCGCGGCGGGTGCCCGAGATCGGCAAGATCCGGTCCGCGATCGGCTGGAGCCCGACGCGCTCGCTCGAGGACACCCTCGTCGACGTCGTCAGCTACCAGCAGGCCGAGGCCGCCGTCGTTTGACAGGACGGCCGGCAGGCGAGGCCGGCGCGCCCCTGACGCTCGGAGCGCTGCTGGCAGCCCGCGCCGGCGCATCGCCCGATGCCCTGGCGTTCGCGGACGACCGACGACGAGCGACGTTCGGCGACCTCGCCGACGCGGCGCAGCGCGTCGCGGCCGGCCTGGCGCTGGAGGGCGTCCGGGCCGGCGATCGGGTCGCGCTCGTGCTCCCCGCCGGGGTCGGCTTCGCGGAGGCGTTCTGGGGGGCCCAGCTGCTCGGCGCCGTGCCCTGCGCATTCAACCCGGTCACGCTGCGCACGACGCTCGCCCGCCGCGTCGAGTCGATCGCGCCGCGGCTCGTCGTCACGGCCGACCTCGAGGTCCCCGACGTCCCACCAGCGCCGCCGCCGCCGCCGTCGACCGGCGACGGCCTGGCGTTCCTGCAGCGGACGTCCGGCACGTCCGGAGACCCGCGCGTGGCGATGATCACGCACCGCAGCGTGCTCTCCCAGCTTCGCTCCACCGAGCGGGCGGGCCACATCCTGCCCGACGACGTGCTCGTGAGCTGGGTTCCGCCGTGGCACGACTTCGGCCTCGTGCGCTTCATGATCGCGCCGGTCCACTTCGGGACGGCCTGTCACATCGTCCGGCCCGCGATCCGCACGATCCCGGACTGGCTGTCGACGATCTCGCGGCTGGGGGCGACCCACACCGGGGCGCCCGACTTCGCGTACCGGCTCGCGACGCGACTCGTCGACCCGGGCAGCGTGGACCTCACGTCGCTGCGCTACGCCGCCAACGGCGGCGAGCCCGTCCGGCGGGCGACGATCGAGGAGTTCGAGCGGCGCTTCGGGATCCCGCGCAGCGTCGCCCCGGGGTACGGCATGGCGGAGGCGACCCTCGGGGTCACGGCGCACCGGGCGGGCGACGAGATCGTCGTCGACGAGCGCGGCAACGTGTCCTGCGGCGTCGCCTTTCCCGATGTCGAGGTCCGAGTGGCGGCTGACGCGGGATCGCCGGGCGAGATCCTCGTGCGCGGCGACACCGTGTTCGCGGGGTATCTCGGTCAGCCCGGCGAGACGACCCTCGCGCTGCGGGCGGGTTGGCTGCACACGGGGGATCTCGGCTATCTCGACGACGCCGGCCGGCTGTTCGTGCTCGGTCGCCAGCGCGCGATGATCAAGCGCGCGGGCGAGGTCATCGCGCCGCGCGAGCTCGAGGATGCGGCGCAGGACGTCCCGGGCGTCCGGTTTGCCGCGGCCGTCGGAACGGCGCTGTCGGCGACGGGCACGCCGGCGACCGCGATCAGCGAGCGCGTCAGCGTCGTCGTCGAGACCGACGACCGTGACGCGGCGCAGGTCAGCGCGGTCGGCGCCGCGGTCTCGGACGCGATCCGCGCGAGCCTCGGCTTCGCGCCGCACGACGTGCTGATCGTGCGCCCCGGCGCGATCCCGCGGACGGCGAGCGGGAAGGTGCGCTACGGCGAGCTCGGGGGACTGCTCGCGGCCGGCCCGGCCGTCACGTCCGGCTGAGCTGGCGCAGCAGTTGCGCGCCGACGGCCGCCGGGTGCGCGAGCAGATGGCGCTCGAGCGCGCCAGCCATCGCGCGGGCCATCGCCGGCTCGTCGCCGCCGGCTGCGATCGTCGGGGCGCAGGCGACGTCGACGGTCGCTGCGCTCCAGCGGGCGAAGAGCGGGAGGATCGGCGCGCCGCTCAGGCGAGCGAGCGCGAAGGCCCCACGCTGGAACATCGCCGTGCGGCCGACCAGCGAGACCGCGTGCCCGCCGTTGCGGGCGCCGTCGACGGTCAGCAGGACGCAGCCGCCGCGCCGCAGCGTTGCCAGCGCGTCGAAGAAGGCTGCCACGCTGTCGGCGTCGGCGTCCCCGACGTAGCGCCCTGCGACGTTCCCCGGAACGCTCCACTCCATCCTGTGCAGCGCCGCGACCTCGCCGGGCACGCGCCGTACGAGCTCCCCCAGCGCGCCGACCGCGTCGCCGTGGAACGTCGCCAGGATGACCGGTCCGCGCACGCTCGCGAAGGCGGCATCGACGGCGACGGGTGGGTAGGCGGGCTCGCCGCGGGCGCCGGCCAGGGCGATCCCGAGCACCCGGGACTTCAGCGCCGACGCGTGCAGCTCGCGCGTCACGCGGCGCGCCTCGCCGCGGCCCAGGTGGGCAAACACGGCGCGAACGCGGTCGACCTGGGCCGGGCGCGAGGTCAGCGGCGCGGTCAGGCGCGCGACCCGGTCGACGGCGCCGTAGAGCAGCCGCGGAGATCGGCCGGCCAGCGCAACCAACAGCCCGCGGACGGCGGCCCTGATCATCGCTCGGCGAAGTGGTCCACGAGGCGACCGAACGTCAGCGGCCGGCCGTCGAGCAGCGCGTCGATCGGCGCGTCGTAGTGCTCCTCGCAGCCGAGCAGCACCTCGACGATCTCGATCGAGTCCAGCCCGAGCCCGTCGCGACCCAGGCGCAGCTCATCGCCGGGCAGTCCCGCACTCGGCGCGCGGTCCGGGCAGACCACGACGAGGATCTCGAGCACCACGGCCGCGACGCGTGTTCGATCCGTCACGCGGCGAGGGTAGCTCGCGGCTGATGCGTCGACCCGCGGACCCCTCGGCCGATACGCTGGCGCTCCGAGGCCACGCCCGGCAGGGGACGGGGGCGCCCGCCGACAGCGACGTGACCTCGCCCCTGCGGGCCCGACGGGCGGAGATGACGAAAGGCGAGCTGATGAGGACTGCGGTCCGGTGAGGACGGCGGTGGCGGGCGCATGATCGCTGCGGCGCTGTCGCGGTCCCGACCGCTGCCGGGCACCGTCGCGGGCGGCCCCTTCGGCCGCTGCGGTGCGGCCCTGCTGCTGACGGCGCTCAGCGGCCCGGCCTGGAACGTCGTCCTCGTCCCGCTGCCGGGCGTCAGCGCGACCGTCGGACGGGTGCTCATCGTGTCGACCGCGCTGCTGCTCGCGCTCGACTGGCGCCGCGCGCCGCGACCGCTGCCGGACGTGCCGCGCGCGGTCTGGCTGCTGCTCGCGTCGCTGACGCTGCTGTTGGCGTGGATGGTCGCCAGCGCGCTGACCTGGGGCTGTGGCTGCGCGGGCGAGATCGCCGGGTTCTCGGAGCTGCTCGCGCTCGTCGCGCTGGCCGCCCTCGCCGGGACGTTCGAGCCGCGCCTGCGGCCCGTGCTCGTGGTGGCGATCGTCGCCGGAGCCACGCTGACCGCGCTGCTGACCGTGGCGGGCGTGGGCGGCCTGAGCGCCGGCACGCAGAACCCGTCGCAGGACCACGGCCGGCTGGCCGGTCCCTACGGCAACCCGAACGTCCTGGCGTTCGCGATCGGGTTCGCCGTCCCGGCCGCCATCGTGGCGCTGGGCCGATGGCGCGGGGCGGCGCGCATCGCGATCGCGATGGCGCTCTGCCTCGTCAGCGTCGTCCTGCTGCTGACCTACTCGCGCGGCGGGCTGCTCGCCGCCGCCGCCGGCGCCGGGCTCGTGCTCGTGCTGTCCCGGCGCCGCGGAAGCCGCGCGCAGCTGCTGACGATCGCGGCGATCGCCGTCGCGGGCGCGGCGGCGGCCGCCGCCTACCCGACCTTCGCGCAGCAGCGTCGCGAATCGACGTCGACGCGGCTGGAGGCGCAGCTGCGCGCACTGGACCGCAGCGGCTGGGACGCCAACGCGCAGGGCCTGATCCCCGCCGGCGCCGGCCGCATGAGCAACCCGGCGCGCGGGGTGCTCGAGGTGCGCGCCGACGGACCGGGGCGCGGAGTCAGCCGCGCGCTGGCGCCGGCGGGTCCCGGCGATGCCTACGAGCTGCGCTTCGAGGCGCGCGCGCTGGCGGGCACCCAGCCGTTGCGCTACGGCCTCGAGGACAACCTGCGCGGCAACGATCCCTCGATCGCGACGTCGACGATCGGACGCTCGTGGCGCGAGCTCGGCGTGCGCTGGCGCTCCCCGGCCGAGTCGCCGAACCCGCGCCTCTACATCTGGTCGCCGGCGGCCGGCGCGGGCTTCGGGCTGCGCGCGGTGCGGGCGATCGCCCGGCGCCCGGGCGAAGCGCCGGTGGTGACGGCCTTCTCCGCGCAGCTGGCCGGCAACCGGCTCGCCGACCTGAAGGCCGCCCAGGCACGGATCGACGCGCGCGACATCAGGTCGCGCAGGGTCGGCGTCGAGCTCGCGCTGCGAGCGTTCCGGTCCGAGCCGGTGCGGGGCATCGGATGGGGCGGCTTCGTGCGCTACAGCGCGGACAACTCCGAGTTCTCGGGGCTCCCGACGCACGACGAGTATCTGCGGTTCCTCGCTGAGCTGGGCATCGTCGGCGCCGGGCTGCTGGCTCTCGCGGGGCTCGTCGTCTTCCGGGCGCTCTGGCGGCGGCGCCGCGACGCGATCGGGCTGGCGCTGCTCGGCGTGCTGGCGGTGGGCGCGGTCGGTCTGGTCTTCGTCAATGGGCTGACCGCGACCGCGGCCGCCATCCCGCTGGGGCTCGCGGCGGCCCTGGCGTGTGCGCGAGCCGGGGCGCTCGGCGACGTCCGCATGCCGGAGGCCTCGGCGCTGTGGCGCCCGGACGCGGGGCTCGCGCCGCGCAGGGCGCCCGACCGCGCGGCGGTGCTCGCGCGTGTGCGCGCGTGGAGGAGGTCGTGGGGCGACGCTGCGCGCGGGTCGTCGGGCGACGGCGCACGCCGCTCGTCGGGCGACGGTGCACGCGGGCCGTCGGGCGACGGCGCACGCCGCCGTGCGGCGCTCGCGCTGGCGGCGGCTCGCGCCGCCGCCCCGAGCCCGCGGCCGCTCTCCCCGGGGAGGCCGGCACAGGTTCTGGCCGCCGGCGTCGAGCACCTCGTGGAGGCAGCTCCGCCGGTCGCACCAGCGGGCCGGGCACGTGGCCACGGGCGCGCGGGCGCCGGGCGACGCCGCCTGACCCGGCACCTCGCCCGCGGAGCGCTCGTCCTGCTCGCGCTCGCGACCGTGCTGCTCGTCGGGCCGGGCATCCACGCGTCGGGCACGTTCAGGGAGGTGGCCCCGATGGATCTGGGCACGGGGGCGCCGAACGCCGGCGTGCGGACCCGCGGCCCGGTCCGCGAGGACATCGACGGCTACCTCGTCGAGCCCGGGGGCGAGGCTGTCGCATGGGTACCGCTCTCGCTGCCCGATCCGGGCTCCGGGCGCACGCTGCTGCGCGTCTGGGCGTACGGACCGCAGGGCGTCCGCACGACCGCGGTGCTGCGCGCCGCCGACGGCTCCGAACGCACGCTCGGCCGCGCCTCCAACTGGGTCGGCAAGGTCTTCGACGTGACCGAGGAGGCGCGCCTCGGCGCGGTCGTGCTCCGCGTCCGCGGCGAGAGCTCCAGCCGCCAGCCCGTGCTCTTCCTCGATCGCATCGCGCCGATCGCCGCCTCGGGCACGCTCGAGCCGAGCGCGTCGTCCTGGTCGGTCGGACTGCTCGTGCTGCTCGTGGCCGCGATGTTGCTCGAGCTGGCCGGCCGGCTGCGCCGGCACTGGCCGCTGGCGCTCGTGCTCGCCATCGCCGGCGCCGTGCTGTGGGGCGTCGTGACCCGCGACGGAATCGACCCCGTCCCCGGCGCGGGCACGTGGGCCGCCGCGACGGCGGCGACGTGGCTCGGCTTCGACGACGGTCTGCTGTCGGGCTCCTGGACGAGCCTCTCGTCGCTGGCGGTGCAGGTCTTCCATGCGCTGACGCCGCTGGTCGGGACGGCGCCCGCCAGCGCGCGGACGGCAACGCTGCTGGCGACGCTGGCTGCCCTGGCGGCCGTCTACGCGCTGGCCTTCCGCGCCGCCGGGACGCCCGCCGCGCTCGTGGCGACGCTGCTGGGCGTGGCCGCGCTCGACCTGTCCGGGGCCGTGAGCTCGGGCTCGATCGTCCCCGTCCTGGTGCTCGCCGCGGCGCTGTTCGGCTATGCGGTGCACGCCTGTCTCGCGCGAGCGACGCCGGGCGCGATCGCCGCCCTCGGCGCGGCAGCGGTCGTGCTGTCGCTGGCGGACCCGGCCTGGTTGCCGGGGGCCGTCATCGCGGTGCTGATCGTCGCCCTCGCGTGCGCGCCGCGCGGCGCGCGGCTCAGGGTCGCCGGCGCCGGCATGCTGGCCGTCGTCGTGTTCGCGCTGCCCCATCTGACGAGCACCGCCGGTCAGCACGACGGCAACCCGTTCGCCGACCTGCAGGCTCGCGCGACGGCGGCGCGCAACATCGAGTTCCTCGGAAAGGGCCACGGCGCCCCCTCGCCCCAGCAGTACGCCGCCGATCCGCTGGGCGGAAGACCGGTCACGCTCGGCGGCTACCTGTTCGCCGACCACTCGCCGACGCAGCTGCTCGGCGGAACGCTCGCCGGGGGACGGGACAGCATCGCCGCGTTCGGCGAGGCCGGCCGTCCGGCGATCCTCGGCGTTCTCGTCCTGCTCCTGCTGCCGGCCGGCGTGGCCTACGTGCTGTTGCTGAAGCGGCTGCGGCTGCTGGTCGCGTCGGCGGCGCTCGTCGCGGCGCCGACGGTCTTCATCGCAAGCCGGACGGGCGCCGATCCCGTGGCAGCCGGAGCCGTGCTGCTGCCGGCGATGCTCGCCTGCGCCGCGATCCTCGTCCACGCGGCCGGGCGGCTCGCGCAGCCGGTCCTCGCAGCCCGGCTGCCCGGTCTCCCGGCGCTCGCCGGCCGCCTGCGCCTGCCCGCCCGCCTGCGCCGAGCGTCGACCGAGCCGCCCGCGGGTGGCCCGTGAAGGTCCTGCACCTGCTGCCGCACGCCCGCGCGCTGGGCGGTACCGAGCGCACCGTGATCGACCTGCTCGCGGCGCCGCAGCTCGCGCACCTGCAGCAGCGCGTCGCGTTCGTGCAGCCGGGCCGGCTGCTCGCCTTTCCCCGCGAGAAGGTGCTCGGCACGGGCGTCGGATCGATCGCCCGCGGCTGCCCGCTGGCGGCGATCGCGCGCTGGCGGCCCGACATCGTGCACGGCTGGCTGCTGCAGGGCAACCTGCTCGGCGCGGCGCTCAAGCCGCTGCTGGGCGACGCGGTCCTGATCACGAGCGAGCGCCACTCGGAGGCGCTCGGCGGGGTGCGGCCGCTGCTCGAGCGCATCGTCGCCGACGCCGAGGACCTGGCCACCGCCAACTCCGCCGCCGTCCGCGACGCGGTCGTCCGGCGGCTGCCGGCGCGGGCGGAGCACCTGCGGATCATCCATCCGGGCGTGCGCGCGCCGCGGTCGAGCGACGCCCCGCGGGCGACCACCGCCGTGATGGTCGGACGCGCGCACCGCGTCAAGGATCACGCGACCGCGCTGCGCACCTGGAGCCGGGTGGTGCGGCGCTGCCCGTCGGCCACCCTGACGATCGTCGGCGGGGGCTCCGGCGTGCCGGACCTGCAGCGCGCGGCGCGCGAGCTCGGTCTCGCCGCGGCGGTTCGGTTTCGCGGCGACTGCGATCCGGCGCCGGACCTCGCGGGCGCCAGGCTGTTCCTCTCGACGTCGCGCGCCGAGGGCTTCTCGCGCGCCGTCGTCGAGGCGCTCGCGGCAGGCCTCCCGGTCGTGTCCACCGACGTCGGCGGCATCGCCGAGCTGGGCGGGGAGGCCGTTCGCGTCGCCGCGATCGGAGACGACGCCGGGCTGGCGGCCCACGTGCTGGGCTGGCTCGAGGATCCGGCGCAGCTCGCCCGCGCGGCGGACGGTGCGCGCCGCACCGCCGAGCGCTTCGCGCCGGCGGCCTGCCACGCGGCCTACGCGCGGCTCTACGCCGAGGTCGCCGGCTTGCGGCAGTAGAAGCTCGTGCCGGCGGCGAACGTCTCGATCACGTGGCGCAGCGGCGGCGCCGCCTTGTAGCCGCGCAGCGCGAGCGCGCGGTGCCACGAGCGGTCGTTGAGGTCCTCGACGTCGAGCAGCTCGTAGATCGACCGGATCTCGCCGAAGCCGATCTCGCGCAGCAGCCGCCGCAGGCCGGGATGGGTGTACTGGTGGAAGTCGATGCCGGCGGACTGCACGATCGCCGGGCCCTGGCGCGCGACGCGGATGCGCCGGCGCGCGCCGTAGGGCAGCCAGCCGTAGAGCCGCAGCGGCGGGTACTCGCCGGAGCGCAGCGCGAACTTGTTCGTCGAGTTGAAGTAGAACAGCCCACCAGGCGCCAGCGCGCGGTGGATGCGCTCCAGCGCGCGGCGCTCGTCGCGGACGTGCTCGAGCACGGAGTTGGCGACGATCACGTCGAAGCCCTCGGCCGGCAGCTCGCGATCCTGGATGTCTCCGACGAGGATGTCGACGTCGACGCCCTGCTCGCCGGCGCGGTCGCTCGCGAAGGCCGCCATCTCGGGATTGAGCTCCAGTCCCGTGCATCTCAGGCCGCGGCGCGCGGCGTGGACGAGCATCCAGCCGGTGCCCGGACCGATCTCGAGCAGGCGGGTCGTGCGATCGATCGCGACGAGCTTGGCGAAGCGCCGAAGCTGCGTGTCGAACTCGAGCTCGAACGCCTCGATCGGGATCTCGCCGCGCTCGCGGATGTAGCTGCGGGTGACGGCGAAGCGCTCGTCGTGATCGTGGTGTTCGGACATCGTGCAGGCGGCCCGCGCTACCGCTGCGCGCGTCGCGTCGGGTAGCGTGACGCCACATGGTGACGACGAAGTCCGCCCCAGGCTTCGCCGCGGAAGTCGCGAGCGGCGCTCGCTTCGAGTTCGGCGACAACTGGAGGCGCTTCCTCACCGTCCTCGACGAGGACCGGATCGCCGAGGCCGAGGCCTCGCTGCGCGAGATGCTGGGACGCGACGACCTCGCCGGGTCGACCTTCCTGGACGCCGGCTCGGGCTCGGGGCTGTTCTCGCTCGCGGCCGCGCGCCTGGGCGCCGCCCGCGTGGTCTCCTTCGACTACGACCCGAGCAGCGTCGGCTGCACGCTGGAGCTCAAGCAGCGCCACGGGCCACCGGACGCGAGCTGGACGATCGCGCAGGCCAGCGCGCTCGACGCCGCCTACGTCGAGGGGCTCGGGCGCTTCGACATCGTCTACTCGTGGGGCGTGCTGCACCACACCGGCGACATGTGGTCGGCGCTCGCGAACGTCTCGAGCGCGGTCGCCGGCGGCGGCCGGCTGTTCATCTCGATCTACAACGACCAGGGCGGGCGCAGCTCGCTGTGGCGCGCCGTCAAGCGCCTCTACAACGCGCTGCCCGAGCGCGCGCGGCTGCCGTTCGTGATCGCGGTGATGGGACCGCGCGAGCTGCTGACGGCCGCGCGATCGCTGCTGCGCGGCCGTCCGCTGGACTACGTGCGGGGCTGGACGAACTACAAGAGCACGCGCGGGATGAGCCGCTGGCACGACCTCGTCGACTGGGTCGGCGGCTACCCGTTCGAGGTCGCCAGACCGGAGCAGATCCTCGACTTCCTGCGTCCGCGCGGCTTCGAGCTGGAGCAGATGCGGACCTGCGGCGGCGGCCTGGGCTGCAACCAGTTCGTCTTCGTCCGCCGCCGGCCCGCCTAGCCCGCCACCTGACGCCGTGGACCCGCCGCCGCGACCCGCCCGCGCGATCCGCGGCCTGGACACGCTCGTCGGCGACGTGGCCGGAGTGACGGCGGCGCGCGTCGCGACGCTCCTCCTGGGTCTGCTGACGGTCGTGCTGACCGCGCGCATCCTCACCCCCGCGGGCTATGCGGTGATCGCCTACATGACGCTCGGCGGGACGCTGATCATGTTCGTCGCCGGCGGCTGGAGCGGCGCGGCCGTCATGCGCTACGGCCGCGAGGAGCTCGACCGCAGCGGGTCGATGCAGCGCAGCGCCTGGGGCCGGGCGCTGCTGACCGTGCCCTCGCTGCTGATCGTCAGCGCGCTCGCGATCGGCCTCCAGGCCGGTGGGCTGCTGCCGCGGGAGTTCACCTGGACGTACCTGTGGCTGACGCTCGCGCTGGGCTTCTTCTTCGTCGCCGGCGAGCAGCTTCAGGTCGTCCTCGACGCCGCTGGGCGGATGCGCCTGAGCGCGGCGGCGGCGGCCGGCCGGCAGGCGCTGCTCGCCGCGGCGCTCGCCGTGATCGCCGTCACGGGCGCCGGCCGCTCGACGCTGACGGTGGCCTGGATCACGGTCGCGGTCGCCGCCCTGCTGATGCTCGGGCTGGCGCTCGCGCTGCGCGGGCTGCGCGTCTGGCCGCCGCGCTTCGATCGCGCCCAGGTGCGCCGGATCTTCATCTTCTCGGTCCCGCTGATCGCGTTCGCCGCCAGCCAGTACGGGATGCGCTCGGTCGACATCGTCGTGCTGCGCGCCTACGGCACCGCGTCGGACGTCGGTGTCTACGCGCTGGCCTATCAGAGCTACACGATGCTGCAGACGCTCGCGATGACGGCCACGATCGTCCTCGTCCCGCTGTTCGTCTCGTTGCGTGAGGCCGGCCGGGAGGAGCTCGTCGCGCGCTACTTCGAGCGCCTCGTCCCGCAGGCGACGTTCATCGCGAGCGTGCTCGGCGGGCTGGCCGCGCCGGTCGCGGTCGTCGCCGTGCCGATCGTCTTCGGCGCGGGCTTCGCCGACGCCGGCCGGCCGCTCGCGCTGCTCGTCGCGGCGCTCGCCCTGTTCGCCGTCGCGAGCCTGCTGGCGCCGATCCTCATGCTCCACGAGCGCACGCGCGCGACGTCGCTGATCAACGTCGCCGCGCTCGTCGTGAACCTCGCCGCCGACGTCGTGCTCGTCGGGGTGCTCGACGTCGGGATCGCGGGTCCGGCGATCGCCACGATCGCCGCGCTCGCGATGATCGTCGCCGGCTACCACGTCGTCGCGCGCCGCGACCTGTCGACGGCGCCGGCGCTCTCGCCCGCGCTGGCGCTGCCGCTCGCGGCGGGCATCCTGCCGGCGGTGCTCCTCGACGGCGCGACCGGCGTGGCGCTGGCGATCGGGCTGACGATCGCCGCCGGGGCCCTCGTGCTGCGCCGCCTGGCGCTCTTCGACGAGCAGGACGTGGAGCTCGTCGAGCGGCTCGATCTGCCCGCGCCGGTCCGCCGGCGCGCGGTCGCCGCGATCAGGCGCCTGTCGCGGGTCTGAGCCGCAGGGCGCGCTCCCAGCGCGCCGCGATCGCGTCGGCGCCGTGCTCGCGGGCGACGTAGTCGCGGCAGCGCGCGGCGATCGCCGACTGCGCGTCGCGCTCCTCCCAGGACCGTGCGGCGAGCTGCGCGAGACGCTCGAGGGAGTCCCCGGCGACGGAGCCGAGGCCGTGGCGCTCGACGATCCCGTCGGGGTCGTGTGACAGCGCGAGCGCGGGCACGCCGCGCGCCCAGCCCTCGAGGAAGACGTTGGGCATCCCCTCCTGCACCGAGGTGCTGACGACCGCGACGGCGCGTTCGAGCATCGTCGCGAGCTGCGCTCGCGGCCGCGCCTCGTGCAGCTCGAGGTTGGCGCAGCCCGCCGCCCGCGCGCGGATCGCCGCGTCCGTCTCGCCGACCATCCAGAAGCGCGCCTGCGGCACGCGCTCGGCAAGCTCGACGAACGCCTCCGGGCGCTTGTAGGGAGCCGTCCGGCCGACCCAGACGAAGGCCTCGGGCGCCGCCGTCCGCGCGGGCGCCGGCTCGGCGATCGATCGGATCACCGTTGCCTCGCGCCCCCACGCGTCGCGGCACAGACCGGCCTGGACGTCGGTCTGCACGACGATCTCGTGCGCACAGCGGATGCCGAGCGCAAACAGCCGCCGCGCCATCGCCTCGTCCGCCAGGTAGGCGGGGTCGAAGTCGAGGTCCGACGCGCTCGAGTAGACGAACCGCCGCTGCCGCGAGCGCGCGGCGAGACCGACGACGCCGGTGTAGGAGCCGGCCGCGCGCTGCACGAACGCGCCGGCGTCGACGTGGCGCAGCAGCGCGGCGGCGAGTCGCGCCCGGCCGGCTCCCTCCGGGGGCCGCCGCAGCGTGATCACGTCGATGCCGTCGACGTCCGCGGGGAGGCTGCCGGGATCGCCGAGCACGGTCAGCGCGACCCGCCGGCCGCGGGCGCGCAGCGCCCGCGCGAGCAGCACGAGCTGCGTCTCGGCGCCGCCCGTGGAGCCGGCGCCGGACAGCAGCGGCGCCGCGTACGGCGTGAAGAAGACGACGTCGCGGCGGGCGCCCATCAGCCGCGCAGCCAGCGGTCGCGCCACAGCTCGAACATGAGCAGCGTCCAGACCTGATGACCGGCCTCGCGCCGTCCCGAGAGGTGCTGCTCGACGACCGCGCGCGCGGCGGCGCCGTCGTACTCGGTCGGCGAGCGACCGAGGACGAGGTCGTCGACCATCGGCCGCAGGCCGTCGCGCATCCACTCGCCGACCGGGACGCCGAAGCCCATCTTCGGGCGGTCGACGAGCTCGTCGGGCAGCTCGCGGCGCAGCGCGTCGCGCAGCAGTGGCTTGGCGCCCGGCGAGCGCTCGGCGAGCGCCAGCGAGCGCATGGCGATCGCCACGACGTCGGGGTCCAGCAGCGGGTTGCGGGCCTCCAGGCTGACCGACATCGAGGCGCGGTCGACCTTCTGCAGGATGTCGTCGACGAGGTACGTGCGCACGTCGCAGCGCATCATCCGCTCGGTCGGCCCGCCCCCGTTCGTCGCGAAGGCGGGCCAGCTCGCGTCGGTGCGGGCCGTCGCCGCGGGCATCAGCCGCGCGAGCTCGTCGGAGCGCCACACCGAGACCGCCTCGCGGTACATGGCGGCCTCGTCGGGCGCCGCCGCGAGGGCGCCGAAGGCCCGCGCCCGGCGGGCGACGCGCGAGGCGCCGGGACCGCGCCGCAGCCCTGCAGCGAGCGGCCGCGGCGTCAGCGCCGCGAGCCGGAGCAGGCGACTCGCGCGGTAGCGGGTGTAGCCGCCGAACAGCTCGTCGCCGCCGTCGCCCGAGAGGGCGACCGTGACGTGGCGGCGGGCGAGTTGCGAGACGGCGAGCGTCGGCAGCGCCGAGGAGTCGGCGAACGGCTCGTCGTAGCTCGTCGCCAGCGTCGGGACGAGCGCGATCGCGTCGCGCCACTCGAGCTGCTGGTGGGTGTGCCGCGTGCCGAGCCGGCCGGCGACGCCCTTCGCGTAGGCCGACTCGTCGAAGCGCGGGTCCGCGAAGCCGATCGAGAACGTGCGCACGTCGGCCGCCGCGGCGCGCATGGCCGCCACGACGAGGCTCGAGTCGGTGCCGCCGGACAGGAACGCGCCGACCGGCACGTCGGCCACGAGCCGGCGGCGCACGGCGCCCCGGATCGCGTCCACGACCTCCTCCGGGGACGCCGGCGGCCCGCCGCCGGCCGGCAGGGACCAATACGTCTGCGGATCTGAGATCGCGCCGCTGTCGAGGTCGACGGAGACCCAGCTCGCCGCGGGCAGCTTCGTCACCTCGCGGAAGATGCTGCGCGGCGCCGGCACGTACTGGAAGCGGAAGTACTCGGCGAGCGCGTCCGGGCACAGCGTCAGCTCGTCGCGGGCGACCGCGAGCAGCGACTTCAGCTCGCTGGCGAAGAGCACCGCGCCCAGCGCCCGGCCGACGAACAGCGGCTTCTTGCCGAAGCGGTCGCGCGCGAGCAGCGCCGTGCGGCGGCGGCGGTCGACGAGCGCCAGCGCGAACATCCCGTTGAAGCGGGGCAGCGCCGCCGGGCCCCAGTGCGCGAGCGCCGCCAGCACGACCTCGGTGTCCGAGCGCGACGAGAAGCCGTAGCCGTGGCGCTCGAGCTCTGCGCGCAGCTCGGGGAAGTTGTAGACCTCGCCGTTGAAGACGAGCGACAGGTCGCGCAGCCGCATCGGCTGGTGTCCGGCGGACGTCGTGTCCTGCACGGACAGCCGCCGCATCGCGATCGCCCAGCCCTCGCCGCAGTCGACGCCGCCGTCGTCGGGGCCGCGGTGCTCCAGGCAGGCGGCCATCGCGGCGGCGTCGGCGCGCACCGCGCCCGCCTCGCGCGCCGTCGCGAGGATGCCCGCGATCCCGCACATCAGCGTGGCCGGCTGAGGACGAGGACGCGGGTGTGCAGGCCGCGGTAGGCGCGCGCCGCGCCGGGCAGCGAGAGCGCCGGCGCGAGGAGGCGCGAGATCCGGCTGACCGCGCGCGTGGCCTGCACGTAGGGCGCCTCGGCCCAGCTCACGTCGGCGAACAGCGGCGCGCTGCGCAGCTCCCACTCGCGCGCGGTGGGGTAGTTGATCCCGGTCTTCGCGTACTGCGCGTTGTGCAGCGCGACGGCGGTCGCGGACATGCCCTGCTGATGGACGTTGCGGATCCCCAGGCGCGCCCACAGCGCGCAGAGCGCGTAGCCGTTGAAGCGCCCGCCGAGCGGCGTCAACATGTGCGGCTCGAGTGGCCGCCAGCGGCTGGGGAAGCAGTGGATCGAGATCCCGTCGGGGCGCAGGACGCGGGCGATCTGCGCGAGCGCGCGGCCCGGGTCGAGGACGTGCTCCATGACCGACGTCGAGAAGACGAGGTCGAAGGCGTCGTCGTCGAACGGCAGCACGTAGTCGGGCGGATCGACGCGATGCAGGTAGCGCGACGGCGCCGAGCCGGCCGCGTGCGACGTGAACTGCTGGTCGACGCCGACGGCGTCGTAGCCGGCCGCCCGGAACTCGGCGACGTGGCGCCCGGCGCCGGCGCCGAAATCGAGCACCGCGGCTTCGGCGGCGAGCGGGTGCCCGCCGGCTTGCGCGATGAGCTCGAAGACGCCGACCACCCGCTGCGACGGCGGCGGCAGCACGAGGTCGTCGTCGTCGATCGCGGGATTCACGGCGACGATGGTGTCAGGAACCGAGCGCCCTGCCACATACTGATCGCTCATGTGCGGGATCTCAGGCTGCGTCGGCGGGCGCGAACCCCTGTCGGCGATCGCCGGCGAGCAGCTCGCGCGGCTGGAGCATCGCGGCCCCGACGCGCAGGGCCGCTTCGAGCAGCCGGGCGCCGTCATCGCGCAGAACCGCCTCGCGATCATCGACCTCGTGACCGGCGATCCGCCTGTGACCGACGAGGACGCGACGATCGGCGCGGTCCTCAACGGCGAGATCTACAACTTCACCGCGCTGCGCGAGGAGCTGCTGGACGACGGCCACGAGCTGCGCACGCGCGGCGACACCGAGGTCATCGCCCATCTCGCCGAGCGGCTGGACCCCGTCGCGCTCGCGCGGCGGCTGGACGGGATGTTCGCCTTCGCCGTCTACGACGCGCGCCGCGAGCGGCTCGTGCTCGGTCGCGATCGCCTCGGCAAGAAGCCCCTCTACTACTGGGCGGGGCCCGGTGGGCTGCTCGTGTTCGCGAGCGAGATCAAGGGCGTGCTCGCCCACCCGGCCGTCCCGCGCGAGCTCGATCCGCGGGCGATCCCGGCGTACCTCACGTTCGGCTACGTGCCGACGCCGCTGACGTTCTTCGCCGGCGTGCGCAGCCTTCCGCCTGGGCACGTGCTCGTGCTCGAGCGCGGCGGCGAGCCGCGCCTGCACGAGTACTGGTCGGCGCCGCTGCCGGGCCACCGCGGCGTCCGGCCGCTGCCGCTGCGCGGCGCGAGCGCCGCGCGGGCGGTTCGCGCGGCGCTCGAGCGCGCCGTCGAGCGCCGGCTCATCGCCGACGTCCCGCTGGGCGCGTTCCTCAGCGGCGGGATCGACTCCAGCGCGATCGTCGCGATCATGGCCCGTGCCGTCGGGCGCCCGGTCGACACCTTCACGATCGGCTTCGACGACCGCGACGGGTTCGACGAGCGGCCGTTCGCGCGCCAGGTCGCGGAGCGCTACGCCACCGCCCATCACGAGCACGTCGTCGAGCCCGACGCCGTCGACCTCGTCGAGCGGCTCGTCTGGCACCACGACCAGCCCTTCGGCGACTCGAGCGCCGTGCCGACCTATCTGCTCTGCGAGGTGACGCGCCGCGACCTGACCGTCGCGCTGACGGGCGACGGCGGCGACGAGCTGTTCGCCGGCTACGAGCGCTTCGCCGCCGCCCTCATGCTGCGCCGCCTGGGTCTCGTCCCGCGCGCCGCGCAGGAGACGGTGCGCCGGGCGCTGGTCGCCCGCGGCGGGCGCGCTGCACGCTTCGCGAGGCCCGCGGCGCGGGGCCTGCCCGACGCCTACGTCGCCTGGCTGAGCTTCGCCGACGAGCCGCTGCGCCGCGCCCTGCTGGACGGCGGCGGCCCGGCGGACGACTGGGCACTGGACGACTTCCGCGACGTCTGGCGCTCGTCGGCCGGCGCGCGGCCGCTGGATCGCCTGCTGAACGTCAACCTGCGCACCTACCTCGTCGACGACCTGCTCGTCAAGGCCGACCGGATGAGCATGGCCCACGGCCTGGAGCTGCGCTCGCCCTTTCTCGACACCGAGCTCGTCGAGCTCGTCCTGCGCCTGCGGCCCGGGCTGAAGGTGCGCGGCACCGCGCTCAAGCGGGTCCTGCGCGCGGCCGTCGGCGACCTGCTGCCCGAGCCGATCCTGCGGCGCGGCAAGCGCGGCTTCGGCGTCCCGCTGCAGCGCTGGTTTCGCGAGGACCTGGGGCGCTACCTGGCGTCGACGGTCGGCGCGCCGGACGCGCGCATCAAGTCCCACCTCGCGCCCGAGCCGGTCGACTGGCTCGTCGCGCGCCACCGCGAGGGGCGCGGCGACCACGGCCAGGCGCTGTGGATGCTGCTCACCCTGGAGGTGTTCCTGCGCGGCGAGGGCTGGTAGTCCGGCTCCGGCCCGGGGGAGCGCCCTCAGCCGGCGGCGATGATCCGGTGCAGGTCCCGGCCCGCCACCACGTCGCCGGGCGCCTGCGTGCCCGCGGCGACGAGAAAGCCCTCGTAGGCGTGCTTGCCGGTCAGGCGCAGGCCGTCGGGCCGTGCGCTGACATCGGTGCCCGCGACGCGCACCGGATCGTCGTGCGCCGCGTCGTCCCAGTCGACGACGAGGTCGGGGAGCCGCTGCGGCGGGCGGCCGTCGAGCTCGTCGGCCATCCGCGTGACGCGTCTCACGAGCGGCCGGCCGTCCAGCGTGCGGGCCGCCAGCAGCGCCGCCGCGATCTCATCGCAGGTGCCGGCGTAGTGCGAGGGCGCGACGATCCCGCGCGCCTCGCGGCCGGCGAGGTTGATCCGCACCCAGCCGTGCTGGTCGGTCGGCAGGCAGAACGCGCGCGTGCGATCCCAGTCGTACGGGCGCATGGCGGTCGGCTCGGCGACGGCGTTCAGGAGCGCCGGCGAGGCGTGCCGGCGCCAGGCCTGACGCGCCCAGTCGGGCGCGCGCGCCTTCGCGCCGGCGAGCGCGGTGCGGCCGGCGTCGAGCGGCGTCATCCGCGCGCCGCGCGGCTGCGCGGCGTAGCCGAGCGCGACGAGCAGTGGATGCAGCGGCGTCGGAACCCCGCGCGCCGAGCGCATCCCGTGCAGCGAGAACACGAGCACGCGGGCGTCCGGGGGCAGGGAGTCGACGATTCGCCCGAGGGCCGCGTCGGCGGCCGCGAAGACGTCGACGAGCGCGCGCTCGTCGAGCCCGTCGCCGCGCCGGCCGGCGAGCAGCGGGTCGTCGGGCGCGACCGACTGCCACAGCAGGTGCGAGGAGCGGTGCATCTCCGAGAAGACGACGAACGCGACCTCCGGCGCGAGGTCGGCGATGAGCCGCCGGGCGAGCTCGCCGCGCATGAGCGCGCCGTCGCGCCCGCCGCGCGAGATCTGCTCGAGGTAGTGCAGCGGCGGGTCGTCGTGCAGCGAGCCGCGATCGTCCTGATACGGGTGCGGGCCCGGGTCGCGCGCGATGTCCTCCACGAGGCGGGCCGGCCGCGCCCGGACGGCGCCGACCACGTGGTCGTGCGGCCCCCACTCGGAGATCTCGGCGCAGCCCTCGGCGCCCGTGAGCGGCATGAGCGGCACGTCGAGCGTCAGGACGCGGCGGCCCCCGCGCGCCACGTCGCCCCACCACGGCGCGATGTGCTCGGCGTGCTCGCGCGCGATCCGCATGCGCTCGGGCTCCCAGCGCCAGACGTAGTGCATGCCGTGCTCGTGGGGATCGCGGCCGGACGCGAACGTCGGCCAGACCGAGGCGCTGCCGACGTGGGCGCTGGACGTCACGCGCGACCACGAGCCGCGCGCGGCGAGCTCGGCGAGCGCCGGCATGTCGCCGGCCGTCATGAGGCGGCGCACGAGGGTCGGCTCGGCGCCGTCGAACGCGATCGCCACCGTCGGCGGCGCGCCTACCCGGGCCGCCACCGGACCGGTCCGTCGCGGGGCAGCAGCGGCGTCGCCGCGAGATCGCGGGCGCGGATCGCGGCCCTGAGCGCGGCGCGCAGCGTGCCGGGGCTGGCCCGCTGCCAGACCCGGCGGGCGCGCAGCAGCGCCGACGGCGGCGGCTCGCTCGCGTGCAGCGGGGCGCCGCTGTAGAGCGCCATCGCGTCGGCAAGGCGGTACGGGCGCGCGCGGGCTCGCCGCGGCGCCGCCTCGGCGCCCGGCGCATCGAGCAGAGCGCTCCAGTCCGCGCCGCGGCGGTGCGCGTCGACGCAGCGCCACATGAGCTCGGCGCCGTCGTCGCCCCGTGCCGTCGACGTCAGCGAGCGGTCGTGATAGCGGTAGCTGTAGAGGACGTCGGGCAGGACGAGCACGGGCCCGGCGCGCTCGAGGCGCATGAAGAGGTCGACGTCCTCCCAGCGATACGTGCCCTCGCGGTAGCGCCCCGCCCGCTCGAACGCGGCGCGGCGCATGCAGACCGAGCCGTGCGGAAAGGGCGGCAGCGCCGACCGGCCGACGAGCCGCCAGCGGTCGCGCGGTCGCACGCGGCGCCCGCTCGCGTCGATGCCGTCGCAGAGCGCGCCGACGGCGACCGCCTCCGGCCGCCGGCGCAGCGCGGCGACCTGGCGCTCCAGCCGGCGCGGGTGCGACAGATCGTCCTGGTCCTGGCGCGCGACGAGCGGCGCGCGGGCCTCGCCGATCGCGGCGTTGGCCGCGCCGACGATCCCGAGCGGCCGAGGGGTCTCGACGAGCCGGACGCGCCGGTCGCGCGCGGCGGCCGCACGGGCCGTCGCGAGCGAGCCGTCGCTCGAGCCGTTGTCGAGGATCACGAGCTCGAGCGCGACCAGCGTCTGGCGCAGGATGCTCGCGATAGCCTGGCCGAGGAATGGCTCGCCGTCGTACACGGGCATGAAGACGCTCACCAGCGGCGCGCCGCCCGGCACTATGTCCGCTCCGTGAGCGCCAACCGGGACATCGTGTTCCTCTCGAGCATCGAATGGGATCGGCTCTGGCAGGGCCACCACGAGCTCGCGAGCCGGCTCGCGGCGAGCGGCGATCGGGTGCTGTTCGTCGAGAATATCGGCCTGCGCGCGCCGCGTTGGGCCGATCGCGGCCGCGTGACCGCGCGCCTGCGCGGCTGGTCCAGCGGCGTCGCGGGCGGCGGGCCGCGCCAGGTCGCCGACCGCCTGTGGGTCAGCTCCCCGCTGCTGCTGCCCCCGTTCGGGCCCCGCGCGCAGCGGGCGGTCAACCGCCGCGCGCTCATCCCGGCCGTCGCCCGCGCGGCCCGGCGGATCGGGCTGCGCGATCCGATCGTGTGGACCTATCTGCCGACCGATACCGCGCGCGACCTCATCGCCGCGCTGCGCAGCCCCGGCAGCCCGGTCGTCTACAGCTGCCTCGCCGACTTCGCCGCCCTGTCATCCGCTGCGGTCGCGGTCGCGGGCGCCGAGCGCAGGCTGCTGGCCGAGTGCGACCTCGTCTTCGCCCAGGCCGCGCTCATGGAGCGCTGCCGGCGGCACGCCGAGCACGTCGTTGCCTACGAGCCGGCCGTGAGCACCGAGCTCTTCGACCCCGCGCGCAGGCTCCCGGCGCCCCGCGCGCTCGCGGACCTGCCCGGGCCGGTGATCGGCTACGCCGGGGGGCTGCACCGCCACGTCGACGTCGATCTCGTCGCCCGCCTGGCGCGCGAGCGCCCGGGGTGGACCTGGGTGCTCGTCGGCCCCCGGCAGGCCCCGCTCGCCGGCCTCGAGCGGCTCGCCAACGTGCGGCTCGTCGGCGCGCTCGCGCATCGCGAGCTGCCCGCGGCGATCGCGGCGTTCGACGCCTGCATCGTGCCGTACGCCCTCAGCGCGTACACCGCGACCGTCTCGCCGACGAAGATCGGCGAGTACCTCGCGATGGGCAAGCCGGTCGTCTCGACGCCGATCCCGTACGCCGTCGACCTGGAGCGCGTCGCGGGCGGCGCCGTCACGACGGCGGGCCCGCACCCGGAGGAGTTCCTCGCCGCGCTGGAGCGCGCCCTCGTTCGGGCGCGCGAGGCGGACACCGTCGCGCGCTGCCGCGCGCTGGCGGCGGAGCGCTCGTGGACGCGGCGCCTCGAGCAGGTCTCATCGGCGCTCACCGCCGCCGCCGGCCGGGCGCGCGACGCTCCGCAGGACCGCGGCGAGCCGGCGCGCGTCGCCTGGGCCGGGTAGGAGGTCGCGCGCCCGCAGCTCGCCGCGGCAGACCGCGGCGCCCGCGAGCACGGCGCCGAGCGAGTACGCGCCCAGCGAGGCGAGCGCGGCTCCCGAGATGCCCAGCCGCGGGATGAGCCACAGGTTGAGGCCGACGTTCGCCAGCAGCGCCGCCAGGGCGATCGCGTTGACGGTGCGCGGACGCCCGAAGCGCACGAGCTCGGCGCCGAGCGCGCGCCAGAACGCCATCGCGGCCGCGGCCGGAAGCAGCGCCCAGAGCGCGTCGCCGGCCCCGGCGAACGCCGCCCCGAACAGCAGCGGGATCGCGATCGCCGCGCCGAGCCCGAGCGGGGGCAGGGCGAGCGCCGCGACGAGCAGGCTCATCCGCGCGCTCGCGGCCGTCGCGCGCCGGGCATCGGCCGCGCTCGGGCTCCACTGGCGCTCTCGCGCGGCCGTGCCGATCGCGTCGGTCAGCAGCCAGACGAGCTCGGCGAAGATGACCGCGACCGCGTAGACGCCGACGGCCTGCGGCGCGGCGAGCGCCGCCAGCAGGAGCACGTCGATGCGCAGGTTGAGCAGCAGGAAGACGAAGTACGGCGACAGCGCCGCCCCGCCGCGCAGCTGCTCGGCGACGGCCGCCGCGGCCGGGCGCAGCGGCCGGCCGGCGGCGGCGACGTGGAGCCCGAGCGCCGGCAGGACCGCGAGCCAGAGCGCCCCGAGGACGGTGTCGACCGACAGGGCCCCGGCCAGCGCGAGCGCCGCGATCGCGGTCGTGCGGGCGAGGTCCCCGGCAACCATCGCGACGTTCGAGCGCCGGATGTCGCCACCGACGACGAGCAGCCCGCGCAGCAGCGCCAGCAGCGCGCGCAGCGGGACGAGAGCGAGCGCGATCGAGATCGCGAGCAGCCCGACGCCGGCGAAGGCCCCGTCGCGCCCGGCCGCCCACAGCCCGAGCGCGACGGCGGCGCAGGCGCCGCCGGTCGCGGCCGCGACCGCGATCGCGTTGCCGTGCATCTGCGCGCGCGACCGCGCACCGCGCGACCACGCGCGGGCCTGCGCCTGCTCGAAGCCGAGGCTCGCGACCTGCGCCGCGATCGTCGCGAGCGTCATCGCCGTGACGTAGAGGCCGTTGCCGGCCGGGCCGAGCCCGCGCGCGACGAGCACCGAGGCGGCGAACGCGGAGAGGTAGATGACCAGCCGCGAGGCGAGCGTGTGAACGCCGAGCGCGGCGATCGAGCCCGCGGGCGCGCCGCTCATCGGCCCGCGAGCAGCCGCCGGTAGAGGTCGTCGACGTCGCCGACGAGCCGGTCGAGGGAGAACCTCTGCAGCACGTGGCCGCGCGGATCGCCGGCCGGGGCGTCGCGCTCGAGGATCTCGAGCACGGCGCGGGCGAAGCCGTCGACGTCGTCGGCGGCGACGAGCGCGCCGGACTCCGGCGCGACGACCGACGCCGCGCCACCGACGCGCGTGCTGACGACCGGCAGGCCGGCGGCCTGCGCCTCGATGAGGCTCACCGGCGTGCCCTCGTTGTCCGACGTCAGGACCACGGCGTCGCTGGCGAAGCAGATCGCCGGCACGTCGCGCTGGAAGCCGGCCCAGACGAGCCGCTCGGGCTGGGGCCGGCCGCGCAGCTGCTCGCCGAGCTCCCCGTCGCCCGCGACGAGGAACCAGACGTCGTCGCGCTCGGCCGCGACGCGGGCGGCGACGGCGAGGAAGCGGTCGACGCGCTTGATCGGCACGAGCCGGGCGATGAGCGTCACGACGCGCGCGTCCTGCGGGATGCCGAGTGCGGCGCGGGTCGCCGTCCGGCGCTCGGCGCGCTGGACCTCGCCGACGTCGAAGGCGCCGAGCTCCAGCCCGAGCCGGATGACCTCGAAGCGCTCGCGCGGCGCGATCCCCAGCGCGACGAGCTCGTCGCGGACCTCCTCGGAGACCGCGATCAGGCGCGTCGTGCGCGCCGCCAGGCGGCGCTCGATCCAGCGAAACAACGCCGCCTTGCGCGGCGAGAAGTAGCCCGTCAGCGAGTGGCCGTGGAACGTGTGGACGGTCGCCCGGGGGCGCCCCCGGCCGGGGACGAGCGCGGCCAGGCGGCCGAGCGTGCCGGCCTTCGCCGCATGCGTGTGCACGACGTCGGGCCGGAAGCGGCGCAGCTCGCGCACGAGGCGCACGAAGGCGACCGCGTCGCCGGGCCCCAGCTCGCGGCCCATGCGCGCGATGCGCAGCGGCCGGACGCCGAGGGCCTCGGCGAGGTGGTCCATCGACCCCTCGTGCGGGGCCTCGCTGCCGCGGATGAGCAGCGTCTCGTAGCCCAGCGGCTCGAGCCGCCGCGTGAGGGAGATGGCCTGGATCGCCGGGCCGCCGATGTTCAGGCGGGCGATGATCCGCGCCACGCGGACGCGCTCGCCCCGCCCCGCCGTCACGCGACGGGCAGGGAAGCCGCGGCGCGCTGCTCGCGGTAGTGCTCGATCGTCCGGGTCAGGCCCTCGCGCAGGTCGACCTCGGGCTCGTAGCCCAGCTCGGCCGCCGCGCTCGAGAGGTCCGCCAGCGAGTGCGTGACGTCGCCGGCGCGGGCGGGAGCGTAGATCGCCTCGGCGTCGGCTCCGATGAGCTCGCGCAGCTCGCCGACGAGCTCGTTGAGCGTGACCTTGCGCCCGCACGCGACGTTGAAGACCTTGCCCGACACGCCGCGCGCGTCGACCGCCAAGCAGGTTGGCCTGCACGACGTTGTCGACGTAGGTGAAGTCGCGCGACTGCTCGCCGTCGCCGAAGATCGTCACCGGGCGCGTCGTCGAGCAGCGCGGTGATGAAGTTCGGGATCACCGCCGCGTACTGCGACGTCGGGTCCTGGCGCGGCGCCGAAGACGTTGAAGTAGCGCAGCGCGACCGTCTCCAGGCCGTAGACCGATCGCCGAAGCGAGCGGCAGTAGCCCTCGCCGGCGAGCTTCGCGATCGCGTAGGGCGAGATCGGCAGCGCCGCCATGTCCTCGCGCTTGGGCAGCGTCGGGTTGGCGCCGTAGACCGACGACGACGAGGCGCAGACGACGCGGCGCACGTCCTCGTCGCGCGCCGCGAGCAGCACGTTGAGCGTGCCGATGACGTTCGTCGCGTTGCTCGTCAGCGGATCCTGGATCGAGCGCGGCACCGACGGCAGGGCGGCCTGATGGAAGACGATCTCGCAGCCGCGGATGGCCTTGTGGGCGCGCTCGTAGCTCTGGATGTCGCCCTCGACGAGCTCGACGTCGCCGCCGATCGCCTCGAGGTTCGAGCGCCGGCCGGTGGCGAAGTTGTCGAGGACGCGGACCTCGTGCCCGTCGGCGACGAGGCGCGCCGCGAGGTGCGATCCGATGAAGCCGGCGCCGCCTGTCACGAGCGCTTTCACGCCGTCACCGTCTCATGGATCGCGGTCGCCATGCCGGCCGGGTGGCCCGGCGCCGCCGTGCGGCGCGCGCGTGTGGTCTGGATGTCGGCCATCTCCTCATTCACCTCTCAGCCGGTCAGCCGCGGCCCGTGGGTCGCGGGCGAGCTCCGCGAGCCCTGGGTCGCGTGGGTTCAGCCGCGCCGCGCGGCGGTAGCTCGAGCGCGCCGCGCGCAGGTCGCCCTGACGCACGGTGAGGTCGCCGAGCAGCGTCCACGTCACGAAGTCGCTCGGCTCGCGGCGGGCCGCGTCGAGCAGGACGGCGCGGGCGGCGTCGCCGTCGCCGAAGCGCGCGAGCGCGGCGGCCTTGACGTAGTAGGCGGCGATCGCCTCGCGGTCCAGGCGCAGCGCCCGGTTGGCCTCGACGAGCGCGCGCTCGGGCTCGCGCGCCAGCGCGTCGCCGGCGCGGTCGACGTAGATCTCGGTCAGGCCCTGGCGGCTGAGGCTGAGCGCCGCGACCGTCACCGCGATGGCGACGAGGATCGCGGGCACGAGCCGCGCGCCGCGGCGAGCCGGCGCCACGACGGCGTCCGGGGCCGGCTGGGCGCCGTCCTCGCGGTGCGCGGGGCGCAGCAGCACGGCGGCGCCGAGCAGCGCGACCGCGGTGAGGCCGGGCAGCAGGTGCATCCAGTCCACGCTCGTGTGCACGAGCCAGGCGGTCACGACGCCGAGGCCGGCGACGACGACCGGCGCGCGGCCCCCGTCGCGGATCCGCCGCCAGGCGCCCGCGGCGATGAGCACGAGCGCGACGGCGAACATGACGCCGCCGACGAGCCCCAGCTCGGCCAGCACCTCCAGCGGCAGGCTGTGGGGCTGGCGGATGTCCTCCGTCGTCGTGCGCTCGGCGAAGTAGGGCTTGTCGTACCCGCCGGCACCCACGCCCGCGATCGGGTGCTCGCGCCAGGCGTCGAGCGCGACGCGCCAGTAGTCGTAGCGGTTGCCCGCGCCGCTCGCCAGCCGCGACGCCGTCGGCTCGCCCTGCGGCCCGCCGAGCGTCACGAAGGCCGTGTACTGGCGCTCGGCGAAGCCGGCGATGCGGTCGGCCGACACGACGCCGGCGACGGCCGCCGCCAGGGCGAGCGCGGCGACGCCGGCCGCGACGGCGCGCCGCGCGCGCAGCCCGCCCGCGCTCGCGCGCTCCTCGAACCGCACGAGCAGGGCCCAGATCGCGCCCGCGGCGACGGCGGCGAGCAGCAGCCCGCCGGCCGCGTCGCGCAGCCCGTCGGCGGCCCCGGCGTCGCGGTAGACGGCGAGCAGCGCGGGCAGCGCCGGCGCCAGGCACGCCGCGGCGACGAGCAGCGCGACGATCCGCCGCAGGCGCCCCGGCAGCAGGGCGAGGACGAGCACGAGCGACAGCGCGCCGGCGAGCACCGCGCCGCGCGACTGGCCGAGCACCGCGAGCCCGGCGAAGAGCGTCGCTCCCGCCAGCCCGAGCCCCGCCAGCGGCGCGCCCCACGCCGCCCGGCGGCGCTCGGCGAGCGCCAGGCAGGGCCAGAACGCGAGCACGAAGAAGTGGGCCTGCCCGTTGATGTACGCCAGCGGCTCGTGCAGCCGGCCGCCGAGGAACAGCGACTCGTCGCCGCCGAGCATCCCCGCGAGCACCCAGCCGCCGACGGCGAGCGCGCCCGCGGCGAACGCCGCGAACGCCAGGACGGCGCCGCGGTCGCTGCGCAGCAGCACGACGATGAGCGCCAGGAGCGCGCCGTAGACGAGCAGCCGGTTGCCCGCGACGACGGCCTGCTCGATCGAGTCCGTCCACAGCGCCGAGGCGAGCGAGAGCAGCGCGAGCGCCGCGATCGCCGCCGGCGCGACGACGGCGCGGCGCGGCAGGCGGATCGGGCCGGCGATGAGCGCGGCCGTCAGCAGGACGAGCAGGCCGAGGCCCGCCGGCGCCCAGATCGAGGAGTCGTAGAAGCCGGCTGCGAAGGGGCTGAGGCCCATCGCCGCGCCGAGCGCCGCGAGGATGGCGAGCGGCGGCCAGGCGTCCGCGCGGCGCTCGCCCGCGGGCCGCGGCGGATCGCCCTCCGCGGGGCCCGCGCCCATTTCGCCGGGCAGCACGCCCCCCGCCGGGCCCGCGCCGCCCTCGGCGGGCAGCGCTCCGGGCCCGCCCCCCGGCGCCGCCGGAGCCGCCGCCGTCGCGGGCGCTGCGTCGAGGACGGCGATGATCGTCGCCATCGCGACGAGGTACAGCAGCACGACGGGGACGAGCAGCCCCGGCCCGCCGCGCACGGCGACGAGCGCGAGCGCCGCGAGCAGCGCCTGCGCGGCGCCGAGCGCCGCGACCGAGGCGCGCGCGGTGTGCAGGCGCGCGCGCGTGCGGTGCGTCAGGTGATCGCGCCCGCCGGTGAGGATCGAGATGCCGCGCCGGCGGCGCGAGACGACGACGAGGCACGTGTCCAGCGCGGGCACCCCGACGAGCAGCAGCCCGAGCAGGAGCGCCTGCCACTCCGCCGCCGCCGACGAGGCGCCGACCATGACGAGCGCGGCGATCGCGAAGCCGACGGGCATGCTGCCGCCGTCGCCGAGGAAGATCCGCGCCGACGGCCGCGAGAGGTTGTGCGGCAGGAAGCCCAGGCACGCGCCGCAGAGCGCGGCGCCGGTCGCCACGAGCCACACGTCGGACTGCACGAGCCCGAGCACGGCGATCGCGCCGGCGACGATCGACGCCATCGCGCTCGACGCGCCGTCCATGTTGTCGAAGAGGTTGAACGCGTTGACGACCGCCACGACCCAGACGACCGTCGCCAGCACGTCGACGGCGGACCCGAGCCCCAGCGACCATCCCAGCCCGGCCGCCCACAGCAGCGCGGCGAGGACGGACTCGACCGCCACCCTGGGCAGCGGGCCGACCGTCCGCCGGTCGTCGAGCGTGCCGACCACCCAGAGCACGACGACGCCGCCGAGCACCGGCAGCGTCTCCTGCGAGCCGGAGGTCAGCGCCAGCACCGCCACGACGAAGCCGACGGTGACGGCCAGCCCGCCGAGGTACGGCGTCGGCGAGGCGTGGCCCTTGTACCCCGCCGGGCGGTCGTAGAACTCCAGGCGCGCCGCCAGCCGGATCGCGACGGGCGTCGTGGTGTAGACGATCGCCATCGCGAGCGCCAGGCCGAAGAGGAACGTCGTCTCGAGCGGCAGGGTCAATCGCTCCGTCGCACCGTAAAGGAAACCGCCAAGCGACAAAGCAAAGCAGTCTCGGGCGGTGAGTGTCGACCGTATTCGTGACAGCGGCTCCGCAATATGAGTGCGAGCGGGCGGCCGCCCCGCGCCCTGCGCTGCCAAGATGCGGCGTAGCGCGATGGCCGACCTGACGATCTACACCGTGCCCACCTGCTCGACCTGCCGCAACCTGTCGGCGCTGCTCGCCGAGCGGGGGGTCGCCCACGAGGACGTCGAGTACCACCGCACCGGGATCGACGAGGCGACGATCCGCGATCTGCTCGCGAAGGCCGGCGTCGGGCCGCGCGACGTCCTGCGCGTGCGCGATCCGCTCGTCGAGCAGCTCGGCCTGCTCGACGGCGACGGGGTGTCCGACGACGAGCTCGTCGCGCGAATGGCCGAGCATCCCCAGCTCCTGCAGCGGCCGATCGCGGTGCGCGGCGAGCGCGCGCTGCTCGCGCGCCCGGTGCAGCGCGTGCTCGAGCTGCTCGACGACTGAGCAGGGGCCTCTCCTCGCGCTCGCGCGCCGTGTCTCCGGGCGCTCCGCACGACCCGTCGCCCGCCTCGCGGACGGGCGTAGACTCGACGTCGATGGTCACCTGCGCGCCCGTCACCGTGCGGCCTGCGCTGCCCGAGGATTTCGGTTCCCTGGCGGAGGCGCTGGCCCGCGCGTTCTACGACGATCCGGTGACCGCGTGGTTCTATCCGGACGCCGCGCGGCGGATGCGCCACGCGAGGCGCTTCTTCGGGATCCGGCTGCGCCAGCTCGCGCGCCACGGCCTGATCTTCACGACCCCCGAGCACGCCGGCGCGGCGCTCTGGGCGCCGCCCGGTCGCTGGCGCGAGGACCTGCGCCAGTCGCTCATGCAGGTGCCGATGCTGCCGGTCCTGCTACCGCGGATCGTGCGCGCGACGCGCGCGGTGCGGGAGATCGAGCGCCACCATCCCGCCGAGCCGCACTTCTACCTCTCCGTCCTGGGCGTCGACCCCGAGCTGCAGGGCGGCGGCGTGGGCTCCGCCCTGCTGGCTCCGGCGCTCGAACGCTGCGACGCCACGAGCACGGCGGCCTACCTCGAGTCCTCCAAGGAGGGCAACGTCGCCTTCTACGCCCGCCACGGGTTCGCCGTGGCGGAGCGCATCGAGCTGCCCGAGGGGCCGCCGCTGTGGCTCATGTGGCGGGAACCGTCCGGCCGCGGAACAGGCCGCCGAGGAGATTGCCGATCAGGCTCGTGACGCTGCCGGCGCCCGGCGCGGGGCTCGTGCCGCCGCCGGTCGGGGCGCCGTGGCCGCCGAAGAGGCCGCCCAGCAGGTTGTCGAGCATGCCGCCGATGCCGGCGGGCAGGTTCTGAGCGCCGCCGCCGACGAGCCCGCCGAACATGCCGCTGAGCGCGGTCGGCGCCCCCGACGTGGCGGACGCGCCGCCGGCGAACGGCAGCGCCCCGAGGATCGTGTCGATGAGCGCGCTGACGCTCTGCATGACGCTCGGGACGATCGTGCCGACGGTCGACATGACCATGTCCAGGATCTGGGTGAGCGGAGCCTGCACGGCCGCGGGGAGCATCGGCACGATCGACTGGACGATGCCGAAGGCCTGCTCCATGAGCGAGTTCACCATCGCCATCGACTGGCTGACGATGCCGGCGACGTCGACGGGCAGCGTTCCCCCG
Source organism: uncultured Solirubrobacteraceae bacterium (assembly GCA_963769555.1). GTDB lineage: Bacteria > Actinomycetota > Thermoleophilia > Solirubrobacterales > Solirubrobacteraceae > CADCVQ01. Next base: position 2,704,527 of record CAVYMD010000004.1, on the reverse strand, counting down.
CCGAGCGCGTCGCCGAGGTTGGCGATCTCGCTGCCGTCGCCGACCGAGAGCGCGGCGATGATCGACGCGAGGATCGGCTGCGCCTCCGCGGGAACCTTGTCGAGCAGGCCCGTGAGGACCTCGATGATGCGCTGCCTGCCGGCCAGGCTCGGCGCGATCGAGCCGGCGACGAGCTTCTGCGTGCGCCCGTCGACCCGGTCGACGATCGCGGTGACCGTCTCGACGAGCTGGTCGTATTGCGTGCCGGCGAGCGTCAGCGCCTGTGCGGCGGCGACGCGCTGGCCGCTCGTGCGCGCCCTGGACGCCATCCGGCGCGCGCGCCGCGAGGCGGCGGCCGACTGCGAGCGGGCGATCCGCAGCTGGCGGGCGACGGCCTTGTCGTTGCCCAGGCGGGTGTAGCGCTTCATGCGCTTGACGGCCTTCGTGGCCTTGTCGACGTTGGCTTGAACGCGAGCGGACTGCGTCTTGGCCTTGGACTTCGAGGAGGACTTCGCGGTCGCTGCGGCGGGCAGCGCCATGAGCAGGCTGAGTGCCGCGATGGCGGCGATGGTATGACGAAGATGAGACACAGGTTTCCCTTTCGGCAACTGGGCGGCCTGCAGGAGGCCCCTGGTTTTGCGCGCCCGCCTCGCGACGGGTTTGCCATTTCGGTGTCCGGCTGCCCCTACCACGGAGGGAGGCGTCGGTTGTGATGCGATACGTGCGATCCCGTCGGAGGTTGGCGCGTTGGCGCTATCGGTGGCCACGGCGGGAGAAGAGCTTGCGCAGCGCCGCGTCGACGCCGCCGAGCAGGGACTGCGCGGGGGCGAGGGCGGCGGATGCGGGCGGGCGCGCCGCCGTGGACTGCACGGCGGCGGGAGCGGCCAGCGCGCTCGCCGGGAGCGCCAGGCCGACACCCGCGAGGATCCGCTCGACCGCGGGGCGCACCGAGGCGAGCGTGCGCTGGATGAGCGCGTCGGCGGTCTGGACCCCGCTCGGCCTGCCGGACGCGGCGGCGGTCTGCGCGGCGGCGAAGGCGGCGGCGAGCTGCTCGCGGACGCGCTCGAGGCTCGCGATGGCGATCCCCTGCGGCGTGCGCGCCGGCGCGGGCGCCGGGCGGCGCTGCGGCGGTCGCCGGGACGCGGGCGCGGCCGCGGCCGGCTGGCGGGCGGCGGGCTGCGGGGCGGCGGGCTGCCGGGCCGCGCCCGGAGCGGCGGGCGGCGCCGCGGAAGCGGGCGGGGCGGACGCGGGGGCGGGCTGCGCGGAGGCGCCGGGAGCGGCGGCCGCCAAGCCCGAGCGCGCGCGGGCCCGGCCCGCGGTGAAGGTCGCCGGACGGCCGCTGCGGGATGTTGCCGTGCGTGCGGAGCGACGGCGCTGCGCCGCCGCCTGGGCGAGCGCTCGCTCGCGGACCAGGTCGTACGTCGGCGACACGGCGGCGGCGGGTGCGGGCGCCGCGCCGCGGCCCGGCGCGATCGTCGCCTGCGACACGGGCGCCGGCGCATCCTGCCGGACCACCTTCGGAAGCTCCACGGCCGCCGTTCCGGTCGTCGCGACGACCGCGGCGACGGCGAGGCCCTTCGCGGCGACGGGCAGACCGGCCCAGCCGAGCCCTCCGCCGGCGGCGGCGGCGCCGCCGCTCGCGCTGGCCATGAGCGTCGCGCCGCATGCGGCGCCGGCGCCCGACGCCCCGAGGCCGACGAGGCCCAGCGCGCTCGCGCCGCCGAGCCAGGAGCCCAGCGCGTGCAGGTCGGTCTGGCGCGCGCCCATCGCGCGCTCGAAGGTGGCGCAGTCGTCGCACGAGCGCAGGTGCGCGCGGATGCCGCGCGCGCGCAGGTGGCGGCGGTCGCCGTCCGACAGCGAGCGGCGCACGCTGACGCACGCGGTGGCGCGGCCGTCGACGGCGTCGTGCAGCGAGTTGCGGGCGTCGAAGACGGCGCGTCGCGCGGCGTCGCCGGAGAGGCCGAGCGTCTGGCCGATCTCGGCGTAGCTCAGCCCGCTGAGCTCGCGCATGACGAGCGCGCCGCGCTGGCGCTCGGGCAGCATCCGCAGGTCGTCGACGAGCTGCGAGAGCCGCGTGCGCTGCTCCGCGTCGGCCTCCGGGCCGGGCACCGTGAGCACGTCCGCGGGATCGACGTCGGCGGTCGGCCGGCGGCGGCGCACGATGTTGATCGACTCGTTGTGGGCGATGCGGTACAGCCAGGGGCGCAGGGCGCGGCCGGGCTCGCGGCGGGGCAGGGCGCGCAGCGCGTTCTCCAGCGCCGCCTGCGTCGCGTCGCGGGCGTCCTCGGTCTCGAGCAGGATCGAGCGGCAGTAGGCCAGCAGCGGGCCGTGGTAGCGCTCGTAGATGGCGGTGAAGGCGGCGCTGTCGCCGGCGGCGGCGCGGCGGGCGAGCGACTCGTCGCCCATGCGCGACCACGCGACGATGCGGGGGGCTCGGGGAGCCATGATCGCGGTGGCTTGCATCCTGCAGGAGCTATCGGCAGGCGAGGACGAATGTTTGAGCCCGCGTACCCTTCTCCGCCATGCCCGTCCCGGCGTCGATCAGCGCGAACATCGGCTCGTTCTTCGACGCCGTCGGCTCGTTCTTCGACAGCCTGTCGCAGATCGGCTGGACGTCGCTGCTCATCGGCGCGCTGGCATTCGTCGTCTACCTGTCGCTGCGCGCGCGCGGGTTCTTTCACACGCTGCGCGCGGCCTATCCCTCCGAGCCGATCCAGTTTCGCCGCATCTGGGGCGCCTACATCGCCGCCTACGGCTTCAACAACGTCATCCCCGCCCGCGGCGGCGACGTCGTCAAGCTCTTCCTCGTCAAGCGGTCGATCCCGCACGCGACCTACCCGGCGGTCGGCGCGGCGATCTGCGTCGAGGCCGTGTTCGACGCGTTCATGGCGGTCTTCATCCTCACGTTCGCCTTCAGCCAGGGCGTGTTCCCCAAGCCGCCGGACTTCGCCAAGCTCAACGCCTTCGACCTCTCGTTCTTCGCCGGCCACCCGCGCTTCACGCTGTTCGCGCTCACCGCGCTGGCGATCGCGGCGCTCGTCGCGTTCGCGCTGCTGTCCCAGCGCGTCAGGGCGTTCTGGGCGCGCGTGCGCCAGGGCCTGACGATCCTCTTCGACCGCCGCCGCTACCTGCGCGAGGTCTTCGCCTGGCAGTTCGCCGGATGGTGCTTTCGCTTCACCGCCTTCTGGTTTCTGCTGGACGCCTTCAACGTCGGCGGCTCGGTGCGCAACGTGCTGCTCGTGCTCGGCGTCAACGCGGTCGCGGCGGTCGTGCCGTTCACGCCGGGCGGCGCGGGCGTGCAGCAGGCGCTGCTCGTGAAGGTCTTCGCCGGCGCCGCGGCGGGGGCGACGGTGGCGGCCTACTCCGTCGGCCAGCAGATCGTCATCGCGGCGACGACGCTCGCCGTCGGCTTCGGCGCGCTCGCGGGGATCTTCGGCATCCGCTCGTTCAAGGAGGCCGTGCGGCTGGGCAAGGAGGAGCGCGACGCCGAGCGGGCCGCCGAGCGCGAGGCGGCGCGCCAGCGCGGCTACTGAAGGCCCGAGCGCGCTTCGCGCACGAGCGCGACGGCGTCGGGGAAGACCGTCGCCATGACCGAGCGGATCTGCTCGGCCTGCTGCTCGACGGTGCCCTGGATGTTGACGCGGTTGATCGCCGCGACGGTCATCTCGACCGCGAGCTTGATCGCGTTGTCGGCCCAGACGAGGCCCTGTTGGGCCTGCATCTGCTCGGCGAACTCCGCCATGCGCTTGCTCAGCTCCTCAGGGTCGCCGAAGAGTCCTCCGAATCCGCCTTCCATGCCGACAGGGTAGCTCGCCGCGCCTCCAGCCACGGCGCCAGCGCCTCGGCGGTCAGCGGGCGCTGCAGCAGATGGCCCTGGGCGACCTCGCAGCCGATCCGCTCGACGAGCTCGAGCGCGCGGACGGACTCGACGCCCTCCGCGACGACGCGCAGGCCGAGCCGCTGGGCCAGCTGCGTCGTGGAGCGCACGATGACCTCGTCGGCCGGCGAGCTCTCCATCGCCATGACGAACGACCGGTCGATCTTCAGCTCGTCGATCGGCAGGTGCTTGAGGTGCGCGAGCGCCGAGGAGCCGGTGCCGAAGTCGTCGAGCGACAGGCTCACGCCGATCTTCCGCAGCGCCTTGAGGACGCCGATGATCCGCCCCGGGTTGGCGAGGATGACGTTCTCGGTCACCTCGAGGTTCAGCCGGTCGGGCGGCACCTCCCAGCGCTGCAGGAGCTCCAGGACGTCGAACGGCAGACCGAAGTCGAGCAGGTTGGGCACGGCGAGGTTGACCGCGACGCTGAGGTCCAGCCCGTCGTCGCGCCAGCGGCGGCACTGCTCGAGCGCCATGTCGAGCACGAGCAGCGTCAGCGGGCGCATGAGCGTCGTGCGCTCGGCGAGCGGGATGAACTCCGTCGGGCCGATCAGGCCGCGCGTGGGATGGCGCCAGCGCAGGAGCGCCTCGACGCCCTCGACCGTCCCGCCGCGCAGCTCGATCTTGGGCTGGTAGTGCAGCTCGAACTCGCGCTCGTCGATCGCGCGGCGCAGGTCCCCGAGCAGCTCCAGGCGGTCGCGGCTGTGCGTGTCGCGCGTCGCGGCGTAGACCTCGAAGCCGGTGCGGGCGCCCTTGGCCTCGTACATCGCGACGTCCGCGCGGCTCACGAGGGCGTCGATCCCGTAGGCGTGCTCGGGATAGGCGGCGACGCCGATGCTGGCCTCGACGTGGAGGTTCAGCCCGCGCAGCGTGAACGGCTCCTCGAGGACCGTCGTGATCCGCTGGGCGATCGCCGTGGCGGCCGCGCCGTCGCAGCCGGGCAGGAGGATGCCGAACTCGTCGCCCCCCAGGCGCGCCAGCGTGTCGCCGGCGCTCAGCGTGCCGAGCACGCGCGGCCCGAGCTGCTGCAGCAGGAGGTCCCCGGTGTGATGGCCCAGCGTGTCGTTGAGCTCCTTGAAGCCGTCGAGGTCGGCGATGAGCAGCGTCAGCGGGCTCCCGTCGGCGCGCGCGGTCTCGAGCTCGCGGCGCAGCTGGGCGTAGAAGTGCCGGCGGTTGGGCAGGCCGGTCAGCTCGTCGGTCGTGGCCTGCCGGCTGGAGTCCGCCAGGACCAGGACCTCGCGGAAGCTCAGCACGAGCCGCAGGACGGCGGCGGCGACCGTGGCGCCCGCGAGCAGCAGCGCGGCCGGGTGGACCGTCGCGACGTTGCCGTAGGCCAGGACGCCGACCGACGCCAGCGTCAGCGCCAGTGGGATCGGGACGGCGAGGAGCGCCGGCGCGTCCGCAGGCCGGGTGCGCGGGCGTGACGGCATCCGCCAGGCGGCGATCGCGAGCAGCACCATGCTCGCGGGCCAGATCGCGCTCAGCCATCCGGTCCGGGCGAGCGCGCCCTGCGCGGCGAGGTGGGCGACGAGCAGGTCGGCGACGGCCAGGAGCGCGAGTCCGGCGCCGATGACGGCCCGCCACCGGCCCGGCCGCCACGCAGACAGCGCGCAGGCGCCGGCGACGAGCGCGACGATCAGCAGGTCTCCGAGCGGCGGGGCGATGCTCGTGGCGAGCCCCGGCGCGGCGGCGCCCGCGGCGGCGATCTGCGGGCCGAGGACCGCCGTCCCGACGGCGCCCACGGCGAGCATCGCGATCGCCCCGTCGAGCCATGTGCCGGCGCCCAGGCCGCGGACGCGCGGCCCGGCGACGAGCATGCAGACCGCGGCCGCGACGAGCGGCAGGGCGCCGAAGGGGGTCGCGACGGCGTCGTGCGCGGCGGCTCCGCGCGGCGTCAGGACGAGGACGAGGTAGAGCGCCCAGGCGAGCACGAGGGCGGCGGTGGCGACCGCGGCGCGCCCCCGGCCGGCCCTCGGCGCGAGGCCCGTGGGGATGAGCGTGGCGGCGGACATCGTCCCGCCGGTTGTCGGCTCGCGGGGATGCGGCTTGAGCTGCGTCCAGGGGCTGGGGGCCTCCGGTGGACGCGGGCCGGCCTATGCGTCCAGCGGCTACGCTCGCCGGCATGCCGCACGTCGAGGGCGCCGGGGTCGCGCTGCGCTACGAGGAGCGCGGAAGCGGCTCGCCCGTGCTCGTCGTGCACGGGATGGGCAGCGATGCCGCGGCCTGGGAGGACGTGCTCGGCGACCTCGCCGCGGCCGGCGCGCGCGCGATCGCCTACGACCGCCGCGGCTATGGCGCCAGCGGCGCGCCCGAGCCCTACGCGGCCACGACGGTGCAGGAGCAGTCGCAGGACGCCGCGGCGCTGCTGGACGCGCTCGGCGCCGCCCCGGCCCTGCTCCTCGGCGAGGGCTTCGGCGCGCTCGTCGTGCTCGAGTTGCTCGTGCGCCTGCCGGGACTCGCCCGCGCCGCGGTGCTCGCCGACCCGCCGCTGCACGCCTTCGCGCCGCAGGCCACGATGGCGCTCGCCGTCGAGCGCGAGCTGCTCGAGCAGGCGCTGCGCGAGGGCGGGCCGGGCGCGGCCGTGCGCGCCTGGCTGGGCGAGCGGGCGGACGCCGCGCGCGCCGAGCGCGCCGCCGCCGCGCACCTGGGCTTCTTCGCCGACTACGCCGGGCAGTCGAGCTGGTCGCCGTCGCGCCGCGAGCTGCGCGCGGTCGGCGTACCGGTGGCCGTCGTGACGGGCCCCCGGACGGCGGCGCACGTCGTCGCCGCGGCCGACGCGGCGGCGGGGCTGCTGCCCGATGCGCGGCGGGCGACGGACGGGGACGTCGTCGCGGCGGTGCGCGCGCTGCTGTAGGCCGCGTCCGCCGCGTCAGCCGCGTGGCAGCAAGAGCACCAGCGTCGAGCTGCGCCGCTGGGCGATGGCGCGCAGCGTGAGCCGCACGGGCCGCGTTCCCGGGCGGACCGGGATGACGATGCGGCGCGCGCGCCGGCCGATCCGGTAGCGGCGCTCGCGGCGCCCGCGCAGCGACGACCCGGTGACCTTCACGGTCGACGGCAGCGTGGCGGAGAGCGTCAGGCGCAGGGCGCGTGTGCGGCGCGTGATGCGCCGCGGGACCGAGCGCGCCACCAGGCGCGGCGCGACCCTGCGCACGACGACCGTGCGCACCGCGACGCCGCGCCGCCCGTTCGCGTCGCGCGCGACGACCTTGATGCGGCGGCGTCCGGGCCGTAGCCCGGCGACGCTCGCCGGCGAGCCGCGCGCGATCCGCCGCCGGCCGTCGTACCAGGCGATGCGCCGTCCGGTGATCGGGCGCGAGCGGTCGTCGAGCGCGACCGCGCTGAGGTACAGCGACTCGTCGGCGCGCGTCCGCGTGCGCGCCCGCGGGCTCGTGATGCGCACCTTCGGCGGGCGGCCGACCGCGACGAAGCGAGCCGAGACGCTCGTGCGCTCGTCGAAGCCGTCGCTGACGCGCACGCGCAGGCGCGCCCGGCGCGAGCGGCTCAGCAGGCGGCTGGAGATCGCGAGGCGGCGCCGGTCGGCGCCCTTCCAGAGCAGCGCCCACGTCCGCCCGTCGTCGGCCGAGTACTCGAGCGTCGTCGTCAGGTCGTCGCCGTCGGCGTCGCTCGCGCGCCAGCGGACCGTCGTCCTCGCGCGGCGGCCGACGCGCGCGCCGCGCCGCGGGCCGAGGATCCGCACGCGCGGCGCGCGGGCGCTGCGCTCGCCGCGCGCCGCCGCGCCCGCGCTCGTGAAGACCTCGACGGCCGCCAGCCGCGCCGGCAGGCGTCCGGCGCGAACGCCCGGCAGCGCGATCTCGCCGGTCAGGAAGTCGCGCGCCGCGCCGTGCCCGTCGGTCGACTCGACGGTCATCGGCGTCTCGCCCAGCGGCGCGCCGGCGGCGTCGCGCAGCACGAGCCGGTACGGGCTCGTCGTCGTGCTCGTCGGGCGGCCGAGCCGAGGCTCGATGTGGGTCAGCACGACCTGCCCGTCGTCGAGGAAGCCGCGCACGCGCAGCGTGGCCCGCGCGCCGCCCGCCGCCGCCCGCGTCACGCCGGCCGACCGGGCCGCGCCGGCCGACCGGGCCGCGCCGGCCGCCCGGGCCGCGGCCGCCGCCTGGGCCGCGCCGGCGGTCTTGCGCCCGATCGCGCGCAGCGAGGCGTGCAGCAGCCGCCAGTTGATCGTCGAGATCCAGCTGTCGGCGGTCTTCCAGGGCAGCTTGAGCCCAAGGTCGAACTCGCCCTGGACGTCGGCGCAGTAGGACATGAAGTCGTACCAGGCGTTTGCCGGCGCGCCGGCCGGGGCCGCCTGGACGCGCGCCGGCGCGTTGCCGGTCGCCGGCCGGCGGCCGTCGCGCATGTCGTAGCCGATCCCGCGGATCGTGCCGAACCCGTCCGGCCAGCCGGCGGCCTTCTGCCCGTTGGCGCCGCCGCCGCAGCCGCCGGAGGCGTGCTTGAGCCCGAGGCCGTGCGTCAGCTCGTGCGCGGTCGACGTGAGCTGGCGGCGCATGTTGGCGACCGCCCGCGCGCCGAACAGGTGGACCGTCCGGCCGCCCTTGCTCAGCCCGGCGACGGCGTTGTCGTCGACGAGGCCGACGACCGCGTCGTGGCAGTAGGGCGGGCGGTGCTGCACGAGCAGCGCGCCGCAGCCCTGCTCGCCGGGGTCGAAGTCCTCGGAGTACTGCAGCAGCAGGGCGTCGTGGTCGGGCGCCGAGGCGCACAGCGCCGCCGGCATGAGCCCCGGGCAGCCGCCGAAGAGCTGCTCGTAGGTCGCGGCGTTGACGATCTTCGACACGTCGTAGCTGGCGCGCCACTCGTCGGCGCGGCGCAGCTCGCCGTCGGCGAGCGGCAGCAGCCGCGCGAAGCCCTCGAGCAGCTCGAACGGCAGGCCCTTGAACGGCTGGCCGGCGACGCTCAGGTCCAGCGCGGCGATGTTGAGGTAGCCGGTGTCCTGGAAGTTCAGGCCGGCGAGGCGGTAGCGGTTGTTGGCGGCGCACGCCGCCGCGCCGCATTCCGAGGGCCCGCCGAAGAGCACGGTCGGAGGGGCGACCTGCGCCTCGAGCGAGATCGTCCCCCGCGTCGTCCAGGAGGGCGGCAGCGTGAAGTCCACGGTCGGCGCGCTCAGCCGCGCCGGTTGGCTGACCTGGTCGGGATTGCCCGTGAACAGGGCTCGGCTCGCCGCCAGCGGGCTGCCGGGCAGCGGCACCCCGTTCTTGCGCCGCCCGTGCAGCAGGACCGTGGCGCCGGAGACCTTCGCGCCGGACGGCGCGGCGACGACGGCGAAGACGCGGGCGAGAGCGCGCTTGCGCTTGACGAGCGGCACTCCGGCGTAGGCGACCTGCGTGCCGCCGGGCGGGCGCGCCGGCAGCGGGCCCGGATCCTGGATGCCCTGGGTGACCTCGATGCCGGCGACCGCCAGGTCGTAGTCCTCGACGACGGTGAACGGGATCTGCACCGCGCGCGCCTGCGGCCCGGAGGCCGGGCTGCCGGGCAGCACGAGGAACCCGAACGTCGAGCCGAGCGAGACCTGTGCCGTCTTGGATGCCGACAGGCGGATCTCGAAGCGCGTCGGGTTCGCGCTGGAATCCTCGGTCACCGTCGCCGTGACGCCGGGGGGCAGGCCGCTGACGGCGTGCGGGAGCGGGCCGGCCGAGCCGGCGAAGCGATCGACGCGGACGACCGCCGGGAAGGCCGAGGTCCTGCCGCGCGCGACCGACAGCGGCAGGCCGACCGTCGGGCTGAGGTCGAGCACGATCCCGAAGTCCGGGGCCGGTGGCGGCGCGCCGGGGTCCGGCACGTCGAACGTCAGGTCGTCGATCTTCAGCTGGCGCGGGATGCCCCCGATGAAGCCCGGGCTCATGCCGGGCTCGTGGACGAGCTTGACGTAGGCGATGCGACCCATCGGATCGGCGATCTGGAGCGCGCTCTTGTACGTGCTGTCGGCGGGGACCGTGATCGTCTGCTGGGCGCCGGGCACGGGGGCGCCGCCGGCATCGAGGCCGACGAGCGAGGCGGGCGAGGTCGCGCCGCCGGCCTGCAGGCCGACGGCGACGCGCACGAGGCTCTTGGCGGACGAGAACCGCCCCCAGATCCCCGACCCGTTGAACTCGGCGCAGCAGTCCGCGATCGACACGACGCGCGAGCCCGACGCGGCGGCGCCGGGCGCGACCTGCTGCACGCGCGCCGGGGCGCCGGCGGCGCTGCCGCCGGGAGCGGTCCCGATCGTCACGCCCGCCCCGGGGCCGCCCCGGTCGCGGTACTGGTCGGTCACGATCGCGCCCGCCGGAACGTCCTCGAAGTCGATCGTCGTCAGCGCCGCGCGGGCCGCCGAGGCGTCCACGGCTGCGAGCACGAGCAGGGCGCCGAGCGCGGCCGGCGCGGCCCGGATGGCGCGGCGCGCGCGGATCCGCGCGGCGCTCGACACCGCGCCGCGGCGAGCGCGGCTCACGGGGCCGAGGGCGCTGGTTGGGAGGTCATCGCGGGGCCGTGTTCTCGGGAGCCAGCCTAGACCGGATCGGGGTCGCGGCGCGCCGGCGGCCCTTCGCGCGGGGCGGCGCTCAGCGCCGCAGCGCCGCGACGGCGATCGGGCCGCCGCGCCGGGCGAGCGCGGCGGAGCCGTGGCTCAGCGCCGCAGCGCGACGACGGCGATCGTGCCGCCGCGCCGGGCGAGCCCGAAGGCGGCCTCGGCGGCGATCGCCGGCGGCGCGAGCGCGAGCGCGAGCGCGGTGACGACGGCGTCGCGGCTGCGCAGGGGCGCGTTGCGCTTGAGCGCGTGGTACAGCCAGGACGGCGTGCTCGTGGCCCGGCTGACGAGCGACTGCCAGAGGCCGAACGGGTTGTGCTCGAGCAGCAGGTGATGCGTGGCGACGGGCTCGAGCCCCGTGCGGCGCAGCAGCGCGTGCAGGCCGGGCGGGGTGAAGTGCGTGCGGTGGCGCGGCACGTCGAGGTGATACCAGCGATCGCCGCCCGCGCGGGCCTGCAGGCCGGCGAGGTTCGGGACGCCGACGAGCAGCGCGCCGCCGGGACGCAGCCAGGTCGCGATCCGCGCGAGCGCCGCGGCGGGGTCGTCGAGGTGCTCGAGCACGTGCCAGAGCGTCGCCGCGTCGAGCGAGCCGGCATCCACGCGCGCGTCGCCGACCCCCGCCCGCTGGAGCTCGATCCCGCCGGCGCGCGCGCCGTCGACGCCGCGCAGCGAGGGCTCGACGCCCTCCGCGTCCCAGCCCGCGGCCCGCGCCTGCGCGACGAACCGCCCGCGCCCGGCGCCGACGTCGAGCAGCCGGCCCGGCGGGCGCGCGCCCGCGCGCGCCAGGAATGCCAGGCGGCGGCGGTCGAAGGCGCGCAGCAGCGGCGCGGCGAGGGCCGAGCCGCGCGGCGCGCCGCCGCCGTAGGCGCCGGCCTCGTGCGCCGCTGCGGGCGCGGGCGCGAGCGTCACGGCGCTGCCGCAGGCGGCGCAGCGCGCAAGTGCGAACTCGCCGGGCAGCGCCGGATCGGAGCCGGGCACCGTGCGCCACGCCGCGACCGCGCGGGCGCCGCACGCCGGGCACGCGCGAGCGGTGGGCGACGCGCCGTCGGGGTCCGGGCCGGGCGCTGCCTGCGGCGATGTCGAGGCGCGCGCCATCGCCCTCAGCTTAGGAGCGGCCGGCCGTCCGGGGTGGCCCGCGGCGGCCGCAGGCGGCAGACTGGTCGCGGGTCCGGGGCGGGCCCGTACCCGAACAGGAGGACCTATGAGCAGCCAGCCGCAGCACGCCGAGTCCGCGGTCGCCATGCCGTCCTCGTTCGCCAAGTCGCTGTTCCTCGCCGAGATCCACGAGGACATGGTCTTTCCCTACCCGAGCCTGTCCGCGCACGAGGAGGCGAAGGTCGCCGAGCTCGTCGCCCGCTTCGAGGCCGTCACGGCCGACTACGACCCGCGCGCCGCCGAGGAGCAGCGCTGGGTCGGCGACGGGCTCGTCGCCGCGCTCGGCGAGGCCGGCCTGCTCGGGCTGCACGTGCCCGAGCGCTACGGCGGACAGGGGCTCTCGCAGACCGGCTACTGCAAGGTCTTCGAGGTCGTCGCCGCGCTGGACCCGACGCTGTCGGTCGTCATGGGCGTGCACCAGTCGATCGGCTACAAGGCGATCACGCTCTTCGGCACCGACGAGCAGAAGGAGCGCTTCCTGCCCGACCTCGCGAGCGGGCGGATGCTCGCCGGCTTCGCGCTGACCGAGCCGACGGCCGGCTCGGACGCCTTCAACGTGCGCTCGCGCGCCACGCTGCAGGCCGACGGCTCCTGGCTGCTCAACGGCGAGAAGCGCTACATCGGCAACGGCTCCAAGGCGGGCCTGTTCACGACGCTCGCCCGCGCCGAGGTCGGCGGCCGCGACAGGCACATCGCGCTCATCGTGACCGCCGACATGGAGGGCTTCGAGGTCGGCGAGCGCTTCGACACGATGGGGCTGCGCGCCAACGACCTGCGCCGCCTGCGCTTCAACGACGTCCGCGTGCCCGCGGAGAACGTGCTCGGCGAGCCGGGCGGCGGCTTTCAGATCGCCATGCAGGTGCTCAACAACGGGCGCATGTCGCTGGGCACCGGCTCGGTCGGCGGCGCGCGCAGGATGCTCGAGCTGGCCGTCGACCACACGAGCCGGCGCGAGCAGTTCGGCCGCCCGCTCGCGCAGTTCGACCTCGTCCGCGAGAAGGTCGGCTGGATGGCGACCTACCTCTACGGGCTGGAGTCGATGAGCTACCTGACGACGGGCCTCGTCGACCGCGGCGTCGAGGACTACTCGCTGGAGTCGGCGATCTGCAAGGTCGCGGGCACGGAGTTCAGCTGGTATCAGGCCAACCGGGCGCTGCAGCTCGCCGGCGGCGAGGGCTACATGCGCGACGCGCCCTACGAGAAGGTGCTGCGCGACATCCGCATCTTCCCGATCTTCGAGGGCGCCAACGACGTCATGCGCGCGTACATCGCGCTCAACGGCTTCCAGCCGCTGACGGAGTACCTGGAGGGGCTGGGGGACATCTCCCTGCGCGACCCGATCCGCTCGATCGGCGTCTTCCTGGGCTATGTCGGCGGCCGCATCCAGCGCGAGGTCGCGCCGGAGCGCATGAGCCGCCACCACCCCGAGCTCGACCGCCACGCGCGCGCCGTCTCCGACCAGGTCCGGCGCCTGCGCCACGTCGCCGGCGCCCTGCTCGTGGAGCACCGCGCGGCCGTCCGCGAGCGCCAGCTCGACCAGAAGCGCCTCGCCGACGCCGTCGCCGACATCTACGGGCAGATCGCCGTCGTCAGCCGCATGACGGCGACCCTCGAGCACGCGCCGGCGGAGGAGCGCTACATCGCCGAGACGTTCTGCGAGCGCGCCGCCCGCCGGGTCGGCCGGCGCCTGGACCAGATCGAGTCCAACGACGACGACCGGCTCCTCACGATCGCCGACCGCGTCTACGCGCAGGACGACGTGGAGCGCTGACGCGGCCGGCCGCGCCGGCCGCGGGGCCCGCTCAGCCGCCGCGGTCGTGGAAGTAGAACCCAGGCAGCGCGGCGCGGGTGATCTGCGCCGTCATGTGCTGGGCGAGCTCGAGGTCGCCGGTCCGCACGGCGAGGTCGTCGAGCGTGACGATGCCCGTCAGGCGGCCGCCGTCGAGCACCGGCAGGCGGCGGATGCCGTGGCGCACCATGAGCTCGGCCGCCTCCTCGACGTCCATGCCCGGCTCGGCCGTGACGACGGGCGACGAGGCGTGCGCCGAGACCGGGTCGCCGGGGTCGCGGCCGTCGGTCAGCGCGCCGATCGCGAGGTCGCGGTCGGTGACGAACCCGGCGAGCGCGCCGTCGCCCTCCTCGACGAGCACGACGGAGCCGACGTTGCGCTCGCGCATGAGCTCGGCGACCTGGCGAACCGACGCCGTCGGCGGGGCGCTGACGGCGCCCTCGGTCATGACGTCACGGATGACCATAGGCGCAACATACACTTGCGCCGTGGCCGCCACCCCGGAGGAGACGCTCGCTGAGGAGGCGCGCCGCCGCCCGAGGGCCGGGGCCACCGCGATCTCGGCCGGGCTGCTGTCCTTTGTCGGCTCGGTCGTCGTGCTCGCCTCCAGCGGCGACTTCCCGACGATCCGGCTCGTCGAGGCGCTGCGCCAGAGCCTCGGCGAGGCGCCGGCGTCCGGCACCGGCCTCGTCGCGCGCCAGGTCCTCTACCTCGACGACCACATCGCCGAGGTCGTCGCCGTCCAGGTCGTCCCGGCGATCGCGACCGCGCTCATCGGCATCGCGCTCGTGTTCCTGTACCTCTCGACGAAGGCGCGCAACCCGCAGCTCGGCAAGCTGCCGCTCATCGCCGCGATCGCGGGCGCCGTGCTCGTCATGGTCCCCGCCCTCGTCGGGGCCGTCGCGCTGACGCTCGACGTCCGTGCCTTCGCCGACGCGACCGCCCAGGGCGAGCAGGCGGCCCGCGAGGCGCTGCGCTCGTCGACCGTCGCCGCGGCGTTCTCGCTCGTCCAGCTCGGCACGTTCGTCGTCGGGCTCGGCTTCGTGCTCACGGCCCTGAACGCGATGCGCGTCGGCCTGCTCACGCGCTTCATGGGGGTGCTCGGCATCATCGTCGGGCTGCTGTTCGTGTTCCCGCTCGAAGGGCAGCTGCCGTTCGTGAAGATCTTCTGGCTGCTCGCGCTCGGGTCGCTGCTTCTCGGCCACTGGCCCGGGGGGATGCCGCCGGCCTGGGTCACCGGCGAGGCGCAGCCCTGGCCGACCCAGCAGGAGCTGCGCGAGCAGCGCGACTCCCACCGGGCCGAGCGCGGCGCCCGCGGCCTGGAGGACAAGGCGCCGCGGGGGCGCCGCGGGCGCGCCGAGCCGCCGGAGACGCCCGCGCCCGAGGCGCCCGTGGCGCGGGCGCACTCCTCCTCGAAGAAGAAGAAGCGCAAGCGCCGCTGAGCGGCGCCGGCGAGGCCGCCGGCGCGGCGGTCGCGGCGCTGCGAGCACGCCGTCCGGCGCGCGGGCGCATCGGTACGGACCGGCGCTTCGCGCCGGCCCGTCCGGAGCGATAGCGTGCCCGGACCATGACCTACGAGGAAGCCTGCGCAGCGCACTCGTGGCAGGTCCCCGAGCGCTACAACATCGCCGCAGACGTCTGCGACAAGCACCCGCGAGACAAGCTCGCGATGATCCACGAGGACCCCGACGGCGCCGTCCGGGAGGTGTACTGGGGCGAGCTGCAGGACATGGCCGCCCGCTTCGCGCTCGCGCTGCTCGAGCGCGGCGTGCAGCGCGGCGACCGCGTCGCGATGCTGCTCCCGCCCACGCCGGAGACCGCGGCCGCGTTCTTCGGCACCTGGAAGGTCGGCGGCATCCTGCTGTCGATGTCGATCCTCTACGGCGACGACGGCATCCGCCACCGGCTCAACGACTCGCAGGCCGCCGTCGTCGTGACGAACGCCGCCAACCGGGGCCGCGTCGAGGGCCAGGCGCAGGTCATGCTGCTCGAGCCCGGCGACCTCGACGCGGGCTCGACGGACCACGAGACGCTCGACACCTCCTGCGACGACCCGGCGCAGCTGTACTACACCTCTGGCACGACGGGCCTGGCGAAGGGCATCCTGCACGCCCACCGCTACATCCTCGGCCACGAGGAGTTCGTCTACTGCCACGACGTGCGCGACGGCGAGCGCTTCCACGGCATGGGCGAGTGGGCCTGGGCGGCGGGCATCTGCCCGCTCATCGGCCCGTGGCGCTTCGGCGCGACGCAGCTCGTCCTGCAGCGCAAGGGCGGCTTCGACCCGCACGGCCAGCTCTCGTTCCTCAGCCGCCACAAGGCGAGCAACGTCTTCGCGACGCCGACCGCGATCCGCTCGATGATGGGCATCGGCGACGCCGGCACGCGCTACCCGCAGCAGTTCCGCATCGTCTGCTCGGCCGGCGAGCCGCTCAACCCGGAGGCGATCCGCTGGTTTCGCGAGCAGTACGGCGTCACCGTGCTGGACTACTACGGCCTCAGCGAGTCCTATCCGCTGTGCGGCAACTTCCCCTTCATGGAGGTCCGCGAGGGCTCGATGGGCAAGCCGATGCCGGGCTGGGACGTCGCGATCCTCGACGAGGACTGCAAGCCCGTCGCGCAGGGCGAGCGCGGCGAGATCTGCCTGCGCGCGCGCTCCAACCCGCACTATCCGCTCGGCTACTGGAACAACGAGGAGGCCGGCCGGGAGACGTTCGGCGGCGAGTGGTTCCACACCAAGGACGCCGCCTCGACGGACGAGGACGGCTACGTCTGGTACGAGGGCCGCGCCGACGACGTGATCATCTCGGCGGGCTACCGGATCGGCCCGTTCGAGGTCGAGTCGGCCTGCCTGGAGCACCCCGCCGTCGCCGAGGCCGCGGCCGTCGCCTGGCCCGACGAGCGGCGCGGCAACGTGGTCAAGGCATTCGTCGTGGTCGCCAACGGGTATGAGCCCAGCGATGAGCTCGGCAAGGAGATCTCGGCGTTCGTGCGCGAGCGCCACTCGGCATACGCCTATCCGCGGCTCGTCGAGTTCGTCGACGACCTGCCCAAGACCCTGACCGGCAAGATCCGCCGCATCGAGCTGCGAGAGAGGAGCGCGTCAGCGTGAGCGTCGATTCGCACGAAGCCCTGGCCCGGCGTCTGGAGGAGCTGCTCGAGGTCGAGTCCTTCCCGCCGCCGGAGGAGTTCGCCCGCGACGCGCTGCTCAACGACCCCGAGGTCTACGAGCGCGCCGCCGCCGACCCGCTGGCCTGGTGGGAGGAGCAGGCGCGCGCGCTGGACTGGTTCTCGGAGTGGGACACGACGCTCGACGACTCCGACCCGCCCTTCTACAAGTGGTTCGCCGGCGGGACGATCAACGCCTCGCACAACTGCCTGGACCGCCACGTCGACGCCGGCCTCGGCGACCGCGTCGCCTTCCACTGGCGCGGCGAGGAGGGCGAGGAGCGCGACGTCACGTACGCCGACCTGCACCGCGACGTCCAGCGCTTCGCCAACGCGCTGCGCGACCAGGGCATCTCCAAGGGCGACGTCGTCGGGATCTACCTGCCGATGATCCCCGAGGTCGTCGTCGCCATGCTCGCCTGCGCGCGCATCGGCGCGCCGCACAACCTCGTCTTCGGCGGCTTCTCGCCCGAGTCGGTCAAGGAGCGCATGGAGGTCTCGCACGCCAAGGCGCTCGTCACCGCCGACGGCGCGCGGCGCAAGGGCAAGGTCGCGCCGGTCAAGCAGTCCGTCGACGACGTCGGCATGCCGGTGCAGACGACGATCGTCGTGCGCCACACGGGGATCGACTGCCCGATGGGCTCGGGCGACGTCTTCTACGACGAGATCATGGCGGCGGCCGATCCCGAGTGCGCGCCCGAGCCGCTGGACGCCGAGCATCCGCTCTTCATCCTGTACTCCTCGGGCTCGACGGCCAAGCCGAAGGGCATCCTGCACTCGACCGGCGGCTACCTGACGGGGGCCGCTTACACGCACCGCTACGTCTTCGACCTCAAGCCGGAGACCGACGTCTACTTCTGCTCGGCCGACGTCGGCTGGATCACCGGCCACACGTACATCGTCTACGGGCCGCTCATGAACGGCGCGACGTCGGTCATGTACGAGGGCGCGCCCGACTACCCCGGCCGCGACATCTGGTGGGAGCTGTGCGAGCGCTACGGCGTGACGATCTTCTACACCGCGCCGACGGCGATCCGCGCCTGCATGAAGTGGGGCGAGGACCATCCCGCCCGCCACGACCTGTCCAGGCTGCGGCTGCTCGGCACCGTCGGCGAGCCGATCAATCCCAAGGCCTGGGTCTGGTACTACCACGTCATCGGCGGCGAGCGCTGCCCCGTCATCGACACGTGGTGGCAGACGGAGACGGGCTCGATCATGATCTCGCCGCTGCCGGGGATCACGCACTGCAAGCCGGGCTCGGCGACGCGGCCGCTGCCGGGCGTCTTCGCGGAGGTCGTCGACGACGAAGGCGAGGAGTGCCCGCGCGACAGGCAGGGGCTGCTGACGCTGACGCGGCCGTGGCCGGCGATGCTGCGCACGCTCTACCACGACGACGACCGCTACGTGCAGACGTACTTCGAGAAGTTCGGCCCGGAGACGTACTTCGTCGGCGACGCCGCGCGCGAGGACGAGGACGACTACCTCTGGGTCATCGGCCGCGTCGACGACGTGCTCAACGTCTCGGGCCATCGCATGTCGACGGCCGAGATCGAGTCCGCCGTCGTCTCGCACCCGAAGGTCGCCGAGTGCGCGACGATCGGCCAGGCCGACGAGGACACGGGCCAGTCGGTGTGCTGCTTCGTGACGCTCGAGGGCGAGCTCGAGGGCACCGACGAGCTCGTCGCCGAGCTGCGCGAGCACGTCGCGCGCAAGATCGGCAAGCTCGCGCGCCCGAAGCGGATCGTCTGGGCCGACGACCTCCCCAAGACGCGCTCGGGCAAGATCATGCGCCGGCTGCTGCGCGACATCGCCGAGGGTCGCGAGCTCGGCGACGTGACGACGCTGCGCGACCCGGCGGTCATGGCGCAGCTCGAGGAGAAGGTCGCCGCGCGCCGCGACGAGGCCGACGCCTAGTCGGCGAACGGCAGCCGGTCCGCGAGATCGGTGATCTCGAAGACGCGGTGGACCTGCTTGGGCCCGCGCAGGAGCGAGAAGCGGCCGGCCTTCGAGCGCTCGGCGGCCATGACGAGCAGGCGGATGCCGGTGGAGTCGATGAACTCCAGCGAGCCGAGGTCGACGACGATCGACTCCGCGTCGGAGGCCTCGACGCTGCGCAGCTCCTCCTCCAGGCGCGGCGCGCCGTCGAGGTCGAGCTCGCCGATGAGCTCGATCACATGCACGTCCCCCTCGCGATCGCTGCGCAGGGCGAGACTTCCGAGCTTGCTTGTACGCGCGGCACGGCCACCGTCCTCCGGCATGGTTCCTCGATTTCGTCAGGCGACGTCGGCCGGGCTGGCCCCGCTCTCCGGCCGTCAAATCTAGCAGCGGGCATCGAGCTTGGCCTGCGTGCGCAGCTCGGAGACGATCCGCTCCAGGCGCGGCTCGGTCTCGCGGTCGATGTGCGTCATCGCCGCGGCGACGGCCGGGTGCACCGCGGCGATCCGCTCGTGCATCGCGTGGGCCACCGCGCGATAGGCGGGATGGCCCTCGCGACCGGAGCGCAGCTCGATGAGCTGCATCGCCTCGCGGGCGTTGAGGTCGAGCACGTAGCGCAGCCGGTAGCCGAGGCAGAGCGCGTACATCGCCGCGCGGCGGTCGTGGCCGGCGTCCAGCAGCGCCTCGTAGGCGCCGCGCGAGACGTCGAGCGCCCGGCGGTACTCCTCGCCGCAGCCGGCGTCGACGACCTCGTGCGGGACGCCCGCGCCGAGGTCGGGCGTCAGCGCCTGCCACTGGCAGGTCAGCATCCGGTGGCGCTGCAGGTCGCGGAAGGCGCCGTAGTCCGAGACGATCTCGAAGCGGTAGCGCAGCGCCTCCAGGCCGCGGCCCGGGCGGTGGCGACGGTTGGCGCGCTCGCCGACGAGGTCGGCCAGCACCGCGCCGCGCTGCTCGGCGCTCAGCGCGCCGAGCGCCGCGCGCGTCGTGCGGTCGTCGGTCGCGGCAGACTCGAAGAGCAGGGCGGCCAGCAGCAGGTCCTCGTCGCCGTCGTGATGCGTCAAGCGCACCGAGGGGCCGCCGGCGCCGTCGTCGCCCGGCGCGCGGTCCAGGCCCAGGCGCGCGACCCAGCGCTCGGCGGCCTGCTCGCGACGCTGCAGGTAGGCGATCCACTCGCCGCCGCGGTCGGGTCGCTCCACGCGCGAGACGAAGCTCGGCATGACGTCCTGCACGGCGCGCAGGATCAGGCCGCCGACGTGGCGCGCCTCGGGCAGCGGATGGCCGAGCAGGTGCAGGACGAGCTGCTCGTACGTCTGGCCGGTCGCGAAGATCCCCATGTGCGACAGCGAGGCGGCCGGCAGCAGCCCGCGCAGCAGGTCCAGCGCCTTCGCGCGGATCGCGCGCTCGTGGGCCCTGGGCGACTCGCCCCCGGCGGGCGGGTACTGCTCCGCCGCCCACGCCTGCACGCGCGGCAGCGCGGCGGAGTAGATCCCGAAGACCTCGTCCATCGCCCGCTCGTAGTCCGGGCCGAGCTCGGGATCGGTGTAGTAGCGGTAGCGCGACGTGCCCTCGATCGGCGCGTCGTAGGCGATGTAGCGCGTGGACTGCTCGAGGTAGGCGCCCAGCCGCGGGCGCTGCAGCACCTTCGTCATGACGTTGGAGACCCACTCGCAGGCGACGTGCGCGCCGCCGAGCTGCGCGACGGAGTCGTCGCCGTAGCCGACGAAGATCCGCTCGTAGAGGTCCGCCGCCCGCGCGCCCTCCTCGTTGTCGTAGCGCCCGGGCGTCGCCGTCAGGGAGCCGGCGAACTCGTCGAGGAACATCCGCCGCAGCGTGCCCTGATAGCGCGAGTAGCGCGCGAACAGCGCGCCCTTGACGGTCTCGGGCAGGTTGACGAGCGCGAAGACGGGCTGATCGAGGTTCGTGACGTGCGCCTCCAGGCGCGCGCGCTCCTCGGCGGTGAAGCTCTCGACGGGGTACTCCACGGGGCTGCGGAGGCTAGCGCGCGGGGCGGACCCGACCGGCGCCCGCCGGCGGCGCTCAGACGGCCTGCTCGGCGGCCGCCTGCAGGACGCGCTCGACGACGACCTCCAGGTCGTCGGTCAGCGTCAGCAGGTCGAGGTCGCCGAGGCCGATCATCCCGTCCTCCGCCATCCGCTCGCGCAGCCAGTCCACGAGCCCCGACCAGTAGGCGACGCCGACGAGGACGACGGGAAACGAGCGGATCTTCTCGGTCTGGATGAGGCACAGCGCCTCGAAGAGCTCGTCCATCGTGCCGAAGCCGCCGGGCAGGACGACGAACGCGTTGGCGTAGCGCACGAACATGACCTTGCGACAGAAGAAGTAGTGGAAGTCCAGCGGCAGGTCGACCCACGGGCTCGGGCCGTCCGCCTCGAACGGCAGGTCGATGTTCAGCCCGATCGAGCGCGCGCCCGCCTCGTGCGCGCCGCGGTTGGCGGCCTCCATCGCCCCGGGCCCGCCGCCGGTGATGACCGCGAAGCCCGCCTCGCCGAGCCGTCGCCCGACCGCGCGGCCGAGCTCGTACTCCGGCGACCCGGGAACCGTGCGCGCCGAGCCGAAGACCGAGACCGCGCGGTGCAGGCCGTGCAGCTCGCGGAAGCCCATGGCCAGCTCGGTCGCCATCCGGTGCACGCGCGTCGCATCGCTGATCTCGCTGAGGACCGCGCCCTCCTGGGCGCCGATCAGCTCTTCGTCGGGAGTGGCCGGCCGGCGGGGCATCGGCCGCCGAGGGTAGTGCGTCGCCTGCGCCTCCTCGGCGTTCGGCGGGTAGGCTGCACCGCTTCCCGGCCCCCCGAGCTGCGTCGGGCCGGCGAACCCGCGATCCCGCTCAAGGAGAGGACGAGACCATGGCTGCACCCCCCGACCTGTCGAAGTGCCACCGCTGCGGGCGGCCCGTTCCGCCCGCCAACCGACCCGAGTTCGCCGGCTGGCTCGTCGCCAAGGGCCCCGACCGGAAGATCCTCGGAATGTGCTGCCCGAACTGCCAGCAGGCGCAGGAGAGCGAGGCGAGCTGAGCGCCCGCCGGGCGCCCGCTCAGACCTGCTCGGGGGGGACGGCCGCGACGGCGACGCCGAGCTCGGCATGGCGCTCGTCGTCCACCGTGCCGCCCGGTGGGAGGTCGGCGAGCTCGAGCGCCCGGGGCAGCCGGCGGCTGGCCTTGATGCGCCACTCGCTGACGGGCTGCAGCAGCCCGCGGAAGGCCAGCGCGCCGCCGACGTAGCGCGGCGCCCAGAGGCGCGCCGAGCGGCGCCGCACGCCGCGCTCGATCGCGTCGACGGCCGCGCCGAGCGGGGCGGGCTCGGCGACGAAGCGGGGCATGACGTCCGTCAGCGCCCGGGTCGAGGGGTGCGCGAAGCTCGCCCGGACGAGGTCGGTGTCGATGAAGCCGAAGTACGCGCAGCCCACGCGCGCCCCGCTCGGGGCGAGCTCGACGCGCAGCGCGTCGGTCATCGCCTCGACGCCCGCCTTCGACGCGGTGTAGGCGCCCATGAGCGGCGCGTGGCTCGCGGCGGCGAGCGACGCGATGTTGAGCAGGTAGCCGCGGTTGCGCACGATCTCGTCGAGCACGGCGCGGTCGGTGCGCCATGCGCCGAGCAGGTTGACCTCGATCGTGCGCTCGAACTGCTCTGGCGCCATCGTCGCCATGCGCCCCATGAACTGCAGGCCCGCGTTGGCGATCGCGACGTCGATCGACCCGAAGCGGGCGAGCGTGCCCTCGACGGCGAGCCGCAGGGCATCGCCGTCGGTGACGTCGGCGTGAAACCACGCGGCGCGCGGCCCGAGGCACTCGGCGAGCGCGGCGAGCCGCTCGGGCTCCAGTCCGACGAGCGCGACGTTGGCGCCCGCGGCGTGCAGGCGCTCCGCGCTCGCGGCGCCGATCCCGCGCGCGGCACCGGTCACGAAGACCGTGCGGCCGGCGACGTCGAACGGCCGGCGCAGCATCACGCCGTCGCCGCCGCGGTCGCGGGGACGCCGGCGGCGTGGCGCAGGGCGTAGGGGCGGGTCTCGAAGCGCCGCGTGCGGTGGCGGAAGCGGAAGGTGTAGTCCGGCCACAGCGTCGCGTTGCGCCCGTCGGCGTCGAGGTACCAGCTCGAGCAGCCGGTCATCCAGACCGTGCGCTGCATCCTGGCCTGGATCGCGTCGTTGTAGGCGGCCATCGCCTCGGGGCGCACCTCGAAGGCGGCGATCCGCTGCTCGTCCATGACCCGCAGCGCGTCCATGACGTAGCGCAGGTGCGACTCGATCATGAAGACCATCGAGTTGTGCCCGAGGCCGGTGTTCGGGCCGATGAGCTTGAAGAAGTTCGGCATCTTCGACAGCGTCGCGCCGAGGTAGGCCTGCACGCCGTCCTCCATCGCCTTGGCGAGCGTGCGCCCGTCGCGGCCGCGCACGAGGCGGGCGGTCGGCGGGTCGGTCACGTGGAAGCCGGTGCCGAGGATGATCGTGTCGACCTCGCGCTCGCTGCCGTCGGCGAGCAGGATCGTGCGGCCGCGGATCGAGCGAATCGGCTCGGTGACGAGCTCGACGTCGGGCCGCGCGAGCGCCGGATACCACTTGTTGGAGAGCAGGATGCGCTTGCAGCCGAGGCGGAACTCCGGCGTGAGCCGGCGGCGCAACTCGGGGTCGCGCACCTGCCGGCGCAGGTGGGCGCGCGCGATGCGCTCGGCGCCGCGCATCATCCGGGGGTCCTTGACGAAGCCGGGCACGAGGCTCTCGCGGCCCCAGTAGACGCCCGCGCGCACGGCCTTCTGCGCGAGCGGCAGCGCGCGGTACAGGCGCCGCTCGAGCCGCGTCGTGCGCCGGTCGGTGTGCGGCATGATCCACGGCGCGGTGCGCTGGAAGACGTGCATCTGCCCGACGCGGTCGGCGATCTCCGGCACGAGCTGGACGGCCGACGCGCCGGTGCCGAGCACGGCGACGCGCTCGCCCGTGAGGTCGTGGTCGTGGTCCCACTCGGCGGAATGGAAGAGCTTGCCCTCGAAGCGCCGCAGGCCCTGGACGGCCGGCACCTTCGGGTGGCTGAGCGGCCCGGTGGCGTCGACGAGCACCTGCGCCGTCCAGGCGCCGCGCGCGGTCTCGACGCTCCACAGCAGACGCTCGTCGTCCCACGCGGCGCCGGTCAGCTCATGGCCGAAGCGGATCTTCGGGCGCAGGCCGTGGCGGTCGGCGAGCCCCTGCAGGTAGCGCCAGATCTCCGGCTGGCGCGAGAACGTGCGGCTCCAGTCGGGGTTGGGCGCGAAGGAGAACGAGTACAGGTGCGACGGGATGTCGCACTGGCAGCCCGGGTAGGTGTTGGCCTGCCACGTCCCGCCGACGTCGTCGGCGCGCTCGATGACGACGAAGTCCTCGATCCCGGCCTCGCGCAGGCGGATCGCCAGCCCGAGGCCGGCGAAGCCCGCGCCGACGATCGCCACGCGCACGTGGGGGACGGCCGGTCCGCCGGCGTCGCCCTCGGGCGCGGGCGGGCCCGAGGGAGCCTCGGCGACGCTCACGACGGCTTCGGGCCGCCCGGGGCCCCGGCGCCCGTCGGCTCACGCGACCCGTCGCCGGGCTGCGCGGCGGGTCGGGCCCAGTCGGGCAGGTCGGCGTCGTCCTGCTGCGAGGCGGGCACGGGCAGCGGCTGGAGCGTCGGCTGGGGCGGCGGTGGCGCCTGCGGCGGCGGGCCCGCCGCGCGGGGCGGGACCTGCAGCCAGGACTGCGGCTCGGAGGCGAACTCGCTCGCCGCCCACTGCGGGCGCGGCGTGTCGCGGTCGCGGCCGGCGGTCACGCCCACGCGGTGCAGCGCCCAGGCGAGCAGGCCGAACAGCGCGAGCGTGATCGCGAGCACGGTGCCGTAGGCGGCCGTCGTGACCGACGGGTCCTGCACCTTGGCCTCGCGCTGCAGCAGCGTCTTGTCGGCGATGAACGGGCGCTCGAAGCGCGCCGGGGCCGGGACGGCGGGGACGGGGATCGCGCGGTCGGCCGGCGCGTAGATCGGCAGCCCGGTGAGCGAGCTGCCGGTGTGCAGGCGCACGAGCGTCTTCCAGCTGCCGTGGACGGGGACCGGTCGGGTCGTGCGGTAGACGCCCTCGCGCACGCGCCGCAGGCGGTCGGTGATGAGCTCGCCACCCTGCCAGGCCGTCACGGTCAGCCACTTGGCGTTCTCGGCGGCGTCGCGCGGCGTCAGCGTGACGGTGGCGTCGACCGTCCGCTCCGGTGCCGGGGCGACCTCGGTGAGGACGACCGATCCGCGCACGTCGGTCCGCGCGTCGGTGAACAGCGGGAACGCGAACATCGCGAAGATCGCCAGCGCCGCGGGGATGACGGCCGGGCGCAGCCCCGTGGAATAGGGGATGTCGTCGCTGAGGCGCGCTCCGATCCAGGCGCCGAGGATCGACGCGCAGACGGCCATCGCGAGGCCCAGGCCGATCGTCTCGGGCAGGATCTCGGCCGGCCACGGGATCGGCATCCAGACGTGCGACCAGCCCCATTCGGCGGCCAGCCCGACGGTGCCGATGAGCGCGCCGGCGGTCGCGCCGAAGGCGAGCGGGCGCCTCGTCGAGACGAGCATCGCGGCGGCCTCGACGGCGAGCGCCTCGGCGATGTAGAGCGGGAAGTGCGGCAGCGCCTCGCCGAGCGAGTCGTGCACGAGCAGCGCCAGGCCGCCGCGCATGATGAGGTAGAAGGCGATCGCGCCGAACAGCGCGCCGCGGCCGAGCCAGATCCGCGCCGCGACGAGCGTGACGCCCGCGGCGAACATGATGAGCATCGGGTGCAGGACGAGCTGGAACTGCGGGATGCCGAAGTCGAACTCCCCCTGGAACGTCGAGAGGCCGACGAGCAGCCCGCCCGGCAGCCAGACGTGGCGCAGGTGGCGCACCCAGGCCATCTCCTGGTCCATGACGTCGGCGGCCTTCATCGCCCGCACGACCTCGGCCTGGATGACCGCGATGCCGAGCAGCGTCATGACCGCGCCGCCGATGAGCATGAGGTGCGTCGGGCCCCAGAGCGTGACGTCCTGGCCGAAGAGGCGATGCCAGAAGTCGTCGAGCGGGAAGGCGATGAGCGAGAAGAAGCCGGTCGCGCACATGATCACGCCGCCGAGCGGGGCGTACCAGTCCTGGCCGATGCGGATCGCGGTCGGCCCGGGCCGGTCGGCGCGCTCCTCGCGGCCGAGGCAGATCGCGTAGAAGCCGGCCGAGAAGATGCCGTACAGGCCGGCGAGGATGAAGAAGTGGCCGGGGTTTCCGAAGACGTTCTGGTCGCGGCCCCGGTCGATGTGCATCGAGACGTCCCAGTACAGGCCGAAGACCGCCGAGATGAGCGACACGATCGCCAGCCCGCAGGGCAGCGAGGCCCACGCCGGCTGGCCGGAGATGCGCTCGGCGAAGCGCTCGAACCAGCCCAGGATCGGGATGAGGTCGCCGCGGTGGCCGAGGCCGCCGAGCATGACCACGATGATCGCGAAGCCCGCGATGCCGCCTGCGAGCCCGAGCTCACCGGCCGATGCGCCGCCGGCGCCGGGATCGGTCACGGTGGCGGCGATGGCCGTGACGGAGGCGGGGAGGACGGTCATTTCGCCACCGTACCATGTAACGTCAAGTGATGTCGAATAGATCGGCTCATGCGTGGCGCGTCCGGGAGAGGACGCCCTGCAGGCGTCCGAGGCGCCGCGCGCGCCGAGCGCGCCGGGCGACCCGCGACGTGTCCGCCGTCGCGTCGACGCAGCTGCGGCCGCCGGCCGCCCACGCCTCCCGGCGAGCGGCGAACGACGCGGCGAGCGCCCGCCGGCGCGCCTCGTCGGGCGCGTGCTCGAGCGCCTGTGCGTGCGTGCTCGCGGCCTTGGCCTCGTCGTGGCCGCTCCACCCCGGCGTGAGGTAGAGCATCGCCAGATCGTTCTCGGCCTCCGCGTAGCCGGGATGCACGCCGATGGCGCTGCGGTAGTACCGCTCCGCGTGGTCGAACAGGTGGCGCTCGCCGAGCAGCGCCAGCTCGTAGTAGGCGTTGCCGAGGTTGTCGTAGGCGTGGTGATAGGCGGGCCGGACGGCCATCGTCTGCTTGAAGAGGTCGACGCTCGCTCGCAGCAACTCGGTGCGCGCGGTGCGGTCCGCGGTGACGCACGCCAGCTCGAGGTACAGGTTGCCGAGGTTGTTGTGCGCGGTGTAGTAGCTCGGATTGGACGAGATCGCCCGCCGGTAGTAGCCGATGGCGAGGTCGCGGTGGTGCGCAGCCTCGCGCGATGCCTCGAGGGCGTCCTCCTGTCGTCCCTGCTCGCCGGCGGCTCGGGCGTCCGCCTGGAGGGCCTCGCTGGTCCCCTGATGGGCATAGGCCGCGGCCTTCAGGACGACGTCGAGGCCGTCGTCGATCTCCAGCGCCTTGCCGGCGTGGTAGACGGCGATGTCGAGCTCCGCGCGATCGGAGCTCTTGAAGCGGTGGCGACGGGTGCTGTGCACGTTTGCCAGCGCGCTGTGGATCTGGGCCAGCAGCGGGCCCTGGGCGGCCGGCATCGCCCGGCGGAAGCACCGCAGGGCCTCCTCGTTGCGGTCGTGCTCGAACAGGTAGTAGTGCAGCACCCCGAGGTTGAAGAGCGTCGCGGGGTTGCGCGGCTCGCGCTCGAGCGACTCCTCGTAGAGCGCCTGCGCCCGCTCGCGGGCGTCCACGTCGCCGGTCTCGCCGAACGCCAGGTGCTTCGTCAGCCCCTCCGTGTAGCGGCGAAACGCTCGCGCGTCCTTGAACTCCGTCGAGCCGGCGAGCGCGAGGTAGATCTCGTAGGCGAGATCCTCCACGAGATCCGGCGCCTGCTCGTCGCCCGCGCGCGTCCCCGACCACTGCGGCGTGCCGCGCTGGCCGCGCGCGTTCTCGAGCACGACGTGAACGCGCAGCGCGGATCCGAACCGGTGGATGCTGCCCCGCAGTCGTGCCGGCCGTGTCGGGACGAGCGCCACGAGCACGCTCACGATCGGCCCGACGATGCGGTGCTGGCGATGAAGCTCGACGGCCGCCTTGAGCTCGCTGTCGAGCTCCTGCTGGAACGCCGGGATGTCGTCGTAGGGGTTCTTCAGGTCGAGCTCGCGCCCGGAGCGGCGGTGCGCGTTCTGGATCTCGCGGATGTGGAAGAGCAGCAGGTCGGCCATGCTCCGGCCGCGGTCTCCCGCGGTGTCGTCGGCGGTGAAGTCCGCCCACGCGTCGAAGACGATCGTCCGCCGGCTCTTGACGTAGAGGCGCACGACGGCCACGACCGCCGACAGCAGCGCGACGAGCGCCGCGATCCCGGGGGCCGTCAGCGCGTCGAGGCTCACAGGCGCGCCCAGGTCAGCGAGGCGTCCGGGTTGTGCGCCTCGTCCGCCGTCAGGCACAGGCCGCGGTCGGACATGATCGAGGCGGTGCTGCGCTCGAGCGCGTGCGACGCGATCCACGCGCGGACGAGACCCGACAGCCGCGAGTACCCGTCCTGCGGGCGCCCCCCGGTGAAGTCCAGCCACCAGTTGCGGTTGAGGTAGTGCGCCACGGCCAGCGCGAGGTCCCCGTTCGTCGCCGCCCCGGCGATCGCGCCGGCCTGCCGGCGCAGGCCCGCCGCGTCGAGCACGTGATCGAGCATCTGCATCGGCGTCATCTCCGGCAGCGCCCGGCGGCTGGCCTCGACGGTGCCGAAGGCGATCGGCGAGCCGAGCCGCGGGGAGACGAAGCAGGGGCGCCGCGCGGCGTAGCCGAGCACGGGGCCGCGCAGCGCGCCGCGGCCGTCGACCGCGACGTGGCCGAAGAGCGCGCCGACGTAGGCGTCGGTGCCGATCTCGGATTCGTGCAGCACGCGCAACTGGTCGTTGTCGACGAGCGCCAGCCAGACCTCGCAGCGGGTGTCGGCGACGAGCGACGGCTCGACGAGCAGGTCGCCGTACAGGTAGCCCTGACCGGAGAGGTCGCACGCCGCCACGTCGGCCCCGTCGATCGTGCCGCGCAACATCGGCAGCGCCACGCGCGTGCCCGTGTTGTCGTATTCGTAGTTGGCGAGCTTGATGCGCAGCGTGGCGGGGTTGCGGTTGCCCCCGTACGCGAGCACCGCAACGCGCTCGGACAGCGCGGGCAGGCCCGCGGCCGCGAGCACGCCGTCGAGGTGCACGGCCTCGCCGCCGTCGGTGACGACCCGCATGTCGTCCGGGTCGTCGAGCAGCAGCGGGTGGACGCGGTCGTCCAACAGGACGTACGAGCCGCCGGGGCGGCTCCCCGGATAGGTCTCCGGATGCTTGCGCGCCGGTCGCCACTGGTCCAGAGGAGAGATCTTCTCAGGCACCGTTTGACCTCGGGCGATCATAGCCGAGGCGCCCGCGTGGCCGGGCCGCCTCGCGGCGACCCGCGTGAGGCTGGGCTCAGCCTCTCGGTGGTCCGGGTGAGGCTGCGCTCAGCCGCCCGCGGCCCGCGGGTTGCCCGTCGCCCTGCTGGGGTCCGCGTCGTCGTCCGTGCTCGTCGCCGGCGTCGGCGCGGCATCCGGCGGGGCCTCGTTCTCGGGGTGCTCGCGCGGGTCGACCCCGGTGCCGGGCCGGCCCTCCTCCGGATAGCCGGCGCCGCTGTCGCGCCGGCGCGTCGTGTCGTCGTCCTGCCGTGCGTCGTCGTGTGGGTGCATGGCTCCTGCCTACCCGCACCGGATGCGATCGGCGCACGCGGGCCGGCGAATCCGCATCCGCGGGCGCCGACGCTCCACGCGCGGCGCCCTCGGCCCGGAACGCCATCGGCCTGGCCAACCGGGGCCCGCCATGGGACCTGGCCACCCGCGCCGAACGCTGCGCGGTCCCGCCTCGCGCGCCCATGTCCTTCGCGGTGGTGCTAGCAGGCGCGAGCACCACGGCTAGCACCCGCTGGCACCTCTTCGGGAAGGGGTGCCACGACGGCGGCCCGGGCCGCTTGGTCGGCCTCCGCCGCCGGCGCGACGACGAGGCGCCGCGCGGCGCCGACCGCGGCTCCGCGCGACACGTCCGCGCTCCGCCCTCCGCGCTCCGCCCTGCGCGGGGCGCGGGGTTCGCCCGCTACAGCAGGCCGAGCGCCGCGCCGACGTCGCGCACGACGTCGAACAGCGGCGAGGGCACGACGCCGAGAACGACGGTCAGCGCCCCGAAGACGACCGCGACCGCGACGACCTCGCCCTGCGCCCGCAGGCCCGTGGCCTCGTCCGAGCCGCCCGCGAGGACCGGCTGCTCGCCATCGGGCAGCGGCGCCGGCACGCGCGCGGCGCCCTCGGCGCCGGGCGTCATCCAGATCGCGGCGATGACCTTCAGGTAGTACGCCAGGGAGATCATCGAGCCGATGACGATGAACACCGCCAGCCACGTGTAGCCCCCGGCCACCGATGCGTCGATGAGGTAGAACTTCCCGATGAAGCCCGCCGTCGCCGGGAAGCCGGCGAGCGCGAGCATCGAGATCGTCATCGGCCAGGCCAGCAGCGGCCGGCTGGCGCCGATCCCGTTCAGCGAGGCGATGTCGTCGCCCAGCGGCGTCTCGCGCTCGCGGGCGACGATGACCGCGAAGGCGGCGAGGTTCATGACGAGGTAGACGGCGATGTAGAAGACGGTCGCCTGCAGCCCGAGGCGGTTGGCGACGACGACGCCGGCGAGCATGTAGCCGGCCTGTGCCACCGACGAGTACGCCAGCAGGCGCTTGAGCGAGGACTGGCCGAGCGCGCCGACGTTGCCGACGACGATCGTGATCGCCGCCAGGACGGCGAGCGGGGGCGCCCAGTCGAGCGCCGCCTCGATGAGCGCGACGTCGAAGAGCCGCAGCATGACGCCGAAGGCGGCGGCCTTCGTCGCGACGGCCATGAACGCCGTGACCGGCGTCGGCGCGCCCTCGTAGACGTCGGGCGTCCACTGATGAAACGGGGCCACGGAGGCCTTGAAGCCGAGGCCGACGATCGACAGCGCGATGCCGGTCAGCAGCAGCACGTCGGAGGCGATCGCGCTGTCGGCGCCGAGCGCGGTCGCGATCCCGGCGAAGTCCGTCGAGCCCGTCGCGCCGTAGATGAAGGCCAGGCCGTAGAGCAGCGTCGCGGAGCCGAGCGAGCCGACGACGAGGTACTTCAGCCCGGACTCGAGCGACGAGGCGCGCCGCATCTCGGTCGCGCACAGGACGTAGAGCGGGATCGACAGCAGCTCGAGGCCGAGGAAGACCGAGACGAGGTTCTGCGCCGCGACGAGCACGACCATGCCGGCGATCGACGTCAGCAGCAGCGCGTGGTACTCGCCGTGGGCGGCCTCGCGCGGCGCGACGTGGCGCCAGGAGAGCAGCACCGTGGCGATGCCGGCGACGCAGAAGATGACCGTCAGCGCGAGCGTCAGCTCGTCGAGGCGCAGCGCGCCGGCGATGAGGTCCTTGCGCTCGCCCCACTGGCTGATCGACAGGCCGATGGCGATCGCCAGCGCGGCGATCGACAGCAGCGGGACGGCGGTCTCGCGCGCGGCCCGCGAGCGGGCGAGACCGAGCATGAGGACGACGAGCGCGCCGCCCAGGACCGCGATGAGCGGCGAGACGCCGGCCCAGTCGATCTTCGGCCCGGAGACCGCGAGGTGCGTTGCCGCGCCGATCACGGGCCGGCCTCCTCGCCGGGCGCCCCGGCCTGCTGGATCGCCGCCGCGGCGGCGGGCGCCGTCACGGCGCTCACCGTCCGCTCGCTGCGCTTGAGCGCGAACTGGGGATACAAGGCGATCGCCAGGATGAGCGCCACGAGCGGCGCGAGCACGACGGCGTCGCGCAGCCCGAGCTCGCGCGACTCGACGCGGGCGCCCGTGCGGTTGTGGACGGTCGTGATGTACAGGCGCAGGGCGTACACGGCGGCGAGCACGACACCGCTGGAGGCGACGATCGCGATCGCCTGGCTCTCGGCGAACACGCCGAGCAGGATGTAGAACTCGCCGACGAAGTTCGACGAGCCGGGCATCGCGAGCGTCGCGAAGGCCACGATGAGAAACAGCGTCGCGAGCACCGGGGCGCGCATCCCGATGCCGCCCATGTCGCGGATGTCCTCCGAGCCGCCCGCGCGCGCCGCCAGCAGCGCGACGATGAAGAACGCGGGCGCGACGACGAGGCCGTGGTTGAAGGCCTGCAGGATCGCGCCCTGGGCGCCCTGCGGGTTCAGGGCGAAGATGCCGAGCGTGATGAACCCAAGCTGCGCGACGGAGGAGTACCCGAGGATGAGCCTGCTCTCGGTCGTCGTGAACGCCATCGCCGAGCCGTAGAGGATCGAGGCCACCGCGATGAGCAGCAGCAGCGTCTGGAACTGCTGGCTGGCGTCGGGGAACAGCGGCAGGCAGACCCGCAGGAAGCCGTAGGCGGCGACCTTGCTGAGCACGCCCGAGAAGACCGCGAGCACCGGCAGCGGCATCGCCCGGTAGCCGTCGGGCATCCAGCCGTGCAGCGGGAACATCGGCATCTTCACGAGGAACGCCGCCGCGAAGAAGAGGAAGATCCACTCCTGCGAGGACGCCGCGAGCGGGCGCTGGGCGAGATCGGAGAAGGCGAACGACAGCGCCGGGTCGCCGGCGGCCGCGAGCACGCCGGTCGCGATCGCCGCCGTCAGCATGAGCAGCGAGCCGACGAGCGTGTAGATGACGAGCTTCATCGTCGCCTGGACGCGCCGCTCGCCGCCCCACATGCCCGTCAGGAAGAAGAACGGCACGAGCATGAGGTCGAAGAAGACGACGAAGAGGGCGAGGTCCTGGGCGAGCAGCGCGCCCAGCACGGCGGTCTCGGCGAGCAGGAAGTGGAAGTAGAACAGCCGCGGCCGCTCCCACTCGCGCATCGTGGCCCAGACCGTGCAGGCCAGCCAGAGGACCGCCGTCAGCGCGATGAGCAGGAGGTTCAGGCCGTCGACGCCGAGCTTGTAGGAGATCCCCAGCTCGCCGATCCAGGTCTCGTCGGTGACGTACTGCAGGCCGGCCGCGCCCGAGTCGAAGTCGGCGACGTACGCGATCGCATAGCCGAGCACGAGCACGGTGCCGAGCAGCGCGATCCGGCCCGCCAGGCGCGGCGGCGCGAGGAGCCCGACGACGCCGAGCGCGAGCGGCAGCCAGAGCATGATCGACAGGTGCAGCGTCATGACAGCGTCAGGAAGTAGAAGGCCAGGACGACCATGCCGACGACGATGAGCAGCGCGTAGTAGCGCAGGAAGCCGGTCTGCGCGGCGCGCACCGCCGACGAGCCCGCGCGCACGACCCCGGTCGTGCCGCCGACGAGCAGCCCGTTGACGAAGATCCGCTCGAAGGTCTGCTGCGCCCAGGCGCCGAACCAGCGCGCCGGCCGCACGACGAGCGCGTCGATGAGCTCGTCGAAGTACCACTTGTTGACGAACAGGCGGTGCAGCGGCGCGAGGCGCTCGCGGGCGTCGGTCGCGATCTGCGGGTTCTTGACCCAGATGAGGTAGGCGACCGCGATGCCGGCGAGGCCGACGACCGCGCCGAGCACGAGGCCGAAGGCGATGAGCCCGCCGCTCGGGTCGCGCTCGTACAGCGCGGAGCCCTCGAAGGTCGGCTCGAGGAAGTGGTCGATGACGTGCGTGACCTTCGGGATCTGCAGGAAGCCGCCGACGATCGCCAGCAGCGCGAGCGTCCCCATCGCGATCTTCATCGACGGCTCGCGCTCGGCGATGTGGTGGTCGGGCCCGGGGAAGCCGACCTCGGTGTCCTCGACCTCGCCGTTGGCCGGGTTCGTGTGGACCTCGGCGTGGTGCAGGTGGCCCTCCTCGAGCTCGCGCGCCTCGGTCACGGGCTCGCCGAAGAACGCGCGGAAGATCATCCGGAACGTGTAGACGCCGGTCAGGAAGGCCCCCACGTAGCCGCCGGCGTAGAGGATCCAGTACCAGCCGCCACGGTCGCCGATGAGCAGCAGGATCTCGTCCTTGGAGAAGAAGCCCGAGAACGGCGGCACGCCCGACAGCGCCAGGCCGCCGACGACCATCGCGGCGAACGTGAACGGCATCGCGCGCCTGAATCCGCCCATCCGGTCGAGGTTCTGCTGGCCGGCCATCGCGGCGATGACCGAGCCGGCCGCCATGAAGAGCAGCGCCTTGAAGAAGGCGTGCGTCATGAGGTGAAACAGGCCGGCCGCGTAGGCGCCCGCGCTGACGCCCATGACCATGTAGCCGATCTGCGACATCGTCGAGTAGGCGATGACGCGCTTGAGGTCGGTCACGGCGATCGCGATCGTGCCCGCGACGAGCAGCGTCAGCAGGCCGATGACCGCGCCGACGTCGGCGGCGGCCGGGGCCAGCTCGAAGAGCGGGTGCATGCGCGCGATGAGGTACACGCCGGCGGTGACCATCGTCGCGGCGTGGATGAGCGCGCTGACCGGGGTCGGGCCCTCCATCGCGTCCGGAAGCCAGGTGTGCAGCGGGATCTGCGCGGACTTCGCGAAGGCGCCGACGAGCAGCAGGATGCAGCCCGCGGTGAGGTCGCCGTCGCCGCGCTCGAAGGCCTCGCCCGCCTTCTCGAACGTCGTCAGGAAGTCGACCGTGCCGACGTGCTTGAAGATGAAGAACGTGCCCAGGACGAGGCCGACGTCGCCGAGCACGTTGATGACGAACGCCTTGATGCCCGCGCGCGTCGCGGTCGTGCGCCGGTACCAGAAGCTGATGAGCATGTACGACGCGGCGCCGACGAAGGCCCAGCCGATGATGAGCACGACGAAGTTGCCCGCCAGGACGAGCAGCAGCATCGAGAACACGAAGTAGTTGAGGTACGCGAAGAAGCGCACGTAGCCGCGGTCGGAGTCCAGGTAGCTGATCGAGTACAGGTGGATCAGCGTCGAGACGCCGGAGACGACGAGGATCATGAAGACCGACAGCGGGTCGACGAGCAGGGAGAGCTGCGCGTCGACACCGAGCGAGTTGGCGTAGTTCCAGGCGACGGTGACGACCTGGCGGTGCTCGTGTTCCCTGCCGAGCAGCGCCAGCAGCGTCCCGACCGCCGACGCGAACGAGAGCGCCAGCGCGGCCGTGCCGACGTAGCCCGCGCCGCGGCCTGCCAGGCGGCGGCCGGCGACCGCGATCGCGACGCAGCCCGCCAGCGGGAACAGCAGCGTCAGCCAGGCGAAGAGCTCGAGCGACCCGGCCGCGCCGCCCTCCGATGCCAGGATGGGCGTCATCCGTGCAGCTCCTGCAGCTCGTCGACGTCGATCGGCAGGCGGCGGCGGTGCATCGCGACGATGACGCCGAGGCCGACCGTCACCTCGCACGCGGCGACGACCATGACGATGATCGCGAAGATCTGGCCGTCGTGGTTGCCGTGCATGCGCGCGAAGGCGATGAGCGCGAGGTTGGCGGCGTTGAGCATGAGCTCGAGGCAGAGCAGGATCACGAGCGGGCTGCGGCGCGTGAGCACGCCGGCGGCGCCGATCGTGAAGATCAGCGCCGAGACCGCGAGAAACCAGCCGATGTCCACTACTCGTCGTCCTCGGCGCGGCCGGTGCCGGCGGCGCCGGCGGGCGCGGGCAGCGAGTGCGCGCCGCCGACGCCCTCGGCCATCGTGCCGGTGTAGGCCGGGCGCAGGACGTCCATCGCGCTGAAGCGGGCCTGCTCCTCGGCGGCGCTGAGCCCGCCGCGGCGGCGCGCGAGGACGACGGCGCCGACGGCGGCGATGAGCAGCAGGAAGGAGGCGATCTCGAAGGGCAGCAGGAACTTCGTCAGCAGCAGCGTCCCGATCTCCGCCGGCGAGCCGAAGCTCGCGGCGACGGGGGCCCCGCCGGAGTCGATGAGCGACAGGCCCGAGCCGAGCAGCGCGACGCACAGCTCGATGAACAGCGCGCCGCCGAAGATCGCCGACACGACGCGTAGGCCGCTGCCCGCGCGCGGGCCCAGCGGCTCGTCGGAGCCGCCGATGTAGGCCACGACGAAGACGTAGAGCACCATGACCGCGCCCGCGTAGACGACGACCTGCGCCGCGGCGACGAACTCCGCGCGCAGCAGCAGGAACAGCGCCGCCAGCGAGATGAGATGCGAGACGAGCGCGAGCACGCTGTAGAAGGGGTTGCGTAGCGCGACGACCCCGATCGCCCCCGCTACGGCCCCGATCCCGGCCACGAAGAACAGCACCTCTCCCATGAAGGCCGCAATCTATCCACCCTGGCGCGTTCGGGGATTCCCCCGGGGCGCGGCGCGCCGGAGCGGCGCCGTGCCGGCGCGCCCGTGCGCGGGCCGGGGTCCTAGCGCTTCGCGGTCTGCGCGAGGGCGACGCGGATCGCCGGCGCGAGCAGACGGGCGGCGATCGACGTCCCCGCGACGTTGAGGTGGATCCCGTCGAGCTCGCGGACGCGGACGTCGCGCCCGCGGTAGCGCAGCGTGTCGCTGTAGCCGTTGGGTGAGAAGAAGCGGTCGATGCGCACGACGTAGACGCCGTCGAGCCCCCTGGCGGCCCGCACGACGGCGGCGTTGACGCCGTCGGTGATGCGCCGGCGCGCCGGATAGCGCGGCAGCGGCGGCGTGAGCCAGAACACGCGCGCCCGCCCGCCCTGCAGGAAGGTGCGCATCATCTCGCGCACGCGCCGGCCGTAGGCGGCCACCCACGGCGCGTCGCAGCACTCCGCGATCGTGCCGTCCGGCGTCGCGAGCGGCATGCCGTCGGTGGCCGCGCCGACGGAGATGACCGTCACGCGCTGGCGCAGGCGGCGGGTCTGCGACCTCGCGTGCCGCGTCCAGTAGTGCGGCTGCCGGCTGCTGATCCCCTGGCCCGGCTGCACGTCGCTGCGCACGTCGGCGCGGCCGGCGAGCTCGTCGGAGAGGAAGCTGTCGATGCCCTGCATCGTCGAGTCGCCGGTCGCCAGGACGGTCGGCGCGGGCGCGGCTGCGCAGGCGATCCCGCGCCGGCCGCCACGGTGCTGCGGACCCGGTGGGCGCCGAGGCGCGCCTCGAGGCGCCAGCGCCGCGCCGCGTGACGCGGAACCGTGCGGGTCGCGATCGAGACGCCGCGCCGATGCGCGACCGGCAGCCGCGGCGTCCGCCCGGCGGCGTGACGCACAGCGGCGGCGGACGGCGCCGATGCCCCAGCGGTCGACGACGCGGATGCGCAGCCTCGTGCCGGGTGCGACGCGCCGCGGCGCGCCGAGCCGGAGGCGGTTGCGGCAGGAGACCGTGCGCACCGTGTACGTGCCGAGCGCGGTCGTCCCATCGGGCAGCGTCGCGATCGCCGCGAAGCGCCGCCTGAGCGGGCTGCACGCCCACGTCACGGCGTCGTTGAGCGCGGTCGCGGGGTTCGTCGCCGGGTCGGGTGCCACGCGGCGCGAGCCCAGCCGCCTGGACCGCCCGCCCGTGCACTCCCAGAACACGACGCGCGCGCCCTCGGCGTCGTAGAAGCGCAGGCTGATGACGCCGGGCTGGGTGGCGTCCGCGACGAGGTGGTTGCTCGTCACGGGGAGCGGGCACGGGTCGGCGACGGGCGCGGCCGCACCCGCGCCGGCGGGCGCCGAGCCGGCGGCGACGAGCGCCGCCAGCAGGACCGTCCGGGGGTGGGGGAAACGGATCGTCATTCGCTCGGGCCTGACAACGCGCCGCCGCGGCGATAGCGTCGCGGCAGCGGTGCGCAGACGACACATACCAGGTGCCGCCATCCTCTGCATGGTCGCGTCGATGGCGGCGCCGGCACCGGCGACGGCCGTCGACGCGGTCGTGCGATCGTTCGACGGGACGCCGATCGTCACGCACTTCTTCGGCGCGCGGGCACCCGCCGGCACGCGCTCGCCGACCGTGATGATCGGCCCCGGCTACGCGAGGAAGGGCGCCGAGGACCCCGCCCTCGACCTGCCGGACGCGATCGGCATGCGGACGCTGCTGGAGGCGGGCTACAACGTCCTCACCTGGGACCCGCGCGGGACGGGCGACTCCGGCGGCACCGTCATGTTCGACTCGCCCGACCACGAGGCGCGCGACGTCCAGGCGCTGCTGGACCACGTCGCGCGCCAGCCCTACGCGCTGCTCGACGGGCCGGGCGACCCGCGCGTCGGGATGTCCGGCTACAGCTACGGCGGCGGCATCCAGCTCGTCAGCGCGGCGATCGATCCGCGGATCGACGCGCTCGTGCCCGACGGCGCCTGGCACTCGCTGCTCACCTCGTTCTTCCGGGACGGGGCCGTGAAGGCCGGCTGGTTCAACCTCCTCTGCGCCGGCGCCGAGGGCCTCGGGCTCGTCAACCACGCGACCCCCGGCCCCGCCGGGCTGCAGCTCGGCGGGACGTCGGGCCCGATCAGGCGCGCGTGCCTGGAGGGGGCCGGCGGCGGCGGCGTGTCGGCCGCGTCGCGGCGCTTCTTCGCAGACCGCGGCCCGGGCGAGCTCGTCGGACGGGTCCGCGCGCCGACCCTCCTGCTGCAGGCCTCGAGCGACTCGCTCTTCCCCGCCGGCGAGGCGATCGCCAACTACGACGTCCTGCGCGCCAACGGCGTGCCGGTGAAGATGGTCTGGTACTGCGGCGGGCACGGCATCTGCCTGACGGGCGGGGGCACGCCGGGGTCCGACCGGCGCCGCGTCGCGCGGATCGCGCTGGCCTGGCTGGACCGCTGGCTCAAGCGCGACGGGAGCGTCGACACCGGCCCGCGCTTCGAGTGGATCTCAGACGACGCGGTCTGGCGCTCGGGCCCGGACCATCCGCTCGCGCCCGCCGGGACGGTCGACGGCGTGGCCGCGGGACTGCTGGGCGTCACCCCCGGCGACAGCGCGGGCTCCGGCGCCGTGACCTACGCGACGCCCGCGGTCAACGCCGTCGACGTGCGCTTCGCGCCGCCTCCCGACGGCAGCGACCTCGTGGGAGCGCCGGTCGTCAGGCTCGACTACCGGGGGACGGCGGTGCCGGCGCGCACGTTCCTCTACGCGCAGGTCGTCGACGCGCGCGCCCGGCGCGTGCTCGGCGTCCAGGTGACGCCGATCCCGGTCGTCCTCGACGGCAGGCAGCGCAGCGTGACCCGCGCGCTGGAGCCGATCGCCGCGCGCGGCTCGCGCGCGTCGGACCACCGGCTGCAGATCACGCCCGGCACGACCGTCTACGGGCGGCAGGGCTCGACCGGCACGGTGCGCCTGCGCGTCGAGGCGTCGCTTCCGCTCGTCGACGCCACACGCTCGGCGCGCGACGAGCCGCCCGCGGCGCGGACGCTGCCGCGGCGCCCGCGCATCGCCGTGTCCTCGCGTCGGCTGGGCGGCCTCGCGCGCGTCGTGCTGCGCGGCCGGCTGCGGTCGCGGCCCTGCGGCGGCAACATGACGTTCTCGCTGCTGGCGGCCGGCGTGCGGCGCGCCGTCACGGCGCCCGTCTCGGTCACGCGGTGCACGGCCCGCAGGGTCGTCCGCCTGCGCGTCGCGCCGGGCCGGCGGCTGCGCGTGGGCGCTCGCTTCGAGGGCAACGGCGCGCTGCTGGGGCGGCGCGCGCGCGCCGTCCTGCGCGTCCTGCGCTGACGCCGGTCGCTACTCGCCCTCGCCGCGCAGCGGCGTGCGCTCCAGCGGCTCGTCGAGCAGCATCTCCTTCGTGAAGATGAGGTCGGTGCGGTTGTAGGCCGACATCTCATAGTCGTGGCCCATCGTGATCGCGTCGAACGGGCAGGCGACCTCGCAGTAGCCGCAGAAGATGCAGCGCGCGAGGTTGATCTCGTAGACGGCGGCGTAGCGCTCGCCGGCGCTCACGCGGTTCTCGGGCGTGTTCTCGGCGGCGACGACCCGGATGCAGTCCGCCGGGCAGGCGGCCGCGCACAGCGAGCAGCCGACGCACTTCTCCAGGCCCGTGTCCTCGAAGCGGTGCAGCCGGTGGCGGCCGCGGAAGCGCGGGTAGACGGCCACCTTCTCCTCGGGGTAGGAGATCGTCTTGGGCCCCTCGAAGAGGCGCGCCATCGTCGTCTTCATGCCGCGCAGCGTCTCGCCGAAGGCGCGGTACGTGCCGCCCGCGGCGCCCGGCTGGGGCGCGCGCTGGACGATCACCATGTCGTCGCCGGGAGTCCAGGTCATCAGACGGCCACCACCAGGATCGCTGTTAGGAGGGCATTGAGCGTCGCCAGCGGCAGCAGCACCTTCCAGCCGAAGCTCATGAGCTGGTCGTAGCGCAGGCGCGGAAGCGTCGCCCTGATCCACACGAAGAGGAAGACGAACAGGAAGATCTTGCCGAGCACGACGAACGGGTCGAAGATGCCGGGCGGGTCGACGAACGGAAGCTGCCAGCCGCCGAGGAACATCGTCACCGCGATGCCCGAGACGACGAGGATGTTCACGTACTCGGCGAAGAAGTAGGAGGCGAACTTCGAGCCGCCGTACTCGGTGTTGTAGCCCGCGACGAGCTCGGCGTCGGCCTCGGGCAGGTCGAACGGCGCGCGGTTGGTCTCCGCGAAGGCGGCGACGACGAAGATGAGGAAGCCGACGAACTGCGGCACGACGTACCACATGCCCGACTGCGCCTCGACGATCGCCGGCAGCGAGAGCGTCCCGGCCATCATGAGCACGCCGACGAGCGACAGGCCCATCGCGACCTCGTAGGAGATGAGCTGCGCGGCCGCGCGCATCGCGCCGAGGAACGAGTACTTCGAGCCGCTCGCCCAGCCGCCCAGCATGAGCCCGTAGAAGGCGATCGCGCCGAAGGCGAAGACGTACAGCACGCCGATCCCGACGTCGAGGCCGTAGAGCCCGACCTCCTGGCCGAAGATGTTCGCCACGTCGCCGAAGGGCAGGATCGCGAACGCGGCCAGCGCCGTCAGCAGCGAGATGACCGGCGCGGCGGCGTAGAGGAAGCCGACCGCCGTCGAGGGCTGGAAGGGCTCCTTCGTCGCGAGCTTGATGATGTCGGCCAGCGGCTGGGCGAAGCCGAACGGGCCGACGCGGTTGGGCCCGTAGCGGTGCTGGAAGCGCCCGAGCAGCTTGCGCTCGGCGAGCAGGACGATCGGCACGATCTGGACGGCGAGCGCGAAGAGGACCACCGACTTGATGATCTGCACGTACCACTGCTCGGTGAAGCCGACGAGGGCCAGCGTGCCGCCGCTCACTGCGGGGACACCTCCACGAGCCCGTCGTCGAGCTCGCTGGCGGAGTCCTCCGAGATGCCCTCCTCGAGGAAGACGGAGCCCTCGGGGACGGCGGAGCGCAGCGCGACGGTCGCCTGCACGGTGCTGCCGTTGGAGCCGACCGTGACGCGATCGCCGTGGGCGAGACCCAGGCGCGCGGCGTCGGCGGGGCACAGCTCGGCGCGCTGGTGCTGGCGCAGGAACTTCAGCGCGGGCGACAGCTCGACGTGGGGCGCCGCCCAGATCGAGCGGAACGTGCCGAGGCGCAGCGCGCCGTTGGGCGTCGGCGGGTGCAGCGGCGTCTCGAGCCCGAACGGGCCGGTGTCGGCCGTCGGCCAGGCCGCGGAGGCCGGGCGCGCGGGCCAGCGCAGGCCGCGCCCGCCGAGCTCGTCGAGCGTCATGCCGGCGAGGAACGGGACCGCCTCGAAGAGCCTCGCCGACGCCATCGGGCCGCTCAGGACGCCGGGGTCGTGGCCGAGCCGCGCGGCGAGGTCGGCGATGACCTGCCACTCGGCGCGCACGGCGTCCGGGCGGGCGATCGCGGGCCGCAGGCGCTGCACGCGCCCGTCCGGGTGGGTGACCGTGCCTTCCTTCTCGGCGTAGGACTCGGCCGGGAAGACGACGGTCGCGTGTTCCCACAGCCCCTCGCCGAGGAAGTCGGCGTGCGCGACGACGCTCTCGGCGCGGCGCAGCGCCGCGCGCCAGATGCGGCGGTTGGGCAGGTCGCGCAGCGGATCGACGTGCAGCAGGTA
The DNA here is from genome assembly GCA_963769555.1 of uncultured Solirubrobacteraceae bacterium. Lineage (GTDB taxonomy): Bacteria > Actinomycetota > Thermoleophilia > Solirubrobacterales > Solirubrobacteraceae > CADCVQ01. Next base: position 2,663,365 of record CAVYMD010000004.1, on the reverse strand, counting down.
CAGCGCGCTGATCGTGCCCGCCGCGGCCGACGCGCCGATCCCGCGGCTGTCGAGGCCGACGGGGCTGACGGGCGCCAGCCCGGGCGCGGCGTTGGGCAGCACGCCGGCCTCGCGCAGGCCGCGACCGTTCGTGCCGGCCGGCAGCTCGAGCAGCCCGGCGCCGTCGTGGCCGGCGGGCAGCACGCGGCCGGCGACGTTGAGCAGCGCGCGCGCGGCGTGCTCGCCGCGGTCGCCGTTCGTCAGTCGCTCGCCGTAGAGGATCACGATGTCGCCGCCGGGCGTCCCGTCGGCCTCGCGCGCGCCGCCGGCGGTCGACAGCAGCTCCGCGAGCGCCCGGACCTCGGCGGCGTCGGCTCCGGCCACGGCGGCGAGCTCCTCGACGACGCCCGCGCCGCCCAGCGCGGCGTTCAGCGCGGCGCAGAACGCCTCGGAGGCGCCCGGCGCGTAGCGCGCGACGGCGGCGGCGGCGGCGTCCAGCGAGGACGGCCGCGACGACGCGATCGCGAGCTTGACGCCGCTCCGGCGCACGCCCTTGCGGATGCGCAGGTCGAGGATCGGCGCGTCGTCGACGGGCTCGCAGTCCAGGACGAGCACGACGTGTGCGAACTCGAGGTCGGCGACCGTCGCCTGCAGGTCGGGCGCGTGCAGCGCCGCGTGCAGCTCGCGCGGCAGCATGCCGCCGGTGCGCGAGTCGACGTGCGGCGAGCCGAGCGCGTCGCGCATGAGGGCCTGCAGCAGCCAGCCCTCCTCGTTCGTCGTCTCGCCGCCGGCGATCGCGGCGCTGTCGGCGCCGGCCGCGCTGAGCGCGGCGACGGCCTCGTCGAGCGCGCGGTCCCAGCTGACGGGCACGAGCTCGCCGTCGACGCGCACGAGCGGATGCGTGACGCGCTGGTCGACGTGCACCGCCTGGTAGGCGAAGCGGCCCTTGTCGCACAGCCAGCCGTCGTCGACGCCCTGGTGGTCGCGGGCGAGCACGCGCAGGACGCGCTCGTCGCGGACCGTGAACTCGACGTTGCACTGCGCCGGACACAGCGTGCACACCGAGCCCGAGCCCTCGACGTCCCAGGGCCGCGCGCGGAAGCGGTAGGGCTGGCTGGTCAGCGCGCCGACGGGGCACAGCTCGATGATGTTGCCGCTGAACGGCGCGACGTAGGGGTGGCCGTCGAACGTCGAGACGTACGTGTGCGCGCCGCGCTCCTGCAGGACGAGCTGGTAGTCCTCGGAGACCTCCTGGCTGAAGCGCACGCAGCGGTAGCAGAGGATGCAGCGCTCGCGGTCGATCGCGATGAGCGGCGAGAGCTCCAGCGGCTTGACGAAGTGGCGCTTGGGCTCGATGAAGCGCGAGCGGCCCGGCCCCCAGCCGAAGGTGATGTCCTGCAGCGGGCACTCGCCGCCCTTGTCGCAGACCGGGCAGTCGAGCGGGTGGTTGATGAGCAGGAACTCGAGGACCGCCTCCTGGGCCTCCCTGACGCGCGCGGTCTGCGTGTGGACGACCATGCCGTCGCGCACCGGCGTCGAGCAGGCCGTCTGCAGCTTCGGGATGCCCTCGATCTCGACGAGGCACATGCGGCAGGCGCCGACCGGCGCGCCGAGCTTGGGCTCGTAGCAGAAGACCGGGATCTCGACGTCGCCGAGCTTGGCGGCGTCGGCGAGCATCATCCCCGCCGGGGCGCTGACCTCGAGGCCGTCGACCGAGAAGGCGATCGTGTCCGGGGCGGGCCTAGGCACTGGTCGCTCCCTGCGCGAGCACCGGATCGATGCCGCGCCCACCGGCGATCTCCCCCTCGCCGGCCCACGGGTTGCGCGCCCGCGCGGCCTCGATGTGGGCCTCGAACTCGTCGCGGAACTTCGCGACCATCGAGCCGATCGGCATCGCCATCGCGTCGCCGAGCACGCAGAGGCAGTTGCCGATGATCTGCTCCTGGACGGAGGCCATGATGTCGAGGTCCATCGGCGTCGCCAGGCCCTGGTCGACGCGCTCGAGCATCGAGACCGTCCAGCGCGTGCCCTCGCGGCACGGCGTGCACTTGCCGCAGGACTCGTGGCGGTAGAACTTCGCGAGCTTCAGGGCGACGCTGACGACCGGCACGCTGTCGTCGACGACGATGATCGCGCCCGAGCCGAGCATCGACCCGGCCTTCGCGAGCGAGTCGAAGTCGTAGGGGATGTCGAGGTCGTCGCCGGTCAGCACCGGCGCGGACGAGCCGCCGGGGAACCAGAGCTTGACCTCGCGGCCCTCGGGCGGGCCGCCGGCGAGGCCGTAGATGATCTCGCGCGACGGGATGCCGAGCTCGATCTCGTAGTTGCCGGGCCGCTGGACGTTGCCCGAGACCGAGACGAGCTTCGTCCCGGCCGAGGTCTCCGTGCCGATCTTCGCGTACTCCGCGCCGCCCATCCGCAGGATGTGCGGCATCGTCGCGAGCGTCTCGACGTTGTTGATGACCGTCGGGCCCTGGTAGAGGCCCTGGTTGGCGGGAAACGGGGGCTTCAGGCGAGGGTTGCCGCGCTTGCCCTCCAGCGAGTCCAGCAGGCCCGTCTCCTCGCCGCAGATGTAGGCGCCGGCGCCGCGGTGCAGCACGAGCGACAGATCGAAGCCCGAGCCGAGGATGTCCTCGCCGATGAAGCCCGCCGCCTGCGCCTCGGCGAGCGCGGCGTCGATGATCTGCGCCTGCTCCTCGTACTCGCCGCGGATGTAGATGAACGACTTGTTGGCGCCCGCCGCGTAGGCGCCGATGAGGATGCCCTCGATGAGCATGTGCGGGCACTTCTGCATGAGCTCGCGGTCCTTGAACGTCCCGGGCTCGGACTCGTCGGCGTTGCAGACGAGGTACTTGTCGACCTGCGTCTTGGGGATGAACGAGATCTTCTTGCCACTCGGAAAGCCCGCGCCGCCGCGGCCGCGCAGGCCGGAGGCCAGCAGCTCGTCGAGGACCGTCTCGGGCGTCATCTCCGTCAGCGCGCGCCGCGCCATCTCGTAGCCGCCGCGGCTGCGGTAGACGTCGATCGTGTTCAGGCCGGGCTCGTCGATCCCGGCGAAGAGGATGGTCGGGCTCATCGGTCGTCCTCCTGGGCGCCCGCGCCCGCCCCGGGGTCGGTGCTCTTGCGCAGGCGCAGCTGCTTGCCCGGCAGCGGCGGCAGGCCCTCGCGGATCTGCTCGACGAGGATCGGCACCTCGTCGAGCGTGATCGGGCCGACGTAGACGCCGTCGACGGAGGCCATCGGCGCGATGTCGCAGGCGCCGAGGCACTCGAACGAGCGCACGTTGAAGTCCGGGTCGGCGGCCGTCTCGGTGCGCAGCCGGGCGTAGAGCTCGTCGGCGCCGCACAGCGAGCAGGAGATGTTCGTGCAGACGTAGACCGCGTGGCGCCCGACCGGCTGCGTCTCGAGCATGTCGTAGAAGGACGCAACGGAGATGAGGTAGCCCGGCGTGAGGCGCATGACGCAGGCCGCCTGCCAGACGGCGTCCGGCGAGCACCAGCCGTGGTGGCGCTGGGCGGCGGCGAGCGCGGGGATCGCCGCGCTGCGGAAGTCGGGGTACTTCGCCATGTGCGCCTCGATCTCGGCGCGCAGCTGCGCCGGGACCGGCGTCGTCGCCGGATCGGGGATCCGGGCGGGGTCCTTCTCGAGGTCGACGGCGTCGTCCCAGCCGGGCACGCGCGAGCCGTGGCCGAAGCGCGCGACCTCGCGGGCGGGCGCCTGCGGCAGGCCGGCCTCCGGATCGCGCTCGGCGGGCGGCTCGAGGACGGGGTCCGGCGCCTGCTTGCGCCGCCGGCCGATCACCGGTCGATCCCCCCGAGCACCGGGTCGAGCATCGCGAGCGTCGCGATGAGGTCGGCGATGTAGGAGCCCTCGGTCATCGGGGCGGTCGCCTGCAGGTTGACGAACGAGGGGTCGCGCATGTGCACGCGCGCGGGCTTGGAGGAGCCGTCGGAGCGCACGAAGCAGCCCAGCTCGCCGCGCGGGGACTCGATCGGGAAGTAGACCTCGCCGGGCGGCACGCGGAAGCCCTCGGTGACGAGCTTGAAGTGGTGGATGAGCGCCTCCATCGACGTCGCCAGCTCGTGGCGCGGCGGCAGCGCGACCTTGCGGTCGTCGGTGATCCACGGGCCGTCGGGCAGGCCGTCGAGCGCCTGGTCGATGATCTTCACCGACTCGTAGATCTCGGCGACGCGCACCGCGAAGCGGTCCCAGTTGTCGCCCTCGGTGCCGATGGGGATCTTGAAGTCGAAGTGGTCGTAGGAGCAGTAGGGCGTCGCCTTGCGCAGGTCCCACGGGTTGCCGGCGGCGCGCAGCAGCGGGCCGCTGACGCCGAGCTTGAGCAGCTCGGACTCGGCGAGCGGGCAGACGCCGCGCAGGCGCTGCAGCACGATCTCGTTGTTGGCGAGCAGGTCGTTGTACTGGTCGGCGCGCCCGGGCATCTGCGCGGTGAACTCGCGCAGCTTCTCCGCCCAGCCGCGCGGCACGTCCTCCGCGACGCCGCCGACCTGGAAGTAGCGCGTGTGCATGCGCTGGCCCGTCGACTGCTCGAAGAGGTCGAGGATGAGCTCGCGGTCGCGGAAGCAGTACCAGAACATCGACATCGCGCCGAGGTCCAGCGCGCTCGTCCCGAGCCACACGAGGTGGCTCATGATCCGGTTGAGCTCCATGTGGATGACGCGCAGGTACTGCGCCCGCGGCGGCACCTCGATCTCCAGCAGCGTCTCCGTCGCGCCGACGAAGGCCATCGCGTTGAAGAAGTACGCGAGGTAGTCCATCCGCTCGACGACCGGGATCGCCTTCCAGTAGCTCTTGTCCTCCGCCGTCTTCTCGATGCCGGTGTGGACGTAGCCGATGATCGGCTTGAGGTCGCGCACGATCTCGCCGTCGAGCGTGACGAGCAGGCGCAGCACCCCGTGCGTGGCCGGGTGGTGCGGGCCCATGTTCAGCGTCAGCAGCTCCTGGTCGAGCTCGTCGCTGCCGAGCCGCTCGAGCGGCGCCATCGTGATCGACTCCTCCATCTGGCGGTACTCGGAGGCGCGCGTGACGTCGGAGCTCATCGTGGCCTCCCGCCGCGCGGGCTCGGTCCGGCGATCGGCGGGCGGCGGCGGGCGCTCATCGGGTGTACGCCGTCCCCTCGGCCTCGTCGATCGTGAAGAGCACCGGCTCGCCGCCGATCGGGAAGTCGCGCCGCTGCGGGTGGCCCTCGTAGTCCTCGGGCATGAGGATCCGGCGCAGGTCGGGGTGGCCCTGGAAGACGACCCCGAACATGTCGTAGACCTCGCGCTCCTGGTGGTCGGCGGTCGGCCACGCCGGGGTCACGGACGGGACGACCGGGTCGTCGAGCGGCACGCGCAGCTTGACGGTGACCCGGTCGGGCGACTCCATGTTCAGCAGCTCGTAGTGCACGCCCAGGCGCGGCTCCTCGGGGTAGTAGTCCACGCCGTGGACCGACATGAGCGCCCCGAAGCCCTGGCCGCGCAGATGCTCGAGCGCCGCGCCGATCGACTCGGGCGCGACCGTGATCGCGCCCTTGCCGCGAAAGAACGCCGTCGCGAGGACCGAGCCGCCGTCGGCTTCGCGCAGCCCCTCGGCGAGGAGTTCGAGGCCGACCGCGTCAGGCACCGGCGGTGTTCCCCGGCCGAAAGACGTTGACCGCGGTCTCCTGGTCGCGGCCGCCGCCGACGATCTCCTCGGTCCCGTGGGCGTGATGGCCCTCGCGCCAGCCCATGTCGGGATCCTCCTGGATCATCTTGCGCAGCTTGAGGATCCCGTGCATGAGCGCCTCCGGGCGCGGCGGGCAGCCCGGCACGTGCACGTCGACCGGCATGAACTTGTCGGCGGGCACGATCGCGTAGTTGTTGAAGACGCCCATCGAGCTCGAGCAGGCGCCCATCGCGATCGCCCACTTGGGCTCGAGCATCTGGTCGTAGATGCGCCGCACGACCGGCGCCATCTTGATCGACACGCGGCCGGAGAGGATGAGCAGGTCGGCCTGGCGCGGGGAGGCGCGGAAGGCCTCGAAGCCGAAGCGCGCGACGTCGACGCGCGCGGCGACGATCGACATCATCTCGATCGCGCAGCAGGCCAGGCCGAAGGTCGCCGGGAACAGGGCGTTGGAGCGCGCCCAGGCGACGGCCTTGTCGAGCGTCGTCGTGAGCACGCGCTCCTCGACGTACTTCTCGAGCTGCTCGCCCTCGAGGTCGCCGCGCAGCATGTCGCGGGCGCGCAGCTGGCGCACGCGGAAGTCCTCGCCCGACAGGTCCCCCGTCGCGGGCTCGACGGCGAGCTTCTGGCGCTTCACCTCCATTCGAGCGCCCCCCTTCTCCAGACGTAGACGAACGCCGCCATGAGCAGCGTGATGAAGACGATGATCTCGATGAGCGCGAAGGTCCCGAACGCCTTGAGCTGGATGGCGACGGGATAGAGGAAGATGACCTCGATGTCGAACAGGATGAACAGCATCGCGATGAGATAGAAGCTGATCCCGAAGCGGAACCCCTTCTGCACCTCGGAGGGCAGCCCGCACTCGTAGGGGTCGGTCTTGTGCGGCATCGCACGGCGCGGCCCGAAGAGCCTGTTGAGCACGGCGAACGTGATTCCGACCACGGTTCCGAGGCCGACGAAGACGAGCGCCGGGAGATAGCTGTTCAGCACGAGTGCCTTTGTATCAGCTATGTCCCGACCGTCCCCGACAGCCCATGGATGAGAAAGCGATCGCCGAGATCGCCGCCTGGGCGACGCTCGCGGTCAACGCCGCCGCGGGCGCCTACGCGGGCTGGCACTGGTGGCTCGTCCGCCAGAGCGCCGCGATCTGGCCGCTGCTGCGCGCCGGTCAGGCCGTCGCGGTCGGGCAGGCGGTCGTGGCCGGGGTGCTGTTCGCCGCCGGCTACGCCCCCGCCGACGGGCTGTACTGGCTCTACGCGCTGCTGCCGGTGGCGATCGGCGTCATCGCCGAGCAGCTGCGCATCGCCTCGGCCGAGCAGGTGCTCGAGAACCGCGGGCTGCCCGACGCGGCCGCCGTCGGCGAGCTGCCCGAGGACCGCCAGCGCTCGGTCGTGCTGGCGATCGTGCGCCGCGAGGTCGGCGTCGTCGCCGTCGCGGCCGGCGTCGTCGCGCTGCTGGCGCTGCGCGCCGCGCTCATCGCGTAGGCGCCGCCTATGGCTTCGGCCGGGGGGTGCGCACGCGCGAGATCGTGAACGGGTCGATCCACTGCGGCCGCGTGCGGCGCGAGAACCGCTTGGACTGGTCGATGTAGACCTGCCAGGCGCCGTAGCGGACCTTCGTGGGCAGCGCGCGCATGCGCCGCGAGGTCGTCCCGCAGCGGCCCCGGGCGATCCCGAGGCTGACCGTGCGGCGCGTGATCGAGCCGAAGCGGAAGTGCGCGTAGACGCGCTTGTTCGGGATGAAGCCGCGCGCCGTCCACTTGACCGTCTGGCCCGGGCGCTTGGGGCGCGGCCGGCGGTTCATGCCGAAGCGCACGACGCGAAACGACGTGGCGTGGATGACGGGCGCCCTGGGGTCCGAGCGCTCGGCGGCGATGAGGTTGAAGCGCTCGATGTTGCGGGTGCGCTTCGTGAAGCGCGGCGGCCGGACGAGCTTGCGAAAGCCGCCGGCGGCGTCCGTGGTCGACGAGGTCAGCAGGCGCGGCGTCTTCTTGGCGTTCGTGTTCCAGTAGATCTCGACGACCCGGTTCGGGCGAAAGCCGGAGGCGGTGACCGGCAGCGTCTTCGTGCCGGCGATGTACGGCACGCACGGCAGCGTCTTGATCTCCGCCGCCTGGGCGGGCGGTGCGGCGAGGGCGACCGCCACTGGGAGCGCGGCGAGGGCGCGGCGATGCGGCGACACGACTGCCTCCGGGGTTCGGCGTGACGGGGGCGCCCGCGGGCGCCCGCCGATGCTAATGGTGCGCGGGCGCTCCGCGGCGCACCAGGACGGCAACCCTCATGCTTCCCTCACCGGCGCGGTCGTCGTGTAGCGGCCCCCGTAGAAGACGAGCGGGTCGCCGTCCTCGCCCGCGCCGGTGCCGAGGACGGCGCCCACGCCGATCTCGTGGTCGCCCCCGGGCAGCAGCTCCCGCAGCTCGCAGGCGACCCACGCGAGCGCGCGGTCGAGCACCGGCACGCCGTGGCGCTCGGTCCACGCGTGCCCGGTCGCGGCCTCGAACTTCTCCGGCCCGACGCGCTTGGAGGCGAAGACGGCCGCAAGCTCCTCGTCGCCGGCGCGCAGGACGTTGACCCCGAAGCGCCGCGTCGCGCGCACGACCTCGAGCGTCCGCGAGCGCGCCTCGAAGCAGACGATGAGCAGCAGCGGGTCCAGCGACAGCGAGGCGACGGCGTTCGTCGTCATCCCGGCCGGCCCGGCGGCCCCGCTGGCGGTGACGACGGCGACGCCGGTGCTGAAGCGGCCGATCGTGTCGCGAAACGCGCGGGCGGGGTCGGCCGGCGACGTGGTCACCCGGCGCCGGCCCCGGTTGCCGCCGTGAAGACAGGTCGCTCGTCGTCGGTGCGCCCGTCTGCTCGGGCCGGCGCCGGGTTGCCGTGCTCCTTCGCCCCGGGCGCGCTCACTCCTGCACCTCGAGCTTGCCGTACTGGCCGAGATCGTCGTGGTTGGCGATCGTGCAGATGAGGCGGTACCTGCCCGGCGCCAGCGTGACCTTGATCGGCTCGCCGGTCTCGCCGGGCTGCATCGTGGCGATCCGCCCGCCGGGAACGTCGACGGCCTTGCCGCCGGGCCCGTCGGGGACCTGGATGACGAGGTTGTGGGTCAGGATGCCGGTGTTGCGCACGACGACCTTCAGGCGTCCGGGCTTGACGACGACGTCCTGGGGAACGATCCGGTACTCGTCGACCGTGAGCCGCAGGATCGGCCGATCGGTGCGGAACTCGTCGCCGCCGCCACAGCCGCCGAGAGCGAGCGCGAGGGCTGCGAGCAGGGTGGCCGGTGGGGTCGAGCGCGACATAGCCTCGGGCATTGTTCCGTATGATCTGCGCCGCCCATGGCCCGACGTGTTCTGATCGCCGCCTGCATCGCCGCCGCGGCGTCCCTCGCCGCCGGGTGCGGATCGTCGTCCATCAAGCTGTCCGAGGACGATCGCGACTACAACGGCGCCGTGATCTTCGCCGAGCGCTGCGGGTCCTGCCACACGCTCGACGTCGCCGGCACGCAGGGATCGACGACTGACGTTTCGGACCGCGAGAACGTCGACGGGCCGAGCTTCAACGACCGCAAGGAGACGGCGCCCGACGTCCTCTACGCGATCCAGAACGGCGGCTTCTCCGGCGCGATCATGCCCGAGAACATCGTCACCGGCGTCGAGGCGCGCGACGTGGCGAACTTCCTGGCGAAGTACGCGGGCCCCGGCGCCCCGAAGCCGAAATAGCGCGCGCTCCATGCTCGACCTGAGGCTGATCCGCCGCGATCCCGACGCGGTGCGGGCAGCGCTGGCGCGCCGCGGCGACGGCTCGGACGGGCGGCTCGACGCCGTCCTCGCCCTCGACGCGCGCTGGCGCGAGTCCACGCAGGCCGCCGAGGCGCTGCGCGCCGAGCAGAAGGCCGCCTCCGAGGAGGTCGCCGCCGGCAAGCGCGAGGGGCGCGACGTCTCCGACCGGCTCGAGCGCCTCAAGTCGCTCTCGGGGGAGGTCAAGTCGCTCGGCGAGCAGGCGCGCGCGGCCGACGCCGAGCTGCAGGACGTGCTCGCGGGCCTGCCGAACCTGCCCGACCCGACGGCCGCCGAGCCCGACGACGAGGTGCTGCGGACCGTCGGCGACGCGACGGCGACCGGCCGCGACCACCTCGAGCTCGCGGGCGAGCGGATCGACATGGAGCGCGGCGCGCGGCTGTCGGGCTCGCGCTTCTCCTACCTGCGCGGCGACCTCGTCATGCTCGAGCTCGCGCTCGTGCAGTGGACGCTCACCAAGCTGCGCGGCCACGGCTTCGAGCCGGTCGTCCCGCCGGTGCTCGTGCGCGAGCAGGCGCTCTACGGCACGGGCTTCCTGCCCGACACCGAGCAGGAGATCTACCACCTGCCCGCCGACGACCTGTACCTCGTCGGCACGAGCGAGGTCGCGCTGGCCTCGCTGCACGCGGGCGAGATCCTCGACGCCGCCGACCTGCCCCTGCGCTACGCGGGCTTCTCCCCGTGCTTCCGGCGCGAGGCGGGGGCGGCCGGCAAGGACACGCGCGGGATCTTCCGCGTGCACCAGTTCGACAAGGTCGAGATGTTCTCGTTCGTCGAGCCCGACGCGAGCGCCGCGGAGCACGAGCGGCTGCTGGCGATCGAGGAGGAGATCTTCTCCGAGCTCGAGGTGCCCTACCGCGTCGTGAACATCGCGGTGAACGACCTCGGCTCCAGCGCCGCCAAGAAGTACGACATCGAGGCGTGGCTGCCGGGCCAGGGCCGCTACCGGGAGGTGACGTCGACGTCGAACACGACGGACTTCCAGGCCCGCCGCCTGGAGATCCGGATGCGCCGCGAGGGCGGCAAGCCCGAGACGCTGCACACGCTCAACGGCACCGCGGTCGCCGTCAGCCGCACGCTCATCGCGCTGCTGGAGAACGGCCAGCGCGACGACGGCTCGATCGGCCTGCCGGCCGTGCTCTCGCCCTACGGGGCGCCCGCCGAGCTGCCCCCGGCCGGCGAGTCCTGAAGCACGTGCGCGATCGCCTTCGGGCGGTCGTCGAAGATGTCGAACGTCGCGTCGAGGCTCGTGATCTGAAAGAGCCGCAGCACGGTCGGGTTCGTGCAGACGAGGGCCAGCCGGCCGTGCATCTGCGTCACGAGGCGCAGCCCGTTGAGCAGGACGCTCAGGCCGGTCGAGTCGATGAACTCGACGCCGGTCATGTCGAGCACGACCAGCGTCTTGCCGCCGTCGATCGCCGCCGACAGGCGCTGGGCGAACTCCGGCGCGGTCGAGACGTGGATCTCGCCGCGGACGCAGATGATGTGCGCGCCGGCGCCGGAGCTCTCCTCGGAGAGCTCGAAGTGGGGGACGACCGGTGACACCTGCGGCTATCTCACCGCGCGGGCGGCGGCATGTCAACGTGCAACGGTCGGCGGACTGCCGCGCGTGCGCGCGGCGACCACCCGAGGCCGTATCGTTGTCTATGTGACATCGGTTCATGACAACGATCTGACGATCGACGAGCTCGCCCGCGAGGTCGGCATGACCGTGCGCAACATCCGCGCCCACCAGTCCCGCGGCCTGCTGCCGCCGCCGGCGCTGCGCGGCCGCACCGGCTACTACGGCGCCGACCACGTCGCGCGCCTGCAGCTCATCCAGGAGCTGCAGGCCGAGGGCTTCAACCTCGAGCTCATCAAGCGCCTGCTCGAGGGCGCGGGCGGGTCGAGCAGCGAGGTCCTGCGCTTCCGCCAGGCGCTCGCGCGACCGTTCGCCGACGAGGAGCCCGCCGTCGTCTCGATCGCCGAGCTCATCGCGGAGTGGGGCACCGCCGATCCGCAGATGCTCATGAAGTCGCTGCAGCTCGGCCTGCTGCGCCAGCTTCCCGACGGGCGCTTCGAGGTCCAGAGCCCGCGCCTGTCGAAGGCCGGCCGCGAGCTGCACCGCCTCGGCGTGCCGCTCGAGCGCTCGCTGGAGTTCACCGCGACGGTCCGCGAGCACGCCGACCGGCTGGCGCAGATCTACGTCGACCTCTTCCTGGAGACCGTCTGGCGGCCGTTCGAGGAGGCCGGCCGGCCGGCCGGCGGCTGGCCCGAGGTGCAGGACGCGCTCGAGCGCATGCACCCGCTCGCCTCCGAGTCGCTGCTCGCCGTCTTCGGGATGGCGATGAAGGCCGCCGTCGAGCGGGAGTCCGAGCGGGCGGTCCAGCGCATGGCCGGCGTTGGCCCCGAGCCCGGCGCGGCGGCGGACGGAACGGACGTCGCGGCGTCGCCGCGCAGCGACGCCGGCGAGTCGTCGGCGACGTCCGGGACGGGTGACCGCGCCGACGCCCTGGCGTCGTGACGGAGCTGCCGACGCTGCGCGGCGAGCGCGTCACGCTGCGCCCGCTGGGCGGCGCAGACGCGGAGGCGCTCGTCGAGGTCGTGCGCTCGCCGTGCGTGCGGCGCTGGTGGGGAACCGAGCCCGACGAGCCCGACGCGGTGCTCGCCGACCATCTGCGCAACGAGGGGCGGGCGTTCGCGATCGAGGCCGGCGGCGAGCTCGCGGGCTGGCTGGGCTTCGAGGAGGAGCTCGAGCCGGACTTCCGCCATGCCGGCATGGACATCTGTCTCGCCGCCGCGCACCAGGGCGCCGGCCTCGGCCCGGAGGCGCTGCGGCTCGCCGCGCGCTGGCTCGTCGGCGAGCGCGGCCACCACCGCCTGACGATCGACCCGGCCCGCGACAACGAGCGCGCGATCCGCGCCTACGAGCGCGTCGGCTTCCGGCCCGTCGGCGTCATGCGCCGCTACGCGCGCGGTCACGACGGCGAGTGGCACGACGGCCTGCTCATGGACCTGCTCGCCGAGGAGCTGCGCTGAGCGCGCCGACCGTCCTGACGCGGCGCGAGCTCAACCGCGCGACGCTCGCGCGCCAGCTGCTGCTCGAGCGCTCGGCGCTGGGCGCGGCGGCCGCGGTCGACCGGCTCGCGGGCATGCAGGCCCAGGAGCCCAAGCATCCGTTCGTCGGCCTCTGGACGCGCCTGGAGGGCTTCGACGAGGCGGCGCTGCGCTCGGCGCTGCTGGATCGGTCCGTCGTCCGCGCGACGCTCATGCGCTCCACGCTGCATCTCCTCGGCGCCGGGGAGTACGCCGCGCTGCGGATGGCGCTGGCGCCGCCTCCCGCGGTCGCGCTGCGCGTGCTCGGCGCGCGCTCCAAGGGCCTGGACCTCGACGCCGTGCTGCCCGCCGCGCGCGAGCTGCTGGCGGGCACGGCGCTGACGTTCGACGAGATCCGGGCGGATCTGGCCGCGCGCTTTCCCGACGTCGACGACCGCGCGCTGGGCTACGCGGTGCGCACGCTCGTGCCGCTCGTCATGGTCCCGAGCGAGGGCGCGCGGTGGGGCTTCGAGCGCGTGGCGCGGTTCGCGCCGGCCGAGGAGTTCCTCGGTGTGACGCTCGACGCCGCCGGCGATGCCGCGTCGCGGGCCCTCGCGCGCCGCTACCTCGGCGCGTTCGGCCCGGCGGGCGCGAAGGACCTGCAGGCCTGGTCGGGCATCGGCGGGGCGACGGCGCTGCTGGACGCGATGCGCGACGAGCTGGCGGTCTTCGCGGGCGAGGACGGGCGCGAGCTGTTCGACCTTCCCGGCGCGCCGCGGCCGGGCGCGGACGTCGACGCGCCGCCGCGGCTGCTGGCGGAGTTCGACAACCTCATGCTCGCCTGGGATGACCGCAGGCGCGTCATCGCCGACGAGCACCGCCCCCTCGTGACGACGAAGAACCTGCGCGTGAAGGCGGTCTTCCTCGTCGACGGCGTCGCCGCGGGCACCTGGACGATCGCGGTCAGGCGCCGCGTGGCGACCTTGACCCTGGCCGCGTTCGCCGGAACGGTTGCGCGCCGCGCCCGGGAGCAGCTCGTGGCGGAGGCCGAGCGGATCGTGCGCCTCGTCGAGCCGAAGTGCATGGACCACGCCGTCGTGTGCGAGGCTGCCTGACATGGCCGGGCCGCTGGCAGGCAGGGTGGCGCTCGTGGCCGGCGCGACGCGCGGCGCCGGGCGCGGGATCGCGGTCGCGCTGGGCGAGGCCGGCGCGACCGTCTACTGCACCGGTCGCTCGACGCGCGCAGGGCGCTCGGAGTACGACAGGCCCGAGACGATCGAGGAGACCGCCGAGCAGGTCAACGCCGCGGGCGGCACCGGGATCGCCGTCGCGGTCGACCACCTCGAGTCCGAGCAGGTCGCGGCCCTGGTCGCGCGGATCGACGCCGAGCAGGGTCGCCTGGACGTGCTCGTCAACGACATCTGGGGCGGCGAGAAGCTCTTCGAGTGGAACGTGCCGGTCTGGGAGCACGACCTCGAAGCGGGGCTGCGGCTGCTGCGCCTGGGCGTCGAGACGCACCTCATCACGAGCCACCACGCGCTGGCGCTGCTCATCGGCCGGCCGGGCGGCCTCGTCGTCGAGATGACCGACGGCACCGCCGACTACAACGCCGTCAACTACCGCATCTCGGCGTTCTACGACCTCGTCAAGACGTCAGTCCAGCGCCTGGCCTTCGCGTGGTCCAGGGAGCTCGAGCCGCACGGCGCGACCGCGGTCGACCTGACGCCGGGCTGGATGCGCTCGGAGATGATGCTCGAAGCCTTCGGCGTCAGCGAGGAGAACTGGCGCGACGCGACCCAGCGCGTTCCGCACTTCGCGATCTCCGAGTCGCCGCGCTTCGTCGGACGGGCGATCGCCGCGCTCGCGGCCGACCCCGAGCGCGCACGCTTCAACGGCCGCTCGCTGTCCAGCGGCGGGCTGGCGAAGGAGTACGGGTTCGACGACCTCGACGGGTCGCGGCCGGACTGCTGGCGCTACATGGTCGAGGTGCAGGACCCCGGCCTACCGGCGGATACGACCGGCTACCGATAGGCGCTCGCGCGCTTCGCCGAGCCGGGCGCCGCGAGTCACGCCGTCGCGGTCCGGCCGGCCTGAGTCCGCGGTGGGGCCGGCGTGACAGGATGCGGCGATGACCGTCAGACGCATCGTGCCCGACCTCCACGCGCCGCAGCCTTCGGTCGCCCGCGCGTTCTACGCCGAGGTGCTCGGCCTCGAGCTCGTCATGGACCACGGCTGGATCGCGACGTACGCCGCGCCGGGCAACCCGACCGCTCAGATCAGCGTCATGAGCGACGAGGCGAGCGCGGCGGTGCGGCCGGACGTCTCGATCGAGGTCGACGACGTCGACGCCGCGCACGCGGCCGCGCAGGCGGCGGGCGCCGAGATCGTGCATCCCCTGACCGACGAGCCCTGGGGCGTGCGGCGCTTCTTCGTCCGCGACCCCACCGGCGCGGTGCTCAACATCCTCAGCCACCGCTGAGAGGGGCGCTCGCCGGATCGCGACGCGCTACGCCGCGCGCTCGCCGCGCTCGACGACGAGCCTCCGCAGGCGGTCCTCGTCGGGCTCCGACGGGCGCGTCGTGTCGACGAACGCCGTGATCGCCGCCGCGAACGCCGCCGGCTCGTCGTGGTGGGGGAAGTGCCCGGCGCCCTCGAAGATCCGCAGCCGGCTGCCGGGCATGAGCTCGTGGGCGCGGATGCCGTGGCGGGCGGGGATGATCGGGTCGCGGTCGCCCCAGAGGATGAGCGTCGGCACGGCCTCGGCGAGGTAGAGCTTGTCGGTCGCGTTGACGCGCTGGCCGCCGATGTCGATGACCGACCGCGCGGTGTGCACGAACGCGCGGCGGGCCTCGATGTCCTGCAGCGAGGCGAAGCCCGCCGCGACGCCCGCGACGTCCGAGCCGACGCGCAGGCCGACGCGCTGCATGAGCCCGCCGATCATCGATCCGGCATCGACGACCGGCTGCGATGCCAGCAGCGGCAGCACGAACTCGGCGCCGGGGAGCGCGACGGCGCGCAGGACCGGCGTGACCTGGCGGCCGAGGCCGCCGCTGGCGACGAGCACGAGCCGCTCGACGCGCTCGGGGAACTGGTAGGCGATCTGCATCGCGATGCCGCCGCCGAGCGAGTGCCCCGCGATCGTCGCGCGCTCGTGGCCGAGGGCGAGCATGAGGTCGCGCAGCAGCGACGCGTTGGCGCCGAGCGAGTAGTCGCCGCGGGGCTTGGCCGAGTCGCCGTGGCCGAGCAGATCCGGGGCGATGACGGTGAAGCGCTGCTGCAGCGTGGCGAGGACCGGCTCCCAGCTCGCCGACGAGTTCGTGATGCCGTGGACGAGGAAGAGCACGGGCCCATGGCCACCGATCCGGTAGCAGAGCCTGTGTCCGTGCAGGAGGATCTCGCGCTGTCGCATGGCCCGAGGCTCCTACCCGCTCGCGGCGATCGCGAGACGCGCGCCGGACGGGTCGCGGGTCACGGGATCTGCAGCCCGGAGATCGCGCGGGCGATGACGAGCCGCTGGATCTCCGAGGTGCCCTCGAAGATCGTGTAGATCTTCGCGTCGCGGTGCCAGCGCTCGACGGGGAACTCGCGGGCGTAGCCGTTGCCGCCGAGGATCTGGATCGCCCGCTCGGTCGCCCAGACGGCGACCTCGCCGGCCTTGAGCTTGCTCATCGAGCCCTCCGCCGCCGTGAAGCGCTGGCCGGTGCGGCCCATCCAGGAGGCCCGCCAGACGAGCAGCCGGGCGGCGTCGATCTCCATCTTCATGTCGGCGAGCGTGAAGGCGATCGACTGGTTCTCGATGATCGCGCGGCCGAACTGCTTGCGCTCCTTGGCGTAGTCCAGGGCGTACTCGTAGGCGGCGCGGGCGATGCCGATGGCCTGCGCGCCGACGGTCGGCCGGGTGACCTCGAAGGTCTGCATCGCCGCCTGCGACTTCGAGCGCCCGCCCTCGCGCGCCCGGGCCAGCTTGGCGTCGAGCTTCTCCTTGCCGCCGAGCAGGCAGCCGGCCGGGACGCGGCAGTCGTCGAGGAAGACGTCGGCGGTGTGCGACGCGCGCAGGCCGTGCTTGCGGACCTTCGTGCCCATCGTCAGGCCGGGCGTGCCGGGCGGGACGACGAACGCCGCCTGGCCGCGCGAGCCCAGCTCGCGGTCGATCGTCGCCACGATGACGTGGATGCTCGCGATCCCGCCGTTCGTGGCCCACGCCTTCTGGCCGTTGAGGATCCAGTCGCCCGTCGCCTCGTCGTAGCGCGCCGTCGTGCGCAGGGCCGAGACGTCCGAGCCGGCGTCGGGCTCGGAGACGCAGAACGCGGCGACCTGCGGCTCGTCGGCGGTCCCGAAGCACTGCGGGATGAACTCGCCCATCTGCTCGGGCGTGCCCGAGCCGAAGATCGAGGCGACGGCGAGCGAGGTGCCCATGATCGCCATGCCGATCCCGGCGTCGCCCCAGAACAGCTCCTCGTTGGCGATCGCCATCGTCAGGCCGGTCGGGTCTGCGTGCAGCTGCGCGATGCCCTCGAAGCCGTAGAGGCCGATCTTCGCGGCCTCCTGGATGATCGGCCAGGGAGTCTCCTCGCGCTCGTCCCACTCCGAGGCCGCGGGACGGACGACGTTCTTGGCGAAACCGTGGACCCAGTCGCGGATGTCGCGCTGGTCCTGCGAGAGCTCGAGCGAGAAGGCGGCGGCCTGCTCGCCTTCGGCGGCCTCGGCGCCGACGGTGGTTGACATGGTGTCAGGCTATAGGAGCGGGCCCCCTCCGGCGCCCCTCGTGCCCGCCGCCCGGCCGCTCGCGCCCCCGCCGGGACCGTTCGCGCGCCGCCGCTCGTGCCCCCGCCCGGCCGCTCGCGCCCCCGCCGGGACCGCTCGCGCCCGCGCCGGGGCCGCTCGCGCCCCGGCGCTCGTACCAGCCGCCCGGCCGCTCGTGCCTGCCGCCGGGCGCCCGGGTCAGCCGCGCCGGCGGCGAAGCTGGGCGGCGAGAAAGGCGCGGACGGTCGGCGGCCGCGGCCGCTTGGCGTC
Source organism: uncultured Solirubrobacteraceae bacterium (assembly GCA_963769555.1). Classification (GTDB taxonomy): domain Bacteria; phylum Actinomycetota; class Thermoleophilia; order Solirubrobacterales; family Solirubrobacteraceae; genus CADCVQ01. The sequence goes on along the minus strand of CAVYMD010000004.1, from coordinate 2,645,901 downwards.
GATCGCCATGAGGCACTCGCGGCACAGGCAGCCCTCGTAGAACTCCCTCAGCGCCGCCCGCGAGGTGGGGTGGACGCCGACATCGGCGCACCAGCAGGCACCGGTGTCGACGCCGCACTCGAACTCGCCCGAGCAGCGCGGGCACACGGAGGGCATCCGCGCATGGTGACGCCTCGCGGTCCGCGGGGGCGCGGCCGCCCGCCCAGCGCGACGGGAAACGCTTCGTCACGAAGCGTTTCCCGTCGCGCTGGCACTGGCGCTGCTACGGCGCTGGCGTCCGCGCTCGCTACGGCTACGGCTACGGCGTAGGCGCCCGCGCCCGCGCCGGCGCCCGCGCCGGCGCCGGCGCCGGCGCCGGCTACGGCGCCCGCGCCCGCGCCCGCGCTCGCGCCCGCGCCCGCGCCGGCCCCGGCTACGGCTCCGGCTCCGGCTCCGGCAGCAGCTTGCCCGGATTCATGACCCCGGCCGGGTCGAGCTGCGCCTTGACGGCGCGCAGCGCATCGACGCCGGCGTCGCCGATCTCGGCGGCGAGCCATGGCGCGTGGTCGCGGCCGACGGCGTGGTGGTGGCTGATCGTCGCGCCGGCGGCGGCGATCGCGTCGCTCGCCGCCGCCTTCGCCGCGCGCCACTGCTCGAGCTCCGCGCCGGCCCGCTGGCGCGCGAGGAAGGTGAAGTACAGCGACGCGCCGCTGGGATACAGGTGCGAGACGTGGCACATGACGAGCGCCGGGGTGCCCTGGTCGGCGAGCGCGCCGCGCAGCGCGGCGCCGACGTCGCGGTGCAGCTCGAGCAGCCCCGACCACGTCGTCGCCGTCTCCAGCGTGTCGACGAGCACGCCGCGGCTCATGAGCTCGTCGCGCAGGTAGGCGCCGTGGAAGCGGCCCTTCGCCCAGGCCGCGCCGGGCGCCGCGCCGAGCGCGATCGCGCCGTGGCGGCGCACGACCGAGCGTGCGCGGGCGCGCCGGCGCACGACCTCGTCGGCATCGCCGTCGAAGCCGAGGATCGTCATGCAGCCCGAGCGCCGCCCGCGCCCGCGCATGTAGGTGCCCAGGAGGCGCGCCGCGGCCGGCTGGGAGGACTGCGCGAGCGCCAGCCGCGTCTCCTGCTCGTCGGACAGGCGCGCGACGTCCGGCGCCGCGCCGGTCTGCTCGAGCTCGCGCAGCGCGTCCGCGCCGGACGCGAACCCCGGCAGCACGTAGGCGTCGAAGCGCTGCTCGGGCGGGCGCGGGCGCACGCTCACCGTGACCTCGGTGATGACGCCGAGCACGCCCTCGGAGCCGAGCAGCAGCTCGCGCAGGCTCGGCCCGGCGGCGGTCGCGGGCACCGCGAGCGTGGCGAGCTCGCCGCTCGGCGTGGCGGCTCGCAGCCCGACGACGAGCTCGTCGATGCGCCCGTAGCCGGTCGACGCCTGCCCGGCCGAGCGGGTCGCCGCCCAGCCGCCGACGGTCGAGAACTCGAAGCTCTGCGGGAAGTGGCCGAGCGTCAGGCCGCGCTCGCCGAGCAGGCGCTCGACCTCGGGCCCCAGCGTGCCGGCGCCGAACGTCGCCAGGCGCGAGCGCATGTCGAGCGCGAGCAGCCCGCTCATGCGGGCGAGGTCGAGGCTGATCGTGGCGGCGAAGGAGCCGCGCAGCGGCTCGACGCCGCCGACGACGCTCGTGCCGCCGCCGAACGGGACGACCGCGATCCCGGCCTGCGCGCAGATCGCGAGCAGCTCGGCGACCTCGCCGTGATGGGCGGGGTAGACGACCGCGTCGGGCGCGGACAGGCCCTCGCCGCCGCGCAGGCGCACGAGGTCGGGGTACGAGCGCCCGGCGGCGTGCGCGAGCCGCGTCAGGCGGTCCTCGCGGACATGCTCGCCGCCGACCGCCGCGACGAGCCGCGCGCGGGCCCGCGCCGCGAGCGCCGGTGCGGGGAGCGAGATTCGATCCAGCGAGGGCGGCGCGACGCGCGCGCCGCCCGCGCCGAGCTCGTCCTGCAGCAGGGCGGTGGCGGCCTTCGGGAGCGGGGCGTCGTGTCCGTCGACGCCCCAGCCCCACCAGCGCATGCGTGGCGCGAGCGGATCGGTCATGCCGACAGCACACCACGAACGGACCGGGTGTGCGAACCGTGACGGCCGGCGGGCGCGCGCGGCAGGCCGCGCGCGCCCGCCGCGCTCGCTCAGCGCTGCTTGCGCGCGGCCTTCTTCGCGGTCGCCTCGTCCTGCAGGCGCTGCGCCTCGGCCTTCGCGGTGAGGGCGCGCTCGCGCTCCTCGTGGGCCTTGGCCTCGGCCTTGAGCTGCTCGAGGCGGGCCTCGTCGGCCTCCTCCTCGATCGCCTGCTCGTTCTTGGCCTTCGCCTTGCGGCTTGCGGCCTTGCGCTGGGTCTCCGCGCGCGCGGCGGCCTTCGTGCGCGCCTCGCGACGCTGCTCGGCCTGCTTGCGCTTGTCCTCGGCGCGCTGCTCGGCCTCGCGGCGGCGGCGCTCGGCGTCGTCGATGCGCTCGCCGAGGCGCTCGTCGGCGGACGCGCTGCGGCGCTGCGCGGCGTCGTGCAGGCGCATCGCGCGGGCGCGCTCGTCGGCGGCGACCCGGCGGCGCGCCGCGTCCTCGCGCAGCTCGGCGTCGCGCAGGGCGAAGCCGGCGGCGTCGCGCAGCGTCGCGTCCCAGCGGTCGATCGTGATGCTCGCCGCGGGGCGGGCGCCGCTGCCGTTGCCGGGCAGCATCGAGATGGCGACGTCGAGCGGCATGCGGGCGAGCCGGACGGCGCCGTCGACCGCGGTACGGGGAATCGTGCGAATGGTCATGCCTGCTGCTCCTCGGGGTCGATCGCGTCCGCGTCCGCCTCTGCGGCGCGGGCCTCCTGCTCCAGCCGCGCGGCCTGCTTGGCGGCGGCGACGCGCTCGGCCTCGGCCGCGCGCTCGGCGATGTCGGCGCCGCGCTCGTGGATCTGCTCCTGGGCGTCGGCCTCGGCCTTCTCGCGGCTCGCGCCCGCCTGGGCGGCGAGCTCGGCCTCGCGGCGCTCGCGCTCGATGCGCTCCTCGCGCTCGCGGGCGGCGATCTCGTTCTCCAGGCGCTCGCGCTCGATCTCGTTCTCGGTGCGGGCGGCCTCGAGCTCGGCCTGGTCCTCGGCCTGGCGGGCACGCTCGGCGGCGATCTGCGCGTCGGCCTCGGCCTCGACCTGGGCCTGCTGCAGCCGGCCCTCGCGGGCGAGGTCCTCGTTGCCGATCACGCTGCCCGCGGCCTGCTTCATGCGGCCGGCGAGCTTGCCGGCCAATCCTCCCCGGGTGGGCTGGGGGGTCTCTGGGTTCGTCACGTCGTGGCTCCTGTGTCGTCTCGGAGGCCGCGGAAGCGCGGTCCGGTGGCCTTGTCTACCCACCGGCGGCGGTTTGACGACCTGTGGGTGTGATCACACAGTCACACCTGGCGGCACCGCGCCCGACCGCGGCGGCGGGCAGACTGGCGGCCGTGAGGATCGCCCTGCTGCTGTGCGACGCGCAGACGTCGCAGACGCCGTTCGCCGCGCTCGACCCGCCGGCGGACCCGGCGCGCCACCTGCCCGAGCACGACTGGACCGAGATCCGCCTCGCGAAGGCGACGGCGGTCCCCCAGCTCGTGCGGGCCGCGCGCGACGGCCACGACGTGTACGTCAACCTCTGCGACGGCGCCTGGGACGAGGACCGCGCCGGGATCGAGGTCGTGCAGGCGCTCGAGCGGCTCGGCCTGCCGTACACCGGCGCCGGGCCGCGCTGCTACGACCCCTCGCGCCTCGCGATGAAGATGGCCTGCCACTCCGTCGAGGTCGGCTTCCCCGCGTTCGTCGTCGCGCGCGCCGCCGGCGACATCGAGGGCGCGCTGCGGCGCTTGGCGTTTCCGATGATCGTCAAGCACCCGCAGGGCTACGGCAGCGTCGCGATGACGCGCGACTCGCGCGTCACCGACCGCGCCGGGCTCGAGCGCGAGGTGCGGCGGATCGTCGCCGCCTACGGCGCCGCGCTCGTCGAGGAGTTCGTCGAGGGGCGCGAGTTCTCCGTCCTCGTCGCCGAGCCGCGCCCCGGCGAGCGCGACCCCCTCACGCTGACGCCGGTCGAGTTCACGTTTCCCGCGGGCGAGTCGTTCAAGCACTTCGAGATGAAGTGGGTCGACTACGCGGCGATGGGGGCGCGCGCCGTCGCCGAGCAGTCGCTGGCATCCCGGCTGCGCGACGCCGCGGCGCGCATGTTCACCGCGCTCGGGGCGTCGGGCTACGCGCGCGTCGACCTGCGGCTCGCGGCCGACGGCGGCCTGTACGCGCTCGAGATCAACCCCAACCCCGGCGCCTTCTATCCCGACGGCGCGTTCGGGAGCGCCGACGAGATCCTCGCCGTCGACCCGCTCGGGCACCGGGGCCTGCTGCAGCACGCGATCGACTGCGCGCGGCGGCGCCACGCCGCGACGCGCCCGCGCTGGGAGGCGCTGTTCGCCCGCGAGCGCGGCTTCGGCATGCACGCGACGGGGCCGATCGCGGCGGGCGACCTCGTCGAGCGCTACGAGGAGCGCGACCACCGCCTCGTGACGCGCTCGCACGTCGGGCGCGCGTGGAGCGCGCTGGAACGCGACATGTTCGAGCGCTACGCGTGGCCGCTCACTGACGAGGTGCGCGTGATCTGGTCCGACGACCCGGAGCGCTGGCAGCCGCTCAACCACGCCTGCGATCCGAACGCGTGGTTGCACGGCCTCGACCTCGTCGCGCGGCGCGCCATCGCCGCCGGCGAGGAGATCACCGTCGACTACGCGACGTTCGCCGGCGCCGATGCCCGGGCGTTCCGCTGCCGCTGCGGGGCGGCGGACTGCCGCGGCACGATCGGCGGCGCCGGCGAGGACGCCGCCGCGCTGCGCGAGCGCTACGGCGAGCACGTGTCCGACCACGTGCGCAGGGCGAGCGCGCCATGACGCTTTACAGCGCCGCGCCGATCGGGGAGGGTGCGCGCATGACGGGCTTCGCGATCGCCACGTGCGCCCGGGGACAGGGCTTGATCGCGACGCGTGGGTACGTCTTCGGCGAGGCGATCGCCGCGCTGGGCTGGGGGCCGCGGAGCCCTCGTGCGACGCGCTGGACCGTCCGGCTTGGCGACGGCGAGCACGCCGAGCCGCTGCCGTTCGAGCTGCGCTACATGAACCACTCGTGCGACCCGAACGTCGAGCTCGACGTCGGTGGCGGCGTCGCCCGCGCGCTGCGCGACGTCGACGTCGGCGCGGAGATGTTCTTCGACTACCTGACCACCGAGCGCGAGCTCGCCGAGCCGTTCGCGTGCAGTTGCGGCTCGGAGCGCTGCGCCGGCTGGATCGCCGGGCGCATGCCCGACCCGGTCTGACGGCGGCGCGCCGATGACGATCGCCGGCGTCATCCGCGCACTCGCGGGCCATGTGCGCCGCCATGGCCGCCTCGCGCTGCTCATCGGGATCGGGCTCTTCGTCGACGCGGCGTACTACGCCGTCCTGCCCATGGCCTTCAAGCTCATCATCGACGAGGTGCTCGGCGCCGGGCGCGCGTCGGTCGTCGTCAACGTGCTGCTCGTGGTGCTGGTGGCGATCGCCGTCGCCTCGGCCGTCGGCGTCTGGCGCGACCGGCTCTACGCCCGGCTCAGCTCGCTCGTCACGAACGACCTGCGCCGCGCGCTGTTCGAGCGCCTCCAGCGGCTCGGCCTGGACTTCTACGCGCGGATGGGCTCCGGGCAGATCCTCGGGCGCTTCTCGACCGACCTGGCGGCCGTCGAGTCGGCGCTCGTCAGCAGCCTGCCGAACATCCTCATCTGTGGGATGTCGCTGGCGATCAGCACAGCCCTGCTGGCGGCGCTCGAGTGGCAGCTCGCCGTCATCGCGGTCGTCGGCCTGCCACTGTGCGTCATCGGCCCGCGGCTGTTCAACGCGCGCGCGGACCGGGGCTCCTACGAGCTGGGCACGGAGGAGGCGCAGTCGCTGGGGCTCGTCTCGGAGACCGTCCGCAACCAGCCCGCGATCAAGGCGTTCGGGCTCGGCGGCGCGCAGCGCGCGACCTACGAGGCGCAGCTGCGCCGGGTGCTGGCGGCGAACGTGCGCTTCCAGTTCTGGAGCTCGCTCGTCGTGCGCACGCCGGTCATGGGCGCGACGCTCGTGCAGCTCGCGGTCGTCGCCTACGGCACCCACCTGGCGCTCGACGGGGCGATCACGGTCGGCACGCTCGCGGCGGCCTTCGCGCTGCTGGAGAACATGACCGCGTGCATCACGGAGATGACGACGAGCCTGCCCGCGCTGCTGCAGTCCTCGGGCGGGCTGCAGCGCATCGACGAGCTGCTGGCCGAGCGCCCGTCCGTCGCCGAGGCGCGGGATGCCCTCGAGGCGCCCTCGCCCGCGCGCGAGATCGCCCTCGAGGGGGTGCGCCTCGGCTACGGCGATCGCACGGTGCTCGACGGCCTCGACCTGACGTTCCCGGTCGGCGCCTCGGTTGCGCTCGTCGGCCCCAGCGGCTCGGGCAAGAGCACCGTGCTCGCCCTCCTGCTGCGCTTCGTCGACCCGGCGGGCGGCCGCGTCGCGATCGACGGCGTCGACGTGCGCGCGTTCACCCAGGACTCGCTGCGCGCGCGCATCGGCACCGTCCTGCAGGAGCCATACCTGTTCGCGGCGACGATCCGCGAGAACATCGCCGCCGGCCGGCCCGACGCCTCCGAGCGCGAGATCGTCGCGGCGGCGCGCGCGGCGGGCATCCACGAGGAGATCGCGGCGCTGCCGGCCGGCTACGACACGCCGCTCGCCGACGGCGGCGGCGGGCTGTCGGGCGGGCAGCGCCAGCGGGTCGCGATCGCCCGCGCGCTCGTCCGCGACCCGCCGATCCTGCTGCTCGACGAGGCGACATCGGCGCTCGATCCGGCGAGCGAGGCCGCCGTGACGCAGACGCTCCTCGAGCAGGCCCGCGGCCGCACGACGATCACGGTCACCCATCGCCTCGGGACGGTCCGCGACGCCGACGCGATCGTCGTGCTCGAGCGCGGCCGCGTCGTCGAGCAGGGCACGCACGAGGAGCTCCTGCGCGACGCCGACGGCCTGTACCGCGCGCTGTGGGACAAGCAGCAGGGGCTGACGCTGACCGAGCACGGCGCGAGCATCGACCTCGCGCGGCTGCGCCGGATCGAGCTGCTGCAGGGCATCGACGACGACGTCGGCGCCGAGCTCGCCGAGCGCTTCGAGACCGAGCGGCTGCCCGCGGGGCGCGTCGTCGTCGGCGAGGGCGACGAGGCCGACCGCTTCTACGTCGTCGTGCGCGGGACGCTGGCGGTGACGCAGCGCGCGGCCGACCGCTCGACGCGGGCGATCGCCACGCTGCACGACGGCGACTCGTTCGGCGAGATCGCGCTGCTGCGCGACACCGTCCGCACCTCGACGGTGACGACGACCGCGCCGACCGTCCTGCTGAGCCTCAGCCGCGCCAGCTTCGCCCGCGCCGTCGAGCGCGACCCGGTCCTGCGCGAACGCGTCGGCGGCGTCGCCGACGAGCGACTGGCCGCCGACCGGCTCGCGCTCGGCGAGCCGCCGGAGGTCGCTCCGATCTGAGCGGAGGGGGCGGGATTCGAACCCGCGGAACCGGGGTTGCCGGCTCTCTGGTTTTCAAGACCAGCGCATTCGACCGCTCTGCCACCCCTCCTTCGGACACCGTAGCGCCGGCCCCCTCCACACGGGGTCCGGAACTTGGGCGATCATGCGCACATGTCGGCTGGGCTGGGTCCGTATCTCTGCGAGCTGCATCGCTCGTGGCTGGCCGACGGGCGCGGGACGGGCTGGCGCGAGCAGGACGGAAGCCTGCTGTTCTTCGACATCTCGGGCTTCACGCCGCTCACCGAGCGCCTGGCCAAGCGCGGCAAGGCCGGCGTCGAGCTGCTCATCGAGACGCTCAACGGGGTCCTGGCCCCGCTCGTCAGCACCGCCAGCGCGCTCGGCGGCGACACGCTGAAGTTCGGCGGCGACGCGGTGCTGCTGCTGTTCACCGGCGCCGAGCACGAGCGGCGCGCGTGCGCGGCCGCCCACGACATGCAGCGCGTGATGGAGCCCTGCCGGCGGATGCGCACCGACGCCGGCTGGGTCTCGCTGCGCGCGTCGTCGGCGGTCGCGTCGGGCGCCGTGCACCTCTTCCTCGCCGGCGACCGCTTCAGCGAGTTCGTCCTCGCCGGCCCGGTGACGAGCGAGGTCATGACGCTCGAGCGCGATGCTGAGGCCGGCGAGGTGCTGCTCGGCCCCCTGACGCAGGCGGCAGTCGGGCGCGGCGCGCACGGCCCCGTCCGCGACGACGGCGCCGCGCTGCTCGCCGCGCGGCCCGACGTCGAGCACGCGCCCGCCGAGACGCCCGCGGAGGGCGATCCGGCGCACGGGCTGCCGGCCGCGCTGCACGACCACCTCGGCCCGGCCGCCGAGAGCGAGCACCGCCAGGTGACCGTCGCCTTCGCGCAGTTCCGCGGCCTCGACGAGCTGCTGGAGCGCAGCGGCCCGCAGGCGGCGGCCGACGAGCTGCAGGCGCTGCTCGCGCGCGTGCAGCGCGCCTTCGACGAGCACGGCGTGACGTTCCTGGCGACCGACGCCGACCGCGGGGCGGGCAAGGTCTTCGCCGTCGCGGGCGCGCCGACGGCGTCGACCGACGACGAGGACCGCATGCTGCTGGCGATGCGCGACGTCGTCGCGCACGACGGCGAGCTGCGCGTGCGCGCGGGCGTCAACCGCGGCCGCACGTTCGTCGTGCATCTCGGCGCCGCGCACCGGCGCACGTACACGACGATGGGCGACACGACGAACCTCGCCGCGCGGGTCATGGGCAAGGCGCCCGACGGCGCGGTGCTCGCCACCCGCGCGGTGCTCGACCACGCCCGCGCGCCGTTCGCGCTGACCCCGGTGACCCCGTTCACCGTCAAGGGCAAGAGCGCGCTGATCGACGCCGAGCTCGTCGGCGCGCCGCGCGCGGTCGCCCGCGAGACGGTCGTCGAGGGCCCGCTCGTCGGTCGCGACTCCGAGCTGTCGATCCTGTGCGACGCGCTGCGCGCCGCGCGTGCGGGCGAGGGGCGGATCGTCGAGCTCGTCGCGGAGCCCGGCATGGGCAAGTCGCGGCTGGTCGCCGAGGTGCTCCGCGACCCCGCCGCGGAGGGTCTGCGCCGGCTCGTCATCGAGGGCGGCGCGTACGGCACCTCGACGCCGTACTTCGCGATGCGCGCGCCGCTGCGCGGCCTCATCGCGCCCGAGGGCGCGAGCAACGACGAGCTCGCGGCGGCGCTCGAGGCCGCGATCGCCGAGCACGTCCCGGACGCCCGCGGGCTGCTGCCGCTCGTGGCGATCGTCTTCGGCCTCGAGCTGCCGGCGACCGAGGAGTCCGCGCGGCTGGCGAGCGACCTCGGCCGCGAGCAGCTGGACTTCCTCGTCGATCGCCTGCTCGCGGGCCTGCTGCCGCCCGCCGGCACGCTGCTGCTCGTCGAGGACTCGCACTGGCTCGACGAGGCCTCCAGCGACCTGCTGCGCTCGGTCCTGCGCCGCGCGGGCGAGCGCGGATGGGCGGTCTTCGTCGCACGCCGCGACGTGCCCGGCGGGCTCGAGGAGCTGCCCGGCCTGCACATGCGCATCGAGCTCGAGCCGCTCGGCGCCGACGCGGCGCGCTCGCTGGCCGTCGCGGGCGCCGGCGGGACGCTGCCGCCGCACGTCACCGCGGCGCTCGTGGAGCGCTCCAACGGCAACGCCTTCTTCCTGCGCGAGCTCGTGTCGGCGGCGCGCGCCGGCGCGGATCTCGACGAGCTGCCGGCGACCGTCGAGGCGCTGCTGACGACGCGCATCGACACGCTCGTGCCGGCGCAGCGGCGGATGCTGCGCCGCGCGGCCGTGCTCGGCCAGCGCTTCCCGGTGTCCTGGCTGGCGGGGATGCTCGATCTCGCCGAGGACGAGCTGCGCGTCGCGCTGGCGCCGCTGGCCGACTTCCTCGAGCTCGACGGCGATCGCGTGCGCTTCCGCCATGCGCTGCAGCGCGAGGCCGCCTACGAGGCGCTGCCGTTCGGGCGGCGCATGGCGATGCACGCGCGCGCCGGCGAGCTCATCGAGCGCCAGCTCGGCGTCGGCGCCGACGAGGCGGCCGACATCCTCGCGCTGCACTTCCTGCGCGCGCAGGACTACGTGCGCGCCTGGAGCTACGGGCTGTCGGCGGCCGAGCAGGCGAGCGCCGGCTACGCGCACGCCGACGCGGCCCAGCTCTATCGCCGGGCGCTGACCGCGGCGCGCGCGCTGAAGCTCGACCCGGGCGAGCTCAGCGAGATCTACGAGGCGCTCGGCCAGGCGCAGGCGTGGTCGGGCGAGCTCGGCGAGGCCGACGAGTCCTTCACGACGGCGAGGCGGCTCGTCGCCGGCGATCGATTGCGCGAGGCGCAGCTCATGCTGCGCCACGCGCGGGCGGCGACCGAGGGCGGGCACGTCCCGCGCGCCGTGCGCTGGCTGCTGCGCGCGATGCGCACGCTCGGCGAGCGCGAGGACGCCGAGGCGGTCGGCTGCCGCGCGGCGCTGCGCTCGGAGCTGGCGACGGCGCGCACCCGCCAGGGCCGCTTCCGCGAGGCCGTCGAGCTGTGCCGCGCGGCGATCGCCGATGCCGAGGTCGCCGACGCCGACGCCCCGCTCGGGCACGCGTGCTACATCCTCGACTGGGCGCTGACCGAGTCGGGCCTGCAGGACCAGGCGGTGCACTCCGAGCGCGCGCTGCAGATCTACCGGCGGCTGGGCGACGGCCAGCGCGAGGCCGCCGTGCTCAACAACCTCGGCGCGAACGCGTACTTCGAGGGCCGCTGGGACGACGCCGTCGCGCTGTATCGCCAGGGCGGCGACGCCTCGACGCGGGCCGGCAACCTCGGCAACGCGGCGTTCGCTGACTGCAACGTCGGCGAGGTGCGCTCCGACCAGGGTCGCGAGGAGGAGGCGCGCCTGCGCCTGGAGCACGCCCTGGAGATGTGGCGCGCGACGGGCTACGAGTGGGGGCTGGGCTACGCGAGTGCGCTGCTCGGCCGGCTCGAGGCGCGCTGCGGCGACGCGGAGGCGGCCGACGCGGCGCTCGCCGCGGCGCTCGCGCGCTTCCGCGAGCTGCGGGTGAGCCCCGACGTGCTCTGGGTCGAGGCGCTCGTCGCCGAGGCGCGCGTGCTGACCGAGCGACCCGAGGCCGCGCTCGCCGACGCCGAGCGGCTGCTCGAGGTCGCGGGGGAGGGGCGCTTCGGGCCGCTGCTGCAGCGCGTGCGCGGCCTGGCGCGCGCGCAGCTCGGCGACCGCAGCGGCGCGCACCAGGCGCTCGAGGCGTCGCTCGCCCTGGCGCGCGAGCGCGCCGACGACTTCGAGATCGTCCTCACGCTCGACGCGCTGCACGAGCTCGGCGTCCGCGAGGGCGCCGTCGACCATGTGCGCCGGCGCGAGCGCGACGCGATCCGCGAGCGCCTGGACATCACGCGGATGCCGCCGGTCCCGTTGCCGGTCCCGGCGTCACCCGGCGTGTGAGCGTCGGCTCGCGTTCGTCTACGGCATCCGGGCCGGGTCCTTCGGGTCGGCCGGGTAGTTCGACGTGATGACGGCGTCGCCGTTGGCCAGGGTCTGGCGCGACTGCACGCACGGCGGCGGGTAGAGGATCCCGAGCGCCACGTTGAAGCAGTCGGGCAGCAGCCCGACGTAGTCGTCGTGCCCGTCGCCGTTGAGGTCGCCGCGGTTGGTGGCGAACGTGAACGGCCCGGTCCTGAAGTTGCTCGGCAGCGCCGAGCAGTCCTGCAGGACGGCGGCGCTGTCGCCGACCATGAGGCTGGCCGAGAACGTCGACCTCACGACCTTCGGGCGGTTCGGGCCGGCCCAGACCTGGACGTCGAGCCCGCGGGGCCGGTAGCTCCCGCAGAACCTCGAGAAGTCCTGGAACGTGTTGAAGCTCGCGGTGAGCACGCCGCCGTCCTCGGCGAGGTCGGGGTTCTCAGGAGCCTCGACCTCCATCGCGATCCGGTAGGGGGTGTTCGTCCCCGGGATGACGCCTTCGATGACCTGCGATGCGCTGCAGGGCTCGTTGGACCGGCACACCGCGTGGCCGCCGGCCGTGAAGCTGTTCGAGGTCGCGGCGGGACGCGACGGCGAGGACGCCGTCAGGGTGTACACGCCCGACCTGTCGACCTTGAGATTCGAGAAGGACGCGACCCCGTTGACCGTGCTCGTCGTCAGCGTGCCGCTCAGCGCGCCGGGCCCCGTCGCGGTCATCGTCACCGCGACGCCGCTGACGCTCTGGGTCTGGCCGCCCCCGTCGAGCAGCCTGACCTCGATCGCGCCGGCGCCCGGCGTGTGCGCGACGGTGCTGATCGGCTGGCCGACGTCGACGTCCGCCGGCTGGGTCTTGAACGCCAGCCCGCAGGAGCCGCTCGTCGTCGTCGTCAGCTGGCTCGGGCCGGTGAGCGTGAAGTCGTTGCCGGTTCCGTTGAACTCGTTGGACTGCTTGGCCGCCGTCATCCAGGTCGCCGGGCCGCCGGTGCACGGCAGCGCCGTCGTCATCGCCACCGAGACCGTCTGCGTTGGGCGGGAGCGCGAGCCCGCGCAGCTCGACGACGTTCCCAGCGACGGCTGCTGTCGCCCCGCCGGCGACCGAGCCGGAGAACGTCGCCGCCGAGACCGAGTAGCCCGCGGGCGGCGTGATGTTCACCGAGCCGAGCGTCTGCGGGTTGGCTGCCTTGTTGGCGATCGTCGCCGTGATCGCCGTGGTCGCCCCGGCGGCGGGCGCCGTGGGCTGAGCTGGACGGTGTAGTCCTTCGTCCCGGCCGCGGCGGTCGACGGAGCGAGCAAGGCCAACGCCACCGCCACCGCGTAGAGCATCCCCATCGGCCGACGGTCCCTGCGGCAGATCATCATGAGCTGCTCCTTGACTGAACGTTTCGCGCGCGCAAGTCCCCCATGGCGGCATCCGTATTGCTCGCCCCGCGCGCTTTGCCCGACTCTAGACTCCGGTGCGTCCAGGATGCAAGCCCGCGGGCGTCGATGTGTGCGCCATCTAACACCTCGGTCCGACCCGGTCCGACGCGCCCGTCTAGACTCCGAGGCGAGGACGAGGAGAGGTGGCCGAGTGGCTGAAGGCACTCGCCTGCTAAGCGAGTATGGGGTTTAAACTCCATCGCGGGTTCGAATCCCGCCCTCTCCGCTACGCTGCACGACCCACCAGCGCCCGTAGCTCAGCTGGATAGAGCGTCGGTCTACGGAACCGAAGGTCAGAGGTTCGAATCCTCTCGGGCGCGCTTCGTCTCTCGGAAGATCATGAGCATTTGCAGGGACTTTGTCCCTTCCGCTCAGATCGTCTATTCGTCGCTCGGAAGCTAGTGAGCGATTCAGGGCGATTTTCTGGCGCGCTTTTTGGCGCGCTCCACAGCGAGCAGGCGAAGGCCGCTACGGTGGTCGCGATGCGAACCCGCGCGCTCTTCACAACGTAGCCCGCCGGCTTGGGCCGGCGGGCGTCCTCGTGAAGGAGCGCTCATGCCGTCCCGACCCAGCGCCGCTCGCCGGCGCTTCCACCGCGATCGTGTCATCGCCAAGCGCGTTGATCAGGCTCGGATGCTCGGATGCTCGGATACGTCGATCCGAGCGATCTCGTACGCGGTCGTCTCGCCCACGAGCAGTGGTACGCCGGCTGCCACCGCGCGCGCTGCGGCGTTTGCCATCCGGAGAAGACCGCACCCAACGGCGATCGGCAGCGCGAGGAGCGGCAGTGGCGCCGCCGGGAGGAGCGCGCCTGGGGGCCGCTCTGAACACGGCCGCCAGATCAGATCGTGCGCTCGTCGACGAGCGCACGGATGCCGGCGGGATTCATCGGCGCCAATCCGTCCAGCATCGCTCCGAGCGAGATCCCATCGATGGGTGTCGTGGGTAGCGACTCGCGCGAGTCGAATCCCGCGGCCGACGAGCGGCGCTGTGTCCTTGATGGCGTCGTACAGCGCGCGTTGCTTCCAGCGCGGCGCGCCGTCGCCGTTGAGATCGCCTACAGGGCCACCGGAGAACATGCGCGCGGTCGATGGGTTCGTCCACCGCTTGCCCCAGCAGCCCGCGCTGACACAGTCGTCCTCGAAGTCGTTGCAGTAGACCCCGTAGCGCTCGGCCCAGGGCAGCCGGGTTTCCCATGACGCCCTGAGCGTGGTTGCGCGGTACCGGTTGAAGTGGAGCTCCTCGTCAAGCTCGACGAGCAGTCCGGCGGCGAAGGGCAGATCCCATGGACCCGGGCGGAAGGTCGGCGTCGCTTCGAGACCGCCGAGCGCGTAGTAGACCTCCAGCAGTTCGGTAGCCGTTGACGCCGGGAGCTCGGCAGTCGCTGGACGCGCCGCGGCGGGCTGGCGAGCCGCTTCCAGCCCGGTCTCCTCTAGTGCTTCCTGCAGGCGCGCCGCGCGGGCACCGGTGCGAACCATGGAGGCAGGATCTCAGAGCACGCGAGGTGGGCTGGGTTGGCGGAGCCGTCCGGAGTCGACATCCGTCGGCGCTCATCTGTAGAACTACGCGAGTCGGATCTAACTAACGCTGTCGGCGGCCCGCCCAGCGAACCGATGCTCGTGATGAAGCCCTTGCTGGTCTGGATCGTGTAGCTGTGCGCCCGCGCAGAGGTTCTGGCAGTCGCCCGATGGCTCGGCCTCACCGTCGTCATTGCGCTGGCGCTGGCAGCGAACAAGGGCCGGCGCTATCCCGAAAGGGGATGGTTTGCGACGCCGGCGATTCGCGGCGCCGGCCCTTGTTGCGCGGCGGGCGCCCGGCGTGAAATCCGGGCAATGTCGCCGGCGATCGAGGCCGACCGGCGGCATCCAACAGCACCTGCGACATGAGAGACCTCCTCGGGATCTTGGAAGCCCAGAACGTCGCACCGCCAAGCCAGACGGCACCGCCAGCAGTCCGACCGCCCCGCATGGAACGGGGTAGTGCGACGCGCGAACGCCAGCTCGCGCTGCCGGACGAAAACCCGGTCGCGCGCTGCGAATCGCGCAAGAGACAATGAGGTCGCAGCGGGGCCGCCCCGCCGCTGCGGCATGGAGCGCAGCAGATCTCAGGCGTGTTGTGGGTGGGATCAGTCGCTCGTGCTATTTGGGAGGTGCTGCGCGGCGAGGAGCGAGTTGAGGTGGGCGAGGATTCGGCGGAGGTCGCTGAACTGGGTGGGACCTAGTTGCTGCTCCCAGTCGGCTTCGACTTCGGCGACGATCTCACGGATGGCATCGACGGCGCGATGGCCGCGCGCGGTGAGATGGATGCGCTTGGAGCGCTGATCGCCGGCCACGTTCCGCCGCCTGAGATACCCGCGGTGCTCCATTTGACCGAGCAGGTAGTTGAGTGCCTGCTTGGTCATGGCGGTTCGCGCGGCAAGCTCGGACGGACGCACCTTGTGGGGCCCGGGGTACTGCAGGACATTGAGGTGCGCGGCTGTCAGATCGGTGAAGCCGCGCGCGTGCAGGCCGACGAGCATGCGCTCACGGACGACCTCAAACGGCACGCGCAGCAGCGCTCCGATGAGGGGCGGCGGCCCGATGTCGGTACGGCTCGGTAAAGGCACTTGACGATTGTTGCGTAGTCGCGTACGGTGGTCAAGTCGCTTTACATCCTGTCCATTCCCCTCGGAGGTCCACCATGCAATCCACCACCAGCGAGACGATTGAGGTTGGTGCCTTCGCCGTCCGCTTTCTCGTCGAGGCCGATGAGTCCAACGCCAGCGTCAGCGTCTTCGAGTGCGACGTCCCCGCGCAGGCGAGGATGCCGGCGCCACACAGCCACGACGCCTTCGAGGAGACGATCTACGGCCTGCAGGGCGTCTCGACATGGACGGTCGACGGCGAGACCATCGAGATCGGCCCTGGCGACGCGATCTGCATCCCGCGCGGCATCGTCCACGGGTTTGCCAACCACGGCAGCGCCGGCGCGAGGTTCCTCGCAATCGCGAGCCCAGGTGTCTTCGGAGCCGCCTACTTCCGCGAGATCGGCGAGGTACTCGCCGCCGCCGGCGAAGGCCCGCCCGATCACGCCGCACTCGCCGACGTGATGCGTCGCCACGGTCTCACGCCCGCAGCCCCCAGCATCTGAAACCGCCGCGACAATCGCCATGGCATAGCGGACCGTTCGATCCTGACCCCACGCCCGCGACCAGCGCTTCTCCTATGGAAGGCGCAGCAGCGAGATGATGCGCGCGCGGGCAGGCATCCGCTCGAACCGTACGCTGCGCATGTGTG
This sequence comes from uncultured Solirubrobacteraceae bacterium, assembly GCA_963769555.1. Taxonomy (GTDB): domain Bacteria; phylum Actinomycetota; class Thermoleophilia; order Solirubrobacterales; family Solirubrobacteraceae; genus CADCVQ01. The sequence goes on along the minus strand of CAVYMD010000004.1, from coordinate 2,629,710 downwards.
TCAGCTGTCTGTGCGCCCGCTACGCCTTAGCGAAGAGGCAGATGCCCGCGCCGCTCATGCAGAGTTCGCCGCAGAGGGATTCGACTTCTTGTCGGACCTGCGGGCTGGCGAGCCTTGGGCGACCTATGTCCGCCGCCTGGACGAGATGCGTCGCGGAAGCAACCTTCCACCGGATCGGGTGCCCGCGACTTTCTTGGTCGCCGAAGTCAACGGGATGCTCGTGGGTCGTGTCTCGATCCGCCACGAACTCAACGACTTCCTCGCCGACTTCGGCGGGCACATCGGCTACGGCGTTCGCCCCGCGTACCGGCGACGCGGGTACGCCGGCGCGATGCTCCGGCAGGCACTTGTCGTCGCCCGCACCGCGGGTGTCGGCCGAGTGCTCCTGACATGCGACGACGGAAACGAGGTCTCGGCCTCGATCATTGAGCGAGCCGGTGGGGTGCTCGAGGACATCCGCGTGGCGCCGGACGGCATGGGCAAACGGCGGTACTGGATCGGATGAGGATGGTGACGCCGCTGTGGGGGCACTACCGCAAAGGACGAACAGGAGCAGCCGTGCCTGCGGACGGTGCAGGCGCATCTACCTGTGAACCGGCTGATTCGCCGGGCGCTGCTCGAAGGTGAGCCGTGCTGAGCGCAGCCCGACCGTCGGGGATCTAGTGCGCGATGCCGTGCTGGTAGGCGTAGGCGGTTGCCTGGGAGCGCGACGAGAGCCCGAGCTTCGTGAAGATGTTGCTGACGTGTCGGGCGACCGTCTTCTCGCTGATGCACAGCTCGGTGGCGATCGCTCGGTTGGTCTTGCCCGCAGCCACGAGGATCAGGACCTCGCTCTCGCGCCGGCTCAGGCCTCCCGGCCGCGGCGATCCGGACAGCCGGGCGAGGCGCTCGAGGTCGGGGGCGGCGCCGAGCTTCTCGAGCGCGCCGCGTGCCGCCGCGAACTCGAGCTCGGCGCTCGCGTCGTCGCCGAGGTCGCGGCAGGCGACTCCGATGTGCACGCGGGCGCGCGCCGCCTGATGGGGGGCATCCAGCTCGCGCCAGGAGCGATGCGCGGCCCGGAGCTGGGTCAACGCCGCTCGCGGATCGCCTTCCGCCAGGAACACGGCGCCGGACGCGTCAGCCGCGACAGCACTCAGATAGGGGGCGGAGAGGTGCTCGGCGATCCGGCCGAGCTCGTCAGCCGCCGCCCGGGCGGTCTTGACGTCCTGGGCGGCGAGCATGACCTCGACACAGGCCGGAAGCAGTCGTGCGCGCGTCATCGGATCCTGCGCCTCGTCGAGCGCGCGGCGGATCGCTCCCACCGCGAGATCGACCCGCCCCTGCGCCAGGCGAAGCAACGACATCCCGGGCTCGGGATCCCGGGCCGCCGAGCTCGCACGGCGGTAGGACGCCTCGGCCGCGGCGAACTCGCCGCGCAGCCGCTGGATCTCGGCCAGCTGGTAGTGCGCCGATCCGAGCGCATCCCAGCTCGGCGGGCCTACGAGCAGCTCACACGCCCGCCTCGCTGATCGCAGAGCGTCCGTCCACGCCCCCTGCAACTGGAGGATCTCGCACCGATGGACGAGGCAATAGCCCCGGAACGGGACCATGTCGGGCTGCGCGTCGCACCAGCGCGTCAGCGCCGCCGTCCACTCCCTCGCGCGGCGGAGATCGAACACCCCCTGGCAGAGCGCGATCACCTGGCAGTAGGCGATGCCCGTGAGGATCGGCGCGACGTCGTCCGCGGTGACCGTGACCATGACGTCGTCCAGGAGGGTCATGGCGTCGGCGACACGCCCCTCCAAGATCAGGGCGTAACCGCGGCACAACCGCGCGAACGTCGCCGCGTCCAGATCCGCGAGGCGCTCCGCGACGTCGCCGGCCTCGGCGATGCTCGCAGCGGCGCCGGCGTCGCCTCCGAACAGACGCGGGACCTCGGTGAGCATCTGAAACCACGCGTGCGCGACGCTGTCGCGGCGCTGTTCCTCCAGGAGCCGCCCGCCACGGGCGACCCACCCCATCGCCGGCGCCAGGTCGCCGCGGAAGAACAGGCCCAGCGCCTGCCAGAACGCGCACCGGGCTGCGCGCTCCGCGTCGCCTCGGCCCGTCCAGGCGCGGTGCGCGGCGGTCCAGCCCTCCTCGCAGGCCTCGTCGTGGCCGAGCATGTACGCGGAGGTCGCGAGGCGCTCGAGATCCTCGGCGTCCAACTCGCCGTCGCGACGAGCCGCTGAGAGGTCCGCCAACGCGTCCCCCCACATTCGACGTGCGAACGCTTCACGAGCGCGCACTTCACGATCGGCTGCGCCCATCCGCGCCACGATACGCCCGACGGTTCGCGCCCGGCAAGCCGCGAGCCGCGACGTCGCGGCGACGAGCCCACGCTACACAAACATGCCCACGGTCCCTTCTCCTTGGATTGGGTGTTTTGCCCGAAGTCGCGGCGCCGCTGCCCACCTACTGTCGCGGCATCTCTATGGCAAGCGACAAGGAGCAGACCATGAGCACGCATCAAGGCGAGACGACGACAGCGGAGGAGCACGCGGCGCCGCCGCAGGCATGGGATGCGATCGCGGAGGGCTACGACCGCTACGTCGCGCCCCAGGAGGTCGACCTCGCCACCGAAGCGCTCAGCCTCGCGGGTCTCGCGACCGGCGAGCGCTTCCTCGACGTCGCGGCAGGGACAGGCGGGCTCAGCCTGCCGGCGGCCCGGCTCGGAGCGCGAGTGCTGGCGACGGACTGGTCGCCGGCGATGATCGATCGCTTCCAGGCGCGCGTGCGAGACGAGCGGCTCGACGCCGAGGGGCGCGTGATGGACTGCCACGCCCTCGATCTCCCAGACGACAGCTTCGACGTCACCGGGTCGCAGTTCGGAGTGATGCTCGTCCCCGACCAGCCCCGCGCGCTCCGCGAGATGGTTCGCGTGACCAAGCCCGGCGGACGCGTGGTCCTGATCGCGTACCGCTCGCCAGCGGAGTTCGAGACGCTCCAGATCTTCATCAGCGCGCTGAAGGCCGTCGCTCCCGAGTTCCCCGGCCTGCCCGACGATCCGCCGCCGCTCGAGTTCCAGGTCGCCGACCCCGAGGTCCTATGCCGGCGGATGACCGATGCCGGACTGCAGGACGTCCGCGTCGAGCGCACGGCCGAGCTGCCGAGGTTCTCCTCGGGGCAGGAGATGTGGGACTGGATGCTCTGCAGCAACCCGATCACCGGAATCGTGCTCGCGGAGCTCAACCTCACCGAGGACCAGCAAGCGACACTGCGCCAGGTCCTCGACGGCATGCTCCGCGAGCGCTCTGAGCAGGACGGCCGAACCACACTGACGAACCGGGTCAACATCGGTCTCGGCACGAAGTAGGCGACCTCCGCCAGCGACCCAAGCTGGGTGACACGCGACCGGTCGGATCAGCCGAGACCCAGAACCGTGCGGCATGACGACCAAGCCGCGGCCTCGCTGAGCCAGGCTGGATTTCACGGAAGCTCTCCGCGAGACCAGCCCGGCTCAGTCAGACCGATCATCGTCGCCGATGAGCTCGCCAAAGCACCGCCCGTGGTCGCGTTTCGGCACGGTGGTCGAGCTGGGCGTAGACGTCCATCGACCCCGCCGCTATACGGGCAGGACGCACCGCCTGCACGTCGATCGCCCGACAGACGCCATCGGCGCGGCAACCTATGCGACGCAAGGCTGTCGCTGAGAACAAATAGCAACATTTGTGCCAACTGCGCCGCTTTGCATTCGGGTGCTGGAAGGCGCCGAAATCGCCCGCTCGACCGCTGTCGCAATGGACGACGGGTAGCACGCAGACTATTCGCTTACTTCGGCGGCTCTTCTAAGCCCCAAATCGTCCCGAACGGATCTCGCACCTGACAGATGCGGCGACCGTCGGCGAGTTCGAGCGGGCCTCGATGCGCCAAACAACCAGCCTCTCAGCAGGCGCTCGCGGACGGCTGGCTATCGCGCGGCGATGACGCGAGACTACGCACGATGTGAGCGATACACAGCTCCAGCCCCTCGACGTGGGCAGCCTGCGCCTTGCCGAGCTCATCGGGGCGATGTCGCTCGCCGTCGACCTCGGACTCGGCCAGCCGACCGAGCACGTGCTGCGCGCCTCGCTGCTCGGGCTTCGCATCGCCGAGCGGATCGGGCTCGGCGAGCAGGAGCGGGCGGCGATCTACTACGCCGCCCTCATCGCCTGGGTCGGCTGTCATGCCGACGCGCACGAGCAGGCGCGGTGGTTCGGCGACGACATCGTCCTGCGCGGCGACACGTACGAGGTCGACATGGTCGGGCTGTCGGCGGCGGGGTTCTTCCTGCGCCACCTCGGCGCCGGCCAGAGCACGCTGCAGCGCGCCCGCCTGGCCGCGGCGTTCATCGCGTCCGGGCGGCGCTGGATGGCCGTCATGGAGCCGACGCACTGCCTCGTGGCCTGCGAGCTGGCCGAGCGGCTCGGGCTCGGCGCCGCGGTCTGCGAACCGCTGGGGCAGGCCTTCGAGCGCTGGGACGGCAAGGGCCTGCCGCAGCGGCTGAAGGGCGAGCAGATCGCGCTCGCGGCGCGCATCGTGCACCTCGTCGACGTCGTCGAGGTCTTTCACCGCGCCGGCGGCGTCGAGCGGGCCGTGGCCGTCGCCCGCGAGCGCCGGGGCACGCAGTTCGACCCCGAGCTCGTCGATCGCTTCTGCGCCGACGCCGCCGAGCTGTTCGACGGTCTCGACGCCGCGACGAGCTGGGACGCGCTGATCGCGGCCGAGCCCGCGCTGCGACCCGTCCTGCGGGGCACCGAGCTCGACGCGGCGCTCGATGCCGTCGGCGACTTCGCCGACCTCAAGTCCCCGTACACCGTCGGCCGCTCGCGCGCCGTCGCCGAGCTCGCGGCGGCCGCCGGCGAAGCGTACGGGCTCCCCGCCGCCGACCTCCTCGCGCTGCGCCGCGCCGGCCTCGTCCACGGGCTCGGCCGGCTCGGCGTCTCCAACGCGATCTGGGACAAGCCCGGGCCGCTGTCGGCGGCGGAGATCGAGCGCGTGCGCCTGCATCCCTACCTCGCCGAGCGCGTGCTCGCGAAGTCTCCGGGCCTGGCCGCGCTGGGCACGCTGGCCGGCCAGCAGAGCGAGCGGCTCGACGGCTCGGGCTACCCGCGCGGGCTGACAGCCGCGGCGCTCGGGCCGTCGACCCGGCTGCTGGCGGCGGCGACGGTGTACCGCGCGCTGCGCGAGCCGCGCCCGCACCGCGGGCCGCTGGACGCCGCCGCCGCCGAGGCCGCGCTGAACGAGGAGGCTCGCGCCGGGCGCCTGGACGGCGAGGCGGTCAACGCCGTGCTGGGTGCGGCCGGGCACCGGGTGCGCCGCCGCCGCCAGTGGCCCGCGGGCCTGACGCCGCGCGAGATCGACGTCCTGCGCCTGCTCGTGCGCGGCTGCACGACGGCGCAGATCGGCGAGCACCTCGTCATCTCGCCGAAGACCGCCGCCAACCACATCGCCCACATCTACGAGAAGGCCGGCGTCAACTCGCGCGCCGCGGCGAGCCTGTTCGCGATGCGCCACGGACTCGTCGACGACGACGCCGAAAGATAGGTCGATCCGCTCATGACGCGCGCGCCGGCCGCGCGTAGCGTCGCACCATGAGCACAACGATCGACACAGACGCGCTCGCCACGCTGCGCAGGGGGTTCCGGGGCCGGCTGCTGGAGCCCGCGGACGACGGCTACGACGATGCGCGCACGCTGTTCAACGCGATGATCGACCGACGTCCGGCGGTCATCGCCCAGTGCACCGGCGTCGACGACGTCGCCGCCGCCCTGCGCTTCGCCCGCGAGAGCGGCCTGCCGTGCGCGGTCCGCAGCGGCGGGCACTCGGTCGCCGGCGCATCGATCTGCGACGACGGCATCGTCATCGACGTCCGGCCGATGGACGACGTCGAGATCGACCCCGAGCGGCGCATCGCCCGCGTGGGCGCCGGCTGCACGTGGGCGCGCTTCGACCGCGCCGCACAGGTCCACGGCCTGGCGACGACCGGCGGACGCGTCTCGATCACGGGGGTCGCGGGACTCACGCTCGGCGGCGGGTCCGGCTGGCTGGAGCGCAAGCACGGCCTCACCTGCGACAACCTCGTGGCCGTCGAGCTCGTGACCGCCTCCGGAGAGCTCGTGCGCGCCAGCGAGCACGAGCACCCCGACCTCTTCTGGGCGCTGCACGGCGGCGGCGGCAACTTCGGCGTCGCGACGACGTTCGAGTTCGCGCTGCACCCGGTGGGCCCGGAGGTCTTCGTGCTGCTCACCGTCCACCGGGCCGAGCGCGAGCGTGAGCTGCTCGCGCACTTCCGCGACTACATGGCCGGCGCGCCCGACGCCGTCGGCACGGCGTTCGTCCACCTCACCGGACCGGACGGCGACGACCTCATCCCGCCCGAGCTCGTCGGCGAGCCGATCGTCCTGCTGGCGGGCATGTACGCCGGCTCGGTGCAGGAGGGCGAGGAGGTCCTGCGGCCGCTGCGCGAGTACGGCCCGCCCGTCGCCGACGGCTCGGGACCGATGGCGTACGCCGACTTCCAGTGCGCGCTCGACGACGCGCCGGGCTACCGCAACTACTGGACTGCGGTCTACCTCTCCGACGCCGGCGACGACGCGCTCGACGCCGTCGCCGCGAGCAGCGCGCGCACGCCCGCCGGGCCGTCGCAGATGTTCATCGTCCCGTGGGGCGGCGCCGTCGCCACGATCGCCGAGGACGAGACGCCGATGGCCAGGCGCGACGCGGCCTGGGTCGTGCACCCGTTCGGCGTCTGGGACGACCCCGCCGACGACGAGCGCAACATCGCCTGGGCCCGGGATTGCCGCCGGGAGCTGGCGCCCTACGCGTCCGACGGGGTGTACCTGAACTTCATCGGCGACGAGGGCGAGGAGCGCATCCGCGCGGCCTTCGGCGAGACCCGGTACCGGCGCCTGACCGCCATCAAGGCCAAGTACGACCCGGACAACGTCTTTCGCCTCAACCACAACATCAAGCCGGCCGCGCGGCCGCAGGAGGCTTCGTCATGAGCGACAGCAACGGCAAGGTCGTCATCAACCTCACGACCGGTCACGAGGACGCCGACAAGGTCACGGTCGCGTTCCTCGTCGCGACGGCGGCGCAGGCGAAGGGCAAGAGCGCGGTCATGTTCCTGACCAAGGAGGCCGTCCGCCTCGGCCTGCCCGGCTACGCCGAGGCGGTCCAGACGGCCGGCGCGCCCCCGGTCTCCCGCCTCTTCGAGCAGTTCGCCGAGGCGCAGGGCGAGCTGTACGTGTGCCCGATCTGCTTCGACGCGCGCAAGCTCGACGCCGACGCGCTCGTGCCGAACGCCCGTCTGGCGGGGGCGACGCCGCTGTGGGAGTTCATCGGCGACGGCGCGACCGTCTTCTCGTACTGAACATCGCCGGCCCCCCGGAGCGGGGGGGGGCGCGCCGCCGGCCCTCGCGCGGTTGCGTCATCGTGAACCGCCTGGGGGATTCGGACCCTAGGCGGTGTGCATGCGATGCGTGAATCTGTGACCGATCGATGGGGGCCGGCGGCCACCGCTGCCACACGTGCATGCGATGCGTGAATCTGTGACCGATCAAGCGGCGGGATGGCGCGGGGACGTCACAGATGCATGCGATCGCCGGCGGCTCACGACCTGCCGCCGAGGACGTCGGCCCAGACGCCGCCGCCCTCGACGACGACGGGCCGGGGCGCCGCTGTATGCGACGGCCGAGGGCCTGCGCGGCACGTCGCCCGGCGCCTGGATCCTCGCCGCGCTCGCCGGGGACGGCCTCGCGCCGGACCGACCGCCTACAGCGGCGTCGTGTACGCGCCGCTCAGCCCGCCGTCGACGAGGAACGTCGACGCGGTGACGAACGACGCGTCGTCGCTGGCGAGAAACAGCGCGCCCTGGGCGATCTCGCGGGCGTCGGCGAAGCGCCCCATCGGCACGTGCACGAGCCGCCGCTGCGCCTGCTCGGCGTCCTCGGCGTAGAGCTCGCGCAGCAGCGGCGTGTCGACCGGCCCCGGGCACAGCGCGTTGACGCGGACGTTCTGCTTGGCGAACTGCACGCCGAGCTCGCGGCTGAGCGACAGCACGCCGCCCTTGGAGGCGGTGTAGGCGATCTGCGACGTGGCCGCGCCCATGACCGCGACGAAGCTCGCCGTGTTGACGACCGATCCGCCGCCGCCGTCGAGCAGGTGCGGGATGCCGTGCTTGCAGCACAGGAAGACCGAGCGCAGGTTGACCGCCAGCACGCGCTCCCAGACGGCGGCCTCGGTGTCGAGCACCGAGCCGTCGTCGACGGGCGAGATGCCGGCGTTGTTGAAGAGCACGTCGATGCGGCCGAACGCCTCGCGCGCGCCGGCGTACATCGCGCGGACCTGCTCCTCGTCGGTGACGTCGACGGCGAACGCGAGGTCGACGCCGGACACGTCGAGCAGGTCGACGCCGACGACCGTCGCGCCCTCCTGCGCGAACAGCTCGCAGGCCGCCGAGCCGATCCCTCCGGCCGCGCCGGTGATGACGCAGACCTTGCCGTCCAGTCGTCCCATCAGCCCTCCGTCGCGTAGAAGATCGACTTGACCTCGGAGTAGGCGTCGAGCGCGTGCGGCCCGAGCTCGCGGCCGACCCCGGACTGCTTGAAGCCGCCGAACGGCGTCGCCACCCGCACCGAGGTGTTCGCGTTGATCGACAGCACGCCGGTCTCGATCCCCCGCGCGACGCGCAGCGCGCGGGCGCCGTCGCGCGTCCAGATCGAGCCCGACAGGCCGTAGATCGTGTCGTTGGCGATCTCGATCGCCTCGGCCTCGTCGTCGAAGGCGATGACGACGGCGACCGGCCCGAAGATCTCCTCGCGCACGGCGCGGTCGCCGCGGTCGACGGGATACAGGACGGTCGGCGCGAACCAGTAGCCGGGCCCGTCGGGGACCGAGCCGCGGATCGCGACCGGCGCGCCGTCGGGCACGAAGCCGGCGACGGTCTCGCGCTGGCCGGCCGAGATGAGCGGGCCCATCTGCGTGGCCTCGTCGAGCGGGTCGCCGACGGCGATCGCCTGGACATGCGGCTCGAGCAGCTCCATGAACCGCTCGACGGCCGAGCGCTGCACGAGGATGCGCGAGCGCGCGCAGCAGTCCTGCCCGGCGTTGCCGAAGACCGCCATCGGCGCGGACGCGGCCGCCGCCTCGAGGTCGGCGTCGGCGAAGACGACGTTCGCCGACTTGCCGCCGAGCTCGAGCGTCACGCGCTTGATCGTCTGCGCCGCGGCGGCCGCGATCGACCGCCCGACAGCCGTCGACCCGGTGAAGGCGACCTTCGCGACGTCGGGGTGCTCGACGAGCCGCGCGCCGGCGGTGCGGCCGGGGCCCGCGACGACGTTGACGACGCCCTCGGGCAGCACCTCGCGCGCGAGCGCCTCGAAGCGCAGCGCGGTCAGCGGCGTGAGCTCGGCGGGCTTGAGGACGACCGTGTTGCCGGCCGCCAGCGCGGGGGCCATCTTCCACGCGGCGATCGTCAGCGGGAAGTTCCACGGCGTGATGAGCGCGACGACGCCGAGCGGCTCGCGCACGGTGAACGCCTGTCCGCCGCCGACCGGGATCGTGTCGCCGAGCAGCCGCTCGGGCGCGCCGGCGTAGTAGCGAAACGTGTCGACGACCATGCCGATCTCGCCGCGCGCGTCGGCGATCGGCTTGCCGGCGTTGCGCGCCTCGAGCACCGACAGCTCCTCGTGCGCCCCCTCGATCGCGGCGGCGAGCCGGTGCAGCAGGCGCGCGCGGTCGGCGGGGGCGACCGCGCGCCAGGCGGGGTAGGCGGCCTTCGCCCGCGCGACGGCGGCGTCGGCCTCGTCGGCGCCCGCCCGCGCGATCTCCTCGAGCAGCGTCTCGGTGGCGGGCTCGAGGATCTGAAGCGCGTCGCTCACAGGCGCTCGAACCCGCGGAAGCGCTCCCAGTCGGTCACGGCCGCGCCGAAGGCGGCGAGCTCGACGTCGGCCATGTTGAGGTAGTGGTCGACGACCTCCTGGCCGAACGCCTCGCGCGCCACGTCGCTGGCCGCGAAGAGGTCGCGCGCGTCGCGCAGCGTCGCGGGCACGCGCGGCTTGCCGGCCTCGTACGCGTTGCCCTCGAGGGCCGGCTCGAGCTCGAGCCCCGCGTCGATGCCGTGCAGCCCCGCGGCGATCATCGCGGCGATCGCGAGGTACGGGTTGACGTCGGCCCCGGGCAGGCGGTTCTCGAAGCGCAGGCCGCCGCCGTGGCCGACGACGCGGATCGAGCACGACCGGTTGTCGTTGCCCCAGGCGACCGCCGTCGGCGCGAACGAGCCGTCCGCGAAGCGCTTGTAGGAGTTGACGTTCGGCGCGTAGAACAGCGTCAGCTCGCACAGGCAGGCGAGCTGGCCCGCGACGAAGCGCTCGAACAGCGCCTCGTCCTCGGCGAACACCGGCGTCCCGTCCTCACACGAGCGCAGCGAGAAGTGGATGTGGCACGAGGACCCCTCGCGCTCGTCGAACTTCGCCATGTACGTGATCGAGCAGCCCTGCTGGGCGGCGATCTCCTTGGCGCCGTTCTTGTAGATCGCGTGCTCGTCGGCCTTGAGCAGCGCCTGGCCGTAGCGGAAGTTGATCTCGTGCTGGCCGAGGTTGCACTCGCCCTTGGAGTCCTCGACCTCCATGCCGGCGCCCTGCATGTCGTTGCGGATCCGGCGCAGCAGCGGCTCGACGCGCGTCGTGCCGAGCAGCGAGTAGTCGACGTTGTAGAGGTTGGCCGGCTCGAGGTCGCGGTAGGCCTTGTGCCACGCCTGCTCGTACGTGTCGCGGAAGATGATGAACTCGAGCTCGGTGGCCGCGATCGCGTCCCAGCCGCGCTCCTGCAGGCGCGCGAGCTGGCGGCGCAGGATCTGGCGCGGCGACGCGACGACGTCCGATCCGTCCTCCCAGACGACGTCGGCCATGAGCATGACCGTGCCGGGCAGCCAGGGCAGCGGGCGCAGCGTGTCGAGGTCGGGCCTGAACACGAAGTCGCCGTACCCGCGCGACCACGACGACATCTCGTAGCCGTCGACGGTGTTCATGTCGACGTCGACGGCGAGCAGGTAGCTGCAGCCCTCCGCACCGTGCTCGGCGATCTCGTCGACGAAGTGGCGCGCGGTGAGCCGCTTGCCCGCGAGGCGGCCCTGCATGTCGCACAGGGCGAGGACGACCGTGTCGACCTCGCCGCGCTCGACGAGGTCCTTCAGCTCGTCGAGCGTCACGATCCGGCGAGCTCCGCCTCGGCCTGCGCCAGCGCGGCGAACTCCTCCTCGGGAGCCTGCGCGACGAGGTGGTGGCGCGAGTACAGCCCGAAGTACAGCGTCGCGAGCAGGTACACGCCGAGCGTGATGAAGGCGGCGGTCTCGTCGACGAAGAACACGGCGATCACCGCGGCGACGGCGAGGACGAGCGCGACGCCCGAGGTCAGCGTGCCGCCCGGCGTGCGGTACGGGCGCTCGAGGTCGGGCTCCTTGCGGCGCAGGATGATGTGGCTGGCGAGCATGAGCACGTAGGAGACCGTTGCCCCGAAGACGGCGATCTGGATCATGCGCGCCCCGTCCTGCGTGATCGCCGCGAGCAGGAACCCCACGACGCCGGGCACGATGAGCGCGATGTGCGGCACGTGGTGCTTGCTCGTCACCGACAGCGCACGCGGGAAGTAGCCCGCGCGCGAGAGCGCGAAGAGCTGGCGCGAGTAGGCGAAGATGATCGAGAAGAAGCTCGCGACGAGGCCCGCGAGGCCGCAGTAGTTGACGAACTCGCCGATGAACGACCCCTCGCCGAGCGCGGTGTCGGCGGCGAGCGGAAGCGGGTTGTCGGAGTTGGCGATCGTGTCCGAGCCGGCGCCGCCCGGCGCCAGCGTGAGCATGAGCGCGGCGAAGACGAGCAGGATCAGGATCGCGACGATGATGCCCTTGGGCATGTCGCGCTTGGGGTCGCGCGCCTCCTCGGCGGCGAGCGGCACGCCCTCGACGGCGAGAAAGAACCAGATGCCGTACACGAGCGCCGACAGCACGCCCGCGTAGCCGTACGGCAGGAAGCTGCTCGCGCCCGCCGCGCTCGCGTCGGGCTTGATGTCGGTGAGGTTCGAGGCGCTGAACTCGGGGATCATCCCGACGACGAAGACGACGAGCGCGACGACCGCGAGCGCCGTGATCGCGAACATGACCTTCAGCGCCTCGCCGACGCCGACGAGGTGCACGCCGATGAACACGGCGTAGAAGGCGAGGTACAGCGGCCAGCCGGCCTCGATGCCGAAGATGTCCAGGGACTCGACGTAGCCGCCGATGAACACGACGATCGCCGCCGGGGCGATCGCGTACTCGATGAGGATCGCCGTGCCGGTGAGGAAGCCGCCCCACGGGCCCATCGCACGCCGCGCGAACGTGTAGCCGCCGCCCGACGTCGGCATCGCCGAGGACATCTCCGCCAGCGAGAAGACCATGCACGTGTACATGAGGCCCATGAGGATCGTGGCGATGAGCAGGCCGCCCCAGCCGCCCTCGGCGAGGCCGAAGTTCCAGCCCGCGAAGTCGCCCGAGATGACGTACGCGACGCCGAGGCCGGCGAGCAGCACCCAGCCGGCGGCGCCCGCCTTCAGGCGCCGCTGATCCAGATAGTCCTCGGTGACCGTCTCGTAGCGGGTCATCCGGCGCGTCCTCCCCGTTTAGAAGTCGTGGCTTCGGAACCTATGCGGAGCCACCGAGCGCAGTCAACTTCCCACGCGGGTCGGGGCGCGACGTCAAACCTCGTCGTGCAGCGGCGCGCGCGGCTGCTGCGCGGCGCGCACGAGCGCCTCGACGACGCGCGAGCGCTCGTCCTCCTCGGGGTGCCACAGGACGCCGAGCACGAAGCGCGCGTCGGGGTCCTCGATCGCCTCGGGCGTGCCGTCGTCCGCTGCCGTCGCGGTGACCGCCAACCCCGCGCCGATCCGGTCGGGGCCCTGGTGGTGGTGCGAGAGGACCGACTCGAGCGTCCGCCCGGCCGCGGCCGCCGCGAGCGAGCCGGGCTCGAGCCGCACGTCGTGGCGCGCGAACGCCGCCGGCAGCGTGCGGTGGATGTCGTGCTCGATGGTCTCGGGCAGGTGCTGGTGAAGCGTGCCGCCGTAGGCGACGTTGAGCAGCTGCATGCCGCGGCAGATCCCGAGCACCGGGATGTCGCGCTGCCTCGCGCCGTGCGCGAGCGCGGTCTCGAACTCGTCGCGGCCGGGCTCCTCGGGGGCCGTCGCCGGGTGGCGCTCCTGGTCGTAGCAGCGCGGCGCGACGTCGCTCGCGCCGCCGCTGAGGATGATCGCGTCGAGCTTGCCCAGCAGGCCGTCCGTGTCGCGCGCGTCCTCCTCGTCGACGACGAGCAGGAGCGCCCGCGCCCCGGCGCGCTGCACGGCGCGGACGTAGCCCAGCGGCGAGAACGCCGCGTGCTCGTCCCACTCGCCGGAGCGGATGTCGCCCTCCGTGCAGGTGATGCCGATCGTCGGGCGGGTCATGGCCCGGCGGCCCGCCGGATGCTCGTCGACGTGCTGTGGCGGTTCGGGGGACATGAGGGCGGTGGGTGGCGGGCGGCGGCGCTCGAGATCGTCCGGGATGGACCGCCCGCCGCCGGGCGCCCTCCGCGTTCTACAGCTTTGCCGACCAGGGTGCGGCGCCGACCGATCCGGAGCGCGGGGGCGCCCGGACCGGCTGCGGGGAACGTCGGATCGAGCGTCGACGACGTCTGCGTCGGCTGACGACGCGGGTCAGGACGGCTCGTCGGTCTGCGCGGGCGCGGGGGCATGGTGGACGAGCGCGGCGGCGAGGTAGCGGTAGGTGTACTCCTCGGCGAGCTTGCGCGAGTCCGCGAAGACGATCGGGACGGCGGGGTAGCGGACCTGCAGGCGAGCGACGAGCTCCAGCAGCCAGCCGGGCTGGGTGTGCTCGTGGCCGACGAGCGCGCCGTAGCGCGCCTCGGCGACGACCGCGGCGGCCGGCAGACCGGCGAGCTCGGCGAGGGCGTAGTTCAGCGACCCGTCGACCAGTGACTTGGTCAGGTCCTCGGGGGTCTTGCGCTCGACGACGGCGATCACGCGCTCGCCGTGGCGCACGGCGTAGTCGCCGACCGAAAGCGCGCTGCGCTCGCGCTGCACGGGGCGCCCGGCGAACTTGTAGGGGTAGCGCTCGCGCGTGTCGACGAGGATCGTCAGCTGCTCGAGCTGGGAGGCGCGGCGCGTCGGGACGCGCTGGCCGGGGCGCGCGTTCCGGGCGGTGCGGGCGGTCTGCCAGAAGATCATCGGCCGCCCGCCCGCGCGGCCGGGGTTGGGCTTGGTGAAGACGATCTGCGAGCGGTTGTTGCGCCCGCGGTCCAGGACGAGGTCGATCGCCGCGCCGCGCCGCCGGCAGCTGCGGACGGCGACCTGCTCGACGATCTGCGCGTCGGCGGGCCACTCGTCGAGCGGGTGGCAGTAGACGCGCGCGGTGGTGGGCCAGCGGTCTCGCGCCTTGAGCAGGATGCCCCCGTCGATCGGCAGCCGCAGCAGGAAGGGCAGCGTGCTGTCGGCGTCGGGGTTGCGCGCGACGAGGAAGCTGTCGGTGGCGTCGGCCATGGCCCGAGGCCAGCGTAGCCGGGCGTCGGGCGGCAAGGCCCGGGACCAGCAGCTAGGGCGGCTCGGGCCCCCACCACCCGCGCCAGTCGTCCTCCCACTCGCCGCGGATCGGCCCGAACATGTTGCGGCCCATGAGGTAGGCGCCGCGCGGGCGCATGAGCCAGCGGGTCGCCGTCTCGTCGGCCTCGTTGGCGCGTTCGTCGCCGAGGTGCCAGCCGTGGGTCGGTCAGGGCCTGCCGGCGCCTTGACGCAGAATATTGATTGCATTAGGTTTCTATTTGAAATGACGCCGCGCAGGTACGACATGAGCAAACGCGAGCTGGCCCGGGAGGAGACGCGGCGGCGGATCGTGGAAGCGACGGTCAGGCTGCACGGCGAGCGCGGCGTCCTCGGCACGTCGTTTCAGGACATCGCCAAGGAGGCGGATGTCGCGGTGGCCACCGTCTACGCGCACTTCCCGACGCTCGACGCACTCCTGCCAGCCTGCGGCGCGCTCGTCATGCAGCGGGTCCGTCCGCCCGCCCTCGACGCGTCCGCCGAGGTCATCGGCGACGCCAGCGGGCTCGAGCAGCGTCTGGAGCGCATCGCCTCCGAGCTCTTCGCCTTCTACGAGCGCGGAGGACCGCACATCGAGGTCGACGTGCGCGAGCGCCAGTTGCCGGGCATGCGCGAGTGGGAGGACCACCTGCTGGAGATCGTCAGCGTCCGGGTGCGCGCCGCGCTGGCGCCATGGCGCCCGCGCGCGCAGACGGTCCGCGTCGTGTGCGCGCTGCTGGATCTGCCCTCCTTCAAGGCGCTGCGCACCCGCGGCGTCGCCGTGGCGACGGCAGCGCGCACGATGGCCGGCATCGCTGCGCGGCTGGTGGAGGCCTCCGCCCAGCCCGAGGACGTCGGCAAGGGACATCCGGGCTCGGCCCGGCACGAGAACGCGAAGGAGGAGCGATGACGCAGCACGACGCGGCAGCGCCGGCATCCGAGCCGGTCGTCGTCCACCACGACGAGGGCGAGGCGCACTGGTGGTTCGGGAGCCTCGCCGTCACCAGGCTCGCGGCGGCGCAGACCGCTGGGCTCATGTCGATCGTGGAGATCACCGAGCCGCCCGGCGCGCAGGCCCCGCTGCACGTGCACCACCGCGAGGACGAGACGTTCTACGTCCTCGAGGGCGATGTCACCTTCGAGGTCGGCGAGACGACGTTCGCGGCGCGCGCGGGCGACGTCGCCTTCGGCCCGCGCGACGTGCCGCACGCCTACACCGTCGGAGCGGCGGGCTGCCGGATGCTCTTCATCCTCACCCCGGGGGGCTTCGAGGCGGCGATCGCGACGATGAGCACGCCGGCGCGCAGCCGGGTGCTGCCTCCGGCCTCCGAGGGACCGCCGGACCTCAGCGGCCTGGAGGGCGAGATCGCCTCCTACGGCTGCGAGATGGTGCAGGCCGATGGCTGAGCGCGGCGGGACTGCGCAGGGATCGGCGCCCGGTCAGTCCGATCTGTGGAGCGAGCACGCCCGCGACTGGGCGGACGTCATGGAGGGCTGGGCCGGATGGGGCATCCCGGTCTACCGTCACGTGCTCGAGCACGTCGTGGTGGGCTCGGGCACGGCGCTGCTCGACGTCGGGTGCGGGGCCGGCCGCTTCGCCCGGATCGCCGCCGACCGCGGCGCGGCGGTCTGCGGCCTGGACGCCACCTCGGCGTTCGTCGAGATCGCTCGCGAGCGGGTGCCCGACGGTGACTTTCGGGTCGGTGAGATGACCGGCCTGCCGTGGGCGGACGACGCGTTCGACGTCGTGACCGGCTTCAACTCGTTCTTCATCGCGAGCGACATGGTCGCCGCGCTCCGCGAGGCGGGCCGCGTGGCGCGGCCCGGCGCGAGCGTGGCGATGACCGTCTTCGGACGGCCCGAGCGCTGCCAGTCGACCGCCCTCTTCGCGTCCCTCGGCGAGGTCATGCCGCCAAAGCCGGCGGCGCCGGCGACGCCCGCCGGGGAGTCCAGGCCGGATCCGGCGGATGCGCCGCTGCACGAGCCCGGCGCGCTGGAGGCCAGGGCGCGCGCGGCCGGCCTGACCCCCGGTGCGGCCGGCTACATCGAGTTCGCCGAGGAGTACCCCGACCTGGAGACGATGCTGCGCGGCTACCTGGCGGCCCCGCCGTTCGTGCGGGCCGGCCGCGTGGCGGGTCGCGACGCGGTGCGCGAGGCGCTCACCGAGGCGCTGCGGCCGCTGAGGACCGCCTCCGGCCGGTATCGCCTCGAGGATGAGGTGCGCTTCCTCGTGGCGGCGGCATGATCGGTGCGTCGGGCTGGTGATGAAGTCGCGTTACCACGAGGATCGGCGCCGAGGTGGGACCGGCCGGAAGCGCAGCGGTTGGCTGCGGACCAGCTTGCACAGGTCCCCGTCGGGTTGATCGCCGGGCGCCTCGTCGCAGCCTTCGCCGGGAAGGCTCGAGCCGATCATGTAGGCGCCGTCGGCGGCGAACAGCGCGAGCCCGACGAGCCAGCCGTCCACGAGCCGGGAGGCCGCCGCGAGTGAGATCTCGCCCGTGGAGAGGCGATGGCGGTAGATGCCCGGCATGACCTCGCCGCCGCCGGCCACCCACTGAAACGCCCATCCGAGGTAACCCCCGGCAAAGCCGATGCCGACGAAGTACTGCCCGCCCTCCCCGACGCCGACGCGCGCCAGCACGCGACTCGAGCGGTCGGAGAGGTCGACGAGACGCACGTCAGAGCGTTCAGGAGCGACTCCCGCGTCGTAGCGGACGATCTGCGCGAGGCGGTCGGCAGAGAGCTCGAGTTCGACGACGACGCCGCTGCGCGTGCGCCGGCCGCCGGTGCGTCGCGGGATGCCGGGCAGCCGCGCGGAGGGTCGCAAACGCGGACTCGTGAGCGCTCTGGTGTACACGACCGGCAGGTCCCGGCCGGTGGCCTGACGGGCGAACGCGATGCGGCCCCTCCACAGCGTGGGCCGGGTCTCGTTGGCCTGCGTGTTGGCGCCGCGGATCGGTCGCTCGCGGCCACCGCCGGCCAGCGAGAGGAGCACCAGGTCGCACCCGCGGCTGGAGTTGGTGGCCTCGTTGCTCTCGCCGCGCTCGACCTGGCAGCGCGTGTAGACCAGCTGCGGCCGGCCGTTTCGATCCGGGCCGATGTCGACGTCGAACGGCGCTCGCGACGACGCGACCGGCAGGATTTCGATGCGACCCTGGCGCCGGATCGCCAGGTGATAGGCACCGTCTTGGAAGGCGCTGAAGACCTGGATGCCCGCGTAGGACCGGACCTGACTCGGGCGCAGCAACTGGGCGACGACCGTGTCGGCGGCACTCGCCGGAACGGCCGCCACCGACACCAGCAGCAGCGACACTACGACCAGACAAGGTCGGCGGTGTCTCATGCCCTGATAACGGTACGCCTCTCAACGAGGTTGCGGGCGAGCTCATCGCTTGGGGAAACGGGCGCTGACCCATTCAGCGCCGTTCTTCTCCGGTGGCTGCGGCTGGTAGTGGTAGCCCAGCGCCTTCGGCGCGGTGGATGTGGTAGCCCTCCAAGGGGTTGATGTGGCCGCCGCGGTCGTGCTGCGGGCGTGGCCGACCCCGGAGCGAGCGAACCGATGGCGAGCAAGGACACCAACGTCGGCGCCAAGCGCGCCCGTCAGACGCGCGAGGCGCTCGGGCTCGATCCCGCGGCGCCGCTTGAGTGCGTGCTGACGCTGGTCGAGTCGGCGCTGGAGCTGCCGGTCGTCATCGCGGCGCTGCCGACGGGCATCGCGGGATGCTGCTGGCGTGATGGAGGGCGCGTGGTGCTGTGGGTCAACGGGACCCACGCGCCGGTGCGTCAGCGGTTCACGCTCGCGCACGAGCTCGGCCACCTGCGCTGCGGGCATGACGGGACGATCCCGGTGGAGACGTTCACCACGCTCGGGGGCAAGGCGACCGACTCGCGCGAGGTGCAGGCCAACGCGTTCGCCGCCGAGCTGCTGGCCCCGGCCGCCGGGGTCGCCGCGCTGGTCGAGGGGATCGAGCCGGGGCTGGACGAGGTGGTGCGGATCGCCGCCGCGCACGGGATCTCGACGATCGCGGCCCTGTATCGGCTGAACACGCTCGGGCTGACGGGCCGCTATGAGGAGCTCGCCGCCGCGATCGGCGACGGTGAGCATGAGGCGGCGTGGGATCGGCTGGAGCTGCGGCCGGCGGCCGACCGCATCGCCGCGATCGACCCCGACGGCCTTCCGTGGCTGTCGGCGTCGCTGCGGGGCTCGGCCCTGGCGGCCGTCGCTCGCGGGTGGGCGTCGACGGCTTCGGCGGCGGAGTCGACCGGCTGCGATCCGGCGTCGATGGCCAGCGGGGCGGCCTCGATCGGGATCTGACCTTCAGCCGCCGGGCTCGCCGAGCACCAGGCGGTCCAGCCCGCCGTCGGGGCGGCCGGCGCCGGGGATCTGACGTTCAGCCGCCGGGCCCGCCGAGGAACAGGCGGTCCAGCTCGTCCATCGGGGCGGCCGGCGCCGGGGACAGCGCGGCGCGGGAGAGCACGTCGATGTCCTCGGCGATCCACGCGTCCGCGTCCGCCTCGGCTCTGAAGAACGTCCGCGCCGGGGCTGGGGCTGGGGCGAGGGCGGCCGGGCCAGGCGCGAGCTGGGCGGCGTCGGCGCCGAGGATGGCGGCGAGCGCGTCGAGCAGCCGGCGCGAGAGACGGCGCTCGTCGAGCTCGCCGCGTTCGATCCGCTCGAGGTAGGCGACCGTGCGCTGCTCGTCGCCGAGGTCGAAGAGCTGCGTCAGGCGCCCCGCGACGTCGCGGATCGCGAGGCCGGCGCGGTCGCGGAGCGTCGGCAGCCGTTCGGCGAGCGGCGCGCGCAGCGCGGCGGCTGTGTCGAGGGCGGCCAGCAGCGCGGGCTCGCGGGCGATCGACTGGCGGGTGGGCTCGTCATAGGCGGGTGTGGGGGCGAGCTCCAGCCAGGTCTCGAGCTGCGAGGCCAGCGCGTCGCGATCCTCGGGAGCGGCGCGCTCGAGGAACGCGAGGACGTCGGGCCGGCGGCCGGCGTTCCAGTCGTCGACGAACTGCCCGACGAGCTGCTCGATCGTGGTCATGTCCCGTACTCCTCACGGAGCTTGGCGAGGTCCTTGAGCGCTCGGCTGCGGGAGGCGTAGACGACGTCGCGCGAGACGCCGAGGCGTTTCTGGATGTCCTCGCACGGGACGTCCTGGCGGTCGAGCTCGATCACGGCGCGGCGCTTGTCCGAGAGCCGGGGGACGGCCCAGTCGAGAAAGTCGCGCGCCTGCGCGTCGTCGTCGGCGTCCTGCTCGTCGGCCTCCTGCTCGCGGCGCTGTTCCTCGAGGGCCCTGTAGACGGTGCGGTCCAGCTGGCCGGTCTCGTCGCCGGAGTCGTCCGTCGCGTCGAGCCGAGCGCGGTGGCCGGATGCGGCCTTCTCGCGGCGCTGCGTGTCGACGCAGGCGCCGAAGACGAGCGTCTTCGTGGCGTTGACCCATTCGCCCATCGAGCTGCCGTTGAAGGTGTGGATCATGTTGTTGGAGAGCTTGATGAGAGCGCGCTGGAGCGCCTCCTCCTGCTCGACGGCCGACAGGTGGCCGCGACTGCGAAGGATGACCATGCCGCGGACGCGGTCGAAGTTGTCTCGCACGAGCTCGTCCCACCACCGGCGCGCGCCGGCCGCGTCGCCCGCGCGGCGGGCGGCGAGAAACCGGCGCAGCGTGTGCTCGTCATGACGGGGCACCGATGAGGGGTCGCGGCCGGCTTCCACGGTCTGACGTTCTCACATCTCCAGGTCGCCGCGGCCGCGCTTGCGGCTCTTGCGCGCCTGGTCCATGCGGCTGAACTTCGCCGACCACGTCGCGTCGCCGGCGACGACGCGATCGCTGAGCTCGGTGATGATCTGAAGCTCGTCGGCGAGCTCGGGCGACGGGCAGGAGGGCATCACGTCGTCGAGCCTGGTGCGCGCGGCCCTGTAGGCGGCCTGCGCTGCGTCGTGGTCGCCGTCGCGCAGCGCGTCGGCCGCCTTGCGCTTGGCGTCCTGGACCTGCTGGTAGACGAGCTCGGTGCGGACCCGGGCGTCGGGGATCCGGCCCGCGGCCTGATCGCCGGGGACGACGTTGACGTGGACGGGGATCGTCACGGTCTGCTCGGCGAGCTCGGCGAGCTCGGGGATCGCGACGTAGCGGACCTCCAGCTCGGCGATCCGGGCGAGCCCGAGCGCGGGCTTGGCGGGAACGGCGAAGGTCAGCACGAGCCTGCGGTGCTCGCCGGCCCACAGGTCTCCGAGCTCGACCATGATCCCGCCGTCGATCGGCGCGCCGGGAAGGTCGTTCCACACCGTGACGGTGTCCACGGCGGCGTCGGGCCGGATCACCAGGCTGGCGGCCTGGACGGTCTTGGTCAGCAGCCCCTCGACCTCGCCGGCGACCGCGGCCGCCGCGCCGTCGCCGTGCTCGGCGAAGACGTGGCTGCCCTGACCGCCGCGCGCGACCTCGGCGAGCAGCAGCTCGTCGTAGTCCATGCCGATCCCGACGGTCGTCGTCGTGATGGCGTGATCGCGAGCCCCGGCGGTCACGCCGGCCAGGCGCGCCGGGTCGGTCTCGCCCGCGTTGGCGTGGCCGTCGGAGAGCAGCAGCAGCGTCGCGCCGCCGTCGGACGCCACGCGCCGGGCCTCCTGCATGCCGCGCAGCAGCCCGCCGGAGAGGTTCGTCATCCCGCCCGAGGCCAGCGACGCGATGGCGTGCCGGGCGGCGTGCTTGTCGGTCAGCCCGCCGGCGGGGACCACGACCTGGACCTCGTCGTCGAAGGCGACCACGCCGAAGCGGTCGGTCGGATCGAGGCGGTCGACGAGTCGCACGAGCGCCTCCTTGGCGGCGTCGAGACGCTCGCCGTGCATCGATCCGCTGCGGTCGAGGACGACCTGGACGGTCGCCGCCGGCCGCGGGCCGTGCGTCTGCGCGGTGGGCGCCACGAGCTCGAGCATCACCGTGACCCGGTCGTCCTGCTCGACGGCGACGACATCGACATCTGCGTGGGCGTTCACCTGCATGTGTCCCTCCTCGATCGCGTAGATGAAGCGGGGTCGCCGGTGGGCTGAGACGTCTGACGGCGCCATCGGACGCCGAGCGCGACGCGGCGAGGCCCCGATCGTCAGCGGTGGATCCGCCGGGCGTCGGCCACCCTGGACCACAGGTGGTCGGCTCCGGCCCAGGCGGCGAAGCACAGGCCGCCGATCGTGCCGGTCACGGTCAGCAGCACCCCGGCGGCGGCGGCCGCCGCGACGCCGTCGCTGCCGAGGATGAGCACGGCGGCCGCCGCGCCGACGCTCGGTCCGATCGGCAGCTGGCTGAGCGTGACGAGGGCGATCAGGACCGCGACCGCATCCAGCAGCGAGGCGTCGACGCCGACGGCGTGCAGGAGCAGCCAGTTGCGCAGGATCTGCGCCAGGACCGCGACGATCACGAAGGCGACGACGCGGCTTCCGTGCCGCAGGCTGCGCAGCACGGCCAGGCCTCGCCACAGCTCGCGGCCCGTTCGCAGCGCCAGGTGCCTCAGCCCCGCGCTGGCCGCCGCGAGCACCGCGATGCCCACGATCGGCAGCCACCAGGGCAGGCCGAGTGGCCCGACGAGCGTGAAGGACGTCAGCGCCGCCAGGGCGGCCTCGACGGCGATGATCGGGAACTCCGCGGCGATCAGCGTGGGCACCTGCGGGCTGACGGTCGGCGAGGAGCGCCGCAACGCGGCGATCCGCGCCGCGACGCCGAGGTGCCCGTTGATGACGCCGCCGAGCACCTGCATGCTCGACGCCCGGTACAGGATGCGCCGCGCGACCGTGCCGCCCGCGGCCTCGATCGTCAGGTGCCATGCCTCGCTGCGAGCGACGAGCGCGACGATCTGCAGCGCGGCGGCGGCGACGAGCACGCCGGCCCCCGCCCGCGACAGCGCCGACGCGAACTCGTCGCGGCGACCGCCCAGCACCATCGCGAGGACCACGAGCGCCCCCAGCGAGCCCGCGATCGTCAGCAGCGTTCGTCGCCGGCGGCCGAAGCCGCGCAGTCGCACCGCCACGTCGCCCGGCCGGCCCCCGCCCTCAGGCGTCGCGACCTCGTCCGGCTCGTCGCGCCGGACGCGCACCGCGAGAGGATCGCGACGGCGCAGCACCAGCCGACAGTCTTGCGCGCCGACGCCGCGACCGGGGGCTTGCAGCGCCCGCATCCGCCATGGTGCACGGATGATCCGCTGTCCGGCGACGGTCCGACTCGCGGCGACGGCCGCCGCCCTGCTCCTCGTCGCCTGCGGCGAGACCGACCAGCAGGGCGAGACGGCGGGCGCGGCGATGACCGCGGCCTCGTCGGGACCGTGGCCCGTCGCGCTCGGGGACGGCAAGGTCAGCGCCGGTCCCCGGCGCGGCTCGGTCCTCTCGTGCCAGACGAGCTTCGGCGGCGGCGGGGCGTCGAAGCAGGGCCCGTGGATCGACTCGGCCGCCGGGACGTGGGACCGCTCCGCGAAGCTCGCCGTCCGGGGCACGGTCGCCTGGCCGGGAGCCAGCTACACGGTCCGGCGCTCGGGCTCGGAGCGGATCATCACGACGAGGGGCGTTCCGGTCGACATGACGACGGGCGCCTTCCCGGTCGACTCGTCGGATCCCGCCTACGAGTACGACCGCAACCCGAACACGATCTCGAGCCGGACGCTGACGCTCACGCTCGCCGCGGAGCCGAGGGCGGCGGCGAGGCCCGGTTGCCTGAGCATGGGCGCGATCGGGATCCTCGACGACGGCGTCGTGCTGTTCAGCGCGCTCGACGGCGCCGGTCGCGACGCCGCCGCGCACGAGGTCCTCGACCGCTGCGGCGGCCATCCCGAGACGACCGGCCGATACCACCACCACGACGTCTCGGCCTGCATGCTCGCCCGCACGGCCGGACGGTCCACGCGCGTCGGGTACGCCCTCGACGGCTACGGGATCTACGTCGAGCGCAAGGCCCCGGGCGGGGCGCTGCTCACGAACGCCGACCTCGACGCCTGCCACGGGCGGACGAGCAGCGTGAAGGTCGGCGGCAGCACCCGGCGGGTCTACCACTACGTCGCGACGCTCGAGTACCCCTACACCGTCGGCTGCTTCCGGGGGACCCCGGCGTCGGACGGCGCGGCCGCCGCCGGCGGCCGTCCTCCGGCGGGCGGTCCTCCGGCGGGCGGTCCTCGCGGCGGCGGACCGGCGCCGTAGAGACCCCGCGGCGAGGACAGAACCGCCGGCGGCAGGTCCGGCCGCCGATCCCGCTCATGGTGCGGACCGCTCGGGAACGCGCCAGCTCGCCGAACGCCTGACCGGCCTGCGCGAAGATGCCGGGCGTGACGGCAGTCGGCGACGTTCGCATCGAGCTGCTCGGGCGCTTCCGGGTCGTCGTCGACGGCCGCGAGATCGCCGAGGGCGACTGGCCGGCGCGCCGGGCGCGCGAGCTCGTCGCGCTGCTCGCCCTCGCCGACGACCGGCGCCTGCCGCGCGAGCAGGTCATCGAGCGGCTCTGGCCGCACCTCGGCGCCGACGCCGGCGCGGCGAACCTGCGCAAGGCCGCCCACCACGCCCGGCGGGCGCTCGGCGACCCGGAGGCGGTCGTCCTGCGCGCCGGGCAGGTCGAGCTGTTCCCGCGCGCTCCGCGCGCTCCGTGGGCATCGACGCCGAGCTGTTCCTGCGCGACGCCGAGCAGGCGCTGCGCGACGGCGACGCCGGCGCCTGCGCGCGCGTCGCGGCGAGCTGGCCCGGCGAGCTGCTGCCCGACGCGCCGTACGAGACATGGACGCAGGAGCCGCGCCGCCGGATCCACGCGCTCCTCACGGAGCTGCTGCGCCGCAGCGCGAGCTGGGAGCGGCTCGCCGAGGTCGAGCCCACCGACGAGGCCGCCTGCCGGGAGCTCATGCGCGCGGCGATCGACGGCGGTCGCCGGCACGTCGCGATCCGCTGGTACGAGCGCCTGCGGATCGCGCTCGTGCGCGAGCTCGGCGCGACGCCGGACGCCGCAGACGCAGGCGCTCTACGAGCGCTGCACGGCCGGACGTCCGCCTCGGCGAGCCGGCGTTCGTCGGCCGCGAGGCCGAGCTCGCGGCGGCCGCGACGCAGCTCGGCGTCGCGTCGCGGGCGGAGGAGTCGCGGCGCTGCTCGTGCGCGGGCCCACCGGGCATCGGCAAGTCCGCGTTCTGCCGGGAGGTCGTCGCGCGCGCTCGCGAGGGCGGCTGGCGCGTGGTCACCGTCAAGGCCAGGGACGCCGGGGCGCCCTACGGCCCGCTCGGCGCCGCCGTCGAGCAGCTGCTCGTCCACGGTCGCGCGTCGCTCGACGCGCTGCCGCAGCGCACGCGCTCGATCCTCGCCGAGCTGAGCCCGCTCGCGCGACCGGCGCCCCCGCTGCAGGGCGCGCTGACCCGCCACCAGGTCGTCGCCGCGCTGCAGCGCGCGCTGGCGCTGGCGCAGACCCGCGTCGCCGACGGTGCTCTGCGTCGAGGACGCGCACCTGCTCGACGAGGCGACCGCCGACGTCCTGCACCAGCTCGTCGCGGGTGGCGGCGCGGATCCGCTGCTCGTGCTCCTCGCCTACCGCGCGGAGTGGATCCGGACGAGCCTTCCGCGCGGCATCGTCGAGCTGGCCGCAGGGCGATCGCGCGCTGACGCTCGGCCTCGGCCCGCTCGCCGAGCCCGAGCTCGCCGAGCTCGTCGCCCTCGCCGCCGCGACGCCGCCGCAGCCCGAGGCCGTGGCGCGGGTGGTCAGCGCGGCGGAGGGCAGCCCGTTCTTCGCGCTCGAGCTCGCGCGGGCGCTCGGCACGGGCGCGGCGGACGCGCTGCCGCAGACGGTGCGCCAGGCGATCGCGCGGCGCCTCGTCGGCCTCGACGCGGCGACGATCGACGCGCTCACGACGCTCGCGGTCGCCGAGGACGAGCTCGACCTCGCGGGCGTCCTGGCGCTCACCGGGCTCGACGAGCCCGACGCGTTCGCGCTGCTCGACGCCGCGCTGGACGCCGGCGTGCTCGTCGTCGCCGGCACGCGCTACCGCTTCCGCCACGAGCTCGTGCGCCGGGCGCTCACCGACGAGCTGCCGGCGCACCGCCGCCTGGAGCTGCACCGCGACGCCGCCCAGCGGCTCGCCGCCGCGGACGGCGCCCCCGAGCAGATCGCCGCCCACTGGCTGAAGGGCGAGCGGCCCGGCGAGGCGGTCGCCTGGCTGCTGGCCGCGACGCGCCGCGCGGTCGGCGTCGGCGCCTACGCCGACGCGCTGGCCCAGGTCGAGCGCCTCCTCGCCGAGGAGCCCGCCCACCACGACGCGCTGTGCCTGCGCGCCGAGATCCTCGACGCGCTCGGCGACGGCCGCGCGCCCGACGCCTACGCCGCGGCCGCGGTCGCGTCGGCGATCCCGAGGCCCACGAGCTGCGCGCCCGCCAGGCGCTCGCGCAGCTCAAGGCGAGCAACCCCGACAGCGCGCTGCGCACGCTGCGCGGCGTCACGCCGCGGACGACGGTGGGCCGGCTGGCCGAGGCGCTGACGCTCAGCGCGGCGGCGGCGATCGGGCGCTACGCCGACGCGGAGACCGCCGCCGACGAAGGCCCAGGAGGCGCACGAGCTCGCGGTCGAGCTCGGCGATCCCGGGGCGATCCTCGACGCGACGTGGGCCCACGCGCTCGCCGCCCACGCCAAGGGCGAGCTGCCCGCACGGCTGCGCGAGTACCTGCGCGCGACCCACGACCTGCCCGAGCTCGCCACGCGCGTCTTCGACGGGCAGCTCTGCGTCACCGAGCGGATGCTCCACGGCGGCCTGCCGAACGACGAGATCGTCGCGTTCGCCGACAGCCTGGCGAGCGAGGCGCAGCGCATCGGCGCGGCGCGCGGCCACGCGTTCGCGCTCACGCTGCGCGGCGAGGCGGGCATCCTCGCCGGCCGGCTCGACGAGGCCGACCGCGACTTCGCCGAGGGCGCGAGGCTGCACGGCGCGATCGGCGCGGTCGCCGGCGAGGCGCTCTCGCTGCTCGGGCGCGCGCAGGTCGCGATCGCGCCGCGGCCGCCCGCAGCACGCCGAGCCGTTCCTGGCCGACGCGCTGCGCATGGCTCGCGAGTCCGAGGTCGGCCACCACACGCTGGACCGCATCTACGGCGCGATGGTCGAGGCGGCCGCGGACCCCGCGGCGGGGCTGCAGCGCGTCCGCGAGGCGGAGTCCGCCATCCAGGGGCCGGCCGAGACCTGCCCGACGTGCCGGATCGCCTTCATCGTCCCCGCGACGATCGCCGCCGCCCGGGGCGGAGACCTCGAGCGCGCGCACCGCTACGCGCAGGACTGCGAGCGCGCGCTGCGGATCGTCGCGCTGCCGCCCGCCTGGGGCTCGGCGGTCGAGGAGGCGCGCGGCTGGGTCGCGGGCGCGAGCGGCCGCGACGGCGACGCCGGCGAGCACTTCCGCCGGGCCGCCGAGGGCTTTCGCGCGTGGGGGCAGCCGCTCGACGCGCGGCGCTGCGACGCGCTGGCCGGGACGTAGGGCCGCCGAGGGTTTTCGCGCGTGGGGACAGCCGCTCGACGCGCGGCCCTGCGACGCGCCGGCCGGCACGCAGGGAACGTCTGGGGAACGCCGGTCGGCGAACGTGCCGGCAGTCGCCGCCGGATGCGGCGGACACCATCCCGTCAAGGACCCAGGAGGTCACCCATGCGCTCCATCCCCCGCCAGGACGTACCCGTCGCGATCGCCGACGGCGACGTCGAGGTCCGCGTGCTCGACCAGGAGGGCCTCATGGTCGGCTTCGTCCGGCTGCCCGCCGGCGCCGACCTGCGCCCCGCGACGAAGGGCCTGCCCGACGACCTGTGCCCGTGCCCGCACTGGGGCTACATGCTCAAGGGCCGCGTGCGGATGCACACGACCGACGGCCACATGGACTTCGCCGCGGGCGAGGCGTTCTACTGGGCCCCGGGCCACGCGCCCGAGGCGCTCGAGGACAGCGAGTACGTCGACTTCTCGCCGACGCACGACTTCCAGCGCGTGCTGGACCACATCACCGGAGCGGCTGCGCCCGCGGAGGCCTGACCGGCGATCCCCCAGGCAAACCCCGGGGGGTTCCGCCCCAGGCACGCCGGTCCCGCCGCACCGGATGCGCCGCCGGGCGCCGGACGGCGCCCGGCGGGTCTGCGGCTACGCCGCGCGCGGCTTGGAGCAGGTCAGCGTCGCGTAGCCGATCGACCGGCTGTCGATCGGGAAGCGGATCTTGAACGCGTAGACGCTCGAGACCCGGTAGCTGGCCCGCATCCCCTTGTAGGCGCCGCTGCGGAACGTGACCTTGCCGCCGCGGCCGATCGCGAAGGCGCCGGCCTGCCGGCCGTTGACGTCGTAGCGGCTGCTGCTCTTGACGCGCAGCGTCGCCGAGAACGTGACGCGGCCGCCGTAGCTGGAGAAGCAGCGGTACTTGCCCGTCGGGGCGGTGGCGGCCTGGGCCGGGGCGGGCACCGCCAGTGCGGCCGCCGTCAGGGTCAGAACGATGGTGCGGTTCATAGGATCCTTCCCTCGCGAGCCGAACGGGTGAGGATGTCCCTCCGGCCGGCTGCTGTCACTGGGGTCCACCCCAGGGTTTGACGCGCTCATCCCTTGGCGGCGCCGGCGATCGCCTGCGTGAGCTCCGTCCGGCGCCGGATGCCGAGCTTCCGACAGGCGTTGGCGCGGTGGAACTCGACCGCCTCCGCGGTGACGAACAGCGCCTCGGCGATCTGCCGGATGCTCGATCCGGCGGGCGCCTACCCGGCGGGTGGAGCGACCGCTGCCGTCGTACCGCCCGGCAGGTCCCAGGCGACCCACAGGCCAGACAGCGCCGTGAGCGCCGCGACGACGCCGATCGCCCCGCCGAAGCCGACGGCGTCGGCGACGCCGCCGGCGATCAGCCCGCCCGCGACGTAGCCGCTGTCGCGCCAGAAGCGGTAGACGCCGACCGTCGGCGCGCGCGCGACCGGCGAGACGGCGTCGGAGATCGCGGCGATGAGCGTGGGGTAGACGAGCGCGGTGCCGGCGCCGAGCACGACCGCGGCGAGCGTCGCGACCGCGACGTCGCCGCCCGACAGGCCGAGCAGCGCCAGGGCGGCCGCCTGCGTGAGCATCCCAAGGACGATCGGCAGCTTGCGCCCGACGCGGTCCGACCAGTGCCCGGTCCCGATCTGGGCGATGCCCCAGACGGCGGGGTAGGCGGCGGCGACGAGCCCGATCTCGCCGGCGCTCGCGCCGTTGGCGGCGAGGAACAGCGGGATCAGGCCCCACGCGAGCGCGTCGTTGAGGTTGTTGACGAGGCCCGCCTGCGAGCAGGCGCGCAGCGCCGGGACGCGCCAGCTCGTCTGCGGGAACGCCTCGCGCAGCGTCGGCGGGCGCTCGTGCGCGTCGGACGCGGCGGCCTGCTCGAGGGCGACGTGGGCGGCCGTATCGCGCACGAAGACGACCGTCGTCACGAGCGCGAGGACCGCGATGAGCGCGGCGGCGACGACGAGCACGTCCTGCGCCGCGTAGCTCGCCGCCAGCCAGCCCGACGCCGCCGCGGCGACCGCCACCCCGCCGTAGCCCGCCGCCTCGTTGAGCCCGAGCGCCAGGCCGCGGCGACGCGGGCCGACGAGGTCGATCTTCATGACGACGGTCATGGACCAGGCGAGTCCCTGGTTGACGCCGAGCAGCACGTTGGCCGCGACGATCCAGCCCCAGTTCGGCGCGACCGCGATGAGCGCCGGGATCGGCAGCGCGACGACCCAGCCGGCGATGAGCAGCCGGCGGCGGCCGAGCTTCGCGGCGAAGCCTCCGGCGCCGAGGTTCGTGAACGCCTTGGCGATGCCGAAGGCGACGATGAACGACAGCACCGCGGCCTTCGACGTGACCCCGAAGTCCTCGCGCCCGATGAGCGGCAGCGTCGAGCGCTCGAGCCCGACCATCGCGCCGACGAAGGCGTTGACGAGCACCAGCAGCGCGAACTGCGCGCGGTTCTCGCGCAGCCCGAGGCGGACCGGCGCGTCCGTCACGACGCCGCCGCCGGCTCGCGTCCGGCGAGGTTCGCCGCGAGGATCTCCGCCTGCCCTTCGGGTCGCGGCGGGATGTGGCGCACGAGCGCCGCGACGAACGCGTCCTCGGAGTGAAACCGCAGCGCCGGGGGCCGGCGGACCACGGGCTCGGCGGTGTCCTCAGCGGCGTGGGGGTCGACGACGGCGAACTGCGCGCGGCCCTTGCAGCCCGGCAGGTAGGAGGCGCAGGCGGTCTCGTCGTCGAGCAGTTGACGGAAGTACACGGGGTCTCCGCGTCCGAAGGTTGGCGAAGTGGCTTGACAAGCTATCAATTGATCTCTTGAATGCAAGCCCATGGCGGCGCGGGAACGAAAGGACGCGGTCTTCGAGGCGATCGCCGTCATGGGCAAGGCGTTCGCCAGCCCGCGCCGGCTCGAGCTCCTGGACCTGCTCGCGCAGGGCCCCCGCACCGTCCAGGAGCTCGCCGAGGCCGCCGACCAGTCGGTGGCCAACACCTCCCAGCACCTCCAGGGCCTGCATGCCGCGGGGCTCGTCGTGCGCGAGCGCGAGGGCACGAGCGTGTCCTACGCGCTCGCCGGCGACCGCGTCCTCGCGCTCTGGCTGGCGCTGCGCGACGCCTCCCTCGCCCAGCTCGCCGAGGTCGAGCGCGCCGCGCGGGAGTACCTCGGCGAGGAGGTCGAGGCGATCGGCCGCGACGAGCTGCTCGTCCGCCTCGCCCGCGGCGACGTGGTGCTCATCGACGTGCGGCCCGCCGAGGAGTACGAGGCCGGGCACATCGACGGCGCGCTCTCGATGCCCTACGACGAGCTGCGCGACAGGCTCGCCGAGCTGCCCGCCGACCGCGAGGTCATCGCCTACTGCCGCGGGCCCTTCTGCGCCTACGCCCACAGCGCCGTGCGGGGGCTCACCGCAGCCGGGCGCTCCGCGCGGCGACTCGACGACGGCTGGCCCGAGTGGCACCTCGCCGAGGCGGCCGACGCGCACGGCGGCGATGCCGGACCGGAGGGGTCGCCGTGAGCGCCCCCGCGGTGGCCTGGGCCGTCCGCACGGTCCTCACTCTCGATGAGCACCCGGTGATTGCCAGCTCCGACGGCCCCCGCGGCGGCTCGGGCCGTCCGCACGGTCCTCACCCGATACACCAACCCACAGCTCCCGGCGTGCCCGGCGCGCGGTCCAGCGCGGCGGCGCCGCCGGGTGCGCAACCCATGAGAGGAGTTCCACCATGTCAGACAACGGCAAGGCCGTCGTCAACCTCACCTGCGGCCACGAGGACGCCGACAAGGTCACCGTCGCGTTCCTCATCGCGACGGCCGGCCAGAGCGCCGGCAAGAGCGTGACGATGTTCCTCACCAAGGAGGCCGTCCGGCTCGGCCTGCCCGGCTACGCGGACGCGATCGAGTCGGCCGGGGCGCCGCCGGTCTCGCGCCTCTTCGAGCAGTACCGCGAGGCCGGCGGCGAGCTGCTCGTCTGCCCGATCTGCTTCAACGCGCGCAACCTCGCCGAGGACGACCTCATCGCCAACGCGCGCCTCGCGGGCGCGACGCCGCTGTGGGAGTGGATCGGCGAGGGAGCGACGGTCTTCAGCTACTGAGACGGGGGATGCCGGGCGCCCGTCCGCGGGCGCCCGTCCCGGCTGCGGACCGGAAACTCGGGGGAGGTCGGGGAGGCGCCGGCATGCTCGATTGGCAGGCGTGCCTCTGTGCGGGTCGGAGCTGTCGCAGATTCACGCATGTGATGCTGAGATGGCAGGTGACGGCGGAAGGCGCGCAGGGGTGTCACAGATGCATGCGCGCGGCGGCGGCGAGCCAGGACGTCACAGAGGCCTGCGCGCGGCGGCGGCGAGCCGGGACCTCACAGATGCCTGCGCGCGACACGACGGCGCCGGGCGCTCGGCCGGCGCGTGCGTCCGCCCGCCCGTGACTCCCGGGCGCCCTGCTTTGCCCGCCCGGCGTCGCGGGAGCCACCAGCGCCCCGGCGCCCACCCGGCGCCGCGGGAGCCACCTGCGCCTCGATGCCTCCTTCACTCCGCGGGCGGCGTCAGGCCGTCGAAGGCCAGCCCGCTGGCGCGCTCGCCGCTGAGCGGGGCCGGGCGCTTGCGGCGCCCGATCCACGCGTGCGTGGCGCCGTCCGGCGCGCGGGCGAGCTGCCATGCGCGCGTCACCGCCAGGCCGCTGCGCGGCACCTCCTCCTCGAACAGCGTCAGCTCGCGGTCGGGCTCGAGCAGGCGCCCGAGCGGCGGGAGGCTGCGGCCGTCGCCGGTGACGACGGCGCCGCGCCGCAGGCGGATCGAGCGCGGGCCCTCGGCCTGCGGGACGAGCGGGATCCAGTGCTCGGGGACCTCGCTCGCCAGCCGGTACGCCGGCAGCGGCGGCCCCTCGGGCGCGGGCGGCGCGGCCGCCCGGCGGGCGCGATCGCGCTCGTAGCGATCGACGCTCGCGCCGGCGGACCCGACGATCCGCCGCTCGATCGCCCACGCGAGGTTGGCCATCTCGTCGCGGACGAGCAGCACCTCCTCCAGCGGCGCGCCCTCCAGGCCGCCGGCGGCGACCGGCGCGACGACGAGCAGCTCGGGCTCGGCGCCCGTGACCCGGAACATCCGCCACGGCTGGGCTCCCTGCGTGGCGCGGGCGCGCTCGGTCGGCGCGACGAGCGTCGCGTGGCCGAACGTGTCCTCGACGACGAGCGCGTCGACGCGGGCGAGCGCGCCGGCCTCGAGCTCGAGCGGCGCGAGGAACCAGTCGTTGCCGTAGACGGTCGCGAACTCGACGAGCAGCATGCGCGCCGTGTCGCCCGCCTCGGCCTCGATCCCGCCGAACCAGACGCGCGCGTCCTCGAACTCCCACCAGCGGTTGGCGGGCATCCCGGGGTAGGTGACCGGCGTGGGCAGGACGCGCTGCACGATGCGCTCCGGCTCCGCGTCGCCGGCCGCCCCGAGGTCCTGCTCGGCGACCCGTAGGTCGTGCCAGTCCAGCCGCCCGCCGCCGTACTCCGGCGCCTCGAAGGCGAGCTCGCCGGCGCCCGCCGGCGCCGGGCCCGCCGCCGCGAAGCGGTACTCCATCCGCTCGGGCTGCCACGAGCTCGCGGCCGCCGCCGGGTACCACGCAAGCCATGCGGCGAGCGCCGCGCGCACCCGCGCGCGCTGGGCCTGCGGCACGGCGGGGCGGGCGGGCGGCGCGCCCGCGCCCCCGCCCGCGCGGACCGCGGCCAGCAGCGCGGCGCCGTCGAGCCCGCCGCGGCGGCGCAGCAGCCGCAGCGCGGCGCGCTGCGCCGGGTCGGGGTCGGGGTCGCCCGGCTCGGGCAGCGGGTAGGCCGCCGCGAACGCGTCGCGCAGCGCGGCGCCGACGCCCGCGGCGCGCATGACCTCGAGGGCGTGCGCGCCCGCCTCGGCGGCCCAGCGCGCGCCCTCGGGCGCCTCGGGCTCGGCCTCGACGTGCGCCTCCAGCAGCGCGCCGCGCGCGAGCGGCACGGCCTCGGCGCCGGGGTCGGCGCCGGGCCGCACGCGCGTGAGGCGCGAGACCGACGCGCGGATGCGCGCCGCCGCCGGCGAGCCGGCGTCCTCGCCCGCGAGCTCGCCCAGCTGCCACTGGCGCGCGAGCATCCAGGCCGGGTCGTGGACGCGCGCCTGCAGCCCCTGGCCGGGCGTCGCGGGGGTCGCGCTCGACCGCGGCTCGAGGCGGTTCCAGGTCGTGATCGAGCGCGTCACGGGTCCGCCGCCTGCACGAGGTCCGCGAAGTCGACGTGCGCGGTGTCGCCGAGCCGGTTGTCGGCGAAGTACAGCGCCGGCGCGAGGCGCCCGACCCACGGCATCTCCTCGGGGCCGACGGCGCGGATCCGCGCCAGGTCGGCGGTCTCCGCGACGACGTCGGCGAGCACCTCGAGCGACCACGGCTGCCCCGGCTGCGGGTGCACCGCGAGCAGCACGGCCTGCGGCGCCCGCGCGCCCGGCTCGTCGAAGTGAAAGCCGACGCCGGTCGTGACCCGCCGCGCGGGCACGACCTCGACCCACTCGTCGACGAGCAGGCCGGCGAGCGGCCCGGGCGGCAGGCCGCCGTGGAGGAGCAGCGAGGTGGCGGCGGCCGGCGGCTCGGCGCCCTCGAAGCCGAGCGCGACCCAGCGCTCGGCGAGCGGCAGCTGCGCGACGGCGAGCGCGTGGTGGGCGTCCGCCGGGTCGCCGTAGGCGAGCGTCAGGGCGAGGCGGCCCGTGACCTCGCGCACGCGCCCCGCGCGCTGCAGCCACGCCAGCGGCGCGGTCGGGTCCCCGCCGAGGAACTCCGGCCGTGCGCCGGCGGCGAGCGCGGCGTCGAGTCCGGGACGGTCGGGCGCGTCGAACAGCGCGGCGATCGGGAAGCGCTCGCCGAAGAGCGCGTGCAGGTCGTCGAGCGGGCTCGCGTCCGCGCCGCCGAGCCCGTCGGCGAGCGCGGAGACGTGCGGCGCGACGAGCTGCGCCGCGGCGAGCAGGGATCCGGCGGACTCGGGGTCGTCGACCTGCGCGCCGGTGCGCGTGCGCGCGGCCTCGTGCGCGCCCGCGACACCGAAGCCCGCCAGCGTGGCGAGCGCCGCGCGGACGGCGCCGACCTGCGCGCGCGAGGGCGAGGACGACGCGCCGGCGGCGTCGAGCGCGGCCCGCAGCGCCGCGGCGGCGTCGCCGAACGCGCGCACCGCGCGCTCGGCGCGCGCCGCCAGCTCGGCCGCGTCGATCGGCGGCGGCGCGCTGCCCGGCGCGGCGAGGTCGGCGCCGGTCGCGGGCCGCGCGGTCGCGAGGACGTCGGCCAGCGCCGCCGCGAGCGCGAGCGCGTCGTCGAGCGCGAGCACGTCGGCGGGCCAGGCGTCGCCCGGCCAATCCGGGTCGTCGCGCCGCACGAGCTCGACGGTGGCGCCCGCGCCCGGGCTCGTCCGCGCGGCGTGGTCGACCAGCCAGCTCTCGACCGCGCTGTGGCCGGCCGCGCCGGCGCCGTCGTGGACGAGGTCCAGCGCGCACAGCCCGGCGGCGTCGAGGTCCACCTCGCGGACCTGCGCGGCGCCGCCGGCGGCCGTCACGCGAACCGCCGCGCGGATCGCGGCGGCCGGGCCGAGCTGGGCGGCCGCCCAGCGCTCGAGCCGCGGCTCGGCCAGGCGCCGCGGGCGCTCGGCGCCGCGCTCCCAGCCCGGCGCCGCGGCGGCGGCGCCGCCGACGAGCGACAGCACGCGGTACGTGTGCGCGAAGCCGGGGCGCGGCGTCGCGGTCACCTCGGGCTCGGGCGGGGCCGCCAGTCCCGAGCCGAGCGCGTCGAGCGTCGCCGCCGCGCGCGACGGGCTGCCGTTGACGAGCTGGAACGTCGACTCGGCCAGCAGCACGTCGCCGATCGCGTCGATCGCCTCGCCGAGCGCAGCGAGCTCCTCGCGCACCGCGGCGCGCTCGGCGTTCGTCGCGCCGCCGAGCGCCGCCTCGACGCTGGTCGCGTCGGCCTCGAAGTGCCGCCAGAGCGCGAGGCCGTCGACGACGTTCGTCGCGGCGACCGCCTCGACGTCCGCGGGCGTCTCGCCGACCGTCTCGCGCTTGGCGGCGACGAGCGGCTCGAGCGCGCGCAGGGGGCGGATGAAGCGGTCGAGCTCGAGGCCCGCGCCGCTGCGCT
Organism: uncultured Solirubrobacteraceae bacterium; assembly: GCA_963769555.1. Classification (GTDB taxonomy): domain Bacteria; phylum Actinomycetota; class Thermoleophilia; order Solirubrobacterales; family Solirubrobacteraceae; genus CADCVQ01. The sequence goes on along the minus strand of CAVYMD010000004.1, from coordinate 2,594,557 downwards.
CGTGCAGGCCGCGCTCGAGCCGGTAGCCGAGCAGCGCCCCGATCGGCTGGCCCTGGCGCACGCCGTCGAGCAGCCACAGCGCGGTGCGGACGCGGTCGGAGGACAGGTCGATCGCCAGCGGCCCGTCGGCCTGGCCCGCCGCGGCGTGGCTGAGATGGCCGCTGCGCAGGACCGCGCCGGCCGCCGCGTGCGCGAGCGACGGTCCGTGGACGAACCCGGCGTTGTCGGGATCGGAGAACAGCGGTCCCGCCTCGCCCGCCGGCGGGTCGGCGACCGCGACGGGCGCCGGCCTGCGGCGCAGGTCCTCGACCCAGGCGTAGGCGCCGACGTGCACGCCCGACGGCGTCGCGGCGCGCAGCTGCGCCAGCCGCCGCGTCGCCAGCGACGTGATCCAGGCGTCGAGGCGGTGCGAGCAGACGTCGAGCGCGGCGCGGGCGAGCCGGTCCAGCGACGCCGACGGGCGGTCGGCGAGCGCGCCGATCGCCCGTCGCACGGCGTTCGTGCGAGCGAATGCGTCGAGCACGTGGGGGAGGCCGAGTGCCCGCACCTGCGCCGGCGTCGCGGTCGCGAGGAACTCGCCGACCGGCTGCTGTCGAGCCGACCGCGCCGCCCGAGACGGCCGCGACCGGCTCGGCGAGCAGCCGGCCCAGCGTGCGCGTGGGGCCGGCGGCGGGGTCGACGAGCTCGGGCTCGAGCTGCGCCTTGCGCGCGACCACGCTCTCGGGCGCCGACACGCGCACAGCGGCATCGGCGTCGGCGAGCAGCGCCGAGTGGCGCAGCAGCGCGAACAGCAGCGTGCGCGCGTCGGCCCCGGGGAAGGCGCCCGCGCGATCGCCGCGCTGGCCCAGCCAGCGCAGGTAGTTCGGCACGCCGGCGCCGCCCGGGCTCACCGGATCGGTCTCCGAGAGCGCCGCGTGCTGGACGAGCGGCCGGCGCAGGCGCACCCTGCGCGGGTCGAACTCGGCGCCGGCCAGCCGCATCGCCGGGTCGGCGGCGGCGACGTCGAGCAGGCCCAGGGTGGCGGAGGCGAGCTGCGGCCCGGCCGGGTCCAGCCCGTCCGGCACGAACGGCCGCGCGGTGCGCGTCAGGCCCGGGCCGCGGACGCTGCGCACCCGGTAGTCCGCCGACAGCGCGTCGCGGCCGAGGATCTCCAGCAGCTCCGCGTCGGGAGCGCTGCCCGCGCGGCCGACGCGCGGCACGCCGCCGGGGGCGCTCATCCGGGTGCGCGCAAGCCACTCCGGGGCGAGCCGCCCGAGCAGGCCGGCGAGCGCGCCCATCCGCGCGGCGTCGTCGCCGGGACCGGGCGTCCAGCGCCGCAGCGAGGTCGCCGGCAGCAGGCCGTAGGGCTGGTTGGCGATGCGCAGCGCGGGCAGCGGTCCGAGCCCGCGCACGTGCTCGACGGCGTGCTCGCGCACTGTCTCGATCGTCGCGTCGCCGAAGCGCGGGTGCAGCATCGTCTCCAGGAAGTAGCCGAGCGTCGCCGGCCACAGCGCGACGGCCAGCCGGCGGGCGTGCTCGGCGTCGCGGTCGGCGCCGTGCTCGAGCCCGTCGAGCGCCTCGGCCTGCAGGCCGAGGGCGGCGGCGGTCCGCGCCGCGTTGCTCTCCGCGCCGCCGGCCGGCGCCCGTCCCAGCGCGAACAGCTCCTCGGCGTCGGGCAGCGCGCTCCAGGCGGCGCGGGCGCCGTCGGTGTTGTTCGTCGGCGTGCCGGGAGCGAGGAACGCCAGGCCCGCGCCGTAGCGGTGGGCATCCAGCAGCGCGGCGACCCTGTCGCCCGCCGCGGCGGGATCCAGCGACGCGCGCACGCCGAGCACGACGAGCCGGTCCAGGCCGCCGTCGTCGGGAAGCGCGAGGCGGATGCCCATCCCGGTCGCCTCGGCGGCGCCGAAGTCGACGAGCCAGCGCAGGCCCTCCTCGAGCAGATCGTCGCCGGCCGGCGGAGCGGCGCCGGGCGAGGGGCCGACCTGGAGGCGGTCGGGCACGGGGCCGCCGGTCGCGCGCGCGACCTCGCGCCCGCCGCGGTAGCCGATCGCGATCCAGCGGTCGGGCAGGACGGTCGCCTGCGCCGGGCGCGTCATCGCCTCCGCGCTGCGGGCCGCCGGCGCGAGCTCGGGCGGCGCGCTCAGCGGCTCGCCGTCGGGCGTCGGCGCCGCCGGCCGCGTCAGCGGGTCGGGTGCCGTGGCGCGCGCGACCCAGACCGCGCGCTCGGGGCCCGTCGCGCGCGCGAGCTCGACGAACGCGGCCCGCTCGACGTCGCCCGCGCCCGGGCCCGCCCGCCACACGCGCTCCCAGTAGCGGGTCGCGGCGTCGAGCTCGGCGTCGGTCAGCTCGGGCTCGTGGTCGTCGACGTGCAGGCGGTCGGGGTAGACGCGCACGAGCAGCTCGCCGGGCCCGGCGAAGCGCGTCTCGATGCGGACGGGGAGCAGCGCGATCGGGTGCTCGGGTCCGAGCCCGGCGACCGGGTCGCCGTCGCGCTCGGTGAGCTCGAGCAGCTCGGCGCGCGCGCGCTCCGCGGCCCGCTGGGAGGCGCGCAGGCGGGTCGCCGCGGCGGCTCGCCTCGTGCGCAGCGCGACCGCCGCCGGGCCGCGCGCGGTGCGCAGCTCGGCGGCGACCTCGAGCAGCTCGGCGCGCGCGGTCTCGGCCTCCGCGAGGAGCGCCTCGAGCTCTGCGCGCAGCTCGTCGACGCGCTCGCTCATCTCGCCGGCAGCAGGTCGGCGGCGCGCAGGCAGACGCGCACGGGCTGCTGGGCGAGGATCGCGGCCATCGCCGCGCTCGTCGCCCCCCAGGTCGCGCCGCCGGCTGCCGGCTCGGGCGAGGCGGCGGCGACGCGGATGTGATCCAGCGCCGCGAGCGCGCCCTCGTCGGCGGCGAGGTGGCTCCAGCTGAGGTCGTTCCACCCGTTCAACGGCGGCGCGTCGGCGCCGAAGCCGGCGGCGACGTCGAGCCCGAAGCGCGGCTCGGTCGGCTGCTCCTCGAAGACGAACCACCAGGCGCCGCGGGCTTCGTCGGCCGTCAGGTCGAAGCCCGCGAACGTCACGTCGGGGTCGAGGCGGCCGCGGAACAGCGGCATCTTGACCTGGGCGTCCTGCAGGCGCGGGCGGCCGCCGGCGTCGGGCGCCGCGTAGAGGACCGTCGAGGGGTAGCGGCGCAGCAGGTCGCCGCGGACGAGCAGCACGAGCCGGCCGTCGAGCTCTCCGGCGACGGACCCGCCGAGGTCGGCGCCCGGCGACCAGCGGTGGATCGGCGGGATGTCGTCGCGGCCGCCGGGCGCCCAGAAGCGCCGGAAGGCGCTGCCGCGCTGGTCGGTCGGGAACTCGCGCCACAGCAGCTCGCGGGCGAGCTCGTGGTTGAGGCCGACGAGCAGGGCCTCGATGAACTGCTCGTTGGTCTTGACGGCCGTGGCGGTGTTCGCGGGCACGTGCTCGACGCCCGGCAGCAGGTGCTCGGGGGCGTGGTCGCGCAGCAGCTCCCAGGCCGGCCTGGGGAACGTCGGCGCGGCGAGCACGTCGTCGAGCGGGTCGCGCGGGGCGACCGGCCGCAGCTGCGGCCCGATCGCGATGCGGCGCCCGACGCGCTCGCGCACCGCGCGAGCCGGATCGAGCTGCGCGAGGACCGCCCCGCGAATCGCCGCGACGCCGAGCGGCGGCGATACCGGCTCGGCGGGTGCGACGGCGACGGCGTCGATCGAGGCGAGCGTCGAGGCGAGCACCCCCCTGAACGCGTTCGTGAGCTCGAGCGCGCGCTGGCGCGTGGGGGCGGCGACGGGCGGGCGTCCGCCGAGCGGACCGCCGGGCCCCACGGCGGTTCCTCCGGGCGCGGCGGCTCCTCCGGGAGCGGCGGTTCCTCCGGGAGAGGCGGTCCCTCCGGGCGTGGCGACCCCTCCGGGCGCTGCCGTCCCGCCGGGCGTGGCGGTCCCTCCCGGCGCTGCCGTCCCGGGCCGCGCCGCGGCGATCCCTCCCGGTCGGGCCGCACCGGCCCCCGGCCGGGCGAGCACCCCGCCGGCCGTCTCCAGGACCGCGCGCGGCTCGAGCAGCCGCGTCGCGACGCCCGTCGCGATCGCGTCCGTCACGGCCACCGCCCGCACCGCGCCGGGCGTCGTGAAGCCCGGCGCCCGCGTCGCGCCGGCCTCCGCGGCGGCGGCGATCCGCGCGAGCACGCCGGCGGGGCCGCCGGGCCGCGACGGCGCCGTCGACGCGAAGCCGAACAGGCCGTCGGGCGCACGGTCGGGCGCGGCGGCCGTGAGCGTCCCGCGGTCGAGGCCCTCGACGAGCGGCCGCGCCGTGCGCCGGGCGGGCTCGTAGACGCGGCGCGCGAGCGGCCCGCGCGGGCGCACGACGCGCCGGAACGGCGCCGTCAGGGCGGCCTCGGGCAGCGCGCTGGCCCGCGCCTTCGCCGCGAGCGTCGCGCCGCCCACGAGCAGGCGCCGGTGGGTCGCGACCGTCAGGTCGAGCAGCCGCCCGGCGGGCAGCGGCGCGACGTGGCGGCGCAGGAGCGAGCTGCGCACCGCGACGGCGAGCTGGGCCCAGTGCAGCTCGCGGTTGGCGCGCTCGATCTCGCCGACCTGCGCCCATGCCTCGTCCATGAGCTGCTCCTGCTCGGCCTGCACGATCTTCGTCGCGATGCCGGCGACCGCCCGGTGGCGCGGGTCGACGTTCAGCGTGCGCAGCCACGCGGGATCGCCGCCGTCGGCCGGCACGGTCCCCTGCGCCGCCAGCCAGCTTCCGTACAGCGGCGGCGAGACGGCGGGGCCCGCGGGCGCCGAGGCGCCCTCGCCCAGCCGCCGCGCGGGCAGGTCGAGCACCTCGCGCAGCCCCTGCTCGACTGCGGCGCGCGTCGCCGCCGGCCACGGCTCCGGCTCGTCGTCGGGCCCGACGAGCGCCCCGCGCACGCCGACGACCGCGCCGGGCGCCTCGGGCGCGACGGCGGGCAGCGGCGCGCCCGCGGCGCCGACGTAGACGTCGGTGCGGCCGACCTCGGGCGGGATCGGCCGCGCCTGCAGCGCCCGGGCCAGCGACTCGAAGTCGCCGCCCGTGCCGGTCGCGAACTCCCAGGAGAAGTAGACCGGCAGCTGCACGGGCGCGTCGGAGCCCGCCGCCCACGCGGGGCGCAGCTCCGTGTCGTCGGCGGGCTCGGCGGGAAGCCCGAGCCCGGCCCGCCGTCCGCCCATGAAGGCCGGCACGACGCAGGCCAGGTAGCGCGTCGCGGGCTCCAGGCGGCGCGGGCACAGCAGCCGGCTCGCGGTCCGCTCGGGGCGCCCGGCGAGCAGGTCCTCGGTCCGCTCGCCGGCGTCGCCGAGCACCTGCCCGTGCGCCCACGCCCAGGACTCGCCGGGATCGGGAAGCTGGCGCGAGGGCCGCGCGGAGGCCTCGATCGTCAGGACCGCAAGCGGCCGGGCGGGGTCGGCGGCGAGCGTGACCCCGTCGCCGACCTCGACGACGACGAGCGCGATCCAGGGCCGCAGGCGCTGCCGCGTGCTCGCGCGGGCGGGCGTGAAGAGCCAGGGGAAGTCGGGCCGGTCGAACTCGACGAGCGCGAGGAGGTTGGGCTCGAAGTCGGTCGCGCCGGGCCCGGGATCGGTCCGGATGATCTGCCGCCGGTCGATGCCGACGACGTCGCCCGGCGCGGCGACCTCGAGGCTGCGCGCGACCTCGAGCGGCGGCCCCGTCCGGCGCGAGACGGTGACGTCGAGCGCCAGACGCGCGCGGCCCGGCACGGTCGCGCCCTCCTCGTCGCCGACCGGCAACTGCGCGGCCAGCCCGGCCCGCACCCACGGCAGGAAGCGGTGGTCAGCCACCGGCGACCTCGTGCGCGCCGACGAGCGCGAGCCCGCCCGGCGGCGCCTGCCCGGCGGCCACGTGGCGCGCCAGGGCCTGCGCGACCTCCGTGTGGGTCGCGGCGCCGCCGAGCCCGGGCAGCGCCGCCGCGCGCAGCGTCGCCGCGTCGACGACCGCCGGCGCGACGTCGGCGAGCCGGACGGCCCCGGCGCGCGGCCCCAGGCGCAACCGCTCGCCGGCCTCGTCGCGGCGCAGCCCGCTGGCCGCGGCCGCGCCGAGCGAGAGCCCGTGGGCGAACACGGCGCGCAGGGCGGGGCGTCCCGGCCGCGGCTCCTCCAGCGGCCCGTCGGGGCCGATCACGATCTCCTCGTAGGAGAGGTCGGCCGTCTCGGCGGGGCCGAACGCGGTCTGCGCGCCGCCGACCTCGAAGCCCGCGACCATCGGCTCGAACGCGGGCCGGCTGAGCTTCTCGTCCTCGCCGAGGTCGAGGTACTGGCCGGCGGCGAACGGCGAGCGCAGCTCCGTCCGCCCGGCGGCCTCCGCGCCGCCGACGCGCACCGACGTCACCTCGAAGCGGTCGGCCGCCGCGCGGGCGCCGCCGACGCGCGCGATCTCGATGCCGAGCGGAAGCGAGAACTGGCGCAGCGCCAGGCGCCCGAGCGGGTGCGCCGCGCTCGCGCCGTCGCCGCTCGCGCGCCCGGAGAGCGTCACGAGCGGGCCGCCGCTCGCGGGCAGCCCCGTCTCCCAGCTCGCCGCGTCGTTCAGCGCGCTCGCGAGGATCGCGGCGGCGTCGACGAGCGGGAGCGCCGGCTGCGCGGCCGCGTCGCCGAATGTCCCATCGATCGGGATCGTCACCGAGAACAGGAACAGGCTCAGCTTCGCGCGGCCGTTCACCGTCCACGGCTCGACGCCGACGATCGACAGGCGCACGTCGACGCCGGCGAGCGTCGAGCCGCCGTAGCGGATGACGGCGCGCGCCTCGATGTCGAACCGCACGCCGGAGCGGGTCTCCTGGCCCTGGAGCCGGATCTCGCCGAAGATCGCGTCGACGCTGACGAGCGCCTCGGCGCTGAAGCCGCCCGCGGACGCCTTGAGCTCGAGCTTGCCGCCGATCTGCCAGCTCCCCGGCACGATCGCGGTGTACAGCTCCAGGCGCGCGCGCGGGTTGTCGCCGGAGGAGAGCGCGACCGCGATCCGCCGCAGCTTCGGCAGCCGCAGCTCGGCCGGCACCGGGAACTGGGGATGAAAGCCGCCGGCGGTCAGCAGCAGCTGCGGCCGGTCGCCGCCGGCGACGCGCACCGAGACGTCGCCGGTCAGCGGGTAGGGGCCCACGCGCGAGCCGACGATGGCGGCGTCGAACTCGAACGACGGGCGGTCGAAGTCGATGATCCCCGCGAACTCGGCGCGCAGGACGAGCAGCGGGAGCTTCTCGTGCGGCGCGGTCACCTCGAGCTTGCCGAGGATGAGCAGGCGCGTCGGCGACGGCGTCTCGAGCACGACGGCGAACGACAGCTCGGCGAGCTTGCGCGTGCCCCAGGCGAGCTTGAACATCGGGCCGAAGACGTAGTGGTCCGCGGCGGGCGGGAAGACCGACGCGAGCGTCGCGAGGATCCGCGGGGCGTTGGCGACCGGGTCCTTCGGGAACAGCAGCTCGCCCGCTCCGCCGGCCCGGATCGCCGTCTGCAGCGCGTCCGCGTCGAGGCGGTGGTGCAGCCCGAGGATCCCGCCGGCGCCGATGAGGCGCAGGCCCATCGGCAGGCCGGGCAGCTCGCGCTCGAGCGACAGCACGACGATGAGCGAGTAGCCGCCGCCGTCGCGCTCGGTCAGCAGGCCGAACGCCTTCAGGGCGAGCTTCTTGATCTGCAGCTCGAACATCCCGCCGTACTGGCGGCGCGCGCGGTCGTGGAAGAGAAAGCCGCCGCCCTTGACGGCCTTCGTGTCGATCGCGATGCCCAGCCGCGCCGGCAGCAGCCCGTCGACCGTGAAGCGGTCCTCGGGCTCTTGCGCGGCGTCCCAGCGCAGCGCCAGGCCGAGGCCCTCGGCGACGACCGTCGCGCTGTCGCCGATCTGCAGGCTCAGCCCCACGCTGAGCTCGAGCGCGACGCGGTCGTCCGGGCCGGGTCGCAGCTCCGCGAGCACGGTCTGGACGTGGACGGGCCGGATGCGGCGCGAGACGGGAACCTGCGCACGCAACCCGTTGGCGCCGTCGAACACGAGCTCGAGGTCGCGCGTCAGGCCGATGCCGAGATCGAAGTCGATGCGCGCGCCCTCGGGCAGCAGCCCTCCGAGCCAGCTCTCCGAGCCGGGCTCGAGCACGAACGCCGCGTCGCGCAGGCGCAGCGTCAGGAACGGGCCGCTGGAGGCGAGCCGCAGCGCGAAGCCCGCCTGGCGCACCTCGAAGCCGGGCAGCCGCCAGGGCCGCGTCGCGACACCCGGCTTGGACTCGTCGCGGCGCTCGTAGCGCAACTGCGCCTCGGTGCCGGACAGCGACCCGAAGCGCACGAACGACTCGACCTCGCCGAAGCCCCAGAAGCAGTCCACGCCGTCGGCGATCGACGCATCGACGACGATGTGCCAGCCGTCGTCGCCGACCGGCGCCTCGATCTCGCGCTCGGCGGCGAACGTCCACCACAGGCCCGGCCCGCCGTGGTCGGCCGGCACGAGCGCGACCGTGCAGAACAGCGCCACCGCGTCGGTCTCCGCGGCGCCGAGGCGGCCGAGCCGCAGCGCCACGCTCAGCATCCGCTCCGAGACGGCGTCGGCGCGCGGCGTGTCGAGGCCGACGGTCGGCTCCCAGCCGTGCAGGACCTCGAAGTCGGCCGCGCCGCGGTCCAGCTCGAAGCCGCCCGTCCGGCGGCCCCTGCTCTGCAGCGCGAGGAAGCCGATCGCGACGAGCCCGAGCAGCAGCGACTGGCGGCGCGCGGACTCCTCGGTGTCGGGTCCGTCGATGCCCAGCCCGAAGTTGTTGTCCGAGAGGTAGGACCCGGCGTCGCCGAGGAACGACCAGACGCGATCGAAGTGGATCTGGTCGTCGACGAAGCTCAGCAGCCGCGCCATCGCCATGAGCAGCGGAGCGCGCTCCTCGAGGTAGGCGATCGCCGCCGCCGGTAGCAGCGTCGTAGCCATCTCGCCGAGGCCTCCCTGCGCGCTGACCTCGATGAGCTGCGAGATCTCGACGATCCGCGCCGCGGCGTCGCCGAGCTTGATCAGGCTCTCGGCGATGCTCTCGCCGTCGTCCTGGAACGCCCTGAGCCCCTCGAGCTTGGCGCGCGCCTCCTGGATCGGTCCCGGGGTCGAGCAGCACGCCGAACGTGTCCTGGGCGGCGGCCGGGTCGCCCAGCATCTCCAGCGCGAAGTCGAGCACGTCCTTGAACGCGTCGACGATCCCCTGCTGGACGGGCTCAGCCATGCTCGATCGCCGGTGGCGGCGTCAGCGCCGGCGCTCCGAAGCGGATCTCGTGCACGGTGTAGAGGTCGGGCGGGCCGGCCGGCTGCTGCTTGGGGTTGACCGACCGCAGCTCGTTGCGCAGCACGAGCCCGTCGCCGTCGCGCCGCAGCCGGATCCGCGCGATGTTGTTGAAGAACAGCATCCGCCGCGTCTGGTTGCGCGAGCGCATCGCGGCGGCGTGGCGCCGCGCGACCGCGCCGTAGCCGCCGGCGTCGGTCAGCGGCGCCCGGCTCGGCGGGTCGTCGCCGCCGGCGGGCGGGAAGTCGGCCGCCAGCGCCTCGATGCGGACGGACTCCGGTCGCTCGGCGTCGGGCCGGACGTCGGCGACCTGGTCCATGCGCCACGCCCAGTCGGGCGTCAGCACGACCTCGGCGCCCTCCGGCCAGCCGTCCGTCGGCACGCTGACGGGCCGCTGCAGCAGCCGTCGGCGCAGCCCGCTGTGGGGCAGCGTCGGCGACGCGACGGGCGTCTCGGGCGGGTCGAGCCAGCCGAGGCGCTGCACCGGGTAGCCGTGGCCGGCGAGCGCGTCGAGCCACTGCAGCCCGGTCACGGCGGCGACCGTGCCGAAGAACTCCGACAGCTGGATGGCGCTGCACGTCAGCTGGGCGACCTCCGAGACGAGCGCCATCTCGCCGGCGGTCGTCGGCTGCTTGATCCAGTAGCGCAGGCTGTTCGTGACCGCGTGGTGGATGTCGCCCGAGAGGATCGCCACGCGCGGATAGCGGGCCAGCCGCGCGAGCAGCTTCTCGATCTCGTCCGGGCGGGTGCTCCAGCCCTCGTAGTCCTTCTTGTGCAGGGGGTACATCGGCGGGTCGACGGGCGGCAGCGGCGCGTCGCGCGAGGCGGGGTGGTCGATCGCGTTGGACGCGCGCACGACGAGGCGCCGGATGTGCGCCTTCGCGGCCAGGAAGCGGTTGACGGCGCCCTGCGTGAACTCGCCGAGCAGGACCGAGTCGAGCACCGGCTGGGCGATGACGAGAAACAGCATCTCCATCCCGGCCGGCAGTGGCCCCTCGGGGATCTGCTGCTCGCGGATCCCGTCGGGCAGCGCGATCGGCGGGCTGATCTCGCCGGTGAAGCCGCGCCGGGTGCGCGTGTCGCAGACGATGACGCGGTGCACGCCGCCGTCGATCGTGAAGTGCCAGTCGACCTGCGGCTGCCTGCCGCCGCCGATGCCCAGCAGCGTCTCGATCTCCGCCACGGCGGCGGCGTCGGGGCCGTCGGGCGCTCCCGCCGGGAAGAGCCGCGCGACGGCGGCGAGCAACTGGGCGCCGCGCCCGCTCTCGTAGGCCTTGGGGTCGTTGCCCCAGCCCTGCATGAGCAGGTACGAGACGAGGCCGTCGCGCAGGACCGAGCGCCCGAGCGCGTTGCCGTGGACGTTGCTGACCCACTTCGCGCAGAGGTTCCAGTCGTCGGTCACGTCGTGGTCGTCGAACATCATGTACGTCGGCACGTTGGCCAGCGCGCGGCGCACGCGGCCGAGGCGGCCGAAGTAGCCCAGGACGTGCTCGCGCTCGTCGGCGGCCTCGCGGCGGACCTCCGCGAGCGCCTCGTCGTCGTAGCGCGTCAGGTGCTCGTCGAGCCACCGCAGCGCGGCCCCGAGCCTGTCCGGCTGCAGGCCCGCGGGCGGGTCCTCGAACGCCTCGAGCAGCTGGTGCCTGCCGTCGCGCAGGAGCGGCTCGGGATCGGGCAGCGTGACGCTCGCGGTCGTGCCCTCGACCTTCGGCGCCCACGGCTCGGGCGCCCAGTGCAGCAGGTACAGGGCGCAGCGCTCGCCGAGGCCGAGCGCGTGGCAGCGCGCGTCGCCGCTCGTCAGGCCGGCGCTGTCGGTGACGCCCTGCCGGTAGCCGGCCGGGAGGTTGTGGTCGTGCACGGGCACGGGCAGGTCGTCCGCGCCGACGAGGACGCTCTCGCGGGCGCCGATGAGCTCGCGGGCCAGCGCGTTGACCTTCGGCGACAGGCAGATCGCGATGTCGTCGGAGTAGACCTGGTCGCCGGTCAGGAAGAGCTGGTGCGGGCGCTCGGCGGGGTTCTCGTGGCGCGCCTCGATGAGCTCGTCGACGACGAAGAAGACGTTCGGGCCGTCGGCGTGCAGGCGGTTGCAGGAGCCGTGCATGAGCTGCAGGTCCTCGACGTCGAGCGGGCAGGTCGCGAACGACGGCAGCAGCCCGGCCGTGTAGCCCAGCGCGGGCTGCTGCGGCGTGTCGGCGAGCAGGCCGAGCGCGGCGAGGTCCTCGCCGCCGAGCGTCACGTCGTAGGAGTAGCGGGTGCCCGGGTTCAGCGGCGCGAGCGGCGGCTGGATCTCGGCGGTGACGACCGCGACGTGCAGCGCCGCGCCGACGCGCAGCGTGGCGCGGGTCCCGGTCGCCGCCGGCGGCTCGCTCGTGCTCGCGGCGACGGTTCCCTGCCAGACGTCGAGCCGCACGTCGCGCGCCTCGCTCGTGGCGACCCACACGGCCACGAGGCGGGGCTCCACGCGGCGGACGATCGGGCCGGCGAGCAGCAGGGGCAGCGCCATGTCCCGCCCACGCTACCGCCGCGCAGGGGGGCGCGAAAGTGCGCAGGATCACACAGCGATCGCACGCGATCGCACGCGATCGCCGCGTCGTCCCTGGGATCATCGTCACGGCATGGATCCGGAGCACGACGATCTCGTGGCGCGAGGCCAGGCGGCGCTGGCGTCGGCCGACTGGGCCGTCGCCCGCTCGTGCCTGGACCGGGCGCGTGAGCTCGACGAGACCGCCGAGGTGCTCGACGGTCTGAGCCAGGCGGCGCACTTCGGGGGCGAGCACGTCGAGGCGATCAGGCTGAAGGAGCGCGCGTTCGCGGCCTACAGCCGCGACGACCGGCCGCTCGAGGCCGCCTCGGTGGCTCGCTGGCTGGCGTTCCTCTACGCCGGGGTGCACGGCAACAGGGCCGCCGCGAACGGCTGGCTGGCACGGGCCGAGCGCCTGCTCGAGGGCGCCGGCGATTGCGTCGAGCGCGGTCACCTCGCGCTCCACGCGGCGCCGTGGACCGACGACCCGCAGGAGCGCGAGCGACTCGCGCTGGCGGCGCTCACGATCGCCAGGCAGTTCGGGGACCGCGATCTGGAGTTCAGCGCCCAGGCGCTGCTCGGGCACGCGTACGTCGTCACCGGCCGCGTCGCCGCCGGGATGGCGTTGATCGACGAGGCGATGGCGGCCGTCGCCGGCGGCGAGGTCTCGGGCATCGACGCCGTCGGGGAGATCTACTGCCGGCTGCTGGGCGCCTGCGAGCGCGCGACCGACGTCAGGCGCGCCGAGCAGTGGATCTCGGCGGCGAAGCGCTTCGTCGCCTGGGGGGACTTCGTCGCTCCGACCTGCCGGCTTCACTACGGCGGCATCCTGATCGCGGTCGGCCGGTGGGCCGAGGCCGAGGAGGAGCTGCTCGCCGCCGCTCGGACGCTCGACGGCGGCTATCGCGGCATGCGGGCCGCGCCGCTCGTCAGGCTGGCCGGTCTGCGGGCTCGGCAGGGGCGCTTCGAGGAGGCGGAGCGGCTGCTCGAGGGCCGGGAGTCGCGCGCGGCGGCGCGTCAGGTCATGGCGACGATCGCGCTCGAACGCGGCGATCTGGCGCTCGCCGGTGACCTGGGACGCCTGTGCCTCGACGGGCAGGGTGCCGCCAGCCCCGATTGCGGGCCGGTGCTCGAGCTGCTCGTCGAGGTCGAGCTCGCGCGCGGCGACCTCGATGCGGCCAGAGGGGCGGCTCGGCGGCTCGACGTCCTGGCGACGGCACACGGCGAGCGCGCGACGGCCGCAGCCGCGCTTGCGCAGGGACGAATCGCCGCGGCCGAGGGCGATCCGCGCGCCTCCTCCCGTCTGCAGGCCGCGCTGGACGCGTTCACCGAGCTCGGCCTGCCGCTCGAGGCCGCCCGCGCGCAGCTCGAGCTCGCCCGGGTGATCGCGCCCGCTGCGCCGGCCGGCGCCATCGCCGAGGCGCGGGCGGCGCTGGCGGCGTTCGAGCGGCTCGGCGCGGGCCACGCGGCCGACGGCGCGGCCGCCCTGCTGCGTTCGCTCGGCGTGAAGGCGGCCCGCTCGGGCCCGAAGGGCATCGGCGTGCTGACGAAGCGCGAGCTCGAGGTCCTCGAGCTGCTGGCGCTCGGGCTGTCCAACCCGGAGATCGCCGCGCGGCTGTATCTCAGCCGAAAGACGGTCCAGCACCACGTCGCGCACATCCTCGCCAAGCTCGATCTGCGAAGCCGCGCCGAGGCGGCCGCGTACGCCGCCCGCGAGCTCGACCCGCCGGGGTCGACCCGCGCCCCGATATAGGCCTGCTGGCCGATGCTCCCCCCGCGCGGCGCAGGCATGCTCGCCCGAGTCCCAAAACCACGAAGCGAGGACACGGTCATGACAGAGCACACAGGTCAGCTGGAGAGCCTGCCGTTCCAGGCGGTGACGAGCGCCGACGGAGAGGCACGCTGGTGGTTCGACAACCTCGCCGTCATCAAGGCGACGGCAGCGGACACCGGCGGTCAGATGACGCTCGTGGAGGTCACGGGCCCGCCGAACTGGGCGGGGCCGCTGCATGTGCATCACAGCGAGGACGAGGGCTTCTGGATCCTCGACGGGAGCGCCGTGATCGAGATCGGCGACGAGACGATCGAAGGTCGCGCCGGCGACTACGTGCTCGGTCCGAAGCACATCCCCCACCGATACACGACGGGGCCCGACGGCTGTCGGATGCTGTTCATCCTGCTCCCCGGCGGGTTCGAGGACGTGCTCAGGGCCACGAGCGTCCCCGCCGCCGCCCGCACGCTGCCGCCGCCCGCCGCCGGCCCTCCGTCCGACGAGGACATGGCTTGCATGCTGGCAGCGATCGAGGCGCACGGGTGCGAGATGCTCGGGTGAGGGACCGCGAGCGGGCGGCGCGTCAGCGACCGAGCGCGCGCGAGATCCAGCCGGGCTCGTCGAGCCCGGCGTGGTCCCACGCGACGAGGTCCGGCGCGCGGCCGCGGCGCCCGCAGCGCGCCCACCGTCGGTACCGGTCGGCGTAGAGGATCTGCGCGCACATCGCGCAGCCGTCGACCTCGAAGCGCTCGCGGTCCGGCGCCGCCGTCGACGGCCCGGTCGCCTGGCCGCAGAGCGCGACGCCGTCGCTGCCCGTGCGGTGCAGGACGACCCTGGGGCGGTCGGCCGGCACCGGCGGCGCGGCGCCGCTCCCGAGCGGCTCCAGCGCGGCGCAGACGACGCAGCGCTCGCGGTCGCGTGGCGCCACGAGCCACGGGCTCGGGCCGATCGGCTTGCCGCACACGAAGCGGCCGCCCTCGCGGAAGAGATGCGCGATCGTCACCATGCGGGTGCCCCGCGCCCCTGGGTAGCTGCTCATGCCGCCTCCATCGCCACGGCGTTCGCACCGTGCCCGAGGGCCGGTTGCGGCGGGGTCGTCGGGCCGTGCCCCTCGCCCGCTCTGGATGGGAATGCCCAATGCTACGTCGTCGCGCGGCGGTCCGATCTGACGGCGGCGCGCCGATCCGGCGCCGGTTCGCTCACGCCGCGAGCGCCGCCAGCGCCGAGCCGTCGAAGACCTCCTCCGCGGGAATGTCGCGCGGCCCGCCGTAGGCGTCGGCGTGGTAGGCGATCGTCCGCTCCCACTTCTCGGCGCTCATGCTGCCCAGCGCGCTCGGCTCGGCGTCGAAGATGAGCCGCGCGCCCGCGGCCCAGCCCGCCAGCACCGGGCCCGCCTGCGCCGTCGGGATGTGGTCCAGCAGCCCGCCGAGGCCCAGGCGCGGGTCGTCGCGGCTGGCCAGCAGCGCCTCGCGAAACGCCTCGACGGCGCGGCGCGCCGTCCGCGGGCGCTCGCGCAGCAACTCGGCGCTCGCGACGAGCCCGGAGCCGTAGACGTCGATGCCGGCCTGCTCGAAGGGCAGCACGTCGATCTGCACGCCGTGTGGGTCGGCGGCCGCCTGGAAGCGCGGCAGCAGGTCGGCGAAGTCCGCCGCGACGTCGCCGCGGCCCTCCGCCAGCGCGCTCATGATCGTCTCGTAGGGCACGTCGACCGCCGGCCCGCGCTCCGCGCCGAGGTGGCGCATGAGCGCCCCGTACTCGCGCGCGAACGCCGACTGCGGGTCGCCGAGCAGCGACGCGCCGCCGAGGTCGGCGTGCGCGCGGATCGGCCGGCCGTGCGCCGCCTCGCGGTCGCGCACGACGAACGCCGCCATGTGGCTCTGGCGCGCGACCATGAACACGAAGCGGGCCGCGAGCCCCGGGTCCTCGCGCTTGGCCGCGAGGAAGTGCGCCACGCTCGTCAGGCAGAGGTCCAGGCGCCCGGCGGCGACCGCCGCCGGGTTCGCCGGGCCGCCCTCCGGGTCGAGGATCCGCACGCTCAGCCCGTGGCGCGCGAAGATGTCGTCGGCGTCGCCCGCGAAGCAGGGCAGGTGGTATCCGGGCATGCACTGGGTGCAGTACAGGGCGAGCTGCAGGCGCTCGGTGGCGGGCATCAGTCGGCCTCCTCGTCGTTCGGGTCGCGAGTGGGAAACAGGCAGGCGGCGCGGTGGTCGCCGGCGGCGACGGGCTCGAGGGCGGGATCGCCGGCCGCGACGGGCTCGAGGGCGGGATCGTCGGCGGCGCAGCGCTCGCGCGCGCGAAAGCAGCGCGGCTCGAACGGGCAGCCGCCCGCGACCGCCGTCCGCGACTGGACCTCCCCGCGCAGCAGGATCCGCCGGCGCCGGCGCTCGACGGCGGGATCGGGAACCGGCACCGCCGACAGCAGCGCCTGCGTGTAGGGGTGCGCGGGACGCTCGAAGAGCTCGTCGCGGCCGGCGACCTCGACGATCCGGCCGAGGTACATGACCGCGACGCGATGCGAGATCGAGCGCACGACCGAGAGGTCGTGGGCGACGAACAGGTAGCTCAGGCCGAGCCGGGCCTGCAGGTCGGCGAGCAGCGCGATGATCTGGGCGCGCGTCGACACGTCGACCGCCGACACCGGCTCGTCGAGCACGAGCAGCCGCGGCTCGGTGGCCAGCGCGCGCGCTATCCCGATCCGCTGGCGCTGGCCGCCGCTGAAGGCGCGCGGGTAGCGCGCCGCGTGCTCGGGCGACAGCCCGACGAGGCTCAGCAGCTCCGCGACGCGCGCCTGCCGGCCGCGGCGGTCGCCCGCGAGCCCGTGCACCTGCAGCGGCTCGGAGATGAGCTGCGCGACCGTCATGCGCGGGTCCAGCGAGCCGTAGGGATCCTGGAAGACGATCCCCATGTCGCGCCGCAGCCGCCGCAGGCGCCCGCGGTCGCAGCCGAGCACGTCGGTGCCGTCGAAGCGGACCGCGCCCGATGACGGCTCGACGAGGCGCAGGACGCAGCGCGCGAGCGTCGACTTGCCGCAGCCCGACTCGCCGACGAGCCCGAGCGTCTCGCCCTCGGCGATCTGCAGCGACACGCCGTCGACGGCGCGCAGCGAGCCGACGGTGCGCCGGATCGCGCCGCCGCGGACGATCGGGAACGTCTTCGTGAGGTCCGTGACCTCGAGCAGCGCCGGGCTCATCGCGCCCGCTCCAGCGCGGCCGGCGGCGCGATCTCGCCGGCGCGATGGCAGGCGCGGCGGTGTCCCTCCTCGCGGCCGGCCTCGAGCGGCGGCGTCCGCCCGCGGCAGACCTCGCGGGCATGCGCGCAGCGCGTCTCGAAGACGCAGCCCGAGCCGACCCGCAGCGCGGACGCCGCCTCGCCCTCGATCGGGCGCGCCGGCGGTCCGCCCGCGCGCCCGAGGGACTGCAGCAGCGCCCACGTGTACGGGTGCGCCGGCCGGTGGAAGAGGTCGTCGACCGCGGCCTCCTCGACGATCAGCCCGCCGTACATGACGACGACGCGTCGCGCGAGCCGGGCGAGCACGCCGAGGTCGTGGGTGATGAACAGCAGCGCGGTCCCGCGCTCCTCGCAGAGCTCGAGCAGGAGGTCGAGGATCTGCGCCTGGATCGTGACGTCGAGCGCCGTCGTCGGCTCGTCGGCGATGACGACCTCCGGCTCGCACGAGAGCGCCATCGCGATCATGACGCGCTGGCGCATGCCGCCGGAGAAGCGGTGCGGGTACTCGTCGAGGTTGCGCTCGGCGTCCGGGATGCCGACCTGCTCGAGCAGCTGCGCCGCGCGTCGCCTGGCGGCGGCGCGGTCCAGGCGCAGGTGCAGGCGCAGCGCCTCGGTGATCTGCCGACCGACGGTCAGCGCCGGGTTCAGCGAGCTCAGCGGGTCCTGGAAGACCGTGCCGATGTGGCGCCCGCGCAGGCCCCGGCGCTCGGGCGCGCCCGCCGAGCCGACGTCGCGGCCGGCGAAGCGCACGCGCCCCTCGATGCGCGCCGTCGGCCCGAGCAGGCCGGTGATCGCGAGCGCCGACACGGTCTTGCCCGAGCCCGACTCGCCGGCCATTCCGAGGCGCTCGCCGGGCGCCACGGCGAACGACACGCCGCGGACGGCGTGCAGCGGGCCCTGCGCGGTGTCGAACGTGACCGCGAGGTCGTCGACCTGGAGGATCGGCGCCGCGGGGCTCATCGCAGCGTGGGGTCCAGCGCGTCGCGCAGCCCGTCGCCGAGCAGGTTCAGGCCCAGGGCGGTGATCGTGATCGCCAGCCCCGGCCAGACCATGAGCAGCGGCGTGTCGGCGAGGAAGTCGCTGCCCTCGTTGAGCATCGCGCCCCACTCGGCGGTCGGCGGGCTCACGCCGAGCCCGAGGAACGAGAGCGCGGCCAGCGCGAGCAGCAGGCGCGCGGTCTGCAGCGTGGCGAGCACGACGACCGGCGCGGCGATGTTCGGCAGCACGTGGCGCGCGGCGATCCGCACGGGCCCGACGCCGAGCGCCCGGGAGGCCTCGATGAACGGAAGCTCCTTGACGCCGAGCACGAGCCCGCGCACGAGCCGCGCGTACTCGGCCCACCAGACCGCGGTCATCGCCAGCGCCAGGTGCAGCAGGCCCGGGCCGAGCGTCCCCGCCACGGCGAGCGCGAGGAGCAGGCTGGGGAAGGCCAGCAGCACGTCCACGACACGCATGATGATCGCGTCCGCGCGCCCGCCGGCCAGTCCGGAGATCGTTCCCACGGCGACCCCGATGAGCAGGATCCCGGCGCCCACGGCGAGCGCGCTGAGCAGCGAGACGCGCGCACCGTACAGCAGCCGCGAGAGCTCGTCGCGGCCGAGGTTGTCGGTGCCGAGCAGGTGCTCGGCGCTCGGCGGCGCCAGCCGGTCGAGGACGTCCTGGGCGGCCGGGTCGTGCGGGGCGAGCAGCGGGGCGGCGAGCGCCGCGAGGAGCATGGCGACCACGATGACGAGGCCGACGAGCGCCGTGCGGTCGGCGAGCAGCCGGCGGGCGAGCTGCCCGCGGCCGAGCGCCAGCGCCTCGGGCGCCAGGCGCTCGGCCTCGCTGCTGAGCCGCGGCGCGACCGCCATCACGACACCGCCGGGCGCGGGGACGCGTCGAGCGAGATCCGCGGGTCCAGCCGCTGGTAGGCGAGGTCGACGGCGAGGTTGACGAAGATGTACACGGTGCCGGCGAAGACGACGTAGCCCTGGATCATCGGGTAGTCGCGCTGCGAGATCGCCTCGACGGCCAGGCGGCCGATCCCGGGCCAGACGAACACGACCTCGACGATCGCCGAGCTCGCGAGCAGGTAGCCGAAGATCAGGCCCGTCTGCGTGACGACGACGCCGACGGCGTTCTTCAGCGCGTGGACGCCGATGACGCGGCGCTCGGGCAGGCCCTTCGCGCGCGCGGTCGTGATGTAGTCCTCGCCGAGCACGTCGAGCATGCTCGACCGCGCCAGCCGCGCGACGATGCCCGCCTCGCCGAGCGCGAGCGCGAGCGTCGGCAGGACGAGGTGCTCGAGCCCGCCCGTCCCGAACGGCGGCAGCCAGCGAAGCTGCACCGCGAAGACGATGATGAGCAGGTAGGCCAGCCAGAAGCTCGGCACGGAGGCCGCCAGCAGCGAGCCGCCGCGCGTGATCTGGTCGGCGAGGCTGTTGCGCCGCAGCGCGGCGAGCACCCCGAGCGGCAGCCCCACGAGGACGGCGAGCAGCGTCGCGGCGACCGCGAGCTGCAGCGTCGCCGGGAACCGCTCGGCGAGCTCGGCGGCAACCGGCCTGCCGCTCGTGTACGAGGTGCCGAGGTCGCCGCGCAGCGCCCCCGTGACGGAGTGCACGTAGCGTTCGACGACCGGCTCGTCGAGGCCGAGCTGCTGACGCGTGCGATCGAGCTCGGCGGTGCTCGGCGGCCGGCCGTGGTGGCGCGTGAAGAACGCGCTGGCCGGGTCGCCCGGCGCGAACTGGGCGACCGTGAAGGCCAGCAGCGTGATGCCGAGCCACGTCGGCACGAGCGCCGCGACTCGGCGTGCGACGAACCCCACGAGGGCGGCTCAGCCTGTCATGCGGTGAGCCCGAGCCGGTCGTAGCGCACCTGCAGGGACGACGGCTGCGCCTCGAAGCCCGTGACCTTGTTCGAGGTGGCGGAGATCTGGCTCACCCCGGCCAGCGGGATGACGATCGCCTGCTCGTCGATGAGCGTGTGCATCGCCTGCGCGACGAGCTCCTGCACCTTGTCGGTGCCCTTCGCCGAGAGCGCCTCGTTGATCGTCGTGTCGAAGCCGCCGCCGGGCGCGAACATCTTCTGGTAGTCGCCGGGTCCGAACAGCCCCTTCTTCGAGAACAGCAGCGCCGGCAGGAACGACGGGTTGGCGTCGTTCTGGTTGCCGCGCTCGAGCCACAGGTCGCCGCGGTGCGACGCCGCCCGCGCGCTGTAGGCGGCGGAGTCGGCGGTCTTGACGATCTTCACGCCGATGCCCACCTGCTTGAGCTGGTCCTGGATGAACTCCGGCACGCCGGTGTGTTCGGTCGCCGACGGGAAGCCGGAGACGAGCTGCAGCTCGAGCCGCTTGCCGCCCTTGCCGCGCACGCCGCCGCCGGCCGCCCTCCAGCCCGCGGCGTCGAGCATCTGCTCGGCCTTGGCGGGGTCGTGCTCGTAGCCCGTCACCAGGCTCGCGTGCTCGCCGAGCACGCGCGAGGGCACCATCGTCTGCTCCGCGTGGGCCTGGCCGTCGAAGACGCCCGCGACGAGCGCCTTGCGGTCGATCGCGTGCTCGATCGCCTGGCGCACGCTGCGGTCCTGCAGCAGCGTGTAGCCCTTCAGGCCGCCGATGTTGGCGTACATCGCCTCGTAGGCGCCGGCCTCCGAGACGTGGACGTCCAGGCCCTTGCCCTCGAGCGCGCCCGCCATCTCGTTGGGGACGCCGAGCATGACCTGGACGCTGCCGGACTCGAGCGCCAGCCGCCGCGCGTTGTTGTCGGGCAGGAACTTGAACGTGATCTCGTCGAGGAGCGCCGGCGTGCCCCAGTAGCGCGGGAAGCGCTTGACGACGATCTGCTGCTGGCGCTTGTAGCTCTCCAGCCGGAAGGGCCCGGTGCCGGTCGGCTTCTTCACGGCGTCGGTGCCGTCGGCGACGATCGCGTACTCGGGGTGCACGATCTGCTCGACGAGGCGCTGGTTGGGGAACTTCGGCGTCACGTCGACGGTGAAGTCGTCGACCACCTTCGTGCCGCCCTCGGCGAACCCGGGGGTGCCGCCGCCCCGCGCGGCGATGCGGTCGAAGGTGTACTTGACCGACTTGGCGTCGAACGGGTTTCCGTCGTGCATCGTCACCCCGCGGCGCAGCGCGAAGCGCCACGTGTTCTCGCCGCGCACCGCCCAGCTCGTCGCCAGGACGGGCAGGATCCCGTACTCGGGATCCATCCGCACGAGCCCCTCGAAGATGTTGACGTTCAGGGGGTACTGGCCGACGTTGGCCTCGTCGCCGGTCAGCGTGTAGCCGTCCTCCTGGGCGCCGACCGCCACCGATCCCCCGCGCCGGGCCTTGGCGGCGCTCTTGGGCTTCTCGTCTGCGCCGCAGCCGAGCAGCCAGCCGCTCGCGCCGAGCCCCCCGACCGCGAGCCCCATGCGCGCCATCGCCTGCCGGCGCGTCATGCTCGCCTCGATCCAGGCGGCCAGCCTCTCGTCACGCGCGTCCCGATCGCTCACGTCGCTCTCCTCCCTTGCCAGACGACAGGTCGAGCGCAGCGCCGAAGCGCCCCCCTGCGCTCCGGAGGAACCTAACCGGAGTCGGCGGGGGATGCCAAACGCACTAGAGCAGCGGTTCACCTACCGGCGCGCCGGCTCCTCGCGCCGTCCGCCGGCCGTCAGCCCGCGCTCACGGGACGTGGCGGCGGATCGACTTCTCGGCGCGCGCCAGTCCGCCGGTCGGCCCGAGCGCGCGCCACGCCTGGCGCGTCGTGTGCTGCCAGACCCAGTACGAGACGCCGGCCGCTCCGTGCCTGCGCGCGGCGCGCTCGAAGGTCCTCACCTGCGCCGCCGAGGGCGAGCGCCACGTCTGCCCGGCGGGGATGATCGGCCGGCCGAAGCGGCGGTTCTCGCGCATGGTGCGCTCCAGCGCGCGCGTCGGCGAGTCGCCGAGCTCGCGCCAGTAGACCTGCGGCAGGTTGAACTGCGCGCCGCCCGGACCGAGGAACTGGCGGTAGGGGAACCGCGGATGCAGCGACACGTACGGAAACGACGTCAGCCCGACGGGGAACCTGCGGCCGATGCGGTGGCGCAGCGAGCGGATGTACTGCCTGGCCGATCCCGGCCGCCCCTCGTACTCGGTCTCGGCGTCGATGATGAGGCAGTCCACGCCGTTGCGGACGATCTTCGCGCCGACGCGCGCCTCGGCGATCGGATGCGTGCCGTAGACGTACTGCCAGCCGCACACGCCGACGCCGCGCCGGTGCAGCGCCCGCACGACGCGGCGGTTGAGCTGGTACCAGCGCCGGCGGCCGTCGCCGCCCTTGATGGCGACCGTGCTGATGCCGTGCGCCCGCGCCGAGCGGGCGATGGCGTCGATGCTGCCGCGCTTGGTCCGCGGGAGGTCCCAGATCCACATCATGCGACCCGCAAGCGGGACCGTCCGGGCGGGGTCCGACAGCGGCCACGCGGCGTTGGGGAGCACGCCCTCGCCGACGCGCAGCGGCGGCGCCGCCGCGTCGCCGGCCGGGGCGGGCAGCAGCGAGATGGCGTCGGCGGCGAGCACGAGCGCGGCCAGCGCGGCGATGCGGTGATGTGCGATCGATGGCGGGCGTAAGCGCATGGAGAAGCGACGGCGCTGCGCGCCCCGGCGGCCCCCACCGCGGGCTCAGCGTCGTCGTCTCGCCAGCACTCGGCAGCCCGGCTCGACAGCTGAACGCTTCGGACGCATGAGCTAAGTGCTGCCCGCCGCAAGTTCGGTCGTGATCATGCGGCCAGCGCGAGCGGCGGGCTGGGCTCGCGGTCGTCGAGACGATCCAGGAGGTCTGCGAGGTCCTCGCGGGTGAACGTCCAGTCGAAGGGTTCGGCGATCTCGTTGTAGCGGCGCTCGAAGTCGTTCAGCGCGCGTGCGAGCTCCGCG
This sequence comes from uncultured Solirubrobacteraceae bacterium, assembly GCA_963769555.1. GTDB lineage: Bacteria > Actinomycetota > Thermoleophilia > Solirubrobacterales > Solirubrobacteraceae > CADCVQ01. The sequence goes on along the minus strand of CAVYMD010000004.1, from coordinate 2,571,937 downwards.
GTGCTGGCGAAGTCGTTGGGTGCCAGCAGCTTGCGCTGCATGATCGAGTGGTAGATCTCGACTTGGTTTAGCCAGCTCGCATGGACGGGGAGATGAACGAGGATCAGTGTTGGCCAGCGGCCCTGCAGGCGGTTGATCGATGCCTTCCCGCGGTGATCTGAGCCGTTGTCGACGACCCAGAACACGCGCCGCGCTGAGGCGTAGGGCTCCTTGGTCATGACCTGCCGGACAAGCCTGTCGAACGCTGCGATGCCGCCCTTGCGTTCGCTGCGCCCGATCACGCCGCCGCGCCTGACGTCCCAGGCGTCGTGGTAGCAGACCGAGCCCATCCGCTGGTACTCATGCTCGACGCGCTGCACGCGTCCCGCTGCCGGCGGCGCGCTGGGGTGGATGCGCTTGCGCGCCTGGATCGACGGCTTCGCGTCGGCGCTGATCACACAGTCGCCGGGCTCAAGCAGCTTGCCTTCCCAGCGGCCCGCATACAGGTCGAGTACCCGGCCGGCCTTCTCCAGGAAGTCGGGGTCGCGCGGGAAGATCCACGACTTGTGACGCCACGGGCGGATCGCGTCCTCGGCCAGCCAACGCCCGATCGTCGACGCCGACGCCTCGCTGACGGCCTGCTCGACGACGAAGCGGTGAATCTCCGATCTACTGAACCGCGACAGCGCCAGCCCGTGCTGCTTGGGCAACTCGCACGCGATCGCCTTGACCTGCGCGACCTCTTGCGGGGGGAAAACGACGCGGGCGACCCGACCGCGCTTTGTCCTCAAGGCCCGCGATGCCCTCGGCGGCGAACCGTTTTCGCCAGTCCGCGACACGGTCAGCGGACATGTCGACCCGTGCGGCGATCTCGCGATTGGTATCGCCCTCGGCGGCGAACAGCACCAGCTTCGCGCGCACCACGACGCGATAGGGCAAGGTCAGACTGCCTGCCCGCCGCTCAAGCTCAAGCCGGGTCTGCTCGTCAACCTCGATCGCTATCGCGACGCGTCCCACGCCATAACGTTCGTCAACCTGACGGCAACTCCTTCAACACGACGGAACTTGCGGCGGGCAGCACTAAGGACGGTCGCGCTAGGGAGGACGCGTCGGTTCCGGCGGGGCCGCGTGGCCCGCGTCGGCGGCGAGGCGCGGCTCGCGCCCGCCCGACGCGTGGAGCGCCCGCCGCTCAGGCGAGCAGGCCCAGCTCGCGGGCGCGGTGCGCCGCCTCGACCCGCGAGCGGCAGTCGAGCTTGCGCAGGATGTTGCGCACGTGCATGTCGACGGTGCGGCGGCTCAGGAAGAGGTCCTGGGAGATCTCGAGGTTCGTGCGCCCGACGGCCAGCATGCGGACGACCTCGTGCTCGCGGCGCGAGAGGCCGCCGCCCTCGGCCTGCTGCGCCGCCCGCCCGCCCAGGCGGCGCGCCACCGACTCGCCGAGGGCGGCGACCTCGCCGGCGGCCTCGGCCGCGAGCGGTCGCGCGCCGAGCTTGCGCGCCGTGCGGTAGGCGTCGCAGAGCCGCTCGACCGCCGCCTCGCGCTCGCCGCAGGCCGCGAGCGCGACGCCGCTGCGCAGCTCGATCTGCGCGCGCACGAACGGCATGTCCAGCGTGCGGTGCAGCTCGACGGCGCGCCCGAGCTGCTCGGCCGCCGTGTCGGCGTCGCCGTCGGCGAGCGCCGTCTCGGCGATCGCATGCGCGAGCGCGGCGAGCGCCTCGGCGTGGGCGCCGCGCGACGCGATCGCCATGAGCGCCTCGGTGCAGGCGTGCGCCGCGCCGCGATCGCCGCGGCGCGCGAAGTACGCCGCCGCCCAGCGCAGGCCCGACAGGGCGTAGTGGTGGTCGTCGCTTCGCTCCCAGCGCGACAGCAGCGCGCGGCAGTGCTCGGCCGCCTCGTCGTCGGCGCCCTCGGCGGCGGCGACGGCCGCGAGCGCGGTCGTCGAGTCGATCGTCATGTTGTAGTGGCCGGCCTTCGACGAGACCGCGAGCGACGAGGACAGCAGCCGCCGAGCCGAGCTGCGGCGGCCCTGGAAGGCGTGGATCGAGCCGAGCAGCCCCTCGCCGACGAACGCCGAGCTCGACGCGGCGATGAGGTCGCGGCAGTGCTCCGCCGCGCGCTGCCAGTCGCCGCGGTCGCGCAGGACGTAGGCGATGCAGCTCACGCACGCCACCTCGACCCCCGCGTCGCCGCTCGTGCGGCACAGGTCCAGCGCGGTGTCGAGCGCCTCCTCGGCGCGGGGGTAATCGGCGGCGTCGTAGAGGACGAGGCTCAGGCGCTGGTAGAGCTCGGCGGCGACCGCCGTCAGGTCGCCGTCGAGCGCGAGCTGCAGGCCCGAGCGGACGGTCTGCAGGCCGCCGTCGTAGTCGCCGCCCTTCGCCGCCGCGACGCCTTCCAGCCCCATGGCCCGGATCCGCACGTCGAGGCGCCCGCCGCGCTCGGCCTCCGCGCGGGCGGAGCGCGCGAGCTCGGCCGCGGCGAGGTGGTGGCCCGTGAGCCGCAGGTGGTTGGCCATCGCCAGGTGGTCGAGCGCGGCCTCCTCGGGATGGCCGGCGGCCTCGTAGGCCTCCGCGGCGGCGTCGCGCGCGGCGAACGCCGCCTCGCGGTCGCCCTTGAGGTCGTGCACGGCGGCGAGCCGCCGCTGCGCGTCCGCGAACGGTTCGCGCTCGCCGAGCGCGCCGCGCACGTCGCAGACCTCGCGCCAGGCGCGGGCGGCCTCGCCGAGGTCGCCCGCCAGCTCCGAGCAGCGCGCGTAGCGCTCGACCGCCGCGATGCGCGCCTGCTCGTCCTCGCCCTCCGGCCACAGCTCGAGCGCCTCGCGGCCCGCCTCGGCCGCGTCGCGAAAGGCGTGTCGGGCCTCGGACTCGGCGGCGGCGCGCAGCAGCGCCGCCCGCGCGGCCGCGCTCTCGCGCGCGCCGATCCAGTGCGTCGCGATCGCGCGGCTGCTCGCGCCCGCCGCCTCGAGCGCCTCCGCCAGCCGGCGGTGCAGCGTGCGCCGCCGCAGCCACGGCACGTCGGCGTAGATCGCCTCGCGGGTGAGCGCGTGGCGAAAGCGCGCGCGGCCGAGCTCGTCCTCGCGGACGAGCCCGCGGGCGGCCAGCTCGTCGAGCCCGTCCTCGCCGGCGACGCCGGCGACGAGCTCGAGGTCGAAGGACTCGCCCGCCACGGCCGCGGCCTCGGCCGCCTCGCGGCCCCGCGCCGACAGCTCCGACGCGCCGATGAGCACGGCGTCGCGGATCGTCTCGGGCAGCGGGACCGTGCCGTGCGCGGCGAGCTCGAGGCCGCGCCGGCCGGGGCTCAGGGCGCCGGCCACGAGCAGCGCCCGCGCGAGCTCCTCGACGAAGAACGGGACGCCCTGGGTGCGGTCGAAGACCGCCGCGGTGAGCGCCGGCGACGCGCGCTCGCCGAGCACCCGCTCGAGCAGCTCGGCGGTCTGCTCGGGCGCGAGCGCGTCGAGCACGAGCTCGTCGAGCCGCCCGGCGCGGCGCAGCTCGTTGCGCAGCCGGCGCAGGCCGTGGTCGCGCGGCAGGCCGTCGGAGCGGTAGGCGGCGAGGGCGAGCACCGGCAGCCGGCTCAGCGTGCCGGCGAGCTGGGCGAGCAGGTCGAGCGTCGCCTCGTCGGACCAGTGCAGGTCGTCGAGCACGAGCAGGACGTGGCGCTCGGCGGCGGCGTCCGCGAGGGCGCACCCGATCGCCTCGACCAGCGTCGGCCGGTCGGTCGCCGCCGCCGGCTCGCCGAGCTCGGGCATGAGCAGCGCGAGGTGGCCGAGCAGCGGGCCGCAGCCGCCGAGGCCGTCGGGGACCGCGCGCCGGTAGGCCCGCAGCGCGGCGATGACGGGCCCGTAGGGGACCGTCGCGCCGTTGCTCGCGGCCCCGCGCAGCACGAGCGCGCCGGACGCCGCGGCGACCTCGTCGGTCAGGCGCGTCTTGCCCACGCCGGCCTCGCCGCCGACGAGCACGAGCGAGCCGCGGCCGAGCGCCGCCCGCGCGAGGGCCTCGGTCAGCCGCCGCCGCTCGTCCAGGCGCCCGATCAGGCCGCCCCGCCCTTGCATGGCGGCAGTCTACGAGCGATTACGGCAACCCCGAGGGCGAACTACGGCAATCCCGCGGATGTCTCGCCCCTGCGAGGGGCGTACGTTGCTGAGCAGACAACGAGATGCGGGCCGGGCGCACTCGCCGGGCCCCTCAAGGAGGCAGCGACATGGAGCTGTACGCAATCATGCGGCGCAACGGTTGGGCGACCGCGGCCGATCTTCAGGAGGCCGCCGGACGGTCGACCGTCGAGGGCGACAAGCCCGACTCGGGGGTGCGCTGGATCCGCAGCTACGTCCTCGCCGAGGAGGGCGGGGAGGTCGGCACGGTCTGCATCTACGAGGCCGACAGCCCGGAGGCGATCGAGGCCCACGCGCGGGCCGCCGACCTGCCGGCCGACGAGATCGTCAAGATCGCGGACACCGTCGTGGTGCGGCCGGACCCGGCGCCCGCCGTCGCCTGACGCTCGGCCGCGCGACGGCCGGCCGCCGCGCGGCGGCCGGCCGTGGCGGCCGTGGTGGTCTGCCGGCCGCGCGGCGGCCGGCCGTGGGCGCGTGGTGGTCTGCCGTGCACAGCTCCCGACGTCAGGACGGCTTGGTCATCTGGAACGTGTAGCTGCCGCTGCCGGAGTAGGAGTAGATCCGCCAGTAGTAGTAGCCGGGCGTCCCGCTGTAGCTGATCGTCTCCGTCGAGGTCGAGCCCAGTGAGCTGGCGACCTGTACCCAGGCCGAGCCGCTCCAGCGCAACAGATACAGGTCGAAGTCGGTCCCGCTCGGGCCGGTGAGGCAGCCCTTGTGCGTGCCGCTCGTCGACGACTGGTAGTACGTCCCGTCGGGCTGGATCTGCGACGCGCCGGTCCCGCTCAGGGACCCGGTGTAGGTCGTCGCGGCGCAGGGCGGCGGCGGTGGCGGCGGGGTCGCGCCGGGCGTCGAGAACAGCAGCCGGTTCGGCGAGCCCGAGCCGGTGCTCGTCACGACCCCGGTCGTGGCGGCGCCGACGATCGCGTCGCCCACCTGCGCGGGCGTCTGCGCGGGCGCGGCCTGCAGCGCCAGCGCCGCCACGCCGGCGACGTGCGGCGCGGCCATCGACGTGCCGCTGATCGTGTTCGTCGCGGTGTTCGAGGTCCACCACGCCGAGGTGATCGAGGACCCGGGGGCGAAGAGGTCGAGGCAGCTGCCGTAGTTCGAGTACGACGCCCGCGCGTCGGACGAGGTCGTCGCGCCGACCGTGATGGCCGCCGCGACCCGCGCGGGCGAGGAGCTGCACGCGTTGGCGTTGCTGTTGCCGGCGGCGATGGCGTACGTGACGCCGTCGGCGATCGAGCTCTTGACGGCGTTGTCGAGCGCGGTCGAGGCCGATCCGCCGAGGCTCATGTTGGCGACCGCCGGTTGCCCGGCCGCGTGGTCCGAGGTCACCCAGTCGACGCCGGCGATGACGCCCGAGGTCGTGCCCGAGCCGCTGCAGTCCAGCACGCGCACGACGACGATCGAGACGCCCTTCGCGACACCGTGGTCGCTGCCGCCGATCGTTCCCGCGACGTGGGTCCCGTGCCCGTTGCAGTCGTCGGCCGGCCCGCCGTCGACGGCGTCGTAGCCGGACGTGGCCCGCCCGCCGAACTGCGCGTGCGTGAACCGCGCGCCGGTGTCGATGACGTAGGCCTTCACGCCGGCGCCGGTCTGCGTGTACGTGTACGTGCCGCTGAGCGGCAGCGCGCGCTGGTCGATGCGGTCCAGCCCCCAGGTCGCGCCCGTCTGCGTCGTGCTCAGCGTGATGACGTCGTCGGGCTCGACGAAGGCCACCGCCGGATCGGCCCGCACCGACTCGAGCGCCTTGCGGTTGAGCTTGCCCGAGAAACCCTTCAGGGCCGCCCTGTAGCTGCGCTCGACGGTGGCGCCGTGCTGGCGGGCCCTGCCCTTGACGCGCTCGGCGGCGGCCTCGTCGGACGCGGCGTCCAGGACGACGATGTAGCGGTCCTTGACGTCCGGCGGCGCCGCGTGCCCCGGTGCGGCGGCGAGCGCCAGGATGACCACGGACAGCAGACCGGACGTGCGTGCAACCGACATGGCGATCCCCTTTGTCGCGACGGTGAGTGCGGATCCCTGGTCGTGAGATCGCGGGGCGACGGTAGCCGTCCGGGACGGCTTGGGCGAGCGTTCTTAATACGGCTGATCTCACAGATTGCTGTGCATCCAGTCGATGCCGCGCACGCGGTGCGCCGGCCGGGGGCCAGGCCGTCGCGAGCGGTCCGCGCCGATCGGATGTATCGCCGGGCCGGCCTCGCGCATCAGCAGGTCATGGTCCCCCTTCCGTGCGCCCCCGCAGCAGGTGTCGCGGAGCGCCTGGCGCTCGTCGCCGCCGGCGGGGTGCCGGTCAGCCTCGTCGCCGCGTCGGCGTTCGGCCTCGACCTGCGAGTGCTCGCGCTGCTCGTGCTCGCGCCGGTCGCGGCGCTCGTGCTGCTGCGCGTCGTGCGCCATCGCCCGGCCCGCGCGCTCGTCCTGTGGGCCGTCGGCGCGGGCACGGTCGCCACCGCGCTGTACGACCTCTCCCGCGGGGGCTTTCTCTGGACGGGCCTCATGGACCGCGACCCGATCCCGCACATCGGCTCCGCCCTCGGCCTCGAGCCCGCCTGGCTCGCCGGCTATGCCTGGCGCTATCTCGGCAACGGGACGGGCCTGGCCCTCGCGTTCCTCGCGCTCGGGCTGCGCGGCGCCCGCGCGGGCGTCGCCTACGGCCTGGCCGTGTGCGCGTGCCTGCTGCTGACGCTGCTGATCTCCCCGCACGGCACGGCGATCCTGTTCCCGCTCGACACGACGACCGTCGTCATGGCGACGGTCGGGCACGCGATCTACGGCGGCGTGCTGGGGTCGATCGCGGACCGCCGGCGCGCCGGTTCGGCGAGCGCGTCGGCCGTCCCGCGCGGGCGCGCCGGTTCGAGCGGCACGGCGCCAGGCGGCCCGCCGGGCCGCCCGCCGCAGCGGAGCTCGGATGCACGTTGACGTACGAACGAGGAATAGGCCATACTCGCTGCCATGGAAGCCGGAAACGTGATGCAGGTCCTCAACGAACGGACCGGGCGCTGGTCGCCCGGTCAGCGCGTCAAGCGCCTCAATGATGGCGCCCCCGGCGTCGTCAAGGAGCCCGGGCCCCACGGCAACGTGTGGGTCGTCTGGGAAAGCAGCGGTCTCGAGACCGTCATCAACGCGCTGCAGATCGAGGCGCGCTGAACCGGGGCCGGCAAGCGCCGGTCCCACCCTGCACCCGCGCGCCGGTGGCGCCACGGTGCGTACGAGCGGCGTAGAGGTCGCCCGGCGGCGCGGAGGACGCCTCGGGGATCTCGCGCATGCTCGCGTGGCCCTGCCGGCCGCGCGCGGCGCGCCGATCGACGTCGGGCGGGCACGCGATACTCGCCGCCGATGGTCGGTCGTGACGAGCTGAGCCCGCGGCGTGCTGCACGTCCATCGAGCTGAGCGCGCGGACGGGCTCGTCGGAGCGCTCGGCGCGCTCCTGCGCGACCCGCTCCCGGACCCGTTCGCCGCGGAGGTCGTCGCGGTGCCGACGCGCGGCATGGAGCGCTGGCTGACGCAGCGGCTGTCGGCCGTGCTCGGCGTCGCGCCCGGCCGCGCCGACGGCATCTGCGCGAACGTCGAGTTCCCGTCGCCGCGACGGCTCGCCGGCGACGCGGTGGCGGCGGCGTCGGGGATCGATCCGCGGAGCGACCCGTGGCTCGTCGAGCACGCGGTGTGGCCGCTGCTCGAGGTCGTCGAGGGCTGCCTGCACGAGCCCTGGCTGGAGAGCCTCGCCGCCCATCTCGGCGCGGGCGGGGAGGAGCCCGACGACGCGCGGCGCTCGCGCCGCTTCGCCGCCGTGCGCCACGTCGCCGAGCTGCTGGACCGCTACGCCACGCACCGGCCCGACATGGTGCGCGCGTGGGCCCGGTCGTCGGACACCGACGGCGCCGGGCGCGAGCTGCCCGCCGAGGCGATCTGGCAGGCCGTCCTCTGGCGGCGCCTGCGCGAGCGGATCGGGATCCCGAGCCCCGCCGAGCGCGTCGACGGCGCGTGCGCGAGCCTGCGCGCGCAGCCCGGCCTCGTCGCGCTGCCGGCCCGCCTGTCGCTGTTCGGCCTCACGCGCCTGCCGGCCGCCCGCCTCGCGGTGCTGCGCGCGCTCGCCGCCGGGCGCGACGTGCATCTGTTCCTCCTGCACCCGTCGCCGGCGCTGTGGGAGCGCGCCGCCCCGCACGCGGCCAGGCACGGCGCGAGCCCGCGCCGCGCGGACGACCCGACCGCGGCGCTCGCGTCCAACCCGCTGCTGGCCTCGTGGGGCCAGGACGCCCGCGAGCTGCAGCTCGTCGTCGGCGGCGGCGGGGAGGAGGGGGCGGACGCGGACCACCTCCACGGCGCCGAGCCGCGCGGCGGCACGCTGCTGGCGCGCATCCAGGCCGACGTGCGCGCCGACCGGGCCCCGCCCGGCGAGCCGCTGCCCCGCGAGGACGACGCCCGCCCCGAGCTCGAGCCCGGCGATCTCAGCGTCCAGGTCCACGCCTGCCACGGCCGCGCCCGCCAGGTCGAGGTCGTCCGCGACGCGATCCTGCACGCGCTGCAGGACGACCCGACGCTCGAGCCGCGCGACGTCATCGTCATGTGCCCCGACATCGAGGCCTTTGCGCCGCTCGTCCACGCGACGTTCGGCGCCGGCGCGCTGCTCGCCGACGACGACCGTCCCGGCGACGCGCCGCCGGACACCGGCCTGCCGGACCTGCGCGTCCGGCTCGCCGACCGGGCGCTGCGCCAGACCAACCCGGTGCTCGGCGTCGTCGCGCGGCTGCTCGACCTCACGGCGGCGCGGCTCACGGCCTCGCAGGTGCTCGACTTCGCCGACCGCGACCCGGTCCGGCGCCGCTTCGGCTTCGACGACGACGACCTCGCGCGCGTCGCGGAGTGGATCGCCGGCAGCGGCGTGCGCTGGGGCCTGGATGCCGCGCACCGCGCGCCGTACAAGCTCGACTCGCTCGCGGCGGGGACCTGGCGGGCCGGGCTGGACCGGCTGCTCGTCGGCGTCGCGATGACCGAGGACGGCCACCGCCTCTTCGAGGGCGTGCTGCCGCTCGACGACGTCGACAGCGGCGCGATCGACCTCGCGGGGCGCTTCGCCGAGCTCGTCGACCGGCTCGGCGCCGTGCTCGACGCGCTGAGCGCCACGAGGACCATCGAGGGCTGGGCGGCGGCGATCGCCACGGCGGCCGACGCCCTGACGCAGACCGCGGCGCGCGACGGCTGGCAGCGCGCCGAGCTGCAGCGCCTGCTCGACGACGTCGTCGAGCAGGCGCGGGCGGGGGCGGCGCGCGCCTCGGCTGCGGACGCGGCGGGGGCTGCGGGGGCTGCGGGCGCGGCGGGCGCGGCGGGCGCGGCGGGGGAGGTGGCGCGCCTCATGCCGGCCGAGGTGCGCGCGCTCTTCGCCGAGCGCCTGCAGGGCCGCCCGACGCGCGCGAACTTCCGCACCGGGCACCTGACGATCTGCACGCTCGTGCCGATGCGCTCGGTGCCGCACCGGGTCGTCTGCCTGCTCGGCCTCGACGACGGGGCGTTTCCGCGCAGGGCGCGCCGCGACGGCGACGACCTCACGCTCGACGATCCGCACGTCGGCGACCGCGACGCGCGCACGGAGGACCGCCAGCTCCTGCTCGACGCGCTGCTCGCGGCGACCGACCGGCTCGTCGTCACGTACACCGGCAACGACGAGCGCACGAACGCGCCGCGCCCGCCCGCGGTGCCGGTCGGCGAGCTGCTCGACGTCGTCGACCGCACCGTGCGTGCCGGCGGTGGCGGCGACGCCTCCGCGCGCGTCGTCGTGCGCCATCCGCTGCAGCCCTTCGATCCGCGCAACTTCGGCGCGGGCGCCCCCGCGTGGAGCTTCGACCGCGTCGCGCTGGACGGGGCGCGCGCGATCGTCGCCCCGCGCCGCGCGCCGCAGCCGTTCCTCGCGGCGCCGCTGCCCGCCGCGCGCGGGCCCGTCGTCGAGCTCGACGGGCTCGTGCGCTTCGCCGAGCGCCCCGCCCGCGCCTTCCTGCGCCAGCGCCTCGGAATGAGCGTCGCCGAGTACGACGACGACGTCGCCGACGCGCTGCCGGTCGAGCTCGGCGGCCTCGAGCTGTGGTCCGTCGGCCAGCGGCTCGTCGAGGGGGTGCTCGCGGGGGCCGATCTCGACGCGTGCGTCGCCGCGGAGATCGCGCGCGGCACGCTGCCTCCCGGCGCGCTCGGCCCCGAGGCGATCGCGCGGGTGCGCCCGACGGTCCAGGAGATCGCCGCGCAGGCGGCGGCGCTGCTCGGCCCGGCCGGCGCGCCGCGCTCCGTGGACGTGGGCGCCCCCGTCGGCGACGGCCGCCTGCTGCGCGGGACGGTGCCCGGCGTGCGCGGCGCGACGCTCGGCGCGGTGACGTACTCGCGCGTGAGCCCGCGCCACCGGCTCGCGACCTGGGTGCGGCTGCTCGCGGTGACGGCGACGCATCCCGAGCAGCCGCTCGAGGCCGTGACGATCGGCCGCGCCCGGCCGGAGGCCGGCGACCGCGCGCGCGTGACGGTCGCGCGGATCGGGGCGCTCGGGCCCGACCCAGCGACGCGCCGCGAGCGGGCGGTCGCGAGCCTGGCGCGGCTCGTCGACGTCTACGACCGCGGGATGCGCGAGGCGCTGCCGATCGCCTGCCTGAGCTCGGCGGCCTACGCGCAGGCCGCGCGCCGCGGCGACAACGCCGCCGCCGCCGCGCGGTCGGCCTGGGAGTCGACGTGGCGGATCGACCGCGAGGACCGCGAGCGCGAGCACGTGCTGGTCCTCGGCGGCGTGCGCACGCTGGCCGAGCTCATGGCCTCGCCGCCGCGGCCCGACGAGCAGGGCGACGGCTGGGAGGGCGCGGAGACGACCCGCTTCGGCCGCTACGCGCGACGGGTCTGGGACGACCTGCTGGCCTGCGAGGAGGTGTCGGACCGGTGAGCCGCGTCGCGCCCGCGCAGCCCTTCGAGATGTGCGGGCCGCTGCCGCAGGGCGTGACCGTGCTCGAGGCGAGCGCCGGCACCGGCAAGACGTTCACGATCGCCGCGCTCGCCGCCCGCTACGTCGCCGCGGGCGTGCCGCTCGAGCAGATCCTGCTCGTGACGTTCACCAGGATGGCGACCGGGGAGCTGCGCGACCGCGTCCGCGAGCGGCTCGTCGCCGCCGAGCAGGGCCTCGCGCGGCGGATCGCGGGAGCGCCCCCCGACGGCGACGACAGGATCGTCGCGCTGCTCGCCGGCGGCGCGCCGGCGGACATCGCGCTGCGCCACGCGCGGCTCGTCCGCGCGACCGCCGGCTTTGACGCGGCGACGATCGCGACGACCCACGGCTTCTGCCAGGAGGTCCTCGGGGGCCTGGGCGTCGCCGGCGACGTCGATGCCGACATGACCTTCGTCGAGGATCCGGCCGACCTCGTCGAGGAGGTCGTCGACGACCTCTTCGTGCGGCGCTTCCACCGCGCCGGCAAGCCGCAGTTCGACCGCCGCGAGGCGCTCGGCATCGCCCGCGTCGCCGTCGCCAACCCGGCCGCGCGGATCGAACCCGACGACGCGTCGCAGCACAGCATCGAGGCGATGCGGGTGCGCTTCGCGCACGCCGTCCGCGCCGAGCTCGAGCGCCGCAAGCGGCGCCTGGCGCTCATGACCTACGACGACCTGCTCACGCGCCTGGACGACACGCTGAAGGGCCCGGGCGGCGACGCGGCCGCGGCGCGGCTGCGGTCGCGCTACCGCGTCGTGCTCGTCGACGAGTTCCAGGACACCGATCCCGTGCAGTGGGACATCATGCGGCGCGCCTTCGGCGACGGCGACGTCGCGCTCATCCTCATCGGCGACCCCAAGCAGGCGATCTACGCCTTCCGCGGCGCCGACGTCTACGCCTACCTCGCGGCGGCGGCGACCGCGGCGCAGCGCGCGACGCTCGAGGTCAACTGGCGCAGCGACCAGGGCCTCATCGATGCCTACGACGCGCTCTTCGGCGGGGCCACGCTCGGCCACGAGGGCATCGTCTACCGGCGCGTGCGGGCCGCGCCGGGCAACGAGACGCCGGGCCTGATCGGCGCGCCGGCGGGCGCTCCGGCGCGGATCCGGATCGTCCATCGCGACGAGCCCTCGATCACGCTCACGCGCGGCGGCTTCGCCGGCACGCCCTCGGTGCGAGAGCACGTCGCCGAGGACCTCGCGGCCGACCTCGTGCGCCTGCTGTCCTCGGCCGCGGAGGTCGAGATCCGCGCCGGCGCGGGCGTCGCGCCGCGCCGCGAGCCGATCCGCCCCGGCCACGTCGCCGTGCTCGTGCGCACGCACCGCAACGCCGCGCTCGTGCGCGCCGCGCTCGACGCCGCCGGCATCCCGGCCGTCATCAACGGCGCCGGCAGCGTCTTCGCGACCGGCCCGGCGCGCGACTGGCTGGCGCTGCTGGAGGCGATCGAGCGGCCCGCCTCCTCGACGCGGGCGCGCGCGGCGGCGCTGACGCCGTTTCTCGGCTGGACCGCCGAGCGCATCGCCGCCGCCGGCGAGCCGCAGTGGGAGGAGGTCCATCGCCGCCTGCACCGCTGGGCGCGGGTGCTGCGCGCCAACGGCGTCGCCGCGCTCGTGGAGACGATCAGCCGCGCCGAGGGCCTGCCGGGCCGCGTCCTGGCGACGGCGCAGGGCGAGCGCGACCTCACCGACCTGCGCCACGTCGGCCAGTTGCTGCACGCGACCGCGACCGCCGAGCAGATGGCCGGCGCGGCGCTGACGGGCTGGCTGCGCCAGCGGATCGCCGCAGCCGCGCGCGAGACCGGCGACGAGGAGCGCACGCGGCGCCTGGAGTCCGACGCCGAGGCCGTCCAGGTCCTGACGATCCACCGCAGCAAGGGCCTGGAGTTCCCGATCGTCATGTGCCCGGACCTCTGGGAGCCCGGCTACATCCCGCGCGAGGAGCAGCCGGTCTTCTTCCACGACCCCGCGGCGGGCGACGAGCGCACGATCGACGTCGGCCTCGGCGGCCCGGCCTGGTCGCGCCACCGCCGCCACCACGAGGAGGAGCAGCGCGGCGAGGACCTGCGCCTGGCCTACGTCGCGCTGACGCGCGCGCGCCACCAGGCCGTCATCTGGTGGGCGGGCTCCTACGACAGCCGGCACTCCGCGCTGGGCAGGCTGCTGTTCGCGCGCGACGAGGACGGGCGCGTGCCGCCCGCGGGCCGCGTCACGCCGACCGACGCCGCCGCGGTCGCGCGCTTCGAGGCGCTCGCGGCGCAGGCGCCGGGCTGCATCGCCGTCGAGCGCTCCCGGCTCGGGCTGCCCGTGACGTGGGCCCCCGCGCCGCCCGCGGCGCACGAGCTTCGCGCGGCGGCGTTTCAGCGCGGCCTCGACGGGCGCTGGCGGCGCACGTCGTTCAGCGACATCACGTCGGGCGCCTACGAGCCCGGCGTCGCCAGCGAGCCCGAGCAGGACGTCGTCGCCGACGAGGCCCCGGCGCCCGGGCGCCCGCCGTCCGAACCCGGCGACGGCGGCGCCGACGCGGCGCTGCTCGCGACGCCGAGCCTGCTCGCCGCGATGCCGGTCGGCATGCAGGTCGGCACGCTCGTTCACCGCGTCCTCGAGGCGGCGGACTTTGCTGCGCCCGACCTCGACGCGCAGATCGCCGAGGCCATCGCGGTCGCGCAGGGCCGCCGCCAGGTCGACGTCGGCGATCCGGCCGTCGCCGCCGCGGGGCTCGGCGCGGCGCTGCGCACGCCGCTCGGCCCGCTCGCCGGCGGCGTGGCCCTGTGCGACGTCGGCCGCGCCGACCGCCTCGACGAGCTCGAGTTCGAGCTGCCGCTCGCCGGCGGCGACGCGCCCGCCGGCAGGCTGACGCTCGCCGCGATCGGGGCGCTCCTGCGCGAGCACCTGGCGCCGGGCGATCCCCTGCTCGGCTACGCCGAGCGCCTCGCCGACCCGGCGCTGCGCCAGAGCGTGCGCGGCTACCTCACCGGCAGCATCGACCTCGTCCTGCGCACGCACGGCGACGACGCCGCGCCGCGCTTCCACGTCGTCGACTACAAGACGAACTGGCTCGCGGCCCCGGGCGAGGAGCTGACGGCCTGGCACCACCGCCCGGCCGCGCTGGCGAGCGAGATGCGCCATCACCACTACGGGCTGCAGGCGCTCCTGTACACGGTGGCGCTGCACCGCTACCTGCGCTGGCGGCTGCCCGGCTACGACCCCGAGCGCCACGTCGCGGGCGTGCTGTACCTCTTCCTGCGCGGCATGACCGGGCCTGCCACGCCCATCATCGACGACGGGCCGTGCGGCGTCTTCGCCTGGCGCCCGCCGCCGGCGCTCGTCACGGCGCTCAGCGACCTGCTCGACCGCGGGGCGGCGGCATGATCGCGCCGTCCGGCGACGGCCTCGAGACCCACGACGCCCGCCGCGCGCGCCGCGCGCCCGGGCTGCTGCGGGCGTTCAACGACGCCGGCGTGCTGTCGGCCGCCGACGTCCACGTCGCGTCGCGGCTGGCCGAGCTCGCGGGCGAGTCGGACGAGTGGGTCGCGCTCGGCGCCGCGCTCGCCGTCCGCGGCCCGCGGCTCGGGCACGTGCTCGTCGACCTCGCGACGATCACGGGCACGGCGAGCGTCGAGTCCGACGAGCCGGTCGACCTCTCGGCGCTGCCCTGGCCGGACCCCGCCGCCTGGGCGCCGCGCATGGCCGCCAGCCCGCTCGTCACCGCCGGCGAGGAGGACGCGGGCGGCCCGGCGCGGCCGCTGCGCCTGGCCGGCAGCGCGCTGTACCTCGACCGGCTCTGGCGCGACGAGCGCCAGGTCGCCGCCGACCTCGGAGCCTTCGCCGACGCCCCGGCTCCCGGCGCCGACCCGGACGTGCTCGCCGGCGGGCTCGCGCGCCTGTTCGCCGGCACGGCCGACGCCGACGCCGACGCCGGCCAGCGCCTCGCCGCCGCGAGCGCGGTGCTGCGGCGCCTCGCGGTCGTCGCGGGCGGGCCCGGCACGGGGAAGACGACGACGGTCGCGCGCATCGTCGCGCTGCTCGCCGAGCAGGCCGCCGCCGCCGGCGAGCCGCCGCCGCTCGTCGCGCTCGCGGCGCCGACCGGGAAGGCCGCCGCGCGCCTGGAGGAGGCCGTCCGCGACGAGGCCGCGGCACTCGACGTCGGCGAGGACGTGCGGGCCGGGCTGCTCGGGCTGCGCGCCTCGACGCTGCACCGCCTGCTCGGCTGGCGGCCCGGCAGCCACAGCCGCTTCCGCCACCACGCCGGCAACCGCCTGCCGCACGACGTCGTCATCGTCGACGAGACCTCGATGGTGTCGCTCTCGCTCATGGCGCGCCTCGTCGAGGCCGTCCGCCCCGACGCCCGCCTCGTGCTCGTCGGCGACCCCGGTCAGCTCACGTCGATCGAGGCCGGCGCCGTGCTGGGCGACGTCGTCGGGCCGGCCACCGGCGGGCTGCTGCTGCGCCCGCCCGCGCGCGCCGCGCTCGCCGCGGCGGTCGACGGCCCCGTCGCGGCCGCCGAGCCGCCGGCCGGCGCGGCGATCGGCGACGGGATCGTCGTCCTGGACCGCGTGCACCGCTTCGGCGGCGGCATCGCCCGCCTCGCCGAGGCGATCCGCCGCGGCGACCCCGACGAGGTCATGGCGGTCCTCGCCGAGCAGCCCGGCGACGTCACGTGGATCCCGGCGCCGGCCGGCGACGACGACGCCCCGCACGTGCCCGGCGCCGTGCGCGACGAGGCCGTCGCCGCCGGGCGGGCGGTCGTGCAGGCGGCGCGCCGCGGCGCCGCGGCCGAGGCGATCGGCGCGCTCGGGGCGTTCCGCGTCCTGTGCGCGCACCGGCGCGGACCGCACGGCGTGGCGGCCTGGACGGCGCGGATCGAGGGCTGGCTGGCGGCCGCGATCGACGGCTTCTCGCCGGACGGGCCGTACTACGTCGGCCGGCCGCTGCTCGTCACGCAGAACGACCACGAGCTGCGCCTGTACAACGGCGACGCCGGGGTCGTCGTCCGCGCCGGCGACGACCGGGCGAGCGCCGCGTTCGAGCGCGGCGGCGCTCTGCTCGAGTTCACGCCGACGCGCCTGGCGGCGATCGAGACGGCGTTCGCGATGACGATCCACAAGAGCCAGGGCTCGCAGTTCGCGACCGCCGTCGTCCTGCTGCCGGCGGCGACGTCGCGGATCCTCACGCGCGAGCTGCTCTACACGGCGGCGACGCGCGCCCAGGACCGGCTCGTCCTCGTCGGCACCGAGGAGGCCGTGCGCGCCGCGGTCGCGCGGCCCGTCGCGCGCGCGTCGGGCCTGCGCGAGCGGCTGTGGGGCGCGTCCGTCTGAGCCGTCGCCCGCCGCCGGCGGCCATCGTGTTCGCGCGCTGACGGCGCCCCGGCGCGCCGGGGCGCGCCGCAGTAGCGTCGGTCCGGCGCGATCAGACGCGCGCTGAGCATGACGAGCGATCGGAGAGTTATGAGCACGCAGGCCGAGGTCCTCAAGGTCGGTCCCTTTCAGCAGTTCATCCCGGACGCGGTGCGGATCGGCGACGACGTGCACCTGTCGGGCGCGGTCAGCATCGACGAGACCGGCGCCGTCGTGGCCGCCGGCGACATGCTCGGCCAGATGCGCCGGGCGTACGCGAACATCGAGGCGGTCCTCGGCCACTTCGACGCCGGCCTGGACAACCTCGTCCAGGAGACGCTGTACGTCACCGACATGTCCGCGCTGACGGGCAGCGAGGAGGCGCTCGGCGCCTTCGGGCAGGCCCGCGAGGAGATCTTCGGCGGCTATCCCGAGGTCGCCCAGAGCCTGGTCGGCGTCGCCGAGCTCGTCATGCCCGACCTGCTCATCGAGATCGAGGCCGTCGCCCGCCTGTAGGCCGGGGCGGTTTCCAGGCCGTCGCCCGTCTCTGGCTGTCGCCCGCCCCCTGGCCGTCGCCCGCCTCTAGGCCGTGGCCGCCCCGGCCCGCGCGGCATCGCGCGCGGCCGCGGCGACGAGGTCGAGCAGCTCGCGCACGTCGGCCTCTCCGGCGAGCGGGTTGACGAGCGTGAGCTTCAGCACGACGCGCCCGTGCAGGCGCGTGCGCCCGACGATCGCCCGGCCCGAGCGCAGCAGCGCCCGCTGCGCGGCGACGTTCACGGCGTCGACGTCGGCGTCGGCGAGCGCGCTCCCCCAGGGACGCCAGCGAAAGACGACGGTCACGGTCTGGGGCGGGGCGAGCAGGTCGAGCTCGGGATGCGCCTGCACCGCCCGGCCCGCGGCGGAGGCGAGGTCGACGAGGTGCTCGACCATCGCCGCCATCCGGTCGCGGCCGGTGGCGCGCAACCCGGCGACGATCTTGAGCGCGTCGAAGCGCCGCGATGTGTCCAGCGAGCGCCCGACGAGGTTGAGCACGCCGTCGGCCTCGTCCTCGGCGCGGTTGAGGTAGTCGCTGCTGTGGTGCACGGCGCCGAGCAGCGCGATGTCGCGCACGAGCAGCGCGCTCGCGCCGATCGGCATGAACCAGAGCTTGTGCAGGTCGGCGGTGATCGAGTCGGCGCGCTCGATGCCGGCCAGCAGCCCCGCGAGCCGGGGCGAGAGCGCCAGGCCCGCCCCGAGCGCCGCGTCGACGTGCATCCACGCTCCGGAGCGCCGCGCGCGCTCGGCGATCGCCTCCATCGGGTCGATCGCGCCGAGGTCCGTCGTCCCCGCGGTCGCGACGATCGCGATCGGGTCGAGGCCGGCGGACGCGAGCGCCGCCAGCTCGGCGTCGAGCGCGGCGACGTCGAGCCGCCCGGCCGCGTCGGTCGCGACTGCGACGACCGACCCGCTGCCGAGCCCGAGCAGCGCGGCCGAGCGGCGCACGCTGTCGTGCGCCCCGGCCGACGCGAGGATCCGCCAGCGCGCGTGCTGCGGCGGCAGGCCCGTGCTCGGGTCGTCCTCGCCCCGCGCCCGCGCGCTCGCCTGCTCGCGGGCCAGCAGGAGCCCGAGCAGGTTCGAGGCGGTGCCGCCGCTCGTGAGCACGCCCGACCCGCCCGCGAGGCCGAGCGTCGCGGCGAGCCAGCGCACGAGGTGGTCCTCGAGCAGCGTCGCGGCGGGCGCCTGGTCGAAGGAGTCCATGGACTGGTTCGTCGCGCCGATCGCGAGCTCCGCCGCCGCGGCCGTCAGCAGGGTGGGGCAGTGCAGGTGCGCGGCGCAGCGCGGATCGGAGACGTGGATCCCGTGCGCGAGCACGGCGTCGCGCAGCTCGGCGAGGACCGCGTCGAAGCCGACGCCGGCCGGCGGGCAGGGGTCGATCGCCGCGATCGCCTTCGCGAGCTCGGCGGGGTCGGCGCCCGAGAACGGGCGCTCGCCGGAGCGGGCGGCCGCGACGGCGTCGGCGACGGCGACGGCGAGCGCGCGCAGTTGCGCGTGCGACGCGCGGTCGCCCGTCAGGAACTCCGGCGCGGTCACGCGGCGCTCCGCGCGCCGCGCACCGCCTCGCCGAAGGCCGCGGCGATCCGGTCGATCTGCTCGGCGGTCACGCGGCGCTCCGCGCGCCGCGCACCGCCTCGCCGAAGGCCGCGGCGATCCGGTCGATCTGCTCGGCGGTCACGACGAGCGGCGGCAGGAAGCGGATGACGGCGCCCTCGCGCCCCCCGGTCTCGACGATGACGCCGCGCTCGAGCATCGCCGTCTGGACGCCGCGCGCCAGCGCGCCGCCGGGCAGCGCCACCCCGTCGGCGTCGCAGCGCAGCGGGTCGACGAGCTCGACGCCGACCATGAGCCCGCGGCCGCGGACGTCGCCGACGACGGCGAGCCCGTCGGCTCGCGCGCGCAGGCCCTCGAGCAGGCGCGCGCCCATCGCCGCGGCGTGCCCGGCGAGGTCGTGCTCGGCGATGTGGCGGATCGTCGCCTCCCCGGCGGCGAACGCGAGCTGGTTACCGCGAAACGTGCCGGCGTGCGCGCCCGGCTCCCAGCGGTCGAGCTCCTCGCGGTAGACGATCACGGCCAGCGGCTGGCCGCCGCCGATCGCCTTGGACAGGACGAGCACGTCGGGGTCCAGGCCGACCGCCTCGGACGCCCACAGCGCGCCGGTGCGGCCGAGCCCGGTCTGGACCTCGTCGGCCACGAGGACCGCGCCCGCCCCGCGAGCCGCCGCGCGCACGGCCTCGGCGAAGGAGGCGGGGGCCGGGTGCACGCCGCCCTCGCCCTGGACGGGCTCGATGACGATCGCCGCCGGCGGCAGGATCCCGCTGTGCGGGTCGTCCAGCGCCCAGCGCAGCGCCCGCGCGCACAGCTCGGCGCCGCGCTCGCCGCCGGCGCCGAACGGGCAGCGGTAGGAGGCCGGGAACGGCAGGTGCGCCACGTCGCCCGCGGGCGACCCGAGCGCGGCGCGCGGACGGTGCGCGCCCGACAGCGCGAGCGTGGCCTGCGTCATGCCGTGGTAGGCGCCGCCGAACGCGATCGCGCCGCCGCGGCCCGTCGCGGTCTTCGCGAGCTTCATGGCCGCCTCGACGGCGTCGGCGCCCGTCGGCCCGCAGAACTGGATGCGTCCCGAGCGCAGCGACGCTGGCAGCACGTCGAAGAGCGCTTCGACGAACGCCTCGCGCAGCGGCGTGTGCAGGTCGAGCGTCGTCAGCGGCGCGCCGGATTCCAGCGCCGCCTGCAGCGCCGCGGTGACGGCGGGATGCCCGTGCCCGAGGGCCAGGGCACCGGCGCCCGCGAGGCAGTCGATGTAGACGCGCCCGGAGCTGTCGCGGACGTGCACGCCCTCGCCGTGCGTCAGCGTGACCGGCAGCCGCCGCGAGTACGTCCGCGCCGACGACTCCCGATCCCGCGAGGGGGCCGGGTCGGTCAGCTCCGCCGGCGGGTCTGAGGGGGTCGCCGGAGTCGCCACGTCGGCGGAACGTAGCCGACCTGCGCGGGCCGCGTCAGGCGCGCTGCCCGCCGGCTGACAGCGGTCGGTCACAAATCCGGAGTCGCCTGCGCCGGACAGCACGGACGCGCCGGCCGGCCGGCAGGCGGCGCACGCCGCCCGGGCGCAGGCGACGCACACCGCCCGGGAGGTCGGCAGCCGGCGCGCGCCGCCCGGGAGCCCGGGGCCGGGCCCGGCAAGTGGACGCTCACGCGGCGCCCTGTACAGTGAGGGTCCGGCTGGACCGGTTGGGCGCATGGCGCCGACCGCCCCGGCCACGGCGGAGTTCCCATCCCGTCGGACCCGCCCAGACGCACCGCCCGCCCCGCGGGCGCTTTTCGATTCGCCGGTTCGCGCCGCCTGCTGCGCGGCCCTCCGGCGAGCCACACCCCCTGACTTCAAGGACGATATGAACCGTCTCATCGCCGCGCCCTGGGGCCGGCTCTCGCTTCCATCCGGCTCGCTGCTGCGCGTCGAGCTGCTCGCCGGGCTCGTCGTCGCGCTCGCGCTCATCCCCGAGGCGATCTCCTTCTCGATCATCGCCGGCGTCGATCCCCGCGTCGGCCTCTACGCCTCCTTCACGATGGCGGTCGCGATCTCGCTCTGCGGCGGGCGCCCGGCGATGATCTCGGCCGCGACCGGCGCGATGGCGCTCGTCGTCGTCTCCCTCGTCGCCGACCACGGCGTCGAGTACCTGCTCGCGGCGACGATCCTCGCCGGGATCGTCCAGGTCACGCTCGGCGCGCTCGGCATCGCGAAGATCATGCGCTTCGTCCCGCGCTCGGTCATGACCGGGTTCGTCAACGCGCTGGCGATCCTCATCTTCCTCGCGCAGGTCCCGCATCTCGTCGCGGGCGGCGGGATCGGCCTCGCGCTCGTCGCCGCCGGCCTGGCGTTCATCGTCGTCCTGCCGCGGCTGACGACCGCCGTCCCCGGGCCGCTCGTCGCGATCGTCGCGCTGACGGTCTTCGTCGTCGCGATGGGCATGACCGTGCCCGACGTGGGCGACGAGGGCGTGCTGCCCAGCACGCTGCCGTGGCTCGGGATCCCGCTCGTGCCGTTCTCGCTGCAGACGCTGGCGATCATCGCGCCGTACTCGCTGACGCTTGCCGCCGTCGGCCTGCTCGAGTCGCTCATGACCGCCAAGCTCGTCGACGACATCACCGAGACGCCGTCCGACAAGGACCGCGAGGCGCGCGGCCAGGGCATCGCCAACGTCGTGACCGGCTTCTTCGGCGGGATGGCGGGCTGCGCGATGATCGGCCAGACGATGATCAACGTGCGTACGAGCGGCGCGCGCACGCGGATCTCGACGGCCGCGTCGGGCATCTTCCTCATCGGCCTCGTCGTCGGCCTGGGCAGCATCGTCGCGATCATCCCGATGGCCGCGCTCGTCGCCGTCATGATCCTCGTCGCCGTCTCGACGTTCGACTGGCACAGCATCGCCCCGGCGACCCTGCGCCGGATGCCGCGCGGCGAGACGCTCGTCATGGCGACGACCGTCGCGGGCACCGTCGCGACGCACAACCTCGCGATCGGCGTCGGCGCCGGCGTGCTCTGCGCGATGGCCCTGTTCGCCCGCCGCGTCGCCCACCTCGTCGACGTCGATCGCGTCCTGGACCCCGACGGCACGAGCGTCCTGTACTCCGTCACCGGCGAGCTGTTCTTCGCCTCCGACCAAGAGCTCATCGACGCCTTCCGCTACGCCGAGGATCCGCCGGAGGTGCTCATCGACCTCTCCCGCGCGCACGTCTGGGACGCCTCGGCCGTCGCCGCGCTCGACGCCGTCGAGATGCACTACGCCCGCCACGACTGCCACGTGCAGATCACCGGGCTGAACCACTCGAGCGCGGAGCTGCACGAGACGCTCACCGGCCAGCTCGCCGGCGCGCACGGCTAGCGCTACGGGGGGCGCGAGCGCGCGATCGAAGTGGGTCGGCCTGCCGCGCGTGGGGTCGTGCGGGTTGCGTCCCGGGGTGGGACGGTTTTCGCAGGACCCTGCCTGGGTCGGCCTGCCGTGTGGGGGGTCGTGCGGGTTGCGTCCCGCAGCGGGACGCTTCGCGCAGGACCCTCCCGGGCCGGCCTGTCGTGCGGGGGGTCATGCGGATTGCGTCCCACAGCGGGACGCTGTGCGCGCACGTCTGCACCGCGCGCGTCTGACGGCGGCCCGGCGTCGGCCCGCCGCGCGCTCCCGGCGGTGCACAGCGCGCGCTCGTGAAGCGAACGCGCGGCGATCGGGCCGCTCACCCTCGCGCGAGGAGGAGCACCCTGGCCGCAGCCGCCCCCCCGCTGTCGTCGATCCGGGCCCGCCCGACCTCCTGATCTTCGGGCAGGAGATCGTCAGCAGCGGCGACCTCCGCCGCAAGCGACAGGTCCGTGCCGGCGAGGATCGCGACCGCCTCCGGGTCGGCAGCGACAGTGGGCGCCGACGACTCGATCTCGGTCGTCGCCCTTCACGCCCCCGGGCGATCACGGCCTACCGCTGAAGCGCCACGGACCCGAAGGCCCCGCCGCGGCGTCGAATCAACCCGAAGGCCCCGCCCCGGCGTCGAAAGGATCAACCGACGCCTACGCGGCGCGCGTCACCCGGTTGCGCCCGGCCCGCTTGGCCTCGTACAGCGCGCCGTCGGCGCGCTCGACGAGGCGCGCGGCGTCCTCGGCGCCGTCCCACTGCGCGATCCCGATCGAGACCTGGCAGGCGTCGAGCATCGCCAGCCGCAGCCGCTCGGCGATCTCGTCGGCGGTCTCGGGCTCGCAGCCGGCCAGCAGGACCGCGAACTCCTCGCCGCCGTAGCGGGCGAGCACGTCGCCCGCCCGGATCGACGCGCGCCACGCCCGCGCCGCGCGGCGCAGCAGCTCGTCGCCGGCCGGGTGCCCGTAGCGGTCGTTGTAGCCCTTGAAGTCGTCGAGATCGAGCATCGCGACGTGCAGGGGCCGTTCCCCCTTGCGCAGCGCGCTGGCGAGGATCTGGTCCCAGGCGCGGCGGTTGAGGGCTCCGGTCAGCGGGTCGCGCTGGCTGAGGCGCCGCAGGTCGTCCTCGGAGGTGCGGCGTCGCTGTACCTCGGTGCGCAGGCGCGCTCGCTCGAGCGCGACCCCGGCGCTGCTCGCCAGGGCACGGGCCGCCGCGAGCTCCGCTTGGCTCGCGCGGTGGCGCGCGGCCCAGCGCAGCTCGAGCGCGCCGAGCGGGCTCGGGCCGCCGAACGGGACGACCGCCAGGCTGCCGACGTGCGCCGCCGGGTACATGTCGTCCGGGACGCGCGGATCGCCGGCGGCGTCCTCGACGACGACCGGCTCGCCGCGGAGCATCGCCAGTCCCGCGACGCAGTCCTCGAGCGGGCGGCGCGCGCCGCCCCACAGCGGCGGTGCCGCGTCCTCGCCCGCGCACGAGCAATGGCCGGCGCGCCGCAGGATGAGCGCGGCGCCGTCGGCCCCGGTCAGCCGGCGAGCGGCAGGGGCGACGAGCCGCCGCAGCGCGTCGACGGTGCTCGCAGCGGCCATGTCGGCGATCACGTCGGCGAGCACGTCGAGCGCGCGCGCGGGTCGCGCGACGGTCCTGCCTTCCATGGCGGTCACAGAGAGGTGATGCCACGAAACGGGCCGCGCTAGTCGTCGCCGGGAGCGCCGGGGCGCCCTGATCGGATCTCGAGCAGGCGCGTCCGGGGCGGCGAGGCCGTATACATGCTGGATGCACGCACTCGTCGCCGGCGCCACCGGCTTCATCGGCGGGGCGCTCGTCGAGCGTCTGCTCGCCGACGGGGCGCACGTCCGCGCGCTCGTCCGCGACCGCGGACGCACGCGCGATCTGCCCGTCGGCGAGGCGCGCCTGACGCTGCACGAGGGCGACGTGCTCGACCCGGAGTCGCTGCGGGGCGCCGGCGAGGACGTCGACGTCGCCTACTTCCTCGTGCACTCGATGGGGCGCGGCGAGGCGGGCGACTTCGAGGAGCGCGAGGTCCGCGCCGCGCGGGCGTTTGCCGAGATGTGCGCGCGCGAGGGGGTCGGGCGCGTCATCTACCTCGGCGGGCTTGGCGACGAGCCCGGCTCCAAGCATCTGCGCAGCCGCGACGCCACGGCGAGCGCGCTGCGAGCCCACGGCCCGCCGCTGACGTACTTCCGCGCCGGGATGGTCGTCGGGCCGGCCAGCGAGTCCTACCGGACGCTGCGCCACCTCGTCGCGCGCCTGCCGGTCATGATCGCGCCGCGCTGGCTGTCGACGCCCACGCAGCCGATCGACATCGACGACGTCGTCGCGTACCTCGCCGCGGCGCCGTCGGTCGAGGCCTCGGCGGGGCGGGAGGTCCAGATCGGGTGCCCGGACGTGCTGCCCTACGGCGCGATGCTCGACCGGATGGCCGTCGCGCTCGGCCGCCGGCCGCGGCCGAAGATCCCGGTCCCGCTCCTGACGCCGTGGCTGTCCTCGCTGTGGATCGGGCTCGTCACGCCGGTCGACGCGGCTGTCGCGCGCCCGCTCATCGAGGGCCTGTCGACGGAGACGGTCGTGACGGATCCCAGCGGCGCGGCGCTCTTCGACGTCGAGCCGATCGGGTTCGACGAGTCGCTGCGCAAGGCCGTGCGCGCCGAGTCGGGGTGACATCCGTCCAGGCCAGGCGGAGGGCCGCTTGAAACCGGGCGCGTGCGGGCATCCTGTCGCCGTGCGCCGCCGTCTCGCCGTCCTCGTGACCTGCGCGCTTGCGGGCACCGTCCTGCTGCCGAGCGCCGGCAGCGCATCGGACGCGCCGGGCTCGGTTCGCCAGACGGCGCTCACCTGGGCGCTTGGGCAGGTCGGGACCCGTGAGCGCGGCACGACGAACTGCTCGCGCACGATCGACCGCTGGCAGCGCGACATGGGCCTGCGCGTGCCGCCGTGCCGCGTCTGGTGCGGCGCGTTCGTGCACCAGGCCTACCTGCGCGCGGGCGTCGTGCTCTCCCGGCGCCTGATCGACCCCGACCGCTCCTACCGCGACGCGGTGACCGGCCGCCGCGGGCTGCGCCGGATCTCGATCTCCTCGATCCGGCCGGGCGACATCGTCTTCTACAAGTTCCGTCCCGGCGTCCGCGCGTCGCACCTGGGCATCGCCCGCTCGCGCCCCAGGAAGGGCCGGCTCGCCACCGTCGAGGGCAACACGGGCCACGCCGTCCGCGTCCAGACGCGGGGAACCCGCTTCATCGTGCTGGCGGCCCGTGTCACCCGATGACCGTGGCCTCCCGGCTCGGAGGCACCGCAAAGCGGACAGGTTTACGGGCACAGTGAACATACTTTGGGACCCCCGGTTGTGGCACGCGATTTCCGGTCGTAGCGTGGTCGCACCGTCCACCGGAGGTTGGAAAGGGGGTCGGGTTGCACTGGGGCCGGCCGTCACCGGCCGGCCCGATGACCACCAGGCCGGCATCGTTCGGCGCAAAGACCCGGGCTGCCGGCCGGGCCCGGGCGCGCCGGCGACGGACGTGTTTCGCAGGACATTCGACGGGCATCGGCCCGCCGGACTCATGTCGACGCCGACGACGGTCGATCCGCTCGGATGGTGCGCTCCAGATCAGAACTCAGAGGTAGGTCGATGAGGACGCACAAGCGCGCCGAGGCACACGACGTCGAGCCGGTCGAGGGTCCGACGGACTCCACGCTCGACGAGGTCGTCGCGCTGGTCCTTCCGTACCTGGCGATCGACCTGGTCGGCGCCGCGAGCGCGGCGCGCATCAGCCATGCCGTCGCCGACGTCCCGGCCGAGGTCGTCGCGCGATTCGGGATCGAATGCCGCCTGCACTCGGGCGCCGACAACGCCGACGTGCTCTTCTCCGCCGACTCCGAGACGGGCGGCATGCAGATGCTCGCCGGTCGCCACCCGCTCGTCAACCTGCCCGACACGCTCGCCGCCGCGGACGGCTGGGCGCCGGTCGTGCGCTTCTGCGGGCGGCGCGAGCCCGGCTTCCTGCTGCACCGCGCGACGCGCGACGTGTGGGTCGACCTCGCGCAGGTCGACGCGCCGAGCTTCTCCTTCGGCCTGCGCATGAGCGGGCTGCCGGAAGCCACCCGGCGGCCGCTCGAGGTGCTCGTGCGCTCACTCGAGATCGGCCTGGAGGCACTGCGCGGCGCGCCGCTGGATCCCGTCGCGCTCGCCTCGATGCGCTCGCTGCTGCGGCGTCTGCCCGACACCGCTCGCGTCGAGCGCGCCGGCGTCATGGCCGCCGCTCCGGACGACGTGCGCCTGTGGCTGACGCGGCTGGCCCCGGAGCAGGTCGTCGAGATCGTCGAGGAGACCCGGGACCGCACCGAGGCGCGCCATCTCCACGCCGCGCTGGATGACATCGTCAAGGATGCCGGCGACCTAGAGGTGCGCCTCGACGTGCGCGAGGGCGTCGACCGCGGGATCGGCCTCGTCTGCGGGGTCGACCAGGATGGCCTTCCGCCGCAGGTCGCCGCACGCTGGGAGCCCCTCCTGTCGCGGCTCGTCGCCGCCGGCTTGTGCACCGCGGAGAAGCGCGACGCGCTGATGAACTGCTACGGCCTGCTGCGCGAATCGCAGTCCGAGCGCTGGCCGCCGCACCTCACGCGGCTGTCGGAGCTCTTCGGCGACGGCGCCGAGAGCATCCTGCGCTGGCGGCTGCGCAACGTCACGATCGAGTGCGATCGCGGCGAGCCGGTGCACGCGACGGCGCACATCGTCGTCGAGCACGGCTGGTCGCGCCGCTAGCGGCGCGCGCGCCGACGCCGCATCCCGAACCCCCCGGCCGCCGTCCGCGGACGACCCGCTAGGAGCCGCGCCCGGGCGGGCGCCAGTCGAACGCGACGCGCGTGTCGGGCCCCTGGCGCTCCTCGGCGAGCGCCGAGATCGCGTCGACGACGCGGCGCAACTCGTCGAGCGCCGGCGCCGCGTGCTCGCCCATGCGCTCGCGCTCGCGCTCGAAAGCCGCGACGATCTCGCGGTAGTAGACCCGCGTTCCGAGGCCGCGGCTCTGCCCGAAGCGCTCCCAGAGCGCGTCGCCGTGGATGCGGTAGTCGGTGAGGATCGAGCGCGCGTTGTGCAGCTTGTCGGCGAGCGAGACGCGCAGCGCCGCGGGCGACTTGTCGGGGAACGCCGCGATGTAGGCGTGCTTTCGCTCGTGCCACGGCTCCTTCTCGGCCGACCCGGTCACGGAGTCGCTGTTGGCGAGCACGATCTCCGCGACGCCCGCGCCGAAGGTCCGCTCGATGTGGGCCAGCGCCTCGCGGCCGCCGCCGTCCTCGACGACGTCGTGCAGCAGCGCGCCGATCGCCTCGTCCTCGTCGCCGTGCATCTCGAGGACGAGCGAGGCGACCGCGAGCAGGTGCGCCGCATAGGGGACCGGCGTCCCCTTGCGAAGCTGACGCGCGTGATGGGCCGTCGCGTAGCGCAGCGCGTCGTCGAAGCGGTGCGTCAGCAGCGGCCTGTCGGTGAAGTGCTCGGGCACCCCGGCAGGATCGCGGTTGCGCGAGGCTCGTGCCAACCCGCGGGGGCGGACCGGACGTTTCGCCAGCCACGCGGCGTGTGCTCAACCACCGCCCGCCCGGACCCGATAGGTGGGACATGACCGACGACGGCGATCGTCCGCGCGCGCCCGCTCCTCCCGACCGGGAGATCGAGCAGGTGCTGCTCGGGCTGGCCGACGGCAGCTACGTCCTCAGCACGCCGGAGGGCGCGATCGCCGAGTGCGGCGTGGGCGTCGAGGGCCTGCTGGGCGCGCGCGCAGAGCTCGTCCTCGGCCGCCCGACGGCGCAGGTGCTCGTCGCCGGCGCCGACGACGCGGCGGTCGCGGCGTTCGAGCGGCTGCTGCGCGGCGACGACCCCGGCCGCCCGTCGCCGGCCGCGTTCCGGACCGTGACGGCCGGTGGCGCCGCGCGCTCGCTGAGCTTCGTCGTCGTCGCCGTCCCGCTCGCGCTGGGCTGGGAGTTCACCTCGCTGCTCGGCGAGCTGGGCTCGCGCGACGCCGCGACCTGGGACCCCGAGGCCCTGCGCCTGCGCCACGGGCGTGCGCTCGAGGCCATCGAGGGGGTCGTGCGCGACGGCCGCCAACCCGATCCGAACGCGCGCCTGGCCGGCATCCTCGTCGTCGTCCGCGACGTCGACGCGCCCGAGCTGACGCGCGCCGACGTCGAGCGGCGCATGGCCGAGCACCGCGCGGCCGCGCGCGCGGCAGTCGCCGACGAGGCGCGCCGGCGCGACAGGGCGGCCGGTCGCGCCGGGCCCACACCGGATCCGGCCGCCGCCGGCGAGCACCCCGGGCTCGAGGATCTCGTCGAGGGCGCGCGCGTCCTGCGCGAGCGCCTCGAGGAGGCCGAGGGCGACGCCGCCGCGGCGAAGGCCGAGCGCGAGGACGCGCTGGACCGGCTCGCGCGCGCCGAGGCCGAGGTCGCGGCCGCGCGCGCGGAGGCCGACGCGGCGCGCGCGGACGCCGAAGGGGCGCGCGCGGACGCCGAAGGGGCGCGCGCGGAGGCGCAGGCGGTGCGGGCCGGGCACACCGAGGAGGCCTCGGCGCAGATCCAGGCGGCTCGCGGGGAGACCGAGGCGGCGCGCCGGGAGTCGGAGCTGGCGCAGACCGAGGCCGAGGCCGCACGCGCCGAGCTGGCCTCCGAGCGCGCGGACGCCGAGGCGCTGCGCGCCGAGCTGGCCTCCGAGCGCGCGGGCGCCGAGACGCTGCGCGGTGAGCTGCAGGCGGCTCGCGCCGCGCACACCGAGAGCGCCGCCGCCGAGCTCGCCGAGCTGCGCGCCGAGGCGGGCGCCGCCCGCGCCGAGCTCGAGGCGCGCACGGGCGAGTTGCGCGAGCGCGACGCGGAGCTCGAGGCGCGCAGGGCCGAGCTGGAGGAGCGCGACGCGGAGCTGCAGGCGCGCACGGCCGAGCTTCGGGCCGGCGCGGAGGACCTCGCGACGCAGCGCTCGGAGCTCGCGCGCGCGCACGCCGTCGCCGACGAGCTGCGGGGAGAGCTCGCCGAGACCGTCGCGGCACTCGCCGGCGCGCGGGCCGAGCTCGCGACCGTCCACACCGAGCTCGACGCGACCCTCGCAGCGGCCGACGGAGCCCGCGCCGAGCGCGAGCAGTCGCGCGCCCGCGCCCACGAGCTGCTGCGCGAGGCCGAGCGCGCCCGCGCGGCCGCCGACGCGATCCGCGCCGAGTTCGCCTTCGAGGACGATCCGCCCGAGACCGGCGCCCCGGCGCAGCCCGCGCGCGCGCCGTGGACGGCGCCGGCCTCGCCGCCCCCCGCCGCCCGGCCGGACCTGCCGGCCGTCGCGCCCGGTCAGGCCGCGGCGCTCATCGCGCTCGACGGCTCGTTCGCCCGCCTCGACGACGCGTTCTGCTCGCTGCTGGGCTGCCGCGAGGAGGACCTGCGCGCGGCCCGCTGGCCGTCGATCATCGACCGCGAGAACCTCGCCGCCCATCAGGAGATCGCCCGTGCCCTGAGAGCGGGGGAGATCGAGAGCGCCGAGATCGAGACGGTCTACATGCACGCCCAGGGTCTGCTCGTGCCGCTCGCCGGCACGATCAGCATGCACCGCGCCGACCCCGCCGCCGGAGCCCCGACCCACTTCCTCTTCCGCGCCGACGTCAGCCGGACCGCCGGCGTGCCCGGGCTGATCTGATCGCGCGCCGGCCGGGCGCGCCCCGCGCCCGCCCGCCGGCCGCCTCGCCCGGTTGCCTCTCCCGCCCGCCCGGCGCGCCCGCCCGGCGCGCCCGCCCGGCGCGCCCGTCCCGGCGCGACCGCCCGGCGCGCCCGCCTAGGACCCCGCGCCGGCGCCGATCGGGCAGGTCACGCCCGTCCCGCCGAGCCCGCAGTAGCCGTTGGGGTTCTTCGCGAGGTACTGCTGGTGGTAGTCCTCGGCGTAGTAGAACTCGGGCGCCGGCACGATCTCGGTGCTGATCTCGCCGCGGCCCGCCGCCGACAGCGCCTCCTGGTAGCGCTCGGCCGACGCGGCGGCTGCGGCCGCCTGCGCGTCGGTCGTCGTGTAGATGCCCGAGCGGTACTGAGTGCCGACGTCGTTGCCCTGGCGCATGCCCTGGGTCGGGTCATGGGCCTCCCAGAACGTCGCGAGCAGGGCCTCGTAGGAGATCTCCGCCGGTCGGTAGACGACGAGCACGACCTCGTTGTGGCCGGTCCGCGCGCTGCAGACCTCCTCGTAGGTCGGGTTCGGCGTCAGCCCCGCGGCGTAGCCGGCGGCCGTCGTGTAGACGCCGGGAAGCTGCCAGAACACGCGCTCGGCGCCCCAGAAGCAGCCCAGGCCGAAGATGGCCTGCTCGGTGTCGGCCGGAAACGGGCCGCGCAGCGGCGCGTCGAGGACGTAGTGGCGCTCGGGCACCGCCATCGGCGTCTCGCGCCCCGGCAGGGCGGTCTCGGCGGTGGGCATCGCCGTCTTGTGCTTGGAGAGGAAGTTGAGCATGAAACCCCGATCGTGGCTTGGGACCAGGTCCACGGTAGCGGCCGGCTGTTACGGGGCGCTGACGTTGGCGCGTCGCACTACCCTGCCCGGGTGGCCGACGCCCCGCCCGCCGAACCCAAGCCCTACGCCGGGGTCGGCACGCTGCTGGCGGGGGACGGCGTCCGCGGCGTCGGCGCGATCCTCATCTTCCTCACGCACGCCTGCCTGCTCGCCGATCCGCTGCCGGACAACAACATGCTCAGCTACGGCTGGGCGGCTCCCGTCCTCGGCCACATCGACCTGGCCCTGTCGGCCTTCTTCGTCCTGTCGGGCTACCTCATCGCGCGGCCCTACGCGCGCGCCTACGTCGCCGGCCGCCGCCGGCCGCGCCTGCGCAGCTACGCGCGCAACCGCGTGCTGCGCGTCGTGCCCGTCTTCTACCTGCTCACGTTGCTCGTCCTGCTGCGATTCGGCCTCGACGGGACCCTGCAGAGCGGCCCGTCGGCGCCCCAGGAGACGAGCAGCGCCTGGCAGGTGCTCGGGCAGTTCCTCTTCGTCCAGGGCCAGACGGGCGGGCCGGCCTCGGTCCCGATCGGGCCCGCCTGGTCGATCGGCGCCGAGGTCGGCTTCTACGCCCTCATCCCGATCGCGGCCGCCGGCGCGTACGTCGTGGCGACCCGCGTGCGCGAGATCCACGCGCGCGCCGTCATCGCCATCGGCGTCGTCGCGGTCGTCACGTTCGTGAGCATCGCGCTGCGCGCCCACGACAAGTACCTCTTCGCGTGGCTGACGAGCCCGCCGGCGATCATGTACGTCTTCATGCCGGGCGTGGCGCTCGGCATCGCCGAGCCGCTGTTCGCCGCGCACCTGCGCGACCGGGCGCGCCTGGCCACGAGGCTGGCGTGGACGGCGTTCGCGCTCGCCCTGCTGTGCGCGGTCGTCTACGCCGCCAGCGACTACGACCTGCGCCAGACGCCGATCCACCACGCGCTCGGCGTGCGCGCCCTGCTCGCGGCGCTCGCGACCGGTCTGCTGCTCGCCGGGCTCGTCGTGCTGCAGATCGGCACGGGCCGGGCGCCGTGGCTCTTCGGCAACCGCGCCATGCTCTGGCTCGGCGCGCGCTCGTACTCCTTGTACCTCCTGCACATCTGGGTGCTGCTGGAGATCGATCACGTCCTCGGCGCGGGCCAGTCGCTCGCCACGCGCCTAGTGGTCATGACCGCGATCGGCTTCCCCCTGACGGTGCTCGCCGCGGCGCTGTCGTACCGCTTCGTGGAGCGCCCGTTCCTCGAGCGAAAGCTGCGTACGTCCCAGCACGCGCCGCCCGATCCCGCCGCGCCCGCGCTCGAACCGGCGCGCTGAGCGCCCAGACAGATAGATTCCCCGCCCATGTCCGGCCAGCTGCGAATCGCCTCCGTACTCTCGTTGCTCCTCTCCGCGCTGCTGCTCGCGGCATGCGGCGGCAGCGCCGACCGCGATCTGAAGAACGCCTACGTGAGCGAGGTCAACGCCGCGCAGAACGAGTTCGCGTCGACCGTGACGTCCGTCTCGCAGAAGATCACCGCCAAGAGCACGCCCGCGCAGGACCGCAAGACGCTGCGCAGCTTCGAGGCCGCGATCGAGGACGTGGTCGCCAAGCTGCGCGCCATCGACGAGCCCGAGGACGTCAAGGTCGAGCACGAGCAGCTCATCGACGCGATGTCCGGCTTCGGCGCGGAGATCTCCAAGGCGACCGACGCGCTGGACCGTCCCACCACCCGCTCGATCGCCGAGGCGCAGCGCGCGATCACGACCGCGACGCAGAACGTCAACGGCCAGATCGACGCGGCGATCGCCGCGATCAACTCCAAGCTCGGCGCGAAATAGGCCGCCCGTGTCCCCGACGTGGATCTGGATGCAGGTCGCGATCGTGGTCTTCGTCCTCGCCGGCATCGTCATCGCCATCGTGAAGCTCGCCTAGGCCGATGTTCGGATCGATCGTCGTCGGCACCGACGGTTCGGACACGGCCACGCAGGCGGTCCGGCAGGCGATCGAGCTCGCCCAGGCGGTCGGCGCGCGGATCGAGCTCGTCAGCGCCTACGAGCCGGTGTCGGACGCGCGCCTGCGCGAGGCGTCGATCGTGGTCCCCGAGGATCTGCACTGGATCGTCAACCCGCGCTCCGACGTCCTGGCGACGCTCGAGGCGGCCGCGGGCGAGATCCGCGCCGCCGGCATCGAGGTCGAGATCTTCGCCCGTCAGGGCGATCCGGCGGACGCGATCCTCGACGTCGCCGAGGAGCGCGGCAGCGATCTCATCGTCGTCGGCAACAGGGGCATGACCGGCGCCAAGCGCTTCCTGCTGGGCTCGGTGCCCAACAAGGTCTCCCACCACGCACCGTGCTCGGTGCTCATCATCCGGACGGTCTGAACGGCTACGGGCGGGTGGTCGCCGCCGTCGCGTCGAGCAGCCCGGCGCCGTACCAGCGGTCGCGGCCGGGCGCGCCGAGGTCGCGCGCGGTCCGCTCGAGATGGCGCTCGACCTCCGAGGGCTTGGGGCGGCGCCCGAGGATGCGCGAGGCCAGCACGAGCGCCGCGACGCCCGTGACGTGCGGGGCGGCCGTCGACGTCCCGCGGAAGCGGGGGACGATCTCGAAGCGCCTGGGCGAGTCGGGGCGGAAGCTCACGCCCGAGATGTCGCGGCCGGCCGGGGCGTCGGGGAGGCAGTTGGG
Source organism: uncultured Solirubrobacteraceae bacterium (assembly GCA_963769555.1). Lineage (GTDB taxonomy): Bacteria > Actinomycetota > Thermoleophilia > Solirubrobacterales > Solirubrobacteraceae > CADCVQ01. The sequence continues at coordinate 2,538,988 of CAVYMD010000004.1, read as the reverse complement.
GTCGCCGGGAACGGCGGCGTCCGAGCCGCCGCCGGGCGCGACGAGGTCGAGCCCGGGGCCGTGGTTGGAGTAGTCGCCGAGGCAGCCGTGCTCCGTCGTGCCGCCGACGTTGATCGCCAGCGTGTCGTACTTGCGTGCCGGCACCTTCGGGTCGGAGCTGTTGCCCGCGGCCGAGACGACGATCACGCCGGCGCGGCGCGCCGCGGCGAGCGCGGACCGCACCGCGCGGGAGGCGGTGACGCTGCGCGGCGTCGGCGCCAGCGGCGGGCCGTCGTAGAGCTCGAGCGAGAGGTTGATGATGTCGACCTTGCGGCGCACCGCGTAGCGGATGGCCCGCGCGATCGTCGAGGGGAAGCCGCGGCCCTCGTAGTCGAGCACGCGGACGGGCATGATCGTCGCGCGGTAGGCGACGCCCACGGTCCCGTAGGCGTTGTTCGCGGTCGCGGCGATCGTGCTCGCGATGAACGTGCCGTGGCCGTACTCGTCGTTGGCGTACGGGTCGCCGTCGACGAAGTCGTAGCCGCGGATGAAGCGCGCCCTGGAGAGGTCGGGCGAGCGGCGGAAGCGCCCCCGCCGCGCGTACGCGATGCCGCTGTCGAGGACGGCGATCTTCACGCCGCGCCCGCCGCTGCCGCCGAGGCGGGCGGCCTGCGACCAGGCCTGCGGGGCGTTGATGCCGAAGGGCCCGTTGAGCTCCCACTGCACGTTGGCCCAGCCGGCGTTCGCGGCGGCCGCGGCGACCCCCGAGTCGTTGGGGACGTAGGCCGCGCGGGCCAGCAGCCGGTGCGGGCCGGCGGCAGCGGCGGCCGGGATCAGGACGGCGGCGGCGACGGCCAAGACCGCCCCGCGGCGGAGGACGAGCTGGTGACGGATCACGCGGCGAGCGAGGGCAACGGAGGTGACGAGGGATACACGATACGGAGGCGGACCCGCGCGATGCCATAGTCCCCTGTCGCGATGGCTTCTGCCTTCTTTCCACGCGACGAGTACTTCATGCGCTTGGCGGTGCGCGAGGCGGAGCTTGCATTGGAACACGACGACGTTCCCATCGGTGCGGTCATCGTGCACGACGGCGAGGTGATCGGCGCCGGTCACAACGAGCGCGAGCTGCGACAGGATCCGACGGCGCACGCGGAGGTCATCGCGCTGCGCGAGGCCAGCCGCGCGCTGGGCTCCTGGCGCGTGCTCGACGCGGTGCTCTACGTCACGCTCGAGCCGTGCGCGATGTGCGCCGGGGCGATCGTGCTCGCGCGGGTGCCGCGCGTCGTCTTCGGCACGACGGACCCGAAGGCGGGCGCCGCCGGCTCGGTCCTCGACGTGCTCGCCGAGCCGCGCCTGAACCACCGCCCGCAGGTTGCCGGCGGCCTGCTCGCCGCGGAGTGCGCGGCGCTGCTGACGAGCTTCTTCGGCTCGCGCCGCTGAGGGCGGCTACGAGCCCGAGATCGCGCCGCGAAGCAGGTCGAGGCGGTGCGCCTCGAGCTCGGTGAGCCGCCCGCGCGCGGTGGCTGCCAGCGCGGCGACGTCGACATCGATGTGGCCGGCGACGCCGTCACCGTCGCCGGGCAGCGCGTCGAGGCCCTGCCAGAGCAGCGCGAAGGCGCCGACGGTCGCGAGCAGGCCCTCGGCCTCGACGACCGGCGCCAGCGGCGACGGGGACCGCACGCGGCCGTTGAGCTTCAGCCGCCCGAGCTTCTCGCCGACCCACGCGCCGCGCGTCTTCAGCGGGTTGGCGCGCACGCCCGAGGCCTTCATCACGCGCGCCAGGGCGTCGCGCTGGGACTCGAGCTCGGGCACGAGCGTGGCCGCGAGGTCGCCGAACGGCGTGCCGGCATGGGCGCCGGCCGCGCGCTTGGCAAGCTCGACGGCGGCCACGGCCAGCGCGGCGTGATCGTTGAGGTAGACGGACAGCAGCCTGCGATCCACGAGCCACCTCCTACCCCGCGGGCGCCGAACTGCACCGCCGGGCGCGCGCACCGCGCGACGCGGGGGACGGTGGAGCCGGCTCAGGGCAGCCGCACGGCGCCGTCGTCGGTCAGCGTCCAGCCCGGGTTGTGCGCGATCTCCCACGGGTGGCCGTCGGGGTCGGCGAAGACGGCGCTGTAGCCGCCCCAGAACGTCTGGCCGGGCTCGCGGCCGATCATCGCGCCCGCCGCGCGCGCCTGCTCGATGGCCGCGTCGACGTCCGCGGGCGATTCGAGGTTCAGCGCGAGCGTGACGCCGCCCCAGCCGGGCGCGTCCTGCACGCAGCTGTCCTGCGCGAGCCGCGCGCGATCCCACAGCGCGAGCACCATGTCGCCGGCCTGGAAGAAGACGACGTCGTCCCCCGGCGCCGCGCCCGTCACCCAGCCGAGCGCCTCGTAGAAGGCGCGGGCGCGAGCGAGGTCGCCGACACCGAGGGTGATGACGCTGACGCGCTGGCGCATGGTGCTCGCCCATCTTCCCACCCGGGCGGCGGGTCCGCACCCCGATCTCCTATCCTCGGCGGTCGCCCGTTGGTGCGCTCGGAGGGGTGCCGGAGTGGTTGAACGGGGCGGTCTCGAAAACCGTTGTAGGGGCAACCCCCCTACCGAGGGTTCGAATCCCTCCCCCTCCGCTCAATCGCTCGCCCCCCGCCCGCGCGCTCCCAGCAGGCCGCCGAGCAGAATCCCGGCGCAGGCCGCCAGGCCCAGACAGGCGCCGGCCTCGCGGGACCGGGCCCAACCCCGATCCCGGGCAGCGCCACCTGCCGCCGCTGGACTTCAGGCGCACCGCCTGGAGTCGCCTCCACGCGCGGCCGCGGCTGGCCGCGCGATCGATTGCCGGCGGCGATCGCCGCGCGTACCACGACGCGTGCGCTCGGGTCAATCGATCGTGACGGATGTCGCACATATCCGACGAAGCGCTTCTTTGCACCGTTTTGCGGCTGACAGTCCGCTTTGATGAGCGGTAGCGGCGGGGCTAGCGTCGCGGGCACCGCGCGCTGGTGCGCGGCGGGGGATATGACGATGCACCCACGGCATGGGAGGCGGCGATGAGACGTGCTCGAAACTCGGTTGCGACGGCGGCGGCAGGAGGGATCGACCGTCTCGCACGGGGGGTGCGCGCCCGGGGACGCCGGCAGGTCGTTGCCTGCGCGCTCCTCGCCTCGTGCGCCCTCGCGTCGACGGCGGCCGCGGCGTCGGCGGCCCCGCTGACGTTCAAGCGCGAGGCCTACGAGATCCACGACGACGCGCGCTCGGGCTCCAAAGCGGTTGCGGCCGGGGATTTCGACGGCGACGGGCGCGACGATGTCGCCGTCGCGGTCAGTGGGATCCCCGGCGTGGCGGTGCTGCTCAGCAAGCCGGGCGACACCTTCTCGAGGACCAGCTATGCGATGCCATCTGTCGCGGAGGCACTCGTGACGGGGGACTTCAACGGCGACGGGCGGTCAGATCTCGCCGCCGCCCAACGGACTTCGGGCGTCGTCTCGGTCTGGCTCGCCCAGCCCGGCGGCGGTCTCGGATCGAGAGCCGACTACGCGACCGGCGACGGCCCGAACTCCATCGCCGTGGCGGACTTCAACCGCGACGCAACCCTCGACCTCGCCGTCGCGAACATGTGGGGCGACAGCATCTCGCTGCTCTTCGGTCAGCGGGACGGGACCTTCGGGGCACGGACCGACCACCCGTTCTCGCCGGAGGCGTACACGTTCTCGACGGCGATAGCGGCGGGGGACTTCGACCGCGACGGGTTCCCCGACCTCGCGCTGACCGGCCGCAACCCCGATGCCCTCTGGGTCCTGCGAGCCAAGCCCGGCGGCGGGTTCGACGCGCCGGTGAGGCATACCGTCGAAGCCAACCCGGTCGCGGTCACCGCCGCGGACTTCAACGGCGACGGCGACCTGGATCTCGCCGTCGCGAACGAGTGGTCGAACAGCATCTCCGTGCTGCTCGGCCAGTCCGGCGCCGGCTTCGGCGCGCGGCGCGACCACCGGACCGGCGAGATGCCGTCGTCGGTGTCGGTCGGCGACCTCAACCGCGACGGCGACCCCGACCTCGTGATCGCCAACAGCTACTGGGACGAGGTGGTCTCGGTGATGCTCGGCGACACCAGCGGCGGCGGCTTTCAGCCGCGCACCGACCACGCGGTGGGCAGCCGTCTCGTCGAGGCGACCGTGGGCGACTTCAACGGCGACTCCGTGCCGGACTTCGCTGCCGGCCACGACTACTGGCGGGTCTCGGTCTTCACGAACGCGACCTGGCTGCCGGAGCTCTCCGTGAGCCCCAGCGCACTGAACTTCCCCCGGGCAGCGGTGCAGGGCACCAGCAGACGCAGCCACTACGGGACGATGACGGTGAGCAACACCGGCGCGGGCTCGCTGCACGTCACGTCGACGGCGTTGGAGGGACCACACCAAGCCGACTTCCGCGTCGTCTCGGACACCTGCAGTGGGCGGGCGCTCGCGGTCGGGGCGACGTGCAACGTGACGGTCAGGTTCATGCCGGTCTCACAGGGGCACCGACGCGCGACGCTGAGGTTCGACAGCAATGCGTGGCGGGCTCCGCATCGCGTGAGCCTGACGGGTGCCGCGTGCCTGAGCTACATCACGTACACGTTCTTCGGCTCGACGACGTCGACCTGGGTGGGCTGCCCGTAGCCCGCCGCGCCCGTGTCGCACGGGGCGCGCCATCCGCGCCCCGTGTGACACCGCCGCCTGCGCGCGGAGCGGGTGAGCCGCCGGCGCTGACGTGCCCCGTCCGGCCCCGGCGCGACCGCCGGCGCCAGCGCGCAGCAGCCGCGTCGGCTTGGCTCTCGGGCTAGCGCCGGTAGACGCGCTCGCAGTTGCGCGACACCCGGTCGCGCCGGTCGACGATGGCGGTGTCGCGCCCGCGGCCGCAGTCGACGCGGTCGCGCGCCTTGTCGCGCGAGTAGATCCGGTCGTTGCCGTTCTCTCCGAAGAGGTTGTCGCGGCCCGATCCGCCATAGACGCGGTCGGCGCCGCTGCCGGCGTAGATCGTGTCGTCGCCGCGGCCGCCGCTGATCCTGTCGCGGCCGGTGCCGCCCTGGATGTTGTCGTCGCCGTTGTTGCCGTAGAGGCGGTCGTTGCCGCGGCCGCCCGCGATGACGTCGTCGCCGGAGTTGCCGTAGACGCGGTCGTTGCCCGTGCCGCGCATCTGGTCGCAGCGGTCGGGATCGCGCGTCCCGCGCGGGCAGACGCCGTCGGCCTGGATGTTGTCTCCACCGCTGCCGCCCCGGATGACGTCGCTGCCGCCCAGCCCGAAGATGAGGTCCGACCCGCCGCGTGCGGTGATCGTGTCGGCGCGCGTCGTGCCGAAGATCGACTCTCCCTCGTTCGTGCCGCGGAAGGTGGCGGCGTAGGCCGCTGCCGCGCACGTCAGGACGAGGAGGCCGGCGATCGCCGCAAGCAGGGGTGCTCGCATCATGTGGGGGTTCCTTGGGACGGGGGCGTGGGCATGGGGCTCGCTGAGAGGAACACGGAGCGCGGCGCGCCGGAGCGGTGCGCCGCACGGCCGGCGCGACGACATCCAGTATTGCGAAGGTCCGGCAGCCCGCGTCGCACCTACTCGATGAGGCCGCTGCGCAGCGCGGAGGCGACGGCCGAGGCGCGGTCGCCGACGTCGAGCTTGGCGTAGATGTTCTGAAAGTGGGTCTTCACCGTCCCCGTGCTGAGCACGAGCCGCTCGGCGATCTGCGGGGCGCGATGCCCGTCGGCGGCGAGCTGCAGCACCTCGTGCTCGCGCGGCGTGAGCACCGCTCCGCGCCCCGGCGCGGCCGCGATCGCGCGCGCGACGACGAGGTGAAGCCCGCTGGCGAACCCCCGCGTCATCCGGTACGTGACGTCCACGAGCGCCCCGTCGGCGCGCTGCAGGCGCAGCTGCCCGCGGTGCTCCCCGGCGCGCTCGAGCTCGTCCCAGATGCGCTGCAGCCTTCCCTGCCGATCGGGCGGGCAGAAGTCGTCGATCCCCAGGCCGGGCGCACGGTCGTGCTCGATCCCGAGCAGCCGCGCCGCGTGCTCGTTGAGATCCACGACGCGACGGTCGTCGTCCACTCCGAGGATCGCGTCGAGCGACGCGCGGCAGACGACGCGCAGCTGACGCAGGCCGTCCATGGTCATTGAGTCAGCCGGATGGTTTGCACGAGACGCATCGAGTCATACCAATTCCCGCGGAGGCCTGCGTCGCTGCTGCGCCGGTGCCGGCCCGGCGCCACCCGTTTCGCCGTCGCCTGCGACCGTCCGCCGAATCTCGACCGCCGAGGTAGACAAGGCGGTATCTTCGCTGCACCGAGCGTGGCGAAGAGGAGCTCAGCGATGACGAGCAGCGGCGGATCCGTGCAGACCCAGCCTGCGGAGCCCAAGCCGGACGGCAAGCCGCCGTTCCGCTTCTACGACAACCGCCAGAAGTACCTCGCCTTCGTCAACACGTGCAACGAGAAGGCCGTCGTCGCCGGCAAGGCGTCCGACGAGATCAGCCAGTTGCAGCCGCGCCCGCCCGCGCTGCGGATCTTCGACGCCGGCATGGGCGACGGCCACGTGCTCGCGCGGATGATGGCGAGCGTCCACCGCTACTACCCGACGGTGCCGCTCCTCGCGGTCGCCAAGGAGATCAGCCTCGAGGACGTGCGGCTCGGCCTGGACAAGATGCCCGACCGCTTCTTCGAGCATCCGCACACCGTCCTCGTCATGACGAACCTCAACTACAGGGACGCTCCGTCGCTGCTGCCGTCCGATCCGGCCCACCTCGCGGACCTCAACTGGCAGGTGGTCCGCCTCGCCGGCCGCTCGGCCCACGAGTACGTCGAGCAGATCGAGGCGCTCGGCGCGCTGCTCGACCACGGCTGGCAGACGAAGCCCAGCCCGAAGACGGGCAACCCGATCTACGTGCGCCCCACGGTCCTCCTCGTCTATCGCGAGGACCACGAGTTCATGCTGGACTCGGTCATCCCCAGGCAGGACGGCGGTGCCATCGAGTACGACTTCGTCCTCGCCTCGCAGCCCTGGCGCGCCAGCATGCCGGCGACGTTCAAGGCCCAGAAGGTGCTCGCGCCCCTCACGCGCGCGCTGTGCCCCGGCGGCCGGCTGCTGACCGTGCAGTCCCACGGCGACGACCCGCCGCTGGAGGTCGTCCAGAAGCTGTGGCCCGGCGAGAACCCGTTCGTCGTCGACCGCTTCGACCTGCTGCGGGCGCTGGAGGACGAGCTCGGCAACGAGGCCGGCGACTACACCCTCGCGGCGCCGCCCGACAAGACCGCGCTCTTTCAGTATCAGATGCACACGCTGCCGTCGGAGATCGGCGACCGCATCGGGACCTCTACGCTCTTCGCAGCATGGAACGCCGTCATCTACGTCAACCAGATCGAGGACGAGCGCCTCGACGAGGTCGTCCAGAACGGCTCATACCTCAAGGCCACGCAGGAAGTCCTGCAAAAGCACGGTGGGCTGTGGTTCAACGACGAGAAGTTCGTCGTGTCCCGCCGCCACCAGTAGGAGAAGCATGTGACGAAGCTGCGTGACATCTATGCCCGCGACGGGCTGACGTTCTCGATCGAGTTCTTCCCGCCCAAGACCGACGAGGGCGTGGAGAACCTGTTCCGGGAGGTCCAGGAGCTCAAGAAGCTCAATCCGGCGTTCGTGTCGGTGACCTACGGCGCCGGCGGCTCGACGCAGGACCGCACGCTCGACGTCGTCAGGCGCCTGAAGTGGCGCGAGAAGCTCGAGGTCATGTGCCACCTCACGATCGTCAACCAGAGCCGGCACACCGTCCGGGAGGTCATCGGCGACCTCTGGGGCAACGAGATCGAGAACATCATCGCCCTCGCCGGCGATCCGCCCGAGGGGCCGAACGCGCCCTGGAAGGCCCACCACGACGGCTTTCAGAACTCACGCGAGCTCGTCAACACGATCCGGCGCGGCCAGAGCGGCTGGTTCGACACCTTTTCGGTCGCCGTCGCCGGCTTTCCCGAGGTGCACCCGCGCGCCGAGAGCCGCGAGATCGACCTGAAGTACCTCAAGGAGAAGGTCGACGCGGGCGCCGACGTCATCATCACGCAGCTGTTCTTCGACAACGAGGACTACTACCGCTACGTCACCGACTGCCGCGAGATCGGGATCACCGTGCCGATCGTCCCGGGCATGCTGCCGATTCTCTCGGCCGCGCAGTGCCGCCGCTTCGCGGGGATGTGCGGCGCGCGGATCCCGCCGCGCCTGGACGAGCTGCTCACCCAGGTGCAGGACGACGACGAGGCCGCGGTGCAGATGGGCATCGAGTACTGCGCCGAGCAGTGCCAGGGCCTGATCGACTTCGGCGTGCCGGGCTTTCACTTCTACTCGCTGAACCGGTCGCGCTCGGTCAAGGCGATCCACGAGAAGCTCAACCTCGGCGCGCTGACCGCCGCGCCCGCCTAGCGACCACGACGGCGCCGGAACCGGCCGTCCGAGCCGTCCCCGCGCGTCTGCGCATGCCGCCGCGGGGCCGGTCAGCGGCCCCGGCGGCGGCGGACCGTCGGCGTCAGACCGCCGCGGGGGCGTTCAGGTGCGGGTACAGCGGGTAGCGCTCGGCGAGTCCGCGCGTGCGCTCCGACAGCGCCGCGACGTCGGACGGCTCGAAGGCGCCCGTCAGCGCCTCGGCGATGACCTTGCCGATCTCGCGGAAGTCGTCGACCTGCAGGCCGCGCGTGGCCATCGCCGACGTGCCGATCCGCAGGCCCGACGTGACCATCGGCGGGCGCGGGTCGTCGGGCACCGCGTTGCGGTTGACGGTGATGCCGATCGCCGCGAGGCGGTCCTCGGCGTCCTGGCCGGAGAGCTCGGAGTCGCGCAGGTCGGCGAGCACGAGGTGCACGTCGGTGCCGCCGGTGAGGACGTCGACGCCCGAGTCGACGAGCTCCTCGGCGATGACCACGGCGCCGGCCCGGGTGCGGCGCTGGCGCTCTCGGAACAGCTCGGTGCCGGCGATCTTCAGGGAGACCGCCTTGCCGGCGATGACGTGCATGAGCGGGCCGCCCTGCTGACCGGGGAAGACGGCGGTGTTGATCTTCTTGGCCCACTCCTCCTTGCACATGACCATCCCGCCGCGCGAGCCGCCGAGCGTCTTGTGGATCGTCGTCGTGACGACGTCGGCGTACGGGACCGGGCTGGGGTGCTCGCCGGCGGCGACGAGGCCGGCGAAGTGCGCCATGTCGACCATGAGGTACGCGCCGACCGCGTCGGCGATCTCGCGGAAGCGCGCCCAGTCGAGCTGGCGCGGGTACGCCGACCAGCCGCCGAGGATGAGCTTCGGCTTCGTCTCCTCGGCCAAGCGCTGCAGCTCGTCCATGTCGACGCGCGAGTCCTTCTCGCTGACGCCGTAGGCGACGATGTCGTAGAGCTTGCCGGAGAAGTTGAGCTTCATCCCGTGCGTGAGGTGGCCGCCGTGGTCCAGGCGCATGCCGAGGATGCGATCGCCGGGATCGAGCATCGCCATCATCGCGGCGGCGTTCGCCGTCGCGCCGCCGTTGGGCTGGACGTTGACGTGGTCGGCGCCGAAGACGTCCTTCGCGCGCTGGATGGCGAGCTCCTCGACGACGTCGACATGCTCGCAGCCGCCGTAGTAGCGCCGTCCGGGCAGGCCCTCGGCGTACTTGTTCGTCAGCGTCGAGCCGTGGCAGTCCATGACCGCCTGGGGAACGAAGTTCTCCGAGGCGATCATCTCGAGCGTGTTCTCCTGACGGCGCGCCTCGTCCTTGAGGAGCTGCGCTATCTCTGGATCGACCTCGCTCACAGGCTTGGTGAAGTGCTCCGGTCCCAGATCGGTCATGGACCGGACGGTAGCAACGGCGCCAGCGGGCGCGAGCGGCCCGCCGAGCTCAGCTCGGCGAGGTCGACGACGCGCTGAGCAGCGTGAGCGCGTCGTGTCCGACGAACGCGGCGCCGAGGGCCTCGCCGGCGGTGAGCAGGCGCGCCCACACGGCGTCCGCCGCGGGGGCGCGCACGAGCACGAGGAAGCGGCGCTGGCTCTCGCGCAGGATCGCCACGACGGCGTCGTCGCCCTGGTCGCGGCCGACGGCGCCGATGGCGAGCTCGCCGGGAAGCTGCGCGGCCGAGAGCAGCCGCGCGGCGCGCGGACCGATGACGCTGACGATCGCGAGGCTCGCGCGGATGTCGCGATGGGGCAGGTCGGCGCGGTCGCGGCCCCGGCCGATCGGCGGTCCGGACGCGAGCGCCGCGTGCGGGCCGACGAGCAGGGCGCGGCGAGCGTCCCTGCGCAGGTACCAGACGCTGCGCATGCGCCGCCCCGTGCCGGACGCGAGCGGCGGATCGCCGAGGCGCGTCGCCAGCGCGCGGTCGAGCAGCGCTTGGTCGCCGTGCAGCTCGAGCACGCCGAGGTCCGAGCGGTCCGCGAGCCCGACGCTCTTCATGCAGACGGCGATCTCGCCCGGCACGGAGCCGTAGTTCGCGGTCACGACGTGCCCGTCGCGCTCGGTGAGCACGGCGCCGGCCGCGACGCACGTCTCCGGCAGGGAGGCGTCGAGCGTCTGGTTGGAGGGAGTCTCCACGAAGGTCCGGGGTAGAGCGGTCTGTCGCTGGGAGGCGACACGACCGATCATAGGCCCTGTGCAAGCGCGCCGCGCCCGCGGGAGCGGCGCCGCGCCATCCGTCCCGCCGGGGCCCCGCCACCCCTGACTGATGAAGGCTCGGGCGGGCTTGGGGCTAGGCCGCGAGGCGGTCGTCGCGAACCTGCTGCGCGGCCGCCATCGCCATGAGGCACAGAGCGCTGCGGCAGCGGGCGACGGTCTTCATGTTCGAGCGGATCGCCTCTGGAACGTCCGCCAGCTCCCACTCGGCGCAGTGCTGCGCCGCGAGCACGAGCAGCTGGGCCATGCTCGTCTCCGCGCGCGTCGCGGCGCGCGCGAGATGCGTGAGCGTGTCGCGGTCGTGGCGGGGGTCGAGCGCGTTGTCGTGCAGGCCGATGACGTCGTTCGTGTAGTCGCCCGCGAGCGTGAGCATCCGCCCGGCGATCTTGAGGCTCATGCCGCCGGACAGCCCGAGGTACTGCTCCATCGTGAGCTTGCCGAGGCGTTGGTCGTGTGCGGGGGGCTTCATGTCGGTTCCAAGCGGTCGCTGGTATGAGGCGCCATGTGCGGTTGGTGATACGCCTCGTGTTGAGCAGTTATCGACAGGGTTCCCCGGCCCCGCAGTCTTGCAACACTCCCTGGACAATGAGCCGATCCGCACAAGGCTGCGATTGGACGATCGTCGAGGCGGGCGGCGGCAGGCGCCGGGCACGGCGCCCGGCTCGCGCCCGGGCGAGCGGTGGGCGCGCCGGCTGATCGGGCGAGCTGCATGCCAACCAGGTTGCAGGCTGGGCCGGACGTCCTCCATGGCCGCCGGGCGGAACATCGCCGGGGCCGGCTCGACAGCGCGTCGAACCGCGGTCAGCTCGTTCGCACGAGCAGCGCGCGCCCGGCGAACCCGACGTTGCGCCCGAGCGCGACGAGGAACTGCTTGCGCAGGAACTCGTTGTGGGCGAGCGCGTGGAGCATCTCGGCCTGCATCCACGCGTTGTCGCGTGCGCGCGCGACGCTCCAGCTCGCGACGACGTCGTCGACCCGCCCGCCGGCCTTGTCGATCTCCTTGACGATGCCGGTCGTGAAGCGGTCCTTGATCTCCTCCTGCACGCGCTCGAGGATGCCGTTGACGGCGAGGTAGTCGCGGTGCTGCGGGGTGCCGTGGTCCAGCCCGATCCCGAACTCCTTCGTCGTCGCGACGAGCGCGAGCGCGAGGTCGTGGTTGATGTGGGCGTTCATGCCGGCGATCGCGAACTGCAGCGGCGCGATCCCGGGGGCGGCGCGCTTCTCGAAGAGCGGCGCCCACGCCTTCGACACCGGCCGGCCGGCGGCGTCCTCGTCGACCGCGGCGAAGTAGAGGTCCGCGAAGACCACGTCCAGGCGCGAGATGAACGGCGCGTCCTCGAATCCCGCCGACGCCGACTCCGCGGCGACTGCCCGCGTCACCGCGAGGTAGAGCTCGTTGAAGCGGCGCACGCCGTCGGCCGGGGCGAGCGGCGCGGCGACGGCCTCCATGTGCGCGGCGACGGCCTCGATCGGGTCGACGGTGGGGTCCGGGACGCTCACGCGGCGATCCTACGCCTGCGCGCTCCCCTTGTGCACGCGATGGCGCGCCGGAGCCGGCGCCCGCACCGGCGCCGGCGCGGCGTTGCCGGACGTCGCGAGACCGTCCGGTCTCGTGGCGCGAGCCCCGGCCGCCATCGTCGCCTACACTTCGGGCCCGCTGTTCAGCGTCGCTCGACGGGTCCGCGAGCCCTCTCGCTCGACTCGGGCAGCCACGCGCACGAAGCGGACACACGATGCACGATCCCCGCCCGAGCACGCCACCGCACGCCTCGTCATGAGACGAGCGTCGCAGCGCGCCGACCCGGCGGCCGGTGGCGTCGCCGTACTCGCCGCCCGGACGCGGCACGACGCCGGCCGGCCGACGGCCGCCGGCGACGGCCCTGCGGTCGCCCGCCGGCCCGAGATCACCCACGAGACGTCCCCACAGGAGGAGACACCTGCATGAGCAAGTTCGCAGACGATGAGTATCTGTTTACATCGGAGTCGGTGACGGAGGGTCATCCGGACAAGGTGGCCGATCAGATTTCGGATGGGGTGTTGGATGCGTGTCTGGCGGATGATCCGGGTTCGCGGGTGGCGTGTGAGACGTTGGTGAACACGGGGTTGGTGGTGGTGTCGGGGGAGATCACGACCGAGACGTATGTGGATATTCAGCAGGTGGTGCGTGAGACGATTCGTGAGATCGGTTACGTGGATGCCGATCTCGGGTTCTCGGCGGATTCGTGCGCGGTGCTCAACGCGATCGACAAGCAGTCGGTGGATATCGCGCAGGGCGTGGATGCGTCGGCGGAGGTGCGGTCGGGGTCTGAGTCCGGTGATGAGGCGTCGTTGGCGGGTGCCGGCGATCAGGGCATGATGTTCGGGTATGCGTCGGTGGAGACGCCGGAGTTGATGCCGTTGCCGATCGCGTTGGCGCACAGGCTTGCGAAGCGTCTGGCGGTGGTGCGCAAGAGCGGGGATCTGGCGTATCTGCGGCCGGATGGCAAGACGCAGGTGTCGGTTCGGTATCGGGGTGGGGTGCCGGTGGCGATCGAGAAGGTGTTGATCTCCACGCAGCATGCGGAAGGTTGCGAGGGGCGGATCGCCGATGATCTGTGGGAGCAGGTGGTGGTGCCGGTGTTGCCGGCGGAGCTGTTCGATGCGGGGCAGTTGCGGCGGGAGTTGCTGGTCAATCCGACGGGCCGGTTCGTGATCGGTGGGCCGGTTGGCGATTGTGGGTTGACGGGGCGCAAGATCATCGTCGACACGTATGGGGGGATGGCGCGTCACGGGGGTGGGGCGTTCAGTGGCAAGGATCCCAGCAAGGTCGATCGCAGCGCGGCGTATGCGGCGCGGTGGGTGGCCAAGAATCTCGTGGCTGCCGGGTTGGCCGATCGGGTGGAGGTGCAGGTGGCCTATGCGATCGGGGTTGCGCATCCGGTCAGCGTGATGGTCGAGGACTTCGGGACGGGCAAGGTCAGCCGGGGCCGGTTGCAGGAGCTCGTCGACGAGCATTTCGATCTGCGTCCGGGGTCGTTTCGGCGTGAGCTCGACCTGCACCGGCCGATCTATCAGAAGACGGCGGCGTATGGGCATTTCGGACGTGAGGATGCGGACTTCACGTGGGAGCAGACGACGAAGGCCGACGCCCTGCGCGCAGCCGCCGGCCTCTCGGCGGACGCGCTCGTCTGAGGCGGCGCGCCTGGGGTGATCGCCATGCCGCCCGCCGCGACCCCGCGCCCGCCGGCTTGCCGGCCGACGCGGGGCGGGCGAGGCGGGCGCGCGAGTCCGGCTGAGCCGGCCGGGGCGCGATCGGCATGACGAGCAGCCTCGAGATCGCCCAGGCGCACGAGCCGCAGCCGATCGAGGCGATCGCCGCGGCCGCCGGCCTCGCGCCGGACGAGATCGAGCTGTACGGCAACACGAAGGCGAAGATCCGCCTGCAGGCGCTCGACGCCCGCCGCGACGTCGCCGACGCCAAGCTCGTCTGCGTCACCGGGATGACGCCGACGAAGGCCGGCGAGGGCAAGACGACGACGTCGGTGTCGCTCACCGAGGGCCTGGGCCACATCGGCCGCAAGCCGGTGCTCGGCCTGCGCGAGCCGTCGATCGGCCCCGTCTTCGGCGTCAAGGGCGGTGCCGCCGGCGGCGGCTACGCGCAGGTCGTCCCGATGGAGGACCTCAACCTGCACTTCACCGGCGACATCCACGCCGTCGGGGCGGCGAACAACCTGCTCGCGGCGATGATGGACGCCTCGATCCTGCACTCCAACCCCTGCGACATCGACCAGCTGCGGGTGACGTGGAAGCGCGCGCTCGACGTCAACGACCGCGCCCTGCGGCTCGTCACGGTCGGCCTCGGCGGGCGCGTCAACGGCTATCCGCGCGAGGCCGGCTTCGACATCACCGCCGCCTCGGAGGTCATGGCGATCCTCGCGATGGCGCGCGACCTGCGCGACCTGCGCGCGCGCCTGGGGAAGATCACCGCGGCGTACACGTTCGACGGGCGGCCCGTCACCGCCGAGGACCTGCAGGCCGCCGGCGCGATGGCGGTCCTGCTGCGCGACGCGATCAAGCCCAACCTCGTGCAGACGCTCGAGGGCCAGCCCTGCCTCATGCACGCGGGCCCGTTCGCGAACATCGCCCACGGCAACTCCTCGCTCATCTCCGACCTCATCGGCCTCAAGCTCGGCGACTACTTCGTCACGGAGTCCGGCTTCGGCTCGGACATGGGGATGGAGAAGTTCTTCGACATCGTCTGCCGCGGCGGCGGGCTGACGCCGGGCTGCGTCGTGCTCGTCGCGACGGTCCGCGCGCTGCAGCACCACGGGCTCATGAAGCCCGGCGCTGAGGACTGGTCGCGGCTGGCCGCGATCGAGCGCGGCTCGGCGAACCTCGCGCGCCACCTCGCGATCGTCGGGGAGTTCGGCGTGCCCTGCGTCGTCGCGGTCAACCGCCGGCCGGAGGACACCGACGAGGAGGTCGAGCTCGTCCGCAGCCTCGCGATGGAGCTCGGCGCGCACGGGGCGCAGGTCAACAGCGCGTTCGCCGACGGCGGCGCGGGCGCGGCGGACCTCGCTCAGGCCGTCGTCGACGCCTGCGAGCAGCCCGCCGCGTTCCGGACGCTCTATCCCCTGGAAACCTCGATCAAGGAGAAGATCGAGACGATCGCCCAGCGCGTCTACGGCGCGCGCGACGTGCAGTACTACCTCGAGGCCGACAAGAAGATCGAGCAGTTCACGGCCGAGGGGCTCGACGATCTGCCGATCTGCATGGCCAAGACCCCGCTCTCGCTGTCCGCCGACCCGGCCGTGCTCGGCGCGCCCACGGACTTCACGATCCAGGTGCGCGACATCCGCGCCTACACGGGCGCCGGCTGGCTCGTGCCGCTCTGCGGCGACATCCAGCAGATGCCGGGCCTGGGCGTCAACCCCGCCGCCCACAACGTCGACCTGCTGCCCGACGGGCGCGTGGTCGGGCTCTTCTAGCGAAGGAAAGGCACGCCCATGCTCTCCGACTCACCCTCCTCGAAGGCGCTCGCCTCGCTCGGCGACGAGCGGCTCGGCGCGGTCGTCGAGAAGATGGCCGGCCGCGAGCCGCTGCCGGCCGCGGGCGCGGCGGTCGCCGTCACGCTGTCGATGTCCGCGGCACTGCTGGAGAAGGCCGCCTCAGCCCCGCGTGACGGCGTCCCGGTCGACTCGGCGGCACAGGGGCGAGCCGAGCGCCTGCGCCGCCACGCGCTCCAGCTCGCCGACGATGACGCCGCGACGTACCGACGTGTGCTGGCTGCGCGCGGTGACGCCGGCCGCGTGCGCGCGGCGCTCGCGCGGGCGGCCGAGCCGCCGCTCGCCATGGCCGAGATCGGCGTCAAGCTCGCCCGCCTCGCCGGCGGCATCCTCGGCGACGTCCCGCTCAGCCTCCAGGGGGAGGTGCGCTCGGCCGGGCACCTGGCCTGCGCCGCCGCGCGGGCGGCGGCCGATCTCGTCGCGATCGACCTCGGCGAGGCCGAGACCGAGCCCGGCGCCCGCGCCCGCGAACTCGCAGGGGAGGCCGGCGCGCTCGAACAGGCGCTCACGGCCAGTCCGCTGCGCGCTTGAGCGAGCCCGTGGAACAACCGCCCCGGCGATCCGGTGAGCGCCTGAGCGCGTCCATCGACACCCGCGCCGGCGCACCGGTGAGCGCGCGCCGTGCCGCCTGACTGGCTGCTCGCGACCCTCGCCGTCGTGCTCGTCGTCGCCGTCGCGCGCGCCGGCGGCTGGCTCGCGGGGCGCCTCGGCCAGCCGCGCATCGCCGGGGAGCTCGTCGGGGTCGTCGCGATCGGTCCGACCGTGCTCGGCGGGCAGATCGCGGGCATCGTCGACGGCGCGCCGTCCTCCGGCCTCGTGGGGACCCTCTTTCCGCCGCTCGCGGTCGACGTCCTCGCGTGGGCCGGCGGCCTGGGGCTCATCCTCTACATGCTGCTCGTCGGGATGTCGATCGACCTCGCCCCGATGGTGCGGCGCTCGCGCTCGATCGGGCTCGTCGCGCTGGCGACCCTCTCGACGGCGACCGTGCTCGCCGTCGCGGCCGGGATCTGGCTGGAGTCCGACGGCGGCTGGAAGGCCCCGGCGGCCGGGACGACGGCGTTCGCGCTCGCGCTCGCGGCGGCGCTCAGCGCGCAGGGCGTGCCGGTCGTCGCGCGGATCCTCGAGGAGCGCGGCCTGCTTCGATCCGACGTCGGCAGGGTCGCGATCGCCGGCGGAGCGCTCGTCACGACGATCGCGCTCGTCGCGTCGGGCATCGCCGTCAACGGGGGCGACGCCGCCGCCCTCGTCCGCGAGGGCGCGGTCCTCGGCGTCGCCGCGATCGTCCTCGTGGTCGTGCTCGCCGTCTGCCGGTCGCCGCGCGTCAACCCGCCGCCGCTCGCCGGGGTCGCCGCGGTGCTCTGCTTCGCCGTGGCCGCCGGCATGGCCGGCGAGAGCCTCATCGGGACGGCGCTCGTCGGTCCGCTCGTCATCGGCATCCTCGTCCACAGCGCCGGGTTCTCCGCGTCCTACATCGACGCCCGCCTGGGCGCGACCGTGCGCGGCGTGCTGCTGCCGATCTTCCTCGGCGTCGCCGCCCTGCACACCGACCTGCGCGAGCTCGGCGCCGCGACGATCCTCCCGGTCCTCGTGATCCTCGTGGCGGTCACCGGCCTGAAGGTCGCCGGCGCGGTCGTCGCCGCGCGCGCCGGCGGCTTCTCGGCGCCAGACGCGCGCGCGATCGCCGCGCTCATGCAGTGCGGGGGGATCATGACGATCGCGATCTCGCTCGAGGTGCTGCAGGCCGGCGTCATCAGCGCGCGCACGCATGCGGCGCTCACGCTCGTGGGGCTCCTGACGACGGTCATCGCCGGGCCGCTGCTGGCGCGGGCGCGCCCGCGCCGCGAGACGCTCGCGCCGGCGGCCACGATCGCGTAGGGGACGTCGCTCGACGACGTCCCGCGTCGCGCAGCCCGCGGCGGCCGCATGTGACGGGCGGTCCGGCGGCGGGCGTAGGATCGGCCCACACCGTGAGCACTGGCCCGTCCGCCGCACCGCAGGAGCGCCTCGCCGAGCTGCGCAGCTCGGCGAAGGGCTGGCACGGCATCCAGCTCGCCGCGCTGGGCTTCATCGGCCTGTGCGGCGTCATCCACTCCAGCGACTCGACCCTCCCGCGGACGCTGCAGATCGCCTCGGGCATCCTCGTGCTCGTCTCCTTCGCGCTCGCCTGCGCCGGGATCTACCTCGTCGGGCGGGCGGCCTGGCCGCTGTATCGCGGCGAGCCGGAGGCCGGCGGCGCCGGGGTCGTCGCGGCGACGAGCCGGACGCTCACGCGCGGGCTGGTCCTGACCTTCGCGTCGATCGCGACGCTGGCGCTCGCGACGGCGGCGTCGTGGTGGCCGGCGAGCGCGGACGGCGCGGGCGGCGACCGCGTCGAGCTGCGCACGAACGACGGCCGCAGCGCGTGCGGAGAGCTCGTCGCGTCGGGGCAGCCCGGCGCCCTGCGCATCGTCGACGGCGGGCAGCCGGTCGAGGTGCAGCTCAGCTCGCTGACGAGCGTCACGCCGGTCGGGCGCTGCTAGCGCAGGCCCGGGCCCGGCGAGCGGGCGCCCTCAGCCGCCGTAGTCGGCGGTCACGCCGTGGCCGCGCAGGTACTCCGTGTACAGCGGGCGCAGCAGGTCGGCGACCTCGCCCTCGCCGGAGTCGGTCACGTCGTCGATGTGCGCGCGCAGCGTGAGCGCGTCGGCCTTCGCCTCGTCGATGTCGCCCGCCGCCGCCTCCGCCACGGGCAGCGCGCGCATGAGCCGGATGAAGAACGGGATGTCGACGTGGCGCAGCGCGTAGCGCACCGCCAGGTCGTGCAGTTGCTTTGAGGTGCACTCGTCGAGCCGGTCGTCGGGCATGGGGTTCCTCTCGCCTAGATGACGACGGTCCAGGGCACGACGCGGTGACCCGTGACGATCGCGTTGTCGACGTACGGGTCCCCCGCCACGAAGTCCTCGATCTGCGCCCGGTCCTCGACGAGGAAGACGAACAGCGCACCGTGCGGGGGGCTGCCGAGCGCGCCCGCCATGACGAGCCGGCCGTCGTCCTTCCAGGCCTGCGCGTGGGCGAGATGGCCCTCGCGGAACGGCATGCGCCGCTCGAGGACGTCCTCGACGTAGTCGTAGAACAGGCAGTGGTGCAGGCGCGGGTCGCTCATCCCGGGCGCGCGCTCACGACGGGTCGCTCGGCGGCACCCACCCGCCGAACGCGCGCTCGAGCTCGAGCGCGACGGCGACGGCGACGTGGTCGCGGTCCGGCCCGGCCGCGGCCTGCACGCCGAGCGGCAGCCCGCGCGCGTTGAGGCCGAGCGGGATCTGCGCGACGGGCACGGCCGCGAGGTTGAAGACGGCCGTCGTCGTCAACAGCCACGGCTTGCCGACCGTGCGCCCGTGGCGCGGCGCGACGCGCGGATGCGTCGGGTGCAGCAGCACCGCGTCGCCGATCGCGGCGGTCATCTCGGCCTCGAAGGCGTCGCGCGCGGCGGCGGCCTTGCGCAGGCGGCCCTGCGGCATCTTGCCGGTCATCCACTCGCTCATGAGCAGCAGCCGCAGCGCGCGCGTGTGCGGGCCCTTGCGCTTCAGGCCGGCCATGAGCGTGACCTTCGACGAGCCCTCGGCGACGAGCAGGTCGGAGACGCTGACGCCGGCCTCGAGCTTGAGCACCGCGAGATAGAGCTCCAGGGCGCGCTTCATCGAGCGCAGCGAGACGGTCTCGACCTTCGCGCCCGCGCGCTCGAGCGCCTCGGCCGCCTTGAGCCGCGCCGCGCGCAGCTCGCGGCTGACCTGGATGTAGGACGAGTCCTCGCTGATGAGGATCCGCGTCCGGGCGATGTCGACGGTCGCCGGATCCCCGATCTGCGCCTCGCGCGCGTAGGGGTCGATGCCGTCCGGGCCGGCGATGATGCGCAGCATCGGGATGAGGTCCTCGGCGCGTCGCGCGATCGGCCCGATCGTGAGCATCCGCGCGGCGACCTCGGTGTTCGTCGTGGGGAACTGCCCGGTGCTGGGGACGATCCCGGGCGACGGCTTGAGTCCGAAGACGCCGTTGAAGAACGCGGGGATGCGGATCGAGCCGCCGATGTCGGCCCCGAGGCCGATCGGCGATCCGCCCGAGCCGACCGCGGCGCCCTCGCCGCCCGACGAGCCGCCGGCGGTGCGGTTGGCGCTGTAGGCGTTGTTCGTGCGCCCGTACTGGCGGTTCTCGGTCTCGATCCAGAGGCACAGCTCGGGGGTGTTCGTGACGCCGAGCGGGATCGCGCCCGCGTCGACGAGCCGCTGCACGGTGGGGGCGTTCTCGTTGCTGCGCAGCTCGCGGCGGGAGACGAGGCCGGCGCAGTTGGGCATCCCCGCCATCGCGATCGATTCCTTGATCGTGCAGGGCACGCCGAGCAACGGCGGCAGCTCGCTGGGGTCGGCGCTGGCGGCGATGCGCGCGTCGGCCGCGTCGGCGTCGGCGCGCGCGGCCTCGTAGCGGTCGAAGACGATCGCGTTGATCCGGCCGTGCATCCGCTCCAGGCGCGCGATGTGGGCATCGACGACCTCGCGCGACGTCGTCTCGCCGCTGCGGATCGCGCGGGCCAGATCGGTGGCGGAGCGCTCCGTGAGCGCCGGGGCGGCAGCGAGGACGGCCATTGGCGCGGAATCTACACCTCCCTCGATCCGGGAGCGCCCGTCCAGATTTCGGTGGGACGCTCCAATCGGGCTCGGTACGGGTGTACGCTCCCGTTAGATGCCGGGCCCTGAGACCCCCCCCTCGGCCTCCGGCGGATCCCCTCCCGACGGCGCGCAGAGCGGTGACGAGGCCAGGCTGAAGCGCTTCGCGGATCTCATCACGCGCTTCGCGGCCAACGTCCAGCCCGGCCAGGTCGTCTCGATCTCGACCGAGCCCGGCAAGCTCGAGCTCACGCGCGCGGTCGCCGAGCGCGCCTACGAGCTCGGCGCGAAGTTCGTCGACGTCTCCCAGTTCGACCTGCACGTCAAGCGCTCGCGGATCCTGCACGCCGCGGAGGACACGCTGGACTACGTGCCGCCGTGGTACGGCCAGCGCGTGCTCGCGCTCGGCGAGCTGCGGGCGGCGAGGATCGCGCTGACCGGCCCGTCGATGCCGGGGCTGCTCAGCGACCTCGATCCGGCGCGCGCGGGGCGCGACCAGCTTCCGTTCCTGCGCGAGTCCGCGGAGGTCGTCAACGC
Organism: uncultured Solirubrobacteraceae bacterium; assembly: GCA_963769555.1. Lineage (GTDB taxonomy): Bacteria > Actinomycetota > Thermoleophilia > Solirubrobacterales > Solirubrobacteraceae > CADCVQ01. Next base: position 2,518,182 of record CAVYMD010000004.1, on the reverse strand, counting down.
GCGCACGACGAACTGGAGCGCCGCGCCGTGCCCGACCGCGCCCTGGGCCGAGCTGGTCTATCCCGACGAGGAGCCGGCCGAGGCGCTCGCGCACCTCTGGCGCGACGTCTCGCACATGTGCCGGCTCGACGAGGAGGACCCCGTCGCCGCGTGGACGCAGCGCCAGGACGCCCTGAGCGCCGTCGCCGAGCGCCTCACCGCCCACCGCTTCGACGCGCTGCACTTCGAGGGGCCGGGGACGGACCTCACCGTCGGCCTGCTGCCCAGCTCGCAGTGGATCTCCGCCCGCCTGACGACGGTCGGCGGGATCGTCCACATGCCCAACCTGCCGTCGGAGGAGGTCTTCACGACGCCCGACCCGGAGCGGGTGCACGGCACGGTGCGCTCGACGAAGCCGCTCGTCGCCGGCGGGACGATCATCCGGGGCCTGCGGGTCCGCTTCGAGGGCGGCCGCGCGGTGTCGATCGAGGCCGACGAGGGCGGCGACCTGCTCGCCGAGTACGCTCGCCGCGACGAGGGGAGCGCGCGCCTGGGGGAGGTCGCGCTCGTCGATCGCGAGGGGCGCATCGGGCCGCTGGAACGGGTCTTCTACGACACGCTCATCGACGAGAACGCCGCCTCGCACGTCGCGCTCGGCTCGGCCTACGAGTTCACCGTCGGCGAGCAGGACCGCGCGCGCGTCAACCACTCGCAGATCCACATCGACTTCATGATCGGCTCGCCGGAGGTCGACGTGACCGGCGTGACCGCCGGGGGCGACCGCGTCCCCGTCATGCGCGGCGGCGCGTGGCAGGCGCCGATCGCCGCGCGGTAGCCTGAGCGACTCCAGGAGAGGTGCCGGAGCGGCTGAACGGGCACGACTGGAAATCGTGTGTGGGCTAACACCCACCGAGGGTTCGAATCCCTCCCTCTCCGTCGCGCCGGGCGCGCCGCGCCCTACGCCGCGTAGCGCTGGGCGGCGCGCTCGCGCGCCTTGGCCGCCTCGACCTCGCGGTTCTTCGGCGGGGCCTGCGTGACGAGCTCGCCGAGCAGCTCAGCGGACGCCGCCGCGACGGCGTCGATCGCGCGCTCGAAGGCCTCCGCGTTGGCCATGGAGGGCTTGGTGGATCCGCTGATCTTGCGGACGTACTGCAGCGCGGCGGCGCGGATCTCCTCGTCGGTCGCCGGCGGCTCGAAGTTGTGGAGCTGGCGGATGTTTCGGCACATGCTCCAAGCGTAGCCGCGCTCGGGTCCCTGGGCGCTCTCGGGCCAGGGGCGCCCCGGGCGCGGGCGCCGACGGCGGGCGACGGGCGTGCGGGCGCCTCAGGCGACCGCGGGCGGCGGCGGATCGGCCTCGCCGCCCGCGCCGGCGGCTGCCTCGGCGCCGTCCTCGGCGCGGCCGACCTCGGCCAGGCGCTCGTGCAGCCGCGCGCGCAGCTCCTCGGGCCCAAGCTCGGCCTGCGCGCGGCGCGTGCGCGCGACCGCGACGCCGGTGGCGGCGACTCCGGCGAACCCCGCGAGGCCCACGAGCTTCCATCGCATGCGCATCGCTTGGGAAGGTTACGGCCATGAGTGCATCCAGCCTGACCCTCGACGAGGCGGTCGCGGCCGCCGCGACCGGCGACGTGTGGCTCTTTCGCGGGCGGTCGCTGGCCGACCGGGCGATCCGCGCGGTGACGAACAGCCCGGTCAACCACGTCGGCATGGCGGTCGCGATCGACGACCTCCCGCCCCTGCTGTGGCATGCCGAGCTGGGCCGGTCGCTCGAGGACGTCTGGACGGGCCGCCGCCAGCGCGGCGTTCAGCTGCACCTGCTCGCCGACGCGGTCACGACGTGGAACGAGCGCTACGGCCAGCGCGCCTGGGTGCGCCAGCTCACCGGCGGCACCCTCGAGCGCCACCACGAGGACCGCCTCGTCGAGGTCATCCAGCGCTTCGACGGCCACCCGTTCCCGACGATGCCGCGGCTCGCGCGCCGCTGGGTCGCCGGCCGCGTCCGGCGCCGGCCGACCGCGTCGCTGGAGACGATCTACTGCGCGGAGCTCGTCGCGACGACCTTCCAGGAGATGGGCCTGCTCGCCGCGCGCCGCCCGGTCAGCTCCTACGACCCGGGCGCGTTCTGGAGCGGCGACCGGATCGAGCTCGCCGCGCCGTTCCGGTTGGAGGACGAGGTGCCGGTGCGCTGAGGACGGCCGCGGCCGCGGTCAGAAGACGGGGACGTCGAGCCGCGGATCCTCCACGGCGCCGAGCGGGACGGCGAAGACGACGTGCTCGCGGTGCACGGCGATGAACTCGTGGTGGGAGACCTCGTGCTCGCCGTCGAGCTCGGTCACCGTCGCGTCCGTCAGCGCGATGAACGCGCGCTCCGGGGCGTTGAGGAGGTCGGACAGGCGGCTGCGGTAGCCGTCGCTCGCGAGCGTCGCGATCCCGACGATGCGGTGGCGCGGAGTGTCGATCGAGATGCGCTCGAAGCGGTGCTGCATCGTGTCTGTCTTCGGCATCGGCGCCGCCGTCCATGAGTGCGGGCGACCTTTTGCGGCCAAACGAGGCAGGATGGGGGCGTGACCGAGCCGGTCTCCGTCTATCGCCGGCGGCGCGCCGTCGCGCTGCTGACGCTCGCGGGCGTCCTCGTGCTGCCCATCCTCGCGATCCGCTCCTGCGGCTCGGACGGCCAGACCGCGCGCACGCCGGCGCGAGCGGCGGCCAAGCCCGTGCCGCCCCCCGCCGAGCTGCCCCGCGGCGGGCGCCGCATCTTCCCCGACCACCGCGTCGTCGCCTACTACGGCGCGCCCCAGGACGAGGCGCTGGGCGCGCTCGGGATCGGCACCCCCGACCAGGCCGCGCGCAAGCTCGTCAAGGTCGCGCGCAAGTACGCCAAGAAGACGCGGCCGGAGCTGCCCGCGCTCGAGCTCATCTCGACGATCGCCACGGCGGCGCCGGGCAACGACGGCATGTACCGCATGCATCAGTCCGACGCGGTCATCGAGCGCTACCTGCGCGCCGCGCGCAAGATCAAGGGGCTGCTCGTGCTCGACATCCAGCCCGGCCGGGCGGACTTCCTCAGCGAGGCGAGGCGCCTGGAGCGCTGGCTGCGCGAGCCCGACGTCGGCATCGCGCTGGACCCCGAGTGGCACGTCGGGCCGGCCGAGCTTCCGGGCAAGGTCATCGGGTCGGTCGGCGCGGACGCCGTCAACGAGGTCTCCGACTACGTCGCGCGCTTCGTGACCGAGCACCGCCTGCCCGAGAAGCTCTTCGTCGTGCACCAGTTCACGAGCGGGATGATCAAGGACAAGCATCTCGTCCAGCAGCGCCCCGGCCTGGCGATCACGATGAACGTCGACGGCTTCGGCGACCGGCCGAACAAGATCTCCAAGTACGCCCTGTTCACCTCGGAGCTGACGCGCTTCAACGACGGCTTCAAGCTCTTCTACGAGGAGGACACGAACCTCATGACGCCCGGCGCGGTGCTCGACCTGCGTCCGCCGCCGGACCTCGTCGTCTACGAGTGACCGCCCGCGCCGAGGCGCGGCCCGACCAGCCGCGGTCAGGCCGCCGGAGGCGGGAGCGCCTTCTCGAGCCAGACCTCGGTCGGGCGGCCCGCCCGCTCGACGCGGTCGATCTCCACGTAGCCCTCGGCCGCGTAGAGCGCGCACGCCTCGCCGAGCATCGGCGTCGTCAGCAACCGCACCCGCGCGTGCCCGGCCAGCCGGGCGCGCTCCTCGAGCGCGTGCAGCAGGCGGCGCCCGACGCCCGCCGCCCGGGCCGGCGCCGCGACGAACATCCGCTTGATCTCGCCCACGCCGGGCGCGAGCGGGCGCAGCCCCCCGCAGCCGACCGCCGCGTCGCCGGCGTAGGCGACGAGCCATGCCGCGCCGGGGCCGGCGAAGGCGTCCTCGGTGGCGAAGATGCGCGCCTCGGGGACGAAGTCGCCGGTGCCGGCCCGCTCGGCGACGAGCGCGAGGTATTGCTCGAACAGCGCCCGCGAGGCGGCGCTGTCGGCGGGCTCGTCGCGAAGCTCGATCACGTCGGGCGCAGCGCGATGATCGCCACGTCGTCGCTCAGGCCGTCGGCGAACGCCTGCGCCTCGAGGTAGGCGAGCTCGACGAGCGCCTGCGTGGACAGCGACGCCGCGTGGCCGGCGACGATCGCCGTCACGCGCTCCTGGCCGAAGAGCTCGGAGTCGCGGCGCGCCTCGAGCAGGCCGTCGGTCGCGGCGAACAGCAGCTCGTCGCGGCCGAACGCCAGCTCGTGCCAGGCGAAGTCGACGTCGTCGACGACGCCGAGCGGCAGGCCGGTCGTGCGCAGCTCCTGCGGCGCGCCGGAGGCGCCGGACCCGACGCCGACGACGAGCGGCGGGACGTGCCCCGCGTTGGCGTAGCGCAGGACCCCGTCGCCGACGATGCCGAGAAAGGCCGTCACGAGCGCGACGCGGCCGGGCAGGCGCCGGCGCAGGATCGCGTTCGTCTGGGCGAGCACCTCGGCCGGGCACCCGGAGTCCCACGTGCGGGCCTCGATGAAGAAGCGCACCATCGCGCTCACCGCGGCGACCTCCAGGCCCTTGCCGCTCACGTCGCCCACGAGCACGGCGAGCTCGCCGCTCGGCAGCGGCCACACGCCGAAGACGTCGCCGCCGGACACCTCGTGGCCGACCGGCTCGTAGACGACCCCGAGCGAGTAGCCCTCCAGGTCCGGCGGCGCGCCCGGGATGTAGCCGCGGGTCAGCGCGCCGGCGATCCGTCGCTCGTGCTGGAACTCCAGCGCGTTGGCGATCGCCGCCGCGGCCGGCCGCGCGAGCGACTCCAGCAGCGCCAGGCGCGCCTCGTCGATCGCGCCCTCGCGCGGGTGGCAGATGCTCAGCACGCCGAAGCGGCGCGGCCCGAGCCCGAGCGGGACGTGGGCGAACGAGCGCACGCCCTCGGCCTCGGCCCACGGCAGGAACCGGTGGCGATCCTCGGGGCGGCTGACGTATGGCTCGCCGCCGGCGGCGACGGCGCCGATCATGCCCTCGCCGAGCGCGTAGCGATGGCTGACGAGCCGCTCCGACGCGCCGGTGCTGGCGACGCAGCGCAGCGTCTGCGTGACGCTGTCCAGGCGCAGCAGCAGCGCCGTCGGGGCGTTGCCCACCAGCGCGGCCTGCTCGACGATCGCCGTGTAGACGGCGTCGAGGTCCAGCGAGGCGGTCATCCGCTGGGCGGCGGCGTGCAGCAGCTCCTCGGCCTCCGCGCGGCGCGCCTCGCGCTCGAGCAACTCGGTCCGCTCGAGCGCCAGGGCGGCGAGGCCGGCGAAGACCTCGGTCACGCGCAGCTGCTCGGGACCGAGCCGTGCGCGCGGTGGCGCGGCCGACAGCGCGAGGACGCCGAGCGTGCGCCCGAGCGTCGTCTGCACCGGGCAGGAGATGAACGAGGAGGTGCGATACCAGGCCCACGCGATCTGCGCCTCGTCCGGGTCGAGCTGGTCGAAGAGCCGGTCGCGGAGCCCTTTGGCTCCCGGCCAGCTGTCCATGTCGGAGATGAGGATCGGCTCGCCGCTCTCGACCGCCGCCTCCGTCACGCCGCCGCGGGAGGGGTCGTAGGGCCGGTCGAGCACCGGCTGCATCGCGGCCCTGATCTCGCTCGTCTCAAACCAGGCGGCGGCCGCGTGGATCTGGCCGCGCTCCGCGTCGATGCTCTGAAACGCGCAGCCGTCGACGTCGAGCAGCACGCGGATCTGCGAGAGGATCTCCTCGAGGGTGTGACGCAGCCAGACTGCCGAGGACGCCGCGTGCTCGATGCTGGGCTCCATCCCCGCCTCGTTCATCCGCTGACCATAACCGGGTGGTGGACGTCCGTTCGGCGGTTCGTCGAGGCCTCGGCCGAACGTGTGTCCCTTCGATTTGAGCCACAGCCCCCTGGGAACGACAATGGGGGTGATGGTCCTCATCCTCAACGCCGTGCTCTACGTCGTTGCGCTCGGTCTCTCGCTCGCGGTCCTGACGCCCCTTCCGCCCCGCGCCTCGCGGCGCACCCGCGTCGCGCGGCGGGTGCTCGTCGTGGGCGGCGGGATGACGATGAGCGCCGCGATCTCGCTCTCCTTCCTCGGCGAGTGGTTCGCATCGGGCGTCGCCGGCATGGCGTCGCTGCTCGTGGTGGGCGCCTGCATGTGGATCGCGCTGTCGGCGCGCAAGGCTCCCGGCGCCGACGACGACGATGACGACGACGGCGGCGGCGGACCGCGCAGGCGGCCCGAGCCCCCGACCCCGACCGAGCCGGCCGGCGGTCCCCCGGAGGAGCTGTGGTCGGACTTCGATCGGGCACGCGCCGGGTGGGATCGCGAGCGCACGCCCGCGCACGCATAGTTCGCGGGCGCCCGCCTCACCGCACCCCTGCGGCGGCCGCGGCGCCGGGCTGACGCCACCGCCGTCCCGAGCCGGTATCAATACGGGTTCGTCGTGTCCGGCCGCCCCCTGCAGATCATCCTCGCGCGCAACCTGCTGTCGAGTCTCTCGACGCCGGCGTTCCTCGTCGACGCCGAGGGCAACGTCCTGTTCTTCAACGAGGCGGCGGGTCTCATGCTGGGCCGCCGCTACGAGGAGACCGGCAAGATGCTCGCGGGGGAGTGGACCTCGACGTTCGGCCCATTCGACGAGAACGGCGTCGCGATCCCGTTCGACGACCTTCCCCTGACGGCCGCGCTGCGCGGAAACCGCCCCGCCCACGCCGACTTCAAGATCCGCTCCGCCAACGGGGTCGACCACGCGATCGAGGCCAGCGCGCTGCCGATCATCGGCGACCAGAACTTCCACGGCGCGATGGTCGTGTTCTGGCCCGTCGCCGGCGAGCCAGGCGAGGCGACGGCGTGAGGATCAAGATCTGGGGCGCGCGCGGCTCGATCCCGACGCCCGGCCCGGACACGATGCGCTACGGCGGCAATACGTCGTGCGTCCAGGTGACGCTGTCGGACGGCACGACCGTCGTCCTCGACGCCGGGACGGGCATACGCACGATGGGGCTGGCCAAGCCCACGCTCGAGCACCCGATGACGATCCTCCTGACGCACCTGCACCTCGATCACATCCAGGGGCTCATGTTCTTCGCTCCCTGCTACACGCCGCAGTCGGAGATCGTCATCTGCGGCCCCGCCGCGGTCGAGGGCTCGCTGCTGGACCGCATCGCCCGCTACATCTCCGCACCGCTGTCGCCCGTCGAGGTCCGCGAGCTTCCATGCCACGTCTCGTTTCGGGAGCTGCAGACGAGCTCCTGGCGGATCGGCCCCGCGACCGTGCACGCGCACGCCGTCAGCCACCGCGGGCCGACGCTCGGCTACCGCATCGAGGACGTCGGCGCGACGCTCGTCTACATCCCCGATCACGAGCCCGCCCTCGGCGCGCCGATCGACCTGCTCGAGGACGAGTGGATCTCCGGCCTGGCCCTCGCGCGCGACGCCGACCTGCTCATCCACGACGCCCAGTACACCGACGAGGAGTACCCCAACCATCTCGGCTGGGGGCACTCGTCGATGTCCGACGCGCTCGCGTTCGCCCGCCGCGCTGCCGCGCGGCAGGTGCTGCTCTTCCATCACGAGCCGCTGCACGACGACGACATGCTCGACGGGCTCGCCGTCGAGGCGCGCGAGCGCTGGGGGACCGCCGGCGGCGACCCGCAGCAGATCGATCTCGCGCGCGAGGGGATGGAGGTCGAGGTCGCCGCCGCGCGCGAGCGCGTGGCCGGCCGGCCCTAGGTCGCCTCTGCGCGCGCCTTGAGCTCGCCGGGCCGGACGTCGACGAGCGACGCGCGCAGCTTGCCGATGCGCTCCTCGTTGAGGAAGAAGTTCAGGACTCCACCCGGGTTGACGTCGAGCTGATACGTGGCGCGCGTGCGCCCGTCGCCGAGATCCTCCAGCCGCCAGGAGCCCGACAGCGCCGAGAGGTCGCCCGACACGCGCTCGAAGGACTGCAGCGACGGCGGCGCGTACGTGCAGGCGAGCTTCATCCTGATCTTCGTGACCTTCGCGTCGAGCTCCATCGCGCAGAGCGTCGCCTGCCCGTCGCCGTTGCGCTCGAGGATGTCGAGCGATCCGAGCGTCGCCTGCCACTCGGGCCATCGCGAGACGTCCTGCACGATCTGCCAGACGGCGTCGATCGGGGCGTCGATGTCGGTGCTCGCGCTGTCGGAGAGCTTCGCCATCGCGCGGACGCTAGCCGACCGCGCCGCTCGCCGCCACGAGCCGCCGCACCGCCTCGTCGAGCACCTCCGGGCGCTTGCAGAAGGCGAAGCGCACGAGCGTCCGCCCGGCGCCGGCGGCGGCGTAGAAGGCGCTCGTCGGGATCGCGACGACGCCGGCGCGCTCGGGCAGCGCGCGGCACCACGCGCGCGCGTCGTCGACGCCGGCCGGCGCGACGTCGGCGTTGACGAAGTAGCCGCCCTGCGGCACCGAGAGGTCCAAGCCGGCCTCGCGCAGGCCGGCGCAGAGGCGGTCGCGGCCCGCCTCGAGGCTCGCCCGCAGCGGCGCGGCGTGGCGCTCGGCGTCGGCCAGCGCGACGGCGATCGCATGCTGGAACGGCGTCGCGCCGGAGAAGGAGAGAAACTGCTTGGCCGCGCGCACGGCGCCCACGAGCCGGGGCGGGCCGCTGCACCATCCGACCTTCCAGCCGGTGAAGGAGAACGACTTGCCGGCGCTGGAGATCGTCAGCGTCCGCTCGGCCATGCCGTCGATCGTGGCGAGCGGGATGTGCTCGCCGTCGTAGACGAGGTGCTCGTAGACCTCGTCGGTGACGGCGATGAGGTCGTGGTCGATGCACGCCGTGGCGACGGCCTCCAGCTCGGCGCGCGTCAGCACGCGCCCCGTGGGGTTGTGCGGCGAGTTGAGCACGAGCATCCGCGCCCCGCGCGCCGCGGATGCCAGGGCGTCGCAGTCCAGCGCGAAGTCCGGCGCGCGCAGCGCGACGAGCCGCCGGCGCCCGCCCGCCATCGCGATCGCCGCGGCGTAGGAGTCATAGAAGGGCTCGAGCACGACGACCTCGTCGCCAGGCTCGAGCAGCCCGAGCATCGCCGCGGCGATGCCCTCCGTGGCGCCGAAGGTCACCTGCACGCCGTCGCGCGGGTCGATCGCGAGCCCGTAGCGGCGACGCTGGTGCTCGGCGACGGCGGCCGTCAGCTCGGGTACCCCGGCCAGCGGCGCGTACTGGTTGGCGCCGCCGCGCATCGCCGCCTCGACCGCTGCCACGATCTCCGGCGGGCCGTCCGTGTCGGGAAAGCCCTGGCCGAGGTTGATCGCCCCGGTGCGCGCGGCGAGCGCCGACATCTCGGTGAAGATCGTGGTCCCGAACGGGCGCAGGCGGCTGGCCGTCGTCATCTCGGCACTGTGGCACGGCCGGCTCGTGCGGGGCGCTGAGGCGACCGTCGCCGGCGTCAGTCGGCGGCGTCCTCGGGCAGCCCCTCGCCGGCGGTCGGTCGGCGGCGTCCTCGGGCAGCCGCTCGCCGGCGGTCAGTCGGCCGCGTTCTCGGGCAGCCCCTCGCCGGCCAGGCTGCGGTTGGCGTAGCGCCGGTCGTCGGTCACCTCGCGCCCGAACCAGGGCGGCGGCGCGAAGGCGCGCGCGGCCTCCTCGCTGGGGAACTCCACCTCGGCGACGAGCAGCCCGTCGAGGGCGCCGCCGTACTCGTCGATCTCGACGTCCACGCCCTCGGCGCGCACGCGGCGGCGCGCCTTCTGGATCCTGCGCCCCTCGGTGAGCTCCCAGAGCGCGTCGGCGCGGCGCGCGTCGATCGCGATCTCCTCCTCGACGCGCGCGAGGCCGCGCCCGGACTTGATCGTGAGCATCGCGGCCCTCGGCGTGATGCGCACGCGGACCTCGGTGTCTCCGTCGAGCGCGAGGTAGCCCTGCCGGATCGGCTCGCGCCGCGCGAGGCGCATCGTCGTCGGCAGGGCCTCGAGGATGAACTTGCGCTCGATCTCCACGGCTGGATCTTGCCCGATGAGGCGTTCGCCGCGCGGGACGGCTCGTGCGGCCGGGCGCGCCGGCGTCAGGCGGCCTGGGACCCGCCGATGCGCTTGCGCCGTCCCGCGCCCCAGCGAGGCTCGCTCGAGGTGAAGCGGTACATCGCCGCGGGCCGGCCCGGCCCGCTGGCGCGCATCTCGCCGGTCGCCTCGATGAGCCCGGTCGCCTTGAGGTCGCGTCCGAACGTCGCCGGGTCGTAGCGCGCGAGCGCGATCGCCTCGTAGACGTGCCGCGCGTCGCTGAGCGCGAACGCTCCGGGCAGGATGCCGACCGCGATGTTCGACCACCAGAGCTTGCCCGCCATGCGGTCCATCGCCGCCGTCAGCACCTCGCGGTGGTCGAGCGCCAGCGGGACGTCCCCCCGCGCCGGGATCCAGCGCGCGCCCGGGTCGGGGACCTCGACGTCGGACGGCACGAGGGCCAGATAGGCGATCGACGGGATCCAGCCGCGCGGGTCGCGCCCGGGGTCGGCGAAGGCGCCGAGCTGCTCGAGGTAGGGCGTGCAGAGGCCGGTCTTCTCGTGCAGCTTGCGCAGCGCGGTGTCGCGCGGGCACTCGCCCGCTCCGACGAATCCGCCCGGCAGCGAGAGCACGTCGCCGCCGTGGCGATCGACGACCAGTGCGAGCAGGACGCCGTCGCGCGCGGTGAGCACCGCGACGTCGGTCGCGAGGGCGGCGGGGGCGGCGTACCCCTCGCTGTTCGTCGCGGTCCAACCCATCGCCGTCATGGTAGGCACACGGACCAAAAGCTGCGACCGGCGGCCGCTGCGAGGTCGCAGGCGTCCGCGCGCCGACGCCGGAGGTCCGCGCGCCGACAATGGCTCGCGCGATCCGAACCGGCGGACATCGGGTAGAAGCGCATTCCCCCCCACAGTTCAAAGGAGTTCGCATGTCCGATGGAACGTTCGACAAGGCCAAGGGCCACACGAAGGAGGCGCTGGGCGACGTGAGCGGCGACCAGGACCTCAAGAACGAGGGCAAGGTCGACCGCGCCGCGGGCACCGTCAAGGACGCCGTCGGCGGCGTCGCCGACAAGGCCAAGGGGCTGCTGGGCAAGGACTGACCGATCGCCGCGCGCAGGCGCAGGGGGCGCCGACCCCTTGCGCCCGCGCAGGCGTTCAGTGAGCGCCGCTCACCGGGTGGACCCCGCTGAACTGCGGCGTGTGCTCCCACGCCTCGTCGCTCTCCATGAGCACGCCCCAGCCGATCGGGAGCATCCCCACGAGGAGCACGACGGAGCCGGCGATGACGAGCGCGATGCTGGCCGCCAGGCCATAGCCGATGGTCACGGCGACCGCGCCGACCGCGAGCGCGAGCGCGGCGAACTCCGGGACCGCGCGGGCGCGATACAGGCCGAACGCGAGGACCATCATCCCGATCGCGATGAGCAGCGTCGGCAGGAAGACCACGAGCAGGATCCCGGTCGAGTCGGTCAGCCGGTTGGCCAGCGCCGTCATCTGCGCGCCGTCGAGCCCCGGCTTGGCCATCTGCCAGAACACGAGCGCCATGCCGGTCGCGGCGATCGCGGCGAGGATGCCGAGCAGCGTCAGGCCGCCGCCTGCGAAGCCGGCCATGACCTGCCGTTCGCGCAGCATGTGGATGAGGCCCATGACCGCGGGCACGAGCAGCGCGAGCGCGGCCAGCGAGAGCACCTGCGAGATGTACCAGCGGTCGGCGTGCGCCGCGATGAACGCGAGCTGGTCGCCGCCGTCGATGTGGAGCTTGGGTGACGTGACCGCGGACGCCAGCAGCAGGATCGGAGCGAGGGTCAGGCACACCCCGGCGACCATCTTGCGGAGGTGATGCGAATCCATCGTCATAGGGGCTCTCCCTTCGTGTGGATTGCTACGATCTCCCGCATGACCGAATGTAGCATTCGGCACGAGTTCCGGGCCGACCCCCATGGCCCGTCCGCCGGCGGAGCACCCTCCGCCGGCCCGGCGCCGCTCACGGTGGCCGGTGCGCAGTTCGCCCCGGCCAGTGCGCCGGACCCTGGATGCGGCCGGCATGAGCAGCTCCGAAACGCCGATCGCGTCGTCCCGCCCCTGGGGCGGCGTTCTCGTCATCTCGTTCAGCAACCACGGCCACACCGCGTCGGTCGCCCGCCGGCTCGCGGCCACGCTGCTCGAGGAGGGTCTCGTCGTCGACCTGCGCGACGCGACGGTCGGCGGCGACGTCGACCCCGACCGTCACGACGTCGTGATCGTCGGCGCGTCGCTTCAGCGCGAGCCAGACCGCCGCGAGATCGTCGCCTGGATCGTCGGCCACCGCCAGGCGCTCGCCGATCGCCCGACGGCGCTGTTCTCGGCGCTGCTGCCCACCGAGGCGGGCAGCGCGGAGGGACGCCGTGCGGCGCACGCCGCGATCGCCGACCTCGTGGCCGAGACGGGCTGGGCGCCCGCGCGCTCGGCGGCGATCGTCGACCCCGCCGACCTCGAACGCTTCGCCGACGAGGTCGCGATCCTCGCCGCCACGCCCCTCGTCGCCTAGCCGTAGAGGGCGCGAGCGCGCGATCGAGGGGGTCGGGCGGATTGCGTCCCACTGTGGGACGCTTCGCGCCGGACCCCTCTCGGGCCGGTCCGCCGCGCCTGGGGTCGTGCGGATTGCGTCCCACAGTGGGACGCTTCGCGCATGACCCTCCCGGGCCGGTCCGCCGCGCTTGGGGTCGTGCGGGTTGCGTCTCACAGTGGGACGCTTTGCGCATCACCCTCCCGGGGCCGGCCCGCCGCGCCTGGGTCGTGCGTTGCCCTCCGGTCGACGCTGCCGACGCAGCACCCGCCGACGACTTCGACCCTGATCGACCCGTCGTCCTCCTCCACAACCGCCGCAGCGTGCAATCGATCCGCTAGCCGGTCAGTCCGAGGATCGCTCGCGCTTGGTCGGGGGTGGCGACGGGTCGGTCGAGCTCGCCGGCGATCCGCACGATGCGCTGGACGAGCGACGCGTTCGTGGCCCGTTCGCCGCGGCGAAACCAGAGGTTGTCCTCCAGCCCGGTGCGGACGTGGCCGCCGGCGAGGATGCAGTAGGCGTTCAGCGCGAGCTGGGCTCGTCCGATCGCGCAGACCGACCATGGCCAATCGGGCGGGATCATCCCCCGCAGGTGCTCGACCATCGCGACGGTCGCGGGGACGCCGCTGCCCGGCACGCCGAGCACGAACTGCATGGCGAGCCGGTCGCCGAGCAGGCCCTCGTCGCGCAGCTGCAGCGCAAGGCCGACGTGCCCGGTGTCGAAGCACTCGACCTCGGGACGCACGCCGTGCTCGCGGAAGGCCTTCGCCATCCGGCGCAGGAACGGTAGGTCGCCCTCGAAGAGCTGCTCGCGGAAGTTGATCGAGCCGCAGTCGAAGCTCGCCATCTCGGGCTCGAGCTCGAGCGGGCCGAGACGCTCGTCGCGGACCGCGCGGCCGCCGGCGCTGCCGCAGGAGAGGTTGACGATCGCCTCGCAGCCGGCGTCGCGCAGCGCGTCGACGAGGCCGCGGTAGGCCTCGCGGTCCTGCGTCGGCGTTCCGTCGGGCTCGCGCGCGTGCAGGTGGATGACCGCCGCCCCGGCGCGCCAGGCCGCCAGCGCGTCGGCGACGATCGCATCCGGCGTCGCGGGCAGGTTCGGCGTGCGCTCGGAATCGAAGTCGATCGAGCCGGTGATCGCGCACTGGATGACGAGGGCCGACGTCATGGACACAGTGTGCCCGGACGGCGGAGCCGGAGGCTGCAGGATGGCCGCCGGCTCGCCTGCCGGACGGCGGAGCCGGCGGCGGGAGAGAGATCGCCGCCGGCTCGCCTGTCGGGGGCGGAGCCGGCGGCGGGAGGAGTCGCCGCCGGCTCCGTCGTGGGGGGCGGAGCCGGCGGCGGGAGGAGTCGCCGCCGGCTCCGTTGTGGGGGGTGGAGGCGGCGGCGAGAGGAGTGGCCGCCGGCTCCGTGTCGGGGGATGAGAGCCCTCTGGTACCCAGCTCCTGGTCGGATAAACCGGGCGTGCTCGCCTAGGAAGCCGAAGCCTTGACGGCCGAGATGTCGAGGCTGATCTTCACCTTGTCGCTGACGAGGGCGTTGCCGCTGCCGAGCGCCTGGTTGAACTTCATGCCGTACTCGCCGCGGGAGAGCTGGCCGCCGATCTCCAGTCCGACGCGCTCGTTGCCCCACGGGTCGGTCTCGGTGCCGGTGATCTCGGCGTCGAGCACGATCGTGTTCGTGATGCCGTTGAGCGTCAGATCGCCGGTGATCCGCAGCTCGCCCGGGCCGGTCGACTCGATGCTCGTCGACGCGAACGTCAGGTCGGGGTTGGCGTCGGCGTCGAAGAAGTCGGCGCTGCGCAGGTGCTCGTCGCGACCGGCGTCGCCGGTGTCGACCGAGGCCGCCTTGACCGTGCCATAGGCCCGCGCCGAGGCGAGGTCGTCGCTGAGCACGAGCGTGCCCTCGAAGTCGTTGAACGTCCCGTGCACGCTGGCGATGCCGAGGTGCTTGACGGCGAATCCGACGCGCGAGTGGGCGGCGTCGACCGTCCAGGTGCCGGTGCGGTCGATGGTTGCGGTGCTCATGTCTGACTCCCTCAAGTCCGGTGGAAAAGCTTGCTAGCGCAACAATAGCAGGAATAGTTGCGCGCGCAAGTATCTGGCAGGTATCCTGGAGCGGCATGCTCGAGGACACGCACACACCGACCTCCGCGTGCGCGGCTGCCTACGAGCTCGACGCCGACGGCCTCGCCCACTGGACGCAGACGCACGCCGACGCCTGGATCGGGCTGCACGAGACCCACAAGCAGCTCACGCGCGCCCTCGACGCCGAGCTCACCGCCAAGCACGGGCTCACGCTCAGCGCGCTCGAACTGCTCGCGCGCCTCGCGGCCGCCGACGAGCGTCAGATGCATCTGACCGCCCTCGCCGCGGCGGCGGGCCTGAGCCTGAGCCGAGTGTCGCGGATCATCGACTCGCTGCAGTCGCGCGGGCTCGTCGGCCGTCTGTCGTGCCCGAGCGACGCCCGGGCCGTCCACGCGCGCCTCAGCGACACGGGGCTCGAGCTCCTGCGACGCGCCCAGTCGACGCACTTCTCCTCGGTTCAGGCCGCGTTCTTCGATCAGCTCGAGGACGAGGAGATCGCCGTCCTGGCGCGCGTGTTCGGCCGCTTCGCGCCGCGCGTCGCGGGGACCTGCGAGCCGCCGGGCTGAGCGCGGCGGACTGCGGCTGAGCGCGCTATCGCCCCTGCCGGTCGATCGCCGCCGCGACGCGCAGGCCGCTGCGGACGGCGCCCTCCATGTAGCCCGCGAAGCGGTCGGTGTGCTCTCCGGCGAAGTGGATCGGTCCCGCCGGCCGGCGCAGCGCGCGCCAGTAGCGCGTGAGCTGACCCGGCGCCCAGGCGGCGTACGTTCCGCCGCTGTAGGGCTCCGAGGCCCAGGCGAGCGTGGCGGTCGCCCCGAGCAGCTCGCGCGAGCCGGGGTAGATCCGCTCGACGTCGGCGGCCGCGGCGCGCACGCGGTCGGCCGCGGAGCGCTTCGTGGCGGCCGCGCCGGGCGCCCCCGCGGTGTAGGCCATGAGGATGCCGCGCGCCCCGTCGGCGGTCATCGTCGCGTCCCAGGTCGTGCTCACGCCGAGGTCGGTGAGCGTGTCGCCGGACTCGTCGCGCCCGCGCCAGACGCGCTCGTCGTACTGGAGCATCGTCTTGGTGCCGATCCCGTAGCGGACGTTCTCGACGGCGGCCGCGACGACGTCCGGAAGTGGCGGAGAGAACTCGATGTCGCGCAGCGCCGGCAGCGGGGCGGCGACGACGCAGCGGTCGGCGCGGACCTGCTCGCCGCCGGCGGTGACGGTGACGCCGCCGGCGCGGGTGCGGACGCGCGAGACCGGAGCCTGCAGCCAGACGGCGTCGCGGCGCAGGTCGTCCGCGAGGCCCTCGGGGATGGCGTCGTTGCCGTCGCGCACCCGAAACGCCTCCACGCCGTCGTCGGGCTGGTCGGCGCCCGCGCGCGCCGACCAGGCAGCCAGCAGCAGCGACAGCTCGCCCGCCTCGCGGGTGAACTCGTCGCGGATCGTGTCGTGCTCGATGAGCTCGCGCGCCGCCCCGCCGAGGCGCAGCTCGTCGAGCAGGTCCACGACGGTTCGGCGGTCCAGCGCCGCGCCGGCGCGGGTGCCGGCGGGGTCGTCGGGGTCGATCGCCTCGGCGAGGGCCTCGAGGCGCTCCTCGAAGCGGTCCAGATCGGCCTGCACCGACTCGGTGACGAAGCGCTCGGCCGACCGGCGCCGTCCGCCGAGCTGGACGACGCCGTCGAGGTCCGGGGCGTCGCGCACGTCCTCGAGCGAAACGCCGAGGCGGCGGGCGAGGTCGCGCAGCTCGCGGTGCTCGGAGTCGATGAACTCGCCGCCCGCCTCGGCGTGCTGGCCGGCGGCGAACGGGGCGCGGATGGTGTGCACCCGCCCGCCGACGCGGTCGCGGGCCTCGAGCACCGTGACCGTCCAGCCGCGGCGCTCGAGCTCGCGGGCCGCGGCAAGGCCGGCGAGCCCGGCGCCGATCACGGCGACCGATCCCCGCGGGCGTCGCGGGGAGGCCGGCGAGCCGCCGCACCCCGTCAACAGGGTCGTCCCGGCCGCGGCCGCCGAGGCCGCGAGCAGGGCGCGGCGGGTCAGCGGCTGCGCCGTCACCTCGGTGACGGTAGCCCGCGCGCGACCGCGATCCGCCGGTCGGGCCCGCGCCCTACGGCCGGCGCTTGCCGTTCGCGCCGACGACCCACCACAGCCCGCCGTTGAGGTCGACGTTGTGGCAGCGCACCTCGCCAGGCCCCTCGTGGGCGTAGAAGTACAGCGGCTTGCCGGCGTAGGTCACCTGCAGGCGGCCGTCGCGGCGCCTGATCGTGCCCAGCAGCGAGCGGCGCACGCCGGAGCCGGCGCGGGGGCGGCCCTTCGTGTAGACCGGCGGCCACGCCTCGGCGCAGTCGCCGTAACAGACGGTCCTGTCGCGCCGGTCGTTCTCGAAGATGTAGATCGCCCGGCGGCGGGCGTCGAGCAGGATCTTCCCGAAGCGCGTGCTGCGCAGGTCGATCCTCGTGCCCTTCGCGGCGGGGCGAGCCGCCGGGGCGGGCTTGGCGGTCGCGGCGGCCGCCGCAGCCGTCTGCGTCGTGGCGGGCGCCGGCGCCGCGGCGGCGCTGCCGCCGGGCTCGTCCGCGGTCGCCGCGTCGCCGGCGCCGCAGCTCGCGACGGCGAGCGCCGCGGTGGTGAGGAGCAGGGAGGGTCTCATGCGCCGATCGTCCCACGACCGGCCTTACGCGCGGATGAACTCTGCGGCGGACCCGTCAGGCCGCGAGCAGGGAGCTGTCGAACGGCCGGCCGACGTGGTAGCCCTGGACGAAGTCGACGCCGAGCGCGCCCAGCGTCGCGATCGTCTCGTCGTCGCCGACGAACTCCGCGATCGTCTGCTTTCCGAGCCCGTGGGCCATCCCGACGATCGCCTCGATGACGAGCTCGTCGGTGCGGCTGCGGGGGTTGGCGACGAAGTCGCCGTCGATCTTCAGGAACGCCACGGGCAGGTGCTTGAGGTAGAAGAACGAGCCGAACCCGGTGCCGAAGTCGTCGATCGCAAGGCGGCAGCCGGCCGCCGTCAGGGCCTCGGCGAAGCGGCGCGCGTCGTCCATGCGCGCGATCGTCGCGGTCTCGGTGATCTCGAAGATGAGCCGCGAGGCGTCGACCCCCGGCCGCCCCAGCTCGCGGCGGACGAGCGTCAGCAGGTCGCCGTCGTCGATCGACGCGCCCGAGATGTTCACCGCGAACGTCAGCGTGGGGTGCTCGGCCAGCAGGCCGATCGCCCGGCTGACGACCCAGCGGTCGATCGCGTGGATGAGCCCGAGGCGCTCGGCGACGCCGAGGAAGGCGCCCGGGTAGATGAGCGTCCCGTCCGGCTCGCGCAGGCGCAGCAGCAGCTCGTAGCGGTCGAGGGTGCTGTCGTCGAGCGCGACGATCGGCTGGCAGTGCAGCTCGAAGCCGTCGTTGTCGAGCGCATGACGGATGCGCTGCTCCCACGGGACGGACGCCGACGCGCGCGCTCCCGCGATGCCGTCGTGGACGACGTAGCGATCCCGGCCGCGCTCCTTGGCCTCGTGCACGGCGCGGTCGGCGGCGATCATGACGCTCTCCGCCGTCGCGTTCGTCGCGTCGAACGACACGACGCCGACGCTCACCGTGGCGCGCGTGCGGCCGCCGCCGAGCGCGGCCGGCAGGTCGCGCACCGCCTGCACGAGGTCGGCGGCGAGGCGGCGTCCCTGCGCGGCGCCGGCGCGGGGCAGCAGGATCGCGAACTCGTCGCCGCCGACCCGCGCGAGCGTGTCGGTCGCGCGCAGGCGCTCGCGCAGCAGCGCGGCGACGCGCTGCAGCAGCTCGTCCCCGGCCCCGTGCCCGTGCGTGTTGTTGACGTACGTGAAGTCGTCGATGTCGAGCAGCAGCAGGGCGGCGCCGTCGCCGAAGCGCAGGGCATTGGCGACCGCCCGCCCGAGCTCCTCGTCGAGCCGGCGGCGGTTGTAGAGCCCGGTCAGGCCGTCGTGGTCGGCCAGCCAGTGAAGCTGATGCTCCAGGCGCTTGCGCTCGGTGTCGTCGCGCGCGACCACCGAGACGCCCTCGATCGCGTCGCGCGCGCCGCTGCGCATCGGCGAGCAGCAGAGCGACACGGCGACGAGCCGCCGGTCGCTGTGGACCATGGTCGCCTCGAAGGACTCGACCGCGTCGCCCGCGAGCACGGCGCTCATCATGCGCTTGTCCGCATCGGCGCGGTTGCGGGGCACGAGTCGCGAAGCCGGCATGCCGATGGCCTCCGCGGCGCTGTAGCCGAGCATCCGTGCCGCCGCGGGGTTCCAGCTGGCGATCAGGCCGTCCCGCGTGACCGCGTAGATCGCGTCGTTGGAGGACTCGACGATCATCGCGAGCATCGCCTCGGCCTCGCCGGCCCGGATCTCGACCGTGACGTCCTCGCAGACGCCGAGCATCCGGACGGGGACGCCGCCGGCGCAGACGACCTCGCCCTTGGTGCGCATGAGGAAGACGCTGCCATCGGGCCGCGTGACGCGCTTGACGTCCTCGAAGGGCTCGTGGTCGGCGAACGCCTTGCGGTTGCGCTCGTCGACGGCCGCGCGGTCGTCGGGGTGAACGCGCTGCAGGAAGTCCTCGTACGTGGGCACGATCGACTGCGGCTCGAGCCCGTAGATGCGAAACAGCTCGTCGGACCACGTGACGACATCGGCCGCGATGTCCCACTCCCAGCTGCCGAGGCGGGCGAGCTGCTGTGCCTCGCGCAGGCGCGCCTCGCTGCGGCGCAGGTCCTCCGCGATGCGCCGGTGTTCGACGACCTCTCCGACGGCGGCCTCGAGCACCGCCGAGACGGGGCGGCCGACGAGGCCGCCGGGCTTGTAACCGAGCTTGTCCTCGAGCTGGACGTCGGCGACCTTGATGTGGCCGTCGGTATCGAGTGCGAGCCTCATCCGGTCACGGGGTCGCGGCGTCGTCATGAGGACAGGCCATGCAGACCCGAGTATCTCTACAAACGGGCACTTTCACTAATGTCAATTCGTCCACGCGGCGTGGGGGATGGCATCGACCCACGGCCGTCGGCCGCCGGCACGTCGGCCGCCGGCGCGTGTCCGTGGGCGGCGGGCGCGCCGCGCGGCCCGAGCGTGCGCCCGCAACCGTTTTCGGGTCCAACGCTTGGACCACCGTTTGGCCTCCCCGTTGAACGATCCGCTGCCGAGCGGCGCCGACGAACGGCACGAGGTCTACGTCCCGGCCGACGCGCGGCTGCGCATCGACCGGACCGGGCCGGAGGGAGACCACCGAGGACTCCACCCTGCTCGCGAGAGCTGCTGGAGTCGCTCGAGGCCGAGATCCGGTGGGTCGCCTGCCCCGCGACACGGCGCTCATGCGCGAAGGGGAGCCTGCGGACTGCATGTACTCGTCGTATCCGGGACGCTCGGCGCGTACACCCGGCGAAAGGACGCGTCTCGCATGCTGCTCAACGAGACGGGCCGGGAGCGTCGGTCGGCGAGATGGCGCTGCCGGGCATGGGGCCTGGCACCGCCGACGTCGTGGTCCTCGACGACTGCGAGTTGCTCCGGCTCTCGCGGCGGGCCTTCGACGACTGCGCAGCCACGACCCGTCCGGCGCCATCCCGGCCCGGATCATGGCGCGCGCCTGCAGCGGGCGCTCGAGGTCCGCAGCACGATCGCCCACATGCGCACGGTGCCCGTGACCACCGCGGAGGAGTGTGGACCGCCGGCGGGCTCGCGCGGCATCGACGGCTAAGGGTCGACCGGGTAGTACGACTTCAGCCTGCCCGAGCCGAGCTGCTGGAGCTGGATCTCGGTGTTGCGCGTGATGTAGCGCTTCGCCGCGTCGACGTGCAGCGCCATGTTGATCGCTGCTCGCGACGCGTTCGCGGGCAGCCCGGCGATCGTCGCCAGCGGCGTCTCGGCCCAGTCGGGATACGCGAGCTGGATGAGGGTGCGGACGTGGTCGGGGTGCATCCAGCAGGGGAACATCGTGCTCGGCTTCGCCGTCGACGCGGGCTGGCGACGGGGGACGCGGGACGATCGGCCCGACCGGGTCGCCGCGAACGAGGTCGTCGTCGCAGGCCTACTTGAGGTTGTCGCGGTATCCAAGGGCAGGCTGGGACCTGGGACAGCCGAGCGGGCGCCGGCAGCGCTCACGTTCGGATCCGGTGCGAGCCGCTCGGGTCAGCGGTCTGACGGCGTTCGCAGCAGCGCATCCTCGTCCTCGGTCGCGAAGATGTGCAGCCCGAGGCGCTCGGAGATCTCCTGGCAGACGCCGATCCCCCGGATGCTGTTGCCGTACTCGTCGAGTCCGGGCGAGAAGACCGCGAGCCCGAGCTTGCCGGGGATCACGCACAGGATCGCGCCACTGACGCCGCTCTTGGCCGGAACGCCGATCTCGTAGGCCCACTCGCCCGCGAAGTCGTACATCCCGCAGGTGTACATGACGCTCAGCACGTCGCGCACGCGCTCGCGGGGCAGGCAGACATGCCCGGTCACGGGATTCACGCCGCCGTTGGCAAGCGTGGCTGCCATCACGGCGAGGTCGCGGCAGGTGACCGTGATCGAGCATTGGCTGAGATACAGCTCGAGCGTGTCCTCGACGTCCCCGGCGATCATGCCGCGGGCGCGCATGAGATAGGCCGTCGCTCGATTGCGGTCGGCATTGTCCATCTCGCGGGCGAGCGTCCGGTCGTCGACCTCGATGCGATCGTTGCCGGCGTACGCGCGCATGCTGCCGAGCAGGCGCGCGATCTTCTCCTCCAGATCGCGGCCGCGTATGAGATCGCTCGTGGCGAGCGCTCCGGCGTTGACCATCGGGTTGTAGGGGCGGTTGTGGCGCTCGTCGAAGACGATCGAGTTGAACGAGTCGCCGCTGGGCTCGACGCCGACGCGCTCCAGCACGCGCTCACGTCCGTGATCCTCGAGCGCAAGGCCGTAGGCGAAGACCTTGGACACCGACTGCAGCGCGAACGGCACACTGTCGTCGCCGATGCTCGCCACTGCTCCGTCGACGCCGGCCAGCGCGATCGCGAACGCATCGTGGACGCCGTCGGCCTCGTCGATCGGGCGGTAGCCGATCCCGGGCTCATAGACCCGCGTGCCGGCCGTCGGCGCGGGGCCCCGGTGGCGCTCGTAGAGCTCCGTCAATCGACGGTCGACCTGAGCACTGACGTCGGCGGGGGATGACACGGTGCCTCCCAGTCTCACCGATCGGCGGGTCGTCGGCGCGCGGACGATCCTGGCTCCGGCCAAGGGATACCGCGAGCCGCGATGAGTCCTGCGTCGTCCGGCGGTCGTACTGTCGAACCGTTACCGAGGAGGACTCGATGCGCAGCGTGACCTATTCGATGGGCGTCTCACTGGACGGCTACATCGCCGGGCCGGACGGCGGCTTCGACTGGGCGGCGCCCGACCCGGACGTCTTTCGCTTCTGGATCGACGAGATCCGAGAGGTCGGTGTGCACCTGCTGGGACGGCGGCTGTACGAGACGATGCTGTACTGGGAGACCGCCGACCAGGATCGCTCGCTCGACGACGCGGAGCTCGAGTGGGCCGCGCTCTGGAAGCCGCTTCCGAAGGTCGTGTTCTCCACGACGCTGTCGGCGGTGCAGGGCAATGCCCGCCTGGCCTCCGGGGACCTGGCGGAGGAGATCGCGCGGTTGCGGGCCGAGTCGGAGGAGGGCGACATCGCGATCGGCGGCGCGACTCTCGCCGCCGAGGCGGCCGCGTTGGGTCTGATCGACGAGTACCGGGTCATGGCCTACCCGGTGCTGGCTGGCGGTGGCATCCCGTTCTTTCCCCGGCGCGAGCGCCGGGTGGACCTCGAACTCGTCGAGACGCGCACCTTCAGCTCGAGCGTCGCCTACCTCCGCTACCGCGTGGCGCGCCAGTGAGGCAACGCGCCCGACCCCCGGCTCGGAGGGCGGGCCGTGAGGGGTTCTGCGCGAAGCGTCCCACTGTGGGACGCAATCCACATGACCCCGGGCTCCGAGGGCCGGGCCGTGAGGGGTTCTGCGCGAAGCGTCCCACTACAGGACGCAATCCACATGACCCCCTCGATCGCCCGCTCCCAGCCACCTCGCCGCGCCTGCGCCAGGGGCGCGGGCCGCGACCGTCGACCCGACGCGCGCGACGACCGCGGCGCAGCCACGCATCGCTGCCAACACCAGGAGGCGAGGTCGGGCGCTCAGAGGTCCTCGAGGAGCTTGCGCTTGGCGTAGGCGAACTCGTCGGCCGAGAGCGAGCCGGAGTCGTGCAGCCGGCTCAGCTTCTCGATCTGCCCGGCCACGTCGTTCGCGTCGGGCTTCGCCTGCCGGCCGGCGGCCTGGGCTGCTTGCGCAATCACGGCGCCGAGATCCATGCCGGCGCCCTGGGCCGAGGTCCCGGCGGCGCCCTTCATCATCTCGGCCATCTGCTCGGCCTGCTGCATGGCCGTCTGTCTGTTGGTCTGGACGTCGCCCCAGCGGATCTTGAGGCGCGTCGGGTCGGCCAGATCCACTGTGACGGGCAGCGTCGTGCCGGGAGTCGGCCAGCGCTTGATCGAGGCCATCGCGGTGTGCTCGACCGGGGTGGGATCCAGGCCCTCGGCGCTGACCACGAGGCTCATCGAGCAGTTCGATGAGGTGCAGTCGTGGGGAGGCATGCTCGCCGACACGACCTGAGCCGTGCCCTGCGCCGGCTGACTCATCCGCTTCGACCTCGCCCAATCTCCCAGCAGGCCCATGGCGAGACCCTACCGCTCGTCACATTTCGTGCGGTGCGAGTTCCTCGGATCGCCGTTCGGGCCTCCGGCGTGCGGCCGTCGCGGTAAGAACGCCACGCCGGCTGACGCTCAGGGCCCCATGGATAGACACAGCCGACGATCGGCGGCGCCCGCGCGGGCGGGCGTCGGGGGGAGGGGGATGCACATGAGCGCGGCGCACGTGGCGAGCATGACGGCGTTGCACGTCGACGGGTCGCTGGAGCCCGACGCACGGACCGAGATCGACCTGCCGCGCGCCGAGCAGGCGGTCCGCGCGTTGCTGGTCGCGCTGGGGCGCGATGTCGGTGAGGAGGGGCTGCTCGATACGCCGCGCCGCGTGGCCTCCGCGTTCGCGGAACTGCTCACCCATGAGCCGGTGTCGTTGACGACGTTCTGCAACGAGGCCGGCTATGACGAGTTGGTCGTTGTCAGGTCGATCCCGTTTGCATCGCTGTGCATGCATCATCTGCTGCCCTTTCACGGCGTCGCGCACGTCGCGTATCTGCCGGGCGAGCGGATTGTCGGGTTGTCGAAGCTCGCGCGGGTCGTCGAGGTCTACGCCCGCGACCTACAGGTGCAGGAGCGCCTGACGATGCAGATCGCCGACTGCCTGGAGCGCCACCTGCAACCCAAGGGCGTCGGCGTCGTGCTCGAGGCCGAGCACATGTGCATGTCCCTGCGCGGGGTGCAGAAGGCCGGTGCCCGCACGACGACGTCGACGCTGCGCGGCCTGCTGCGCAACGACGGGCGCACGCGCGGAGAGTTCCTCTCGCTCGCGACGAGCTGAATCCCGATGCGCGTAAGAGGCGCGCATCACGTGACGCTCATGTACCGATGAAGCCGACACGGACAGACGCAGCCCGCCACGGCGACGGTCTCGTCGAATGGCGCCGGCGCCGATTGATCGCGGCCGGCTTCGACGAGCAGTTGGCGGGGCAGCTTGCAAATGATGGTGACGGCGTCGATCTGCACGAGCTGCTGGTCCTGCTCGATCGCGGCTGCCCGCCAGCGCTGGCCGCACGGATCCTTGCCCCGCTGCATGACCCCCGCGCGCTGTGACACCACGCCAGCCGGTCGCTGCTACCGTCCGCCGCGTGGCGACCGAGGGCACGCTGCCGCACCCCGCAGACGCAACGCCATCCTCGCCGTCCCGACACCTCGACGAGGAGTCGCGGCGCTGGCTGCACGACTTGGCCGCAACCGGGCACGCGCACGACGATGCCGTGCGCCGGCTACACGAACTGCTGCTGCGCGCCGCGCGCTTCGAGGTCTCGCGGCGGCGCCACACGCTGGCCTACCTGCGCGGCGGCGACCACGACGACCTCGCCCAGCAGTCCGCCGCCGACGCGCTCGTGGCGGTGCTCCGCAAGCTCGAGACATTTCGCGGCGACAGCCGCTTCACGACGTGGGCGTACAAGTTCGCGCTCTACGAAGCGGCGGTGAAGCTGCGCCGCCGCGCGTGGCAGGAGCGCGAGCTGCCGCTCGAGCCAGCTGCGTGGCCCGCGTTCGCGTCGCGCGCCCTGTCGCCCGGCGAGCACCTCGCCGAGAGCGAGCTGCTGGGCGCCCTGCGCGTGGCGATCGCCGAGCATCTGAGCGCCCATCAGCGCGAGGTGCTCGTCGCGGTCACGCTGAACGGAATCCCGATCGACGTCCTCGCCGAGCGGCTGAACACGACGCGCGGCGCCCTCTACAAGACCCTGCACGACGCGCGCAGGAAGCTGCGCACCCACCTGGCCGCGGACGGCTTCGACATCGCCGACGGCGAACGGGAGCACCACCGATGACCGACCGACGCACCGCCGAGCGGCGACGACTCATCGCTGCACTGCTGGGGCCCGGTGAGCCCGAGCTGACCTGCGAGGAGTGCTTCGAGCAACTCGACCGCTACGTCGATGTGGCGGCCGCGGGCGACGAGCCCGATCTGGCCGTCCCTGGGATGCGCGCGCATCTGCTCGGTTGCCCGGCCTGCCGAGAGGATCACGACAGCCTGCTCGAGTACGTCAAGCATGCGGACAGCAGTGCTCCGCCGACGGCCTGAGGCGCGCGTGCACCGCACGCGGTAAAAATCGCGGCGCCCTCGACGCGAAGCACCCGAGATGACCACCACCATGCGCCGCCGGCACGGGTGCCTGACGGTCACATCGCGGGAAGTGCTCGCGCAACCGAGGGAGGCGTCGTGAATCTGTGAGTCGGCACGCGAGCGCCGAGCAACCGCGACTGCACCTGCGCGAGAGGTCAGATCTGCGCGCGTTGGCGGTAGGCATGGTTTTCGAACTCGCCGGCGGATGGATGCCCCGGCGCCGCCGGACGATGTGCGAGGGGGTTCGCGCCCGCGGGACGGGCCGAGCCCTCCGGAACGCTCACGTACGAGTTGTGCAACTGCCCGTACCGCGACGCGGATCGAGCTCAGCGGCGGCCTCGCCGACGCAGCAGTCCCGCCCATGGACCGGTCATCGTGATGTGCGGCTGAACCCCTGCGTCCTTGAGACGAGGGGCGCCGGCGTCGGCGCCGCTCGTGCAGCGTCGCCGACGGCAAGCGGCAGCGGCTCCGCGAGCGCGGCCTGCCGCGTCCGCGCCCCGCGCTCGGTCGGGCTTCCGCCGCGCCGCTTGAACGGCTGGGTCATGTAGAGCGCTCGAGGGAAGACCTCATCGCGAATGCCTCTGTAGGCGGGTTCAGTCGACTCGAGCCACCGAAATGACAGCACGTCGCCCTTCACGGACCACCGGTAGGTCGTCGCTCCGGTTCCGTGCACCTTGTCGATCGTGTCGCCGTGGACGAGGTACCTGGCGTCGTAGTCGATCTTCTCGCGTGATCCGCCGTTCGCCTGGCCGTGGAGGATGGCCAGCGACGTTCTCGGATGGAGCAACGAGCCTCCTTCACGCGCGCCGGCGCTGCGAGCACTCGGTCGCGGTACGCGCCGCCGCGGCCAGCCTGCGCCCGCGACAGCTCACCCGTCAGTGGATGTCCGCAGCGCGGGAGTCGCGGTTGAGGCAAGGCGCCGGGAGCGGATCGAGACGCTTCCTCCGTGCTGACGGCGGCGCGACGTAGCCTCTGCGGTCGTGTCGGCTATCGGGGTGCTGCGTGAGGGGCCGCTTCACGCCGCGGTGAAGGCCCTGCTGGCGCAGCCGGGCGATCGCCTGGAGGTGCCGGTCGGCCGGTTCGTGATCGATCTGGTTCGTTCTGACGGCGAGCTGGTCGAGGTGCAGACGGGGGGCTTCGGTGCGCTGGGCAGGAAGCTCGACGTGCTGCTGGACGAGCATCGCATCCGGGTCGTGCATCCGGTCGCGGCCGATCGGCGGATCGTGCGCGTCGACGAGCACGGCCAGGTGCTCGGTTCGCGGCGGTCGCCGAAGCGCGCGACGGTGGTGGCGGTGTTCGACGAGCTCGTTGCGTTCCCGTCGCTGCTGACGCATCCGAACCTCACGATCGAGGTGCTGCTGCTGCGTGAGGATCACATCCGCCGCGCGCAGCCGACGACGACGCGGGGTCGCACCCGAGATCCGGGAGAGCGGCGACTCGTCGAGGTCGTCGACCGGGTCGAGCTGCGCACGCCGCAGGACATCCTCGCGGCGCTGCCCGCCGCGCTACCGCTCGAGCCGTTCAGCACCCGCGAGCTCGCGGCCCTGCTGCGCTGCAGCACGATGCTGGCGCAGCGCACGCTGTACTGCCTGCGGGCGATCGGGCTCGTCGAGCCGGCCGGCATGCGCGGCCGTGCCCCGCTGCACGCGCGCACGTGACCGGGACGTCGAGGACCGCGCACCCCAGACGACCGGTGGCCGACGAGCGTTCTCGTCGATCGCGCGACCGCGTCAGCGGAGGCGCAGCATCTTGCCTGTCAGCGCGGCTTCGTCGGACCGCTCGCCACGCAGCCGAGGCAGGCAATCCTGTTCGTGGTGCACGCAGACGGCGGCGGCGAGGGTGCCGTCGACGACGCTCGAGCGCGCTCCGCGCCCTACGCCATCCCGACAGCGCGCCGGCTCTGATCCGATGCGCGCGGTTCCCTCCGGGCGTAACGCTCGGGTAGCGTGCGAAGACAACGCTCAGAATTTCCTCTGATCGGAGGCTTGGCATGTCTCGTCGGTGCGGGTTGCCGCTGCTGTCCATGCTGATCGCGGGCGCGCTGGCCGCGCCGCCGGCGCAGGCCAATCACGGCGCGCCGCTGACCACGTTCGGAACCAACGGGACGTCGATCGTCGACCTGCCGGGCGTCGGGGAGTCGGTCAACGACCTTGTCGTGGACACCGTGCCGATTCGCGAGCCGGCACCGCGGGGCACCTTCTGCGCGAAGGGGACCGACTGCACGATCGTCACCGGCTTCCGCACGGTGCTGCTCGCCGCCGGCGTCGACCGCTCGCTGGCGGATGCGGCGTTCGCGATCGAGCGCTTCGACGGCAACGGTCAGCTCGACGGGTCGTTCGGCGCCGGCGGCAGGGTGCGCACGCCGTTCGAGGCCGGGCAGGCGAGCGCGGCCGGCATCGCGGTCATGTCCGACGGGCGCTTCGTCGCCGCCGGCGACATCGACATCAGCGGCTCGCAGGGCGAGCTCGTCGCCGTCGCGCGCTACCGGCCCGACGGGACGCTCGACCCGACCTTCAGCGGTGACGGGAAGGTCAACGCCAAGTTCCCGGGCGCCGAGCGCTTCATCGTCAGCGCGGTCGCACTGCAGTCCGACGGGCGGATCGTCGTGGGCGGAACGGCCTTCCAGGCCAACGGCGACAGCGCCTTCGGGCTCATGCGCTTCACGACCGCCGGCGCGCTGGACACGTCGTTCGGCACCCTGCGCGGCGCGGAGACGACGACCTCGCCCCAGGCGTTCAACAGCGCCGGCAACCGCGCCGCGACGCTGAACGACATCCTCGTCGATCCCTCCGACCGCATCGTCGCCGTCGGCGACATGGCGCTGTTCGGAGGCTTTCGCGTCCTGGCAGCCGTGCGCTACGTCGCCGACGGCCGGCGCAACGCCGACTTCACGAGCGACGGCATCGTCACGCTGGACGTGCCGGGCACGTTCGTCGAGACCGCCGAGGCGGTCGTCCGCCAGTCCGACGCCAAGCTCACGATCGGTGGCTGGGGGAACGTCAGGCTGTCCGACGGTCGGGTCAGGTCGCGCATGATCGCCGCGCGGTTCACCGACGCCGGCGCGCTCGACACGACCTTCACGAGCAACGGCTTCAGCGTCGACCAGCTCGCCGGCGAGGGCTTCTACGAGACCCACGCGCTGTTCTACGACCCGCAGCGCAAGACGATCCTCGCGGGCGGGCTCGCGCGGCCCGACTCGCAGGCCGCGCTGGGCGACCAGTTCGCGTTCATCCGCTACCTCGACTCGGGCGTTCCCGACACGCTGTTCGACGGCGACGGGCGCATGCTGCACAACCTCACCGCGCAGGCCGACCGCGTCAACGCGCTCGTCGCCACGATCGGCGGCACGCTCGTCGCCGGCGGCTTCGCCGGCGACAGCGTCGGCGCGAGGTCGGGCCTGCTCGCCCTCGGCGGCTACCACGGCGACAGGGACCGGCTCGCCCCCCGCGCGCGCGGCGCGATCCGCTCGCGCTCCCTGCGCGAGGTGCGGCGCCGCTACGGGCTCGCCGTCGAGGTCGCGCTGACGGAGGCCGGCGCCGTGCGGGCAACGGCCAAGCTCGCAAACGGCCGCACGCTCGGGGCCGTCGACGTCGCGTTCAGCGCGGCCGGCACGCGGACGGTCAGGGTGGCGCTCACCACCCGCGGCCGGCGGGCGCTCGCCGGCCGGCGCAGCGCGCGGATCGTCGTCCAGCTCGCCGCGCGCGACCCCAACGGCAACCGCTCGGCTCGCCGGCTGACGCGGTTGCTGCGGTAGTTGAGCGGGGCGTCGCGCGGCCCGCCGGCTTCCGGAGTCTGGATAACGGCTGAGAGCCTTGCCTCCGGCAGGGAGGCGGAGGTAGGTTCGGTCCGACAGCCGGGAGCTTTGAGAAGGAGGGCCGAGCCGTGCGCGAGAGGCGTCCCAGTCCCGCGATGGTCGTGGCGATCATCGCCCTCGTCCTGAGCCTGATCGGCAACGGCTACGCGGCGACGCAGCTCGCCAGAAACTCCGTCGGGACGCTGCAGCTCAAGAAGGACGCGGTCCGCTCGTCGAAGGTCAAGGACGGCAGCCTGAAGGAGGCGGACCTGTCGGCCGCCGCGCGGGCGGCGTTGAAGGGCGCATTGGGGCCCGCGGGCGCGAGCGGCCCGCAGGGCGCGCCTGGCGCGCAGGGCGCCGCGGGCCCGGTCGGCCCGGCGGGCGCTCAGGGTGAGCAGGGTCTCCAAGGCGCTCAGGGTCCCCAGGGCGCCCAGGGTCCGCGCGGACCGAGCGACATCATCACGTCGAAGGCCGGCTGCTGTCCGGGCTTCAGCACGGCCGGCACGGTCGTCGACAGCCTGACGCTGGCGGCCGGCAGCTACATGGTCATCGCGAGCGTCGCGATCCAGCACCTGGGGCTCCCGAGCGAGACCCGCGGTGGCCGCTGCACCCTGAACCGCACCGGCAGCAGCGACAACTTCGTCTTCGACTACCGCGGCGCCGGGCACGATCAGGCAAGCCACTCGGCACAGCTGCCGGTGGCGGCGACCGGGACCACGACGGTCACCATGCGCTGCAACTCCAGCGTGACCGACGGCGCGCGCCTGCTCGACTCGCAGATCACGGCGATCCGGACCGACAGCCTGGGCCTGCAGTAGGCCGGCGGTGTGGGCGCGCGGTGGGTGCGCGTCGATCGCGCACGTGCGGTCGCGAGCTGGCTCCAGCGCCCGGCCGCGGAGACCACGGGACCTCGAGGCAGGCCCCGTCGGCCTGAGAACGTCATGGGCGCGGCGGGTTTCGAACCTGCGACCTCTCGCGTGTGAAGCGAGCGCTCTCCCACTGAGCTACGCGCCCCAGGGGGCGACGATTCTACGAGACCCGGTCGCGGGGCGAGCGCCGCGTGCGCGGAGGTCGGCCCGCCGGACCTGCGCGGCCGGCACGGCAGGGTGCGCGACTGCGCGGCTTCGCGCGGGGCAGAGGGCGCGCCGGCCGGCGATCCTCGCGCCGGACGGTGGCATCATCGGGGCCATGCCGACGTCTGTTCCGACCGAGCGGCGCACCGACGGGCCCGTCGACGACGGCGAGAAGATCTGCCACATCGTCACCGAGCAGGATCCCGACACCGCGCTGTGCGGCAAGGACGTGACCGGCTGGCCGTGGAACCCGCCCTGGCCGTTCTGCGTCGTCTGCCTGGACCTCGCGCGCTCGCTGCCCGGCGGCTGACTAGCGCTCGTCGTTGGCGCGCGCGGCGTTTCGCTGCTCGCGGTTGTGCGAGCGGCCGGCGCGCTCGCGCGCCAGCGCCGCGGCGCGGCGGTCCTCGATCCACTGGCCCTCGCGCTCGAGCTTGCGCCAGGCCTCCAGGCGCTCGGGGTCGCCGTCGGCGCGGACCGCGCAGCCGGGCTCCTGCTCATGGGCGCAGTCCGAGAAGCGGCAGCCGGCCGCAAGCTCCTCGATGTCGGCGAAGGTCTCGACGACGCCGCCGTCCCACAGCCCGGCCTCGCGGATTCCCGGCGTGTCGATGATGAGCGCGCCGTTGGGCAGCACCAGCAGGTCGCGGGTGACGGTCGTGTGGCGCCCGCGGCCATGGGCCCGGCTGTGCTCGCTGACGCCGCCGATCGCCTGGCGCTCGTCGCCGAGCAGCGCGTTGACGAGCGTCGACTTGCCCGCGCCCGAGGGGCCGAGCAGGACGGTCGTCGTGCCGGGCTCGAGCAGCGCCCACAGGCCCGTCAGCGACGCGGGGTCGTGGACGCTGACCGCGACGCCGTCGGCGAGCCCGAGGCCGCGCGCGAGGGCGCGTGCCGTCGCGTCGCTGCCGCCGGGGTCGAGGTCGGCCTTCGTCAGGACGAGCGCGGCGGCCACGCCGCCGGACGCCGCGAGGGCGATGATCCGCTCGGCGCGGCGCTCGTTGGGCTCGGGCAGCGGCTCGACGACGAGGACGAGCTCGACGTTGGCGGCGAGCACCTGGCCGGCGACGGGCGCGCCGGCCGCGCGGCGCACGACGGTGCCGCGCCGTTCGAGCACGGAGGCGATGACGCCGTCGGCGTCGAGCGCCACCCAGTCGCCGGTCGTCGGCGCGCGCTCTCCGGGGGCCCGCAGGCGCCCGCGGGCGCCGACGAGCCGCGGCGGCGCCTCGCCGTCGCGGTCGCCGGAGACCAGCCAGCGGCCGCGATGCTGGGCGAGGACGCGGGCGGCGGTGCAGCCGTCCAGGTCGAGCTCGGCGAGCTCGGCGTCGAGGTCGGGTCGCCGGCCGATGCCGGCGGATGGGGCAAGCAAGGTGAGATCCTCCACGGGTTCGTCAGTGGCACGAGAGCGGCGTCGGTGCCCGGGCGCTGCGCCGGGCTCCTGATCAGACGTCCGCGGCGTGGGTGACGAGGGTGTGGAGGTGCTTGGTCATCGACCATGCATCCTAATCGCCCCCGCAGCCGCGGTCCACCGCGCAGTCGCGGTCCACCGCGGCCTCGGTCCACCGCGCCTCCGCGGTCCACCGCGACGCCGCGGGCCTCGAAACGCCCGTCCAGGGATCCGCCGCGCCGCTCACCGGCAGCGCCGTCGCGGCCGACAGCGCTCTTCATGTGCCTTCGAGCATCCCTGACCTCGCACGCCCTCAGGCGCCTGCTGGGCATTGCCGCGCTCGCCGCGCTCCTCGCAGGCACCCCCGCGAACGCGCAGGTGGCGACGCCGGCCGCGGGCTCGGCCGCGGCGCGCCCGGCCACGCCCGCCGGCGGCGCGTGGCACGCGGCGGCGCCTTCGACGGGTGGCGCCTGGCAATCGGTCCCCGACGTCGACGCCCTCGACGAGGACGGCGCGTGGGACTGGGACGACGATGACGAGCCGGACGCCGGCGGCGGAGCGCTGCCGCTGCCGTCCAGGCCCGCTCCCGGCGCCGGCGCCCCGCCGTGGCCGCTCGAGGACGAGCTGCCGGCGGTCACGAGCAGGTTCGTTCGGGGGCGGGTCGCCCGCCTGCGCAAGGACGGCAAGGCCGCGATCCCGCTCGGCGCGCCCAAGCGCGTGCGGGCGCTCATCGCGCACTACAACCGGATCGCCGGCAAGCCCTACAAGTGGGGCGGCGGCCACGGCAGCCTCGCCGACAGCGGCTACGACTGCTCGGGCGCGGTCGGCTACGGCCTCATCAAGGGCGGCCTGCTGCGCACGACGATGGTCTCCGGGAGCCTCGCGCGCTGGGGCACGGCGGGTCCCGGCCGCTGGGTCACCGTCTACGCCAACGGCGGGCACGTGTACGCCGAGATCGCCGGGCTGCGGATGGACACGAGCGCCGTCGGCGATCGTGGCGGCCGCAAGGGCGTGCGCTGGCGCCCGGCCATCGGCAAGCGCAGCGGCTTCAAGGTCCGCCACCCAGCCGGCCTCTGAGCCGACGCCCAAGGTCCGCCACCTCGCCGGCCTCTGAGCTGACGCCCAAGCTCCGCCATCCCGCCGGCCTCTGAGCTGACGCCCGGACCGACCCCGATCGGCTAGCGTCGCGCGGCGTGCTGGTCTCGGCCCTCCTCGCCGCGCTCGTCTCCGCGGCGCTCCTCGGCGCCGCGGCCCTGAAGCTCGCCGACCGCACCGCGACGGCCGTCGCCGCCGAGACGTTCGGGCTGCGGGGAAGCGCCGCCCGCCATGCGTGGCTGCCGCTCGCCGCGCTCGAGGCGCTGCTCGCCCTGCTCGCGATCTTCGCCGCGCCGGCGGGCGCGTGGGCCGCCGCCGCGGTGCTCGCCGTCTTCGCCGCCGTCCAGGCGGCCGCGATCGTCGCCGGCCGCTCCGGCGCGCCCTGCGGCTGCTTCGGCGCGCGCGGGCGCCTCTCGTGGGGCTCGGTCGCGCGCGCGGCGCTGCTCGCCGGCGCGGCGGCCCTGCTGGCGCTCCGCGCCGCCGCCGGCACGCCGCCGCCTCCCGCCGCCGCCCTCGCCGCCGCGGCCCTCGCGACCGTCCTCGTGCTGCGCGAGCGCCGCCCGAGCGGAGCGCTCGAGATCGCCGGCGAGGGCGCGCCGCTCGGCAGCCGCGTGCAGCTCGGCGACGGCGTGCGGCTGGCGCTGTTCGTCTCGGAGGGCTGCCGGCTGTGCCGCACGCTCGCGCCCCGGGCGCGGCGCCTCGGTGCGGCGATCTTCGACGAGACCGGCGACGCGGCCGCCTGGGCGGCGGCGGACGTCCCCGGAGCGCCGTTCGCGATCGCGCTCGCCGCCGACGGCACGGTCCTCGCGAAGGGAACCGTCAACACGCGCGCGCAGCTCGCGTCGGTGCTCGCCGCCGCGCAGGCTCGCGAGGGCTCCGCCGCCGCGCCCCCGGCGGACCGCAGCTCGCGGCGCGGCTTCCTCACGACGGCGGGCGCCGCGGTCGCGACCGTCACCGCGGCGCCGGCGATCGGCTCGCTCGTCGCGCCGGGCGAGGCGGACGCGTTTCACTTCTGCGGTCACATCTACACGACCGACGGCTGCCCGCACCCGACCGGCCTGCCGCGGATCGACCGCCGCGGCTATCCGCTGCGAGCCAAGGACGGGACGCCGGTCGACGACCTCGGCCGGCCGATCGACGCCGCCGGCGCTCCGCTCGACGACACCGGCGCGCCGCTGCTGGACCCGGACGGGCGCCCGATGCCGCCGGCGACGCGCACCCGGGTCTGCACCGCCGCCGGCAAGCGCCACCGCATCACGGTGCGTACCGACGGCTCCTGGTATCGCTGCTGCGACGGCCGCGTGCGCAAGCTCGTGGACTGCTGCACGACGTCGAAGCGGCGCATCAACGGCGACCGCGGGCTGCGCGGCTACTGCTACGCCAAGCGCCGCGTGTTCTGCGTCATGTACCTGCAGACGAGGGTGCCGTGCTGATCGCGCTGGCGGCCGCAGCGCTCATCGCGGGCATCGCCGGCGCCTGGTCGCCCTGCGGCTTCTCGATGGTCGACACGCTCGCGCCGCAGGGCTACGCCGGGCGGATGCGCACGACGGCGCTGGCCTGCGCGGCGTTCGCGGCGGGCGCCCTCGCCGGCGGCGCGGTCACGTTCGGCGGGCTGGCGCTGCTCGGCAGCGCGCTCGGCGCCGGCCACGGCGCGGCGGTCGCGATCGCCGTCGCCCTGCTGCTGGCCGCCGCGGCCGGCGACGCGGCCGGCCGGCGGATCGTCCCGCAGGTGCGCCGGCAGGTGCCCGAGGCGTGGCGCCGCGTGCTGCCCGTCCCGCTCGCGGCCGCTCTGTACGGCGTCCTGCTCGGGCTGGGCTTCACGACGTTCGTGCTCTCCTTCGCCGTCTACGGGCTCGCGGCCGCCTGCGTCGCGCTCGGCGACCCGGTCGCGGGCGTGGTCGTCGGGCTCGCCTTCGCCGCCGGCCGGATCGTCCCCGTCGTCGTGCTCGCCCCGATGCAGGGAACCGACCGCGGGATCGACCTCGCGGCCGGGATGGCCGAGCGCCCCGGCGTGCTGCGCGCGATCCGCGCGGCGGGCGCGCTCGCCCTCGGCGTCGCGGCGGCCGCGCTCGCGCTCGGCGGGGTCGCCGTCAGCTCCGCGGCGCCGGCGCTGCTGACCGACGACGGCACCGACCCGAGCGCCGCGGGCGCGTCGGTCGCCTGGCAGCTTCCGGGCGGCGGACCCGGGCTGCTGCTGCACGAGGGGGCCGGGCGGTCGCTTCCGGGCACCGATCCGGCGGTCGGCCCGGGCATCGTCGTCTGGCGCGAGGGCGACGCCCTCGTCGTCGCCGACCCGGCGACGCTCGGCGTGCGCCTGCGGATCGCCGCGCCGGGAGCCGAGGAGCCCGCGATCTCGACGCGCTGGCTCGTCTGGCGCGCGCGCGAGCCGCGCGGCGACGTGCTGCGCGCGCTCGATCTTCAGGCGCCCGGGTCGCCGCCGGCCGACATCCGGCGCTCGCGCGCGCCCGACCGGATCGGCCGGCCGTCGCTGTCGGGCAACCGCGTCGTCTACCACGTCGCGACGCGGCGCCAGAGCCGCATCGAGGAGATCTACCTGCCGACCCGGCGGCGCACGACGCTGCGCTGGGGCCGCCACGGCGCGCTGCTGCTCAACCCCTCCGAGGACGACCGCGAGCTGCTCTTCGTGCACTCCTCCGCGCGCGGCCAGCAGATCCTCGTCGGCCCGCGCCGCGCGCGCCGCGGCAACCGCGACCGGCGGCTGTACGCGATGACGCCGACGGTGCGCCGCGACGTCGGCCGCGAGCCCGGCCGCCGCCGCCACGCCGAGGGCTACCCCGGCCGCCGCGCTCCGACGTTCCCGCGCCGCCCGAAGGAGGGCGTGGAGATGACGCTGTGGAGCACGGCGCTGGGGCCCGACGCGGCGTACGTCAGCCGCATGCGCCGCACGCGGAAGGGCGCGGCGACGGTCATCCTCCGCCTGCCTCGCTGAGGGCGAGCGCGGGCGGCGCGATCGCGGTCGGCTCCGCGCGCCGGGACTTCAGGCCAGGCACGAAGAGCGCGACGACCGCCCCGACGGCGAGCACCGCGGCGCCGACCGGCAGCGCGGCGACGACGCCCTCGCTGAAGGCCTGCGGCGACGCGTACGAGCCGTGCGCGCTGAAGATCGTCGCGAGCACGGCGACGCCCATGACGCCGCCGAGCTCGCGGATCGCGTTCGTCGCGCCCGACGCCTGGCCGGCTTCGTGCGGGCGCACGGCGCTGAGGATCGCGTTGGCCGAGGGCGCGAACACGAGCGCCATCCCGGTCCCGGCGATCATGAACGGCGCGATGAGCGTCGCGTACGGCACGTCGACCGTGGAGATCGTCGACAGCCACGTCAGCGCGACCGCCTGCAGCGCGAGGCCGGTGGCCATGAGCGGCCGCGAGCCGATCCGGTCGCTGAGCAGGCCGGCGATCGGGGCGACGAACATCGGCATCGCCGTCCACGGCAGCGTGCGCAGGCCGGCCTCCAGCGGCGAGTAGCCCTGCGCCGTCTGGAAGAACTGCGAGAGCAGGAAGATCGAGCCGAAGACGCCGAAGAACATCGCGAACGAGACGCCGTTGGCGGCGGCGAAGCCGCGCGAGCGGAAGAACCGCAGCGGCAGCATCGGCGCCGGCGAGCGCTTCTCCCACCACAGGAAGGCGGCGACGAGCGCGACGCCGCCGGCGATCGACCCGAGCACGGTCGCCGAGGTCCAGCCGAGCGCCGTCGCGCGCACGATGCCGAACGTCAGGCCGAACAGGCCGGCGCCGGCGAGCAGCAGGCCCGGCAGATCGAGGCGACCGGCGGGACCGTGGGACTCCGTCAGCCGGCGCGCGGCGAGCGGCATGAGCGCGAGGCCGATCGGGACGTTGACCCAGAAGATCCAGTTCCAGGTGACGCCCTCGACGATCGCGCCGCCGACGGCCGGGCCGAGCGCGACGCCGAGGCCGCTCACGCCCGCCCAGATGCCGAGCGCCATGCCGCGGCGCTCGGCGGGGAAGGCCTCCGACAGCAGCGTGAGCGTGAGCGGCAGGACCATCGCCGCGCCGAGACCCTGCAGCGCGCGGGCGGCGATGAGCGCGTCGATGCTCGGAGCGAGCGCCGCCAGCGCGCTTGCCAGCGTGAAGACGCCGAGGCCGATCGTGAACATGCGCTTGCGCCCGAAGCGGTCGCCGAGCGCGGCGCCCGTGATGAGCAGGACGGCGAACGTCAGCGTGTAGGCGTTGACGGTCCACTCGAGCGCCTCGAGCGATCCACCGAGGTCGATCCGGATCGAGGGCAGCGCGACGCCGACGACGAGGTTGTCGAGCGTCGTCATGAACACGGCGATCGAGACGATCGCGAGCGTCCAGGCGGGGCGCGGGGTGGGGGTGGTGGTGGCGGGCATCAGCGACTCCTTCCTCGGGTAGTGTGAGCAATCACTCACTTTCCAGGCAAAAAAACACGGCAACCATCAGGGCGTCTCGCCGTCGGGAGAGAGCAGGACGTGGGCCCAGTGCTCGTCGACCTCCTCGGCGCGCATCGCCGCGAGCGTGTTGAGCAGCATGCCGAGAGCGAAGAAGCGGCGGACCTCCTGCCGGTTGGCGCCCGTCTCTCGCTCGACGAGCTCGACGAGCCGCGCGAAGCCGCCGCGCATCTGCTCGCAGATGTCCGGGTCGTCGCAGGCCGCGTGGGCGTGGAGCTGGTTGAGCAGCAGGTCGCGGTCCGACAGCAGCCCGACGTACGCGCGGCCCATGGCCTCCATGACCGGCGCGCCCGCCTCGCGCGCGGCGGCGGCCGCCTCGGACATCGTGGCGTGGATGCGCTCGTTGCAGCGCTGGACGAGCGCGATGAACAGCTCGGACTTCGTGGGAAACAGGCGAAAGAGGTAGGCCTGCGAGATGCCGGCCGCCTTGGCGATCTCCATCGTCGGCGTGCCGTGCAGCCCGCGCGCGGCGAAGACGCGCGAGGCGGCGACGAGGATCTCCTCGCGGCGCTCGTCGGCTGTGGAGAGGGTGCGGGGGGCGGCCATGGGGTGAGTATGCACTCACTCACCCCGCCTGTCAACGCGGCGGGAGCTACTTCTTGCGGCGCACGACGAGCACGATCGCGAGGACCATGAGCGCGAGCGCGACGAGCTGGATCCCGATCGACACGCCGGTCGGGCTGCCCGCCGTCGCGGACTTGATCGCCTGGAACGTCACGGACGCGCCGAAGAAGACGGTGAGGCTCCAGAGGATGGTGCGACGTTCCACGGCCCCGGCACCCTACGGCAGTAGACTCGACGGCGGACCGTGCTAGGCGGGGAGTCAGCGGTGCCCTGTCGCTCGTAATCCGCTATAGCGAGGCCGAATCCCCTCTCGAGGGGCGCGGCCTTCGGGGTCAGCCCGCCTGCGGTGGTGCTGATGGCCCGGGTCCCGCGCGGTGTCGGCCCGTGAATCAGGTCAGGTCCGGAAGGAAGCAGCCTTAAGCGGTCACCAGCATGCGCAGCGGGAGTGCCCGGCCGGAGCCATCGCAGACGAAGGCGCCCGGGGACTGCGCTTCGGAGGAGGGTGCACGGTCCACCTCTTCAGGGGCATCGCCTGCGCTGCGTCAGCGGCGCACGGCGATGCTCGCCGTGCGGCGCAGGCGCGCGCCGGGCAGCGACAGCACGGTGCGCAGCCCCACGGTCACGCTGTGGTTCCCGCGACCGCGACCCCGCGCGCCCAGGGCTCGCCGGGCGCGTGCGGTCAGGCGCACGCTCAGCACGCCGCGACCGGCGGACGTCCGGTGCGCCCTGCCGCGCCCGATCGTGACCGCGCGGCGGCCGTCGCCGAGGCCGAGGGCGCGTGCCGTCCGCGGGCTCAGCGTGAGGCGCCCGCTGATCGAGCAGGCCGCGGCGCAGCGAAACCGCACGCGCAGGCTCCTGCGCAGCGTCGCGGCCCCGATCCTCCGCGGGACGGCCACGCTGCCGGTCGGGGCGCGCTCGGGTGAGGCGGCGGGCGGCCGGCCGGCGGCCGTGGGCGCGGGCACCCACGCCGCCAGGGGCGCGGCGGGCGCGGCCGCGGGCGTCGCGGCCGGAGGTGGCGGCGGCACCGCCGGGGGCGGCGGAGGCGGAGGTGGAGGAGGCGGCGGCGGCGGGGCGGGCGCCGGTGGCGGTGGCGGTGGCGGTGGCGGTGGCGGAGCGGACTGGGCGCCGGTCACGGCCACGACCTCGCGCACGATCGCGCGGTCGCCGTCGGGATAGACGGCCTGCGCGCGCACGACGTGCTCGCCCGGCGTCGCGAAGGTCGCCGCGGTGGAGACGCCCGTGCCGTCGTCGAAGGCGCCGTCGCCGTCGGTGTCCCAGGAGACGCTCGGGCTGCCCGGCGCGGGCCCCGCCGCCGCGCCGAGCGCGACCGACTCGCCGGCCGACGGCGCCGCCGGCGACCACGTGAGCGACAGCGTCGGGACGATGCCGCGCAGCCACGCGCCGATCGCCGGCGCGCCGAGCCGCGCGTACACCCCCGGCGTGCCCGCCTCCCCGCAGGGATAGGCGCCCCACGACGTGACGCCGGCGATGCTGAATGCCCCCGCGCGCGGAACCATGAGCGGCCCGCCCGAGTCCCCGCTGCACGTGTCGCTGCTCCCGCCGCCCGCGCAGACCATCGAGGTCGCGCTGAAGCCCGAGCCCCAGGTTCCCGAGCAGGACGCGTCGGAGACGATCGGCACCCTCGCCTCGAGCAGCGTCGAGGACGTGGCGCCGCTCTCGGTCACGCCCCAGCCGACGATCGTCGCCTGCGAGCCGGCGCCCCAGAGCGCCGCATCCGGGGCGCCGGCGGCGATCATCCGCAGCGGCTCCTCGGGCGCGGCGCCGTCGAGGTGCAGCAGGGCGAGGTCGTTGCGCGGCGCCGACGTCTCCGCGTAGGCGGGATGGCGCACGACCCGGTCGACGCCGAAGGCGTGCCCGCCGGTCGTGCGGCGCGTGCTGCCGACGCGCAGCGCAAACGCCGAGGGCGCCGGCACCGCGCCCGCGTCGTCGCTCGCGCAGTGGCCGGCGGTCAGCACCCAGCGGGCGCTGACGAGCGTGCCGCCGCAGACGTAGGAGCCCGAGGCGATCGTGAAGCGCACCGACGCCTGCGCGGGCCAGGACTGCGACGGCGCGCCCCCGTTGATGATCCGCGGAACGGTCTGCGTGCGCGACTGGGCGGTCGCGGCGGGGGCGGCAGCCAGGAGGGCGAGCGCCGCCAAGGCGGCGCAGGTGCGCGACGTGCTCATCGAAGGGTCGTCGGCCGCCGCGCGCCGGGACAGCAGGCGAAATGTCCGCCGGCGGACACTTCGCCCACGCCGCGGCCCGGTCCGGATGCGAGTCCGACCCGGTACCGAGGCGAGTCCGGCCCGGTGCCGAGGCGAGTCCGGCACGGTACCGAGGCGAGTCCGGCCCGGTCCGGAGGCCGGCTACGGGCTCGCGTAGAGGCGCCAGGCCTCGTTGCGGGCGCGCAGCGCCCAGCCGGGCGGCGCGGGCCGCACGCGCCGGTCGCGGTCGCGGCGGTCGAGGATGTAGTCGCGCGCGACGTCCGCCGTGGCCGGGACGAGGTACGTGCCGCGCTGCGGCAGGCCGTCCTGCGCGTCGGCGAGCGCGCCCGGATCGAGATGAAGCCAGAGCGCCAGGAGGGGGATCGGGCGCCGGTTGGGCACCGCGACGGGCTCGCGCAGGTCCTCTCCGGCGACGAGGTCGCCGAGGCGCCCCTGGATCGCCTCCTGCGTCTGCAGCGCGTTGCCCAGACGCTCGATGCGATGCGCCTGGGCGGGGACGAAGGCGAGCAGCGCGAGGAGCGCCACGACCGCGAAGCGCGCCCACCACGTCCGCTCGCGGCCGGGCAGCAGGTCCAGCCAGCCGAAGGCGCCGGCGCCGGCGAAGATCGCCAGCAGCGTCGCGACCAGCAGCAGGTAGCGCGTGATGATCGGCAGGCCGGCCGCGGCGAGCAC
The DNA here is from genome assembly GCA_963769555.1 of uncultured Solirubrobacteraceae bacterium. Lineage (GTDB taxonomy): Bacteria > Actinomycetota > Thermoleophilia > Solirubrobacterales > Solirubrobacteraceae > CADCVQ01. Next base: position 2,477,650 of record CAVYMD010000004.1, on the reverse strand, counting down.
GCAGAAGGCGCCTGCCGCCAGCAGCGTCGCGGCCGCGCCGAGGCGCACGCCGCGGGCGCGGCGCCAGGCGAGCGCCAGCAGGCCGCCGCCGGCCGCGGCGAGCAGCACGGGCTCGCGCAGGATCTCGCCGAGGCGCCGCGGCACCGCCGCCGGGACGTTCTGGATGCCCGTCACGCGCCCGAGCGTCGCCGCGTTGTCGCGCGTGCCGGTCAGCGAGTGCAGCGCGTCGCCGGTCAGCAGGAGGTCGTGCAGGGCCCACAGCAGCGGCGCGCTCGCGGCGAGCGCGACGAGCGGGGCGGCGTCGCGCCAGGCCGCCGGGCGCCGCGGGCCGGCGCGCCGGGCCGCCGAGCGCAGGCCCGGCCACAGCAGCCACGCGAGGTAGGCGGCACTGAACAGCCAGGCCTCGGGGCGCAGCAGGCCGGCGAGCGCGAGCAGCGCGAGCACCGGGACGCCCGCGCGGGGCCGGCGCGTCTCGACGAGCAGCGCCCCGAGCACGAGCACGAGGAACGGGACGTCGACGTAGGCGCGGGCGCCGAAGTCGAGCACCGGCACGCGCGTGAGCACGATCGCCGCGGCGAGCGCGCCCGCGGCCGCGTTGAACCAGGCCCGTCCGAGCGCGAAGACGACCCAGCCGAGCAGCGCGAGCGAGACGTACGCCAGCCCGACGACGACCGTCGCCGCCGCCTCGCCGTGCAGCCCGCCCGCCTCCCAGGAGCTCAGCGGCGACAGCAGCGCCGCGGCTGCGTTCGCGAGCGGGTGCGGGGTCGGCGCGATCGCCACCTCGAGGTCGGGAAGCTCGCCGTGCGCGAGCCGGCGTCCCCAGACCAGCGCGTAGAGCGTGTCGTAGTTGACGAGGCCCGGCCCGGCCAGCAGCCGCAGCGCGGCCGCGCCGACGAGTACACCGGCCGCGAAGCGGATCCGAGCCATCGGGCGAGACCGTATCGCCGCCCGGCCGCGAAGCTATCCTCGACGCTCGATGGCCGCCCTCGCGACCCGCACCGCCGGCTAGTGCCTGACGCCCCTTCGCTGTATCGCCGGCACCGGCCGCGGACGTTCGCCGACGTCGTCGGCCAGGAGCACGTCGTGCGCACGCTGCGCAACGCCGTCACGCAGGGCAAGGTCCACCACGCGTACCTGTTCGTCGGCTCGCGCGGCACCGGCAAGACGTCGATGGCGAAGATCCTCGCCGCCTGCCTGAACTGCTCGGGCACCGCCGAGCAGCCGCGGACGGGCCCGACGACCGAGCCCTGCGGGCGCTGCGACTCGTGCGTCTCGATCGCGTCGGCGTCCTCGCTGGACGTCGTCGAGATGGATGCGGCCTCCAACAACTCCGTCGACGACATCCGCGATCTGCGCGAGTCCGTCGTCTACGCGCCCGTCGCGGGCCGCCACAAGGTCTACATCCTCGACGAGGCGCACATGCTCTCCACGCAGGCATGGAACGCCTTCCTCAAGACGCTCGAGGAGCCGCCGCCGAACACGGTCTTCGTGCTCGCCACGACCGAGGCCGGCAAGGTCCTGCCGACCGTCGTCGACCGCTGTCACCGCTTCGACTTCGCCCGGCCGACCGGCGAGCAGCTCGCCGCCGTCGTCAGGCGCGTCGCCGACGCGGAGCGGATCGCGATCGCGCCGGACGCCGTCGCGCTGCTCGCCCGCCACGCGACCGGCTCCTTCCGCGACGCGCTCGGCACGCTCGAGCAGCTCGTGACGTACGCGAGCGCCGGCCCCGGCGGAGAGGACTCCGGGGTGCGCATCGCGACCGACGACGTGCTCGCGGTCCTCGGCGTGGCCGACGCGGACCTGCTCTTCGACACGCTCGACGCGGTCGCCGGCGGCGAGCCGCGCGCGGCGCTGCTCGCGGCGGCGCGCCTGACGCAGACGGGGCGCGACGCGCTGGGCTTCGTGCGTGACCTCGAGGCCCACGCGCGCGACCTCATGATCGTCCGCATGCTCGGCGGCGTCCCGGCCGAGCTGCGCATCACGCCCGAGCGCGACGCCCGCCTCGAGCAGCAGGCCGAGCGGATCGGCACGGGCGCCGTCGCGCGGCTGCTGGACCTGCTCGCGGCCGCCATGGAGGCCACCCGCAACGGCTCGGACGCCCGCACGCAGCTCGAGCTGGCCCTCGTGAAGGCGGCCGCGCCGGGGATCGACCCGTCGACGCAGGCGCTCCAGCAGCGCGTGGAGCGCCTCGAGGCGGCGCTGCGCGGCGCGGCGCCCGCGCGGGCCGCGTCGGACGCACCGGCAGCCGGCGGGGCGGGATCCGGGGCGCCGCAGGGCGCGGCGCCGCGGGCGGCCGGGTCCCCGTCGCCCGCCCCGGGCGCGCCCGAGTCGCCGGGGTCGCCGTCCGCGCCGCCGGCCCCCGAGGCCCCGGCGCCACCCTCCGCTCCCGCGCCCGAGCCGGAGGCCCCGCAGCCGCCGAGCTCTCCGCCGGCGGGCGCCGTCGCGGTCGCGGCGCCGGCCGGGCTCGAGCTCGAGAGCCTGCGCACCGTGTGGCCCGCCGTGCTCGACGCCGTGAAGGGCTCAAACGCGCTCTGCGCCGCACTGCTCGGCGACACGCGGCCGATCGGGGTCGAGGGCAACCGCGTCACCGTCGCGTTCGCGCACGACGCGACCTACCTGCTGCGCCGCGCCAACGACGAGGAGTACCGCGCCTGCGTCGCCGAGGCGATCCGCACGGTCACCGGTGTGCGGGCGCAGGTCGCCTACGTGCTCGACGAGCCGCAGGCCGCCGAGCAGCCGGCCGCCGCCCCGACCGACCAGGAGTGGGTCCAGCGCTTCGTGGCAGAGTTCGACGCCGAGGAGATCCACCCCGAGAGCGAGGCCAGCTGATGCCCCAGCCGAACATGAACCAGATGCTCAAGCAGGTCCAGAAGATGCAGGCGGACATGATGAAGGCGCAGGAGGAGCTCGCCAACGAGACCGTCGAGGCGTCGACCGGCGGCGGCATGGTGACCGTGACGATCTCGGGCGACCTCGTCGTCAAGGCGGTCACGATCGACCCCGAGGCGATCGACCCCGAGGAGGCCGAGCTGCTGCAGGACATGGTCCTGGCCGCCGCCAACGAGGCGATCCGCCAGGCGCAGGAGCTCGGCGCCAAGAAGATGGGCGGAGCGACCGCGGGCATGGACCTCGGCGGGCTCGGGCTGCCGCCGGGCCTCGGCCTGTAGGCACCGAGCGCGCTTGTACGCACCGCCGATCCAGCGCCTCATCACCGAGCTGGGCAAGCTGCCCGGGATCGGCAACCGCACGGCGCAGCGGCTGGCCTTCCACATCCTGCGCGCGTCGCCGCAGGACGCGGCCGCGCTCGCCGACGCGATCCGCGAGGTCAAGGAGCGCATCGGCCTGTGCGAGGTGTGCTTCAACCTCGCCGAGGGGCCGCGCTGCCGCATCTGCGAGGACGGGCGCCGCGACGCGGGGCTCATCTGCGTCGTCGAGGAGGCGCCGGACGTCATGTCGGTCGAGCGCACCCACGAGTACAGCGGTCGCTACCACGTCCTCGGCGGTGCCCTGTCGCCGATCGACGGCGTCGACCCGTCCGACCTCAAGCTCGCCGAGCTCTTCACCCGCGCGACCGACCCCGGCCACCCGATCCGCGAGGTCGTCCTGGCCACGAACCCGACGACGACCGGCGAGGCGACCGCGCTGCACATCGCGGGGGTGCTGCACGAGCGCGCGCCCGACGTCGTCGTGACGCGGCTGGCGAGCGGGCTGCCGGTCGGCGGCGACCTCGAGTACGCCGACGAGGTGACGCTCGGCAAGGCGTTCGCCGGGCGCCGGCGGCTGTAGGACGGCGCGCTCGGAGAGTCGCGCCGCCCTGCAGGTTTCCGCGCGACCCCGGGGCAGGCGGTCAGTCGATGAGGGTGATCGTGATGTCCGCCGTCTCGCCGGTTCCCCGCACGACGGCCGAGCCGCGCGCCCCGGCGTAGGCGCCGGTGCCCCCGACGACGGCCACGCGCTGGACCTTGGCGGCTTCGCGATTGAGCAGCTGGAGGGCGAGCTCGCCGCCGGGCAGCACGAACCTCACGTTGCACAGCGCCTCCTTGCGGGCGAGGTCGACGATCGTGCAGGCCGCGGCGCTGCGCCCGCGGGTGCCGTCGTCGAGGCGCAGGCGATCGCGGAACCCGACGGTCGACCCGTTGCCGAACTTCCCGCTCGAGTTGAAGTGCCCGACGCTCGTGGAGACGACGTGGATCGTCCGGCCCGTCGGCGGCGACTCCGCGCTGCCGGCCGTGCTGAGCACGCCGGCGGCGGCGAAGGGGATCGCCGCCAGCGAGGCGACGAGGGCGATGCGGGATGCGGTCGGACGGTTCACGGCTACTCCTCTGGTCGGGTTGCCAGGACCGTAGGAGCGCCCGCCCGCGCCGTCGTCCGTCGCAGGGCACATCCGCCGTAGGTCGCCAGGCCCATCTTCGCCGGCCCGAGTTGGGCCGCGCGGGCGATGTCCGCTGCGCCCCCAGGGTCTACGGTGGGCCCCGTGCGACGCGTCAAGAGCCTTGCCGACCGGTGGCGCCGCCACCCCCGTGCGACCGACACGGCGATCGCCGCCGCGATCACGCTCGTCGTGCAGTGGGACACCTGGACGAACGCGTGGGTGCAGGGCTCCCGGCCGGCGCTCGCGCTCGCCGGACTGGCGATGACCGTCCCGCTGGCCTGGCGCGCGTCGCACCCGCTGGCAGTGACGGCGATCGTCTTCGGCGCCCTCGGGCTGCAGGACCTCGTGGCCGGCAGCGGCGCGCGGACGCCCGACACGCAGCTCGTGGCGTGGATCGTCGCGACGTTCTCCGTCGCCGCCCACGCCGAGCGGCGCCCGGCGCTCGCAGGGGCGGCGATGGCGTTCGCGGCGACGCTCGGCTGGCTCGGCCCCGAGAACTTCCTCTATCCCGCGCAGCTCGTCGGCGGCGCGTGGATCGCCGGGCGGCTCGTCCGCTCCGGTCAGCAGCGCGCCGTGGCGCTCGAGCGCCACACGGTCGCCGTCGAGCTCGCGCGCGACGCCCAGGCGCAGGCGGCGGTGGCCGACGAGCGCGCCCGCATCGCCCGCGAGCTGCACGACGTCGTCGCCCACTGCATCAGCGTCATGGGCATCCAGGCCGGCGCGGTGCGGCGCGTGCTGGGTCCCGGCCACGACGAGCAGAAGGACGCCCTCCTGTCCGTCGAGGCGACCGGACGCCAGGCGCTCGCGGAGATGCGGCGCATGCTCGGCATCCTGCGCCAAAGCGACGACGAGCTCATCCTCGCGCCCCCGCCGAGCATGGGCGGCATCGAGGAGCTCGTCGCGCAGGTGCGGGCGGCTGGGCTGCCCGTCGACCTGCGCATCGAGGGCGATCCGGTCGCGCTCTCGCCGGGGATCGACATCTCCGCGTACCGGATCGTCCAGGAGGCGCTGACGAACGCCCTCAAGCACGCGCGTCCCGCGCAGGCGAAGGTCGTCATCCGGTATCGCCCGCGCGATCTGCAGCTCGACGTCAGCGACGACGGCCGCGGCCCGGGTGCGGGCGACGGCCTCGGCCACGGGCTCGTCGGGATGCGCGAGCGCGTCGCGATCTACGGCGGCACGCTCCACACCGGCGGCGGCGAGCACGGCGGCTACGTCGTGCAAGCCAGGCTGCCGCTCCCGGTGGGCCGGCCATGAGCATCGCCGTCCTCATCGCCGACGACCAGGCGATGGTGCGCTCGGGCTTTCGCATGGTCCTCAGCGCCGAGGCCGACATCGAGGTCGTCGCCGAGGCCGGCGACGGCGAGCAGGCGGTCGCCTCGGCGCGGCGGACGCGACCGGACGTCGTGCTCATGGACATCCGCATGCCGCGACTGGACGGCATCGAGGCGACGCGCCGCCTGCTGGCCGGCGACGGCCACCTGCCGCGCGTCCTCATGCTCACGACGTTCGACCTCGACGACTACGTCTACGAGTCGCTGCAGGCGGGCGCGAGCGGCTTCCTGCTGAAGAACGCCCCGGCCGAGCAGCTCATCGACGCGATCCGCATCGTTGCGGGTGGCGACGGCCTGCTCGCGCCGACCGTCACCCGCCGCGTCATCGAGGAGTTCGTGCGCCGGCCGCGACCGGGCGCTCGCCCCGCCGTGCTCGACGAGCTGACGTCGCGCGAGCGCGAGGTGCTCGACCTGCTCGCGCGGGGCCGGACGAACCACGAGATCGCCGAGATGCTCGTCATCACGCTGGGGACCGCGAAGACGCATGTCGCCCGCGTGCTGCAGAAGCTCGATCTGCGCGACCGCGTGCAGGCCGTGATCTTCGCCTACGAGCACGGGCTGATCCAGCCCGCCGCGTGAGCGCCCGCGGCGGCCGGACGCGGTCGGCAGGCCGCCGCGTTGGCGCCCGTCAGCCGATCCTGACGGGCTCGCGCGCCTCGCGCGTGAAGGCGCGCAGCTTCGCGATGCGGCCGAGCGCCTCGATGACGCGCTCCGCGGAGACCTTGCCGCTGCGCACGGCGGCGACGATGTCGCGATAGGCCTCGTCCTGCTGGGCACGCCCGCCGGGGACGACGAGCAGGTCGACGCCCGCGCGCAGCGCCTCGACGGCGGCCTCGCCGACGCGGCCGCCGCTCGTCGCGGTCGTGGCGACGAGGTCGGCGGAGACGATCGTGCCCTCGAAGCCGAGCCGGTCGCGCAGCTCCTTCACCGCATCCGGCAGCAGCGTCGCGGGGGTGACGCTGTCCCAGGCGGAGTAGATCGCGTTGGACATCTGGATCGCGGGCGCGGCGTTGGGACCGCTCGCGATGGCGGCGAACGGCGTCATGTCCGCTTTGCGCAGGGCGTCGAGGCTGAGCCCGACGGGCGCCGGACCGGCGTTGGGATCCTGCGAGGCGGCGCCGTCGCCGGGGAACGGGCCCACCGCCGCCGCGACGCCCGAGCGGTTGTAGGCCGCGACGGTCGCCTTGACGGCCTGGGCCACGGCGCTGGGCGAGTCGGCGAACGCGCGCCCCTGCCCCGGGCCGCCGGCGACCGCGATGTCGGCGTGCGGGCCGAGGTTGACCCCGACGCCGAGCGCCTTGAGCTGCTCGGCGGCGCGGCGCGCGCTCGCGGCGATCTGGTCGCGGTTGCCCTCGCCGACGTCCGTCTGTCCGAGCGGCTCGAGGTTCGGGAAGGCGCTGAAGTCGCCGCCCTCCTGGCGGGCGAGCACGAGCGGGGCCGGGTGGCCGGCGTCGCGCGCGACCTCCTGGACCTTCGACGTCAGCCCCGAGAGCTGCTGGGGCTGGTCGTAGTTGCCCTCGGTCAGCAGCACGCCGCCGTACGGACGCGCCGCGAGGCGCCCGAAGAACGCGGTGTCGCGCAGCTTGCCGCGGAAGCCGACGACGAGCAGCCCGGCGACGGCGTCGCCGGGCGCGCGGGCGAGCTCCGCCTTGCTGGGCGCGGACGGGTCCGAGCCGGTGCTGCGCGCGGCGTTGGCCGCGGTGAGGACCGCAGCGAGCGTGTCGAGCAGCGTGCCGCCGGTGCCGCCCTCGCCCTCGCTGCCGAAGCGCGAGCCGGCCTCGATGACGGGCTCGTCGCCGCCGCCGCGCAGGAACAGCACGTAGACGGCGCCGCCGAGCAGCAGCAGCGCCGCCGCCGCGACCGCCGCGAGCCGCGCCCGGGGTGGGAGACGAGTCACGCGCTAGCCTCCCAACCGCTCATGTCCGGCACGGTCGTCATGAAATTCGGGGGCACCTCGGTGGCGGATGCCGAGCGCCTCAAGCGCGCCGCCGAGCGCATCGTCGCCAAGCGCGAGGCGGGCAACCGCGTCGTCGCGGTGCTCAGCGCGCGCGGCAAGACGACCGACTTCCTCATCGCCGAGGCGCAGGAGATCTCGCCCAATCCCGATCCGCGCGAGATGGACATGCTGCTGTCGACCGGCGAGCGCCAGTCCTGCGCGCTCTGCGCGATGGCGATCAACGACCTCGGGCACCGGGCGATCTCCCTGACCGGGTCACAGGCGGGGATCGTGACAGACACGTCGCACACGAAGGCGCGCATCCTAGACGTGCGCGCCGATCGGATCCGCCAGGGTCTCGACGAGGACGCGATCGTGCTCGTGGCCGGCTTCCAGGGCGTGTCGACGTCCAAGGACGTCACGACGCTCGGTCGCGGCGGCTCCGACACGACCGCCGTCGCGCTCGCGGCCGCGATCGGCGCCGACATCTGCGAGATCTACACCGACGTGGCCGGGGTCTTCAGCGCCGATCCGCGGATCGTCCCCGACGCCCGCAAGCTCCCGGTCGTCTCCTTCGAGGAGATGCTCGAGATGTCGGCCTCCGGGGCCGGCGTGCTGCAGCTTCGCTCCGTCGAGTACGCCCGCAACCACGGGGTTCGGATCCACTGCCGATCGAGCTTCAGCGACGAGCCCGGTACCGTGGTCGTCGGAGAAGAGGAGACCGTGGAACAGCCGCTCATCACAGCCGTCACGCATTCGACCGAGGAGGCTCGGGTCACGCTGAAGGGCGTCCCCGACACGCCGGGCATCGCCGGGCGGATCGCGACCGCGCTCGCCGAGGCGAACGTCAACATCGACATGATCATCCAGAACGAGCCCGTCAGCGACGGGGCCGTCGCCGACATGTCGTTCACCGTCCCGCGCTCGGACCTGCCCGACGCCCGCACCGCGCTCGCGCCGCTGTCGGACGAATTCGGGCTCGAGATCCAGACCGACGAGGCGATGGGCAAGGTCTCGGTCATCGGGGCCGGCATGAAGTCCCATCCGGGCGTCGCGGCGAAGGTCTTCACGACGCTCGGAGCCGAGGGCGTCAACATCGAGATGATCTCGACGTCGCCGATCAAGATCTCCTGCGTCATCGCCGGCGACGCGGTGCCCGGCGCCGTGCGCGCCCTGCACGCGGCCTTCGAGCTGTCGGGCCGCGACACGATCCGGCCCGAGCGGCCGTTCGGGGAGTTCGTCTAGCCATGCGCTGGTTCGCCGGATCCGGGCGGGCGGTCGTGAGCCGTCCAGCCATGCGCGCTGGTTCGCCGGATCCGGGCGGGCGGTCGTGAGCGGCGGCGTGCGCGTCGCCGTCGTCGGCGCGACCGGCGCGGTCGGGACCGTCATGCTGCGCCTCCTGCGCGAGCGCGGCTTCCCGGCGAGCGAGATCGTGCCGTTCGCCTCCGAGCGCTCGGTCGGCCGCGAGCTCGACGGTGGGCTGGTCGTCGCGGCGCTGTCCGACGAGACCGTGCAGGGCTTCGACGTCGCGCTGTTCTCCGCGGGCGCGACGCGCTCGCGCGAGTGGGCGCCGCGCTTCGTGGCCGGCGGCGCGGTCGTCGTCGACAACTCCAGCGCCTTTCGCCTCGACGACTCCGTGCCGCTCGTCGTCTCGGAGGTCAACCCCGAGGCGCTCGACGACCACGGCGGGATCGTCGCCAACCCGAACTGCACGACGATGGTCGCCATGCTGCCGCTCAAGGCGCTGCACGACGAGTTCGACCTGCGCGCGATGGTCGCCACGAGCTACCAGGCGGCGGGCGGCGCCGGCCAGAAGGGGATCGACGAGCTCGCGTCCCAGATCGTGGTGCTCGCGCAGGACGTCGAGCAGCTCTGCGAGGAGGGGGCGGCCGCCGCCGCGAAGGTCGAGCACGCCGTCCATGCCGCGACGCTCGCCTTCAACGTCGTGCCGATGCTCGGCACGCTCGGCGACGACGGCCACACCGACGAGGAGCGCAAGCTGCGCGACGAGTCGCGCAAGATCCTCGCGATCCCGGACCTGGCCGTCTCGCCGCTCTGCGTGCGGGTGCCGGTCATGGTCGGCCACGGCGTGGCGCTGCGGGCGACGTTCGCTCGCGAGGTCGACCTCGCCCGTGCGCTCGAGGTCCTGGCCGCGTTTCCGAACATGGTGCTCGACGACATGCCCACGCCGCTGGCCTACGCCGGCCGCGACGAGGTCGCAGTGGGCCGGGTGCGACGCGACCTCGCCGACCCGTGCTCGCTGAACTTCTTCGTCGTCGGCGACAACCTGCTCAAGGGCGCCGCCCTGAACACCGTGCAGCTCGCCGAGGCGCTGCTCGAGCGCGGGCTCGTCGGCGCCGGCGTGGCGTAGGCCGCGCCCGCGCCGCCCGCGGGGCGCCCGCGCCTCGCCCGTGGCGCCCGCGCCTCGCCCGCGCGGCGCCCGCCTCGCCCGCGGCGCCGCGCGCGCCCGCGCCGCCTCGTCGCGGGCTGCGCGGGAATTCCCGCATCCGTGCGCAGTGCCTGTGTCGAATCGCCCGCATCGGGCGATCCTGCCGCCGCGGAGCGCGATCGTGGGCGCGTGCCCAGATCGCATGCCAGATCGGCAACCGTGCCCGACGCGCCCGCCGAGGTGTCGCAGATTCACGTATGTGATGCAGTTGTGGCAGGCGTCCGCGCCGAGGGCGTCGATGTGTCACAGATGCATGTGGACGGGCTGATCGCGCTCGTCGCCGCCCGGCAGGACGGGCTCGTGACGCGCGACCAGCTACGGGCCCTCGGGCTCGGGCGGGGAGCGATCGACCACCGCCGGCGGCGCGGCCTCCTCGTGGCCGTGCACGAGGGCGTGTATCGCTGGGGCCCGCCGATCGACTCGCCCTGGGCGGTCTCCCGCGCCGCCGTGCTCGCCTGCGGCCGCGCGACGTTCGCCAGCCACCACGCGGGGCTGGAGCTGTGGGGGATGCGCCGGCGCGCCCCGGGTCCGGTCGACGTGACGGTCGTCGGGCGGCGCGTGCGCCACCACGGGATCCGCACGCACAGCGCGGACTCGCTCGATCCGGCGGACGCGCGGCTCGTGCGCGGCGTCCCGCTCGTGGCGCCGGCGCGGACGCTCGTCGATGTCGCGGGCGAGCTGACGCCGCGCCAGCTCGCCGACGCCCTCGAGCAGGGGCAGATCAAGCGTCTCGTCACCCGGGGCGAGCTGCTGGCCGCGATCGAGCGCGCGCCGCGCCGGCCGGGCCTCGCGGCGCTGCGCGCGCTCGCCGAGGAGCCCGCGTTCACCCGCTCGGAGGCGGAGCGCCGCCTCGTCGCGCTGCTGCGCGCCGCGCGGCTGCCGTCGCCCGCGTTCAACGGTCGCGCCGACGGCTTCGAGGTCGACGTGCTGTGGCGACCGCAGCGCGTCGTGCTCGAGTTCGACTCCTATGCCTTCCACGCGACGCGGGCCGCCTTCGAGCGTGACCGGCGCCGGACGGCGGCGCTCACGCGGGCGCGCTACGTCGTGCTCAGGACGACGTGGCAGGAGCTGACGCGCGAGCCGCACGCACTGGTCGCGCGGACGGCGGAGGCGCTCGCGCTCGGCGGTCTCGGCGTGCCGAGGGCATCGCGGGGCCCTGGCGGGTGAGGCCGACGGCGGAGGCGCTCGCGTTCAGCGCCGGTACGCCGAGAGCGTCGTGAGCTCGCGGCGGCCCTTGACGCCGAGCTTGCGAAAGACGCTGCGGGCGTGGGTGCGGATCGTCTCGACGCTGACCGACAGCGCCACCGCGATCTCCGCGTTGGAGCGACCGAGCTGGAGCTGGTCGAGCACGTCGGCCTCGCGCGGGGTGAGGATGTCGGGCAGCAGCGGCGCCGAAGGGCTCCCCGGCCTGGCATGCGGCAGGACGTGCAGGCCCCGCGACGCGAGGTGGATCGCGTTGAGGACGTCGCGGCCCTCGACCTCCTTGCCCAGGCAGGCGGTGGCGCCCAGCGCGAGCAGTTGCGCGCACTCGCCGGGCGTGGGGTGGTTGGCGAGCACGATGAGCCGGCTCGCGCTGTGTGCGGCGTTCAGGCGCCGGATCTCCGCCGCCGTTCGCAGCGTGCCGAAGTTCAGGATCGCGACAGCCGGGTCGAGTTCGGTGAGCGCGCCGTCCAGGTCGTCGACGTGCACGTCGGAGGCGACGATCCTCAGCGTCGGATCCTCCCCGATGAGGCTGCGCAGGCCGGCGCCGACGAGATCCTCGAAGCGTGCGAGCAGCACTGTCACAGGGCGACCGGCGTCCATACCCCCCTATCGGCAGATCTGCGCGCCGGGGTGAGGGCGTCTAACCCCAAGATCACCCGGCGCGGGGGATGAGCGCGGGCGGGCGATCGGCGACTATGGCTCCGGGAGCGCAGGGGGCCACAGGGGGCCCGGGTCAGTCCTTCCGTGCGGGCGGCAACATGGGGTACACGAGGAGAGGGGCCCGGCGGGGCCCCTCTTCACGTTTCCGGGCCGCTGTCCTCGGCGGGCGACTCGATGCTCGCCCGCAGCCGCTCGCGAGCGGCATCGATCCGCGCGGCGGCCTCGGCGGCGTCGGCGGTGCGTTGGGGGTCGTTCGTCGCGCCGGGGACGCCCGGCGCGGGCGGGTCCCGGGCGTCGGCCCGTGCGGCGCGGGGGGCCGTCTCCCGGGCATCGCCCCGTGCGTCATCGAGGGGCGCCTCCCGGGCGTCGGCCGCCGCGGCATCGGCGGGGGCGACCTCATCGTCGGCCGGGGCCGGGGCCGCGTCCTCCCGCGGGCGCTCGCCCGGCACGAACTGCGGCAGGCGGACCGGCAGGACCCGCTCGACGGGCTCCAGGCGCCGCCTGACCTCCTCGGCGACCCGCCTGGCCGCCGCCCGCTTACCAGCCAGGGGCGGCCGCATCGACCCGGCCCACGACCGCGGTCGTCCAGTCGATCACCGACGTCGGCTTGACGATGTGGCGCTGCATGCCGAGTTGGTCGGGCGGCAGCCCGAGCGCCAGGCCGACGAGCTGGGGCAGGTGCAGCACCGGCATGCCGAGGTCGCGCCCGACGGCCTTCTCGGCGAGCGGCTGCTGCAGGTCGAGGTTCAGGTGGCACAGCGGGCAGGGCGTCACGAGGCAGTCGGCGCCCGCGTCGACGGCGTCGCCGAGGTGGCGGCCGGCCTGCTTGAGCGAGGCGTCCTTGTTCATCGTGATGATCGGGAAGCCGCAGCACTTGTGGCTGCCGGCGTAGTCGGTGACCGTCCCGCCGAGCGCCTCGATGACCTGCCCGAGGTAGGAGGCGCGCGGATGGTCGTCGTCGATCCCCAGCCGGTCGGTGGGACGCACGATGTAGCAGCCGTAGAACGGGCCGACGCGCAGATCGGTCAGGGGCCGGCGCACGCGGTCGCGCAGGAGGTCGAGCCCGAGCTCCTCGACGAGCAGCCAGAGGAAGTTCTTGTTCGTCAGGCCCTTCTCGTAGGACAGGCCCTCGCCGGCGAGCGTGGCGTTGATGCGCTCGCGGTACTCGGCGCTCGCGTCCAGGCGCTCCTGGCACTCCGACTGCGCGCCCTGGCACGTCGAGCAGATGTTCATCATGAGCGCCGCGCCCTCGGCCTGCTGGGCGAGCGCGAACGTGCGCGCGTTCAGCGTGTCGGCGAGCTCCGGGTTGTGCTCGGCGATGACGCCGGCGCCGCAGCACGACGCGCGGTCCAGCGGCACGAGCTCGATGTCGAGCAGCGGCGCGATCCGCGCCATCGACCCGTGCAGCTCGGGGGTGAAGCCGCGCGAGACGCAGCCGGGCCAGTAGGCGACCTTCATCGCGAGCTCCCACGTCGAGGGACGCCGCCGGGAAACGTCGAGCAATGGCGCGCTGTCATGTCAGCGGTCCTCGTCGCGGCCGGAGATGTAGATGTTGAACTCCTCGCGATCGACGCGGCTCTCGACGGTGTCGTAGATGTGTCCGACCGCCTGCAGGTCGGCCTTGGCGAGCTTGTGCGGCTTGAACACCGCGCTCGGCGTGACCTTGCCGCGCAGCAGCGCCTTGGCGATGACCGGCAGGGAGCTCGCGAGCTCGGCGGCGGCCGCCGGCTTGAACTTGGCCAGCGGCGTGTCGCCGCCGTAGGAGCGCGGCAGCAGCTCGGCCTCGTTGAGCAGGCCGTACTGCTTGACGAGCGTCACGAAGGCGCGCTCGTGGCGCTCGCCGTTGTTGGCGTCGGAGATCTTGAAGTCGTTGCCCGCGTGACGGCGCAGGCGCATGATCTGGCTCATCGGCGCGACCCCCTTCGGGCAGGCGTCGATGCACTGGAAGCAGTGCGTGCAGTCGTAGATGCCGTGCGGGTCCTCGGCGAGGTCCTCGAGGCGCTCGCGGTGCTGGTCGTCGCGCGGGTCGCCGACGAAGCGGTAGGCCTTGGCGAGCGCCGCGGGGCCGATGAAGTCCGGGTCGACCTCCATCGACAGGCAGTCCGACACGCAGGCGCCGCACTGGATGCAGGCCATCGACTGCGTGACGTCGACCATCGACTCGCGCGGCACGACGTACTCGCGCTCGGGGACCGGCTGCTTGGCGATCAGCCACGGCGTGACGCGGCGGATCTTCTTCCAGTGCACGGCCTCCATGTCGACGATGAGGTCCTTGATGACGGGCATGTTGCCCATCGGCTCGACCTCGATGACGCCGTCCTTGGAGTGCTTGGCGGCACGGCCGAGATGCGTGTGGCAGGCGAGGTTGGGGTGGCCGTTGATCCGCACCCCGCAGGAGCCGCAGATCGCCGCGCGGCACGAGCAGCGGATCCCGATCGAGCCGTCGTGGCGGGCCTTGGCCTGGAGGATCCCCTCGAGCACCGAGCGGTGCGGCTCGAGGTCGACGGTGTGCTCCTCCCAGTACGGGGCGTCGCCCGACTCGGGGTCGTAGCGGCGCAGTCTCAGCGTGAACTCCACTAGTACTTCCTCACTTCCGGCTGCCACTTCGTGATCGTCACCGGCGAGTAGGACAGCTCCGGCTCGCCGTCGGCGTCGCACGTCACGTTGATGTGCTTGAGCCACTCGTCGTCGAGCCGGTCGGGGTAGTCCAGGCGGAACTGCGCGCCGCGCGACTCCTTGCGGTGGATCGCCGAGACGATCGTCGCCTCCGCGCAGTCGAGCATGTACCCGAGCTCCAGGGCGCCCAGCACGTCCTGGTTGAAGACGGTGCCGCGATCGTCGACGTAGGCCTTGGCGGACTCCTCCTTGAGGCGCTGCACGACCTCGTGGGCCTTCGTGAGGCCCTCCTCGTCGCGGTAGACGGCGACGTACTCGTTCATCGTCGTGCCGAGCTCGTCCTTGATCTCCGAGATCCGGCGCCCGTCGTGCGGGCGGTCCAGGATCTCGCCGATCATCTCGGCGTCCTGGCGCATGCGCGACACGGGCGCGCTCGGCATCGACATCGAGGTGGCGCGCTGCGCCGCGTGCTCGCCCGAGCGCCGCCCGAAGATGAGCGTGTCCAGCAGCGAGTTGGCGCCGAGGCGGTTGCCGCCGTGGACCGACACGCAGGCGACCTCGCCCGCGGCGTACAGCCCGGGGATCGGCGTCTGGCCGTCGACGTCGGTCCTGACGCCGCCCATGATGTAGTGCTGGCCCGGGCGGATCATGATCGGCTCGCGCGTGATGTCGGTGCCGGCGAAGTCGCGGCCGATGTTGACGATCTCGCGCAGCGCCTCGAGCACGCGCTTCTTCGGGACGACCGTGATGTCGAGGTAGATGCCCTGCCCGTCGGGCCCGACGCCGCGGCCCTCGTTGATCTCGGTCTGCTCGGCGCGCGAGACGACGTCGCGCGAGGCGAGCTCCATCTTGTTGGGCGCGTAGTCCTCCATGAAGCGCCGGCCCTCGGAGTTGAGCAGGTGCGCCCCCTCGCCGCGCGCGCCCTCCGTGATGAGGAAGCCGTTCTCGGCGAGCGTCGTGGGGTGGTACTGGACCATCTCCATGTCCATGATCGGCGCGCCGGCTCGGTAGGCGTGCGAGATCCCGTCGCCCGTGCAGATGAGCGCGTTCGTCGTCGGCTTGTAGCACTGGCCGTTTCCGCCGTTGGCGAGGATGACGGACTTCGCGTCGAAGATCTCCATCGTCCCCGTGCGGATGTCGCGCGCGATCGCGCCCGTGCAGTGGCCGTCGTCGTCGAGGATGAGCGACGTCGCGAACCACTCCTCGAAGCGCTCGACCGTGTCGTGATGGCGCATGAGCTGCTCGTAGAGCACGTGCAGGATCGCCTGGCCGGTGATGTCGGCCACGTAGGCGGTGCGCTTCTTCGACGCGCCGCCGAAGGCGCGCAGGTCCAGCTCGCCCTTCTCGTTGCGGTGGAAGGTGACGCCGATGTGCTCGAGGTGCATCGCCTCGCCGGGGGCCTCGCTGCACATGATCTCGATCGCGTCCTGGTCGCCGAGGTAGTCCGAGCCCTTGACGGTGTCGTAGGCGTGCTCGGTCCAGTCGTCGTCGATCGCGATCGCGGCGTTGATCCCGCCCGCGGCGGCCACCGAATGCGACCGCACGGGGTGGACCTTGCTCATGATCGCGACGCTGGCGCCGGACTCCGTGGCGGCAAGTGCGGCGCGCTGCCCGGCGAGGCCGGCGCCGATGATGAGGACATCATGTGCGGGCAAGGGGGGCGAGTATATGTACGGCCGCGGCGCGCCGCGCGGACGCTCCGCGATCGGCCCTAGGCCAGACGCTGGGGGAGCGCGGCGCTGAGCGCCCGGCGCACCTGGTCGACGGTCACGACGCCGCGCAGGACGCCGTCGGCGTCGACGGCCATGAGCGCGCCGCGCGACCGCAGCTGCTCGTCGCCGAGCAGCGACTCGAGCGGGCGGTCGGACGGCACGCGCCAGTCGTCCGCCTCCTCGGTCTCGGCGAGCTCGCCGACCTCGAGCGCCGGGCGCCCGGCGGCGATCTCCTCGTCCAGGCGCCTCTCGCGCACGACGCCGAGGAATCGCCCGTGCTCGTCGACGACGGGAAACCAGTCCCACCGGTAGCGCAGGAAGTACTCGTCCTGGGCCTGCAGGAGCCTCGTGTCCGCCGGCATCGAGACGGGCTGGGCGTCCATGATGTCGGCGACGGTGATCCCGTCCAGGCGCTCGGTGAAGGCCGTCGCGGTGACCGCGGCGCGCGCGGACTGCGCGATGAACCAGCCGAGCACCGCCAGCCACAGGCCGTCGACGAGGTGCCCGCGGGCCGCCAGGAAGACGCCGATGCCGATGAGCACGTAGGCGAAGACCTCGCCGATCCGCCCGGCCGCGCGCGTCGCGCGGTTGCGGTCGCCCGTGATGCGCCAGACGAGCGCGCGCGCGATCCGGCCGCCGTCGAGCGGAAACGCGGGCACGAGGTTGAAGACGAACAGCATCGCGTTGATCGAGGCCAGGAAGCCGAGCAGCGCGATCACCGGCGAGGCCTCGGCATCGCCCGCCAGCCGCGCCACGTCGAGCGCGGCGCCGTCCTCGACGAGCCACCCGAGCCCGAGGAAGACGCCGACGATGACGAGCGTCACGAGCGGGCCTGCCGCGGCGATCCTGAACTCCGAGCCGGCCGACTGCGTGTCGCTGGACAGCTTCGCCACGCCGCCGAAGAACCACAGGTCGATCCCGCTGATCCCGATCCCCTCGCGCCGGGCGACGAGCGCGTGGCCGAGCTCGTGCAGGACGAGCGAGACGAAGAAGAGGAACACCGCCGCGACGGCGACGAGGTAGGCCTGCGTCACCGACCCGCCCAGCGCACGCTGGAAGTAGTCCGACATGAAGTAGATGAAGACGAAGAGGACGACGAACCAGCTGCGGCTCGCGCCGATGCGGATGCCGAAGAGGCGGATGAGCTGGATCGACGGGCCGGTGCCGAGCATGGCCGTGATCTTGGCAGGCGCGCGGGCGGCGCTAGCCGGCGAGCAGGAGCGCGCCGACCGCGAACTCGTCGCTCGGGTTCTGCGCGGGCGGCGAGTTGTCGTCGCACTTGGCCATGAGCCGCACCGTGTACGTGCCGGGCTGCCTGACCCCGGTGATGGCCCAGGTGTCGAGCTGCACGCCCGGCTGAGCGACGGCGCCCGAGGCGCGCCGCTCGGATCCGGCGAGGGCGGGGGAGGAGCCGCCGTCCTCGAGGTGCAGGCGCAGCCGCACGTCGCCGCCGGCGCAGAACGAGACGATCCGCGCGTGCCCGACGACCTGGATGCGCCCCGCCGTCGGCAGCGTGATCTGCAGGCTCTTCAGAGTCTGGCCGTCGGGCTGGCCGGGCAGCGCGACGGGTGAGACCGACTGGTCGAGGAACGTCGCGCCGCTCGGGCCGGCGACGCCCTGCGGCCCGGCGGGGCCGATCGCGCCCGTGGGGCCGATCGCGCCGGTGGGGCCGGTCGCGCCCGTGGCGCCCGTGGCGCCCGTACCGCCGGTCGCGCCCGTACCGCCGGTCGCGCCCGTGGCTCCGGTCGCGCCCGTGGCTCCGCTGGAGCCTTTCCGCCCGCGCGAGCCCCGCTTGAGCTGGCCGCGGCGGAAGTCCTTTGCCAGCAGCGTGCCGTTGCGGACCTTCGAGGAGGTCACGGCGTTGGACTTCAGCTGCACGTAGCCGACGCTCTTGCGCGGCAGCTTCGCCGCGGCGTACGAGGTGCCCGACAGCGCGACGAACAGGGCGAGGTAGGCGACTGCGTTGGCGCGCAGGTGAGCGAAGATCGGCGACATCCCGCCCCCAATTGAAGCGGCGCCGCGACGAGGCGTGGCCGGATGTCCTACCTTCGGCGCCCATCCGCGCGTGCGGCGGGTCGTGAACACAGCTTGACGCCGGATGTCGCGCTCGCGAGTATCGGCCATCGACTCAGGGAGGAGTGCCGAGATGCTGGATCGCTGGTGCAGGCACGCGCGTGCCAACGTGGTGGGATACCTGGCGCTCTTCGTCGCGCTCGGCGGGACGTCGTACGCCGCCGTGCGGATCGACGGGCGGCTGCTGAAGCCCAACAGCGTCCGCGGCAAGGCGATCGCGCCGAACACCCTCGGCGGTCGCGAGATCTCCGAGCGGCGGCTGGGTCTGGTGCCGCGCGCAGCCGCGGCGGACCGCGCGAAGACCGCCGGGCGGGCCGACCTCGCCGACAGCGCGACGCGGGCGGCCGCCGCGGATCGCGCCGACAGCGCCGGGAGCGCCGATCGCGCCGCGGCGGCCGGGTCGGCCGATCGCGCCGCCGTCGCCGATCGCGCGGCGAGCGCCGACGATGCCGCGAAGCTCGGAGGCCTCGCGCCGAGCGCGTTCGCGGCGGCCGGCCACGTCGTGTTCGGCAGGGCGGCCTACGAGCCCGACGACACGGCGCGCTCGGTCCTGCACGTCCCCGGCTTCTTCGAGCTCTTCACGAGCGCCGACAACGACGCGCAGTTCGACCTGGCGATCGCGTCGCGCAACGGCTCGACGATCATCATCCTGGGTCCGAACGCGAGCAACAACACGATCTCGAGCTCGACCACGCCGGCCGACGGGTTCGGCGTGCTCATCGCTCCCACCCCCGGGCGGATCCTGACCTTCACGGTCAACGACGCCACGCGCCAGGCGGCCCTGACGTGCGGCTTCGGCCCCACGAACATCGTCGTCTGCTCGGCGCTCGTGAGCTGACGGGCGCTCGCCGAGCGCCGCGGCGCCCGCGTCAGCCCGCGGGCGGCGTGTGGCGCTCGACGATCGCGCGGACGTCGACGCCCGCGGGCAGCGTCCCGTACTGCAGGCCCGCGTCGCCGGCCAGGCGCGAGGCGCAGAACGCGTCGGCGACCGCCGGCGGGGCATGGCGCACGAGCAGCGAGCCCTGCAGCGCGAGCGCCATCCGCTCGACGATGCGGCGCGCGCGCAACTCGATCGCCTCAACGTCGGCGAACTCGTCGCGCAGCGCGGCGCTGAACGCGTCCAGGCGCGGGTCGGCGCCCGCGGCCTCGCCGATCTCGTCGAGGAACGAGCCCAGGACCTCGGGCGAGCGCGTCAGGGCCCGCAGCACGTCGAGCGCCATGACGTTGCCCGATCCCTCCCAGATCGACGACAACGGCATCTCGCGGTACAGCCGCGGCATGCCGGACTCCTCGACGTAGCCGTTGCCGCCCAGGCATTCGAGCGCCTCGAAGGCGTGGCCCGGGCCGCGCTTGCAGACCCAGTATTTGCCGACCGCCGTGCCGAGGCGCTTGAGGTGCACCGCGGCCTCGTCGCCCGCCGCGGCGTCGTCGTAGGCGCGGGCGAGGCGCATCGCGAGCGCGGTCGCGGCCTCGGACTCGACGCACAGGTCGGCGAGCACGTTGCGCATGAGCGGCTGGTCGGCGAGCAGCTTGCCGAAGGCGCTGCGATGGGCGGCGTGCCAGGTCGCGTTCGCGACCCCCCAGCGCATCCCCGCCGCGGTGCCGATGATGCAGTCCAGCCGCGTGTGGCCGACCATCTCGATGATCGTCGGCACGCCGCGCCCGGGCTCGCCGACGAGCTGCGCCCACGCGCCGTGCAGCTCGATCTCGCTCGACGCGTTGGAGCGGTTGCCGAGCTTGTCCTTCAGGCGCTGCAGGTGCATCGCGTTGCGCGTGCCGTCGGGCAGCATGCGCGGCAGCGCGAAGCAGGACAGGCCCTCGGGCGCCTGCGCGAGGACGAGGAACAGGTCGCACATCGGAGCCGAGCAGAACCACTTGTGACCGGTCAGCTCGTACTCGCCGGGGGCGCCGGGCACAGGCCGCGCGACCGTCGTGTTGGCGCGCACGTCCGAGCCGCCCTGCTTCTCGGTCATCGCCATGCCGCACAGCGCGCTGGGCTTCTCCCCCGGCCCGCGCAGATCCGGGTCGTACGCCGTCGAGGTCAGCCGCGGCTCCCAGAGCGCGGCGACGTCGGGCTGGGCGCGCAGCGCGGGGACGGCGGCGAACGTCATCGTGATCGGGCAGGCGAAGCCGCCCTCGGCCTGCACGGCGGTGAGGTACAGGGCGGTGCGCGCGGCGTGGGCGGCGGGCTGCGACGACGTCCACGGCAGCGAGTGCAGCTCGTGGCGCGTCGCGAGCGCCATGAGGTCGTGCCAGGCGCGGTGGAACTCGACCTCGTCGATGCGGTGCCCGTAGCGGTCGAACGTCTTCAGCACGGGCGGGTGCTCGTTGGCCTCGAAGCCCCAGCGCAGCGGCGCGCCGCCCCAGGCGGCGCCGACCTCCGAAGCGCGCTCGTGCGCCCAGCCGGCGCCCTCGCGCTCGAGCGCCTCGACGAGCGCCAGGTGGTCCTCGAAGAGGTTGCGGTCCGCCAGCGGCGGGACCTGGTTGGCGACCTCGTGCGTCTGAAACGGCGCGTCAGGCACGGGCTGCCTCCACGGGGCCGACGGCGCGCAGGCAGAACGCGACGAGCTCGTCCACGAGCCCCGGCGCGACCCGCGTCGCCGTCGGCGAGGTCGGCCCGACGAGCGCCTCCCCGATCGCGCCGACGAGCGCGGTCGCGCTGACGGCGGGGTCCTGCGCGGGCAGCTCGCCCGCGCCGACGCCGTCGCCGAGGATCGCGGCGAAGACGTCGCGGAAGGCGCCGCGGAAGTGCAGTCGCTCGGCCTCGACGGCCGGATCGACGGGCTCGGCGAGCAGCGCCCAGGCGAGCCGGCGGCCGGCGAGCGCGCGCTCGGCGAAGGCCCGCACGGCCGCCTCGATGCGCTGCGGCGCTGTTCGCCCCCCCGCGGCGCCGGCGGCCGCGACGGCGTCGACCTCGCGCTGGGAGGCGCCCCGGAAGACCTCGGAGAACAGCTCGGCCTTCGACGGGAAGTGGCGGTACACGCTGCCCGTCGCGACGCGCGCGCGGCGCGCGACGGCGGCCACGGACGCCTCGCGGTAGCCGCCGCGCGCGATGAGCTCGTGGGCGGCGCGGACGATCTGCTCGCGCGCCTGGGCGCGGGCGGCCTCGGTGCGCTCGGTCGGGCGGTAGGGCATACAAAGAAGTGAACCAGCATTCATATCTTCGTGCAACCCGTCCGGTTCGCCGCCGGACGCTCGTGCCCGAGGCGCGTGGCGCTTCGTACCCCGCGGGTGGGGTACGAAGCGCCACGCACGGCGCAGCTCGCTGCCGCGGGCGGGTTTCGCCCTCGCGCGCGGCTACGCTGGAGGCCCGGTGCCCTCCGACCGCGACGTCGACCATCTGCTGCGGCGCATTGCCGAGATCGAGCGGCGCCTGCGCGAGGTCGAGTCGCTCATGGGCCGGGCCGGTGCCGGGGGCGGACCGCAGGACCCCGAGGAGCCGTCGACCCACGTCCGCGAGCTCGTCGCGGCCGGTCATCTCATCGAGGCGATCAAGCTCTATCGCGACGAGACCGGCCTTGGCCTCGAGGAGGCCAAGCGGCGCGTGGAGGCGCTGGCCGGCGAGCGCTGAGCCGGCCCGGCCGGCACCCGCCGTCGCCCCGCGCGCGGCCGGCCGAGCTCTCGGGGGGCGCCGCGGGGCGCCCGCGCTACCCGGCGCTGCCGGCGGCGAGGGCGTCGAGCGCTGCGTTGAACGTCGCGCTCGGCCGCATGACCGCCGCGACGCGCGCCGGGTCGGGCCGGTAGTAGCCGCCGATGTCGACCGGCTCACCCTGCACGAGGAGCATCTCCTCGGCGATCTGGTCCTGGTAGGCGGCGAGCTGATCGGCCAGCGCCGCGAACAGCTCGGCCAGCGCGAGGTCCTCGGACTGGCCGGCGAGCTCCTGTGCCCAGTACAGCGCGAGGTAGAAGTGGCTGCCGCGGTTGTCGAGCTCGCCGGTCCTGCGCGACGGCGAGCGGCCGTGCTCGAGCACGCTGCCGGTCGCCCGGTCGAGCGCCGCGGCGAGCAGCTTCGCGCGCGGCTTGCCCGCCTGCTCGGCGAACAGCTCCAGCGACGCGGCGAGCGCGAGGAACTCCCCGAGCGAGTCCCAGCGCAGGTGGTTCTCCTCGATCAGCTGCTGGATGTGCTTCGGCGCCGAGCCGCCGGCGCCCGTCTCGAAGAGGCCGCCGCCGCTCATGAGCGGCACGATCGAGAGCATCTTGGCGCTCGTTCCGAGCTCGAGGATCGGGAACAGGTCGGTGAGGTAGTCGCGCAGGACGTTGCCGGTGACGGAGATCGTGTCCTTCCCCGCCCGGGCGCGCTCGAGCGTGAAGCGCGTCGCCTCGGCGACGGGCAGGATCTCGATCTGCAGGTCGCCGACGCCGTGCTCCTCCAGCGCCGGGCGGACCTTCTTGAGCAGTTCGGCGTCGTGGGCGCGCGTCTCGTCGAGCCAGAAGACCGCGGGAGCCCCGGTCGCGCGGGCCCGCGCGACCGCGAGCCGCACCCAGTCGCGGACGGGCGCGTCCTTCGTCTGGCACATCCGCCAGATGTCGCCCGCGTCGACCTCGTGCTCGAGCAGGGTGGCGCCGGCGCCGTCGACCACGCGCACCGTGCCCGCCGCGGCGATCTCGAACGTCTTGTCGTGCGAGCCGTACTCCTCGGCCTTCTGCGCCATGAGGCCGACGTTCGGCGTCGTCCCCATCGTCGTCGGATCGAACGCGCCGTGCTCGCGGCAGTCGTCGATCGTCTCGGCGTACAGCGCCGCGTAGGACGAGTCGGGGATGACGTACTTGGCGTCCTGCAGCTCGCCGTCGGCGTTCCACATCTGTCCGCCCGAGCGGATCGCCGCGGGCATCGAGGCGTCGACGATGACGTCCGACGGCGCGTGGAGGTTCGTGATCCCGCGGTCGGAGTCGACCATCGCGATCGGCGGGGCGGCGGCGAGCGCGGCGTCGACGGCCCCGCGCGCCTCGGGGTGCGCGGCGAGGAGGCTCCCCAGGCCGTCGTTCGGATTGGCATCGAACCCGTCGTAGACGTCGCCGACGACGGCGCGCACCGCGTGACCGAAGACGATCGGGTCGGAGACCTTCATCATCGTCGCCTTCAGGTGCACGGAGAAGAGGACGCCCCGCGCCCCGGCGTCGGCGACCTGCTCGGCGAGGAACTCGTCGAGCGCGGCGCGGCGCATGACGGCGGCGTCGAGCACCTCGCCGGCGAGGACCGGCGTGCGCTCCTTGAGCACCGTGACGGCGCCATCGGCCGCGACGTGCTCGATCCGCACGGCGCCCTCCGCGCCGACGGTCACCGACCGCTCGGTGGAGCGGAAGTCGCCGCCCGGCATCGTCGCCACGTGCGACCTCGAGTCCGGCGACCAGGCGCCCATGCGGTGCGGGTGCTTGCGCGCGTAGGCCTTGACCGACGCCGGCGCGCGGCGGTCGGAGTTGCCCTCGCGCAGGACCGGGTTGACCGCGCTGCCCTTGACCGCGTCGTACGTCGCGCGCGCGGGGTCCGACGGATCCTCCGGGTAGCCGGGGATCGCGTACCCCAGTCCCTGCAGCTCGGCGATCGCCGCCCGCAGCTGCGGCAGCGACGCGCTGACGTTCGGCAGCTTGATGATGTTCGCCTCGGGCGTCCGGGCGAGCTCGCCGAGCTCGGCCAGCGCATCGGGCACGCGCTGCTCGGGGGTGAGCAGGTCGGGGAACTGCGCGAGGATCCTGCCCGCCAGCGAGATGTCGCGCAGCTCGACCTCGACGTCCGCGGCGGCGGCGAACGCCTGCACGATCGGCAGCAGCGACGCCGTGGCGAGGGCCGGAGCCTCGTCGGTGTGGGTGTAGATGATTCGCATGGGCGGCCCCACACGCTAGCGGCGCGCGGGCCCGGCGCGGCGGGTCGGCCCCGGGCCGCCACGCGCTCGTGCGATCAGGTCACATACGATCCCGAGCCGACCCGTGAACGACCCAGCGCCGTCGGCGCCAGTCAGTTCGCCGACGCAGTGATCGAGGAGATGAACGCATGACGAACGGCACTCCGGTGAAGGTCGCCGTGACCGGCGCAGCCGGCCAGATCGGATACGCCCTGCTGTTCCGGATCGCATCCGGACAGCTGCTCGGGCCCGACACACCGATCGCGCTGAAGCTGCTCGAGATCCCGCAGGCCGTCAAGGCGGCGGAGGGCACGACGCTGGAGCTGACCGACTGCGCGTTCCCGCTGCTCGCGTCCGTCGACATCTACGACGACCCCGCGCAGGCGTTCGACGGGGTCAACATCGCGATGCTCGTCGGCGCGCGGCCGCGCTCGAAGGGCATGGAGCGCGCCGACCTGCTGGAGGCCAACGGAGCGATCTTCAAGCCGCAGGGCGAGGCGCTCAACGCCGGCGCCGCCGACGACGTCAAGGTGCTCGTCGTCGGCAACCCGGCCAACACGAACGCGCTCATCCTCGCGGCCAACGCCCCGGACGTCCCGGCCGAGCGGATCACGGCGATGACGCGCCTGGATCAGAACCGCGCCGTGGCCCTGCTCGCGCAGAAGCTCGGCGTCGGCGTCGACGCGGTCTCGGACCTCGTCGTATGGGGCAACCATTCCCCCTCTATGTTCCCGGACCTGTTCAATGCCAAGGTGAACGGGGAGCGCGCCGTCGACCAGGTGGATTTGGACTGGTACGAGAACACATACATCCCGCGCGTGGGCAAGCGCGGGGCCGAGGTCATCGAGGCGCGCGGCGCCTCCTCCGCGGCGTCCGCGGCCAACGCGGCGATCGACCACGTGCGCGACTGGGTCGCCGGCGCGGACGGCCTGCGCTCGATGGCGGTCGCCTCCGACGGGTCCTACGGCGTCGCCGAGGGGATCATCTCGAGCTTCCCGGTGCGCTGCTCGGGCGGCGCCTACGAGATCGTGCAGGGCCTCGAGGTCGGGGAGTTCGCCCAGGCCAAGCTCGACGCGACGGTCAAGGAGCTGACCGACGAGCGCGCGGCGGTCAGCGGGCTCGGACTCGTCTGAGCGCGCCGCGCCGGGAGGTTTCCCGCGGGGTCAGGGTCCCACCAGGCCCTGACCCCGGGGGAGCAAGTCCTACGCGGCCTCCTGGGGGTGCCAGCCGCGGCCGTCCTTGCGAACAAGTCCGTCGTCGGCCAGTCCCGGGAGCACCCGGTACAGGTAGTTCTGCTTGATGCCCATCTTCTCTGCGATCTCCGGGATCGTGATGCCCGGTCGCTCGCGCACGAGCGCCAGCGCCTCGGCGCCACGCGTTCCGCTGCCCTTGGGTCGCCCGCGGCGGCCGGTGCCCGCGCCGCGGCGGCTCGCGCCCGAGCGCGCGGATGCGCGGCGAGCGGGTTCGGCGATGGTCGGAGTGACGCCGTCAAGCGCCGACGCGGCGGCTTGCAGGCGCTCGAATTCCTCGACGAGCGGCTTGAGCTCCTTCAGCCGCGCGCCGATCTCGCTTCGCTTCTCATCCAGGAAATCTGCCATGTACTTCTCCCCGTTCGGCAGGTGACAATTACCGTCACATAGCCTAGAGCATCCAGGCGTCGGAAGCGGCAGTGATCGGCCCGCTCAGGAGCGGACTTCCAGAATCTCCTTCAAACGGCGTAGGGAGGCTTTTGCCTCCTTCTCGGGAATGCCGCCGACGATCACCCGCGACGCGGCCGCGCCGAGCGGTCCGAAGGGGGTGCGGAACTCGTTTCGGTAGTCGAAGTGCGTGCGCCCGTCGCGCTCGGTCAGGCGGTTCTCGGTGACGGCCGTCGAGCGCGCAGGCCCGCTGCCCTCCCAGCGCGCGTACCGCGGCGCGTCGAGCTCCTCGAGCGTCCAGTGCACCTTGAAGTGCACGCCGCGCAGGTGCAGCGTCTGGCTCATCCTGAACCCGGGCCGGACCGGCCCGCGGTCGAACTTGTCGATGCGATCGATGATCGTCACCCAGCCGTGCATGCGCCGGGGATCCATGATGTGGTCCCACACGTCCTGCATCTGGGCATCGATGTCGATGCTGGCGATCACGAGCGACACCGGCGCAGAACCTAGCGGCTCACCGCGGTCGAGCCGCCGCGGGCCGGCTCACCTGGCGGCAAGGGGCTCACCGGCCTCCCACTCGCGCAGCGCCCGCTCGACCGCCCGGTCGAACCGATGGGTGCGAACCCCGAGCAGCTGCGCGGCGCGCTCGTCGCGCGGAAGCAGGTCGCTCGTGAGGCTCTCCATGAGCGGGCCGATGAAGCCCGGCTCCTCGCCGGCCAGGGCGGCTGCGATCGGCGCGACGAGGCCGGTCGCGTTGCGGCCGACGCGCAGCGAGCGGCGGCGCACGAGCATGAGGTCGGCGATGCGCTCGATCATCTCGCCGTAGCTGAGGACGTCCGGGCCGGCGATGTCGAGCGAGAGCCCGCCGCGCGCCGTCGGCGCCGTCGCGGCCGCGGCGAGGAAGGCGCGCACGTCGCGCACGTCGATCGGCCGGGTGCGGTGCCGGCGCCAGGGGGGCAGCGCGAGCACCTTCATCCGCTCGACGAGATGCACGAGGAACCGAAACGAGCGCGAGCGCGCGCCGATGACGATCGAGGCCCGCAGCGCGACCGCCTCGGGCAGGCCGGCGAGCAGGATCTCCTCGACCTCCAGCCGGCTGCGCAGATGGCGCGAGAGCGGGCGGTCCTGCGGGACGAGACCGCCGAGGTAGACGACCCGCCGCACCCCGGCCCGCTGCGCCGCGCCGACGAAGTTGCGCGCCGCGGCGCGCTCGCAGTCCTCGAAGCCGCCGCGTCCGCTGTCGCCCTCCATCGAGTGGATGAGGAAGTAGGCGACCTCGATGCCGTCGATGGCCTCGTCGAGCCCGGCGCCGCTGACGGCGTCGCCCCGGACGAACGGCAGCTGCGAGGGTGCGCGCGCGGGATCGCGGCCGAAGGCGCGCAGGTCGTGGCCGGCGCGCGCGAGCACGGGCGCCAGGCCCGAGCCGATCGATCCGCTGGCGCCGGTGAGCAGGATGCGCATGGTCGACCATCGTCGCCGATCGGCCCGCCCGGCAAACCTCGCCGCGCGCCCGGGCGCGCTCAGCTCAGCTCGTCCGCGGCGTCGACGATGAGCTCGGCGAGCGCCAGCGACGAGGTCGCCGCCGGCGACGGGGCATTGCGGACGTGGATCGCCCGCGGCGTCGCCGAGAGCAGGAAGTCGTCGACGAGGCGCCCGTCGCGCGCCACGGCCTGCGCGCGCACGCCGCCGAACGCCGGCAGGAGGTCCTCGCCGCGGATCCCCGGCACGTAGCGGCTGGCCTCGGCCGCGAACGCCGCGCGGCTGGCGGCGAGGCGCAGCTCGCCGAGTCCGGTGCGCCACCAGCGCGCCATCATCCGCCACGTACCCGGCCACGCGAGCGTGTCGCGGACGTCGGCGGCGCGCAGCCTGCCCAGCCGGTAGCCGTCGCGCGCGCCGACGAGCAGAGCCGACGGGCCGAGCAGCACCTCGCCGTCGATCCGCGGCGTGAGGTGCACGCCGAGGAACGGCAGGCTCGGGTCGGGGACGGGGTAGATGAGGCCGCGCACGACGTCGCGCCGCTCGGGGCGCAGGCGCAGGTAGCCGCCGCGGAAGGGAACGATGCGGGGGTCCGGGTCGGCGCCGGCGCGCGTCGCGAGCCGGTCGGACCACAGCCCGGCGCAGAACACGGCCCGCCCGCCCTCGACGATGTCGCCGTGGGCGCCGCGCAGGCGGATCGAGCGCGCCGCCGCGCCGACGTCCGCGACCCGCCAGCCGAAGCGGATCTCCCCGCCGGCCGCGCGCACGTCGTCGGCGAGCCCGGCGCAGACCGCCACGAAGTCGACGATCCCGGTGTTCGGCGAGTGCAGCGCGGCGACGCCCACCGCGTTGGGCTCGATCTCGCGCAGGCCGCCGGCGTCCAGCCGCCGCAGGCCGGGCACGCGGTTCTCGCGCGCGCGCCGCTCGAGCTCCGCCAGCGCCGGCAGCTCGTCGTCGTGCAGCGCGACGATGAGCTTGCCGATGCGGTCGACGGGGATGGCGTTGCGCTCGCAGTAGTCGTACATCCTCGCCGCCCCCTCGACGCAGAGGCGGGCCTTCAGCGAGCCCGGCGCGTAGTACACGCCCGCATGGATGACCCCGCTGTTGTGGCCGGTCTGGTGGGCCGCCGGCGCCGCCTCGCGCTCGACGACGAGCACGCGGCTGCCGGGGCGCCGCGCGAGCACCTCGCGGGCGACCGCGAGCCCGAGGATCCCGGCTCCGACGATGAGGGTGTCGTGGGTCGAGCCGGGCACGCACGAAAGTTTCCCCAACGAGCGGGATCGACGGCTCGCCGGGGGGTGAGATCTGCTTGTCGGCAGTCTCCTACGGACAGTCCCAGGGTTTCGTCCGGCATTTGCGGCCACGGCGAACCCAAAAAGCCGATAGGAGCGCAAACGCACCGTTCGCACCCCTTGAGCGGACCCCGCCCGCGTGCTCTCATCCTGCTCGCAAGCGGTCTTCGAGCAAGGGGTGTCAGCGCGGTATGGCAACGACGAGAACGGCCAAGCGAGTGGCGTGCGACGAGTGCTTCTTTCGCCGGAACCTGCTCTGCGCGCTCGATCTCGACGACCCGTGCCCGACGTTCCGGCCCGACGGCCCGGGAGGGCTGGCGCCGCCGCAGCAGCTTCGCTTCGCGTTTCGCCAGGAGCGCCGCACGCAGACCGCGTGGGCGTTTCCCAGCGCGCAGGAGCAGGCCGGGCTGCACGCGCGCTGAGCGCACCCGTAGAGTCGCGGCGTGCGGATCACGGTGCTGGGAACGTCGCCGTCGTGGCAGAACGCGGGCGGGGCCTGCAGCGGCTACCTCGTCGAGGACGGCGAGACCTGCCTGCTCGTCGACTGCGGCAGCGGCGTGTTCTCGCGGCTGCGGGGCGTGCGCGACTACGTCGAGGTCGACGCGATCGTCGTGACGCACGTCCACGCCGACCACGTGCTCGACCTCATCCCGTTCGCCGGCGCGCTGACCTACGGGCCCCGCGGGCCGCGCGCGGACCCCGAGGACCGGCCGCGCGACGTCCCGCCCGCCCGGCCCCGGCTCGCGGTCCCCGGCGGGGCGCGGGAGCGGCTGCGCCAGCTCGCGGGCGCGGACGGGCGGCCCGAGCTGATCGAGACCGCCTTCGACCTGACGGAGTACGACGCGGAGGGGACGCTGCGCGAGGGATCGCTGCAGATCGACTTCCAGCCCGTCCCGCACTACGTGCCCTGCAACGCGGTCCGCGTGCGCGGCTCCTCGGGCGGGCGCTTCACGTTCGGAGCCGACCACGGCCCGACCGACGCGCTGGACGACTTCGCGCGCGACAGCGACCTGCTCGTCCTCGAGGCGACGCTGAAGCGAGCCGGCGGCGACGGCGAGCGCGGTCACCTGACGGCCGGCGAGGCGGGCGAGCACGCCGCCCGCTGCAACGCCCGGCGGCTGCTGCTGACGCACATCTCCGACGAGCTGGACTGGGATCGCGCGCTCGCCGAGGCCCGGCGCTCGTTCGGCGGGCCGGTCGAGATCGCGCGCGAGGGCGAGTCCTACGAGCTCTGAGCCGGCGCGGGCCGGCGCCCGGCAGTGGGTACGCTGCGAGCTCATGGCCCGCGAACGGGATCTCTTCGCGAACTTCGAGCGCATGCGCCGCGAGATGGACGAGCTGTTCGGCGACGTCTTCGGCAGCGTCGGGCTGACGTCGCGGCGCACCGGCTTCAGCCCGGCCGTGGACGTCTTCTACGCCGACGATCCGCCGCGCGCGATCGTCCACGCCGAGCTGGCCGGGATCGACGCCGGCGACCTCGGCCTCGAGATCCAGGGCCGCACCCTGACGCTCACCGGCCACCGCCGCGAGGCCGACGCGGAGGGCCGCGTCTACCAGCAGCTCGAGATCGAGCACGGTCCGTTCCGGCGCACGATCGAGCTCGGCGCCGAGGTCGTCGCCGAGCAGGCGCGGGCCAACTACCAGGACGGGATCCTGCGGGTCGAGCTGCCGCTCGCCGACGCGCAGTCGCGCACGCGCACCGTGCCGATCCAGCGCGGCGACGCGGACGAGCGCGAGTCGTGATCGACGTCGTCACCGACGCCGACGGGGCGCACGAGATCGAGGTCGGCATGCGCCAGGAGCTGCCGGGCACGCTGCCCGTGCTCCCGCTGCGCGACACCGTGCCGTTTCCCGACACGCTGACGCCGCTGGCGATCGGCCAGGAGCGCTCCGTGCAGCTCGTCAACGACGTGCTCGCCGGCAACCGGATGCTCGTCATGGTCGCCAGCCGCGAGCCCGAGGTCGAGGAGCCCGCTCCCGAGCAGCTCTTCGAGGTCGGCGTCGTCGGCGTCATCGCCCGCATGCTGAAGGTGCCCGACGGCACGCTGCGGCTGCTCGTGCAGGGCGCCCAGCGGGTGAAGATCGAACGCTGGAAGAGCACGCTGCCCTATCTCGTCGCCGAGATCTCCGAGCTGCCCGACGTCGTCGAGGAGTCGCCCGAGCTGACGGCGCTCATGCGCAACGTCCAGCAGACGTTCTCGCAGATCGTCGAGGCCGTGCCGTACCTGCCCGAGGAGCTGCAGATCGCCGTCGCCAACGTCGAGGACCCGCGCGCGCTGAGCCATCTCATCTCCGGGTCGCTGCGGCTGGGGACCGAGGAGAAGCAGGCGCTGCTGGAGGAGTGCAACGTCGCGCGGCGCCTGCGGCGCCTGACCGAGGCGCTCGCGCGCGAGCTCGAGGTCATCTCGATCGGCTCGGAGATCCAGAGCCAGGTGCAGTCCGACATGGACCGCACGCAGCGCGAGTTCATCCTGCGCCAGCAGCTCAAGGCGATCCAGGAGGAGCTCGGCGAGTTCGACGAGTCCGCCGCCGAGGCCAAGGAGCTGCGCGAGCAGCTCGCCGCGATCGACCTGCCCGAGGATGTCGGCAAGCAGGTCGACCGCGAGCTCGGGCGCCTGGAGAACCTGCCGCCGGCGGCAGCCGAGCACGGCGTCATCCGCACCTACCTGGAGTGGATCGCCTCGCTGCCGTGGGACACCTCGACCGAGGACAACCTCGACCTCGAGCACGCGCGGGCCGTGCTCGACGAGGACCACTACGGCCTCGAGCAGGTCAAGGACCGCATCCTCGAGTTCCTCGCCGTGCGCAAGCTCAATCCGCAGGCGCGCGGCTCGATCCTGAGCTTCGTCGGCCCGCCGGGGGTCGGCAAGACGTCGCTGGGCAAGTCGATCGCGCGGGCGCTCGGGCGCGAGTTCGAGCGCATCAGCGCGGGCGGCG
The DNA here is from genome assembly GCA_963769555.1 of uncultured Solirubrobacteraceae bacterium. Taxonomy (GTDB): domain Bacteria; phylum Actinomycetota; class Thermoleophilia; order Solirubrobacterales; family Solirubrobacteraceae; genus CADCVQ01. Next base: position 2,446,113 of record CAVYMD010000004.1, on the reverse strand, counting down.
TGCGCGACGAGGCCGAGATCCGCGGCCACCGCCGCACGTACATCGGCGCGATGCCCGGCACGATCATCCGGGCGCTGCGCGACGCGGGCTCCAACAACCCGCTGTTCATGATCGACGAGATCGACAAGATGGGCTCGGACTTCCGCGGCGACCCGGCCAGCGCGATGCTCGAGGTGCTCGACCCCGAGCAGAACCAGAACTTCCGCGACCACTACCTCGACCTGCCGTTCGACCTCTCGCGCGTCATGTTCATCACGACCGCGAACACGCTGGACACGATCCCCGGCCCGCTGCGCGATCGCATGGAGCTCATCGAGATCGCCGGCTACACCGCCGACGAGAAGCTGCAGATCGCCAAGCGCTACCTCCTGCCGCGCCAGGCCGAGCGCAACGGCCTCACGCGCAGCCGGCTGCGGATCACCGACGCCGCGCTGCGCGCCGTCATCGGCGACTACACCCGCGAAGCCGGCGTGCGCGAGCTCGAGCGCCAGATCGGGGCGATCGCGCGCAAGGTCGCGCGCGAGGTCGCCGAGGGCGGCAACCCGAAGGGCTCGATCGGCGAGGAGCGCGCGCGCAAGCTGCTCGGCCGCCGGCGCTACCACTCCGAGGCCAAGCGCCGCACGCGCCTTCCGGGCGTGGCGACCGGCCTGGCGTGGACGCCGGTCGGCGGCGACGTGCTCTTCATCGAGGCGCAGGCGTACGACGGCGAGGGCAAGCTGCAGATCACCGGGCAGCTCGGCGACGTCATGAAGGAGTCGGCGGCGGCGGCCGTCTCCTACGTGCGAGGCCACATGCGCGACATCGACCCGACCCTGCCGTCGGACTGGTTTCGCACGCACGACATCCACATCCACGTGCCGGCGGGCGCGATCCCGAAGGACGGGCCGAGCGCGGGCATCACGATGACGACGGCGCTCGTCTCGCTGCTGAGCGGGCGCCACGTCCGCGACGACGTCGCGATGACCGGCGAGATGACGCTCACCGGCCAGGTGCTGCCGATCGGCGGGCTGAAGGACAAGGCGCTCGCCGCCCAGCGCAACGGCCTCACGACGATCATCGCGCCCGAGCTCAACGAGCCCGACACCGACGAGATTCCCGAGCACCTGCGCTCCAAGCTCGAGTTCCGCTTCGTCGGCGAGATCGGCGAGGTGCTCGAGGCCGCGCTGGAGCCGTGAGCGGGGCTGGCGACGCTCGAAGCCGGGTATATGCTGGCTCGACGCCGCAAGCAAGCAACCCGAGGTGAAATCGAGATGGCAGCGAAGGACAAGGCCGCCAAGGCCGCCGCAGCCGCCCAGACCGCGAAGGAGAATCCGTACCTGCAGCGGATCATCCAGGACGAGGATCTGCGCGACAACATGGTCGTGGCCTTCGAGGCCGCGAAGCACGCGTACTCGCGGCTGAACAAGGGCAAGGCGCCCACGAAGAACCTCATCGAGGACAAGAAGCTGCACGCCGAGGTCAGGCGCTCGGCGGACGCGCTGCGCGACGCGACGGCCGCGCTGCGCGACGCGCCGAAGCACACCTCGCCGCCCAAGAAGCGCAAGGGCGGCTTCGGGCGACTCCTGCTCGTCGCGATCGTCGGCGGCGCGATCGCCATCGCGCTCAGCGAGGGCCTGCGCAACAAGGTGCTCGACGCGCTCTTCGGCGCCGAGGAGGAGTTCGACTACACCTCCAACACGACGCCCGCCGCCCCGGCCGAGTCGCCCGCGCCCGCGACCTGACCGCGCGCCGCCGCCGCGGACCCGACTCGAGGGCGCCCGCCGGGCGCCCTCGGTCGTTGCGGGGCGGGGCAGGTGCACGCCCGGCCCGGACTGGCCAGCCAGCCAGCTAGGCTGTGCGGCAGGTGATGATGCATGGAAGCTGCGACCACTAGCGAGCGCCAACTCGCCGGCGACAAGGCGGCGCGGATCGTCGACGCGATGCGCGCCTCGGTCGCCGAGCGGGGCACGGCCGGCTCGACGTTCGATCAGGTCGCCAAGGCGGCGGGCGTCTCGCGCGGGCTGCTGCACTACTACTTCGGCACGAAGGAGCGGCTGCTCGTCGAGGTCGTGCGGCGCGACTGCGACGTGCGGATGGCAGGGCTCGACGCCGCGCTCGCGCAGGCGCAGACCGCCGACGACTTCATCGCGGTTCTCGTCGCCAGCCTCGAGGACGTCGTGCGCAACGACCCGGGCTTCGTGACGCTGCTCTTCGAGCTCTTCGTGCTGTCACGCCGCCACGAGGACGTGGCGGCCGAGTTCACCGACCTCCTGCGCCGCCCGCGCGAGCAGGTCGCCGCGCTGCTGCGCGCCAAGGAGGCCGAGGGCGTGCTGCACCTCAGCGCCGAGCCCGACGCCGTCGTCGACGTGCTGCTGTCGCTCGCCGACGGCATCTGGCTGCGGATGCTCGCCGAGGAGCGCGACTTCGGGCCGACGATCGACGCGGCCGTGCGCTGCGTGCGCGCGCTGCTCGTCGACGCGGCGTAGCCCACGGCGACCCGCTCCGTCGCGGGTTGGCGCCCCGCGCGCCGGCATTCCGGCCAGGAGGATCGGGGGTCGGTGGTGGCGGCCGGCGGTCGTGGCGTCTTGGGGGCGCTATGCGCACGCGCGGCGCCATGACGCGCGTCTGGGGTCACCGGCCTTGGCGGTTGGCGATCTCGGGGTGGGAGAAGCCGAAGAAAACGGTCTCAAAATAGAACTGGCTGGCTAGCCAGCCAAGGTGTATGCTGCCGCGCCATGCAAGCGCTCATGGTCTCGCTCGACGGTCTGCTTCGCCGCCACCGGCGCCTCGTGCTCGTCACGTGGGCGCTCGTCCTCCTCGCCGCGCTGCCGCTCGCCGCGCGACAGGCCGAGAACCTCACGGGCGGCGGGTTCGCCGTGCCCGGGTCGCAGTCGGACGCCGTGCAGGCGTCGCTCGAGCGCGACTTCGACGCCGCGCAGCGCGCGCGGCTGGGCGTCGTCCTCGTCGCCCATCGCGGCGCGACGGCGGCCGACCGCGCGGCCGCGCTGCGGCGCCTGGACGGCGCCGCCCGCCGGGTCGACCACGTCGCGGTCTCGCCCGCCGCGCTCGCACAGGCGCGCCGCGCGCCGGCGGGCACCGTCGTCGTCCCGCTGCGCGTCGACGTCAACGAGTGGCGGGCGATCGACGCCGCCGCCGACCTGCGCGACGCGCTCGGGATCGGCGCGCCGGGCACCGCGGAGGCGGCGGTCACGACGCACCTCGTCGGACAGGGCGCGCTGTGGGCCGGGCTGCAGGAGGTCTCCAAGGAGGACCTCGAGACGGCGGAGGGCATCGGCTTTCCGATCGTCGCGCTCATCCTGCTGGCGGTCTTCGGCTCGCTCGCGGCGGCGGCGCTGCCGCTCGCGCTCGGCGCGGTCTCGGTGATCGTCACGGGCGCGCTCATCTTCCTGCTCTCGCGCTCCATGGAGATGTCGATCTTCACGACGAACATGGCGTCGATGATCGGCATCGGCGTCGCCGTGGACTACTCGCTGTTCGTGCTCGCCCGCTACCGGGAGGAGATCGCGGCCGGCCGCGGGCCCGACGAGGCGCGCGCGACCGCGCTCGCGACCTCCGGGATCGCGGTCCTCTTCAGCGGGCTGACGGTCATCGCCTCGCTCGCCGGCCTGCTGCTCGTCGACACGACCGCGCTGCGCTCCATGGCGATCGGCTCGATCCTCGTCGTCGGGGTGTCGGTGCTGACGGCCTCGACGCTGCTGCCCGCGCTCATCTCGCTGCTCGGCCGCCGCGCGCACGAGCCGGGCCGCTGGCTGGGCCGCGGCGCGGCATGGCTGCGCGCGCGGCGTCCCGCGCGCGCTCCGAGAGTCCCCTTCTGGGAGCGCTGGACGAGCCGTGTCATGCGCCGCCCGGTGGTCGCGCTCGTCGTCGCCGGTGGCGCCCTGCTCACCCTCGGCATCCCCGCGCTGAGCATGCAGACGGCCGACGGCGCGCTGGAGCAGTTCCCCGCCGGCCACGAGGTGCGCGCCGGCTTCGAGGCCGCCGCCGCCCAGGCGGGCCCCGGCGCCGCGTCGCCCGTCGCGGTCGTGGCGCGGCTGCACTCCGGTGGCGCCGGCGAGCCCGCCAACGCGGCCGCGGTGCGCGGCCTGCACGCCGCGATCGCCCGCGACGCCGCCGTCGCCTCGGTCGCCGCGCCCGTGACCTCGAGTCGCGGCGACGCGGTGCTGCTCACCGCGACGCCGCGAGCGTCGGGCGAGTCGCCGCAGACGAAGGCGCTCGTCGAGCGCCTGCGCGCGAGCCTGCCGGCGCTGAGCGCCCGCGTCGCCGTCGACGTGGGCGGCCCGACCGCGGGCCTCGTGGACTTCAACGAGAAGGTGTCGGGCTCGCTGTGGAAGATCGTGCTCTTCGTGCTCGGGCTGAGCTACCTCGTGCTGCTCATGCTGCTGCGCTCCGCGATCCTGCCGCTCAAGGCGGTCGTCATGAACCTGCTCTCCGTGGGCGCCGCCTACGGCGTGATCGTCGCCGTCTTCCAGTGGGGCTGGGTCGACGGGCTGCTCGGCTTCGGGTCGCTCGGGCACGTCGACACGGTCACGCCGCCGCTCGTCCTGGCGGTCGTCTTCGGGCTGTCGATGGACTACGAGGTGTTCCTGCTGACGCGCATCCGCGAGCGCTTCGCCGCGAGCGGCGACACGCGCGCCGCGGTCGCCGGCGGGCTGGCGAGCAGCGCGCGCACGATCACGAGCGCCGCGCTCATCATGGTCGCCGTGTTCGCGACGTTCGTCGCCACCGGCGTGCCGTCGATCCAGCAGATCGGGCTCGGCACGGCCGTCGCGATCGCCGTCGACGCGACGATCGTCCGGCTCGTGCTCGTGCCCGCGTCGATGGCCGTCCTGGGGCGCTGGAACTGGTGGCTGCCGCGGCCGCTGGAGCGGCTGCTGCCGCGCTCGGACTTCGACCGCGGGCCGGCGGTGGCCGAGGCGTAACGGACCCGGCCGGACGTTCTGTGGGGACTTCCCGGATGTCCGGCGGTGATCTCTGACGCGGCGAGCTAGTAGTTGTAGTAGTCGTCCTTCTGGACGCCGGGCGTGCCGATGCGCTTGCGCGGGCCGCGGGCGCGCTCGCGCGGGTCGATCCGCTCGGGCTCGCCGTCCTCCGCGGGCGCGCCCGCCAGGAGCTCGTCGCCGAAGAGCCCGAGGTTGATCGACACGCGGTCGAAGCGGCCCGGGTCGACGTGCAGCTCGGCGTAGGCGGTCCACTGCGGGACCGCGCCGCCCGACAGCGTCACGTACAGCCGCGTCGTGTTGATCTGATCGTGGTCGGCGCGGATCTTCACGCCGTCGCCGAGCGCGCTCCACCGCTTCTCGCCGTCGAAGCCCCGCTGCTCGTCGGCCAGCTCGCGGCAGAACTCGACGAGCGCCTGCGGAGCGTCGTCGTCCTCGATCGCGACGACGGACGCATCGAGGTCCTGGCCGGTGAGCTGCACGTCCCAGGCCGGACGGCCGGCGTCGGCGTCCCACGGATGGCGGACCGGGGTGACGCGCAGGGTGACGTCGCCGAAGCGCGACTCGATGTCCACGTATCTCATCGCGCGCAATGTAGTGGATGCCGGTCGGATCGAAGGCCGGCGCGGGGCGCGCAGCGAGGGCGCGGACGACCGACAGTCACGGCCGAGTTGTCAGGCTGGTTGACAGCACGGCGGGATCTGTCCAGAGTGGGGGAGATGGAGGCCGCGACGCTCAGCTGGCGCGACGGCAAGCGCTTCGTGTGGCCCCTCGGGCTGCTCGTCCCGACGCTGCCGCTCATCGCCCTCGGGCTCGTCGAGGCGACCGGCTGGGGAGCCCTCTGGTTCGTCGGCCCCGTCCTGCTGTTCGGCCTGTTTCCGCTCATCGACCTGTGGATCGGCACGGACGCGCGCAACCCGCCCGACGAGCTCATCGCCTGGCTGGAGGCCGATCGCTGGTATCGCTGGTGCACGTACGCCTACCTGCCGATCCAGTACGGCACGCTCCTGCTCGCGGGCTGGCTCTGGTCGCGCGGCGGGCTGTCGGTCGTCGACTCCGTCGGCCTCGCCCTGACGGTCGGCATGGTGAGCGGCGTGGCGATCAACACGGCCCACGAGCTGGGGCACAAGCGGGTGGCGCTCGAGCGCTGGCTGTCGAAGGTCGCCCTCGCCCAGAGCGGCTACGGGCACTTCTTCATCGAGCACAACCGCGGCCATCACGTGCGCGTCGCGACGCCCGAGGATCCCGCCAGCTCGCGCATGGGGGAGAGCTTCTACGCCTTCCTGCCGCGCACCGTGGCCGGCAGCCTGCGCTCGGCATGGGCGCTGGAGGCCGCGCGCCTGCGCCGCACCGGGCGCGGGCCCTGGACGATCCGCAACGACATCCTGCAGGCCTGGGCGATGACCCTCGCGCTCTTCGGGGGCCTCGCGCTCGCCTTCGGCCCCGTCGTGCTGCCATACCTGCTCATCCAGGCCGTCGTCGGCTTCTGCCTGCTGGAGGTCGTCAACTACCTCGAGCACTACGGGCTGCTGCGCGCGCGCGGCGAGGACGGCCGCTACGAGCGCACCCGCCCCGAGCACAGCTGGAACTCCAACAACGTCGCCTCCAACGTCATGCTCTACCACCTCCAGCGCCACTCCGACCATCACGCCAACCCCGTGCGCCGCTACCAGGCCCTGCGCCACGACGACGAGGCGCCGCAGCTGCCGACGGGCTACGCCGGGATGATCGTGCTGGCGGCCGTCCCGCCGCTGTGGCGGCGCGTCATGGACCCGCTGCTGCTCGAGCACTACGGCGGCGACCTGGAGCGGGTGAACATCCATCCGCGGGCGCGGCGCAGGATCCTGGCCCGGCACGCCGGATGAGCCGGGTCCGTCGATCCGGGCCGCCGCCCCATGAGCCCGGTCCGTCCATCCGGGCCGCCGCCGTGAGCCGCTTTCGCTGCCCGGTCTGCGGTTACGTGTACGACGAGGGGCCCGGTCACCCGCGCGAGGGCTTTGCGCCCGGGACGCCGTGGAGCGAGGTCCCCGACGAATGGGCCTGCCCGGACTGCGGCGTGCGCGACAAGGTCGACTTCGAGCCCGACGGATGACCGCGGCGTCGACCACGGCGGCGGGCCGGGCGGGCTACCAGGCCGCGGCGCGGCACCTGCTGCGCGACATGCTGCTCGACGCGGCCCTCGCGCGGCTGCAGCGAGCGAAGCTGGAGCGAGATCACGATGGCCGAGGTCGCCGCGGCGGCGGGCGTGAGCCGCCAGACGCTCTACAGCGAGTTCGGCTCGCGGGCGCAGTTCGCTCAGGCCTGCGTCGCGCGCGAGGGCGAGCGGTTCCTCGCCGCGGCGCAGGGCACGATCGACGCGCACCGCGACGATCCCCGCGAGGCGCTGACCCGCGCCTTCGGCGACTTCCTGGCGGCGGCCGGAGCGCAACCCGCTCGTGCGGGCGGCCGTCGCCCCGGAGGGCGGCGAGACCCTGCTCGCGCTCGTGACGACGCGCGGCGGCCCGTTCGTCGCCGGCGTCGGAGCGCGCCTCGCCGAGATCCTCGCCCGCGCGTGGCCGCAGTTGCGCCCGCGCGACGCGCGCGCGCTCGCCGACTGCCTCGTGCGCCTGGCGATCAGCCATGCGGCGCTTCCGCTCGCGTCCCCGCGGCGCACCGCCGCGTCGGTCGCGGCGCTGCTCGCGCCGTCGCTGGAGGCCGCGCCGGCGGTCCGCTGACCGCGAAGACGCGCTGCCGGCGCCTGTATGTGTGAATATCACGCTCCGGGCTCGACTGAGATTAATCGGAAGCTTCCTCCTCAAGCCCACAGTGACGAGGGCCGATATGGACAATGGTGTACGTGCCGGCCACGCAGACCCACGTCGTGCGCATCGTGGCTGTCGCCCTGCTGTACGCCGCCGCCGCCAAGGGCGGGCTCGCGCTCGCGACCGACACGCCGCACGTCACGGCGATCTGGGCTCCGAGCGGCATCGCGCTGGCCGCGGTCGTGCTGTGGGGGCCGCGCATGTGGCCCGCCGTCGCGCTCGGCGCAGTGCTCGCGCACGCCGGGACCGGCGTGCCCGTCCCGAGCATCGCCGCCATCGCGGCCGGCAACACGCTCGAGGCCCTGGCCGGCGCCTGGCTGCTGAAGCGGGCCGGGTTTCGACCCGTCGCTCACGCGCGTTCGCGACGTCGCCCTCCTCGCGCTGCTCGCGGGCATGGTGAGCACGCTCGCCGGCGCGTCGATCGGGGTCGGCAGCCTCGTCGCCGGAGATGCGATCGCCGGCGCGGAGGCCGGGCGCGCGTGGCTGACCTGGTGGCTCGGAGCGCTCGGCGGCGACCTGCTCGTCGCCCCGCTGCTGCTGCTCGTGGCGCTGCGCGGCGGCCGATCAGGCTCCCGCGGCGGATGCTCGTCGAGGCGGGCCTGCTGGGCTGCATCACGCTGATGGCGGCCCTCGGCGCGTTCACCTACCGCGCCGGCCTGCTGTTTCTCATCATCCCGGTGCTCGTGTGGGGCGCCGTGCGGTTCCGGCAGATCGGAGCGGCGGTGACCGGCCTGATCGTCGCGGGCGTCGCGGTCGGCCTCACGGCCCATGAGACGGGGGTGATCTACACGGAGTCGTCGGATCACGCGCTCCTGCTCGCACAGCTGTTCGGCAGCGTCGCCGGGATCGCGACCCTCGTGCTCGGCGTCATCACGAGCGAGCGCGAGCACGCGCTGTCGCAGCTGCGCCGCTCGCACGACGAGCTCGAGCGCCGCGATCAGGGAGCGGACCGCCGCGCTGACGGGCACGCAGGCGCTGGTCGCCGAGCGCCACGAGCTCCTCGCCGCCGGAAGCTGGGAGTGGGACATCGTCGCCGACACGGTGTCGTGGTCCGACGAGGTCCACGCGATCTTCGGCATACGACCCGGCGACGTCGAGCTGACCTACGGCGTGTTCCTCTCCTGCGTGCACGCCGCCGACCGGGCCATGGCCCAGGCGACGATCGAGCAGTGCTACGAGACCGGCGAGCCGTTCACGATGGAGCACCGCGTCGTCCGGCCCGACGGGTCGGTCCGCACGATCGCCACCGGCGGCCAGCTCATGCGCGGCGACGACGGCAGTCCGGTCCGCATGATCGGCGTCTCGATGGACATGACCGAGGGCAGGCGCGCCGACCGCGCGCTGCGCGAGAGCCAGGCGCGCGCCCGCCTCATCGTCGACGCCGCCAGCCACGCGTTCGTCTCCTGCGACGAGCGCGGCGTCATCACCGACTGGAACACCGCGGCGCAGACGCTGCTCGGCTGGACGCGCGAGGAGGCGCTCGGGCGCACCCTGGCCGAGACGATCGTCCCCGAGCGCGACCGCGCGGCGCACGCGGCGGGCCTGGCGCGGTACGTCGCGACCGGGGAGGCGACGATGATCGGGCGGGCCGTCGAGATCGATGCGCTGCATCGCGACGGCCACCTCATCTCCGTCGAGCTGACCATCTCGACGATCGAGACCCAGGACGGCCACAGCTTCAACGCGTTCCTGCAGGACATCTCCGAGCGCACGCGGGCCAAGCGGCGGCTGGCGACCGAGAACGCCGTCGGGCGCGCGCTGCTGGAGTCCGCCGTCGCTGGACGAGGCCCGCGGCCGCATCCTGCAGGAGATCTGCGCGGGGCTCGGCTGGGCGTATGGAGGCTGGTGGGCGCACGACGACACGCTCGGCATGCTGCGCCGCGAGGCGACGTGGCGCTCTCCGGAGGCCTCCGGAGAGCAGCTCGAGCGCCGGATCCGCAACGCGACGCTCGCCCCGGGCGCCGGGCTGCCGGGGCGCGCCTGGAATGCCGGCGAGCCGCTCATCATGTCCGATCTCACCGCGGACGAGCTGGCCCGCGAGAGCGACTCGGCGGCGCGGGCAACGCACTGGTGCCACGCGATCGGCCTGCCGATCGTCAGCCGCAGCGAGGTCGTCGCGGTCATCGAGCTCGCGGCGGTCGAGCCGCAGCCGCTCGGCGACGAGCTCGGAGCGTTGCTCACGCGCCTGTCGGAGCGCATCGCGCGCTACGTCGAGCGCGATCGCTTCGAGGATCAGCTGCAGCACCTCGCCGACCACGATCCGCTGACGGACCTCTTCAATCACCGCCGCTTCCGCGTCGAGCTGACCCGCGAGCTCGCGTCGGCGCGCCGCTACGGCACCGGAGGAGTGGTGCTGGCCCTCGATATCGACAACCTCAAGCATGTCAACGACACGCTCGGCCACGACGCGGGCAACGAGCTCATCTCGCAGGTGGCGGCCCTCATCCGCGAGCGCCTGCGTGAGACCGACCTCATCGGCCGGATCGGCGGCGACGAGTTCGCGGCGATCCTGCCGCACGCCGACGCGGGGCGCGCCCGCCAGATCGCCGACGAGCTGCTGGGGGCGATCCGCAAGCAGATCGTCGTCTCCACGGCGCGCGGCTCCGCGCACACGACGGCGAGCATCGGCATCGCCTGCTTCGAGCACGGCGACGACCAGGTCTCCGGCGAGGAGCTGCTCATCGAGGCCGACATGGCGATGTACGACGCCAAGGCCGCCGGCCGCGATCGCGCCCACCGCTACGACCCCGGCTCGAGCCGCCAGCTGCGGCGCGGCGGCGCCGAGCAGATCCGCGCCGCGCTGGCCGGCGACCGGTTCACGCTGCATGCGCAGCCGATCGTCGCGCTGGAGGACGCCGGCCGGACGCGCCACGAGCTGCTCGTTCGGATGATCGGCCCCGACGGCGAGCTCATCGCCCCCGCGCTGTTCATGTCGATCGCCGAGCGGCTGGACCTCGTCCAGGAGCTCGACCGCTGGGTCCTGCGGCGGGCGCTGGGCCTGCTCGTCGACAGCGGGCGGTCGGGGCGCGACGACTGCTTCGACGTCAACCTCTCGGCGCGGTCGGTCAACGACCCCGACCTGCCGACCTTCATCAAGCGCGAGATCGCCAACGCCGGCGTCGACCCCGCGCGGCTCGTCTTCGAGGTCACCGAGACGGCGGCGATCTCCGACATCGATCGCGCGCGACGCTTCGCCCGCGCGCTCGCCGAGCTGGGCTGCGGGCTCGCGCTCGACGACTTCGGGACCGGCTACGCCTCGTTCTACAACCTCAAGCACCTGCCGTTCGACGAGCTGAAGATCGACGGCGAGTTCGTCGAGAACCTGGCCACGAGCCCGGTCAACCAGCTCGTCGTGCGGTCGATGGCGCAGATCGCCGGCGGCCTGGGCAAGCACACGGTCGCCGAGTGCGTCGGCGACGACGAGACGATCGAGCTGCTGCGCGGCTACGGCGTCGACTTCGTCCAGGGCTTCCACATCGGCCGGCCGCGGCCGGCCGAGGAGCTCTGCGGCGCGGGCGCCGGGCTCGGCGGCGCGCGCGCGACCGACTCGTCCTAGCCGGCGCCCTTCGGTGGCGCGAAGCGCGTCCCGATCGTCACGAGCAGGTGCAGCACGCCGACGATGAGAAAGAACGCGGTCGGCGCGCTCTCGTCGCTGAACCCGAAGAGAAACGGCGACGCGATGAGCACGGCCGCGAGCGCGAAGTCCAGCACCAGGTGGATCGACAGCGGGATCGAGTTGATCATCGAGCTCGCGCCCTCGGTGCTCGCGGCGATGGCGAGCACGACGACGCCGGCGACGATCGACAGCGCCACCGCGGCGTTGGACTCGAAGCCGAACAGGAACGGCGCAGCGATCAGCAGCACGCCCGCGACGTACTCGATCGCTCCGTGCAGGAATCGCGAGATCGGGCCCTGGCGCATCATCGTGGCGCGGACCCTACCCGCACCGTCGGCGATTCAGTGAAAAAGGCGCTGCAGCCTGAGCAGCAGGCGCGGATCGCCCCACGGGCGCAGGCGCCCGCGCAGCGCCAGTGCGGTGCGGCTGGGCGCGCTGGGAGACGAGCTCGCCGAAGTCGTCCCAGCGCATCCGCAGGCGCACGGTCGGCTTGGCGACGCGCCCCTGGACGGCGCGCTTGTCGCGCCCCTCGAGCAGCAGGTACCACGGCTCCATGTCGGGGAACTCCCACTGGATCGTCGTGCCGTGCGGCACCTCCTCGCCGCGGGCGTTGCGCGCGAGCAGGTCGAAGAAGATCCGCACGGTCTCCGGGTCGCGGCCGATCGGGCCGTTGCCCTCGCCGAGCAGGCCCGGCGCGCAGCAGGGCGAGCGCGCGGCGGCCGCGCTCGCGCGGGCTGACGTCCATCGGGAACGGGAAGTGCGCGATCGAGTCCAGCGGCAGCCCGATCGCGCGCAGCCGCGCCTCGTTGGCGCGCGCGCCCTCCTCGAAGAGGTCCTCGAGCGTGTAGCCGAAGCACGTCGTGTACGACTCGTCCCAGCCGGGCGGGATCGGCACGCTGAGCGTCCACTGCAGCACCTCGCGGATGACGTCGACGATCGCGTCCTGCGTGCCCTGCGGGTCCGCGCGGTACAGGTCGGCGAGCAGCTTGACGCCGAAGGCGATGTGGCGCTGCTCGTCGACGGCGACGTTGCGCATCCCCTCGCGGAAGCCGGGCAGGAGGTCCAGGGCCTCCAGCGAGGTCTCGATGACGTGCTGGCCGGGCTGGGCGAGCGTCCCCTCGACGACGACGTGGTACATCGTGATCGCCTGGGCGAGCATCCGCGGCGAGCGGTCCGCGCGCAGCCGGTCGGCGACCCGGTCGAGGTGGCCGAAGGTCATCCGGTGACCCCAGTTGAGCTCGGGCCTGGTCACGCCGCAGCCCCGTCGAGAGCGTGCCGTCGCCGATCCCGACGACCTCGTGCATGAAGCGGTGAAAGAACACCGCGTGGCGCGCCTCGTCGACCTGCTGGGTGGCGAGGAAGTACTTCTGCTCGACGAGCGGGGCGGCGTCGATGAACGGCGAGAGGTTGTCGGCGACGGAGTCCTCGCCGTGGAGGAACAGCGTGTAGAGCCACAGCGCGCCGCGGCGCTGCTCGGGCGTCATGCGCTCATGCCAGTCGATGCGGTCCTGCGTGAAGTCGATCTCCGTCGCCGACCAGTTGCCGCGCTCCCAGCGGGCGTACAGATCGGCGTAGTCGATCTGCTCGGTCGCCGGGGGGACGGTCACGGCCATGGGTGAGCTCCTGTCGTGCGCAACATGAAGACTGGCTGGCTGGCTGGCCAAACGGTACCCGACGGCCGCCCTCCGGCGCGGCGCTCGGCGGTCGCTCAGGCGGCGTCGGCGGCGGCGGGCTTCGGCGAGCGCCACGGCGCGGCCAGCCGCGCCGCCAGCACGTCGGGCAGCTCGCCGATCGCGATCCGCTCCTGGGCCAGCGAGTCGCGCTCGCGCACGGTGACGGTGCGGTCCTCGAGCGTCTGGTGGTCGACCGTCACGCAGTACGGCGTGCCGATCTCGTCCTGGCGGCGGTAGCGCTTGCCGATCGAGCCGCCCTCGTCGTACTCGCTCTGCATCCGCCCGCGCAGCGCGGTGTGGATCTCGCGCGCGACCTCGGGCTGGCCGTCCTTGCGCACGAGCGGCAGCACCGCGACCTTGACCGGCGCCAGGCGCGGGTGCAGCTTCAGCACGGTGCGCGGCTCGCCGCCGATCTCGTCCTCGTCGTAGGCGTCGGCGAGGAAGGCGAGCGTCGCGCGGTCGGCGCCGGCGGCCGGCTCGATGACGTGCGGGACGTAGCGCTCCTTGGACTGCGGGTCGAAGTACTCGAGCTTCTCGCCGGAGAACTCGGCGTGCTGCGTGAGGTCGAAGTCGCCGCGGTTGGCGATGCCCTCGAGCTCCGACCAGCCGATCGGGAAGAGGTACTCGACGTCGGCCGTCGCGCTGGAGTAGTGCGACAGCTCGTCGGCGTCGTGCTCGCGCAGGCGCAGGTGGTCCTCGCGGATGCCCAGGTCGACGTACCAGTCGCGGCGGGCCTTGCGCCAGTACTCGTACCAGCGCTCGGCCTCGGCGGGCGGGACGAAGAACTCCATCTCCATCTGCTCGAACTCGCGCGTGCGGAAGACGAAGTTGCCGGGCGTGATCTCGTTGCGGAAGGACTTGCCGACCTGCGCGATGCCGAACGGCGGCGTCTTGCGGCTGAACTGCAGGACGTTCTTGAAGTTCACGAAGATCCCCTGCGCGGTCTCGGGCCGCAGGTAGACGGTGGCCGCGGAGTCCTTGACCGGGCCCATCGTCGTCTCGAACATGAGGTTGAAGTCGCGCGCCTCGGTGAGGTCGCAGTCCGGGCCCTCGCCGGGCGGCTTGGAGGGCTTGCGCGGGCACCGCAGATCGGCGAGATGGTCGGCGCGGAAGCGCTGGCCGCAGGTCCGGCAGTCGACCATCGGATCGGTGAAGCCGGCGAGGTGGCCGGAGGCCTCCCACGTGCGCGGGTGCTGCAGGATCGCCGAGTCCAGGGCGACGACGTCGTCGCGCTCCTGCAGCATCGCGCGCCACCACTCGTTCTTGACGTTCGTCTTCAGCAGCACCCCGTAATGGCCGTAGTCGTACGTCGATCCGAGGCCGCCGTAGATCTCCGAGGAGGCGAAGACGAAGCCGCGCCGCTTGCAGAGCGCGACGATCTTCTCCATGGTGGCGACATCGGGCATCGGGGGGGCATGCTAGATAATGGGTCGTCCGTGCCCTTCTACGAGTACCGCCGCCCAGACGGAACCATCCTCGAGGTCATGCAGAAGATGACCGACCCGCCGCTCACGGAGGACCCCGAGACGGGCGTCCCGCTGCAGCGCGTCTTTCACCCGATCGCGGTGCACTTCAAGGGCAAGGGCTTCTACAACACCGACTACGGGACGAAGAAGCGCGCCCGCGAGAAGGCCGAGTCCGATGCCTCGAGCGACGGCGGCGGCGACGCCAAGAAGAGCGATGCGCCGGCGTCGGAGTCCAAGGCCGTCCAGAAGCTCGAGGCCGCCAAGGCGGATGCCAAGTCGTCGTCCTCCTCCTCTTCCTCCTCCTCCTCGGGCGGCTCGGCGAAGGCGAAGCCGAAGAAGACCTGAGTCGCGCCGGCCGCCGAGCGCGGCCCGCGCGTCAGCCCGTCAGGAAGCGCTGGACCTTCGCGCGCTTGACGCTGTCGGGCACCTGGCCCGAGAGCGTGCCGAGGACCTCGGCCTGCGGGGTGCCGGCGATCGCCAGCGCGCCGTAGAGGCCCAGCAGCGTCGGCCCGCTCATGTCCGAGCGCAGCGCCTTGGGCACGTTCCAGGAGACGAGCGGCAGCCGGACGAAGGCCATCGGCGACAGCAGGCGGCGCTTCATCGCGCCGACGATCTTCTGCTGGCGCCGCGCACGGGTGAGGTCGTCCTCGTTGGGGTTGCACGCGTTCTTGCGCGTCCGGGCGAGCGCGAGCGCCTGGCGGCCGTCGATGTGCGTCTTGCCGGCCTTCAGGCGCAGCGTGTAGCCGCCGTTGCGAAAGCCTCCGTTGATCTTCGAGACGACGCAGCCGCCGCGATAGGTGATGCCGCCCATCGCGTCGATGAGGTCCGGGAAGTCCTCGAAGCTGACGAGCATGACGTGGTGGATGTCGATGCCGGTGTACTGCTCGATCGTCTGGACGGCCAGCGGCGCGCCGCCGATCGCGTAGGCGGCGTTGATCTTCTGGCGGCCCCCGCCGGGGATGTCGACGACGGTGTCGCGGGCGATCGCCAGCCGGCGGTTGGCGCCGCCGCCGATCCGCAGCAGCAGGATCGAGTCCGAGCGGCCGTTGCCGCTCGTCTGCGCCCCAGGCTCGGCGGTCGCCCTGCTGCGGACGTCGGAGCCGAGCACGAGCACGTTGTTCGGCGACCAGAGCGGGTAGCCGGCGCCGCCGAGGTACTCGTTGACCGCCGCCACCTTGCCCTGCTGGATCTGCGCGCTGACGAGGAAGACGAGCACCGAGATCGCGATCCAGCCGGCGACCGCGAGCAGCAGCCAGCGGACGATCCGCCCCCCGCCGAGCCGTGGCCGGGGAATGCCGGCGCGGCGCCGCGCGCGCCGGCCGCCGCCGCCCGCGGCCGGTCCCCCGCGCTCCTTGGCGTCCAGGCCGCGCAGGGCGTCGCGTCCGCCCTCGTCGCGCCGCGGGAGCAGGGGCTTGCGCGAGCGGTAGACGCGGTATTCGGGCCGGCCCGCGGGCTTGTCAGGGTCCTCGGGTGGCGGCATGCAGCCCTGTATGGTGGCCGATCGTGGCGACCGGCTGCGTGATCGGGGTCGATCTCGGTGGCACGAAGCTGCTGGCCGGCGCCGTCGATCTGGACCTGAACGTCCACCATCGTGCGACGCGCCCGGCCCGTGCCCGCGACCACCGCGAGGTCATCGACACCGTCGTCTCGGCGGTCGACGAGATCCGCGACGCGATCGAGGGCGCGTCGCGGTCGGTCGACGCGGTCGGCATCGGGATTCCCTGCCTCATGGACCAGCGGCGCGGCATCGCGGTCATGGCGACGCACCTGCCGATCGCCGGCGTGCCGTTTCGCGACCTCGTGGCCGAGCGGGTCGGGTTGCCCGTCTTCGTCGACAACGACGCGAACGCCGCGATGCTCGCCGAGTGGCGCTTCGGCGCGGCGCGCGGCGCGCGCGAGGCGGCGCTGCTGACGATCGGCACCGGGATCGGCGGCGGGCTCGTCGTCGGCGGCGCGCTGCAGCGCGGCAGCCAGGGCGCGGGCGCCGAGCTGGGGCACATGGTCGTGCAGGCCGACGGCCCGCGCTGCCACGGCAACTGCCCGAGCCGGGGCTGCCTGGAGGCGCTCGCGTCGGGCACGGCGCTGGCGCGCGAGGCGCGGCGCATCGCCGGCGAGCGCCCGCGCTCGCGCCTGGGCGAGGCGCTCGCCGCGGGGCGCGAGATCAGCGGCCCGCTCGTGACCGAGCTCGCGCACGACGGCGACCCGGCGGCGCTCGACGCGCTGGGGGTCATCGGCCGCTGGCTCGGCGTCGGCGTCTCGAACGTCGTGAACATGCTCAACCCGGAGGTCGTCGTCATCGGCGGAGGCGTCATCGCGGCCGGCGAGCTGCTGCTCGCGCCGGTGCGCGCGGTCGTCGCCGAGCGCGCCCTGTCGCCGTCGCGCGAGCACGTCCGCGTCGTGGCCGCCCGCTTCGGCGCCGAGTCCGGCATGCTCGGCGCCGCGACGCTCGCGCTCGACGGGACCGGGACCCCGCCCCCGGGGTTCTGATGTGATCTGTCGATCGACCCCATGACCCGCATCGACCGGCGGCCGTGACCGTGGCCGGCCGGCTCATCGTCTGCCCGACGCCGATCGGCAACCTCGAGGACGTCACGCTGCGCGTGCTCAGCGCGCTGCGTGAGGCCGACGTCGTCGCCTGCGAGGACACGCGCCGCACCCGCGTGCTGCTCGAGCGCTACGGCGTGTCGGCGAAGCTCGTCAGCTATCACGAGCACAACGAGCGCCCCCGGGCGACGCAGCTCGTCGAGCGGATGCAGAAGGGCGACGTGGTCGCGCTGGTCTCCGACGCGGGCACGCCGCTCGTCAGCGATCCCGGCTTCGTGCTCGTGCGCGCCTGCGTCGGCGCGGCGCTCGCCGTCGAGGTGCTGCCCGGGCCGAGCGCGGCGCTGTCGGCGCTCGTCGCCAGCGCGCTGCCGGCCGATACCTGGCGCTTCGTGGGCTACCTGCCGCGCAAGCGCGCCGAGACCGCCTCCCTCCTGCGCTCGCCGGAGACGACGGTCGCCTTCGAGTCGCCCAACCGCGTCGCGGCCTCGCTGGCGGCGCTCGCGGCGATCGATCCGCAGCGGCCGGTCGTCGTCTGCCGGGAGCTGACGAAGATCCACGAGGAGGTCGTGCGCGGGACGGCGGGCGAGCTCGCCGAGCGCTATGCGGCCGATCCGCCGCGCGGGGAGGTCGTGCTCGTCGTCGGCGGCGCGCCGGCGACCGAGCCCGAGCTGGGCCCCGCGCTCGCGGCGCTGCGCAAGCTCGTGGCCGCGGGCGCCAAGCCGCGAGCCGCGAGCTCCGTCGTCGCGTCGCTGACCGGGGTGCGCTCCAACGCGCTCTACCGGGCCCTCATGGAGGAGCCCGAGGAGTGATCCGGCTCTTTCGCTCGCCGTTCTCCACGAACGTCGAGCGGGTCGCGCTGGCGCTGGCGCACAAGCGCCTGGAGGTGGAGTCGGTCTGGATCGACCCGGCCGACCGCTCCCCCGTCGAGCGCGTCAGCGGCCAGCCGCTCGTCCCCGTCGTCGTGTTCGACGACGGCGCCGTCGTCGCGGACTCGATGCGGATCGTGCGCGTGCTCGAGGAGCGCCATCCCTCGCCGCCGCTGTATCCGGCCGGCGCCGCCGGGCGCGCTCGCCTCATCCACTTCATCGACTGGTTCGACGGCGTCTGGAAGATCGCGCCGAACGTCATCGCCGAGCAGATCGCCGCCGACGCGCCGGACCTCGCCCAGATCGGCGAGCTCGCCGCCGAGATGGCGCGCGCGCTGGACCGCTTCGAGGGGATGCTCGCCGGACGCGCGCACCTGCTCGGCGACGAGTTCTCGGCCGCCGACTGCGCGGCGTACCCGTTCCTGAAGTACGGGCTCGGGCGCGACCCCGCCGACGACGAGCTGTTTCACCGCGTGCTCGACGGCTATCAGCAGCTCGGCGAGGACCATCCGCGGCTCGCGGCGTGGATCGAGCGCGTCGGCGAGCGCCCCCAGGCGTAGGCCGCGCCGCGCCGCGCCGCGCCGCGCCGCGCCGCCGGGCGGCGTAGGCTCCGGGCGTGGACGCCTACCTGGCCGTCGTGAGCAAGCGCGAGGTGCGCGAGTACGCGCCGGGACCGCTCGCTCCGGACGCCGAGCGGCGGATCCTCGAGGCCGGCCGGCTCGCCGGCTCCTCCAAGAACCGCCAGGCGCGGCGCTTCGTCGTCGTCCGCGACGAGGCGGTGCGCTCCGAGGTCGCGGCGGGCGTCTACGCCGGCGATCACGTGCGCGGCGCGGCGCTCGTCGTCGCGATCGTCGTCGGCGGCAAGGGGCCCACCGCGTTCGACGCCGGGCGCGCGGCGCAGAACATGATGCTCGCGGCGTCCAACGAGGGGATCGGCTCGTGCCCGAACGGCGTCGCCGACGCCGACCTGCTGCGCGAGGTGCTCCGCCACGGGGAGGACGAGAAGGTCGCGACGGTCCTCACGTTCGGCCATCCCGCCCGTCCGCGCCGCGACCCCGAGTCGCAGCCCGCGCAGGCGTGGATCGACGCCGCCGACCGCCGGCCGCTCGAGGAGATCGTCAAGGAGCTGTAGGCGCGGGCGCGCGGGCTGTGCCGTGAGACGCGCGACATCGCGACAACTCACGCGCGGCGGCCCGCGGCGGCACGCGGCCGTCGTAGCGTCGCGGTCATGCGCCCGATCGCGTTCGCCCTCCCGCGGGCCCTGACCGCCTTTGCGCTCGCCGCCGGATGCGTCGTGCTCGCGCCCGGCGCAGCCGCCGCTCGCGGCGGCGGGTCGCACGGCTGGCTGGCGCCGGTCTCCGGCCCGCTGCTGCGCTCGTTCTCGGTCGGCGTGGACCGCTTCGCCGCCGGCCAGCACCGCGGCGTCGACCTCGCCGCCCCGGCCGGGACGCCGGTGCTCTCCGCGTGCGCCGGGCGGGTGAGCTTCGCCGGCCGCGTCCCGCGCGGCGGGCAGACGGTGAGCGTGCGCTGCGGGCCGCTCGTCGCCACGCTGCAGCATCTCGCCGCCGTCCGCGTCGCCCGCGGCCGGCTCGTCGCGCGTGGCGCGCCGATCGCGTCCGTCGGCCGCGCGCAGCCGCGCCCCCATGTCCACCTCGGCGCGCGCGATGCCGCGTCGGGACGCTACCTCGACCCGCTGTCGCTGCTCGGCGGGACGCCGGGCACGCTGCCGCCGGCCCCGGCGCCGCGGCAGGCGCCGCTGGGCCCGGCGCCCGCGCCCCGCCTGCGGCCCGCGCTCCGGCCGCGGCCGGCGCCCCGGTCGCGCCCCGCGCTCCGGCCCGCGCTGCGGCCGCGCCCGGCGCCGCCGGTCGGCGCGCCGGCGCTGCGTCCCGCGCCGCGCCCGGCCGCACCCGCGCCCCCGGGGCGCGCGCCATGGCCGGTCTGGCTCGGGCTGGCGCTCGTCGCCCTCGGCCTGCCGCTCGGCGGCCTGCGCTCCGCGCGGCGCAGGCGGCGGCGGGCAGGCGCGCTCGCGGCACGCCCGCGGACGGCGTCATGAGGCCGGCTCGATGCTCGCCGGCCGCGGCCGGCCGGCCTCCGGGCGGCGGGCTCGAACCCGCGGCCCCGGTCGAGCCGCGGCGAGCGGCCCGCGTCCGGCCACCGGTAGCCTGGCGAGCCGATGGCCTTCTACGTGACGACGCCGATCTACTACGTCAACGCGGCCCCGCACCTGGGCCACGCGTACTCGACGATCGCGGCCGACGTCATGGCCCGCCACATGCGCCAGCGCGGGGAGGACGTGTTCTTCCTCACGGGGACCGACGAGCACGGCGAGCCGGTCGCGCTCGCCGCCGAGCGCGAGGGCGTCACGCCGCAGGAGCTCGTGGATCGCAACGCGCCGCACTTCATCGACCTCATGCCGCGGCTGAACGTCTCCAACGACTTCTTCATCCGCACGACGGATCCCCAGCACATGGCCCGGTCGCAGGAGGTCCTCGGGCGCATCCGCGACAACGGGCACGTCTACGAGGGCGTCTACGAGGGCTGGTACTGCCCGCGCTGCGCGGACTTCAAGACCGACGCCGAGGTCGGGCCCGACAACACGTGCCTCATCCACAAGACGCCGCTCGTCAGGGAGAAGGAGCCCAACTACTTCTTTCGCCTGTCGTCCTTCCAGGACGACCTCATCCGGCTCTTCGACGAGCAACCGGACTTCGTCATGCCGCGCCACCGCTACAACGAGGCGCGCGCGTTCGTCGAGTCCGGGCTGCAGGACGTCTCGCTGAGCCGTTCGACGTTCACGTGGGGCGTGCCGGTCCCGTGGGACGAGAGCCACGTCTTCTACGTCTGGTTCGAGGCGCTGCTGAACTACTACACGGCGCTGTCCTACGCGCGCGACGGCGAGGACCTCACCGACCGCTTCTGGCCGGCGACGTACCACCTCATCGGCAAGGACATCCTGAAGTTCCACACGGTCTTCTGGCCGGCGATGCTCATGGCCGCCGGGCTGCCGCTGCCCGAGCACGTCTTCGTCCACGGCTTCCTGCTCATCGGCAAGGACAAGATGGGCAAGTCGGCGGGCAACGCGATCGACCCCTTCGCGATCATGGACGAGTACGGGACCGACGCGCTGCGCTACTACCTCATGCGCGAGGTCTCCTTCGGCCACGACGGCTCGGTCTCGCTCGAGGGCTTTCGCGCGCGCTACGAGTCCGAGCTGGCCAACGAGCTGGGCAACCTCGCCAGCCGCACGATCGCGATGGTCCACCGCTATCGCGAGGGGACGGTGCCGGCGGCCGAGCTCGACGCGGACCTCGCGGCCGAGGTCGACGGCCTCGCGGGCGAGGTATCCGAGCTGCTGGACCGCGCCGACCTCACGGGGGCGTGCGACGCGATCTGGCTGCGCGTGCGCCGCCTGAACCGCTACGTCGAGGAGCAGGCGCCGTGGGCGATGGCCAAGGATCCCGACCGCGCGGGCGAGCTCGATCGCGTCCTCGCCTCGCTCACCGAGGCGCTGCGGGTCGTCGCCGTCGTCCTGCATCCGTGGATCCCGCAGAGCACCGCCCTGCTGCTCGACGCGCTCGGATCGCCGCAGGCGCAGCTCGACGAGGCGCGGATGCAGGCCGGCCGGCTCGGCGCGATCTCCAAGCTCGCGCCGCTGTTTCCCAAGCCGCAGGCGTAGCCTGGGTGACATTCCCCGCGCCGGCGGCCGGCCCGCGCGAGCCCGACGGGGGCCTCGATGATCGACAGCCACACGCACCTGCACGCCTGCAAGCCCGACGACGCGGAGCTCGTCGCGGCCGCCGTCGAGGCGGGCGTGCGGCGGATGCTCACGGTCGGCACGAACGGCGAGACGTGCCGCGCGGCGCTGCGGGCGGCCGAGCGCTTCCCCGAGGTCTACGTGGCGATCGGACGCCACCCGAACGACGCCACCGGCTTCGACGACGCCGTCCTCTCCGAGCTGCGCGAGCTCGCCGACCACCCGCGCTGCGTGGCGATCGGCGAGACGGGGCTCGACGACTACCGCGACTACGCTCCGCGCGCCGATCAGGAGCGCGCCTTCCAGGCGCAGATCGAGCTCGCGCGCGAGACGGGCAAGCCGCTCGTCGTCCACACGCGCGCCGCCGACGACGACACGATCGAGACGCTGCGCACGCAGGCGCGCGGCCTCGAGGTCATCCTGCACTGCTTCTCGATGGCCGCGCGGCTGGACGAGTGCATCGCGGAGGGTTGGTGGATCTCGTTCGCCGGCAACGTGACGTACCCGAAGGCGCAGGACCTGGCCGACGCCGCCGAGCGCGTGCCCGCCGAGCGGCTGCTCGTCGAGACCGACGCGCCCTACCTGACGCCTCAGGCCGTCCGCAGCGAGCGCAACCAGCCGGCCTACGTCGTGCACACCGCGCGCTTCGTCGCCGAGCGGCGCGGGATCGGCGTCGACGAGCTCGAGGCCATCGTCGAGCGCAACGCCGCCACGCTCTTTCAGTGGTGAGCGCGACCGGACCAACCCAGCCGAGCCTGCGGCGGCTGCGCGCCTTCGACGTGCGCCCCAAGCGCGACCTCGGCCAGAACTTCCTCATCGACTCCAACCTGCTCGGCGTCATCGAGCGCGAGGCCGGCCTGGCACCCGACGACGTCGTGCTCGAGATCGGCGGCGGCCTGGGCGTCCTCTCCGAGCACCTCGCGCCGCGCGCCGCGCACGTGCACGTCGTCGAGATCGATCGCGCCCTCGAGCCGGCGCTGCGCGAGGCGGTCGAGCCGTTCTCCAACGTCACGCTGCACATCGCCGACGCGATGAGGCTCGACCTGCGCGCCCTGGACCCGGCGCCGACGAAGGTGGTCGCCAATCTGCCCTACGGGATCGCGGCCGGCGCGATCCTGCGCACGATCGAGGACCTCCCCGAGGTGCGGCGCTGGGTCGGGATGGTCCAGAAGGAGGTGGGCGAGCGCTTCGCCGCCAAGGCGGGGACGAGCGCGTACGGCGTGCCGTCGGTGCTCGCGCAGGCCGCCTGCGAGGTCCGGGTCCTGCGCGCGGTGTCGCGCACCGTCTTCACGCCGGTGCCGAACGTCGACTCGGTGCTCGTCGGGCTGACGCGCACGGGGCCCGCGGCCGAGCCCGGCCTGCGCGACCTCGTCAACGCCGCGTTCGCCCATCGGCGCAAGGCGCTGGCCGGCTCGCTGGCCCTCGCCGCGGGCGCGGCGCCGGACGTCCGGGAGCGCGCGCGGGCCGCCCTCGCCGCCCTCGGCCACCCGCCCGACGTGCGCGCCGAGCGGCTCACGCCGCACGAGTTCGCCCTTTTGCACGACACTCTGCGCGCATGACCCTCCTGACGACCGAGGCCCGAGCGAAGATCAACCTCTGCCTGTACGTCGGGCCGGTGCGCAACGACGAGCGCCACGAGATCGTCACGCTCATGGATTCGCTGACGCTCTGCGACGACGTGCGCATGGAGACCGAGCCCGACGGGCTGACCGTCGACGAGGTCGTCTGCCCCGGCATCACGGGCCCGAACCTCGCGGCCGAGGCCCTGCGGGTCTTTCGCGAGCGCACCGGCTGGGACGGGTCGCCGGTGCAGGTGCAGATCGACAAGCGCATCCCGGTCGCGGGCGGCATGGGCGGGGGATCGGCCGATGCCGCCGCGACGCTGCGGCTCGCCGGCGAGGCGTCCGGGCTCGGCGATCGCCGGCAGCTCGAGGAGATCGCCTCCGAGCTCGGAGCCGACGTCGCCAGCCAGGTCCGCGGCGGGCTCGTCCTCGCGACGGGCGAGGGCAGCCGGCTGCGACCGCTGACCGCGAGCCTGCCCTACAGCGTGGTCGTCGTCCCGATGGCGGCCGAGCTGTCGGCCGCCGACGTCTACGCCGAGGCGGATCGGCTGGCGCTGCCGCGCGAGACGCTCGAGCTCGCCCGCGCGCTCACGCGCACCCAGGCGGCGCTGTCGGCCGAGACGATCCTCGAGCACCTCCACAACGACCTGCAGGACGCCGCTCGCTCGCTGTGCCCGCTGATCGACGAGGGCCTCGAGGCCGTGCTCGCCGCGGGCGCCGACCACGCCCTCGTCTCGGGCTCGGGGCCGACCGTGCTCGGCGTCTTCGCCGGATCCGGCCACGGCGAGCGCGCCGCCCGCGTCTGCGAGTCGCTCGCCGCCGACGGCCGCACGCCCGCCCCGCTCGTCGCGCGCCCGGCGGGCCCGATGACCGTCTTCTGAGCGGCCCGGCGGCGGGCTCGGCCGGCGGTCGCGCGGGGCGCCGCGCGCCGCGCGTCCCGCGTGTGCGTCACAATCCGGTGTCATGACGAGCGTCGGCGCCACGATCGCGATCGCCGCCACATGTGGCGTCCTGGCGCTCGCCGCCTTCGGTTGGTTCATCGTCTGGCCCGCATGGACGGCGTATACGAAGACGTGGGAGCGCGCCGCCGCCGCGATCCTCAGCATCTACGTCCTGGCCGCCCTCATCCTCGTCGGCGCGGCCGGCGGAGCGCTGATCGCGTACTACTGGGATCGCATCGCGGCGTAGCCTCTAGGTGATGGCGACGTCCGCCGAAGGGTCGCTGGGCTTCGATCTCGACTCGCTCAACGCGATCACCGAGGCCGTCGAGTCCGGGGCCGGCCTGCCCGACGTCGTGCGGGCCGCAGCGCGCGCCCTCGACGCGAGCCTCGTCCTGCTCGACCGCGCCGGCTCCGTGCTCGCGGTCGCCGCGCGCTCGCCGGCCGACGAGCGCTCGCTGCTCGACGGCGCGGCCGGCGTGGAGACGATCGAGTTGCGCGTCGCCGACGCCCAGGTCGGCCAGCTGCGGCTG
This sequence comes from uncultured Solirubrobacteraceae bacterium, assembly GCA_963769555.1. Classification (GTDB taxonomy): domain Bacteria; phylum Actinomycetota; class Thermoleophilia; order Solirubrobacterales; family Solirubrobacteraceae; genus CADCVQ01. The sequence continues at coordinate 2,421,423 of CAVYMD010000004.1, read as the reverse complement.
CGCACGCGCTCGGAGCCCGGGGCCGGGCTCCTGCGGCTCGTGACGACGCTCGTGGCCTCCGAGGTCGAGCGCGTGCGCGCTCCCGCGCGCGCCTCGCAGGAGGCCAGCGCCGACTTCGTGCGCGCGCTGCTGAGCCGCGAGCTCCTCGAGGCCGAGGACATCGTCGCGCGGGGGGCCGAGCTCGGCGTGGACCTCGCCGCCGGCGGCAGTGTCGTCGTCGCCCGCGCGCACGCCCACGTCCCGGCCGACGAGGGCTGGCGCGCCCGGGTGCTCGCGACGGCCGAGCGCGGCGCGCGCGCCGTCGTGCCGTCCGCGATCGCCGCGCCCGCCGAGCGCGGGTCGAGCGCCGCCGAGGTCGTCGTGCTCGTGCCCGGCGGCGAGGACGGCGTCGCCAAGCGCGCGGCCGAGGGCGTCCTGCGCGAGCTGCAGGCCGGCCTGAGCGGGCACACGTTCGCGATCGGGCGCAGCCGCGTCGCGACCGATCCGGTCGACCTGCACCGCGCCGCCAACGAGGCGCTGCTGGCGGTCAACGTCGCCGAGGGCGACGAGGAGCGCCCGCTGCTGGCCTTCGAGCAGACCGGCGCCTACCGCCTGCTGCTGTCGGCGATGAGCGAGGACCCCGGCGAGCTGCAGCGCTTCTACGCCGAGACGGTCGAGCCGCTCGTCGCCTACGACGACCAGTACGAGACCGACCTCGTGCGCACCGTCGAGGCGTTCCTCGACAACGACGGCAACGTGGCCGGCACCGCGCAGAAGCTCTTCACGCACCGTCACACGATCCGCTACCGCCTCGAGCGCGTGCGCGAGCTGTCGGGGCTCGACGTCGGCTCGACCGACGGGCGCGAGAAGCTCTCGCTCGGCCTGAAGGCGATGCGCGTGCTGGGCGTCGCCGCTCCGGGCGGGCCGGCGACGGAGCCCGGCACTGGCGCCGGGCGCGTGCCGCGGCGCTGAACGAACTACGATCTCGCGCCGATGCGCATCGGAATCCTCACGGGGTCGGGCACCTACGCCCTGCAGGGCATCGAGGCCGACGGCGGGCCCGAGATGGTCGAGACCCGCTACGGCTCGGCGCCGGTCACGAGCGGGCGCCTGGAGGGCGTCGACGTGCTGCACGTCTCGCGCCACCGCGCGGGCCACGAGCTGCTCTCCAGCCAGGTCACCCACCAGGCGAACATCGCCGCGCTCAAGGAGCGCGGGGCGGACGCGATCCTCTCGATGACCGTCTGCGGGGCGCTGGACGCGAGCCTGTCGCTCGGCAGCCTCGTCGTCTTCGACGACCTGCACTTCCCGGCCAACCGGCTGCCCGACGGCTCGATCTGCACGATGTTCACCGAGCCGGGGGAGAAGGGCCGCGGGCACTGGATCTACGAGCGCCCCTTCTCCCAGCACCTGCGCGAGGCGCTCATCGCCGGCGCCGAGGCGGCCGGCAACTACGCGCGCGACGGCGGCTGCTACGGCCACGTCGACGGGCCGCGCTTCAACACGAAGAGCGAGATCCGCCAGCTCATCAACGCCGGCGTCACGGTCGTCAGCCAGACGGCGGGGCCCGAGACCGTGCTCGCCGGCGAGGCGGAGATCCCCTACGCGCTGCTCGGCTACGCGACCGACTACGCCAACGGCGTCAAGGCCGAGGCGACGCCGGTCGAGGAGCTGATCCGCCTCATCGCCGCCAGCGGCCAGACGTTCGCCAGCACGCTCGCCGCCGCCGTGACGAAGATCGAGGCCGACAAGCTCGAGCCGGTCGGCACGTTCTTCCGCTTCGACTGACGGCCGGGGCGGGTCCGAGCGGGCCGCGCGCGGACCCGCCGAGCTGAGGAGCCAGGACTCGAACCTGGACTGCGTGGACCAAAACCACGAGTGCTGCCAATTACACCACTCCTCAGTAAATCGGGCCTCCGCCGACCCGCCCGAAGACTAGCCCTACGATCTCGCCATGCCTGCATTCACCGCCGTCATCCTCGCCGCCGGCCAGGGCACCCGGATGCGCTCGCGGCTTCCGAAGATGCTGCACCCGCTCTGCGGCCGCTCGCTCGTCGGCTGGCCGATCGCCGCGGCGCTCGAGGCGGGCGCCGACCAGGTCGTCGTCGTCGACTCGCCGGCGCAGACGCTCGCCGGACACCTGCCCGAGGGGGTCGCGAGCGTCGTGCAGCCCCAGCCGGACGGGACCGGCGGCGCCGTCCGGGCGGCGGCCGGGCGGATCGACGGCGGCGCGACCGTCGTCGTGCTCCCCGGTGACGCGCCGCTCGTGACGGCCGAGGCGATCGCGGGCCTCGTCGCCGCCCACCTCGACGCGGGCGCGGGCGCGACGATGGCCACGATGGTGCTCGCCGATCCGGCCGGCTACGGCCGCGTCGTGCGCGACGGCGACGGCGACGTCGAGCGCGTCGTCGAGACGAAGACCGCCGGTGACGCGACCGACGCGGAGCTTGCGATCGACGAGGTCAACAGCTCGATCTTCGCCTTCGCGGGCGCTGCGCTGCTCGCCGCCCTCGAGGGCCTGTCGCCCGACAACGCCCAGGGCGAGCTGTACCTGCCCGACGTGCTGCCCGCCCTGCGCGCCGCCGGCCACGCCGTCGCCGCGCACGTGCTCGACGACCCCGACCTCGCGCTCGGCGTCAACGACCGCGTCCAACTCGCCGAGGTGCGGGCGATCGCGCAGCGGCGCATCCACGACGCGCATGGGCTCGCGGGCGTCACGATCGTCGATCCCGCCTCGACGCTGATCGACGTCGGCGTGCGGATCGGCGCGGACACCGTCGTCGAGCCGAGCTCGTACCTGCGCGGCGAGACGCGGATCGGGCGCGGCTGCACCGTCGGGCCGCTGACGACGCTCATCGGCGCCCACCTGCACGACGACGTGACGATCTCGCACTCCTACGTCGTCTCGGCCGAGATCCTCGACGGCGCGACCGTCGGCCCGTTCGCCTACCTGCGGCCCGGCACGGTGCTGCGCGAGCGCTCCAAGGCGGGCACGTTCGTCGAGATCAAGAACTCCGACGTCGGCCGCGGCAGCAAGGTGCCGCACCTGTCCTACATCGGCGACGCCGAGATCGGCGAGGACTGCAACCTCGGCGCGGCCACGATCACGGCCAACTACGACGGCGTCGCCAAGCACCGCACGACGATCGGCGACCGCGTCCACACCGGCGTCGACACGACGCTCGTCGCGCCCGTGACGCTCGGCGAGGGCGCCTTCACCGGCGCCAACTCGGCCATCACGAAGAACGTGCCGCCCGAGGCGCTCGGCATCGCGCGCGAGAAGCAGGTCAACCACGAGGGGTACGCCGCGCGCAAGCGCCGGAGCAGGTCGTAGACTCGACGGCAGATGAGCACGGAGCTGCCCCTGCCCGCGCCCTCGACGCGTCTCGAGCTCGGCTACGACAAGAAGCTCATGCTCTTCTCGGGTCGCGCGAATCCGGACCTGGCCGCGAAGATCGCCGGCAGGCTCGGGATCACCCCGGGGCCGATCACGCTGAAGACGTTCACCAACGGCGAGGTCTACTGCCGCTACGGCGACTCGATCCGCGGCGCCGACGTCTTCATCGTCCAGCCGACGTGCGCCAACCCGGCGGCCGGGATGACGCCCAACGACGCGCTCATGGAGCTCATGCTCATGATCGACGCCGCCGTCGGCGCGAGCGCGCACCGCGTCATCGCCGTAACGCCGTGGTTCGGCTACAGCCGCCAGGACAAGAAGTCCGCGCCGCGCGAGCCGATCTCCGCCCGCCTCGTCGCGCGCCAGCTCGAGCGCGCGGGCGCCGACCGCGTGCTGACGATGGACCTGCACGCCGGCCAGATCCAGGGCTTCTTCCGCAAGCCGGTCGACCACATGACGGCGCTGTTCATCCTCACGCAGTACTTCCGCGACCTCGGGCTGAAGGACCTCGTCGTCGTTGCGCCGGACGCCGGCCGCGTGAAGCTCAACAAGAAGTTCGCCTCCAAGCTCGGCGCCGACCTCGCGATCCTCGACAAGGAGCGCCCGGCCCAGCAGGTCGCGGAGATCGGCTACGTCATCGGCGACGTCAAGGGCAAGACCGCCGTCATCGTCGACGACATCATCGACACGGCGAGCACGCTGAAGGTCGCCAGCCAGACGGTGCTCGACGCCGGCGCGCGCGCCGTCTACGCCGCGGCGACGCACCCCGTGCTCAGCGGCAACGCCTTCCAGAACCTCGAGGACGCGGGCTTCGAGCAGATCGTCGTGACCGACACGATCCCGCTGCGCGCGGGCGCGCCCGACAACATCACGGTCCTCACCTGCGCCGACCTGCTGACCGACTCGATCCGCAGCATCTTCAGCGACAGCTCGGTCTCGGACGTCTTCGGCGGCGAGAACCAGCTCTTCTGAGCGCGATGGAGTCGCCCGCCGCCGCGCTCATGGAGCGCCTCGGGCTGTCGGACGAGGAGCTGTGCGAGGTGCTCGCCGTCGACCCGCTCGCGGTCATCTCGGGCGACGTCGACCACCGGCCCGAGCTCGCGATCCTGCTCGCGCTGACCGCCGAGGCGACCGAGCGCGTGAGCGCGCAGACCCTGCGCAGCTGGCTGCGCCGCGGCGGGCCCGGGGGCGTTCCGCTCGAGCACCTGCTCGCGCGCGACTTCGCGGCCTTCGAGGACGACCTCGCGATCCTCGCCGAGCGCGGCTACGTCGTGCGCAGCCCGCGGCGCCCCTGAGGGCCCCGTCGACTCGAACCTTCGTCCACCGCCCGCGGCGCCCCAGGCAGCCTGTTCGGTCAGGCCGTCGGCACCGCGTGGCGACTGGCGCGGGTCCGGCGGCCGCTATTCCTTCTCGGGCCGCTTGTCGCCCGGCCAGATGCCCGTCAGCCAGTGAAACCCCTTGGCGCCGCTGCGATTCACGGCCGCCTTCGTCACGCCGAACGTCGCCCCCTGCACGGCCGCCGCGCCGAGGACCTTGCCCCACGAGGTCTCCTGCGTCGTGGCGTTCGGCGGCTCGAGCTCGTCGATCTTGCCCCAGACCTGGTTGAAGACCTGCTTCGCAAGGATTCCGGCGATGATGCCGACAACGAGACCGAAGGGCTTGTAGAGAAGCTTCATGGTTGCGCAGGGTACCCCCCGAGCGTCAAGATGACTTCAAATCACGGAAGGCCTGCCATGTCCGACGCCGATGACCTGCTCCTGCGCGCGCTCACCGACACGGAGGCCTGCGCGGCCGTCGCGCTGAAGGTCTCCGAGCTCCCGCTGTCCGAGGCGCTGACCGTGATCTTCCACGGCCGGCGCGACCTCGGCACGCTGCAGACCTACGTCGCCCACGGCGGCCGCGGCGCCGGGACGGCCGTCGGGCTGTCGGAGCTGCTGCGCGTCCCGTGCGACCTCGACCTCGCCGACGCGTCCACGCGCGTCGAGGCCGAGGAGCTGTACGCCGAGCAGGCGCGCGCGCTGCGCGACGCGATCGTCGCCGCCGACACCGTGCTGGCCGTCTGGGCCGGACCGCTGGCCGCCGCGACCGGCAGCGACGTCTCCGTCGACCGCTCGATCGACCTCTCGGTCAAGCTGCCCGCCGCGCGCCTCATGCCGGTCGCGCTGACGGCGCCCGAGCGGCGCCTGTTCGTCGCGGCCGTCTGCGGCGCCCGCACGCTCGCCGAGGGCCGCCCGCCGCTGGGCATCGTCTGCGCCCAGCAGGACCTCGCCCACGTCTACTCGCTGTCCGACGACCCCGAGAGCTGCCTGGAGGACTTCGGGCAGCGCGCCATCGAGCACGCCCGGCGCACGGCGCAGTGGCTCGACCACCAGGAGGCGTCCGTCACGCGCTTCCTCGAGCTCAACGACGACGACTTCAACCGCGCCGGCTGACGCCCGGCGGCGGCCGCGGCGCGGCCCGCGCCGCCGCCCGTGACAATGGCCGCGTGAAGCGCCCCGTGCTCATCGCCGTCGCCGTCGTCGCGTTCCTCGGCGTCTGCTTCCTCATCGCCCGCTGGCTGAACCTCGAGGCCGTCGAGCGCGACGCGGTCACGCGCCTGCTGCAGGCGCAGGCCGGCGGCGACGCGGCGGCCGCGGCGCGCCTGCTCGAGGACTGCGGCGACCCGGCGTGCGCGGCGATCGTGCGCCGCAACGCGGCGCGCCTGCGCGGCGACGGTAGGCTGCGGATCGCGCTGTACGAGTCGGGCACGGCGCACGTGCTGTCGTCCAAGACGGCCTACACGCGCGTCGTGTGGTTCCCGGAGGGGCGCCTGACGACCGTGCAGTGCGTCCTCGTGCGCCGGTCGGGGGACGTGCTCTCCGGCTTGACCATTAGCCTGCTGCGCGTCACGGCCCCGATCGGCCGCGAGTCGAGCTGCCCGTCCTGACCGGCGGCGGAGCACAACTCGCGCGCGCAGGCGGTGTTGTGCGCCCACGAGCCATGTCCCGCCCGCTTGCCCTCATCCTCGCCCTGCTCGCCGCGCTGGCGTGCGCCGCTCCGGCGCCCGCCGCCGACGGCATCACGCGCGGCACGATCTACCGCGACGGGCCGGACAACCGCTACCTGCTCGGGGGCGACTGGCTCTTCCGGCTCGACGAGGGCGTGGGGCGCAAGCAGCTCTTCCAGCGCCAGACCGCGACCGACGGCTGGAAGAAGATCGCCGTGCCGAACGCCTGGAACGCCGGCGACGACTCCGTGGCGTCGATGACGGGCACCGTGGGCTGGTATCGCAAGGACTTCCGCCTGCCCGACCGGCGCAGCCGCATGGACTGGCTCGTGCGCTTCGAGTCGGTCAACTACCGCGCGACGGTCTGGCTCAACGGCAAGCCGATCGGCCGCAACACGGGCGCGTATCTGCCGTGGGACCTGCGCCTGCCGCGCAGGGCGATCAAGCGCACCGGCGTCAACCGGCTCGTCGTCCGCGTCGACAACCGCCGCCTGCGCACCGACTTCCCGCCCTCCGGCCTGACCGGCGCGGGCGATCCCGCCGGCGGGTGGTGGAACTACGGCGGGCTGCTGCGCGAGGTCTACCTGCAGCGCGTCGACCGCGTCGACGTCACCTCCGTCCTCGTCCGTCCCGAGCTGCCCTGCCCGACCTGCGCCGCGCGCGTGCTGACCCGCGTCGTCGTGCGCAACTACGGGCCGAAGACGACGACGGTGCGGATCGCCGGGACGTTCGGAGGGCGCAAGCTCAAGCTCGGCACCGCGCGCGTCGAGGCGCGCAGGTTCAGGAGCTTCACCTCGCGCGTGCGGGTGCCCAGGCCGCGGCTGTGGTCCCCGGCCAGCCCCCACCTGTACCGGGTCCGCCTCAGCGTGCGCGCGGGCGACCGGCGCGTCCTGCGCTACAACCTGCACAGCGGCGTGCGCTCGATCACGGTCTCCGGCGGCCGTCTCATGCTCAACGGCCGCGCCGTGAACCTGCGCGGCGTCGGCCTGCACGAGGACGACCCCGTCAAGGGCTTCGCGATCGACAGCGCGCGCCGCGCGCAGATCGCCGCCCAGACGCGGGAGCTCGGCGCGACCGTCATGCGCGCGCACTATCCGCTGCACCCCGAACTGCACGAGCTCGCCGATCGCATGGGGCTGCTCATCTGGTCGGAGATCCCGGTCTACGCGGTCAAGACGCGCTACCTCAAGCGCGAGACCGTGCGCAAGCTCGCCGCGCGCGAGCTCGAGGACAACATCCGCGCCAACCAGAACCACCCCTCGGTCATGCTCTGGTCGGTCGGCAACGAGCTGTCGGCGCGGCCCGGGCCGGTGCAGAGCTACTACATCAACCGCGCCGTGCGCCAGGCCAAGGCGCTGGACCCGTCGCGCCCCGTCGGGCTCGCGGTCGCGGGCTACCCCTCGGCGGGCTGCCGGCCGCAGTACGCCGCGCTCGACGTCATCGGCATCAACGAGTACTTCGGCTGGTACCCGGGCCCCAACGGCCAGATCGCCGACCGCGACGCGCTGCCGGAGTTCCTCGACGCCGTCCGCGCCTGCTACCCGGACAAGGCGATCTTCGTCTCCGAGTTCGGCGCCGAGGCCAATCGCGACGGCCCGGTCGAGGAGAAGGGGACCTACGCCTACCAGCGGGACTTCGTCAACTACCACCTCGCCGTGCACGGCGCGCGGCCGTGGCTCAGCGGCTCGATCTACTGGGCGCTGCAGGAGTTTCGCGTGCGCCCGAACTGGGAGGGCGGCAACCCGCGGCCCAACCCGCCGATCCACCAGAAGGGGCTGCTGGCCTACGACGGCACGAAGAAGCCCGCCTGGTTCGACGTGCAGCGCCAGTTCTCCGCCACGCCGCAGCTCGGCGGGCAGTAGTCGGCCCCTGCGCGAGGCGCGCAGTCCGCTACCCTCTCCCGTCGCCATGTCCTCGCAGACGACGAAGCTCTCCATCTCCTCCCGCGAGCCCGAGGGCTCGCGCGCAACGCGCCGCCTGCGCCGCAGCGGCCGCGTCCCCGGCATCCTCTACGGCGGCGACGCCGAGCCGATGACCTTCAGCGTCGACGAGCGCGAGCTGCGCCACGCGCTCGCCGCCCGCGGCGCCGTCCTGGAGATCTCCGACGGCGACGTCACGGCGCCCGCCGTCCTCAAGGGCGCCCAGTACCACCCCGTGCGCGGCGAGACGATGCACGTCGACCTGCTGCGCGTGAACCTCAAGGTCGCGATCAGCGCCGTCGTGCCGATCGAGCTCGTCGGCGGCGACGACGCGCCCGGCGCCAAGGAGGGCGGCGTGCTCGAGCAGATCACGCGCGAGCTCCACATCGAGGCGCTCCCGACGGAGATCCCCGAGTCGATCTCCCACGACGTCTCCGCGATGCAGATCAACGACACGATCACGCTCGCCGAGATCACGGTGCCCGACGGCATCACCCTGCTCGACGATCTCGAGACCGTCGTCGCGACGCTCACGCCGCCGCGCCTGGAGGTCGAGGAGGACGAGATCGAGGCCGAGACGGAGCTCGTCGGCGCGGGCGGCGAGCCCGCGGCGGAGTCGCCCGACGGCGAAGACGCCGCGGCCTCCGACGAGTAGCGCGCCCCGATGCGGCTGCGCGGCCGCGCTGGCGCGGGCGCACCGGTGGACTGGCTCGTCGTCGGGCTCGGCAACCCCGGCTCGCGCTATGCCGGGTCGCCGCACAACGTCGGCTTCGAGGTCGCCAACGAGCTCGCGCGCCGCTGGGATCTGCCGCGCGCCAGGACGAAGTTCGCCGGGCTGCTGACCGAGGGGCGCACCGGCCCCGGCGGGCCGCGCGTCGCGGTCCTGCTGCCGCAGACCTACATGAACGAGGCCGGGCGCTCCGCCGGCCCGGCGCGCGGCTCGTACAAGCTCGCGCTGGACCGCGTGCTCGTCATCCACGACGAGATCGACCTGGCGTTCGGCGACGTCCGCACGAGGGTCGGCGGCGGCCTCGCCGGTCACAACGGCCTCAAGTCGCTCAAGGCCGAGCTCGGCAGCGCGGACTTCGCGCGCGTGCGCGTCGGCGTCGGGCGGCCCGACTCGACCGACCCCGAGATCGTCGCGGCGTACGTGCTCGGCGCGTTTCGCCAGCCCAAGGCGCAGGTCGCCGAGCTCGTCGAAGACGCGGCCCGCGCCGCCGAGGCGATCGTGCTCGGCGAGCGCGAGCCGTAGCCCCGGCGAGCCGCACGGGGGCTTGCGAGGCGCTCGCGGCGCGGGCTAGGCTCGTGCCCGCATGGACCCGCGCTACGACGTGCTCGCGGATGCGGCGGCGCTGGCCCGCTCGTTCGTCGACGGGCTCGGCGAGCGCCACGTGGGCGCCACGGCGGGCGTCGAGGAGCTGCTCGCGCGGCTCGGCCGCCCGCTGGCGGACGCCGGCGAGGATCCGCGCCGCGTCATCGCCGATCTGGCGGCCGGCGCCGAGCCGGGCCTCGTGGCGTCGGCCGGGCCGCGCTACTTCGGCTTCGTCATCGGCGGCACGCTGCCGGCGGCGATCGCCGCCGACTGGCTGACCTCGGCCTGGGACCAGAACGGCGGCGGCGCCGTCGCGGGGCCGGCGGTCGCGGTCGCCGAGGCGGTCGCCGCCCGCTGGGTGCTCGAGCTGCTCGGCCTGGCGCCCGCCTGCGGCGTGGGCTTCGTCACCGGCTGCCAGATGGCGCACGTCACGTGCCTGGCCGCCGCGCGCCATGCCGTGCTGGACGGGGCGGGGTGGGACGTCGAGGCGCGCGGCCTGCAGGGCGCGCCGCTGCTGCGCGTCGTCGCCGGAGCACAGGCCCACGTCACGATCGCCCGGGCCTGCCGCATCCTCGGCCTCGGCGCCGACGCCGTCCGCGTCGTCCCCGCCGACGGCGAGGGGCGGATGATCGCCGGCGAGCTCGAGCGGATCCTGGGCGAGCACGAAGGGCCGCAGATCGTCTGCGCGCAGGCCGGCAACGTCAACAGCGGGGCATTCGACCCGCTGGCGGCGATCGTCGCGGCCTGCCGCGAGCACGGCGCGTGGTGCCACGTCGACGGCGCGTTCGGGCTGTGGGCGGCCGTGAGCCCCTCGCGCCGGGTGCTGCTGGACGGCTTCGAGCGCGCCGACTCGTGGGCGACCGACGGCCACAAGTGGCTCAACGTGCCCTACGACTGCGGGATCGCGATCGTCGCCGACGCGGCGGCGCAGCGCGCCGCGCTGGGCTCGACCGCCGACTACATCCCCCCCAACGAGAGCGCCCTGCCGTGGGGGATCGAGTCCACGCCCGAGTTCTCGCGCCGGGCGCGCGGGCTGCCACTCTACGCCGCGCTGCGCGCGCTCGGGCGCGACGGCGTGACGGACCTCGTCGACCGCTGCTGCGAGCAGGCGCGGCGCATCGCCGCCCGGCTGGACGAGGACGGGCGCGTCGAGATCCTCAACGACGTCGTGCTCAATCAGGTGCTCGCGCGCTTCGCCGGCAGCGACGAGGTCACCGACGCGGTCATCGACCGCGTCCAGCGCGACGGCGTGTGCTGGGCGGGCGGCAGCCGCTGGCGCGGCGAGGCGGTCATGCGGATCTCGGTCAGCGGCTGGCAGACGACGGCAGACGACGCCGACCGCTCGGCCGACGCGATCCTCGCCGCGCTGCGGGCCGCCGCGCCCGCGAGCGCCTGAGCCGCACCCGACGCGACCTACACTGATCGATCGGGACCGCCGCGGACCGCGCGCGGGCCCTTGGCCTGCCATGTCCCTGCGCCCGCTGCTCTCCCACCTCACCGCCGACGCCGACGGCGCGGCGCTCGCCCGCGACGGCGGCGCGGCGTTCGCCTCCGCCTCGCTGCGACCCTACGTGCTCGCCGCGCTCGCCGACGGCGACCGCGCGCGCCCCGCGCTCGTCGTCGCCGGCGACGACCGCCAGGCCCGCGATCTCGCGGCCGACCTGCGGGCGTGGCTGCACCCGCGTCCCGTGCGCTTCTATCCCAGCCGCGGCGTCGCCTACGAGTCGCACCTCGCGCCCCCGCCGCACCTCGTCGGCCTGCGCGTCGCGGCGCTCGACGCGCTGCTGGGGGGCGCCGAGGCGCCGGGCGCCCCACCCGCCGCGGACGACGCGCCGGTCGTCGTCGTGTCGGCGGTCGCGCTGAGCGAGAAGGTCCCCGACCCGGCGCTGCGCCCGCACTCCTTCCACCTGCGCGTCGGCGACCTGCTCGACCTCGACGAGTGCATGGCCGAGCTCGTCGCCGCCGGCTACGAGCGCGTCGACCAGGTCTCCGAGCGCGGCCAGTTCGCCGCCCGCGGCGGGCTGCTGGACATCTACCCGGCGACCGAGGAGCGGGCGGTGCGCGTCGACCTCTTCGACGTCGAGATCGAGTCGCTGCGCTGGTTCTCGACCTTCACGCAGCGCTCGCTCGGGGAGGCCGGCGAGGTCGAGATCGCGCCGGCCGCCGAGCTCGCCGCCGAGCACCGCGAGCTCGCCGAGATCGCGGCGCTCGAGTCCGAGGACGACCGTCCCGACATCGCCGAGCTGCTGCCCGTCGAGCGCTTCGCCGCGTTCCTCGACCTCGCCGCCGACTCCGCCGTCCTCATCGCGGCCGAGGAGGAGATCGGCCCGGCGCTCACCGACCACTGGCAGGACGTCTGCGCGGCGTTCCACGACGCCGACGCCCACCACCTCTACGTCCCGCCCGAGCAGATCAGCGCTGCGCTCGACGCCCGCGCGCGCGTGCGGCTGTCCTCGCACGACGCCGGCCAGCCGCTGCAGTTCCGCGCCCAGGCGCCCGATCTCGCCGCGCGCTCGCTCAGGGAGGCCGAGCCCGAGCTCGAGAAGCTCGTGCGCTCGGGCTACCGAACGGTCGTCACGTGGCCCCAGCGCGGCGAGGGCGAGCGGGCGGCGTACAACCTCGCCCGCCTGAAGTCCTCGTGGCTGGGGGAGGGCGACGGCGGCACCGGATGGGACCACGAGAACCTGCTGCGCTTCGCGCACGTCAACCTGCGCGACGGCTTCATCGCCGCCGGGCTGAAGCTCGCGATCCTGCCCGAACACCGCCTGTTCCGCCGCCGGCGCCAGGACGCGGCGGCCGGCGGGCGGCGCGCCCCCGGCGGCCGGCGCGGGGCGCTGCGCTCGTTCGCCGACCTGCGCACGGGCGACATCGTCGTCCACGAGGACCACGGCATCGCGCGCTTCGCGGGGTTCGAGACGAAGACCGTCGCCGGCGTCACGCGCGACTACCTGTACCTCGAGTACCACGGCGACGACCGCGTCTTCGTGCCCTCCGACCAGCTCGCGAAGATCAGCCGCTACGTCGGCGCGACCGCGGGCAGCGCGGCGCCGGCCCTCTCGCGGCTGGGCGGCAAGGCCTGGGAGCGGTTGAAGGCGCGCGCCCGCCGGGCCGCGCAGGAGCTCGCCGGCGAGCTGCTGAACCTCTACGCCGAGCGGCGCCGGCGCACCGGCCTGGCGTTTCCGCCCGACAGCGACTGGATGCGGGAGTTCGAGGCCGCCTTCCCCTACAACGAGACGGCCGACCAGGCCGAGGCGATCGAGATCGTCAAGACCGACATGGAGTCCGAGCGCCCGATGGACCGCCTCGTCTGCGGAGACGTCGGCTTCGGCAAGACCGAGGTGGCGCTGCGCGCGGCCTTCAAGGCGGCCGACGCCGGCAAGCAGGTGCTCATGCTCGTGCCGACGACGATCCTCGCCCAGCAGCACTTCGGCACGTTCTCCGAGCGCCTGAAGGACTATCCGTTCACGCTCGAGCACGTCAGCCGCTTCCGCAGCGCGGCCGAGCAGAAGGCGGCGATCGCGGGCTTTCAGAGCGGCGCGGTCGACATCCTCGTCGGGACCCATCGCGTGCTCTCGCGCGACGTGCGCGCGAAGGACCTCGGGCTCATCATCGTCGACGAGGAGCAGCGCTTCGGCGTCAAGCAGAAGGAGCTGCTGCGCCAGCTCAAGCTGCGCGTCGACGTCATCTCGATGAGCGCCACGCCGATCCCGCGCACGCTGCAGATGTCGCTCGCCGGGCTGCGCGACATCTCGGTCATCAACACGCCCCCGGAGGGTCGCCGGCCGGTCAAGACGTACGTCGGCGAGTACGACGAGGAGCTCGTCAAGCAGGCGCTCGTGCGCGAGCACGCGCGCGGCGGGCAGGCGTTCTTCCTGCACAACCGCGTCGAGACGATCGACGAGACGGCCGAGCGCCTGCGCGGCCTGTGCCCCGGGATGCGCTTCGAGGTCGCGCACGGGCAGATGGACGAGCACGAGCTCGAGGACCGCATGATGACCTTCCTGCGCGGCGAGGCCGACGTGCTCGTCTGCACGAGCATCATCGAGTCGGGCATCGACATCCCGCAGGCCAACACGCTCATCGTCGACCGCGCCGACGTCTTCGGCCTGTCGCAGCTCTACCAGATCCGCGGCCGCGTCGGCCGTGCGCGCGAGCGCGCGTACGCGTACCTGCTGTACTCGAGCGCCGCGACGCTGACCGCCGAGGCCGCGCACCGGCTCGCCGCGCTCAGCGACTACACCGAGCTCGGCGCCGGCTTCAAGATCGCGATGCGCGACCTCGAGCTGCGCGGCGCCGGCAACCTGCTGGGCGACGAGCAGTCCGGCCATGTCGCCGCGCTGGGCTTCGAGCTGTACATGCAGATGCTCGACGAGGCCGTCGCCGCCGCCGAGCAGGCGGCGGGGGAGGGCGCGCCCGAGATGCCCGAGCCCGTGCGCCTGGACGTCAACGTCGACGCCTACGTGCCCGCCGACTACATCCCCTACGAGCAGGCGAAGATCGACGTGCACCGGCGCATCGCGGGCGCCGTCGACGTCGCCGACCTCGAGCTGCTGCGCGAGGAGCTCGCCGACCGCTTCGGCGACCTGCCACAGCCGCTGCAGAACCTCATCGACCTGCAGCGCGCGCGGATCAAGCTCGGCCAGGCCGGGGCGACCACGGTCTCCTTCCGCGGCGGGCGCCTGGCGGTGACCCCGATCGAGCTGGACTCGGTGCGCGCCAAGCGGCTGCGCGCGGAGATCCCCGGCGCCCTCTACGAGTCGGGCAAGAGCCAGCTCTCGCTGCGGGTGCCGGACGATCCCGAGCAGCGCTTTCCCGCGGTCGTGCGCGCCGCCGAGGTCCTGCTCGCGGTGACGCGCGAGGCGGCCTAGTCCGCGGCGTCCGCGCGACGGGCGCCGGGGCCGCCTTGGAATGGGCGATTTTGAAGCCCATGTGAAGGCGGCGTGAAGCAGGCCACTTCTGCCCGGTTGCGGCCCCGCGTTCGCTAGAGTCGCAGCCGTGAGCATCAACTTTCGTTCGCTTCGGGCGCTTGGCGCCTTTTTTGTGGCCGCGACCGCGATCGCGGCGTGCGGTGATTCCGTCCCCGGCAACTCCGTCGCGAGCATCGACGGCGAGACGATCACCCGCTCAGATTTCAATCACTGGCTCGGCGTCGCGGCATCGACGACGCAGGCGCCGAATTCCGGCAAGGCGGACTACTCGCCGCCCGATTTCGCGGCGTGCGTCGCCAACAAGAAGAAGACCGCGCCCAAGCCCGCCAAGGGCCAGCCGCAGCAGACCGACGCGCAGTTCAAGTCGCAGTGCAAGCAGGAGTTCGAGGGCCTGCGCGACCAGGTCATGCAGTTCCTCATCCTGCAGAAGTGGGTCACCGGCGAAGCCGACGACCAGGGCCTGAAGGTCTCCGACAAGGAGGCCGCCAAGCAGTTCGAGACGGCCAAGAAGCAGTCCTTCCCCAAGGAGAAGGACTTCCAGGACTTCCTCAAGCAGTCCGGGATGACGCTGCAGGACGCGAAGTTCCAGGTCCGCTTCAACACCGTCTACACGAAGCTGCGCGAGAAGGCCGTCAAGAACGCGGCGAAGGTCACCGACCCGGCCGTCGAGAAGTTCTACAACGAGAACAAGAAGCGCTTCGCCACGCCCGCCACGCGCGACCTGCGCGTCGTCCTCACCAAGGACAAGGCCAAGGCCGACGCCGCCAAGCAGGCCCTGCAGTCCGGCCAGAGCTGGAACGCGGTCGCCAAGAAGTACTCGATCGACCAGGCCTCCAAGAACCAGGGCGGCTCGCTGCTTGGCATCGCCAAGGGCACCCAGGAGAAGTCCTTCGACGACGCGATCTTCGCGGCCAAGAAGGGCGAGCTCACGGGGCCGGTCAAGACCCAGTTCGGCTACTACGTCTTCAAGGTCCAGAAGATCGTCGAGGCCAAGCAGCAGTCGCTGAAGGAGGCGACGCCGGCGATCAAGCAGCAGCTCGACGCGCAGAACAAGCAGAAGGCCGACGACGCCTTCAACACCTCGCTGCGCAAGAAGTGGAAGACCAAGACGAGCTGCGCCGAGGGCTACGTCATGGCGCAGTGCAAGAACGCGCCGAAGCCCAAGACGACGACCGCCGGACCGCCCGGGCCCCAGGCCCCGCCGGACCAGCGCTGACGTTCCGCCAGATCCTCGCGGCACCACTCCGGCGACGCCCGTGACGGGTCGTCCCGGGGTGCCGTGCGATGACAGCCGCGCTCCCGTGGCCTGCGCCGGTCGCGACTAGGCTTGGTCTCCGTGTCCGCCTCGTCCTCGGAGATCGCCGACGCGCTCCTGCGCCTGGACGCGCTGACGCGGCGCCTGCGCACGGAGTGCCCGTGGGACCGCGAGCAGGACGAGCGCTCGATCGTGCCGCACACCGTCGAGGAGGCCTTCGAGCTCGCCGACGCCGCCAACTCCGGCGACGACGCCAAGCTGCTCGACGAGCTCGGCGACGTCCTCTTCCAGGTCCACTTCCTGTCGCTCCTGCTCGAGGAGCGCGGCGCCGGCGACCTCGGCGCCGTCGCCGAGCACTGCCGCCGCAAGCTCGTCCGCCGCCACCCGCACGTCTTCGGCGACGCCGAGGTGCGCTCGGCCGGCGACGTGCTGCGCAACTGGGATGCCATCAAGGCCGGCGAGGACGGCCGCGAGCCGGGGATCTTCGGCGACGTCCCGGAGAACCTGCCCGCGCTGCTGTACGCGCGCAAGGTCCAGCGGCGGGCGGCCACCGCCGGACTGCTCGAGCCCGCGCCCGAGGGCGCCGCGACCGACCGCGAGGCGGCGTTCGCGCAGATCGGCGAGCGCCTGTTCGCCGTCGTCGACGAGGCGCGCCGCCTGCGCGTGGACCCCGAGCTTGCGCTCCGCGCGGCCGCCCAGCGCTTCCGCGACCGCACGGATATCCCCGAGGAGCCCCATGAGTGAGATCGAGCATCTCCACGCCCGCCAGATCCTCGACAGCCGCGGCAACCCCACGGTCGAGGTCGAGGTCGTGCTCAGCTCCGGCGCGGGCGGTCGCGCGGCCGTCCCCTCGGGCGCCTCGACGGGCGAGTTCGAGGCGACCGAGCTGCGCGACGGCGGCGACGCCTACGGCGGCAAGGGCGTGACCGCCGCGGTGGCGAACGTCAACGGCGAGATCGCCGCCGCGATCGCCGGCCGCGACGCCGGCGACCAGGCCGGCCTCGACCGGGCGCTCGTCGACCTCGACGCGACCGTCAACAAGTCGCGCCTGGGCGCCAACGCGATCCTCGGCGTCTCGCTGGCCGTCGCGCACGCCGCCGCGGCCGACGCGGGCCAGCCGCTCTGGCGCCACCTGGGCGGGGCGGACGCGCGGATCCTGCCCGTGCCCATGATGAACGTGCTCAACGGCGGCGTGCACGCCGACAACAAGGTCGACTTCCAGGAGTTCATGATCGTCCCCGCGGGCGCCGGCTCCTTCTCGGAGTGCCTGCGGATGGGCGCCGAGGTCTTCCACGCGCTCAAGCGCACGCTGCACGAGGCGGGCCTCGGCACGGCGGGCGGCGACGAGGGCGGCTTCGCGCCAGACCTGGGCTCCAACGAGGAGGCGCTGCAGATGCTCGTGCGCGGGATCGACGCCGCCGGCTACGTGCCCGGCCAGGACGTCTTCATCGCGCTCGACCCGGCCACGAGCGAGATCTTCGACGACGGCGCCTACGTGCTCGAGCACGAGGGTCGCTCGCTGGCCGCCGGCGAGATGGCCGACTACTGGTCCGACCTCTGCGGCCGCTACCCGATCGTCTCGATCGAGGACGGCATGGACGAGGAGGACTGGGAGGGCTGGAAAACGCTCACCGACGCGGTCGGCGATCGGGTCCAGCTCGTCGGCGACGATCTCTTCGTGACGAACACGCGTCGCCTGCAGCGCGGCATCGACGCCGGCGTGGGCAACTCGATCCTCGTCAAGGCCAATCAGATCGGAACCCTGACCGAGACGCTCGACGCGATCGCGATGGCGCGCGCCGCGGGCTACACGGCGGTCATGTCGCACCGCTCCGGCGAGACCGAGGACACGACGATCGCCGACCTCGCCGTCGCGACCGGCTGCGGCCAGATCAAGACGGGCGCACCGTCGCGCTCCGATCGCGTGGCGAAGTACAACCAGCTGCTGCGCATCGAGGAGGCGCTCGGCGACGCCGCGCAGTTCCCCGGTCGCAGCGTGCTGCGCGGGACCTAGCAGCCCCCGCCGCCCGCCCGCCCGCCGCGCCGCCCGTGCCGTCCGGCGCGCGGGCGGTCCGGCCGGCCTCGGCGGGCGCTCGCTCCCAGCGGCAGGAGTCGCCCCCCGCGGACCGAACCCCCAGCGATATGACCGACTTCGCGCCGCACGTGCGCTGGGACCGGATCGGCCGCCTCGCCCTGCTGTTCGTCGGGCTCTTGCTGATCTACCTCTACATCAATCCGCTGCGCACGTATCTCGCGACCTGGCAGGAGGCACGCACGAAGCGCGCGGAGGTCACCCAGCTGCGCGGGGAGCACGAGGCGCTCGTCAAGCGCTCGCGCGAGCTGCGCGCCCCCGGGAGCATCGAGACCGAGGCCCGCAGGCTCGGCATGGTCAAGGGCGACGAGCGCGCCTACGTCGTCCGGGGCCTGCCGCGCGGCACGGAGTGACGTCGCGCCGCGACGGGTAGCCTGCCCCGTCCGTGACGACGACCTTCGAGACGGCATACGGGCAGTGGCGCGAGGGCGAGCGGCGCATGGCCGGGGCTCCCCTCGAGCAGCGCCCCGCGCTCGATGCCGTCGTGACGCGGCTCGTCGCCGAGCTGCGCAAGCGCCTGGGAGGGGCGTTCACGACCGACGAGCTCGTCGACCTCTACGACCGCGGGACGTCCTGGTGCACCGACCTGGCGACGAGCGTGGCGCCCGACGCGCCGTGGGCCTGGGACGCGCGAACGGTCGCCGACACCGCGTTTCTGCGCTACCTGCGCGAGGCGTGCGACTTCGCCGGGGGCCGGCGCACCGAGCGCTGAGCGCCGGGCGCGGCGGATGACGGCGCTGCGCGCCGCCCCGCGGGGCCGGCGCGCGACGTCCGCGATCGCTCAGTCGTCGTCTCCGCCGGCGCGGCGGATGACGATCTGCTCCTCCTCGACGGTCACCTCGACCGGGCGGTGGCCCGCCCAGTGCTCGGCGTAGATCGGGTTGTCGGCGACGGCGGGGTCCAGCCAGAGCCCGTAGCCCTCCTCGCCGTGGTCGAACGTGCCCTCCAGCGGTCCGGAGGACGAGCGAGCGCGTCCGCGACCGCCTCTGCGGCCGCGGCGGCGCGGCGCCGGCTTGTCGTCGCCGTCGTCGTCCTCCTCGCCCGCCTCGGCCTTGCGGGCGGCCTCGGCCTCCTCCTCGGCCTTTCGCGCCGCCTCTTCCTCGGCGCGCTTGGCTTCGGCCGCCTCGAGCTCGGCAGCGACGAGCGCGTCGTCTTCGGCGCGCAGGTCGATCTCCTCGTCGAAGTCCGCGCCGGCGGCCTCCCCGTTCTCCGGGTCGGCGGGCGCAAGGTCGTTGTCCTTCTTGAAGGTCTCGATCTGCTGGACCGTCGCCTCGAGCTGGTGAGCGATCCAGGCATCGGTGCGGCCCTGTCGGACCCAGCCGCGAATCTGATTCAGATGCGGGCGCAAAGAGCGTCGTGCCATGAGGCCTGACCTTACAAGACCGGGGCCCGTGTCCGATCTGGCACGCCTCGGCTCTTCGCCGACTACCCGATCGCCCGGTTGCCTTTACCCCCCTAACCTGCTTGAGTTGTCGTGGCGACAAGGAGGGTGGCCTCACAATGCTGGTGCTGACACGCAAGTCCAATCAGAGCATCATGATCGGTGACGAGATCGAGATCTCGGTGCTCTCGATCATGGGTGAAAAGGTGCGGATCGGTATTCAGGCGCCACGCGACATTCCGGTGTTTCGCAAAGAGGTGTACCTGGAGATCCAGGCGGAGCGCGGGCAGGTCACGGCCGGGCGCGACGTCGAGGCGGCGCTGCGCAAGCTGAGCACGTAGGGGGGACCGGGCCATCGGCCCCGGAGCTGGGCTCGTAGGGGCACCGGGCCATCGGGCCCGGAGCCGCTAGCCCATCACGTAAGCGAGCGTCTGGAACATCGCGATCGTCACGACGACGGCCGTCGCGATGATCATGAGCACGAGCATGATGAAGCGCGCCGTGCCGCGCTTGTGGACCTTCTCGAGGTTGCGCTGCCGTGAGCGCAGGACCGCCTTGCGCCGCAGCGACTCGCGACGGACCCGATCGACCTGGGTCTCCTCGACGAATGCCCGCTCGAACTCGTCGAGCGACTGGCGCATCTTGGTTGCCATGCGTTACGGGAGGTTAGCCCAGATCGGGGTCGGTCAACAGGCCGACCACAGCCCCAGGCCCCGCTGCTCGGCCTCGCGGGCGAGGGCGGCGAAGCGCTCGGAGTGGCGCACGTCGGGCGGGACGCGGAGCGCGCGGGCATACCCGCGTCGGACGAGGTCCTCGTTGACGAAGAGCCCGTCGCGGGCGCGGTAGACGTACGCCAGCAGCCGGCCGTAGCGGTCGCGTGCGCGCACGTCGGGCACGAGCCGGACGCGCTCGCCGTCAACGAGCGCGGCGTTGCGGTTCGACGCGCGCTGGCCGTAGCACTGCACCGGCCGGCGCGGGTCCTTCGTCTCGGGCGTGTCGATGCCGATGTAGCGGACCTTCTCGCGCACGTCGCCGACCTGCACGTGGATCGTGTCGCCGTCCACGACCCGCACGACGCGCCCGACGGCCTCGCTCTCGCCGCGGGCGCCCGCCGGCGGGCGCTCCGGCCCGCCGCCGTCGAGCACCCCGCCGGCGCCCGCGCCGCCGGCGGCGGCCGCGGCGAGCGCGAGCAGGGCGAGGATGAGCCGGCGGGAGGACATCGCGCCCGACACGGTAGGACCGCCGGCGGCGGCACGCACGCGATCGTGCAGCGGCCCGCGAACGACACGCCAGGCCTCGTGCAGGGGCCATACCGGCGGTGGGGATGGGTACGCTGCGGCGCGTGCGCGCGAACTTCAACGGGCCGAGCTACACGGTCGGCGTGGAGGAGGAGCTCATGATCGTCGACGGCGAGAGCTTCCAGCTCGTCAACGCGATCGAGTCTCTGCTCGCGGACTCCGGCGCGGCCAACAGCGAGCGCCAGGACGGCGAGATCAAGCCCGAGCTCATGGAGTCGGTGCTCGAGATCGCGACGAAGCCGTGCGCGAACACCGTCGACGCCGGCGAGCAGCTGCGATCGCTGCGGCGCAACGTGCGCGAGACGGCGGGCCGGCGCGGGCTGACGATCGGCTCGGCGGGCACGCATCCGTTCGCGATGTGGGAGGACCAGCGGATCGTCGCCCGGCCGCGCTACCGCGACCTCATCTCGGCGCTGCGCTTCGTCGCCCGCCAGGAGCTCATCTTCGGGATGCACGTGCACGTCGGCCTCGACGACGCCGACAAGGCGATCCACGTCGCCAACGGGATGCGCGTCCATGTCCCGGTCCTGCTCGCGCTGAGCGCCAACTCGCCGTTCTGGCGCGGCGACCGCACCGGCCTGCTCTCGACGCGGACGCCGATCTTCCGCGCGTTTCCGCGCGTCGGCATGCCGCCCGCCTACCGCGATTGGGACGATTGGCAGCGCCAGGTGTCCTTCATGGTGTCCAGTGGCGTCATGGAGGACTACACGTACCTCTGGTACGACGTGCGCCCGCACCCGAACTTCGGCACCGTCGAGATCCGCGTCTGCGACTCGCAGACCCGCCTGGAGCACACCGTCGCGCTGACGGCGCTCATCCAGGCGATGGTCCACGAGCTGGCCGAGCACTACGACTCCGGCGAGCGGCTGGCCGACTACCCCTGGCAGATGCTCGACGAGAACAAGTGGCTTGCGGCGCGGCACGGCCTGGAGGGCGAGATCGTCGACCTGCCGACGAACGAGCGCGTCACGACGAAGGCGCTCACGAGGCGGCTGCTGGAGCGCCTCGAGCCGCACGCGCAGCAGCTCGGGTCCGGCGACGCGCTGGACGGCATCCGCGACCTGCTGGAGCGCGGCAACGGCGCCACGCGGCAGATCGTCGTCTACGAGGCCAACAACGACCTCAACGAGGTCATGGCGGAGATCGTCGCGGCGACCTCGCCGTAGGCGGCCATCCGCGCGGGCAACCGTGCGGGGCCGCTTCCGCCGGTCCCTAGAATCGAGTTCCCATGTCGTCCTCGGACCTCTTCGTCGTCTGCAAGAACTGCCAGGCAGAGGTCAGCCCCTACATCACCGAGTGCCCGTACTGCGGGACGCGGCTGCGCAAGCGCGCCCCCCGCATCGAGCGGCCCGGCGAGCCGGTCAAGCCCGCCAAGCGCGGGTCGCGCGACCGGGCGCGGGCCAAGGCCAAGGCGAAGGACCGGCCCGCGCGGCCGGCGTCACCGCGGCTCGGCCGGCTGCGCAGCGGCGAGATCCCGGGCATCCGCGGCGAGGAGACGCGGCGCCCCTACGCGACGATGGCGATCGTCGCGCTGTCGTTCGGGATGTGGCTCTCGCTGGCCTTCTACGTGCGCGCCGACTTCGCGCTGGAGGCGGTCAGCGGGGAGCCGTGGCGCTTCCTGACGGCCTCGCTGCTCAACGACGGCACCGTCGCGCAGTTCGCGGCCGTGCTGGGGATCGGCCTCTTCGGCTGGCTCGTCGAGCGCCGCGACGGCCCCGTCGCCGTCGTGATCGTCTTCTTGCTGTGCGGTCCCGGCGCGCTCGCGGCCGCGTCGGCCGTCGACCCCGGCTCGCTCGTCTTCGGCTCCCACGGCGCGGCGCTCGGGCTGCTGTGCGCGTGGCTCGTGCCGCTGCTCGTGGCGCGCGGCGCGGGCGCTGACGACGACGGCACCGACATGCTCGGCGTGCTCGTCGTCGCCGCCGTGCTGCTGCTCGTGCCCCTGCTGTCGCAGGGCAGCGCCCTCGCCGGCCTCTTCGGGGCCGCCTTCGGCGCGGTGGCAGGGCTCGTGCTGGCCGCCGCCCTGCGGGCCTCACGGTCATGAGCGAGCCGCGCTACAGCGCCGAGGAGGTCGACGCGGCCGTCACCGCCCTGTCGGACCCCGAGCGCTTCGGGCACGCCCAGGAGATCGTGACCCACGCGGCGCCCGGCCTGCAGCGGGTGCTCGGCGCGGCGCTGACGGAGGGCGGCTGGTTCGACCAGGCGCACGAGGCGCAGCTCGCGACGGCCGCGGGCATGGAGGATCCGGCGGCGCGGCTGGCAGCCGTCCAGTCGCTCGTCGAGGAGGAGACGCGGCTGGGCATGCTCGTCGGCGTCTCCGTCGGCTTCGAGCTGGCGCGGGAGCTCGCCGCCCGGCGCAACGACAACCAGGGGGGAGGCGAGGGATGACCCACGCGATCGTGCTCGTCGAGGCGGAGCGCGACGTCATGGCGACGCTCGGAGGGACGCTGGCCGAGGTCGACGGCGTCCGCGAGGCCTACTCGGTGACCGGCGAATGGGACTTCGTCTGCGTCGTCCACGTCAAGCGCCACGAGGATCTCGCCGCCGTCGTGACGAGTCAGATCTCGTCGATGCCCGGCGTCGCGCGGACCCACACGATGGTCGCCTTCGAGGCGTTCTCCAAGCACGACCTGGAGACGATGTTCTCGATCGGCGAGGCCTAGCAGCCCCGGCCGGCCGCCGCGGGATCGAAGCCCGGCGTCAGTCCTCGGACTGCCAGCCGCGCGCGAACCACACCGAGCGGTCCTTCCAATCGTGAGCCATGAGCGCGATCCCGATCGCGCCCCAGAGCGTCAGGAGCGTGCCCGTCGCCCCGTGATGGCAGCGCTGACCGTAGATCCACAGGCGACGGCGAACGCGGTCGTAATGAATCGGCTTGCAGCTTTGTGTGGAAGTCGTCGTAGCCATCTGTGCATCACTGAGTCGGTTATCGGCGCGCTGATGCAACCACGCAGCGCGAGGGCCTCCGCGTCGATCAGCCGTCCAGCCGTCACAATGCCGCGGTGCGCCTGATGCCCGCCGTCAAGTCCGAGTACGGCCCGACCCTGCCGCAAATGCTGGCGACGCGCTCGCTCGGGCTGCGCGTGGCCGCGGCGGCGGTCGCGCTCGTCGTCTGCGCGGGGGCGGTCATGATCGCGCTGACCACCCGGGACGACGAGACGGCCGTGCTCGTGCGCGAGCCGGTCGCGTTCAACTTCGCCTACGGGTCGCAGTGGACGCGCGCCGACCGCCCCGGCACGCTCGTCGCCCTGCGCCACGCGCGCGGCCCGCTCTTCCTGGACTCCTACGTCATCCGCGACCTGCGGCTGCCGCGCTACGAAGGCTCGGTCGGCGGCACCCTCCCCGTCTACGCCGACGGCTACATGCGGCGGCTGCGCGAGCGCTACCCGAAGTTCGAGCTCGTCGGCGAGGGCCGCACCCGGATCAACAACGCGATCGGCTACGACCTCACGTTCCGCGCGTTCACCTCCACGGGACGGCGCCTGTACGGGCGCCATCTGCTGCTCGTCCAGGACGACCCGGACGGGCTGCGCCGCGGCGTGGTGCTCGAGCTCGAGTCCACGCCGAGCGCCGGCACCCCGAACGCGACCGAGACCGGCGCCCACGGCGCGCTGAAGACGCCGCTGCGATCCTTCCGCTTCGGCTCCGAGCGAAAGGGCGGTACGGCGTGATCGAGTGGGCGGACTTCGAGCGGGTCGACATGCGGGTCGGCAGGATCGTCGCCGTCGAGGATTTCCCGGAGGCGCGCAAGCCGGCGTGGAAGCTGCGCATCGACTTCGGCCCCGAGCTCGGCGAGAAGCGCTCCTCGGCGCAGGTCACGAACTACGCGCGCGAGCAGCTCGAAGGGCGCCTTGTCGTCGCCGTCGTGAACTTCCCGCCGCGGCAGATCGGCCCCGTGCGCTCGGAGGTGCTCGTGCTCGGCGCCGTCGCCGACGACCATCCGGTGCTGCTGCTCGAACCCGACGCGGGCTCGCAGCCGGGCGACCGCATCGCCTGAGCGGCGCGGCGCGGCGCTGCCTACGGGCGGGGCCTGACCCCGCCGGTGCCCGAGGCCCCGGTCGTCGTGGCGCGGGGGCTGGGCTCGGCCGGCGTGGGCGGCGGCGTCTTCGCGGCCGGCTCCGCGGGCGTCGCCTCGGGCGCCGCGGCGGGCGGGGTTGCGGGCTCGATCGGGGCGGCGGCGCCGCCGGTCTGCGCGGGCGGGCCCGGCGCGGTGGTCGGCGAGGACGCCGGCGTGGTCGCCGGCGCGGTGGGTGTGGCAGGCGCGGCGCTCGCCGTCGCCGTGGCCGCGGCCGGGGCCGGGGTGACCGCAGGGGGCGCGAGCGCGGGGGCCGGCTTCGGCGCGGCCGGCTTGGGCGCCGCGGCCGCGGCCGCCGCGACGGCGGGCTTGGGCGCCGGGCGTGCGGCGGCGGCGGCGGGCTTGCGCGGGCGCGGCGTCGCGGGCTGCTGCACCGCGGCGACGACCTCGGGAGCGACGCGCGCGACCGGCACGGGCGCCGGCACGGGTCGCGTCACGGCGACCGGCGGCGCCTGCGGCTTGGTCTGGACGTGCTTGACCTCGACGGCGCCGGCCGTGACGATCGCCGCGGCGGCGAGCGTGGCGGCGGTCTTCGTCGCGATCGTGCCGATCCCGGCCGTCATCGCCGAGGTGCCGCCCGTCGCGGCGACGGTCGCGGCCGCGGCGCCCGCGGCGCCGCCGGCGCCCGCCGACGCGGTCATGCCGAAGTGCGCGAGCAGCGCCTTCTTGAACAGCAGCAGCGGTGCGACGGGGAAGACGGCGGCGAGCGCGCGGTTCGTGCTGCGCAGCTGCGCCTTGAAGCCCTGGCAGCGGTCGCAGCCGCGCACGTGACGGCGAGCGGGCGCCGTCGACCGGCACAGGCCCTCGGCGACCTCGCCGAGCTCCTCGCGGACCTGCTCGCAGGTCAGCGTGCGCGCCTCGGCGGCCTCGGCCAGCGACACGCGAGCGCGCACGAGCAGCGACTTGACCGACGGGATCGTCGTGTCCATCGCCTCGGCGATCTGCTCGTAGGACAGGGCGTCGATCTCGCGCAGCAGCAGCGCCGTCTTCTGGGTCTCGGGCAGCTCCTGGACGTCGGCGACGAGCATCCGGAACTCTTCGCGCTTGTGGACCTTGTCGGCGGTGGAGACGCCGCCCTCGGAGAGGTGGATGTCCATCGAGTCGACGCCGATCGGCTGGACGCGGCGCAGGTGGTTCAGCGAGCGGTTGCGCGCGATCCGGTACAGCCACGGGCGCACGTTGATCGCGCGGTCGTCGGCCAGGATCGCGTTGAACGACGCCGCGAAGACCTCCTGCAGGACGTCCTCGGCGTCCTCGCGCGAGCCGAGCATGTGCCGGCAGAAGGCCAGCAGCCGCGACTGGTAGCGCGAGACGAGCATCTCGAAGGCGGCGTGGTTGCCGCGGCGCACGAGCGTGATGAGCCGCTCGTCCGATTGCAGGCGAAGCAGCGGGGTGGGACCCCGCATCGCGACTGGGACTGCGTGCTTGAGAGCTGTGGCTTCCACGAGAGGTGACACGGGCGTTCGTGCCGCTGAACTCTTCCAACCCCACAGCGGACGCGAAGTTCCGAGGTTTCCAGGGTAGCGGCCCCCGGCGGCCGGCTCGTGAGGAAGGCGTGAGGATGCCCGGGGCGGGATTCGAACCCGCACGCTCTCGCGAGCAGCGGTTTTTAAGACCGCCCGCCTATGCCATTCGGCTACCCGGGCGCGCGCCGCAGATCCTACGCGCGCGCCCCGGTGGCCGGGGGGAAGCTACCTGCGGAAGCTCCCCAGCTTGGACTTGTAGACCGCGTAGGCCGGCCGCAGCGTCCCGTCGGCCTCGACGAGTCCGGCGTCGAAGCTCACGCAGTCCGCGCCGTACCAGTTGTAGCTGTAGAGCCGCTCGACGTCGCGGTCGTAGCGCTTGGCCATGTCGAACATGTACTTCGTGCGGCTGGCCTGGCGCTGGCGGTCGCACGGGAACGACGAGCCGAACATCGCCACGCCGCCGGTCTCGGTGTACCAGAACTTCGCGCGGCGGTTCTTCGTTCGCACGGCCTTGATGATGCGCGCCGTGCCCGGATAGCGGGCGCTCGCCTTCTTCTCGGTGATGCGGCGGTTGACCTGGGAGTAGTTGTGGATCCCGATGATCCGCGCGCTGCGTCCGGCCGCCCCCGCGGCCTTCAGCCAGCGCTTGATGTAGGACTCCACGCCCTTCTGATCGAGCACGTCCAGCGCGACGATCTTGCAGCCGCGGCACATCTGCGTCATGGCCTTGTGGAACTGCGCCGCGCGGCGGGGGTTGCTCGCCGTCGGCTGGGACTTGTGGTTGGCCTCGTTCCACACGCCCCAGTCCGTCACGCCGAGCGGCCTGAAGCGGCTGACCAGCGCGCCGACCTTCGCGCGATAGTCGCTCGTGCTCGGCAGCGGCCGGCGCGGCACGGAGTTGATGTCGTCGGTCGAGATGTGCATGAGCACCTTGACGCCCGCCTGCCGCGCCGCGGCGACGAACACGTCGGCCTTGGCGAGGACGTCGGGCTGGTCGATCGCGTTCCACTCGACGAAGTAGCGCGTCTTCTTCAGGCCGAGTCCCTGCCAGTTGGCGTCGGCGAACATGCTGGGGCTCTGGTCTCCGATGCCGACGGCGACGTTGACCTTCGCGGCCGGAGCGGTCGCCGGGACGGTGAGCAATCCGAGGACGGCGAGCAGCGCAGGGAGCGGGCGGCGGTTCACGAGGGTGCTTCCTTTCGAGGGGAGGTCCTGCAGCCTCATCGGCATCGACGAGCGCGTGCTGGAGCCTAACCGCGCCGAGTCGACGAGCGGAGGAAACTTCGGCGCGAGCGAGCGCGCGTCTCAGGCGGCGCGCGCGCTGCGCTCGGCGCTCGCGCAGACGCCGTCGAGCACGAGCGCGGCGAGGCGCTTCTCGCCGCTGATGGCGAGGGCCCGGCGATCGCTGCCGGGACCGAGCGCCTCGATCCAGTTGGCCTCGCTGCCGGAGATCCGCGCTCCCGCGTCGGGCGCCGGCTGCTCGGAGATCGTCGTCTCGTCGCGGGTCACGGCGATCGAGTAGTGGCGGTCCTCGCCGTCAGCGTGCGTGACCTTCAGCTCCACCGTGCCCGTCACGCCGGCGGCGGGCTCGACCATGCCGGGCGCGACGCGGAAGATCGCGCCGATGTCGATCGCCTCGCCGTCGCGCGGCGCCGTCCACGCCCAGTCGTAGCCCCAGCGGGCCAGCGCGCCGAGGACGGGCAGCAGCTCGCGCGAGCGCTGCGTGAGCTCGTAGTCCACGCGCGGCGGCACCTCGCGGTAGCGCTTGCGGGTGAGCAGGCCGTCGGCGACCATGCGGTTCAGCCGCGAGCGAAGCTGCTCGGTGGAGATGCCGGGAAGGACGCGCTGCAGCTCGACGAAGCGCCGCGGGCCCGCGGCGAGGTCGCGGACGATGAGCAGCGTCCACTTGTCCCCGACGAGATCGAGGGCGCGGGCGTCGGGCGCCCACTGGTGGTAGGGATGGCGCTTTGGAGGTGGGGTGGCGGGCATCGTCTCTCCTGCTCCGGGCGGCATCGACGCTCGCCTCCCGAACAACCCGCACGATAGTCCTGCTGCGACGCACCGGAAGGGGGTGTTCCGGTTCATGGACCCTTTGCGTGCCAAAAGTCGCTGAAACCTTCCCGCAGGTTTGGTCGCTCTGCTGCGTTATGTACGGCATGGGAACGGTTACGTCGCTCGATCAGCACCGCCTGGCGCGCCGCCGGCGCGTCGCTGAGCGCCAGGTGCTGGCGCCGACGACGCTGTACTTCGACCTCGGATCGCCCTACACGTACCTGGCGGCGGAGCGGGCGGACCGGCTCTTCGCGCGCCTGGAGTGGCTGCCGGCGTGCTCGGAGATCCTCCACGACAGCGCGCCGACCGAGGAGACGATGCGCTCGGCCGCCGAGCGCGCGGCGCTGCTCGGCCTGCCGTTCGTCTGCCCCGACGAGCCGCCGCGGGCCGTGCCCAGCGCGATGCGGGTCGCCTCCCTGGCGACCGAGCGCGGCTGCGGCGCGGCCTTTGTGCTCGCCGCCTCGCGCCTGGCGTTCTGCGGGGGCTTCGACATCGACGACCCGGAGATCCTCGCCGAGGCCGCCGCCGCGGCCGGCATCGAGTTGCGCGACACGCTCGCGGCGGCGGGCGACGTCGCTCGCGACGGTCCCATCGAGGAGGCCGGGCGGATGCTGCTGGCCGCCGGCGCGACGCGGCTGCCGGCCCTGCGGGTGGGGCGCCTGCTCTTCTGCGGCGAGGACCGGCTGCTCGAGGCCGCCGCCGCTCGCGCGGCCGTCTGAACCGGCCGGCGCCGGCCGCGGCGCCCGGGCGCGGGCTCGTGTAAACGGTACTGTTCACCTGGTAGGGTCGTCTCGCGATGGCGACCCCTCCCTCACAGCCTTCCGGGGTCGTCGGCGGGCACCTCGTCGCGCGCCGTCTGCGGGCCCACGGCGTCACGAAGCTCTTCACGCTCTCCGGCGGGCATCTGTTCTCGATCTACGACGGCTGCCGCGCCGAGGGCATCGACATCGTCGACGTGCGCCACGAGCAGACCGCCGCCTTCGCCGCCGAGGGCTGGGCGAAGGTGACCCGGACGCCCGGCGTCGCCGCGCTCACGGCGGGCCCGGGCGTGACGAACGGGATGAGCGCGATCGCCTCGGCGCAGCAGAACCACTCGCCGATCCTCGTGCTGGGCGGCCGCGCGCCCGCGATGCGCTGGGGGCAGGGGTCGCTGCAGGAGATCGACCACGTCCCGTTCGTCGCGCCCCTGACGAAGCTCGCCGCCACGCCGGCGCGCACCTCCGACATCCCGCCGCTCGTCGACGCCGCGCTCGCCGCGGCGGTCGCGCCGCACGGCGGGCCGGTCTTTCTCGACTTCCCGCTCGACGTCGTCTTCTCCGAGGGCGAGGAGGGCGGCGAGCACGCTCCGCTGCCCGACGCCGCCGCGGGGCCGCCGCCCGAGGCCGATGAGCTCGACGCGGCGATCGCGCTGCTGCGCGCCGCGCGGCGCCCGGTGATCATGGCCGGCACGGACCTGTACTGGGGTCACGGGGAGGCGGCGCTGCGTGCGCTCGCCGAGGAGCTGCGCATCCCGGTCTTCCTCAACGGCCTCGCGCGCGGCTGCCTGCCCGCCGACCACGAGCTGTTCTTCGCGCGAACCCGCTCGGCGGCCCTGCGCGACGCCGACGTCGCGCTCGTCGTCGGAGCGCCGCTGGACTTCCGGCTCGGCTTCGGGGCGTCCTTCGGCGCGGAGACGCAGATCGTGGCGATCGACCGCGCGCGCCCCGCGCGCGACCACCCGCGGGAGGTGGCCGCGCGGCTCTACGGCGGGCTGAGCGCCATACTCGGCGAGCTGCGAGCGGCGGGCGGCCGCGCGCCGGACGCGGACTGGGTCGGCGGGCTGCGCGAGGCCGAGGACGCCGCGCGAGCGGGGGAGCGCGCCGAGCTGCTCGACGACCGTGCCCCGCTGCACCCCATGCGCGTGTACGGAGAGCTCGGCGCCCTGCTGGACCGCGACGCGATCGTCATCGGCGACGGCGGCGACTTCGTCTCCTACGCGGGGCGCATGATCGACTCCTACCAGCCCGGGTGCTGGCTGGATCCGGGGCCCTACGGCTGCCTGGGGTCCGGCCCGGGCTTCGCGCTGGCCGCCAAGCTCGCCCATCCCGGCCGCCAGGTCGTGCTGCTGCTCGGCGACGGCGCCTTCGGGTTCTCCGGCATGGAGTTCGACACTCTCGCGCGTCACGGCGTCGCGGTCGTCGGCGTCATGGGCAACAACGGCATCTGGGGGCTGGAGAAGCACCCGATGGAGTTCATCTACGGCTACTCCGTCGCCGCCGACCTGCGACCCGAGACGCGCTACGACACCGTCGTCGAGGCGCTCGGCGGGCACGGGGAGCTCGTGCGGACGCCGGCCGAGCTGCGACCGGCGCTCGAGCGCGCGTTCGCGGCCGGCGTGCCGGCGCTCGTCAACGTGCTGACCGATCCGTCGATCGCCTATCCCCGTCGCTCGAATCTCGCCTGACCGTTAAAGGCGGAAGCCGCCCCCAGGGGAAAGGGCGGCTTCCTGATGCTGGCTCCGACAGGACGGGCAGGGGGTACGTAGTGTCGGGGCCGTATATGTGGTCCGAGCGGCGGGAGGCGCCGATCAATACGGCTTGCCCGGACCTATGTCCGGCTGAGTTCCCCGTGTTTCGGACTTGGGTTCCCTCTGCCGGTGAAAGCAGTATCGGCCCTCGCCGGGAAAACTTGAATCGGACATGCGTCCGTCTTTCCCGGGCGCCGATGTACTAGACCGCCGGACCTGCCGAGGTTGCTGCGCCCAGACTCAGGGCCGCCCCCCGCAGGATGTCGTGCTCGGAGACCTCGATCTCCTCCAGGCCGAAGGCGTCGAAGACCTCGAGCAGCATGGCGACGCCGGCGACGATCGTGGGCGCGCGGTCGGGGTGCAGCCCGGTGACGGCGCGCCGCTCGTCGTCCGTGCGCCGCGCGAGGTCGTCCAGGATCCCCGCGCACGTCGAGCGGGCGAGCACGTGGCCGTGGACCAGCGCGGGGTCGTAGGGCTCCAGGGCGAGCTCGATCGCCGCGCAGGACGTGGCCGTCCCGGCGACCGCGATCGCACGGGCGACGCCGGCGCGCTCTGACCGCGGCACCCGGTCCTCGATGACCCCGGCGAAGTCCTCGCGCAGGCGCGCGACCTGGCCGGGCGCCGGCGGGTCGTCGTGCAGGTGGCGCTCGGTCTGGCGCACGACGCCCGCCTGCGTCGAGACGTGGAAGCCGACGGCGCCGTCGCGGCCGACGACGAACTCCGTCGAGCCGCCGCCGATGTCCACGACGACGAGGCGCTCGCCGTCGTGCGGGCGCTCCGACGTCGCGCCCGCGAACGTCAGCGCGGCCTCCTCGTCGCCGCCGATCGTGCGGGCGTCGAGGCCGAAGCGCTCGCGCACGACGCGCGTGAGGTCAGCGCCGTTGGCGGCGTCGCGGACCGCGCTCGTCAGGACGGCCGACGTGGCGGCGACGTCGTGGGCGTCGATGAGCTCGCGAAAGCGCGCGAGGGCGCCGAGGACGCGCTCCACGGCGGCGTTCGACAGCCGGCCCGTCGCGTCGACGCGGTCGCCCAGCCTCGTGACGATCGACTCGCGGTGCAGCTCGCGCAGGGCCGCCCCGGGAACGACGTCGGCGACGAGCAGCCGCGTCGAGTTCGTTCCGATGTCGACGACGGCAACGCGCACGATGGACGAGGCTATCCGGCCCCGCCGGGCGTTGATCGCACCAGGTTTGCGTTGCTACAATCGCTGGTCCACGCCGCGGGGTGGAGCAGTCTGGTAGCTCGTCGGGCTCATAACCCGAAGGTCGCAGGTTCGAATCCTGCCCCCGCTATACGGAAGCCCCCTCTCGCCAGGGGGCTTTCGTGCTTGACGGGGCGGTTCGGCGAGTTGTCGAGTTGGCGAGTCGGCAGGCGAGACGCGGCTCTTCGGTTCGTGCGGTTCGGCGAGCTGGCAGGCGAGGGGGGCTCTTCGGGTCGTGTTGGCGCCCGCCGCGATGCGTGGCGGCGCCGCGGTCGTCGAGAGCGTCCCGAGCGTCGGGCTGCTGGCGCGACCCGCGCCCGCGCCCCGGCGCGAGCGCACGCGCGGCCAGAACGTTGCGAGCGCGATCGAGGGGGTCATGCCGATTGCGTCCCACAGCGGGACGATTCGCGCCGGACCCCTCGCGGCCCGGCCCGGCGAGCCTGGGGTCAGGTGGATTGCGTCCCACGGTGGGACGCTTCGCGCCGGACCCCTCGCGCGCTCGAGGACGAGATGCGCTCGGCGTCCCTCGCGGCCCGGCCCGGCGAGCTGGGGTCAGGTGGATTGCGTCCCACGGTGGGACGCTTCGCGCCGGACCCCTCGCGGCGCGGCCCTCCGAGCCTGGGGTCAGGTGGATTGCGTCCCACAGTGGGACGCTTCGCGCCGGACCCCTCGCGGCGCGGCCCTCCGAGCCTCGGGTCATGTGGATTGCGTCCCACAGCGGGACGCTTCGCGCGGCCGAGACCAGCCCGCGCTTGGCCGCAAGGAATGGACTGTGTCCTGGCGCAGCCGTCGCGACGTCGCCGGGATCAGCACGCTGCTCGATCTCCCGCCCGCTGCTGGGAGAGAACCGGCGCGTCGAGGCCGGCGAGAGCTCCCATATGCGCGAGAAGCAGCCTTCACGGCGTGCGGCGAGTTCGTGAGCCTCAGCCGCACGAACTCGCCGCACGGCGACTCGAGATTGCGTCCGATCGTCCACTGGGGCGCGAAGTTGGTGCGCACGACGTGGCATCGGGGCCATCAACGCCGCCGTCGCTGGGCGACCCATGGGCGATGCTCGTGCTGCGCGACGCATGCTCGGCGACCGCCGCCACTTCCGCGAGCTGCTCGCCGGCTGCGAGGAGGGCATCGCGACCAAGGCGGTGGCGGTGGCGAAGCCGGGCGAGAGGCCGCCGGCTCTAGCCCGCCCGGCGATACTTGATGTGCGTGGCCAGCCGCGAATGCAGCACCTCTACCGGCTCCATGCCGAGGGACTCGACGCCGTCGAAGATCCGCTCGCCGGACCCGAGCAGGACCGGGGCGATGTCGAGCGTGAGCTCGTTGACGACCCCGGCGAGGAGCGCCTGCCGCACGGTCGAGGCGCCGCCCGCGATGTCCACGCCGTCGTCGCCGGCGGTCTCACGCGCCTGTGCGTAGGCGGCGTCGAAGCCGTCGGTGACGAAATGGAAGGTCGTCCCGCCCTCCATCTCGATCGGTTCGCGCGCGTGATGGGTGAGCACGAACACCGGAGCGTGGTAAGGCGGCTCGGGTCCCCACCACCCGCGCCAGTCCTCCTCCCACTCGCCGCGGATCGGCCCGAACATGTTGCGACCCATCACATAGGCGCCGCGCGGGCGCATGAGCCAGCCGGCGGCCGTCTCGTCGGCCTCGGTGGCGCGCTCGTCGCCGAGGTGCCAGCCGTGGAGCTCTCTTCCGCGCCTCCCGAGCGGGTGCTCGCGACTCTGGTCGGGCCCGGCGACGAAGCCGTCAAGCGAAATCGACATATGGCACGTGGTGTCCGGCACCAACACCCTCCCAAGCGGTTGCGACCTGCAAGCGACCGCGCAGCCTAAGCCAAGTGACGGCCAACCGCAGCCACCATCGTCGCGTAGCGCAGCGACTGCCCCCTGACCGACGACCGCGTGCACGCCGAAGCCACACTTCTACGAGGAGGACTGGGCTCTGCGGTCACCACCGTACGCGCGTGAGCTCACCACGAGCCCGCGGTACGTCACGGACGCGCCGCCGCCTGCCAAAGCCGACAGGCATCCGTCTGGGTTCGTCGCGCTTTCGAGTTGCGCGAGGAGGGGCGCTCCGTCGAGTGGAGTCGAGAGTGCCCTGGCACGCGGGTTGCGGGCCTTCTTGCGGCGCGGATACGGGCTGCTTGTATGCAATCCGGTTGTGCGGGGGGTGCTCGCAGGCAGGCGAAAGCGGGTCTGGTTCGGGTTGGCGGCGATGCGTGGTTGCGCCGCGGTCGTCGAGTGCGTCGGGTTGATGGTTGGCGGCCGCGCGCCTGGCGCAGGCGCGGCGAGATGGTTGGGGCGCGCGATCGAGGGGGTCATGTGGATTGCGTCCGGTAGTGGGACGCTTCGCGCAGGATCTCTCGCGGGCGGGCCCTCCGAGCCGGGGTCGTGTGGATTGCGTCCGGTAGTGGGACGCTTTGCGCAGGATCTCTCGCGGGCGGGCTCTCCGAGCCGGGGGTCGTGTGGATTGCGTCCGGTAGTGGGACGCTTCGCGCAGGACCCCTCCCGGGCCGGTCCTCCGAGCCGGGGTCGTGTGGATTGCGTCCGGTAGTGGGACGCTTCGCGCAGGACCCCTCCCGGGCCGGTCCTCCGAGCCCGGGTCATGCGCGTTGCGTCCCAATGCGGGACGCTTTGCGCGGGACGCCGCACGAGCGGGCAGGCTGATGGCGCCCGGTGACGGAGCAGCTCGCGCCCGCGGCAGCTCGCGCCCGGCCACCGGCAGAGCTCTGCAGATCGCCGATTCCAGCGCTGTCCTCACAGGGGATCCACCGAGACGGTGCGGGCCCGCGAACCAATCCCACGACGCGCAGCGAAGGCGCGCTGCCACCCGATGCTCGCCGGCGATCGGCGCCGGTCCTCGGGCTGGATCGCTCGATGACGGGGAGCAGCGTGGCGAGTCGGCTGCGCGCACGTCCTTGGCCGTGACCGGCCCGAGCACGCGGGCGAGGAGGGTGCCGCGCTGCGTGGCGGGGGTCGTGGAACCGCAGCGCCGGGAGTCGGGCGGCGACGCAACCCCGGCAGGGATCGGCGTCGCGCGGTTAGGCTCCCGGCGATGGCGGACACGGAAGGCCGACCGGACCGGCCCGTGCCGACGGGCGGCGGTGCCGCCCGCCGCTTCCTGCGCGCCGTGCGGCGCCTGCGCGCCGCACGCGCAGCCCGCCGCGCCGGCGGAGCGCTCGTGCTTGCCGGCGCGCTCGTGCTCGGCGCCGTGCTCGCGGTCGTCGTCGCGGGCGGCGGCAAGGACCCCGCGCCGACGCCGCCGAACGCGGCCGCGATCGATGCGGCGGTGGCGCCGACGAGCCGGAGCGGGGTCGCGGGCGCGACTCGGGCGGCACCGGCCGGCGCCGGGGCGGGGGCGAGGCCGACGCTCGACCCCGTCGGTGGCGAGGAGCGCCTCACGAACGACGCGACGCCCGAGCTGACGGGCACGGTCGGCGCGGCTCCCGGCGACCGGCGCGAGGTCACGGTCCTCGTCTTCGACGGCGGCCGGGCGATGGACGCGCCCCGCCAGCGGCGCACCGCATCGGCGGCGGGCGGCGGGCGCTATGCGGTGAGCGCGCTGCCGTTGCCGAGCGGCACGTACTCGGCGCGCACCGAGCAGCGCGACGCCGCCGGCGTCGTGGGGTCGAGCCGCACGATCCGCTTCACCGTCGACGCCGACGTCCCGAAGGTCACGATCGAGCGGCCCGCCGACGGCTCGCGGCCGCCGGCGGGCCGCCGTATCCTCTTCAGCGGCAGGGCCGGCACGAGGCCGGGCGACAGCACGATCGTGACGCTGAGGGTCGGCTCCGGGGCGCCACACAAGGCCGCGGTCGTGCTGGGTCGCTGGACGGCGGCGCTGTCGATCGCCTCCGTCGTCGCGCGCGACGGCGGTCCCGGCCACGAGCCGGTGACGGCGACGGCCGAGCAGTCCGACCCGGCCGGCAACACCGGCCGCGCCGCCGTGACGTTCACCCCGCGGCCACGCCGCTGAGGCGCGCGCGCGAGGTACGATCCGCGCGATGCCCGATCGCCTGCACTTCACGGACTCCGACGAGGCCAACACGCTCATCGCGAGCGACCCGATGGCGCTGCTCGTCGGCTTCGTCCTCGACCAGCAGGTCACCGTCCAGAAGGCGTTCGTCGGGCCGCTCGTCCTGCGCGAGCGGCTGGGCTCGCTCGACTCGGCAGCGCTTGCCGAGGCCGACCTCGAGCCGGTCTTCCGCGAGAAGCCCGCGATCCACCGCTATCCCGGATCGATGGCCAAGCGGGTGCACGAGCTGGCGGTCCACGTCCGCGACACGTACGACGGCGATGCGGCGCGCGTCTGGACGGAGGCCTCCGATGCCGACGCGCTGCGCGCCAACCTCAAGGCGCTGCCGGGCTTCGGGGACATGAAGACCAAGGCGCTCGGCGCCGTCCTGGCCAAGCGCTTCGGCGTGGAGGCGGCGCAGGGCCTCGTGCCGCCGCATCCCACGCTGGGCGACGTCGACTCCGCGCAGGCGCTCGCCGACTACCAGGCCGCCAAGCGCGCCCACAAGAAGGAGTGGGCCAAGGCGAAGGCCTGATCGCCCGCGGGCGCGGTCAGGAGCCGATGCCCTGGGCGTCGCCGAGCCCGGCGACGCGGCGGTCGCGCTCGTCGGGGAACTCGCGCTCGGCCGCCGCGGAGAGCAGGCGCAGCTGCTCGCGCAGCGGTCCGCGCCGCGGCTCGTCGGTGACCGACTCGAGGTCCTCGAGCATGCTGCGCAGGCGCCGGAGCACCTGCAGGCTGCCGGCCCCGTAGATCCGGATCTCGTCCATCCCGAGCGAGACGAAGTCCTTCCAGGACATGGTCGGGGAGACGAGCCGGACGACCCCCTCGTCGTCGGTCACGCGGCCGGACGGCATCGGCCGTCCGGCGAGGCGACGCAGGATGTCGTGGATCTGGTCGATCGCCTGCACAGCCGTCGTGGGGTCGTTGATGCCGGGCGACAGCGCCTTGGCGGCGAGGTCGACGAGCTGGCGCAGGCCGAAGGCGGCGTCCTGCTGCATCGTGCGCTCGCGGCCCAGCGACACGCACTCGGCGACCATGCACTCGTCGGGGTCGGCGCCGTAGAGGTCGAGCAGGGGCGCGCCGGTCGGGACGAAGTCGCCGACGCCGGCGCGCATGACGACGACGCCGCCCGCGTCGGCGGCGCGGGACACCATGAGCTCGCCGTTCAAGCCCGTGATGACCCCCGGCTCGCGCTCGTTGACGACCGCGACGACGTCGGCGCCGACGTTCGGCACCGGCGGCATCGGCGATGCCTCGACCGGATACAGGCGCTCGACGGCCGAGCGCGTCTCGTCCGCGACGGCGTCGATGATCGCCGCGGCGCGGATCGCGTGCGCGGTGTGGTTGATGTAGTGGATGAAGACCGCGACGCTGACGAAGATCAGCACGATCGCGAGGTTCACGGAGATCCCGGGGACATTGTCGGAGCGCGTCGCCCGCAGGACCGTGAACGCGTAGCTGAACGTCGCCACGAACGTCGCCAGCGAGATCTTGCTCGAGTTGTCGCGCAGGAACGTGCGCATGATCCGCGGCGAGAACTGCCCGCTGGCGAGCTGAAGCGCGACGATCGTGATGCTGAAGACCAGGCCGGTGAACGTGATCATCGCCGCGGCGATCGTCGAGAGCACGCTGCGGGCCGCGTCGGCGCCACCCGTGAAGCCGAACTCGTTGACCGTCGCGTGGTCCAGCGCGACGGTGGCGAAGCCCGCCGCCACCGCGAGCGACGCGCCCGCCGCCGGGATCACCCACATGCTCGTGCGTACGTACTCGAGGACGTGATCGACGCGTCTCATCGGCGGGGCACCTCGGCGGACACGGGGCGATCATCGCGCATCGCGCGGTCGTCGCGCGGTCCCGAGATCCGCCCGCGGCCTCCGGCGCGCCGGGCCGCACGGCTGTCCATGGGCGCAACTTCCGCGCGCCCGCCGTGTCGCAGCGTTCTGTAGTCACAAGGCCGAACCGCCGCTGCGCCATTGCTGCGGCGGCCGGGGGACCCATCGCGCCGCAGCATGCGGCGCCGGGGCGAATCGCCGGTTCATCCGGCGTAGCGCACGTTTTCAGCGCGAGCCCGTCAGCTCACCCCGGAGGCCGTGAAAACGAAAGGACCGCAGTGTCATATCGAGACTGGCCGCGCCCGAGCGCGGCCCTCATCGCCCTTGCCGTCGTCGCCGTGCTCGCGATCCCCGCCGCGAGCGCCGATGCGCGCTTCGGCGACCGTGTCCTGCGCCAAGGCGACAGCGGACGCCACGTCCGCGTCCTGCAGCGCTGGCTGACGCTGACGGGATTCAGGACGCGCGTCGACGGGGAGTTCGGCCGCCGCACGAAGATCACGCTGCGTCGCTACGAGCGCGCGCAGGACCATCGCGTCGACGGCGTCCTGTCGAGGGTCCAGGCCCGCGGGCTGCGCAGGCGCGCGATCCAGGCGCGCGTCGCGCGGGCGTCGGCCGCCCCGCCCGAGCCCGCGGCGACGCCGGCCGTCGCCTTCACCGACGGTCCCGAGGCGGTCATCGGCCCCGACGGGCGGACCGCGCTCGTGCCCGCGTCGGCTCCGCCGGAGGTGCGCGACGCGATCGCCGCCGCCAACCGGATCGTCGACAAGCCCTACCGCTACGGCGGCGGGCACGGCTCGATCGAGGACAGCGGCTACGACTGCTCCGGAACCGTGTCCTATGCGCTGCACGGCGCGGGCCTGCTGAGGGTCCCGCGCGACTCCTCGGGCCTCATGTCGTTCGGCTCGCGGGGCAAGGGCAAGTGGATGACGATCTACGCCAACCCCGGTCACACGTACATCGTCATCGCCGGGCTGCGGCTGGACACGTCCGGGCGTGGCGAGGAAGGTCCGCGCTGGCGTCGGGAGCCCCGCTCGTCCGGCGGCCGCTACGCGGTGCGCCACCCGAAGGGCCTGTAGCCGTCGGCCTGGTCAGCTCGCGCACGGGCCGCGGGGGCGGTCGCAGCCGCCCCCGCCGCGCCGCTGCGCGAGACCGCGGTCGCGGTCGCCCGGGCCTCATCGAGCCGGAGCGCGCATGACGGCGCGGACGCGGGCGCACTCGAACCCGCGCCCTGGGAGCGGCGCGCGCCTGCGAGGCCGGCGCGGGTTCCCGATGGCGCGGCTCATGAGTCCGAGCCGCTGCGTGCGCTGCTTGACCATGGGGGCATGATCGCGCCGCGGCGCGCGGCGATCCTCGGACCGCCGTCGAAGATCCGGCGGCGCCGGGTGGCCGGGATGTCAGCGCGGTGACCGTGGACGTCGGCGACACTCTCAGTGCATGCGCCCGGCGGCCGATAGACGAGGAATGCATCGATCGCTCATCACCGGCTGGGCGGCCGTCCTCGCCGTCGCGGTCGCCGTGGCGGTGCTGCCGGTCTCGCGGGCCGGCGCCGTCGACCTGCCGCTGCTGACCCCCGAGACCCCGCCCGAGCGGGCCGCCACGCCGGTGGCCGCGCCGGCGATCACCGATCCCGAGGGCAGGGTGCGCGGGACGATGATCATGATGCACGGGGGAGGCTGGACCGGCCACAACGAGTACGCGCAGGACCAGCTTCTCGGGCGCCCGGGCGAGGTGCTGCTCCGGCGCGGCTGGCGGATCGTCTCGGTCGACTACGAAGAGGGGACGGACGGGCTGCAGGACGTCCTCAACGCTGCCGGCTCCGAGCTGGCGCGCAGGACGAGCAACGGGCCCGTGTGCCTCTACGGCGAGTCCTCTGGCGGGCACCTCTCGCTCGTCGCTGCGGCGCGGCTGCGGGCGATCGACTGCGTCGTCGCCGTCGGCGCGCCGACCGATCTGGGCCTGTACCGCGAGGAGGCCGCCGCGAGCGGCGACGCGGGGATGGCATGGGTCCTCGGGAGGATCGACCGGGTCTTCGGGACGACGGAGGCCGAGAACGCGCCGTGGGATCCGGTCACGCTCGCGCCGAGGATCCACGCCGACGTGCTGCTCCTGCGCGAGGCCGACGACCGGCTCGTCTCCGCGCGCCACAACGAGCGCTTCGCGGCCACGCGCCCGACGACGCAGACGGCCGAGCTGCAGTCCGGCGGCGACGAGCTCTTCGTCCACGGCAGCCTCTCGCCGGCGGGCCTTGCGCGCTACGCGTCCGTCCTGGGATCGTTCGTCGACCGCGCCGTCACGGCGCGCCGGGACGAGCGGCGCGCCGCCCGGCTGGGCTGCAAGGGCGCCGCCCGCAGGCTCGGCGACATCAGCGTCGGCAAGCTGCGAAGCGTCGTGCGCTGCCTGGCGCGCAAGGACAGGAAGGTCCCGTCGCGCACGGGCCGCTGGCGGCGCACGAGCTACCGGCTGCGCGGCGACGTCACCGCGGGCCGGGTGTGGGGCCACCTGCGCAAGTCCAAGAGCCGCCGGCGCGCGCTCGCCGCCCTGGGCAGGCGCCGCGCCACGCTCACCGTGCGCCGGTCGGACCGGTCGCGCGTCACGGTCCGGGCCAAGCGCCGGTAGCGGTCGCGCCGCCCGCGCTCAGCGCGCAGGTAGCGGTCGCGCCGCCCGCGCTCAGCGCGCGCGCCGGATGCGGAAGTGCACGACGCTCGGCGCGCCGCGCGCCGCGCTGACCGTCACGCGGTACAGCCCCGGCCGCCGGCCGATGCGCCGCGACGACAGCGTGACGCCGCTGCGGCCCGTGCGGAGGCGGACGCGCCGCACGGTGCGCTTGCGCGTGTAGCGCCCGCGGCCGCGGGAGCGCTGCAGCGCGAACGAGACGGTCGCCGCGCGGCTCAGCGTGAAGCGAAGCCGGATCGCGCGGCCGGCGCGGACGTGGCGCCGCGAGCGCTTCAGCGCCGCGATCGAGGGGCCCGGCCGCGGCTGGGCGAGGACGCGCAGGACCGAGCGCGCCATGCTCGCCTCGCCGAGGGCGTTGGGATGGATCGGGAAGGCCGGCTGCGTCGGCACGAGGCCCTCGAACCAGCGCACGTCCGGAGCGGTGCAGACGTCGTGGCCGATGCTGTCGTCGTACGTGTCGACGTACTCGACGTCGTTGGCCCGCGCCTGCTCCTCGATCATGTCGTTCGTGCGGCGCATCATCTCGTCGAGGTAGGTCATGTCGTCGTCGGAGAGCGGCACGAGCGGATAGCAGCCCCTGCCGTTGCGCGGGGCGACGTCCGGGTAGCCGACCTGGAGCACGCGCGCCTCGGGCGCCCGGGCGCGGATCGCCTGGATCGTCGCGGCGATCTTCGGCGCGGTCGCGGCGATCTCGTCGACGAGTCGGTCGCCGCCGCCGGGCTTGGCGTGGAACGAGCGGCAGGCGGTGCCCGTCGGGTTCAGCGCGCCGCGCTGGGTGCACTCGATGGCGGCGCCGACGAGGCCGACGTCGTTGCCGCCGATCCCGATCGTCACGAGCTTGGCGTCGGAGCGCAGGCCGTCGAACTGCGGCCGGTGGGTGCCGCCGGTCACGCTCTGCGGCTCGGTCATGTGACGCGTCGTCGCGGCGGAGCAGCTCTCGTCGATGAACACCGCGATGCCGAGCGCGGCCCGCACGAGCGACGGGTAGTTGCGGTTGGAGCGCGCGCAGCCGGGCGTGTCGCCGACCTGGTCTGGCACGAACGGGGCCGCGGTGTAGGAGTCGCCGAGCGCGACGTAGGGGTCCGCGTGGGCGGCGGTGGCGCAGGCCAGCGCCGCGCAGAGCGCGCAGAGCCCGAGCATGAATGTACGGCGACGTTTCACGGATTCAGCTTGACGCAGCGCCGATCCCTGCGCGCCGCACGAGGTACCGTCGCCCGGCGCTCGCGAGGCCGGCGCCGGGGTGGCCTGCCTGGTGGCCGGGCACCGCCGTCCCGCGCCGCGGCCGGTCGGCCCGGCCGCTCAGGTCGCGCCGACGAGCCCCGCGCAGACCCAGTTGCTCGCGCCCGCGCCGCCGTTCCACAGCCGCGCTGCGAGGCGGTCCTGCTCGGCCTTGGGCGCGAGGTGGGCGTGCGGGGTCGAGCCGCCGAGGCCGCGCCAGGTCTCGGGCATGAACTGGTAGAAGCCCGACGCGCCGGCCGAGTTCGGCGGCAGGTTCTGGCCACCCGACTCGCACTGCACGACCGCCCACGGGATCGCCCACGGCCCGCCCGGGCCGACCGCCCGCAGGGCCCGCGCGCGCTGCGCGAGCAGGCGCGTCAGCGCGCGCTCGGCGCGCCGGCGGCTCGTGCGCGTCCCGCGCAGCAGCGCCGCGCGCGTGCGCCGTGCCCGGGCGAGCGCGCTGCGGCGCTGCGCGAGCCCCGCCGCGATCGTCGCGAGCGCGGCGTGGCGGCGGCGCACCGCCTCGGCGGCGGCTCGCCGCCGCTTCGCCAGGCGCGTCAGCTCCCGGCGTTGCGACAGCGCGTCGCGCCGCGCGCCCTTGACGGTGTCGAGGATGCGCTCGTCCTGGGCCTGGACGCGTTCGAGGAAGTCGACGGTCTCCAGCAGCCTGACGAAGCCGTCCGAGCGCAGGACGACCGTGATCATGTCCGGCCGGCCGCCGGCGTAGCGGTCGCGCAGCAGGCGCGCGAGCTTCGCGCGCGCCTGCTCGAGGCGCGTCCGCAGGCGCAGCGCGCGGTCGCGCTGGCGCTCGCGGCGCCGCTCGGTCGAGGCGAGCACGGCCTCGGCCTCGGCCAGCTCTCCGCGCACGGCGGCCACGCGGCGCTCGAGGATCGCCACCTCGCGGGTCGTCGCCCGCTCGAGCCGTCCCAGGCGCGAGACGGCGCCCGACAGCGACCGCTCGCGGTCGCGCTGGGCGTCGATGCGGTCGCGCAGGCCGCCCTCGCTCCCCTGGCCGCCGGCGGGCACGGCCGCGACCGCCGTCGCGAGGGCGACGAGCAGGAACACGGGTGCGCGAAGTCGGCGGCGATCCATACGGCGGCGCGGGCACGGTAGCCCGCGGATCGACGGGCGCGAAGCGCTGCACGCGGTCGTGCGGCGCGGCGCCGGCCCCGCACAGCCCAGGCACCCCGCCGGGGTGGCCCGCCGGCGCCGGGAACGTCATCATGTGCGCGATGGCCTACTCCGTGCCCGACCTGCCCTATCCGTACGAGGCGCTCGAGCCGCACATCAGCGCGGACACGATGCGCTTTCACCACGACAAGCACCATCAGGCATACGTCGACAAGGCCAACGCGGCGCTCGACGGGACGGGC
The DNA here is from genome assembly GCA_963769555.1 of uncultured Solirubrobacteraceae bacterium. Classification (GTDB taxonomy): domain Bacteria; phylum Actinomycetota; class Thermoleophilia; order Solirubrobacterales; family Solirubrobacteraceae; genus CADCVQ01. Next base: position 2,378,472 of record CAVYMD010000004.1, on the reverse strand, counting down.
CTCGAGGACGCCCCCGCGCGCGAGATCCTCACGCGGCTGACCGAGCTGGCGCCCGACATCCGCGACGCCGTGACGAACAACGTCGGCGGTCACGTCAACCACACGCTCTTCTGGGAGTCGATGTCGCCCGACGGCGCCGCCCAGCCGGCGCGCGACGGCAGGCTCGCCGGCGCGATCCGCGAGACGTTCGGCTCCTTCGCGGCCTGCAAGGACACGATCAAGGAGGCGGCCCTGAGCCAGTTCGGCTCGGGCTGGGCATGGCTCGTCTCCGACGGCTACCGCGTCCTCATCGTCACGACCTCCAACCAGGACTGCCCGATCTCCGACGGCCTGGAGCCGCTGCTGGGCATCGACGTCTGGGAGCACGCCTACTACCTCGACTACGAGAACCGCCGCGCGGAGTACGTCGACGCCTGGCTGAACGTCGTCGACTGGGCCGTCGTCGAGCGGCGCTACGCCGACGCGCCGGTGCCCGACGTCGCCGACATCCTCGAGCGGCTCGTGACCGTCTGCAACGCCCAGCGGCGCTTCGGCGAGGTCACGATCGCCGAGGCGCGCCAGCACTCCACCGAGCTCAAGGCGCTCGCCGGCTGGGGCCCGATGGCGAAGGTCGGCGCGGTCGCGCGCGGCTGGAGCGACCTCGCGGTGAACATGCAGAAGCGCAACGCGGACACGGTCGCCGACCTCGATCCGGGGATCGTCGAGCGCGCCGCGATCGAGCTGTGGATCGTGCCGCCCGACCGCTCGATGGTCTGAGCGGGGGCCCGGCCCTACGCGCCGGCGTCGGGCTCGGTGAAGCCCTGCACCTCGTAGGCCTTGCCCGGCACCCCGCCGAGCACGAGCACCCGCAGGCCGGCGTCGCCGGCGGAGAGCTGGCGCTTGGTGTCCGCGCCGACGCGGACGGCCATGTCGGGCTCCAGCGCGACGCGCTCCTCGCCGAAGACGATGTCGCCGCCGCCGCCGAGCACGACGTAGACCTCCTCCTGGCCGTCGTGGGCGTGATCGTGGTTGGGGTAGCGGTCGCCGGCGTTCGGCGGCAGGTTGATGATCTGCATCCCGAACGACGTCACGCCGAGGCTGGCGCGCGCGAGCAGGAAGCCGCCTCCCATCTTGCTGTCCATCTCGTCGAAGCGCTTGGCGGTGTAGTCGGCCATGGATTCCCCCGGAGGTCGTGCGGTCGCGCACAGGCTACGCGCTGCCCTCGGCGGTGGTTCTCCGCGCGCGGGACGAGACGGCGCGCGGTCTCCGCGCGCGGTCTGCGCCGCTCAGGCGACCGGGCGCAGGTGGCGCAGCGGGCGCCCGTCGCGCAGCTCGCGCACGACCGCCTCGACGAGCCCGTCGCCGTCGAGCCGGCGCCCGTCGGTGACGGCCGCGACGATCCCGCGCTTGCGCTGGATGAGCGCGGCCATCGTCTCGTCGATCGTGTCGGCGGCGAGCAGGTACCAGGCGGTCACGGCGTCGTGCTGGCCGATGCGATGGCAGCGGTCCTCGGCCTGGTCGTGCATCGCGGGCGTCCACTCGAGCTCGAGGAACGCGACGTTCGAGGCGCGCGTGAGCGTGATCCCCTGGCCGGCGACGCGCGTCGCGCCGACGAGCAGTTGCGGCCCGTCGGGCGACTGGAACGCGCGCACCGCCGCCTCGCGCGCGGCGATCGGGTCGCGGCCGAGCAGGTGCGCGGCGGCGGGGAAGCGCTCGACGAGGGCCCGCTGGACCTCGACGTGGCGGGCGAAGACGACGAGCGGCTCGCCGGACTCGAGGAAGTCGGCGATCCACGTCAGGGCGGCCGCGAGCTTGCCGCGCGCCGCGAGCCGCTGCAGGGTCCCGAGCTGCGCGAGCCGCTCGGCGCGCAGCGTCGCCGCGATCTTCGCGTCGAGCTCGCGCAGGTCCAGCGGCTGCGTGCGCAGCCAGGCCACGACGTCCTCCTCGGCAAGGCGGTACTCCTTGCCGTTGGACAGCGCGACGGGCACGACGACCTGGCGCTTGGCGGGCAGCTGGGGCAGCACCTCGGACTTCAGCCGGCGCACGAAGCAGCGCCGGCGCAGGTGCCAGTGCAGGCGCTCCTCCGACAGCTCGCCGCGAAAGCGGCGCGCGAACTGCGCGCCCGAGCCGAAGTCCTCGAGGCGGCCGATGACGCGCAGCTGCGAGACGAGCTCCTCGGCGTGGTTGAGCACCGGCGTGCCGCTCAGGGCCAGCCGCAGCCCGCCGGGAACGACGGCCGAGGCCAGCCGCCGGACCGCCTGCGTGCGCTTGGCCTGCGGGTTCTTGACGTAGTGCGACTCGTCGACGACGAGCGCCCGCGGGTGCCGGCGCGCGAGCGCCTCGCGGTGGGCGGCGACGATCTCGTAGTTGAGGATCGTGATGTCGGCCGCCGGCGCGCGGGCGACGCGCCCCTCGAGCACGGCGACGCTGCGGTGCTCCAGCCAGCGCTCGCACTCGCGCTGCCAGTTGAGCTTCAGCGACGCCGGGCAGACGACGACCGCGGGGTAGGCGTCGGCCGCCTCGAGCGTCGCGAGCGCCTCGACCGTCTTGCCGAGGCCCTGCTCGTCGGCGAGGAAGCAGCGCTTGGCCTCGAGCGCGTAGCGCACGCCGGCCCACTGGAAGGGCGCGAGCTCGCCGCCGAGCACGGCGGCGACGGCGGGGATCGGATCGCCCTCGGCCGCGCGCGAGCGGCGGATCGCGCCGAGCGCCTCGGCGTGCTCGGCGCGCAGCGCGTCGAGCACCTCGGCGCCGGCGACGTCGACGTGCACCGCGAAGCGCGCGAGGTAGGCGTCGAGCGGCTCGACGATCCAGGGGTCGATCGGCAGCGTGCGGCTGCGCGCCTCGGCTCCGGGCAGCTTGCCGAACGCGACGCCCGCATCGTGGTCCCAGAGGACGTCGAGGCGCAGCCGCTCGCCGTCGAACGTGCGCGCCGCCGTGAGCCGGGCCGGGGGCGGGTCGACGCCGGACAGCAGCGCCTCGACGCAGCGCCGCGCCCCGGCCTCCAGGCGGACGGCGTCCTGGTCGGCGAGGACCGCCGCGCCGGCCCGGCTGAGCGGGGCGAGCACGCCGCCGTCCTCGCGGGCGACCGACCCGTCGAGCAGCTCCGCCGGCGGGCTGCCGGCGCGCGTGGACAGCAGCCACCAGCCGCGCCCGTCGTGGCGCACGGCGCCCACGCCTCCGACCCAGCGGCGCTCGATCGACGCCAGCCAGGCGAGCACGTCGGCCGACGCCGAGAGATCGGGGAACCGCTCGATGACCTCGGCGACGTGCACGCCGACCCAGTCGTCGATCGGCGCCCACCACTCGCGCCGGTCCCAGTCGAAGCGCCGGCCGGGAATGCCGCGCACGACGTGCACGATGCGCGCGTCGTAGGGGAAGGCGAGCACGACGATCCGCTCGTCGCCGTGGTCGCGCAGCTCGACGTTGGGGCGTGGCGGGGCGAGCTGCATCGGCCCGCCAACGCTACCTAGCGCGTCAGCTCGAACCAGATCGCGGCGGTGCCCGGGCTCGAGACGCCCCAGGAGTCCGCCATGCGCTCGACGATCTGCAGGCCGTAGCCGCCGAGCGACGGCGTCTCGCGCGAGCGCAGCAGCGTCCCGGCGGCGACGCCCGGACCGTCGCCCGCGACCTCGACGCGCACGCGCTCGCGAGCGACGGAGACCGACAGGCGCAGGACGCGATCCGGGCGCGGCTCGTCGTCGGCGACGAAGACGGCGATGAGCTCGGAGGTGAGCAGCAGCGCCTTGTAGCCGAGCTTGCCGCCGAGCCCGGGGGTGCCCGCCAGCTCGCGCCGCGCGATGCCGGCCGCCGCGGCCGTCGCGGGCAGCTCGAGGGTCCGTTCGGTCGTCGTCGCGCTCGCGGGCATGCATGGGGGTCTACCCGAAACCGCGCCGAAACGGCCGCCCGGGGGCCGAACCGGTCAAGTCCCGGCCGCCCGTGCCGATCAAGGTCCAGATGCGCGCACAGCCCAGCAAGCCGGACGTTCCGACCCGCACCCGGCCCGGTCGCCTGCTCGGCGACGTCATCGTGGAGCTCGGCTTCTGCGATCGCGAGACGGTCGAGGAGGCCGTCCGCGTCGCGCGCGGCTCGGGCCGGCAGATGGGGCAGATCCTGCTCGAGCAGCGCGCGCTCGGCGTCCGCCAGCTCGGCATGGCCGTCGCCGCGCGCTTCGGCCTGGACTTCGTGGAGCTCGAGACCATCGAGCTCAACCCGGCCGCGCTCGAGCTGCTCCCCGTGCCGGCGATGCAGCGACTCGACGCCGTGCCGATCGGCTTCCGCGCGGACGGCACGCTGCTCGTCGCGATGGCCGACCCGCGCAACCTCCAGGCGACCGACGACATCGCGATGCTCACGAACGGCAGCGTCGTGCCCGTGGTCGTCACGCGCGTCGACCTCGACGCGCTGCTCACGCGGGTCAACCGGCCCGCGCTGACCTCCGTCGTCATCGACGAGGACCGCGAGGGGCGCGAGGCCGCGGCGCTCCAAGCGGCGATCGCCGAGGCCAACGACGACGGGCCGACCGCCCGGCTCGTGACGTCGATCCTCGCCGAAGCGGTGGGCGACGGCGCGTCGGACATCCATCTGGACCCGGGCGACGACGAGCTGCTCGTGCGCTACCGCGTCGACGGGCTCATGCGAGACGTGACGAGCGTCCCGGCGCGCCGCGCCGCGGCGGTCGTCTCGCGCATCAAGATCCTCAGCGAGCTGGACATCTCCGAGCGCCGCGCCTCGCAGGACGGGCGCATGAGCCTCACGGTCGACGGGCGCCGCATCGACGTCCGCGTCGTCACGATCCCGCTCGTCGACGGCGAGTCGGCCGTCCTGCGCATCCTCGACCCCGGCGACGCCCCGCGCTCGCTCGGCGACCTCGGCATGGACGACGCCGACCGCGAGCGCATGGAGCTCGCGCTGGCGCGCGGGCACGGCGCGATCCTCGCGACGGGCCCGACGGGCTCTGGCAAGTCGACGACGCTGTACGCGTCCGTCGGCGTGGTCAACACGCCGGAGAAGACCGTCATGACGATCGAGGACCCCGTCGAGTACCGCCTGCCGCGCGTCAAGCAGATGCAGGTCTTCGAGCGCGCGGGCGTGACCTTCGCCTCGGGGCTGCGGGCGATCGTGCGCGCCGACCCGGACATCATCATGGTCGGCGAGATCCGCGACCGCGACAGCGCCAAGATCGCGATCGAGGCCGCGCTGACGGGCCACCTGCTGCTCACGAGCCTGCACGCCAACAGCGCCCCGGGAGCCGTCGCGCGCCTCATCGACATGGGCATCGAGCCCTACCTCGTCGCGTCGTCGCTGGAGTGCGTCGTCGGCCAGCGCCTCGTGCGCCGCCTCTGCACGCACTGCCGGCGGGCGGTCACCGTGCCCGGCGCCGACGTCGGGCACGCCGCCGGCGGTCCGGCGACGGTCTACGAGCCCGACGGCTGCGCCGCCTGCGCCGACACCGGATATCGCGGACGCGCGGGGCTCTACGAGGTCATGCCGATGACCGACGCGATCCGCGAGCTCATCGCCGCGCACGCCACGGCCGCCGAGATCACGCGGGTCGCGGTCGCCGAGGGGATGCGCACCCTGCGCGAGGCCGGGCTGGCGAAGGTCAGGCAGGGCGAGACCTCGCTGGCCGAGGTCGCCCGCGTCATCTGCTGACGGGCTCGCGGCTCGCGGCTTCGCCGGTCCGCCGATCCGGGGAGATAGCCTCTCCGGCGCCCATGCCGGACTTCCTCCCACTGCCCGAGCGCCCGGTCAAGCCGCGCGTCGCCGGGCTCACGCACGTCATCGACACCGGCCTGAGCACGGCCGAGGTCGACGGGATGCTGCGCCAGGCCGCGCCGCATATCGACATGGTGCGGCTCGGCTGGGGCTCGGCGTACGTCACGACCGACCTCGAGGCCAAGCTCGCCGCCTACCGCCGGCACGGCGTGCCGGTCATGCTCGGCGGCACGCTGACCGAGCTGGCCTGGCTGCACGGCCGCATCGACGAGCTGTGCGCCTGGCTCGACGAGCTCGACATCGATGCCGTCGAGGTCTCCAGCGGCGTCGTCGAGATCCCGCGCGCCGAGAAGGCCGCGCTCATCGAGCGCCTCGCGGCGCGCTACACGGTCTTCGCCGAGGTGGGGGAGAAGGACCCCGACGCGCTCATGGCGCCCTACGTCTGGGTCGCGCTCATCCGCGAGGCGCTCGCGGCCGGCGCCGAGCTCGTCGTCTGCGAGGGCCGCGCGACCGGCACGGCGGGCCTGTACCGGCCCGACGGCGAGGCGCGCACCGGCCTGATCGACGAGATCGTGCACGAGATCGATCGCGGCAAGCTCGTCTTCGAGGCGCCGCGCAAGCACCAGCAGGTCTGGCTCATCGAGCGCTACGGCGCCGACGTCAACCTCGGCAACGTGCCGCCGGCCGAGGTGCTGTCGCTCGAGACGCTGCGCCTGGGCCTGCGCGCCGACACGCTGGCGCAGTTTCACCGGCGCGCGGATGGCTGACCGCGTCGCCGTCCTGCTGACCGGCGTCGGCAAGCGCTACGACATCGTCAGCGCGTTCGCCGAGCACGCGTTCACGATCGCCGCCGACCCGAGCCCGCTCGCGCCGGCCCGCTACGCGGCCGACCTGCACGTCGCCCCGCCGCGGATCGACGACCCCGCCTACGTCCCGTTCCTCGAGGGCCTCGTCGCCGAGCACGGCGTGCGCGCCGTCGTGCCGCTCACCGACCTCGACATCGAGGCGCTTGCCGCGGCGGGCGAGCGCCTGCCGGCGTTCGTGCCCTCGGCCGAGATCGCGCGGGCGACGTTCGACAAGTACGAGACCCACCACCTGCTGCTGCGCCACGGCCTGCCGTCGCCGCCGACCGTGCTGCCGGGCGAGGAGCCGCCGTCGTATCCGGTCATGGTCAAGCCGCGCCGGGGCTCGGGCGCGCGCTCGATCCACCCCGCCGCCGACCGCGCCGAGGCGGAGTTCTTCGTCGGCTACGTCCCCGAGCCGGTCATGGTGCAGCGGTTGATGGGCGGCCCGGAGTTCTCGATCGACCTGCTGTGCGACCTCGACGGGCGCTGCCTGAACGCGATCCCGCGCACGATGATCGAGTCGCGCGGGGGCGAGTCGATCAAGGGCACGGTCATCCACGACGAGGAGCTCATCGAGCTCGGGCGCGCCGTCGGCGAGGCGCTCGGCGTGCGCGGCCCCTGCACGGTCCAGGCCTTCCGCGACCCGGAGATCGGCCTCGGCATCACCGACGTCAACACCCGCTTCGGCGGCGCGTTCCCCGCGCCGATGTACGCCGCGCGGCCGGGCCGCACGTACCCCGAGCTCATCGTCCGCATGGCGCGCGGCGAGCGGATCGAGCCGCACGTCGGCGACTTCGCGCACGGCCACACGTTCACGCGCTACTTCTGGCAGCTCGAGCTCGACGCCGGCCTGCGACCGACCGGGCGCGACATCGTGGCCGACGGGCCGCGCGCGCCGCGCCGGGCCTGACGGCGGGCGAGCCGGGCCGGGCCGGGCCGCCGCGCCGCCGGGTCAGGCCGCGCGGCGCGGCGACAGCAGCGTGTCGAGCTCGCGCCGCAGCCAGCTCTCCAGGCTGCCGCGGCGAAACAGCCCCCAGGTGATCATCGCGCCGTTGTAGGTGCTCTGGACGGTCTGCGCGAGGCGGGCCGTGTCCGTCGCGGCGATCTCCCCGGCGCCGACCGCGGCGTCGAGGAGGGCCTCGATCTCCGCGCGGACGGCCTCGGCGTGGGCGAGCGCGAGGCGGTGGAAGTCGGGATCGCTGAGGTCCATCTGCAGGAACGCCAGGTGGTTGGCCATCGCCTCCGGCGAGCCCACCGACGAGCTCATGCGCAGGAGGCCGGCGGTCAGCGCTCGCAGCGGCGAGCGGTGGCGGGCTGCAGCGAGCCGGATCGCCTCCCCGCCGCTGCCGGCCTCGCGGCCCGCGACCGCGAGGAGCAGGCCCTTCTTGGATCCGAAGCGCTGGATGACGGTCGCCGGCGCGAGCCCGACCTCGCGCCCGACGGCGGCGAACGTCAGGCCGGCAGGACCGCCGCGCTCGACGAGGCGCAGCGCGGCGTCCATGACGGCGTCGTCGGTGACGGTCTTGGAGCGGGGCATCGCCAGATCATAACCGAACGATCGGTCATGTATCGCCTTGACAAATAACCGAACAGTCGGTTATAAACGCGCCATGGAACGAACGCTCACCGATCATGTCGCCATCGTCGCCGGCGCGACCCGCGGCGCCGGCCGGGGCATCGCCGTCGAGCTGGGCGCCGCCGGCGCGACCGTCTACGTCACGGGGCGCTCGACGCGCGCGAGCCGCTCGGCGATGAACCGCCCCGAGACCATCGAGGAGACCGCGGAGCTCGTCGAGGCGGCCGGCGGCCGGGCCGTCGCGGTGCAGGTCGACCACGGCGAGCCCGACCAGGTCGCGCGGCTCGTCGAGCGTGTCGCCCGCGAGCAGGACGGACGCCTGGACGTGCTCGTCAACGACGTCTGGGGCGGCGATCCGCTGACCGAGTGGTCCGAGCCGTTCTGGCGCCACTCGCTCGAGGGCGGGCTCAGGCTCCTGCATCAGGCGGTCGACACGCACATCGTCACGAGCCACCACGCGGCCCCGCTCATGGTCGCCCGCGGGGGCGGGCTCGTCGTGGAGGTCACCGACGGCGTCGGCGACGACTACCGCGGAAGCCTCTTCTACGACCTCGCCAAGGCCTCGGTCATCCGGCTCGCCAAGGCTCAGGCGGCCGAGTTCTCCGGGCACGGGGTCACGGCCCTCGCCCTGACCCCCGGCTTCCTGCGGTCCGAGGCGGTGCTCGAGCACCTCGGCGTGACGGCGGACACCTGGCGCGACGGGGCGCTGCGCGACCCGCACTTCGCCGCCTCGGAGACCCCGCGCTACATCGGCCGCGCCGTGGCGGCGCTCGCCGCCGACCCGGACGTCGCGCGCTGGGCCGGTCAGGCGCTGTCGACGTGGCAGCTCTCCCGCGAGTACGGCTTCGTCGACGTCGACGGCCGGCGCCCGGACTGGGGGGCCCACTACGCCGAGCATGTCGCCGGCAAGGCGACCGGCGGATGAGCGCGCCTGGGCGCGGGCCGCGGCGTGCCGGGGGAACGTCTCGACTCGCCGTCTAGGCCGTCGCGTCGGCCGCCGCCGGCGGCGGGATCACCGACGCCGCGGGGGCGCGCACGCTGCGCACGTGGACGCGCGACTGCAGCCTGCCGAACAGCAGGATGCCACCGACGAGGCCGACCGCCAGGGGGAGGCCCCAGACGATGCCCTGGCCGAGCTGCGTGGCGATCGGGCCCGGGCAGGCTCCCGACACGCCCCAGCCGATGCCGAACAGGACGCTGCCGGCGACATGGCGGCGCTCGGGCCGGATCGTCGTCCACGCGACGCGCTCGCCGGTGAGCAGCGCCCGCGGCGCGCGCCGGCGCAGGATCGACAGGCCGGCGAACGACGTCGCGAACGCCGCGCCGAAGAAGAGGAACAGGTACGTGCCCTGGAAGAGCAGTGCCTCGCGGATGGTGTCCGGGCTCGCCAGGCCCGACCACGACAGCGTCACGCCGAAGACGATGCCGATGAGTGCCGCCGCGACGCGCGTGCTCATGAGATCAGCGCCTGGGTCGTGAACGCGGCGACGATCGCGGTCGCGAAGAAGGTCGCCGTCGCGACGAGGCTCGCGGGCGACGCCATCGCGTTGCCGCTCAGCCCGTTGCCCGATGTGCAGCCGCCGGCGATCTTCGTGCCGAGGCCGATGAGCAGGCCGCTGGCGAGCAGGATGGCGACGATCGCGATCGTGCCGCCCGTCCCGCTGAAGGTCGCGGTGAGCCAGCTGTAGCCCTCGAAGGTCGGCCCGGCGACGAGCGCGAAGCCGGCGCCGCCGGCGATGAGCCCGAAGAGCAGCCAGCCGAACGGCCCGAACGACAGCCGTCGCGCGCGGAGCGTCTCGACGACGTTCGACCAGGCGCCCATCGCGCCCAGGCGCTCGTTCATGAGCCAGCGCATCGCGATGACGCACAGGCCGAGCACGGGGCCGCCGATGAACCAAGGCAGTTGCGAGTGCAGCATGGGACTCCCCCGGGGGAACTCGAAAGGCAGAATTCCCTATCAACAATAGCGAATTGGCGTTGCCGTGCTCGCGCAACCGAGGTCGCTACGCCGCGGCCGGGCTGAGCGCGCCGGCGTCGCGGCCGGCGACGAGGGCGGCATAGCGGCCGCCGAGCGCCATGAGCTCCTCGTGCGTGCCGCGCTCGGCGATCCGGCCGGCGTCGAGCACGACGATCTGATCGGCGTCGCGGACGGTCGACAGGCGGTGGGCGATCGCGATCGTGGTGCGGCCCTCGGCGAGGTTGTCGAGCGCCTCCTGGACGGCGCGCTCGGTCCGGGAGTCCAGCGCGCTCGTGGCCTCGTCGAGGACGAGCACCGGCGGATTGCGCAGGATCGTGCGGGCGATCGCCATGCGCTGCTTCTCGCCGCCGGAGAAGCGGTAGCCGCGCTCGCCGACGACGGTGTCGTAGCCGTCGGGCAGCGACGCGATGAGCTCGTGGATCCGCGCCGCGCGGGCCGCGGCGACGAGCTCGTCGTCGGTCGCGTCGGGCCGGGCGAAGCGCAGGTTCTCGGCGATCGTCGCGTGGAAGAGGTAGGTCTCCTGCGAGACGAGGCCGACGGTCGCCGCGAGCGATGCCAGCGACACGTCGCGGACGTCGACGCCGTCGATCAACACGCGGCCACGCGTGACGTCGTAGAGCCGCGCGACGAGGTAGCCGAGCGTCGTCTTGCCCGAGCCCGTCTCCCCGACGATCGCGGTCGTCGTCCCCGCCGCGACGGTCAGGTCGATGCCGCGCAGCGTCGGCGGCCCGTCCTGCTCGTAGCCGAACGACACGTCCTCGAAGCGCACCTCGCCGACGACGGCGCGCGGGTCGAGCGCGGCCGGCTCGGCCGCCTCGGGGACCTCGATCGGGAGGTCGAGGTAGTGGAAGATCCGGTCGAAGAGCGCGCGCGAGGTCTGCACCTCGATGCCGACGTTCAGCAACGAGCCGATCGGATACAGCAGGCGCGTCTGCAGCGTCGTGAACGCGACGACCGTGCCGATCGTGATCGCCGCCGAGCCGCCGGCGATCGACAGGCCCGCGAAGAGGTACACGAGCGCGGGCATGATCGAGAAGCTCATCTGCACCGAGGACATCCGCCAGCGCCCGGCCATCTTGGACTGCAGCTCGACGCGCGCGAGCTTGGCCGACTCCGCCTCGAAGCGCTCGGCGAGCTCGTCGGCGCGGCCCATCGTCTTGCCGAGCAGGACCCCGGAGACCGACAGGGACTCCTCGACGAGCACGCTCATGTCGGCGAGCCGGCCCTGCTTGCGCGACGTGATGCGCTTGCGCTCATTGCCGACCCGGCGCGTCAGCCAGACGAAGAGGGGCAGCAGCGCGAGGCTGAAGGCCGCCAGGCGCCAGTCGAGCAGCACCATCGCGACCGTCGTGGCGAGGACGGTCGTGAGGTTGGAGACGAACGAGGTCGCCGTGGCCGAGACGACGTTCTCCACGCCGCCGATGTCGTTGGCGATCCGCGACTGCACCTCGCCGGTGCGCGTGCGCGTGAAGAAGGCGAGCGACATGTGCTGCAGGTGGCGGTAGACCCGTGCGCGCAGGTCGTGCATGACCTGCTGGCCGACGAGGTTCGACAGCCAGGTCTGGCCGACGCCGAGCGCCGCGGTCGCGATCGCGATGGCGACCATCCCGCCGACGAGCCAGGCCAGCAGCGTCGTGTCGCCGGCGGGAATCGCCTCGTCGAGCACCGCGCGCAGCAGAAACGGCGAGAGCATCCCGAGTCCCGCGCTGACGACGATGAGCCCCAGCACCGCGCCGAGCCGTCCCCGGTAGGGGACGAAGAGGGCGGCGATGCGGCGAGACTGGGATGGCACGGGTCGACATTCTAGGGGAAAGTAGTTGCATATACAACTACATGAGGCTGGGCATACTCCCGGCGTGCCCGAGCCGCTGTTCAGCTTCGAGTCCGTCAGCGTCGGGCCGCCGGGCGCGCGCCGGCTCGACGGCCTCGACGCCCGGCTGCCGCCGGGCGGGCTGACGGTCGTCGCGGGCGCGTCGGGCTCGGGCAAGTCGACGCTGCTGCGGCTCTGCAACCGGCTCGAGGCGCCCTCGGAGGGGGTCGTCCGCCACCGCGGGACCGATGTCGCCGAGCGCGACCCGCTCGAGCTGCGCCGCGAGGTGGCGATGGTCTTCCAGCGCCCGGTGACGTTTCCCGGCACCGTGCACGACAACCTCCGCGAGGCGGACCCCGACTGCGACGCCTCCCGCGCCGGCGAGCTGCTCGAGCGGGCCGCGCTGGACGCGAGCTTCCTCGAGCGCGACGCCGGCGAGCTCTCCGGCGGCGAGGCGCAGCGGGTCTGCCTCGCCCGCGCGCTGGCGACGAGCCCGCGCGTGCTGCTCATGGACGAGCCGACGTCGGCGCTCGACGGCAAGGCCGCGGCGGTGCTCGAGCGCCTCGCCCGCCGGCTCGTCGACGACGGCACGCCGGTCGTGTGGGTCACCCACGCCGAGGCGCAGATGCGCCGGCTCGCCGACCACGTCCTGCTGATCGCCGACGGCCGCGCCGACCGCGGCGGCTCGGCGCACGACGTGCTCGGCGACGGCGACGGCGACGGCGACGCGGCCGCGCCGCGCGCGGGCACGCCGGCGGGCGAAGGGCACGGCGATGCAGAACGGTGACGTCGGCCCGCTCGGGCTGGCCGCCTCGCTCGTGCTCGTCGCGATCGCCCTGGCGATCAGCTGGCGGCTGCGCCTGCGCATCGACCGCGAGATCGCCGTCGCCGTCCTGCGCGGGTTCGTCCAGCTCATCATCGTCGGCGCCGCGCTGGCGATCGTCATCGACCCGAACACGCCGCTGCTCTGGTCCTGGCTGTGGATCGTCGGGATCGTCGTGTTCGCCGCGGCGACCGTCAAGCGCCGCGCCCCCGCCGTCCCGCGCCTGTTCTGGATCGCGCTCGTGGCCAACGGCGCGACGGCCGTCATCGGCTTCGCGGTCACGTTCGGGCTCGGCATCTTCCCGGTCGAGGGCCGCACGCTCGTCCCGATCGCCGGCATGATCATCGGCAACTCGATGAAGTCCGCGATCGTCGTCGCGGAGCGGCTCGTCGAGGCGCTCGCCGACGGCCGCGCCGAGGTCGAGGCGCGCCTCGCGCTCGGTCAGCCGTGGTCGAGGGCCGCGCGGCCGACCCTGCGCTCGACGCTGCGCACCGCGCTGTCGCCGCAGATCGAGAACACGAAGGCGCTCGGGATCGTCTTCCTGCCCGGCGCGATGACGGGCCTCATCCTCGCCGGCGTCGACCCGGTCGACGCGGTCCTCGTCCAGCTCGCGCTCATGTACCTCATCCTCGGCGCCGTCGCGACGACGACGGCGGTGACGGCGCTGGGGACCGTGCGGCGCCTGTTCACCGCCGACCATCGCCTCGTGGCGCTCGCACGGTCCACGCGCCACACGGCCTGAGCGCCGCTAGAAGACGACCGTGCGCTCGCCGTCGCGCACGATGCGGTCCTCGCAGTGCCACTGCACCGCGCGGGCGAGCACGGTGCGCTCGACGTCCGCGCCGCGGCGCTCGAGCTCCTCGGCGCCCATGCGGTGCGTGACGCGGATGACGTCCTGCTCGATGATCGGCCCCTCGTCGAGCTCCTCGGTCGCGTAGTGCGCGGTCGCGCCGATGAGCTTGACGCCGCGGTCGCGGGCGCGCTTGTAGGGGTCCGCGCCGGCGAACGCGGGCAGGAACGAGTGGTGGATGTTGATGACGGGCGCGCCGACGCGCTCGAGGAACGTCGCCGACAGGATCTGCATGTAGCGCGCGAGCACGACGATGTCGACGTTGCCCGCGAGCACCTCGAGCTGGCGGCGCTCGGCCTCGGGCTTCGTGTCCGGCGTGACCGGGACGTGGACGAAGGGCACCCCGAACTCGCGGACCTCGTCGGCGAGGTCGGCGTGGTTGGAGATGACGAGCCCGATGTCGAGGTCCAGCTCGCCGCGCCGTCCGCGCCACAGCAGGTCGACGAGGCAGTGGTCGCGGCGGCTGACCATGATCGCGGCGCGCTTGGGCACGCCCGCGTCGGCGAAGGTCCAGTCCATCCCGAACCGCTGGCCGACCTCGGCGGCGAAGCGCCGCTGGAGGTCGTCGCGCAGCGCCGCGAGCCCCGCGCGGTGAAAGACGATCCGCAGGAAGAACGTCCCGCCCTCGGGATCGGTCGAGTACTGGTCGGACTCGACGATGTTCGCGCCGAGCTCGTACAGGAAGGCCGACACCGCGGCGACGATCCCGGGGCGGTCTGGGCACGACACGAGCAGGCGGCCCATGTCCGGCGTTCGGTTGCGGCGCGTCACCGCCGTGAATCTACGCCGCCGGACGCGAAGGCGACCGTCTCGCGGCCGCCCGGCGGCTCGCGACCGGCGCCGCGGGCTCCGGCTCGGAGCCGCCCGGGAGGCCGAGCCGGCGGCGGACCGAGGCGTCGCGCAGCGAGCCCGCGACCTCGTCGGCGGGCAGTCGCACGCCCGGAGCCGACGGCACGCCGATGACCCACATGCCCGCCGCGCGGGCCGACGCCGCGCCGGCCGGCGAGTCCTCGACGGCGACGCTCGCGGCCGCGGGCGCGCCGAGGCGCCGCAGCGCCTCCACGTACAGGTCGGGGGAGGGCTTGGGCCGCGCGACCTCGTCGGCGGCGACGACGACGTCGGCGAGCCCCGCCAGGCCCGCCGCGCCGAGCGTCGTGTCGAGCAGCGCGCGCGGCGCGTTGGAGGCGACGGCGAGCGGCGTGCGGCCGCGCAGCTCGCCGACGAGCCCGGCGGCGCCGGGCAGCGCGACCGGCGGGCGCGCGCGGACGTGCTCGAGCAGGAGGTCGAGCAGCTCGGCGGCGAGCGCGTCGGCGCGCTCGGGCGCGCCGAGCAGGCCGGCGAGCACCTCGCCCGTCCCGGCGACGCCGGTGCCGAGCGTCCGGCGGCCGTCGCCGGGTCCGAAGCGGCGGCCGTGACGCGCGAACAGGTCCGCGCGCGCGGCCGCCCAGGCCGGCTCGGTGTCGACGAGCACGCCGTCGGCGTCGAAGACGACCGCTGCCGGAGCCGCGCCCGCGCCGTCTCGCATCGTGCCGTGCGGTCGGCTCACGGCGCCGGCCTCGGGCCGTCTCGCATCGTGCCGTGCGGTCGGCTCACGGCGCCGGCCTCGGGCCGTCTCGCAGCGTGCCGTCCGGTCGGCTCACGGCGCCGGCCTCGGGCGCCGCACGGCGGGCGCCAGCGCGGCGAGGGCGATGAGCGCCCCGCCGGTCGCCAGCAACGCGACGCCCGCCGAGGCGAGCGCGTAGCCCGCCAGCACGGTCAGCGCGGCGCCGCACAGCCCGGCCAGCAGGTCCGACACGCCGAGCAGCGCCCCGCGGCCGGCGTTGCCCGCGACCTCGAGCAGCGCGGTCGTCGCGCTGACGTAGGCCAGGCTCCAGCCGAGCCCGGCGCCGAACAGCGCGAGTGCGCTCAGCGCGACGCTGCCGAGCGCCGCGGGCAGCGCGAGCGCGCTCGCCGCGAGCAGCACGAGCCCGGCGGCCAGCCCGCGCCGGCCGCCGAGCCGCCCGACGGCGAGCCCGACGAGCGGAAAGAGGGCGAACATCCCGACGAAGTGCGCGCTGAGCACGGGGAAGATCGCCGTCCGGGCGTGGTCGTGGGCGATGAGCGCCGGCCCCATGAGCGTCATGAGCGCCACCATCACCGACCAGCTCGCGACCGCGCCGCCGAGCAGCACCGGCACGCCCGGCCGGCGGATGATCTCCCGCACCGGCGCCGCGGGCGCGGTCTCCGGCGCGGGCGCGGCGATCGCGCGGGCGATGACGCCCGGATCCGGACGGATCGCGCCGGCGATCGCCAGGCCGGCGAGCATGAAGCCGGCCGCGCCGATCCAGGCCGGCGCGAGCGTCGAGGCCTCCAGGCCGCCGGAGCTGACGAGCGGGATGAACACGACCGGTCCCAGCAGCGCGCCGAAGACCGCTCCGAAGAGCACGAGCGAGATCGCGTGGGCGCGCCGCTCGGGGGCGACCATGTCGGCGGCAGCCGCGCGGCTGAGCATGACGGTGCCGATCGAGGCGCCGACGAGCACGAAGCCGAGCACCACCGCCGGCAGCAGGCGCGCGGATGCGCCGAGCGCGGCGAGCAGGCAGCCGCAGATGCCGGCCGCGAACCCGGCGCGCAGCACCGGCGCGCGGCCGAAGCGGTCCATCGAGCGCCCCGCCGGGAGCGCGGTCAGCGCGGCGCAGCCGAGGAACACCGCCGGCGCGAGGCCGTTGAGCGCGCGCGGCCCGCCCGCGGCGACGAACGTCAGCGTGCCGACGGCCGAGGCCAGCTCGACCATGCCGTAGAGCGCCGCCATGCCCGCGGCGAGCAGCAGCATGTTGCGCCGCGCCTGCGCCGCGACGCCCGCCGGCGCGCGCGCGCGCGCCGGCGTCGCGGTCGTACCGGCCCTCACCGGGCGGCCGCCTCCTCGGAGTACTCGTAGTAGAAGGGGTACATCTCGTCGTCGCCGCGCAGGTGGACCGGCGTCGCGCGCCGGCGAGCGGCCTCGAACTCGTACTTGATGCGCCACTTGCCGTGCTTGTTGCGGTAGGCGACGCCCTGCCACGGGAAGACGCGGCTCTCGCGGTTGACGAGGTGCAGCCCCCACTGGCCGGGCTTGGGATGCACGGTCGCGCGGACGGCGTGGGGGTAGCAGGAGCCCACGAGGTCGAGCTCCTTGAGCACGTAGAGAAACAGGGCGAACTCGAAGGCGCCCTGCTCGGCGCGCTCGACGGTCCCGCGCTTGATCCGCTCGAGCGTCGAGACGGCGTCGGCCTCCTCGGTGTCCAGCAGGACGTCCTTGACCGTCATCTGCAGGAGGTCGTGGGAGACCGATCCGGAGGTGTTGAGGTTCGCCGAGGATGCCTGGATGAGGCTCGCCCGCCGCAGGTCCTCCGGGTTGGAGCGCCACCACTGCGCGAAGACCGGGCGCAGCTTGCGCTCGACGGCGTCGAAGTCCTCGCGCCTGGACGCGACGAGATCCTCCATGTCGGCGATCTCGATGGCGTCGTCGTAGCCGAGCTGGCCGACCATCTCGCGCACGCGCTCGCGGTACGTCAGCGCCTCGTGGCGGGTGATGCCGAACATCTCGCGGTAGACGAGGCCGTCGCAGACGATCACGAACTTCGCGCCCGGCTCGTGGACGTGCCCGAGCGCCAGACACGCCTCGTAGAGGTTCGACAGGCACAGCACCTCGGCCATGTCGGCGGAGCGCCGGCCGACCTTCACCGGGTTGTTGTGCTTGAAGGGAAAGGACGGCAGCACGAACTGCAGCGGCTCGCCCTCGGCGATCTGGCGCTCGACGATCGGCCGGAAGATCTCCTTGTTGTCGTCGAATCGCGTCTGCTTGGCGGTGCCGGCGCGGTAGCGCTTGGAGCGGATGATGTCGAAGACGCGGTCGTAGACGGTCTCCAGGCGGGCGAGCCGGTTCTCGATCGTCGCGAGGAAGTCCTCCGCGCTCTCGACCGTCTCCCGCTTCTGGGCCGCGTAGTCGAAGCGCTCGATGACGCGCGGCTCGACCGGCTCGTTGTAGTCCTCGAGGGCGTCGAAGTCCGAGCGCTCCATGACGGCCGGGTGCATGTGGATGAAGCTCGGGTCGATCTCCTCGATCGTCGGAGCCTCGTACCGGGTTGCAAGCGCGATCGGGTCGGGTGGGTCCTCGTGGACGACGGCGGCCATTGATGCCCCTTTCATCGTTGGTCGTGCTGAAGTCGGCGGCCGACGATCACCTGCCCCCGAGGGCTGGGTGCAACGGCCACCGCGCTGGGGATGCCCACATGCTTGGGGCTCAAACGAGGTCAAGGAATGGTCAATACGCACAAATCTTTGTCAGTGACAGTTGACACACGAGGCGAACCACACACACATCCGGCTTGTTTGACCCCAGGGGTTGAACACTAGATGTCTGCGTGCTGTAGTGGTCACCGTTCCTGAACTGCGCAGACACCGAGGGGAGTTACGTGCGCACAGATACCCATCGCCACGACCGGGGCTCGAGCCTGCTGCTGGTGAGCCTGCTCTGCATCCTGGCACCACTGGCCGGTACGGCCGCGCTCGCATGGGCCTGCTCGCCGCAGGCGAGAGTCTCGCTGGATCCGCCGTCTGCGCCCGCCGGGTCGGTCATCAACGTCAACGGACGCGCGTTCGACTCCGGGCCGGTTCGCGTCTACTGGGGCTCGACGGCCGGCACGCCGGTGGCGACGGGTCAGGGACAGAGCTTCAGCCTGGCGCTGCGCATCCCGCAGTCCGCGTCCGGCACGAGCACGGTCGTCGTCGTGGGCTACAAGGCCGACGGAACGACCGTGGCCGGGCAGGCGTCGGCGAGCATCGACGTCACGCCGGCGCCGGCGCCGGGCGGCGCAAGCGCGGGCGGCGGCCAGCAGCCGGCTCCGGCGGCCGATGGGAGCCCGTCCGCGGGCGCCCCGGGTCACGCGCCCGCTGCGGCACCCGCCCCGGCGCCGACCGGCGCCGCGACCCCCGCGGCGAGCGCACCGAAGCCGAGCCCCACGGCCGCGAAGGCGCCCGCCCGCACGCCGGCGCGGAGCACGCCCAAGCCCGCACCCGCCGCCCGCACGAGCGGCCGCGATCGGGCCGGCACGTCCGCGTCGACGACGGCGCGTCCGTCGCAGGCGCGCAAGCCGTCCCGGGCGAGCGCCGTCCCGTCGCGCAATCCCGCGGCGGTGACGACGAGCGCGGGTGAGAAGGTGTTCGGCGGCTCGCTGGCGCCGGCGGCGAAGGCCCACGGGGCATCCGGCGCCAAGACGACGGCCAAGCGGTCGTCGGGCAGCGAGTCGTCGCCGCGCGCCGCCTCGACGGCGACGGCCACGCCCTCGCGCGAGGCCGCCGGCGAGGTCTGGAGGGCGTCGGGCCACGCGCCGTCCCCGGCGGACGGCTCGGGCGCGAGCCTGACCGCGCGCCTGGCACCCGGTCTCGCGGTGCTCGGGCTGGGCCTGATCGCGGTGCTCGGCGGGTTCACCGTCGCGCAGGCGCGTCGCCGGCCCGAGACGGTCGCGGCGCTGCGCCGCCGCCGCGGGTAGCGCCCGGGCGGACGCCGACATCCATGTTGTCCCGGCTCAGGCGGGGCGAGCGCGCGGACGCCGCCGAGGCGCCCGCGCCCGCCCCGCCCGACGCCGCGGCCCGGAGCCAACGAGATCCGATCCTCGTGGCGCTGGGCTGCGCCGCCGTGCTCGCCGCCGTCGCGGCATGGCTGATCGCGGGCGCGCTCGAGCGCCCCGCCGCCGCCCGGCTCGTGGCGGGCAACTCGCCCGTCAACGCCGGCGCGACGCTGGCGAGCGACATCAGCGCGCACAACTCGCCCACGCTGGCCCGCAACCCCAGGCGGGCGGGGAATCTGGCGATCGCCAACCGCATCGACACGCCGAGCTACTCCTGCGCCCTGCAGGTCTCATTCGACGACGGGACGAGCTGGTCGCAGACCCCGCTGCCCGTGCCGGACGGGGAGGAGGCCAAGTGCTACGCGCCGGACGTCGCCTTCGGCGCCGGCGGCACGATGTACCTGTCGTTCGTCACGCTTGCCGGGAGGGGCAACGTTCCCCACGCCGCCTGGCTCGTGCGCTCCGAGGACGGCGGGCGGACCCTGTCCAGGCCGCGGCGGCTCGCGGGCGAGCTCGCGTTCCAGGTGCGGCTCGTCGCCGATCCCGCGGTCGCCGGGCGGCTGTACCTCACCTCGCTGCGAGCCGAGGCGACCGGCCTGTTTCAGTTCCCGCAGACCGGCAACCCGATCATGTTCAAGCGATCCGACGACGGCGGGCGGACGTGGACCGCACCCGTTCGGATCAGCGCGCGCTCACGCGAGCGCGCCGTGGCGCCGACGCTCGCGGTCGGCTCCCGCGGCCGGCTGTACGTGCTCTACCTCGACCTGGGCGAGGATCGCCTGGACTACGCGGGCGCGCACCGCGGCCGCGGCGGCCCGCCCTACGCCGGGCCCTGGTCGCTCGTCGCGGCACGCTCGGACGACGGCGGCGTCACGTGGCGCGAGGCGGTCGTCGACGAAGGCGTCGTGCCGACCGAGCGCATGATCGTGTTCCTGCCCAAGTTCCCCGCCCTGGCCGTCGACCGCGAGCGGGGCCGCGTCTACGCGGCCTATCAGGACGGCCGCTTCGGGCGCTCCGACGTGCTGGCCTGGCGCTCGGACGACGGGGCGCGCACCTGGAGCGGGCCGCGCCGGGTCAACGACACGCCCGAGCCCGACAGAAGCACGCAGTCGATGGCCGCGCTGGACGTCGCCCCGGGCGGGCGCCTCGACGTCGCCTACTACGACCGGCGCGCCGATCCGCGCGACGTCTGGACCGAGGTCTCGCTGCAGTCCTCCTATGACCACGGCGAGAGCTTCACGCCGCGGACCGTCGTCTCGGATCGCGCCTTCGATCCCCGCATCGGGCTCGGCAGCGAGCGGGGCCTGACCGACCTCGGCAGCCGGCTGGCGCTGCGGTCGGGCGCCTCCAGAGCGACGGCGGTGTGGACGGACACGCGCGCGGGGACGCGCGCCTCGGGCAAGCAGGACCTGGCCCGCGCCACGGTGGCGTTCGCGCCGGCGAGCCTGCCCGACGGCGCCGGCATCGCGCTGCGCCTCGCCGGCGTGGGCCTCGGCGCGACCGGCATCGCCGTGCTCGCCGGGCTCGCGCGTCGCCGCCGGCGGCGCGCGCCGACCTGACCGCGTCTGCGCCCGCCCGTCGACGGACCTCGGCCCGCATGCGGCGCCGCAATGACAGCTAGGTACATTTCGCATCTACCTATAAATGAGGAGCAATGTGATCGCACGGGGCGCTGTCGGCAAAACGATGATTCACTCGGTCGGAGCGGGGTAAGGCCGGTCAAGGCCCGGGAGAAGGTCAGGGGAAGTCACACGTGGCCGGGGGCCGCGATCACGCTTCTCCCAGCGCCGTCCGGGTCCGGGCGCACGACGCCGGGACCACGCGATTGAACGAGGAGGCCGGTCGTCCATGCGCAGCAGCGCCGCAAGTCTCACCATGCCCTCGACCACCCCACGCCGGTGGCGCAGCAGGATCGCCCGGTCGTTCGCGGTCGTCCCGCTGTGGGTCGCGCTCGCCGCCGCGCCCGCGCTCGGAGCCACGGCAGCGACGCCGTATCTGCACTATGCCGTCGCGCCGCCGAGTCCCGACTGCACCGAGCCCAGCGGACGCTGGGCCGAGCGCACGGCCAGCGCCGCCGTCGGCCCCGAGGGCGACGCCGGCGGCGACATGAACGCGGACGGCGTCAACGACCTCTGGGTCGCCCAGCCGCAGTGCGACCTCACGTTCTCCAACCAGGGCCGCGTGCAGCTGCTCAGCGGCCAGGCGCTGCGGACCGGCGGCGCGACGGTGCTGCGCACGATCGAGGCGCCGACGCCGCAGCAGGACGCGAAGTTCGGCTTCTTCATCGCCGTCCTGGGCGACGTCAACTCCGACGGCACGGCCGACATCGCGGTCGGGACCGACGCGCAGGACGTCGGCGCGAACGTCGACCAGGGCAAGGCATGGGTCTTCAGCGGCGCGACCGGCGCGCAGCTCTACGCGCTCGACAACCCCGTGCCGCAGGGCAGCGCGCGCTTCGGCTCGCGCATCGGCCGCGCCGGCGACGTCAACGCCAACGGGACGCCCGACGTGATCGTCGGCGCCTCGAACAACGACGTGTCGGGCCGCGCCGACCAGGGCCAGGCGTTCATCTTCGAGGGCTCCACGGGCGCCCTCATCCGGACGCTGAACCAGCCCACCGCCGACCAGGTGGCCGGCGGCAACTTCGGGATCGCCGTGCAGGGCCCCGGCGACGTCGACGGCGACGGCCGGGCCGACCAGCTCGTGGCGGCGACGAACTTCGTCGGCGGACTGCCGAGCCAGGGCCGGATGTACGCCTTCAGCGGCGCCAGCGGAGCCCTGATCCGCACGATCGACGATCCCGTCGCGCAGTCGAGCGCGCTGTTCGGCTTCCAGGACGCGGCGCCGCTCTCGCCGGGCGACCTCAGCGGCGACGCCCGCAGCGAGCTCTACGGCAACGGCTTCCAGCAGGACCGCACGCAGGTCGACGAGGGCCAGGCCTGGGTGTTCGACGGCGCCACCGGCGCGTCGCGCTTCACGCTGACCGATCCGAGCCCCGAGTTCGGCGGCCAGTTCGGCTGGTCGATGAGCAAGACCGACTACGACCACCAGGCCAACGCGACGAACGACCTCTACGTCGGCCAGTCGCCGCACCACACCCCCGGCGCCAGCGGGACCGGCGGCACGTACGTCTTCAGCGGCACGACGGGCGCGCTGCTGAAGGCACTCGAGCTGCCCACGGCCTGCGCGCAGGCGAGCACGTCGACGAACCTCGGACCGAACCTCGGCTGGACGGTCTCGACGCCGGGCGACCTCGATCTCGACGGCGAGCCGGACTACGTCGCGGGGGCGCCGTTCTTCGATCGCGGCGCCAACCAGGACGAGGGCGTGCTGCTCGTGTTCATGTCCAACGAGCAGCCCAACCCGAGCAAGCCGTGCTGACGGCGCTCGCGAGCTCGGCAAGCGCTGAGCAGGCTCCGGACCACGCGGTCGCGCCGGCCTCCCTGGCGGCGCGCCGCGTGCTGCGCCACCGCGCCGTCGCCATCGGCGGCGCGGTGCTCGGCCTCGCCCTCGGCGCCGCGGCACCGGCCGCGGCGGGGGTGGGGCTGACGACGATGCAGTCGCGGTCGAGCGCGGGCACGCAGGGCGACGCCGCGAGCCGGCAGGCGGCGATCTCCGCCGACGGACGCGTCACGGCGTTCGTGTCCGGCGCGACGAACCTCGTGGCCGGCGACGACAACGGGACCGACGACGTCTTCGTCCACGACGCCGCCGACGGCACGACGACGCGCGTGTCCGTCGCGAGCGACGGCGCGCAGGCCGACGGCTTCAGCTCGAGCCCGAAGGTCTCCGGCAACGGCCGCCACGTCGCGTTCGAGTCCTCGGCCACGAACCTCGTCGCGGGCGACGGCAACGGGATGCAGGACGTCTTCGTCCGCGACAGGCAGACCGGCACGACGATCCGGCTGTCGGTCCCGCCGGCCGGCGAGGCCGACGGGTTCAGCAGCACCCCCGACATCTCCGCCGACGGGCGCTACGTCGCCTTCACGTCCTCGGCGTCGAACCTCGTCGCCGGCGACACGAACAACCGTGCGGACGTCTTCGTCGTCGATCGCGACGCCGACGGCGACGGGGTGTTCGACGAGGCCGGCGACCTGACGACCACGCGCGTCTCCGTCGCGGGGGACGGCACGCAGGGCGACGGGCTGAGCAGCAATCCGGCGATCTCGGCCGACGGCGGCCACGTCGCGTTCTCCTCGATCGCCACGAATCTCGTGTCCGGCGACACGAACCGCGCCGCCGACGTGTTCGTGCACGACCGTGCGCCGGGCGCGACGACGCGCGTCTCCGTCGCGAGCGACGGGACGCAGGCGACCGGCTTCAGCTCCAGCCCGGACATCTCCGCAGACGGGCGCCACGTCGTCTTCCAGTCGACGGCCGGCAACCTCACCGCGAGCGACACCAACTTCACGGCCGACATCTTCGTCCGCGACCGCGACACCGACGCCGACGCGACGTTCGACGAGCCGGGCGAGACGCGCACGGCGAGGGTCAGCGTCGCCGGCGACGGCACGCAGGCCAGCGGCTTCAGCAACTTCCCCTCGGTCTCAGACGACGGGCGCCGGGTGGCGTTCTACTCGTTCGCCCCGAACCTCGCCCCCGGCGCGTCCGGCGGGCAGATCTTCGTACGCGACCGCGACGCCGACGCCGACGCGAGCTTCGACGAGGCCGACGCCGGCGCGACGAGCACGAGCGTCGAGTCCGTCGCCAGCGACGGGACGCCCGCAGACGCGCTGAGCATCGCGCCGGCGATCGCCGGCGACGGGGCCCGGGTCGCCTTCGAGTCCAACGCGACGAACCTCGTCCCCAACGACGCCGACGGCTTCACGGACGTCTTCGTCCACCGCCTCTCGGCGCCCGCCGGCCAGTGGCCGCTCAGCGTCCACCGCGACGGCGACGGCAGCGGCAGCGTGGCGAGCACCCCGGCGGGCATCGACTGCGGCACGACCTGCGTGGCGTTCTACGACGGCGGCGCCGAGGTGACGCTGACGCCGTCGGCGGGATCGGGCTCGAGCTTCAGCGGGTTCGGCGGAGCCTGCACCGGGACCGGACCCTGCACGGTGACGGTCGACCAGGCCCGGTCGGTCACGGCCACGTTCGACCTCGTCCGCCACGGGGTCACCGTCGCTCGCCCCGGCGACGGGCAGGGCCGCGTCACGAGCTCCCCCGAGGGGATCGACTGCGGGTCGGACTGCGCGCACGACTTCGTCGAGGGCACGACCGTGACGCTGTCCGCCGCGCCCGCGATCGGCTCGCACTTCGCCGGCTGGGGCGGGGCCTGCAGCGGCAGCGCGGCCTGCACGGTCTCCGCGAGCCGGCCGCGAGCGGTGACCGCGACGTTCGATCGCGACCGGCGCGCGCTCACGGTCGCCATGGCCGGTGACGGCCGCGGCACCGTCACGAGCTCGCCCGCGGGGATCGCCTGCGGCCCTGAGTGCGGTGCCGACTTCGTCCAGGGCAGCGAGGTGCTGCTGACGGCGACCCCGTCGACGGGCTCGGACTTCGCCGGCTGGAGCGGCGCGTGCAGCGGCGTGGCGGAGTGCCGCGTGACGATGAGCCGGGCGCGATCGGTGACCGCCACCTTCGAGCTCGGCGGCGGGGAGGGTCCCCGTCCTCCCGCGGCGCCTCCCGCGCGGGCCGGGGGCTCGGGCACGCAGGGCGACGCGGCCGGCAGGAAGGCGACCGCCAAGCTCGAGGTCGCGCGGTCGCGCGTGCTGCGCTCGGCGCGGCGGCTGGACGTGCTCGCGCCGATCACCGCACTCGCCTCCGGGCGGGTCCAGGTCGAGCTGCACGCCGCCGGCCGGCGCTTGCGCTTCACCGAGCGCGTCGACCGCGCCAACGGCATCCGCTTTCGCCGGTCGATCCCCGCGTCGCAGGCGCGGATGGGCACGGGCATCCTCACGATCACCTACGGCGGCGATGACGACACGCGCCCGCAGGAGGTGCGCCTGCGCGCAGCCGCCCGGCCCGCGAACCTGCGCCTGGCGCGCCCGACGCTCGTCGACGGGCGCCTGCGCGCCACGGGGACGATCGCCGACCGCGCGCGGGGCGTCGTGCGCATGCAGGTCGAGTGGGTCGTCGACGGGACGACGCGCAGGCTCAAGCTGCGCGCGCCGATTCGCGACGGCCGCTGGGAGATCGACGAGCGCCTGTCGCAGGACGTGCGCGACTCGATCGCGCGACGCACCGGCACCGTCCACTCGTACACGCTGTTCACGGGCTATCTGCGGGCGCGGATGCGCGGCGAGATGCAGTCCTTCCAGATCCTAGGAGCGCGATGAGACCCAAGCGGCTGTGCACGATCCTCACCTGCGCCGCGGCGATCGGCGGCACGCTCAGCGCTTCGGCCGTCGCCGCGCCCGGCGCGTTCGATCCGTCGTTCGGCACCGTCGGGCGCGTCGTCAGCGACGAGCACGCGGGCGGCGACGATCGCGGCCGGGCGGTGGCCGCGCAGCCAGACGGCAAGCTCGTCGTCGGCGTCGAGGGCCCCTATCCCGAGTTCTCGCTCGTGCGCCTTCGGCGCGACGGCGAGCGCGACAGCACGTTCGGCACCGGCGGTCGCGTCGACACCGGGCAACTGCTGCCGCGCGACGTCGCCGTCCAGGCGGACGGCAGGATCCTCGTGGCCGGGCGTGACATCGACCCCGCGCGCGGCTCGCGCTTCGCCGTCGCCCGCTACAACCCCGACGGCAGCCCCGACGGCGGGTTCGGCAGCGGCGGCGAGGTCGTCGTGAGCTTCCCGCCGACGCTCGACCTGACCTACACGATCGCCACGCGCCTGGAGCTGCTGCCCGACGGCAGGATCGTGGCCGCGGGCGAGGCCTGCGAGACCGAGTTCGGCAGCAGCTTCCGCTCGCTCGCCGTCGCGCGCCTGCGGTCCGACGGCAGCCTCGACCAGAGCTTCAGCGGCGACGGGCTGGCGCAGGTGCAGGCCGGCACCGAGTGCTTCTCCGATCTTCCCCACGGGCTGGCGGTGCGCGCCGACGGCGCGGTCTACGTCGCAACGGGCACCGGCGGCGACATGTTCGTGGCGCGGCTGTCGCCCGGCGGCGGCCTCGATCCCGACTTCGGCTCGGGTGGCACGGCGCGCACCGACGTTCGCGGCAGCGATTCCGCCGTCGACGCCGTCCTGCAGTCGGACGGCAAGCTCGTCGTCGCCGGCTCCTTCGTCGACGGGGGGGCGGGCGGCTTCGCGCTCGTGCGCCACCTCGCGGACGGAAGCCTCGACAGCGGGTTCGACGGCGACGGCAAGGTCGCGACGGACACCGGCGGGCTGAGCGGGACGACGGCCGCCGCTCGCGCGCTGGGCTTGCAGGCGGACGGCCGCCTCGTCGCGGCGGGCTGCACCGAGCGCTGCGGCGCCGGCTCGGCGCCGGCTCTGGCCCGCTACCGGCCCGACGGCAGCCTCGACGCGAGCTTCGCCGGCGACGGCACGCTGGCGACGTCCTTCGGCCATGGTGCCGGCGCCGTCCAGGGGCTTGCGATCCAACCCGACGACGATCGGATCGTCATCGCCGGGGACACGATCGACGGCGGCGACCGCGACGTCGCCGCGGCGCGCTTCGTCGCCCGCACGGCCGACGTGGCGGTCTCGGCGTCCGCCGATGCCGAGCCGGTCACCGTCGGCGAGAGCCTGCGTTACACGCTGACCGTGAGCAACGCGGGCCCGGACGTCGCGCGCTCGGTGCGCCTTGACGACGCGCTGTCGACGCGCGTCGGCTATGCGTCGTCGAGCGCCAGCCAGGGCGGCTGCACGCCGGCAGCGGGGGGCCGGGCGCTGAGCTGCTCGCTGGGCGACCTGGCCGCCGGCGCCCGCGCGACGGTCACGATCACCGCGACCGCCGACCGGACCGGCAGGGCGACGAACAGCGCCTCCGTCGCCGCGCCGGTGGAGGACGGCGACGAGTCCGACAACGCCGCGTTCGTGACCACCACGATCGCCGCGGCGCCGGCCGCGGCCCCGGCGCCGGCGCCGGGCGCGCCCCCGGCGCCACCGCCGGCGCCACCGCCGGCCGGCGGGCTGCCCGACTTCCCCGCCAAGCTGGAGATCGCCCGGGCGCGCGTCCTGCGCAGCCCGCGGCGATTGAGCGTGCTCGCGCCGATCACCGCCCGCGCGTCGGGCAACGTGCGGGCGCGCTTCCACGCGGCGTCGCGGGTCGAGAGCTTCGAGGCGCGGATCGACGCGCGCAACAGGCGCGTGCGGATCGACCGCCGGATCCCGGCCGAGCAGGCCAGGCTCGGCACGGGGATCCTCACGCTGTCCTACGCCGGCGACGAGAACACGCAGCCGCAGGAGGTGCGCCTGCGGGCCGCCTCGCAGCCCGCGAAGCTCGCCGCCCAGCGGCCGCGCATCGACGGCGGCCGGCTGACCGCGAGCGGCGCGATCGCGAAGCGGGCGCGCGGCGTCGTGCGGTTGCAGGTGCTCTTCGAGCCGCCGTCGGGAACGACGCGCGTCCTGGAGTTCAAGGCGCCGATCCGCGACGGGCGCTACCGCTTCGACGAGCGACTGCCGGCGGACGTGCAGCGCGCGATCGCCGCCCGTCGCGGGGTCGTGCACTCCTACACGCTCTTCACGGGCTACATGCCCGCGCGGATCCGCGGGGAGATGCAGTCCTTCCAGATCCTCGGGGAGCGGTGAAGCGCGGCCGCCGGACCTGGCAAGATCGGCCCACGACGATGTCGATGGCGACGAGGTCGCCGCCGGATCGGATGCTGAACACGGGAGGGCGGGATGGCGAGCAGGCGCCGACGATCGGGTAGCGGGCGCCGGGGAGAGCCCGGCCGCAGCCGCATCGGTCTGTACGGCGTCGTCGCCGTCGTGGCGCTGCTCGTCGCCTACGTCGGCGTCCTCGCCTACGCGCGGCCCCATCTCGACGGCGAGCGGCTGCGCCTGGATCGCTTCGTCGCGCTCGTCAACGACGGCCAGATCAAGAGCGCGACCGTGCTCGACGAGGACTCGACGATCGTGGGCACCTATGCGCGCCGGGGCGGCGCGCGGGCGCGCTACAACGCTCCCTACCTGAAGACGTCGGGCTCGCAGCAGTCGCTCGTGGACCTGCTCATCGCCAAGCGGGTGCCGACGACGGTCGACCAGCAATTCGCCAAGAAGCTCGTCTTTCCCGCGACGATCCTCATCCCGTCGCTGATCGTCATCGTCGT
The DNA here is from genome assembly GCA_963769555.1 of uncultured Solirubrobacteraceae bacterium. Classification (GTDB taxonomy): domain Bacteria; phylum Actinomycetota; class Thermoleophilia; order Solirubrobacterales; family Solirubrobacteraceae; genus CADCVQ01. Next base: position 2,350,149 of record CAVYMD010000004.1, on the reverse strand, counting down.
CTTCGTCTACCTGCTGCTGTCCTACCGGCGCGGCACGGGGCTGTTCGGGATCGCGTCGGGGGCGCGCAGGTTCGACGCCGACTCGCCGCAGGTCACGTTCGCCGACGTCGCCGGGCAGGACGCCGCGGTGGCCGAGCTGCGCGAGCTCGCCGCGTTCCTGTCGGAGCCCGAGCGCTACGCGCAGCTCGGCGCGGAGATCCCGCGCGGCGTGCTCCTGTACGGGCCGCCGGGCTGCGGCAAGACGCTCCTCGCGCGCGCGCTCGCGGGGGAGTCGGGCGCCGCCTTCCTCTCGATCTCCGGCTCCGACTTCGTCGAGATGTACGTCGGCGTCGGCGCCGCGCGGGCGCGCGACCTCTTCCGCGAGGCGCGCGAGCACGCGCCCGCGATCGTCTTCATCGACGAGATCGACTCCGTCGGCGGCCGGCGCGGCGGCGCCGCCGCGGCCGCCTCGGGCGGCGAGCACGAGCAGGCGCTCAACCAGATCCTCACCGAGATGGACGGCTTCTCCCCGATGGACGGGATCATCGTCATCGGCGCCACGAACCGCCCCGACGTGCTCGACCCGGCGCTGCTGCGCCCCGGCCGCTTCGATCAGGCCGTGGGCCTCGAGCGCCCCGGCGAGCCGGACCGGCTGCGCATCCTCGCGCTGCACGCGAGCAGGCGCCGCATGGCCGACGGCACCGACCTCGCCGCGCTCGCCGCGCGCGCGCACGGGATGACCGGGGCGGATCTCGCCAACGTCGTCAACGAGGCGGCGCTCGTCGCGGCGCGCGAGCGCCGGCCGGCGATCCTGCAGGAGGACCTCGAGCGCGGGCTCGCGCGCGTGCTCGAGGCGCCCGAGCGCCAGCGCCGGCTCGCGATGCGCGACCGCAGCGTCGGTCGCCGGTCGGCCGGCCTCGACGAGCGGGTCACGCTGGCCGACGTCGCCGGCCAGGACGCCGCGAAGGCCGACCTGCGCGAGCTCGTCGAGTTCCTCGCCGAGCCGCAGCGCTTCAAGGATCTCGGGGCCCGCATCCCGAAGGGCATCCTGCTCTTCGGGCCGCCGGGGTGCGGCAAGACGCTCATGGCGCGGGCGGTCGCCGGCGAGGCGAACGCGACGTTCATCTCCGTCGCGGCGACCGAGTTCGTCGAGGTGCTCGCCGGCGAGGGAGCGGCGCGCGTGCGCGACCTGTTCGCCGAGGCCAGGATGTCGGCGCCGGCGATCGTCTTCATCGACGAGATCGACGCGCTCGGCGCGCGCCGCTCCGGCCGCGCGGCCGGAGCAGGCGGCGAGCAGGAGCAGACGCTCAATCAGCTGCTCGTCGAGCTGGACGGCTTCGAGCCCTCCAACGGCGTGATCCTCATGGCCGCGACGAACCGGCCCGACATGCTCGACCCGGCTCTCCTGCGGCCCGGGCGCTTCGATCGCACCGTGGCGCTCGAGCGCCCGTCGGCGGCCGACCGCCTGGCGATCCTCGCCCACCACGCGCGCGACCGCCGCATCGACCCCGAGGCCGACCTGCGGGCGATCGCCGAACGCGCCCACGGGCTCGCCGGCGCCGACCTGCACGGCGTCATCAACGAGGCGGCCCTGCTCGCGGCGCGGGAGCGCCGTCCCGCGATCTCGCAGGGCGAGCTCGAGGCGGCGCTGGACCGCATCCTCGAGGCGCCCGAGCGCCAGCGCCGCCTCGCGCTGCGCGCAAAGAGCGTCGGCCGGCGCTCCGCCGGCATCGACGAGCGGGTCACGTTCGCTGACGTCGCCGGCGTCGGCGACGCGCTCGACGAGCTGCGCGAGCTGCGCGACTACCTCGCCGAGCCGGAGCGCTACGCCCAGCTCGGGGCGCGCATCCCGCGCGGCGTGCTGCTCAGCGGGCCGCCCGGCTGCGGCAAGACGCTGCTGGCCAAGGCCGTCGCCGGCGAGGCCAACGCCGCGTTCTTCTCGGCGGCCGCGACGGACTTCGTCGAGGTGTTCGTCGGCGAGGGCGCGGCGCGCGTGCGCGACCTGTTCGCCGAGGCCCGCGCGGTGGCGCCGGCGATCGTGTTCATCGACGAGATCGACGCGCTCGGCGCGCGGCGCTCGTCCGGTGCGCTCGACGGCACCCGCGAGCGCGAGCAGACGCTCAACCAGCTGCTCGTCGAGCTGGACGGCTTCGAGGCTCGCGGCGGCGTGCTGCTCATGGCGGCGACGAACCGTCCGGACATCCTCGACCCGGCGCTCGTGCGGCCCGGCCGGATCGATCGCCAGATCGAGATCATGCTGCCCGACCGCGCGGGCCGGCGCGAGATCCTCTCCGTCCACGCGCGCGGCAGGCGCCTCGCCGCCGACGTCGACCTCGACGAGCTCGCGACGATCACCCAGGGGTTCTCGGGCGCCGACCTCGCGAATGTCGTCAACGAGGCGTCGCTGCTCGCGGCGCGGGGCGGGGCGGCGGCGATCGGCGCCGGCGCGCTCGCCCAGGCCGTCGAGCGCGCGCTGCTCGGGGTCTCGTCGCGCCACGCGGTGATGTCGGCCGAGGAGCGGCGCGTCGTCGCCTACCACGAGGCGGGCCACGCCCTCGTCGGCCTCGTCCTGCCGGGCGTGACGGCGCCGCAGCGCGTCACGATCATCCCGCGCGGCCCGGGGCTCGGCTGGGTCATCTCCGCCGACGAGCGCGAGCGCACGATCCATACGCGCTCGATGCTCGTCAACCAGATGGCGATGCTGCTCGGCGGCCGCGTCGCCGAGGAGATCGTCTTCGGCGAGGGCAGCTCGGGCGCGTCGGACGACCTCGCGCAGGTCAGCGCCCAGGCGCGGCGGATGGTCTGCGCGCTGGGCATGAGCGAGACGCTCGGCGACATGACGTACACCGGCGAGCACGTCGACGGGGGTCGGGGCCCCGCCTACTCCGAGCGCGAGACCGAGCTCATCGGCGCCGAGGCGCGGCGGCTCGTCGTCGAGGCCCGCCAGCGCGCCGCCGAGGTGCTGGAGGCGTCGCGGCCGACGCTCGACCGGATCGCGCAGACGCTGCTCGAGCGCGAGACGATCTCGCGCGACGAGCTGCAGGCGCTGGCGGCGCCGAGCGCGCCGGGGGCGAGGGAGCAGGCCGCGGCCGGGCCCGAGGGGGGCATGAGGCGACCCGCCTGATCCGGGCGACCGGAGCGTGGTGAGCGCGCCCTCGAGCGCGCGGGCGTTGGACGTGATGCGGTGCGCGATCGCGTGGCTCTCGCCGCCCGAGCGCGCGCGGGCGTGACCCTGCGGCCCGAGCGAGGTCAGCCCCTCCCGGCCGACGAGGGGCCCGTCGTCAGCCGGCCGGCAGGTCGTCGGGCAGCGGGACGTCCTGCGGCGTGCGCCCGGGGCCCTCGTCGTCCCACGAGCTCCAGGCGATGCCGTCGCGGCGGGTGTGCTCGCCCGCGCCGCCGAGCGCGAGCAGCACGAGCCGCTGCGGGCCGGCGTTGACGAGCTGGCGGCGCACCGCCGGGCCGACGCGCACGAGCTCGTCGGGGCCGAGCCGGCGCTCCTCGCCCTCGACGACGAGCGTCAGCTCGCCCTCGAGCACGAGGTAGACCTCCTCCTGGCGCTCGTGCGCATGGACGCGGCCGCGCTGGCCGGGCGCCAGGACGATGAGGTTCATCCCGAACGAGCTGACGCCAAGCGCTCGTCGCAGGGGCTGGAAGCGCTCGGGGGGATCGCGGTCGATCGCGGCGGTGGAGATGTCGAGCTCGGACATGGCGCCAGCGTAGGCGACCCGCGCGGCCCCCGCATCTGCGTCACCGGGTCTTGACATGTGACCAGAAGGTCACGTATTGTCGCCCGCATGGACGGGGTGTTCAAGGCGCTGGCCGATCCGACCCGCCGGGCGCTGCTCGACGAGCTGCGCGAGCGCGACGGGCAGTCGCTCAGCGCGCTCGAGCGGCGCCTTCCGATGACGCGATTCGGCGTCATGAAGCACCTCAAGGTGCTCGAGGAGGCGGGGCTCGTGGTCACGCGCAGGCGCGGCCGGGAGAAGCTGCACTTCCTCAACCCCGTCCCGATCAGGCTCGTCCACGACCGGTGGGTGAGCAAGTACGCCGAGCCCTGGGCCGCAGGCCTGACGGGGCTGAAGCGCAGACTCGAGGAGGCCACGATGGAGAAGGTGTTCGAGATCTACATCAAGACGAGCCCGGAGCGCCTCTGGCAGGCGATCACCGACGGCGAGATGCGGCGCACGTACAACTTCGGCGTCGGGGTCGAGTCGGACTGGACGGCCGGCTCGCGCTACGAGGGCGTGCATCCCGCTGTCCCCGGCGCCCTGCTGGAGGGCGAGAACCTCGAGGTCGATCCGCCCCGGCGGCTCGTGCAGAGCTTCCACGCGCTGTGGAGCGACGACGTGCGGGCCGAGGGGACCTCCCGCGTCACCTACGAGATCGAGCCGGTCGGCGACTCCTGCCGTCTGGTCGTCACCCACGACGAGCTTGCCGAGGGCGCCAACGAGGAGCTGTTCGGCGGCTGGCCGATGATCCTCTCGGGCCTGAAGACGCTCCTGGAGACGGGCGAGTCGCTGACGACGCCGGGATCGCTGCGTTACGCGGACCTCGGCGCCGGCGCCGGCTGAGCGCGCGGCGAGATCGCCCGGGGCCGCCGGACCCGGCGGCCTCGACGCCGCCGGGCGTTTGCCATCCTGACGAGATGGCGACCCGCCGCCCGCCGACACCCTTCCCGCCGGCCGAGCGCCACCTCCTGCGCGCCCGCGACCTCGCCGATGCCCGCTTCGCCGAGCCGCTCGGGGTAGCCGAGCTCGCGCGGGCCGCGGGACTGTCGAAGGCGCACTTCAGCCGCGAGTTCCGGCGCGCGTTCGGCGAGCCGCCGCACGCGTACCTGCTGACGCGGCGACTGGAGCGCGCCGCCGCCCTGCTGCGCGGCACCGACCGCACGGTGGCCGACGTCTGCCTCTCCGTCGGCCTGCAGAGCATCGGATCGTTCACGACGAGCTTCACGCGCACGTACGGCATGTCGCCCACCGCCTATCGCGATGCCCACCCGCCGGCGGCCGTCCACGCCCGCGTCCCGGCCTGCATCGTGCGGGCCTACGGCCGGCCGGAACGCCGCACGTTTGGAGAAGACGGCGCCGCCGGCCCCGGCTAGCGTCCCGCCCGCAAGCTCGACCACGACCCCCCGGAGGACCACATGATGAGGATCGCCAACGCCCAGCTGTGGGTGCACGACCAGGACGAGGCGCTCGCGTTCTACACCGAGAAGCTCGGCATGGAGGTGCGCGCCGACGTGACCCTGCCCGAGATGGGCGGCTTTCGCTGGCTCACGGTCGGCCCGGCCGGTCAGGACGACATCGCGATCGTCCTCATGGCGCTTCCCGGCCCGCCGATGGTGGACGCCGAGACCGTCGAGGACATGCGCGGCCTCATGGCCCGCGGCCTGGCCGGCACGATCTTCCTGACGACCGACGACTGCCAGGCCAGCTATGAGGAGCTGCGCGCGCGGGGGGTCGAGTTCTCCGAGACGCCGGAGGAGCGCCCGTACGGCATCGACTCCGCCTTCCGCGACCCCTCGGGCAACAGCTTCCGGCTGACGCAGGTGCGCGAGATGGCGAGCGCCTGAGCGCGCCGCCGGCGCCGGCGCGCGACCCGCGCCGGCGCGCGCCGCCGGCGGCCGCCGCGCGACCCGCGCCGGCGCTCAGCCCTTCTTGGCCGAGCGCGAGAGCTTCACCCGGTCGTTGACCGAGAGCGCGACCTTGCGCAGGCGCACCGCATCCGGCGTGACCTCGACGCACTCGTCGGTGCGGATGAACTCCAGCGCCTGGTCGAGGCTCATCCGCGTGTGCGGGATGAGGCTGACCATGTCGTCGGCGTTCGCCGAGCGGATGTTCGTCTGCTTCTTCTCGCGGACGGCGTTGACGTCGAGGTCGTCGGCGCGCGCGTTGGCGCCGACGATCATGCCCTCGTAGACGTCCTCGCCGGGGCCGACGAACAGGCCGCCGCGCTCCTGCATGCGCATGATCGCGAACGACGCGGTCTTGCCGGCCCGGTCGGCGACGAGCGAACCGGCGGCGCGCGTCTTGATGTCGCCCTGCCAAGGCTCGTAGCGCTCGAAGACCGAGTGCATGATCCCCGAGCCGCGCGTCTCGGTCATGAACTCCGTGCGAAAGCCGATGAGGCCGCGGGCGGGAACGAGGTACTCCAGGCGCACCCAGCCGGTGCCGTGGTTGACCATCTGCTCCATGCGGCCCTTGCGCAGCGCCATGAGCTGCGTGACGGTTCCCAGGTAGTCGTCGGGGACGTCGATCGCCAGGCGCTCGATCGGCTCGTGGATCTTGCCGCCGATCTCGCGCGTGACGACGGTCGGCTTGCCGACCGTCAGCTCGAAGCCCTCGCGGCGCATCGCCTCGACGAGCACGCCGAGCTGCAGCTCGCCGCGGCCTTGGACCTCCCACGTGTCCGGGCGCTCGGTCTCGAGGACGCGGATCGACACGTTGCCGACGAGCTCGGCCTGCAGCCGGTCGGAGACCTGGCGGGCGGTGAGCTTCTTGCCCGACTTGCCGGCCAGCGGGCTCGTGTTGATGCCGATCGTCATGCCGAGCGCGGGATCGTCGACGGCGATCGGCGGCAGCGGCCGCGGGTCGTCGACGTCGGCGATCGTGTCGCCGATCGTGATCTCCGGGATGCCGGCCAGCGCGACGATCTCGCCGGGGCCGGCCTCCTGCGCGCCGACGCGCTCCATCCCCTCGGTGATGTACAGCTCGGCGACCTTGGCGCTCGTGATCTCGCCGCCGCGCTCGTGCCTGCACCAGGCCACCGTCTCGCCCTTGCGGATCGTCCCGTTGACGATCCGGCACAGCGCGAGGCGCCCGACGTACGGCGACGCGTCGAGGTTGTTGACGAGCGCCTGCAGGCCGTGCCCCTCCTCGTAGGCGGGCGCGGGCACGGCGGACACGAGCAGGTCCATCAGCGGGCGCAGGTCCGCGCCCTCGACGCCCTGCTCCAGCGACGCCTGGCCGGCGCGCGCGTTCGTGAAGACGATCGGAAACTCGATCTGCTCCTCGGTCGCGTCGAGGTCGATGAACAGCTGGTAGACCTCGTCGATGACCTCGTCGATGCGGGCATCGGGGCGGTCGACCTTGTTGATGACGAGGATGACCGGCAGGCTCGCCTCGAGCGCCTTGCGCAGGACGAAGCGCGTCTGCGGAAGCGGACCCTCCGAGGAGTCGACGAGCAGCACGACGCCGTCGACCATCTTCAGGCCGCGCTCGACCTCGCCGCCGAAGTCGGCGTGGCCGGGCGTGTCGACGAGGTTGATCTTCACCTCGCCGGCGCCGGCGGGCGTGTAGCGGACGGCGGCGTTCTTGGCCAGGATCGTGATGCCTCGCTCGCGCTCCTGGTCCATCGAGTCCATGACCCGGTCGGCGACCTCTTCGTGGGCCGAGAAGACGCCGGACTGCTTGAGCATGGCATCCACGAGGGTGGTCTTGCCATGGTCGACGTGGGCGATGATGGCGACGTTGCGGATGTCTGAGCGCGTGGGCATTCGCCCTAGCTTGACAAACGCCGCGCGACGCTCGTAGCCAAAGGACCCTGCTATGGGCTACGGTTCCGATCTGAAAGGCCGGATCACCGTTGATCCGGCGAAGCAGTGCCAGCGCCCAGTGACGTTGCCTGAACAGCATCCTCGGGGTATGCAGCACAACACCCGAGGAGAACCGGAATGCCTACCGGCACCGTGAAGTGGTTCAGCGACGACAAGGGCTTTGGCTTCATCAGCCCCGACGACGGTCAGAAGGACCTCTTCGTGCATCACAGCGGCATCATCGGCGAGGGCTATCGCTCGCTCGCCGAGGGCGCCAAGGTCAGCTACGACGCCGAAGCGGGCGACAAGGGCCCGAAGGCGGTCAATGTCCAGACGATCTAGTCGTCTGAACTGACCTTCTGAACCGCTGAGGGGCGGCCGCGCGAGCGGCCGCCCTTTCTTTTCCCGGACGCGGCGCCGGCCGCGGCTAGGCGGAGGCGAGCTTCGCGGCGCGGCGCTCGTCGCTGACCTTCACGACGTCCCAGGCGAGCCCGGTCCGCTCCAGCGCCGCGATGACGAGCGCGCTCGGGTCCAGCGCCCGTTCGTACCAGCGCATCCCGTGCGCCGCCGACGTGGGGAACGCGTGATGGTTGTTGTGCCACGCCTCCCCGAACGACAGCGGCGCCAGCCAGGCCAGGTTGCGCGACTCGTCGCCGGTCTCGTAGCGCCGGCGCCCGAAGAAGTGACACAGCGAGTTGATCGAGTACGTGACGTGGTGCAGCAGCACGATCCGCACCGCCCCGCCCCACAGCAGGCCGGTGAGCGCCGCCGACAGCGTGCCGCCGAGCGCGTAGCCCAGGCCGAACGGCGCCGCGAGCCCGAGCACGATCCAGAGCAGCGTCGTGCGGTCGACGAACCGGATGAGCGGATCGGCGATGAGGTCGGGCGCGTAGCGCTTCTTGTTGGCCCGCTGCGTGTGGAGGAACAGCCAGCCGATGTGCGCGTGGGCGAGACCGCGCAGGGCGCCGCGCAGGCCGTGGCCGCGGTCGACGTGCGGGCTGTGCGGGTCCCCGGGCTGGTCGGAGAAGGCGTGGTGCTTGCGGTGGTCGGCGACCCAGGCCGTGATCGGCCCCTCGATCGCCGCCGTCCCGAGGATGGCGAGCGTCCCGCGCACGACCTTGTTCGTGCGAAACGCGCGGTGGGTGAAGTGGCGGTGAAACCCGACGGTGATGCCGAGCCCGGTCAGCACGTAGACGACGCCGAAGACGACGAAGTCGTGCCAGTGCAGCAGGCGCTCCCATGCCTGCCACACGACGAGCCCGAGGGCGAGAAACGGGACGATGGTCACGATCCCCGTTGCGATCCGGTCGGCTCTCTCGTTCGCGCATGGCTCGATGTCCTGCGCGCTCGGAGCGCTCTGCATGGCGCTTCCTCTTTCTCTCGGTGGCGAGCGTCCGGGCCGTGCGACGACCGCGGCGCCCGTGCCATCACACGGTATCGGTTCGCCCGCGTGGACCGACCGCACGGGCGCGCCCGTCTAGCCGATGCCGCCGCTCGTGCGCCCCTTGAGCTCGGCGATCTCGCGCGCCATCGCGTCGATGACGGCGTCGAGCTCGCCCACGGCGCTGACGTCGCCCTCGCGCAGCAGGTCGGTCGCCACGCGGGCCTCCGACAACCCCTCGTCCAGGCGGCCGAGCGCCTCCTCGATCTGCGTGACGTCCATGGCGGCGAGCCTACCCGCTCGGCGGCCGGTCACGCGGCCCGCACCGCCGCGCCGAGGTTCGAGCGCGCCCGGGTCAGCAGCGACTTCGTCGCCGGCACCGTCGTGCGCAGCCGGCGGGCGGTCTCGGCGTGCGAGCGGCCGTCGAACTCGCGCATGACGAGCGCGAGCCGCTGGCGCTCGGGCAGCCGCGCGATCTCGGCGACGAGGGCGCGGACGTCCTCGCGCTGCTGCACGCACGAGGCGGCGTCGGCCGCGGGCACGGCGGCGAGCGCGAAGTCGTCGTCGAGCGCGCCCGCGCGCGCGGGCGCGCGTAGATCGTCAAGGGCGCGGTTGCGGACGATCATGTACAGCCAGGGCCGCAGCGTCATCGGGCTGTCGGTCGCGCGCAGCCCGCGGTAGGCGCGGACGAACGCGTCCTGGACGACGTCGTCGGCGTCGTGCCCCGAGCCACGCAGCATCCGGCGCGCGAACGCGATGAGGCCCGGGCGGTAGCGGCGGTGGATCTCCTCGAAGGGCGCGTCGGCGCCATTGCGAAAGCGCGCGACGAGCTCGTCGTCGGACAGCGAGGTGAGGGGGCGGGCGATCATGGCGGGGCTCCTTGCGGGTGGCGGTGCGAGCACGATCCCGCCGCGAGCCCGGCGCGCGGGCGCCCCCCGGGGTCACACCTTCGACGCTCAGGTGTGAGGTTGCTCCACCCAGGGTGAGCCGACCCCCGGATGTGGCAAGCTCAGCCGACGATGCAGCAGGCCGATCCGTCGCCCATCGCCGCCCACTCCGCGACCCCGGCCGAGCTGCGCGAGCGCATCGAGGCCGAGCGGCGGGGCATGCCGTTCCTCGTCCTGCGCGACGGCCAGGGCGCGCAGCGGCTGCACGCGCTCGATCCGGCGATCGCGCGCGTCACGGTCGGCCGCAGCGAGGGCAACGACGTCGCGCTCGCGTGGGACACCGAGGTCTCGCGCCTGCACGCCGAGCTCGAGCGCCTCGGCGACGAGTGGACCGTCGCCGACGACGGCCTGTCGCGCAACGGCTCCTTCGTCAACGGCCAGCGGATCTCCGGCCGCCACCGCCTGCGCGACGGCGACGTCCTGCGCGTCGGGCGGACGCAGATCGCCTATCGCGTGCCCGACGCCGCGGACTCCAGCCCGACCGCCGCCGCCGGCAGCCGCGCCGAGCTGCCGCAGCTCAGCGCCGCGCAGCGCGCCGTCCTCACCGCGCTCTGCCGGCCCTACAAGACGACGGAGCTCGCGACGCCGGCGACGAACCAGCAGATCGCCGACGAGCTGTTTCTGTCCGTCGACGCGGTCAAGGCGCACCTGCGCACGCTGTTCGGCTTCTTCGGCGTCCAGCACCTGCCGCAGAACCAGAAGCGCTCCTACCTCGCGATGCGCGCGCTGCAGGACGGCGTCGTCGCGCGGCGCGATCTCTAGCGGCGGTAGAACCGCACGCGCTGCAGGCCGTTGTCGTCGAGCAGCGACAGCCAGACGGCGCGGCCGCGCGTGACGGCCAGCGCGTAGGGGCGAAGGCCGGTCTCGACGCGCTCGACGACCTTGCGTGTGCGGGCGTCGATCCTGATCAGGCGCCCGGCCTCCCTCGCCGTCGCCCAGACCGAGCCGCCGCCCACGACGACGCGCTCGGGGATGGCGGCGATCGGGATCGACGCCGTCTTCAGGGTGCGCGGGTTGATCCGCGTGATCTCGTCGTCCTGCGAGGCCGCGACCCAGACGGCGCTCTCGCCGACCGCGATCCCGCGCGGGCCGCGCCCGACGGCGACGACGTCCTGGCGCAGGTCGCTCGTGCGGATGCGCGTGACCGTCGAGCTGAACCTGTTCGTGACCCACACCGCGCCCTCGCCGACGGCGAGGTCCTGCACGCCGCGCTCGACGCCGATGAAGCGCTGCTCGCCCGTGCTCGGGTCGATCCGCGCCACGGTCTCCGGGCTGCGGTCGCGCAGCGCGCGGTTGCGCACCCCGACCCACACCGCGCGCGCTCCCGTCACGACGATCGCGTTCCTCCCGGGCCGCGCGATCTCGACCGCCCCGCCGGCGACGCGGCGGTGCGTCCGGGCGTTGTAGCGCAGCAGCGTGCTCGTGCTCTCCTTCGCCACCCACACGGAGTCGAACCCGGCGGCGAGCGAGCTGCCGCCCTTGCCGACCGTCAGCCGCTCGCCCACCTCTCCGCTGCCGGCGTCGACGAGGACGATCTCGCCGCCGCGGTTGCTCAGCGCCCAGACGTCGCCGGCGGCGATCGTCAGCGCGTTGGGCCGCGACAGGATGCCGGGCCGGCGCACGTCGGTCCGCGACGCGCGCCGCTCGCCGGGCCGCGCCCCGCCGTCGGTCGTGGCCGTCGTCCGGGCGTCGCCCCTGCGGCCGGCGTCGTCGCCGCCGCCGGCGAGCACCGCCACCGCGGCCGCGCCGGCGAGGAGCGCCGCGCCGCCGGCGGCGAGCGCGCGGCGCCGGCGACCGCCGTGCCCAGCCACGGCGCGGTCTGCGGTCGGCGCGACGGGCGGCGTGGGCGGCGGCACGGGGCGCGTCCTCGTCTGCGCCGCCGGCTGGGGGGGCGAGGGCTGCGTCTCGCCGTCCGGGTCGACGAGGACCTGCCCGGGCGTGGCCCCGCTCGCGGCGCCGGGCGGCGCCGCGGGCCCGCGGCCGACGTTGCGCTCCGGCAGCGCCGACGCGCTGCGGCCGGCGGCTCGCAGCGCGGCGCGGCCGAGGTCCCCGGCCGACGGGTAGCGGTCGGAGGGGTCCTTGGCCAGCGCGCGCGCGACGACGCCCTCGAACTCGGGCGGGACGGTCTCGCTCGGGGGCGGCGCGTTGAGGTGCGCCCAGAGCGTGGCCTCGTCGCTCTCGCGCGCGTAGGGGGCGCGGCCGGTCAGCGCGTAGACGAGCACGCAGCCGAGCGCGTACACGTCGGTGCGGGCATCGACGCGCTCGCCGCGGATCTGCTCCGGCGCCACGTAGCCCAGCGTGCCGACCCAGCCGCCCGCGCGGCTCAGGGCGCCGTCGGTCGTCGCGGCGCGCTTCGTCAGCCCGAAGTCGGTCAGGTAGGCGTGGTCGTCCTCGCCGAGGAGCACGTTGGCCGGCTTGACGTCGCGATGCACGAGGCCGTGGCGGTGGGCGGCGTCCAGGGCGCCGCCGATCTGCGCGACGACGTGCGCCGCGCGGTCGGCGTCCAGCGGGCCGTCGGCCCGGACGAGAGCGCGCAGGTCGGGCCCGTCGACGTGGCGCATGACGATGTACAGCACGCCATCGTGCTCGCCCGCGTCGTACACCGGCAGGACGTTGGGATGCTCGATCGAGGCGGCGGCGCGCGACTCCGCGACGAAGCGCCGGCGGAAGTCCTCGTCCTCTGCCAGCGCGGGCGTGATGACCTTCAACGCCACGGTCCGGTCCAGGCCGAGCTGGGTCGCGCGGTAGACGACGCCCATCCCGCCGCGTCCGGCGAGGCCCTCGATGCGGTGATCGACGAAGACGTCGCCTGGCGCGAACTCCGGCATGTGGACTCACTTCTAGCGGGTCGGGCGCAGACCTTGTGCCCGCGACCCGATCGCCCGCATGCATGCGGTGCGTGGATTCTCCCGCACGCCGCCCCGCCGCACGTCGCCGGCCCGGCGGCGCCCTCCGTATCCCGACCTCCCTGGTAGGATTAGCGGCCGTGTTCTTCACGACCAAAGCCGAGTACGGGGTGCGCCTGCTCATCGAGCTCGGGCGCCAGGGCCAGGACCAGCCCGTGTCGCTGAAGGCGATCGCCGATTCGGAGAACCTGCCGCTCGCCTACCTCGAGCGGATCGTCGCGCTGCTCAAGCGCGCCGACCTCGTCGAGTCGACCCGCGGAGCGCACGGCGGCTACCGGCTCGCGCGCGCACCCGAGGACGTCGTCATGGACGAGGTCGTGCTCGCGCTGGAGGGCTCGCTCGCGCCGATGGAGTGCTTCGTCGACGACCGCAGCGACGACGGCCGCGTGCTGTGCTCGCACCACGACGACTCCGGCCGGGGCTGCGCGACGAAGCTGCTGTGGACGCGCGTGCAGGCCGGCGTCATCAGGACGCTCGCGCAGACGACCCTCGCCGAGCTCATCGAGTTTCAGACCCGCCAGCAGCCGGTCCCCGGCGAGCGCGCGGCGCAGCAGGCACACACCCCCGCCACGGCCTGACCCGTCCGGCCATTTCGCACGAAGGAGATCCAAAGGACACCATGCCCGACCTCGAGATTCGCAACCTCCATGTCCAAGCCGAGGACAAGCAGATCCTCAAGGGCGTCGACCTGACGGTCGCCCCCGGCGAGATCCACGCGCTCATGGGCCCCAACGGCTCGGGCAAGTCGACGCTCGCCAACGCGATCATGGGTCACCCGAGCCTGGAGGTCACCGAGGGCCAGATCCTCTTCGGCGGCGAGGACATCACCGAGGCCGATCCGGACGAGCGCGCGCGCATGGGCCTGTTCATGGCGTTCCAGTACCCCGTGGCGATCCCGGGCGTGACGATCACGAAGTACCTGCGGATGGTCATGAACGCCCACCGCGAGGCGCGCGGCGAGGGCGACATCTCGCTGAAGGAGTTCCGCAAGACCGTCGAGGCCGCGATGGAGCTCGTCAACGTCCCGCGCGAGTTCAGCGCCCGCTACCTCAACGAGGGCTTCTCGGGCGGCGAGAAGAAGCGCCTGGAGATCCTCCAGCTCGCGCTGCAGAAGCCTCAGCTCGCCGTCCTCGACGAGACCGACTCGGGCCTGGACATCGACGCGCTCAACGTCGTCGCGCACGGCGTCAACACCGTCGCCACGGGCGCCGACATGGGCGTGCTCATCATCACCCACTACCAGCGCATCCTGCACATGGTCACCCCGACCCGCGTGTCGATCATGTTCGACGGCCGGATCGCCACCGAGGGCGGCCCCGAGCTCGTCGACCGCCTCGAGGCCGAGGGCTACGCCAAGATCCGCGAAGAGGTCGGCGCGGCGACCTAGCCATGAGCACGCTGGCCGACACGCCGCTGGCCACCGACTTTCCCTGCCTGTCGCGCGAGGGCATCGTGTACCTCGACTCGGCTGCGACGTCGCAGACGCCGCAGCCGGTCATCGACGCGATGGGCGACTACTACGGGCGCCATCGCGGCACCGTGCACCGCAGCGTGTACGCGCTCGCCGCCGAGGCGACGGAGCTCTTCGAGGGGGCGAGGGACCGGATCGCGGCGTTCGTGAACTGGCCGGCGAACTGCACGATCTTCACGAAGAACGCGACCGAGGCGCTCAACCTCGTCGCCTACTCCTGGGGGCGCGCCAACGTGGGCCCGGGCGACACCGTCGTGACGACCCAGATGGAGCACCACTCGAACTTCGTGCCGTGGCACATGCTCTGCCGCGAGACCGGCGCCCGGTTCGAGATGGTCGAGGTCGACGACGCGTGCGAGCTGCGCCTGGACCGGCTCGACGAGCTGCTCGCCTCGGGCACGGTCAAGCTCGTCGCCGTCGGCCACGTCTCCAATGCCGCGGGCACGATCAACCCGGTCGCCGAGATCGTGCGCCGGGCCCACGCGGCGGGGGCGGTCGTCGTCGTCGACGGCTCGCAGGCCGTCCCGCAGGTCGCCGTCGACCTCGCCGGGCTCGACGCGGACTTCTACGCCTGGACGGGCCACAAGCTCTACGGGCCGACCGGCGTCGGCGTCCTGCACGGCCGCCGCGAGCTGCTCGACGCGATGCCGCCGTTCCTCGGGGGCGGGCACATGATCGCCTCGGTCTCCGCCGACGAGATCCGCTGGGGCGAGCTGCCGGCGAAGTTCGAGGCCGGCACGTCGAACATCGCGGAGGTCATCGGGCTCGGGGCCGCCGTGGACTACGTCTCGGCGATCGGGATGGCGGCGATCCGCGAGCACGAGCGCGACCTCTGCGCCTATGCGCTCGGGCGCCTGGCGGAGCTGCCCGACGTCACGGTCATGGGGCCGCTGGAGGCCGACCGCCGGGGCGCCCTCGTCGCCTTCACGCTCGACATCGCCCACCCGCACGACGTCGCCGAGATCCTCGGCAGCCACGAGGTGTGCATCCGCGCCGGGCACCACTGCGCCCAGCCGCTCATGCAGCGCTTCGGCGTCGCCGCGACGTCGCGCGCATCCTTCGCGGTCCACAACACCCGCGCCGACGTCGACGCGTTCGTCGAGGCGCTCAACGACGTACGGAGGATCTTCGGATGACACCCTGCCGCCGGTCGGTCACGGTCCGCCACACGACGGAGAGGGAGGACGCGCGATGAGCATGGACGCGCTGTACCGCGAGGAGATCCTCGAGCACTACAAGCGCCCCCACAACTGGGGGCACCTCGACCCGTTCGACCTCACCTTCAAGGACACCAACCCGCTCTGCGGCGACGAGCTGACGGTCGAGATCCGCACCGACGGCAACGGCCGCATCGAGGATCTGCGCTTCTCGGGCCACGGCTGCGCGATCAGCCAGGCGTCGGCGTCGATGACGTCCGACGAGGTCAAGGGCATGACGATCGACGAGCTGCTCAAGCTCGACCGCCGGTACGTCCTGGACCTGCTGGGCATCCCGATCTCGGCGACGCGGCTGAAGTGCGCGCTGCTGACGCTCAAGGTGCTCAAGGGGGCCGCGCTGGGCGGCGCCGTCGACTGGGAGCCCGAGACGCCGCCGAGCGAGGCCGAGGGCGGCGTCGAGCGTCACCCGACGGGGGACGACCAGCTGTAGGGCCGGCGCGCTCGCCGGGCACGCGACCTCCCGATCGCCACACGAGCGGCTACACTCCAGGAAGGCAAATCCGAGCGCTCAGGCAGGGATTGCGCGCACGGTTGTTCCACATGGCTGAGATCCTCGACATCTGTCCCATTTCCGAGCTTCCGCCCGGCGCGTCGCGCGTGGTCGAGTGGGAGGACCTGGAGATCGGGATCTTCAACTGCAACGGGCAGATCCTGGCGATCGAGGACCGTTGCTCGCACGACGACGGCAACCTCGCCGAGGGCGAGTTCGACCCCGACCGGTGCACGGTCGAGTGCCCGCGGCACGGATCGCTGTTCGACCTGCACACCGGCAAGCCGGTGACGCTGCCCGCCTACGTTCCGATCGACACCTTCGAAGTCCGCATCGAGGACGACATGATCAAGCTGGAGGTTGAGTAACCGATATGGCAACTCCCGAGACCCTCGCCGAGCAGCAGTCCCTTCAGGGGATCAACTCCGACTACACGGAGAAGTACGGCTTCCACGACGCCGAGAACTATCTCTACAAGGCACCCAAGGGTCTGTCGAAGGAGCTCGTCGAGAAGATCTCCGAGTTCAAGAGCGAGCCGCAGTGGATGCGCGACTTCCGCCTCAAGGCGCTCGAGCACTTCCTCGCCCGCCCGATGCCGACGTGGGGCTCGCCGCACCTCGCCGAGGTCGACTTCGACAACATCCACTACTTCGTCCGCGCGTCCGAGCGCGCGGAGCGCTCCTGGGACGACGTCCCCGACGACGTCAAGAAGACCTTCGACCGGCTCGGCATCCCCGAGGCCGAGCGCAAGTTCCTCTCCGGCGTCGGCGCGCAGTACGAGTCCGAGGTCGTCTACCACCAGATCAACGAGCAGCTCGAGGCCCAGGGCGTCATCTTCATGGACATGGACTCCGGGCTGCGCGAGCACGAGGAGCTCATCAAGGAGTACTTCGCGACGATCATCCCGGCCAACGACAACAAGCTCGCCGCGCTCAACAGCGCCGTCTGGTCGGGCGGGTCGTTCGTCTACGTGCCGCCGGGCGTGCACATCGAGATGCCGCTGCAGGCCTACTTCCGCATCAACACGGAGAACATGGGCCAGTTCGAGCGCACGCTGATCATCGCCGACGAGGGCTCCTACGTGCACTACGTCGAGGGCTGCACGGCGCCGACGTACTCGTCGGACTCGCTGCACTCCGCCGTCGTCGAGCTCATCGCCAAGCCGGGCGCGCGGATCCGCTACACGACCGTGCAGAACTGGTCGACGAACGTCTTCAACCTCGTCACCAAGCGCGCGATCGCAGAGCGCGACGCGACCGTCGAGTGGGTCGACTGCAACCTCGGCTCGAAGCTGACGATGAAGTACCCGTCGGTCTACCTGACCGGCGAGCGGGCGCACGGCGAGATCCTCTCGATCGCCTTCGCCGGCGCCGGCCAGCACCAGGACGCGGGCGGCAAGATCGTCCACGCCGCGCCGAACACGACGTCGAACATCTTCGCCAAGTCGATCTCCAAGGACGGCGGGCGCGGTTCCTACCGCGGCCTGCTCGAGGTCGCAAAGGGCGCGCACGGCTCGAAGTCCAAGGTCGTCTGCGACGCCCTGCTGCTCGACGACCAGTCGCGCTCGGACACCTACCCGACGATCCGCATCGGCGAGGACGACGTCAACGTCGGCCACGAGGCGACCGTCTCGAAGGTCGGCGACGAGCAGCTCTTCTACCTCATGTCCCACGGGCTGAGCGAGGAAGAGGCCGGCAAGCTCATCGTCAACGGCTTCATCGAGCCGATCGTCAAGGAGCTGCCGATGGAGTACGCCGTCGAGATGAACCGGCTCATCGAGCTGCAGATGGAGGGTTCCATTGGCTAGTCCCTCCACGGCGACCGAACCGGCTTGGCTGACGGCGCGCCGGGAGCGCGCCGTCTCGCTGACGGGCTCGCTCCCGCTGCCCTCCTTCCGCGGCAACCCGGGCTGGGAGTTCACGTCGCTGAAGAACGTCGACCTCGACGCCTACGGCGCGCCGGAGGACGTCGACACCGAGCTCGATCCCGCCGCCGGCGTCTTCGAGACGCCCGCCGGGGCGATGCTGCTCGAGCAGGTCGACCACTCCTTCGCCGACCCGCTCGAGCCCGCCTCCGACGGCGCGATCGTCATGTCGCTGTCGGCCGCGGTCGCGCAGCACCCGGAGCTCGTCGAGCGGCACTTCGGCACGGTCGTCTCCGCCGAGAGCCCGTTCGTCGCGCGCAACGAGGCCGGCTGGCAGGGCGGGGCGTTCGTCTACGTGCCGCGCGGCGTGCGCCTCGAGGCGCCGATCGTCGTGACCGTCGCCCAGTCCCAGGCGCAGACCGCGCTTCACTGGCGCACGCTCGTCGTGCTCGAGGAGGGCGCGCAGGCCGAGGTCTGGGAGCAGTACGTCTCCACGGACGAGCAGGACGCGCTGCTGAACTGCGTCACCGAGCTGTCGGTCGGCCAGAACGCGAACCTGCGCTACGTCTGCGCGCAGGGGCTCAGCGAGAAGTCGTGGATCTTCGGCGCGCAGCGCTGCATCATCGGCCGCGACGGCGCGATGGACTGGATCGCGCTCGGCTTCGGCGCGGGCAACGGGCGCGTTGCGATGGATACCCAGCTCGCGGGCAGGGGAGCCGACGCGAAGGTCACCGGCGCGTACGCCACGCGGGGGCGCCAGCACCTCGACTACGCCACGACGCAGGAGCACGCCGCCGAGCACACGACGTCGGACCTCGCGTTCCGCGGCATCCTCGACGGGCGCTCGAGCACGGTCTGGTCGGGCATGATCAAGGTCGACCCGGGCGCGCAGCAGATCGACGCCTTCCAGGAGTCGCGCAACCTGCTGCTGACGAAGAAGGCGCATGCCGACTCGATCCCCGGCCTGGAGATCCTCGCCAACGACGTGCGCTGCACGCACGCCGCGGCGATCGCCCAGATCGACCCCGAGCAGCTGTACTACCTGCGCTCGCGCGGGCTGTCGCTCGAGAAGGCCAAGCGCCTCGTCATCGAGGGCTTCCTCGAGGCGACCGTCGAGCGCTTCGAGCCGGGCTTCGTCCGCGAGGCGGTCGCGGGCGCGCTCGAGCGGCGGCTCGAAGCCGTCCTCGGCTAGGGCCGAGCGGGCAGGTCGGTCCGCCGCGGTGAGACGGCCGGCTTTGCGGTAGAACCGGTCCATGAAGCCGTGGATCGCAGAGGGCGCGCGGCGGATCGCAGCCCGCGCGCCCGAGGAGCTCGAGCGCCTCGTCGGCGTCTCGTCGCCGTCGGGCGACGCCGCGGGCGCCGAGGAGGCGTTCGCGGTGGCGCTCGCGCTCGCGCCCGAGGAGGCGCGCGCCGAGCGCGCGCCCTGCTCGTCGGCCGATCACGCCGAGGACCTCATCCTCACACTGCCCGGCAGCGGCAGCGGACGCGTCCTGCTGCTCGGCCACGTCGACACGGTCCACTCGCACGACGATCATCGCGCCCTCGAGCGCGACGGCGACCGGCTCGTCGGTCCCGGCACGCTCGACATGAAGGGCGGCGACGTGCTCGCGCTCGGCGTGCTGCGCGAGCTGGCGCTGCGCACCGAGGACTTCGAGCAGGTCGCGCTGCTGCTCGTCTGCGACGAGGAGTGGCGCGCCGGGGACTTCGTCCACACCGAGCGCTTCGCCGGCTGGGAGGCGTGCCTGTGCTTCGAGGGCGGCGAGCTGACCGACGACGGCGACGAGGCGGTCGTCGTCCGCCGCAAGGCGGCCGGCACGCTGCGCGTCGTCGCGCACGGGCGCTCGGCGCACTCGGGCTCGGCGCCGGACGCCGGCGCCAACGCGCTGCTGGCGCTCGCGAGCGCCGCCCAGGCCGTCGCGGCGCGCCACGACCCGGCCGGCCCCGCGCACCTGACCGCGGTTCCGACCGTCGTGCAGTCCGGCGAGGCGTTCAACGTCGTCCCGGCCGCGGGCGAGCTGCTGTGCGACCTGCGGGCCGACGACCTCGCCACGTTCGACGAGGTGCTCGACGGGCTGCCCGACGCGGTCGACGGCGTGACCCTCGAGAGCGGCCTGCTGCGGCGCTGGCCCGGGATGGACTCCGGCGAGCGCACGGCGAGCATGCTGGCGTCCGCGAGCGGGCTGCTCGGGCGCGCGATCGCCGGCACCGCGCGCGGCGGCGCGAGCGACGCGAGCTACATGGCGCCGGCCATCGGGATCACGATCGACGGCCTCGGGCCGCGCGGCGGAGGGGCCCATACGCCGCACGAGTACGTCCTCGAGGAGTCGCTGCGCACGCGCGCGGAGGTGGCGCTGGCGCTCGTCGACGCGGTGCTGGGCGCATAGACCTGCCAACGAACGTCCACCGTTTTGGACGCTGCGTGCATTCGTCGGGAAGCTTCGCTAGGCTTCCGCCGGTCAGTGATCAGCCGAATTCCCGCCGAACGATCGGCGGGGAGCGGGGGAACCACTTGGGGCGCGACAAAGCGTCCCGGGGGCGAATCGCCGTCTTGTACGGCATAGCGCTAGCTCTTTCTGCGCGAGCCCGTCAGCTAACCCCGCAGGCACCCGAAGGAGAAAGGTCTTGCCCGCGTGAAGCTGTTGTCCCGACTTACCCTGTGCCTCGTCGCGCTACTCCTGCTCGTTCCCGTGCAGGCGGCGACCGCGAAGAAGCGCGGCTACAAGTTCGGCGAGCGGACCCTCAAGCAGGGCCACCGCGGCGGCGACGTCCGCAGCCTCCAGCGCTACCTGCGGCGCACCGGCCTGCGGATCGACGTCGACGGCGTCTTCGGCAGGGGCACCAAGCGCTCCGTGCGCCGCTTCGAGCGCGCACAGCGCCGCCGCGTCGACGGGATCGTCTCGCGATCGGACGTCAGGGTCATCAAGGACGTCGCGCGCAACGGCGGCGCCGTGGCGTCGGCATCGTCCACCGGCGGCGCCCTGCCGCGCAACGAGCCGCCGCCGCCGCCGGCCGAGCCCGCTCCGCTCGTGCTCGGGCCGGGCATGAAGGCGACGGTCGGATCCGACGGGTACGCCGTCGCGCCCGCCGCCGCGCCGCCGGCCGTGCAGCAGGTCATCGCCGCCGGCAACGAGATCGCGCGCAAGCCGTACATCTACGGCGGCGGTCACGGCAGGTGGAACGACGCCGGCTACGACTGCTCGGGCTCGGTCTCCTACGCGCTGCACGGCGCGGGGCTCCTCGAGAACTCGATGCCCTCGGGCGGGTTCATGAACTGGGCCGAGAAGGGACCCGGCCAGTGGATCACGATCTACGCCAACGGCGGTCACATGTACATGGTCGTCGCCGGCCTGCGCTTCGACACGAGCGGCCGCTCTCGCTCCGGGACGCGCTGGCAGGCCGACATGCGCCCCACGCGCGGCTACAGCGTCCGTCACCCCGCCGGGCTCTAACCCCGACCGGGCGGGCACCTGCGGCGCGACATCGCGCTCAGCAGGTAGCGTGCGCCACGAGGTGGCGAGGCGGATCGAGCGCACGGCAGGGAGGCGCGCGGGCAGGATGCTCGCGACTGCGGTCGTGCTCGCGTCGCTGGGCCTGACCGCGGCCGCGCACGGCCGCGTCGCGCTCGTGGCGAGCAACACGCGCGAGCTGCCGCTGCTCGACGTCTCCTCGCGGCTCGTGGCCGAGCGCTTCGCCATGCCGGGGATGGTCCGCGCCGTCGCCGTCAGCGCGGACGGCACGCGCGGCTTTGCTGCGGCGGGGTCCGCGGTCGTCGCGATCGACGTCAACGAGCGCGTCGAGCTCGCGCGCCGGCGCTTCGGCGGCGATCCGATCCGGGGTCTCGCCGTCGCGCCGAACGGCCGCCGGCTCTACGCCGTCCAGGGCGGGCGGCTGCGCGTCCTGCGCCCGGGCTCACTCTCCCAGGTCGGCTCCGTCCGCCTGCGCGGTCACGGCCGCGCGATCGCGCTCGGCCGCGACGGTCGCCTGGCCGCCGTCGTCCTGAGCGGGGGGCGGGTCGCGCTCGTCGACCCGCG
The DNA here is from genome assembly GCA_963769555.1 of uncultured Solirubrobacteraceae bacterium. GTDB lineage: Bacteria > Actinomycetota > Thermoleophilia > Solirubrobacterales > Solirubrobacteraceae > CADCVQ01. The sequence continues at coordinate 2,328,329 of CAVYMD010000004.1, read as the reverse complement.
CTCGCGGCGGCTGCTGCGGCGGGTTCGCGTTCCGGGGGCGACCGGCGTCGCCGTGTCGCGCTCGGGCCACACGTACGTCTCGGCGCGCGGGAGCCTGCGGATCGTCCCGCGCCGCGCCCGCCGCCCGCAGCGAGGGCGCATCCGGCTGCCGCGCGGCGCCGGCGGCAACCTCGCGCTGTCGCCCGGCGGCTCGCGGCTGGCCGTCGGCGCGCGCCGCGGCGGGCGCGACGGGGCGCTCGTCTTCCTGCGCAGCCGGCACGTGCGGCGACTGTCGGCCCGCCCGGGGCTCGGCAGCCCCGCCTGGACGCCGGACGCGGCGCGGCTGTTCGTCGCCGACGCGCAGCGCGGCACGATCTCCGTCGTCAGCCCGCGCTCCCGGACCCTGCTGGCGACCGTGCGCCTGCGCCGCGCGGTGCCGACCGGGATCGTCGTGCAGCCGGGGCTCGCGCTCATCCGCGGCACCGACGAGGACGACGCGCTCGTCGGCACGCGCTTTCGCGATCGCATCGAGGGCCTGGGCGGCGACGACCTGCTGCGCGGCGGGCGCCAGCGCGACGTCCTCGAAGGCGGGCCCGGCAACGACAGCGTGTCCGGCGGCGCGTCGAGCGACCGCATGAGCGGCGGGGAGGGCCACGACTTCCTGCTCGGAGGCACGGGCAACGACACGATCACCGGCGGCAGCGGCGACGACGGCGTCGACGGCGGCACCGGCAACGACACGATCGACGGCGAGGCGGGCGACGACGTCCTCGACGGCGGCGACGGCGACGACACGATCCGCGGCGGCTTCGGCGACGACCGGATCATCGAGAAGGGCTTCGGCAACGACAAGCTGCTCTCCGGCGGCCCCGGCGACGACGTCATCCGCGGCGGCCGCGGCTCGGACAGGCGCATGCTCGGAGACGACGGCAGCGACGAGCTGTACGGCGAGTCGGGCTCCGAGCAGATGAGCGGGGGGCGCGGCGACGACCTCCTCGACGGCGGGCGCGGCGGCGACCAGATGCTCGGCGACGAGGGCAACGACAGCCTGCGCGGCGGCCGCGGCAACGACCGCCTCGACGGCGGGCCGGGGCAGGACCGCGTCGACGGCAGCTCGGGCGACGACGTCGTCCGCGGCGGCGACGACAACGACGAGGTCGTCGGCGGGCCCGGCGCGGACCGGATCTACGGGGGCGCGGGGGACGACTCGATCCGCGCCGCCGACGACAGCGCGGACACGGTCGACTGCGGACCGGGAAACGACACCGTCTACGTCGAGCAGGACGCGCCGGACCGCGACACGCTCATCGACTGCGAGCTCGTCCTGCCCGTGCCCGCCGAGGAGGCCAACGACGGCGAGCTGCCCTCGATCATCCGCGGCACCGACGGCGACGACGTGCTCGTGGGCACCGAGGACGACGACTCGATCTTCGGCAAGGACGGGCAGGACCGGCTGTTCGGCCGCGGGGGCGACGACTACGTCGACGGCGAGAACGGCGACGACGAGCTGTGGGGCGGCAGCGGCCACGACATCCTCGCCGGTCGCGACGGCGACGACGTCATCCACGGCGACGCCGGCGACGACCACATCACGGGCGATCGCGGCCGCGACCGCATCTTCGGCGACGAGGGCAACGACGAGATCTTCGGCAACCTCGGCCCGGACGTCATCGACGGCGGGCCCGGGGACGACCGCATCAACGTCGTCGGCGGCGACATCGACATCGTCACCTGCGGGCCGGGTAGGGATACCGTGTTCGCGTCGGCGAGCGACATCGTCGGCGCCGACTGCGAAGACGTCCGCCGCTGACGATCGCCGGCATCGAGGAGGCCTGATGAGGTTCGTGCACACCAACGTCCGGGTTCGCGACATCGACGCGTCGCTGCGCTTCTACGAGGCACTCGGGTTCGAGCGCCGCGGCCGGCTGCAGTTCGACGGCGCCTACAACGTCTACCTCGGGCTGCCGGGCGACGGCGACACGCTCGAGCTGACGGTCAACGAGGGGCGCGAGGAGCCCTACGACCTCGGCGGCGGCTACGGCCACGTGGCGCTCGAGGTCGAGGACCTCGACGCGCTGCTCGCCCGCCTGGCCGAGCAGGGCATCGAGCCCGAGCGACCGCCCTACGCGCCGGGCGGCCGCGAGGAGTTTCGCATCTGCTTCCTGGCCGACCCTGACGGCTACCGCGTCGAGCTCATCGACGGGACGTTCGCTACGCCGCAGGACGCTGGCTGACGGCCCGCGCGCCGGCGCTCTCGGCAAGCTGCTCGGCCAGTTGCCCGATCGCGGCGATCGCCGGCGCGTCGGGCGCGTGGTCCAGCGGGGCCGCGCCGATCCGCTCGGCCGCGGCGACGCCGGCGTCGAGCGGCACGTGGGCGAGCACCTCGTGGCCGACGAGGCGCTCGACGTGGCGCACGTCCTGCTCGCCGCGCACGCGGTTGGCGACGTAGACGATCGACGCCTCCGGCGACTGCAGGCGCGCGACCTTGGCGACGCGCCGCGCGGTCAGCGCCGACTGCGCCGTCGGCAGCACGACGACGACGTAGGTCTGCGCATACGGGGCCCAGTCGCGGGCGATCTGGTGCGGGCCGGCCGACAGGTCGCCGATGAGCGTCCAGTCGGCGAACTCGGGGGCGTCGACGAGGCCGTGGACGGTCTCCCAGAAGCCCTTGCTCGCGCCGAGGATCGGACCCGATCCCTCGCGGCCGACCTTGCCGCGACCGAGCAGCCGCACGCCGTCGGGCGCGGGCGTCGAGAAGCGCTGCGCGGCGATCGCCGCCGTGATGCCCTCAGACCAGCCCCATTGCCCGGTCTCGTCCTTGCGCGAGGCCCCCAGCATCGGCGGCGGGTCGGGCTCCGGGCCGCTTCCGAGGCTCAGGGAGATCCCCGGCAGCGGATCGGAGTCCAGCGCCAGCACCGGCGTTCCGCCGCGCGCGACGAGCCGGGCCATCGTTCCGGCGATCGTCGACTTGCCCGAGCCGCCCTTGCCGACGAACGCGACCCTCATCGTCCGGCCACCCGCATCGCCGTCGCCGCGCTCAGGCCGCGACGAGGTCGCCGGCCAGCCGCTCGGCGAGCCGCACGACCGCGGCGACGCCCGGCGCGTCGGGATCGAGGTCGATCGGCGCGTTGCCGTCGCGGTCGGCCTCGGCGATGACGCCGTCCTCCGGCACGACGATGAGCTCGCGATCGCCGAGCGCGGCGCGGACGATCTCGAGGTCGGCGTCCCCGGTGATGCGATTGGCGACCACGAGCACGTCGGCGCGGCCGTCGGCCAGGGCGATCGCGCGGCGCGCGACGTCGAGCGACTTGCCCGTCGGGTTGGCGACGACGAGCACGACGTCGACATCCCCTTCGCGCAGCCCCTCGAGCGTTCCGACGCCCGCCTCGAGGTCGCAGATGACCGTGCGCTCGCCGTGCTCGAGCTGGCGGACGAGGTTGACGGGGTTGACCCCGCAGCACATGCAGCTGGCGGTCACGAAGTCCACGCGCGACGCGACGACGAGGCGGATGCCGTCGGGCGCGTCGGCGCCGAAGCGCTCCACGACGCCCTCGATCGTCGTCTCGTGCTTGGCGTCGTCGGCCTCGAGCGCCTGGCGCGCGGCGGCCACGAGCTCGGTCTGGTCGGCGCCGACGCCGAGCGAAACGCCCAGCATCGGGTTCTGGTCGGCATCGAGCGCGAGGACCGTGTGGCCCTGGCGGGCGAGCGCGCGGGCCAGCGTGCCCGAGATCGTGGTCTTGCCTACCCCGCCCTTGCCGGCGATGGCGATCTTCATAGGTCGACCCTCCATGCGCGCGCGGAGGACCGCGTGCCTTCGATTGCGGGTGCGTGTGTGGCTGTCATCGGCGGTCTCCGGGATCCGGGGCGGCGATCTGGGCGCTGCGGCCGCCGACGCCGAGAGCGTAGAGCAGTCCGTGCGCGGTCACTAGATGGAAAGAGCATATAGAGGGTCGGCGGCGACCGTTCCCCCTCGACATGCTGTCAGGCGATGGGTAGCGTTGACCGCAAGCAGTCCGAGGGCGCTGCAGCCGGCGCCTGCCAATCGACCACAGGGGTATCGGATGACGTCCTTCTCCGCGAGGCGGCGCCGCACGGCGCTGCTCGCCTTCGTTGCGCTCGCCGCCGCGCCGCCCGCCGCCTCGGCGCACGACGACTACACCTCCGACGGCGCCATCAGGCAGGGCACGACGGAGCGCCACCTCGGCCAGCACGGCGGCACGCTCGGCCACCTCATGCCGTCCCAGCAGAACGTCGAGCTCGTCAGCAGGCTCGCGCTCAAGAACGTCGTGCCCGAGAAGATCGCCGACGTCGGCATCTCGCCGGACGGCAACTACGCCTTCCTGGCCGCCTGGGGCGTCGTGACCTGCAAGTACAACGGCGTGCACGTCGTGAACATCGCCGACCCCGCCAAGCCGCGCGAGGTCGCCTTCATCCAGTCCAAGGAGGGCAGCTACCCGGGCGAAGGCGTGCAGGCGCTCAACCTCACGACGCCGTCGTTCAACGGCGACGTTCTCGTGACGAACAACGAGATCTGCAAGGACAAGGCCGGCTTCGGCGGCATGAACATCTACGACGTGTCCGATCCCGCGCATCCGACGCCGCTGTCGGTCGGCGTCGGCGACTCGACCGCCAACGGCCAGGGCAAGAAGACGGCGAACGAGATCCACAGCGTCTTCGCGTGGGACGCCGGCGACAAGGCCTACGCGGTCATCGTCGACAACGAGGAGGGCAAGGACGTCGACATCGTCGACATCACCGACCCCAAGAAGGCACGCCTCATCGCCGAGCACGACCTCGACGAGCTCTTCCCGCAGATCACGCAGGCGGCGCCGTCCAACCTGACCGAGGTCTTCCTGCACGACATGATCGTCAAGCAGATCGCCGGCCGGCAGATCATGCTGCTGTCCTACTGGGACGCCGGCTACGTGAAGGTCGACATGACCGACCCGCGCAACCCGGTCTACCTCGGCGACACGGACTTCACCAACCCCGACCCGCAGGCCGCCCGCAGCGGGCTGACGGTGCCGCCGGAGGGCAACGGCCACCAGGCGGAGTTCACGAGCGACAACAGGTACGTCGTCGGCGCCGACGAGGACTTCGACCCCTACAAGGCCGTCGCCCGCAACGACGTCGACGGCAACCTCATCAACGTCGGCCAGGGCAGCGACACCCGCCAGCTCGTCGAGGGCGAGACGATCTCCGGGCCGTCGGTCTTCGTCGGGCGCGCCTGCAACACCGATCCGGCCGTCCCGGCCGGCGGCGCCGGCACGCAGGTCGCGGTCGTCGAGCGCGGGGTCTGCACGTTCACGGAGAAGATCTCCAACGTCATCCGCGCCGGTGGCTACGAGGCCGTGCTCGTCTTCAACCGCACCGCCCCGGACGGCTGCTCGACGCCGTCGAGCATGCTCGTCGAGGGCGACATCCCGACGTTCGGGGTCGCCAGCCGCAAGGACGGGTTGGCGATCTTCGACAAGCCCTACGACGAGGCGGCGTGCGTCGCGGGCGACGGCACCCAGCAGGCGCCGATCGCGATCGGGATGCAGGGCGACACGCTGACGTTCACGTCGTACTTCGACGGCTGGGGCTACGTGCACCTGTTCGACAACTCCAACGGCAAGATGGCCGAGCTCGACACGTACGCGCTCCCCCAGGCGCACGATCCGGCGTACTCGGACGGCTTCGGAGACCTGTCGGTGCACGAGGTCGCGACCTCGCACGCCGACCCGCGGCTGCTGTACTTCTCGTACTACTCCGGCGGCTTCCGGGTGGCGAGGATCACGATGGCGAACAAGATCCAGGAGATCGGGCACTACATCGCGCCCGGCGGCAACAACTTCTGGGGCGTCCAGGTCTTCGAGGACGCCGGCAAGGAGTACGTCGCCGCCAGCGATCGCGACAACGGCCTCTGGATCTTCCGCCACCGGCCGTAGACCGACCGATGGGCGGGACCGGTGCGTCGGCGCGCCGGTCCCGCACCGCGCGGCGGCCCGGCGCGGGCGACTCAGTCCTCGCCCGCCGGCCGCTGCCGGCCGCGCTTGCGCTCCGACGCGCGGCGCTTGGCGTCCAGCCGGCGCGTCCGGGAGGCCCGCGTCGGCTTCGTCGGGCGGCGGGCGCGCGGGACCCGCAGGCCGTGGTCGATGCGCTGGGCGAGGCGCTCGAGCGCGAGGGCCCGGTTGCGCGCCTGCGAGCGGGCGTCCTGGGCGACCGCGCGGACGACCGGCCCGCAGCGTGCCGCGATGCGCCGCTTCTGCGCGTCGTCGAGCGTCGCCGACGCGGCGACGTCGAAGCTCGCCTCGATCCGCGACGCCGTGACGTTGGCGTGCTGACCGCCCGGGCCCGAGGAGCGGCTCGCGCGCACGACGACCTCGTCGAGCGGGATCGCGAGGGCGTGGTTGATCTGCAGCAGATCGGGCATAGCTGCGAATAGAGTCGCATCCCATGTCCTCCAACCTCGCCTTGAACCTCCAGCGGACCGCCGCGGCGCACCCGGACGAGATCGCCTTCAAGCTCGACGACGCCGCGTTCAACTACGGCCTGCTCGAGAACGCCGGCCAGCGCGTCTCGGCCATGCTCAAGAGCAAGGGCGTCGGCGTCGGCGACCGCGTCGGGATCATGCTGCCCAACGTCCCGTACTTCCCCGCCGTCTACTACGGCGTCCTGCGCGCCGGCGGCGTCGTCGTGCCGATGAACGTGCTGCTCAAGGGCCGCGAGGTGGGCTACTACCTCTCCGATCCGCAGGTCAAGGTGCTCTTCGCGTGGCACGACTTCATGGAGGCGGCCGAGGCGGGCGCCGCGGAGGCCGGCGACGTCGAGGTGATCTCCGTCAAGCCGGGCGAGATCGAGGGCCTGATCTTCGCCCACGAGCCCGACGAGGAGATGGCCGAGCGCGCCGGCGACGACACGGCCGTGATCCTCTACACGTCGGGCACGACCGGCCAGCCCAAGGGCGCCGAGCTGACGCACGACAACCTGCGCAGCAACGTCTCCGCCGCCGTCGGCCTCTTCGAGCTCGGCGTCGGCGACGTCATCTTCGGCGGCCTGCCGCTGTTTCACTCCTTCGGCCAGACCTGCACGATGAACGCCGCGATCTGCTGCGGCGCGACCGTGACGCTGCTGCCGCGCTTCGAGCCGGGCAAGGCGCTGGAGATCCTGCAGCGCGACCGCTGCAGCGTCTTCGAGGGCGTGCCGACGATGTACGGCGCGATGCTCAACCACCCCGACCGCGACGGCTTCGACGTCTCGTGCCTGCGCGTCTGCGCATCGGGCGGCGCGTCGATGCCCGTCGAGGTCATGCGCGGCTTCGAGGAGGCCTTCGGCTGCAAGGTGCTCGAGGGCTACGGCCTGAGCGAGACCTCGCCGGTCGCCTCCTTCAACCACCCCGACCGCGACCGCAAGCCGGGGTCGATCGGAACGCCGATCGAGGGAGTCGAGATGCGGCTCGTCGACGACGACGGCAACGACGTCGCGCAGGGCGAGATCGGCGAGATCCTCATCAAGGGCCACAACGTCATGAAGGGCTACTGGAACCGTCCCGATGCCACGGCCGAGGCGATCAAGGACGGCTGGTTCGCCTCCGGCGACATGGCGCGCGTCGACGAGGACGGCTACTTCTTCATCGTCGACCGCAAGAAGGAGCTCATCATCCGCGGGGGCTACAACGTCTATCCGCGCGAGATCGAGGAGGTGCTCTACGAGCATCCCGCCGTCCGCGAGGTCGCCGTCGTGGGCGTGCCGCACGAGGAGCTCGGCGAGGAGGTCGGGGCGGCCGTCGCGCTGAAGGACGGCGCCGAGGTCGACGTCGACGAGCTGCGGGCGTTCATCAAGGATCAGGTCGCGGCCTACAAGTACCCGCGGGTGATCTGGCTCGTCGACGAGCTTCCCAAGGGCCCGACCGGCAAGATCCTCAAGCGCGAGATCTCCCCTCCCGCCTGACCCGGCGCGCGCTCCGGCCCGGCTTCTGCGGGCCCTGGCGAGAAAAGTGCTGGCGCTAGGTGTGCGAAGTATGTATGTTCGCGCCGTACCTAGCGGTCGTCACCTACATGTGGAGCTGATCATGAAGCATCGGGCAGGGGTGTCGTTGATGGTGGCGTCGATGGTGGCGCTGGCCGTCGCGTCGACGGCGTGGGCGTGCGCGAATCTCGCCACGGTCGGGCTGGACAAGACGGTCGCCGCACCCGGGGACAGCCTCGTGGTCACCGGCAAGGGCTACAGCGGACACGGCTCCTCGACGAACGTGGGCGACTCCGACGTGACGGTGACGCTGTCCGGCCGCAAGGGCCAGGTCATCGGCTCCGCCGACGTGAGCGCCGCGGGCCGGATCAGCGAGACGATGCGGCTTCCCGCCAACGTGAGCCCCGGCTGGTACGTCGTCATGGCGACCCAGTACGCCGCCGACGGCACGCCGAAGCCCGGGACGCCCGGTCGCACGCGCATCCGCATCCAGGGCGCGCGCGCAGCGGTCGCCTCCCCGTGGAGCTCCGCCAAGCCGGCCGGTCCGGCTGGGCTTCCGAGCTCCTCGGCCATCGACGGTGGCGGTACCGCCGCGCTGTGGATGGGCCTGACGCTCGGTCTGCTCGCTGCCGGCTCGATGCTCGTCATCGGTCGCAGGAACCAGGCCGCGAGCCGCCAGACGCTCAGCGTCTAGCTCCCAGAGAACCCCTGAGAAGATGACTCGAGGTGTGTTGCGCGTCACGCGTAGGTCGAGCCTTGCCACGATCACGACTGCAGCGGTCGGGCTGTTGGGCGTTCTGCCCGCCGCCCACGCGGATGTCCGTGTCAGCCAGAACTATCGGCTGAAGTCCGATCCCGCTCCGTTCCGTGGCAAGGATCAGGTGGCCCTCGCGGTCAACCCCGCGGACTCGCAGCACATCGTCGAGGTCAACGAGGAGATCCTCGAGCAGCGCTGCGAGGGCACGGCGAGCTTCGACGGTGGCGCCACATGGAGCCCCGCCGCGCCGATCGCGCCTCCGACGCCGTTCGGGGCCGAGCTGCCGTTCGCGCGGACGTGCCACATGTACCAGACGGTCGCGTTCGGAAGCGGCCTGAACGTGTACGCGGCGTCGGCAGCGCCGAGGACCGCGGCCGGCGTCGACCAGCGCGCCTCCGCGCTCGTCTACAGGTCCACCGACGGGGGTCTGACGTGGCAGCCGGGCGTCGTGGCGATGTCCGGCGGGACCGGCGGCGCCGGCGGCGGTCCGAACTACACCCGACCGACCGTGGCCGTCGATCCCGGCGCGGGACCGGGCGGCGCGGATCGCGTCGTCCTCACCTCGCGCGAGACCACGGGCTTCGCGAACAGCGGCCCGCCGTGCCCGGTGGCGGCGTGCCCGTCGCTGCGGTCCACGGTGTCCAACGACGGCGGGCAGACGTTCTCCCCGGTCGTCCAGGTCAACGCGGCGGGCACCTCCGTCCAGCGCGATGCGTCGCAGCCCGTCATCGGCCGCGGTGGCGTCAGCGTCGCGTGGCGCACGATCGGCTACGGGCCCAGCCCGAGCACGCCCGGCGCGTTCGTCGAGGTTCCGCAGGGTTCGGTGCAGGTCGCGCGCTCGACGGATGCCGGCGCGACGTGGAGCGCTCCGGTGACGATCACCGACCAGACCGCGTCGGGCACCTTCGCGGCCACCGCCTTCCCGCGCCTGGCCGCCGACAAGCGCAACGACAACCTCTACGTCGTGTACATCGGGGCCATCAACCCGATCTCGCCGGCCGGCGGCTATCAGGGGGCCGACGACTTCAACCAGCCCGAGGCGCGCGTGTGGTTCCAGCGCTCGCGGGACAGCGGGGCCACCTGGTCGTTCCCCCGGCAGATCAACGACTCGACGGTCCACCCCGGCAACCAGCGCGCCGAGATCCGCCATCCGAACGTCGCCGTCGCGCGCAACGGGCGCGTGGACATCGTGTGGAACGACAAGCGGCACTGGTTCCAGGGCCTCGCGTCGCGCCTGTGCGGGAGCCTGCACCGGCCCTGTGACGACCCGCGCCTGAGCGACACGTACTACGCCTACTCCAACGACGCCGGAGGCTCCTTCAGCACCCGGCGCGTGAGCGACCGGTCCCAGAACAACGACATCGGCTACGACTACCGCAACGGCGTCTACTGGGGCTTCGGCCCGCAGTCCGTCGCGATCGGCTCCAACAAGGTCCTGATTGGATGGATGGACTCGCGCGAGGGCAACTTCACGACCGACGGTCTGGACATCTACCTGGCGATGGTGGACTTCGCCGCGTCGGGCGCCGCTCCGCAGACGAAGGTCGACGAGCCCGACGCCGTGTCGCGCTCGGTGGCGCTGTCGAAGCTCGGCTACCTGGGCGGAGGCGAGGCCGTCGTGATCAGCAACTTCGCGACGAGGAGCGCCACGAAGGTCGTGATCGTCAACGAGGGCGACGTGGCCGGCGCGCTCGCGGCCGCGGTGCTGGCCCGCGCCAACCTGGCGACGGTCCTCCTCGCACCCGCGTCCGGCCTGCCCGCGAGCGTCAAGGCCGAGGTCTCGCGGCTGGACCCGGCGGGCGCCTTCATGATCGGCGACACATCGAAGCTGTCCGAGCAGGTTCGCTCCGATCTCGTCGGGCTCGGCATCGCCGCGGCCGCGGTCAAGCGGATCGCCGGCGCCGACGACGCGAGCACGGCAGCGCTCATCGCGGCGGAGTACGACCGGCGGACGACGACCGAGAAGGACGCCGCGGTGCCGGCGTTCGACGCGGCCGTGATCGCCAATCCGGCGGGCCCGCACGCGGCGGCGGCGGCCGGTCTGGCCGCGGCGCGGCGCCTTCCGATCCTCTACGTCTCCGCCGGCTCGACCCCATCGGCCACGTCGGCCGCGCTGGCGTCGCTGAGCATCGCCAAGACGCTCGTCATCGGCGGCCCCGACCAGGTGAGCGACGCCGTCAAGGCAGCCCTGCCGGGGGCCACGCGGCTCGGCGGCGGCGATCAGTACGAGACGTCGCAGGCGGTCGCGGAGGAAGCCACCGCGCGCGGCCTGCCCGGCAACATCGTCTACGTCGCCGATGGGACGAAGCCGATGGATGGCGCGCTGCTCGGCGCCGTGGTCGGCCGTGCGACCGGCAACATGGTCCTGGGAGCGGGTCCGCTGGGGACCTCGGGGCCGGCGCAGGCGACCGCGGCGGGCCTGACCAGCGTCGACCGCTTCGTGCTCTTGGAGACGTCCGCGCCCCCGGCTCCGCCTCCGCCCCCGCCGGCGGCGGCGCCTCCGCCCCCGCCGGTGGAGGGCAACTCGGCGCCGCGGCTTCCCGCGAAGCTGCGGGTCTCGCGCGCGTCGGTGCGTGCGGGCCGCCTGAGCGTGCTCGTCAACACGACGGCCGCCGCCACCGGGAGTCTGAGCTTCTCGTACCGCGCCGGAGGCCGGGTCGTGAAGTTCTCGCAGCGCATCAGCAAGGGCCGGGTCGTCGTGTCCCGCCGGCTGCTGGCGCCGCAGTCGCGGATGCGGACCGGCATCCTGGACGTCAGATACCTCGGCAACGCCCGCGTTCGCCGGGACGCGGTGCGACTGCGCGTCGCCACGCGCTCGGCGGCGCTCCGGAGGCGGACCGCGCGGATCCTCGATGGCCACCTCCAGGTGTCCGGCACGCTGACGCGGGTCGCGCGCCGCGGCATCGTGCGGATCAGGCTGGCCTACGACGGCGCCGATGGCAGCGTGCGGTTCGTGTACTACCGGGCGTCGATCCGAAACGGCCGGTGGAGCCTGTCGGTGAGGCTGCCCTCCGCGGCGAAGCACGGCGGGCAGGTGTCGATCCAGTACACGGGCTCGATGCGCCCGTTGATCGCCGGCGCGCAGACCGAGAAGCAGGTCATCGCTCCGTAGGCGTGACGTCCGCGCCGCCGGATCCACTCGCCGCCCCTGCGGGGGGCGGCGGGCACACGAGGTCGGACTGCGGTCGCGCTCGGGGCGCGACCGCGGCCGGCGTGCCTGTCGGCGCGAGGCTGCGACGCCTCGGCCTGCGAGCCCTGGCGATCTCGCTGGCGGCGATCTTCCCCGCGACGGCGATGGCGACCGCGGCCGCGGCCGCGGCCGACCGGACGGTCACGCTGCACGCGACGGACAGCGTCTTCATGCCGTCCCGGGTCGCCGTCCGGCCGGGGGAGTCGGTGACCTGGAGCAACCCGGGATCCCAGCAGCGCCACAACGTGCGCCTCGAAGCGGACGACGCCCATCTCGTGACGCCGAGCACGAGCTTCACCACCGCGCCGAGGGTCTTTCCCGCCGAGGGCACCTACCGCTACTTCTGCGAGGTCCACGGCGGCCCGGGCGGCGCCGGCATGTCGGGCGTCGTCCACGTCAATGCCGCGGGCGAGCTTCCTCCCATCGCGAGGTTCGTCGTCTGGCCCAACCCCGCGTTCGTCGGCGAGGCGGTGACCCTCGACGCCTCCTGGTCGAGCGCCGATCCGGGCCGTGCGATCGTCCGCTACGACTGGGACCTCGACGCGAACGGCACGTACGGCGACCCGGGCGACTGGACGGGCACGACGCCGACCATCTCGCAGACACACGACCGCCCCGATGATCTGATGGTGGGGCTGCGGATCACCGACGGCGCGGGAGCCACCGACGAGTTCGCGCGGCGGGTCATCATCCAGCCGGCGCCCGGGCCGCCCATCGGCCCGCCGGCCGCGCCACCGGCGCTGGCGGACTCCGCTCCGCAGCCCCAGGCCGACCCCGTCGCGCACTCCGGCCCGGCCGTCGCGGCACCGGCGCCGACGGCGGCCGGGTTCTCGTGGCGGACCGCCCGCACGGCCCGCCGTGCCAGGGGCCTCGTCGTGCAGGTCGCGTGCGACGCGCGCTGCACGGTCAGCGCCAGGCTGGTGATCGGTGCCCCCGTCGCCCGCAGGGCGCACCTCGGCTCGAGGGCGGTCTCGATCGGGACCGCGCGCGGGAGGCTCGACGCCGCCGGCCGGACGTCGATGAGGGTCAGGCTCGCGCAACGGGCCCGCCGCCGCATGGCGCGGCTGCGGACCGTCTCGGCGACGCTCGAGCTACGGGTCGTCGGCGTGTCCGGGCCGGCGGCGCGGGCCCGGCGGACCGTCGAGCTCACGCGCTGAGCGGCGCGCGCCGGGGGCTGCGGTGCGTGCTCGACCACCGCCGCGCGCGCCGAGCCGCGCGCGCCTCGCGAGGCCCCGGTGGGCACCCGACCACCGCGGTTCGGCGGGAGGAACCCCCTCGCGGCGGTCCGGCGGCGGTCAGCCGCCGCGACGGCGCAGCATGGAGACGAGCAGGAGGTTGCTTGCGAGCAGCAGCGCGATCCCTCCGTAGCGCAGGACGGCCCGCGACGTCGCCGAGAGTCCCGTCGACCTCGTCACGTCGGCCGCGGTGAAGGCGATGTCCTGCTTGTTGGAGGCCACCGTGCCGCCGCGCGTGTCCGCCCAGGCAGCCAGGATGCGCGCGTCGTCGGAGACGAGCCCCAGGCGGTTGCCGAGGTCCGGCAGGCCTCGCTCGCTGCCCGACCCGACCCGCGAGTCGAAGTCGTGGTCGCTGAGCGAGGTGTGGCTCGTGAAGGTCCGCCCCGCGTCGAAGGACGACTGCACGGAGACGGCGTTGCGACGGTCGCCGGGATCGTCGCGGCGGTCGTAGTAGGCGACGTCGAGGCGTCCGCCGGGCGCGACCGCGATCTTCGGCAGGTACTGCGAGGTGCCGTCCCCCGACGGCGTGTCGTTGACCCGGATCGGACCCTCCCAGCGCTGCGCGCCGCTCGCGAGCGACCAGAGGTGGACGTCGGGCGGGCCGGCGCCGCCGTCCTCGAACGCGACGTAGACGCGGCCGCTGTCGCCGTCGACGGCGAGCGACGGAAACGGCGGGAGGAAGGCGATGAACCTCCGCGCGGGGACGACGTCGTCGTCGACGAGCGATTCGCTCCAGGTGGCCCCTGCGTCGGCCGAGCGCGCGAGCACGAGCGAGAAGCGACCGTCGTACGGCGGCCCGCCCTTGCCCTGATGCGCTCCCTCGTAGTCCAGGCGGTCCTCGCCGACGTCGAGGTACAGGACGTGCAGCGCGCCGTCGGGCCCGACGGCCGGCGACGGGGCGAGGACCCGCCGGCGCCCGGCGCTGCTCGCGCGCACCGGCCTGCTCCAGCTGCGCCCGCCGTCGTCGGAGCGGATCGTCTCGACGTGGTTGGTCCCCGAGAAGAGGTAGACCCCGACGTCCGAGGCCTGCAGCCACGTCAGGTACAGGCGCCGCGGGCGCTTGGGGTCCGTGGTCAGGCGCACCTGGAAGGCGAGCTTGCCCCCGACCCGGCGGGGCGCCGACAGCGTCCGCCCGCCGTCGGTCGAGCGGACGACCCAGACGGCATGGGGCCGGTTGCCCTTGCCGCGCAGGGTCACGTAGGACACATGCATGGTCCCGTCGGCCGCGAACGCGACGTCGGGCGCGTAGCACTTCGGCTCCTCCCCGGACGGGATCGGGACGGCGGTGCGCGTCCAGTTCGCGCCGCCGTCGCGCGAGACCTGCAGGGCGCACGAGAAGGCCGGGGTGTCGATGCGGTTGACGAGCGCGAGGTTCTCCGGCCGCCGCGGGTTCCGGGCGAGCGCGGGGGAGTTGTTGGCGTCGATGTTCGCCTCGTCCTGCGACCCCGGGTTGACGGGCACGTTGGGACCCGCGGGCTCGACCCCGAACCGGCCGTGCAGGGCGAACGACGACCCGAGCGCCGCCAGGCCGACGACCGCGAGGACGACCGCCGCGACGAGCCGCGGGGAGGTCGAGCGCAGGCGGCTCACCGCGTCGGGGTCGCTCTCGGGGCGCGCCGCGGCGCGAGCGGCAGGACGGCGGCGGAGCGCGCGGCGGCCTCGTCCCAGGGCTGGTCGGGCGTCGGCGCGCCGGGCACCGACGCTGGTCGCGAGGCCGGCGGCTGGGGCGGGCGCGTGCTCACCGCCGCGACCCTAACCGATGTCGCGGGCGCCCCGTCCGGGCGGGCTGGCAGTCTCACCGGCGACCGCCGTGGCGCGCTCGGGGCGGCCGTCGCATGCGCTATGACCTCATCATCATCGGGTTCGGCTCGGCGGGCCTCGTGGCCGCCGAGTTCGCCGCGACGCTCGGGATCGCGGTGGCCTGCGCCGAGCGGGACCGCGTCGGCGGAGACTGCCTCTGGACGGGCTGCGTGCCCTCCAAGGCGCTGCTGGCCTCCGCCAAGGCGGCGCACACGATGCGCCACGCGGACGACTACGGGCTCACGCCGGTCGATCCGGACGTCGACACCGCGCGCGTGTGGACGCGGATCAAGGCGATCCAGGCCGGGATCGCCGCCGGCGACGACGATCCCGACCGCTTCCGCGCGGCCGGCGTCGTCGTCCTCGAGGGCGCCGCGCGCCTGACGTCGCCGACGACGGTGCGGGTGGGGGAGGCCGAGCACGCGACGCGCTTCGTCCTGCTCGCGACCGGCAGCAGGCCGGCGCTGCCACCGATCGAGGGGCTGCCCGAGGCGGCCCCGCTGACGAGCGAGCGGATCTTCGAGCTGCAGCGCGCGCCGCGCAGCGTCGTCATGCTCGGCGCCGGGCCGATCTCGATGGAGCTCGCGCAGGGCCTCGCGCGGCTCGGCGTCCGCGTCACCGTGCTGCAGCGCGGTGAGCGCGTGCTGGCGCGCGAGGAGCCCGAGCTCGCCGGGCGGCTCCTGGCGCGGCTGCGCGCCGAGGGCGTGGAGCTCGTCTGCGGCGTCCGGGCCGACCGCGTGACCGTCGAGCCGGGCGGTGCCAGGCGCGTGCACGCCGGGCAGCGCTCGTGGAGCGCCGAGGAGATCTTCGTCGGGACCGGCCGCGCCCCGAACGTCGAGGACATGGGCCTGGAGGAGGCCGGCGTGAAGCTCGGGCCCAGCGGCGTCGTCGTCGACGGCAGGCTGCGCTCCAGCGTGAAGTCGATCTACGCCGCCGGCGACGTCGCCGGGCGCCACCTGTTCACGCATTCGGCCGGCTACGAGGCGGCGCGGGCCGTGCGCAACATGTTCTTCCCGGGCTCGAGCAAGGGGTCCTACCTCGTGCCGTGGTGCACGTTCACCGACCCCGAGCTCGCGCACGCCGGGCTGACGGAGGCGCAGGCGCGCGCCGAGCACGGCGACGGCGCGGTGCGCGTGTGGCGGCGCGACCTCTCGCACTCCGACCGCGCCCGCACGGAGTCCGCCGAGGACGGCGAGCTGCGGATCGTGACCGCGAAGGGCCGGATCGTCGGCGCACATCTCCTGGCGCCGGGCGCGGGCGAGGTCATCGGCGAGCTCGCGCTGGCGATCGAGCGCAAGCTGAAGCTCACCGACCTGGCGAACGTCGTGCACGTCTACCCGACGATCGCGCTCGCGATCCAGCAGCTCGCGGGCGAGGCGAGCTACGAGTCGGCCGCGCGCCTCTCCTGGCTCGTGCGCTCGCGGGCCTGAGCGCGTGCCACCGCGCGGGTCCGCCGCGGGCGGGCGCGCCACCGCCCGGGCGCGGCGGGGTGTGTGGCGATTCTTGCCCCTATGCGGGGTACGAAGCGCCACGCTGCCCGTCGAGCACCTCGCGCACGCCGCGCAGCGGCGTCGCGAGCAGCGCGCGCGCACGGCTGCAGTCCAGGCGTAGGTCGCCGGGGCGGTCGGGCGGGCGCGAGCCGCCGCGCACGGCGGCGGGATCGCCGCCCTGTGCCGCGGCGAGCAGCCGCGCGAACTCCAGCCGCGTGACCGCCTCCGCACCGGCGACGTGCAGCGGCCCGCGGATCTCGGGGCGCGCCGCCAGCTCGACGATCGCCGCGGCGAGGTCCGGCGCGGCGACCGGGCAGCGCACCTCGTCGGCGTAGAAGCGCGCTTCGGGATCGAGCGCGGCGAGCTCGTAGTTCGACGGATCCTCGCCGCCGTAGATGAGGCTCGTCCGCACGAGCACGGCGCCGGCGCAGGCCCCGGCGACGGCGGCCTCGGCCGCGGCCTTGCTCTCGCCGTAGGCGCTGACGGGCGCGATCGGGTCCTCCTCTCGCAGCGGTCGGGCCAGGTCGCCCGAGAAGACGACGTCGGAGGAGAGGTGCACGAGGCGGATCCCGGCGGCGGCGGCCGCCCGCGCGACCGCGGCCGAGCCCTCGACGTTGACCGACCAGACGTCGGGGCCGTCGCGCAGGTAGGCGGCGTGGACGATCGCGTCGGGCCGGGCCGACGCGATGGCGGCGGCGACGGCGGGCTCGTCGCGCACGTCGAGCGCGAAGGCGCGCAGTCCCGCCGGGGCGGGCCGGTCGCGCACGGTCCCGCTCACCTCGGCCGCACCGGCGGATGCGAGCGCGCGCCCGAGGTAGCCGCCGAGGCCGGTCACGAAGATCCGCATGCGCGAGATCCTGACGCCGCGGCGCCGCCGGCGGCTACAGGCCCGGCGGGTGGCGCGCGATGAAGCCGCCGGTGCCGCGCATCTGGCGCGTCCAGCGGGTGCCACCGCCGCGCAGCGCCGTGGTGTCGAAGCGCCACCCGCCGACGACCATGAACATGTGGCCCGGGTTCGTGTAGATCGTGATCCACTTGCCGGGACCGGGCTCGCCCCAGCTCATGAAGCCGCCGGACGCCATCGGCGACGTGACGAGGCCGGCGGAGGCCAGCGCGTAGCTGATCGAGCCCGAGCAGTCGTAGGCGGTGTCCTTGAAGCCGGCGTGACCGCCGCCGTAGAGGTAGGGCAGGCCGGCGATCGCGTTGCCCGCCGCCATGACGAGCCCGACCGCGGCCGGCGCGCCGGGCGGCGGCTGGGCGGCGCCGCCCGCGTTCGTGGCGATGCCCTGGCGCGCCGTGCGCGCCAGGCGCTTGCGCAGCGCCGCGAGGCGGGTCTGGATCGTGCGCAGTTCGGCGCGGCGGAAGTTCGACCGCGCGACGCGCTTCTCGCGCACGCGCAGCAGCGCCGTCTCGACGGCCTGGGCGGCGTCGCGCCGGCGCTCGAGCGCGACGGCGAGCGCGTGCACGCGGCGCTGGGTCCGCGCCAGGCGGGTGGTCTGCTTGGTGACCTGCGCCCGCGAGGTGCGCGCGATGTCCATGATCTTGGCGTTGCGGTCGGCGATCCGCTTGATGAAGTCGGCCTTCTCGAGCAGGTCGCTGAAGCTGTGCGAGTTCAGCACGACCGACACGACGTCGGGCTTGGGCGTTCGGTAGGCGTTGACGAGGTTCGCCGTCAGCGCGTCCGTCGCGTTTCGCTGCAGGCTGACGAGCCGCGTCAGCCGGTCGCGGGCGCGGATGAACGCGTCGCGCACGCGTTCGAGCTCGGCCTGCTGGGCGGACGTCTGGGCCTGGAGCGCGCGCAGGCGCCGCTGTGCGCGCGCGACGCCGCGCGACGACTGGCGGATGCGGGCCGCCTCGGCGGCGACGGCGGCGCGCAGCGCTTCGGCGCGGTTGGAGCTCTGGCTGATGCGGCTCGACAGGTCGGCCCCGGCCGGCCCGGCGCCGCCGAGCATGGTGGCGAGCGCCGCGACGCAGACGGCGAGGGCACAGGGCAAGGCGAGACGACGGAGCGATATCCGCACGCCGCGACGCTAGCAACGGCCTCGCGATCTGCGCCGGACCGCCTGCTCCTGCACGCAAAGTTGCAGCGCGGGCGGCCCGCTGACGCCGTGCCCGGCGAGGCCCGTCGCAGCGCGCCGGCGGGCCCCGGCGGCGGTGGACCGCCGAGACCCGTCGCAGCGCGCCGGCGGGCCCCCGCGGCGGTGGACCGCCGAGACCCGTCGCAGCGCGCCGGCGGGCCCCGGCGGCGGTGGGCCGCCGAGACCGCAGCGTCGCTCATGCCGGGGTCGACGCGGGCCGGGCGGGCAGCAGCCGCTCGATCCAGCCCGGCAGCCACCAGTTCGCGCGGCCGAGCAACTGCATGATCGACGGCACGAGCACCATCCGCACGATCGTCGCGTCGACGAGGATCGCCGTCGACAGGCCGATGCCCATGAGCTTGATCACGACGTCGCCCGCCAGCGCGAAGGAGCTGAAGACGGCGATCATGATCGCCGCCGCGGCGGTGATGACCCGCGCGGTCCTCGCGAGGCCGTCGACCACGGCCTGGGCGTTGTCGCCATGGCGCAGGTACTCCTCGCGGATCCGCGAGAGCAGGAACACCTCGTAGTCCATCGACAGCCCGAAGAGGATCGCGAACATGAAGACGGGGATGAACGGCGGCACCGGGGTGGGCGTGTCGATGCCGACGAGCCCGCCGGCCCAGCCGCCGCCCGCGACGAGCGCGACGACGCCGTAGGCAGCGCCGATCGAGAGGAGGTTCAGGACGCCGGCCTTGAGCGCGACCGGGAGCGAGCGAAACGCGACGAGCAACAGCAGGAAGGACAGCGTCACCACGGCGCCGATGAAGAGCGGCAGGCGGTCCAGCGTGTACTCGCTCTGGTCGATCGTCCCCGCCGTCATGCCGCCGACGTGCACGGTCATGCCGGTCGAACGCTCGACGCTCGGGACGACCCGCTCGCGCAGCCGGTCGACGAGGCGCGCCGTCGCGGCGTCCTGCGGCGACGAGCGCGGCGTGGCGAACAGGATCGCCGCGCCGCCGTCGCGGCTGAGCCGCGGGCGGCCGGCGGACTGGACGGCCGGGTCGGCGGCGACGCGCTCGCGCAGCAGCGTCAGGGCGCGGCGGGTGTCGCCGCCGGGCGCGGGCTGTGCGGTCAGCAGCAGCGGGCCGCTGGCCCCGGGGCCGAAGCCGCGGGCGACGAGGTCGTAGGCCTCGCGGGTCGTCGTGCCGGCCGGGTCGTTGCCGGCGTCGGGGAAGCCGAGCCGGAAGTCGGTGAGCGGCACGGTGAGCACGGCGATGACCGCGGCTCCCGCGAGCGCGGCCGTCCACGGCCGGCGCTGGATCGCCCGCGAGTACGCGACCCAGCGCGAGGGGCGCCGGCGCGCGCCGGCGCCCCTGGCGCCGGGCACGCGCAGGCGGTCGATCCTGCGGCCCGCGAAGCCGAGCAGCGCCGGCAGCAGGGTCACGGCGGCGAGCGCCGCGACGAGCACCGCGAGGCTCGAGGAGATCGCCACGCCGTTGAGGAACGGCAGCCGCATCGCGAAGAGCCCGAGCAGCGAGACGACGACGATGAGCGCCGCGAGCAGCACCGAGCGCCCCGCGGTGGAGATCGACTCGGCGACCGCCGCCTGCGGGTCGAGCCCGCGGGCGAGCGCGGCGCGGTAGCGCGTGATGACGAGCAGCGCGTAGTCGATCCCGACGCCGATCGCCATCATCGCCGCGACGGCCGGCGCGAACTCCGGGACGTCCATGAGCGCGGCGAGCGTGCCGACGAGCGTCGTCCCGATGCCGAGGCCGAACAGGGCGGTGACGAGCGGCAGGCCGGCGGCGAGCAGCGAGCCGAACGTCATGAGCAGCACGAGCGCCGCGATCGCGAAGCCGACGGCCTCGGGGCTGACCTCGCTCTCCTGCGCCTGTCCGACCGCCCAGCCGGCCAGGGCGACCCGCAGGCCGTCGTGCGACGCGCGCTCGGCGAGCGCGACGAGCCGCACGGCGGTCTGCATCGGGATGTCGCGATCGCCGTCGTTGTCGAGCTGAAGCCGGACGATCGCGGTCCTGCCGTCGGGCGAGACCTCCGGTGCCGTCCCGGCGCCCACGAGCGGCAGCCGCTCGGCGGACGCGACCAGCCGGTCGACGCGCTCGCGCACCGCCGGCGACAGCGCGCCTCGATCGGCGCGCCAGACGACGTCGATCGTGTCCGTCGAGCGGCCCGGGAAGTGCTCGCGCAGGACCCGGTCGGCCGCGGCCGAGTCCGATCCGGGGGTCAGGAAGTCGGCTCGGAACTCGCCCGCGAGCGGGGCGAGCAGGCCGAGCGTGACGGCGAGCGCGGCGATCCAGCCGGCCAGCACGCGCCGGCGGCGGCGGAAGCACCATGCTCCGAGGCGGGCGAGGCGCGGGGTGGGCACGGGACTGCTCCTTGCGTCGGGTTCGTCGGACCACGACAGCTTCGGAGCTGCGGCTCGGCGTGCCTATTGGGGATGACCCCGAGCTGCGTCAGGGATCGCCCGGAGAGGGCCGGCCGGCCGGGGCGCGGGCCGGCAGCAGCTCCGCCAGGCGCAGGTTCTCGACCGGATCGAGCACCGAGTGCTGCGCGCAGGCGGGAACGAGCTCGCCGGTGTCCGGGTGCGCCATCGCGTACGAGCAGGCCCGCAGGCGCTCCTGGGCCTCGCGCACGCTCGGGTCCTCGCTGACCTCGCCGCGCAGGTTCAGCTCCCAGGCGGGACGCACGAGCCGGGCGTCCATGAAGGCGTGCATGACGTACGTGACGGCCCGCGGCCGCTCGCGCGCGATCGCGACCGGGCCGCCGAGGCGCCGCGCGAGCCGCGCCGCCCAGGCCGTGCCGCTGCGCAGGACGGCCGGATGGCGCGCGATCGCGCGCACCGTTCGGGCGGCGCGCAGCCCGCGGCCGCCGTCCGCGAAGTCCATCCCGCCGAAGGCGGCGACGAAGTCCGCCAGCGCCCGCGCGTCGCGCGGGTCGTCCTCGTCGAGCAGCGTCTCGTAGCGGTCGCCTGTGTTGAGGCCGTGGGCGGTGCGGTTGCAGCGCACGTCGCCGACCTGCTCGGCGTTGAAGTGCAGCCGCGCGCCGACGCCCTCCTCGATGCGCCGCCAGACCTCGTCGCTCGAGAACGCGCGGTAGGCGTCCTTCCAGCGCGCCTGGTTGCCGATGAAGGCGGCGGGCTGGAAGGAGAACATGCGAAAGCCCATGTCGCGGCAGTCGCGCACGAGCTGCGGGATCTCGTCGAGGTTGCGCGGCGTCACGGTGATGTTGTGCGCGAGGTAGTGCGTGACGCCGTGCTCGCGCTCGAGGCGCGCGAACATCTCGCAGAAGCGACGCCGGTACGGGTTCAGATCCGCCTCGCGCTCGACGCGCCTGATCCCGCGCCGGCCGAACATCATCGAGTCGAAGTGGCCGGCGAACGCGAGGTGCTCGAAGCGCGGCACGCCCGTGCGCGGATCGAGCGCGAGCGCCTCGAGGTAGTCGTAGTCGAAGTCGCCGTGCGTCATCGACATCGGCTTGCGGCCGTGGCGCAGCATCGCCCGCAGCGCCCGCGCGTGGTCCTCGGGCCCGAGCAGCGTGACCTCGCCGCCGATGAGCTGAGCGTGCTGGCCGGGGCCGCGCAGCTCGCGCAGCAGCGCCATCTGGCGATCGACCTCGCGCTCGGTGTGGTCGCCGTCGGTGCGCACGCGGTTGGCCTCCCTGGCGTGGTAGCACGGCGTGCAGGCCAGGTTGCAGCGCGGAAAGACCCCGTGCGTCCCCTCGCAGCCGGTCATGCGCCTGCCGAGCATCTGGTTGGGTCGCTTGACGTGCGCGGGCAGCTCGGCCCAGCGGGCCGCCAATGCCGCGGCGAGATCGGGGTGCTCGGGGCGGGTGGCCAGCTCGAGCTCGCGCAGGCGAGCGACCAGGGAGCGCACGACGCCAAACGTACACGACGATCGCGCCGCCGCGGCATGGCGACCCGGTCCGTTCGCGTCCGCGCCGAGCGCCGAGCGCCGGCGCGGCGACGTCCCGGGCGGGCTGGGCCGGCGCCCGCCGCCTCGTCCCCCGGCGCGTTCTCAGCGCACGACGCGATACAGGCGGGCGAGGCGCCGCGGCGCGACCCCGGCGACGAACAGCCAGCGGATGACGAACCAGGTCAGCACGGTGCGCGTGATCCCGGCGGCGCGCCAGCGCCGCGAGGAGGTCGTCGCGGGGCCGGGCAGGCAGCGCGTCGGGCCGCTGCGCTCCAGGCGCCGCACGAAGTCGTAGTCGTCCATGATCGGGATCTCGCGGTAGCCGCCGAGCGCCTCGAACGCCGCCCGCGTGACCCAGATCGAGGAGTCGCCGTAGTAGAACCCGTGGCGGCGCTGGAGGCGGTAGACCGCCTCCAGGGTGCGCTCGAAGCGCCCGCCCCCCGCGCCGCCGCCGCCGCCGTCGCCGAAGCGCAGCGCGAAGTTGCCGCCGCGCACCTCGGGCGCGCGCGCGGCGTCGGCCAGCGAGGCGTAGGCGTCGGCCGGCAGGCGGCTGTCGGCGTGCAGGAACAGCAGCACGTCGCCGCGGGCGGCCCGCGCCGCGGCGTTGAGCTGGGCCGCGCGCCCGCCCGCCTGCTCGACGACGCGCGGCCGGCAGGGGTGCGCGCGGGCGATCGCGAGCGTGGCGTCGCGCGAGCCGCCGTCGGCGACGATCGGCTCCCAGCGCCCGTGCAGCGACGCGAGGTGGTCGAGCAGGCTCGGAAGCTCGCGCTCCTCGTCGAGCGTCGGGACGACGACGGACACGAGCGGCGACGCCGCCGAGGGCGCGACCCGCGCCGGTTGCGCGGCGCCGCGACGGGCGAGCGCGGGCGGGTCGTCCCGGGCGCCCGCGCTCATACCGCGCAGCGAAACGCGTCCGGCAGCGAGCCGTCGGCCTGGCGCAGCGCGAGGAAGCGCTCGACGACGCGGCGCTTGGCCTCGGCGAGGGAGGTCTCGCCCTCGGCGACGACGAAGTCCGGGCACGACTCCACGTCCGCGCCCACGGGGTGCCAGTGCGCGCCGTCGGCGGTGATCGTCAGCTCCGGCGCGATGACCGCGTCGGAGACCTCGATCGCCCCGGCCTCGGCCGCGTCGGCCGCGAAGCCGCGCGCGACGAGCGGGCGCACCGCGAAGGCGTCGCCCGCGATGCCGAGGCCGGCCAGCATCGCGCGCAGCTCCTCGACCTCGCCGCGGTTGTCGGGCGTCTGCGTCATGGCGACGCGCAGCGGCAGCCCGAGGCCGGCGGCATGGCGCAGGCCCGCCATCGCCCTCGCCCACGAGCCCGCGCCGCGCCAGCGGTCGTGGGTCTCCGCGCGCGACCCGTCGATCGAGGACTGCAGCGTCAGGCCCGGGCGACCGGCCAGACGCTCCAGCTCGGCGCGCCGGCGGCCCGTGAAGAGCATCGCGTTCGTCAGCACGACGGTCGGCAGGCGATCGGACGCGTACTCGAGCATCGGCACGATCTCGGGGTGCACGAACGGCTCGCCGCCGGTGACGTAGAGCTCGCGGAAGCCCTCGTCGACGGCCTCGTCGACGAGCGCGCGCAGGCGCCCGAGCGACAGCTCGCGCCGCCGCGCGGTCGGCGAGCTGGCCACGACGCAGTACTCGCAGGCCAGGTTGCAGTGGAAGTTCGAGTACAGCCACAGGCGCGGCGGGAAGAGGGCGGTGCCGAACAGCGAGACGACCGGCCGGTCGTCGCCGGCGGCGGGCCGCGGCGCGTCCGCCCAGCCCGTCGCGCCCGCCGCGAGGCCGTCGGGCAGCGCGTCGCGGTAGACGTGGTAGGCGCCCCGCGAGCGCTCGCGCGGCGGCACGACCTCCAGGCACGTCGTCCACCAGCCCGTCTCGATCGTCTCGACGAAGGCCTCCGGCAGCCCGGCCGCGCGCATCGACGCCGCCTGCGCGCGCCAGTCGTAGGGCAGCGCGACGAGCTCGACGCGCTCGATCCGGCCGCCGTCGAGGTCGATCACGGCGTAGGAGACCTCCGGGCGGCCGTCGTTCGCCGGCCGCCCGACCGCCCCGACGTTGACCACGTGCGTGTCGCCGACGCGACGCTCCCAGGGGATCCCGGTGTGCGTGCACAGCAGCAGCTGCGCCCCGCTGTGGCGCGTGCGGTGCGACAGCTCGTCGTCGCCGAGCGACTCCCAGAGGAAGTCGTTGATCGCCAGCGGCGAGCCGTGGACCATGTGCACGTCGACGCCGCCGATCGACGCGCGCAGCTCGCCGGGCAGCCCGGCCATCCATGCGGCGAAGCGCGGCGACGTGTGCGCGCGCGTGTAGTCGTACATGAGCTGCGCGAAGCGGCTGTCGCGCGGGTCGGCGTAGCCGCAGCCGCAGTCCTCGTCGCCGCGGCCGATCGCGACGTCGTAGTTGCCGGCGATCGTCGTGACGCCGTGCTCGAGCAGCAGCGGCCAGACCGCGTCGCACTCGGCGCCGAAGCCGCCGAGGTCGCCGAGGCAGTACAGCGCGTCGCAGCCCCGCCCGCGGGCGTCGTCCAGGAGGGCCCGCAACGCGTGGGGGTTGGCGTAGACGCCGCCGAAGGTGGCGATCCTCATCGTCGTCAGTATCGTGGCCCGGGGGCGAGAGAGATCCACGCGAAGAGCTCATGACGCGCATCGCCATCCTGGGAGCGGGCCCGGTCGGCCTCGAGGCCGCGCTCGCCGCGGCCGATCGCGGCGACGAGTTCGAGGTCTTCGAGGCCGCCGCGGCGGTCGGCGGGCACGTGCGCCGCTGGGGCCACGTGCGCACGTTCACGCCCTGGTCGATGAACGTCTCGCCGCGGATGCGGGCCGCGCTGCCGTCCGCGCCCGACGGTCCGGGGCTGCCGACGGGCGACGAGCTCGCTCGGGATCTGCTCGAGCCGCTCGCCGCGCTGCCGGCGCTGCGCGATCGCATCCGGCTCGGCACGCGCGTGCTCGCGGTCGGCCGCGAGGGGTTGCTCAAGCACGAGGCGATCGGCGATCCCGGCCGCGGCTCGCGTCCCCTGCGCCTGC
The DNA here is from genome assembly GCA_963769555.1 of uncultured Solirubrobacteraceae bacterium. Lineage (GTDB taxonomy): Bacteria > Actinomycetota > Thermoleophilia > Solirubrobacterales > Solirubrobacteraceae > CADCVQ01. Next base: position 2,302,952 of record CAVYMD010000004.1, on the reverse strand, counting down.
TCGTCGCCGGGCCCGGCGGGGAGCAGACGATCGCGCACGCCGACGTCGTCATCGACGCGACCGGCACGTACGGGCAGCCCAACCGTCTCGGCGACGGCGGGATCGACGCCGTCAACGAGCGCGCCTTCGAGGCCCGCATCGAGCGCCACCTGCCGGCGTTCGAGCGCGAGGCCGGCGACTGGGCGGGGCGCACGATCCTGCTCACCGGCGCCGGCCACTCCGCGCAGACGGCCGCCGGGCAGCTCGCGGAGCTCGCCCGCCGGGCGCCCGGGACGCGAATCGTCTGGGCCGTCCGCAGCCCGCGGCCGGACTGGGGCGCCGTCGCGCGCGACCCGCTGCCCGAGCGCGCCCGCCTCAACGCAACCGCCGCGCGGCTGGCGGCGGGGGAGAGCGAAGCGCTGACGCTGCTGCGCGGCTGCGTCACCGAGGCGCTGCACGCCCGCGGCGACCGGATCGTCGTGACGCTGCGCAACGGAACGCCGGCGGCGATCGAGGTCGATCGCATCCTCGCGCTCAACGGCGGCGTCGGCGACCAGGCGCTCTACCGCCAGCTTCAGGTCCACGAGTGCTACGCGACGTCGGGGCCGATGAGCCTGGCGGCGGCGCTGCTGGCGGGGGCCGGCGGCGACTGCCTGGCGGTCGCGCCGCACGGGCCCGAGACGCTGCGCACGCCGGAGCCCGGCTTCTTCATCCTCGGCGCGAAGTCCTACGGGCGCAACAGCCAGTTCCTGCTGCGCGTCGGCTGGCAGCAGGTCGACGACGTCTTCGGGGCGCTGATCTGACCGCGGGCGAGCTGTGGGCGCGCGAGCAGCTCGAGCTGCTGCTGGCCGCGCGCTTCGCGCCGAGGGCGGTGATGCGCTTCCTGCTCGCAAGCCAGCGGCGCGCCAACGAGCAGCGCGCGGCGCGGCCGGCGACGGCGCGGCGGATGCGTCGCTGGGTCGGCGCGGGCGCGGCCGGCTGGGCGGCGCTCGCGCTCGCCGGACGCGAGCCGTTCCGGCGGCGCACGGGGGCGTTCTTCGCGTGGTGGGCGCTGACGTGGCTCATGCTCGACTGGCACATCGGCATGCTCGAGACCGAGGACGGAGCGCCGCGCAACCTCGGCGCGGCCGATGCGTGCACGCTCGCGCGCGTCTGGCTCGTGCCCGCCGCGGCCGACGAGCCGCTGCCGTGGATGTGCGCGCTGGCGTTCGTCACCGACGGCCTCGACGGACGCCTGGCGCGCGCCGGCGCGCCGACGCGGATCGGCCGCGACCTCGAGGGGCTGGCGGACGCGGCGTTCGCGGCGGCGGCGCTGAGCGCCGCGCTGCGCCGCGGCTGGCTCGGCCGCGGCGCGGCGGGCGCCGAGCTCGCTCGCACCGCGCTCGGCTTCGGCTACGCCGTGCTCGTCTGGTTCGGATCGGCTCGCGCGCCCGACCAGCGCGTGCTCCACGCGGCCCGGGCGGCGGCGCCGCTGCGCGCCGGCGGGCTCGTCGCGGCCGGCCTCGGCCGGCGCCGACTCGCGGACGCGCTCATCGCCGGCGGGGCGGCGCTGAGCGGGGCGGCTACGGCTGCAGCAGCCCTGCGACGCGCTTGAAGTCCGCGATCTCGCAGCCGTTCGTGCGCTTCAGGCGCCGGTCGACGGTCTCGCCGTCGATCGTGCCGGTGATGCGCGCCGTCTCGGGGCCGCCGTAGATCTGACTGCAGACCCGCCGCCCCGGCGGCGTGCTCGTGAGGAAGCTCGCGACCCTGCGCGCCTGCGCGCAGAGCTTCGCCGCGGTCGCGCGGTCGCGCAGCGCGCCCTCGGCGCGGGTCTCGCCGTCGGCGCAGGTCAGCGTGCCCGTCGAGCGCTCGCCCCTGCCGTCGTCGTGGACGATCGTCAGCTCGACCTGAGCGGCGGACGGCGTCGCCGGCGCACTCGCCGGCTCGTCCGCCTCGCCGCAGCCGCCGAGCGCGGCGGCGAGCGCGACCGCGGCGACGACGACCGCGACGCGCGGCATCTCAGCCGGTCTCCTCGGAAGGGAGCAGGTGCCCGTCGTTCTCGACGTAGCCGTCCTTGCCGCCGACGGCGACGTAGACGAGATCCTCCTCGCCGACGTTGCGGATGCGGCGGACGGTCGCGGCGTCGATCCGCGCGATGCCGCCCGGTCCGAGGCGGTGCACCGAGCCGTCGCCGAACTCGAGCTCGGCGTGGCCCTGATGGATGAAGTAGGTCTCCTCCTGGGTGTAGTGGTAGTGGCGGCGCCCGGCGAACTCCGGGGGCATGACGATCGCGTTGATGCCGAGCGCCTGCACGCCGAGCCCCTGCCGGATCTTGCGAAAGCCGCCGCCGCTGCCGAACGCGTCGATGTTGCCGACGGCGTAGCCCTCGCCGGTCACGACCTCGTGTGCCTCGTCCTCGGCCATCGCGCTCTCCTCGTGCTCGAAGGATCCCCGGTCATCGTATGAGAAGTCGGCCTGCCCGCTCGGTGTCTGCGTGGTAGGTTGCCGCCCGAAACGGGCCGGGGGAGACCCGGCGAAGCAGTGCGGGCGTCGCGGAATCGGCCTCGGCTCTCCTCGGCAACGCACCACGAAGATCATTCGGGGAGGACGGACATGCCAAACGGCACCGTCAAGTGGTTCAGCGATGACAAGGGGTTCGGCTTCATCACGCCCGACGAGGGCAGCCGCGACCTCTTCGTCCATCACACTGGGATCGTCGCCGACGGTTTCCGCTCGCTCAGCGAGGGCGCGCGAGTGGAGTACGAGGAGGAGCAGGGCGACAAGGGCCCGAAGGCGGTCAACGTCGTCAAGGTCTAGCGCGCCCCGCGCGCCTGCCTGGAACGCGAAAGGCCCGCTCGCCGAGCGGGCCTTTCGCTTCATGTCTTCCTACAGCAGGATGATCAGCAGGATGATGATGATCACCAAGGTTCCGAGGCCGATGTACATGCCGCTCCTTTGGTAGGAGCGATTACCTACCCCCGATTCGCGCGCCCTACGCGGGGGCTTTCGCCGGCGCGCGTCAATGGTCTGCGACGTGACCGCCCTCGGGCACGATCGGCCGGTTCTCCTCGGCCCAGCGCTGCAGACCGCCGGCCATCGAGTAGGCGTCGATCCCCACGCCGCGGAAGGCCTGGGCCGCCATCGCCGAGCGTGCGCCGAGGCGGCACTGGAAGATGACCGGCCGGTCGGTGTCGACCTTGCCGGCGTTCGCCGCGAGGCGCTCGAGCTCGATGTGCAGGGCGCCCTCGATCCGGCCGGCCTCCCACTCGTAGGGCTCGCGCACGTCGATGAGCTGCGCGCTGTCGTCGGCGAGGGCCGCCTGCGCCTGCTCGGGCGTGACCTCGATGCTGTCGGAGTCGAAGATGGATGCCATCGCGCGAGGGTACCGGTCGGCCTGCGCGGGCCCTTGCGCTCCCCGCTGCGCCGTGGGTCAGCGTCGCCGCGCGGCCTGCGCCAGCGCGTCGGCCATGGCGTCGGCGGTCGGGGCCCGCAGCGCGGGGCGGACCGCCCAGACCGAGCGGGCCGGCGGGGCGGAGTCCAGGGGGCGGACGGCGACGCCCGCATGGGCCGGGACGAGCCCGAGCGCGGGCAGCATCGCGACCGCGAGGCCGGCCGCCACGATCGGCTGGGCCATGGCGATGTCGGCGGTCTCGTACGTGACCCGCGGCGTGAAGCCGCCGTGCTCGCGGCACAGCTGCACGAGCACCTGCGCGTAGGGCTCGTGGGGCGGCGGGCTGACCCAGTGCTCGTCGGCGAGCTCGGCGAACGCGACGTGCTCGCGGGCGGCCAGCGGGTGCTCTCTGGGCAGCGCGATGGCGTAGGGGTCGTCGAGCAGCCTGGTCCGGAGCCTCGCGTCGTCGTCGGGGTCGGAGAGGAGGTAGACGACGGCGACGTCGAGCTCCCCTGCGCCGAGCGCGCGCTCGGCCGGCTCGGGCTCCATCTGGTGCAGCTCGAGCGACACGTTCGGGTGCGCGCGCGAGAACGTGGCGATCGCCGCGGGCATGAAGGTCGTCCACGCGGTGAAGAACCCGCCGACGCGCAGGACGCCGGCGTCGCCGCGCGCGAGCGCGCCGAGCTCGCGCTCGATCGACGTCGCATGGTTCAGGAGCGACTCGGCGCGCGCCATGAGCGCCTCGCCGAGCGCGGTCGGCGCGACCGGGCGGGTCGCCCGGTCGAGGAGCGCGACGCCGAGCTCGCGCTCGAGCGTCGTGATCTGCTGCGAGACGCTGGACTGGGTGTAGTCCAGCGCCTGCGCCGCCGCCGAGAACGACCGGCGGCCGACCACTTCGCGAAACGTCGTCAGGCGGCGCAGATCGAGCATCGGTACAGCCGATAGTACCTTCAGGAACTTCGGTTGCGCCGATGGACGTCGGTGAGCACGATCAGGTCGTCTCGACGTCCCGCCGTCACACACGCTCGGAAGGAGCCGACATGGCGATCAGCGCCACCACTGTGCATGAAGACCTCGACTTCCTCGGAAGCCGCGCTCGCGTCCTCGCCGACGGCGAGCGCACGGACGGGCGCTTCGGGCTCGTCGACATGATCGACGTGCCCGCCGGCAACATGCCGCCCCTGCACGTCCACCATGCCGAGGACGAGGGCTTCTACGTGCTCGCCGGGCAGGTCACGCTGCACCTTCCCGGCCAGCGGATCGAGGCACGCGCCGGCGACTTCGTCCTCGCGCCCCGCGGGGTTGCGCACACGTACGAGGTCGGCGACGAGCCCGCCCGCTGGCTCGTGCTCACGAGCCCTGCCGGCTTCGAGCGCTTTGTGCGCGGCGTCGCCGCCCTCGACGCGCCCGACCCCGCGCGGCTGGCGGCGATCGCGGCGGAGCACGACATCGAGATCCTCGGCCCTCCCGGGATGCTCCCCTGAGGGCGGCGGGTCGAGCGGGGGCCGAGGGCGGGCCCGCGGCCCCGGCTCGATTCGAGCGGACCTACGACTTGGGCTTGACGATGCCCATGCGCTCGAGGGCGGCTGCCGCGTGGGGCGACAGCTCGCCCGTCACGGGCACCTTCTTGGCGTTCGACGGCCACGCGATCGGGGCGTTGGGCCCGAGCGTGGCGTAGTCCGGCTTCGTCGCGCCGGCGGGAGCGTCGGTCGCGTGCAGCGCTGCGACTTCGAGAACCCTTGCCAGCATCTGGATCACCTCCCTTGCCGAGGCGCGGGACAGGCTCAGATCGGCGCCTCGCTGGTGCGAAATGATACAAGCGGTGTCCAGGCCCGGCAACGCGTCCGTCCGCCGCCCGACGCCCGCGGCGCACCGGCCGGGCGAGCCCGGCCCGGCCACGCGTCCGTCCGCCGCCCGACGCGCGCCGCGCACCGGCGGGGCGAGCCCGGGGCGCCGATCACTCCCGCAGCCGGCATGCCGCCGGAAGCTCGACGACGCGCCGCGGATCGGGCAGGCCGCGCTCGCCGGGAACCGGATTGATCTTGCAGAACGCGTAGCGCCGCGCGCCGCGATCGACGCGGGCGTTGTAGGGGATGCCGAGCGTGCCGCGCCCGCCGGGGATCGCCGAGGTCGCGGCCGTGCACGCGTACTTGTCGACGCGCTCGCCGTCGGCGCTGCCGCCGAGGTAGGGCCGGCAGTCCGTCGACGCCGCGCGGCGGACGAAGCGCCGGCGCGCGTCGGCCAGGATCGCGCGCTCGACGAGTCGCCGCGCCGACGCCCTGCCGGCCGCGGCGGGGATCGGCCCGCGGCGGGCGCGCTGCTCCGCGCGCGCCTGCGCCGCGCGCGTGCGAGCCAGTCGCTGGGACTGGGCGCCCTCGCGTGCGGCGTCGCTGCGCTTTGCGCGGTCGATCGCCGGGACGATCGTGACGGCGACGAGCGCGCCGAGCGCGATCAGCGCCGCCGCGCCGAGCCCCAGGGCGCGGGGGCCCGGCCGCGGGCGCACCTCGACGTCGCGGGCGGTCGTCCAGATCCCGAGCCACGATCCGAGGGTCTCCAGGCGTCCTGCCTGCTTCGAGCGGTCGCGCCTGCGCAGCACGCGGCAAGTCTTCCAGGCGCGCGGGTGGCGATCCGGGCGTTGGCGCCGAGGCGCTCCGGCCGCGCTCGGCGGCGTGCGATCCTCAACGCATGGCTCTGCGCGCGCTCGCGGCCCTGGCTCTCTGCGTCGTGGCGCTCGGCGCGTGCGGCGGCGGCGACGAGACGCCCGACCGCGCCTCGCGCCCGGCGCCGCAGCCGGCCCCGCCCACCGCGCCCCGCGGCCCGACGGACCTGCCCGCCGGGATCCCGCGCGAGGCGAAGGGCCCCGCGGACCCCGCCGACGTCAGGGTCATCCGCCTGTGGTCGGACGCGTTGCGTCGCAGCGACGTCGAGGGCGCGTCGGCGCTGTGGGCCGTTCCCTCCAAGGTGCAGAACGGGACCCCCGTCCTGACGCTCGCGACGCTCGCCGACGTGCGGCTCTTCAACGACTCGCTGTCGTGCGGCTCGCGGCTCGTCTCGGCGCTGGGCGCGCCGGGCGGCTTCACGATCGCCGTCTTCGAGCTGACGGGCCGGCCTGGCGCGGACTGCGGTCCGGGCGTCGGCAGCGACGCTCGCACGGCGATCGTCGTCCGCGCCGGGAGGATCGCCGAGTGGTACCGCCTGCCGGCCGATCCGGACGCGCCCGAGCCCGAGCCGGCGCCGCGGGTGCCGGCGCCGGAGCCCCCGCAACCACAACCGGCGCCCGAGGCGCCGGAGGGTTCGACGGTCTAGCCGAGGGACGCCCCTACACGTAGGGATCCCGCTCGACGACCCGGTCGTGCGTCACGACCGACCCACGGTCGGCGCGCGCGAGGAACAGAAACGAGACGGCCAGTCCGACGATGCCGACAAGCATCAGGATCAGACCGATCGTGGCGAGCTCGATGCCCGAGATGGTGTCCGTCACGGCGAACTTCAAGATCGCGCCGACGGCGATGAGGAAAACCGAAGTACCAATACCCATGCGGCGACTTCTGCCCGCTGCCGCGCCGTCCTAAGCCCGCGCTGGCCGCTTGTACCATCCCAACGGTGACGACCGCGACGACAGACGCCTACGCAATCCCCCAGGAGCTCGCCGATCTGCGAGACATGATCCGCCGGCTCGCCCAGGACAAGATCGCCCCCCGCGCCGCCGACATCGACCGCGAGGCGAAATACCCGCAGGACATCCGCGAGCTGCTCGCCGAGCACGACGTCCTCGGCCTGCCCTTCGAGGAGCAGTACGGCGGCACCGGCACCGGAACGCTCATGCTGCAGATGGCGGTCGAGCAGATCGCCCAGGCCTGCGCCTCCTCGGCGCTCATCCTCATGGTCCAGGAGCTCGGCACGCTGCCGATCCAGCTCTTCGGCACCGACGAGCAGAAGGAGCGCTTCCTGCCGCGCTGCGCCAGCGGCGAGTGGACGCCGGCCTTCGCGCTCTCCGAGCCCGAGGCGGGGTCGGATCCGGCCTCCATGCGGACCGCGGCCGTCCGCGACGGCGACGAGTGGGTCATCAACGGCCAGAAGAACTGGATCACGAACGCCGGCGTGGCCGACTTCTACATCGTCTTCGCCAAGACCGACCGCGAGAACAACCGCAGCTCGGCGTTCATCGTCGAGGCCGACCGCGAGGGCTTCGACTCCGGCAAGCTCGAGCACAAGCTCGGCATCAAGGGCTCGCCGACGGGCAACCCCTCGTTCACCGACGTGCGGATCCCGGCCGAGAACCTCATCGGGGTCGAGGGCAAGGGCCTGTCGGTCGCGCTCGCGACGCTCGAGCGCACGCGCCTCGGCGCCGCCGCGCAGGCCGTCGGCATCGCCCAGGGCGCGACCGACTACGCCGCCGCCTACGCGCGCGAGCGGATCGCCTTCGGCAAGCCGATCAACGCGATGCAGGGCATCCAGTTCAAGCTCGCCGACATGGAGACGCGCACCGCGGCGGCGCGCGAGCTGCTCTACAAGGCCTGCGCGAAGGCGGACCGCAACGAGGCCGATCTCGGCAAGTACTCCTCGATGGCCAAGCTCTTCGCCTCGGACACCGCGATGGCGGTGACCGTCGAGGCGATCCAGGTGCTCGGCGGCTACGGCTACGTCAACGAGTACCCGGTCGAGCGGATGCTGCGCGACGCGAAGATCACGCAGATCTACGAGGGCACCAACGAGATCCAGCGGGTCGTCATCGCCCGCTCGATGCGCTAGCGCCATGAAGCAGCCGACGCCGCGCCGAATCGTCCTCGCCGCGGTCCTGGCGCTGGCGGTGGGGCTCGGCGCGGTCGGCCTGTTCGGCGGCTTCAGCGTCTCGACGCCGGTCCGGCTGCTGCAGGGCGGCGTCCTCGTCGTGCTGGCGATCGTCGTCGTCGGCGCGCTCATGATGTCGCTGGGGCTGCGGCTCGCCGGCTGGAGCGAGCCGGAGTCCGAGGCCGAGTTCGAGCGGATCGTGCAGGAGAGCGAGCGCCTGGCCCGCGACGGCGTCGCGGCCGACCCCGAGGAGCTCGACTTCCTCGACCTCGATCCCTACGACGACGAGGACTTCGCCGAGCTCGTGCGCGAGGCGATGGACGAGCTGCCCGACCTCCTGCAGCGCGCGCTGGAGCGCAACGTCGCCGTCGTCATCTCCGACGGTGGGCGCAAGGCGGGCGCCTACGGCCTGTACCACGGCGACGGCGTCGCGCGCGACGACGTGCCGGACCGGATCGTCATCTACCGCGACACCCTGCGGCGCGACTTCGGCCACGATCCCGACCGGCTGCGCGACGAGGTCACGCGCACGGTGCGCCACGAGCTGGCGCACCACCTCGGCGCCGACGAGCTCGGCGTGCGCGACCTGGGCCTGTAGGGCCGGTCCGCGGCGCGCCCGCGCTGATACATTCGCCCGCGGGCGGACTCGGCCGCCCGCTTGCTGGTTCCTTCGGAAGAGGAGTAGGTACCCATGGTCACCCCGTTGAAGTTCACGCTTGCGCTGGTCGCATTCCTTGCCATGCTCGCGGTCATCGGAGCGATGGTCCTCCTGCCCGACACGGGCCACTTCGCGAACATCGCGCACTAGGACGGCACGGGAGGAGCGGGCGGCGGGGTCCGGTCCCGGCCCGCTCGTCCCTGCCGTACGATCACCCCGGCGATGATGATCGTCATGCAGCCGGGGGCCGAGCCCGGCGAGATCGAGGCGGTTCGCCTGCGGCTCGCGGAGACCGGCGTGCACGTCGTCGTCATGCCCGGCACGCTGACGACGGCGATCGGGGCGATCGGCGACCCGCAGGGCGTCCTCGAGCTCGGACTGGAGGGCATGCCCGGCGTCGACCGCGTCGTGCCGATCTCACGGCCGTACAAGCTCGCCTCCTCGGAGCTGAGTCATCACGAGCCGTCGCGCTTCGAGATCGCCGGGCGCACGGTGGGCGGCGGCGAGACGTTCTGCCTCATCGCCGGGCCGTGCACCGTCGAGTCGCGCGAGCAGACCTTCGCCGTCGCGGACGCGGTCCACGCCGCCGGCGCCTCGATGCTGCGCGGGGGCGCCTTCAAGCCGCGCACCTCGCCCTTCGCGTTCAAGGGCATGGGCGCCGAGGCGCTCGAGATCCTCGCCGAGGCGCGCGAGCGCACCGGCCTGCCGATCGTGACCGAGCTGCTCGACGCCCAGCACGCCGACGCCGTCGCGGCGGTCGCCGACGTCGTGCAGATCGGCGCGCGCAACATGCAGAACTACGCGCTGCTGGAGGTCGCCGGGCGGATCGGCAAGCCCGTGCTGCTCAAGCGCGGGCTGTCCTCCTCGCTGGAGGAGCTGCTCATGGCGGCCGACTACGTGCTCAAGGAGGGCACCGAGGAGGTCGTCCTGTGCGAGCGCGGGATCCGGACGTTCGAGACGGCGACGCGCTTCACGCTGGACCTCGGCGCCGTCCCGTGGCTGAAGCTGCACACGCACCTGCCCGTCGTCGTGGACCCCAGCCACGCCGCCGGCGACCGCCGGCTCGTGGAGCCGATGTCGCGCGCGGCCGCGGCGATCGGGGCCGACGGCATCCTCGTCGAGGTCCACGAGGATCCCGAGCACGCCCGCTGCGACGGGCCGCAGTCGCTGTACGCGGCCGACTTCGCTCGGTTCGCGGCCGCCGTGGGGGCGCACGCCGAGCTCGCCGGCAAGCGGCTGGCCTGAGCGGGCTGTGGCGCGACGCCCGCGCCGGGCTACGTGTTCTGCTGGTACATGCCGCGAACGCGCCGCTTGCCCCACGTGCACGTGTAGGTGCCGTTGAACATCGTCGCGATGCGCGAGGTCCTGCGGCCGCGGCAGCGCCACTTCCTGAGCACCCGCTTGCTGCAGCGGTAGCTCTTCGTCGAGCGGCACTTGTGGAACGCCTTCATGACCCTGCGCGCGGTGCGGCACGAGCTGCGCACGGTCTTCAGCGACGTGTTGTACGTCGGCTTGCCGCCGCGCGGGAAGCGCTCGCGCTCGGGGAGCTTGCACTTCTTGTAGGAGGACTTCTTGGAGGCCGACCAGGCCGGCTGGACGCCGGCGGTCAGCGCCGGTGCGACGAGCGACGCGAGCACGACGGCGATGAAGAGCGGTGTGCGGCGACGGGTGCGTGCGACCACGTGTGACCTCCCCTGGTCCCGGATGCGAGCCGCTGCATCGTTCCACAGGCGCGGGCCGGCACGGCGCGGCTTCTCACGCAATTGCCACAGATGCAGCGGCGGTGTGCGGTGCGCTGTGCGCGGCGCGATGCGGGGTGCGCGGTGCGGGGTACGCGGTGCGCTGTGCGCGGCGATGGTGAAGAGGGTTGGCTGCCGGCAGAGCCGGTGCGCGGCGCCCGTCCCCTCGACGAGCACCGCGCACCGGCTCCACCGGCGCCACCGCCTCCCAGCTCCGCACGCGGATGCGTGCGGGTCGCCGCCCCAAACTCTCAGCGCAGCGTGCCGCGCCTCTTGGTCTTGTAGCGATTGACGACGTTCTCGCAGCGCTTGGTCTTCGGGCGCTTGCGGCCCGTGTAGACCGTGTCCCAGCCGGAGCCGCAGTCGATCCATCCGCGGCCGTTCGTCAGCGCGTGGATCGTGTCGTTGCCCGATCCCGCGTAGACCCGCGTGCTGCCCCTGCCGCGGATGCGGATCTCGTCGTCGCCGCTGCCTCCGCGGATGACGTTGCGGAAGGCGCCTCCCTGCAGGTAGTCGTTGCCCGGCCCGCCGTAGATGCGGTTGAAGCCGCGGCCCCCGTAGATCGTGTCGTCGCCGGAGCCGCCGTAGAGCCGGTCGGTGGCGCGGTGGCCGCCCTCGGGCAGGTGCCGGTCGCCCCAGATGACGTCGTCGCCGCCGCGGCCGTCGAGGCGGTCCGAGCCGCGCCCGCCGAGCAGGTTGTCGTTGAGGTCGCCGCCGATGCGCCTGGCGCCGTGGTCGGGCAGGATCGCCTTGATGCCGCGCGTGGGGTCGGTGATCGGCGGGGCCTCGATGACGCGCTCGCAGTTGCGGATCTGGCCGCGGCGCAGCGACTGCGCGTTGGAGACGCCGCCGCGCATGTTGTACGGGTTGATGACGATCGTGTCCTCGCCCTCGCCGCAGTCGACGGGGCCGATCGCGGTCCCGTTGTTGGCGTAGACGATGTCGTCGCCCGGGCCGGTCGTGACGCGGTCGCGGCCGGAGTCGGAGTAGACGATGTCGTCGCCGGGGCCGCTGTCGATCGTGTCGGCCCCGCCACCGCCGTGGATGAGGTCGTTGCCGGGTCCGCCGGTGATCTCGTCGGGCGCGGCCTCGCCGGCGAGGATGTCGTCGCCCGGCCCGCCGTCGAGCACGTCGGCGCCGTAGCCCGCGAAGAGGTGGTCGGCGCCGTCGCCGCCATACATGAAGTCGCCGCCCGAGCCGCCCTTGAGCAGGTCGTCTCCGCCCTTGCCGTAGAGCCAGTCGGGGCCGGTGGCGCCGTCGAGCCGGTCGGGGCCGGGACCGCCGATGAGCCGGTCCGGGCCCTCCATGCCGAGCAGCGCTCCGCCGGACGCTCGCGTGATCCGCATCCGGTCGCCGCCGGGCAGGCCGATGAGCGACGGCAGCGGGCCGGAGGGAAGGCGGGTGATCTGCGGCGCGGCCGGGAGGCCGGGAACGGACTCGATGTTCGAGATCGCGGGCAGGCCGGGAACGAGCGAGAAGGTCGGCAGGATGCGCGCCTCGGCGGGCGCGGCCGCGACAAGGGTGAGCGCCGTCGCGATGCCGGCGCGGCGGAGCGTGGAAGGGCGCAGTGTCGGCATGCCGTGGTCGTCGGCGCGACGGCGGAGGTTGTTGAGCCCCGATCGGCGCGGCGGACGCATGGCGGACGCGCTTCACCCCCGGCGCGGGACGCTCACGGACCGCCGGCGACCCGCCGCTGGCCCGGTCGTGGGCGCCGCCGCAGCCGCCGGGGTGTGGTGGGTTGCGTCCCATATGGGGACGCAATCGGCCTGGGCCTATCTGGAGTCGGTGCGCGGGCGGGGTTGTGCGTGTTGCGTCCCGTATGGGGACGCAAGTCGCCGGGGGCCTGCCCGGGGTCGGTGGGGCAGTGGGGGTGCGGTGGGTTGCGTCCCACATGGGGACGCAAGTCGCCGGGGCCTGCCCGGGGTCGGTGGGGCGGTGGGGGTGCGGTGGGTTGCGTCCCATATGGGGACGCAAGTGGCCTGGGCCTGCCCTGAGCCGGTGCGAGCGGACCGGTGGGCGCCGCCCACCCGACCGGCCGCGAGCGTTCATCTGGCAGAATGGTCGGCAGGAAGGCTCCGGCGAGTGCGACGCCGGTGTGAAAGACACCCCCGTGGAGTGCGACCGCCGGGGGCACAACCGACCATCACAAGGAGCATCACATGCCTGAAGCAGTGATCGTGGACGCCGTCCGCACCCCGATCGGCCGCGCGTTCAAGGGCTCGCTGGTCGGCGTTCGCGCCGACGAGCTCGCCGCAACCCCGCTGCGCGCGCTCGTCGAGCGCAATCCCGGCGTCGACTTCGGCCAGACCGACGACGTCATGATGGGCGCCGCGTCGGCCGTCGGCGAGCAGGCCTACAACATCGGCCGCAACGCCACGCTCGTCGCGGGAATCGACCATCACGTCCCCGCCTGCACCGTCAACCGCTTCTGCGCCTCCTCGCTGCAGACGCTGCGGATGGCCTTCCACGCGATCAAGGCCGGCGAGGGCGACCAGTACATCGCCGCCGGCGTGGAGTCGGTCTCGCGCGCGGGCCTGGGCGCCGGCATCCCCGACGAGGCCAAGCACCCGCAGCTCGACGGCTCGGAGGGCTCGGCGTACGACGTGTACATCCCGATGGGCCTGACCGCCGAGAAGGTCGCCGAGCGCTGCAACGTCTCGCGCGAGGCGCAGGACGAGTGGGCGCTGCTGTCGCAGATGCGCGCCGTCGCCGCGCAGGAGTCCGGCCACTTCGACCGCGAGATCGTCGCGGTCGCGCTGCCCGACGGCGGCGAGCTGACGAAGGACGACGGCCCGCGGCCGAGCACCACGATGGAGAAGCTCGCCGCGCTGAACCCGGTCTTCGATCCCGAGAACGGGACCGTGACGGCCGGCAACGCCTGCCCGCTCAACGACGGCGCTGCGGCGGTGCTCGTCATGTCCGAGGAGAAGGCGGCCTCGCTCGGCCTCAAGCCGCGGGCGCGGATCATCGCCTCGGCGGTCTCGGCGATCCGGCCCGAGATCATGGGCCTCGGCCCGATCCCGGCGATCAAGGCGCTGCTCGCGCAGACCGGCATGTCGATCGAGGACATCGACATCGTCGAGATCAACGAGGCGTTCGCAGCCCAGATCGTGCCGTGCCGCGACGAGCTCGGCATCGCCGAGGAGAAGCTCAACCCCAACGGCGGCGCGATCGCCCTCGGCCACCCGTTCGGCTCGACCGGCGCGCGCATCATGACGACGCTGCTCAACGGCCTGGACGCGATCGACGGGCGCTACGGCATCGAGTCGATGTGCGTCGCCGGCGGCATGGGCCAGGCGATGCTCGTCGAGCGGCTGGCCTGAGTCAGCCCGACAGCGCGCGCAGGCGGCGCAGCAGCGCGGTCGCCCCGACGCCCCCGTCGACCCGTAGGCGCGCCAGCCTGTAAGGGTCGCCGGGGCGGGCGAGCCCGGGCTCGACGGTCGTCGCGGCGACGTAGCCGGCCTCGCGCGCGGCGCGCACGACGCGCTCGTCGTAGCGTCCCGCCGGATAGCAGAGGAAGTCCGCCGAGACGCCGAGCAGGCGCTCGATGATCTCGCGCGGCGCGCGCAGCTGGCGGCGCAGCTCGGCGTCGGACAGCGTCGTCAGGTCGGGGTGCGTCAGCGTGTGGGCGCCGATCTCCCAGCCCGCCTCGACGAGTCGCCGCACGCCCTTCGCGCCGCCCATGTCGGGCAGGTTGGCGAGCGTCAGGTTCAGCACGCCGGGCCAGCCGACGGCGCGCAGGGTCGGCAGCGCGTCGCGGACGTGACCGGTGTAGCCGTCGTCGAAGGAGAGCACGATCGGCTTGGGCGGCAGCAGGCCGCCGTTGCGCCAGGCGTCCCAGACCTGGCGCATGGTGACGGCGGCGTAGCCGGCGCGATCGAGCGCGCGGACGTGCGCGGCGAGTTCCTTCGCGCTGACCCACAGGCCCGGCAGCGGCGTGCCGGGTCGCACGTCGCCGATCACGTGGTACATGAGGATCGGCACGGCGGCGGTCGGGTCGCGGCGCGCCGCCGGCTGCCTGGCGGGCAGGTCGTAGACCGGCGAGACGACGCGGACGTCGGCGGAGCTCGCCTGGTCCGGCGCGGTCGCGGCGGTCGGCTTGGTGAGGTCGCCCGACCCGCCGCAGCCGGCGAGGGCGAGCGCGAAGGTCAGGGCGAGGGCGAGGACCGCGGCCGGCGCAGGCGCTCGCGCGACCGTCGATCGCGCTCGCCCGCTGCCCGATCTCCGCCGAGTCCCCACGCACCCGACTGTACGCTGCGCGACGACCATCGCAAGACCGCGTCGCGCGGTCAGCCGACGAGCTCGTCGAGCGCCTCGCGCAGGCTGGCCGCGGCGACGTCGACCGGCGGGTCGAGGTCGCGGTCGGCGAGGACGCCGAAGCAGACCGCGCCGTCGTAGCTGACGATCCCGACGGTGAGGCCCTGCGTGACGGGGTTCAGCGGCACGGCGGGATGGATCGCCCGCAGCCGGCAGCCGTTGAGCCAGAACGGCTGCTGCGGGCCCGGGACGTTGGAGACGACGACGTTGAAGGCTCGCATGCCGCCGGTCGCGCGGGCCAGCGTCGAGGAGACGAGCGGGGGGGCCCAGCCGCTCGCGCCGACGAGCAGCGCTCCCGCGCGGATCGCGGCGGAGCCCTTGAGCTCGGTCATCGCCGCGTGGATGCGCTCGATCCTGGCGCCCGGATCGGGCTCGTCGACGGGCAGGTCGACGAGCACGGTGGAGATCGCGTTGCCGCCCTCCTCGTCCGGTCTGCGGACGCTGACGGGCACGAGCGCGACGAGCGGCCGGTCGGGCTGCTCGCCGGCCGCCTCGAGGTAGCGGCGCAGCATCCCGGCGACCGCCGCGAGCAGCGCGTCGTTGACGGTGCCGCCGCGCGCCTTGCCCGCGCGCTTGAGGTCGGCCAGGGCGGCGCTCGCGAAGGCGAACCGGCGATTGGGGCCCTGGCCGGCGTTGAGCGGCGTCATCGGCGCCGACGGGCGCGTCTTCGCGAGCGCCACGAGCAGCTCGGTGGCGCTCTTGAGGTCGCCGGCCGCGCGGCGCGGGTCCGGCGCCAGCGCGCGGGTGGCGCTGTCGAGCACGAGCTTCTGCGCGCGGACGATCGGCGTCGCGGCCAGCCGCGTGAGATGGCGCGTGCGGTCGTAGGCGCGCGGCTCCCAGGGACCCTCGGGGGCCGGGATGTCGAGCGGCTCCTGCGTCGGGTCGAGCAGGACGGTGCCGATGTCGACCGCGGCCACGCCGTCGACGAGCGCGTGGTGCATCTTCGCCAGCAGCGCCGCCCGGCCGCCGTCGAGGCCGTCGATCACCGTCAGCTCCCAGAGCGGGCGCGAGCGATCCAGCCGGCGCGACATCTCGGCGCCGACGAGGTCGGCGAGCTCGGCGTCGCCGCCGGGCGCGGGCAGCGTCGCACGGCGCACGTGCCAGCCGAGGTCGAAGCCGTCGTCGTCGACCCAGACGGGGTTGGCGAGGCCGGCGGCGGTGCTGTGCAGCCGCTGGCGGTAGCGCGGGACGAGGTGCAGCCGGCCCTCCACGCGCGCGCCGACCTGCTCGTGGCGCAGCCCGGGGCCGTCCTCGAAGACGAGCAGCCCGCCGACGGCCATGTTGACCGGCCCGACCTCGGCGGCGAGCGACGAGCGGTCGGCGGGGGAGAGGGCTTCGGCCATGGCGGGCGAGCCTATCCTGGCGCCCGGCCGGCCGCCGGGGTCGGCGCGGCGTCATCCGCAGCGAACCTGTCCGTGCGCCCGGCCGGCCGCCGGGGTCGGCGCGGCGTCATCCGCGGCGAGCCTGTCCGTGCGCCCGGCCGGCCGCCGGGGTCAGCGCGGCGCCATCCGCAGCGCGCCGTCGAGCCGGATGACCTCGCCGTTGAGCATCTCGTTCTCGACGACGTGGCACGCGAGGTGCGCGAACTCGGCCGGCTGCCCGAGACGCTGGGGGAACGGAATCGACGCGGCGAGCTGGCCGCGCGCCTCGGCCGGCAGGCCCGCCAGCAGCGGCGTGTCGAAGAGGCCGGGCGCGATCGCGCAGACGCGGATGCCGGAGCCCGCGAGGTCGCGCGCGGCGGGCAGCGTCAGCGCGACGACGCCGCCCTTGGAGGCCGCGTAGGCGACCTGGCCGATCTGCCCGTCGTAGGCGGCGATCGAGGCGGTGTTGACGATGACCCCGCGCTGGCCCTCGGCGCCGGGCTCGTTGGCGAGCATCGCGGCGCTCGCCAGGCGCATCGCGTGGAAGGTGCCGATCAGGTTGACGGAGACGACGCGCTCGAAGGTGTCGGCGCGATGCGGCCCGCGCGAGCGCGCGATCCGCTCGGCGTGGCCGATCCCGGCGCAGTGCACGGAGATCCGCAGGCCGCCGGGGGCCCGCGCCGCGAGCGCGACCGCCCGCTCGAGCTGCTCGGGCTGCGTCACGTCGGCGACCGCGAAGGCGGCCCGCTCCCCGAGATCGGCGGCGAGCGCCTCGCCGCGCTCGGCGTCCAGGTCGGCGATCACCACGCCGGCGCCGCGCTCGTGCAGCGCGCGGGCGGTCGCGGCGCCGAGTCCGGAGGCGCCGCCGACGACGAGCGCGCCTGCGTGGTCGATTCGCATTGGGCGCGAACCCTAGCTGTGGGCGGCCGGCGCCGGCCGGCTTCCCTGCCGCCGGTGCCGGTGCCGGGCGCCCGCGAGCTTCGCCCAACGAGCTGCGGACGTACGTCGCCAACGTGCGCGTTCGCGAGTTCGACCGGATGCGCGAGGGGCGCGCGTACGAGCGGCTCGGCGACCGGCACATCGAGGACATCTACGCGGTGCTGCGCGGCTACAGCCCGACGCGGGAGAGCGACGTCGCCTGCTACGAGGACGCCGTGGTCCAGCTCAAGGCCGTCGTCGCCGCGCGCATCCAGCGCCTCTACGCCGCCCGCCAGCAGCTGCCGACGCCGTTCATGGTGCTGCTGCTCGCCGGCGCCGCGCTGCTGATCTGCGCGATGTACGCGCTCCACGTCCGGCGGCTGCGCACCCACCTCACGATCGTCGCGATGGTCGCCGGCGTCATCGCCTTCAACCTGTTCATCGCGATGACGCTCGACTACCCGTTCTCCGGCGACCTCTCGGTCTCCAGCGAGCCACTCGCGCAGGACCTGCTCGCCGAGCTGCACGCGACGCCGGATGACGCCGGCGGCCCCCGACTGACTACGGTGCCCGTGTGACCGAGTGGTACGACCGGCTCCTCGAGCGCCAGCTCGCGCGCAACCGGGACGTCTGGGCCGAGCTGGAGGAGCACGGCGTGGCCGACGCGCACGTGCGCCTGGGGTTCGTCTACCTCGCGCCGGGCGAAGGGGAGGCGCAGCGACTCGTCGCCTTCCTGCGCGAGGAGACCGACTACGACGTCCGCGCCCGCTCGCGACCCGCCGAGGAGGCGCCCGGCGAGGAGTCCTGGTTCGTCCTGGGCACGACGCAGCCCGCCGCCGTCACGCTCGAGCTGCTCGACGACTGGGTCGAGTGGATGATCGCCGCCGGCGCCGTCGAGGGGCCGTGCGCCTTCGACAGCTGCGCCGCGCAGCCGCTCGTCGACTGACGGCTCGCCGCGGCCCGCCGCGCCGCCTCAGGCGACGCGGGCGAGCGCGACCGTGTAGAGGTCGGCCGGATCGGTGAAGGCCTCGACGAGCTCCATGCCGGCGGCGGCGAGGTCCGCGCGCAGGCGCTCGGGAGTGAACTTCACGCTGATCTCGGTGCGGATCTCCTCGCGGGCCGCGAAGTCGACCTCGAGGTCGAGCGCCTCGACGCGAACCCGCTGGGGGACGAGCGCCCGCAGGCGCATCTCGATCCACTCGCGCTCGCGGTCGTAGAAGGCGACGTGCTCGAACGCGTCGAGGTCGAAGTTCGCGCCCAGCTCGCGGTTGAGGACGCGCAGGACGTTGAGGTTGAACTGCGCGGTGACGCCGGCGCCGTCGTCGTAGGCGGCCTCGATCGTGCGCGGGTCCTTGACGAGGTCGGCGCCGAGGAGCAGGTGGCCGTCGGCCCCGAGCACGCCCGCCAGCGAGCGCAGCAGGCGCCGGCGGCTGCCGGGCGGGAAGTTGCCGATCGTGCCGCCGAGAAACGGCACGAGGCGCGGGCCGGCGCGGGCGGGCAGCCGGTCGAGATGGCGCTCGAAGTCGCCGACGACGCCGTGGACGGACAGGCCCGGGTACTCCTCGGCGAACAGCTCGGCGACGGCGTGGACCGTCGTCGCGCTGACGTCGACGGGCACGTAGCGCTCGAGCGTGCCCGCGACGGACATCGCGTCGAGCAGCACGCGCGTCTTCGTCGCCGAGCCGGAGCCGGGCTCGACGAGCTCGACGGCGCCCGTGCGCTCGACGATGTCGTCGGCGTGCTTCTCGAGGATGAGCCGCTCCGTGCGCGTCTGGTAGTACTCGGGCAGCTCGCAGATCGCGTCGAACAGCTCCGACCCCCGGGCGTCGTAGAGGTGCTTGGACGGCAGCTCCTTCAGCGGCCTCGTCAGCCCGTCCAGGACGTCGTCGGCAAGCGTGCGCTCGTCGTCCGGGCCCAGATAGGAGTGCACCTCGGCGGCGCCCCTGAGGATCGGCTCCATCACGTCACGTCCTTTGCCAGTCGCACGCCGCAGAAGATCTGCCGGCGCTGTGGGAGGTCCCAGTTGCGGAAGGTCGTCGACCGGGTGCGGGCCTCGGTCGCCCACGACGAGCCGCGCAGGACGCGGTGGCCGTCGCCGAAGAAGACCTCGGAGTACTCCCGGTAGGGGTGCGCGACGAAGCCGGGATAGCCCGCGAAGCACGAGGAGGTCCACTCGAATGCCTCGCCGATCTGTGCCATCGGCTCCTGGTTCCAGGTCGCCGCCTTCTCCCACTCGGCCTCGGTGGGGAGGCGCGCGCCGTGCGCTCGGGCAAAGGCGTCGGCCTCGAACCAGGAGACGTGCAGGACGGGCCGGTCGTCATCCTCAGTCGGCCGCCCGTCCGCCGTCCAGCCCTCGGGGTGCGTGATGTCGTACTCCTCCTTCCAGGCCCAGCCCTCGCGCGACCACCACTCGCGTCGTACGTAGCCGCCGCCCTCGCAGAAGTGCGCCCACGACGCGTTCGTCACGGGCCGGCGGGCGATCCGGAAGGCCGGCACGTCGACGACGTGGCGCGGGCGCTCGTTGTCGAACGCGAAGGCGCTGGCCGGCGCGCCCATCCGAAACGGCCCGGCGGGGACGTCGATCCAGCCCTCCGGCGCGTCGCGCTCGCGCGGCGGCCGGCGCGGCCTGCCGCCGGGCAGCCCGGCGAGGAACAGCGTCTGGCGCATGGTCTCGTTGTGCTGCGCCTCGTGGCGCACGACCATCTCGACGAGCGTGCCGTCGCCGTGGCCGACGGCTTCGAGCACCTGCAGCGAGCGCTCGCGCACCTCGGTGAGGTAGTCGAAGACGTCGCGGCCGCGCAGGAACGGGATGTCGCCGCGGACGGCGCGCGGCGTCTCGAAGGCGTCGTAGACGTCGGCGAGATCGGGGCGCAGCAGGTCGCCGCCGCCGTGGCGGTGGCCGATCCAGAGGTCCTCGTAGGCGGCGATGTGCCCGAGGTCCCAGTCCAGCGGGCCCATGAGCGGGTGCTGGACGCGCTCGAGCTCCGCGTGCGGGAACGGCGCGACGAGGGCGAGCGTGCGATCGCGAGCGTGCCGCATGGCATCGCCGAGGGCTGGATGGGCAGCGATCGCCATCGGGACCTGAGCGTACCCGCGATTCGCGCGCGAAATCATGCCACGGGCGTCCTTGCGAGCGGCCCGGCGTTACGCCCCCGAGCCGAGCGCCGCCAGGGCGGCCTCGACATCGTCGGCGGTGTTGTAGAGGTGCCACGACACCCGCAGGCGCCCGCCCCGCACCGCGGCCACGATGCCCTCGCGCTCCAACCGCTCGGCGGCGCCATCGAGCGCGACCGAGACGATCGCGCTGTCCGACGGCGGCATGCCGAGGCCGGCCCGGAAGCGGTTGGCGAGGGCGACATCGTGCTCGTGTACGCGAGAGACGCCGATTCGGTTGAGCAGCTCGAGCGCCGGCTGGGCGCCGACCCAGGAGAACCAGGCCGGCGAGGTGTCGAACCGGCGCGCATCGGTCGCGAGGCGCAGGGGCGGCCCGAAGTAGCTGCCGTGCACGTCGGCGCCGGCGTACCAGCCGGCGTTGACGGGCACGAGCGACGCCTGCAGCGCATCGCCGACGGCCATGAACGCCGTCCCGCGGGGCAGCGTGAGCCACTTGTAGCCCGCGCAGACGACCGCGTCGAAGCGCGCGGCGTCGATCGGCAGCCAGCCGCAGGCCTGCGTCGCGTCGACCAGCGTGCGTGCGCCGTGGCGGCCGGCGGCGTCGACGATCGCGTCGATGTCCGCCACCTCGCCGGTGCTCATCTGCACCGCGCTGAACGCGACGAGGTCGGTCCGCGGGCCGATCGACTCCGCCAGCCGCGCGGGCGGGACGGTCGTGACCGTCACGTCGCGCCGCTCCTGCTGGACGAGGAAGGGAAACAGCGTCGAGGTGAACTCGACGTCGGGGACGAGCACGCGCGAGCCCTCGGGCAGCGACGCCGCGACGAGCCCCGCGAACGTCGACACGTTGGCCCCGATCGCGATCCGCGTCGCGTCCACGCCGACCATCCGCGCGAACGCCGCGCGCGTCCCCTCGCCGGCCTCGCCCCAGTGCTCCCAGCTCGTGCGCCCGCCGCGCCAGTCGGCGAGCGCCGCCTGCATCGCCTCGAAGCCGGCGCGCGGCGGCAGGCCGTAGCTCGCGGTGTTCAGGTAGACGCCGGCGGGCGAGAACTGCTCCCGGGCCTGGGCGAGCGTCGTCATCGGGCCATCGTCGCAGTCGCGACCCGTTCGACCGGACTTCCGGGCACACGTGCCCGGAGGGCGCGACGGAGGCCCTCGCGTGACGTAGCGTCGCCGTATGACGAGGATCGCGGAGCCGCCGCCGACGGCAGCGCGTGGCGCCGGCGGCCTGCCGCAGGCGGTCCCGCCGCCTTCCGCGCTGGGCCTCACCCTGCATCCGTCGCTCGCGACCGGCCGCCGCGAGGCGCGCTACGGCGCGGTCGTCACGAACTCCGGCGCGCGCCCGATCTCGCCGCGGATCTCCATCGAGGAGCGCGGCGCGCGGGGCGGCCACCGCCTGCGGGCGACGATCGCGACGTCGGCGGCGGTGCTCGGCCCGGGCGAGCGCTGCCACGCCGAGATCGTGCTGCGCGCGCGCCGTGCGAGGGTGCTGCGCGGCGAGCACGAGCACACCGTCTCGGTCCGCGTCCGCGGCGACGGCGAGTCCGATCGCGCCGAGGGCACCGTCGTCTTCGTGCAGGGCCGCGCGCTGTCGCTCGTCTGGACGTGCCTGGCGCTCGTCGCGCTCGCCGCCGCGGCCGCGGCCGGGCTGCGCCTGCTGCCCAGCAGCGTCACCGTGCCGGCGGTGCTCAACGCGCCGGATGCCGCGACCGCCGAGCAGGCGCTCACCGCAGCGGGCCTGACGCTCGACCCGCGCCTGCGCTCGCGGACCGTCGCCGGCGTCCGCCCGGGGACGGTCCTCGACCAGATCCCCAGCCCCGGCGCGCGGGCCGAGCGCGGGACCGCGGTCTCGCTGCTCGTCGCGATCGGCGCCCGGCGCGCGACGACCCCGGTGCTGCGCGGACGCACGCCGGCGCAGGCGGCGAAGCTGCTGCTCGCGGCCGGCCTGACCGCCGGCCCGTTGCGCCCGGCCGGCGCCGCGCCGTCCTGGGTCGTCGCCAGCCAGCTTCCCGCGGCCGGCGCGCGGGTGCCGGTCGGCACCGCGGTGACGCTCGTCGTGCGGGCGCCGGGCCCGGGCGACGAGGGCGCGGCCCCGCCCGCCGGCGCGCCCGCGCCGGCCGCCGCCGGCGAGCCGCCGGTCGTGCCGCAGATCGAGGGCCGCAGCCTCACCGCCTACGCCAGCGCGGTCGTCGCCGCCGGGCTCGTGCCGAAGGTGACCCGCGTCGTGGACACCGCGCCGCTGGGGACGCTCGTCGGCGTCGAGCCCAAGGCGGGCGTGCTCGCCCGGCCCGGCGAGGACGTGCGGCTGCTCGTCTCGGCCGGCGTGCCGCAGATCGGCTTCGACACGGGCGACGTCGTGCGCGTCTTCGACCCGCGCAGCGGGCGCACGCTGCGCCAGGCCTCGCCGCCGCAGGGCAAGGCCGTCGAGCCGTCCTGGTCGGCGGACGGACGCGAGCTGCTCTACCGCGTCGGCCGGCGCCTGCAGTTCGTCTCCGCGCGCCTCTCCCAGCGCGGCCGCACGGTCTACGACGGCCGGACGAAGTACGCCGTCGCGACGCTGGCGCCGTCGCGCGCCGCCGACGTCGTCGCGCTCGTGCGCAGGACCGGCGGCGACGGCGACCTGTGCTTCGCGCGCATCGGACAGTCGCGCCTGCGGCCGCGCTGCGCCGCCGATCCGCGCTGGGACCTCGGGCGCCAGATCTCGTGGCGGCCGGACGGGCGCGAGCTACTCGTCTTCGGCGTGCGCCGCGGCCGGCCGGGCACGTTCGGGATCCTGCGCTACCGCAGCTCCAAGGCGTTCTCGACGAACCCCGCGCACTGGCGCGGCCGGCCCGCGACGGACATCTCGGTCAAGGGCCACGGCGCGATCGCCGCCTCCTACGCGCCGTCCGGCACGCGCGTCGCGCTCGTGAGCAACAGCGGGCGCTCGCGCTTCCAGCTCGTCGTGACCGGAGCGCGGGACCTGCGCGGGGTGGCGCCGGCGCTGCCGGTCCGCGCCTGCGAGGTCGCATGGCGGCCGGACGGCAAGGAGCTCGCCGTCGTGCAGAGCGACGACGCCTGCGGCAAGCCCGTCGGCGCGATCGTGCGCCTGGATCCGAAGCGCCCGCGCGAGACCGTCACGGTGTCCAGCGGCGGCCGCCACCCGACCTATCAGCCGCTGACGTACGCCGGCCCGAA
The DNA here is from genome assembly GCA_963769555.1 of uncultured Solirubrobacteraceae bacterium. Lineage (GTDB taxonomy): Bacteria > Actinomycetota > Thermoleophilia > Solirubrobacterales > Solirubrobacteraceae > CADCVQ01. The sequence goes on along the minus strand of CAVYMD010000004.1, from coordinate 2,279,528 downwards.
GGGACTCTCGTGACCCGCCCGGCCGCCCTCGTCGCCGCGCTGCTGGCGACCGCGGCCCTGCTCGCGCCGATCGCCGGCGCGGGCGCCCAGGCCGAGCTCGACGGCCCGCCGCCAGCGGGCGGGCCCCAGCCGCTGTGGGTGCCCGATCCCGAGGAGCCCGTCGAGGAGACGGCCGCGGCGGATCCGCTCGAGCTCGAGGTCGCCGCGCTCGCCGCCGGGCCGGAGGCCGTCGCGTCCGATGCCGCGGACGATCCGGCGCGCGTCGCGGTCGCGCACTGGATGGCCGGCGGCGCGCGCGAGGCCGGGCTGCCCGGCGAGCTGCCGGTCATGGCGGCGCTCGTCGAGTCGGGACTGCGCAACCTGCCGTACGGGGACGCCGACAGCGTGGGCTTCTTCCAGATGCGCCTCTCGGTATGGAACGGCGGCCTGTACGCGGGCTACCTCGCCCGCCCGGAGCTGCAGCTGCGCTGGTTCGTCGACCACGCCGTCGCGCTGCGCGCCGCGCGCCGCGCGGCCGGCGACGCGACGTACGGCGAGGACCCGGCGACGTGGGGCGAGTGGATCGCCGACGTCGAGCGGCCCTACGCCCCGCACCGCGGGCGCTACCAGCCGCGCCTCGCCGAGGCGCGCGACCTGCTCGCGCTGCCCGACCCGGGCGTGGCGCCGTTCGAGCTGGGCCTGACCGTCGGCGGCCCCGGCGTGCCCGACGCCGATCCGGCGGGCGAGGCGCTCGCCACGCGCGCGCTCGCCGACGACGCGATCACGCTGGACGCGCGCGCGCAGGGCGACCTGCTCGCCGGCCGCGTCGACCCGCGCGTGACCGCTGTCCTGCTCGCGGCCGCCGCCCGCGCCCCCGTCTCGGTCTGGGTCTTCAAGACCGGCCACTCCTACTACACCGTGCACGGCACGGTCTCCAACCACTCCTTCGGCCGCGCGGTCGACATCGGCACGGTCGACGGCGAGCCGGTCAGCCGCTCCAACGCCTCGGCGCGGGCGCTCGCGCTCGCGCTGGGCCGGCTTCCGGCGGGCGCGCGCCCGACCGAGATCGGCACGCCGTGGAAGATCGACGCGCCCGGCTACTTCACGGACTCCGGCCACCAGGACCACCTGCACGTCGGCTTCGACGACCCCGCCGGCGCCGGGACGTTCGTCGAGGTCGCGGCGGAGGATCCGGCGGCTGCGGGCGCGCCGCGGGTCGCGCGCCGCCGGCCCTCCTCGCCCGCCGAGCCGCGCTTCGACGCCGGCGGCGGCGGCGATCGCGGCCGCGATCGCGGCGAGCCGAGCTTCGAGGCGGGCCGATGAGCGCGCGCCGCTCCCGGCCGGCGCTCGCGACCGTCGCGGCGCTCGCCCTCGCCCTCTGCCTTCCCGCCGCGGCCCGCGCGGCGGCGACCGGCGCCTGCCCGGTCACGACCGTGACCGTGACCGTCACCGGCCTCGGCCTGCCGGACACGGTCGTCGCCGAGCCGACGAAGGTCGTCGTCAACGGCGTCGACGTGACGTGCGTCGGAGGCAACCCGACGGGGATCGTCATCACGGCCGACGGAGCCGCCAACAACGTCTCGTTCACGGGCTCCGAGGCCTACACCGTCCTCGCCGACATGGCCGGCGGCGCCGACACCTTCACGACGACGACGAGCCAGCCGGTCAGCGTCGACGGCGGCACCGGCGACGACACGCTCATCGGCGGCACCGGCAGCGACGTCCTCGCCGGGGGGAGCGGCAACGACACGATCCGGCCGGGCTCCGGCGGCGGCACGGCGACCGGCGGCGAGATCGGAGAGACGGCCGGCGACACGCTGAGCTATCAGGACATCGCGCCGGCCGTGCTCGGCGTGACCGTCACGCTCGGCGCCGGCGCGACCGCGGTGACCGGCGACGCGAGCGGCACGATTGCCGAGTTCGAGCACGTCACCGGGACGTCGGCGGGCGACATGCTGACCGGCGACGGCGCGGCGAACGCGCTGACCGGCGCCGGCGGCGGCGACGTGCTGACCGGCGACGCCGGCGCCGACACGCTGGCGGGCGGCGCGGGCGACGACGAGCTGCTCGGCAACGCCGGCGACGACGTGCTGACCGGCGGCGACGGCGACGACATGCTGAAGCCCGGGACCGGGGCGGGGTCGGCGACGGGCGGCGAGACGGGCGAGACGGCCGGCGACACGGTGAGCTACGACGACGTGCCGGGCGTGCTCGGCGTGACGGTGACGCTCGGTGCGGGGCCGACCGCGGTGACCGGCGACGCGACCGGGACCGTCGCGGAGATCGAGCACGTCACGGGCACGTCGGCGGGCGACACGCTGACCGGCGACGGCGCGGCGAACGTGCTGACCGGCGACGGCGGCGACGACGCGCTGACCGGCGGCCTGGGAGCGGACACGCTCGACGGCGGGGCGGGCGACGACGCGCTGAAGCCCGGTCCGGGCGGCGGCTCGGTGACCGGCGGCGAGGCGGGCGAGACGGCGGGCGACGCGCTGTCCTACGAGGACGTGCCCGGCGTGCTCGGCGTGACCGTGACGCTCGGCGCGGGCCCGACCGCGGTTTCCGGCGACGCGACCGGGACGGTCGAGGAGATCGAGCACGTGACGGGCACCTCGGCGGGCGACTCGCTGACCGGCGACGGCGCCGCGAACACCCTGATCGGCCTGGCCGGCGCCGATACGCTCGCCGGCGCCGGCGGCGACGACCTGCTCATGCCGGGGACCGGCGCGGGGTCGGTGACGGGCGGCGAGATCGGCGAGACGGCCGGCGACACGGTGAGCTACGCGGGCGTGCCGGGCGGCGCGGGCGTGACGGTGACGCTCGGCGCGGGGCCGACGGCGGTGTCGGGTGATGCGGGCGGCACCGTGGCGGAGCTCGAGAACATCATCGGGACCTCCGCGGGCGACACGCTGACCGGCGACGCGGCGGACAACGTGCTGACCGGCGCCGGCGGGCCCGACGTGCTGGCGGGCGGAGCGGGCGCGGACACGCTGACCGGCGGCGACGGCGACGACACGCTGCGGCCCGGCATCGGCGGCGGGTCGGCGGTCGGCGGCGAGACGGGCGAGACGAACGGCGACACCGTCAGCTACGACGACATCCTCGCCGTGCTCGGCGTGACGGTCGTCCTCGGGGTGGGTCCGACGGCGGTCACCGGCGACGCGACCGGGACGATCGACGAGTTCGAGAACGTGACGGGCACGTCGGCGACCGACACGCTGACGGGCGATGGCGCGGCGAACACGCTGACCGGCGGCGGCGCGCGCGACATCCTGACGGGCGGCGGCGGCAACGACGCGCTGAGCGGCGGCGCGGGCAACGACGACCTGCTCGGCGAAGCCGGCGCGGACGCGCTCGACGGCGGCATGGGCGACGACCTGCTCAAGCCCGGGACCGGCGCGGGGTCGGCGGTCGGCGGCGAGACGGGCGAGACGGCCGGCGACACGGTGAGCTACGACGACGTGCCGGGCGTGCTCGGTGTGACGGTGACGCTCGGCGCGGGCGCGACGGCGGTGACGGGCGATGCGACGGGGACGGTCGCGGAGATGGAGAACGTGACGGGCACGTCGGCGGGCGACGTGCTGACGGGCGATGGCGCGGCGAACGCGCTGACGGGCGGCGGCGGCGGCGATGTCCTGACCGGCAACGGCGCCGCCGACGTGCTGGCGGGCGGCGCGGGCGACGACACGCTGGCGGGCAACGCCGGCGACGACGTGCTGACCGGCGGCGACGGCGACGACATGCTGAAGCCCGGGACCGGGGCGGGGTCGGCGACGGGCGGCGAGACGGGCGAGACGGCCGGCGACACGGTGAGCTACGACGACGTGCCGGGCGTGCTCGGTGTGACGGTGACGCTCGGCGCGGGCGCGACGGCGGTGACGGGCGATGCGACGGGGACGGTCGCGGAGATGGAGAACGTGACGGGCACGTCGGCGGGCGACGTGCTGACGGGCGATGGCGCGGCGAACGCGCTGACGGGCGGCGGCGGCGGCGATGTCCTGACCGGCAACGGCGCCGCCGACACGCTGAGCGGCGGGTCGGGCGACGACACGCTGGCGGGCAACGCCGGCGACGACGTGCTGACCGGCGGCGACGGCGACGACACGCTGAAGCCCGGGACCGGGGCGGGGTCGGCGGTCGGTGGCGAGACGGGCGAGACGGCCGGCGACACGGTGAGCTACGACGACGTGCCGGGCGTGCTCGGCGTGACCGTGACGCTCGGCGCGGGCGCGACGGCGGTGAGCGGCGATGCGACGGGGACGGTCGCGGAGATGGAGAACGTGACGGGCACGTCGGCGGGCGACGTGCTGACGGGCGATGGCGCGGCGAACGCGCTGACGGGCGGCGGCGGCGGCGACGCGCTGACCGGCAACGGCGCCGCCGACACGCTGAGCGGCGGGTCGGGCGACGACACGCTGGCGGGCAACGCCGGCGACGACGTGCTGACCGGCGGCGACGGCGACGACACGCTGAAGCCCGGGACCGGGGCGGGGTCGGCGGTCGGTGGCGAGACGGGCGAGACGGCCGGCGACACGGTGAGCTACGACGACGTGCCGGGCGTGCTCGGCGTGACGGTGACGCTCGGCGCGGGCGCGACCGCGGTGACAGGCGATGCGACCGGCACCGTGGACGAGTTCGAGCACGCCACGGGCGGCTCGGCGGGCGACACGCTGACCGGCGACGGCGCCGCCAACACGCTGACCGGCAACGGCGGCGGCGACGTGCTGACCGGCAACGGCGCCGCCGACACGCTGGCGGGCGGCGCGGGCAACGACACGCTGCACGGCAACGCCGGCGACGACGTGCTGACCGGCGGCGACGGCGACGACACGCTGAAGCCCGGGACCGGCGCGGGGACCGCGACGGGCGGCGAGACCGGCGAGACCGCCGGCGACACGGTGAGCTACGACGACGTTCCCGGCGTGCTCGGCGTGACGGTGACGCTCGGCGCCGGCGCGACCGCGGTGACGGGCGACGCGACCGGCACGGTCGCCGAGATGGAGAACGTGACGGGCACGTCGGCGAGCGACGTGCTGACGGGCGATAGCGCCGCGAACGCCCTGACCGGCGGCGGCGACGGCGACACGCTCGTCGGCAACGCGGGTGCGGACACGCTGGCCGGCGGCGGCGGCGACGACCTGCTCAAGCCGGGGACGGGCGCCGGTTCGGTCACGGGCGGCGAGACGGGCGAGACGACCGGCGACACGGTGAGCTACGACGACGTGCCCGGCGTGCTCGGCGTGACGGTGACGCTCGGCCCCGGCCCGACGCCGGTCACCGGCGACGCGGGCGGCACGGTCGCCGAGATCGAGCACGCGACCGGCACCTCGGCGGGCGACGCGCTGACCGGCGACGGCGCCGCGAACACGCTCATCGGCGGCGCGGGCGACGACATGCTCGCCGGCGGCGCCGGCGACGACGTGCTGACCGGCGGCGCCGGCGACGACACGCTGAAGCCCGGGACCGGCGCCGGCACGGCGACGGGTGGCGAGACGGGCGAGACGAACGGCGACACCGTGAGCTACGACGACGTCTTCGGCGTGCTCGGCGTGACCGTCGTCCTCGGCGCCGGCCCGACCGCCGTCTCGGGCGACGCGACCGGGACGATCGCCGAGTTCGAGAACGCCACGGGCGGCTCGGCGGGCGACACGCTGACCGGCGACGGCGCCGCGAACACGCTGACCGGCAACGGCGGTGGCGACGTGCTGACCGGCGGCGGCGCGGCGGACACGCTGGCGGGTGGCGCGGGCAACGACACGCTGCTCGGCAACGCCGGCGACGACGTCCTCGACGGCGGCCTGGGCGACGACCTGCTCAAGCCCGGCACCGGGGCGGGGTCGGCGACCGGCGGCGAGACCGGCGAGGTGGCCGGCGACACGGTGAGCTACGACGACGTGCCGGGCGTCGCGGGCGTGACGGTCACGCTCGGCGCGGGCGCGACGGCGGTGTCGGGCGACGCGGGCGGCACGATCGCGGAGATCGAGAACGTCACCGGCACGTCGGCGGGCGACGCGCTGACGGGCGACGGCGCCGCGAACGCGCTGACGGGCGGTGGCGGCGGCGACACGCTGGCGGGCAAGGCCGGCGCCGACGTGATTGACGGCGGCGCCGGGGACGACCTCGTGCAGCCGGGGACCGGCGCCGGCTCGGCGACGGGCGGCGAGACCGGCGAGACGGGCGGCGACACGGTCAGCTACGACGACGTGCCGGGCGTGCTCGGCGTGAGCGCGACGCTCGGCGCGGGCCCGACGCCGGTGACCGGCGACGCGACCGGGACGATCGCGGAGTTCGAGCACGCGACCGGGACCTCTGCGGGCGACACGCTGACGGGCGACGGCGATCCGAACACGCTGACCGGCGCCGGCGGCGGCGACGTCCTCTCCGGCGGCGGGTCGGCCGACACGCTCACGGGCGGCGCGGGCAACGACACGCTCGCCGGCAACGCCGGCGACGACGTCCTGACCGGCGGCGACGGCGACGACACGCTGAAGCCGGGCACCGGCGCGGGCACGGCGACCGGGGGCGAGACGGGCGAGACCGCCGGCGACACGGTGAGCTACGACGACGTGCCCGGCGCGCTCGGCGTGACCGTGACGCTCGGCCCCGGGCCGACCGCCGTGACCGGCGACGCGACCGGAACGATCGACGAGATCGAGAACGCGACCGGGACCTCGGCGCGCGACACGCTGACCGGGGACGGCGCGAACAACGCGCTGACCGGCGGCGCGGGCGACGACGACCTCTTCGGCGGCGCGGGCGACGACGCGCTCGACGGCGGCGGCGGCGACGACCTGCTCAAGCCGGGCCTCGGCGCGGGCACCGTGAAGGGTGGCGAGACCGGCGAGACGACCGGCGACACCGTGAGCTACGACGACGTGCCGGGCGTGCTCGGCGTGACCGTGACGCTCGGCCCCGGGCCGACCGCGGTGACCGGCGACGCCGGCGGCACGGTGACCGAGATCGAGAACGCGACCGGCACGTCGGCGGGCGACACCCTGACCGGCGACGGCGCCCCGAACACCCTGGTCGGCGCGGGCGGCGACGACACGCTCGCCGGCGGCGCGGGCGCCGACACGCTGACCGGCGGCGACGGCGACGACACGCTGAAGCCCGGGACCGGCGCGGGCACGGCGACCGGCGGCGAGACCGGCGAGACGAACGGCGACACGGTCAGCTACGACGACGTTCCCGGCGCGCTCGGCGTGACGGTGACGCTCGGCGCGGGCCCGACCGCCGTCTCGGGCGACGCGACCGGGACGATCGCGGAGTTCGAGCACGCGACGGGGACCTCGGCGGGCGACAGCCTGACCGGCGACGGCGACCCGAACACGCTGACCGGCAACGGCGGCCCCGACACCCTGACCGGCGGCGGCGCGGCCGACACGCTGATGGGCGGCGCGGGCGACGACATCCTGGCCGGCAACGCCGGCGACGACACGCTGACCGGCGGCGCCGGCGACGACCTGCTGCGGCCGGGCGCCGGCGCCGGCACCGTCACGGGCGGCGAGACGGCGGAGACGGCCGGCGACACGGTCAGCTACGACGACGTCCCCGGCGTGCTCGGCGTGACCGTGACGCTCGGTCCCGGGCCGACGCCGGTGACCGGCGACGCCGCCGGCACGGTCGCCGAGATCGAGAACGTGACCGGGACGTCGGCGGGCGACGCGCTGACCGGCGACGGCGCGAACAACGCGCTGACCGGCGCCGACGGCAACGACGTGCTCACCGGAGCGGCGGGCGACGACGTGCTCGACGGCGGCGCCGGCGACGACCTGCTCAAGCCCGGCACGGGCGCCGGGTCGGCGACCGGCGGCGAGGCCGGAGAGACGGCGGGCGACATGGTCAGCTACGACGACGTGCCCGGCGTGCTCGGCGTGACCGTCGTCCTCGGCGCCGGGCCGACTCCGGTCTCCGGCGACGCGGGCGGCACGATCGCGGAGTTCGAGCACGCGACCGGCACCTCGGCGGGCGACAGCCTGACGGGCGACGGCGACGCGAACGCGCTGACCGGCAACGGCGGGCCGGACATGCTGGCCGGCGGCGCGGGCGACGACGCGCTCGACGGCGGGGCGGGCGACGACCTGCTGCGGCCCGGCATCGGCGGCGGGTCGGCGACCGGCGGCGAGACGGGCGAGACGGCCGGCGACACCGTGAGCTACGACGACGTCTTCGGCGTGCTCGGCGTGACCGTCGTCCTCGGCGCCGGGCCGACGCCGGTCTCCGGCGACGCGGGCGGCACGATCGCGGAGTTCGAGCACGCGACCGGAACCTCGGCGGGCGACGGCCTGACCGGCGACGGCGCCGCGAACACGCTGACCGGCAACGGCGGCCCCGACACGCTGACCGGCAACGGCGGCGCCGACACGCTGGCGGGCGGCGCGGGCGACGACACGCTCGCCGGCAACGCGGGCGACGACACGCTGACCGGCGGCGACGGCAACGACCTGCTGCGGCCCGGAACCGGCGGCGGCACGGCGGTCGGCGGCGAGGGCGTCGAGACGACCGGCGACACGGTGAGCTACGACGACCTGGCCGGCCCGCTCGGCGTCACGGTGACGCTCGGCGCCGGCCCGACCGCGGTGACCGGCGGCGCGGCCGGCACGATCGCCGAGTTCGAGCACGCCACCGGCGGCCCGGCGGCCGACAGCCTGACCGGCGACGGCGCGGCGAACACCCTGACCGGCAACGGCGGCGACGACACGCTCGACGGCGGCGCCGGAGTCGACACGGTCCTCGGCGGAGGCGGCGCGGACACCGTCCACGGCGGCGCCGACGCCGGCGACGTCCTCGACGGCGGCGCCGAGCGCGACCTGCTGACGTACGCCGGCGAGGCGCCGGCGGTCGTCGTCGACCTCAGCGGCGCGGTGCCGTCGCCGGCCCCGACCGACACGACCACGAACTTCGAGGACGTCGCCGGCGGCGACGGCGACGACCGGCTCACCGGCGACGCGGGCGCCAACGCGCTCACCGGCGGGCCCGGGACCGACACCGTCACGTACGCCTACGCGACGGCGGCCCAGGGCGTGACGGTCACGCTCGACGGCATCCCGAACGACGGCGTCGGCGCCGCCGCCGAGGGCGACAACGTCGTCAGCACCGAGAACGTCATCGGCGGCGCGGGCGACGACAGCCTCGTCGGCGACCAGGGCGCCAACCACCTCGAGGGCCGCGGCGGCGACGACCAGATCGTCGGCGGCGGCGGCAACGACGCCCTCGACGGCGGCGCGGGCGCCGGCGACGTCGTCTCCTATGCCGACCGCCTGCCCGGCGAGGACGTCGCCGCGACGCTCGACACCTCGGGCGGAGGCAACGGCGAGGTCGACACGTTCACCGGCTTCGAGGTGCTGCTGGGCGGCGCGGGCGACGACCGGCTCGCGATCGGCTCGACGGCCGGCACCGCCTACGGCGGGCAGGGCGCCGACGAGCTCACCGGCAGCGGCGGCGCGGACATCCTCAACGGCATGCAGGGCCCCGACACGATCGCCGGCGGCCTGGGCAACGACATCCTCATCGGCGGCGACGGGGCAGACCACGTCGACGGCGGCGCAGGCACGGACGCGATCGACGCCGGGGCCGGCGACGACGCCGTCAAGGCCTTCGACGGGATCGCCGACAGCATCGTCTGCGGCACCGGCGACGACAGCGTCGACTACGACGTCGCCGACGCGTTCCCGCTCGGCGACTGCGAGCTGCCCGTGCTGCTCGGCTTCGTCGCCCCGGCCTTCGTCCTGGACCCGCGTCCCCGCGATCGCGACCGCGACGGCGTCTTCTCGAACATCGACTGCAACGACCTCGATCCCGGCATCCGTCCCGGCGGCCCCGAGATCCCCGGCAACGGCATCGACGAGAACTGCGACGGCGTCGACGCCCCGTTCCCGCCCATCACGACCGAGTTCCGCTGGAGCTTCGCGAAGGCCACCCGCGGCACCCGGCTGCGCGTGCTCGAGCTGCGCAAGGTCCCCCCGAACACCAAGATCGAGGTGCGCTGCAAGTCGACGCGCTCGCCGCGCTGCGTGTTCTCCAAGCGCACCCGGACGATCTCGGGCAAGCGCTCGAAGGTCTCGGTGCGCGGCTACTTCGGCGACCGCCCGCTCTCGCGCGGCACGAAGATCGAGGTGCGCGTGACGGCGCCGCGGACGATCGGCCGCATCATCCTCTTCACGATGCGCAAGGACCGGCGGACGCCGACCGCGCGCTTCCGCTGCCTGCCCCCGGGCTCGAGCACGCCGGTGATCTGCCCATGACGCGGCGCCTGCCGTCGATCCTCGTCTCCGCCCTCGCCACGGCGCTGCTGGCGGCGAGCCCCGCCGCGGCCGTCGGCCCGGCCTACAAGCTCGCCACGGGCGGCGCCGGCGTGCTCGTCGCGACCCCCGCCGCCGGCGGCTCGACGCTGGCCGTGCAGATCCGGCGCAGCGGCGCGGGCGTCGAGTTCGCGCCCGCCGCGGCGGCCGCCCCGGCGGGGTGCGCCTCGGCCGCCGGCGTCACGACCTGCCCGGGCACGCTCGTCTCCAGCGAGCTGCGGCTGCAGGCCCCGATCGTCCAGGCCGGCGTCGCCGGGGTGAGCACCTCCAAGCTCACCTTCGAGGGCGGCGGGGAGAACGACGCGCTCGTCGTCGACGGGCCCGAGGCGCCCGCGGCGCCGATCGGCGAGGTCGCGCTGCAGCCCGGCGGCGGCGACGACTCGATCACGGTGCAGGGGCGCGTGAACGCCATCACGCTGGCCGGGGCCGACGCGGGCAACGACCGCTACGTCATCACGAGCACGAGCACGTCGATCACCGGCACGCTGCAGCTCGGACCGGGCAACGACTTCGCCTCCTCCTACGCGCCGAACCTCACGCTCGACGGCGGCACGGGCGACGACACGCTCATCGGCAACGGCGAGCTCGTCGGCGGCGCCGGCAGCGACGTCCTCAAGCCGCGCGTGGTCGGCAAGGGCGCCGAGGGCGGCGCCGGCGACATCGACCGCCTGAGCTTCGACCAGATGACGAGCGGCCTCACGCTGACCAAGGACGGGGGCACCGTCACCGGCGACGGGTCGACGAAGACGGGCTTCGAGGAGCTCGAGGGCACGAAGGGCAACGACACGCTCATCGGCACGGGCACGTCGGACGATCTGGCCGGAGACCAGGGCGACGACACGCTCGAGGGCAAGGGCGGCAGCGACCGCCTCGACGGCGGGCCCGGCGCGGACGCCGTCAGCTATGCCTTCGAGTCCGATGCGATCAACGTCAACCTGCTCGGCGGGACGGCCGTCTGGGCCAAGGGCACCGACGTCCTGCTCTCGTTCACGGGCGTCCTGACCGGCTCGGGCAACGACGTTGTCACCGGCACCCCGGCGAGCGAGATCTTCGGGCTCGGCGCCGGCCACGACTACGTCGATGCCGGCTACGGCAACGATTCCGTCGTCGCCGGCGCGGGCAACGACCTCGTGCGCGGCGGGCACGGCACCGACACGCTCGACGGCGGCGAGGGCGCCGACACCGCGACGTACGACGAGCGCGGCGGCGGCGAGGCCGTCGCCGTCGACCTCAACGCGGCGACGGGCAACGGCGTCGCGGGGGAGAACGACACGCTGACGGGCTTCGAGAACGCCAAGGGCGGGGCGAGCAACGACCTGCTCGTCGGCAACGACGCGCCGAACGTCCTGCTCGGCGGCCCGGGCCTGAACGTCATCCACGGGCTCGGCGGCAACGACATCCTGCACGGCGGCGACAACCGCGACGTCATCACCGGCGGCGCCGGCTTCGACCAGTTGATGGGCTTCGGCGACGACGACTCGATCAACGCCTTCGACGGCGGCCCCGACATCGTCGACTGCGGCTCGGCGCTCGACGACGACGCGCAGGTCGACGCCGCCGACCAGGTCGCCAACTGCGAGTACTCCCGCCGCGGCGACGTGCCGGTGCCGGTCGACGCCGACGGGGACGGCTTCGTCGCGGGCTTCGACTGCGACGACACCAACCCGGCGCTCAACCCCGGCGCGAAGGACATCGTCGGCGACGGCATCGATCAGGACTGCGACGGCTTCGACCAGCCGGTGCCGTACGTCGAGTACGGCCTGAGCGCCCGCTTCTCAGGCGCGACGCGCGGCGGCCGGCGCATCCAGCGCCTCACGCTGACCAAGCTCGCCGACGACGTCACCGTGCGGGTGACCTGCCGGACGACGAGCCGCTACCCGCGCCGCTGCCCGTTCACCCGCCGCACCCGCAAGCCCAGCAGCCGCGGCAACGTCGCGCTGCGCTCGCTGTTTCGCAACCGCAGGCTTCCGCCCGCGACGAGGATCGAGCTGCGGATCTCCGCCCCCGGCATCAACGGCAGGGTGCGGCGCTTCACGATCCGGACGACCGGCTCGGTCCGCGACCAGCGGCTGTGCCTCCCGCTCGGCCGCAAGTCGCCGCGGACCTGCCCCGCCGGCGACGAGTGACGATCGCGGGAGCCGACGAGCTCGGCGGAGGCCGCGCCGTCGCGCCCGGCGGCTAGATGATGCCCTGGCGAACCGCTCGCGCGATCGCCTGGGAGCGGCTGCGAGCGCCGAGCTTGACGACGACGTCGCCGAGCACCTTCTTGACCGTGCGCTCGCTGTAGTGCAGCTCCTCGCCGATCTCCCGCGTCGGCAGCCCGTCGGCGACGAGCTCGAGGACGCGCTGCTCGCGGATGCTGAGCTCCGGGCCCACGACGGTGACGGCCACCGGCTCGCGGCTGCGGCGGGTCGCGAGCACCGTCGTCGCTCCCGCGGCGACCGCGCGCAGGCTCAGGCCCAGGCGCTCGGGCGTGAGGTCCTCGCGGATGAGCGTCGCGACGGCGCCGGCGTCGAGCAGCGACGCCATCTCGTCGACCTGGTCCTTGGCGGCCAGCCCGACGACGCGCGTCGCGGTGAACTCCTGGACGCGGGCCGCGAACTCGACGGCGCCCTGGAGCATCGCGTCGAGCAGCACGATGTCCGCCTCGCCGAGCGCCGGATGCGACCACGCGTCAGCGACGTTCTCGACCGATTCCACCCAGCCGATGCCGTCGAAGCCGTCCAGGCAGGCTACGAGCCCCTGCCGGAAGACAGCATGAGACTCCGCGACGATGACATCCGTGAATCGCTGACCCACCAGGTCTCTTCCTCCGATTATTGGCCCCTTCGGCCCGAGCCTCCCGCACCCAGACCTCCCGTGTCAAGCGGGAACCCCGCGATGGACGATCCGCAGCGTGCGGAACTCGCCGCCGCGGCGGGTGGCCAGCCCGATCTCGATGACGACGTCGCCGCGAGCGCGGGCGGCCTCGTCGTTGAGCTGATCGTCGGCGCGCACGAAGAACGCCTGCGCAGGCGAGTCGCCCTGCAGCGCGCCGTCGCGCCAGGCCTGGCGCAGGAACGCGGACACGACGGTGCGCAGCCGCTCGTGCAGGCGCGAGTCGTTGACCTCCTCGGCGACCCAGCGCGTGCCCTGCGCGATCGAGGCGATGAGGTGCTCGACCGTCCGCTGGCGGTGCAGGTAGCGCAGGTCCTGGTCGCCGGCCAGCGTGCAGGCCCCCCAGGCCCGCAGCTCCGGGCCCGGCCAGCTGCGCAGGCAGTTCAGCCCGGCCCGATTGAGCCGCGACTGCTCCGCCGCGCTGAGGTCGAGGACCGGCCCGGTGCTCGCGAGCACGACCTCCGAGCTCGGCGCCTGGTGCGGCCCGCAGCCGTCGTCGACGCGGGCCCACACCCCGGCGGCATGCCCGCAGGGGGGCGCGGTCGTCGTCGAGCCTCCGGCCGGGTCGGCGACCTCGATCCACGGGTAGTACGCCGCCGCGGACGGAGTGTCGACGCCGCAGTGCGCGCGCCACGCGAGCGCTCCGTCGGGATCCAGCCGCGGCGGGGGGTCGAGGAGCGCGATCCGGCCGACGACGCGCTCGCAGAGACGGACGAGCTCGCGCTGGACGAGCGCTCCCCCGTCCTCGCCGCTCAGCAGCCCGTGCGCGTCCGGCGCGCCGACGATCGTCGGCTCCTCGAGTTGCCCCAGCAGAGCCAGGCCCGCGTTCGAGCGCAGGTGGCCGTCGACCGACGCGTCGCCGGGCGACCCGGCGGCGCGGACGATCCAGCACGTGCGCCCGCCGTTGGCGAAGTACCCGCGCACCGCGTGGGCGAGCTTCGCGCCGGCCAGATACGGTGCCGCGCGCGGCTGCTCGGCGGCGCCGTAGGCGGCCGCGAACTCGTCGAAGGAGGTGATCCGAAGCGCCTGGTCGAGCGGACCGGCGGGGGCGAGGCCGACGAACGCGGCGATCGCCGACTCGCGCGGCTCGATCTTCCTCTGGGTGAGGGGCAGCGCTGCGACGACCCGGGGCGTATCCACGGTCATGTCGCCATTCTGCGCGCGCCCGCGCGCGCTGTCCATGTACGACCGGGCGCTCAATCGCGCCGTGCTCGCGTATGGACGTCCCGATCGTGCACCCGTCCGTCCCTTGCGGGCAGCGCGGCGACGCGCTGACATGACGGTGTGCACAAGCCGGCGTCCGCGCCCGTCCCGCCCGAGCCGGCGCTCGGTCCCGAGCCCGAGCCCGGATCCGACCCGCCGTCCGAGCGCGTGACGCTGGCCGCCGTCGCTGATCGCGCCGCGCAGATCACCGGCGCGGAGGCCGAGCTCGGCGACCTCGACCTCAGCCTCGGCGCGGACCGCGGCGCGGCGCCCGCCGAGCTTCGCTTCGAGCTCGCGGCCGCGCGCCTGGGGCTCGACGACCTCGAGCGCGCGATCCTCGCCGCGATCGCGCTGCGCGACCTGTGGCCGCCGCTCGGCGCCGCGCTCGCCCGGCTCGCCCCGGCGGCGCCCGCAGGCGCGGCGACGCCGCGCGCCGTGGCGACGCTGCTGGCGGGCCCCGGCGTCTCGGTCGCCGACGTGCTCGCCGCCCTCGGTCCCGACGAGCGGCTGCGCGGGCTCGGCGCCGTGCGTCCGGCGCCGGCGCCCGACGGGACCGCCCTGGCCGACCGCCCCGTCGTGCTCGCCGACCGGCTCGCCGGCATGCTGCTGGGCGCGCCGATCGACGATCCGACACGCGACGGGCGCCTGCGCCGCGTGCCCGCGACGGCGGTGCCGTTCGGGCGCGACGCCGCGCTCGAGCGCATCGCGGGCGTCCTCGCCCAGCCGGCTGCGCTGCGCCCGCCGCTCGTCGCGCACGGCCCGGATGCGGCGACGGCGGTCGCCTCCGTCGCCCGGCGCGGGCTCATCTGCGTGGGGTGCGCCGAGCTCGCCGACGCCGACCTCGCGCGCGACGCGGTGCTCGCCGCGGCGCTCGAGGAGCGGGTGCTGGTCGTCGATCGGCTCGGGAGCGTTCCGCCCGCCGACCGCCCGCTGCTGCCCGACCGGGTCGCGCCGATCCCCGGGCCCGTCCTGTGCCTCGCGGGCGCCGACGAGCTCACGGCGCTCGAGCACCTGCCGGCGGTAACGGTCGCGGTCCCCCTGCCGACCGCCCGCGAGCGCGCCGCGATCTGGTCGGCGGTGCTCGGCGGAGCCGAGGTGGCGCCGGAGGTCAGCGCCGCGCATCGCCTGCCCGCGCAGCGGATCGTCGAGGGCGCGCGCATCGCGAGCGCCGAAGCCGCCGCCGCGGGCCGCGAGGAGCTCGGCCCCGGCGACGTCGAGGCCGGCGCGCGCGCGGCGTCGGCATCCGGCCTGGGCGACCTGGCGATCGCGATGACCGGCGAGATCGACTGGGACGACCTCGTGCTGCCCGACCGCCCGCTCGCGCTGCTGCGCTCCCTGGCGGCGTTCCTGCGCCATCGCGACCTCGTCCTCGACGAGTGGGGGTTCGGGCGGCGCTCGGGCCGCGCGCAGGGCCTCGTCGCGATGTTCGCCGGCGACTCGGGCACCGGCAAGACGCTCGCGGCGCGCGTGCTCGCCTCCGAGCTCGGGCTGGAGCTCTTCCGCGTCGACCTGGCGACGGTCGTCTCGAAGTGGCTGGGGGAGACGGAGAAGAACCTCGACCGCGTGTTCGCGGCCGCGCAGGGCGCCAATGCCGTGCTGTTCTTCGACGAGGCCGACGCCGTCTTCGGCCGCCGCAGCGACGTGCAGGACTCCCACGACCGCTACGCGAACCTGCAGACCGCCTACCTCCTGCAGGCGATCGAGCGCCACGACGGACCCGTCATCCTCGCGACGAACATGCGCGGCAACATCGACGACGCGTTCCTGCGCCGCATGGACGCCGTCGTGGAGTTCCCCTTCCCGCAGGCCGAGCATCGCCGCCGGCTGTGGGAGCTGCTGCTTCCCGACGAGGCGCCGCGCGACGACGACGTCGACTTCGGCTTCCTCGCCGAGCGCTTCGAGCTCTCCGGCGGCGGGATCCGCAACGCCGCGATCGCCGGTGCCGTGCTCGCCGCCCAGGACGGCGTCGTCATCGGCATGGAGCATCTCGTGCGCGGCGTCGCGATGGAGTACGCCAAGCTCGGCCGGCTCACGCTGGCCGCCGACTTCGAGCGCTTCCACGGGCTCGTCCGCAACGGAGGAGCGCTGGGATGACGACGACGATCGACGTACCCGTCAACACGATGATCGCCGACCTCGACAGCGGGCTGCGCGAGCTGCTGCTCGGTCAGCTGCGCCGCCACGGCTTCGACGACATCGACGTCGTCTTCGAGACGCCGACGAGCGAATGGGCCAGCACGCTCACGCGCCCGACCGTCAACCTCTTCCTCTGCGACATCCGCAAGTCCCAGCGGGCCGGTCAGAGCGGGCCGTCCGGCGGCCGCGACGGCGGCCGCGCCACCGAGCGCCCGCCCGCACTGCGCGTGGACTGCATCTTCGCGGTGACGGCGTGGTCCAAGGCGGTCGCCGACGAGCACCGGCTGCTGTCGCAGGTGCTCGGCGTGCTCTACGCCTTCCCGAACCTCGACGGGCACCTGGGCGCGCGCTTCGCCGCGGGCGCGCAGGAGTTCTCCGTCCTCGCGTCGGTCGGCGAGCAGCGCCCCGAGCAGCGGTCGGACTTCTGGCGCTCGGTCGGCGGCGTCTACAAGCCGGCGCTGGACTACGTCGTGGCGCTCTCCGTCGAGAGCGGGCACGTCGTCGAGCGCGGCCCGGACGTGCGCACGACCGTCCTGCGCACGTCGCTGGCCGAGGCGCGGCACGCGGGCGTGCAGGAGCTCACCCACGTCGGCGGGGTCGTGCGCGACGAGGACGGCGCGCCGGTCGCCGACGCCTGGGTCGCGATGGCCGACCTCGGGCGGCTGGCGACGAGCGACGCCGACGGGCGCTTCCGGATCCGCAGCGTGCCGCCCGGCACGCACGAGGTGCGCGTGCGCCACCGCGACGGCCACGAGGCGCGCGTCGAGATCGAGGTCCCGGGCGCGCCGCTGGACGTCGTGCTCGACGCGGGCGCGGCTGCGGGCGGCGCGCGCAAGCGCTAGCCGGGCCGCCTCCCGGGCCGGCCGATACGGGCACCGCCGCCAAGTCTGCCCGAACGGCTGCCCGGCCGACACTGGCGCCCGCGGGGCTCGCACAAGAGAGTGGCTGACACGGCTCGAGAGGAGAGCCATTCAGGAGTCCGCACCCAAGCTGGAGAAGGAGCGCGATGCCCACGACGTATCTGACCCCCGGCGTCTACGTCGAGGAGATCCCCGCAGCACAGAAGCCGCTCGAGGGAGTCAGCACCTCCGTCGCAGCGTTCGTCGGCCTCGCGCCGGGCGGACCCGTCAACACCCCGATGCGGATCGCGAACTGGAGCCAGTTCGCGCGGATGTTCGGGGATCCCAACAACCCGGACGCCGGCCCGTTCATGAAGGACGCGTACCTCGCGCACTCCGTCTACGGGTTCTTCCAGAACGGCGGCACGCTGTGCTGGGTGATCCGCGTCGGCGCTCCCGACGGCGACAGCGCGCCCCCGGCGCGCGCCGCGCTGCCGGCGGCCGGCGACACGAGCGTCGAGACGCTCAACGCCGTCGCGCGCCCGGGCATCGAGGCGCCGGTCACCGTCGAGCTCGCCGAGGAGGAGGGCGGAGACGACGACAAGGGCGATGGCAAGACGTACCGCATCGTCGTGACGTCGGGCGACGCCAAGGAGGAGTTCGAGGGCCTGACGCTCAAGAAGGGCCGCACGAACATCGCCACGAAGGTCAACGCGTCCTCGAAGCTCATCAAGATCGAGGAGACGGGCGCCTCGCTGCCCGAGGCCCAGCGCGCTCCGAAGCCCGGCAAGTACGCGCTGGCCGCGGCCGCGCCCGAGGCGGCCGACCTGTCGTCGGGCGACTTCGAGGGCGATCCGGCGCGCCGCCAGGGCATCGGCGGGCTCGTCGCGATCGACGAGGTCTCGATCGTCTGCATGCCCGACGCGGTCACGCTGCTCAACGGCGACGACGTGATGTTCCGCGACGCCCAGGGCAAGATGATCTCCCACTGCGAGTCGCTCGGCGACCGCATGTGCATCCTCGACACGCCGCCGGACATGATCCCCCAGGACATCCTGGAGTGGCGCAAGGACACCGCCGGCTACGACTCGAAGATGGCGGCGCTGTACTGGCCCTGGATCGAGGTCGTCGATCCGCTCACGAAGCGCCCGATCATGGTGCCGCCGTCCGGGCACGTGGCCGGCGTGTGGGCGCGCACCGACGATCAGCGCGGCGTCCACAAGGCGCCCGCCAACGAGGTCGTCATGGGCGCGACGTCGCTGGGCTTCCAGCTCACGTCCGTCGAGCAGGGCGAGCTCAACCGGCTCGGGATCAACTGCATCCGCGCGTTCAGCGGCCGCGGGATCCGGGTCTGGGGCGCGCGCACGCTGTCGAGCGACCCGGAGTGGCGCTACATCAACGTGCGGCGGCTGTTCAACTTCGTCTCCCAGACGCTCATCGAGGGGACGCAGTGGTCGGTGTTCGAGCCCAACGACGAGCGCCTGTGGCTGAAGCTGCGCGCGTCGGTCGGCAACTTCCTGACGAACCTGTGGCGCGGGGGCGCGCTCTTCGGCAGCTCGCCGGACCAGGCGTTCTTCGTCAAGTGCGACGCCGAGACGAATCCCCCCGAGGTCATCGAGGCCGGCCAGGTCGTCTGCGAGGTCGGCATCAGCCCGGTCAAGCCGGCCGAGTTCGTGATCTTCCGCCTGAGCCAGTTCGTCGATGGCGGCGACGGCGGCGGCGACGAGGGCGGCGAGTAGCTCCGCGCCGGATCATCTGAGAACGAGACGAGAGGACAACACACATGGCAGTGCCACCCCCACCGCTGGACGCGAAGTACTTCGATCTGCAGTTCCCCGGCATCAACGCTCAGTTCAAGGACGTTCAAGGGGTGTCGGTCAGCGTGCCGCTGCACACCTCGGCGACGACCGACGCGCAGGGCCAGCCGCTGCGCCAGCGGACGTCGAGCGCCGTCGAGTACGGGTCGATCACGTGCTCGGCCGGTGCGACGTCGGATCTCGGCCTCGATCAGTGGATCGCCACCGTCGCCGACAAGGGCCTCGAGGGCAACATGAAGGACGGCACGCTCACGCTGTTCAACGCGGCCAACCAGCCCGTTGCGACGTGGGCGCTCACGAAGGCCGTGATCACCGGGCTGACCGTGAACACGATCGGGGTCGAGCACGGCTCTCACCTCGACGTGCAGGCGACGTTCGACTGCGACAAGATCGCGCGAACGAAGTAGCGGGCGCCGATGCGCACCGAGGTTCCGTTCACCCTCCCGCAGGGCTACGCCGACGCGGCGGGCGCCGTCCATCGCGACGGCGTCATGCGACTCGCCACCGCGCGTGACGAGATCGAGCCCCTGCGCGATGCCTCGGTGCGCTCCAACGGCGCCTACCTCAGCGTCCTGCTGCTCGCCCGGACCGTGACGCGGATCGGTGAGATCGGTGCCGAGCAGGTCACGCCGGAGCTCATCCAGGACCTGTACGCGGTCGACTTCGACCACCTCCAGCGCCTCTACGAGCGCGTGAACTCCAGCGAGGAGGTGGTCGGCACGGTCACGTGCCCGACCTGCGCCTCGGCATTCGAGATCGATCTCGCCGGCCTGGAGGACGGTGGCCTGGGGGGATGACGAGGCCGTCTCAGCAGGAGCTGATTGCTGAGGCGGCCGAGCTCGCCCGCCGGTTCGCGTGGTCGCTCGACGACGCGCTGGACCTCGAACACCGCGACCGCCGGCTGCTGCTCGGCGTCGCGGACGGCGGCGTGCGATGAGCTCGGACGCTGAGGATCGCCCACCCCGCGTGCCGATCGGGCTGCGGGTCACGCCCCGCGCGATCGCGCGGCTGTCCGGCCGCGAGCGCGCGATCGCCCGCTACGCCGGGCCCGCGATGCGGCGCACCCCGAAGCGCGCCGGCGCGCCGATGCGGCTCGCCGCGCCGGTGCTTCCGGCGACGGCGCGTGGCGCCGTCGTGCTGCCGCCGCTGCCGCCGAATGCGCCGGGGGAGGTCGTGCCGACGGCGACCGCCGCGCGCGAGGCGGCGATGCCCCTGCCTGCCCCGGAGCAGCAGGCCTCGTACGGGCCGCCGGACATCCAGGACGTCGCGCCGGACGCCGGGGCTCCCGCGTACGACGAGGCGATCGCGGGCGATCAGCTTGCGGCCGAAGGATGGGAAGCGGGCGAGGCCGGCCCCGCGCCGCCCGCCGGCCCGACGCAGGTGCCGGACGCGAGCCCGCCGCGGGTGCGCCCGGCGATCACCCGCTCGGACCCGTCCCGGCCGAAGGCGCCCGGCGCGCTCGACATCCCTCCGCTCGTCGCCAGGCCGCCGGTGCAGGTGCAGATCGCCCGCCCGCCCGAGCCCCCGGCCCGACGTGCGCCGGCGCCCGCGCGCCCGGACGCGGCGCCCGCGGCTCCCGAGCCGCCGCCCGCCGCGCCGCCGCAGGCGCAGCCCCCGGTCGCGGACGAGCTCGCGCCCGAGCCGGCGCCGGCCTTCGTCATCGCCGCGCGGCCTTCGCACATCAGCGAGGAGGCCTGGCGCTTCCTCGTCGGCAGGACGCACGGCCTGGACGTCACCGGCGTCCCCATGCTGCCCACTCCCGAGCCACCACCGCGAAAGCGCGGCCGGGCGCGGTCGCGCCTCGAGGAGGGCGTCCAGCGCACGCAGGGCGGGCCGGTGCGCATCAGCTCGCGTCCGCCTGAGCCGCTCGACTCGTCACGTCCGCCCGCCGACGCCCCGGCGCCTCCCGCCGCCGAGCGCCCCGTCGCCGGCGAGCCCGCGCCGGCCCCGGAGCCCGCGCCGCGTCCGGCCGCCGGGCCCGCGCCGCCGCCGGCCGCCGAGCCTTCGCCGGGTCCGGCCGCCGGGCCTGCGCCGCCGCCGGCCGCCGAGCCGCCGTCGCGTCCGGCCGCCGGGCCTGCGCCGCCGCCGGCCGCCGAGCCTTCGCCGGGTCCGGCCGCCGGTCCTGCGCCGCCGCCGGCCGCCGAGCCTCCGCCGCGTCCCGCCGCCGAGCCGCCGTCGCGTCCGGCCGCCGAGACACCCGTGCAGGCGCAGGACCCGCCGGCAGCGCGCGTCGAGGATTCGCCGCGGGCTGCTGCCGCGGCCGAGCGCGCGGTGCAGCCGACGCCCGCCCCGGCGTCGCCGGCCGAGCGCGCGGGGGGCTCGCCGCCGGACTCGCCTCAGAGGCCACCGCTCCAGCCCGCCGGGGGTCCGCCAGCGGCGCCGGCCTCCGCGGGAGGCGCGCCGCAGGCTCCGGCCCCGCCGGCCGCCCGAAGCGTGCCGCCACAGCCTTCGGCGCCGCCCGATCGCGCCGGACCGGCGGCCGTCGAGTCCGTTCCGGCCGCGAGCGCCGAGCCGCCGGCGGCCCCGTCCGCGCGGACGGCCTCCCGGCCCGCTCCGGTGGCCGTCCCGGCGCCCGCGCCGAAGATCGGGGAGGGGGCGCCCTCGTCGCAGCCGGACCCTTCGCCCGCACCTGCGGCGCAGGCCGATCCGCCGTCGCAGGCCACGCGCGCGCAGCCCGCCGCGCCGGCGTCGCGTGACCTTCCGGCCGCGCCGCCCGTCGCGGCGACGCCCGCGACGCCCGGCGAACCGCGGCCGGCAGCGCCCGCCCCGAAGGCGTCGAGCGCGCGGCCCCCCGCGGCTGCCGCGGCCGCGCACGAGCAGTCCGCCCCAGCGTCTGCGGCCTCGCCGCGACGGTCCCACGACGCCGCCGCCGAGCCCGGTCGGGCGGCGCCGGTCGGGTCGCCGGCTCCCGCGGCGCCGACCGCAGCGGCGCCCGCGCCCGCAGGCGAGCCGGACGCGGCCGCGCCGGCACCTGGGGTTGCCGGGGCCCCGCATCGGCCCGCGCCACCCGCCCAGGCCGAGCCGGCCGCACCGTCGCCGGGCCCGTCGTCCGTCGGGGCGCCGCCGGCCGCACGGCCACCGGCGCCGCCATCCGTCGGGGAACCGCCGGCTGCGGTCGCGCCGCCGCCGGCCCGGCCGTCCGGTCCGGCCGCGCCATCGCCGGCCGGGACGACCGTTGCGGTCGCACCGCCTCCGCCGTCGACCGCTGCGCCGTCGCGTCCGGTCGCATCGACCGGGCCACCCGCTCCGAGCGCGGCCGTCCCCTCGTCCTCGGGGCCGCCGTCCGCGCCGAGGCCGGTCGTCTCGCCGGGGTCGACGGTTCCAACGCCCCATCCAGAGGCCGCGGCGAGCGCCGATCCGCCGGCGAGCGCCAAGCCGCCGGTGGGCGATGCGGTGTCCCCGCAGACGTCCGCGCCGCCGGTGCGATCCGATCCCGCCCCCGCGCCGGCAGCCGACACGACCGTCCAGGCGAGCACGTCGCCGTCCCGCGCCGCGCCTGCGGCGGCGCAGGCCGCGGCGGCGTCCGAGCCCGCCGCGCGACCGGCGCCCACGGGCCCCTCGCGCCGGCAGTCGCCGGCCGCCAGCCCGGCCGCGCCGGCTTCCTCGACCGTGGCGCGATCCTCCGACCCCGCGGCGGCGGCGCCGGCAGGCCCGCGTCCCGCGGCGCGCGCTCCGAGCGGCGTGTCGCCGGCCCCGGCTGCGTCCGCGATGACGTCGGCGGCCGCGTCGCCGCAGCCGGCTCGCGCCGCCATGCCCGCCCCTGTCGCCGGCGGAGACTCGCCCGCCGCGGCCCCCAGCGCGCCCGTCGCCGACGACCCGGGGGCGACCGCGGGTCCCGCCCGGTCCGTGGCTGCGGCCGGCGCGCTCGCGGCGCCGCTCGCGCCCGAGGCTTCACCGTCCGCGCCGCCCGCGCCGCCCGCGCGGGCCGCGCCCGCCGCTCAGGGCGACACGCCGTCGGGCACGCGCGCTGCCGCGCCGGCGCCTTCCCGGGCCGGCGCCGCGGTTCATCCGCCCGTTTCCTCGCCACCTGCCCGCGCCGTCGCCGAGGCGCGCCCCGCGATGTCGCGCGCCGTCGCCGGGCGCGATCGCACCGTCGCGGTGCGGCCCGTGCGCGTCCGCGCCGGCGCCCGCGCGCCGGCGTCGCACACCGTCCCGGCGCCGGGCCGCGCTCGCCCGGCCGCCCGGCCGCAGCAGGCCGCCGGCGCCCCGGCGCCCCCGCGGCCCGCGCCCGCACAACTGAGCGCCCTGACGCCCGCGACGGCGGGATCGCCTTCGCCCTCCGCGACCGGGCCGGGCAGCGCGCCCCGAGCCGGGGAGACGCGCGGCGCCGTGAACCCGGCGGGGCGGCAGCCCGCGCATGCCCCGAGCGCGCCGGCCCCCAGCGGCCCCCCGGCGACCGCCGATCCCGTGCCGGCGCCCGGCAGCGGGTGGGATGCCGCGGCAGCGAGCTCCGCCGCGACCGCGCCGGCGCAGGTCGACGGTTTGCTCGCGGTCGCCGCGGTCCAAGCGCCCGCCGCCGCCACCCCCGCGGTCGGACGGGCCCCGGCCCCCGCGACCCGCCCGCCGGCCGCCCGCCCGGCGCCCACCCGCGACGCGGTGCTCGCCGCGTTTCATCGTGCGTCCGCGCCGTCGCGCGCGCCTGCGCCCGCCGCCGCACCGGCGGCGGCCCCGGCCGTCGCGCCCGCGCCCGCGGTCGTCGCCCCGGCGCCGGCCCCGATCCCCATCTCGTCGGCGCCGAGCGCGCCGATGCTCGCCCGCAGCGCGACGCGCGCCGCGACGACGCCCGCCACCTCCCCGCCGTTCGCCGCGTCCCCCCTTGCGCGCGTGCAATCCGTCGTCGCGCCGCAGTTCGATGCGAGCGCCGACGAGGACGCCGGGACCCAGGTCGATCTCGACCTCCTCGCCGAGTACGTGCTCGAGCGACTGCGCGACGAGCTGCGTGACGGCCGCGAGCGCCTCGGCTTCCTCCTGGACGACTCGATCTGATGCGTCCCGACCCGACCTCCGGCATGACCGGCGCACCGGACGGCGCCCGATGATCGCCCACGCGGGCACCGCCTTCACCGCCGAGGTCCACGGCCTGACCCTCGGCAGCTTCGCGGGGATCCGCGGCCTCGAGGTGCAGGTCGACGTGCTCGAGTACCGCGAGGGCGGCATCAACGACGTCGTGCACCGGCTGCCCGGCCCGCTCACGTACCCGAACCTCGTGCTCTCCAACGGGCTCACGAGCCATGCCGTCGAGGAGTGGTTCGCGCAGACGCGGCTCGGGGCGGAGCGGCACACGATGATCGTCACGTTCCTGGACCCGGCGGGCAAACCCGTCCGGGCGTGGTCCTTCGACGAGGCCTATCCGATCCGCTGGACCGGGCCGACGCTCGACGCGACCGCCGTCGCCGTCGCCGGCGAGGAGCTGGAGGTCGCCCACGGCGGGATGAAGGTCATGAAGGTGCCGGGGACATGAGCGACGGCCCGGACGAGAAGGACGACGCCGTCGAGGGCGGCGGAGCCCCGGAGGCCCCGGGCACGTCCCCCGCGGACGCGGGTGCGCCCGACGTCGCCGCGCAGGCAGCCGCGCAGGCCGAGGCGGCGGGCACGAGCGCCGCCTCGCAGGTGGCGCAGGGCGCGAGCACGGGCGGGGTCGGCGGCGCGCAGGCGGCCGCCGCTTCCGCCGGCCAGGCCGCCGCCGCGCAGACCAGCGCCGCCGCCGGATCCGCCGCCGTCTCGGCGGCGACCGAGGTCGGAGGCGCGCCCGCCGGAGAGGCGGCCAAGGCGGCGGTCGCGGCCGCCGACCAGGCGGCCAGCGGAGCTGCGGCCGGGATGACGGCTCCAGCAGCCGGCGCGGGACCGGGCGCGGCTGTCCCCGGCTCTGGCGAGACCCCCGCCGCGACGCCCACGGGTGGCGCCCCGGCTCCCGGCGGCGCGGAGGCGAAGGCCCCCGAGCCGGCGGCCGCGGGCCAGCAGCAGACACCCCCCGCCGCGGGAGATGCGAAGGCGGCCGACGCCGGCGCCCCGGGCGGGGATGCGAAGGCCGGCGCACCGGGTGCAGCGGGTGGGGATGCGAAGGCGGCCGACGCCGGAGCTGCGGGTGGCGAGCAGAAGCCGGCCGGCGCGGCTGGTGGTGGTGATGCGAAGGCTGGTGATGCTGGCGCGGCTGGTGGTGGTGATGCGAAGGCTGGTGATGCTGGCGCGGCTGGTGGTGGTGATGCGAAGGCTGGTGATGCTGGCGCGGCTGGTGGTGGTGATGCGAAGGCTGGTGATGCTGGCGCGGCTGGTGGTGGTGATGCGAAGGCTGGTGATGCTGGCGCGGCTGGTGGTGGTGATGCGAAGGCTGGTGATGCTGGCGCGGCTGGTGGTGGTGATGCGAAGGCTGGTGATGCTGGCGCGGCTGGTGGTGGTGATGCGAAGGCTGGTGATGCTGGCGCGGCTGGTGGTGGTGATGCGAAGGCTGGTGATGCTGGCGCGGCTGGTGGCGGTGATGCGAAGGCTGGTGATGCTGGCGCGGCTGGTGGTGGTGATGCCAAGGCCGGCGAGGCGGGTGCGGCTGGTGGTGGTGATGCCAAGGCCGGCGAGGCGGGTGCGGCTGGCGGTGGTGATGCTGGCGCGGCTGGTGGTGGTGATGCCAAGGCCGGCGAGGCGGGTGCGGCTGGTGGCGGCGATGCCGGCGCGGCTGGTGGTGGTGATGCGAAGGCCGGCGAGGCGGGTGCGGCTGGTGGCGGCGATGCCGGCGCGGCTGGTGGTGGTGATGCGAAGGCCGGCGACGCGGGTGCGGCTGGTGGCGGCGACGCTGGCGCGGCCGGTGGTGACGCGAAGGCCGGCGACACTGGCGACCAGCCGGCCGGGGCTCCCGCCGCTGCTGCGGCGCCGGACGCGGCGGCCGCCGCCGCCCCGGCTCCGGACGCTCCGCCGCCCCCGCCGGTCGCTCCCCCTGCTGCTGCCGCCGCCGCGCCGCCGCCGCCGCCAGGCGCCCCCGGCGCGCCGGGCGCCGAGGCGCCTGCTTCACCGCCTCCCCCCGCTGCCCCGCCGGCTCCCGCAGCCGCCGCTGTCGCAGCGCCCGCAGCCGCCGCAGCGCCCGCCGCCGCAGCGCCCGCAGCGGCCGCCGCGGGCGGAGCCGCCGGCGCCGCTGCCGCCACGAGCGCGGCAGCCGCCGGCCAGCCGCCGGCCGCGCCCGCAGCGCCGACGGCTGCCGTCCCGGACGCCGCGCTGCCCGCCACGACGCCCCCCGGCCCGCTCGGGACGCCCGCGGCGTCGGGCCCGCCCGTCGCCGTCGCTTCGCCGGCGTCGTCGTCCTCTCGCGCCGCGGCGCCCGCGACGACCGTGCAGCGAGCCAAGCTCGAGATCGACGGCCAGCCGCCGATCGACTGCCTCTTCAACCCCGCCCAGTACGCGATGACGAAGGTCAACAACTACCAGTCGCGCAGCGTGCCGGGGATGAGCTTCGGCAGGCCGCAGTTCGTCGGCGGCGCGCCCCGCGAGATGACCGTCGAGCTGCTCTTCGACGTCACGCTCAGCAAGCCCGCGAAGCCGAGCGTGCGCCCGATCACGGACGCGCTCTTCAAGATGATGGAGGTGCCCTCCGGCGGCGCCTCGGCAGGCAAGGCGCCGCCCACGATCACGTTCCGCTGGGGCGCGTTCCAGTCCTTCAAGGCGGTCGCCACGCGGCTCGACGTGCAGTTCGTCCTCTTCCGCGCCGACGGCGAGCCGGTCCGCGCCTGGACGCGGATGAACCTGCTGCAGGTCGCGCCGGACCCGCGCTCGGGCAGCGGCAACCCACCGGCGCAGAACCCCACGACGCGCGCGGCCGAGGCCGGCGCGAGCTGCATCGTCTGCGAGGGCGACTCGCTGCCCTCGCTCGCCTACCAGGCCTACGGCGACCCCACCGCGTGGCGCGCAATCGCCCGCGCGAACGGCATCAGCGACCCGCTGCGCCTGCGTCCCGGCCGCCGCCTCACGATCCCGGAGCTGACCTCATGAGCACCGTCGACATCGCCCTCACCTGGAAGATCATGCTCGACGGGTCGCCGCTGGACGATGCCCTCCAGGCCATGCTGCTCGAGCTGCGCGTCGAGACGACCACGGAGCTGCCCGACGTCTGCGTCCTGCGCTTCGCGGAGTCCCATTCCGCCGAGCGCGACGAGCTGACGATCATCGACGACGAGCGCCTCAAGCTCGGCGCGCCGCTCAGCGTGAAGCTCGCCGCGCAGCACGGCGGCGCGCCGAAACCGGTCTTCGACGGCGAGATCACGACCGTCGAGGCCGAGTTCGGAGCGCGGCCCGGCGCCGATTCGGCGCTGGAGCTCGTCGTCACCGCGCACGACCGCTCGCATCGCATGCATCGCAAGACGACGACGCGGACCTTCAGGCAGATGACCGTCTCCGACGTCGCCCGGAAGATGGCCGGCGAGCACGGGCTCAAGGTCGGCACGATCGCGTCCATCGGCGGGAGCCCCAACGAGGTGCTGCACCAGGTCGGGGAGACCGACTGGGCGTTTCTGTCGCAGCTCGTCAACGGTCACGGCGGCGAGCTCGACATCGCCGGCGGCGCGCTGCACGTCATCGACCCGGCGAAGAGCGTGGCGCCGGTCGCGGAGCTGACCTGGGGCGAGACCATCGAGCGCTACCGCCCCCGGATCTCGAGCCTGGGCCAGGTCGAGAAGGTCATCGTGCGCGGCTGGGACCCGAAGAAGAAGAAGGAGATCACGAGGGACGCGACGGCGAAGTCGGGCTCGCCGACCGAGGGCAAGACGGTCAAGAGCGACGCCGGCGGCACCGAGGCGTTCGTCGTCACCGCTCCGGTCGCAAGCGACGGCGACGCCAAGGATCGCGCCGAGGCGGTCGCCGGCCGGGTCGGCCGCCAGCGCGTGCAGGCCGACGCCGTCGTCTTCGGCGACCCGCGGCTGCTCGCCGGCGAGTACGTCGACATCAAGGGCGTCGGCAAACGCTTCGGCGGCAAGCAGCGGATCGTGTCGGCGGTCCACGTCGTGGGGCCGCGCGGCTACCGCACGCGGCTGACGCTCGGCGCCGGAGGACGGCCGCTGGCCCAGACGCTCCGCGGCGCACAGGGATCGGCCGGCTTCGCGGACCATCTCGCGATCGGCCTCGTCACCGACAACAAGGACCCCGACAAGCTCGGTCGCGTCAAGGTCTCCTATCCGTCGTTCGCCGGCAGCGTCGAGAGCGGCTGGGCCCGCGTCGTGCGCCCGGCGTCCGGCAAGGAGCGCGGCATCGTCGCGCTGCCGCACGTCAGCGACGAGGTCGTCGTGGGCTTCGAGCACGGCGACGTGCGCCGACCGTTCGTGCTCGGCGCGCTGTTCAACGGCAGGGACACGCCGGGAGCAGACCTGCTGAAGACGACGAGCTCGCTGGCGGCGCGCTTTCCGCGCGATCTCGACGTCAAGACCGACGAGAAGGTGCTGCTCACCGCGGGCAAGGACGTCACCGTGAAGAGCGAGCAGGGCCCGATCGAGGTCGCGGCGGGCAAGGCGATGACGCTCAGCGCCAGCAAGGGCGGCCCGCCGAGCGCGATGACGATCGAGACGACCGGCCAGGTCAAGATGAACGGCAAGCAGGGCGTCGAGATTTCCGCCACCGGCCCGCTGAAGATCACGTCGGCGGCCCCCGTCACCGTGGAGTCCAACGCCGTGC
Source organism: uncultured Solirubrobacteraceae bacterium (assembly GCA_963769555.1). GTDB lineage: Bacteria > Actinomycetota > Thermoleophilia > Solirubrobacterales > Solirubrobacteraceae > CADCVQ01. The sequence continues at coordinate 2,250,734 of CAVYMD010000004.1, read as the reverse complement.
TGCAGCTCAAGGGCTCCGTCATCCAGGTGCAGGCGTCCGGCATCCTGCAGCTCTCGGGAGCGACGGTGATGATCGGATGAACGAGCAGCTCGGCTCCGGCCTGGCATTTCCGCTCGGCGTCGACCAGCGCGGGGCGATCGCGCTCGCCCAGGGCGAGACCGACATCGAGCAGGCGATCTCGATCATCCTGGCGACGGCGCCCGGCGAGCGCCCGATGCGGCCGGAGTTCGGCTGCGCGATCCACGAGCACCTGTTCGAGGTCCTCGACCCCGCCGCCTTCGGCGCGATCGAGAGCGCGGTGCGCTCCGCGATCGAGCGCTGGGAGCCGCGCGCCGAGGTGCAGGCCATCGACTTCGACCTCGAGAACCAGGACGAGGGCTGCCTGAACATCGTGATCACGTACGAGATCGCCGACGTCCCGGGGGTGCGCAACCTCGTGCACCCCTTCTACATCATCCCCGAGGAAGAGGGATCGACCGACGAGATCGTCGACGCGGAGGTGGTGGCATGGTGAGGCTTCCCGAGATCCAGCTCGACGACCGGGGCTTCCAGGAGCTCGTCTCGGAGGCGCGCACGCGGATCACGCAGCGCTGCCCCGAGTGGACCGAGCACAACGTGTCGGACCCCGGCGTCACGCTCATCGAGCTGTTCGCCTGGATGACGGAGATGACGACGTACCGGCTCAACCGCGTGCCGGACAAGATCTACATCCAGCTGCTCGAGCTGCTCGGCGTCTCGCTGCGCCCGCCGACGCCCGCCCGCACGAACGTGCGCTTCACGCTCACGGCGCCTCCGGCCGAGCCGATCACGATCGCCGCGGGCGACACGGAGATCGGGACGGTCCGCACGGCCTACGAGGAGTCGGTCGTCTTCGAGGTCGTCGAGGGCCGCACGATCGAGCCGCTGCGCCCGGCCGCCTACGTGACGCACCGCGACGGCGCCGCGCACGACATCCCGGTCGACGTCGGCGTCGCGCGCCCGGTCGGTCCCGACCGCGCCGCGTTCTCGGGCGTGCCCGTGCCCGGCGACGCGATCCATCTCGGCTTCGAGGAGCCGCTCTCGCGGCTGCTGCTGCGCGTCGAGGTGGAGGCCGAGCCGGCCCGCGGCGCGGGCGTCGATCCGAAGCGCCCGCCACTGCGCTGGGAGCTCGGCACCGGCGAGCGCCCGAGCGGCGAGCTCGTCTGGGAGCGGGTCACGGTCCTGGAGGACACGACCGGCGGCTTCAACTTCGGCAGCGGGGAGGTCCTGCTCGAGCTCGCGCCCGACAGCGAGCGGCTGCCGCTCAGCGGCCACCGCCTGCACTGGCTGCGCTGCCGCGTCACGTCGCCGCACGAGGCCGGCAACGCGGCCTACGAGCGCCCCCCCGAGGTCGCGTCGATCACCGCCGTGCCGATCGGCGCCACGCTGGCCTGCCAGCACGCCGAGCACGTCGACAACGAGATCGTCGGCGAGAGCGACGGCACCCCCGGCCAGTCGTTCACCGTCCTGCGCTCACCGATGCTCGCCCCGTCGGACGACGAGGCGCTGGAGGTTCGCGACCCCGAGGTCGGCAGCTGGGAGCGCTGGGCCGTCCGCGAGTCCTTCGTGGACTGCGGGCCCGAGGATCGCGTCTACGTCTGCGATCCCGCGGCGGGCACGATCGAGCTCGGGCCGGCCGTCCGCCTGGCCGACGGCCGGTGGCGGAGCTACGGCGCGGTCCCGCCGAAGGGCGCCCAGCTGCGCCTGTCGCGCTATCGCTTCGGCGGCGGGCTGCGCGGCAACGTCGCGCCCGGCGCGCTCTCGGTGCTGAAGACCGGCCCGGCCGGGATCGGATCGGTCTCCAACCCGGCCGCGGCGCGCGGCGGCGTCGACGCCGAGCACCTCGACAGCGTCCGCCGGCGCGGCGCCATGGAGCTGCGCGCGCGCCACCGCGCCGTGACGGCGGAGGACTTCGAGCACCTCGCGCGCGAGGCCTCGCCGCGGGTCGCCCGCGCCGTCTGCGTGCCGCCCGACGAGGGCAACGCCGTCGCCGTGCGCGTGCTGCCGCGCGTTCACCCCGCCGACCGCCACCTGGAGTTCGGCGAGCTGCAGGCCCCGCGCGACCTGCTCGAGGAGGTCGCCCAGCACCTCGACGAGCGCCGGCTGCTCGGCGCCACGGTGCACGTCGCCCCGGTGCGGCTGCGCGGCGTGAGCGTCGTCGTCGAGCTGCAGACCGAGCCGCTCGCGGACCTCACGCGCATCAAGGAGGAGACGCTGCGCGAGCTGTACCGCTTCCTCAACCCGCTCGTCGGCGGCTCGCCGGGCGAGCTCGGCACCGGCTGGGAGTTCGGCCGCACGCTCAACCAGGGCGAGCTGTACGGCGTCGTGCACGCGGTCGCGGGCGTGGAGTACGTCCGCCTGCTGCGCGTCTACCGCGCCGACCTGCAGACCGGCCGGCAGGCGCCCGAGCCGGCGGGCTCGCACATCGTGCTCGAGCCCGACGAGACGATCGCCTCGGGCGTCCACATCGTCAAGGCCACGATGCGCGGAACGTGATGGGCCCGGCGCAGATCGGCGAAGAGCACTCGAGCAACGGCGGCCCACCCGAGCTGGCGCCGGCCCCAGACGCGCCGGCGACCGTCTCCGCGCGGCGGCACATGCGCGACGGCGTGCCCGACATCTACCGGCGCGACGCGACGGCGCGCCGCGACCAGCCGCCGCCGTTCGCGATGCGCTTCCTGCAGGCGCTCGAAGAGGTGCTCGACCCGATCGTCGCGACGCTCGACTCGCTGCCCGCCCATCTCGACGTCAACCTCGCGCCCGAGCACGCGCTCGCGGGCCTGGCGACGTGGCTCGGCGTCGACGAGGTCGAGAGCCTGCCGGCCACGCAGCGTCGCGAGGCCGTCCGCCGCGCCGGCGAGCTGAGCCGCCTGCGCGGCACGCGCGCCGGCCTGCAGCTCGCGCTCGGTCTGTTCTTTCCCGACATCACGGCTCGCATCAACGACCACGGCGGCGTCGTCGTGAGCGAGAACCTCGACGAGCAGCCGCCGCTGAGCGGGTCGGCGTTCGACGTCGTCGTCGAGCAGCCGCTGCCGCCCGAGACGCAGATGGCGGTCGCGCGGACGATCGAGCACTGGAAGCCGGTCCACGCCCAGTACAAGCTGCGCGTCCGCCGCGGGGCCGAGCTCAAGACGCTGCCCGACGTGCCCGTGGCGCCGTCGGACGGCCTCACGCCGCCCGAGCTGCGGCCCCCGACCGACCCACCGGACGAGGGCGGCGGTTCATGAGCACGGGCGCTCGCTGCCGCAGTTGCGGGACCGAGAACGCGGAGGGCCGCGACTTCTGCGAGCGCTGCGGCGAGTACCTGTCGTGGACGCCGACGACGTTCATCCCGGCCGCGTCGGAGGCCGTGACGACGCCCGAGATCGAGGCCGAGCCCTCGCCGGACGCCGGCGAGGCGGCCGCCGGCGACGCCGGGTCCGCCCCCGGCGACGGAGGCTCGGCGGCGGCGGCCGAGACGGCCGTGCACGCGCCGGGCGGCGCGATCGTCATCGAGCAGCCGCAGGTCGCGGCGACCCTCCCGCTCGTCGACGCCGGCGACGCGTCCCCGTCGCAGCCGCCCGCCGATGAGCAGGACTCGCCGCCGGCGCCCGGCGGGGAGGAGCATGCCGCGCCGCCGCCGCCGTCCGGGGCAGACGAGCACGCCGCGCCGCCGCCTCCGCTCGCCGACGTCGCTCCCGCGGCCCCGCACGACGAGGAGCCGGCGACCGGCGCCGCCTCGCTCGTGCTCGCCCCCGCCGATCCCGCCGCCGCCGCCGACGGCGTGCCCGCGATGCAGGCCGGCGCGGTCCTAGCGTTCGAGGCGACGATCCGCAACGAGAGCCAGATCGTCGACAACTACGAGCTCGCCGTCCTCGGCCTGCCGGAGGGCTGGGCCACGGTGTCGCCCGCCGCCGCGTTCCTCGTGCCGCTCGGCTCGGGCCGCGGGGAGACCGAGGAGCGCGTGCACATCGACATCGCGCCGCCGCGCGACCACCGCTCGACCGCGGGCGTCTGGACGTTCGAGCTCATCGCGCTGTCACGCACCCATGCGACCGTCGCGGCCCGCGCCGTCGCGCAGTTCGAGGTGCGCCCGTTCGAGCAGTGGACCGTCGAGGTCGTGCCGCTCGTCAACTCGGGGCGGCTGCGCGCGCGCTACCGCACCGCCGTGCGCAACGAGGGCAACGCCGAGCAGGGCCTGTGGCTCACGACGATCGACGAGACCGGCCGGCTGCGCTGGAAGTTCGCCGCAGGCAGGCTGCTCCTGCAGCCCGGCGACATGGGCGTCGACGTGCTCACGCTGCGCCCGCGCCGCCCGCGGCCCGTCGGCCGCCCGGTCGAGCATCGCGTCGGCGTCGACGCGCTCGGCAGCGAGCCGGTGGTCGACGACAGCGCCCTCAGCGCCAAGGCCAAGCTCGCCGCCAAGGCCAAGGAGGAGGGCAAGAAGGCCGCGGGCGGCGTCAAGGCCGGACCGCGCGGGCTCACGCTGCCCAAGCTGCGGATGCCGCGGTTCACCAACCCGATGGCGAAGATGCAGCTCGACGCGAGCACGCTCGCCCGGCTGCGCAGCGCCGGCGACGAGCTCGTCCAGCCGACGGCCAAGCAGATCGTCTTCCGCCAGAGGCCGCTCGTCCCGCTCTGGCTCATCGGGCTGCTGCTCGCGCTCGTCCTCGCGGCGGTGCTCGTCTACTTCCTGTGGCCCCAGAAGGCGACCGTCCCCTCGCTCGTCGGGATGCCGAGCTCGTTCGTCGCCGAGAAGAAGCTGCGCGCGGAGGGCCTGCAGCTCAGCCAGCCCGAGCGAGTCGGCGTCGATCCCAACGCCGAGGCCGGCAGCGTCCTCGAGCAGTCGCCCGCCGCCGGACTCGAGGTCGACAAGGGCGCCTCGGTGAGCATCGTCGTGGCCGCCGGCGAGGCCAAGGTCGCGGTGCCGCGCCTGCAGGGCCTGACGCGCGTCAAGGCCGACGAGCGGCTGCGCAAGGCCGGGCTCGAGCTCGGCGAGACCAAGCCCGACGACGCGCCCGACCGCTACGTCGTGCGCAGCCAGATCCCCGACGCGCGGCTCGCCGTCGACCGCGGCACGTCGGTCCGCGTCTTCCTGAAGAAGCCGCCACCCACGAAGGCGCAGAAGGCGGCCGCGGCGAAGAAGGCGGCGGCCGCGAAGAAGGCGGCGGCGGCCAAGGCGGCCACGAAGAAGAAGGAGGCCAAGCTCGTCACGATCCCCGAGATCGACGACAAGCCGCTCGGCGAGTACAGCGAGGCGCTGGACAAGCTCGGGCTCGAGGCCAGGGTCACCCGGGCGTTCGCGGGCTCCAAGGCCGGCACCGTCGTCGCCGTCCGCCCGAAGCCGGGCGAGAAGGTCGACAAGGGCGCCGCGGTCGCCGTGCGCGCGTCGAGCGGCCCGTGGCCGCTGGCCGTGCAGACGCCGACGCGCGTCGCGGTGCTCAACCCGGTCGGCGGCAAGGAGCTCGGCCGCCTGCCCGTCGGCGGGGGCCGCGCGGCGGAGCCCTCGTACTTCCCGAGCGGCCTGCAGCTCGTGTACCGCTCGGGCTCGAAGATCGTCGTCACCGGCACCGAGAAGGGCGCCAAGCCGGTCACGGTGTACGCCGGGCCGGACCGGCTCACGCGGCCCGCCGCGGCGGGCGACGGCGTCACGATCGCGTTCATCCGCCGCGAGGAGGACGACGGCGACCTGTGCTTCGGCCGCTCGGACGTGGCCGACCTCGGCCACCTCTGCCTGCCCGACGACGGCTGGGACCTCTACGGGCGGATCGCCTGGCGGCGCGACGGCAAGCTCGTGCTCGTGCCCGCGCGCCGCCGCGGCAAGCCCTCCGTCTTCGGGCTGCGCGCCTACTCGACGAGCACGCCCTTCGCGATCAGCCCGCTGCGCTGGAGAGGGCGCACGGCGACGAACGTCTCGACGCCCGGCAAGGGCGTCATCGCGGCGGCCTTCTCGCCGAGCGGCACGCGCCTGGCCGCGGTCTCCAACCTCGACAGCGACGGCTTCGAGGTCATGCTCACGTCGGCGGACGACGTCGCCGTCACCGATGGCAAGGCGACCGGGGCGCCCGCGTGCGACATCGCGTGGCGACCCGACAGCCGCGAGCTGGCCCTCGTCGTGCCCGACCCGTCGTGCGCGCAGCCGCTCGGCAAGGTCGTGCGGGCGCCGACGAGCTCGCCGAAGAAGCCCAAGGACGTCACCGACAAGGGCGGCGCTCCGGTCTACCGGCCGGGCTGACGAACGGAGGCGCGAGGCTCATGGGACCACATGGCGATCTTTCGAGCGAAGGCGGCGGCCTGCTCGCCGGCGGCCGCGTGCACCCGGAGGTGACGCGGCAGATCGGGGCGCAGCGCGGCCGCGGCGCGCCGCTGCCCCCCGCCGTTCGCGACCAGATGTCGTCGGCCCTCGGCGACTCGTTCGCCGACGTCCGCGTGCACAGCGACGCGCTGTCGACGGCGCTGGCCCGCTCCGTGCAGGCGCGCGCCTTCACGACCGGCCAGGACATCTTCTTCTCGAGCGGCGAGTACTCGCCCTCGTCGGCGGCGGGTCAGCAGCTGCTCGCGCACGAGCTCACGCACGTCGTCCAGCAGCGCGGCGCGCCGACGAGCGGCGAGCTGCGCGTGTCCGATCCGGGCGACGCGCTCGAGCGCGAGGCGTCGCACGTGGCCGGGCACGTCGCGGGCCCGTAGCCGCAGGCCGCACCGCACGCCGCGACGCGGGTCGCCGGCCGCGGCCGGGCGGGGCCGCAGGCCGCACCGCACGCCGCGACGGCCGTCCCGCGGGTCGCCGGCCGCAGCCGGGCGAGCCGCGGCCGCGCTACTCCTCGGTGATCTCCTCGCCGCCCGACGCCGCGGGCGGGGGAGGCGCCGCCGGCGGCCTGGCGGCGGGCGGCGGGGGCGGCGAGGCGCCGCCGGACACGCCGCCGCCGCTGGAGCCGCTGCTGCCGCCCGACCCGGCGCTGTTGCTCGAGCCGCCGCTGCCGCCCGACCCGGCGCTGCTGCTCGAGCCGCCGCTGCCCGACGAGCTCGAGGCCTGCGCCTTCTTCAGCGCGGGCGCCTTCGGCCCGGCCGCCGCGACGGGAACGGACTGCTTGGAGGCCTGGACGGACTCCGCCGAGCCGGCGAGCCCGTCCGAGCCGCCGGAGAGCGCGCCGCCGGCGACGAAGCCGATGACGGCGGCGACGACGAGAGCGGCGGCGGCGATGATCGCGGTACGCATCAGAACCTCTTTCTAGCTCGAATAGCCGACGGCCGCAAGCGCCGCGCGCGCCTTCACGACGCGGGCCCGCGCTCGGGAGATCGCCGAGCGCGCCGACGACGCGCCCGAGGCGGACCCGGCCTTGGCGGCGCGCCCGTAGGCCGCCCACCCGTCGCCGACGTCCTTCAGCGCGTCGGCGAGTTGGCCGCCCGCGCCCGTGGCGAGCGCACCGAGCGATGCGGCGCGCACCTGGCGTGAGGCGGTGCGGTAGGGCTGCGCGAGATCGCCGGCGGCCAGCGCCTGCGCGCTCGGGGTCTTGGCGCGCGCGAGATCCTCGGTCGGGTTCTTGATCGCGCTGCTCAGGCGTCGCAGCGCGCCGCCGAGCGCGCGTCCGCCCTCGTCGGTCGGCCCGGGGGCCGCGGGGGAGCCGCGTGTCAGCTCGACGGACCCGGCCACCGCGGCGCACGAGTCGAGCACCGCCGCGTCCGACGTGCAGCCGACGACGAGCGTGCCGGCGGTCGTCGGCATCAGGTAGAGGCGGCCCTTCGTGCGCGGGTCGGAGAAGCTCACGGCCTCGCCCGCGCCGAGCTTCACGCGCGAGGGGTCGGTGCCACGGCCCGTCAGGGCGTCCGCGTCGGCGGCCTTCAGGACGCCGGCGGCGACGCCCTCGCCGTCGGCCGCGCCGGCGGGCGCGAGCGCGACCGCCTTGCCCCCCAGCCCGGGGACGACGCCCGCGTCGGCCTGCGTCCAGCCGGCCGGCGCCTTGAGCACGAAGCCCTCGCCGGTCGCGGTCGCCGGCTCCGCCGAGGAGCCGCCGGTCAGCCCGACGACGAACGCCACGATCGCGGCGAGCACGGCGCCTCCGGCGATCGGCCCGACGGGAACGCCGCGCGGCTCGTCGGCGGGCGGGGTGGGCGGGGCCTCCTTCGCGACCGGGATCGCGGCGCCGGTCGCGACCTTCTGGGGCGCGGGCGTGACGCGCCGCGGGGCGGGCCTGGCGGCCGGCGCCGGCGGAGGCGTCGCGATCGCGGGCGCGGACGCGCCGGTCTCCTCGCCGAGCACCTCGTGCAGCGCCGCCGGCGCGTGGTAGGTCTCGTAGCCGGTCGCGCCGGCGACCGGGGCCGGCCCGCCGGACGTCTTGCGGCGCAGCGGCGTCGGTCCCTGGGGCGGGAGGTCCGCGAGGTCGATCTCCGACCCCGGCACGAGCGTCGCGTCGCGGCGCCAGAGCGGGCCGATGAACTCGAGCACGGCCTCCTCGAAGGCCTCCCAGGCGCTCGCCGCGTCGGGGAAGCGCTCGTCGGGGTCCTTCTCCGTCATCTTCGCGACCCAGAGCGCGACGGACTCCGGGATGAGCGGGTCGACCTCGCGCACGTCGGGCACGGGGTCGTTGACCTGGCGCATGAGCAGGGCCGCCTGCGAGCTGTCGTTGAACGGCAGGCGCCCCGTCAGCATCTCGTACGTCATGCAGCCGATCGCGTAGAGGTCCGAGGGCGGGCCGACCTCGCGCGCAAGCGCCTGCTCGGGCGACATGTACTCCGGCGTGCCGACGGTCATGCCCTCCGACGTCAGCCCGCGCTGGCCGCTCTGCGCGGCCTTGGCGATCCCGAAGTCGGCGACCTTCACGCGGCCGTCCTTCGTGACGAGGGCGTTCTCGGGCTTGAGGTCGCGGTGGACGATCCCCGCCTTGCCCGCGTGGCCGACGGCGGCGAGCACGTCCTCCAGGACGCGCGCGACCTTCGGCAGCGACAGCTCGCCGACGAGCGGCCGCAGCGAGCCGCCCTCGACGAGCTCCATCGCGATGAACGGCGTGCCGCCGTCGTTGAAGTACTCGTAGACCGTGACGATGTTCGGGTGGTTCAGCGAGCCGGCGACGCGCGACTCGCGCAGGAACCGCTCGGCGAACGACGGGTCGTCGGCGTTCAGCCCGGCGAGCTCCTTGAGCGCGACGAGGCGCGAGAGGTCGCGCTGGCGGGCGAGGTGCACGACGGCCATGCCGCCGCGGCCGAGCTCGCGGATGACGTCGTAGCCGTCGAGCGACATCTACGCGAGCACCTTGACCTGTCCGGGGAACACGACGATGAGCGGCGAGGGCGGCACGCCGGTCGTGACCCCGTTGATCCCGGCGAGCAGCACCGGCTTGCCCTGGACGAAGACCATCGGGTTCATGCCGACCATCGGGATCGGGATCTCGCTGGCGACGGCGAGGCAGGGCACGGTCACCGGCGTCGGCGGCTGCGCGCAGCCCACGATCGGCGAGCCGACGAGGTCTCCGACGCACATGACCGGCTGCCCGCCGGCGAGCACCTTGAACTGCTTGGGGATGAGCGTGACCTGCCCGCCGTGGGCGCACATGATCTTGGCTGCGGTGGTGACGATCGGGCTCGGCATCGCTCGTGGATCGACAGTACTCGCGCACCCCGGGGTCGGCGGGGTCCGATCGGGCGTACATCCGGGCACCGCGAGGGACGGCCGGTCGTGGGTGTCGCACGGGACGTCAATGGTGGTTGTCATCCAGCAGACCATCCCCCTGGCGGGGTTACCGTTGGACGAGAGCGAAACAAGGGGGTTTCGATGGCGACCGCTCGCGCCATGCTCGACAGGGATGAGACGACGATCGCGCCGCTGGTGCCACTGCGGCAGCGGCGCTCGATGGTGCGCGTGCTCGAACACCTCGATGCCTCGACCGAGTCGCTCGACCCGCGCGAGGCCGACCAGGCCGCGCACGACTGCGTCGCCCCGCGGCTGGCGCTCAACCCGGGAGCGTGGCAGCCGCCGGCCGATCCTCGCCGCTGCCGCTCCTGGCTGGGCCTGCTCGTCCTCGACGGCCTGTTGACCCGTGCCTTCGAGACCGAGGGACATCGGGCGCAGGAGCTGCTCGGGCCGGGCGACGTCCTGCGTCCATGGGACGACGACGGCAGCGCCGCGACGATTCCCTCCAAGACGACCTGGCGCGTCATCGAGCCCTCGAGCGTCGCGGTGCTCGACGGGGGCTTCGCGGCCCGCGCCGCGCGCTGGCCGGCCATCGCCGTCGACCTCATGCGCGCGGCCGTCCGGCGCAGCCACGTGCAGTCCAGCATCCTCGCCTTCACCGGCGCGCGGCACGCCGACGAGCGGCTGCTGCTGCTCTTCTGGCACCTCGCCGACCGTTGGGGCCGGACCGGCGCCGACGGCGTCCACATCCCGCTGCGCCTGACGCACGCGCTGCTCGCGGAGATCGTCAGCCTGCGGCGTCCAACGGTGTCGCTGGCGCTCTCGGAGCTGCGCGAGCAGGGCGCGCTCGCGCGCCTGGACGACGGCACCTGGCGCCTGACCGCCGACCGCGTCTGAGCTGCGGAGGCGGAGGCGCTCAGGGCTCGACGAGCCCGCGCCGGATCGCGTAGCGCGTCAGCGCGACGCGGTCGCGCAGCCCGAGCTTGTCGAGGATGTTGCTGCGGTGGCGCTCGACGGTCTTGTCGCTGATGTGCAGCACGAGCGCGATCTCGCGGCTCGTCATGCCCTCGGCGATGAGCTTGACGACCTCCGACTCGCGGAACGAGAGCGGGTCGGCGGGCGGCTCGCCGTCACGGCGCTCGAGGTAGTCGCGCACGAGGGCCGCCACGCCGCGCGGGTAGAGGAACGGCTCCCCGCGCATGGCCGCGCGGCAGGCCTCGGTGAGGTCCTCGTGGGCCGCGGACTTCAGGATGTAGCCCGACGCGCCCGCGCGCAGCGCCTCGAAGAAGAACTGCTCGTTGTCGTGCATCGAGAGGATGAGGACGCGCAGGTCGGGCCGGTGCTCGCTGAGCTGCCGCGCGGCCTGGATGCCCGTCAGGCGCGGCATGGCCACGTCGAGGACCGCGAGGTCGATCTCGCCGGCGAGCGCGGCCTCCACGGCCTGCGCGCCGTCGCTGGCCTCGGCGACGACCTCGAGGTCCGGCTCGGCGTCGAGGATCATCCGCAGCCCGTGGCGCACGAGCGCGTGGTCGTCGGCGAGCAGGATGCGGATCATCGGCGCGGCGCGTTCCGGTCACCGGCGGCGACCTGCAGGCGCACCCGGGTGCCGCCTCCCGGCGCCGCCGCGATCTGCAGCTCGGCCCCGATCGACAGCGCGCGCTCGCGCATGCCGCGGATCCCGCCGCCGGCGCTCGGCTCGGAGCCGCCGACGCCGACCCCATCGTCGACGACCGACAGCACGACGTCGCCGTCGCTGGCCCGCAGCCGGAGCTCGATGCGCTGCGGCCGACCGTGGCGGACCGCGTTGGTCAGGCACTCCTGGGCGACGCGGTACACGACGAGCTGCTCGTCCTCGCCGAGCGGCGGCAGGTCGCGGTCGAGCGCCCGGTGCACGGGAACCCCCGTGTGGCGGGACATCCGCTCCGCGAGGCTCGTCAGCGCCGGCACGAGACCGAGCGTGTCGAGCGCCTCGGGACGGAGGTCGTGGGCGAGCCGGCGCACGTCGTCGACGCCTGCCAGCAGCGCGTCGCGGGCGTCGCGGCAGTCCGCTCGCAGGTCGTCGGGCGCGCGGGTGTGCATGCGGTCGAGCTGGAGCGCGATCGCGGTCATCGTCTGCCCGATCTGGTCGTGCAGCTCGTCGGCGATACGGCGCCGCTCGCGCTCGCGCTCGCCGAGCGCGCGCAGCCCGCTGTCGCGCCGCTCGCTCTCCAGGCGGTCCTGCATCTCGTTGAAGGCCACGGCGAGCACGGCGACCTCGGAGCTCTGTGCGGGGATCGGGATCCGGTCGCCCGGGATGAGCGGATCGACGCGCCCCATGAGCTCGGTCAGTCGCACGAGCGGGCGCACCGCCCGGGTGATGAGCGCGACGTTCACGGCGAGCATGACGACGAGGCCGCCGATGAGCGCGGTCGCGCGCCCGTTGGCCGGCTCGACCATGAGGACGACCGAGGCGACGACGAGGACCGTCGCGTTCGGGATGAACAGCCGCCAGAACAGGGATGCGTATCCCACGCGCATGCGTTGACCGTATCCGGCCTGCGCGCGTCAGGGCGCTGACCGCCGGACGCGCCACCAGCCGCGCGATCGGGAATCGTAGACGTGGTGAGCTTCGATTCCGATGGCCGGCGCCGTCGGACGTCACCCTCGTCCGGCGGCGTCACGGGCTACCTGGCGTACCTGCTCGGATGGCTGATCGCCGGCGCGGTGGTGGCGGTCGTCGCCGTGCTCCTCGTGCCCGGCGAGGGCGAGCACCGGCCGCCGCCGGACGGTCCGCCGGCCGTGCGCGCGCTCGACCTCGCCCACGCGATGCGCGACGGGGACTGCCGCCTGCGCGCATCGCGCCCGCCGGACGGAGCCGGGCCGCGGCTCCTGCGCGGAGGCGTCTTCGACGCCCCGCTGGGGTCGCGCGCGCAGGGCCGGGCGCGCGCCCGCGGCATGATCGTCATCGAGTACCGCGGGGACGTCGCGCCCGCTCGCGTCGACGCGCTCGAAGCCGTCCAGCGCGCCGCCCCGACCGCGACGATCGTCGCGCCGGCCGGCGACCTGGGCGGGCCCGCGCTGCGCGCCTCGGCCTACCGGCGCGTCCTGAGCTGCCGCCACGCGGACGCGACGGCGCTCGATGCGGTCCAGCTCTTCCGCGGCAGGTTCGTCGGCATCCGCGCGCCCCGCGCGTCCTGACGCGGGCGCCGGCGATCGCCGAACCGGCGCGCGCCGGCCTCAGGTCTCGGGCGTGAGGCCGAAGGACCGGGCGAGCCGGTCGCTGCGTTCGGGTCCGGCTGCGCGGGCGCGCTCGGCGGCCGCCTTGACCTCGCGGGCGAAGTAGACGGCGTCGATCTCGTCGAGGTCGCCGTGCTTGGCGAGCATCCAGGCCTCCACGTGCGCGGGGTCCAGGCCGGGCGCGAGGCGGCCGATGATCCCGGCGTAGCGCTCGCTCGCGGCGCAGGCGTGGATCCGCGGCGCCGCCGAGAACGCGATCCTCGAGCACGCGCGCGCCGCCTGCCGCCAGCGCGGGTCGCGGCTGTGCACCGTGTCGCGATGTAAGCGGGTGCGATTGCCGATACTCGTCAGACCTGCCATGTGCGCCCCCTAGGTCGGTTTGACGGTGTAGGCGTCGACGAAAGCCGGAAGTTGGAGAGTTGGAGGTTTTCGGTCAAATCCTGTTCGTCCGCGCGGGCTGTGCTTGACAGGGCCACGCGGAATGTCCAGGCTCATCGTCGGGGGCAAGCCATGGAAGCGCACCAGCACCGATTCGAGCATGGACGCGGGGTACGACTTCGTCCGTTCCTGGCGCTCGCAAGCGATGAGCGCCTGACGGAGGAGATGCGCCGCGGCAGTGAGGCTGCGTTCGAGGTCGTCTACGGCCGCTACTCGCACGGGATGCTCGCGATGTGCAGGCACATCCTCGGCTCCCGGGACGAGGCCGAGGACGCCCTCCAGCAGGCCTTCGCCTCGGCCTGGTCCGACGTCCAGCGCCTGCAGCCGCCCGCCCCCGTCGCCCTGAAGTCCTGGCTCTACGCGGTCGCGCGGCACCGCTGCCTGTCGCTGTTGCGCAGCCGCCGCGTCACCACCGTCGAGCTCGACGACGTCTCCTCCCAGCGGGGCCTGGCCGACGAGATCGCCCAGCGAGCCGACCTGCGCGAGCTGCTCGCCGATCTGGGCAGGCTGCCCGAGGAGCAGCGCACGGCGCTCGTGCTGTCGGAGATCGCGGGGATGTCGCACCGCGAGATCGCCGGCGTGATCGGGCGCCGGCCCTCCGCCGTCAAGGCGCTCGTCTTCCAGGCGCGCACGACGCTCGGCAACTGGCGCGACGCGCGCGAGTCGGCCTGCGTCGACATCCGCCGCAAGCTCTGCGAGCTGCGCGGCGCCGAGCTTCGGCGCGCGCCGCTGCGTCATCACCTCCAGGGCTGCGCCGACTGCCGGGCGTTCCGCACCGAGATGCAGGCCCAGCGCCGGCGGCTGTCGATCGTCCTGCCCGTCCTACCGTCGGTCGGGCTCAAGTCGGGCGTCCTCGTGGCGGTCGGTCTCGGAGCCGCGTCGAGCGGTGGAAGCGGCGTGGCCGGCGGCGGGCTCGCGCTCGGCGGCGGGTCGGCGCTGCTCATCCCGCTCGGCACCGCGGCGGTGGCGACGTTCACCGTCGTCGGGGTGCTCGGCGGGTTGCCGCTGGAGCGCAACAGCCTCGGCCCCAATCCGCCCGCACAGCTGACGCGGCCGTCCGCCGGCGAGCAGCGCATCGTCGCCCGCGGCGCGCCGGCGATCATCTCCTCGGCGCGCGCGCGCACCCCGCCCGTCGCCGGCGCGTCCGCCCCTCGCTCGGTGTGGCGCGGCTCGAGCACGACGAAGCCGCGGCCGCGTTCGTCACCGCGGTCCGGCGCGCGCATCGACCTGAAGGGGCCCGCGGCGGCCGGCTCCTCGACATCGCGGGAGGCGATCGCTCCCAACGCGGCTCCCGGCGAGGTCGACCACGCCGCTCGCCCCGGCGGCGGCCAGCCGGCACCGGCACCGGCGCCGGCGCCGGCGCCGGCGCCGAGCGGCAAAGCGCACGCCCAGCATGCCGCTCGGGTCGCCGCCGCCGACCGGGAGGCCGAGTCGAAGATCGCCGCCGCGCGGCGGAAGGCCGAGGCGGCGATCGCCGAGGCAACGAGGCAGGCCGACGAGGACATCGCCGAGGCGAGGAGCGAGTCCGCGGAGAAGATCGCCAAGGCCGACCGCGAGGCCGACGAGGACATCGCCAAGGCGGAGAAGAAGTACGCCGAGGAGAGCAGGGCGGGCGACCGGGACGAGGACGAGGACGAGGAGCGTGACGGGCGCCCGCGGGAGTCCGCGGCCGAACGGACCCGGGCCGGGCGCAAGCGGGGCGAGCGGATCGCCAAGGCGCAGGCCAAGCGCGCGGCGGCGCGGCAGGACAGCGAGGCGAGGATCGCGGCGTTGCAGGCGCGCCGCGACGCGCGCATCGGCGCAGCGCTCGCATGGCGCGACGCCGAGATCGCAAAGGCCCTCGCCAAGCGCGATGCCGCGATCGCCAAGGCCGCCGCGCGACGCGACGCCGCGCTCGCCGCAGCGGAGGGCAAGGCGCGCGTCAATGCCGCCAAGGCGCGCCGCCGCGCGTCGCGCGACGGCTGACGCGCGACCGCGAGAGCGCCGGCCCGCCGACGCTCCGCGCCGCCTCTCGCGCGGCGGCGGGCGACCGGCGACACATCTGCGAAGGTTAGGCGCGGCCTTGCGACGTCACATGCTCAGCTCTCGCGCAGCGGTCGCCGCGGCCGCCGCGCCGGTCAGGCCCCGGCGATGAGGGTCGTCGTCGTCGGCGCGGGGCTCGGCGGCCTCGGAGTCGCGCTGCGCCTGCAGGGCGCAGGGCACGACGTCGTCGTCGTGGAGGGCCGCGAGCGCCCCGGCGGGCGGGCCTACCAGCTCGTCGACAGCGGCTTCACCTGGGACACGGGGCCATCGCTCATCACGATGCCCTGGGTGCTCGAGGAGACCTTCGCCGCCGGCGGGCTCGACCTCCACGGCGAGGTCGCGCTGCGGCGCCTGGACCCGTACTACCGGATCCGCTGGGCGGGCGAGGAGCGCGCGCTGGACTTCGTCGCGGCCGAGCGCATGCCCGAGCAGATCGCGCGCTTCTCCAGCCGCGACGCGGCGGCCTTCGACGGCTTCCTCGCGGCGCTGAAGCCGATCTACGAACAGGGCATCCTCGGCGCCGGGCGGCGCCCCTTCCTGCGCGTGCGCGACCTCGCGGCGTTCACCCCGCGCATGATCCGCCTCGGCGCGGCGCTGCCGCTGTGGCACATGGTGAAACGCCACTTCGAGCATCCCCGTATCCGTGAGGCGTTCTCGTTTCACTCGCTGTTCATCGGGGGTGACCCGTTTCGAGTTCCCGCGATCTACGGCGCGCTCGTGTACCTGCAGTTCCTCGACGGCGTGTGGTACTCCGAGGGCGGCGTCTACGCGCTCGTCGAGGCGATGGCGCGGACGCTGGACGTGCGCAGCGGCGAGCGCGTCGCGCGCATCGAGCACCGCGGCGGCGCCGTGACCGGCGTCGTGCTGCAGGGCGGCGAGCGGATCGCCGCCGACGTCGTCGTGTCCAACGCCGACGTCCTCAAGACGCACGAGCTCGTCGGCCGCCGCGCGCCGCTGCGGCGGATGACGCCGACGATGTCCTGCCTGCTGCTCTACCTCGGCTGCGACCGGCGCTTCGACGGCCTGCTGCACCACACGCTGCTCGTGGGCCGCGGCTACCGGCGCTTCATCGCCGATGTCACCCGGCGCGGGCGCCTGCCCGCGACGTACTCCACGTACGTCCACGCGCCGACCCGCACCGAGCCGGGGATGGCACCCGAGGGAGCCGACGCGCTCGCGGTCCTGCTGCCGGTGCCCAACCTGCGCTCGGGGATCGACTGGAGCAGCGTCGGCGACGGGCTGCGCGACGCCGTCGTGGCGGACATGGAGGCCACGTTCGGGCTGAGCGGGTTGAGCGCGTCGGTCCGCGTCGAGCACCGGATGACGCCCGTCGACTTCGCGCGCGAGCTGGACGCCGCCCACGGCAATGCCTTCGCGGTCGAGCCGACCCTGCACCAGTCCGCCGCGCTGCGCCAGCCCAACCGCGACCGCCGGCTGCGCGGGCTGTACTTCGTCGGCGGGGGGACGCATCCCGGCGCCGGGATCCCCGGGGTGCTGCTCGGGGCGCAGATCACGAGCGCGCTCGTCGCGGCCGACATGCCCGCCGCGCCCCGGGGGAGGCCGTCGGTCCGTGCGTGACGCCGACCTGCTGGTCGCCCGCCAGACCACCCGCCGCGTGGCGCGCACGTTCGCGCTCGCCTGCCGGCTGCTGCCGCGCGACGTCCGCGACGACGTCTACCTGCTCTACCTCGTCTTTCGCACCCTCGACGACGCCGTCGACGAGGGCGATCCGAACGCCGAGGCGCGCCTGGAGGCCGTCGAGTCGTGGGCCGCGGGCGGCCCGGCGCAGGGACGCGAGGCGCGCCTGCTCGACGAGGTCTGCCGGCGCCGCCCGCTGCCGCGCGGCGAGTTCACGCAGTTCTGCGCCGGGATGCGCGACGATCTCGCTCGCGTGACCGTCCGCGACGACGAGGAGCTCGACCGCTACTGCTACCGCGTCGCCGGCACGGTCGGCGTCGTCATGGCCCACGTGCTCGGCATGAGCGATGCCGCGCGAGCGCTGCCCGCCGCCGCGGCCCTCGGCCAGGCGATGCAGCTCACGAACATCCTGCGCGACATCGACGAGGACCTGGAGGCGGGGCGCGTCTATCTCCCGCGGGAGGCGATCGAGCGCTGCGGCGGCTCGCTGGCCCCGGGCGAGCGCGAGGCGCTGCTGCGCGATCAGATCGCGCGCGCGGACGCGCAGTACGAGATCGGCCGCGCGGGCATCCCGCTGCTCGTGCGCGGGCAGCGCGCGATCGGCGCGGCGGCGGTGATGTACCGCGAGATCCTGCGCCAGATCGAGCGCGACGGCTACGGCGCGTCGCCGGGCCGCGCGGTCGTCCCGCGGCGGCGCAAGCTCCTCGTCCTGGCGTCGGGCCGGTGAGCGGCTCGCGGCCGAGGGCGCGGCGGCTGTTCCGCGCGCTGTTCGGGACGCTCGCCGGGGCGCAGGTCGGCTACGCCTACCTGCCGGAGGGACGGCGCGTCGCCGCGACGCGCGCGATCGTCGCGCTCATGCTCGCCGCCTCCGCGACCGAGGCGGCCGCCGCGCGCGGGACGCGGCGCGGGCTCGCGCTCGTCGGCGGGGCGGGCGCGCTCGGCTTCGCGACCGAGCTCGTCGGCGTCGCGACGGGCCGGCCGTTCGGCCACTACGCCTACTCCGGGAAGCTGGGACCGCGCGTGGGCGGGGTGCCGGTCGCCGCCGCGGCCGCCTGGGCGATGATGGCGCGGCCGTCGTGGACGGTCGCCGGGCAGATCGCGCGGCGGCGCCCGGCGCGCGTCGCCCTCGCCGCCGGCGCCCTGACGGCCTGGGACGTCTTCCTCGATCCGCGGATGGTCCGCGAGGGCTACTGGACGTGGCCCCAGGGCGGGCGCTACGAGGGCGTGCCCGCGTCGAACTACGCGGGCTGGCTCGTCACGAGCGCGGGCGTGTTCGCGCTGTGGGCGCTCGCCGATGGCGCCGACGGCGCCGTCGGCGCCGACGGTGCCCCCGATGACCCGGCGCGCGACGACGGCGCGCTGGCGCTCTACGCCTGGACGTGGGCCGGTGAGCTGTTCGCCAACCTCGTCATCTGGCGGCGCCCGCGCGTCGCGCTCGCGGGCGGGCTGGCGATGGGCGCGTTCGCGCTGCCGGCCCTGATCCGGCGGCGCGCCGCTCGATGAGCCGCGTCGTCGTCGCCGGCGCGGGCGTCGGCGGCCTCGCGTGCGCGCTGCGGCTCGCTCGCGCCGGCCACGCCGTGACCGTCGTCGAGCAGGGCGCCGCGCCGGGCGGCAAGTGCGCGCGCGTGCAGCGCGGCGGCTTTCGCTTCGACGCCGGCCCCTCGCTGCTGACGATGCCCTGGCTCGTGACGGAGCTGCTCGGCGACGCCGTCGAGCTCGTCCGCGTCGAGCCCGTGACGCGCTATCGCTTCGCCGACGGATCGAGCGTGGAGCTGTCGGCCGACCTCCCGCGGGCGCTCGAGGCGCTCGAGGCGTGGTCGTCGGGAGCGGGCGAGGACTGGGCGCGCCTGCTGCGCATCTGCGCCGGCATGTGGCGCGCGTCGCTGCCCGTCCTCGGCGGGCCGCCGCCGTGGCCGCCGCGCCGGCCGCGTCCCGGCGACGCGCCGCCCGACCCGCGCGCGCTGCTGCGCGTGCGCCCGTGGCACACGCTGCGCACCCTGGCGCGCGCGACGGTCCGCGACCCGCGTCTGCGGCTCGTCGTCGAGCGCTTCGCGACGTACGCGGGCGCCGACCCGCGCCGCGCGCCCGCCGCCCTGGCCGTCGCCGGCTACGTCGAGCACGCCTTCGGCGCTTGGCACGTCCGCGGCGGCATCTACGCCATCGTCGAGGCGCTCGTCGAGCAGCTGCGCGAGGCCGGCGGCGAGCTGCGCCTGGGCGTCCGCGCCGAAGCGGTGACGCTCGCGGGCGGCGCCACCGCGCCGCTGTGGGGCTCGCGCGGGACGCGCGCCCGCGTGGCGGGCGTGCGGACGAGCGCGGGCGCGCTGCCGGCCGACGCCGTCGTCTTCAACGGCGACGCGCCGGCGCGCGGCGAGCGCTCGCTGTCGGGCTTCGCGCTGCTGCTCGGCCTGCGCGGCCGCGAGGCCGGCCGCGCGCACCACGAGATCCGCTTCCCGGCCGACTACGACGCCGAGTTCGACGACCTCTTCGTCGCTCGCCGCCCGGTGCGCGAGCCGACGCTCTACCTCGCCGCCTCGTGGGTCAGCGACGGGGGCGAGGCCCCGGCCGACGGCGAGAACCTCTTCGTGCTCGCCAACGCGCCGAGCGGCGGCGTCGACTGGGACGCCGAGGGCGGGCCCTACGAGGCCGCGCTGCTCGCGCGCCTCGGGCTGGCGCCGGAGCGCGTCCGCTTCGTGATCCGCCGCACCCCGGCCGACCTCGAGCGCGAGACCGGGGCGCTCGGCGGGGCGATCTACGGGATCGCGCCGCACGGCCGGCTCGGCACCCTGCGCCGCCCGCCGAACGCCGTGCAGGGCGTGCGCGGCCTGTGGCGCGTGGGCGGCACGACGCATCCCGGCGGCGGGCTGCCGCTCGTGCTGCTCGGCGGGCGCACCGTCGCCCGCGAGATCGGCGACGGCTAGTCTGCGCGGTCCATGGACGGGGTCGGTATCCAGGCGTGCAGGGATCGCGCCGGCAGCGGCGGCAGCGGACGCGGCCCGCTGAGCGCGCTGCTGGGCGCCCTGTTGGCGGGCGCGCTGCTGCTCGCTCTCGCGGGGTGCGGCGACGACGATCCGGCGACGGCGACGGCGACGGCGCCGGCCGTGGCGACGACCGTGACGACCGCGACCACGCCCCCGGCTGCGGCGCCGGCGCCCACGGAGACCGATCCGGCGGTCGACGACGCGCCACGCGAGCTCTTCGGGCGGGTCATGGTCATCAAGCCCGCGCCGGACAGCGACAGGCAGGGCTCACGATACGCGGGCGCGACGATCCTCTTCGTCGACACGCCGCAGGGACGGCCGCACCGGATCCTCGTTCCCGGCGACCTCGCGCTCGGCGATCGCGCCGCGCGGGTCCTGCGCGATCCCGACTGCCAGGGCGACGTCGACGCGAGGTTCAGCGTGGTCGACACGCCGCCGCACGAGAAGCTCGGCGACCTGCTGCTCGTCGACGTGGAGATCAGCGTCGCCGAATGCTGAGCCGCTCACGCCCCGCTGACGGACCGCAGCGGATCGCGCCCGTCCCACGTGCCCGCGCTCGCGTACGGCGCGAAGCGGGCGAAGAGCTCCTCGGAGTACCAGCGCTCGGCGCGCGTGCGCCGCACGACCTCGCGATGCTCGGCGCGGCCGTAGGCGTACGCCTTGGCGGAGTCCAGCGAGTCCCACAGCGAGAACGTCGCCTGCCGCGCCACGGGCCACTCGCCGATCCCGACCGACGCCAGCAGCCCGGGCCGGCCGAGCAGGTCCGCGGCGGGGGCGCCGATCGCGCGGTAGAAGGCCGCAAGCCGGGCCGGGCGGATCGCCGCGCGCGTGAGGATCGCGACCGGGGCGCCGGGCTCGACGTGCCCGGCGGCGCCGGGGAACAGCTGCTCCCCGCCCCAGGACCCGTGCGCGCGCAGCGGCGCCAGGCGCAGGTCGTAGACCTCGGCGCCGCGCTCGCGCCAGCCGCGCGCGACGGGCGACCCGGCGAGGAACGCGTCGAGCGCCGCCTCGTCCTCCCAGACGGCGAAGAGCGCCCAGCGGCGCAGGTCGGCCGACAGCGTCATCGTCCGCCCGCGCCCGGTCCCGAGCAGCCGCCAGAACGACAGCCCCGCCGTGGCCCGCAGCAGCGGCCGGTCCAGGCCCATGCGCGACAATCCCTGCGGCGCCGTGGCGCGGGGGTAGCGGACGAGGTGGAAGGAGGCGAGCATCGGTGGTCTACGCGGTCGCGGCGGCGCTGGGCTACCTGCTCGGATCGATCCCGGTCTCGCTGCTCGTCGCTCGGGCGCACGGGATCGACCTGCGGGCGACCGGCGACGGCAACCCGGGCGCCTGGAACGCCCTCGAGCAGCTCGGCGCGCGCCGCGCCTGGCCCGCGTTCGCCGGCGACGCGCTGAAGGGCACGGCGGCGGGTCTCGTCGGGCTCGCGCTCGCCGGTCCGGCGGGCGCGTACGCGGGCGTCGCGGGCGCGATGGCCGGCCACGCGCTGCCGCTCTTCGCCCGCCTGCGCGGCGGCAAGTCCGTCATGACGTTCGCCGGCGGAGCGTTCGCGCTCAGCCCGCTCGCGGCGGCGATCGCGCTCGCCGCGTGCGTGCTCGTCAGCGTCGCGCGCCGCTCGTTCGCGCTCGGCGCGCGCGTCGGCGTGTTCGGCTTCCCGCTCGTCCAGCTCGCCTTCGATCCTCCGGGCCGGGTCGCGGCGACGGGCGCGCTCATGAGCATCATCGGGCTGCGCTTCCTGCTCGCGCGCCGTACGTCCGCCCGCGCCACGTCCGCGACGGGCGCACCGCGCTCCACGTGAGCCACGCCACGACCGGCGCGTCGGCGAGCGGCGCCAGCGCGTAGGGCAGCCCTCGCGGGCGCGCGTAGCCGCGCGCGAGCGCGCCGTGGATGGCCAGGCGCACCGCGACGAGCGCGGCGTCCAGCGGGGTGCCGCGGCCGCTGCACAACCGTGGCAGCGGCAGCGCGAGCGTCAGCCACAGCAGCGCGATGTCGCCCGCCTGGGCGAGGGGGCCGGTCGCGTCGGCGGCCATGAGCGAGCGCCCCCAGCCCGTCCAGGTCGCGCGCGCCGAGTCGTACATCCGCACGTCGAGCAGGTCGGCGGCGTCGGCGAAGCCGACGGTGCGTCCGGCGCGCCGCAGGGCGCGCGCCAGCGCGACGTCCTCGGCCAGGCTGGCGCGGACGCGCGCCCACCCGCCCTCGGCGAGGAACGGCGCGCGCCGGACGACGACGCACTGGCCGTTGGCGAGCGCGCGCCCCGGCCGCGGCTGCCAGCCGTCGACGTCGGCCGGGCCGAAGCGGTAGGGGATCGTCGCCGCCAGCGCCGGGTGCAGGAGCCGCTCCCCGGCGCTCTCGCAGACGAAGCGCGGCGCGGCGCTCAGCAGGTCGTACGGGCCGGCGGCCGCGACGAGCGCGGCGAGCAGGCCCGGCCGCGGCCGCGTGTCGGCGTCGAGGAAGACGACCCAGTCGCCGCCGGCCGCCTCGAGGCCCTGCTGCAGGGCCCAGGCCTTGCCCGCCCAGCCGGACGGAAGCTCGGCCCCGGCCACGACGCGCGCGCCGAGCGACGCCGCGAGCGCCGCGGTCCCGTCCGACGAGCGGTCGTCGACGACGAGGACCTCGGCGCGCTCGCCGCGCAGCCCCTCCAGGCAGGGCCCGAGGCGGGTCTCCTCGTCGCGCGCGGGCACGACGACGGAGACCGTCCCCGCGGGCGACGGCGAGCCCGCGGCGAGCGGCGCGCGGCGCCGGCGCCCGCGGGCGAAGCGGGCCATGAGCACGGCGCCGGCGACGGCCTGCGCGGCCGGCAGCGCGGCCGCGCGGACGCCGACGGCGAGGAGGCGGCCGGGCACGCGGCCATCATCGCGCACGGCGGCGCGCGGGCCGCGGGCGCTCCCCCGGCGCCGCCCGGAGGCTCCTCGCCGCCCGGCTCGCGGGCGCTCACCCGGCGCCGCCCGGAGGCTCCTCGCCGCCCGGCTCGCGGGCGCTCACCCGGCGCCGCCCGGAGGCTCCTCGCCGCCCGGGACGCGCACGTCGTCGGCCTGCTCGCCCGCGACCTTGAGGACCTTCGCCGCCACGGCGTCCTCCTTGCCCCGGCCGCGGCCCGTCAGCCCGCCCGTCAGCGTGTCCTGCGCCCAGCGCTCGCTGAAGCCCGCCGCGAAGGCGAGCACGCACAGGAAGTAGATCGCCTCCGGGTTCTCCTTCGGGACGTCGAAGAGCTGGATGAACTTGCTCTGGACGGCCATGTAGATGAGCAGCCCGAAGATCGAGCCGATCCACGGCCGCAGCGAGCCGAGGAACAGCGTGTAGCCGCGGGCGACCTCGGCGTCGAGCGCGAACGAGCCGGTGTTGACGCGGGCGATGACGCTCACGACCGCCCCGACGGCGCCCGCGACGAGCGTGCCGACGATCGCCGTCGCGTGCACGTCCTCGTGGCGCAGCAGGCTGGCGGCCGCGAGGTACAGCAGCCCGAGCGCCGCGATCCCGAGCGCCATGCCGGCGAAGTAGACGAGCTGCGTATCGCCGTTGGAGGACTCGCGGTAGCTGCGGCGCACCGCCGCCAGCTGGCGCACCTCGGCCGTGACGGCGGACTTGTGGGCCTCCGGGGGGTTCTCCCCGCGCGCGTCGATGAGGCTGAGCAGATGGCAGGCGGAGGTCATGACGAGCTGGATGCAGATGCGCCGGCTGCGGCCGCGCAGCACCTCCGACGCGCGGACGACGAGCTCGTCGCACTGGTGCAGCGCCCGGGCGATGTCCGGCTCGTCCTTCGTCGCCCAGTCGCTGACGCGATGGAACTTCGGCGCGACCGACAGCAGCCGGCGCAGCCAGCCGCTGTTCGGCTTGCCGGCGGTCAGCGCGACCGCGCTCTCGACCTCCGCGCACCAGTAGGCGTTGATGAGCTGCCCGTGCTCGTCCTCGAAGCGCTCGAGCGCCTCGTGCCAGTTGGCGTGCAGCTCCGCCACGGTGTCCTCGTCGGTCGCGGGATCCCTGACGGCGTGAAACCACAGGAAGTGGATCCGCACGAGGTCCGGGAACGTGATCCGGTCGTGCAGGATGTGGTCGGGAGGCTGGGCGATGTCGGCCATGGCGGACTCCGGCCGCGCGATCATGCCACGGGCGCGCGGGCGACCCCGCAAGCGCCGATGCAGCGCGTGCGTCAGGCGCCGGCCGGCGCAGCGGCCGGGTCGCAGGCGACCTCGTCGAGGCCGTCGCCGAGCAGGGCGAGCGGGATCGCCTCGTCGCCCGCGAGCGCGCGGGTCAGCGCGTCGCGCTTCTCGGCACCTGTCGCGAGCAGCAGCGTGAAGCGCGCGCGCCGCAGCACCGGAAGCGTGAGGGTCACGCGCTCCGGGGGCGGCTTGGGCGCGCCGCGCACGGCGGCGACGGGCGCGTCGCGCACGTCGAGGACGGGATGGCCGGGAAACAGCGACGCGGTGTGCCCGTCGGGTCCCATGCCGAGCAGCACGATGTCGAAGACGAGGCCGGGCACGCGCTCGCGGATGTCCAGGCCGTAGCCCCAGGCAGCGTCCTCGGGGACCGTCGGGCAGGGGACCGTGTGCAGCGCGGGCGGCTCGGCGCGCGCGTGGGCGTACAGCGACTCGCGCACCATCAGCGCGTTGGACTCCGGGTCGTCCTCGGGCACGCAGCGCTCGTCGCCGAGCCAGAGGTGAACGTGGCGCCAGGAGCCTTCGATCTGCGCGAGCAGCTCGTAGGCGCGGCGCGGCGTCGTGCCGCCGGCGAGCGCGATGTGCAGGTCGCGGCCATCGCGGCGCGCGTCGCCGATCCGCCCGGAGATCGCATCGGCCGCGTGGCGGGCGACGGCCTCGGCGTCGTCGAGCACGCGGACGCGCGGGACGGCGCTCACGGCGCCTCCCGCCGCCGCGCGTCGAGCGGCTGCTCGGCGAGCGCGATCTCGTGGTCGGCGCGGATGACGTGCACGACGGCGTTGATGAGCGCGAGGTGGGTGAACGCCTGCGGGAAGTTGCCCAGGTGGCGGCCGGAGAGGGGATCGATCTCCTCGGCGTAGAGGTTCAGCGGCGAGGCGTAGGACAGCAGCCGCTCGGTCAGCGCGCGGGCGCGCGTGTGCTCGCCGATCTCGCTGAGCGCGCTCGCCAGCCAGAACGAGCAGATCGTGAACGTGCCCTCCTCCTGGTTGCCGAGGCCGTCGTCGGTCTCGTCGACGCGGTAGCGCAGCACGAGCCCGTGCACGGTCAGCTCGCGGTCGATCGCGTTGACCGTCGCGACGATCCGCTCGTCGTCGGGCGGCAGGAAGCGCACGAGCGGGGCGAGCAGCAGCGAGGCGTCGAGCGCCGTCGTGCCGTAGTACTGCGTCAGCACGCCGCGCCCGTCGACGCCGTGCTCGAGCACGTCGGCCTTGATCTCGTCGGCGGCCGCCTGCCAGCGCTCGAACTTCTCGTCGTCCTCGCGCAGCTTGGCCAGCCGCGCGCCGCGGTCGGCCGCCACCCAGCACATGATCTTCGACGACGTGAAGTGCTTGGGATCGCCGCGCACCTCCCAGATGCCGCGGTCGGGCTCGCGCCAATGCGTCAGCGCCTTCTCGACCTGCTTGCTCAGCAGCGGCCAGTAGTTCTCGCGCAACCCGTCGCGCGTCTTGACGTGCAGGTAGAAGGAGTCCAGCGCGCTGCCCCAGACGTCGTGCTGCTGGTGGCGGTAGGCGTCGTTGCCGATCCGCACCGGGCGCGAGTGCTCGTAGCCCTCGAGGTCGAGCTCCTCCTCGGTGAGCCTGCGCTCGCCGCCGATGCCGTACATGACCTGCAGGTCGGCGTCCTCGCAGACCTCCGCGATGAAGCTGAAGAAGTCGTCGGCCTCCCAGTCGAAGCCGAGCGTGTAGAGCGCCCAGAGCATGAACGTCGAGTCGCGCACCCACGAGAAGCGGTAGTCCCAGTTGCGCCCGCCGCCGGGCGTCTCGGGCAGCGACGTCGTCGCGGCCGCGCACATCGCCCCGGTCGGCGCGTAGACGAGACCCTTGAGCGTCAGCGCGCTGCGCTGCAGGTAGACCCGCCACGGGTGGTCGGGGAACTCGCCCTGGGCGAGCCACTCGTGCCAGTAGTCGGCGGTGAAGACGAGCCGCTTGTAGGCGTCGTCGAAGGACTCCGGGCCCTTGTGGTCGCTCCAGCTCAGCGCGACGTAGGCCTGATCGCCGTCGTGCATCGTCGTGCGCGCGCGCACGGTCGAGCCCTCGATGCCGAGCCGCAGGTCGCTGTGCAGGTGCAGCCGCAGGTCGTGTCCCGCGAACGTCGCGCAGCACTCCTCGTAGGCGGTGCCGCTGTACTCCCAGGTGGCGGGCGCGCGGCCGTAGTCGTAGATCGGGTCGCACTCCATGTGGACGTTGACGGTCCCGTTGACGCAGCGCAGCGTGCGCAGCAGGACGTGCTCGGCGTCGTGGTCGGTCGGCGAGCGCCGGTGCGTGTTGGAGCGCTCGCGATCGTGGCGCCAGGGGCCGACGAGCAGCACGTCGCGGACGATGAGCCAGCCGGTCTTCGTGCCCCACGTCGTCTCGAGCATGTTCGTGCCCGGGATGTAGCGCCGGCCCGCGGGCACGCGCGCGTCGGTCGGCGCGAGCGAGAACATCCCCGCGTCGCGGTCGAGCATCGCGCCGAAGATGCTCGCGCTGTCCATCCGCGGCACGCACATCCACTCGACGTTGCCGCTCGGGGCGACGAGCGCCGTCGTCTCGCAGTCCGACAGGAACGCGTAGTCGGCGATCGGCGGCCACGGGCTGCCAGCGAGCGGTCCGTCCGAGACGGGATGCGGCATGCGCGGCAGCGTATGCGTTAGGTGCGCCGCGTGGTGCAAGGACGGGCGCAGGGCTCGCGGACGCGCCGTGGCGGCGCGGAGCGGGCGGTCAGCCCAGCAGCCGGCGCGCGGCCGCCAGCGCGGGCTTGAACGTCGGGTCGAGCATGAGCGCGTGGCGGATCCCCTCGCCGAGGATGCCGGGCTCGCCGCGCGAGGCGCCGAGCACGGTCCAGACGTGCTCGAAGGTGTCCTCGCCGCGGCGGGCGGCCTCGCGGCGGCGCGCGGTCAGCCCGCCCTCGCCGCGCTCGAGCGCGAGCATCGTGCCGTGCTCGGAGCGCGTCTCGACGCCCGACAGCCCGGGCGCGCTCATGCCGCCGACGGGCTCCAGGCGCAGCTCGACCTCGCCGCGGCGGGCGCGCGCCCGGCCGCGCCGCAGGTCGCCGTGGCGCGTCAGCGCCTCCGGCCGCCAGCCCAGCCGCGAGCACAGCCAGCCGACGAGCAGCAGCGCCGAGACGAGCGAGTCCTGGCGGTAGCGCACGGAGACCTTCGAGAGCGTGTCGAGCTCGTGGCGGCGCGGGGCGGGATCGTAGGCGGCGGCGATCCGCTCGCGCCAGGGGGTGCAGCGCAGCCAGGCCAGGTCGACGACCTCGCTGCGCTCGGCGAGCTCGCAGGCGCGGTCGAGCGCGGCGCCGACCCCCGGCTCGGCGACGGAGTCGGTCAGGACGACCTGCGCGAGCGGCGCGCTGCCGGCGCGGCCGGTCGTCAGCGCGTCGACCGCCTCGGGATGGCCGTGCGGCGACCACACGGCGGTGCGCAGGTCGGTGACGACGAGCGGGTCGACGATCGTCTGGAGGTCGCGCAGGTGACGCTCGCCGACCTGGACGACGACGAGCTCGCGCATCGCCGAGAACTCGCCGTGGGCGACGTCGCCGTCGACGCTGACGCTCGCCTCCGCGTCGATCGTCCGCCGGCTCGGCGAGACGGCGCAGACGACCGTGCGCGACGCGTGGTAGCGGCCGACGTCGCGCAGGCGGTTGGCGATCTCGCCGCTCCATTCGCGATCGACGACGCAGACGAGGTTCAGCGTCCGCGCGGGCACGCACTGGCGCGTCGTGGAGTGGCACTCCGCCAGCAGGCGCCGCAGCGCTCCCTCGATCGCGCTCGGCGAGGTGTCCTGCTCGGTCCAGCGGGCGTCGGTCGTGCTCACGCCACTAGATCATCCGCCAGCTCGACTCGCCGACGAGCAGGTCGCCGGCCTCCTTCGGCCCCTGCGAGCCGGCCTGGTAGGTCGGCAGCGGCCCCGGCGTGGCCTCCCACGCCTTGACGATCGGGTCGCAGATGCGCCACTGCGCCTCGACCTCGTCGTTGCGCGTGAAGAGCGTCGCGTCGCCGCGCATCGCGTCGATGATGAGCCGCTCGTAGGCCTCCGGCGACTCCGACAGGAACGCCGTGCCGTAGAGGAACTCCATGTTCACCGTGCGGATCGCCATCCGCGTGCCGGGGATCTTCGCGCCGATCGACAGCGACACGCCCTCGTTGGGCTGCACGGTGAGGACGAGCACGTTGGGGCGCACGCCGGTCGACATCTGCGGCGTCTGGAAGGCGACGTGGGGGACGGGCTTGAGCGTCACCGCGATCTCGGTGACCTTGCGCGCCAGGCGCTTGCCGGTGCGCAGGTACATCGGCACGCCGGCCCAGCGCCAGTTGTGGACCTCGAGGCGCAGCGCCGCGTACGTCTCGGTGTTCGAGTCCTCCGGCACGCCCTCCTCGCCGAGGTAGCCGGGGACCTCGACGCCGGCCGAGCTGCCGCGCTCGTACTGCGCGCGCACGGCCATCTGCGGGACCTCCTCCGCGCGCGGGGCGCGGATCGCGCGCAGGACCTTGACCTTCTCGTCGCGGACCGGGTCGGCCTCGAAGGCGACCGGCGGCTCCATGCACAGCAGCGACA
The DNA here is from genome assembly GCA_963769555.1 of uncultured Solirubrobacteraceae bacterium. Lineage (GTDB taxonomy): Bacteria > Actinomycetota > Thermoleophilia > Solirubrobacterales > Solirubrobacteraceae > CADCVQ01. The sequence continues at coordinate 2,222,131 of CAVYMD010000004.1, read as the reverse complement.
GCAGCTGCAGCATGTGGTTCTGGACGAGGTCGCGCAGCGCGCCCGCGGAGTCGTAGTAGCCCGCGCGCGAGCCGATCCCGATGTCCTCGGACGCCGTGATCTGCACGTGGTCGATGTAGTTGCGGTTCCACAGCGGCTCGAACATGTTGTTCGCGAAGCGCAGCGCCAGGACGTTCTGGACGGTCTCCTTGCCGAGGTAGTGGTCGATGCGGAAGACCTGGTCCTCGCCGAAGACCGACAGTACGCGCGCGTTGAGGTCGCGCGCCTCCTCCAGCGAGCGCCCGAACGGCTTCTCGATGATGACGCGGATCTCGGCGTCGCCGTGCTCCGCGAGGTCGTGGCGGCCGAGGCAGTCGACGATGACGGGAAAGAACGAAGGCGCCGTCGACAGGTAGAAGCAGCGGTTCAGCGCGATGCCCGCGGTCTCGTCGAACTCGCCGAGCCGCGTCGCGATGTCCTCGTAGACGGCGTCCTCGTCGAAGGAGCCCGAGACGTAGCGCACGTCGGAGAAGAGCTTCTTGAGGACCTTCTCGTCCGGCGGCCGGCGTGAGAACTCGCGCACGGACTGGATCGCCTGCTCGCGGAACTCCTCGTGCGACATCTCCGAGCGCGCGTTGCCGACGAGCGCGAAGCGCTCCGGGAGGGCGCCCTCGTGGGCGAGGTTGTAGAGCGCGGGCAGCAGCTTGCGCCGCGCGAGGTCGCCGGTCGCGCCGAAGATGACAAGCGCCGTGGGGTGCACCGGCAGGCGCTCGAGCCCCTCGACGAGCGGGTTCTCCTCCGACTCGGCGGCCTGGCCCGTCGCCGCGGTCGTCACCGGGAACCTCCCGCGCCGGCGCCCGTCCCCGGGCTCGCGCCCGCGCCCGGGCCCGTGCCCGTCACCGGGCTCGCGCCGCCCGCAGCGATCGCGGCGACGGCGATCGAGGCGGGGTCTCGCCGCGCCCGGCTGCGCGCCCTCACCCGTCGGCGCTCTTCTTCGTCGCGTGCCCGCCGAACTGCGCGCGCAGCGCCGACAGCATGCGGTGCGTGAAGTCGCCGTTGGCGCGGCTGTAGAAGCGCGCGTACAGCGACGCGGTGATGACCGGCGTCGGCACGTCCTTGTCCATCGCGTCCTCGATCGTCCAGCGCCCCTCGCCGGAGTCCGCGGTGTAGCCGCTGAGGCCCGAGAGGTCGTTGCCCTCTTGCTCGAAGGCGCGGGCCGCCAGCTCGCACAGCCACGAGCGCACGACCGAGCCCTGGTTCCACAGGTGCGCGATCTTCGCGTTGTCGAGCTCGAAGTCGCACTTGTCGAAGAGGTCGAAGCCCTCGGCGTAGGCCTGCATGAGGCCGTACTCGACGCCGTTGTGGACCATCTTGACGTAGTGCCCCGCGCCGCTGGGGCCGAAGTGCCCCCAGCCGCGGTCGCCGAGCGTCGCGCGGCTGGCCTCGTTCGTCTCCGGGGCGAGCACGTCGAGGATCGGCGACAGGCGCTTGACGGCCGCCGCCGGCCCGCCGACCATCATGCAGTAGCCGACCTCGAGGCCCCAGACGCCGCCGCTGACGCCGACGTCGGCGTATGCGATGCCCCGCTTGCGCAGCGTCGCCGCGCGCTCGCGGTCGTCGGTCCACTTCGAGTTGCCGCCGTCGACGATCATGTCGCCCTTCTCCAGCAGCTCCGCCAGCTTGTCGACGGTGTCCTGGGTCGGCTTGCCGGCCGGCACCATGATCCACACCATCCGCGGGGCGTCGAGCTTCTTGACGAGGTCGGCGAGCGAGCGCGCGCCGCGTGCGCCAGTCGCGGAGGCGACCTTCTTGACGGTCGCGGCGTCGCGGTCGTAGGCGACCACGTCGTGGTCGGAGTCGCGCCGGATGCGCGCGACCATGTTGCCGCCCATCTTGCCGAGGCCGACGAATCCGATCTGGGTCACAGCGTCTCTCCGTCCATCGAGGGCGTGTCCGACTCGGACAGTGCAGGGAGCATAGGCGCGGCGGGCGCCCGTGCGGCTGCGCTCCTGCCACTACCCCGGTCCGCGGCCGCGTCAATCGCGCGCCTCGAAGGCGGGGTCCGGCGGATTGCGTCCCACATCGGGACGCGATCCGCCGGACCCCCACGCGGGCAGCCTCCATCGCCCGTCAGTCGTCGCCCGCGAGCCCGCGAACGCGCGGACCCGCGCGGGGCAGCCTCCATCGCCCGTCAGTCGTCGCCCGCGAGCCCGCGGACGCGCGCGGTCAGCTCGCGGATCGCGGCGGCGGCGTCGCCGCCGCGCAGGCGCAGCTTCTCGGCGCGCCGGCCGCGCGAGCGCAGCGTCTCGAGGTCGCCGAAGGCCTGCGCGTTCTTCAGCACGCGAAACGAGAACGGCTTGCCGACGACGTCGGCGTCCTCGTCGCCGTCGTGGACGAGCACGAGGAAGCGCCCGCCGTCGGGCCCGCCCTTGTGCAGCTGGCCGGTCGAGTGCAGGTAGCGCGGCCCGTAGCCGAACGTCGTCGTCGCGTTCGTCGCGTCGCGGATCGCGGCGCGCAGCTCGACGACCGCCTCGTCGACGGCCTCGCCGGGCGCCATGAAGCCGAGGATCGCCACGTACGCCGGCGGCGCCGCGTCGGCCAGCAGCGCGCGCAGCGCGTCGTCGCCGGCGTCCTCGGGCTCGTGCAGGTCGCCGCCGGACTCGATCTCGCCGAGGATCTGGCCGGTCATGTCCTTGGCGGCCTGGACGTCGGGCTGGTCGAACGGGTTGATCTGCAGCACCCAGCCGGCGACCGCGGTCGCGAACTCGGCGAAGAAGAAGATCCGCCCGAGGTCGCCCGGCCCGCCGGCCGACAGGGTGACCGTCGGCTGGCCGGCGGCGGCGAGCGCCCTGACCCGCTCGTCGAGCGCCTCGTCGGGGTCGTCCATGTCGCGCAGATAGCAGAACACGCGATCGTCGCCGTAGCTGTCGGGCGCGCCGAGCGGCTCGTGGGTGACGGGCACCGTGCCCTTGCCGTGCTTGCCGAGCGACTCGGCGACGAGCTGCTCGACCCACAGCCCGAAGGACTCGATCGGCTCCTCGACGACGAACGTCAGCTTGTCGCGGCCCTGCAGCGCGAGCGCGCCGAGCGACAGGCCGAGCCACAGGCCGCTGTTGCCGGCGGTCGTCGAGCCGACCGCGCAGGCCTCCGCGGCGACGCCGGCGCCCTCCAGCAGGGAGTCGAGGTCGACGCCCATGAGCGCCGCGGGCACGAGCCCGAAGTACGTCAGCGCGCTGTAGCGCCCGCCGACGTCGGGGTCGTTGAGGAACGTGCGGCGAAAGCCGCGCTCGGCGGCGAGCGTCTCCAGCGACGAGCCGGGGTCGGTGATCGCGACGAACTGGCGGCCCTCGGGCCGCAGCGCCCAGAAGTGCTCGAAGAGCGAGATCGTCTCGATCGTGCCGCCGGACTTCGTCGAGACGAGGAACAGCGTGCGCTCGAGGTCGACCGCGCGCTCCTGGGCCAGCAGGGCGCCCGGGTCGGTGGAGTCGAGCACGTGCAGCCGAAGGCGCCCGTGGTGCGTGTCGCCGAAGGACAGCCGCAGCACCTCCGGCGCCAGGCTCGAGCCGCCCATGCCGAGCAGGACCGCGTCGGTGAAGCCTCCCTCGGCGGCGTCGCGAGCGAACGCCTCGAGGTCGTCGATCTGCTCGCCGTACGTGTCGTGCGCGTTGAGCCAGCCCAGCCGGTCGGCGACCTCGGCCTGCCCGGCGGGGCCCCACAGCGTGTCGTCCTTGGCCCAGATGCGCCGCGCGACGCGCTCCTCGTCGGCGCGCGAGACGAGCTCGGCGATGAGCGGCTCGAGCTCGTCGGGCAGCGAGGAGTCGATCGTCTCCGGCCGGCCGGTGAAGATGGCCTCGCGCTTGGCCTCGATGCCGGCGAGCAGCTTCTCCATCGGCGTCACGAACGCGTCGACGCCCTCGCGCAGCAGCGTGTCCGTCACGTCGTCCATGTCGATGCCCGCCTCCGCGAGCGCCTCGAGCACCGGCGCGGCGTCCTCGCGCACGGTGTCGCCCGTCACCTCCAGGCGCTCGCCGCAGGCCAGCAGCGTCTGCATCGGCATCGTGTTGACCGTGTCGGGGCCGACGAGCTCCTCGACGTACTTCGTCTCCGGGTAGCTCGGGTTCTTGACGCCGGTCGACGCCCACAGCGGGCGCTGCACGTGCGCGCCGGCCGCCAGCAGCTCGGCGAAGCGCTCGCCGCGGAAGATCTCCTCGAAGCGCGCGTACGCGGCCCGCGCGTTGGCGACCGCCGCCTGCCCCTGCAGGTCGCTGCGGTCCAGCGCCTCCAGGCGCTTGTCGACCTCGGAGTCCACGCGCGAGACGAAGAACGACGCGACCGAGCGCACGTCGAGGTCCTTGCCCTCGGCGTGGCGGCGCTCCAGGCCCTTGATGTAGGCCTCGGCGACCGTCGCGTAGGCCTCGACGGCGAACAGCAGCGTGACGTTGACGTTGATGCCCTCGTAGATCGCGTGCTCGATCGCGGGCAGCCCCTCGGGCGTGCCGGGGATCTTGATCATGACGTTGGGGCGGTCGACCCGCGCCCAGTACTCCCGCGCCTGCGCGAGCGTGCGGTCGCTGTCGAACGCGAGGTCGGGGTCGACCTCGAGCGAGACGTAGCCGTCGTCGCCGTCGAGGTCTTCGAAGACCGGCCGCAGGACGTCGGCGGCCTCCTGTACGTCCTGGATGGCGATCTCCTGGTAGATCGCGCGGGCCAGCGCGCCGGAGCGGGCGAGCTCCTCGATCTGCTCGTCGTAGTCGGGCGAGCCGAGGATCGCCTTCTCGAAGATCGCGGGGTTGGAGGTCTCGCCGCGCAGCGAGTCCTCGTCGATCATGCGGCGCAGCTCGCCGCCCTGCGTGAGCGAGCGGCGGATCTGATCCAGCCAGGGGCTCGTGCCGGCCGCGGTCAGCGCGGCGAGGCGGGGGTTGAGGTTGACCGCTTGGCTCACCAGCTTGCCTCCATTCCATGACGTTCCATCTCGAGAACCTTTCCCAGGCGGCGCGCATGGCGCTCCTCGCCGCTGAATCGCGCCGCGCCGAATGCCCCCGCCAGCTCGGCGGCGATCGCCGGGCCGATCACCCGCGCGCCGAGGCAGAGCACGTTGCAGTCGTCGTGGCTGACGGATTGCGCCGCCGTGTAGTGATCGTGGCACACGCTCGCTCGGATGCCGGGAAGCTTGTTGGCGGCGACGGAGACGCCGGCGCCCGAGCCGCAGACGAGGATGCCGCGATCGGCCTCCCCTGCGGCGATCGCGCGCCCGACCGCGAGCGCGATGTCGGGGTAGTCGTCGTGCTCGCCGAGGTCGACGAGATCGTGGCCCGCGCCGGTCACCGCCTGCGAGACCGCCTCGCGCAGCGCCACGCCGGCGTGGTCGATGCCCACGGCGATCCTCATCTCACGTCGCCGCCCCGCTGGCGCGGCCGGCGCCGGCGCGCTCGGCCTCGAGCTCGTGCGCGGCGAGCAGCGCGGCGCCGCGCACGCCGGCGAGGGGGCCGTAGCGCGCGCGCCGGATCTCGGTCCGCGTGCCGACGCCCGACAGCCGGAAGCGGCCGGCCTCCTCGCGGGCGGGGGCCAGCAGCAGCTCGCCGGCCGCCGAGACGCCGCCGCCGACGACGACGAGGTCGGGGTCGAACGTGTTGATCGCGTTGGCGATGCCGACGCCCAGGCGCCGGCCGAGCAGCTCGATCGCGGCGATGGCGGCCGGCTCCCCGTCACGCGCGGCGTCGATGACGTGGCCCGCCGCGATGCCGTGCTCGCAGGCGATCTCGTTGAGCGCGCTGCCGGACGCCAGCGACTCCAGCGTGCCGGGCTGCGGCGCATGCTCGCAGGAGGCGAACGGCGCGCCGCGCAGCGCGGCCCCGACGAGCGTGTGGCCGATCTCCGCCGCGGCGCCCGTCGCGCCGCGGTAGATGCGGCCGTCGATGACGATCCCGCCGCCGACGCCCGTGCCGACGGTGAACATGACGAGGTGGCGGGCCACGAGCGCGCCGTCGTCGTCGTAGGCCTCGGCGAGCGCCGCGCAGGTCGCGTCGTTGTCGACGAAGACCGGGACGCCGAGCCGCTCGCGCAGGACCTCGCGCAGGGGCACGTCCTGCAGCGGGATGTTCACCGAGGAGCGGATCCGGCCGGTGTCCCAGTCGACGACGGACGGCACCGCGATGCCGACCGCGTCCGCGTCGCCCGCGGCGCGAACGGCGTCGACGAGCTGGCGCACGAGCGCGTCGGAGCCGCTCGTGTCGGTCGGCTCGACGGCCGGTTCGAGCAGCGTGGTTCCGTCGAGCGCGGCGACCGCGATCTTCGTGCCGCCGACATCCACGCCGATGAGCCGCTGTGCCATGCGCCCCTCAAGCTACCCGGTGGCTGCCCGACTCCCACAACGGGTAGCTTGCGGCCGGTGACGATCCGCCCCGTCAGCACGAGCGCCGGCGCCGGACCGGAGGCCGCCGCGTGAGCGACGCCCGCGCGACCTTCCTCGGGCTCGCGGGGTCGCTGGACCACCCGCTCTTCATCGTCACGACCTGCGTCGGCGAGCGGCGCGAGGGCTGCGTCGTCGGCTTCGCCACGCAGTCCAGCTTCGACCCGCCGCGGTTCCTCGCGTGCCTGTCGGTCGTCAACCGCACGTACGAGCTCGCGCTGCGGTCCGACGCGCTCGCCGTCCACGTCGTGCCGAGCGGGCGCCGGGACCTCGCGGCGCTGTTCGGGGGCGAGACGGGCGACGACGTCGACAAGTTCGCGCGCTGCGCCTGGCGCGCGGGCCCGCGCGGGCTGCCGATCCTCGAGGGCTGCCCCACCTGGTTCGCCGGGACGATCCGCGCGCGCCACGATCTCGGCGACCACGCGGGCTTCCTGCTCGAGCCGTTCGAGGCCCGCTCGGAGCCCGGCCCGGCGCTCTTCTTCCAGGAGGTCAAGGACCTCATCGAGCCCGGGCACCCGCCGACGTGACGACGCCGGCGCGAAACGAGTCGCCCGTCACGCTGCGGCGGCTGCTGCCCGACCCCGGCGAGCTGACCGCCCGCGAGCTCGTGGAGCTGCTGACGCCGTGGGAGCGGGCCCCCGCCGGCCGGCCGCACGTCGCGGTGAACATGGTGCAGACGACCGACGGCCGCGCCGCGGTCGACGGCCGCACGGCTCCGATCTCGAGCGTCGCCGACCGCCAGCTCTTCCACGCGCTGCGCACGCGCTACGACGCGGTCATGGTCGGCGCGGGGACGCTGCGCGTCGAGCGCTACGGGCGCGTCGTGCCCGATGCCGCGCGGCGCGAGCAGCGGCGGCTGGCCGGGCTGGCCGAGGACCCGCCGGCGATCCTCGTCAGCGGCTCGCTGAACCTGCCGACCGACCTGCCGCTGCTGCAGGACCCCGACTCGCGCGCGATCGTGCTCACCGCGTCGCAGGAGACGCTCGACGGCGTGCGGGCCGACGTCGAGTACCTGCGCGGCGATCCGCTCGACCTCGCGTCGGCGCTGGCGCGGCTGCGCGCCGAGCACGGCGTGCGCGCGATCCTCTGCGAGGGCGGGCCGGGCCTCAACGCGTCGCTGCTCGCCGCCGGGCTCGTCGACGAGCTGTTCCTGACGACCGTGCCGCTGCTCGCGGGCGGCGCCGGCGCGCTCTCGATCCTCGCCGGCGAGCCGGTGAGCGCGCCGTCGGGGCTGGCCCTGCGCTGGCTGCTCGAGCACGACGGCGAGCTCTTCGCCCGCTACGCCGTGCTCGGTGGGCGCTGACCGGGGGCGGGACGCCGGCGGGCGCCGCGCGGAGGCGCGGCGCCCGGTTCGGGCGTCCTCGCGGGTCGGTCAGTTGCGGTGCGGCGCCGGCGGGGTGTACGCCGGGGTGTCCGCCTCGCGCTTGAAGCGCTCGGAGGGCTGCCGCTGCGCCGGGCCGGTCTCGTCCTGGGCCTTGTCGTAGGCGCCCGAGATGAGGTTCGCGGCGGATTCGCGGCCGCCGAGGCCGAACGCGAGCGCCATGCCGAGCGCGACCGAGCCCAGCAGCGCGGCGTACGTGATCGTCACGATCTCCGGAGCGATCTGCAGCTGGTTGAGGATCATGAAGGTCGCGACGACCATGATGAGCACCGGCAGCGCCGAGGCGACGACCTTGGCCGTCGACGACTCGCCCATCATCTTCGTGACGAGCCCGCCGACCGCGCCGGCGACCATGACCGCGACGACGAGGATCAGCACGGCGGCGATCACGTTGGGCAGGTAGGCGTAGATCGCGGCGATGACCTCGGTCAGCGCCGAGATGTTCAGCGCCGCGACGGCCAGCGAGATCGCGCCGAGGAAGATCAGCCAGAAGACGGCCGCGCCGAGCAGCCTCGAGGCACTCGCATCGGGACCGAGCCGCGCGACGTATGGACCGGCCGGGCTGGACCGCATCGCGCCGTCGATGCCGGCGCGGTCGAGCACGGCGACGACGATGCGCTTGAGGACCCTCGCGAGGATCCAGCCGACGAAGAGCAGGATGAGAAACGCGAACAGGTTCGGGATGAATCCGAAGACGGCGTCGAGTGCCTGCTGAACGCTGTCGCCGATGCTGATGGCTGCTGTCATTGGCATGTGAGTGACTCCTAGGGAGAGTGGGGGGAAGGTGAATCGCGGCCGGTCCGCTCCGGGGAGGCGCGCGCCCGCGCCGGGTCCCGCAGTCGCGTGCGGCGCAAGGCGGGCGCGGCGGGGGCCGGGCGGGGCGCGCCGCCGCGCGTGAGTGCCGCCGGCGCCCGCGAGACCCGGCGGGCTGCCGCGCTGCCGCGACCGGCAGTGCGTTTCCGGGAGCTTCCATGCGTCCGTTGAACTGTTCCGTCAGCATCACGCAACACCGCCGGGGCGTACCGAATTGCTGTATCAAATGTCACAAACAGGGTAGCGCACGGCGCGGCCGGGTCCGCCGCATGTCACGGTGAGGTCGCCCCAGGACGGTGGCGCCCGCGCTACCGGGTGGCGGGGCGGCAGCGCACGACGCTGCGGTCGAGCACCCGCCCGCCGGCGGAGACGAACGCGAGCTCGGCGCGGCCCCGGCGCAGCTCGATCCGCAGCGCGCCGTAGCGCTCGTCGTCGCCGAAGGCCAGCCGCCGATCGCGGCGCAGGGCGTACAGGCCGTGCCCGCCGGCGCCCGACACGACCTGGACGATCCCGTCGACCGGCTCGAAGCGCTGCATGTTGTGGTCGTGCCCCGAGACGACGAGCGCGGCGCGGCCGCGCAGCGCGTCCCACAGGGGCGCCAGGTCGGTCGCGTCGCGGTGGTGGCCCGCGCTGAACCGCGGGCGGTGCCAGAAGGCCAGCCGGCAGGTCCCCGGCGCCCGCACCCGCGTGCGCAGCCAGCGCAGCTGCGCGGAGCCGGCACCGCGCGGCGCCTCGGAGTTGAGGCTGAGCACCTCCCAGCCCGCGAGGTCGAACGCGTAGAAGGCCGGCGGCCGCTCGCCGTGGACCCGCGCCCAGTACGGCTCGTAGCCGGCGCCGCGCAGCGGCCACTCGTGGTTTCCGGGCGTCGGCGCGGTGCGCCCGGCGAAGGCGCCGTACACGCTCGCGTAGCGGGTGCGGAAGTCGGCCGCGCGCCCGTCGCCGACGATCGCGCCGAGCAGCGCCGGGCCGTAGACGTCGCCGAGGTACAGGACGCGATCGAAGCGCGTGCGCCGCATCCGCGCGGCGACGGCGCGCGCCGCCCGCCCGCCGTCCGCGCCGTCGCCGACGGCCCACAGCAGCGCGCGCTCGGGCGGGCCGGACGCCACGAAGCCGCCGCCCGGCAGCCGCAGCGGCGGGGACGATCGCCAGGGCGCCCACGACCACGCGCCGACGGCCAGCGCGAGCACGCCGAGCGCGATGGCGAGCCTTCTCAGCATGCTCGCCGGACCGTACCCGCCCCGCTCGGCGCGGACGCGCGTGCCCGGCGCGCCGGCGTGCAGCCCGACCGGCGGCGTACGATCGCGGCATGGAACGCGAGGACCTCGAGGGAATCGCCGAGGCCGACCGCCATCTCGGCCGCCGCGTCCCGCTGCCGGCGGCCCCGCTGCCGCTCGCGCGCTGGGTCCAGGTGGTCGCGACCGGTCCCGGCGCGGTGCAGGTCGAGTGGAACCTCGACGCGACCCGTCCGGAGACGCCCGGGCGCGTGACGCTCTACGTCGGGCTTCAGCCGCCGCCCGAGCGCGGCCTGCCGGAGCCGTCTCCTGCGGGCCGCTACGCGTACCGCAACGCGCCGCTCAGCGAGGCGTCGCCCGAGTTCCGCCCGGTGCAGGAGCTGGCCTGGGAACACGACGGCCTGCACCTGCGGCTGACGGGCCAGGGCCCCTGGGTGCTGACCGAGCTCGTCGCCCTGGCGGACTCGATCATCTAGATTCATCCGGGGATGGAACGGCTGAAGGTCAACGAGTTCGTGGCGATGGCCGGCGGACTGCTGCTGGGCGTGCTGCTGTTCGTCAACTGGTATTCGGTCGTCAGCCCGCTGGCGACGCTCGCCGGGCGCACCGGCGTCGGCCGGCTCACCGGCTGGGAGACGCACGACCTGCTGCGCTGGGCGTGGCTCGTCATCGCGGTCGCGCCGTTCATCCTCGCCTACATCGTCGTGCGCGACCATCAGCTCACCTGGGCGCGCGGCGAGCTGACGGCGGTGCTCTCGATCCTCGCCGTCGGACTGCTGCTGTGGGTCGGCGTCATCGACCGGCCGGGCGAGCCGCCGGGCCAGATCGAGCTCGCGTGGGGCTGGTACGTCGCGCTGCTCGGGGCGGCGCTCATGCTCGCCGGCTCCGCCCTGCGCACCGGCGAGGCCGAGCGCCGTCGCAAGCCGCCCGGCACGATCTGATCGGGCGTCGCTGAAACCGGACGCTCGTTCCGGGGTACTACGTGCTGTTCCGTACAAACCCCGTCGCGTCAACAAAGGAGGCGTGATGGAACTCCTCAAGAGGCTCGATCCGCTCTGGATCGTCCTGCTCATCGTCGGTGGCCTGAACTGGGCCATCCTCGCGCTGTTCGACACGAACGTCGTGGCCGAGATCGTCGGCGCCGGCACCGCCGCCGACGTCGTGTACGTCCTCGTCGGCTTCGCGGCGCTCATGCTCGTGCCGCGCCTGCTCGACGACGTCCACGTGACGGGTCACCACACCCGTCCGCACGGCGCCTAGCCCGGACGCACCGCGTCCCGGCCGCTCCGGCGGCCGGGCGCGCGGGCGCCCCGGTCAGGCGGCGCTCGGCTCGCCGGGCTCGCCCGCGCGGGGGCGCCGGGGTCAGGCGGCGCTCGGCTCGCCGGGCTCGCGCGCGGGCGGGTCGGGCACGGCGTCGATCGCGACCGGCGTGGCGTAGCGCCCGACGACCGACTCGGCGAGGTCCAGGCGGGCGAGCGAGCGCAGGAAGCCGTGCGTGACGATGACGTGGATGCGTGACTGGGTCGCCGAGTAGAACCAGCGCGCGACGGTGCTCGCGAGCGCCGGGTAGAAGTTCGCGACCTCGACCTCGACGTGGGCGCGCGCCGTCTCGTCGTCGATCTGCGCGCAGCGCTCGACCTCGATCTGCAGGTAGCCGCTGCCGTTGCGGCCGGCGCGCGACACGAGCACGCCGCTGGCGATCCGCCAGCGCACGATCCCGCGCGTGGCGTCCATCTCGTATTCCGGCGCGTGGAAGCGCAGCAGCACGAACGGTCGCGTGAGCAGCACGACCGCGCGCTCGTCGTCGTCGTACCTGACGCGCACGAGCCCGAGCGTCGCGCGCGTGAGGAAGCGCCAGTACGTGCGGGCGAGGCGCTCGAGGTGCATCGGCGACCAGATCTCGTCCAGCGCGGCGGACGGCAGCGTGAGGTCGACCGCCTGGACGGACCGCACCGCGCCCGACGCGTCCATCGTCGTGTGCTCCTCGGGCGAGGTCAGCACGGACCGGGCGATGCGGCGGGGGCGGTTGAGCAGCCGCCGGATCCCGGCGAACCAGAGCACCGCGAGCGCGGCGACCGCGGCGATCCCGGCGGCGACGTAGACCATGCCCTGACACGGTACCCGGGGCCCCCGCAACGTTGCCGCACCGTCGGTTATCGTCGCGCCCATGTCACTGCAACGAGGCACCGCACCGGATCCGCACGACCTGCTGCCGCCGGCGCCGTCGTTCTCCGTCGAGAGCGACGACGTCCAGGACGGCGCGCCCCAGCCGCCGGCCCACGCCCATCCCAGCGCGGGCGGGGAGAACACGTCGCCGCACCTGCGCTGGTCGGGCTTCCCCGACGAGACGAGGAGCTTCGCGGTCACGTGCTTCGACCCCGACGCGCCGACCGGCAGCGGCTTCTGGCACTGGTCGCTGTTCAACATCCCGGCCGGCACGACCGAGCTGGCGACCGGCGCCAGCCCCGACGGGCTGCCGGCGGGCGCCGTGGAGGTCCGCAACGACTACGGCGAGTTCGGCTACGGCGGCGCCGCTCCCCCCGCCGGCGACATCCCGCATCGCTACGTCTACACCGTCTACGCCGTCGGCGTCGACGAGCTCGACATCCCGAAGGAGGCCTCGCCGGCCTACGTCGGGTTCAACCTGACGTTCAACACGCTCGCGCGGGCCGCGATCCGGCCGACGTTCCAGGTCGAGGGCTGACCGCTACGACGCAGGCGCCGTGCGGACGCGGGCGTAGCCGATCCTCCCCGAGGAGGTGAAGGCGAGCGCGTCGGCGGTGGCCTGCGTCAGGTCCCACGTGTAGCTGCCGTTGAAGGGCCCGCGGTCGACGACGGGCACGACGATCTCGCGGCCCTTGTAGGAGATCGCCACCAGCGTGCCGCACCGCAGCCGGCGATGCGCGACGCCCTGCAGGTCGGGCGTGAGCGTCTGGCCGCAGGCGGTCTGGTTGCCGAACAGGCCCGGGCCGTAGTACGTCGCCAGCGCGGGGCGGTAGACGTTGACGGCGGCGATCGGCGCCGGGCCCGAGGCGGCGGCGCGGCGCTTGCCGGCCAGGACGACGCGCAGGCTGATGCGCCCGCTGCGGTCGGCCTTCCAGCGGACGAGGAAGCGCTCCGTCGTGCGCACGCGGCCGCGCGCCACGTTGCGCCAGCCACGGCGGGGGTCGAGCCGCTGCAGGACGATCCTGCGCCGCGCCGAGCCCGGCATCGTCCCGCGCGCGATGACCCGCCGGCCGAGCATCGCGACCGGCTTGACGACGAGCGCGTGGGTGCCGGCCTGGCCGTAGCCGGTGCCGCCGGTCGTCTTGGGGACGACCGTCGGCGGGGCGGTGCCGCCCGTGTCGGGCGCGGCGGCGGCGGCGGGCGCGCACGCGACGAGCGCCGTGCAGAGCATGGCGGCGAACAGCGCGGGGTCGCGTCGGAGCGTGGGCATGGCTGGTGGCGGCCTACGGGGTGAGCTGACGGGCTCGCGCTTTCCAAGCGCTACGGCCAAATCGACCGATTCGCCCCGGTGGCCTGGTCTACGACCGGGCCACAGTGGTTCCCCCGTTCTCCTCGCGCAGGACGCTCGGAGACTCGGCAGGCGGGCAGGTTACAGGGTTTATCGGCGCCCTGCGGTCAGGGCTTGGGAAGGCGGTCGAGCATCGACTGCAGCGTCTGGCGACCGACGGCCATGCCGATCTGGGCGAGCTCCGCGGCCGCCTGGATCGTCGTCCCGATGAGCTCTGCGGCGCCCGACGAGGCGGGCTCGTCCGCGCGCTCGCGCGGCACCGCGTAGCCCGCCGGCGGGACCTTCCGGGGAGGGCCGGTGCGCGGCCGCTCCGCCGCTCGCTTCGCGCTGCCTCCCGCCGTCGCGCGCGGCCGCTCCGCCGCTCGCTTCGCGCTGCCTCCCGCCGTCGCGCGCGGCCGCTCGGCGGCCGACTCGGCGCGGCGCGGCGCCCCGGCCGACGCCTTCGGGCGGGCGCGAGCCGGCTTCGGCTTGGCCTTCGCGCCGGCGCTCGCCGCCTGCGTCGCCTTCGCGCCGGAGCGCCGCGCGGGCGGCGCCTTGGCGCCGGCGTCGGTGGTGGCGCGGTCGCCGCGCTTTGCGCTGCGTCGCACCGGTCGCGAGCGCGGTAGGCTCGTGAGCACCTCGCGGTCGGAGTCGTCTCGTTCGGCCACGTGTGCATGATGTCACGCGCTCTGCGCCGGACGGGCAAAGGCGTTGCAACGACGCTCGCGAGGGGTAACGCCGTTTCGGGACGGCGACGTAGGCTTCAGAAAGTGAAGTACCCGAGTTTGCGCGCTACAGTAGGCGGTCTAAGTTGGGCGAGGTGCTGCTTCAAGGAAGGCCTCCCCGGTCCTCCATCCACCGGTGATGGATGTGGCTGAGCCGGGTCCGTGCACGAAGTGAAAGCGAACGCAATGTCCGTAGCCGAACTGCAGGAACTGGAAGAGATCAAGGGCCTCGTGACGAAGGGGCAGCTGACCGGCGTGCTCACGTACGCCGAGATCGCTGGCGCCGTCGCCGAGATCGATCTCGACGAGGCCGACATCGAGGAGCTGCACGGCTACCTGGAACGCTCCGAGATCGAGCTCGTCGAGGAGATCGATCCCGCGGTCCAGGCGGCCAACGCCGTCGAGCGCGCGCCCGACAAGCGCCGGGCGCGCAAGAAGGCGACGATCGATCTCAAGCCGGACATGACGACCGACTCCCTCCAGCTCTTCCTGAAGGACATCGGCAAGGTCCGGCTGCTGACGGCGCAGGAGGAGGTCGACCTCGCCAAGCGCATCGAGCGCGGCGACCTGGACGCCAAGCAGAAGATGGTCGAGTCCAACCTGCGCCTCGTCGTCTCGATCGCCAAGAACTACCGCAACCAAGGGCTGCCGTTCCTGGACCTCATCCAGGAGGGCACGCTGGGGCTCGTGCGCGCCGCGGAGAAGTTCGACTACCGCAAGGGCTTCAAGTTCTCGACCTACGCGACCTGGTGGATCCGCCAGGCGATCGCCCGCGCGCTCGCCGACAAGGCGCGGACGATCCGCATCCCGGTCCACGTCGTGGAGAAGCTCAACAAGATCGGCCGCGCCGAGCGCAAGCTCGTCACCGAGCTCGGCCGCGAGCCGACGCCGGAGGAGATCGCCGAGGTCACCGGGATCGATCCCGAGGAGGTCGACTCGATCAAGCGCTCCGCGCAGGCTCCGGTCTCGCTCGAGAAGCCGGTCGGCGACGAGGAGGAGTCCGAGTTCGGCCAGTTCATCGCCGACGAGCGCGCCGAGTCGCCCTACGAGCGCGCTGCCGAGATCCTCACGAAGGAGGCGCTGCGCGAGGCGCTGGAGAACCTCTCCTACCGCGAGCGCCGCGTGCTCGAGCTGCGCTACGGCCTCGGTGGCGAGCACCCCCGCACGCTCGACGAGGTCGGCCGCACGTTCAACGTCACGCGCGAGCGCATCCGCCAGATCGAGAACCAGTCGCTCAAGAAGCTGCAGTCCCTCGCGGAGGCCCAGAAGCTCCGCGACGTCGCCTAGGCGACCGCGCCCGAGCACGCTTCGACGGGGCCCCGCGGGGCCCCGTCGTCGTTTCCGTGCGGCGGCTTCGCGCCGCGCGGCCGAGCGGCCGCCCGCCGGGAGCGGGCGCCGGCGCGCCGGGCCCCGTGTCCGGATCGCCGGTTCGGGGAAGCCTCTGCCGCGATGCCTCGTCAAGCCACCGCCGACACGACGATCACCGTCCGGGGCGTCACGATCCCGAAGCTCGGCCTCGGGACGTGGCAACTGCACGGAGAGGACTGCGTCGAGGCCGTTCGCGACGGCCTCGAGCTCGGCTACGACCACATCGACACGGCGCGCGCCTACGGCAACGAGGCGCAGGTCGGCCAGGGCCTGCACGACTCGGGCCGCAACCGCGACGAGGTCTTCCTGACGACGAAGCTCTGGTACACCGAGCTCAGCGCGATCGGGGTGCACGACCAGCTCGAGCGCTCCCTGCGCGACCTGCGCACGGAGTACGTCGACCTGCTGCTCGTCCACTGGCCCAACGACCGCGTGCCGCTCGCCGAGACGCTCGACGCCATGCTCGAGGCGCGCGAGGCCGGGCGGGTGCGCCACATCGGCGTCTCGAACTTCCCCGGCGCGCTCCTGCGCGAGGCGCTCGAGCACGGGCCGGTCGTCTGCGACCAGGTCGAGTACCACCCCTACCTCGGCCAGCCCGAGCTGCTCGCGCTGGCGCGCGAGCGCGACGTCGTGGTCACCGCCTACTCGCCGCTGGCCCAGGGCGAGGTCCTGCGCGACCGCGTCGTGCGCGAGATCGCCGAGGCGCACGGGCGCACGCCGGCGCAGGTCGCGCTGCGCTGGCTGCTGGACCAGCCGAACGTCGCCGCCGTGCCGAAGGCCTCCTCGCGCGAGCACCGCGCGGCGAACCTCGACGTCTTCGACTTCGAGCTGACCGACGAGGATCGCGGGCGCATCGCGGGCCTGGAGCGCGGCCACCGCACGATCGACCCCGCCTGGGCGCCGGCCTGGGACTGAGCGCGCGCCTGGCCATTCGTCGCAGTCGCCGGCAGCGGGGCTAAGGCTCCGCGCCGGCGCTGCCGATGTCAGCGCCGTGTTCGACGTCGACGACGCGCTGCGCAGGCTGGTCGAGCTGGGGGGCTCCGACCTGCACCTGAAGGTCCAGATACCGCCGATGCTCCGCATCGACGGCCAGTTGCGCCCGATCGAGGGCGCGGCCCCGCTCGCGCCGCAGGACACCGAGGACGCGATGCGCGCGATGCTGCGCGACCCCGTCAAGCTCGACGAGCTCAACGAAGAGCACGAGGCCGACTTCTCCTACTCGATCGCCGGCATCGCCCGCTTTCGCGTCAACGCCTTCCGCCAGCGCGGCGCGCTGAGCCTCGTCTGCCGGGCGATCCCGGTCTCGATCCGCTCGGTCGCCGACCTGCGCCTGCCGCCGGTCATCAGCGAGCTCGCCGAGGAGGAGCGCGGGATCATCCTGCTGACCGGGACGACCGGCTCGGGCAAGTCCACGACGCTCGCGGCGATCATCGACCACATCAACACGACGATGGCCAAGCACATCGTCACGATCGAGGACCCGATCGAGTTCCTGCACGTCGACAAGCGCTCGGTCATCAACCAGCGCGAGGTCGGTCAGGACACGCTCTCCTTCAAGCGCGCGCTGCGCCGCGTCCTGCGCCAGGACCCCGACGTCATCCTCATCGGCGAGATGCGCGACGAGGAGACCGTCCACACCGCCCTGAGTGCCGCCGAGACCGGCCACCTCGTGCTGTCGACCGTCCACACCGTCGACGCCGCCGAGACCGTCAACCGCATCATCGACTTCTTCCCGCCGCACATGCACCAGCAGGTCCGCGCGATGCTCGCCGGCACGCTGAAGGGCGTCATCTCCCAGCGCCTCGTGCGCTCGTCCGACGGCGGGCGCGTGGCGACCTGCGAGATCATGCGCATGACGGGCCGCGTGCGCGACATGATCATGGATCCCCTGCAGACCGGCCGGCTCACGGAGGTCGTCGGGGAGGGCGCCTACTACGGCATGCAGACCTTCGACCAGGCGCTCTTCGACCACGTCAAGGCCGGGCGCGTCGACGTCGACCAGGCCATGCTCGCCGCGACGAGCCCGCACGACTTCAAGCTCCTGCTGGCGGCCGACGGGCAGCGCGGGACGACGATGAGCGACGTCGCCGCCGCCGAGGCGCGGCGCGCCGCCTAGCCGCGCCCGCCGCATCCCGTCCGTGCGCATTGCTTCAGTTGGTAAAGTGTCGGCCATGGACGACACCTGTCCGGTCTGCAAGACGGCCGAGATCGTGTGCGGCAAGTGGACCCTGCTGCTCATCCGCGACCTCTCCGAAGGGCACTCCCGCTTCTGCGAGCTCGAGCGCTCCCTGCAGGGCATCAGCCCGCGGACGCTCTCGCTGCGCCTGCGCGCCCTCGAGGAGGAGGGCATCATCGAGCGCGAGACCTATCCGGAGGTTCCGCCGCGGGTCGAGTACCGGCTCACCGAGAAGGGCCTGGCGCTGATGCCGATCATCGACGGCATGCGCACGTACGGCGCGAACTGGCTAAACGCGGACTGTGGCGACCTCGCGGCCGGCGCCGCCCCGGTCGCCGCCGCCCCGGTCGCCGCCGCCCCGGTCGGCGCCGCCGCGTAGCCGCGCCTCGTCGCGCCGGTCGCGCCGGTCGCGCCGCGCGGTCCAGTTGAGGACCGGGCGCTCGATCGCGAACCAGCTCAGCGTGGAGATCGCCAGCGAGGGCGCGAGCGCCACCAGCGGTCCGAGCACCGGGTCCAGCGGCAGCAGCCCGTAGCCGCGCAGGACCATGAGCACCGGGACGTGCCACAGGTAGAAGCCGTAGGAGATCGTCCCGATGCCGGCGAGCAGTCGCCCGCCGACGACGCTGCTGCGCGGCGCGACGGCCAGCGCCGCGACGACGAGCGCGAATCCGATCGCCGAGGGCAGGTCGCGGATCGCCGAGAAGAGCACCGTCACGTCGATCCCGTTCGCCGGGGCGGCCGCCTTCACGAGGGCGTCGGTCAGGACGAGCGTCATGCCCGCGGCGATCAGGAGGCGCTTGGAGCGCATGTCGATCGTCCGGCGGTGCAGCGTGAGCGCCGCGAGCATCCCGACCGCGAAGTAGGGCAGCATCGCCGCAAGCGACTTTGAGAAGGTCAGGCCCAGCCCGGAGCCCGCGATCGACCAGTTGTAGAGCAGGCCGAGGGCCAGCAGCGCCAGCGGGCCGAGCGCCTGAGCGCGGCGTCGCGGCGGCAGGCGCAGCGCGAGCCAGCCGATGAGCGGCAGCACGGCGTAGAACATGATCTCGACGACGAGCGACCACATCGGCGGGTTGAGCTTCATGACGCTCGCGGGCGAGAAGTTCTGGCCGAAGACGAAGAACAGCGGAAGCTGGTCGGCCGGGGGCAGGCGCAGCCCGGGCGTGCCCCGCAGGCCCCAGAGCAGCACGATCGAGCCGGCCAGCGCCACGTAGTAGGCGGGCAGGACGCGCGCGCAACGTGCGCGCGCGTAGCGGCGCAGGTTCGGCGGCCGGCGCGCGTCGAGCGCGGCCGCGAACCAGGGGCGCGAGAGCAGAAAGCCCGACAACACGAAGAACAGGACGAGAGCGAGCCTCAGCTCGTGCACGGCGTAGTCGCCGACCGACGAGCGGTCCGTGGCATCCGGGGCCGGCATCGTGTACAGCCATCCGTGGAAGATGAAGATGGCCAGCGCGGCGAGACCGCGCAGGCCGTCCAACGATGTCGACCGTCGTTCGTTCCTCGAGTGCGAGCCGTCCGCCGTCTGCGAGACGTCGGGCGCTTGCATGTCGCGATCGATGCTACCCGGCGATGTGCCCGGTCACGCCGCGTGGCAGGATGCGCGGGTGAACGTCGCTGCCCAGAAGCGGTGGATGAACCACGCGGCCGCGATCATGCGCGGCGCCGGGCTGCGCGCGAGCGCGGGGCGAACGGCCGTCGTCGAGCTGCTCGGCCGCCAGAGCTGCCTGCTCACCGCGCAGGAGATCGCCGACCAGCTGCGCGAGCAGGGCAGCGCCGGCTCGACGGCCACCGTCTACCGCGCGCTGGAGACGCTGCACGAGCTCGGGCTCGTCCGGCGCTTCGACGCCGAGGGCCTCGCGCGCTACGAGCCGGTCGACCCGTCGGGCGACCATCACCATCACATCGTGCTCGAGGACAGCGGCGAGGTCGTGCCGTTCGACGACGCGGAGCTCGAGCGGGCGGTCGCCGGGATCGGGCAGCGCCTGGGCCTCGTCGTGACGAGTCACGAGATCATCCTGCGCGGGCGCCTCGTCGACGAGGCGCCCGAGTCGGACTGACGGCGAGCGCGCGGGCCGGCTCGCTGCCAGCCGGCGTGCAGCGAGCAGGAGGGCGCCGCCGCGGGGCGAACGCCTCGTACCATGCGCCACCGACCGCTGCACGTCGCCCTCAGTGCCTTCGCCGACGAGGCCGCCTGGCAGCTCTCCGCGGAGACCGCGGAGGGCGCGGAGGTGCCCTTCGAGATCGTCGAGTCGCGCGGGACGCGTCGCGACACCCCGCTGTACTGCTACCGCCCGATGACCGAGGCGTTCATCCGCGACCGCTCCGGCGTGCTCGAGCGACTGCCGTCCTACGCGGCCGCGCTGCGCGCGCTGGCGGTGCTCGACGGCGTGGGCGACTACCTGCGAGCGCAG
This sequence comes from uncultured Solirubrobacteraceae bacterium, assembly GCA_963769555.1. Taxonomy (GTDB): domain Bacteria; phylum Actinomycetota; class Thermoleophilia; order Solirubrobacterales; family Solirubrobacteraceae; genus CADCVQ01. Next base: position 2,202,147 of record CAVYMD010000004.1, on the reverse strand, counting down.
GGCGAGCCGCGCGTCCCGGTCGACCCCCGCGAGCGCGCCGACGCCGCGCTGTGCGTGTTCGTCAGCCGCGTCTTCTGCGAGGCGACGGAGTTCGTCATCACGCCCGAGCGCTTCGACCGCGCCTACCGCGAGCTCGAGGAGGCGCTGCTCGACGGGCGCGCCGAGGCCGTCGTCGTCACGGCGGTGCTCGGGCTGGCGCTCGCGTCGGCCGAGGTGCCGCTCGGCCAGGGGCTGTCGCTCATCCGCGGCGACGAGCTGCCCGACGCGCCGCGCGACGCCGTGTGGCCCGCGGGCGCCGACACGCCCTGCGTGCTCGCCTGCCTGACGCTCACGAACGACCCGGGGGCGCCCGCCCCGATGAGCGAGGCCGCAGCGCGCTTTCGCCGGATCCTCACCGCGCTGCGCCTCTACGACGACGTGCGGGTCGCGCTGCACCCGATCGCCTGGGAGCGCACCGGCGCGGGGCCGTGGACGATCGGGGATCTCGGCACCGGCGGGCGGCCCAACGGCGTGCTGACGATCGCCGAGACCGCCGAGGACGAGCTGCGCGCGTTCTGCAACCTCGTCTCCCGGCGCACGCCGCGTGCGGGCGAGCTCGCGTGGGCCCTGCGGCGCTACGAGCTGGGCTGCGAGCGCTCGAGCGCCGTCGAGGCGCTGACCGACCACCTCCTCGGCCTGCGCGCCCTGCTCGAGCCCGAGGGCCCGCAGAGCGGGCGCCTGGCCGGGCGGCTGGCCGCGCTCTGCGCGACGCCCGACGAGCGTGCGGCGGTCACCGAGCGCATCGCCCACGCCGTCTCGATGGAGCGCGCCATCGTCGCCGGCCTCGCGCCGATCGACGGCGGCGTCGAGCACCTGCTGGCCGAGATCGCGGGCTACCTGCGCGCGCTGCTGCGCGACGTGCTCTGCGGCCATCTGGACTCCGACCTGCGCTCGGTCGCCGACCAGCTGCTCGCCGAGGCCGGCGCCGCGGCCTGACGCGCCGGCGCCGCGCCGGCGTTAAGTCGCGCGGGCAACGGGGTACGTCCGCTCTAGCTGATCTGGCCGGGTCCCGCCGTCGGCGGGATCGCGGGTGACCGGGGGGACGAGCGTGGCCACATGTGAGGTTGATCCGCAGGGTTCCCCGGCCCGTCCCTGCACGGCGCGCCCGCGCTCCGAGCAGGAGCTGTTCGCGGCGTCGGCCGCCGGCGACCCGCGCGCGCGCGCCGAGCTCGCGGAGCGCTTCATGCCGCTCGCGCGCTCGCTGGCGCTGCGCTACCAGCGCTCCGGCGAGCCGATCGACGACCTGCTGCAGGTCGCGTCGCTGGGGCTCGTCAAGGCGATCGACCGCTTCGACTCCGATCGCGAGATCGCGTTCTCGTCCTATGCCGTGCCGACGATCCTCGGCGAGATCAAGCGCCACTTCCGCGATCGCACCTGGGCGGTACGCGTGCCGCGCGGCCTGCAGGAGCTCTCGCTGCGCGTCGAGCGGGCGGTCGGCGAGCTGTCGGAGGCCCTGCATCGCCAGCCGTCGGTGAAGGAGATCGCGGCCGCGGTGCAGGGATCCGAGGAGGAGGTGCTCGAGGCGCTGCAGGCCGGCGGCGCCTACCGCGCGGTCTCCTTCGAGGCTCCGGTCGGCACGGCCGAGAGCGACGCCGCGACGCTCGCCGACTCCGTCGGCGTCACCGAACGCGGCTTCGATCGCGCGGAGGACCGCGCCACGCTCGACGCGCTGCTCGACGCGGTGAGCGAGCGCGAGCGCGACGTCCTGCGCATGCGCTTCGAGCAGGACATGACGCAGGCCGAGATCGGGGAGGTCATCGGCGTCAGCCAGATGCAGGTCTCGCGGATCATCCGCCAGGCCGTCTCGCGCCTGCGCGAGGCCGCCGACGCGCAGCCGGCCTGAGCGCGTCCCGGGGCCGCTGAGCGGTCCGGCGCCCGGTCGCGCGACCCACGTTCCCGCGGATGGTGAGCGGGTAGTCCTGAAAAGGAGTCCCTCAAGCGAAGCGGGAGGATCCAGATGGCCGATCAGGCAATCAGGCACGAGGACAACGACACCCCGTCGGCGACGATTCCCGAGGGCGACGAGCGCACGCAGCGCGAGGTGCAGGACACGCCGCATCTCGCCGACGGCTCGACCGGGGGCTCGCTGGAGAACGGCGTGCGGGCGGATCCGAAGTGGTCCGGCGACGATGACCAGATCGCCGACCCGAAGACCGGCGGCACGCCCGTCCACCCGGCCCCGAGCGAGGACAGCCCGCGCTCCTGAGCGCTCTCCGTCGTGCTCAGGCCCCGGCGCCGGCGAGGTGGCGGTAGAGGGCCAGGAGCCCGTCGATGTCCTGCACCTCCCCGTCGAGGCGGGGCACGACGAGCGGATCGGGCTCGCCGAGCTCGATTCCCAGCCGCTCGACGGCCTGCGCATGGCGGGCCGCGAGCAGTTGCAGGTCCGCCACGCTCTGCGCGACCTTCGCGGCGAGCGCGTCCCCGAGCTCGTCGCGGAGGCTCGCGCGGATCGCCACCGGATCGGCGTCCTCGCCCTCCGCGAGCAGCGCGGCCCGGTTGACGATGAGCCCGCCGAAGGGCATTCCCGCCTCGCGCAGCTTGCGGTGAAAGAAGATCGCCTCGGCGACGGGCTCGCGCTCGGGCGAGGTGACGATGAGAAACGTCGTCGCCGGATCGGCGAGCAGGGCCTTCACCGCGGCGGCGCGCTCGCGGAAGCCGTCGATGAGCCCTCCCATCGCACGCAGGAGCACCGAGACGTCGGCGAGCAGGTCGACGCCGGTCAGCCGCTTGAGGATCGAGAAGACGACGCCGGTGCCGGCGCCCATGACGCGCGCCGCGAGCCCGGTCGGAACGAGGAAGAGCTTGAGGGCGCGGCCCTCGAAGAAGTCCGTCAGCCGGTCGGGGGCGTCGAGGAAGTCCAGCGCGTTGCGCGAGGGCGGCGTGTCGAGCACGATCGCGTCGTAGCCGCCGTCGCGGTCCAGCTCGAAGAGCTTGGCGACCGCGCTGAACTCCTGCGAGCCGGCGATCGCGCTCGAGAGCTGGGCGTAGATGCGGTTGCCCAGCACGTCGTCGCGCGTGCTCGCGTCGGGCGCCAGCTTCGCGATGAGGCCGTCGAACGTCGCCTTGGGGTCGAGCATCATCGCCCACAGCTCTCCGCGCATCTCGACGCCATGACCGCGCAGCAGCGCCGGGTCGACCATCCGCGGCTCGTTGCCGAGCTCCTCGAGGCCGAGCGCGTCGGCGAGGCGCCGGGCGGGGTCGATCGTGACGACGGCCACGCGCTTTCCCGACGCGGCCAGGCCGAGCGCGAGCGCGGCCGAGGCGGTGGTCTTCCCGACGCCGCCCGAGCCCGCGACGATGCAGATCCGCTTGCCCTCCAGCCGCGCGCCGATCCCGCTCACAGCTGCGCCTCCAGGTCGTCGGCGAGCCGCTCGAGCTCCGGCCCGCCGGGATGCAGCGGCAGGTGCGCGGGAGCCTGGCCGGTGAGCTTGCGCAGCCGCGCGAGCTGAGCGCGCTGGCGCAGCCCGCGGCGATGGCCGCGCAGCGCCCGCGCGACCGCGGGGTGACCGGCGTGGGGCGCCAGCAGCGTCGCCTCGCGCGGGCTGAAGCGGTCGGGATCGAGCATGTTCGCCACGACGCGCTCCAGCGGCAGCCCCATGCGCTCGCGCAGCGAGCGGCGCAGCTCCCCGGTCTCCGTGACGGCGAGCTCCTCCGCCTTGGCCACCGCCACGACCGCGATCTGCTCGGGGTCGGAGAGCATCGCGTCGATGATCTTGCCCTGCCGCGCGACGGGGCCGCTCCCGGCGGCCGCGGCGAAGGTGCGCGGCGCGCTGAGCACGGCGACGCCGTGGCCGGTCGCCGGCGCGTCGACGACGACGAGGTCGTAGGCGTCGGCGCCCGGGGTGCGGCGGTCGAGCTGCGCGAGCTCCCAGAGCTTGCCGACCGTCAGCAGCTCGCGCATGCCGGGCGTGGCCGCGGCGACCACCGAGAAGACGCGGCTGCGGATGAGCAGCTCGGCGACGGCGCCGGAGGGCAGCTGGTCGCGCAGGTACTCCTCCAGCGCGTCCTGCGGGTCGATCGAGATGTGAAACAGGCCCGGCGCGAGCTCGACCTCCTCGAACGGCGCGGAGCCCTCGCGGTCGAACACGCTCGTGACGTCGCCGCGCCGGGCGACCTCGGCGACGATCGTGCGCTTGCCCGCGCGCGCGGCGACGAGGCCGAGCGCCGCCGCGACGGTCGTCTTGCCGACGCCGCCCTTGCCGGTGACGACGAGCAGCCGCCGCTGCAGCAGCGCGCTCACGCGGCGCGCCGGGCGCGCGTGCGGGCGCGCGTCACGCCTCGCCGTCCCAGTAGTCCAGCGGCTCGACGCGGGCGATGACGCCGACGCCGTCGAACATGAGCTTGCGCGAGTCCGGATACCAGCAGATCTCGGCCGGGTCGCGGGTGCCGTAGGCGAGCAGCACGGCCCCCTCGGCGCCCCCCTCGAACGTGTGCGAGATCCCCGTCGCCGCCGGGCGCCAGACGATCGAGCCCGGCCGCACGGGATGGCGCTCGTCGCCGAGCAGCAGCGTCGCGGAGCCCGCGAGCACGACGAAGATCTCGTCCTCGCGCGCATGGCAGTGGCGCACCGACGAGCGCCCGCCGGGCGCGATCTCGACGTGTTGCAGGCCGCTCAGGCGCGAGCCCGCGGCGCGGCCGAGGTCGCGGCGGGTGCGGCGCACGGGGCCGCGCTCCTGCGCCACGGGGGCGACGTCGTCGAGCGCGACGATCGTGGACGGCCGCGGCGCGATCGCCGGCAGCTCGCCCGCCGCGGGCTCGGCGGCGAACGGGTGCGGCGCGTCCTGCGGGATCCAGCGCGAGCCGACCCACGCGAGGCCCGAGCGCGGCATGAGCGTCAGCCCCGTCGCGGAGCCGCTGGCGTAGGCGAGGACCTCGAGCGGCTCGTCGCCCGCCGCGAGCGTGTGCGGCGCGCCGTCGGCGTGGTGGACGAGGACGTCTCCCGCGGCCACCTCGTGCAGCGCGTCGCCCTGCCAGCTGCGCCCGGCGCCCGCGAGGACGAAGAAGAGCTCCTCCTCGTCGACGTGCACGTGCAGGGGCATCGAGCGCGCGCCGGGCGGGATCCGGAAGCGGCTGAGCGTGGCGTTCCCGCGGCCCGCGGACCGGACGAGCCGCTGACGCTCGCAGCGCAGCTCGCCGTGCTCGAGGGTCGTCCAGGGCGCCTCGTCCCAGTGGCCGATCATCGGGCGAGGATGCCAGATGGGCGCGATCTCGCCGTGGGCGAAGGGCGTGGTGCGGATCCGCATGCGCTACGAGCGCGCCGACGGCTCGGCGGCCTTGCCGAGCTGCCGCGCGACGATCTCGCGCGGGCGCCGGCGGCCGGCGCAGCGCCAGCCGGCCGAGGCCGCGCGGGCGGGCGGTCAGCTCTCCATCCGGTACACCGGTTCGATGCTCGGCCGGATCGGCGGGCAGGCGACCTCCGAGCAGGTCGCGGGGAGCTCCTGAGCGCGGGCCCGTCCCGCCGCCGCGGCGGCGGGACGGAACCCCGGCCGGGCGTCGTCGCACGGCAACGCGCATGGACGTGAAGGAATAGCCCGCGCGCGTGCGAATAAGGCCCCGTGTCCGGTTTCCATAGCCCCGACGAGCACAAGCAGGCGCGGGTCATCGCCTTCGCCAATCAGAAGGGCGGCGTGGCGAAGACGACGACGACCCTGAACCTCGCCGCCGCGTTCGCCGAGTCCGGCCATCGCGTGCTGTGCGTCGACATGGATCCGCAGGGCAACCTGACGATGTCGCAGGGCATCGATCCGGACACGCTCGAGCTGTCGATGTACGACGTGCTCGTCCATCACATCCCGATCAAGCAGGTCGTGCGCCGTCGCGAGATCGACGTCGCGTGCGCCTCGATCGACCTCGCCGGCGCGGAGATCGCGATGTCGACGCAGATCGGCCGCGAGCGCTCGCTCGACAAGGCTCTGAAGGCCGTCAAGGACGATTACGACTTCATCTGCATCGACACGCCGCCGTCACTCGGGCTGCTGACGATCAACGCGCTCACCGCCGCCGACAAGGTCATCGTCCCCGTGCAGTGCGAGTATCTCTCGATGCGCGGGCTGATCCAGCTGCAGAACACGCTTCAGATGATTCGCGAGAACCTCAATCCGGACGTGCAGATCGAGGGCATCCTGCCCACGATGATGGACATGCGGACGGTTCACGCCAAGGAGGCGATCGAGATCCTCGAGGAGAACTTCGGCGATCGGCTGTTCGCGTCGCGCATCAAGAAGACGGTGCGCTTCGCCGAGGCGCCGGTGAAGGGCATGTCCGTCCTGAAGTACGACCCGGACGGCACGGCCGCCCAGTCCTACCGCGACCTCGCGAAGGAGGTTCTCTCTCATGGCATCCGGTAAGCGCGCGAGCATGAGGGAGGGGCCGCTGGCCGCGCTCTTCCGCAAGACGGAGGAGGACGCCAAGCAGGCCGACGTGGCGCGCGACGACGTCGCCGCCGCCGACGCCGGCGCGGCCTCCGAGGCCGCCGCTCCGAGTCGCGCGCCCGAGTCGACGCCCGTCGAGGAGATCCCCGCCCGCGAGGTGCCGCACCCGTCGCTCGCCGGTCCGTCGGCGCCGATCGAGGACGACGAGCCGACCATCCCGACGCCGCAGGAGCGCCTGCGCTCGGCGTTCTCGTCGGAGATCCCCGAGAACCTCATGGACGCGCCCGCGCCCGCGACGCCCGCCGGCGAGCGCACCCGGCACGCCGCAGGCGACGACGCGTTCGCCCGCGCCGACGCGTCCGAGCGCCCGACGCCGTTCGGCCAGGCGCGACCCGCGGGTCAGCCCGTCATCCGCGTCGTCGGCGTCGGCGGCGGCGGGTCCAACGCCGTCAACCGGATGGTCGAGGCGCAGGTCGCCGGGGTCGAGTTCATCGCGATCAACACCGACCTGCAGTCGCTGCAGGAGTCGCGGGCCGAACTGACGCTGCACATCGGCTCGACGCTCACGCGCGGGCTCGGCTCGGGCTCCAACCCCGACCTCGGGCGCGCCGCCGCGATGGAGGAGTACGACCGCATCAAGGCCCTGCTGAAGGGCTCGGACATGATCTTCATCGCCGCCGGAGCCGGCGGCGGGACGGGCACGGGCGCGGCGCCGATCGTCGCGCGGATCGCCTGCGAGGTCGGCGCGCTCACGGTCGGCATCGTCACGAAGCCCTTCGGCTTCGAGGGCTCGCGCCGGCGCGAGCAGGCCGAGGTCGGCATCCAGGCGCTCAAGGACGAGGTCGACACGCTCATCGTCGTCCCGAACAACCGCCTGCTGTCGGTGCTCGACAAGCAGACCTCGATGGTCGAGGCGTTCCGCGTCGCCGACGACGTCCTGCGCCAGGGCGTGCAGGGCATCTCCGACCTCGTCACGCTGCCCGGCGTCATCAACCTCGACTTCGCCGACGTGCGCACGATCATGGCCGACGCCGGCAACGCGCTGCTCGGCATCGGCATGGGCACGGGCGAGAACCGCGCCATGGACGCCGCGCAGAAGGCCGTCGAGTCGCCGCTGCTGGAGACGAGCATGGAGGGCGCGCACTCGATCCTGCTGTCGATCACCGGCGGCCGCGACCTCTCGCTGTGGGAGATCAACGAGGCCGCCAAGGCGGTCTCGGAGGCCGCCCACCCCGAGGCGAACATCATCTTCGGCGCGATGGTCGACGACGGCCTCGAGGATCAGGTCTGGGTCACGGTCGTGGCGACCCGCTACGGCGGCCAGACGCCGCCCAAGCGCTTCGAGGAGCCCCGCGGCGAGCCGCGCGTGTCGCGCGGGGCGCGGCCGCAGAGCCCCGCGCCGCGCGAGCGCGACGACCATCGCCGCCAGCCCGCGCCCGAGCCGGCCACGTCGACGAGCCGCCGCGGCGGGCTCGGGGTGACCGAGCTCGACGTGCCGGAGTTCATCCCCCGCCGCTTCTGAGCCGGGCGCGCCGTCCGCGGCGCGCCCAGCCTCCTACCGCGCTGCGTCGAGATGGGCCTTCGCGAGTCGCGCGGGCGCACGGTTCAGCCAGGCTTCGACGACGAGCTCGTCGAGGTCGTCGAGGGCGATCCGGTCCAGGCGCGCGAGGATCGCCGGGTAGCCGTCGAAATGCGGCGTCGTGAAGAACACCGTCGCGTCGGCGGCGAGCAGCGCCTCCTTGGCCCCGAGGTGCTCGACGCGCGCGCCGAGGATCGGGCCGTCGGGCGCGCCGGCGCCGAGCGCCTGGATCTCCGGCCGGCGCAGCGGGCGCTCCCAGACGAAGAGCTTGTCGCGCACGCGCCACTGGCGCAGGTTGCGTGACTCCCGCTCGCTCGTCTCGGGCAGCGCGAGGGCGAGCCGGCGCACGTCGTGCCAGTCGGCCATGCGCTCACCCTAGAGCCTGGGCTACGGCGTGGGATCGGCGAACGAGCCCCCGTAGATGCTCGAGTTGCCGAAGCCGGCCGGGCAATCGCTGTTCGGCGCGGGCCGGAGCTGCGTCGAGTGCGCCGCGGGCAGCTCGGCGGCCGCCTCCGGGTCCTCGGCGCGCTCCTCGGTGATCGGCTGCGCGCCGCCGCTCGTCACGTCCTCGAGGAACGCCTGGCGGTAGGAGTCGATCGCCGGGCAGTCCTGGCCGTCGCGCATGTCGTTCCAGGCGGCCGAGCCCGCGTCGCGCGTCGCGACGGCGTAGTTGTAGTCGCCCAGGAACTCGGATGTCAGCCCGTTGGAGCTCGACGCGCGGGCGTCGCCCGCGGGCCCGCGGTGGATCGTCGCGAAGGGCCCGATCGCACCCGTCGCCGCGTTGACCTCGGCATGGCGCACGACGCCGAGCATCGGCCGCGCGGCCGCGGTCGAGGACTGCCAGGGTGCGAGGTAGGCGTTGTAGACGAGGTACGCGTCCGTGCCGTCGGGCGACAGCGCGATCGCCGGCTGGTTGGCGCGGTCGCCGCTCTGCGAGACGGCCAGCGGCGCCGAGTACGTGCCGCCGCCGTCCGTCGAGCGGATGAGATAGGCCCGCTCGGCGTTCGTGCCCAGCCGGTCGTCGGACCAGCTCACGACGATCTCGTCGGTCGCGTCGGAGCCCGTCGGGGCGCCGTTGGCGATGTCGATGCTCGGGAACACGTCCGTGCGCGCCCCGGCGACGCCGTCGATCGTGAACCGCCCCTGGGACGGGTCGAGCTGCCCGATGCCCGCGACCGTCGCGATCGCCCGCGGGCGCTCGAACGTACGCCCGCCATCCGCCGAGCGCGCCTGGAGGAAGACGCCCCGCCGGGAGCTGATGTCGGTGCCCGACCAGACGACGAAGACGACGCCCCGGCTGTCGGTGCGCACCGCACAGCCCTGGCGACCGCCGGTCTGGGCGTTGTTCGTCGCGGGGGTCAGCTGGCGGGTGCTCCAGCCCTCGCCGCCGTCGGTCGAGCGCGAGAGCAGCACGGGCTCCGAGCCGGCCTGGCCGCGGAAGCCGACGTTGCAGACGTAGACGTTGCCGAAGTGCGGGCTCGACGACGCGTTGTCGGCCCAGATCATCTCCTTGTCGCTGAACAGCGCGCCGTTCTGCTTCGTCGCGATGACGGGCGCCTTCCAGGCGCCGTTGGCGCCGGCGATCGCGCCGGGCACGTCGTCGGTGCGCGAGACGGCGATCGCGGCCTCGCCCTTGAACGCCGAGGAACCGGGGAACTTCGTCGCGATGTTCGCGTAGTACAGGCGCGCGCCGTGCGACCACGAGAACCCGCCGGCGCCCGGGCGCGGACCGAAGGCGAGCTCCGGATCGCCGTTGGAGACGAGCCCGTTCTCGGCGTAGCGGGGCAGCGTGCCGATCGGCCCGGCGGGCTCGGGCACGCAGTCGCCGTCGCCGGTGCACCCGCGCGCGGAGTACCCGGTGTAGTCCGGCTGCATCCACGACATGCCGCCGTTCGTCGAGAACTGCACGCCCGAGAGGCCGACGCCGGCGGTGAACGGGCACGTGCGATCGTCGCCCGCGCGGCACAGCTCGAGGTCGATGTTGTCGTTGGCACCCGCGGCGAGCAGCCTCGGCGAGATCGGGTTGACCGCCAGCCCGGGCTCGTTCTGCTTGTTCTGGGAGAACGCGCTGAACGCGCCGAAGCTGTCGCGGCTGCCGACGGTGACCTCGGCGTCCGGGGCGGCCGGCGCCGGCGCGGCCGGGGCGAGGGCGAGCAGGACCGCGAGGGTCGCCGTGCGGCGACGACGTCGGGCTGGGTGTGAGTGAGCCATCTGGCGCCTTCCGGTGAGGGATGCCGGGCCAGCTGCGAGCGTCTGCGCCGGCTGGCACGGCAGGTCGGATGGAGACCGGCGATCGCGCCCCACGGTCTGGCCCGGCGCCTCCGGCCGTCGGTATACCCACGGGCGGCGCACTTGCATCCGCGCCTTCGCGTCGCCCGCGACCGCCCGCTCCGGCCGTCCCGGGCCGCGCGCCGTCGGCGGCGGCCCGCCGCCGGCGGCGGGCGCGCCGCTAGCCTCCTGCCGTGAGCGCGAGCGCCAACGGGATCGTCGCGGCCGGCCATCCGCTGACCGCCCAGGCGGGCGCCCGCGTCCTCGCCGATGGCGGCAACGCCGTCGACGCGGCGGTCGCCGCGATGCTCACGTCGTGGGTCGCCGAGCCGCTGCTCAGCGGCCCGGGCGCGGGCGGCTACATGCTCGTGGCCGAGCCGGGCGAGGCCCCCGTGCTGCTGGACTTCTTCGTCGCAGCGCCCGGCCACGGCGCGGGCGCCCGCGCGCGCGCCGAGCTCGTGCCGGTGGAGGTGGACTTCGGCGGCGACGCGCGCCAGGTCTTCCACGTCGGCGCGGCCTCGTGCGGCACGTACGGCAACCCGGCGGGGATCGACGCGGCGATGCGGCGCTGGGGCTCGGCGCGGCTGGAGGATCTCGCCGCGCCCGCGGCGGCGCTCGCGCGCGACGGCGTCGTCGTCAACGCCCAGCAGGCGGAGGTCGTCCACCTGCTCGAGGCGATCCTGCGCACGACGCCCGAGTGCGCGGCGATCTATGCCCCGGGCGGCAAGCTGCTGTGCGAGGGCGACCGCTGGCGCGACCGGGCGCTCGGCGACGCGATCGAGCGTCTCGGGGCCGAGGGCGCGCGGCCGTTCTACGACGGCGACGTGGGCCGCGCCGTCGCCGCCTGGATCGCCGAGCGCGGCGGCGTTCTGACCGCGGAGGACCTGCGCCGCTACGAGCCGATCGAGCGCGAGCCGCTGCGCGTGCGCTACCGCGGCCGCGAGGTGTTCACCAACCCGCCCCCGTCGGCCGGCGGGATCCTGCTCGCGCTCGCGCTCGGCCGCCTCGGCGAGACGACCTCGCCGCCGTCGCTGCAGGCGATCGTCCTGTCGATGGAGGAGGCCCAGGCCGAGCGCACGCCGGCGTTCGTCGACGGGCTCGCCGACGAGGGCTTCGCCCGGCGCTTCCTCGGCTCGCGGCTGGGCTCGACGACGCACATCTCGGTCATCGACGCCACCGGCCGCGCGTGCGCGGTGACGTGCACGAACGGCGAGGGCTCGGGAATCGTCGTCCCCGGCACCGGCATCCTGCTCAACAACATCATGGGCGAGGAGGACCTCAGCCCGCACGGCTTCCACAGCGCGCCGCCGGGCCGGCGCATGCCGTCGATGATGTCGCCGACCGTCGTCACCGCGGAGGGCTCCGTGCAGGTCGCGCTCGGCTCGTCGGGCTCCAACCGCATCCGCTCGGCGCTGCTGCAGACGATCGTCGGCGTCGTCGACCACGGGCTGGCGCTGAGCGACGCGCTGACCGAGCCGCGGGTGCACTTCGAGAACGGCGTCATCTACGCCGAGCCGGGCATCGCGCTCGACGAGCTGCGCGGCGACGCCCACGAGATCCAGCGCTTCCGCACGAAGAGCATGTTCTTCGGCGGGGTGCAGGCCGTCGGCCGCGATCCGCGGACGGGCGAGCTGAGCGGCGCGGGCGACCTGCGCCGCGGCGGCGTGGCGGTCGCCGCGTGAGCGGCGCGGGATTCGCGGCGGTCCTCGCGCCGCTCGCGCTCGGCGTGGCGGTCGCCGCGTGAGGCGCGCGGCCGTGGCGACGGTCCTGGCGCTGCTCGCGCTCGGCGCGGCGGCGTGCGGCACGCCGTCGCCGGACCTCTTCGTCATGAAGCGCGGCGGCACGGTGCCGGGCGCGCGGCTCGACCTGCTCGTCTCCGATCAGACGACCCGCTGCAACGGCGCCCCTCCGAAGGCGCTGACGAGCGCGCAGATCGTCGAGGCGCGCGCCATCCTGCGCGACCTGCTCGAGGTGCAGCAGGGGCTGGTCGACGTCCCGAAGGCGCCGCCGGCCGAGTTCTTCAGCTATGCCGTGACGACGGAGAAGGGCACGCTGCGCTTCTCCGACCGCGCCCAGCGCCCGCAGGTCCTGCCGCGCCTGGCGCGCTTCGTGCGCCGCGTGGCGATCGACACCTGCGGGCTCGTTCGCTGAGCCGCCCGCCGGCGCCGCACGCCGCCTGCGGATCGCCGGCTCCGCGGCCGTGGAGACCTCACGTCGCGGGGCCGCGCCGCGTTGAAGTCGCGTGGCCGCCCATGGCTAGCCTCACCGCACGATGAATCGCCGCGCCTGGCTGCTCATGGCGCTCCTCGCCGCGCTGTGGGGAGCCTCCTACCTCTTCATCAAAGTCGCGCTCGAGGACGGCGTGTCGCCGGTCTTCATCGTCTTCGCGCGGATCGCGCTCGGGGCCGCGGTGCTCGTCCCGCTGGCGTGGCGGGCGGGCGTCCTGCCGGCGATGCGCGGCTGGACGGGCCCGATCCTCTTCATGGCGATCGTCCAGGTCGTGATCCCGTTTCTGCTCATCACCTTCGGCGAGCGTCACATCCCCTCGTCGCTGACCGGGATCCTCGTCTCGGCCGCGCCGATCTTCACGGCGCTCATCGCCGTGCGCTACGACGACGACGAGCGCCCGCACGGGATCGCCATCGCCGGGGTCGCGATGGGCATCGTCGGCGTCGTGCTGCTCTTCGGCATCGACCTGCGCGGCGACTCGGCGGCCGTCGCGGGCGGGCTCATGGTGCTGCTCGCGTCGGCCGGCTACGCCGTCGGCGCGCTGTACCTCAAGCACCGCCTGCGCGGGGTGCCGGCCGTCGGCATCGCGGCGATGACGATGCTCGCGGGCACGGTCGTGCTCCTGCCGGCGGCCCTGCTGACCCTGCCGACGGGGGGCATGGAGGCCAAGACGATCGGCTCGCTGCTTGCGCTCGGCGCGGGCGGGACGGGCATCGCGTTCGCGATCTTCTACACGCTCATCGCCGAGATCGGACCGGGCCGGGCTTCGCTCGTGGCCTACATGGCGCCCGGCTTCGCCGTCTTCTACGGCGTGACCCTGCTCAGCGAGTCGATCACCGCGGGCGCGGTCGCCGGCCTCGTGCTCATCCTCGTGGGCTCGTGGATCGCGGCCGAGGGACGGCTGCCGGGCAGGGCGCGAGTGACGACGGTCGCGCCGCTCGAGCCGCCGCCGGCGCGCGAGCCCGCCTGAGCCTCAGCCGAAGCGGACCCTGCCGTTGGAGCGCGCCCGCGCCTGCGCGCGCTCGACGAAGTCCAGGCGCTTGATCGCGGCTCGGAACAGGCGGGTGACGAGGCGCAGCCGCGCGTTCTCGGAGCGCAGGTCGAGCAGGCCCTGCTTGGCGTCGAGGCCGAAGTCGACCGTGGCCGCCATCGCGTAGGCGCTCTTGGACGCAAGCTCGCCGGGATCGGGCCGGTTGTCCGTCGCCTCGGCGACGAGGTCGGCGTAGACCGTTCTCGCCGCCGCGGCGGTGTCCTCGTCGGTCTCCTCGGGCTTGTCCTCGAGGAACTCGACGGTGGCCGCCGGGTAGGGCATGTCGGGCTGGTGCTCGACGATCCGGAACGGGCGCGTGCCGCGCGTGAGCACGTTGAGGCGGCCGTCCTCCATGCGCTCGAGGACCTGCGCGATCTCGCAGGCGCAGCCGACCTGGCGCAGACCGGTGTCGGACGCCCAGACGATGCCGAACTCGCTCTCGCGCTCGAGCAGCTCCGCGAACATGATCCGGTAGCGCTCCTCGAAGACGTGCAGCGGGACGAGCTCGTGGGGCAGGGCGACGAGCGCCAGCGGAAACAGCGGGAAGTCGCGTACCGTCCGATCGGCCATCTCCCGACATATCTCAGCACGATGACCACGGCCCTGCTGTGGTTGCGGCGCGATCTGCGCGTCGCCGACCATCCGGCGCTGACCCGGGCGGTGCGCGGCTTCGATCTTGTCGTGCCGGTCTTCGTCCTCGATCCGGCGCTGCGCGGCGGGCGCTACGCCTCGGCTTCGCGCGAGGCGTTCATGCTCGGCTGCCTCGGCGCGCTCGACGGCGACCTGCGCGCGCGCGGCAGCGGCCTCGTCGTCCGCGAGGGACGGCCCGAGCGCGAGCTCGCCGAGCTTGCGCGCGAGACCGGGGCCGAGGCCGTCCTGTGGACGAGCGACGTCTCGCCCTACGCGTGCGCTCGCGACGCGCGCGTGACCCGCGCGCTCGCGCAGGCCGGCGTGGCGGCCGTCCCGCAGGGCGGCAACTACGTCGTCGACGTCTCGCGCCCGCGCACGGGCGCCGGCCGCCCGTTCACCGTCTTCTCGCCGTTCCACCGCCACTGGCAGGGACTCGAGCGGCGAGCGATCCACCGTGCGCCGCCCGCGCTGGCGCCGCTGCCGCGCGGGCTGCGCGCCGGGACGCTGCCCGCGCCGGCCGCCGGCGCGGCGCTGCCCGAGCAGCACTGCGAGCCCGGCGAGCGCGCCGCGCGCGCTGCGCTCGCGGCCTGGCTGGACGGGCCGGTCGATCGCTACGGCGACGGGCACGACGACCTCGCCGCCGCCGCGACGAGCGGGCTGTCGCCCTACCTGCGCTGGGGCTGCCTGTCGGCGGCGGAGTGCGAGCAGCGCGCGTCGCGCCGCGGCGGCGCGGGCGCCGCGAGCTGGATCCGCCAGCTCTGCTGGCGCGAGTTCCACGCCCACGTGCTGCTCGCGCATCCCGCCAACCTGCGGGTCGAGCACCAGCCGCGCTACCGCACGCTGGAATGGGTCGACGACGAGGAGGCCTACGACGCCTGGCGCGCCGGCATGACGGGATTTCCGCTCGTCGACGCGGGGATGCGCCAGCTCGCGCGCACGGGCTGGATGCACAACCGCGCGCGGCTCGTGGTGGGCTCGTTCCTGACGAAGGACCTGCATCTCGACTGGCGGCTGGGGGAGCGCCACTTCGCGTCGCTGCTGCTCGACGGCGAGCCGGCCCAGAACAACGGCAACTGGCAGTGGGTCGCGTCGGTCGGCGTCGACCCGGCGCCGTACTTCCGGCGCATGTTCAACCCGACGCTCCAGCAGCGGAGGTTCGATCCCGGCGGCGCCTACGTGCGGCGCTGGGTGCCCGAGCTGCGCGACGTGCCCCTGCGCCGGCTCGCCGAGCCGTGGAAGATGAGCGACTCCGAGCAGGCGGCGGCGGGCTGCGTCATCGGCCGCGACTACCCGCCGCCGATCGTCGACCACGCGCACGAGCGGCTGCGCGCGATCGAGCGCTACCGGGCGGCCGGCTGACGCCGCCGCCGCGCCATCGCGCCGCTGGGTCGCGGGCGCGGGCGACGGCTGGGTCGCGGCGCGGTCCGCAGGGCGGGCCGACCTATCCTGCGCCGATGGACGACGAGCTCGCGGCGTACGAGCAGCGCCTGCGCCGCGCCGGCATGCCGCTGCTCATCGAGGACTACTCGGCCTACGAGGACATCTTCACCCGCGTCGTGCCGCTGCTGGCGCTCGTGCTCACCGGCGAGCTGCTGGGCGCCGTCAACGCCGACTGGCCGCTGTGGTCCAACGCGCTGGCGCTCGCCGGAGCGCTCGGGGTGGTCCTCGCGGGCGTCGCGATCGTCAACCGCCGGCGCGGCCGCCGGTCGCTGTCGGTCCCCGATCGCGTCGGGCCGACCGAGCTGACGGCGTTCGTGCTCCTGCCGGCGCTGCTGCCGGTCGTCTTCAACGGCCAGGTCACGAGCGCGCTCGTGACGCTCGCCGGCAACCTCGCGCTGCTGGCGGTCATCTACCTCGTCGTCGGCTACGGGCTGCTGTCGATCGTGCGCTGGGCCGCGGGCCGTCTCCTGGCCCAGCTCGTGTCGTCGATCAAGCTGCTGACGCGCGCGGTCCCGGTGCTGCTGATCTTCATGATCGTCCTGTTCATCAACACCGAGATGTGGCAGGTCTTCTCCGACGTCTCCGATCCGGCCCTCGCCGGCGTCGTCGTGCTGTTCCTCGTGACCGGCTCGGTCTTCATGGGCGCGCGGATGTCGCACGAGGTCGCCGAGCTCGAGCAGGAGGTCGGCGCCGACCCGCCGCTGACGGCGAGCCAGCGCGTCAACGTCGGCGTCGTCATCTTCGTCAGCCAGGCGCTGCAGGTGCTCGTCGTCGCCGCGCTCGTCGGCGCCTTCTTCGTCGCCTTCGGCGCGCTGGCGATCACGCCCGACGTCGTCGAGGCGTGGCTCGGCCGCCCTCCGACCGCGATCGCCGGCAACCGCGCGGTCAGCGTCGAGCTGCTGAAGGTCTCCAGCGCCCTGGCCGCCTTCAGCGGCCTGTACTACGCGATCGCCGTGCTCTCGGACCCGACCTACCGCGAGGAGTTCCTCGACGACCTCGAGGCGTCGCTGCGCGAGACGCTGCGCGTGCGCAACCGTTACCTCGCCGCGCGCGCCGAGGCCGGCGTCTCGTAGCCTCAGCCGCCGTGCCCGCCGAGCAACCGACCTTCTACACCCAGCGCGACCAGCCCGCCGGGGTCCCGCCGCTGTCGCTGACCGGCGAGCGCACGCTGCCCGACGTGCCCGAGGAGAACTACTGGTTTCAGCGTCACCTCGTCGTCTACGAGTGGGTCGCCGCGCAGGTCGGCGGCCTGCACGTCGTCGACATGGCCTGCGGCGAGGGCTACGGGGCCGACGTCATGGCGCGCGCCGGTGCGGCGGCCGTCGTCGGCGTCGACGCCAACCCCGAGGCGCACGAGCACGCCCGCCTGCGCTACGAGCGCGACGACCTGCGCTTCGTGCGCGCGATGGTCGAGACCTACGACGAGCCCTGCGACGCGCTCGTCTTCCTGCAGACGATCGAGCACGTGCAGGACCCCGGGGCGGTCCTGGACCGCTTCCGCGAGCTCGTAGGCCGCGGCGGCGTCGTCTTCGTCTCGACGCCGAACGTGCTGACGCTCGCGCCTCCCGGCGCCGAGCGCTCGGGCAACCCGTGGCACGTCTACGAGTACCGCCCCGAGGAGTTCGCGGCGCTGTGCGGCGCGCACTTCGGCTCCGTCGAGCTGCACGGGCTGTACCACGCGCGCAAGCTGCGCGCGCACGCCGCCGCGCTGCGGCTCGGCTGGGACGCCGCGCACGCCCGCCTCGGCATCACGAAGCGCTTCTACGACCGCTTCACCCCGGCGATCGACGTGCGCGACTTCGTCCTGCGCCGCGGCAGCGCGCGCGAGCTGCGCGGGGCGCTGGACCTCGTGGCCGTGCTGCGCGCATGAGCGCCGGCGAGCTCGCGATCGTCCTGCACTCCCACCAGCCCTACGTCGAGGGCTTCGACACGTGGCCGTTCGGCGAGGAGTGGCTGTGGGAGTCGATCGCGACGTCCTACCTGCCGCTGCTGGACGTCCTCGACGCCGGCGCGGCGATCACCCTCTCGCTGACGCCGGTCCTCTGCGACCAGCTCGAGGCGCCGGGGGCGATGGGGCGCTGCGGCGAGTTCCTCGCGAACATCCGCGTGGAGTCGCACCGGCGCGACATCGAGGCGGCGGCCGGCGATCCCGGCGTCGCCGCTGCGCTCGAGTACTCCGCGGCGCGCTACGCCTGGGCGCGCGGGCGCCTCGCCGAGCTCGGCGGCGACGTGCTCGGGGCGCTCGGCCGCCACGCCGCGTGGACGTCGTCGGCCACGCACGCCGTGCTGCCGCTGCTCGCGACGAGCGCGGGGGTTCGGCTGCAGCTGCGCGCCGGGATCGACGCGCACCGGCGCCGCTTCGGCGCGGGCTGGCGCGGCGGCCTCTGGCTGCCGGAGTGCGCGCACGCGCCGTGGCTCGACGGCCTGCTCGAGCAGGCAGGGGTGCGCGCCGCCTGCGTCGACCTCACCGACGTGCTCGGGCCCGACGAGCACCTGACGCCGCTGCGATCGGCCGCCGGTCCGCTGCTCGTGCCGATCGACCGCGCGACGA
Source organism: uncultured Solirubrobacteraceae bacterium (assembly GCA_963769555.1). Lineage (GTDB taxonomy): Bacteria > Actinomycetota > Thermoleophilia > Solirubrobacterales > Solirubrobacteraceae > CADCVQ01. Next base: position 2,184,010 of record CAVYMD010000004.1, on the reverse strand, counting down.
TCGAGCTCGTCTGGAGCCGCGGCGGCTACCCGGCCGACGCGCGCTATCGCAGCTACCACGCGTTCACGCGGCACCGCCATCGCGCGTGGAGCAACGACGGGGCGCCCTACGACCCCGCGCGCGCGGCCGTCGCGGCGCGCGAGCACGCCGCGGACTTCGTCGCGCGCGTCGTCGACCGCGTGCGCGGCGGCGGGCTGTGCGTCTTCGCCGTCGACACCGAGCTGCTCGGCGACTGGTGGCACGAGGGACCGCTCTGGCTGGCCGCCGTCGTCGACCAGGCCGCCGAGCGGGGCCTGCGCCTGGCGCGGCTCGACGATGCGCTGGAGCGCCACGCGCCCGTGCCCGCGCCGTCGCACCTGCCCGCGACGTCCTGGGGAACGCCGCGCGACCTGACGACCTGGAGCGTTCCCCCGGTCGCCGACATGGCCTGGAGCGCCCGCGACGCCGAGCTGCGCACGGTCGCGGCGGCGCGCGCGGGCGGCGCGAGCGCGCGGGCGGCCCGCGAGCTGCTCGCCCTGCAGTCCAGCGACTGGGCCTTTCTCGTCAGCCGCGATCTCGCCGAGCCCTACGGGCGCCGGCGCGCGGCGCAGCACCGGGCGGCGCTCGACGCGGCTCTCGCGGCGCCCGGCGAGCACGACCCGGCGCTGCGCAACCTCGCTCCGCAGGCCGCGGTCGCGGCGCTGCGCGAGCCGTAGCCGACCGCTCGCGGACCGCTGGCGGACCGCTGGCGGACCGCTCGCGGACCGCTCCGTCCGCGCGTGCCCTACTATGCAGCGCTGCTTTCCATAACGAGCCGAATCCCGGGCGCCCAGCGCGACCGGGAACGGGGGACCCATTGGGCCGGAGGCACTCCGGCCCGGGGGCGAATCGCCACCCACCGCCATCGCGCGGTGCCCGCGGCGTAGCGCACGTCACAGCGCGAGCCCGACAGCTAACCCCGTAGGCGCCGAGACGACGAAGGAGGAGCGCTCCATGACGTGCAGCGACGACGCACCCGCGGCCTGCGATGCCGCGCCGACGGCTCCCGACGCGGCGCGCACGATCGCCTACCGCCGCTCCCTGCGGGCCTCCCGCGTGCGGCGCGCCGCCGCCAGGCTGCGCCGCCGCCGGATGCTGCGCGGCCGCGGATCGGCGATCGTCGCCGCGCTCGGCGTCCTGCTCGTCAGCGGGGGCGCCGTCGCCCAGCAGCGCGGCCCGTCGCGCGGCGGGCTCGGGGCGGACACGATCGTCGCGGCGCAGCGTGCGCTCGGCGTCGCCGCCGACGGGGTCGTCGGGCCTCGTACGCGCTCGGCGACGAAGCGCTTCCAGCGCCGCAAGCGGCTCACCGTCGACGGCGTGATCGGGCCGCAGACGCTGCGGGCGCTCGGGATCAGGCGCCGGGCCGCGGCCGCCGGGGCGAACGGCTCGGGGCTGCATCCGGTGCTCGCGCGGATCGCCCGGTGCGAGTCGGGCGGCGATCCGACGGCGGTGTCGGCCGACGGGCGCTACCGCGGCAAGTTCCAGTTCTCGCGGAGCACGTGGCGCGCCATGGGCGGCAGGGGGGACCCGGCGAGGGCCGCCGAGGCCGAGCAGGACCGCCGCGCGATGAAGCTGTATCGCCGCGCGGGCACGCGCCCCTGGCCGACCTGCGGGTAGCGGCGCCGCGGGCGCAGGAGCCGATCGGCGCCCGCCGGGCCGGTACTGTGCCCGGCACATGAGCGACGAGCCGGCAGGGATGAAGACGCTGCAGCGGGCGATCTGGAGCGCGGGCGACCCCGACGCGATCGCCGAGCTGTTCTGGGACGTCGGCGCGGTCGTCGCCGAGGCCGCCGCGATCGCGCCGGGCATGCGCGTGCTCGACGTCGCCACGGGAACCGGCAACGCGGCGATCAGGGCCGCGCAGGCCGGGTCGGACGTCGTCGGCCTCGACATCACGGCCGAGCTCTTCGCAGACGCCCGGCGCCGCGAGGCGCTCGCGGGCGTCAGCGTCGAGTGGGTCGAGGGCGACGCCGAGGCGCTGCCGTTCGAGGACGCCAGCTTCGATCGCGTCCTGTCGACGTTCGGCGTCATGTTCGCCCACGACCACGAGGTCGCCGCCGCGGAGCTCGTCCGCGCCTGCCGCCCGGGCGGGACCATCGTGCTCGCCAACTGGACGCCGCAGAGCGTCGTCGGACGCATCTACGCGACGGTCGCCGAGCACCTCCCGCAGCCGCCCGTGCCGGCGGCCGACCCCGCCATGTGGGGCGACGAGGGCTACCTGCGCGCGCTGCTCGGCGGGCAGACCCTGCTCGCGATCGAGCGGCGCACGATCGACTTCGCGCTCGAGCCGCTCGGCGGGACGATCGCCGGCTTCGAGGAGCGCTTCGGGCCGATGGCGGTCGCCCGGGACCTGCTCGACGCCGACCGCTACGCGGCGCTCGCGGCCGACCTGGAGGCGCTCGTCGCCGAGGGCGACGGCGACGGCGGCGCGCGCATCGCGTCCGAGTACCTCCTGGTCGTGGGTCTGAAGCCCTGACGAGCCCCGCCGGCCCTGATCCGGGCCGCCCGGCGCGGCGCGCCGGGACGGAGCCCGCGGAGCCTGCGGAGCCCGCGCCGACGGCGCGGGAGTCCTTCGCGGGCGGCCTGCGCGCCGGCGTGCCCTACGCGCTGGCCGGCGGGGTGCTCGCGCTGTCGTTCGGCCTGCTCGCGCGCCAGGCCGGCTTCTCCGGGCTCGGGGCGGTCCTCATGTCGGCGATCGTCTTCGCGGGCTCGGCCCAGTTCGCGGCGATCTCGATCGTCGCGGCGGGCGGTGGCATCGGCGCCGCGATCGGCGCGGCGGCCCTCATGAACGCGCGCTTCCTGCCGATGGGCATCGCGCTCGCGCCGTCGCTGCCGGGGTCGGCCCTGCGGCGCGCCGCGCAGGGGCAGGCGGTCGTCGACGCCTCGTGGGCGATGGCGCACCGCGGCGGCGGGCGCTTCGACCGTCACTACCTCTTCGGCGCGAGCTCCGTCCAGTACGCGACGTGGCTCGGCGGGACCGCGATCGGGGCGTTCGGCGGCGGCGCGCTGGGCGACCCGCGGGCGCTCGGCCTCGACGCGATCTTCCCGGCGTTCTTCCTCGCCCTGCTGCTGCCGGAGCTGCGCGACGCGCGCTCGCGCGGCGTGGCGCTGGCAGGCGCGCTCGTCGCGCTCGCGCTCGTCCCGGTCGCGCCGCCGGGCGTGCCGGTGCTCGTGGCCGGCGCCGCCGCGCTGGCCGGGCTCAAGCGGCGCCATGCCCGGGCGGCGGCATGAGCGCGCAGCTGTGGGCGGTCGTCGCCGGCTGCGCGGTCGTGACGTTCGCGATCAAGGCGGCGGGGCCGGTCGCGCTCGGCGGGCGCGCGCTGGCGCCTCGCTTCACCGCGGTCATCGCGCTCATGGCGCCGGCGCTGCTGGCCGCGCTCATCGTCACGCAGGCGCTCGCCGACGGGGAGCGGCTGCACGTCGGGGCCGACACGGCCGGCGTGGGGGCGGCCGGCGTCCTGCTCTGGCGCGGAGGCTCGGTGCTGCCCGCGGTCGGGCTGGCGGTCGCGGTCACCGCGGGGCTTCGCGCGCTCGGCTGAGGCGGCGCTACTCCCAGCGCAAGGTCCGCGGCGCCTTGCGCATCCGCAGGACGCGCACCGGCACGCCGGCGGCGACGGCGTTGTCGGGCACGTCCTTCGTCACGATCGACGAGGTCCCGAGCACGCAGTTGTCGCCGACCGTGACCCCGCGCAGGATCGCCACGCCGTAGCCGATCCAGACGTTGTGGCCGACGCGCACGTCGCGCTTGTAGATGCCCTGCTCGCGGACGGGCCGCTCGTGCTCCACGACGCCGTGGTCGAAGTCGATGAGCATGACGCGGTCGGCGACGATGCACTCGCGCCCGATCGAGATGTGCTGGAAGGCGGTGATCGTGCACTCCTGGCCGAGCACGGTCTTCGCGCCGATCCGCACCTCGCCCTCGTGGGCGCGGATCTTGCAGCCGTGCCCGACCCACGACCAGCGGCCGAGGTGGACGGTCGCGCCGCGGCCGATCTCGAACGTGACGCCGGGGCAGACGAAGCACAGGCCGTCGGTCTTCAGGCGCCCGCGCCAGCGCAGCTTCAGCCACACCCAGCGCGCCGCGAGCCGTGCGTAGCCCGTCGTCAGCATCCCGTGGGCGCGCATGAAGCGCCACAGCTCGAGCGGGCCGCCGCGCAGGGGCGGCGGCTCCCCGCGCACGGACGCAAGCGGCGCGTCGGCGGGCTCGACGGTCGTCAGGGTGCGCTGCACCGCCGTCACTCAACCACCCCGGGGCCGGGCGGCGGGATCGCCGGCGGGCAGCACGCCGTCCGCGAGCGGCCCGCGCTTCCAGTCGGGCACCGGCGTCGTCGCCCCCGCCCGCGGGACGTAGGCGGAGCGCTCGACGAGCGCCATGCGGTGGATGTAGCGCGGGCAGTTGGGAAAGACGCGCTGCGCGCGCACGCGGACGACGAACTGCGCCTCAGGCCATGTAGGCAGCAGCGCGTCGTCGAGCGCGACCGTCGCGACGCCCTCGACGCGCAGCCGCGAGGGCCGCTCGGCGACGAAGTCGATGAACAGCAGCCCGACGAGCGGGTTGACGAGCGCGTTGCCCCACGACAGGAACATTCCGTTGCCGTCGTAGTTCGGGAAGGCCAGCGTGTGCTCGTCGAGCACGCGGACGAAGCCCGGCTCGCCGCCCTTGTAGGAGCACTGCGGCTGCCCGCCGGCATCGGCCGTGGCGAGGAAGAACATGTCCATGCGCCCGATGAGCTCGGCGTCCTCGGGCCGGAAGCGGTCGCGCGCCGTGCGCTCGTCGAGCCGGTCTGCGAGGCGGCGCGTGTCGAAGCGGTCCTGCAGCTCGCGCGAGCCGTCGTGATAGCGATCGCCGGCCACGGTCACGGCCCCTTGGAGACGTGCAGCACGGCCTTGCCGGGCTGGACGAAGACGACGAGGTTCGTCTCCGGGCTGTCGTACACGGCGCCCCAGCCGTCGACGATGAGCGCGTGCTCGCCGGGCTGCGGGGCGGGCCACAGCAGCGCGACCTGCTCGTTGGCGGAGACGTTCTCGGCCGTCCGCCGGCCGGCCCCGATCATGAGCAGCTCCTTGTGCCAGGAGACATTGACCGACGTGGCCCGGGGCCGCCCGTCGGCACCGACGGTGACGATGTACGGCGAGGATCCGAAGCGCTCGATCGTCGCGGGCAGCTCGTCCAGGGGCACCGGCACCGACATGCGGCTAAGGCTACGGCAGACACGCGGCCGCGCCACCCTGGCATGATCCGGCGCCGTGGCAGCCGACCCGACTCTCGCGCAGCGCCTGCTCGACGGCGACCGCCGTGCGCTCGCGCGCGCGATCTCGCTCGTCGAGGACGACGATCCGGCGGGCTGGGCGCTCGTCCGCGAGGTCTACCCGCACACCGGCAAGGCCGCCATCGTCGGCGTCACCGGGGCGCCGGGCGCCGGCAAGTCCACGCTCATCGGCGCGCTCGTGAAGAACCGCCGCGAGGCCGACCGCTCCGTCGCCGTGCTCTCGATCGATCCCTCCTCGCCGTTCACGCACGGCGCGCTGCTGGGCGATCGCATCCGCCTGACCGAGCACTTCCTCGACCCGGGCGTCTTCATCCGCTCGATGGCCAACCGCGGCGCGCTTGGCGGGCTCTCGGAGGCCTCGCTGCAGGCCGCGCTGCTCATGGACGCCGCGGGCCGCGACGACGTCTTCCTGGAGACGGTCGGCGTCGGGCAGGCCGAGGTCGACATCATCGACCACGCCGACACCGTCCTGCTCGTCCTCATGCCCGGCGGCGGCGACTCCGTCCAGGCGCTGAAGGCCGGGATCATGGAGATCCCGGACATCATCGTCGTCAACAAGTCCGACCACCCGATGACGCAGACGATGGTGCGCGAGATCCGCGGCGTGCTGTCGCTCGCCCCGCAGGGGCCGTGGAAGGTGCCGATCGTCCAGACCGAGGCCGTCGACGGCACCGGGGTCGACGAGCTCATGGAGAAGCTGCTCGCCCACCGCGAGCACATCGAGCAGGAGGGCACGCTCGTCGAGCGTCGCCGGCGCAACCTGCGCAGCGAGGTGCTCGCGATCGCGACCGGCAGGATGCGCCGCAAGCTCGAGACGCGCATCGAGGGCGACGGCGCGTTCGAGGCGCTCATCGACGACGTCGTCGCGCGCCGGATCGACCCCGCGAGCGCGGCGGCCACGATCCTGGGCGAGCACGAGCGCGAGGACGGCGCGTCCGGCGCGTAGCCGCCCGCGCCGCGGGCGGCTGGCCGCTCAGCCGAGCAGGGCCGACCGGCGCGAGCGCTCCCGCAGCCACTCGTGGACGGCGAGCGCGAGCAGCGCCGCGCCGAGCGCCGCGAGCGCGATCGCCGTGTCCGGCCCGCTCGTGCCGAAGCGGGGCAGCACGTCGCCGAGCGGGCCGAGCGGCGCGTCCCCCGGAGCGGCGGCGCCGTCTGCGCCGAGTCGCAGCGCGGCGTACCACCAGACGCTCGCCACGGCCGTCAGCAGCGCGAGGACGCCGCCGGCGCGCGGCGCGTGGCGCAGCCCCCAGGCGACGAGGGCGACGGCGAGCGGCAGCGCCGCGAGCAGGTAGCGGCCGGGGAAGAAGCTGCCGACCATCGACGGCGCGAGGAACGTCGCGGCGAGCACCTGCGCCGCGCAGACGAGCGCGCAGAGCGTCGCCGCCACCTCGACGTCGCGGCGCTCGGGCAGCGCTCGCGCGATGTGGTCGCGCCGCGAGCGCCACAACAGCCAGAGCGCGTAGAACGCCAGCGCGATGACTGGCGCCCACAGCAGCACGCCGTAGCTGCGGTCCAGCCACAGCCCCGCGAGCCGCGGCGCGCGATCGAGCAGGTCGGCCGCCGTGAGATCGCCGAGCCGGTCGCCGGCGACGCCGGCCGACGCCGGCGTGAAGCCGCCGAAGAGCTGGTCGTTGACCGTCACGTACATGATCGCGGAGAAGACGAGCACCTCGATCTCGACGAGCAGCGCGAAGCCGCGGGCGCGCCGGCGCAGCCAGCGCATCAGGGCGACCGCGACGACGAGGCCCGCGACGACGAACTGCAGCCCGAGCCACGGCAGCAGGCCGAGCGCGGCGGCGGCCCCCACGACGCGGCGGATCCGCGGGCGCTCGCGCGACCGCAGGACGAGCAGCGTCGCGGCCGCCAGCAGCGCGCCCGCGGTCAGCTCGGGCGAGACGGCGGTCGCCGAGGCCAGCGCCGGCGGCGAGAGCCCGCAGGCGAGCGCCGCCCGCGAGGCCCACGGCTCGGGCACGACGAGCCGGCCGATCGCGGCCGCCAGCGCGAACGCGAGCGCCGCGATCGTCGCCAGCATGAGCTGCACGGCGAGCGGGCCGCCGAGCGCGTAGGCCGGCGCGATGAGCAGCGCGAAGCCGGCGCCGTGCGGCTCGTTGGCCTGCCCGTTCGTCAGCCGGCCGCGGCGCTCGAGGACGTAGGGGTACCAGTCGCGATAGGCGCGCGTGGCGTACTCGTCGCGCAGGTCCAGGTCGCGGTCGCTGACGATCGACTCCGCCGTGAGCAGGTAGTGCGGCTCGTCGCCGCCGAACTGCGAGTCGCCGAAGGCGGGCAGGCCGATCGTCGCGGCGTAGGCCGCGAACAGGACCAGCCACAGCGCGGCGGCGCGGCGCACGCCCGGCCGTCAGCGCGCGCGGCGCCCGGCGGCGTCGTAGCGCAGCGGGACGTCGATCGCGTGCGCGACCGGGGGCGCGCCGCGCGGGCTGAAGATCGGGCCGGGGGCGTTCTGCGGCGTGTGGTCCCAGTCGCGCCCGGCGCGGTCGACGCCGAGCGGGTACACGGTCAGGCTGCCGTCCGCGGCGAAGCGCATGCGCAGCATGTTCTTGTAGTCGGGGATCGACTGCCCGGTGAAGACCTGGTTGGCGTTCTCCCAGGCCTTGACGCCGCGGACCTTGTGGATGGCGAGCAGGAAGGCGCCGAAGAGCGTCGCGCCGAGCGCCGTGCCCGTCGCGAAGAGCGCGGCCAGGCCGCCGCCCCAGACGAGCAGCGGCCGGTCGCCGGCGAGCGCGACGACGAGCCACAGCACGAGCGCGGCGGCGAGCACGTGCAGCGCCGTGTGGGTGGCGGCCACGGCGAGCCTCGCGAGCTTCGCGCCGCGCTCGGCGGCGGCGTTGCGCTGCCCGCGGCCGGCGACGACGTCGGTCCCGCCGAAGATCGCGCCGAACAGCAGCACGACAACGATGAGCGCCGCGCCGCCGGCCGATGCCGCCAGGAAGCCCGTGAAGCCGGTCGCGGTCGCGCTGTCGGTGAGGCTGCTGTCGCCCCCGTTGAGCGCGCCGAGCATCGCGGCGCCGAGCGCGGCGTAGATCGCGCCGACGAGCCGCGCGAAGGAGGGGTTGAGCAGCGCGAGCCGCAAGATGCCGTTGCTCAGGCGCCGCGAGTCCTCGGGGGTCGGGTAGACCTGCTCGCGGGCGTAGGTCACGGTCTCGGACTCGGCGCGGTCCAGCGAGCGCAGGTGCAGCTCGGGATACAGCGTGTGCGTGCCCGACAGGTACGCGCCGCCGCCGCCGGCGGTCACGCGCGTCGGCTCGTCGTCGGCGCCCGCGCCGGTCGGCTCGTAGCGCGCGTAGTGGTGGATGTCGCCGGTGACGGTCATGACCAGCCGCGCGCCGCCGGCGCGCACGACGCGCTCCTCGAAGTAGGAGAGGTAGCGCCAGGAGGCCGGCTCCACGTGGCCGGGCACGGCCTTGACCCAGGCCGGCTTGGCGGTCATGAGGATGATCTTGTCGCCGGGCCGGACGTCCTGGGCGGCGAAGTAGTCCAGCTGACCGTCGTCGAGGTACGTGTCGAGCTGGATGTCGACCGCCCAGACCCACCAGCCGTGGGGCAGCTTCAGCGCGAAGTAGCTGCGCCGCTGGCGCGTGACCCACTCGCCGATCGCCCCGTTGCGCGAGCAGAAGACGCGCAGGAAGCTCACGAGGCCGTCGTACCAGTCGTGGTTGCCCGGCAGCGCGTAGAGCTCGGGCCGGTCCCCGCGGCCGGACTTCGGCAGGGCGGAGGCGAACGGCCCGATGAAGCGGTCCTCGTACTGGACCGGGTCGGCGGTCGGATAGACCTGATCGCCGCCGAGCAGCAGCACCCTGCCGCGCGGCAGCTTCTCGCCGTCGAAGTCGAGCTCCTCCTGGGCGAGCGTCCAGGCCATCGTGTAGGTCCCGTCCCAGCCGTCGCCGGTGTCGCTGAGGTAGTCGACCCACAGCTCCTGCTCGGCGGAGTGGTCCAGGCCGTCCTGCGGCTCGCGCTGGATCTCGCGCTTGTCGGCGAACTTGCCGAACGTTCCCGAGACGAGCACCTCGACCCCGGAGCGCAGCAGCAGGCCGGGGCTCAGCCAGCGCACGGCGGGCCGGCGCACGAAGCCGAGCTCCGCGCGCTCGTCGCGCAGGTCGGCCGGCGATCGTCCGGCGAGCTTGTCCTTCAGCGGCACGGGCGCACCGTAGTGAGCCCGGCCGCCAAAGGGAAGCCGTCAGGCGGGAGTTCGCGCCGGCGCGCGGCGCGGCGGCTCAGCGATCCTCGTCCTCGTTCTCGTTCTCGTCCTCGTCCTCGTCGCCGTGGTCGTCAGGCTCGTCGGCGTGCTCGTTCTCGTGCTCGTCGCCGTGGTCGCCCTGCTCGTCGTCGTCGTCGCCTCTGGCCTCGCCGAGGTCGTGGCCGGGTCCGTCGTCGGCGCCGGGCGTGTCCGCCGGCGCGGCCGGGGTGCGCGTGCCGCGCTTCGGCGTGGACGGGGCGGAGGTGCGAGCCGACGTGCGCGCGGCCTTGCGAGCCCGAGCGCGAGCGCGTGCTCGCGCGGCGGCGCGCCGGCGCTCCGCGCGATCGCCACGCGACGCAGCGTCCTGGGACGATGAGACCGCCGAGCCGGCGGCCGCCGGGACGGTGTTCTCCGTGGTGCCGCTGGTCAGCGCCGCGGCCGCGACGCCTCCGAGCGCGAGCAACGCCAGAGCGGTCGCGATCGTCGTCTTCATGCCACGCATAGGGTCTCCGGAGGTGGATGGTCGGGGGCGCCGATCTTGGGCCAGGGCGGCGCAACGGCCGGGCAAGCGTGGGTAAAGCTTTGTCCAAGCCCGGCGTCGCGGGGCGCGGCGGGGTTACCGTCTCGCGCATGGACCGTCCGCGGGTGCTGCTCGTCGAGGACGAGGCGTCGATCGCCGAGCCCTTCGCCCGCGCGCTCGGGCGGGAGGGCTTCGAGGTCGAGGTCGCCGCGACGGCTGCCGCCGCCCGCGAGCTGTTCGAGCTCGGTCCGAGCATCGTCCTGCTCGACCTGACGCTGCCCGACGGCGACGGCCGCGAGCTGTGCATGCAGTGGCGCCGCAGCTCGAGCGTCCCGATCATCATGCTCACCGCGCGCGCGACCGAGACCGACCGCGTCGTGGGGCTCGAGCTCGGCGCCGACGACTACGTCGTCAAGCCGTTCGGCGTCGCCGAGGTCGCCGCCCGCATCCGTGCGGTGCTGCGGCGGGCCCGGCCCGACCCGCCCTCCGCCGCCAGGCCGGTGAGCATCGGCGAGCTCACCGTCGATCCGGCGAGCCGCAGCGCGACGCTGCGTGGCGAGGACCTCGGCCTCACGCGCAAGGAGTTCGACCTGCTCGCGCGCCTTGCGCGCGACAGCGGGCGCGTCGTCTCGCGCGAGGACCTCATGGCCGACGTCTGGGACGAGAACTGGTTCGGCCCCACGAAGACGCTCGACGTCCACATCGGCCTGCTGCGGCGCAAGCTCGGCGAGGACGCCGCGGATCCGCGCTACCTGCGCACGGTCCGCGGCGTCGGCTTCCTGCTCGCCGCGCCCGGCGCGCCATGAGCCTGCGCACGCGACTGCTGCTCGCGCTCGGCTACCTCGTCGTGCTCGTCACGGTCGCCTTCGCGGTGCCGCTGGCGCTGAACATCCGCGAGCGCGCGGGCGAGGAGGTTCGCGCGCAGGCGCGCAGCGAGATCGGGGTGCTGGCGACGAGCGCCTCGCGCCCGCTCGCCGCACGGCGCGCCGCAGATCTGCGCGCGCTCGCCGGCCAGACGGCGCGCACCGCGAGCGGGCGCGTCGTCATCGTCGACGCCGGTGGCGACGTCCAGGCCGACAGCGCCGGCGCCGCGGACCCCGGGACGCCGTTCGCGACCGCCGAGCGCCCGGAGCTGCAGGCGGCCCTGCGCGGGCGCCGCGTCCAGGCCGAGCGTCGCAGCGAGACGCTCGGCGAGCGCATCCTCGCGAGCGCCGAGCCGATCTACGACCTCGGGCGGATCGTCGGCGCGGTGCGCCTGACGCAGAGCGTCGAGGCCGTCGACGACCGCGTCGACCGCACGACGCTCGGCATCCTCGCCGTGGGCGTGGCCGTGCTGCTCGTCGCGCTCGGCGTCGCGTGGGTGCTCGCGCGCGGGATCGCGCTGCCGATCGTGCGCCTGGAGGAGGTCGCCAAGCGCGTCGCCGCCGGGGACCTCGACGCTCGCGCGGAGGAGGCCGGCAGCCGCGAGCAGCGCTCGCTGGCGGCTTCGTTCAACGCGATGACCGCGCGCCTGGCGCGCACGCTGCGCGCCCAGCGCGACTTCTCCGCCGACGCCTCGCATCAGCTGCGCACGCCGCTCACCGGGCTGCGCCTGCGCCTGGAGGAGGCGCGCGCCGCGACCGACCGCGCGTCGCTGGAGCGCGAGCTCGACGCCGGCCTGGACGAGGTCGACCGCATCGCGCAGACGGTCGACGAGCTGCTCGTGCTCAGCCGCACCGGCGAGCGCGACGCGCCCGGCGGGCTCGTCGACCTCGGCGAGGCGGTGCGCGACGCGGCGCGCCGCTGGGAGCCGGCCGCGGCGGACCGCGGCCTCGTCCTCGTGGCCGAGACGGCGGCCGAGGTCCGGCCGGTCTGGTGCGCGCGGGCGGACCTCGACCGCGCGCTGGACGCGGTCGTCGAGAACGCGATCCTCTACGGCGCCGGCGGGCGGGCGGTCACGCTGCGGGCCGCCGGCACCTCGATCGAGGTGCTCGACGACGGCGCCGGCCTGACGCACGGCGAGCAGGAGGGGCTCTTCGACCGCTTCCGACGCGGCAGCGCCGGCGCGAGCGTGTCGGGCGGCACCGGCCTTGGGCTCGCGATCGCGCGCGAGCTCATGCGCTGCTGGGACGGCGACGCCGAGCTGACCAATCGACCCGACGGCGGCGGCGCGCGGGCGCGGCTCGAGCTGCCCCCCTTTACCGGCTCTTTGCCCGGCGCCTGACAGGCTGTCGCGCATGATGCGAGAGCGCGCGATCTGGATCTCCGCCGGCCTGCTCGGCATCGCCGCGGCGGTCGCCCTCGCCGCGCTGACGAGCCACGTGTCGCAGTCGCCGGTCGGCGTCACCGGCCTGCGAGCCCCCGCCGGCGAGCAGCTCGCGCCGGTCGCGCGGACGGCCACCGCCGCTTCCCGAACGGCCACCACCGCGCGTCGTGCGCCGCACGCGAAGCGCGCCGGTGGGCTCGGGCGCACGGTCACCACCCCCGCGGCCGCACCGGCTCCTCCGCCACCGCCACCGCCGGCACCCCCGGCCGCGGCGGCGCCGCGCCCCGCGCAGGACGCCCGCGAGGACCGCTCGGGACGCCGGCCGCGCGAGGACCGGCGCGGCTCCGATCGCTCCGACGATCGCTCCGGCCGGTCCGGGCGCGACTCCGAGGACGAGGACGAGCGCGGCGACGACTGACCGCGGCGCGCGGCCGCGGGGCGGGCTACCGCGCCAGCGAGCGGGCGAGCTCGACGAAGAGCCGCACGCCCCAGCCCGAGCCGCCCTTGGCGGCGTACGGCTTGCCCGCGCCCCACGCCGTCCCGGCGATGTCGAGGTGCGCCCAGGGCACGTCGCCCGCGAAGCGCGCCAGGAACTGCGCGGCGACGATCGAGCCGGCCTTGCGCGCCTCGTTGACGTTCATGACGTCGGCGGTCTCGCTCTCGAGCGCCTTGGCGTAGTCGGGGTGCAGCGGCAGCCGCCAGACGAGCTCGCCGGTCGTGGCGGCGGCCGCGTCGACCTGCGCCGCCCAGTCGTCGTCGGAGGCCATGAGGCCGGCGTGGGTGCTGCCGAGCGCGGTGATGATCGCGCCGGTCAGCGTCGCGATGTCGACGAGCCGCTCGGCGCCCTGGCCGACGGCGTGGACGAGGCAGTCGGCGAGCACCATCCGCCCCTCGGCGTCGGTGTTGATGACCTCGATCGTCGTGCCGTCGGCGGCGGTCACGACGTCGCCCGGCTTGACGGCGTTGCCGGCCGGCATGTTCTCCGTCGCGCCGACGACGGCGACGACGCGCACCGGCAGGCGCAGCTCGGCGATCGCCTCGATCGCGCCGAGCACCGCGGCGCCGCCGGACATGTCGAACTTCATGTCCGACATCTTGTTGGCGCCCTTGATCGAGATCCCGCCGCTGTCGAACGTGACCGCCTTGCCCACGAGGCCGAGCACGGGGCCGTGCGCGTCGGGGCCCTCGTAGCGCAGCGTGATGAGCGCCGGCTCCTCGTGCGAGCCGCGCGCGACCGCGGCGAAGGAGCCCATGCCGAGCCGCTCCAGGCCCTCGCGGCCCTCGACCTCGACGGTGACGCCGTCGAGCTCGCCGAGCACGCGCGCGGCGTCGGCGAGGTGGCGCGGGGCCATCTCGTTGGCCGGCGTGTTCTGCAGGTTGCGCGCGGCGTTGACGGCGCGGGCGACGATCTCGGCCTCGCCGACGACGCCGGTCAGGTCGTCGTGGGCGGAGACGACGAGCGCCTGAAGGCCGCCGGCGTCCTCGGGCGCCTTGCTCTTGAAGCGGTCGAAGCGGTACGCGGTGAGCAGCGTTCCCTCGACGATCGCGGCGGCGATCTCGGGCCCGACCTTGTGCGGCACCTCCCAGCACAGGCGCTCCGCCCCGAGCTCGCGGGCGCGACCGAGCGCGGAGGCCGCGGCGATGCGCACCTTCTCGGCGTCCAGCTCGTCGCGCGCGCCGAGCCCGACGAGGATCCAGCGCTTGGCGCCGGCGTGGCCGACGGCGAGGTGGCGGTGCTTGGCCTTCGCCTCCCCGGCCGCGACGAGCCCGTTGAGGACCCCGTCGACGTCGTGGTGGATCTTCTCGTCCTCGAGCACGCCGATGACGGCGGTGTCGGCATCGGTGTCCTGCGGCAGTTCGGTGCTGGCCTCGACGATCACGGGCCCCAATCTAGGGCACCGTCCCGGCGCGCGCCGGGACGGTCGCGGCGCGCCGTCGCCGGCCGTCGCGGACGACCCGCGCGGCCGGCGCGAGGCTCAGGGAACGAGGAGGTAGAAGCGGAAGAAGTCGTTCTCGATCGCCAGCACCTCGGTGCGCGCGAAGCCCGCCTCGGCGGCGAGCGCCCGGACGGTGTCGCTGCGCAGCGCTGTGCCCAGCGCGGCCGACGGCGACTCGGCGCGCGAGACCGGCAGGCAGTGGCTCACGCTCCAGCCGTACATGATGCGCTCGACCGCGTCGCCGGGCGCTGCGAACGCATCGGCGACGCGCTCGTCACCGACGAACACGACGCCGTCGCCGGTCAGCGCCGCGCGGGCGGCGGCCAGCGCCGCGACCGGCTGGGACATGTCGTGCAGCGCCTCGAGGATGCAGACGACGTCGTACGGGCCGCTCGCCGCGAGCCCGGCCGCGTCGGCGGTCTGGAAGCTCACGCGCTCCTCCGTGCCGTCGTCCTCGAGCGCGGCGCGGGCCTCGGCGATCGACGCCTCGTCGTTGTCGATGCCGACGACCTCCGCGCCCGGGTACGCGCGGGCGATCGCGCGGGTCGAGACGCCCAGCCCGCAGCCGACGTCGGCGACGCGCGCCCCGCCCGCCGCGCGCAGGCGCGCGTCGATCTGCGGCACCGACGCCAGCCAGCCGCCGAGCTCGTGCAGGAAGGCCGGGCGGTTGATCGCCGCCTGGCCCTCGCGGAAGTCGCGCCCGTAGCGCTCGTAGGGGACGCCGTCGCCGGTGGCGTAGGCCGCGACGACGTCCGGCAGCGCGGCCGCGATGCCGGCGAGCATCGGCGCGAACGGGGCGACGTAGGCCGCGCTGTCGGGGTCGGCGAGCACCTCGGCGTGGCCCTCGGGGAGCCGGAAGCGGCGCGCGGCCGGATCGGCGGCGTCGTCGACGGCGAGCAGCGCGGCGACGGCCTGCTGCTCGAGCCATTCGCGCGCGTAGCGCTCGTCGATCGCGGCGTGGGCGGAAAGCTCGGAGGCCGTGACCGCGCCATGGGCGGCGAGCGCCTCGTAGAGGCCCAGGCGCCAGCCGATGTGCACGCTGCACAGCTCGAGGGCGCCGATCGTGGCCTCGAAGAGGCGGTCGACGAGCGCGTCGGTGGGGGATGTCGTCTGCACGGTGGTCATGGGCCGACGCTACGCCCGCCACGCGGCGCATGCAATGAGGCAATCGCCTCAACTTCGGCCGGCGGCCGGCGGCCGGCGCCCGGCGGCGCATCGCGCCGCGGCGCATAGAGCTCGGCCGGCAGCAGCGCCTGGCGCATCGCGCCGCGGGGCTCAGAGCTCGGCGGGCAGCAACCCCTGGCGCATCGCGTACAGCGCCGCGGCGGCGCGGCTGGAGACGCCGATCTTCGCGTAGACGCGCTCGACGTGGTTGCGCGCCGTCTTCTCGGCGATGACGAGCTCGCGCGCGACCTCCCGGCTCGACGCGCCGCGCGCGACGAGCACGAGCACCTCGATCTCGCGCGCGGTGAGGCCCGCCGGGCGGGCCCGCTCGCGGGCGCCCGCGCGCCGGTGACCGGCCGCCCGCAGCACCGCCTCCGCCGCGTCGCCGTCGAGGCGGCCCGCGCGGACCTCGTCGCGCAGCTCGCCGGCGGCGCGCTCGGCGCCGAGCGCCGCGCGGTGCGGCCGCGGCTCGGTCATCGCGTGATAGGCGTCGGCGGCCGCCAGCACGCGCACGGCGGGCGAGAGCGCCGCGCCGGGCAGCGAGCGGTGGTAGCCCGAGCCGTCGCAGCGCTCGTGGTGGCCCGCCGCGACGGCGCCCAGCCGCGCCAGCGATGCCGGCCGGGCGAGCATGCGCTCGGTGTAGTAGGGGTGCAACCGCACCCGCTCGCGCTCGGCCGCGGTGAGGGCGCCGGGCTTGTCCCAGATCGTGTTCGGCACGCCGGCGCGGCCGAGGTCGTGCACGAGCCCCGCCCGGCGCACCGTGACCGCCTCCGCGTCAGGCAGGCCGGCCAGGCCCGCGGCGGCGCCCGCGAGCGCCGCGACACCGCGCGAGTGCCCGCCGAACCACGACGACTTGAGGTCGGTGAAGTCCGCGACTGCGCCCAGCGCGACCTCGAGCTCGTCCCCGGCGAGCATCGCCGCGAGCCCCGGCTCGGCGTCGATGACGGCGTCCCAGCTCGACTCGTCGCCGAGGTCGTCGAGCAGCTCGGCGGCGCAGTCGGCGAACGCCTCCACGACGCGCGGGTCGAACTGGCCGCCGCTGCGCCGCCGCGCGACGGCGACGGCGGCGTCCCGGCCGGCCGCGCGGTGATGGACCTCGACGACGTCGGCGAGCTGCACGATCCGCACCGCCACGGCGAGCTGCTCGCCCCCGACGCCGGCCGGCAGGCCCTTGCCGTCCCAGCGCGCGAAGACGTGCAGCAACGGATCCTGGACCGCGGCACCCAGGTCGAGCTCGAGCGCCATCGCGGCGGCGACCTGGCAGTGCGCGGTCATCGCCTCGGCGGCAGCGCGCCCGCCGCCCGCGATGAGCGCGGCCGCCATCCGCGCGCGCTGGTGGGGCGGGCGTCCCTGGCCGATCCGCCGCAGCATGAACCCGACGAGCGGGCGTCCCGTCAGGTCGGTCGCGTACGTCTCCGCGCGGAACGCGATGTCGTCGCCGAAGAGGGCGGAGAGCTCATGCGAGTCGGCGGTGCAGCCGACCCACGCCAGCAGCGCGACGTAGTAGGTGGCGGCGCGCTCCTGCTCGCCGAGGCCGAGCCGCTCGGCGAGCCCGAGGGCGATCCGGCACTGGCGCAGGACGTGCTCCTGCGGCAGCCCGAGCCCGAGGTCGGTCGCCATCGAGAGCGCGGCGACGAGCTCGGCGAGCCTGAGTCCCGGATCCGCGGGCTCCGCTGCCATGGGCGCAGGCTAACGCCGTCGCGCGGCCCCGTCAGCGGGGCGCGGGGCCGCTGCCGGTTGCCCGTCGCCATGTTTAGACTGCGCGCCACTCCTGAGTCGCGATCAAAAGAGAGTTGCCCATGCCCAAGACCGTCATCCTCGGCTCCGCCCGCACCCCGATCGGGAAGATGGGCGGCGGCCTGTCCACACTTGACGCCACGGAGCTCGGCGGGATCGCGATCAAGGCCGCGCTGGAGCGCGCCAACGTCGACGGCGGCGAGGTCCAGCACGTGATCATGGGCCAGGTTCTGCAGGCCGGGCAGGGGCAGATCCCGTCCCGCCAGGCGCAGATCAAGGGTGGCATCCCGAAGGAGGTCTCCTCGGAGACGATCAACAAGGTCTGTGCCTCGAGCGTGCGGGCGGTCGGCCTGCTGGACTCGCAGATCCGCGCCGGCGACGTCGAGATCGGCGTCGCGGGCGGCATGGAGTCGATGTCCGGCGCGCCGTACATGCTGCCCAAGGCGCGCTTCGGCTTTCGCATGGGCGACGCGAAGGCGCTCGACGCGATGGTCCACGACGGGCTGACGAACCCGTTCAGCGGCCGCCAGATGTTCGACGAGGCGACCGAGATCGGCGACGAGCTCGAGATCTCCCGCCCCGACCTCGACCGATGGGCGCTGCGCAGCCACGAGCGCGCGATCGAGGCGACCGACAACGGCCGCCTGCCCGAGGAGATCGTCCCGGTCACGGTCAAGGGCCGCAAGGGCGACACGGTCGTCGAGGTCGACGAGGCGCCGCGCCGCGGCAGCACGCTCGAGTCGCTCGCCAAGCTGCCCGGCCTCGTCAGCAGGGAGGGCTCGCACACCGCCGGCAACTCGCCCGGCGTCAACGACGGCGCAGGCGCGATCGTCGTCGCCTCCGACGAGTGGGCGAAGGCCAACGGCCGCGAGGTGCTCGCGACGATCGTCGCGCAGGCGCAGATGGCGGAGGAGTTCGCCTACCTCGCCCGGACGCCCGGCGCAGCCGCCAAGCTCGCGCTCGAGAAGGCCGGCCTCACCGCCGACGACATCGACCTCTGGGAGATCAACGAGGCCTTCGCCTCGGTCGCGCTGAACTCCATCCGGATGCTCGGCGTCGACGAGGAGAAGGTCAACGTCAACGGCGGCGCGGTCGCGCTCGGCCATCCGATCGGCGCGTCGGGCGCGCGCATCATCGGCACGCTCGTCCACGAGCTGCGCCTGCGCGGCGGCGGCCTGGGCTGCGCGGCGATCTGCTCGGGCGGCGGGCAGGGCGACGCGATCATCCTGAAGGTCGAGGGCTGAGCGCGCTGAGCGGGTCCGCGGACGAAGGCGTTGCCGGGCCGGCGGGCGAAGGCGCTGCCGGGCCGGCGGGCGCCGAGGCCGCCGGCCCGCGCGGCGCGGCGTTCTTCGACCTGGACCGCACGCTCATGGCGGGGTCGTCGGGCTGGTACTTCGTCCGCGCCGCCTACGAGCAGGGCATGATCGACCGTCGCCGGCTCGCCGGCGACCTGCTCGACGCCGTTCGCTTCCGACTCTGGGGCTCGACGGACGCGGGCACCGCGCGCGTGCGCGCCCGGCTGGGCACCTACCTCGAGGGCGTCCGCGAGCGCGATCTGCGCCGGATGGCGCCGCGCGTGCTCTCGGGCGTGCTCCCGCGCCTGTACCCGCAGATGCTCGAGGTCGCCTACGCCCACCAGGACGCGGGGCGGCCGATCTACATCTGCACGGCGGCGTCGCAGGAGATGGCGAGCCTGCTGTCGCTCGTGCTGAGCTTCGACGGTGGGATCGGCTCGCGCTCGGAGGTGCGCGACGGCGTCTACACGGGCCGCGAGGGCGGGCTCTTCACCTACCGCGAGGGCAAGGCGAGCGCGATCCGCGATCTCGCCGAGCGCAAGGACCTGGACCTCGCGAGCAGCTACGCCTACTCGGACTCCGAGTCCGATCTGCCGATGCTGCGCGCCGTCGGCCATCCCGTCGCGGTCAACCCGGACTCGACGCTCGCGCGGGTCGCGCGCGAGGAGGGCTGGGAGGTGCTGCGCTTCGACCGCCTGCACCGCCGCCTGAAGCTCGCCGCCGCGGCGCTCGCGGCCGCCGCCGCGGGCGGCGCGGGCCGCGCGGTCGTGCGCGCCGGCGCCCCGGCGGCGGCGCCGCGCCGAGTGCCGCGGCGCCCGGGTGCGGCGAACCGGGCGCCGCGCCGGGCGCTGAGGCGCTGAGCGGTGCGCGCGATGGCTACGGTTGCGGGCGGATGAACACCCACGGGCTGACCGACGACCAGAAGGACATCCGCTCGCTCGCGGCGCGGTTCGCCGACGAGGTCGTCGCGCCGCAGGCGATGCAGTGGGACCGCGAGCACCGCTTCCCCAAGGAGGTCGTCGCGCAACTCGGCGAGCTCGGCCTCATGGGCGTCTGCGTGCCCCAGGACCTCGGCGGCGCCGGCGCCGACTTCCTGACGTACGTGCTCGTGATCGAGGAGCTCTCGCGCGGCGACGCCGGCCTCGGCGTCACGCTCGCCGTCCACACCGGCGCGGGCACGCTGCCGATCATCGCCCGCGGTACGCGCCAGCAGATCCAGTCCTACGTCCCGCCGCTCGCCCAGGGCCACGAGATCGCGGCGTTCGCGCTGACCGAGTCCAACGCCGGCTCGGACCCGAGTGCGCTGGCGACGCGCGCGGACAACGGCCACCTGACGGGCATGAAGCAGTGGGTCACCAACGGCTCCGTCGCCCACGTCTACATCGTCTTCGCGAAGGATCCCGACCGGCCCAGCGCGTTTCTCGTGCGCCGCGGCGCCGCGGGCTTCAAGCCCGTCCGCGAGGAGGACAAGCTCGGCCTGAACTCGTCGAGCACGGCCGACCTGCAGTTCGAGGACACCCCGGGGGAGCGGCTCGGCCTGCCCGGCGCCGGCCTGCGGATCGCGCTGGCGACGCTCGACGGGGGCCGGATCGGGATCGCCGCGCAGGCGACGGGCATCGCCCAGGCGGCACTCGACCTCGCCGTCAAGCACGCCAAGGAGCGGCGCACGTTCGGCAAGCCGATCGGCGCCCATCAGGCGATCCAGCAGAAGCTCGCCGACATGCAGACCGAGATCGAGGCGGCGCGCGCGCTGACCTGGCGCGCGGCGCGGCTGAAGGACGGCGACCGCCCGCACACCGTCGAGGGCGCGCAGGCCAAGCTGTTCGCCTCAGCCGTCGCGCGCCGCGTGACCGGCGAGGCGATCCAGGTGCTCGGCGGATACGGCTACACACGCGAGCTGCCGGCCGAGCGCTACTACCGCGACGCAAAGGTCACCGAGATCTACGAGGGCACGTCCGAGATCCAGCGGCTCGTCATCGCGCGGGCCCTGCTCGGCGAGGCCGCGCGCGAGTGACATAGGCTCAGCTGGCACCGTGACGACGAAGCCGCTGAACATCGACCCGATCGCCGAGGCCCGCCGGCACTGGACCGAGCGCTGGGGCAGCGAGCCGGCGCGCCCGATGGCGGCGATCACGTCGATCATGCGTGCCCAGCAGATCCTGCTCGCGCGCCTCAACGAGCTGCTCGGCCCGCTCGGGCTGACCTTCCCGCGCTACGAGGCGCTCATGCTGCTGTCCTTCACCCGCCAGGGCACGCTGCCGCTGGGCAAGATCGGCGAGCGCCTGCAGGTGCACCGCACGAGCGTCACGAACATCGTCGACAAGCTCGAGGCCGACGGGCTCGTCCGCCGCATCGCGCACGAGTCCGACCGGCGCACGACGCTCGCGGAGATCACCGAGGAGGGCCGTGACGTCGCCGAGCGGGCGACCGAGCTGCTCAACGCCGACGGCTTCGGGCTCGCCGCGCTCGGCGAGGACGAGCAGGAGCGCGTCACCGACCTGCTGCGAACGCTGCGCCAGGAGGCCGGCGACTTCGAGTAGGCGCGCTCAGGCGCGCAGCTCGCCGTGCCACGCGGCGTAGGCGAGCAGCTCGCCGCGCGCCAGCAGAGGGATCCCGTAGGCCTCGGCGGCGACCGCGGCGCGGCGCCCGCCCTCCCCGAGGTCCAGCGGGTTGTCGCACTGCAGCAGCGCGATCGGGCGCGCGAACTGCGCGCGGAAGCCGCGCTCGCACTCGACGACCCGGCCCCAGGCCGCGATCGCGCCCCAGATCGCCTCGGGCGCCGGAAGCTCGGGCTCCTCGGGCAGCTCGTAGTAGGCCGCGAAGCCGCAGTTGCAGTCGCGGTACGGGGCCTCGTGGCCGCGCAGCGCGAAGCACTTGGCCACGCGGTCCTCGCGGACCGGCCACGGCACCGGCCTGACGCGCGGCGCGACCATCCCGAGCGCCGGGTTGGGCACGAAGCGCCCCGCGACGAAGATGCCGGAGTACAGCGCTCCCCGGCGGGCGCCCCAGTGCCGGAAGCCGACGAGCGGCAGCGCGACCGGCTCGGGCGTCACGCCGGCCGTCCGACCGCGGCCGGGGCGCGTGGGACGAGCCGCGCCACGGCCGGCTACGTCTTGGCCGGCTCGGGCTTGGGCGGCGCCTTGCGGGGCTCGCGGTCCGGTTCGGAGGGGCGCACCGGCGCGGGGCGCTCGGTCTCGCGGAGTGGCTTTCCGATGTCTCCCATTGATCTGCCTGGGATGCTACGTCAGTGAGCGGCGAGGTCCCACCCGACGAGCGGCTGCCGGAGGGCGAGCCCGAGCGTGGCGACATCCGCGAGGACATCACCAAGCAGCTGGCCATGCTCTTCCCGCCCGACCGCATGGAGCGGATCGCCGAGCGCCTGCGCCTGGAGACCGAGGAGGACGTCCAGTACCTCGTCGACCTCATCAGCGCGACGTTCACGCGCGGCATCGAGTTCGGCGCCGTCGAGGTGACCGCGCAGCAGATCGAGCTCGGCCAGCCGACGGCGCCGGCGACGATCGACATCGCGCACGTCGAGCTGCCCTGAGGCGGCGCCGGTCCCCAAGCCGCGCCGGCGGCGGGCACGACCCCGGGCGGCGCGGCCCGCCGGGCGCGGACGGGTGAGCGCGCCTCCCCCGAAGTTCACCCGCCGCGGGTGACGACGCCGACGCCGTCGGCGTCCAGTATCGATCGATGTCCAGGCAGCGCGAGCTCGATCGTGTCCGCCGGCTGCGCGCGATCACCGTCGCCCGCGGCGCGACGCCGCACGAGGCCGCCACCGCAGCGGCGCTCGCCGCGCGCCTGGAGGCGCGGGAGGTTCTGCGCAAGCCCGCCGCGAGCGTCACGCGCGCCCCGCCGGTCGCGGTGGCCGCCGCGGGGCCCGCGCCGGGCCGCGACGGCGTCGCCGGCTACGCGGGCTGCGCCGGAACCGACCGCCGCTCGCCGCGCTCGCTGCGCTTCGTCGCCTTCGCGTAGGGGCCGCCGCGGCGCCGGGCGGGGCGATCGCCTCGCGCCGGTTCGACCACGAGCGGCATGGGGCCTACCATGACCGGCATGCAGGGGCCAGCCACGAGCACGGCAGCCGCCGGCGCGGACGCCGGACGGCGCCTGGAGCAGCATCGCGTCGAGATGACGGCGCACTGCTACCGGATGCTCGGGTCCATCGCCGAGGCCGAGGACGCGGTGCAGGAGACGATGATCCGGGCCTGGCGGGGCCTGGACCGCTTCGAGGGGCGCGCCGCGCTGCGCTCCTGGCTGTACCGCATCGCGACGAACGTTTGCTTCGACATGCTCGACGGCCGCAAGCGCCGCGCGCGCCCGATGGATCTCGGTCCCGCCCGCGATCCGCACGGCCCGATCGGCGGGATCCTGCCCGAGGTCACGTGGATCGAGCCGATCCCCGACGCGCTCGCGGTCGCCGACGACGGCGACCCGGCCGAGATCGCGGTCGCGCGCGAGAGCGTCCGGCTGGCCTTCGTGGCGGCGCTGCAGCACCTGCCGCCGCGCCAGCGCGCGGCGCTCATCCTGTGCGAGGTCCTGCGCTTCAGCGCGGCGGAGGTCGCCGAGCTGCTCGACACGAGCGTGGCGTCGGTCAACAGCGCGCTGCAGCGCGCCCGCGCCACGCTCGCGGCCCGCGACGTCGGCCACGACGCCGCGCCGTCGTCGGTCGCCGCCGCCGACGCCGAGCTGCTCGCACGCTACGTCGAGGCCTTCGAGCGCTACGACATGGATGCGCTGACGGCGCTCATCCACGAGGACGCGACGCAGTCCATGCCGCCCTACGAGCTGTGGCTGCGCGGGCGCGAGGACATCTTCGGCTGGTGGGTGGGCCCCGGCGCGGCCTGCCGCGGCTCGCGCGTGCTCCCGGCGCTCGCCGCCAACGGGGCGCCCGCCTTCGGGCAGTACAAGCCGAGCGAGGACGCAGACGGCTACGAGCCCTGGGCGCTGCAGGTCCTCGAGGTCGAGGACGGCCGGATCGTCGAGCTCACGTTCTTCCTCGATGCGGCGACCCTGTTTCCGCGCTTCGGCCTGCCGCCGCTCCCGCCCGCCTGAGCTGCGTCTGCTCGGGCAGGACGTCGGCGAGGCCGAGGAACGCGACGAGCGCCAGCAGCCTGGGGGAGGCGCGACGCAGGACCACGCGGCAGCCGTGGCGCCGGGCGGCGAGCTGAAGGCGCAGGAGCGCCTCGACGGTCACGGCGTCGGGCTCGACTCCGGCGACGTCGCAGAGGGCGACGTCCGGCCGGTCGGCGCGCAGCATCGCGCAGATGCGATCGCCCAGGCCCGGCAGGTCGCGGCGCCGGATCGGCCCGGCGATCGAGAACGCGATCGACCGCTGCGCGGAGGTGGTCATCCCAGATCAGACCGTCGAGGGCGCGAGGACTCATCGGCCGATGAGTCCTGCCCCCGCCGCCGGTCTCACCATCCATGACACGACGAGCCACCGCGCACCGAGGAGGACGAACCATGACCGCCGACAACCGCGCCCGCTGGATCGCCTTGATCGTGCTCTGCCTCGGAGACCTCATGATCGTCCTGGACACGACGATCGTGAACGTGGCGCTGCCGTCGATCCGCGGCGACCTCGGCTTCTCGGAGTCCTCGCTGGCCTGGGTCGTCAACGCGTACCTGCTGACGTTCGGCGGCTTCCTGCTGCTCGGCGGCAGGCTCGGCGACATCTACGGGCACCGTCGGCTGTTCCTCGTCGGGCTGGCCGTGTTCACCGGCGCGTCGCTGGCCTGCGGCCTCGCGACCTCGCAGGGCGTCCTCGTCGCGGCGCGCGCCGTCCAGGGCCTCGGCGGCGCGGTCGTGGCCGTCGTCGCGCTGTCGCTGACGATGACGCTCTTCAGCGAGCCGGCCGACCGCGCGAAGGCGATGGGCGTGATCGGCTTCGTCGCGGCGGGCGGCGGCAGCATCGGCGTCGTGCTCGGCGGCGTGCTGACCGACGTCCTGGACTGGCACTGGGTCTTCCTCGTCAACCTGCCCGTCGGCGTGGTCGTGTTCGCGCTCTGCGTCGCGCTGCTGCCAGCGGGCGGGGTGCAGGGCGCGCCACGGCGGCTCGACGCCGGCGGCGCGGTGACCGTCACCGTCGCGCTCATGCTCGCGGTCTACGCGATCGTCAACGGCAACGAGCGCGGCTGGGGCTCGGTCGCGACGCTCGGCCTGCTCGCGGCGGCGGCGCTCCTGCTGGCGCTGTTTCTCGCGATCGAGGCGCGGGCGCGCTCGCCGCTCATGCCGCTCGGCCTGTTCGCCCGGCGCAACGTCGCCACGGCGAACGTCGTCGCTGTCCTGTGGGCCGCCGCCATGTTCGCCTGGTTCTTCCTCTCGGCGCTGTACCTGCAGCTCGTGCTCGGCTACAGCCCGCTCGAGGTCGGCCTCGCGTTCCTGCCCGGCAACCTCGTCATGGCGGTCTTCTCGGTCGGCCTGTCGGCGCGGCTCGTCATGCGCTTCGGCATCCGGCCGCCACTCGTCGCGGGGCTCATCGTCGGCGCCTGCGGGCTCGCGCTCTTCGCCCGCGCCCCGGTCGGCGGCGACTTCGTCGTCGACGTGCTGCCCGGGATGATCCTGCTCGGGCTGGGCGCCGGGACCGCCTTCAACCCGGTGCTGCTGGCTGCGATGAGCGACGTCGAGCCGGCCGACGCCGGCCTGGCCTCGGGGCTCGTCAACACGGCCTTCATGATGGGCGGCGCGCTCGGGCTCGCGCTGCTCGCGAGCCTCGCGGCGGGTCGCACGGGCGACCTGCTGGCGAGCGGCGCCGCGCAGCCGGCCGCGCTCGCCGGCGGCTACCACGTCGCCTTCCTCGCCGGCGCCGTGTGCGCCGCGCTCGCGGCGATCATCGCGGGCGCGATGCTGCGCGGCCCGGCCACGGCCGGCGGCGGCGCGCCCGCCGCGCACGGGCCCGCGGCGGCGGCGGAGTCCGCCTAGCTGCGCCGGGATGGCGAGGCCGGCGCGGCAGTCCCGGGGCGCGGCGACGAAATCCGTCGCTTGAACGGGGCGAATCGGTGGTATCCTCCGAAACTCGGCCTTCCGACTATCTGACAACCGACAACTTATGGCCACCACCCGACAGCCTCCCGCGAGCGCCGACGAGTGGCGCGCGGCGTACGGCCTGCAGGCCGAGCGCGACGTGCCCTTCACGACCCTGAGCGGGGCCCCCGTCGCGCCGCTGTACTCCGCCGAGGACGCGCCCGGCGATCCGGGCCATCCCGGCGTCTATCCGTACACGCGCGGCGTCTACCCGTCGATGTACCGCGGCCGGCTGTGGACGATGCGCCAGTTCGCCGGCTTCGGCACGGCGGAGGAGACCAACGAGCGCTTCCGCTACCTGCTCGCGCACGGCCAGGACGGCCTGAGCACCGCCTTCGACATGCCCAGCCTCATGGGCTATGACTCCGATCACGTCCTGAGCCTCGGCGAGGTCGGCCGCGAGGGCGTCGCCGTCGACACGCTCGACGACATGAGCACGCTGTTCGAGGGCATCGACCTCGGCGAGATCTCCGTCTCGATGACGATCAACGCGCCCGCCGTCGTCATGCTCGCCTTCTACGTCGCGGCCGCCGAGGCGCGCGGGATCCCGGCCGAGCGCCTGCGCGGCACGATCCAGGCCGACATCCTCAAGGAGTACATCGCCCAGAAGGAGTGGTGCTTCCCGGTCGACCCGGCGATGCGCCTGTGCGGCGACATGATCGAGTGGTGCACCGGGCACATGCCCAGCTGGCATCCGATCAGCGTGTCGGGCTACCACATCCGCGAGGCCGGGGCGACCGCCGGGCAGGAGCTCGCCTTCACGATCAAGGACGGCCTGACGTACGTCGAGCAGGCGCTCGAGCGGGGCCTTGCGATCGACGACTTCGCGCCGCGCCTGAGCTTCTTCTTCAACGCCCAGATCGACTTCTTCGAGGAGGTCGCCAAGTACCGCGCCGCGCGGCGCATCTGGGCCCGCGAGCTGCGCGAGCGCTACGGGGCGACCGACCCGCGCTCGTGGCGGATGCGCTTCCACACGCAGACGGCGGGCGTCTCGCTGACCGCCCAGCAGCCGCTGAACAACATCGTGCGCACCGCGATCGAGGCGCTCGCCGGCGTGCTCGGCGGCACGCAGTCGCTGCACACGAACTCCTATGACGAGGCGCTCGCGCTGCCGACCGAGGAGGCCGCGCGGATCGCGCTGCGCACCCAGCAGATCATCGCCCACGAGACCGGCGTGACGAACACGATCGACCCGCTCGGCGGCGCCTACTTCGTCGAGGCGCTCACCGACCGCCTGGAGCGCGAGGCCTACGACTACTTCAGCCGCATCGACGAGCTCGGCGGCATGGTCGAGGCCGTCAAGCAGAACTTCCCCCAGCGCGAGATCGCCGACGCCGCGTTCGCGCTGCAGTGCGAGTACGACGGCAAGGAGCGGATCCTCGTCGGCGTCAACGACTACGTCGACTCCGGCGAGCAGGAGATCCCGATCCTGCGCATCGACCCCGAGCTCGAGCGCAAGCAGCTCGGCCGCCTGCAGGCGGTGCGCGCGCGGCGCGACGCGACGGAGGTCGAGGGGACCCTGACGGCGCTGCGCGCCGACGCCGCCCGCGAGGGCGCCAACCTCATGCCCGCGCTGCTGGACTGCGCCCGCGCCCACGCCTCCGAGGGCGAGATCGTCCGCGCGCTGCAGGACGTCTTCGGCACGTACCGCGAGACGCCGGTCTTCTGACCGGGCCGCAGGCGTCGCGAGCGCTGGTGCGCCCGCGACGCCCGGCACGCCGTCAGACGGGCGCTACCAGACGATGTTCCCGTCGCCGTCGGCGGCGCGAGCCCGCTCCTCCTCTCCGCCGGCGTTCAACTTGCGGCGGATCGCGGCGAGGGCGTCGATCTCCTCCTGATCGAGCCCCTCCAGCGCCGCCCTGTCCGCGTCGCTGTAGCTGTCGACATCGATGCCGGCATCGCGCAGCGGTGATAGATCGGCCATCTGCCCTCCTCTGTGTGGTAGACGCCGGCACCGGTGCGCCGGCTGGTGATGAACACGGGGACCCCGGTCACGTTGGAGCTCCAGCAGCGACCGCCGGCA
This sequence comes from uncultured Solirubrobacteraceae bacterium, assembly GCA_963769555.1. Taxonomy (GTDB): domain Bacteria; phylum Actinomycetota; class Thermoleophilia; order Solirubrobacterales; family Solirubrobacteraceae; genus CADCVQ01. Next base: position 2,156,586 of record CAVYMD010000004.1, on the reverse strand, counting down.
CGCCGGCGGAGACCTCGTCGAGGACCGCGGCGATCGCGGTGACCGTGTGCAGAGCGCTCACCGCGAGCATCCGCTCGTGCCGGGGCGCGAGATCGAGCGCGTCGATCGTCGCGTACAGCTCGCGCTTGTGGCGCACGTCGAGGCGCTCATGGCGTGACAGCGCGCGAAAGGCGTCGCGCGGGTAGCCGGTCAGGCCACGCAGCCGCTCGGCGAAGCCCGGCTGCGGCGAGTAGCCCTCGACGACCGCCATGTGCCCCAGGAGGGCCACCGGATGGAAGTGGTGCAGCCAGTAGTACTGCGCGCCGACGAGCGTCGCCACGCTCGGCGACGGGATGCGCAGCAGCGCGTCCCGGGGGTCCCCGCCGCAGGCTTCGAGGTCTTCGAGCAGCCAGCCGTCGTGGCCCCGCTCCTCGTCGGCGTGACGGGCGAGGTAGCCGGCGAGCGCCGCGGCGACGCCGTCCTCGGGAGCGAGCTCGCGGGCGCGCTGCGCCGCCGCCTCGAGCAGCGGCACGGCCGAGCGCACGATCGTGTGCACGGTGCACAGGTACTCCGGATAGAGCTCGACCAGGCGCGGGTTGCACCAGATCCGCTCGGCGCTCGCCCGCAGGGTCGGGTAGGCGATCTCGAGCTTCAAGCGCAGGCGACCGCTCGCCGTCGACGTCATCGCGGCGCCCCGAGCGCGGCCAGCTCGGCGTAGCGCGCTGGTCCGTGGCGGCGCGCGAACGCGATCGCGCCTGCGCTGAGCTGCGTCTCGAGCGCAAGCCGCTCGAGCACCTGGATCGACCGCTTCGCCATGAGCTCGTCGATGCGCGGCCGCACGCCGGCGTCGTCGTCGGACAGCGTCATGCACGTGGCGCAGTAGCCGTCGCAGCTCAAGCCCCCGTCGCTCCAGTGCTCGGCGATCTCCTCCGGGCCGTAGAGGCGGATCGCGCGCACCATGCTCGACACGCGACAGCGCTCGCGGATCGCGGGCCAGCGATCGGCCGACGCGTGCCCGAGGACGAGATGCGCCGGCGCCGGACCGTCGACGACGTCGTCGTTTCCGCAGGCCGTGATCGTCCCGTCCCACCCGACGAGCGGCCAGGCGGCGAGCATGCAGGGATCGGCGGAGAGGTCGAAAGGCACATCCGGTGCAGCGGCGTCGAGCCAGGCGATCGCCCGGCCGCGCCGCTTGACCGTGTTGACGAACATCGGCACGCGATCGTCGAAGACGCGTCGCACGTCGGCGACGGCGTCCACGAGGTAGGGATCGTCGGCCGTCAGGCCCACGAGCTGGATGCTCACGTCGGTGCCGCCTGCCAGCACGTCGCCGAGAACGCCGAGCACGTGCGCACGCGGCACCTCGCGCTCGTGGAAGGCGTCGAGGCTCACCGAGAAGTGGTCGAGCTGCTCGATCGCGGCCCGGATCGGCTTGGGGATCCGGCCCCCACCGCGGGCGAAGAACGCCCCCGACAGCACCGTGGAACGGCAGCCGGCCGCGCGGGCGCGCTCGGCGAGCTCGCGCACGAGCGCGGGCCGCAGCAGCGGCTCGCCACCGGACATCGCCAGCAGCTCGGGCGGCTCGGCGTCGTCGCCGAAGGAGCCGACGAAGCCCAGCAGCACGTCGGCCTCGACCTCGCCGCTGTGCATCGTCGAGCTCGTCGCGCAGTGCGCGCAGCTCAGCGGGCAGCGGCGGGTGATCGCGATGGAGACGCCGGCTCCGGGCACGACACGGCGAGCCAGCAGGTCGACGAGATGCATGGGCGAGCCTTTCGGGGAGCCCCGCCGCGGCGAACCCCACCTCGGGCAGAGCGCTGGTTGTAACCCAGCGATCCGACTTTCCCACACACGCCGACGGCACGTCAACCGTCACGGCAACGCGCCTGCGAGCGCACCGTGGTGACACGGCCGGTGACCTTGACCGGGGTCCCCGCGATCGGGTTCAATGAACGGGTCCTGCGAGACGGTCACGTCGAGGAGGGGTGTATCCGGTGCACCTGGTCGATCATGCGATGACCCACGACGAGGTCGGAGCGCTTCGCAGGACCCCGGGGCGCTCGGCGCTGCTGTTCATCACCGATCGGTGTCCCGTCGGCTGCGCGCACTGCTCGGTCGACTCACGGTCCGACAGCCCCACGATCTCTGATTGGCAGCTTTTTGGTGAAGTGGTGGACTGGTTCTGCTCGCAATCCGGGCCAGAGGTGGTCGGGATCTCGGGCGGCGAGCCGTTCGTCGAGCGCCGCGGGCTCACCCTGGCGTCGCGCCGGCTCGCGGCGGCCGGAAAGCGCCAGGTGGTCTACACCAGCGGCGTCTGGGCGTCGGCGGCCCGGCCCGCGCGCTGGGTGCTCGACGTCCTCGCGCGCTGCAGCTGCGTCTACCTCAGCACCGACGCCTTTCACGCGGCGCACGTCGACGACGAGCGCTACATCCGCGCGGCGCGCGCGATCGCCGGCGCAGGCGCCTGGATCGTCGTGCAGGTCGTCGGCGTCGACCGCATGGTCGAGCAGGCCGACGCGCTCCTGCGGCGGGCGTTCGGAGAGCGCTACGACCGCCACGCGGAGCTCGTCGTCACCCCGGCGCTGACGCACGGTCGCGGCGCGAGCGTCTTCGCGCGCGACGCTCCGAGCACGCCGGGGCACGCCTTCGGCCCGTGTGCCCTGGCCTCGTCCCCCGTCATCCGCTACGACGGGCTCGTCACGGGATGCTGCAACGAGAGCGTCGTCATGGACCGGGGCCCGGCGCGCCTGCGCCGGCGCGCGGCGAGCGGCGCCGGCCTCGCCCAGGCCGTCGACGAGCTCGATCGCGACCCGCTGCTGCGGGTGATCGGTCGCACCGGGCTCGGTCTCCTGACCGAGCACCCGAGATTCGCCGATCTCGCCGAGGCTCGCTACGCGTCCAACTGCGAGCTGTGCTGGAAGATCCTCGCGCGCTCCCCGGAGCGCGCCGAGCCCGACCGGCTGACGCAGGCGATCGCGCGCCTGCCGGCCGGAGCGGCGCGGTGAGCATCCGCGCGAGCGCCCGCCGCCAGGTCCGCCAGGCGGACTTCGAGGAGCGCCGCGGCACCCCGGGGAGGATGGCCGGCATCGTCCTCACCGACCGCTGCCCCGTGGGTTGCGCGCACTGCTCGGTGTCGGCCCTCATGGAGGACGCCGGACCGGAGGTCAACCCGCGTCTGGTCGAGCACGTCGAGCAGCTCGCCGCGCAGGCCGAGCTCGAGGTCGTCTTCATCACCGGAGGCGATCCGTTCGTCCATCTCGACGAGCTGGACGCGGCGATCGGCGCGCTCGCCCGCGCGGGCAAGCGCGTCGTCGTGCACACCTCCGGCTACTGGGGATCGGACGAGGACGTCGTCGCGCGGGCGCCCGCGCTGCTCGCGCAGACCTCGACGCTCGTCCTCGGCATCGACCTCTACCACCGCAAGGGCGTCAGCGACGATGCGCTGACCTCGGCGATCGCCCTGGCGGTCCGGGCGGGCTGCTGGGTCGTCGCGCAGGTCATCGTCGGGTCCGACCAGCCCGACCACCGCGGTTATGCGGTGCGCATGCTCGAGGCCGCGCTCGGCTCCGGCTGGAGCGCGTACGCGGAGATCGACGAGAACCCGCCGCTGCAGCAGGGCCGCGCGACGAAGCTCGACCGCTTCCGCCGCCCGCCGCGTGCGGCCGGTCGCTGCACCGTCGTCAACCGCCGCATGCTCCGCTTCGACGGCGAGGTCACGGCCTGCTGCAACGAGGCCGTCCTGCAGGGCGGCGGTCCCCCCGGACTGCGCCGCCCGATCGGCGACGGCGGCGTGGACGATGCGCTCGCGCAGCTCGCCGGCGACCCGCTCGTGCGGCTCGTGCACGCGCTGCCGACCGGCGCCGCGTACGAGCTCGTCAGCGGCGTCGCCGGCGCCGAGCCCGGGTCCATCTCGGGCACCTGCGACGCGTGCTGGCGCACGGGGGAGCTGCTGGACGCGATGTCCGACGCGCAGCGCGAGCACGTCGACCTGCTCGCCGGGCTGCTTGCGGGCCCGGCGCGCTGACGGGCGGCCGCGACGGGTGATCGTCCCGCCCGCGGCGTCAGGCCTGGGCAGCCGGCGCTGCCGGGTCCGGCGACCCGGCGCCCGGCGGGTCGTAGGCCTTGGCGCCGGACTGCACGCCGAGCAGGAACGCGCGCGCCCCTGCGGGGAGCCCCTCGGCGGCCACCGCGGTCGGGATCGTCTCGACGAGCGCAGCGTCCGCGCGCAGCTTCGCCAGCACGGCGTCGTAGACCTCGCGCGGAAGCTCGTCCGAGCCGCTGAACGCGCTCACGAGCGCGACGAGCGCGTCCGGCGGCGGCGGGTCCGGCGTGCCGGCCTTCCTGATCGACTCGTGCCCGTCCGTGCGCGCCCACTGGCGCAGGGCGGCGCCGACGGCGACACCCGCGATCGCCAGGGTCAGCGGCAGCGGATCGCCGGGCCTGCCGTTGAGGCGGGCCCAGTCGTCGAGCGCGACCGAGAAGCGCGGCACCGTCCGCAGCAGCTCCGTCGCCAGCGCGCCGACGTCCGGTGGCGTGTCGGTCTCGTCGACGAGGTTCGCCAGCTCGGCGCGCAGCTCCCTGAAGGCGAGCTCGTAGAGCGTGTCCGAGACGCCGAGGAACGTCGCCGCGTCGCGCAGCACCGAGGAGATGAGAACCCCCTCGTTCGTGAAGTACTTCTTGCCGTCCGGACCGGCCAGCCCGCCGCCGCGATGATGCAGGCCGACGATCTCCCAGCGCTGGTTGAAGACCGGCGAGCCCGAGGAGCCGGGCTCGGTGTCGGTGGAGTACTGCACGAGGTCGCCGAAGACGGCCGACACCTTGTTGTCGGTGAAGCAGATCTGCTTCGTGCCGCCTTGCGGGTGCTGGATGATCGAGACGAAGTCGTTGACGGTCGGCTCGCTGCGCTTGGACAGGTCGACGAAGCCGAACAGGTCGCCGGGACTCTCCCTGACTCGGGCGATCGTGTAGTCGAGCTCCTTGCTCGTCACGTGGTCGGCGCCGTCGAGCTTGTAGCGGCGCACCGGCTCGAGCTCACCCGCCCAGTTGACCTGATAGTTGAACTCGACGGTCGCGGCGTCGATGGTCGCGGCGTCGGGCAGCACGTGGTGGTTGGTCAGCAGCAGGTCTGGCGCGACCAGAAATCCGGTCCCCGGCCCCTCGGGGGTGACGACGCGTGCGATGGCGGCGGCGAGCTCGAGCGCGTGGCTCAGCCAGGAGATCCGCAGGAGGTTGTTGAGACCGACGACCTTCTCGTAGGTGAGCGGCTCGAACGCGTCGTCGGCTCGCCACTCCTCCGCGCTCAGACGGGACGAGGTGATCACCATGGGCGCAGTGTTCCACGGCGTGGTGAACGCCGCGACCCCGAACGGCCGGGCGGCCGGGCCGTCGGGCGCGGGGCAACGCGGTGGCGCGCCGCGCGGGCGCGGCGCGCCACCGTCCGCGATCAGGTCCGGAAGTGGATGAAGCGGTCCCACTCCGGCGAGCTCGAGCTGCGGCTGAGCCAGCGCTGCCCGTAGCCGTGGCCGACGTCGTGGTTGAACTCCTCGACGAGGAAGCGGGTGCGGGTCACCTTGGCGACGATCGCGACGTGGCCCCAGGTGCCGCTGTCGCGGACCATGACCGAGCCGACGGTCGGGCGCCGGTCGACGCGGAAGCCGAGCGCGCGGGCGTTGTCGTCCCAGTGGCCGGCGTCGCCGAAGTGCCCGCCGCGCATCCGGTTGGTGAACGTGAAGCCCTTCAGCCGGTTGAGGCGGTAGGCGACGAAGCTCGTGCACTCGCGGTAGAAGAAGCCCCAGCGGTCGGCGTCGTGCGGCGACGCGGTGGGGTAGGGGTAGTCGTTGCGCAGCCGGACGCTGCGCGGGCGGCCCTTCTGGGCCTGCGGCGCCGTCGGGTGGTTCTGCGGCCGCGACCTGGTGCGCGGCGGGCACTCCGGCGCCACCCGCCCGTCGGCGCCCGTGTAGACGTACGTGTCGCTGACGTAGCCGCCGCCCGCGAGCTTGTCCCACAGCCGCGACGTGCCGAACGTGCCGGTCACGCGCTCGCCGCGCGTCTGGCAGACGATGCGCACGCGGCGGCCGTCGGCCAGCGAGCGCAGCTTGCGGGCGTTCGTGCGCGGGGCGCGGCGCGCGGCGAGCGTGTAGCCCGCAGCGACGTCGACGCGGCCGGGCGCGGTCGACGGGCCGCTCGGGCAGGGGTTGCCGGCGCTGTCGCAGACGGGCCTGGCGGTGGCGGCCGCGGGCGCGAGCCCGAGGCAGGCGGCGACTGCGGCCGCGCCCGCGAGCGGGGCGAGCATGCTCTTCATGTGAGATCTCCTTGACGGTGGGTCCGGGGTCCGGCAGCGCGATCTTCACCGCGCGGGGACCGCCCCGAACCTCGCTCTCACATGGCTCTCACCCGGGATGAGAATCGTGAGAGCGAGCCGCCGGTCGCGGAGGCCGGGCGGTCAGCCCATGAGCTCGACGTAGACGTTCGCGCCCGGTCGACGGTCCGACATCCGTCCAAGGATTCGACGGGTGCCGGCCGGGACGGGTTAGCCTGCGCAGCGGTGCGCTCGCCCCGGACCCTGCTCCTCGCCCTCGGTGCGATCGCGATCGTCGCCGGTCTCGCCACGTCGCCGCCGGCCGGCGCACGCTCCCACGCTGCCGCCTGCGAGCCGCGCGAGGCCGGCGTCAACTGCGGGCCGGGCAACAACCGCCGCACCGCCGGAGGCGGCGACAAGGTTCCCCACCACGACGGCGCCGGCCGCCGCTGGCCGGCGATCAGCGGGATCCTCTGGCACGTGCTCGACGGCGGCGGACGGCGCAAGTCGGGCAGCGGGCTCAACGACGAGCTGCTCGGCCACCACGGCAGCGACGCCCTCTACGGCGGGGCCGGGCACGACGTCATCTGGGGCGACTGGGACCCGAAGGGCAACACGACGCGCCAGCGCGACCTGCTCTCCGGCGGGCCCGGCAACGACTGGCTGTATCCCAGCCACGGCCGCAGCATCGTCCTCGGCGGTCCCGGCAACGACTACGTCTGGGCGTTCTACGGCACGGGGCTCATCGACTGCGGGCCCGGCCGCGACACCGCGCGGATCAGGACCACCGGCGCCTTCCGCACGCGCAACTGCGAGCGCATCCGGCATTTCTGCGCCCACGGCGAGCACCGCGACGGGCGCTGCCTGACGCCGACCGGCAGGCCCGTGGGGCGCGCGCCGCGCGGCTGAGCGCGCCCGTTGCACGCGCGCACACCGCGCGCGCGCTGCGATCCGCATATGATCCGCGCGCCCCGAAGGCACCTATGAGCGACCCTGCACCCTCAGGCAAGAAGATCCGAGTGGTCGTGGCCAAGCCCGGCCTCGACGGGCACGACCGCGGCGCGAAGATCATCGCCCGCGCTCTGCGCGACGCGGGCATGGAGGTCATCTACACGGGGCTGCACCAGACGCCGGAGCAGATCGTCGAGACGGTCATCCAGGAGGACGCCGACGCGGTCGGGCTGTCGATCCTCTCCGGCGCGCACATGACGCTCGTGCCGCGCATCGTCGAGCTGCTGCGCGAGCAGGGCGTCGACGACGTCGTCGTCACCGTCGGCGGGACGATCCCCAGCGACGACATCCCGGAGCTCAAGCGCCTCGGCGTGGCGGAGGTCTTCACGCCGGGGTCGAGCACGGAGGCGATCATCGACTTCATCCGCAACGCGACAGCGGCCTGACGCCCGAGCGGCGAGCCGCGCGAACGACGCGATTGACTGGTCAGTCAATCGGATACCCTGACGCCATGTTCCGTCTGCCCCAAGGAGGCTCCAGTTGAAGATCTGCGTCCTGGTGAAGGAGGTGCCCGACGCCGCCGTCGAGAAGCGGATCGATCCGTCGACCGGGCGCATGGACCGCGGCGGGGAGCGCAACCTCAACCCCTATGACACGCACGCCATCGAGGCCGCGATGCAGGTCCGCGAGGGCGGCGAGGTCGAGGTCGAGGAGATCGTCGCCGTGACGATGGGCCCGGACACCGCCGTGCGCGCGCTGCACAAGGCCGTCTCGCTCGGCGCCGACCGCTCCGTGCACCTCGCCGACGACGCGCTCGCCGGCTCCGACGTCGTCGCCACCGGCTACGCGCTCGCCAAGGTGCTCGAGCGCGAGAGCCCCGACCTCGTGCTGCTCGGCCAGCAGTCCGACGACGGCGAGTGCTACACGATCGGCGCGGTCGTCGCCGACTACCTGAAGATGCCGTCGCTGACGCAGGTCATCCAGATGGACGTCACGCCCGGCAAGCTGCGCTGCGAGCGCCAGGCCGAGTACGGCTACGACACGGTCGAGATCGAGCTGCCCGCCGTCATCTCCGTCGGCGACGCGATCAACGAGCCGCGCTACCCGTCGCTGAAGGCGATCATGGGCGCCAAGAAGAAGCCGCTGGACGCCGTCGGCATCGGCGACATCGGCGTCGAGGCCGACCGCGTCGGCGAGGCCGGCTCGAAGGTCGTCTGCGGCGACTTCAAGGCCCCGCCGCAGAAGGCCGCGGGCGAGATCATCGAGGACGAGGACACCAACGAGACGGTCGAGAAGATCGTCGCCTGGCTGGACGAGAGGAAGCTGCTGGCATGAGTGGGATCCTGGCGTACGCGCTGCACTACGAGGGCGCCTTCAACAAGAACTCGCTCGGCGGCGTCTCCGAGGCCGCCAAGCTGGCCTCCGAGCTGGGCTGCGAGGCCCATGCCGTCATCATCGGCGACGTCTCCGACGAGCTCGCGGCGACGCTCGGCAACTACGGCGTCACGAAGGTCTTCCGCGCCAAGGACGCGCCCGAGGGCCTGGCCCAGCCGGTCGTCGACGTCATGGCGAAGGTCATGGACGACAACGGCCACGACTACGCGCTCTTCGGCGGCGGCCTGCTCGGCTTCGAGATCGGCGCCGGCCTCGCCGCGCGCCTGAACGCCGGCGTGACGATGGAGGTCACGCAGGTCAACGTCGCCGACGGCAAGCTGACCGCCGAGCGCCCGATCCACGGCGACTCGTCGATCTCGACCTCCTCCTACAAGGACCGCGGCATCATCATCGGGCGCCTGAACGCGTTCGAGACGGCCGAGCCCAGCGACGCGTCGGCCGAGATCGAGGACGTCGACGTGCAGCTGTCGGAGTTCTCCACGAAGGCCAAGATGCTCCAGCGCGGCGAAGCCCGCGGCGAGGACATCGACATCGAGGGCGCGGACATCCTCGTCGCCGGCGGGCGCGGCCTCGGCAAGCCCGAGGGCTTCGAGCTCTGCGAGGCGCTCGCCGACGCGCTGGGCGGCGCCGTCGCCGCGACGCGCGCGGTCGTCGACGCCGGCTGGTACCCGTACTCGACGCAGATCGGGCAGACCGGCAAGACCGTCTCGCCGAAGCTCTACCTGGCCGCCGGCATCTCCGGCGCGATCCAGCACAAGGTGGGCTTTCAGTCCTCGGAGAACATCGTGGCGATCAACAAGGACTCCAACGCCCCGATCTTCGAGTACTCCGACCTCGGCATCGTCGGCGATCTCAACAAGATCCTGCCGAAGCTCACCGAGGCCGTGAAGGCGAAGAAGGGCTAGCCGGATGTCCGCCAGCAACGGAGGCGCGCCGGCCCCGGCGCAGTTCCCGCCCCCGGTCGACCCGCAGGGCGAGTTCATCAAGCACGGCCTCGATCCCGAGGACGAGCTGATCGAGGTCGGCGTGGCGATCGTCGGCGGCGGCACGGCGGGCCTGGCGTGCGCCAACCGCCTGCTCCAGCTGCTGGCCGACGACGAGGAGCTGCTCGAGTCGCTCGGCGAGGTGCCGGTCGCGGTCATCGAGAAGGCCAAGACGTGCGGCGGGCACAACCTGTCGGGCGCGGTCATGCGTCCCGGCCCGCTGCAGGAGCTCTTCCCGGACCTCAGCCGCGCGGACTGGCGCAAGGAGGGCTTCGCCTACGGCGCCGTCGAGAAGGAAGCCGTCTACCTGGTGCCCAACGCCAAGAAGGCGCTGAAGATCCCGACGCCGCCGCCGTTCAAGAACCACGGCAACGAGGTCGTCTCCGTCGCGGCGCTCGCGCGCTACCAGCAGCGGCTCGCCGAGGAGGCGGGGGCGTACGTGCTCACCGAGACGGCGGCGACGCAGCTCATCGTCGACGGCGGCGAGGTCGTCGGCGTGCGCTCGGGCGACAAGGGCCGCGGCAAGGAGGGCCAGGAGCTGCGCAACTTCGAGCCGGGCACGGACGTCAAGGCGAAGTTCACCGTGCTCGCCGAGGGCTGCTGGGGCCACCTGACGGGCGCCGCGATCCGCGAGTTCGACCTCGCCGACGGACGCGAGCCGCAGGTCTGGGAGCTCGGCGTCAAGGAGGTCTGGAAGGTCCCCAAGCCGCTGGACCGCCTCATCCACACGATCGGCCCGTGGCCGCTGAAGCTGCGGTCGAAGTACGGGCAGATCGGCGGGACGTGGCTGTACCCGATGAAGGACTCCAAGACCGGCGACGACCTCGTCTCGATCGGCTTCGTCGTCGACCTCGAGTACGCCGACGCGACGACCTCGGCCCACGACCTGCTGCAGCAGTTCAAGCTGCACCCGCTCGTGCGCGAGATCCTGGAGGGCGGCGAGCGCGTCTCGTGGGGCGCCAAGGCGCTGCCGGCCGGCGGCTGGTGGTCGATGCCCAAGCTCACGATGCCCGGCGCGCTGCTCGTCGGCGACTCGGCGGGCATGGTCGACACCGTCGCGCTGAAGGGCGTGCACCACTCCGTCCTGTCGGGCAAGCTCGCCGGCGAGGCGATCTACGCGGCGCTCAAGCGCGGCGACTCGGACGTCTCCTCCTACGAGGACGCCGTCGACGAGTCGCTGATCGGCAAGGAGCTCTACGAGGTGCGCAACACGCGCCAGCCGTTCCAGAAGGGCTTCCTGCGCGGCGGACCGCTCGTGAACCTCATGATCATGACCAAGGGGCGCTTCCCCGGCGGGCGCTGGAAGTGGCACCGCAACGACGAGCGGCCGATGTTCATCGGCGACACGAAGGACGGCTATCCCAAGCCCGACGGCAAGTACACCTTCGACAAGCTCTCGTCGGTCTACATCACCGGCAACGCGACCCGCGACGACGCGCCGAACCACATCCGGGTGCAGAAGCGCGTGCCGCGCGAGGTCGCCGAGACGTGGGCGTGGATGTGCCCCGCCGGGGTCTACGAGATCCCCGACGACGCGCCGAAGAGCGGGCCGGTCGACGTCATCGTCAACTACACCAACTGCGTGCAGTGCGGCGCGATCACCGCCAAGGGCGGGCGCCTCACCACGCCCGAGGGCGGCGACGGCCCGCTGTACCAGATCACCTGAGACCCGTCGCTAGACTGGCGCAGACCATGAAGACCGACATCCATCCCGACTACGTCGCCGCGCACGTCCGCTGCACCTGCGGCAACGAGTTCATGACGCGCTCGACGCAGGGCGAGATCCACGTCGAGATCTGCTCGAACTGCCACCCGTTCTACACGGGTCGCCAGAAGCTCGTCGACACCGGCGGCAGGGTCGACCGCTTCAAGCGCCGCGCCGCCAGGCGCCAGGCCGGCGGCAAGAGCTGAGCCGCCGTCGGGCGGTGGCCGCGCCGGCCTTCCGGGCCGCCGCGCGGCGACTAGCCGTCGCGGGACCGTCGGCGCGCGATCGCGACGAGCACGGCCGTGCCCGCCGCCAGCGCGGCGAGCGCCAGCAGCAGCAGCGCCCAGCGACCCGGGTTGCGCGCCAGCGCGACGATCAGCGCCAGCGCGACGATCGCCGCCGCGGCGAGCACCGCCGAGGGGCGGCGCAGCCAGTCGCGCAGTCCCTGGATCGCGTCGTCGATCTCCTGCGGGCGCTCCCAGCGTTGGCGCCTGCCGAGGATCGACAGCGCGAGCAGGACGCAGCCGATCAGCAGTAGCCCGGCGATGATGACCATGGCTCAGACGCTACCGCGGTCGCGACGTGCGCCGGTCCGGTGCGCGGGCCGGTCAGGCGCTGAGGCGCAGGCCGGTCCTGTCTGACATGGCGGCCTCGTGGCTGACGACGCGGTTGCGGCCGCGGTCCTTGGCCGCGTAGAGCGCCTGGTCGGCGCAGCGCAGCAGGTCGTCGGCGGACTGCCCGGCCGCGAGGCTGGCGACGCCCGCCGACAGCGTCACCTGATGGCGGCGGGAGAGCGCCGACTCGGAGCTGACGGCCGCGAGCATCCGCTCGGCGACGAGCACCGCCTGGTCGCTGCGGCAGTCGGGCAGGATCAGCGCCATCTCGTCGCCGCCGATCCGTGCGAGCAGGTCGCCGCCGCGCATGACGGAGCGCAGGCTCTCGGCGAGGTTGACGAGGACGCGGTCGCCGGTCGCGTGCCCGAAGCGGTCGTTGATCGACTTGAAGTTGTCGACGTCGACGAGCATGACCGACAGGGCGCGCGTATGGCGGTTGGCGCGATCGGCCTCCTCGGCGAGGCGCTCGTCGAAGGCGCGGCGGTTGGCGAGCCCCGTCAGCGGATCGGTGCGCGCCTGCGTGGCGAGCGCGTCGTGGGCGTTCGCGTTGGCGACGGCGACGCTCGCGAGCTGCGCGAAGCGCACGAGCCGCTTCTCGTCCTCGCGCCGGAACTCCGTCGTGTCGCGCAGCGCGACGACCATTCCCCACGAGCGGTCCTCGACGAGCACCGGAGCGGCGATGCGGTGGCGGTAGCCGAGCGAGTCGCGCGCGGGCTCGACCGAGCAGCGCCGCGCGGTGCGCCCCTTGCGCAGCGCGGCGCAGACGCCGTCGGGCAGGTGCTCGACGACGGCGCCGCGCGGCAGCAGGCGCTCCTCGTCGCGCGCCCACGAGCCCATGTTGCGATAGCACTGGTCGTCCTGGAAGCGCAGGACGTAGCCGGCCTCGGCCTTCAGCAGCCGGCCGGCCTGCTCGGCCACGAGCCCGAAGACGAGCTCGGGGTCGGTCTCGCCGGCGACGTGCGTCGCCACCCGCTGCAGCGCCGTCTGCTCGCGGGCGAGCGTCTGGGCGCGAGCGGCGTTGCGCCGCAGCGCCGCGGCGCCGTCGGCCTGCTCGATCGCCAACCGCGCGAGATGCACGGCGCGCCCGATGACGACCTCCTCGCGCGCGCTCGGCGTCCGTAGGGTGCGGTAGTGGATCGTCAGGGTGCCCAGCACCGCGCCGTCGCGGGCGAGGATCGGCGTGGCCCAGCCGGCGCGCAGCCCGTGCGCGGCGGCGAGATCGGCGTACCACGGGGTCAGGCCGCCGCGGGCGATGTCGGGGACGACGGCCGGCGCGCGACGGAACGCCGCCGTCGCGCCGATGCTGGCGCCCTCGCCGACCGCGATGCCGTCGAGCGCGCTCGTGAAGCCCCGCGGCAGCCCGAGCGCCGCGACGACGCGCAGGCGGTCGGGCCCGCCGCGCGTGCGCTCCAGCCGGGTGATCGCTGCGAGCATGCCGGGCGACTGCGTCTCGGTCGCGCCGAGCAGCCCGCCCAGCGTCCGCGAGAGGGGGGCGCGCGCCGCGATGAGCTCCAGCACATCCTGCTGATGGTTGCTCCACGCCTTCTCGCGCTCGGCGTCGGCGCGGGCGGCGAGCAGGTCGAGCTCGGTCATCGCCGACGAGGCGAGCTCCCCCACGAGCTCGACGTCCTGGATCGTCCAGTTGCGCGGGCGGATGTCCATGACGCAGAAGCTGCCGGCGGCGACGCCGTCGCGGTCGAGCAACGGCGCGCCGAGGAACGCGATCCCCTCGTCGTCGCCGCTCTGCAGCCAGCGCTCGGCGCGCGCGTCGCCGATCGCCTGCGGCTGGCCGGTGCGCGCGAGCTGGGCGCCGAACTCGCGCAGGCGCTGGCTGTCGCTCGCGGGGCCCACCGTCGTGGCGCTCGCCAGCACGGTGTGCCCGTCGTCGACGAGCGTGATGACCGCGGCCGCGGCGCGCACCGCCTTGGCGGCCCAGCGCGTCAGCCGGTCCAGGGCGGCCGACGCGTGGACGTCGAGTCCCGGGGGCTCGTCGTCCGGTTCGCTGTCCATGCTCGAGGTGCCGTCCGGGTGCTCCACGGGTGAGTCATCGGTCGCTGGAAGTGCGAGCTTGAGTGCTTTAGCTCCCGAAGCTGTGCAAGACGGATGTTCTATGTGTCTGCAATACCCTCGCAGGGGTGATCGAGCAGCTCGTCCAGCAGATCGAGGCGCGTTTCGCCGACGCCCAGCGCGAGATGTCGGACCCCGAGATCTTCGGGGATCGTCAGCGCGCGGCCGCCGCCGGACGCAACTTCCGCCAGCTCGAGGTCGCCGCGAGGCTCGCCGAGGCCTGGCGCCGCGCCGTCGACGACGAGGCCGGCGCGCGCGAGCTGCTCGACGAGGACGAGGACGCCGAGGTTCGCGAGATGCTCGCGTCGGCGCGCGCGGAGATCGAGCGCATCGAGCAGGAGATCCGCCTCGCGCTCGTCGAGCGCGACCCCAACGACGACAAGAACGTCATCGTCGAGATCCGCGCGGGCGCCGGCGGCGACGAGGCGTCGCTGTGGGCCGCCGACCTGTACCGGATGCTCACGAAGTACGCCGAGCGGCTGGGGCTGGGGATCGAGCTGCTGGAGGCCTCCGACGGTGCGTTCACGTTCGCGATCAAGGGCGAGGGCGCGTATTCGGTCTTCAAGTTCGAGGGCGGCACGCACCGCGTCCAGCGCGTGCCGGCGACCGAGTCCCAGGGCCGCGTGCACACCTCGACGGCGACGGTCGCGGTGCTGCCCGAGGCCGACGAGGTCGACGTCGAGATCGACCCCAACGACCTGCAGATCGACGTCTACCGCTCCTCCGGGCCGGGCGGCCAGTCGGTCAACACGACCGACTCCGCGGTGCGGATCACGCACAAGCCGACCGGGCTCGTCGTCTCGATGCAGGACGAGAAGTCCCAGCTTCAGAACCGTGAGCGCGCGATGCGCGTCCTGCGCGCGCGCCTGTACGAGCAGGCGCTCGCCGATCAGCAGGCCGAGCTGGCCGCCGACCGTCGCTCGCAGGTGGGGACCGGTGAGCGCGCCGAGAAGATCCGCACGTACAACTACGGTGAGCGGCGGGTGAAGGACCATCGCATCAACCTGCTCGTGCACAACCTCGACGAGGTGCTCGAGGGCGCGCTGGACGAGTTCACGGAAGCGCTGCAGGCCGACGAGAAGCGGCGCATGCTGGAGCTCCAGGCGACGGCGTAGCGGTGGGCGCGTTCGGCGGAGCGTCGGTCCGGGAGGCGCTGGACTCGGCCGTCATCGCGATCGCGGCGGCCGGCTCGGACACGCCGCGCCTCGACGCCGAGGTGCTGCTCTGCGACGCGCTCGGCGTCGAGCGGGCAGCGCTCTTCACCGATCCGGGCCGCGAGGTCACGGGCCCGGCGGTGCGCGCCTTCCAGGACGCCGTCCGGCGCCGCTCTGCCGGGCGCGAGCCGGTCGCGTACATCACGGGGCGGCGCGGCTTTCGCCACATCGAGCTGGCGGTCGACGCGCGCGTGCTCGTGCCGCGGCCGGAGACCGAGCTGCTCGTCGAGGTCGGCGTCGAGCTGCTCCCCGACGGCGCGCGGGTCGTCGACGTGGGCACGGGCAGCGGCGCGGTCGCGCTCGCGCTCAAGCACGAGCGCCCCGACCTCGACGTCGTCGCGACCGACATCAGCGCAGGCGCGCTGGCGGTCGCCGGCGACAACGCGCGGCGACTCGGGCTCGACGGTGCCGTCGAGCTGCGTCGGGGCGACCTGCTCGCCGGCGCGCAGAGCGTCGACGCGGTCCTCTCCAACCCGCCCTACGTCGCCGAGGGCGAGCGCGCGGCGCTGGCGCCCGAGATCGTCCGCCACGAGCCGCCCGGGGCGCTCTTCGCCGGGGAGGACGGCCTGGACGTCATCCGCCGGCTCGTGCCGGCCGCCGCCGCGAGCGGCGCGCGCCTGCTCGCCCTCGAGCTCGGCGCCGGCCAGGCGGACGCGGTCGCCGCGCTCATGCGCGAGGCCGGGTTCGCCGACGTGCACGCGCGCCGCGACCTCGCCGGGATCGAGCGCGTCGTCGTCGGGAGTCGCTAGGCGTGTCGGGGGCGGTCGCGTTCGTGGGCGTCGTCGTGGGGAGTCGCTAGGCGTGTCGGGGGCGGTCGCGTTCGTGGGCGTCGTGGGGAGGCGCTAGGCGTGTCGGGGGCGGTCGCGTTCGTGGGCGTCGTGGGGAGGCGCTAGGCGTGTCGGGGGCGACTGCGTTCGAGCGCTGCATCGCCGCGGGCGGCGTCGCGGTCTTCCCGGCCGACACCGTCTACGGCCTGGCCTGCGATCCGACCTCGCCCGCCGCCGTCGCGCGCCTGTACGAGATCAAGGGCCGGCCCGCCGACAAGCCCGCGGCGATCATGTTCTTCGGCCTCGACCGCGCGCTCGCCGCGCTGCCCGAGCTCGAGCCCGCGACCGGCGCGGCGCTGCGCGCGCTGCTGCCGGGGCCGGTCACCGTGCTGCTCGCCAACCCGCTCGCGCGCTACCCGCTGGCCTGCGGGCCGGATCCGTGGACGCTCGGCCTGCGCGTGCCGGCGCCCGGGCCGCTGGCGGGCGTCGCCGCGCCCGTCCTGCAGTCCAGTGCCAACCGCTCGGGCGGCGCCGACGCGCGCAGCGTCGAGGACGTCGATCCGGCCGTCCGCGACGCCGCCGACCTCGTCGTCGACGGCGGCCCGCTGCCCGGCACCCCGTCGACCGTCGTCGACCTGCGCGCGCTCGCGCGCGACGGGTCCTGGTCGGTCGTCCGCGAGGGCGCGCTGGACCGCGACGCGGTCGCGGCGGCGCTGGCCGCCGCGCGGTGACGACCGTGCCGCGGTCGCCGTTCGCGCCCGCTTCGCCGCGCGCCGCGCGGTGACGACGGTGCCGCGCTGCCGCTGCCGGCGGCCGCTTCGCCGCGCGCCGCGCGGTGACGATCGTGCCGCGCTGCCGCTGCCGGCGGCCGCTTCGCCGCGCGTAGGATGAGGCCATGCGCATCGCCATCGCCTCAGACCACGCGGGCTTCGAGCTCAAGGAGCACGTCAAGGCCCAGCTCAACGACGCCGGCCACGAGGTCGTCGACGTCGGCCCGGTCTCCGACGAGTCGACCGACTACCCGCGCTACGCGCGCCCGGCGGCGCAGCTCGTCGCCGGCGGCGAGGCCGACCGCGGGGTGCTCGTCTGCGGCTCGGGCGTGGGGGTCTCGATCGTCGCCAACAAGGTCGCCGGCGTGCGCGCGGTCAACGCCCACGACCCCGAGGAGGCGCAGCTCGCGCGCGCCCACAACGACGCGAACGTCGTCACGCTGTCGGGCCGGCGCCTGGACGCGGCGCAGGCCGACGCGATCGTGCAGGCGTTCCTCGCCGCGGAGTTCGAGGGCGGCCGGCACGCGCGCCGCGTCGCGCTCATCGAAGAGGACTGAGGGGGACCGGACCCGCCGATACAGTCGGCTCGTGCTCGACGAGCTCGACGCGCTGGCGGCATTCGCGATCGCCCTGGTGGCGACGGCGGCGCTGACCCCGCTGACGACCCGCTTCGCCCGCCGCGTCGGGGCCATCGACCGCGCCCGCGGGCGCGGTCTCGCGCCCGGCGGCACGCCGCTGCTCGGAGGGCTGGCGATCTTCGCCGGCGGCGCGCTCGCCGGCGTGCTGCTGCTGCCGGGCACCGACGAGCTGCACGGCATCCTCGCCGCGGCGGCGGTCATCACGGTCGTCGGGGCGATCGACGACCGCTTCGAGCTGTCGGCATCCTGGAAGCTCGCGGGCCAGATCGTCGCCGCCGCGATCGCGGTGCAGGCGGGCGTCAGCGTCGACAACGTGACGATCCCGTTCATCGGGCCGCTGGACTTCGGCAGCGCGGGCGGCCCGCTGACCGTGCTGGGGCTCGTGATGGTCATGAACGTCGTCAACCTCTCCGACGGGGTCGACGGCCTCGCGGCGGGCGTCTGCGCGCTCAGCGCCGCGGCGCTGGCCGTCATCGCGTTCGACCTCGAGCGCACGTCGGCGGGCGTGCTCGCCGCGATCACCGCCGGGGCCGCGGTCGGCTTCCTCATCCACAACTTCCACCCGGCGTCGG
Source organism: uncultured Solirubrobacteraceae bacterium (assembly GCA_963769555.1). Taxonomy (GTDB): domain Bacteria; phylum Actinomycetota; class Thermoleophilia; order Solirubrobacterales; family Solirubrobacteraceae; genus CADCVQ01. Next base: position 2,138,636 of record CAVYMD010000004.1, on the reverse strand, counting down.
TCTACATGGGCGACTGCGGGTCCAACCTGCTCGGGCTGCTGCTCGGCTGCATCGCCGTGCTCGGCTCGGTGAAGACGAACGCGGTGCTCGCGCTCATCTTCCCGCTCATCGTGCTCGCCGTCCCGTTCCTCGACACGACGTTCGTCGTGCTCAAGCGGATGAAGTACCGCCGGCCGGTCTACGCCGCCGACCGCGAGCACTTCCATCACCGCATGGACCGCATCGGCTTCTCGACGCGGCGCACCGTGCTGTACCTGTACGGCTGGACGCTCATGCTCGCGCTGCTCGCGATGGCGCTGCGCTTCGTCCCGTACTCCGACAACGGCGGCGAGCTGCACACGGGCTGGGCGCTCGTCATGGGCGGGCTCCTGCTGCTCGCGCTCGTCGCGTCCGTCTACCTCGTCTACGTGCTGGAGATCCTGAAGTTCAAGCGCCTGGACGCGATGCGGCTGCGCCGGCTGCGGCCCGAGATGAGCGAGCAGGAGATCGACGAGGACGTCGCCGAGCGCCTGGAGACGGGCGAGTTCGACGCCGTGCGGCGCGAGACGGAGGAGTTCGAGCGGCTGGGCTCCTGACGCGTCAGCCGGCGAGGCGGTCGGGCTCCTGACGCGTCGGTTCTCGAGGGCGGCTGGCCTGCTGGGCGTCAGTTCGCGAGGCGGCGTCGCAGGAGGGCGGCGGTCGCGGCGCCGCGCTCGAACACGTCGCCGTAGGTGAACGCCAGGTGGCTCGATCGCCGGCGCCGGGCGACGTCGGCCTCGAAGGCGCGCCGGGTCGCATGAAAGCGGAAGCTCACGAGCTCGACCGTCAGGTCTCGCTCGGGCCAGTGGCAGTCGACCTTGTCGCCGGCGACGTCGACGTTCGTGCGGGGTGCGGGCAGGCCGTGGTCGGCCACGAGCCTGAGGAAGCCGTCCTCGAGCGCGCTGAGCGTGACGTCGCCGCCGAGCGCGCGGCGCAGCTTCGCGATGCCGGGCTTGCGCGGGTTGCGCGCGATGCAGCGCTCGACGTCGTCCGGCGCGACGCCGTGGCGGACCCACGCCTCGTGGCACGCGCGGGTGAGCTCGGCCGGCTCCAGGCGCGGCGCGAGATCGACGAGCACGCGGGCGACGGTTGTGATCGGGACGCCGCGCAGCACGCCCACGTCGCCCGGCTCCAGCCGCGAGCGGTGGATCCGGATCCCGGGCCGGCGCCGGCCCTGGTCGGCGCCGATCGTCACCTCCGGCGGGCCGGCGGCCCACGTCACGATCCGCAGCAGCCGGCCCGCGGAGGCATGGCTGAGGACCGCGCCGCTCCCCGCGGCGAGCACCGCCGACATCGCGGTTCCGAGCGGCGAGCCGTCGGGGTGGCCGAGTGCGTACACGCCGGTGTGCTCGCGGCGCAGGCGCCCGTCGGCGACCCAGCGCTTGATCTGACTGCGGTCAAGCCCGGCCGCGAGCAGCTGCGCGCAGGTGACCCGGCCGTACTGGCGCGCGGCGATCTGCGCGACGTTGGCAGCGTTTGGGCGCATATGGCCCTAAAGGCCCCAGCCGGCTCAGGTTCGCCCCCTCGGTGCACGTGGGTGGCAGCGATTGGGCGCCATGCGCCCAAAAGCTGCCAGCCGGCTCAGGCGCCGTAGACCGTGGAGGTCCAGATGCCGGCCATGCCGTGCACGAGCTCGTCGTCGGAGACGGGCGCGTCCTGGGCGAGCATCTGGTGCAGCGTGCGCTCGGTCATCCAGACGAGTGCGAAGGCGGTGGCGTGCGGGCTGGCGACCCGCGTCCTGCCGGCGGCGACCTCGGCGGCGATCCGCTCCGCGCTGGCGTCCACGAAGCGCCCGACGAGCGCGCGCCAGAACGGCGCGACGACCTCGTCGTACGTCGACAGCTCGACGATCGCGCAGACGAGCGGGCCGTGGGTGCGGTACAGCGCCGCGATCTTGCCGAGCGCGGCCGTCAGCTGCTCGTCGCCGTCGCCGGCGCCCGACCACCAGGCGTCGGCCTCGCCGTAGAGCTCGTCGGACAGGCGCGAGGCCAGGCGCATGAGCAGCTCGCGCTTGTCGGCGAAGTAGAAGTAGAAGGCGGTGCGCGAGATCCCGGCCCGGCGGGCGATGCGCTCGACGCTCAGGGCGCCGTAGGTCGCGCCCTCGCCGAGCAGATCCTCCATCGCCTGCAGCACCGCGGCCTCGATCGCCTGGCGCTTCTCGGTCGGCGATTCGGGGCGCCGCGACAGGGTCTGGAGATTCATCGTTGTCGCAGCGTAACCCTCATCGACCCCCTCCGGCGGCACCTGCCACTACCGTTCTCGCGATGCACGTCTCGCATCTGGACGCCGCCGACGCGTTCGTGACGCTCGACGGCTCGACGATCCGCGAGCTGGCGGGCCGCGTGTCGCTCCCCGCCCAGCAGCAGTCGCTGGCCGAGGCCACCGTGCCCGTCGGCGGAGCGACCGCCGAGCACTACCACGTCGTCAGCGAGGAGCTGTACTTCTTCACGGCCGGCAGCGGGCGCCTGCGCGTCGGCGACGACGAGCGCGACGTCGGCGCGGGGGAGTGCGTCGTGATCCCGCCCGGCGCCCCGCACAAGCTCACGAACACCGGCGACGAGCCGCTGAAGCTGCTCTGCTGCTGCGCCCCTGCGTACAGCCACGACGACACCGTCCTGACGGGCGGCTGACGGGGTGACGTACCGTGGCGCGCCGCCGGCGCTGCTCATCGCCCTCGCCGTGCTCGCGGCAGCCGCCCCGTCGGCGACCGCGGCGCTGAGCGTGCGCCCGGGCGCGATCCCGACGCGCCCCGGCGTCACGGTCGGGATCGCCGACCAGAAGCTCGACATGTTCCACGACCCGCGCTTTCACCGGCTCGGCGTCCGCAGCGCGCGCCTGGCGATCAGCTGGGACGCGCTCAGGGTCCCGTGGCAGTACGCCGAGCTGCGCGACTGGCTGCTCACGGCCAGGCTCGCGGGGGTCGAGCCGCTGCTGACGTTCATGCACTCGCGCACGAACCGGCGCAAGCTGCCGACCCCGGAGCGCCTGCGCCGGGAGTTCCGCCACCTGCGGCGGCTGTATCCGTGGGTCAAGACGTACGCGACCTGGAACGAGGCCAACCACTGCGGCGAGCCGACGTGCCACCGCCCGAAGCTCGCCGCCGCCTACTACCGCGCGCTGCGGCGCGAGTGCCGGCACTGCACGCTGCTGGCTCCCGAGATGCTCGACATGCCGAACATGGCCCGCTGGGTCAAGGACTTTCGCCGGCATCTCGGCTTCGTCCCCAAGCTCTGGGGGTTGCACAACTACGTCGAGGCCAACCGCTTCAAGATGCACCGGCTGCGCCAGCTCCTGCGCGCCGCGCCCGGCGCCCGGATCTGGCTGACGGAGACCGGCGGGCTCGTGCGCCGCAACAACGGCAGCACGACGCGGATCCCGCAGGGCGCGCGCCACGCCGGCGAGGTGACGCGCTACATCTTCGACCGCATCGTCCCGCGCAACCCGCGGATCACCCGCGTCTACATCTACCACTGGAACGCCGAGTCGGGGACGACCTGGGACTCGGGGCTCATCACCCCCGGCGGGCGCAAGCGCAGCTCGCTGAAGGTCCTCGAGCGCGTGCTCGAATCGGGCCTGCGCCCGCGGGCCTCCTACCGCTCCGCCCGCCGGCGCTAGGGGGGCCCGACGCCGCGGGTAGGCTGCCGCCACGGTGATCGTCGACTGCGCGCACTACCGGGACGGGACGCGCCAGCACGAGGGTCCGCTCGCGCTCGACGAGGCAGCCAAGCGCCGCGGCGAGGACGGCTTCGTCTGGCTGGGCCTGCACGACCCCGCCGAGGGTGAGCTGCTCGAGGTCGCCGAGCGCTTCGGACTGCCCAAGCTCGCCGTCGAGGACGCGACGCACGCCCATCAGCGCCCCAAGCTCGAGGACTACGGGGACGGCAACTTCCTCGTGCTGCACACCGCCCGCTACCTCGACGACGCCGAGGAGGTCGAGTTCGGCGAGGTGCACGTGTTCACGGGCGACGACTACGTCGTCGTCGTGCGCCACGGCGCGGCGAGCGAGCTGGGCTCCGCGCGCGAGCGCCTGGAGGCCAATCCCGAGCTGCTGCGCGAGGGCCCGGCGGCCGCCGTCTGGGCGATCACCGACAAGATCGTCGACGACTACGAGCCGGTCATGGCCGGGCTGGAGAACGACGTCGAGGAGGTCGAGGTCGCGGTCTTCGGCGAGCGCGGCGACGAGACCAGGCGCATCTACTTCCTGCGCCGCGAGCTCGCCGAGTTCCACCGCGCGGTGCGCCCGCTCCTGCAGCCGCTCAACCAGCTCATCGCCAACGGGCGCGAGGAGGTCTCGGGGCCGATGCGCGAGCACCTGCGCGACGTCGCCGATCACGTCACGCGCGTCGAGGACGCGATCACGACCCAGCGCGAGCTGCTGTCGAGCATCCTGCAGGCAAGCCTCGCTGTCATCTCCGTGCGCCAGAACGACGTCGTCAAGCAGATTTCCGGGTGGGCGGCGATCATCACGGTGCCCACGCTCATCGCGAGCATCTACGGCATGAACTTCCGCCACATGCCCGAGCTGGCGTGGCGCTACGGGTACCCGATCTGCCTCGCGGCGATGGCGACGGCGGCCGTCGTCCTGTACCGGATCCTTCGCCGAGCCGGCTGGCTGTAGCAAGATCCCGCGATGGGACACGAGGGAAGCCTGATCCTGGTGGCAGGCCTGCTGCTCGCCCTCGGCCTCGCGGCGTCGCTGCTCGCGGGGCGCCTGCGGATCCCCGGCCTCGTGCTCTTCCTCGGCGTCGGGATGCTCGTCGGCTCCGACGTGCTGGGCATCGTCGCGTTCACCGACTACGAGCTCGCGCGCGTCATCGGGGTCATCGCCCTGTCGCTCATCCTCTTCGAGGGCGGCCTCGCCGCCGGCCTGCCCGAGATCCGCCCGGTGCTCGGCTCGGCGCTGAGCCTCGCGACGATCGGGACGCTCGTGACCGCGATCGTCACCGGCCTGGCGGCGTACTGGCTGCTGGACCTCTCGCTGCTGCAGGGCATGCTGGTCGGCGCGATCGTGTCGGCCACCGACGGCGCGGCGATCTTCGCCCTGCTGCGCGGCTCGACGCTCAAGCGCCGGCTCGCGCGCTCGCTGGAGGGCGAGGCGGGGATGAACGACCCGGTCGCGGTGCTGCTCGTGCTCGGCTTCATCGAGTGGATCAAGGTGCCCGGCTTCGGCATCCTCGACATGGGGGTGCTCTTCGTCCAGCAGCTCGGCATCGGGGCGGTCGTCGGGCTGTGCGTCGGCTGGGTCGCCGTGCAGGCCTTCCGCCGGGCGCGGCTGGCGACGGGCGGGCTGTACCCGGTGGCCTCGCTGGCGGTCGTCGCGATCGCCTTCGGCCTGGCCGACGTCCTGCAGGGCTCGGCGTTCCTCGCGGTCTACCTCGCGGGGCTGACGATGGGCTCGACGACGCTGCCCGCGCGCCAGACGGTGCACGCGTTCCACGACGGCCTCGCGTGGGTCGCGCAGCTGGCGATGTTCCTGACGCTCGGCATCCTCGTCTTCCCGACCGAGCTCGGCGCGATCGCCGTCGAGGGGACGCTCATCGCGCTCGTGCTCGTCTTCGTGTCGCGGCCGCTGGCGGTGTGGGTCGCGACGGCGTTCGCGCCGATCGGGCTCACCGACCGGCTCGTGCTCGGCTGGGCGGGCCTGCGCGGCGCGGTCCCCGTCGTGCTCGCGACGTTCCCGATCATCGCCGAGGTCCCCGGCAGCCTGCAGTTCTTCAACATCGCGTTCTTCGCCGTGCTGCTGTCGACGCTGCTGCAGGGTGCGACGTTCGAGCCGCTCGCGCGCTTCCTCGGCGCGACGACCGAGGAGCCGGCGCTGCCGCGCCCGCTCGTCGAGGTGGGCTCGATCCGGCGGCTGGGCGCCGACGTCGTCGAGGTGCCGATCGCCGACGGGGACGCGGCGATCGGGGTGCGGGTGCGCGACCTCGGGCTGCCGCGCGAGGCGCTCGTCAACGTGCTCGTGCGCGGCGACGATGCGCTGCCGCCGCGCGGCTCGACGCGGCTGGAGGCGGGCGACCGGCTGTACATCGTCGCGCGCCAGTCGGCCGTCGCAGCGCTGGAGGAGGCTCGCGAGCGCTGGCGGATCGGGCCCGTCGGGCCGGCTCCGAAGCCGGCGCGCAGGCCGCCGTCGGGCGCGCCGATCTTCACGACGCGGCCGTGGACGGAGAAGGACGGCGACCCCGACACGCCGGCCGAGGTGCTCGGCCTCGTGGTCGTCGAGCGCCTGAACACGCGCTGGGACGTGCCGGGCGCGCTCGTCGTGCTCGAGGACGGTCGCTTCGCCGTCACCGGTCCGCAGGTGCTCGTCGGCAGCCGCGAGCAGCTGCAGTGGCATGCGCGGCGGCGGCTGCGGGTGTCCAAGACGGATGCCGAGCGGGCCTGGTGGCAGGAGGTGATCGGGGCCTCGGCTCTGTAGGTGGGCTCGCGGGTTCGCTCTGCGCGCGGGCTCGCGGGTTCGCGGGTTCGCGGGTTCGCTCTGCGCGCGTGGCCGGGGCGGATCGGGGCGGTCGGGTCGCCGGTTCCGGGAGGCGACGTGGGGGGTGGTGTGGGGTGCGGGTTGCCTGGGGTTCCGCCAGATGCCTCCCGGAACCGGGCCCCGCCCCCCGATCCGCCCCGGGTGCGGCGCCGGGGTGTCCGGGCGGTGTCCTCCGGCGAGGAGCCCCGGGTGGTCGGGCCGCCCCGGGTGCGGCGCCGGGGTGTCCGGGCGGTGTCCTCCGGCGAGGAGCCCCGGGTGGTCGGGCCGCCCCGGGTGCGGCGCCGGGGTGTCCGGGCGGTGTCCTCCGGCGAGGAGCCCCGGGTGGTCGGGCCGCCCCGGGTGCGGCGCCGGGGTGTCCGGGCGGTGTCCTCCCCGCGGCGGCGCGGGGGTGTCCGGGGCGATCTCGTCCTGGGTGTGGGAGCTTGGCGGGCTCGGGGCGGTGGTGCTTCGTCGGGCTACGTCAGGGGGTGGTAGGTGCCGAAGTACCAGGCGTTGCCCTCGGGGTCCTGGGCGGCGTAGTCGCGCGAGCCGTAGTCGGTGTCGCGCAGTTCGCGGGTGATCTCGGCGCCGGCGGCCTTGGCGCGGTCGTGGTGGGCGTCGGCGTCGTCGACGGCGATGTAGGTGGCGGCGTGGCCGGCGTGGCCGAGGGGGTCGGGCGCGGGCATGACGACGTCGTCGTCGAGCCGCAGCTCGACGTGCTGCAGTTCGCCGTCGTCGCTCTCGTGCATCGCGTGGCGCTCGAAGCCGAAGGCGTCGCAGAGGAAGTGGATCGCTGCGCGCACGTCGGCGTAGGGGATGATCGGTGAGATGGTCGACATGCGGTGCAGGCTACGCCGCGGCGACCGCGGCGGCCACGGCTCGTGTGGCCTGGGCTGCGTGGTCGTGGCGCGCCAGGGGTGGTATGCGCCCTTGATTCGCCATGACCGGTCCGGGTGTGGTGGCTTGGTGGGTTGGGGGCGGTACGCGCCCGTCTCGCGCCGCCGCCGCCGGGGTGGGGCGGCCGCGGTTCGCGGACGTGCCCGGCGGGCAGCACCCCCGGCGATGTTCGATCACGTCGAGCTGCCCGTCGCCGACCGGGCCCGCAGCGACGTCTTCTATGGCGCGGTGCTCGCCGCGCTCGGGATCGAGCGGACCGCAGCGGGCGAGGGCGTCGAGTTCGGCGCGCTGACGCTGGCGCAGCGCCCGCCGCGCGAGCCGCTGCACCTCGCGTTCGTCGCGACGACGCGCGAGCAGGTGCGGGCCTTCCACCGCGCGGGGCTTGCCGCGGGCGGGCGCGACAACGGGGCGCCCGGCCTGCGGCCCTACGCTGCGGACTACTTCGCCGCCTACCTGCTGGATCCCGACGGCCACAACGTCGAGGCCGTGCATCGCTCCGACCGGACGCGCGCGACATGGGGCTGGCTCGGGACCGGCATGCCGGCCGCGGGCGGCCGGCGCGAGCCGGGCGGGGGCGGTCAGCGAGCCGCGAGCAGCCGATCGACGCGCTGCAGCAGCATCGGCGCGAGCGTTCCTCCGAAGGCGTTCGTGATGTGGCCGAACGCGTCGCGGTAGACGATGACGCGGCCGATGATCGGATAGCAGTTGGCGCCGCTGCAGAAGTAGCGCGTGAGGTCGACCGAGCGGTAGCGGCGGGAGCGCAGCAGCCGCGCGGCGGTCTGCGACGTGTCCCACTTGAGCACCTTCGCGCGCGGCTGCGGGCAGGCGATCTCCGGCCGCGCCGCGCGCGCCCGGACGGCGGCGCGGACGCAGTCGTACTGCGCGTCGGACGTCATCGGCGGATCGCGGATCGCGACGATCCGCCTGACGGTCCGCGGCAGCGCCCGCCAGGCGCGCTGGAAGCCGGCGACCTTCACCGCGCCGTAGGTCGTTCCCGGCGGCACGACGATCGGCATCGGGGCGAAGCTCGTGACGAAGACCGTGGTCACCTCGGGGTGGCGGCGAAACCAGGCCTGGACGGACTCGTACCACTCCACGCACGGCTCGCTGGCGCCCGGGTAGAGGTTGTGGACCGCCTCCGAGAACGGGCAGCCGGGCGCCGTGAGCGAGTAGCCCCGCCAGCGCTTGGCGCGGGCCATGATGTCGACCGCGGTGCGCATCGCCAGCGCGTGGCTGTCGCCGACGATCGCGACGTGACCCCGCGCTCGCCGCGCCGGCGCGCCGAACGTGCAGGCGTCGGCTTCACCGCCGGCCGGACGGCAGGGGTACGACGTGCCGGCGTCGAGGTCGCTCAGCGGCGGGTAGACCGGCCGCTCCGGCACGACGCACGGGCGCGCGCGGTCGCGCGCCGCCGCTCCGTAGCACGCGGGGGTGCCCGCGGCGCGCTGGTGATAGCTGCTGCGCACGCGCCGCCGGCCCGAGCGGCAGATGAGCTCGGCGTCGAACAGCCGCGCAGCGCTCACCGACCTGCGCGCCGAGCAGCGCCAGCTCCCGGCCAGTCGCCGCGCGCAGCGCGTGCCCGTCGTCGAGCGGCAGGCGTGAAACGCCCGGGCGACCCGCTTCGCCGTCCCGCACGACGTCCCGGCTCGCGTCAGCGACAGCACGTACGTCGGCTTGTCGTTCGCCGGAAGTCGCTCGCTCGGCGACAGCCCGCAGCGCGCCGTCGCGGACTTCGCGTGAGCGGACTCGGCGCCCGCCGTCAGCGCGACCGCGACCGCGACCGCGACCGCGGCGGCGGAGGCCGACGCGAGGGCGGCGGGGGGTGGGCTGAAGCGAGCGAATGCCATGCGCGGGTCCTTTCGGCTGGACGTGGACCGAGGCGGCATCGTGCCATGCGCCGGGCCTCCGTCGTCTCGGTCGTGGCGCCGCAGGGGCGCCATCCGCCCTCGACGCGCCACGACCGCCGCCGGAGTCCGCTCGTTGCTTACGTCGGCTCCGAAGCACGACCCCTACTCGATCTGCAGCAGCGGCTGCGCGCCCGACTCGTGGTCGACCTGCAGCGTCGTGTGCCTGATCCCGAAGCGCTCGTGCAGCGTCGTCTGCAGCTCGCGGCGGCGGCGGTGGCAGTCGTCGTCGGGCGCGACGACGACGTGCGCGGAGACGGCGACGAAGCCCGACGTGACCTCCCAGACGTGCAGGTCGTGGATCTCCACGATGCCCGGCATCGCGGCGAGCGCGTGCCCGACCTCGTCGGGATCCATGCCGCGCGGGGCGGCCTCCAGCAGCACGCGCGTGGAGGCGCGCAGCAGCGACCAGCCCGAGCGCAGCATGAGCAGCGCGACCGTGAGCGCCGCGACGGCGTCGATCTGCGCCGGCCCGCCGAGCGCGATGACCGCGCCGGCGACGATCGCGGCGCCCGAGCCGTAGAGGTCGGCGAGCACGTGCGCGCGCGCGCCCGCGACGTTCAGCGACTGGCGCTCGGAGCGCGACAGCGCCCAGAACGCCGCCACGTTGACGAGCGCGCCGGTGACGCCCACGACCACGACGACCGGGCCGTCGACGTCGGTCGGCGCGCCGAGGCGCCGCACGCCCTCGACGGCGATCACGCCGGCCAGCAGGAAGAGCGCGGCGCCGTTGATCTGCGCGGAGAGGATCTCCGCGCGGCCGAAGCCGAACGTGAAGGCGCCCTTCGCGGGTCGGGCCGCGAGGCCAGCCGCGACGAGCGCCAGCGCGATCGAGGCGGCGTCGGTGAGCATGTGGGCGGCGTCCGACAGCAGCGCCAGGGAGCCCGCGAGCAGGCCCGCCACGACCTCGACCGCCATGAAGCCCGCGATGAGCGCGAGCGCGACGCGCAGCCAGCGGCGGTCGGCGTTCGGCGAGGGGCTGTGGGTGTGCGCGCCGTGCCCGTGGCCGGCATGGGCGTGCCGGGCGCCGCCATGCGCGTGATCGTGGTCGTGACCGCCGTGCACGCCGCCGATGCTACGCGCCACGCTGCCGGCGCCCATCGGTCGGACCGCTCTCCGGCGCCGGGGAGGCCGGTGACAGCGCCGGCGAGTCGGTACCGGCCGACCAGCCGCGTGGATGGGTGTCAGAGCACCCAGGGACGGCCTTCTCGGGGCGCGCTCGTCGTGCCGCCCGTCACGATGTTGTTACAAAGTTCGCACAAGCGATATGCTGCCCCCCGTCAGCACCGGACTCGCCAACCGGCCGCGCTCCCCGCGCGGTCGTCCTGTGTGTAGGGTCCGCGACCTTCTGTGCCGCCGCCTCATGCTCTCCTCGCCCACTCGTCCCGCCATGCGCCCGTGACCGCCCCCGAGCGCGAACCCCTCGCACGCGGCGCCGTCGCCGGGCTCATGCTGCTCGGGGCCCTGCTGCTCTGCGGCGCGCTCGGCGCGATCGTCGGCTCGCTCACCGGCGCCGTCGCCGTCTTCCTCATCCTCGGCATCCTGCTCGGCTTCGTCGTCGGTATCGCCGCGGTGCGCACGCGCTTCCCGGACCTGTAGAGATGGCCGCGCTGCGCTACATCGACCTCGTCCTGCTGTGGCTCACGGTGCCGCTCGCGCTCGCGCTCGGCGCGCCGCAGTTCGGCCTGCTGCTCGCCGCCGTCGTCTGGACCGCGCAGCGCCTCATCGCGCTCGAGGTCGACCGCCGCGCCCGCGCCCGCGAGAGCGCGCGTGAGGCGATCGGCCTGAACATGGCGACGATGTTCGGGCGCATGTGGCTGCTCGGCGCCACGGTCGTCGTCGCCGGCGTCGCATCCTCGCGGCCCGACGGCGTCGCCGCCGCGCTCGTGCTGCTCGCCGCCTTCACGATCTCACTCGCCGCGACCCTTCTCACCCGCGCGCTGAGCCGCTCCGCCCCTCGACCAGGAACCCCCACGCACGCATGACCACACGCGCGAAAGTCTTCACCGGCCTCGGCATCTACGTCGCGGGCATCGTCCTGCTCGTCGCGATCGCGGGGACGTCGGGCAAGAACGCCGAGTTCCAGCCCCAGAACGAGTTCAAGCTCGACACCTGGATCGCGCTGCCCGGTCCGTTCGACATCAACAAGGCCGTCGTCTACGTCGTCGTCGCGGCCGCGCTGACCGTCTTCGGCATGATCTACATCGCCCGCCGGATGCAGGACAAGCCCAACCGCACCCAGACGCTCGTCGAGACGGTCTACACCGTCATGCGCGACAACATCACGCGCAACAACATGGACGCCAGCATGTCGGCGAAGTGGTTTCCCTTCATCGCCACGCTGTTTCTCTTCATCTGGATCTCGAACCTCATCGGCTACATCCCGATGCCGACGAACACCGAGCATCCGATCGACGTCTTCGGCCTGCACATCCCGGCCTTCGCGATCTACGCCGCGACCGCCAACCTGTCGGTGCCGCTCGTGCTCGCGCTCGTCGTCTTCATCGGCTACACGGTCGAGGGACTGCGCGCCAAGGGCCCGATCGGCTACCTCAAGGCGCTCGTCCCCAAGGGCGTCACCGGTGGCATGGCGGCCTTCATCTTCGTCCTCGAGCTGTTCTCGAACCTCCTGCGGCTCATCTCGCTGAGCGTTCGACTCTTCGCGAACATCCTCGCCGGGCACCTCATCATCCTGTTCATGGCGGGCGGCATCGCCGTGCTGCTGGGGATCGCGGCGATCGGCTTCCTGACGCTGCCGCTCGGCGTGATCCTCTTCATCTTCGAGGTCGGGCTCGTGGCGACGCTGCAGGCCTTCATCTTCGCCACGCTGGCCTCGATCTACTTCGGCGGCGCTGTCGCCCACGACCACTGATCAACTGAAAAGCAAGGAGCAATCCGTGAGCGTTCTCGCAACCATCATCGCCCAGGCGGGCGACCCGATCGACTACGGCAAGGCCGCCGGCGGCAAGATCGCGCTGGGCGTGGGCGGCGGGCTCGGCGCCGCGGGCGCCGGCGTCGGCATCGGCATCATCTTCGGCAAGGTCATCGAGTCGGTCACGCGCCAGCCCGAGATGAAGGACGAGATCACCTCGATCCAGTGGCTCGGCTTCGCCCTCACGGAGGCCTGCGTGTTCTACGGCCTCGTCGCCGGCCTGCTGGCCTTCTTCCTCTAGGTCGCGATGCTCGACTCGGCGTTCATACTGGCGGCTGAGACCGCGGGGGAGGAAGGCGGTGGCAGCTTCCTCGTCCAGCCCGACATCGGGCTGATGATCTGGACGCTGCTCGTCTTCGCGATCTCCGGCTGGCTGCTGAAGAAGTACGCGTTCCCGCAGATCGCCGAGGCGCTCGATCGCCGCCAGCGCATCATCGAGGACTCGCTCGCGACGGCCGCCAAGACGCGGGCCGAGGCCGACGAGATCCTCGAGGAGTACCGCGAGCGGCTCGCCGCGGCCCGCGAGCAGGCCGAGGCGATCCTCGCCCGCGCCCGCAAGGCCGCCGAGACGACCGAGCACGAGACCGTCGCCGACGCCAAGAAGCGTCGCGAGGATCTCATGGCGCAGACCAAGCGCGACATCGAGGCCGAGACGCGCCGCGCGATCCAGGAGATCCGCAACGAGGTCGCCGACCTGACGATCCTCGCGACGGAGAAGGTCACGCGCAAGACGCTGACCGAGGCCGACCAGCGCAAGCTCGTCGAGGACACCCTCGCCGAGCTGGACTTCTCCGCGCTCGCCGGCGACGCCGGCAGGGAGCAGTAGGTCATGGAGGAGATCGCCGAGGTCTACGGCCGCTCGCTCTTCGAGGTCGCCACGGAGCACGGCAAGACCGACGAGATCCGCGAGCAGCTCGGCGCGTTCGCCGACGCGCTGGACGACAACCGCGACCTCGCGATCTTCTTCTTCTCGCCCTACTTCTCCACCCAGGAGAAGAAGGACGGCCTGACGAGAGCGCTCGAGGGCGCCGACGACACGTTCGTCAACTTCCTCGAGCTGCTCATCGAGAAGCACCGCATGCCGGCGATCTTCCGCATCCGCCGCCACCTCGACACGCTGTGGGAGCAGGAGCACCAGATCCTGCCCGTGCAGGTCGCCACGGCGATCGCGCTCGACGAGGAGGTCGTGCGCCAGCTCGGCGCCCAGATCGAGAAGACCACCGGCCAGCGGATCGAGCTCACCGCGAGCGTCGATCCGCAGATCATCGGCGGCATCGTCCTGCGCGTCGGCAACTCGATCCTCGACGCATCGATACGCAACCGACTCGAAAACCTGAGAAAGGCCGTCGCGCGCGGCGCGGCCTGAGCGGGAAAGGCATACATGCAGATCAAGCCCGACGAAATCACCTCCATCCTCAAGAGCCGCATCGAGGGGCTGGACGCCGGCTCGGCCGAGCTGACGGAGGTCGGCACCGTCCTCTCCGTCGGTGACGGCATCGCCCGCGTCCACGGCCTCGAGAACGCGATGTCGTTCGAGATGCTCGAGTTGCCCCACGACGTCACCGGCCTGGCGCTGAACCTCGAGTCCGACAACGTCGGCGTCGTGCTGTTCGGCGACTGGCAGAAGATCAAGGAGGGCGACACGGTCAAGCGGACCGGCTCGCTGCTCGAGATCCCGGTCGGCGACGAGCTCCTGGGGCGCATCGTCGACCCGCTCGGCAACCCGCTCGACGGCAAGGGCGACATCACGACCTCCAAGACGCGCCCGGCCGAGTTCAAGGCGCCCGGCGTCGTCCAGCGCCAGCCGGTCGTCGAGCCGATGCAGACCGGCCTGAAGGCGATCGACTCGATGATCCCGATCGGCCGCGGCCAGCGCGAGCTCATCATCGGCGACCGCCAGGTCGGCAAGACGGCGATCGCGCTGGACACGATCATCAACAACAAGGACTCGGGCGTCGTCTCGATCTACGTCGCGATCGGCCAGCGCATGGCGACCGTCGTGCAGATCGCCGAGACGCTCGCCGAGTACGGCGCGATGGAGAACACGATCATCGTCGCCGCCTCCGCCGACGAGGCCGCGCCGGTGAAGTTCCTCGCCCCGTACGCGGGCTGCGCGATGGCCGAGTACTTCCTCTACGACGGCAAGGCCGCGCTGTGCGTCTACGACGACCTCACCAAGCACGCCTTCGCGTACCGCCAGATGTCGCTGCTGCTGCGCCGCCCGCCGGGTCGCGAGGCCTACCCGGGCGACGTGTTCTACCTGCACAGCCGCCTGCTCGAGCGCGCCGTCAAGCTCAACGACGACCTCGGCGGCGGGTCGATGACCGCGCTGCCGATCATCGAGACGCAGGCCGGCGACGTGTCGGCATACATCCCGACGAACGTCATCTCGATCACCGACGGGCAGATCTTCCTCGAGCCCAAGCTGTTCTTCTCCGGCGTGCGCCCGGCCATCAACGTCGGCATCTCGGTGTCGCGCGTGGGCGGCAACGCGCAGATCAAGCCGATGAAGAAGGTCGCCGGCCGCCTGAAGCTCGAGCTGTCGCAGTACCGCGACCTCGAGGCCTTCGCGCAGTTCGGCTCCGACCTCGACGCCGACACGCAGGCGACGCTCGCCCGCGGTGAGCGCCTCGTCAAGACGCTCAACCAGAAGGAGCGCTCGCCGATGGCCGTGGAGGACCAGGTCGTCGTCATCTACGCCGCGACGAACGGCTACCTGGACCGCATCGACGTCGACCGCGTGCCCGAGTTCCACGAGGACCTCGTCGCTCGGATGCGCTCCGAGCACGCACCGCTGCTGGAGCGGATCGCCGGCGGCGACTGGAGCGACGACACCGAGCAGGAGGTCCGCGAGGCCGTCGCCGAGTTCGCCGACGACTTCGGCTACGACCTCGACGAGGACGGCGGCGCGATCGACCCCGGCAGCCCGGACGCGCCCCGTGCCCGCTCGACGACGGAGCCGGCCGCCGAGGACGAGACCGAAGGCGCGCCCGAGGAAGAGGCCGTAACCGCGTGACGTCCCGGAGCAGTCAGCGATGAGCGCCACGCAGCGCGACGTCAAGAACCGCATCGGGTCGGTCAAGAACATCCAGAAGATCACCCGGGCGATGGAGATGGTCGCGGCCGCGCGGCTGCGCCGCGCCGAGCAGCGCATCGAGGCGCTGCGCCCGTACGCGGGCGCGATCCGCCGCATGACGCGCCAGGCCGCCGAGGCGGCCGGCAGCGAGATCTCGGGCCTGCCGATCCTCGCCGAGCACGACTCCGAGGACACCGTCGCGCTGCTGCTCGTCACGGGCGACCGCGGCCTGGCGGGCGCGTTCAACTCGCAGATCATCCGCGCCGGCCTGCGCGCCGCCCGCGAGCTCGAGGACGGCGGGCGCAGCGTGCTCTACAGCGCCGTCGGGCGCCGCGGCGTCTCGACGCTGACGTTCCGCGGCAAGGAGCCCACCGGGCGCTACGTCGGCTTCACCGACCGCCCGTCATACGCCGACGCGCGGGAGATCGCCGAGGAGCTCATCACCGCCTACGTCGACGGCAAGGCCGACCGCGTCGAGATCTTCTACAACGGCTACGTCTCGCCGCTCACGCAGGAGGTGCGCCGCGAGACGCTCCTGCCGCTGGCGCAGGCGACGATCCTCGAGGGCACCGAGCGCGACCGCGAGGGCGCCGAGGACGACGACGGGGGCGAGGGCGCCAAGCACGCACTCGTCGAGTACGAGCCCGAGCCCGACGAGATCCTCGCCCGGCTGATCCCCGACTACGTCGAGATCTCCGTCTACCGCGCGCTGCTGGAGTCCACGGCCTCCGAGCACGGCGCCCGGATGACCGCGATGCGCAACGCCTCCGAGAACGCCGGCGAGCTCATCGAGGACCTGACGCTTGAGATGAACCGCGCCCGCCAGGCCGAGATCACGCAGGAGATCATGGAAGTGGTCGCCGGCGCCGAGTCGTTGACGTGACGTCGTCCGAAGGACCGAGCTTGCGAGGTCCGCAGGCCGAAACAGGAGATTGAATGGCCACCACTGAAACCCCCAGCACCACCAGCGGCGCCGTCGGCCGGATCGAGGAGATCCAGGGCGTCGTCATCGAGGCGACCTTCGCCGAGGGCGAGCTGCCCGCGATCTACAACGCGATCACGATCGACCGCGGCGACGGCGAGACGCTCGTCTGCGAGGTCCAGCAGCACCTCGGCGACGACCGCGTCCGCGCGGTCGCGATGGACACGACCGACGGCCTCGCCCGCGGTACGGCCGTCGTCGACACGGGCGGCCCGATCACGGTCCCCGTCGGCAAGGGCACGCTCGGGCGGATCTTCAACCTGCTCGGCGAGCCGATCGACCTCGGCGGACCCGTCGAGTACACCGAGCGCTGGCCGATCCACCGCCCGGCGCCGAACGTCGAGAACCTCATGCCGACGACGGAGATGTTCGAGACCGGCATCAAGGTCGTCGACCTCCTCGCGCCCTACGCCAAGGGCGGCAAGGTCGGCCTGTTCGGCGGCGCCGGCGTCGGCAAGACCGTGCTCATCCAGGAGCTCATCAACAACCTCGCCCAGGAGCACGGCGGGCTGTCGGCCTTCTGCGGCGTCGGCGAGCGCTCGCGCGAGGGCAACGACCTCTGGCTGGAGATGAAGGAGTCGGGCGTCATCGACAAGACGATGCTCGTCTTCGGCCAGATGAACGAGCCGCCCGGCGCCCGCATGCGCGTCGCCCTGTCGGGCCTGACGATGGCCGAGTACTTCCGCGAGCAGGGCGGCCAGGACGTGCTGCTGTTCATCGACAACATCTTCCGCTTCGTCCAGGCCGGCTCCGAGGTCTCGGCGCTCCTGGGCCGGATGCCCTCGCAGGTCGGCTACCAGCCGACGCTGGAGACCGAGATGGGCCAGCTGCAGGAGCGCATCACGTCCACGCGCGAGGGCTCGGTCACGTCGGTGCAGGCGATCTACGTCCCCGCCGACGACCTGACCGACCCCGCCCCGGCATCGGTGTTCGCCCACCTCAACGCGACGACGGTGCTCTCGCGGGCGATCTCCGAGAAGGGCATCTACCCGGCCGTCGACCCGCTGGACTCGACCTCGACGATCCTCAAGCCCGACATCCTCGGCGAGGAGCACTTCACGGTCGCCAACCGCGTCAAGGAGATCCTGCAGCGCTACAAGGAGCTGCAGGACATCATCGCGATCCTCGGCATCGACGAGCTGTCCGACGAGGACAAGCTCATCGTCGGCCGCGCGCGCCGCGTCGAGCGCTTCCTGTCGCAGCCGTTCTTCGTCGCCGAGCAGTTCACCGGCACGCCGGGCGCCTACGTCCCGATCGCCGAGACGATCCGCGGCTTCAAGGAGATCATCGAGGGCCAGCACGACGACGTGCCGGAGTCGGCGTTCTTCCTGAAGGGCACGATCGACGCCGTCGTCGAGGCGGCGGCCGGCAAGAAGGCCGACTAGGCATGGCCAAGACGCCGTTTCGCGCCGAGGTGCTCACGCCCGAGGGCGCGTGCTTCGACGACGAGGTCGTGCAGGTCTCCACGCGCACGAAGACCGGCTCGATCGGCATCCTGGCCCGCCATCAGCCGCTGTTGGGGATGCTCGAGCCGACCGAGCTTCGGCTGTACCGCAGCGAGACCGACATCGTCACCTACGCGCAGGGCGAGGGCTACCTCCAGGTCTCCGAGAACGGGGTGCTCGTCCTCGTCGAGGAGGCCCACGAGCCCGGCTCGCTGGACGCCGCCGATCTGCGCGACAAGCTGCGCCGGGCCGAGGACGCGCTCTCGGCGGCCGAGGCCGGCACCGAGGAGCAGCGCCGTGCGGCGCGCGACAAGCGCCGCTGGGAGGCGTTCCTGCGGATCGCCGAAGCCGGCTGAGGCGCCGCGGCCCGCCGTGGCGGCGGGCCGGGCGCGATGCCGTGCCGCGCGCTCGGCGCGGCCGGCCGTGGCGGCGGGCCGCGCGCTCAGCTCGGCCGGCCGTGGCCGCCGTGGCCCGGGGCCGGCGCGGTCTGACCGCCCGCCTGGGCCAGGAACCGGCGCATCTCGGCGATCTCCCGGGCCTGCCCCCTGACGATCTGCCGGGCGAGCCGGCGTACCGCGGGGCTCACGCCGCGGGCGAGCACGACCCGCGACATCGTGATCGCGCCCTGATGGTGCGGGATCATCATCTCGACGAAGGCGACGTCGAACGGGTCGGCGCCCTCGAGGTGGGACATGTCGTGATCCATGCCCATCTCGGCCATCGTCAGGCCGAGGTCGGCGGGCGCGATGCCGGCCCGCGCCATCCGCCGGGACATCGCGCGCATGCGGACGATCTCGGCGCGCTGCGAGCGGACGATGTCGCGCGCGAGGTCGCGGACGTAGGCCGACCGGCCCTTGCGCAGGGCCATCCGCGCCATCTCGACGGCCATCTCGTGGTGGGGGATCATGCCGTCGACGTAGGCGCGGTCGATCCCGTTGCCGTGGCGCGTGAGCCGGCGGCCGGCGGCGACGCAGGCGCCGTGCGGCGAGCGGCGGGCGGCGGCGGCGCGCCTGTGGCTGAGCCCGGCGCAGGCCGCGCGCGCCGAGCGGGTGCGCGCCCGCGCGAGGCGCGACATGGCGGTCACGCACCTGGCGAACGGCGTGCGCTCGGCGCCCGCCGCGCGCTTCTTGGACTGGCCCTGGCAGTGCTTGCCGTAGGCGCGCGCGTCCGTGCGCTGCGACGCCTGGGCGGCCGGGGCGCCGAGGGCGGCGGTCGCGAAGAGCGCCGCGAGCGCGGCGACGAGCGGTGGGCGTGTCGTCATGGATTCCTGCCTTGGTCGGGGGTGTCGCGTGCCGTGTACCCGGCGGGGGTGGCGGGCAATGCCCGTTGCTCGGCCGGCCGTAGGCCGCCGGCGCCGCGAGCCGCGCCGCGCCGCCCGCCCGGGAGATGCGGCGCGCCCCCCGGTCCGACAGACTGCGCCCCATGCGCGAACGCCTCGTCCGGCTCTTTCCGTTCGCGATCGCGCTGCTGCTGCCCGTCGCCGGCGTCGCGATCGCGGCCGTCCGCCTGAGCCAGGGCGCGCGGCGCGACGCCGCGCTGCTGCTGCTCGCCGCGCTCGTCGGCCTGGGCCTGATCAGCCTGCTGATCGTCGTCGCCGGCTGAGTCGCGCGGCGCCGCCGTCAGGACTCGCCGAGGCCCAGGCGCGCGTGCAGCCGCGCCAGCGGCCGCGGCGCCCACCAGTTGCGGTCGCCGAGCAGCTTCATGAGCGCCGGGACGAGCAGGGCGCGCACGATCGTCGCGTCGATGAGGACGGCGATCGCCGTGCCGATGCCGAGCTGCTTGACGAACACGATCTCCGACGTCGCGAAGGCGCCGAGCGCGACGACGAGCAGCAGGGCGGCGGCGGTCACGATGCGCCCGGTGCGCTGCAGCCCGAGCGCGACGGCCTCGTCGTTGCTCGCGCCCGCGTCGCGCGCCTCCTTGATGCGGGTGAGCAGGAAGACGCCGTAGTCGGTGCTCAGCCCGAACGCGATCGCGAGCAGCACGAGCGGCTGGGTGATCTCCAGCGCGCCCTGGCTGGTGTAGTCCAGCAGCCCCTCGAGGCGGCCGTCCTGGAAGATGAGCACGAGCAGGCCGAACGCGGCGCTGAGGCCGAGCACGTTCATGACGAGCGCCTTGAGCGGCAGCACGACGGAGCCCGTCATCGCGAAGAGGATGAGCAGCGTCGTGATCGCGAGCACGGCGATCGCGAGCGGCAGGCGGCGGGCGAGCCCCGCGCGCTGGTCGACGAAGCGCGCCGACGAGCCGGTGACGCGGACCGGTCCCGGCGCCCGCTCGGCGCGCACCGCGCCCACGAGGTCCAGCGCGGCCGCGTCGAGCGCGTCGACGCGGGGCAGGACGTTGACGAGCCAGGTCCGCTCGCCCACGAAGCGCGGCGCCTCGACGTCCGCGACGTCGGCCCGCCGGTCCAGCCGCGCCGCGTAGGCCCGCAACTGCGCTCCGCTGCCGCGGGGCGCGCTGACGGCGATGTGCAGCGGCGACGTGCTGCCCGGCGGGAAGTCCGCGCGCAGCGCGGTGTCGACCTGCTTGGACACGGCGCTGTCGGGCAGCACGCTCGCGTCGACGCCGGTGAACTGGATGCGCGCGAAGGGGATCCCCGCGAGGACGAGGACGGCCGCGGTCGTCACGGCGACGGCGATCGGGCGGCGCATGACGAAGTGCGAAAGGCGATACCAGAAGCCGCGCTCCGTGGCGACCTCGCGGTGGCGCCAGCGCTTCGGCGCGAGCGCGTCGACGCGCGGGCCGAGCACCATGAGCAGGGCCGGCAGCGCCGTGAGCGAGATGACCCCGGCGCCGATCGCGGTGAGCGAGCCGCTGACCGCCATCGAGTACAGGAAGCGCTGCGGGAAGACGAGCAGCGACAGCAGCGCGACGGCGACGGTCAGCGAGCTGAAGACGACCGTCCGCCCGGCGGTGCGCAGCGTGCGCTTCAGCGCCTCGCGCCCGGGCCCGTCGACCGCCATCTCCTCGCGGTAGCGCGAGAGCACGAACAGCGAGTAGTCGATCGCGAGGCCGAGGCCCAGGCCGATCGCGAGGTTCAGCGCGAAGATCGACAGCGGCGTGACCTCGTTGAAGAGCCGCAGCCCGAGGAACGTGCCCATGATCGTCAGCAGCCCGACGAGGAGCGGCAGCAGCGCGGCGACCGCGCCGCGAAAGACGATCAGCGCGAGGGCGAAGAGCAGCGGGAAGGCGAGCATCTCGGCCTTTGCGAGGTCCTCGGACACCTGGTCGCCGACGACCGGCCCCGCGACCGCGAGGCCGCCGACGCGCACGCCGGCGATCGGCGCCAGCGCGCGCTCGAGCCGCTTGCCGGTCTCCTCGCCGCTCGCGCTCGAGCGCACGAACGCGGCGACGAAGCTCGCGCGCCCGTCGCGCGAGACGAACGGGCTCGCCGGGCGCGGGTCCGTCAGCGCGGAGCTCGTCTGCGCGATGCCGCGGTCGGCGTCGATGCGCTCGACGACGCGGCGCAGCTTCGCGCGGCCCGCCTCGGAGCGCACGGGCGCGCCGGAGCGCACGAGCACGATGATCCCGGGCGTCAGGCCGCGCCCGAGGGCCCGGCGCAGCTCGACGCTCGTGACGTTGCTCTCCGACTGCGGATCGACGAAGTCGAGGTCCGGATCGACGGTCAGCCTGCTCGTCACCGGGGCGCCGAAGACGACGGCGACCGCAAGGAACGCGACCGCGGCGACGAGGACGCGGCGTGGATGCGCGGTGACGAGGCGGGCGATCGGGGCGAGCATCCCGCGCAGAACGTAGGTGAGATCACGCGCTCGTGCGTCCAGCCCGGCTGACGGCGGCGGCGCGGCCGGTCAGTCGCGACGGCGCAGGCCGGCCTGCTCGGCGCCGGCCACCAGCGCGTCGAGGCCGAACGCCCCGGCCGGCCCGAGCGCGCCGCTGCCGCGCAGCCCGCCGCCGGCGGCCGTCATCGCGCCCCAGGCGAGCATCCCGGCCGTGAAGTCGTAGGGGTTGTCGCCCTCCAGGCGCACGGTCGCCAGCGGCCGGTCCTCGGCGTCGGAGGCGATCGCGACGATGTGCGAGCGCGCGCCGGCGCGGGCCTCCGCGTCGGGCCCGCCGGTCGATCCCTTGACGAAGCGGCCGGCCGTCGCCTCGATCGCGCCGCGCACGCCGGGCAGCCGCGTCGCCACCGCCGTCACCGCGGAGATCGCCTGCAGCGGGCGCGACGCCGGGCCGAACCAGCCCAGCCAGATCCGCACGTCGCGCAGACCGGGGTGCTCGCGCGGCAGCGCGAACTGCTCGCTGGCGCCGATCGAGACGGCGGGGCGTCCGTCGAAGTCGCGCACGCTGCGCGCCGTGCGCTCGGCGACGAGTCGCCCGCCGCGGAACGCGTGGGCCGGCTCGGCGAGCATGCCGGCGGCCGTCGCGCGCGTGCCGCCGCTCGGCCGCGCGCTGCCGCTGACGTAGTAGCCGACGTCGACGCTCACCGCGCGCTCGCCCGCCTCGCGCAGCGCGAGCGAGCCGGCGAGGTTGCCGGGGACGTAGTCGTAGCCGAACGCGGTCAGGAGCGCGACGCCGGCCGTCTCGGCGTCCGGCCCGTGGCGCTCGAAGACCGCGCGGATGAACGGCGGCTCGCCGGTCGAGTCGAGGTAGTGCGCGCCCGCGTCGATCGCCGCGCGCACCGCGGGATCGCCCCAGCGCACGAACGGCCCGACGGTCGAGACGAGCACGTCGCCGGCCTCGACGAGCGCGCGCGCCGACTGCGGGCGGGCGACGTCGGCGACCTCGCCGTCGAGGCCGCCGAGCTCGGCGGCGAGCGCCTCGACGCGCTCGCGCGAGCGTCCCGCGAGCACCGGCGCGGCTCCGAGCGCAACGAGCGCCCGTGCCGTGAGTTGACCCGTGTATCCCGTCGCCCCGAACAGGACGATCCGCCCGGACATGCCCAGCACGCTACATCACGCCGAAATCGCGGCCGCCCGGCTACCCTGGGGGGCTGCGATGGACGAACGGGTCCTGGCCGAGAGGCTCATCACCTACGACACGTCCACCAGCGACGGCCTGCGCGCCGCGGTCGGCTTCGTGAAGGGCTGGCTCGAGGCCCGCGACGTTCCCGTGACCGGGCGCGAGTTCGGCGGTCTGCCGGTGGTGCTCGCCGACATCGGTCCGGCCGATGCCCCCTGCGTGATCCTCCACGGCCACATCGACGTCGTGCCCGCGCACGCGGGCCAGTTCGAGCCGCGCGTCGAGGGCGACCGGCTCATCGGCCGCGGCGCCTACGACATGAAGGGCGGCCTGGCGTCGATGATGTGCGCCGTCCACGACGTGGCGCGCGACAGCCGGGTACGCGTGCGCTTCATCTGCGTCCCCGACGAGGAGTCCGAGGACGTCGAGCACCGCTGCACCGACTCGCTCGTCGAGGAGGGCCTGCGCGCGGACTTCGCGATCACGGGCGAGCCGACGGACCTGCACATCGGCGTCCAGGCGAAGGGGGTTCTCGCGGTGCGCGTCGAAGTCAGCGGCATCGCCGCGCACGGCTCGACGCCGTGGCTGGGCGACAACGCCATCCTCAAGACCTACGACGTGTTCCGTCGCATCGAGACCCTACGATTCAGCCGGGAGTCGTCCGAGCTCTTCGACCGGCCGTCGATCAACATCGCCCGGATCGTCGGCGGGGACGCCTTCAACAAGGTGCCCGACCGCTGCACGATGGACGTCGACATCCGCTACCTCCCCAACCAGGACGCCGGGGAGATCCTCGCCGAGATCCGCGCGCTCGGCGACGACGTGCGGATCGTCAAGACCTTCCAGCGCGCGCCGGCCCACGTGTCGCGCTCCAACCCCTACGTGCGCGCGCTGCGCGGCGCGGTCTCCGCCTCGCTCGACGACGAGGCCGTGTCCGTCGGCCGCGACGGCGCCTCGGACGCGATCTCCTTCCTCGAGGCGGGGGTGCCGGCCGTCGAGTTCGGCCCGATCGGCGGCGGCCACCACGGCCCCGAGGAGTGGGTCTCGATCGACTCGCTGGGCCGCCATCGCCGCGCGCTGCGCGACTTCGTCCTCGGCCTGCCCGACTGGCTCGCGGCCGGCGAGCCGGAGCGCCCGCCGCTGCGCGCCTTCGACGGGGGGCTGGCGTCATGACCGGCCCGCGCGACGGCGCCGCGACGCCCGGCAGGCTCCCGCGATGAGCGTCTACGAGAGCGAGGGCCCGCCCCGCCTGGGGTGGGAGATGTGGAAGCGCTTCGCGCTCGGCGCGACGCTCGTCGTCGCGTTCACGGCGGTCGCCGTGGCGAGCGCGGTGCTCCTGCAGGTCCACGACACGATCGAGGTCTTCCAGCGCAACTCGACGCCGATCCCGGGCATCGCCAACGAGCTCGACAAGGTCGAGCCCGGCAGCCCGCAGACGATCCTCGTGCTCGGCTCCGACGGGCGCTACAGCGACACGAAGGACACGCCGCGGCGCTCGGACACGATCATCGTCGTGCGCCTGGACCCCGACAAGGAGGCGACCGCGGTCATGTCGATCCCGCGCGACCTCAAGGTCGAGATCCCCGGCGTCGGGACCTCCAAGATCAACGCCGCCTACGCGGCGGGCGGCCCGAAGCTGACCGTGCGCACCGTCAAGCGGCTGCTCGGCATCCCGATCAGCCACGTCGTCAACGTGAACTTCGGCGGCTTCCAGCGCGCGGTCAACCGGCTGGGCTGCGTCTACATCGACATCGACCGGCGCTACTTCAACGACAAGGGCGGCCCGACGGGCTACGCGACGATCGACATCGAGCCCGGCTACCAGAAGCTCTGCGGCTCGGACTCGCTGGACTACGTGCGCTACCGCCACACCGACGACGACTTCGTGCGCGCCGCGCGCCAGCAGGACTTCCTGCGCCAGGCGAAGGACCAGGTCGGCCTCGGCAAGGTCTTCGGCGACCGCAAGCAACTGCTGAAGATCTTCGGCCAGTACACCGACACCGACATCGCGCGCGACAACGACGCGGCGATCCTGCGGCTCATCAAGCTCGCCTACGAGTCCTCGAAGAACCCGATCCACGAGGTCAAGTTCCGCGCGGAGCAGACCTCGCTGGAGTACG
The DNA here is from genome assembly GCA_963769555.1 of uncultured Solirubrobacteraceae bacterium. Classification (GTDB taxonomy): domain Bacteria; phylum Actinomycetota; class Thermoleophilia; order Solirubrobacterales; family Solirubrobacteraceae; genus CADCVQ01. Next base: position 2,113,891 of record CAVYMD010000004.1, on the reverse strand, counting down.
TCGAGATCACGTCGGAGAACCTGCAGAAGACCGTCGACGAGTTCATCGACGTCGGCCTCGGATCGTCGGCGAACAAGGCCGCCGACGCCCAGCAGAAGCGCAAGAAGCCCAAGCGCATCAAGGACGCCAAGAAGCTCGCGCCGGGCCTCGTCCTGCGCCGCGAGGCGGGCGAGAACCACATCCTGGCGATCACCACCCGGCAGCGCTCGCTGCCCGTCTACTTCCCCAAGGCGATCGTCGGCGGCCGCGGCGGCTACGTGAAGGACAGCCCGCGTCTGTACGACATCTACGACCGCAACAAGAACAAGTACCGCGCCTACCGGATCGTGCTGTCGCATGGCGACACCGGCCAGTACTACGGCGTCCAGGGGATGACCTGGAAGGCGCCGCCGATCCTCGACAACCCCACCGACGAGGTGCGGATGCGCAAGCGCACGTACAAGCGCTACTTCGACGGGCGTCGCATCCGCCTCATCGCGTGGGAGACGACGAGGGCCGTCTACTGGGTCTCCAACACGCTGTCGCACTCGCTGACGAACCGCCAGATGATGGACGTCGCGCGGTCGCTGCAGCGGATCGGCCAGTAGCGCGAGCCCCGCCGGACGGAGGCCGGACCGCGTCCGTCGCGGCCGCCGACCCGCGCCGCGCAGTAACGTGCCCGGCCCTATGAACGACGATCGCCATCCCATCGGAGTCATCGGCACCGGGTATGTCGGGCTCGTCACCGCCGCCGGCTTCGCCCATCTCGGCAGCGACGTCCACTGCATCGACATCGACGCCGACAAGATCGCGCGGCTGCGTGACGGAGAGATCCCCATCTACGAGCCCGGCCTCGCCGAGATGGTCGCCGCCAACCGCGACCGGATGCACTTCTCGACCGACATCGCCGACGCGCTCGACCACGCCCGCCTGCTGTTCGTCGCCGTCGGCACCCCGCCGACGTACTCCGGCGACGCCGACCTCTCGGCCGTGCACGCCGTCGTCGACGCGATCCCCGCGTCGGACCGGCATGCGCTCGTCATGAAGTCGACCGTCCCGGCCGGCACCGGCGCCGCGATCAAGCGCGTCCTGGCCGAGCACGGCAAGCAGGACCTCGCCTACGTCTCCTGCCCGGAGTTCCTCAAGGAGGGCTCCGCCGTCAAGGACTTCCTCAACCCCGACCGCGTCGTCGTCGGCGACGACGGCGACTGGGCGGGCGACGCCGTCGTGGAGCTCTACTCCCCGCTCGACGCGCCGCTCGTGCGGACCGACATCGCGTCGGCGGAGATGGTCAAGCTCGCCTCCAACGCCTTCCTGGCCACGAAGATCTCGTTCATCAACGAGATCGCGAACGTCTGCGAGGAGACCGGCGCCGACGTCATCGAGGTCGCCCGCGGGATGGGCCTGGACGACCGCATCGGCCAGAAGTTCCTGCAGGCCGGGATCGGCTTCGGCGGAAGCTGCTTCCCGAAGGACGTCAACGCGCTCAAGCAGCTCGCCGGCAACTCGGGCTACCACTTCCAGCTGCTCAACGCCGTCATCGAGGTCAACGAGCTGCAGAAGCGGCGCGTCATCAGCAAGCTGCAGAAGCACCTCGGCTCGCTCGTCGGGCGCACGATCTGCCTGCTCGGCCTCGCGTTCAAGCCGAACACCGACGACATGCGCGAGGCGTCGTCGCTCGTGCTCAGCGCCCGCCTGCAGGCCGACGGCGCGAAGGTCCGCGTCTACGACCCGGTCGCCGAGGAGGAGGCGCGGCGGCTCATCCGCGGCGTGCACTTCGCCTCCGGCCCGCTGGACGCCATCGAGGGCGCGGACGCCGTCGTGCTCGTCACGGAGTGGGACGAGTTCCTCTCGCTGGACTGGAGCGAGGTCGCCGGGCGGATGGCCGGCTCGCTCGTGCTCGACGGCCGCAACGCGCTGGACCGCGACGCGGTGACCGCCGCCGGCCTGACGTACGAGGGCATCGGGCGCAGGATGCGGACGCCGGCGAGCTGATGGCGTCGAGGAACGCGACCGCATGCAGGCGGTGATCCTCGTCGGCGGTGAGGGCACCCGCCTGCGGCCGCTGACCTCCGGGGTGCCCAAGCCGGTCGTCGCGCTCGTCGACCGGCCGATGATGGTCTACATGCTCGAGTGGCTGCGCGGCCACGGCATCGACGACGTCGTCATGTCCTGCGGCTTCAAGGCCACGAAGGTGCGCGAGGTGCTCGGCGACGGCTCGCAGCTCGGCATCCGCCTGCGCTTCGTCGAGGAGCCCGACCCGCGCGGCACGGCGGGCGCGCTGAAGTTCGCCGAGGACCTGCTCGACGAGCGCTTCCTCATGCTCAACGGCGACGTGCTGACCGACATCGACCTCAGCGCGCAGATCGCCCGCCACGAGGCCACCGGCGCGACCGGGACGCTCGCGCTCGTGCCGGTGCCCGACCCCTCGAGCTACGGCCTCGTGCGCCTCGACGGCGACGGGGCCGTCGCGCAGTTCCTCGAGAAGCCCGCCGCCGACGCGGTGCTCGACACGAACCTCATCTCGGCGGGCGCCTACGTCCTCGAGCGCTCCGTGCTCGACATGATCGCGCCGGACCGCAACGTCTCGATCGAGCGCGAGATCTGGCCCGCGCTCGTCGGCGCGGGCCTGTACGGCTTCGTCGACGACGACGCCTACTGGATCGACATCGGCACCCCGCAGCGCTACCTGCAGGCGACGTTCGACATCCTCGAGGGCAACGTCCGCAGCGCGGTCGCCGAGAAGCTCGGCGCCGGGCACCTCGCCGTCGATCCGTCCGCGCGCGTCGACGGTCGCGCGGTCCCGCCTGCGATCGTCGGCGCCCGCGCGACGGTCGCCGAGGGCGCGCGCGTCGGCAGCCTCGCCGTGCTCTCCGCCGGCGCGAGCGTCGGCGCCGGCTCGACGATCGAGCGCGCCGTCGTCCTGGACGGCGCGAGCATCGGGCGCGACTGCGTCCTGCGCGACTGCATCATCGGCCCCGGCGCGCGGGTCGGCGACCGCAGCCGCGTCACCGGCGGCGCGATGCTCGGCGAGGGCGTCGTGATCGGCTCTGACAACGTCGTCGCGCGTGGCGCGCGACTGTTCCCCGGCATGGAGGTACCCGATGGCGGCATCGCCTTCTGAGACGACCGAGCTGCGGCTCGACCCCGAGTCGATCGCCGCGGTCGACGTCTCCGACATGCTGGCCGACATCGCCGGCCTGCCCGAGCAGCTGCGCGACGCGCTCTGGAAGGTCGAGTCGGCCGACCTGCGGCCGTGGGACTCGCCCGGCGGGCTCGTCGTCGCCGGCATGGGCGGCTCGGCGGTCGGCGGGGCGCTCGCCCGCGTCATGCTCGGCGACCACGCCTCGCGGCCGATCCTCGCCTCGCGGGCCTACGGGCTGCCGACGTGGACGACCCCGGACACGACCGTCCTGTGCGCCTCCTACTCGGGCGACACCGAGGAGACGCTGGCCTGCTTCGAGGCCGCCGGCGCGCTCGGCGCGCGGCGCGTGGCGGTCACGAGCGGCGGCCGGCTCGCCGAGCTCGCCCGCGCCGACGGCGTGCCGGTCATCCCCGTGGCCGGCGGCTTCCAGCCGCGCGCCGCGGTCGCCTACCTGACGGTCGCCGCGCTCGAGGTCGCGCGGCTGTGCGGAGCCGGCCCGCGGATGGGCGCCGAGATCGACGTCGCGGCCGACCATCTCGAGCAGCTCGTCGTGGAGTGGGGGGCCGAGGGCGCCGAGAGCTCGCAGGCCAAGGCGCTCGCCCGCAGCCTGTACGACAGCGTCCCCGTCATCGCGGGGGCGGGGCTCACCTCGCCGATCGCCTACCGCTGGAAGACGCAGTTCAACGAGAACGCGAAGGTGCCGGCGTTCAAGCACGAGCTGCCCGAGCTCGACCACAACGAGGTCGTCGGCTGGCAGGGCGCGCCGTCGTTCGGGCGCTTCGCCGCGGTCTTCCTCGACGACAGCGACATGCACCCGCGCATCAAGGAGCGCATCGCGCTGACCTGCGAGCTCATCGGCGACCGGGCGACGGGCACGCACGTCGTGTCGTCGCGCGGCGACACCGCCGCCCAGCGCGTGCTGTCGCTCGTGCTGCTCGGCGACCTCGTGTCGCTCTACGTCGCGGTCCTGCGCGGCGTCGACCCCACGCCGGTCGCGGAGCTCGAGACGCTCAAGCGGCGCCTGGTCGACGACTGACCGCGGCCGATCGCCGTAGCGGGGCGCGTCGGGCCCCGGAACCTTGACACGACCGTGGTAAGGTTCTGGATCGATGGACGCGCTCACGATCCAAGAGGCTGCGGAGACGACGGACTGGTCCCCGCGCATGCTGCGCTACATCGAGCGTGCCGGGCTCATCGAGCCCAGGCGCTCGGAGTCGGGCTACCGCCTCTACGGGCCCGGCGAGCTGCAGCGCCTGCGGACGCTGCGCGAGCTCATCACGCGCTTCGACATCGGCCTCGGGGAGATCGGCTTCGCCAAGCGGCTGCGCCGCGACGAGGAGCTCGCAGGAGCCGTCGACGCCTGGTTCGAGGCCGAGCCCGAGCGTCCCGACGACGTTCCCCCGGCCGCATGGCTGCGCTGGGAGCAGGACAAGCACTCCAAGCTGCTGGCACTGGCCGCAGCGACCCACGTTTGACCCAAGGAGACCGACACAGATGAACCCGCCCACCGCAGCCGTCGACACGAAGCTCGACCACAAGGTCGCCGACATCTCGCTGGCCGACTACGGCCGCAAGGAGATCGTGCTCGCCGAGCACGAGATGCCCGGCCTCATGCAGACCCGCGAGGAGTACGCCGACGCGCAGCCGCTCAAGGGCGCGCGCATCACCGGCTCGCTGCACATGACGATCCAGACGGCCGTGCTCATCGAGACGCTGACGGCGCTCGGCGCCGAGGTCCGCTGGTGCAGCTGCAACATCTTCTCGACGCAGGACCACGCCGCGGCCGCCGCGGTCGTCGGGCCCGACGGCACGCCCGACGATCCCAAGGGCGTGCCGATCTTCGCCTGGAAGGGCGAGACGCTCGACGAGTACTGGTGGTGCACCGAGCAGGCGCTGAACTGGCCTGGCCATGACGGCCCGAACCTCATCCTCGACGACGGCGGCGACGCCACGATGCTCGTCCACAAGGGCGTCGAGTACGAGGCCGCCGGCGCCGCCCCGGACCCCTCGACCGGCGAGTCGGAGGAGTTCGTCTCCTTCCTGAAGGTGCTCAACCGCTCGCTCGAGGAGGACGGCCAGCGCTTCACGCGGATGGCCGCCGGCATCGTCGGCGTCTCGGAGGAGACGACGACGGGCGTCGGGCGCCTGTACCAGATGGCCAAGCAGGGCCAGCTCCTGTTCGCGGCGATCAACGTCAACGACTCCGTGACGAAGTCGAAGTTCGACAACCTCTACGGCTGCCGCCACTCGCTCGTCGACGGCATCTTCCGCGCGACCGACGTCATGCTCGCCGGCAAGGTCGGCGTCGTCTGCGGCTACGGCGACGTCGGCAAGGGCTCGGCGGCCTCGCTGCGCGCCCAGGGCTGCCGCGTCGTCGTCACCGAGATCGACCCGATCTGCGCGCTGCAGGCCTCGATGGAGGGCTACGACGTCAAGACGCTCGAGGACGTCGTCGAGACCGCCGACGTGTTCGTCACGACGACCGGCAACAAGGACATCATCACCGCCGATCACATGGCGCGGATGAAGCACCACGCGATCGTCGGCAACATCGGTCACTTCGACAACGAGATCGACGTCGCGGGCCTCGAGAAGACGCCCGGCATCGAGCGGGTCAACATCAAGCCGCAGGTCGACAAGTGGGTCTTCCCCGACGGCCACGCGATCATCCTGCTCTCCGAGGGACGCCTGCTGAACCTCGGCAACGCGACCGGCCACCCGTCGTTCGTCATGTCGAACTCCTTCACGAACCAGACGCTCGCCCAGATCGAGCTGTGGTGCAACAACGACGCCTACGACAAGCAGGTCTACGTGCTCTCCAAGGAGCTCGACGAGAAGGTCGCGCGGCTGCACCTGGCGGCGGTCGGCGCGAAGCTGACGGTCATGTCCCAGGAGCAGGCCGACTACATCGGCCGCCCGGTCGAGGGCCCCTACAAGTCCCACGAGTACCGCTACTAGCCGGTCCGGTCCCGAGCCGGATCCGGCGGGGCCGCGCCGCATGGGCCCTGAGCGGCACCTGATCGAACACGACGTCGCGGACCTGTCGCTGGCCGAGGCCGGGCAGGTCCGCGTCGCGTGGGCGGACGGGCAGATGCCCGTGCTGCGCTCGGTGCGCGAGCGCTTCGAGCGCGAGCGCCCGCTCGACGGCCTGCGCGTCGCCGCCTGCCTGCACGTCACGTCGGAGACCGCCAACCTCCTGCGCACGCTCATCGCCGGCGGCGCGGAGGCCCGGCTGTGCGCCTCCAACCCGCTGACGACGCAGGACGACGTCGCCGCCGCGCTCGTCGACCGCTTCGGCGTCGGCGTGCACGCCGCCCGCGGGGAGGACGCCGACGCCTACGCCGCCCACGTCGTCGGGCTCGCCGCGCGCGCGCCTCACGTGACGCTCGACGACGGCGCGGACCTCATCTCGGTCCTGCACGGCGGGGAGGAGAGCTGGCGCCGCGACCTGCTCGGCGGCACCGAGGAGACGACGACGGGGCTCGTGCGCCTGCGCGCGCTCGAGCACGCCGGCGAGCTGCGCTGCCCGGTCCTCGCCGTCAACGAGTCGCTCGCCGAGCGGACGTTCAACGACCGCTACGGGACCGGCCAGTCGACGCTCGACGGCATCCTGCGCGCGACGAACATGCTGCTCGCGGGCCGCACGGTCGTCGTCATCGGCTACGGCTGGACGGGCAAGGGCGTGGCGCTGCGGGCCAGGGGCGCGGGCGCGTCGGTGATCGTCTGCGAGGTCGACCCGATGCGCGCGCTCGAGGCCAGGATGGACGGCTGCGAGGTCATGCCGGCGCTCGACGCCGCCGAGCGGGGCGACGTCTTCATCACCGTCACGGGCGGGCGCGCCGTCCTGGCCCGCGAGCACTTCGAGCGCATGAAGGACGGCGCGATGCTCGCCAACGCCGGGCACTTCGACGTCGAGATCGCCGTCGACGACCTCGCCGAGCTGGCGGGAGGGCGCCGCCAGGTGCTGCCGCTCGTCGAGCAGTTCGAGGTCGGCGAGCGGCGCCTGAACCTGCTCGCGCAGGGCCGCGTCGTCAACCTCGCCGCCGCCGAGGGCCATCCCGCCGCGGTCATGGACATGTCGTTCGCGGGCCAGGCGCTGTGCGTCGAGCACCTCGCGCGCGAGGGGTCCTCGCTGGGCCCGCACGTGCTGCCGGTGCCGCCCGAGATCGACCGCGAGGTCTCGCGCCTGAAGCTCGCCTCGCTCGGGGTGCGCATCGACGAGCTGACGCCTGCCCAGCGCGCGTACCTCACGAGCTGGCGGAGCTGACGCTCAGCCGCGGCGGGCGCGGATCGCGGCGTGGACGGTCCGCGTCGCGCCGCCGGCGCCGGTCGCCTCGATGCGCAGGCGGTAGGAGCCCGGCGCCATGCGCCACAGCCCGCGCGGCAGCGACATGCGGCTCGTCCCGCGCCCGAGCCGGGCGCGGTAGATCCGGCGCTGCCGGTGCCACCCACGGCCCGCGCGGCGCAGCAGCGAGATGCTCACGGTCGCGCGCTCGCCGCAGTGCAGCTGCACGCGGATCGGGCGGCTCACGCGACCGCGGCGCACCGCGACGACCGCCGGGATGCGGAAGCGGCTCAGCGCGGGCCCCGCGGCGCGGCGCGGGGCGAGGCGGGCGCCGCGGACGGGCATCGCGGCGGCCGCGACGGGCACCGCCGGCGAGGGCGCGGGCGCGGGCGCCCCGCCCGGCGCGGCGCCGGGCGCGGGCGCCGGCGCGAGCTCGGCGAGCGCCGGCGCGAGGAAGGCCTCGAACGCGGCGACGCGGGCGAAGGCGCTGAGCCCCTGGGCGCAGCGCGGATCGCCCCAGCTCGTGATGCCCCAGAGGACCGGGCGCTCGCCCGCGAAGACGGCGAGCGGGCCGCCGCTGTCGCCGTGGCAGGTCGTCGTCGTCTGCCCCGACGCGCCGGCGCAGACCATGTCGGAGGGGTCGAAGCGGCCGTAGGGTGCCAGCGCGGCCTGGCAGTCGGCGTTCTGGCGCAGCGGCACGTAGGTCTCGTTGAGCACCGGCGAGACGTCGCCGCGGTCGCCGGGCGACGTCCAGCCCCAGCCCGCGGTGTTCGCCACGCCCTCGGGAGAGCGGTAGGAGGCGACGGCGCCCTGCGTGGCGACCTGCATCGGGGGAGCGCTCGTGGCGGCGGCGAGGCGCAGCAGCGCGATGTCCCTGCCGAGGGCGTCGGTGCTGTAGCCGGGGTGGCGCAGGAGCTCGGCGACGGCGATCGTCTGCGTCCGGCCGGTGGCGGGCGTGCCGCCGGTCGTGACGGTCATCTCCGCCGCCATGAGCGGCGACTTGCCACCGAAGGTGCAGTGCGCGGCGGTCACGACCCAGCGGGGGGCGATGACCGTGCCACCGCACGAGGAGACGTACGTCGACGAGCCTCGCGTGTAGCGCGCGTCGATGTGGGCGATCGACGGCCAGTTGCCGGACGCCGCGGTGCTCCCGGCGATGATCCGCTCCTGCGCGGCTGCGGGCTGGGCGGGGGCGGCGGTCGCGAGGAGCGCCCCCGCGAGGAGTGCGGCGGATGTGCGGGCGATGCGGACGTGAGCGGTCATCGGGGGCCTCCGGGCCGGGAGAGGTCGTTGCGGAGCAGGACACCTCCTCAGACGCGGCGGGCCCGCCGATTGGTTCCCTCAGGCCGCGCGAGGGACGTCGCGCAGGCGCGCGACGGCGCTGCGCAGGGCGCCGTCGGCGCGCTCGGCGTCGGCGGCCGCGGCGCGGTAGCGCGACGAATCGCGTTTGGACGCGGCGCTCGCGAGCCGGTCGGCGGCTCCGCGCAGCCGCGTCGCCGCGGCGAGCAGCCGGCGCTGGTCCGGGCGCGCGCCGATCGGCGCGTCGAGCCGGCGCAGGCCCGTGGCGAGCTTGCCCGCCGCGTCGCGCAGGCGACGCGCCGCCTTGGCCTGGGTGGCCGAGCGGCCCGCGCCGCGCAGGCTGCGGTCGGCCGCCGCGCGCGCGGACTCGTAGGTCGAAAGCAGCGAGCCGATGGCCTTGGCGTAGTCCTCGGATGCGGCCACGTCCGATGTGCGGACGCCCTCCCGCGGGGCGAGCGAGCCGAGGGCATCGGCGCAGACGGAGTCCCGCGCGGTGGGCGCGGCGCAGGCGGCCACGAGCACGCCGCGGCTCGTCGGGATCGTCACGGCCTGCGTGCGGCCGGCGAGCCCGGGCACCCTCAGCCCGCCGAAGGCCAGCCCGCGCGCGTCCCCGACGCGGACGACGACCGGCGCGGGGCCCTTGCGGGCGGCGTCGGCGAGCCCTCCGGCGGGAAGCAGGTCGGGGCCCGCGGCCGAGCCGGATCCGACCGCGAGCGTGCGCCGGGCCGAGCCGCCCCGGGTGGCCCAGGTGCGCAGCGGCCGCAGGCCGAGGTCCGCGGCGCTGCGGGCCGGGCGAAGCTCGGCCGGGACGGCGATCGTGCCGAGCGCGCCGGCGGACAGCCGGCGCGCCGCCGGGTCGCCGCCGCCGGCCAGCGCGCCCGCGAGCAGGAAGCCGGCGACGGCGGCGCCACAGGCGGCCGCGGGCAGCGCCCAGCGCGGCGCGGCGGACAGCGCGGGGAGGGCGGGGAGCGCGGGGAGCCGGACCCGCGGCTCGCTCGGCGCGCGCATGGTGCCGGCCGGCGTCGGGACCGGCGCGTCGGTGAGCACCGTGTCCTGGCTCGTGGTCGGCGCGGGGGTGCGCTGCGGCGCGGGGGCGGGCTGCGGCGCGGGGGTGGCCTGTGCCGCGGGTGCGGGCGGCGGCGCCAGGACGGGTGCGCGCGGCGGCGCTTGCGCGGTGGGCTCCGGCGCGGCCGGCGCGGCTTCGGCCCGGTCCAGCGCCTCGGTGGCCGCGGCCATCAGCGCGGTCGCGTCGGGATAGCGATCGGCGGGGTCGCGCGCCATGCCGCGGGCGATGATCTCGTCGAAGCCGGCCGGCAGGTCCGCGATCCGGTGGCTGAGCCGGGGCGGCTCCTCGTGGACCTTCGCGTACAGCAGCGCGGCATCGGACTCGTGGTTGTGCGGGACCTCGCCCGCGAGGCACTCGAACAGCACGGCCGCCAGCGCGTACTGATCGCTGCGCGCGGAGGCCTTGCGGCCCTGCACCTGCTCGGGCGCGATGTACGCGAACGTGCCGACGAGCTGGCCCGTGCGGGTCGGTCCGCCGGCGTTGCCCCGCGTGAGGCCGAAATCCGCGAGGTACGACCAGTCGGTCCGGTCGACGAGGATGTTCTGCGGCTTGACGTCGCGGTGGATGAGCCCGGCCGCGTGCGCGGCGTCCAGGGCCCCCGCGACCGGCGTCAGCAGCCGCAGCGTCCGCGCCGGGTCGAGCTCGCCGCCGACGATGAGCTCCTTCAGCGTGCTGCCGCGCACGTAGCGCATCGCGAGGAAGAGGCCGTCCTCCGTCGCGCCGGCCTCGTAGACGGGGACGATGTGCGGGTGGTCGAGGGCGGCCTGCACCTCGCCCTCGCGGCGGAAGCGGCCGCGGAACGTCTCGTCGGACGTCAGGTGTGGGCTGAGGATCTTCAGCGCGACGTGGCGGTTGAGCGATTCCTGCGTGGCGAGGTAGACGGAGCCCATGCCGCCGCTTCCGAGCAGCCGCTCGATGCGGTAGCCCGCGATCATCGTGCCGCCGGCGAGCATCAGCGACGCGTGACGTCAGGCCCGCTGGGCGGCGGCGGCGGTGGTGGGGCGGCGGCGGGCGTGACGCGATCGCCGGTGCCGGCGCGGCGGCCGGGGGCGGTGTCACGATCGCCGGGCGCGTCGCCGGCGCCGGCGACGCGCCGCGGGCGCGCCGGCGCGGCAGCTTCAGCGCCGGGACGTCCACCGCGCCGACGGCGGGCATCGCGAGCCGCTGCAGCCGCGTCCCGGCAGGCGTGACCGGATCGCCCCCGCCGTCGTCGCCGGAGGACATCGCGAGGCCGATCCCGAGACCCGCCAGCAGCGCCGCCGAGCAGGTCAGCGCGGTCAGCCGCCCGCGCCGCACCTCAACTCCCGGACGAGCAGGCGACGCGCCTGCTCGTGCTGCCGGCCGCCAGGCAGCTGAGCGTCACGCGGTCGCGGGGCCCGGCCATCCTCACGGCGACCTTGCGCCCGAGGTGCTCGGGGGCCGTGACGACGATGACGAGCTGCCTGCCGCTCGTGAGCAGCAGCCGGTTCAGGCGGCCGATGGTCAGCGTGCCGGCCTTGCGGGCGGTGAACGAGAAGCTGCGGAAGCCGCGCGTCCGCCGGGATCCGACGGCCCGCCGGCACGTCGCGCAGCGCACGCGGACGCGCGCTCCGGCGGGCACCCTCGTCAGGCGCACGCGGGAGAGCGAGATGCCGCGGATCGCGCCGCCGCGACGGATGAACCTGCCGTCGTACTTCACGTCCGACAGGATCCGGATCGGCTTGTCCTGGCAGCCGTCGTTGTTGGCGTCGCGCGTGGGCCGCTGCGCCGGGCAGAGGTCCCTCGCGTCCGGGATGCCGTCGCCGTCGGAGTCCGGCGGCGCGATGACCACGGGCGGCGGCGGGGGCGGCGCGGGCGGCGGCGGCGGGTCGGTGGCGGAGACGTTCATGACGACCGAGCCCTCCTTCACGACGGCGCCGCAGTCGCAGCCGCCGACCTGGATGAGGTAGGCGCGGCCGGCCACCGACTGGAAGCTCACGGCGGACCACCGCACGGCAGTCGACGCGTCGTCGTTGCAGGGCAGCCCGTCATCGAGCGACGGCGTCGGCGCGAAGTACACGGAGACCACGGTGTCGACGGCCGAGCCCATGGTGTTGATCGAGATCGTGCCGCCGTTGCCGAGGACGCGATACCACGTCGTGGCGACCATCTTGCGCGCGTTGGGGTTGCACACGCCGGGGCCGGCCGGCGTCAGCGGCTCGCCGGCCTCGATCGTCGCGCCCGTGGTGTCCACGCTCACCGCGCCACCCGCCAGATCGACGTTGAACGGCGCGGCCGCGTTGTCGTTGGACGGCGCCGCGAGGGCGGCCGGCGCCCCGACGAGTGCGAGCAGCACCGCCACCGCGACGGCGCGCGCCCGGCGGCCCATCAGGCGGCGGCGACGGCGTGTGATGGGCGGGACGGGTTGGGGCATCCAGGGCAACGAGATCGAGACGACGGCGCGCCTCGGAGCATCCATGCGGACGACACCGGGACCGTACGTCATGCGCGCGGTCGCGAGTCTAGCCTCAGGTCTAGGATTTGCGCCGCGTCCTCTGCGCGGCGCACGCATCCCGCTACGGTCCGTCCGGGAGGCCGTGGTCAGGGTCCCTCAGACGACGGCACGCCGTCTGAGCGTCGCGCAGATTCATGGAACCTTCTGCGCGGCCACCGGCGTCATCACCGCCATAGGACCAACCACCACCAGGAGCGACACCATGTCCCGCACCGACACCGTCTTCGATTCGCCCGAGCAGGACCCGCAGGAGGAGCGCGCCGCGCGCGTCAAGCGGCTCCTGATCGCCGGCGGCGCCACCGCCGCCGTCGTCGGCGGCGGCGTGGCGGCCGTGAGCGCGCTGCGCCGCGACGACGGCCTGTCGTTCCCGGACGAGGCCGCCGGCGCGGACACCGACGGGGCGGGCTCCGGCGCAGATCGCCAGGACGCGCAGGACACGCCGGGCGCCGGAGGTCCCGCCGGCGCGCCGGGCGTGGAGCACGCCGCGGCGCCGGCCGCGGGCGCGGCCGGGCTGGCCGACGTCAAGGAGGTCTCCGGCGAGGTCGTCGAGCAGGTCGACCAGCCGACCGGCTCCGGCACGCAGCAGACCCCCGGTGCCGACGCGGCCATCCTGCACATCGATCCCGCGACCGGCGTGGTGAGCATGAACGGGCGTCCCGTCGGATCCGTCGACCCGGCCGGCGGCGAGATCGTGATCGAGGGCGAGCGGACCGGCCTCGTGTACGACCCGGCCAACGGCGGCCGCGTCATCCTTCCCAACGGCGAGGCCGTGCCGCTGCACGGCGGGTCCTTCGCCGTCAGCCCCGACGGCAACACGCTCGTCGTCCACGAGCTGGACGGCGTCGGCGCCGCCGCCGGGACGACCGGCGTGGGCGGGGCCGACGGCTCCGCGGCCGACCTCGGCGCCGCGGGTACGGCGGTCGGAGCCGGAGCCGCCGGCACGCCCGCGACGGCAGATCCCGCACCGCCCGCCGCCGACGGGACCGCGACCCCGGGGGCCGCCCCGGCATCGCCGGCAGGCGACGCCGCGGCGATCCCGGGGGCCGATCCCACGGCGCCCGGGGGGCAGGGCATCGCGCCCGGTGGTCAGCCGGGCTTCGGTCCCGACGGCGCCCCCCTGGCGCCCGGGGGGCAGGGCATCGCGCCCGGTGGTCAGCCGGGCTTCGGTCCCGACGGCGCCCCCCTGGCGCAGAGCGCCTCCGCGGCGACGGGCCCGGCCGCCGGCGACGGGCTGGCCTTCCCCGGCGACGGCCCGCCGCCGGCTCCGCCGGTCGCCGACTCCGACACGACGACGCCGCCGCCGGCGGCCGGCACGAGCTCCGCCGGCGACGACGGTCCCCCCGCGCCGCCCGCGATCGACGGCGGCACCGCGGGCGATCCCACGGGCGTCCCGCCGCACGCGGTCGGTGGCGACGGCCCGCCGCGACCGCCGCATGTCGCCGACTCCGACACGACGACGCCCCCGCCGGCGGCCGGCACGAGCTCCGCCGGCGACGACGGTCCGCCCGCGCCGCCCGCCGTCGACGGCGGCACCGCGGGCGACCCGACGGGCGGCCCGCCGCAGGAGGCGCCCGCGGCCGCCCCGCCGCCGCCGCCGGCCCCGCACTACGAGCCGGCCGCCGCCGCGCCCCCGCCGCCCCCGCCGCCGCCCCCGGTGCCGGAGCCGCCCGCGCCCGAGCCGCCCGCGCCCGACCCGGCGCCCGCCGGCGACGGCGACGGGGACCCGGCGTTCTAGCTCGCCGGCCGGGGGGCGCCGCGCGAGCAGGCGCCCCCCACGGCGCGTCCGCTGCGGCGAGCGCACACCGAGCGATCTGACATCGTGGATGCCATGACCGAGTACGAGCCGGACGACCCCCACGGCGACGCGCACGACGCGACACCGCACGTGGACCTGCCGGACCACCCGCACGACGGCGCCTTCTCCGACGCGCCGCCGCCGCCGCTCGGCGACCTCGGCGCCGCCCACGCGCCGCTGCCCGACGAGCTGCACTTCCCCGGCGACGAGACGGCGCCCGCCGTCGCGGCCGGCGACGACCTCGATCCGTCGGCCCCCTGGCCCGACGACGACCGCTTCTCGGCATGGCTGGGCGAGCCCGGCGACGCGCCGCCCGACGATCCCGGCGGCGACGGGCTGCGCGAGCAGCTCGCGCCGCCCGGCGAGGCGGACGGCGGGCCGGCGTCGCCCGACGCGCTCGTCGAGTGGGCGCTGCGCCGGCTCGAGGACGGCTAGCCCGGGGCGACGGCCACGAGCGTCCGCGGCGCGTCGCGGGGGCCCGCGAGCACGAGGACCTCGGCGCCCGCTCGCCCGACGGGTTCCAGGGGAGCGCCCAGCGCGGCCAGGCGGACGAGCTCGCCGTCCGGCCCGAGCCGGACCAGGCGCCGTTCCCCGCCGCTCTCGCAGACGAGCCAGAGCCCGTCCTCTCCGTCGGCGCGCACGGACTCGACGGCGCCGTCGCCGCCGCGGACCGCGACGATCGCGTCGCCGTGCAGCCGCAGCGCCTCCCAGCCGTCGCGGCGGGCGGCGACGATCCACGGCGACTGGGGCGGGTGCGCCGCGAGCTCGACGCGCACACCCGCCGGCCAGCCCGCGAGGCGGCGGTCGCCGAGCGCCAGCGCGGTCGGCCCCGAGCCTTCGAGCATCAGCACCCCGCTCGCCGCGGGCGCCTGCCCGATGACCCAGAGCGGCCCGATGCGCGTCTCGGCGCTCCCGATCCCCGCCGGTCCGGCATGGCCGACGCGCTGTGCCGCCGCGCCGCCGCGCCCGCGTACGGGCACCGCGAAGTGCAGCCGCCCGGCGGCCGCCACGGCGTGCGGCGCGGGCGGTGCGGGCGACGCCGGGCGGCCCGTGCGCCGCGCCGGGCGCGCAGCCGCCGGCGGCGCGGCCAGCCCGATGCGCGAGACCTCGGCGACCCGCGCCCGGCGTCCCTCGATCGCGAGCGTCGTGAGCGCCAGGACGGGCGCGTCGCCCTCGCCGGCCGCGACGACCCAGACGCTCGTGCCCGACGCCGTCGCGATGAGCGGGCGCTCGATGGCCGTGAGCGGCCGCAGGTCGGCGCTGAGGATCGCGGCGCCGGCCGTACTCGCGACGACGACCGTCGCCGGCGTCGCCGCCAGCGCCGTGACGTCCCGGCCGCGCACGCTCTGCGCCGCACCGACGCGACCCTGCGCATCGATGCGCACGACGCGGTGGTGGGCGTCGTGGCGCACGACGGCCACGACCTCGCCGCCGCCCAGCGTCGCGGCGACGACGTCCTCGAGCACGGTCCGCGGCGCCCGCGGGCTCGCAGGGGGGCGCGACGGCGCGGCCCCCGGTGCGGCGACCGACGGTCGCCCGGCGGCGGGCGGGCCCGCGGCGATCGCCGGCGCGCCGACCGACGGTCGCCCGGCGGCGGGCAGGCCCGCCGCGACCGCCAGCGCGCCGCGTGCCACCGCCGTCGCGGGGTCCTCGTCGACGGCGACGGCGCAACCGAGCTCGGCCTCGAGCGTCTCGCGCAGGCCCGGCGTCAGCGCGCCGCCGCCGACGAGCACCGCCCGCGTGCCGGCGCCCGCCGTCCGCGCCTGGGCGAGCTGCTCGCGCGCGGCGGCGGCGAGGATCTGGCAGTCGGCCGCCAGCAGGTCGCGGGCGCGCTCGGCCGAGAGCCCGAGCGAGACCCCGACCGGTTCGCCGACCGCGACCTCGCGGGCCCCGGCCGTGGTGAGCGCCTCGCGGCAATGGCGTACCGCGCGGGCGAGCTCGGCCTGGCAGGCCGCCCAGCGCGCGGCCTCGCCTCCGGCCTGCGCCGCGCCCGTCTGCAGATGCAGCTCCTCGAGCTGCCGTGCCGCGTCCGGGCGTGTTGCGGCGAGCTCGCCCACGAGCTCGTGGTAGAGCAGCTCGTCGAAGAGATCGGCGCCCGCGACGAGCTCCGTCGTCGCCAGCAGCCGGCCGGGGCCGTCGCGCAGGTCGACGAGCGACAACTGGCCCGTGCGCCCGCCGACGTCGCAGACGAGCACGACCTCGGCATCGTCGTCGCGGGCGAGCTCGGCCGCCGCGACCGCCGACGCCACGAGCGTCACCGGCGCCAGCCCGGCGAGCGCGGCGGCCGCGAGCAGCGCCCGCGAGCGGCGCCCGTCCGGCGCCCAGCCCGAGGGGATCGAGAGCACGGTCTGCTCGGGCGGGCCGCCGAGCTCGCGCGTCGCGACCCGCAGCGGGCGCGTCAGCAGCTCGGCGACGAGCGCGACGACGGGCAGCGGGCCGGGGCCGAGCTCGAGCGTCGAGCTGCCGGACTCCAGGTGCGCGAGCGGGCCGCGCACCCCGCGATGGGGATCGGCGTCCAGCGCGCGGTCGGCCTCGATCCCGACGCGCGTCACGCCTCCGGCGGACCACGTCACCGAGGCCGCGAGCGTGCCCGCCGGGCCGTCCTCGCCCTCGAAGCCGAGCATCCGCGCCGGGCCGCCCGCCGCCTCCTGCGCGGCGGCGACGACGGTCGTGCAGCCGACGTCGACGGCGAGGCGTGAGACCATCGCCGGGTCAGGAACCTGCCCGCGCGAGCGCGCGCAGCTGTGCCTGCAGGCTTGCGACCTCGTCCAGGCGCCGGCGGGCGCCCTCCACGTCGGCCCCCGACTCGAGGGCGCGGACGGTCGCGCGCAGGCGCTCGAGGCGGGCGTTGTGGCGGGCGTGGAGGTCCTCGGCGTAGGCGGTGCGCACGGCGCTCGCGCGTTCCTCGACGGCGGTGCGCAGCTCGATCTGGCCGCGCGCGACGGCGCGCTGGACGTACTCGCGCGCGCGCCGGCGATCGAGGCTCGAGCCCTGGACGTACTCGCTGGCGCCGACGATGACGACGCCGATCCCCACGAGGATCGGGTTCGCGGTGACGACGCCGATCATGAGCATCGGGCCGCCGCGCGTCAGCCAGCCGAGCACGCGCTCCTGATCGAGCTGGCGCACGGCGCGCGGGCGCCCGGGCAGGTCGATCTCCAGGTCGCCGCCGGGCTGCGCGGGCGCCGTCGTCACCGCGCCGAGCCCGTGGAGCTCCGCGATCTCGGCCGCGATCGGGCCGGCACGCTCGGCGAGCCTGCCGCCCGCGTCCGTCACGGCGCTCGCCAGCGCCGTGCGGCAGAGGTCGGGCAGCGCGTCGCCCAGCGCGCTCGACCAGGCGTCCTCGACGCGGTCCGTGAGCTCGTCGCGCTCGCGCGTGATGCGCGCCAGCATCGTCGCGTCGACCTCCCGGCGCACCTCCGCGAAGCGGCCGTCGAACAGCGTCACGGGCGAGACGCGCTCGGCCTCGGCGAGCTCGTCGCGCGCGCGGGCGAGCGCCGTCGCGGCGTCGGCCCCCTCGACCATGGCGACGAGCGCGCGATCGGGGCCGGCGAGCGCGTCGAGACACGAGGCCACCTCGCTCTCCAGCAGCTCGGACTGGCGCACGAGCTCGGGCGCGAGGACGTCGTCGAGCAGGCGCCGCGCGAGCGCGTCGACGCCGCTGAGCGCCCGCAGCTCGGCGCCCACCTCGGCGTCGGGCTCGATCATCGCGTCGTGCGCGTCCAGCGGCGAGACGACGACGATCGGCGCCGACCGCAGCGACGGGTGATGCGCGGCGAGCGCCGCGCCGTCGGCGGCGGCTACGGCGGCGGCGTCCGTGGCCTCGGGCCCGGCGGACTCGACGATGAGCGTGCCGCCCGTGCGCCCGCGCGCACGGTCGAGGAAGGCCAGCTCGTCGGCCGTCGCCGGAGCGGCGGCGCTGAGCACGAGGACGAGCGCGCTGCTCTGGTCCAGGGCGTTGAGCGTCATCGTCCCGTGCGCGCCGAGCAGGCCGCCGAGGCCCGGCGTGTCGAGCAGGACCAGGCCGGCGTCGAGCAGCGGGTGGGGGAGCAGCACCTGCACGTAGGCCACGCGCCGCGCGTTGTGCGGATTGGACTGCTCGGAGGCCCAGCGCCCGAGGTCGGCGATGTCGGCGTCGACGACGGCCCCCGACTGCAGGTGCACGCGGGCCGCGGGCACGGGCGGCAGCCCGAGGCGCTTGGGCGAGACGACCTCGATGTAGGTGTTCGTGGCGACGTCGACGTCGCGGGGCAGGAGGTCGTGGTGATCCACGAGCGCATTGACGAGCGTGCTCTTGCCGCGCTTGCGCTCGCCCACGACGGCGACGCGCGCCATCGCCGTCGTGTGGCCCGCGGCGCGTTGCAGCCGCGCCGGGACGGCGGCCGAGCCGCGGTCGCGGGCGAGCCCGTAGGCGGCCTTCGCCAGGCGCTTGGCCGCGGCCAGCCGCTCCGCGGCGGGCGACGTCACGGGGGCCTGCGGGCTCGCGGTCACGCGCGTGAAGCTATCAGCGCCCCGGAGCCCCGGTCGGCGGCTGGGCGACGTCGGAATCTCGCGCGATCTGCTCGTAGGCGGCGGCGACCTGGGCGGCCAGCCAGCGGCGGTCGGGGGCCGAGGGGCGCATCGCCTCGAGGGCGCGCCACCAGCGCGCGCGCTCGCGTGCCTGCGCGCGAGCGATCGCGGGTCCGCCTCCCGGCGCGACGGCGAGCCGCTCGCTGGCGAGGACGGCGCGGACCTCGTCGCGGGCGTCCTCGGGCAGCCGGACGCGCGAGTCGGCCGCCAGGCGCAGGGCGAGCAGGACGCGCAGGCCGGCGCCGTCCTGCCCGGCGCGCACGTCGTCGACGGCCGAGCGCAGGCGCGCGGCGGCCGCCGGCGAGACGTCGCGCCGGTAGGCCAGGGCCTCGAGCTCGCGCAGCATGCGGTCCGTGCGCATCGTCTGCGTGCGTGCGCGGAACATCTGCTCGATCGCCGTGCGCACCTCGTCGATCCCCGAGGCGGCGTGCAGCGCGCCCGCCGGGTCGCCGCCGGCCGCGACGGCCCGCGCGGCCACCGCCAGCCCGTACGGGCCGAGGCGGCGCAGGAGGGCGGCCTGCGGCGTGTCGGCGCCCGCGCTGCGCGCCCGCGCGGCCAGCAGGCGGATCGCGGAGTCCAGCGGCTCGCGGGTGGCGAGCTCCGCAAGGACCGCGCGGTCGTCCTCGCAGAGCTCGGCCTGCGCCAGCAGGGCGGCCACCGGGATCGCCTGCCAGGCGCGGCTGCGCCAGGCCGCCCGCGCGCTGTCGAGCGCCGCCCCGGCGGTGGCTCGCGGGTCCTGCGAGGCGGGCCAGAAGCGATCGGCCTTCGTCATGACGATGAGGGCGTTCGTCGGCGCGTGCCCGAGGTCGGGGAAGCCGGCCGCGAACGCGTCGAGCTCGGCGGCCTCGCGCTTGGCCCCCGGCGCCTCCGACGTGACGTGGACGACGGCGTCGGCGCCCGCCGCGGCGCGGCCGGTCTGGTGGTGCACGAGCTCGCGGGCGCGGGCGCTGCGCGCGTCGTCGGGGGAGAAGAGGCCGGGCGTGTCGACGAGCACGAGGTCCTCGAGCAGGTGCGAGCGCAGCCAGACGGTGATCGGCTCGACGGCGTCGAGATCGAGCTCGTCCTCGCCGAGCTCGAGATCCGCGCCGATCGGCAGCTCCAGCGGCGCGGCGTCCCGGCGCCTGACGACGACGCGCTCGTCGCTGCCGCGGCGCAGCCACCAGCTCACGAGTGTCGTCTCGGTCGCTCCCGTGGCGGTCACGAGGCGCCCGGCGAGGGCGTTGATGAGCGTCGACTTGCCGGCGCTGACGTGCCCGGTCACGGCGACCACGAGCGGCCGGTCGAGGCGGTCCAGCGCGCGCTCGATCGCCGGCGCGAGCGCCTCCAGGGCGGGTTCGGCGAGCAGCGCGCTGCAGCGCGCGCGAGCCGTGTCGGCGACGGTCCTCATCTCAGGTAGCGTTACCGATCGGGGATGTCCACGGACGGTGAGACCTACACGCCGGGCAGGGATCTGCGCGTCGCGCGCGCCGCTGCCAGGCGCGAGGACGCCGTCCTGCGCGAGCTGCTCGGGCGGCTGACGCCGCGGCTGCGGGCGGCGGCCTGGAACCTCAGCGGCCGCGGCCACGACCCGCAGGACCTCGTCCAGGAGGCGCTGCTGCGGATCACGAGCGCGGACGTGCTCGGGCGCTACCGGGGGGAGGGACCGCTCGACGGCTACCTGCTCGCCGTCGGCGTGCGCGCGATGATCTCGGCCACCCGCCGCACGCGCACCGAGCACGAGCGCACGTTCCTCACCGACGAGCCCGAGCACCATGCCGCGGGGCGCGACGATCCGGACCCGGCCGGCTTTTCGGGGGGCACTCGCCGGGCGCTGCGTGCGCTCCCCGAGCGGGCCCGCTCGGTCGTGCTGCTCGTCGCCGTCGGCGACCTCGGCTACGCCGAGGTGGCGATGGCGCTGGGCATGGAGGTGGGAACCGTGAAGTCGACCTACAGCCGCGCGCGGGCGACGCTGCGCGAGGCCCTGGCCGCCGAGCGCTAGCACGGGCGGGTACGGTGCCGCGCATGGATGCGCTGCAGACCTGCCTGGAGAAGATGCGCGCCGCCGAGGTCGCCGGCGTCGCCGTCGACACGTTCGCGCACTACTACGAGCGCCTGCGCGCGGGGGAGGGGGGCGTGCTCGCCGAGGCGGAGATCGAGCCCGTCGACGAGCTGCCCGACGCCGACGACCTGCCCGACGACGAGGAGGGCGCGCGCGCGGCGCTGGCGCAGACCGTCGTCGTCAAGCTCAACGGCGGCCTGGGCACGAGCATGGGCATGACCGGCCCGAAGTCGCTGCTGGAGGTCAAGGACGGGCTGAGCTTCCTCGACATCACGGTGCGCCAGATCATCGACCTGCGCGCGCGGATGGACGCGCCGCTGCCGCTCGTGCTCATGAACAGCTTCGCCACCCGCGACGCGTCGCTCGCCGCCCTGGAGCGCTACGCCGAGCTGCCGGTCGAGGGGGTGCCCGCGGACTTCGTGCAGAGCAGGGTCCCCAAGCTGCGCGCCGACGATCTCGCGCCGGTCGACTGGCCCGCGGACCCGGCCCTGGAATGGGCGCCGCCCGGCCACGGCGACCTGTACCCGTCGCTGCTGAGCTCGGGGATGCTCGACGCCCTGCTGGCGGGCGGCTACCGCTACGCCTTCGTCGCCAACGTCGACAACCTCGGCGCGGTCATGCAGCCGCGCATCCTCGCCTGGTTCGCGCGTGAGGGGATCCCGTTCCTCATGGAGGTCGCCGACCGCACCGCCGCCGACCGCAAGGGCGGGCATCTCGCGCGCCGGCCCGACGGGGGCCTCGTCCTGCGCGAGATCGCCCAGACGCCCGACGAGGACGTCGACGCCTTCCAGGACGTCGCGCGCCATCGCTTCTTCAACACGAACACGCTGTGGATCGACCTGCACGCCCTGCGCGACGTGCTCGCCGAGCGCGACGGCGTGCTCGGCCTGCCGATGATCGTCAACCGCAAGACGGTCGACCCCGGCGACGCGTCGTCGACCCCGGTCATCCAGCTCGAGACCGCGATGGGCGCCGCGATCGACGTCTTCGACGGCGCGCGCGCCGTGCGCGTCCCGCGCGAGCGCTTCGCCCCCGTCAAGACGACCGACGACCTGCTGGCGCTGCGCTCGGACGCCTACGTCCTGCACGACGACGGGCGCCTGGCGGTGGCGCCCGAGCGCGACGGCGCGGGCGCGCCGCTCGTGCAGCTCGACAGCGCCCACTTCAAGCTCGTGCGCGACTTCGAGGCGCGCTTCCCGGCGGGCCCGCCGTCGCTCGTGGGAGCCGAGCGGCTGACCGTCCGCGGGGACGTCGCGTTCGGCGCGGGCGTCGTCGTGCGCGGTGCCGTGACGGTCGAGCACGACGGCGACGGGCAGCGCCTGATCGCCGACGGCAGCGTGCTCGAGGGCTGAGCCCGCGCGCCCCGGGTGAACCGAACGGCGTCCGCGATGGGTCATCCTTGGTGACGTGAAGCTCATCGCCTGCATCCTCACGACCGCGGCGCTCGCCGCCGGGGTCTCGGCCTGCGGCGACGAGGAGCCCGCCGGCACGCCGGCGCCGGCCGCGCGCGCCCCCGCGACCGCGACCTCGCCCGCTCCGGCGACGACCGCGACGACCGCCGAGCCCGCATCCGCGCTGCAGCGCAACGTCGCGCAGGCCAACGAGATCGTCGGCGAGGGGCCGGCCGAGCTCAAGGAGCGCCTGGCGTCGCTGAAGGGCCACCCCGTCGTCGTCAACCAGTGGGCGTCGTGGTGCGGACCGTGCCGCTTCGAGTTCCCCTTCTTCGAGGCCGCGGCGAAGAAGCACGCCGCGAAGGTCGCGTTCGTCGGCATCGACTACATGGACGACCGCGACGCGGCGCTCGCGTTCCTGCGGGACATCCCGGCCGGCTTTCCGAGCATCTACGACGGCGACGGCAAGGCGTCTCGGGCGATCGGCGGCGGGCGCGTGATGCCGACGACGATCTTCCTCGGGCCGGACGGGCGCGTCCGCCACACGAAGCTCGGCGGCTACGCCGACGCCGAGCAGCTCGAGGCGGACATCCGCCGCTTCGCCGGCGCGTGAGGCGGCGACGATGATCGAGACGGCCTCGGGCGTCGGGATCTTCGCGGCGCTCGCCGCGGGCGTCGTCTCCTTCCTCAGCCCGTGCGTGCTGCCGCTCGTGCCGGGCTACCTGTCGGCCGTGTCCGGCGTGAGGCCCGACGAGATCGACGACGCGCCGATGCGGCGCGTGCTCGGTCCCGCGCTGCTGTTCGTCGCGAGCTTCTCGGCGATCTTCATCGTCCTCGGGCTGGGCGCGACGAAGCTCGGCTCGTCGCTGAACGACCACCGCGAGACGCTCGAGCGCGTCTCGGCGGTCATCATCGTGCTGCTCGGCCTCTTCTTCCTCGCGACGCCGTTCATCGCCAGGCTGGGGCGCGAATGGCGCATCGACGCGCTCATGGAGCGCGCCGGCCGCGGCGGCCCGCTCGTCGCGGGCGCGGCGTTCGCGATCGCCTGGACGCCGTGCGTCGGGCCGACGCTCGGCGCGATCCTCACGTCCGCCTCGCTGGCCGAGTCGACCGGCCGCGGCGCCTACCTGCTGGCGTGGTATTCCGCCGGCCTCGCGATCCCGTTCCTGCTGACGGCCGTCGCGTTCAACCGGATGGCGACGGTCTTCGCCGTGGTCAAGCGCCACTACACGGCGATCGTCGCGACCGGCGGAGCGATCCTCATCGTCATGGGCGTGCTCATCTGGACGGGCGAGCTCACGCAGCTCAACGTCGAGGCGCAGAAGCTGCTCGACGGCATCGGGCTGGACTTCCTCTACGGGCTGTAGCCGCGCCCCGAGGCGCCGCACGCAGGTCGTCGAGCACGTCGCTGCGGCGCCACACGTCACCTGCTAACCCGAGGAGCGATGCTTCTCCCTGCCGGTGTTGCGCTCGGCGTCGATGCTCTCCTTGGCCGCGTTGAAGACGCGGTCCTGGAAGGCGCCCCTGCCGAACTGCGGGTTGCGCTCCAGATCTGAGAGGTCGTACCAGAAGTCCGCCGTCGCAACCTGGTTGGGGTACTCGTAGTAGTCGTGCCAGCGGGTGAGCTTGCACCAGCCGATCACGTCGCTGGGGTAGACCCCCGCCGAGGCGATCTCGCCGAACGGGTTGCTCTGGCGCTCGTACGTCACGTACGCCTCGCGGACGGCCACGACGTAGAGATACGCCTGCATCTCGAAACAAGGCGGGTTGCCCGGCTCCTTCGGGTTCGGCTTCTCCGTTCCCTCCTTGCCCGGCATCCACAGGGGGAAGCGAAGCGTGGCGTGCGAGTCGGTGGCGATGCTGACCGTCGACAGCAGCTCGTTGTCCTCGACGGTCCGGCGGAAAGCCGGCCCCTTCTCGATGAGCGCCTGGCCGAGCGGGTTCCAGACGGCGTCCAGGGCGTACCGGCGGCGGAAGAACGGGACCGACAGGGTCTGGAGAATCCCGCCCCAGCCACTCGTGGCCTTGCTGCGCAGCACGTCGGTGGGCTTGCCGTCGGTGGTGTGAAACCCGATGCCGACGGGCTTGGGCTGGACATCTCCGGGTGCCGTGTCGCCCTCCTGAGCCTTGACGGTCTTGATCTTGGCGATCTCGGCGGCGCCGGTCGGCTTCCACGAGAAGTCCAGGCCGAGCGCGATGAGCTCCGCCAGGAACAGCCGCCGTCTCCCCGCGACCCCGTCCTTGACGGAGCGGACGACGTCGTCCCCGACGGTCCGCACGGCCCACACCTTGTCCCAGATCTGCTGCTTGTGGTGCTTGGGTACCTCGGCGTACAGATAGTTGGCGACGTACTCGAAGGTTCCCTCGCTGCCGCCGCCGTGCGCGGCGTCGAACAGCTCGGGTTGCGCCGTCCGAGCTTCCTGGAGCCTCAGCTTCAGCACACGCTGGGCTTCCGCGACCGGATCGATGACGCGTCTCTGATGGGTTGCCTTCGCGACGCGCTTGTAGACGAGCATGTCGACAAAGCGCGGATCGTCGTCGTAGTCGGCCTGGCGCATGTACTTCCAGTCGGCGTCACCCGCCAGGTTGCCCACGAGGCTCGGCTTCGGGTCCTCGGTCCTCCCGAAGGCGACGAACCCGGCGCCGAGATCGGACGTCAGGTCCGTCATCCGCTGGAGAACGCGGGAGGCGCCGCGAATCTCGCCGCCGACACGTTGCAGGATCGGCGGCAGGCTCCGGACTCGCTCCAGCGCGGCCTGTCCGACCTCGCCGCCGGCTGCGGTGGGCTGCGGGGTGGCCGACGGCGCAAGCGGCCCGCTGCGCCGCTGCGCGGCGCCCTTCGCGGCCTCGGACGGGTCCTCCATGGAAAGGCTCATGCGCTCACCACCTCCTCCCAGGTCGATGCGCGAAGACTAAAGGCGCCGGCACCGGCCGCGCGCGCCGTCAGCCGCGCGGCGCCGCCGCCGGGCGCTCCTCGAGCAGTTCCTCGTGGACCAGCGCGCCGCCGTCGTCGAGGTAGCGCACGCGCACGCGCGGCCCGTCGAAGTCGAGCACCGCGAAGCCGAAGCGATACCAGCGGCCGTCGTGCTCGTCGAAGCTCTCGCGCAGCTGCCAGGTGCCGGGCGGCGGGATCGGCGCGCTCGTCGAGGCCGCCGGCACGGGGATCCCGCCATGGCCGATGCAGCGCATGTTGGGGATCGGGATCGCGCCGGAGGGCTCGAAGCCCATGCAGCGGTGCTCGTGGCCCCACAGCCAGGCGCCGACGCGCCCGCCGGCGATGAGCGGCCCGAGCTTGTGCGGCAGCGTCGTGCCGAGGTCGCCGTGGTCGTAGCTGGAGACGTACTGGTGGTGGCTGAGCAGCATGAGCCGGCGGTCCGACTCGCCGGCCCACCCGGCGAGGGTGGCCGCCTGCGGATCCTCGAGCACGCCCTTCTGGCCGAGCGACAGCACCTCGGGATCCCACGAGGTGTCCAGGCCGACGAGGTCCCAGGACGGCGTCCTGATGCGAAACCAGCTCGTCGGCGCCCCGTCCGGCGAGCGCTGCGCGGCGAAGCGCGGGTCTGCGAGCAGCGTGTCGAAGAAGCCCCAGCCGCCGGAGTACATGTCGTGGTTGCCGTTCAGCGACCAGGACGTCACGCCGGCCGCGGCGAGCTCGCTCGTGACCGGCCACATCCCGTCGGCCAGCACGCGGCGGCGGTACTCGCTCGGGTCGCCGGAGTAGTAGACGTCGCCGAGGTGGACGACGTGCGCCGCACGCCCCTCCGCGCGCGCCTCCTCGACCGCCCGGCCCATGTGCCGCGCGACGTCGACGGCGCGCGGCAGGCCCGAGCCCCAGTCGCCGACGATCACGATCCGCGCGTCGTCGCTGTCGATCTCGTACTCGGCGGGCCGGCGGTTGAAGGGCCGGTTTCCCCTGGCGAGCCGGTCGAGCGTCGCGGCGGCGATCGTCGTGACCCAGTCGACGTCGTGCGGCCCGAACCGCTCGGGGTGCACGAGCTGCTCGATCGCGGCGACGATGCGCGCCAGCGGCCCGCGGTGGCGCGGCGCGTGGACCTCGCCCCGCTTGCGGGCCTCGTCCTCCAGCGACGTCTGCAGCAGGCTGACCGCCGGGTGGCGGCTGAGGAACGGCGACCCGTCGCCGCCGCCCGACGACGGCGGGCCGGGCGTGTCCTGCGGCAGCGCGGCGAGCACCGCCGCGGCCGGGTCGCCGCCGTGGCTGCCGACGGCCGGGGCCGCCTTCGCGGCGTGCTCGTCGAGCGCGCCGGCCTCCAGCTGCGCGCGCATCGCCGTGACATACCGGCCGATCTCGTCGTGGTCGAGGAAGTTCGCGATCATGTCCCACCCACCTCCGCTGACTCGTGGATCACCCTGCGTAGCGCTCCGCGCGCTCGTCCTCGCGATCGCTCTCGCCGAGCGCGCGCACGAACAGGAAGACGAGCGCGACGCCCATGACGATCGACTGCTCGAGCGCCATGATCAGGCCGCCGACCGCCTGGTCGGTGCCGGGCGACAGGCCCCAGTAGCCGGGCCGGCGCTCGTAGAAGTCGTAGATCGCCTCGGGGGCGAACGTCAGCAGGATGCCGAGCAGGCCCACGAGCGCCTTCGTCGCGAGCATGTAGACGACCGGTCCCATGCCGCCCAGCCGCTGCCGGGCGCGGATCGGCGAGAGCAGATGCCACCAGTACAGGCCGCCGGCGAGCGCGAACATGAGGTGCTCGAGGACGTGCAGGACGGGCTGCTCGAGCGCGGCGTCGTAGAGCGCCGGGATGTGCCACAGCGCCATCGTCGCGACGTAGAGCGCGATCGCGAAGACCGGATGCGCGAGCGGACCGGCCGCCCGCTCGAGCGTCATCAGGCGGCGCGTGAGCGGCCGCAGGAGGATCTTCGTCAGCCCGAGCAGGACGAGGATCGGCGCGAGGTCGAGCAGCAGCAGGTGCTGGACCATGTGCATGAGAAACAGCTGCTCGCCGAGCCGGTCGACGGGGGAGAGCAGCGCGATCGCGACGAGCGTCAGCCCGCCGAGGAAGCTGACGAGCCGGCCGGCGGAGCCGTCGATCTCGCGCCAGCGGCGCACGTAGACGACGGCCAGGGCGACCAGCAGGACGACGACGACGGGGTTCAGCGTCCACGACGCCTCGGGCGTGACGGCTGACGGCGCGGAGAAGATGCGCGCGATTGTGGCACTCCGCGCGCCCGCTGCAACAGCGGTCGCGCGAGGATCGCGCGGTGCGCCTCCTCGACCAGCTCGTCGCGCTCGCCGCGCCGCCGCGCCGCGCCGTCCTCGCCGAGCTCGTCGCGCTCGCGGCGCCGCCGCGCTGCGCCGTCTGCGCCGCGCCCGGCGGGCGCGCGGCGGACGTCCTCTGCGCGGCCTGCCGGCGCGCGCTGCCGTGGCTCGGCGAGCGCTGCTGCGGGCGCTGCGCGCTGCCGCTGCCGCACGCCCGCGGGCGCTGCCCGGCGGCCGGCGCGGCCTTCGGCGCGGCCTGGGCGGCGGTCGCCTACGACGGCGCCGCGCGCGAGGCGCTGCTGGCGCTGAAGTTCTCGGCGGCACGCCCGCTGGCCGGCGTCATGGCGGCGCAGATCGCCGCCGCCGCCCCGCTGGACCGCGGCGCGGCGCTCGTCGCCGTGCCCGCCCACCCGCACCGGCTCCGCGCCCGCGGCTTCGACGCCGCGCAGCTCATCGCGGCCGAGCTGGCGCGCCGCGGCGGGCTGCCCCTGAGGCGCGCGCTGCGGCGCGGGGGAGCGCCCTCGCGCCAGCTCGGCGCGTCGCGCGAGGCGCGCCGCGAGCCGGGCGCGCTCGACATCCGCGCGCGCGGCGCGGCCCCGGCCCGCGCGGTGCTCGTCGACGACGTCCACACGACGGGGGCGACGCTGCATTCCTGCGCCGCGGAGCTGCGCGAAGCGGGCTGCGAACACGTGACGGCGGTGACGTGGGCGCGCACGCTGGACGATCGGCTGCGTTGAAGCCCGCCGGTGGTCCGCGTACCATCCACCTCTGCACGTCCGTTCGACAGAGAGGACTTCGAGATGCTGATCGAGGTCAAGGGCCGCAACGTCCCGGTCAACGACGAGCTGCGCGAACTGGTGGAGCGCAAGTTCCGCAAGGTCGCCGCCCAGGTCTCCGACCTGGCTCGCATGGAGGTCGAGTTGCGCGAGGAGCGCAACCCCGCCATCGCGGAGTCGCAGGTCGCCGGGGTCACCCTCTACCTCAAGGGCATCACGCTGCACGCGGAGTGCGCCTCGCGCGAGATGAAGCACGCGATCCGCCTCTGCTCCGACGAGCTCGCGCGCCAGGTCAAGCGCGACCGCGAGAAGCGCCGCCGGCGCCGCGAGGCCCGCGCCGCGCCGCCGCAACCCGCGACGTAGCGCCCCTGTCACAGCCGGTCGGCCGGCGCGGCGGGCGGGCCCCGCCGCGTCGGTATCCTCACCCGCATGGCTCTCCTGGACCGCGCCCTCAGGATGGGCGAAGCCAAGCAATTCAGGCAGTTCGAGAAGCGCGTCGCACGCATCAACGACTTCGAGCCCGAGCTCGAGCTGGAGTCCGACGAGGAGCTGCGACGGCGCGCCGACGGCCTGCGCGAGCGCGCTCGCAACGGCGAGAAGCTCGACGACCTGCTGCCCGAGACCTTCGCGCTCGTGCGCGAGGTCGGCAAGCGCGAGATGGGGATGCGCCACTTCGACGTGCAGCTCATCGGCGGCATGGTGCTGCACAACGGGTCGATCGCCGAGATGAAGACCGGCGAGGGCAAGACGCTGACCGCCACGCTCGCCGTCGTGCTCAACGCGCTGCCGGGCACCGGCGTGCACCTCGTGACCGTCAACGACTACCTCGCCCGCCGCGACGCCGAGTGGATGAGCCCGATCTACAACGCCCTCGGGGTGACCGTCGGCGTGCTGCAGAACATGCAGGGCGTCGAGGACAAGCTCGCCGCCTACGCCGCGGACGTCACGTACGGGACCAACTCGGAGTTCGGCTTCGACTACCTGCGCGACAACATGGCCGGTTCGCTGGAGGAGAAGGTCCAGCGCGGCCACCCGTACGGGATCGTCGACGAGGTCGACAACATCCTCATCGACGAGGCCCGCACCCCGCTCATCATCTCGGGCTCGCCGGAGGCCGCCGGCGATCTCTACGGGCAGTTCGCCAAGCTCGCCAAGCGACTGGTCGCCGGCAAGAAGCCCGAGGGCATGGACCCGCGGTCCAAGAAGGACTTCGTCGCCGACTACGACTACGAGTACGAGGAGAAGCACAAGACCGTCTCGGTGACCGAGCAGGGCGTCGAGAAGGCCGAGCGGTTCCTCGGCATCTCGCACCTCTACCGCGCCGAGAACGGGCCGCTCGTCAACCACCTCCAGCAGGCGCTGAAGGCCGAGTCGCTCTACAAGCGCGACGTCGACTACGCCGTCATCGACGGCGAGGTCATGATCATCGACGAGTTCACCGGCCGCATCCTCGAGGGCCGGCGCTGGTCGGAGGGCCTGCACCAGGCGATCGAGGCCAAGGAGGGCGTGCACGTCCAGGAGGAGAACCAGACCCTCGCGACGATCACGCTGCAGAACTACTTCCGGCTCTACAAGAAGCTCTCGGGCATGACCGGCACCGCCCTCACCGAGGCGACCGAGTTCATGAAGATCTACAAGCTCTCCGTCGTCGAGGTCCCGACGAACATGTCGATGGTCCGCAAGGACCGCAACGATCAGGTCTACAAGACGAAGGCCGGCAAGTGGAGCGCGGTCAGCCGCGAGATCATCGAGCGCCACGAGGCCGGCCAGCCCGTGCTCGTGGGCACCGTCTCCGTCGAGGTCTCCGAGCTGCTGGCCGGCGAGCTGTCCAAGCGCGGCGTCAAGCACGTCGTGCTCAACGCCAAGCCCGAGTTCGCCCAGCGCGAGGGCGAGATCGTCGCCGAGGCCGGCCAGCCCGGCGCCGTCACGATCGCGACGAACATGGCCGGCCGCGGCGTGGACATCAAGCTCGGCGGCAACCCCGAGCACCTCACGCAGGTGGAGCTCGCCAAGCTCGGCCTCAAGCCCGGCGACCCCGACTACGAGGAGCGCTTCGCCGACGTGCTGCCCTCGATCGAGGCGCGCGTCGAGGCCGACCGCGAGAAGGTGCTCGCCGCCGGCGGCCTGTACATCGTCGGCACCGAGCGCCACGAGTCGCGGCGGATCGACAACCAGCTGCGCGGCCGCGCCGGCCGCCAGGGCGACCCCGGCGAGTCGCGCTTCTTCCTCTCCGCCGAGGACGACCTCGTGCGCCTGTTCGCGGGCGACCGCATCTACAAGATCCTCGACCGGCTCGGGTCCGTCGACGAGGAGGGCAACGAGGAGCCGATCGAGGCCGGGATGCTCTCCAAGCAGATCGAGAAGGCCCAGAAGAAGGTCGAGGAGCAGAACTACCTGCAGCGCAAGCGCGTGCTCGAGTACGACGACGTCATGAACGAGCAGCGGCGGATCGTCTACAAGTTCCGCGACGAGATCCTCGAGGGCAAGGACATGGGCGCCAGCGTCCGCGAGGAGATCGGCAACGTCATCGAGCGCACGATCGCCGAGTTCACGCCCGGCGACTTCATCGAGGACTGGGACCTCGGCGGTCTCGTCACCGCGCTGGACGACATCTTCCCCGTGGAGATGATCGACCTCGACGAGCTCACGCCCGAGCAGACCGACCGCGAGCTGCTCGTCCGCACGATCTCCGACGAGGCGATCTCGCTCTACGAGCAGCGCGAGAAGGAGCTCGGCGACGAGCTCATGCGCGCGGTCGAGCGCTACCTGCTGCTGCAGTTCATCGACACCCGCTGGCGCGAGCACCTCTACGACATGGACTACCTGCGCGAGGGCATCCACCTGCGCGGCTTCGCCCAGATCGAGCCGATCGTCGCCTACAAGAACGAGGCGTTCACCCTCTTCGCCGACCTCATGGACACGATCTGGGCCGACTTCACGCGGATGGTCTTCAACCTCGAGGTCGAGGCCGTCGACGAGGATGTGGACCCCGAGGAGCGCTTCGACACGAGCACGACGGCGACGCGGCCCGGGCGCGTGTCGTACTCCGGCGGCTCGGCGGAGCAGCCGGGCGCGCTGGCGATGGCCGCCGCCGCGGGCAGCGCCGAGGCGGTCGAGGAGTACTACGAGGACGGCGAGCTACCGCCGCCCGTCGAGCAGCGCGTGCTCGCCGACGAGGACCAGATCGGGCGCAACGACCCCTGCTGGTGCGGGTCGGGCAAGAAGTTCAAGAAGTGCCACGGCGCCTGAGCGGCGCCGTCGCCGGCCCGCCCGCGGGCCCAGCGCCTCTGAATGGTCGGTTGCGTGGCCGGCCTGCCGGTGGCGCGCGTCTGCATCGTTGACTGCGTGGCCGGTCTGGCGGTGGCGCATGGCGCACGCGGAGTGGTAGACGGTGTGCGAGCGCGATCGAGGGGTCGTGCGAGTTGCGTCCCGTGGTGGGACGCTTTGCGCAGGACCCTCCCGGGCCGGCTCGCCGCGCCTGGGGTCATGCGGGTTGCGTCCCGTAGTGGGACGCTTTGCGCAAGACCCCTCCCGGGCCGGTCCGCCACCGTCCCTGCAGGGTCGGCCGCCGCGCATGGGGTCGTGCGAGTTGCGTCCCGTAGTGGGACGCTTTGCGCAAAGCCCCTCCCGGCGTTGCCCCGTGGCGCCCGGGTCATGCGGGTTGCGTCCCATAGCGGGACGCTTCCCGCAAGACCCCTCCCGGGCGTGCTGGCGGCGTCCGGCCCTCCCGCGCTTGCGCGAGGAGTCGCGCCGTTGGGCCGCGGTCGCGCAGCCGCCGTCGGTCTGGCCCGCCGATCCGCACCCCGCCACAGGGCGCGATCAGCCGGCTAGCGCGGCAGGAAGACGACGCGGTCGCTCAGGCGCTCGACCGCGTACCCGTCGAGGTCGACGAGCCCGCCGAGCTCGTGCACCGACGAGAACCCGTTGAGCTCCGCGCGCAGCTCGACGATGCGGGTCGCCATGACGTCGTCGATGCCCGGCAGCCCGGTCAGCGCGCCGGCGGCTGCGTTGTTGACGTCGACGAGACCCGCGTGCTGCGCGCCGGCCCGGTCCGGGCGACCGACGCCGAGCTCGAGCGCCAGCTCCGGGCGCTCGGCGGCCAGGCGCTGGCCTTCGCGGCGCTCCGCGAGGCGCCGCTCCGCCTCGGCCCGGTCGTCGGCGAACGAGGAGGAGATGAGCCCCAGGTAGGTCGTTCGGATGCTGAGCGTCGTCGCGACGGCCCCGACCCAGCCCAGGATGATGAGCAGGCCCGCGCCCGAGCCGCCGTCGTTGGCCGCCGCGCCGATCCAGCCGGCGAGCGCCACGGCGCTCCACAGGGCGCCCAACGCGATCCAGGCGCGGCGATGGACCCGCCTGCCCGGGACGATCGGAGTCCAGGCGCCGAGCCCCATCGGGGCGGCCGATGCCCAGACCCACCACGGCACGCGATTCATGGCCGCGAGCATACGCTCCACCTTCCGGACGGCCGCCGGTTCAGATGGTCGAACGCGAGGGGCGGATTCTCCGCCGGCAGGGCGATGTGGCACGCGGATCGCGGCCTCACGGTGGTGGTCGTCCAAGCAGCCGCGGGCCGGACCGAGACGTCGAGCGCGAGCTGATGCACGAGCTCATGTCCGTCTACGGCCGCCGACCCGCCGCGTTCGCGACGAAGTGGGTTTCCGATCGCCGCTCTCGTGCGATGCTTGTACCTGGATGCGCTTGGTGGTGGACAACAGCACGGGAGGAGACGAGCAGCTGGCGGCGAGCGTGGCCGACGGGCTGCGCGAATGCGGGTTCTCCGTCGAGCTGCGCAAGCCCGAGCCGCAGTCGATCTACGACACGGCGGTCCACCTCGTCTCGACGGGCATCGTCCTGCGCGTCGACGAGCGCCCGCCCCAGCCCGAGCTCGGCGAGATCTCCCAGGTCGTGCGCGCGGCGCTGCTGCGCCATCCGAGCCTGCGGCGGCGCACGCGCGCGGTGCCCGTCGCGATCGGCGCCGGCGGCCGCGTGCTGACCTGGATCGACGTCTTCGACTGATCGCTAGGCCGGCTGCTCGATCTCGGCGCGAAACGTGGCCGAGGGGTAGACGCTCGCGCCCGCCGCGCTGACCTGCTGGGAGAGCACGCCGTCGGAGGTGACGACGCGCACCGCGCTCGGGTCCGGGTCGGCGCGCACGCGGCGCACGATCTCGTCGTCGGCGGAGTTCGGCCGCGGGCGCTCGGCGTGCGCGACCTCGACGACCGTCGAGCGGATCGGCGGCCGGGGCGGCTGCTCGAAGACGACGGTGACCTCGTCGCCGCCGGCCGCCGCCCAGCGCTCGAGCAGGTCGACGAGACGCACCATCGCCGCGTGCCGGTCGCGCCACCAGCCGTCCGGGCGGGTGCCGATGACGTTCATCCCGTCGACGATCCAGCGCATCGCGCGGGCGCCCGCGTCAGCCGCGGCGGCGGCGCAGCCGGGCGAGCAGGCGCGCACGCGCGTTGAACGCCGCCTTCGTGACGCGGTCGGCGCGCGAGCCGTCCTGCGGCAGCAACCCGATCTGCCGGGCGAACTGCATCTGGTCGAACACGACGAAGTTCGACGCGAGCGTCCCGTCGCGGACGACGAAGTGGTCGATGCCGTCGAGCGCGACCGTGCGGCCGGTCGCCTCGATCCCCTCGAACTGCGTGCCCGTGTGCGTTCCGGTCAGATGCCAGCGCACGAAGACGTCGTCGCCGGTCTCGGCGAGCGCGACGATCCGCATGTGGCAGTCGGGCACGGCCGCGAAGACCGACTCGAAGTACGCGGCGATCGCGTCGGGGCCGTGCAGCGTGCCCGACGGGAAGCGCTCGACGGTCGCGGTCGTCCAGATCGCGCGCAGCGACTCGACGTCGTGGGCGTTGAGCAGGTCGAAGGTCCAGCGCACGAGCGCGCCATTGGTGGCGCCCGTCGGCGGTGCTGCGGCGGCCATGCGCCCAAGGCTACCGGCGAGGTGGGTTCGAACCCACCGGCCGGGTTCCGGCAGGCCGTCGACGGCCGGCCTTGCGGGCGGCGCCCGAGCGCGTTACGGTAAGTCCGGTATGCGCTCCACGACCTTCATCAAGCTCGCAGTCGTCCTCGGCACCGGCAGCGGTGTCGTGTCGGCGTCGCGACCGCGGTCGATGCGCGCGCAGAACGCGAACGACCCGAGCAGCGGCGGGTAGCGGGAGGCATGTCGATGGCTCCCGCGACGATCGCGGGAGCTTCGGTCCGGGCCGGTACGCAAGGCCCCGGATGGACCCGCGAGACGATCATCATCGCCATCCAGGAATGGGTGGCCGCATACGGCCAGCCGCCCCGAGCGGCCGACTGGAACCCCTCCTCGGCGAAGTGGGCCGGCCAGCTGTGGCGCGTCGAGCGCTACCGCGCCGGCCGCGCCGACGGGTCGCCCTGGCCGGCGCTGAACACGGCCAAGCGCCCGTTCGGCGGGTCGCTGAACGCCGCGATCCGCGCGGCTGGGTTCGAGCCGGCCCGGCCCGGGCCCCGGCGGCGCTCGGACGTCGATCCCGAGCAGGCGCACCGCGTCGACATGAGTCCCGAGGCGCGCGCCATGCTCGCCGCCGCCCGCGCCGAGGCGCGCGCGGCCGAGCGGCGCATCGCGCTGCTCGAGGCGCGGCTCGCGCGTCGCGGGCCGGCCGGCGGGCGCGAGGCGGCCGGCGGGGGCGCGGCGGCCGGCGGGAACGCGGCGGGCGGCGGGGGCGCGGGTGACGCCGGCGGGCGCGAGGCGGCCGGCGCCGCCGTGGCCCGAGCCGAGCGCCGGGCGGCGGGCGCCGTGGCGAGGGCCGAGGCACGCGCCGGAGAGGCCCGCGCGGCGGCCGCCGAGGCGCGGATGGACGCCGCGGAGGCGCGAGGCGCGGCCAAGCGGCTGGCGTCGAGGCTCGAGCGCGCGGAGGCGACGATCGCAACGCTGCGCGCCGAGCGCCGGGAGCTGAAGCTGGCGGCCGGGCGGCTCGCCGACCGGCTCGCGGCGACCGGGCGGATGCTCGAGCGCGCGCGCCGCGACGCCGCTCGGGCGCAGGCCGACACGGCCGGGCACCGGCGGGAGTGGCCCGCGCGCGCGGTGCGCTCCTCGGCGGCGTGCGACCGCAGCTGCGCGGCCGATGCCGAGCTGCGCGCCGCCCGCGCCGAGCGCGAGCTGCGCGAGACCGTGGCCGCGCTGCGCGGCGACGCCCAGCGGCTGAGCGCGGCCGAGCTCGCCGAGCTGCGCTGCGACGGGCCGGCCGGCCCGGCTGCGCTGGCGGCCGCGCTGCGCGAGCTCGCGGCGGCCCGCGGCGCGAGCAACCCGGTGCGCCTGCGCGGGGCGCTGCGGCGCGTCGCGCAGGCGGCCGTCGGATGGCAGCGGCGCCTCTGACCTCCGCCTGACCTCCGCCGGATCCCCGGAGCGCGGCCCCCAGCGCCCCGGCGGGTCCGGCGCGGTCCGATCCGCGCCCGTGGGACCAGCGGCGTCGCAGCGGGTAGAAGCCCGGGATGACGACCGCGCATCGGCTCGGCTTCGCGGTCAAGGTGCTCGGCGAGGGCGGCCTGCCCTCGCACGACACGCGGCGCTGGGCCTCGGGCCCGCACCTGCGCCATTCCCTGGAGCGCCTGCGGGCGATCCTCGACTACCTGGACCGCCACGACATCCGCATGTACCGGCTGCCGACCGCGCTCGCGCCCTATGCCAGTCATCCGCGGCTCACCGAGTTCCACGGCCAGGTCGAGGCATGCGCCGCGGAGCTCGAGCAGGTCGGCCGGATCGCCCGCGAGCGCGACATCCGGCTCTCCTCGCATCCGGGCCAGTACACCGTGCTGAACTCCGAGGACGAGGCCGTGCGCGACGCCGCCGTCGCCGAGCTCGAGGTGCAGGCCGCGCTGCTCGACGCGATGGGGCTCGACGCCGACGCCGTCGTCGTCCTGCACGTGGGCGGCGGCGCCGGCGGCAAGCGCGCCGCCTGCGACCGCTTCCTCGCGGGATTCGAGCTGCTGTCAGAGCGCGCTCGCGCCCGGCTCGTCGTCGAGAACGACGACCGCTCGTTCGGCACCTCCGACGTCGTGGCGCTCGCGCGGCGGGCCGGCATCCGCGTCGTCTGGGACGCGCTGCACCACCACTGCAACGACCCCGACGGCCTGACCGACCGCGAGGCGCTGCTCGCCGCGCTCGGCACGTGGGACGAGGCCGCGACGCCGAAGATCCACTACTCCTCGCCGCGGCTGGACGTCGGCGAGCGCCGCTCGCGCGACGGGCGCCGGGTCGAGCGGCAGGTCGTGCTGCCGCAGTTGCGCGCGCACGCCGACCTCATCGACCCGCTCGCCTTCGAGTACCTCCTGCGCGACCTCGCCGGCACACGCGACGTCGACGTCATGCTCGAGGCCAAGGCCAAGGACCTCGCCCTCCTGCGCCTGCGCGAGCAACTCGCGGCGCGCGGCTTCACGGGCCGCGCCGGCAGGCTGCGCCTGCCGGCGTAGCGGGCCGCCTCGCCGCGCGGCGCCGCGCCGCGCGTCCGGGGCGCGACAATGGGGGCGCCATGGCCACGCCGCCGCTCTGGCGCTGCCCGGCCTGCGGGCAGCGGTTCGTGACGCGCAACGCGCGCCACTCCTGCCGGGTGCAGACGGTCGACGCGTTCTTCGACGGCGCCGCGCCCGGGCTGCGCGAGCTCTTCGAGCGCTTCCTCGCGGCGGCGCGGGCGAGCGGGCCGGTCATCGTCAACGCGACGCAGACGCGGATCGCGCTGCAGGCCCGCGCGCGCTTCGCCGGCATCGAGCGCCCGCGCCGCGACCATCTCGTCGCGACGTTCGTGCTCACCGAGCCGGTCCGCAGCCCGCGCCTCGCGCGTGTCGAGTACGTGCCGCCGTACCTCTACGTGCACCGCCTGCGCCTGCGCGCGCCGGCCGACGTCGACGCCGAGCTCGAGGGCTGGCTGGCCCGCGCGTACGAGTTCGGCCGCCGCCACGTCGGCGACGCCGCCTGGCCGAGGCAGCGCCGGCCGCCGGATTGGGTCGCCGTCCCGCGCGCGGTGGCGGAGGCGATCGCGCGCGGCGAGGACCCGTCGCGCGTGCGCTAGGTGTGCTGCCCGCGGAGGTGCTGGACGCGGGTGATGGGTACGCGGCGGGCCGGCGACGCGCGCTACCGTCGCCTGCATGCGACATCGAACGCTCGCGCGCACCGGCGTGCACGTCACCCCGCTGTGCCTGGGAACGATGATGTTCGGCGCCTGGGGCGGGACCGAGCACGACGCCTGCGTGCGGATCGTCCACCGCGCGCTCGACGCGGGAATCAACTTCATCGACACCGCCGACGTGTACTCGCGCGGCGAGGCCGAGGAGATCGTCGGCAGGGCGCTCGCCGGCGGGCGCCGCGACGACGTCGTGCTCGCGACGAAGTTCCACGGCACGATGGGCGACGACCCCAACGAGGCCGGCAACTCGCGGCGCTGGATCTTCCGCGAGGTCGAGGCCTCGCTGCGGCGGCTGAAGACCGACTGGATCGATCTCTACCAGGTCCATCGCTGGGACCCGTGGACCGACCACGAGGAGACGCTCGGCGCGCTCTCGGACCTCGTCGCCCAGGGCAAGGTGCGCTCGATCGGCTCCTCGACGTACCCCGCGGCGCAGATCGTCCGCGCGCAATGGGTCTCCCGCGAGCGCGGCCTGCAGCGCTTCGTCTGTGAGCAGCCTCCGTACTCGCTGCTCGCCCGCAGGATCGAGGGCGACGTGCTGCCGACCTGCCGGGAGCTCGACATCGGGGTCATCGCGTGGAGCCCGCTCGCCGGAGGCTGGCTGTCGGGCCGCTGGCGCAAGGGCGCGGAGGAGCTGACGTCCAGCCGCGCTTCGATGATCCCGCAGCGCTACGACCTCTCGCTCCCGGCCAACCAGGCCAAGCTCGACGCCGCCGACGCGCTCGGCAGCCTCGCCGACGAGGCGGGCATGTCGCTCATCGAGATGGCGCTGGCCTTCGTCATCCGCCATCCGGCGGTCACGGCGGCGATCATCGGCCCGCGGACGATGGAGCACCTCGAGTCCCAGCTCGGCGCCGCCGACGTGCAACTCGACGACGGCCTGCTGGACCGCATCGACGAGATCGTCGCGCCGGGCACGAACGTCAACCCGATCGACGCGGGGTGGACGAACCCGGCGCTCGCGGCCGACGTGCGGCGCCGCTAGTGCTCGACTCTGCGCCGCGGCGGGGTGTGGAGTAGGGCGACACGGCATGAGGGTCGACGTCGCGGTGCTCGCGTTGTCATCGTCGACCCGGAGGGGTCGCAATCGGCATGACCCTGGCGCGGGGGGTCGGTCCGGGCGGGGGTTTGCGCGAAGCGTCCCGCTGTGGGACGCGATTCGCATGACCCCCCCTCGACCGGTGCGGTCGCTACGTCCCGCCGCTGGCGCGGCGTCCGTTCGACCCGGTCAGGCCGCGTGCGCCGCGGCGATCGCGGGCTCGGCCCCTTCGTGGTCGGCGACGATGCGCAGGTGCGGGACGGTGGCCGACCGGAACGGGCGCGGCCATCTCAGCGGCCGGTCCATGAGCAGCGCGGCCTCTCCGGGGATGAGGACGGCGCGCAGCGCGGCGAGGATTCCGAGCGTCAGGCGAGCGGGCATGGGCGGGCTCCTGCCCGCCGCGGGCGAAGCTCAATCGTCCGGGCGTGCGGCGACGCACCGGATGACGGTTCGGCGCGCGGTCAGGCGTCGGCGCGCGACGCGAGTGCCGCGTCCTCGGCGGCCTGCTCGTCGACCGGCTCGACCGGCTCGATCGGCTCGCCGTTCTCGTCGAACTGCGTCTCGGCCGGCCCCTCCGCCTCGAGCGCCGCGGCACGCTTGCGGGCGTCCTTGCGGGCCTGCTTGTCGAGCCGGCGCTCGCGCATCTTGGCCTCGCGGTTCAGCTTTGCCATCGTCGTCTTCTTCTTGCCGCTCGAGGCCATCCTGGTGCTCCCTCTCGTGGGGTTCGGGGTGTCGGCGACACCCCGCGCGCTTGGGGTGAGCCTCGGCGACGAATCGCGTCGACCGAGGCCTCCGGGGTGCCGCCGGCCGGGGCGCGCGCCGCATGCGGCCGACGCGGGCGATCCGTGCTGGCGGCCTTCCGCAGAGCCGCGCGCGCGTTCCCGTGTAGGTGCAGGGTGCAGCGAAGCGCGACGGTGACCGGCCCGGAAGTCTAGCTCGCCGCCCGCCACTCGTCCGACCCGGCGGCGCCGCGCGGCGGGGGGCACTGTCGCAGCGGGCCCCGCGCCGCGGGCCACGGGAGCACGCCTCACGGGCTGCGGCGGCGCGCCCGGCGCCACCTGCTCGCAAGCTCCGGTCCGAGTCGGCCGACCCACCAGACCGATCGCGACACGGGCCGCGCCCACCCCTGCCGGGCGATCCTCGTTCCGAGCCGGGCGAGCTCGGTGACGCCCGGATGGGCGACGCTGTCGCCCTGCCTGTCCAGCGCCTTCTGGAGGTCGGGGTGCACGTTGCCGTCGCGTCCGCGCTGCGCGGCGAGCAGGTTGCCGAGGTTGAGCCACGCGCCGGCGTCACCGTCCGCGATCGCGCGGCGATAGGCGGCGATCGACTCCCGCTCGCGACCCGGTTGCAGCGAGAGCGCGATGCCGGGGCCGTTCCACGCGCCGCGCACGCCGGCGCCGATCGCCTCGGGTCGTCCGTGCGGCGTGACCGAGGATCGGTAGCCGCCACAGCCGCCATCGCGGCGTTCTGCGGATGCCGCCCGCCGGTCGCCGGGCGATGCTTGCCCCATGAACGAGCACGCCGTGACCGCTGCCCTCTTCGTCGTCGCGCTGGCTGTCGGCGGCGTGGCGTCCGCCGCGCTCATCGGGCTCGGGGTGGGGGAGGCGATCGCGATCGTGTGCGGCTGGGTCGTCTTCTTCGGCCTCGGGACGTACCTCGCCGCGGCCCGGGCCGCGCGGCACCACTGAGGGCCCGTCGCGGCCGCGACGCCGGGCACGCCGCCGGGGCATGCCGCCCGGCCGCGCCGCCGGGGCATGCCGCCCGGGCACGCCGCCGGGGCATGCCGCCCGGCCGCGCCGCCGGGGCATGCCGCCCGGCCGCGGCGCGGCGCGCTCAGGCCCGCGGCGGCGGTAGACCGGCGCGCACGTGCCCGGCGATCGCGGCGGCGGTCGCCGGCCGCAGGTCCGAGAACGTCCAGCGCTTGGCGCCATAGCGCGGCTGGACCCGCAGCCGCGCGCGCGTGCGCCGCGGCCACGCGAGCTGCTGCTCGGCGTGCTCGGTGTCGCGGTAGCGCAGCGAGCGCACGCGGTTGCCGACGGCGTCGTCGAGCAGCCAGAGCAGCCGGCGGTCGGTGACGGCGAGCAGGGTGCTCGGGCTCGCCCACGTCGCCGCCGGCGTGACGAGCCGCACGGGCTCCAGCGGCTCGAGCGCGTCGAGCAGCTCGCGCCCGAGCGCGTGGCGGATCGCGTGTGCCAGCCACGCGCCCGGCCCGCGCGGTCCGCCCGCGCGGGCCGCGCCGCGCGCCGCCTCGACCCGGGAGCGGGCGCCGGGCCGCTGGGCGGAGCGCACGAGCTCGTACGCGACGTTGAGCTCGATCATCCGTGCCGCGCCGGCGTCGCCCGCGCGGTCGGGATGCCAGCGCTTGGCGAGCTCGCGATAGGCGCGCGCAGCGTCCTCGACGGAGGCGTCCGCGCCGAGGCCGAGCACCGCATGCGGGTCCATCGGCATATTGAAGCGAGGCCGCGCGCGACACCGCGTCCCCGGCGCGGTACCGCGACCGCGCGGCGCCGACCGCACGCCGACCGCACGGCGCCGGCCGGCCGCGCCGGCCGGCCGCGCCGCGCCGGCCGCGCCGCGCCGGCCGCGCCGCGCCGACCGCGCGGCAACCACCGCGCGACCGCGCACCCGCCCCGCCGCCCTACCCCACGGACAGGTCGCGCGTCATCGAGCCGTGGCCCGGCAGCGAGCAGTACAGCCGCCAGGTCCCGCGGGTCACGACGACCGTCCGCGTCGCGCCGCCGTTCTCGCCGACGTCGCCGCTGATCTGCAGGGCGGGCGCCGAGACCTGCGGCGGGTCCAGCCAGAGGTTGTGCTCGCTGACGTCGTTGTTGCGAAAGTAGATCGTGAGGCTGCCGGCCGGCACGGAGGCGCGCGTCAGACGCAGGACGAACGTCCCCAAGTCGTAGGCGTTGACGCCGAGCGTGCTCGCCACGGGCGCCGGCGCGGTCGCGGTCGCGGAGCCCGGATCGCCCACCGCGGACGCGGCCGGGCCTGCCGGGCCTGCCGGGCCGGGTCTGCCGCCGGGCAGCGCCGGCGCGCCGGCGGGGACCTTCGCCGGCACCCGGCCGAGCGCTCCGGCCGGTCGCTTCGCGGGCGGCGTGACGAGCGCCCGCCCGCTGCCCTCGACGTACGTGAACACCGCCCGGGATCGCGCGCAGCGGGTGCGCGACCGGCGCGCGGCGCGGCGCTGGGAAGCCTTCTTCTTCGCCGCGCAGGTCGCGTGCTTCGCGCGCGCCGGCGAGCGCTCGGAGACACGCGCGCCGTCGGCGGGCGCCGCGCACAGCAGCGCCAGGCCGGCGAGGAGCGCGAGCGTGCGGCGCATCGTCAGCCGATCAGCGCGGGCCGTGCGAACGACCCCGCCGACGGGATGATCCCGGCGGCCTCGGTCTGGAACCACTGCTCGAGCAGCGCGCAGTACAGGCCGCGGAAGTCCGCCGTGGCGCGCAGGTTGCCGCGGGCGTCCAGGCCCGTGCCGGCCGCGAGCCCGGGGAACTCCCCGATGAGGCCCTGGCGCACCTCGCGCCCGATGACGAGCGCGGCGCCGGCCGCGCCGTGGTCGGTGCCCGCCGAGCCGTTCTCCGCCGGGCGGCGCCCGAACTCGCTCCACAGCGAGATGACGACGCGGTCGGCGACGCCGCGCAGCTCGAGGTCGCGCCAGAAGGCCCGCAGGTTGCCGGCGGTCGTCAGCAGGT
Organism: uncultured Solirubrobacteraceae bacterium; assembly: GCA_963769555.1. Classification (GTDB taxonomy): domain Bacteria; phylum Actinomycetota; class Thermoleophilia; order Solirubrobacterales; family Solirubrobacteraceae; genus CADCVQ01. Next base: position 2,071,968 of record CAVYMD010000004.1, on the reverse strand, counting down.
TGTTCGAGAACGAGGTCGCCTGATTGGAGTGCGTGTCGTAGCCGCCCGCCGCGTTGAGCGTGATCGCGCGCACGGGCAGGCTCGCGCCGGACGGGTCGACCGTGCCGAGCATCCGGGCGATCGACTGCAGGCGCTTCTTGAAGCTGCTGCTCGCGGCCGGGTAGTCCGAGCCGGCGGGCGGGGCCCCCGTTCCGACGGCCGCGAGGTCGCGCGCGAGCCCGGCCGCGTTGCTCTGGGCCTGGCGGGCCTGGGCGGTGATCGGGTCGCTCGCCGGCAGCGTGCCGAGCGTCCCGTACGTCGCCCGCATCCGCTTCTCCATCTCGCCCCAGACGCCGCCCGCCTGGAAGGAGTAGTTGGAGACGTCGCTCGTCGCCGAGACGGCGACCTCGGCGGTCGCGAGCTGCGGCGAGAGGCTGCTCTCCAGGGAGATGCCCTGGATCGGCAGGTTCGGGTCGCCGACGCGGTCGAGGTAGCGCCCGAGCCAGCCCGTCGTCGCGACGGTGTCGGTCGCGCCGACCTCCCAGAAGTGACGCGACGTGAAGTGCGACTGGTTCGGCCCGGCGTAGCCGATCGCGGGCGCGACGGCCACGCCGCAGCCGGGGTGGTCCCAGAGCTCCTTGAGGCCCTGCGCGGACGGGTGCCAGCGCAGCCGCGGATCGGCCTCGAACGCCCAGCCGGCGTCGCCCGCCAGCGCGAGCTGCGGGCGCAGCGTCGCGTAGCGCGGGTCGCCGGTCGGCGCGAGCAGGCTGAGCGCGTCGGCGCCGCCGTCCATGAAGATCGAGATGAGCACCTTGCGCTCGCCCGCCGCCTCGGCGACGGCGGCCTCGAAGGCCTGCGGCGTCAGCGTCCGCCCGGCGCCGTAGACCGACAGCGCGAGCCCGGCGGAGCGCAGCAGCATCGAGCGGCGCGTGAGGCCGGTGCCCGCCGGGGCCGGCATCCCCGGCTCGATCGAGGGCAGGCCGGCGCCCGCGCGCGCGACCGAGGCCCGCAGCAGGTGCGAGCGCGTGAAGTCGTCGCAGCAGCCGGCCATCAGCAGAGCTGGGCGTCGGAGGAGGTCAGGATGAGCTGGCGCAGCGCGTTCTGGCGCAGGGCGAGGAAGTCGTTGGCCGAGACGTTGGTCGGGCGCGGCTGCTCGGCGAAGGCCAGCAGCGTCCCGTAGGTCTCGGGGGTCAGCGCGGGGCGGCCGACGTGGTCGAACGCGATCGCGAGCGCCTCCGCCGCGCTCTGCGTCGCGCCGGCGTACGTCGTGCCCGTCGTCACCGAGGGCACGAGCACGTAGCGGGCCATGTACCAGCGGCCCCACAGCCGCGAGGTGTCCAGCCACGCGCGGTCGTTCCAGCCCGACACGTTGGGCGGGTAGAAGAGCTGCTGGCCCGAGACGGAGCCCAGCCACGTCCAGTCGCCGGACGTGATCGTCTGGCCCGACGCGCGCAGCAGACCGGCGTTGAGGACCGCGGGCGGCTTGACGAGCGGGCCGCCCGTGTAGAGGTCGGGGTGCTGGAGGATCGCCTCGACGACCGGGCCGATCGCGTGGCCGCTCGTCACGTACAGGTGCTCGAGCGCGGCCTGCGTGCTCTCGCTCGGCGCGCTGGGCACGAAGTAGGACCACAGCTTCTGCACGAAGAACGAGCGGTGCAGCGGGTGCTCGACGACGAGCGCGCAGGCGTCGCGCCAGCCGAAGGCGCCGGTGCGCTCGTGCGGCTGGCCGGCCCACAGGGTCTTCGCGCCGGTGTCGAAGCGCGTCGCGTCGAAGCGGAAGTTGTGCCAGCCGAGGGCGTCGCTGTAGTCCGCGCGCCAGCCCGTCAGCGCGCGGGCGAGGCTGCGCACGTCCTCCTCGGTGTACGCGCCGCGGTCGGCGCCGAGCGTGAAGAGCTCCATGAGCTCGCGGGCGTAGTTCTCGTTGGGCGCCTGGCGGCGGTTCTCGATGCCGCTGAGGAACAGCAGCATCGCCGGATCGATCGTCACGTCGCGGACGAGGTCGGCGAACGAGCCGAGCGCGCGGCGGCGCAGGAGCTCGTTCTGGTCGATCATGAGCGCCTGGCTGCCGACGTCGGCGTTGGAGGTCGCGAACCAGTCGTGCCAGATGAGCGTCATGCGCTCGACGAGCGGCTGGTCGCTGCGGACCATGCGGTCCAGCCACCAGAGGTGGTCGTGGCCCCAGGCGTCGAGCGGGGCGAGCGGGGCGCCGTCGGCGGTCGGCGGCGCGCCGACGAGGTTCGCGGGCCCGACGGGCCGCGTCAGGCTGCGCACCGCGCCGGCAAGCCCGAGCGCGGCGAGCGCCTCGGCCTGGCCGGGCCGGGGGCCGAAGCCCGCGCGCCAGAGCAGGCGCTGCGCCTGGGCGACGCCGAACGGCCCGTCGTAGACGGGGGCGTCGCCGGCGGCGGGCGGGGCGGCGGGCGCGGGAGGGGGCGGGGCCGAGGCCGGAGGCGTCGTGACCGGGGGCGCCGCGGGGGAGGGGGGAGCCAGGACCGTGCCGCCGGTCACCGGCAGGACGGCGACGGGGGGCGTCGCGACGGGTGGCGCCGCCGGCGGACGGGCGGGCGCGACCGGCCGGGCGCCGGCCGGCGCCGGCACGGTGGGCGTGGGGGCCGCGGGCTTGCGGCCCGCCGTCGGGCGCTTCCTGGGACGGCAGACCTTGCGCGTGCGCGTCGTGACCTCGACCCGGCTGGGCCCGCCCTCGACCTTGACCCGGCGCTTGACCTTGACCTTCACCTTGCGGCAGGTCCGGGCCGCCTTGCTCGCCCGCGCGCGCGCGGACTTGGCCGCGGCCTTGCGCGTCGCCCTGCGGGCAGCCTTGCGGCCTGCCGATGTCCTCGAAGCACCCACGGCATCGATGACGTCGGCAGCCGGCGCCCGCAGCGCGCCCCCCGGGGCCCGGACCTCGGCGGATGTCCGAGAGCGCCGTCCCGCGCGGCGTGGCCGTTCGGCCCAGCGCGCGGGCTCTATCCTGGCGGCATGGCCGCAACGCCGACCCCCGAGGGCACCCCGCAGCGCCTTGCTGCGATCCGCGCGCAGATGTCGCTGCTCGCGGACTACCTTTGACCCGGCTGGCCTGAGCGAGCGCGCCGCCGCGCTCGAGGCGCAGATGTCCGACGCCGGCTTCTGGGACGACCAGGAGGCGGCCGCCAAGGTCAGCGCCGAGCACTCCCGCGCGACGCGCCGCCTCGAGGAGTTCCGCGCCCTGGCGGCCGACGCCGAGGACCTCGCGTCGCTCGCCGAGATGGCAGAGGAGGACGAGGAGATCGCCGGCGAGCTCGAGGAGCAGCTCGCGCCGATCGAGGCCCGCCTCGCCGCGCTCGAGGAGCAGCGCCTGTTCTCGGGTCGCTACGACGCCGGCGACGCGCTCGTCACGATCAACTCCGGCGCCGGCGGGACCGACGCCCAGGACTGGGCCGAGATGGTGCTGCGCATGCAGATGCGCTGGGCCGAGCGGCGCGGCTTCAAGGTCGAGCTGCTCGAAGCCAGCGCGGGGGAGGAGGCCGGCATCAAGTCCGCGACGTTCCGCGTCGAGGGCGAGAACGCCTACGGCCTCTACAGCGCCGAGAAGGGCGTGCACCGGCTCGTGCGCCTGTCGCCGTTCGACTCGGCCAACCGCCGTCAGACCTCGTTCGCCAGCGTCGAGGTCGCCCCCGTCATCGAGGACGTCGGCGAGGTCGAGATCGAGAAGGACGACCTGCAGGTCGACACGTATCGCGCCTCGGGCGCCGGCGGCCAGCACGTCAACAAGACCGACTCCGCCGTCCGCATCACGCACCGTCCCAGCGGCATCGTCGTGCAGTGCCAGAACGAGCGCTCGCAGACCCAGAACCGCGAGACCGCGATGAAGATGCTGCGCTCCAAGCTCGTCGAGCTCGAGGAGCGCCGCCGCGCCGAGGAGATCGCCAAGGAGAAGGGCGAGGTGCTCGACGTCAACTTCGGCTCCCAGATCCGCTCCTACGTGCTGCACCCGTACACGATGGCCAAGGACCACCGCACCGACCACGAGATGGGCGACGTCAACCGGGTGCTCGAGGGCGACCTCGACGGCTTCGTGCGCGCCTACCTGCTCAAGAGCGCCGCGCGCTGACGGCGAGGGCGGGGCGTCGCTCGCGGGACGCGCCCGGTTCCGGGCGGCCCGGGGACCGCGTGCTCGAGCGAGCCCGCACCGCCACGCTCGGGACTAGACTGCCTGCGTGAGCGAGCAGACGCGCCGTATCGTCCGGCTCTTCAGGCCATACCGCGGGCGGCTGGGCTTCGTGCTCGGGCTCATCGTGGTGAGCGCCACGCTCGGGATGGCGACGCCGTTTCTCCTGCGCGAGGTGCTCGACAAGGCGATCCCCGAGGCCGACACGACGCTGCTCGCGTGGCTCGTCGGGGGCATGATCGCGGTGGCCGTGATCACCGGCGCGCTGACGGTGGTGCAGACCTACATGTCGACCGTCGTCGGCCAGCGCGTCATGCACGACCTGCGCACCGCGGTCTACCTGCACCTGCAGCGCATGTCGCTGGCGTTCTTCACGCGCACGCGCACCGGCGAGGTGCAGGCGCGCATCGCCAGCGACATCGGCGGCGTCCAGCAGGTCGTCACGGAGACCGCGACGTCGGTCGTCTCCAACGTGACGCTCGTCCTCGCGACGGTCGTCGCGATGGTCCTGCTCGACTGGCGCCTGGCGGCGTTCAGCCTGGCGCTGCTGCCGCTCTTCGTCTGGATCACGCGCCGGGTCGGCGACGAGCGCAGGCAGATCACGACGCGGCGGCAGATGCGGATGGCCGACATGAGCGCGCTCGTCGTCGAGTCGCTGTCGGTCTCCGGCGTCCTGCTCGGCAAGACGATGGGCCGCTCCGCGGCGCTCGCCGAGCGCTTCGTGTCCGAGTCCGAGCGGCTCGCGCGCTTCGAGGTGCAGTCGCGGATGGCGGGCCGCTGGCGCATGTCGGCGGTCCACACGAGCATGGCGATCATGCCCGCGCTCGTCTATCTCTTCGCGGGCCTGGCGATCGCGGGCGGCTCGGCGGCGATCACGATCGGCACGGTCGTCGCGTTCACGACGCTGCAGGCGCGGATCATGCACCCGATCTCCTCGCTGCTGAACGTCCGCGTGGACGTCCGCGCCTCGCGCGCGCTCTTCGACCGGGTCTTCGAGTACCTCGACCTGCCCGTCGACGTGTCCGAGGGCACGGGCGCGGTCGAGCTCGATCCGGCGCGCGTGCGCGGCGAGGTGCGCTTCGAGGGCGTGTCGTTCGGCTACGAGCAGGACGGGCCGCCGACGCTGCGCGGCATCGACCTGACCGTCGCGGCGGGGACGACGACGGCGATCGTCGGGGAGACGGGCTCGGGCAAGACGACGCTCGGCTACCTCGTCGCGCGGCTCTACGACGTCACGGGCGGGCGCGTGACGATCGACGGCGTCGACGTCCGCGACGTGAGGTTCGAGTCGCTGGCGCGGACGGTCGGCCACGTCTCGCAGGAGACGTACCTCTTCAACGCGTCGATCGCCGAGAACCTGCGCTTCGCGTACGCCGACGCGACCGACGACGAGCTCGTCGCGGCGGCCCGCGCGGCGCGGATCCACGACCTCGTCGTGTCGCTGCCCGACGGCTACGACACCGTCGTCGGCGAGCGCGGCTACCGCTTCTCCGGCGGCGAGAAGCAGCGCATGGCGATCGCCCGCACGATCCTGCGCAATCCGCCGGTGCTCGTCCTCGACGAGGCCACGAGCGCGCTGGACTCCCAGACCGAGCGCGCCGTCCAGGAGGCGCTCGACAACCTCGCCGAGGGCCGCACGACGATCGCGATCGCCCACCGCCTGTCGACCGTCCGCGACGCCGACGAGATCGTCGTCCTGCACGCCGGGGCGATCGCCGAGCGCGGCACGCACGACGAGCTGCTCGCCGCCGGCGGGCGCTACGCCGCGCTCGTCGCCGGCAGCGACACGGCGCTGCTCGCGGACCGGTTGAGCTCGACCGCGTAGATGGCCGGGCGGTTGCCGCGCGGGCGCCCGCTGACGCCGCACGACCTGCTCAGCCTCGAGGAGCTCCGCGAGCCGGCGCTCTCGCCCGACGGGCGCTGGCTGTCATGGGTGCGCGCGAGGCCGCGCCGCACGTCGGCATCCCGGGAGCACGACGCCTACGCGGGCTGCGAGCGCTGCGACGTCTGGGTCGCCGACGCGGCCGGCGGCGCGCCGCGCAACCTGACGCGCGGCGGGGACGACGGCACGGGCCACTGGGGCCCGATCTGGTCGCCCGACGGCCGGCGGCTCGCGCTGCTGTCGACGCGCGGGGGCAACGTCCACGCCTGGGTCTGCGACGTCGGCTCGATGGCGGTGCGCCGGCTCTCCCCGCGCGTGGTCGACCTCGGGTCCCACAGCGCTCCGATGGTGTGGACGTCCGGCGACGAGATCCTCCTCGCCACCCTGCCCGACGGAGAGCGGCCGAGCCGGATGACCCGCGAGAGCCGGGCGGCGCAGACCGCGATGCGCGAGTGGGCGAAGGCGTGGGAGGGGCTCGAGCCCACGGCCAGCGTGCTCGACAGCGGCGCGACCGGGTCGTTCGCCGAGCGCCCGGAGGGCGCGCTCGTGCTCGCCGACGCGGCGACCGGCGCCGAGCGGATCGTCATGCGGGGGCTGTTCGGGGACCTGCGGATCGCGCCCGACGGGCGTCACGTGGCCTTCCTTCGCCAGGTCGACGTGCGCCGGCCGCACGCGGGCGCCAGGCTCGAGCGGCGCGTCGGCGGCGTCGCGCGGCTCGGGATCGCCACCGCGCACGGAGAGCTGCTGGCGGGCAGCGTCGAGGAGATCCAGCGGCCGGTCGGCATGTCGCTGCGCTGGTCCCCCGACGGCGCGGAGGTGGCGCTGCTCGGCCACGTCGACGCGGCGGCCGCAGGGGCGAAGGCGGTCTTCCGCTACCGCCTTGCCGACGGCCGCGTCCGGCGCGAGACCGAGCCCGGCCTCGACCCGGCGTCGATCGTCTGGACGGGCGAGGGCTCCATCCTCGCGTTCGCCCGGCCGGCGGCGGGGCCCGCGCAGCGCGCGGACTGGTGGCTCGTCGGCGGCGGCGAGGAGCCGCGCCGGCTGTCGGGCGACCTCGACGCGGTGCCGACCCGGCTGTTCGCCGAGGAGGGGCGCCGGTCCTTCGTCGGCCTCGGCCGCGCGGGCGTGCTGCGCCTGTCGGTGGACGACGGCTGCTGGACGAGCCTGACCGATGGCCTCGAGCGCGACGTGGCGGCGATCCTCTGGCCCGCGCCGAGGGAGTCCGATCGCCGGACGGTCGCGCGGCTCGTGCTGCAGGTCGGCGGCGAGGACTCCGAGGACCGCGTCGCGCTCGACCTGCGGACGGGCGCGACGACCTCGCTGCCCTCGCCGTCGGACGGCGCCTGGCTCGCGCAGTTCGCGCCGGAGCACGACGCCGCCGTGCACGTCGCCTTCGATCGCACGGGCGCCGGGCTGTGGCTCTCCGCGCCGGCGTCCGGGCAGCCCCGCGCGATCGCGGAGGTCAACGCCTGGCTGCGCGACGTCGCCGAGGGCGAGATCAGGCGCGTCGACTACCGCGGGCTCGCGGGGGACGAGCTCACCGGCTGGCTGATCCTGCCCGTCGACCACGAGCCGGGCATGCGCCACCCGCTCGTCACCGCGGTCTACCCGGGCTCGGTCTTCGACCGCCGGACGCGGCCGCCGATGCTCTCGATCGTCGCCCACCACGCGAGCAACCCGCAGCTGCTCGCCGCGCGCGGCTACGCCGTGCTGCTTCCGAGCATGCCGCTGGGCCCCGAGGGCGAGGCGGGCGATCCCTACCGGGAGATGACGAGCGGAGTCCTGCCCGCCGTCGACGCCGCGATCGAGCTGGGGGTCGCCGACCCCGACCGGCTCGGCCTGCTGGGACACAGCTACGGCGGCTACGGCACGTACGCGCTCATCGCGCAGACGCATCGCTTCCGGGCGGCGGTCGCGCTGGCCGGGATCGCCGATCTCGTCAGCCTCTACGGCCAGTTCGACGCCCGCCATCGCTACGACGCCAACGCGCACGAGCACCTGCTGCAGATGAGCCTGGCCGAGACGGGCCAGCCGCGGATGGGCGCGCCGCCGTGGCAGGACGCCGATCGCTATGTGCGCAACAGCCCGCTGTTCGCGGCCGGCGACGTGCAGACCCCGGTGCTCATCGTCCAGGGCGACATGGACTACGTGCCGCTGCAGCAGGGCGAGCAGTTCTTCAGCGCCCTCTACCGCCAGGGCAAGCGAGCGCGGTTCGTGCGCTACTGGGGCGAGGGCCACGTGCTGCGCAGCCCCGCCAACGTCGAGGACGTCTGGGAGCGGATCTTCGCGTGGTTCGACGAGCTGCTCGGCTGAGCGGCGGCCCATCCGCTGCTCAGGCGCCGGCGGCGGCTGAGCAGCGTCGGGCTCTAGGGCTTCTGGTCGCGCATGCCCTTGACGGCCGCGGAGATCTCCTCGGCGTCGAGCACGTCGGCCATGACGCCGATCTGCTCTTCCCAGACGTCGTCGTCGAACTGGCTGCGGCACTCGTCCTCGAGGACGTGAAACACGGAGAGACCCAACTGGGCCTCGGCCAATGCACCTGCATAGGTCGGATCGCCGAGCACGACTGTCTCGGCTGCGATCTCTGCGCTCTCTGCGTCGGGAGCTCCGAGGATGACGACCAACTGGTCGGTCCCGTGCTCGTCGGCGAGGCGCTTGATCACTTCCTGGCTATTGAGGTCCATGGCCCCCGAGGCCGTTCAGACGAAGCACTCCGTCGATGTGTAGGCGATGTGTCCGCCTGCGCTCTTGACGCACTCGGCGATCGCGGGACCCGCGATCCCGTCGCGCTCTCCGAGCACGATGACCTGCTTGCTCTCGAACATGGGTGCTAGCTCACCTCCTCCTTCATGTCTTCGAGGCTCTTGTCGAGCCAGTCGTTGAGCTGGGTGGGGCTGATCGTCGACGCCGACAGGCGCGCGACCTCTTCCCCGTCGTGCATGAGCAGGAAGGTGGGCAGCCCGTGGACCTTGAGGCGGATGCACACGCGCCGGGCCTTGGGCGCCTCGAGCATGACGACGGACACGTCGTCGCGCGCCTGCGCCAGCTTCTCGACGTGGGGCTTGAGCGCCAGGCACGGCCGGCAGTCGGGTCCCCACACGTCGACCAGGATGGTGCCGCTCTGCACCAGCTCGTCGAAGTTCTCGCGCGTCGCCTCGGCTACCGCTGCCATCAGCTCATCCCTTCGTGTCGTCGTCGTTGGACTCGAGCAGCACGCTCATGCCGTCGGACTGCTCGGACATGCGCCCCAGGAAGAGGCTGCCCTTGGCGATCAGTTGTACCCGCCTCGCGCCCCCATCCATCAATCTGGCGCGAGCGTGCGGCATATAGCATAGCGCCGAGGCTATGTGACCCTGGGTCGGCGCGAAGCCGGGCATGCCGCGCCGCTCGACGAACTCGGCCATGTCCTCGCGCGCCAGGTCGCCGCGGCGCACGGCCAGGGCGGCGATCGTCTTGTAGTTGCGCTCGGGGACGTTGCCCGAGCCCTGCGGCTCGGTGATCTCGGGGTTGTGCAGCTCGGTCGCGTAGTCGTCGACGTCGAGCATGCCGAGGCCGAGACGGTCCAGCGGCGCGATCGCGAGCGCCTCCATGATCTTCGGGTTCGACGATCCGGCCGCCACAGGGTGGACGCCCACGGAGTCCAACCGCACCCGCGGCGAGCGGCCGTCGTCGGCCTCGACGAGCAGCGCGCACGCGCCGAGCACGTCCTCGAGCACCGGCAGGTCGTTCTTGAGGTGGCCCTGGAACTTCATCCCGAGCTTCGGCAGCGAGCCGCCCGCGATCACGACGACGCGCCGGAAGACCCCGGAGGCGACGAGGCTGCTCGCGATGACGAGCGCGGGGATCGGGGCGGCGCAGAAGTTCTTGACGTCGCAGCCCGAGGCGTTGGCACAGCCCGCGGATGCCGCCACCGCCTTGGCGAGGTTGCCGCCGCCGCGCTGGTAGCGGTCGCCGATCGCCTCCTCGCCGGAGCCGATGACGTAGTCGATCGAAGCGGGGTCGATGCCGTTGTCGGCGAGCATGCGCAGCAACGCCAGCGTGGCGCTCGCCTTGCCCGCGAGGTTCTCGAGGAACACGTCGGCGCTCAGCGCGGCATCGCTCTCGTGGGCGCGGCGCACCGCCGCGGCCATGCGATCGGCGCCCAGGTGCAGTGCCAGCGCCCCCGGCTCGGCCGCCACCGCCTCGGCGTCGCCGGCCGCGGCCGCCACCTTCTCGAGATCGAAGTGCTCCGCGAGCGGATGGCGCGCGAGTCGCTCGCCGATCGCGCTCGCGTCCTGCGCGCCGAGCCTGACGAGGCCGAAGTCGTCGACCGCCGCCAGCAGGCCGAGGAACTCGTCCTCGGGCATGAGCTCGCCGACGCCGGCGAAGCGGCCCTCGCCGTTGGGGGCGGCGCCCACCCACGGTCGCCGGGGCAGGTCTCGCGGGTGGACGGCGCCGAGGAACGCCTGGTGGGGCCCGTAGGCCACCGCCTGCTCGAAGGTGCGCAGGGCGCCCAGGAACGCCGCCTCGACCTCCGGGCTGCGCCCGAGCTCGCGCGACGGCTTGGAGCCGTGGCGGCAGAGGCCGGGGACGTGGGCGAGCACCGCGCTCGCGGCAGAGATCACGGGGACGGGCATGTGCCTCCTATTGAATCGGGTCGCCGTCGAAGACGGTCGGCCCGCTGACCGGCGTGGCGACGGCATGCAGCGCGCGCTCGAGCAATTGCCGCCGCCAGGCGCGCTCCTGCTCGGGCCCGAGCTCGGGGTCCCCCGTCGGGAAGGGGATGCCGCGCGTGGGCACGATCCGCGGCGCGCCGACGCGCTGCGCGATCGAGACGAGGTTGCACAGCAGCGCCGTGGGGATCCCGGCGCGCTCCAGTTCCTTCGTGAGCGTTGACCCGCAACGCGTGCCGGTCCCTCACGTGGCGGTGAGGATCGCGGCCTGGATGCCGCGCTGGCGCAGCTCGGCGGCCCACTCCATCCCGAAGCGGCGCGCGTCGGCGACCGTCGTGCCGTTGCCGGTCGTCCCCAGGTACTCGCCGTGCAGGCGTCCGATCGCGCCCTCGCGCTCCATGGCGCGGGCGACGTCGAGCGGGAGGATGCGGTTGGGGTCGGCGTTGGCCCACTGCGTCGAGAAGCCGCCGTGCACCGACTCGAACTCGCCGCTCTCGGCCGAGTCGAGGCCGTCGAGCGAGTGGCGCACCCACTTCGTCGCGCGGGCGGACTCGAGCCGGTCGGGGTTGCCGGCGGGCACGAAGCCGCCCTCCGTCACGAGCGCGAAGACCGCCTCGGCGGCGTCGGCGATCGGCGCGGCGGGCGTGACGCTGTCGAAGTCGGGAAGCGGGATCTCGGTGGCGTCGCGGTCGCCGCCGAGCCGGGTCACCAGGAGCGCGACGGCGCGCTGCGCCGCGTTGCGCTGCGCCATGCGGTTCGTGCGCGCCACCGGGCCGATGCGCCCGTCCTGCGCCGTGAGCTCCTCGCCGGCGGCGATCTTGCGCGCCGCCGCGGCGAAGCGCTCCAGCGACTCCTTCATCTGGCGCGCGGTCTCGCCGCTCTGCACGACCGCCGTGCCGGCGGCCTCGCCGAGGCCGGGGTTGTCGGGGTGCATCGAGGCCAGCGCCGGGAGCCCGGCCTCGCTCGCCGCGGCCGCGATCCGCGCGCACGCCATCCCGTAGCGTCCGCTCGTGAAGGAGGGACCGGCCACGACCATCTCCGCCCCGCGCTCGCGCGCCTGTGCGACGAGCTCGGCGGCGAACTCCGGGTGCGAGGCGGCGTAGTCGTCGCCGCAGATCGCGGTGGCGACGATCTCGTGCTCGTCGCCGATCAGGGACGCCAGCTTGCGCCCCGGGCCCGTCGCGCCGTCGCGCAGCTCGGGCCCGGTGCCCGCCGAGTCCTCGCCGCCCATGCCGGCGAAGAACTGGTTGACGTAGTGGACGATCTTCATCAGGCGGTCTCCGCGCAGGTGAGCCGACCCCAGCCCAGCGTGCTCTGAGCACAGTAGATGGCGGCCACCGGAAGCTCCACGGCGTCGGTCGAGGCCTGGTCGAGCAGGGCGATGCGCTCGCGGCCCAGCGCGCGCTCGCAGGCGGGCAGCGTCATCCGCTCGTCGTAGTTGCCGGTGCTGACGAGTGCCGTTGCCTTCGTCGGCGGGACGACGAGCGGCGGGCCGGTCCCGTCGCGCCCGGCCATCTCGCCGAGGATCCCGACCGCCGCGATCCCCTCCTCCTCGAGGCGGTCGAGCTTCAGCGAGACGTCGGCGTCGGCGTTGCCGCCGCCCTCCTTCGTCGCGATCGCCGCGTCGAGGCGCAGCCCCGCGCAGAGCCGCGCGGCGTGCGCCGAGACGAGCTCCTTGTCGGCCTGGTTGACGGGCTCGGGGCAGAGCACGAGCGCGGCCAGCTCGAGCTCGTCGCTGTCGCGCAGGGCGGCGAGCACGGGATGGGTCTGGTGCAGGTAGGTCGGGTTCTTCAGCGACGGGTGCCCGAACTGGCCGCTGACGACCGCGCCGTCGTCGAGCTCGCAGGGCGAGATGACCGTCGGCAGGCCGCCCGACAGGCTGCGCCCGTAGACGAAGACGTCCTTGAACCTGCCCTGCGTCTGCAGGTTGAGGATGACGCCGACGCGCGGCTTGCCGTTCGAGGTCGATCCTGCGGGCTCGGCCAGGTGCTCGACCGCGTCGGGCTCCGCGTCCAGGGCGGCCTCGGCGAGGTGGGCCGCGACCCTGACGAGCCCGCGCCGCAGCGCCTGGTCGACGTCCTCCCAGGCGGCGTCCTGCGCCGGCGTCCACTCGATGACGAGGTTGTGCGTCGCGGCGAGCGGCGAGAGCGGCGCCGCGGGCCCGGACATGTCGATGACGGCCTCCTGGGCGCGGGGCAGGTAGCCGGCGGCCAGCACGGCGGCGCCGCGCAGCACGTGGGTCTCGCCGCGGCCGACCGGCATCGGCGGACCGAGCAGCCCGGGGAACACGCCGCCTCCGCCGGGTCCCTTGGAGCAGGGCTGGACGGCGTCGAGCACGCCGACGATCCGCAGGGGATCGCCGGGAGAGGCGCAGCCCGGCCGGACCTCGGCGAGCGCGGGGTCGCGCAGGAGGTCGAGCACGCTCTGCTCGCCGACGGTGAGCCGGCCGGCCTCGTAGGCCGTGCGCGCTCCCAGGCGCAGCTCGCGCACCTCGTGGACGATCCGTGTCAGCCCAGCCTCCGAACTCATCGTCGGGATCCTCCCAGATGAGGCGGCGCCGGGCGGTCCGATCGGCGATGCGCCGCATTGCTTGCTTTTGGATCGTGCGTCGTGCACGATCGCGCGTCCTCGTGGCGGTCCAGCGTGTGAACAGGCGCATCGGAGTCCCGGCCGTCACGGACGGGCTGGGCGCGCTGCTGGGCCGTGCGCCGGTGTTCGACCGCGTCGCGCCGGAGCTGCTCGCGCGCCTCGCCGCCCGTGCGCACCGCGTGCGGGTACGGGCCGGCGGCAGCCTGTTCGAAGCCGGCGACCCGAGCGACGCGCTGTACGTGGTCACCGCCGGGCGCCTGGAGGTCGTCGACGTCGATCAGCTCGACCGCGTGCTGCGCGTACTCGACGCGGGCTCCGTCGTCGGAGAGCTCGGGGTGCTGAGCGGGGCGACGCGCTCGGCGACGGTCCGCGCCCGCCGCGATGCGGAACTGCTCGCCATCACGTACGAGGACGTCGAGGGGCTCCTGCGCGAGGCGCCGGGCTTCGCCTTCTCGGTCGCTCGCGCGCTCGCGCGCCAGCTCGCCGGCGAGGCCGCGCCGGCGCACGGCTCGGCGCCGGACCGGCGCGTGATCGCGCTCGTCGGGATCGACGAGGCCGCGCCGGTCGCCGAGGTCGCACGATTGCTGAGCGTCGAGCTGCGTCGCGCCGGACGGGTCGTGCGGCTCGACGAGCACGCCGCCGGCGACGTGCCGTCGCGCGTGCTCGAGGTCCTGCTCGCCGAAGGCCGGCGGGTGCTGCTCGACGTGCGCGCCGGCCGGGCGAGCGCCGCGTGGACCGCGTTCTGCCTGCGCCAGGCTGACGCGCTGCTCGCGGTCGCCGGCGGTGGCCGCGTCCTGCTCGATCCGCGCCACCTGCAGCGCATGCGGGGCTGTGAGCTGCTCGCCTGCGGACGGGCCGCCGCCCGCGAGCGCCTGGCAACGATCGCGGCACAGATCCAGCCGCGACGCGTGCAGGCGGTCCCGACGGGACCGCGAGCGCCGGATCGCGTGCGGGCCGTCGGTCGGCGGCTCGCCGGCCGGGCGATCGGGGTCGTCCTGTCCGGCGGTGGAGCGCGCGGCCTGGCGCACCTCGGCGTCCTGGAGGAGCTCGAGGCCGCGGGCGTCACGATCGACCGCGTGGGCGGCGCCAGCCAGGGGTCGATCATCGCGGGGCTCTACGCGAGGGACCGCGGCGCCGCCCATGCGATCGAGGTCTGCGAGCACAGCTACCTGCGCCGCAATCCGACCGCTGACTGGACGATCCCGACGGCGTCCCTGATCCGGGGGCGTCGCGTGGAGGAGCTCGTTCGCGAGACGATCGGCGCGGAGACGACGATCGAGGAGCTGCCGCTGGCGCTCTTCATGATCAGCACCGACCTGCTGTCGGGTGAGGTCGTCGTCCACCGCCGCGGCTCGGTCGTCGAGGCGGCCTGCGCGAGCATCGCGATTCCGGGTCTGTTTCCGCCGCGCCGCGCGGGCGAGCGGCTGCTGGTCGACGGCGGCATGCGCAACAACCTCCCGGTCGACGTCATGGCCGACGACGACGAGGGGCCGGTGATCGCCGTCGACGTCGCCCCGACGCGCCGGGAGCGCTCGGGGCCGCCGCGCGTCCCGCGGCTCGCGGAGACCCTCATGCGCTCCGTGGGCTTTGCGAGCGTCGACCGCGACGGATCGGCGCGGCGACGCGCCGATCTCGTGATCACCCCGCCGGTCGGCGGGATCGGGATGCTCGACTGGAAGCGCCTGCAGGACGCGCGGGAGGCGGGGCGGACCGCCGCCCGCGACGTGCTCGAGACCGGGCCGGCGTGGCTGACGGCGCAGTGAACGGCCGCGCGCCGCGACGTCGCGCGCGCTCGGCCGGCCCGATCTCGCCCGAGCGCGTGCTGCTCGTCGTCGGGCTCGGGACGTTCATGGTGTTCCTCGACACGACGATCGTGAACATCGCCTTTCCCGACATCCGCTCGGACTTCGGCGAGACCGATCTGCGGGAGCTGTCGTGGGTGCTGAACGCCTACAACGTCGTGCTGGCGGCGTTCTTCGTCGTCTTCGGGCGCATCGCCGACGTCGCCGGCCGCCGCCGCACGTACATCGCGGGCGTCGCGCTGTTCGCCATGGCATCGGCTGCGTGCGCGATCGCGCCGTCGGTGACGGCGCTCGTCGCCGCGCGCGTCGTCCAGGGACTCGGCGGGGCGATGATCGTGCCGGCCGGCCTCGCGCTCGTCGTGCGCGCCTTTCCCGCTGAGCGCCGCGCGCACGGCATCGGGCTGTACGGCGCGACCGCCGCGCTGGCCGCCGGCATCGGCCCCTCGGTCGGCGGGCTGCTCGTCGAGCTCTCCGGTTGGCGACTCACGTTCCTCATCAACGTGCCGGTCGCCCTCCTGGCCATCCTGGCCGCCCGCGCCATGCTCGTCGAGAGCCGCGCCGCCGGGCGCCGCGCGCTGCCCGACCTGCTCGGCTCCGGCCTGCTGGCGATCGCCATCGGCGCGCTCGCGCTGGTCATCGTCAAGGGAGACGAATGGGGCTGGACGAGCCTCGCGGCGGGTGCCTGTGCGGCGGTCGCCCTGCTCGCCGGCACCGGGGTCGTGGCGCGATCGCGCCGGCACCGCGCGCCCGTGCTCGACCTGACGCTGCTGCGCTCGCGCGATCTCCTGATCGCCAACGGGCTCACGGTGACGGCCGCGGTGGCGCTGTACGCGGCGATGCTCTGCAACGTCCTGTTCCTCACGAGCGTGTGGGGATACACCGCGCTCGGCGCGGGGCTGGCGATCACCGCGGGCCCGTTCGCCACCGCTGCCGTCGCGGGTCCGGCCGGCCGGCTCGCCGATCGTTTCGGCTGCCGCGCCGTCGTCCTGCCCGGAGCCCTGGTCTGGGTCGGGGGCCTCGCGTTCTTCGTCGAGCGCGCGGGCACGCGTCCGGACTTCGTCGCGCACTGGCTGCCGGGAATCCTGCTGACCGGCATCGGCATGGGCCTCGTCCTTCCCGCCCTCAACGCGGCCGCGGTGGCGGCGGCGCCGGGCACGAGCTTCGGCACGTCCGCGGCGATCAATGCCGCCGCGCGCCAGCTCGGCGCGGTGCTCGGCGTCGCGCTGCTCGTCGTCGTCGTCGGGACGCCGACGCCTGAGCAGCTGGCGAGCGTGTTCCGGGACGGGTGGCGGCTCGCGGCGGGCTTCCTGCTCGTCACGGCGGCCGGCGCGGCGGCCCTGCGCCGCACCGGCGGCGCCGAGGACGCGCCGGCGGACGAGCTCGAGTCTGCGGTCAACCCCGCGATCCGGCCGGCTGTCAACGGCTCGGGCGTCATCGTGCGGCTCGCCGTCCCCGTGCGGCTCGCGGCGCGCAGCCCGCGCGACATCGTGGCGGCCCTGCCGCTGCTGCGAGACGCCGAGCCCGCGACCGTCGAGGCTCTCGCGGGCGCGGCGCAGACGATCGACGTGGCGGGCGGCGAGGCGGTGTTCACCGCCGGCGAGCACGCCGACGCCGTGTTCGTCGTGGTGTCGGGCCGCTTGGCGCTCGTCGCGCCCGACGAGGACCGTGGGACCGCCAACCGTGCCCCCCTCGCGCGCGGCGATCTCTTCGGCGAGATCGCCGCGCTCGCCGGGGTGCGCAGGAAGTACGACGTCGTGGCCAGGCGCGAGAGCCGTCTGCTGCGCATCCCGCTGCAGGCGCTCCTCGACGCGGGCGAGCGGGACGCGGGGCTCGCGAACGGACTCGTGGCCGCGCTCGGCGCACGGCTGACCGAAGGCGGCGCGAGCGCCGGCGTCCCGGTCCCGCGGCCCGCGACGGTCGCGGTGCTGCCCGTCGGCAGCGGCGACCTCGCGGAGACGGTCGCGTCCGCGCTCGCGGGCGCGCTCGCGCGGACGGGCAGCATCGCGCGGCTCGATCCCCCGGGCGGCCTGGGCGCGACCGACCGAGCGGCGATGATCGATGCGCTCGAGGATGCCGAGCGCGCCCACGGCCACGTGCTGCTGTGCTCGAGCGAGGCCGACCCCGCTGACCCGTGGACGGCGTTCTGCCTCGGCCATGCCGATCGCGTCGTGGCGGTCGCCAGCACGTCGGCGGCCCCGCGGTGGGCACCGTCGCCGGGCTGCGAGCTCATCTGGATGGGGGGCGCGCGCGACGGGATGGCGTCGCTGGCGAGGTCGCTCGACGCCCGAGCGGTCCGCGTCACGGAGCCCGCCGCGCCGGCCGTCGATGCGCTGGCGCGCCGGCTGGCGGGCGCCTCGGTCGGCCTCGTCCTCGCCGGAGGCGGCGCCCGCGCCCTCGCGCACATCGGCGTGCTCGACGTGCTCGAGGCGGCCGGCGTCGAGATCGACCGCATCGCCGGAGTGGGCACCGGCGCGCTGATCGGCGCGCTGCACGCCGCCGGGATGAACGCCGACGACATCCACGGCTGGAGCTACGAGTGGCTCGTCCGCCGCCGGGCGCTCGCGGAGCTCGGGCGGCCGCGGCACGGCATCCTGCGCGGCGACCGGCTCTCCGCGGCGCTCGCAGACGCGTTCGGCGACAGGCTCATCGAGGAGCTGCCGCGCCAGCTGCGCTGCGGCTGCGCCGACCTGCTCGCCCGCGAGACGGTCGTGCTGCGTGCGGGCAGCGTCACGGAGTCCGTGCGCGCGAGCCTCGCCCTGCCGGGCCTGCTGGCGCCCGTCGTGGTCGGCAAGCGGCTGCTCGTCGACGGGGGGATGCTCGACAACCTGCCCCTCGCGGCGCTCGATCCCGGGGAGGGGCCGCTCGTCGCCGTCGACATCACGGCGCAGCGGGCGCGTCCGCGCGCCCCCGACGAGCCGCTTCCGCGGATCACGGAGACCCTGCAGCGCGCGCTGCTGCTCGGCAGCAGCGACGCGCGGTCGGCGGCGCACGCCGCCGCCGACGTCCTCGTCTGCCCGCAGATCGAGGATTTCGGAGCGCTCGAGTACCACCTGCTCGACGAGTTGCGCGAGGTCGGACGCGCCGCGGCGCGGGCCGCGCTCGCCGGCACGCCCGTCGTCGATGTCCTGCCGCTGACCGGAGCCGAGCCGATCGGCTCGGCTCCGTCCGTCAACGGAACGCACCGAGGCGAGAGCGATCCCGGCTGCGGGCTCGTCTAGCTTCCGAGTCAGCGACCACCCACTGCACGCGACGTCGCGTCCTACGCCTGGACGACGAAGATCGGCACCGAGGTCACGCGATCGTCGAGGCGCAGGTTGATCGTGTACTGACCATGCCGAGGAGCCTCGAACTCCAGCGTGATGACGGCCATCACGGATGGCTGGCGGCCTGCGGGGCGGTGCTCGTAGTCGTGGAGCACCACGTCGACGCTCGGGCCGACCGCCGCGCGCATCCCGGGGTCGAGCAACTCGACCGCGATGGTGCTGTCACGCCCCAGCTCGTGCTCCGGGACGAGGACGTTCACCGCGAGCGCGACCGCGACCGTGGTCGGCACGCTGTCCGCGCGCTTGACGTCGATCCCGGCACCCAGAAAGGTCCCCTGGCCGTCGGCGCTGATCTCGGCGTAGCGGCAGGGGATGGCCCACGCGATCTGCACGTGCGCAGTATCGCCGTCCGGGCCGGCCGGGGCGCATTGCTCTGCAAACCGGGCGCCGGTACGGTCGGCCCGCTGTGACCCCACGCTTCCGGCGCACCACGCTGGCCCTGCTCGCAGCGACCGCGGTCCTCGCGGCGGGGTGGTCGGCCGCGGGTCACGGCCCGGCCGCCGGCAAGGCCCGGCCCGCGGCGTGCGACGGGGCCGCCGAGATCGACTTCGCGTGCTGGGCCGGGCGCTACGAGGCGATGGCCGCGGACGGCAGGGCGGGCGCCGCGGTGCGCGAGCTCGAGCGGCTTCGCCATCGCGTCGGCTATCTACGGGCGGCGTGCCACCAGCTCACGCACGTCATCGGCCGGCGCGCCGGCGCGGGAGGCGACATTAGGGCGATCCGCGCGGCCGGGACGAGCTGCTCGTCGGGGTTCCAGCACGGCGTCGTGGAGGCGGTCATGACGAAGGCCGGCAGGCGCGCGGTCATGCGCGACCCGGCGAGCGTGTGCGCGCCGCTGCGCGCGGCCGGCCGGCACTCGCTGGCCCACTACAACTGCGTCCACGGCATGGGGCACGGCTTCATGGAGGTTCAGGACAGCGACGTCATGCGCGCGCTGGACGGCTGCGCGTCGCTGCCCGATCGCTCCGAGCGCGAGCACTGCGACGGCGGGGTCTTCATGGAGAACCTCACCGCCATGGCGCATCCCCGCCGGCCCTCGCGCTTCCTGCGCCCGCGCGACCCGCTCTATCCGTGCACCGCGGTCGCCACGCGCCACAAGCACAGCTGCTACATCAAGCAGACCGCCTACGTGCTGTACCTCCGAGACGACTTCGCGGCGGCGTTCCGGACGTGCGCGAGGTCGCCAGACGTCGCGTTCCGGCCGTCCTGCTACCAGGGGATCGGCGGTGACGCCGCGATCCGCGCGAACAAGTACGTCACCGGCGCGGCCGCGCGGCGCGAGACGATCCGGGCGCTGTGCGACCTCGCCGGCGCGCGCGCGGCGCGCCGCGAGTGCGTCGTCGGCGTCGTCACGGTGATCGTCCGCGACGGCGCCGAGAGGGAGATGGACGTGCCCGCGCTGTGCGCCTCGTTTCGCCGCCTGGCGCTGCGCGCGACGTGCAGCCGCACGCACGCGCGCGTGGCGCGCCGGTTCGGCTCGCAGGCGCGTCGCGGCGGTGGCGAGCGGGTGGCGTTCGATCCGGCCGGCCTGCGGGCCGTCTGCCTGCTGGATCTCGAGCGTCGCAGGAGCATTGGTCGACGACGAACGGGGAGGGACACATGAGGACATCGATGACAGTCGCCGCGTGCATCGCGATCGCATCGCTGGCGGCCTGCGGCGGCAGCGACGACGCGAAGACGGCGGGCAAGCAGGCGCCGACGGTCTACTTCGGCTGGCTGCTGGGCGCCGCCGAGCCGACGGGCGTCGCGATCGAGACCGACGCCCCGGTCGAGCGCGGGCCGACGAAGCTGCGCGCGTACGTGTGCGACGGCCAGGGGCCGCCGCGCGGGCGGGCGGTCTGGTTCTCGGGCCGGCTCGACGCGGCCGCCACGGCGCGGGACGCCAGCGTCAGCCTGACGTCGGCCGGCGGGGACGAGACGCTCGAGATCGACAACGCCTCGCATCGCCTCGTCAAGGGCGACGTCACCGACGCGTCCGGTCGCTCGCGGCAGTTCGTCGCCTACCCCGCGCGCGACGGCGCGGGCATCTACGAGGTCACGCTCGACGAGCGCCTGCGCTACAGCGGCGTCTCGACGGACGGCTCGAAGCTGACGGCGCAGGCCGAGCGCTCCGGCGACGTCACCGGGAAGATCACGACCGTCGAGGGGGAGACGATCGACTTCACGATCCGCACGCTGTCGCTCGCCACGCCGGCGGATCTGCGCGCCCGCGGGCTGTCGACGGCCTACCGGCGCGACGCGCGTCGCAGCCTGATCCCGGGCGAGTACGTCGCCGTCGTCGCCCCCGGCGGCACGCACTGGCTCGGGCGCAGCGGCAACGTCCGCAAGGGGTCGCCCGGCGCAGCGATCATCGGGCTCGACAAGAAGGACTGAGCCACCCGGACGGCTCGAGCCGGCGAGAGCGCGAGGAGGAGGAGGCGCACGGCCTCGTCGACGGCCCGCGTCCCTGCGGCGCCGAGCCGGCCCGCCGCGGCGCCGGCCCGCCGCGGCGCCGAGTCGCCGCGGCGCCGAGTCGCCGAGTCGCCGCGGCGTCGAGGCGTCGACGGCGGTGGCCTGCTCGCGAAGCCCGCGGGCGTCGGTGCCGAGCGACTCGATCGCCCGGCGACGCATCGCCGGGCGCGCGCTCGCGCGGTCGGCGCCACGAGAACCGCCGGGGTCGCTTCGGATGGGCCGGTGGGTAACGTCACACGGCAACCGTGTGCTCCGACGACCACCCGATGCCCGACCCGGCCGCCCGCCCATGAGCGCCGCGCGCGCGGACGCCGCGGACGCCGCGGTCGCGCTGACGTCGCTCGCGCACGGCGCGGGCTGCGGATGCAAGCTGCCCGCCGCGGCGCTGCTGCCGATCGTGCGCGACCTTCCCGCCGTCGACGAGCCGCGGCTGCTCGTCGGCTCGAACACCGCCGACGACGCCGCGGTGTTCAAGCTGACCGACGACATCGCGCTCGTGATGACGATCGACTTCTTCACGCCGATCGTCGACGACCCCTACGACTTCGGGCGGATCGCGGCGGCGAACGCGCTGTCGGACGTCTACGCGATGGGCGGGGTGCCGCTCGCGGCGATGAACGTCGTCGCCTTCCCGCTGGAGCGCCTCGGCGGGGACGTCCTGCGCGAGATCCTGCGCGGCGGCGCGGACGTCGCCGCGGCCGCCGGCATCGCGGTCGTCGGCGGCCACTCGATCGACGATCCCGAGCCGAAGTACGGCATGTCGGTCACGGGCACCGTGCACCCCGACGAGCTCATCTCGAATGCCGGCGCCCGTGTCGGCGACGTGCTCGTGCTGACGAAGCCGCTCGGCGTCGGCGCGATCGCGACGGCGCGCAAGCGCGGCGTGCGCGACGACGACCTGCTCGCGCGGGCGGTGGCGACGATGACGCAGCTCAACGACTCGGCGTCCGCCGCGGCGCGCGCGGCCGGCGCGAGCGCGATGACCGACGTCACCGGCTTCGGCCTGCTCGGCCATCTGCACTCGCTGGGGCGCGCGAGCGGCGTCGCCGCGGTGATCGACGCGGCGGCCGTGCCGGCGATCGACGGCGTGCTGGACCTGCTCGAAGGCGACGACGGCGTCTCGGGCGGCAGCCGTCGCAACCGCGAGTACGCCGAGACGTTCACGACGTTCGGCGACAGCGTCGTCGAGGCGCGGCGGCGCCTGCTCTGCGACGCGACGACGTCGGGGGGGCTGCTCGTGGCGGTCGCGCCCGCGGCCGCTCCGACGCTCCCGGGCCCGATCGTCGGCGAGATCGTCGCCGGTGAGGCCGGCGAGGTCTCGGTGCGATGATCGCCCGGCACTGACGTCATCACCCTGGAGCGGCCCGGGCCCGGTGGCCCATCCGGTCTTCAAAACCGGCGGGGCGCGGCAGACCGCGCTGGAAGGTTCGACTCCTTCGCCGTTCCGTACGACCGACCGCGACCGGCCGGCCGATCGACCGGCCGAGACCCGGCTGCGCGACCTGACGTGCGCTGTCGGCATCGCATCCCGGGTCCTGGCGGGGGCGCGACGCAGGGCCGCCCGGCCGGCAGCGGCTAACGTGCGATCGCAGACCGTGCGCTCCGACGCCCATCCGATGCCCGACCAGGCCCGCGACGTCGAGCAGGCTCCGACGCCGGCGGGGCGCGCCGGGCCGCGCCACGCTCGACGCCAGCGCCGCTGCGCATGACCGGCCGCGACCGGTTGCGCGACCTCCCGTCCGTCGACCGGCTGGCGACGGCGGTCGCGCGCGCCGAGCTGCAGGCGCGGCGCGAGGAGCTGCTGAGCGGCGGTGACACGGGCGCCGGCGACGCGACGGTCGACCTCGTCGCGCGGGCGCGGGCGCGCCTGCGGCCGAGCCTGCGCCACGTGCTCAACGCGACCGGCGTCGTCGTCCACACGAACCTCGGCCGCGCCCCGCTCGCCGCCGAGGCCCAGGCCGCGGTCGCGGCCGCGGCGGACGGCTACTGCAACCTCGAGCTCGACCTCGCCACCGGGGAGCGCGGCTCGCGCCAGGCGCATGTCGAGGACCTGCTGCGCGAGCTGACCGGCGCGGAGGCGGCGATCGCCGTCAACAACTGCGCGGCGGCGGTGCTGCTGGCCTGCGCCGCGCTGGCGGCAGGCCGCGACGTCGTCGTCTCGCGGGGGCAGCTCGTCGAGATCGGCGGCGGCTTCCGGATTCCCGAGATCCTCGAGCTCGCGGGCACGCGGCTCGTCGAGGTCGGCACGACGAACCGCACGCGCCGCGCCGACTACGAGGCGGCGCTGACCGCCGGAGGCCGGCGCGTCGGCGCGATCCTGCGCGCCCATCCCTCGAACTTCCGCACCGTCGGCTTCGTCGCCGAGGTCGAGATCGAGGAGCTCTGCGGCCTGGGCGCCGCGGTGATCGACGACGTCGGCTCCGGCGTGCTCACCGACGACCTCGCGCTGCTCGCCGGCGAGCCGCCGGTGCGCCGCTCGGTCCGCGCCGGCGCCGCGCTCACGGCGTTCTCGGGCGACAAGCTGCTCGGCGGGCCGCAGGCGGGGCTGCTCGTCGGAACGCGCGAGGCGGTGCAGGCGTGCCGCCGCCATCCGCTCGCGCGGGCCGTGCGGATCGACAAGCTGTCGCTCGCCGCGCTCGAGGCGACCCTCGCCCTCTATCGCGACCCGGCGGCCGCGCGCCGCGCGCTGCCGGTGCTCGCGATGCTCGACGCCGACGAGGCGACGCTGAGCCGGCGCGCGGACGAGCTCGCCGCCGCGACCGGCGGCGCCGTCGTCGCCTCGACGGCGCGCGTCGGCGGCGGCGCGCTGCCGCTGCTCGAGCTGCCGGGGCCGGTCGTCGCGATCGACCCCGGGCACGCCGGCGCCGACGCGCTCGCCGCGGCCCTGCGGGCCGGCGATCCGGCGGTCGTCGGCCGCATCCACGACGGCCGCCTGCTGCTCGACCCGCGCACGCTGACCGACGACGAGGCGCGCGACGTGGCGCGCGCGGTGCGCGCCGTGACGCCGTGAGCGCCGGCGAGGCGGCCCTGACGCTCGGGACCGCCGGCCACATCGACCACGGCAAGACGGCGCTCGTGCGCGCGCTGACCGGCGTGGACACCGACCGCCTGCCCCAGGAGCGGGCGCGCGGCATGTCGATCGAGCTCGGCTTCGCGCCCCTGCTGCTGCCTGGGGGCCGCCACGTCTCGGTCGTCGACGTGCCCGGCCACGAGCGCTTCGTGCGGACGATGGTCGCGGGGGCGACCGGGATCGATCTGTATCTCATGGTCGTCGCCGCCGACGACGGCGTGATGCCGCAGACGCTCGAGCACGCCGAGGTGCTGGCGGCACTGGGGATCGAGCAGGGCGTCGTGGCGATCACGAAGAGCGATCGCGCGTCCCCGGAGCGAGCTGCCGCGGAGGCCGCCGAGCTGCTGCCCGGCGCCGAGGTCGTGGCCTGCTCGGCGCGCACGGGCGACGGCGTGGCGGACGTCGCCGCGGCGCTCGAGCGTGCCGCGGCGCGCGTGAGGCCGCGCGGCGACGGCGGCCGGGAGAGCGCGGCCGTCCTGCACATCGACCGCGCGTTCACGATCCACGGCGCCGGCACGGTCGTCACCGGGACGCTGTGGTCCGGCACGCTGGCGGCGGGCGACACGCTGACGCTGCTGCCGGCACAGCGGCCCGTCCGCGTGCGGTCGCTGCAGGTGCACGACGAGCCGGCCGAGCGCGCGTACGCGGGGCAGCGCGTCGCGGTCAACCTCGCTCAGGTCGCCCGGCGCGACGTCGCCCGCGGCGACGCGCTCGCCGATCCGAAGGCGGAGGTCGTGGCGACGCAGGTGATCGACGCGGCGCTCGACCTGCGCGACGACCGCCACGGCCGGCGCGTCATGGTGCACCTCGGCACGCGGGCGGCGCCGGCGCGGCTTGCGGCGCTCGGCGACGGCCTGTGGCAGGTGCGCCTCGAGGCGCACCTGCTCGCCGCCGCGGGCGACCGCTTCGTCGTGCGCTCGGTCGCGCCGCCCGACACGCTCGGGGGCGGCACGGTGCTCGATCCGCGGGCCCGCCGGCACGGCCGGCGCCCCGACGTGCTGGCACGACTGGGGCGGCTCCGGCGCGGCGAGCAGGATCCTCCGCCGGCCTTGTCGCCGGCAGCCGCCGCATCCCCCGGTCCGAGGACGGACGCCGCCCCGGCGGCGCCGGCACTCGAACCTGAGGCGACCGCGCTCGCGGAGCGCCTGCTCGCCGCCGGCCACGAGCCGCCCTCGCGCGCCGAGCTGGACGCGGCCGGGGCGCATCTGCCGGCGCTGATCCAGGCCGGCGTCGCCGTCCGGGTCGGCCGCGACCTCTACGCGCACCGCGACGCCGTCGCGGCCGTCGCCGATCGCGTCGTCGAGATCATCGAGACCGAGGGCGCCGTGACGCTCGCGCGGCTGCGCGACGAGCTCGGGACGTCGCGCAAGTACGCCCAGGCGCTGCTCGAGCATCTCGACCAGGCGCGCACCACCAAGCGCCTGCCCGACGACCGGCGCGTGCTGCGCCGCCGCCCGTGAGCCGGCGCCGGCGCCGACCGCCGACCGTAGAGCGCCGAGCGCCGAGCGCCCGCCGAGCACCCGCGGCGCGTTCGTCGTCGGCTTCGCCCACGGCGCCGAACGGCCGAGCGGCTACCCGGCGCCGCCGGGCGAGCGCTTCGATCTCGGCTCGGCGAGCGCGTCGAGAATCGACCGGCTCACGGCCATCAGGGCCTCGTCGCGCCGGAAGCGCCGCTTGCGCCTTGCTCTCCCGATGGCGCCTGCGAGGACGTGCCGCTCGACCTCGTCCAAGGTTCCCAGCATCTCCTCGGCCAGGCACAGGCCGTGGAACTGCTCGAACAGGCTGTGTGGCGCATCGATCGTCTGAATGACCGCCAGGAAGTCGCGATAGCCCTCGTTGGCGAGCATGAGGCTCAAGGCGATGACGCGCAGGGGGTCGTCCCCCTCGTGAAACCACGCGATGACCTCTGCGGCATCGAACCGCGCCGCGCGGCCGGCCTCCCGCATCTTCTCGGCCAGGTCGTCGAGGATCTCCGTCCGCTGGGGACCGGGGGGCTCGACGCGGCGGACATGGCCGTAGAGGCCTTGGAGGCCGACCAGCTTCTGCAGCGTCGCGGCCTGCCGTCGAGGCGCCGCGGCGTCCGACGCCCCACCGGGCTCCGGCCGATCGGCACGCTCGAGCCGGCGCTTGACGACGTCCTCGACGCGGAGCTTCGCTCCGAGGATCTCGACCGCCTCGAGCGCAAGGCGCCCCCCGACCCGTGCCCACGCGAGCAGGGCCACGCCGAGCGTGAGCAGGAAGCCGCTCCGCGCGTGCTCGGCGGTCGTGAAGAGCATGACCACGCCGCCGGCCAGCGCGGCGAGGCCGAGCGCGTAGGAGAGCCGCCGAGCGCCGCCTCGCCAGCGATGCGCGATCCGCAGTCCGTACAGCCGCCAGCTCAGCGCCGGATCACCTCCGCGCCCGGACCGGAACGGCGCCTCTGAGCGAGCCGCTCGCCACGCGTCGGATCATGCCAGCCCCGCTCGGATCTCGCGCGCGATCCGGCGCACCGACGGCGATGCTCGATTCGACCCGCGAGCGCCGACGGGCGGGGAGCGCGACGGGCCTTCAGCGCAGGCTGGTGAGCACCTGGTCGCCCGGCGCGCGTCCGCCCGCGCCGGTGCACGCGTGCGAGCCGCGCTTGGCGGCGTACATCGCGCCGAGGCAGTCGCCCAGCGCGAGCTGACCGTAGGCGTTGGGGTGGAAGAGCTCCTGGGTCTGGCCTGCGGCGATCGCGCTGGCGCTCACGGCGCGACCCCACTCCGAGCCGACCGGGGACGGCGGGGCGAGCGGGGTGACCGCCGACGCGGTCCTCGCGCAGATCTCATGGCCGGCGAACGCGCCCAGCAGCTCGAGGACGTCGGCGTCGCGCGACGCGGCGGCGGCCTTGACCGCGGCGCCGATGCGCGGACCGGCGACGTCCTGGGCCCAGTCCATGTCGACGTCGTAGAAGGGGCAGCCCTCGGCGGCCCGGCGGGGGTCGGGCTCGGCGTAGCGGGCGTCCGCCGCGCGCGGGATGACGATGGGATAGGTCTGCAGGACGAGCCGGTAGCTGCCGTTGCCGTAGCCGGCCTCCCGCATGACGGCGCGGATCTCGTCGATCGCCTGCTCGATCCGGGCCGTCACCTCGGCGACCTTCGCGTCGGTGAGCGCGCCGGCCTGCGTCTGGCTGCAGGGCGCCGCGTGCGCGAGGTAGGCCTGAAAGCAGGCCGTGACGATCGACCCGAACCCGAAGTCGTTGCCGCCGACGCTGACGGCGATCATGCGGATGCGCGTCGAGCGGGCGATCGGCAGCAGCTGGTCGGCCTGCGGCGCCTCGCCGTGCACGGTCGTGCCGCCGCTGGAGGCGCGCAGCAGGTTCTTCGACACGGCGCCCGAGCACGACAGATTGATGGCGCGGTCCACCGGGATGCGCGCGGACAGCAGCTCGGCCACGTCGGAGCGGTGGCAGCCGTTGGCGGCGGTGCCGTCGACGTAGACGCGGCCCTCGTCGTAGGACGTGCACGCGCCGAGCGTGAAGACGCAGGCGCGGTCGGTCCCGTCACGGCTGCCGGCGACGTCGGCGCTGTTGCCCAGCCAGCGCCCGGCCTCGCCCGAGATGTAGCTGTCGCCCAGCGACACGACGGCGGTCGGCTCCTGGACGGCGAGGGCTGCGGGCGGTGCGAGGAGGGCGGCGGTGGCGACGGCGAGGGCGCACGCAAGCCGGCGGAGGCGGGATGTCATCGCGCCCACAGTAGATGAACGGGTACGTTTTCACAACTGCCTGGTCGCGCGGCCGGTCGCGGCCGACGCGAGAGGATCGCGGACGGCTACACGCCGCGCAGTTCGCCGAGCCGGCCGACGAGCTCGTCCAGCGAGCCCGCGACGAAGCCTCCCGAGAGCACGATGAAGGCCTCGAGCTGGAGGTTGACCCGCATCCCCGGCTCGCCGCTGCGGCGCAGGTCGCTGCGCACGCCGAGGCAGGGCAGGCCGAGCGCTGCGGCGTAGCCGACCTCGGCCGCGGTGCCGGCGTCGACCTCCTGGCCGTCGAGATGGGCCACGAGCAGCGCGGCGCTGCGGATCGCCGCCGCGTTGCGCGCGCCGACCTCGATCCCGAAGGCGTGCTCGCGGCCATCGGCGCGGGCCGCCTCGAACTCCTCCGGCCGCGACAGCGACCACGGATCGACCGGCTCGACGTGGTCGGCGAGCGCGGGCAGGTAGCGCTTCGCGTAGTACTCGCGGCCGGCCTCGGAGAATCCGAGCGGGCTCGCGGTGTAGCAGCGCGGGCGAGCGCCGCCGACGAAGCAGGCGGCGAGGGCTCCGGCGTCGGGGGGCGGCACGGCGCCCATCCTCTCAGGCGGGTCCGGCCTCCGACTGCGCGCGCGTCGCCGCCAGCGCGAGCGGCTCGGCGCCGATGAGGCGCTCGAACGGGCCGACGGCGAGCCACAGGGCGCGCAGGCGCATCGCGGCCAGCGTGTCGACCGCCGCGACGCGCGCCTCGCTGTGCAGCGTGCTCTGGCCGTCGGGCCCCGACGAGACCCAGTGGGCGAAGAGCACGCGAACGGTGCGCGGCTCGCTCCACGCGAGGAAGTCCTCGGGCCCCGACAGGCGCGGGTAGTCGCGCGCGACCGTCCAGATGCGCCCGCAGAGCCCCGAGATCGAGTACAGCTCGCCCTCGTCGAGCACGGTGAACGGGTCCTGGGAGAGCAGGCCCATGAACGACTCGTCGGGCGCGACGCCGGGGATCCGCCAGCGGATCAGCCTGCCGATCGTGCCCGTGTGGTCCAGCCGCAGGCCGCGTGCGGAAGCCCACAGCGCCTTGGCGCCCGTCCGCGCCTCGCGGCGATGGCGGGTGACGATCTCGGCGTCGGGCAGCCACGCGTCGAGGTCGAGCGCGGCGGGGGCGTGCGTGTCGGCCATGGGAACCATTGTTCCCCGTATCCTGCGCGATCACGTGAGCCCCGGATCACAGACGCTCGTGCAGATCGTCATGCGCGCGCTCGCCGAGGACGTCGGCGACGCAGACGTGACGAGCGAGGCGACGGTTCCCGCCGGGACGCGCGCCGTCGCGACGATCACCCAGAAGGCGCCCGGTGTCGTCTACGGCCTCGAGGCCGCCGAGACGGCGTTTCTCGCGCTCGATCCCGACGTCGAGCTCGAGCGCCTGGCGTCCGAGGGCGAGTGGCGCGAGCCGCCCGCGCCCGTGCTGCGCGCGACGGGCGACGCGCGCGCCCTGCTGGCGGCCGAGCGCACCGCGCTGAACTTCCTGCAGCGCCTGTCGGGCGTCGCGACCCTGACGGCGCGCTGCGTGGGCGCGGTCGAGGGCACGGGCGCGGAGATCCTCGACACGCGCAAGACGACGCCCGGCCTGCGCCGCCTGGAGAAGGCCGCGGTGGCCGCCGGCGGCGGCGTCAACCACCGCGCGGGCCTCTACGACATGGTGCTCGTCAAGGAGAACCACGCGGCGCTCGCCGGCGGCGTGGGGGCGGCCGTGCGGGCCGCGGCGGCGGCCTTCCCGGATCTCGAGCTCGAGGTCGAGTGCTCGACGCGGGCCGAGGTCGACGAGGCGCTGGAGGCGGGGGCGACGCGGCTGCTGCTCGACAACATGGATCCCGCCGAGCTGCGCGACACGGTGGCCCACGTGGCCGGGCGCGCGAGGCTCGAGGCCAGCGGCGGGATCGGCTTCGACATGCTGAGGACCTACGCGGAGACCGGCGTAGACTGGATCTCGATAGGCGCGCTCACGCATTCCGCGCCGGCCCTGGACCTGTCGCTTCTCCTGGAGGCGCTCACATGACATTGCTTCAGCTCTACGACGTCGCCGACCTTCAGGCCGAGGTGCGGGCGCTCGCCGCCGAGCGCGACGCGGTGATCCTGGCGCACAACTACCAGCTCCCGGAGATCCAGGACGTCGCCGACTACGTCGGCGACTCGCTCGGGCTCTCCCGCGAGGCGGCGGCCTCCGACGCGTCCGTCATCGCGTTCTGCGGCGTGCACTTCATGGCCGAGACCGCGTCGGTGCTGTCGCCGGAGAAGACCGTGCTCATCCCCGACCTGGACGCGGGCTGCTCGCTCGCCGACGCGATCACCCCCGAGCAGCTCGGGGCCTGGCAGGCGCAGCACCCGGGCGCGATCACGGTCATGTACGTCAACACGACCGCCGAGATCAAGGCGATGACGGACTACTGCGTCACGTCGGCCAACGCGGTCGCGGTCGTCGAGCACATCCTGCGCGAGCACGGCCCCGACACCGAGATCCTCTTCGGTCCGGACATGTTCCTCGGCGCGTTCGTCGAGCGCCGGATCGGGCGCTCGCTGCACGTCTGGGACGGCGAGTGCCACGTCCACGCCGGGATCCGCCCCAGCGACATCGAGCACGTCCGCGCCGAGCACCCGGGCGCCGACTTCCTCATCCACCCCGAGTGCGGCTGCTCGACGTCGGTCATGGAGTACGCCGCCGCGGGCGACATCGCCGCGGAGGGCGTGCACATGCTCTCCACCGGCGGGATGCTGAGGTACGCCGAGGACGCCAAGCCCGGGCAGACCGCGATCGTCGCCACCGAGATCGGGATGCTGCACCCGCTGCGAGAGGCGGCGCCGGACACCGAGTTCATCGCCGCCAACGAGCGCGCCGCGTGCATCTACATGAAGATGATCACGCTGCCCAAGCTGCGCGACTCGCTGCGCGACCTCGTCCACGAGGTCAAGGTCCCTGCCGACGTCGCCGCGCGCGCCCGCGTGCCGATCGAGCGCATGGTCGCCATCTCCTGACGGTCGACGCTCTACGCTGGCGGCCGTGCGCAGCCGCCTTCTCGCCGCCCTCTTCTCGCTGACCGTCCTGCTTGCCGCGTGCGGCGGCGGCTCGGCTCCGCAGACGAGGGAGGGCTTCATCTCGGCTGCCGACGGGGTCTGCCAGAAGCTGTTCGGCGAGATCGCGCAGGCGGGCTCGGCCGACCCGAAGACGCCCGAGCAGATCGCCGAGGCCAACACCGTCCTCGCCAATCTCTACGAGCGTCTCTCCCGCGACCTCGCCGACGTGCCGCTGCCCGAGGAGGGCGCCGCCCGCCGTGGCGCCGAGGCGTTCGTCGCCTCGGTCCGCCGCGCCGATCCGCTGCTCGTCAGGATGCGCGCCGCCGCGCGGCGCTTCGAGGTCGCGGCGCGCGCCGGGGACGCGCAGGCGGCCGCGACCGCCGGCAACGACGTGCGCAGCGCGCTGGACGCCTTCCGCGCCGCGCGCGCCGAGTCCGACCGCCTCGCTGTCGACTACGGCCTGAACTTCTGCGGCAACCTCGGCTGACGCGGGCTCGGCGGCGCCGGCGGCCGCAGGTGGCGGCTTAGAGGGTTGAGTCACGGTGCGGCGCTCGCGCCGCAGGCGGCGGCTTGGATGGTGGAGCCGCGCCGCAGCGCTGCTCGCCGACCTCGACCCGGGGCGCGGGGGGCTCGCCCGGGAGGGTTGTGCGTGAAGCGTCCTGTTGTGGGACGCAAGTCGCATGACCCCGGGCGCGGGAGGCTTGCCCGGGAGGGTTGGGCGTGAAGCGTCCTGTTGTGGGACGCAAGTCGCATGACCCTGGGCGCGGGGGGCTGGCCCGGGAGGGTTGGGCGTGAAGCGTCCCGCTGTGGGACGCAACTCGCACAACCCCAGGCTCAGCGGGCCCGCGCGGGCGGGTCCGGCGTGAAGCGTCCCGCTGTGGGACGCAACCCGCCCGACCCCGAGCTCGACGCAGCCGGCCCAAGCAGGGTCGTGCGCGGAAGCGTCTCCATGTGGGACGCAACCCGCCGGACCCGGGCTCGCCGCAGCCGGCCCGAGCAGGTCCTGCGCGGAAGCGTCCCGCTGGGGGGGACCCCACCCGCACGACACCACGCGCCGCGGGCGCGGGGACCCCCCGATCGCGCGCCCCCGCAACCATCCGCCACCGCCCGTGCGCGCCGGGCGCGCCGGGCACGCCGGGCGATCTAGCGGAAGTCGTCCTCGCCGTGGGGCCCGACGCAGGCGATCGCCAGCGTGTCGGCGACGTCGCGCGCGACCTCGGTGACCTCGGCGAGCGTGACGGCGTCCAGCGCGGCGATCGCGCCGTCGGGGTCGATCTCCTCGCCGAAGACGATCGACTGCGCGGCGGCGTGGCGCGCGACGGCGCCCGTGTTCTCGAACGCGAGCACGCGGCGCCCGGCGGCGTAGGCGCGGGCGCGGTCGACCTCGGCCTCGGTCGGCCCCTCGTCGCGCAGCTCGCCGACGATCTCGCGCATGCGGGTGTACGCCTCGATGCACTTCGTGGAGTCCAGGCCCGCGCTGAGCTGCAGCAGCGGCACGTCGGCATGCGCGTGCGAGACGCCGTAGACGGAGTACGCCA
This sequence comes from uncultured Solirubrobacteraceae bacterium, assembly GCA_963769555.1. GTDB lineage: Bacteria > Actinomycetota > Thermoleophilia > Solirubrobacterales > Solirubrobacteraceae > CADCVQ01. Next base: position 2,039,770 of record CAVYMD010000004.1, on the reverse strand, counting down.
GGCCGCGCTGCTCGCGGATCTCGTCGAAGAGGCGCGAGCTCATCGAGCCTCCGAGGACCGTCGCGTAGATCGCCATCGCCGCGCGCTTGGCGGGGTCCGAGACGTCGACCTTGGGGCGGTAGGACATCCGCAGGTGCGACTGGTTCGTGTCGCGGCGCTCGACGATGACCTCCGGCTCGAACGGCGGCGCGGGCTCGTAGGGCTCGGGCGCCTCGAGCGCCGGGAAGCGCTCGAACAGCTCCGCGAACGCGCCGTTGGCGGGCACGTGCTCGAGGTTGCCGACGACGAACGCCCCGCCCCGGGCGCCCGACCAGCGCCGGTTGCGGAAGGCGACGATCGCGTCGCGGGTGAAGGTCCGCAGGTGCTCTTCGGGACCGAGCACCGAGCGCCCGAGCGGATGCTCGCCGAAGGCGGCGCGATCGATGAGCTCGTCGGCGACGGAGGAGGGCTCGTCCTTGTAGCGCTGGATCTCCTGGATGACGACGCCGCGCTCCCGGTCGAGCTCGTCGGCGTCGAGGTGCGGGCGGCCGACGAAGTCCGTCAGCAGGTCGGCGGCGTCGAGCGCGGCCTCGGCGCGCACGGTGATGTGGAAGGCCACGAGGTCGTGCGACGTGTAGGCGTTCAGCGCGCCGCCCAGCGACTCCGCCGTCTGGTTGACGTCGCTGTAGTGCGGGAACTTCTCGCCGCCCTTGAAGACGAGGTGCTCGAGGAAGTGGGCCATGCCGTTCTCCTCGGGACGCTCGCTGCGCGCGCCGGCGTCGAAGGCGACGAGGATCGTGACCGCGCGGGTGCCGTCGAGGCCGATGCGGTGCAGGGGCAGGCCGTTGGCCAGCGTGGAGGAGGCGATCGTGGTCATGCCACGAACGGTAGCGCCCGGATCACGGACGTTGGGGCCGCGGCGCGACGGCCGCGACGGGCACGCGCTGCACCGCGAGGATCGCCGTGTCGTCGGCCTGATCGCCGGACGCGAAGGCGCTCAGCGCGGCGTCGATCCGGGCGACCGCGTCGCCGGCGTCGACGGCGCCCGCGAGCGTGCGCTCCACGCGCTCCTCGCCGAAGCGCTCGCCGTCGCCGACGGCGTCGAACACCCCGTCGGTGAACAGCACGAGCACGTCGCCGGGCTCCAGGTCGACGCACGCGCGCCGCCACTCCCGGATCGGATAGGCGCCGAGCATCGGCGAGAACGCTCCGACGGGCCGCACCTCGCCGGCGCGGACGAGCAGCGGGAGCGGATGGCCGGCGCAGACGACCTGCGCCGTGGCGTGCCCGTCGCCCTTGTCGGCGAGCAGCATCGCGCCGACGGAGCACAGCGACATCTCGTCGAGGGCGAGCAGCTCGCGGTTGAGGATCCCGATGGCGTCCAGCGGGTCGTCGAGCAGCGTCGCGGCGGTGCGCAGGGTGTGGCGGGCGAGTCCCGTGAGCGCCGCGGCGGCGGCGCCGCGACCGGCGACGTCGCCGACGATCGCCAGCCAGCCGCCGCGCACCTCGAAGACGTCGTAGAAGTCGCCGCCGACCCAGTTCTCGTCGCCGGCGGGCCGGTAGAGCGTCGACGCGGTCCAGCCGTCGATCTTCGGCAGCCGCCCCGGCAGCAGGCTCGTCTGCAGCGTGCGCGCGATCCGCGAGCGCTCCGTGTACAGCCGCGTGTGCGCGACTGCCGCGGCGGCGCGGCGGCCGAGCTCCTCGGCGAGCTTGACGTCGCGCTCGTCGAACTGCCGCCCCGACTCGGCGTGCACGAGCGACAGCGCCCCGATCGCCTTGCCGCCGGTCGTCATGGGGACCGTGAGCGCCGCCCGCAACCCGATGCTGCGCAGCAGCTCGAGATGCTCCTCGCTGCGCGCCACCGAGGCGAGCAGCTCGTCGGGGATCTCCTGGACGAGCTGCGAGCGCCCCTCGCGCATGACCTGCGCGGTACCGGTATCCGCGTCGACAGGGGTCGGGAAGCGCTCGCCGATGTCGCGCGCCAGCGCGACCTTCTCGGGGTCGACGTGCGCGACGGCGACCCCGCGGATGAAGCCGTGCCCGTCCGGCAGGCTCACGACGCACCAGTCGCCGAGCTCGGGAACGGCGAGCTCGGCCACCTGCTGCAGCGTGCGCTCGTAGTCCAGCGAGGAGGCGAGCAACTCGCCCGCGCGCGCGAGCATTCCCTGCGTGAGCTCGGCGCGCTTGACGTCGGTGATGTCCTCGATGACGTTGACGACGAGCTTGAGCTCGCCATCGGCGCCGTACACGCCGGAGGCCTTCGCCACGCGCCACGCCACGGCGCCCGTCTTGCGGTCGACCGCGCGCACGATGAGCGGCTTGGGCTCGCGCTCCCCGGCGATGACCCGGCGCCCCGGCATGTCCTCCTGCAGCAGCGGCGAGCCGTCCTCGCGCGCGGTGTCGAACATCGCGGCCACCGCGGCGGTCGGGGTGGCGAGCAGCTCGTGGGACGAGGCGAATCCGAGCATCCGGGCCGCTGCCTCGTTGGCGTAGATGAGCGCGCCGCCCGGGTGCTGGACCGTGACCGCCTCGGCGAGCGTCGACAGCGCGGCGGTCAGCTGCGCCTCGATCGTCTCGAGCTCGGAGAACAGGCCGGCGTTGTCGAGCGCGAGGGCCGCGCGCCCGGCGAGCACGGTTGCGAACTCCAGGTCCTCCGCGTCGTAGCTGCGCCCGGAGTCGCGCGTCACGATGAGCGTCAGCGTGCCCAGGCGCCGGCCGCGCGCGCGCAGCGGGACGATGACCGCCGACGTCGCGGCGAGCGAGCGCAGGCGCTCGAGGTCCGCCTCGTCGTGGGCGACCTTCCGGAGCACGTCGTCGTCGATCCTCGCCAGGAGGTGGGGCACGTCGGGGTCGCCGACCCGGTCGATCGCATCGGGGGGGCGTTCGACGATCGCCGACTGCGCGCGGTCGGCGACGGCGTCCGCGGCGCCGACGCCGAGGCGCCGGATCTCGCCCTCGTTGACGGCGTCGACGATGCAGATGTCCGCGAGCGCCGGCACGACGAGCGCGTTGAGGCCGGCGATCGTGTCGGCGAGCGGCTGCGTGCCGTCGCCGATCTCGGCGACGGCGGCGAGCACGGCGAAGCGCTCGCGGTCGCGCGCCACGTGCTCGCGCGCGCGCGCGCCGAGCACGGCAAGCGAGCTGATCGCCGCGACGACGAGGACGCGATAGACGTAGATGAGCCCGTCGGCGTTGTGGTGCCAGAACACGCTGGCGACGACGAGCAGCACCGCGATCGCGCCGACGACCGCGACCTCGCGCGGCGACCCGATGAGCGCCGCCCCGAGCGGCGCGAGGACGACGAGGGCGATGATCGCCGAGGCGGGCAGCACCCAGACGTCGACGATCGTCAGCCCTCCGATGACGACGGCCCCCAGGGCGAGCGCGGCGAACCTGTTGCCTCCCGGCGTCGATCGGTGCCTGGTCGGCTTCGGCCCCGTCACGTGGCGGATGATACGAGTCTCGCGGCGCGCTGCTCGGGTTCCCGGCGCGCTCGCGCCCGCGAGGCGCCGGCGCCTGCAAGACCGCGTGCGTGCCAGGCGAGCCGCCTGCAGGCTCGCTAACTTGCTTGGGCATGTCCGCTCCCGAGCGACACACTCGTCCGCGCCACCTTCCGGCCGCCCGCAGCAGAGCACACGGCCAGCAGGCCGGCGCGCCGGCGGGCCCGGCGCACGCCCCTGCGGACGCGCGCAACGTCATCGAGTTCCGCAACGTCTGCATGCACTACCCGGCCGGCGACATCGGCCTGGACGGCGCCACGTTCGACGTGCGCCGCGGCGAGTTCCTCTTCATCGTCGGCTCGACCGGCTCGGGCAAGTCGACGATCATGCGCCTGCTCATCAAGGAGCGCGAGCCGACGTCGGGCGCGATCCGCGTCGCCGGCCGCGACCTCGGCTCGCTCGAGCACAAGAAGGTCCCGTACTACCGGCGCAACATCGGCGTCGTCTTCCAGGACTTCAAGCTGCTGCCCAACCGCACCGTGTACGACAACGTCGCCTACGCGCTGTCGGCGACCGGGGCCAAGCGCAAGGAGATCCGCGCCAAGGTGCCCGACGTCCTGCGCCTGACGGGGCTGTCGACGAAGCTGCACAACTTTCCCGACCAGCTGTCGGGCGGCGAGCAGCAGCGCGTCGCCGTCGCCCGCGCGTTCGTCAACCACCCGCCGCTGCTGCTCGCCGACGAGCCCACCGGCAACCTGGACCCGCACACGTCGCTGGGGATCATGCAGCTGCTGTACCGCATCTACCGCGCCGGGACGACCGTGCTCGTCGCGACGCACGACTCGCACATGGTCGACCGCATGCGCCGTCGCGTCATCGAGCTGCGGGGCGGGCAGATCGTGCGCGACGAGGCGACGGGGCTGTACGCCCAGCGCGACCAGACGACCGACGAGTTCAGCGACATGCTCGATCACGCCTACGGCGAGCTCGGGCGCGACCAGCCGGCAGGGCTCGACGCGCTGCACGGCGGCGGGGCCGCCGACGCGTTCCCGCCGCAGGGCGGCTTCCGAGACCTGCGATGAACTTCCCCTTCTTCCTGCGCGAGGTCACGCGCTCGCTGCGGCGCGACGCGGGCCCGCCGTTCGCGGCCATGGCCTCCGTGCTCGTGACGATGCTCGTGCTCGGCGTCTTCATCCCGATCGTGCAGGCGACCAACGGCGCCGCCAACGAGGTCCGCGGCAAGGTCCTCGTCGACGTCTTCCTCAAGACGAAGGCCACCGACGCCGACGTCGAGCGCGTCCGCCGCAAGCTCACGCAGGACACGCCGCACGTCGGCAAGGTCGTCTACGTCTCCAAGGCCGAGGCGTACGCCAAGGAGAAGAAGCAGAACCCCGAGGCATACGAGCTGCTGGGCTCCAACCCGCTGCCCGACACGTTCCGCGTGACGCCGAGCTCACCCGGCAAGATCGACGATCTGCGCGACGCGCTGGCGCCGATCACGCCCAGCGGCGAGCGGACCGTCGTCGACCCGGCGATGGACGAGGTCAAGAACCGCCGCGAGGAGACGGACAAGATCCTCGCCGGCACGCAGGTCGTCAAGCTCAGCATCGGCTTCCTCGCCGTGCTGCTCATCCTGGCCTCCGTGCTGCTGATCTCCAACACGATCCGGCTGTCGCTGCTGGCCCGCCGGCGCGAGGTCGCGGTCATGAAGCTCGTCGGCGCCACGGACTGGTTCATCCGCTGGCCGTTCGTCATCGAGGGGATCTTCGTCGGCGCGATGGGCGGGCTCATGGCGATCCTGCTGCTGCTCGTCGCCAAGGTCGCCTTCATCGACCCGTTCAAGGCCAAGTTCTCGCTCATCGCCGCCCCCGACACCGTGAACTTCGGGGCGCTCGTGGCGATCCTGCTCGTCGCCAGCGTCGCCGTCTCCGCCGCCGGCTCCGGTTTGTCGCTGCGACGCTTCCTTCGGGTCTAGCTGTCACACTCCCTTCCGGGGTGAGACGCAGCAGGGGGATACGAGCTGGGCTGCTGGCGCTGGTCGCCGCGCTGGCCTGCGCGCCGGGCGCGGGCGCCGCGACGCCGCCCGCGGGCACGCTGACCGCGGACGCCACGGGCTCCGGATCGCTGTCGTGGAGCGGCGCGGTGCGCAACGGCACGGAGACCGGGCTGGCCGACGAGGGCGCCCAGTGCTTCGGCGCTGACAGCCGGCCCGCCGCGGCCTCGGGCTGCGACGTGTTCGCGCTCGACGTCGCGCTGCCCGCGGGCTTCTACACCGACCATCCGGGCGCCGTGAACATCACCGCGACGGGCTTCGGGCTCGCCGACCTGGACCTCTACGTCTACAAGCGCAACGCCGACGGGACGCGCGGCGAGTACGTCACCGGCGACGGGCAGCCGCTCGGCGCGGAGGAGAGCGTCGGGATCGACAAGGCCGCCGGCTCCTTCTACGTCGTGCTCACGCCGTACACGACGCTCGGCGAGCAGGGCTACAGCGCCAAGGCCGAGCTCGTCACGCGCAAGGGCCCCAAGCTCGCCGACCTCGAGGCGGCGGCGCCCCCCGGCGTCCCGAACGTGCGCGCGTCGCGCGACGGGTACACGTCGCACTCCGAGCCGACGATCGCGATGGACCCGCTGGACCACGACCACCTCATGGCCGGCTCGAAGATGTACGAGAACAACGGCAAGTACCTCTTCAAGATCGGCACGTACGAGTCCCACGACGGCGGGCGCACCTGGGAGGACCAGGGCCACCTGCCCGGCTACTGCGAGAAGCCGGGCGAGTGCGATGCCGCCGACGAGGCGAACTACCGGATCACGTCGGACGTCACGATCGACTTCGACGACGAGGGCAACGCGTACGCCAACGTGCTCGACGCGCCGGGCGGGACGGCCTCCTTCGAGGGCTTCAACATGACCGCCCACATCAAGCGCCCCGGCCAGCCGTGGAGCGGCCCGATCGTCGTGCACGACAACCGCGTCAACGCGCTGACGAGCAAGCTCTTCCTCGACGACAAGAACTGGATCGCCGTCGACAACCGCACGGACGTCGCCGGCGGGCCGAACAAGCCGCGCGACGGCAAGGTCGGGACGATCTACATCTGCTGGAGCTTCGACGGCGCGAGCGCCGTGCCGCTGCAGCAGATCGTCGTCATGCGCTCGCTCGACGGCGGCAGGACGTGGGGCGGCGTGCGGCCGGGCGACAACATCCCGCTCTCCGTCAGCCAGAAGACGCTCATCTCCGGCATCGGCTGCCACATCGCGATCGGCCCCAAGGGCGAGGTCTACGCGACCTGGTACGACAACCAGCTCAGCGCGCTCATGCAGGCCAAGTCGACCGACCGCGGCGCGAGCTGGACGCCCGCCGCGCCGATCGCCGGCATCGACGGCGTCAACGAGCCGTTCGCCGGCGAGTCGTTCCGCAACCTCTCGCTGCCGACGACCGCCGTCGACGCGCAGGGCACCGTCTACGTCGCGGCCGCCTCGCGCAACGCCAAGGGCTCGCGGCTGCCCGGCGTCCTGCCGACGATCGGGCGCCAGATCAAGTCGGGCAAGCTGTCGATCGCCGACCTGCAGAAGCAGCTCAACGCCAAGAAGGCCAACGACATCTCGGGCAAGGACTACAAGGCCGGCGGCGACGGCGAGGGCCCCGAGGCCGGCTCGGACATCGTCATGTTCAAGTCGACGAACGGCGGGCGCTCCTACAGCGGCCCGGTGCGCGTCAACCAGGACCCGGTCAACGGCGACGCCGACCAGTTCCAGCCGTGGATGGCCGTCACGCCCAGCGGCCAGGTCAACGTCATGTACTTCGACCGGCGCAACGACCCGGCCAACTACTTCATCGACACCTACCTGTCGCGCTCGGAGGACGGCGGGCGCACGTTCGTCGACCGCCGCGCGTCGCAGCGGATGTGGGATCCGGCGGTCAACGCGCCGACGTCCGTGTCGGGCAAGTTCATCGGCGACTACCAGGGCCTCGTCGCCGACGACGACGTCGCGATCCCCTTCTGGAACGACACGCAGCTCGCGGCGCTGCCGGAGACCGACCCGGAGCACTCGCCCTACCAGGAGGTCTTCTCCGCCCGCGTGCCCAACAGCACCGTGACGCCGGCCGCCGTCAAGAAGAAGTGCATGCCCAGGCGCCGCAATGTCCAGCCGCGCCGGATCGGCAGCCTCCGGCTGCAGATGCCGCGCGAGAGCTTCGCCAAGCGCTTCGGCCCGCCCGGCCGGACGACCCGCGGGCTGCTGCGCTACTGCGTCACCGGCGGCGGCAAGATGTCGGTCTCGTTCTCCAAGAGCGGTCGCGTCCAGCTCGCCGTGACGACGTCGAAGAACTACGCGCGCCTGCGGGTCCGCCGCGGCTCGAGCGTCAAGACGCTCAAGCGCAGGTTCGGCCGCCGCGTGCGGACCGTCGGACCGGGCGTGCGCCGCATCGCCGGCGGCAGCTCGCGGCAGGTCATCTTCGGCATCCGGCGCAACCGGATCTCGTTCGTCGGCGTCGCCAACCACGGCGTCATCAAGAACCGCCGCGAGCTACGGCGCCTGCTGCGCCGCGCCGGGCTGCTCGCCAAGCGCTAGCCGCCGCCCGTCCGGGTCGCGCTCGACGAGCGCGGCCATGCGCGCGCAGGCGCGCCGGGCGAAGCGCACCTGCCGGCGCCGGCCGATCAGCCTGAAGCCGAGCCGGACGAGGGGGTTGCCGCCCCCGGCGCGCTGGGAGACGACGTGGATGCGGAACTCCACTGCGCCGTCGTCGAGCCACTTCCAGACGGCGTAGTCCATCTGACCGCGCTCGACGTGCCCGGCCAGCGTCCCGTAGCCCCAGCCCCACACGCGGACCGCGCGCCCGCCGACCGTCCGCATCTCGTCGGTGACCTTGCGCACGCGGCAGCCGATGAAGATCCGCAGCGGCCCGAAGCGCGCCTGCAGCAGCATGTTGCGATCGGCCAGGCCGGCGTCGGGGTCGTAGACGGCGCGCACCATCGAGGGGTCGGCGAAGGCGTAGTCGCGCAGGAGGCCGCAGGCCGTCTCGAAGCTGCCGCCGGCCTCGGGCTCGCCCGGCTCCTCGGCGGGCAGCGCCTGGCGGTAGTCGTCGACGTGCCAGCCGGTCTGCTCGCTCGCGCCGTGCAGCTCGGCCGGGTCGAAGTTCAGCGGGCGCCCCGCCAGCGCGGCGAGCGCGCGCCGCGCGCGCGGCGTCGCCGCGAGCGTCCTATCGAGCACGGGGAAGCTCGGCGGCATCGACGCGCCGCGTCGAGATGTCGACGAGCCCGTCGCGGCGGCCGCCGGACAGCTCCATGAGCCCCTCGAGGACGGAGGTCCACATGTGCAGCTGCACCTCCTTGTTGACGCGCAGCCGGTCGAAGAGCAGGTTCGACACCGGGTCGCCGCCGCGCGCCCACGACTCGATGACGACCTCCAGCCGGCCCGGGCCGAGGTCGCGCGCGCCGAACTCGATCCGCCCGGCCTCCAGGTGGCCGTCGAGCGTCGCGAGGGCGAAGCGCTCGGGCTGGACGTCGATCGCTCGCACCGGGCCGTCCCACGGGCCCGGCATGCGCACGGTGAACTCGTCGCCGACGCGGAGCGTGCCCTCCTCGCCGCGGAGCTTGACGAAGCTCGCAAGCGACGACGGGGCGGCGCAGTTGGGATCGCTCGCGAGCCGCTCGATGAGCGCGCCGGCGGTCGTGTCGGCGCCGCTGACGCGGACGGCGTAGCGGCGGTGCATGAGCGGGCCGACGCCGTCCTCGACGCCCTGCAGGTCGGTCCGGTCGGCGCCGGGCGGCAGCGGCGGCGGCAGGTCGTGGGCCGCCGTGCCGGCCTCGTCGCTGCGGCGCATCGGGGTCGTGCGCCAGAGGTAGTCCCAGCCGGTCTTCAGGACGCCCAGCGGCCAGCGCGCCGCCGTCGAGATCCGGCGCGACAGGGGCAGGCGCTGTGCCATCCGGCTCCTCTACCCCGCGCATGGGATCGCCAACACCGGGGCAGAAGGGACGGGCGATGCTGACCTCCGCCCTGCACCACGCCGGCCTGCGCAGCGAGCACATGCACGTCCTCTCGTCGGCGACGATCGGGCTGTGCATCTCGCTCTGGATCCGCGCGAAGACCGTCGACCAGCACGAGCGCGGCAACGCCGAGCGCCGGGCGCTGTTCGTCGGCCTGTGGCCGCCGACGATGTGGCTCATCGGCGACTCGCTGCGCCACCACGAGCGCCGCCGGCGCCGCGCCCTGCGCGGGCGCTGAGCGGGCAGCGCACGCGGCATCTCTACCGTGTAGGGCGCCATGCCCTCCCGCCTGCCCAGCCTGAAGATCGTCCTCGTCCTGCTCGTCCCGGCGTTGCTCGCGCTCGGCATCTGGCTCGGCGGTCATCCGCGCTGGTTGCCGGGCCCCGTCGCGGACGCGCTCGTCGGCTCCGAGGACCGCCGCGTCACGCTCGCGGCGCTCGACGCGATCCACGATCGCTACTACCGCGCCGTGGGGCGCGGGGCGCTGTCGGACGCGGCGATCTCGGGCGCCGTCAAGGACCTCGACGACCGCTTCTCGTCGTACTTCTCGCCCAAGGAGTACGGCCTCTTCCAGGAGGCGATCAACAACCAGTTCTCGGGGATCGGGACGGCCGTGCGCGGTGTCAAGCAGGGGCTGCGCATCGCGACCGTCTACCCGGACTCCCCGGCCAAGCGGGCCGGGCTGCGCGTCGGCGACGTCGTCGTCGCCGCCGGCGGCCGCAAGCTCGAGGGCCTGGCCGACGAGGCCGCGATCGCGCTCGTCAAGGGCCCCGCGGGCAGCTCGGTCACGCTGACGATCAAGCGCGGCAAGCGCACGTTCGACAAGCGCGTGCGCCGCGCGACGATCACGGTGCCCGTCGTGCGCTCGAGGAGCGAGAAGGCCGGCGGCAGGAAGGTGGCCCACATCGCGCTGTCGACGTTCGGGCCGCGCACCGCCCACGTCGAGATGACGAACGCGATCCGGGCGGCCAAGCGCCGCGGCGCGAAGGGGATCGTGTTCGACCTGCGCGGCAACGGCGGCGGGCTCGTCTCCGAGGCGCAGCTCATCGCGAGCATGTTCATCGGCAAGGGCACGATCGTGACGACGCGCGGCCGGGCGGTCACCGAGCAGACGCTCGAGGCCGTCGGGGAGCCGATCGCGGAGAAGCTGCCCCTCGTCGTGCTCGTCGACGGCGGCACGGCGTCGGCGTCGGAGATCGTCGCCGGAGCGCTGCAGGACACCAAGCGCGCCAAGCTCGTCGGCGTGCGGACGTTCGGCAAGGGCGTCTTCCAGGAGATCATGCCGCTCGACAACGGCGGCGCGCTCGACATCACCGTGGGCCAGTACTTCCTGCCCAGCGGGCGCAACCTCGGCGGGCCGGGCACGAAGTCGGGCTCCGGGCTCAAGCCCGACGTCAGCGCCAAGGACGACCCCGAGACGGAGCGCGACGAGGCGCTGGACAAGGCGCTCGCCGTCCTCGCCGACGAGCTGTGAGCCGCCGGCCGGCGCCCAAGACCCGGCGCTCGAGGCCGGCATCGGGCCCCGCCCGCAAGCCGCGCGAGGAGCCGCGCGGCGAGGGCGTCGTCGCGATCGTCGGCAAGCGCGGGCGCGCCCACGTCGCCGAGCCGTTCTTCGAGCGCGGCGGGCGGATGGTGCTCGACCGCGACGCCCGCGCGAAGGTCGGCGACCTCGTGCTCGTGCGCCCGGCCGGCCGCGCCGGCGGGCACGCGCGGATCGTGCGCTCGCTCGGGCGCCCCGACGTCGCCTCCGACGTGCTCGAGGCGCTCATGCTCGACCGCGGCCTGCGCCGGCGCTTCGATCCCGCCGTCGAGCGCGCCGCGCGCAAGGCGCGCGACGCGGGGCCCGATCCGGAGGTCGCGCGCCGCGACCTCAGGGCGCTCGCCACGTTCACGATCGACCCGGCGACGGCGCGCGACTTCGACGACGCGATCTCCGCCGAGGCGCTCGGCGGCGGCCGCACGCGGATCTGGGTCCACATCGCCGACGTCAGCGCCTACGTGCGGCCGGGCTCGCTCGTCGACCGCGAGGCGGCCCGGCGCGCGACGAGCGTCTACGTCCCGGGCCGCGTCGAGCCGATGCTGCCCGAGGCGCTGTCCAACGACGCCTGCTCGCTCGTGCCGGGAGAGGACCGCGCGGCGGTGACGGTCGAGCTGGACTTCGAGGGCGCGCAGGTCCGCCGGGCGCAGTTCCATCGCTCGACGATCCGCTCCGGCGCGCGGCTGGACTACGAGCAGGTCGACCGGGTCTTCGCCGGGGAGGAGGAGGCCGCCGACCTCTGGGGCGTCCCGCTGGCGGCGGCGCGGGCGGTCGCCGCGGCGCTGCACGCGCGCCGCATGGAGCAGGACGCCCTCGAGCTCGAGACGAGCGAGCCGGAGTTCCGCTTCGACCATCGCGGCCACGTCGCCGAGTCGCGCCCCAGCGAGCAGACCGAGTCGCACCGGCTCATCGAGCACCTCATGATCGCCGCCAACGAGCAGGTCGCAAAGCTGCTGTCCGATCGCGCGGTGCCGACGCTGTACCGCGTGCACGAGAAGCCCGATGGAGAGAAGGCGCTTCGCCTCGTCGCGCAGCTCGCGTCGCTCGGCGTCGCCACGCCGCCCGCGCGCGAGCACATGACGCCCTCCGAGGCGACGGAGGTCATCGCCGCCTGCTCGCGCGCGGTGACGCGGCACACGGCCCGCACCGGCCACGGCCGCGACGCGCTGACGTTCCTCGTCCTGCGCTCGCTCAAGCAGGCCTCCTACGGGCCGAAGAACCTCGGCCACGCGGGCCTGGGGCTGACGCACTACACGCACTTCACCTCGCCGATCCGGCGCTATCCGGACCTCGTCGCGCACCGGGCGCTGCTGAGCGCCGTCGGCGGGGCCGAGGAGCCGCCGAAGGCCCACGAGCTCGAGGAGACCGGGGCCTGGTCGTCGGCGCGCGAGCGCGACGCGATGGCGATCGAGCGGATGGCCGACCGCGTGGCGCGCGCCTTCCTGCTCGAGCGGGAGCTCTTCGAGGGCGGCTTCGGCCAGGAGTTCGACGGCGAGGTGACCGGCCTCATCGGCGCCGGGGCGTTCGTGCGCTTCGCCGGCGGGCACGAGGGCCTGCTGCCCGTGCGGCGGCTGGGCGGCGACTGGTGGGAGCTCAACGAGGAGGGCACGATCCTCACGGGCGAGCGCACCGGTCAGACGCTGCGGCTCGGCGATCCGGTCCGCGTGAAGGTCGAGCGCGTCGAGACCGCGCGGGGGCGGGTCGACCTCGTGCCGGTCGAGCCGGCCGCCGCGTAGTCCTCAGCGCGCCCACGCGCTGAGGCGCGACACGATCCTGCCCCGCGAGGCCGGCGTCGCGGTGACGACGGCGCCGGGCAGCGCGAGCGCCGTCAGGGATACCGGCAGCGCCCGCCGACCCCTCCCGGCTCCGACGCGCGGCTGTTGTTCGTCTCGTCGCTCTCGTCGACGAGCGCGGTCGCGTCCGCGCGCGCCGTGCCGGTGGACAGAGACCCGTACGGGCACGACACCGTCACGGTGACCGACGCGCCGGCCGCGAGCGCGGGCGTGTCGACGAGCACGTCGGCGAGATCCTGCTGGGCGATCGCCGTCTTCGTCGCCGGCGCGGCGGCCGCGCCCGCGTTGCGCACCGTCGCGTTCCACAGCCAGCCGGTGTCGCTCGTCAGCCAGAGGCGGTCGACGACGAGGTCGGCCTTCGGCGCGGGCGGTGGCGCAGGAGGAGGAGGCGGCGGCGGCGGGGGCGCGGGCGGCGGCGCAGGCGGCGGCGGGGGCGCGGGGACCGGCGTCGGCCCGCCGCGGCGGGCGACCGGCGTCGCGATCCGCGAGAGCAGGCCCGCGGGCAGGGCGCCGCGCGCGATCCCGCGTCGCAGCGCACCGAGCGCGCGGATCGCCTGCGAGCCCGCGCGGACGCGCCGCGCGGTCGCCAGCGCGCGGGCGATCGTGCGGCGCGCGATCGCCGCCGACGAGCGCTCGTAGGCGCGGCGCAGGCTCCGCAGCGTTGCCGCGTGGCGGGCCGGCGGCTGGCGCCAGATCCGCGCAAGTCGGGAACGCGAGGTCGCGAACGAGACGGTCCGCCGCAGCAGGGCGAGCTGGTCGAGGTCTCCCCGCAGGAGGACCTGTCGCAGCTGCACCGGCGCGCACGGCCGCTTCGGGCACAGCCCGCGGGCCGTGCGCGGCGCTCCCGCCAGCTCGCGCCGGGTACCGACGATCGCCCGGTCGATCGCCCTCACGCGGGCGCGCCCGATGCGCAGCATCTTCGCGATCGAGACGCCGTGCGAGACCTTGGTCGCCAGCGCGAGCGCGGGGGCGAGCAGCGGGCTCGGGCACGGCGTCGCGGCGCGGAAGGCGTCGAAGCCGTGGATCCTCCCGCGATTGCGCGCCAGCACCGCGACCATCGCCCCGCGCGTCAGCCCGCAGCGCTCCTGCAGCGCCTGCAGCGCGGCGGCGACGTTGCCCTCGTAGCGCATGTCGGTCGCCGGGTTGCAGGCCGCCCGCACCTCGCCCGGGCCCGTGCGATAGCGGTTGCCGACGCCCGCCCAGTAGTTCGCCCAGCCCTCGTTGAAGGCGAACGCGGAGCTCGCCCGCGTGCACAGGCTGTGCTGCTGGGCGTAGTTGTACGCGGCGACGTCGCCGAGCCAGTGCGTCAGCGACCCGTCGAGCGTGTGGCGCACGGTGTGGGCGAACTCGTGGCGCGCGGTGTCGTAGCCGAACCCGTCGCCGGCGAGCGTCATCGACGGCGCGTGGCCCGAGGGCCACCAGACCACGTCGTAGAGCGCGAACGGCACGCCCGCCGTCGGCGCGCCGTAGAGCACGCCGCCGAAGCCGCCCGAGCCCGCCGATCCGGTCGCCGCGCGGTAGTCGCGCAGCGCGCGCAGGAAGCCCAGCCAGACGGCGCAGCGGGTGTCGCTGACGATCGCCACGCCGAAGTCGCGCTCGGGCACGTCGTCGACCTGGAAGCGCGTCGTGTACTCGAAGCCGGAGAACGGGAACTCCGTCAGCCCGTCGAGCGGCACGACGGGATAGAAGTCGTGCGAGTCCGAGGCGCTCGTGCGCGTATGGATCGAGTACGCGCCGTCGGCGTCGGTCCACGTCTGGCCGACCTTCGTGTCCAGCGCCCGCGGCGACCACTTCGCGTAGCGGCGCCACAGCTCCACGCGCACGCCCGCCATCGGCAGGTACCGCCCGCGGTCGTTGCAGCTCCACTGGCCGCGGAAGGTCGTCTCCCAGATGCGGGCGGCGGCCGGCTCGGGCAGGGCGACGAGGAGCGCGAGCGCGAGCGCGGCGACGCACGCCGGCGCCCTGCGCCGCGATCGGGCTGTCGTCATCCGTCGTGGGCGGCGCATCGGTCGTCCGTGGTGGTGGGCGCTGATCGAGCGCTGGCATCCTGCCGTGTCCCGCGGGTCATTGCAAGCGCCGCGCGCCACGCGGCGCTACGCGATCGCGCGCTCGGCCCTGCGCTGCGCGACGACCGCGCGGATCTCGTCCCAGTCGACGTCCTTGAAGTTGTGCATGGGGCAGAACTTCGGCCCGCACATCGAGCAGAACTCCGCCGACTTGAAGTAGTCGTCGGCGAGCGTCTCGTCGTGCATCGCCTGGGCGGTCTCGGGGTCCAGGGAGAGCGCGAACTGCTCGCGCCAGTCGAACGAGAAGCGCGCCTCGGAGAGCTTGCGGTCCCACCGCGCGGCGCGCTTGTTGCCGCGCGCGAGGTCGGCCGCGTGGGCGGCGATGCGGTAGGCGATCATGCCCTGCTTGACGTCCTCGGCGTTGGGCAGCCCGAGGTGCTCCTTCGGCGTGACGTAGCAGAGCATCGAGGTGCCGTGCCAGCCGACGATCGCCGCTCCGATCGCCGAGGTGATGTGGTCGTAGCCGGGCGCGATGTCGGTCACGAGCGGGCCGAGGGTGTAGAACGGCGCCTCGTGGCAGACCTCCTGCTGGCGGCGCACGTTCATCTCGAGCTGGTCCATCGGCACGTGGCCGGGCCCCTCGATCATGACCTGCACGTCGCGCTCCCAGGCGCGCAGCGTCAGCTCGCCGAGCGTGTCGAGCTCGGCGAACTGGGCGGCGTCGGAGGCGTCGGCGATCGAGCCCGGCCGCAGGCCGTCGCCGAGCGACAGCGAGACGTCGTGCTCGCGGCAGATCTCGAGGATCTCGTCGAAGCGCTCGAAGAGCGGGTTCTCGCGCTTGTGGTGGATCATCCAGCGCGCGAGCAGGCCGCCGCCGCGCGAGACGATGCCGGTCACGCGGTGCTGGCACAGCGGCAGGTGCTCGAGGCGCACGCCGGCGTGGATCGTCATGTAGTCCACGCCCTGGCGCGCCTGGCGCGCGATCGTCTCCAGCAGCAGCTCGGCGGTCAGGTCCTCGGCGTGGCGCAGGTTCTCCATCGCCTCGTAGATCGGCACGGTCCCGATCGGCACGGTCGCGGCGTCGAGGATCGCCTGGCGCGTCTCCGTGATGCGCTTGCCGGTCGAGAGGTCCATGACCGTGTCGGCGCCCCAGCGCTCGGACAGGCGCAGCTTGTCGACCTCCTCGTCGAGCGAGGACGTCGTCGGCGAGTTGCCGATGTTCGAGTTGATCTTCACGCGCGCCTTCAGGCCGATCGCCATCGGGTCCAGCGCGCCGTGGTGGACGTTGGCGGGGATGATCATCCGCCCGCGGGCGACCTCGTCGCGGATCAGCTCGGGCGCGAGGTGCTCGCGCTCGGCGACGCGGGCCATCTCGGGCGAGACGATCCCCTGTCGGGCGAGGTGCATCTGGGTGCGGCAGGTCGCTTCGGGGCCGAAGACCGTGCGGGTGCTCATTCGTGATCTCCCTTCGCTGGCATGATCCAGATCAGGTTCGTCGGGTCGGCCACTCCTCAGCGCCCTCTCAGCCCCTCTCAGGGACCCCCCGGATGTGTGCGAGGCGGGAACGCTACCGGTCCCGGCCGCGGTCGCGCGGGCCCGGGGTCCGGCCGAGGCCGAGGCAGGCCCGCGCCGCGATCGCGCGGGGCCGCCTGCGGCCCGCCACTAAGCTCGCGGGATGGCCAAGGCGAAGAAGCGCAAGGTGGCGCCCGGTGACGTCGCGTCCAACCGCTACGCGTCGTATCGCTTCGAGCTGCTCGAGCGCCTGGAGTGCGGGATCGCCCTGCAGGGCACCGAGGTCAAGGCGCTGCGCGAGGGCGGCGCGCAGATCAAGGACGGCTACGCGCTCGTCCGCGACGGCGAGCTGTACCTGCACAACGTCCACATCCCGCCCTACGGCCCGGCCGCCCGCGCCAACCACGAGCCCGAGCGCGACCGCCGGCTGCTCGCCCACCGCCGCCAGATCGACAAGCTCGCCGACCAGATCAAGCAGAAGGGGCTGACGCTCGTCCCGACGCGGATCTACTTCTCGGACGGGCGCGCCAAGGTCGAGATCGCGCTCGCCAAGGGCAAGGACCGCTTCGACAAGCGCGAGTCGATCAAGGAGCGCGAGACCAAGCGCGACATGGACCGGGCGCTGCGCGAGGTCCGCCGCTGAGGAAGGGTGACCGCTGCGCGCCCGGTGCACGAGTGCACCGGGCGCGCTGGCCGAGAGGGATGGCGGGGGGGAGAGACCAATGTCCCTCGGCGGGGTCGACGCCTCTCTGCCCGCGACGCGACGGGCCCAAACGCGTCGCACCGAAACGTCGCTCGGCGGGGCCTGTCGGCGTACCGACTCGGGGCCGGAGCCGGGCCTGATCGAGCACCGGGACGCCCGCAACGGGATGGTCGTGGGCCGGGGCCGGCGCTACGTGATCTCGCGATGGCGCGTGAAGATCATCCCGGCGATCCCGAGCGCCACGCAGTAGGCGCCGAGCACGAGGCCGCCCTCGCTCTGGCTGAGCAGCGTCTTGTCGGCGCCGGGCGTGCCCTGCAGCGCGAGCAGCGACTCGCCCGGGAAGTACTGGCCGACGTCGTTGCCGATGAACAGCGCCGCGGTCCCGGCGAGCAGGAACAGCACCATGCCGACGACGACCGTGAGGATCTGGTTGCGCAGCAGGGCGCCGAGCGCGACGCCGAACAGGCAGCCGAGCACGAGCCCGACGCCGACGCCGACATACCCGTTGACCGCGGTGTCGGCGTCGACCGGCACGCCGCGCGAGGAGAGGATCGACAGCCCGAGGCCGGCGTTGACGGCGATGTAGAGCAGCGCGCCGGCGATCCCGACCCCCAGCCCGACGAGCAGCTTGGCGGCGATGACGCGCTCGCGCCTCGGCGTGACCGTGAACGTCGTGTTCGCGGTGCCGTGGCGAAACTCGTTCGTCGACAGCAGCGCCCCGAGCGTGAACATGAACACGATCGCCAGGTGGGTGCCGATGATGAGCGTCGCGACGTCGCGACGGCGCAGGTCGTCGACGTCGCTGAGGCCGGTCACGAGCCCGGCCGCGAGCGCCTCGATGAGCAGCATCGCGCCGAGCAGCCCCCACGTCGTGCGCACCGAGACGAGCTTCAGCCACTCCGACCGCAGGATGTTCATCGCACGTTGCCCCGCTCGCCGGTCAGCTCCAGGAAGCGGTCCTCGAGCGTCGCCGTCTCGTGCGTGAGCTCGAAGATCGGGATGCCGTGCTCGGCGGCGAGCGTCCCGATCTGCTCGAGCGACGTCTCGTGGACGACCATGCTGTCGGGCCGCCCGTCGGCGGACACCGTCGCCCCGCTCGCCTCGAGCAGCTCGCGCAGCTCCGCGGCGCGCGGCGAGCGCACGAGCGCCGGGCGGTGCTCGCCGCGGACGAGGTCGGCGAGCGAGCCCTGCATGACGAGCCGGCCGGCGCCGATGACGACGACGCAGTCGACCGTCTGCTCGACCTCGGAGAGCACGTGGCTGGAGATGAGCACCGCGCGGCCCTCGCCGGCGAGCGCGCCGAGGATGTCGCGCAGCCAGCGCATGCCCTGCGGGTCCAGGCCGTTGGCGGGCTCGTCGAGCATGAGGATCCGCGGGTCGCCCAGCAGCGCCGCGGCGAGCGCGAGGCGCTGGCGCATGCCCATCGAGTAGCCCTTCACGCGGCGGTCGCGCGCCGGGGTCAGCTCGACCATGTCGAGCACCTCGTCGACGCGCGACGTCGGCAGTCCCGCAGCCGCCGCGATCGTGCGCAGGTGGCTGCGCCCCGAGCGGCCGGGATGGACGTCGGCGGCGTCCAGCGCGGCGCCGACCGTCCGCGCGGGGTCGGGCAGCTCGGCGAAGGGCCGGCCCATGACGAGCGCGCGGCCGCTCGTCGGGCGCACGAGCCCGAGCAGCGCGCGCAGGGTCGTCGACTTGCCGGCGCCGTTGGGACCGAGGAAGCCCGTGACGACGCCCGCCTGCACGGTGAACGACAGGTCGTCGACCGCCAGCGTCTCCCCGTAGCGCTTCGTCAGGCGCTCGACGGTGATCTCGGCCATCGCGGGAACCCTAGAAGGTCGGCGGCCGCATCCGTCAGGCGGGCAGCGAGCGCTCGACGAACGTCAGGGCCATGCCGATCGCGCAGACCGCGATGAGCCCGAGGTAGACGGAGAGGATCGCGATCCGGTGCGCCGGCCTGACGTCGTAGTAGCGCCTGACCGACTCGTCGCCGGCCCTGCGCTTCTTCCAGCGGTTGTACGTCTCGAAGGCGGCGAGCAGCAGGATGAGGACGATGATCGGGTTGGGGAACGCGAACGTCAGGACGACCATCGCGAACAGGCCGACGAACCACATCCACGGCGTCAGCGCGGCCATCGCGCGGCCGCCGTCGAGCGGCACGACCGGCATGAGGTTGAAGAGGTTGAGGAACAGCCCGGTGAAGATGAGCGCGTACCAGAAGTCGTTGCCGCTCATCGACGCGATCGGCAGCAGCGCGAAGCAGCCCAGCGTGCCGAGGATCGGCCCGGCGAGGCCGACGCGGGCCTCGGCGGTGGCGTTGTCGCCGAGCGACTTGGCCATGACGGCGGCGCCGAGGAAGGGGATGAACATCGGCGCGCTGGCCTCGATGCCCTCGCGCCGCAGCTGGATGACGTGGCCCATCTCGTGGACGAGCAGCAGCGCGACGAAGCCGGCGGCGAACTTCCAGCCCCAGATGAGGCTGTAGGCGGCGATCGAGACGAGCATCGTCGCCGACGTCGTCAGCACCTTGGCCTTGGGCAGCAGCAGCAGCAGCGCCTTGCCGAACTTCAGCAGCAGCAGGCCGGCGACGGCGAGCATCGAGAGGCTGCGCCGCCACCACGGGCGCGCGTCGGGCTCCGGCGCGGGGGAGACGAACGGCTCCTCCCCGGGCGCGGGGGCGAGCGCTTCCCAGCCCGGTGGCGCGGAGCCGGGCTGCCCCTGCCCAGGCGCGGGTGCGAGCGCGTCCTGCCGCGCAGAGGCGAGCGGATCGTCGGAGCCCGCGGCGGGCGTCGGGTCCGAGTCGGGCGCGGGGGCGGGTGGGGTCGGCCAGTGCTGGCTCATCGGGTTCATTGTGACAAGGCGGCGCGCGGGCTCCGCGCGCAGGCGCCCGCGCGCACCGTCCGCGGCGAGCGGCGCCGCGCCCGGGCCCCGCGCTACGCCTGCGCGAGCGCCTCGCGGGCCGCCGCCTCGGCCTCCTCGAGCTGCGCCTCGACGAGGTCCAGCCCGCTGTCCCAGAAGCCCGGGTCGGCGAGGTCGATGCCGACGATCCGGGCGAGCTCCTCGGGGCCGCGCGAGCCGCCGGCGCGCAGCAGCTCGAGGTAGCTCGGCACGAACGAGGCGCCCTCGTCGACGTAGCGCTTGTAGATCGACAGCGCCAGCAGCTGGCCGTAGGCGTAGGCGTAGACGTAGCCCGGCGTCGAGATGAAGTGCGGCACGTAGGACCACCACGAGTGGTAGCCCTCGGTGAGCTCCACGCTGTCGGCGAGCATCTCCTCCTGGGACTCGCACCACAGCGCGTTGATGCGCTCGACGGAGAGCTCGCCCTCCTCGCGGCGCGCGGTGTGGACGAGCTCCTCGAAGCGGTTCATCGCCGTCTGGCGGAAGACGGTCGCGATCGAGCCCTCGATCGACTCGGCCAGCAGAGACAGGCGCGACTCGGCCGTCGGCGCCTGGTCGAGCAGGCGCCCGAAGACGAGCGCCTCGCCGAAGACCGACGCGGTCTCGGCGAGTGTCAGCGGCGTGCCCTGCTCGAGGATCCCGCGCGGGCGCGCGAGCTCGGCGTGCAGGCCGTGGCCCATCTCGTGGGCGAGGACGAGCACGTCGCGGCGCTTGGCGGTGTAGTTGAGCATGAGGTAGGGATGCTCGGAGGGGACGGTGTAGGCGGCGAACGCGCCCCCGCGCTTGGCGGGCCGCGGCGGGGCGTCGATGCGCCGCTCGTCGAAGAACGCGCGCGCCGGGTCGCCGAGCTCGGGCGTGAACTCGGCGTAGGAGGCGAGCACGAGCTCCTTGGCGTCCTCCCAGTCGACCGGCTCGTCGTCCTGCGTGACGGCGGCCATACGGTCGTAGTCGGCGAGCTTGTCGATGCCGAGCAGGCGGGCCTTCAGGCGGTACCAGCGGCGCGCGAGCTCGTAGCGGCCGCGGACGGCGTGCAGCAGCGCCTGGACGGACTCGTCGGAGGCCTCGTTGGCGAGGTTGCGATCCGAGAGCCACGTGTCGTAGTGGCGCAGGCGATCGTCGACGGCCTTGTCGTGCAGGAGCGTGTTGAAGACGTAGGCACGCGTGCGCAGGCCGGGCGCGAGCGTGGCGGTGACCGCCTCGGCACTCGTGCGGCGCACGTCGCGGTCGGGCGACATGAGGCGCGCGAGCGCGGCGTCGAGCGCGACCGGCTCGTCCTCGCCGGGAAGCGCCACCTGCAGCGCCGAGACCTGCTCACTGAACAGCCGACCCCAGGCCGAGCGGCCCGAGATCGACTTCTCGGCGAGGATCTTCTCCTCGGGCTCGGAGAGCAGGTGGGGGCGGTAGCGCCTGGCGGAGCGCAGGAAGTGGCGCGCGGTGTCGATCCCGTCGGACGCGAGCAGCTCCTCGGCCCGCTCGTCCTCCACCGCGGCCCACTCGAGCTCGAAGAACAGCAGTCGCGTCTCGATCGCGGTGCCCTTCTCCTGGATGCGCTGCATGAGCGCGCCGATCTGCGGGTCGGCCGTGTCGATGCTGAAGCGCAGCATCGCGTAGTGCCCGGAGCGCGAGGCGAGCTCGGAGATCTCCTGCAGCTCGCCCACGGCAGCGGCGAACTCCGAGCCGGTGAGCTCGGCGACGCGCCCCGCGTAGGTGTCTGCGAAGGCCTGCGCGCGCGCGGCCGCCTCGTCGACGAGGCGGACGGCGCCGGCATCACCCTCGTTGTGGACGAGCGGTGAGAGATCCCAGGAGACGTCTTCGACGGTCATGGGCGCGAGGATATTTCACGCACAATGCGGAGTTCGTGTCGATCGGCTCTTGCATCGCTTCCGGGACGCGATCTATGTTCGTCCTGCGACGCGGAACTGGAGCCGCAAAGAGCGAGGCCACCGAGGTGTGAGGCCGCGCCACCCAGACGCAGGGGCGCCTCTTCGGAGTGCGACCCGGCAGAGGGTTCCTCAAGCGGCCCCGGAACCGCGTCGCACTACGTTTAAGGGCGTGTCGCTGCAACGCATACTCCGCTCCGGCGGCGGGCAGGCGACGGAAGCGTGAGCACTTCCGGCGGGCTCGACGTCAAGACGCTGGCGATCACCGCGGCCGCCTCGGCGACGGCCGCCTACGTCTGCTCGAGGATCTGGGCGCCGGGGACGCTGGCGTCGGCCGCGTTCACGCCCGTCGTCATCGCGCTGCTCAAGGAGGCCTACGCCAAGCCGACCGAGGTCGTCGCGCGCGCCGTGCCCGTGCGCGGCACGGTGCGCGGTTCGACCGGGCCCGGACGACGAGGAGAGCCGGCGCATCCAGCCGTCCGAGGAGGAGACCGAGCGCGTGTCCCAGCCGGGCGAGCTTGCGGGACCGTCGCGCCTCACGCGACGCCACCACTGGCGGCTGGCGCTCGCGACCGGGCTGCTCGGCTTCCTCGTCGCGGTCGTCGTCATCACCGTGCCGGAGTTCATCGTCGGCAAGTCCGCCACCGGGGGCGGGCGCCAGACGACGCTCTTCGGCGGCAGCGCGCGTACGACCCCCGACCGCGACACGACGACGCCGGGGCAGACCACGACGGTGCCGGTCGCCCCGCCCCTGACCGTGACCGTGCCGCCGGTGCAGACGACGACCGTGCCGCCCGCGGACACGACGACGGTGCCGCCGGCGGAGACGGTGACGGTGCCGCCGGTCGAGACGCCGCCCGCGCCGTGAGCCGGCCGCCGTCGGCGGTGTCGCCCTGATCGCGCGGGCCCGCGGCCGCCGATTCCGGCTGCCGCGCTGGACGGCACCGCTAGACTCCGAGGGGTACCGCCACGGGGACGACATGGCTTCGACGTGGTCGACTTCGTGACGGTGGTTGCGAGCCGAGGTGTCAGGAGGCCTCGTAAAACACCTGACAAAACCATACGTGCGGACTCTCACGAGTACGCCCTCGCTGTCTAGCTCAAACTAGGCGAGTGAGGTTCTGGCCCCTGCCTGCCGACCGCGGGGATCGCCGGAATCAGATGTCGGCTCACCCGGGGAGGTCCGCTCCCGCCGAACCGGGGAAATCTCAGGGAGCTGGTCTCGGACAACCCCGCCGGCGAGGCGAGTCCGAGATGAGATCAGAGCGCCGGATACGCTCGTAGACGTCACCGTTACGCGATCGCGGACGCGGGTTCGATTCCCGCCGTCTCCACTGGTTCAAAGTGAACCCACAATCCAGGACGTACCTGCAAATCCCGCTCTATTGGAGCGGGATTTGCTGCGACAAGGGCGACATCCTTTGCAGGCGTTTCCGTGGCATCGCCGGCGATCGAGTCGCAGGCGAGTCGCGGATCGCTGCGTCAAGCCAGTCGCAGGCGAGTCGCAGGTCCCCTCAGGGAATCGTGCTGCGAAGCCGGTCCAGATGGCGGACGACCTCGCCTCGATGCTTCGCCTCCTTCATCCACGTCGGCAGCTTCGACGACAGCGGCTTGAATGGAAGTGCCGGGACGTCCTCGCGGAGTTCCCCGGCGGCGAACGCGCGCAGGTACTCAAGATGGTCGAGGTTGCGCGCCCAGAGCAGCCTGCCGCCACAACACTCCGATTGCAGCCAGAGCTCGGCGCCGAAGAACGGCTCGCGGCCCGGCGGCCACTGCAGCTCCGTGGCCCAGAGGCGGCCGGTCCTCGGATCCAGCCAGCCGCCCGACCCACGACTGGGAGTCAGCTGCAGCACGACACCGTCCTCGGCGACCGTAAGCAGCGTCTGGCCGCCCCAGCCACGCGCGAGCGCGCAGGACGCGCAGGTGAGTCGGACAGCATCCCCTGTGACGGTCGCGAGGCCGCCACAGCGCGGGCACTTGACGAGAACAGGCCACCGCCACTGGACGCCGTCGGCCGGCTCCTGAAAGCGCGTGGCGCTCATGGGGATGTCGACGATCTTGCCGGCACGCGATACCGCGTGAACTCGTTCAGGCCAGAGGCCAGCGCGAGGTTCGCCAGCTCGCCGGCGCCGATCTCGCATTCTTCACGAACCCCGGAGCCGACCCAGGTGGCCCGGAGCGTGAAGCCCTGAGGCAGGCACTCGCCGAGGATGCGCATCGTCGCGGCGAACTGCGGCAACAACGCCGGCTCCACGCCCACGCCGGAGCGTCCCAGTCAGCGTCGTCGCTGAGGAGGTGGTGCTCATTGTCCAGCTGCTCAGGCAGCGAGAGCCCAGGTCCGACTACCTTCGGGCCGAAGATCGCCCAGCGGCGCCGGCGGCGCGGCACGAAATGCACCGGCCACGCATCCCGCTCGCGACAAGCGAGTTCGACCGCGTGGCCTTGCTCCTCGGTGAGTTGGTCGACGCGCAGCTCCAGGAGGAAGCTCACCCGGCGAGCGTACTTGTCGACCGCCGCGACCCCCGTCCCAGCGGCGCAACGCACGTCTTGCGTGCGCGTTCGGGTTCGAACCACCGTAAGCCCGTCGACCCGCGTCTGTGACGGGCCCGCGGGTTGTTCGTCTCTGGGTGTTCGTTTCTAGGTGTTCGTCTCGTGTTGTTCGCCTTAGGAGACGAACAGGCCGCCGCCCCGCCGCAGGCCGACACAGCGCATCACGCCTGGGCTTTCGAGGAAGGGGGGTCCACCGCTTCGCGCTGGACCCCCCTTCCTCGACGTGCCAGATAAATCTGGCAGGCAGCCCAGGCGTGATGTGGAGAGGCTGGGGGCGGGGCGGCAGCAAGCGGGAGCGGTCGAGATGGAGGACGAGTAAGACGACGGAGACAAGCGAGAGGGGGTCGTGATCGGTCACGTGTCGGAGAGGTGGGGAAGCGAGGTGCGGCGTACGGCGTCGGTGATGCGAGCGGGGCCGTCGTCGTGTGGACGCTGCTCGTCGTGAACGGACCTCCGATGCGGTCGCTCGCCGTCGAACGGTGGCGACCGGCACCCGCTCGCGCTCGCCGGACTTGCGGAACGGGCGGCTGCCCGCGCTCGCTCCGCCGCGCCGCGCGGGCCTGGGACATCCGGCGTCCCGCGAACCCGAGGGGGCCAACTTCGGCGCTCAGGCCTCTTTATGGGTAGAGGGCCATGACCGCGAACACGACCACCTATCTCGCTCAGATCGTGCGGTTCCCGAGCCGCGCCGACTTCGACCCGGAGCTGACGAAGCGCGACCTCGCCCGCATGTGGCGCTGTTCGACGAAGACGATCGAGCGGTACGTCGATCCCGAATACACCCGGCTGCGCGGACTGCGCCCGCTGCCCTCGTTCACGACGCCGCTGGGCAGGCGTAGATTCCGTCTCTCCGAAGTCGAGGCATGGCGAGCGGAGAGGAGAACGAGCTGATGGCGATCGTGGAGCGCGGCGAGGCCTTCTACGTGAAGGTGCACCGCGGCCGCGGCCGCTATGAGCACGTCGGCACGTTCCGGTGGGACGAACACGGGGGCAAGCGGGCTGCTCGCCGGGCGGCGGAGCGGGCCGAGGCCGATGCTCACGAGCGTCGCCGGAACCGCAAGAGCGTCGAGACGTGCGACGAGTTCGCCGAGCGCTGGCCCGACGACTACCCGATCGTCAAGCACGGCCCGACTCGCGGTCAGCGCAAGAGCGACAAGACGCTGCGCGGCTACCGCGACGAGCTCAAGCCGTTCGTGCGCGAGTTCCGCGGCGTCAAGCTCGCTGACGTCGACCGCCCGATGGCTCGGAAGTTCGCGAACGCCCGTCCGCGGTCCGCGGTCGTCGTGCGCAACATGTTCTCCGACGCCGTCGACGACGGGCTCATCGACGCGAACCCGTTCGCGAACCTCCAGCTGGAGCAGGCGCGCGGCCGGTCACAGCATCCGACGATCACCGAGGAGGAGCTTCACGACCTCGCAGACGCCGCGGTCACGGTGCTCGGATCGGCGTACGGCCAGGTGTACCGCTCGTTCATCCTTGCGACCGGGTACGTCGGCTGCCGGCTCAACGAGGGACTCAACCTCGAGCATCGCGACCTCCGGCCGCGCGAGCGCGAGGTCGACCTGCGCGTCACGAAGTTCTCGAAGCCGCGCACGGTGCTGCTCTTGCCCGAGGCGTGGGGCGCGATCCGGACGCTCCCGCGCCAGGCCAAGCACGAGCGCGTCTGGTACGCCAAGCGCGGCCAGCCACTGACGAAGGGCAACCACCAGTCGCTCTGGACGCCCGTTCGCGCGCTCTGGTGGGGCAAGCTGAGCGATGTGCGCCGGCGCGAGCTCGTCGACTTCGACTGGCATTCGTTGCGGCACTTCACCGCGCACTTCTTCTACGTCGTCCGCGGCTACGGGCCGGAGCTCGCCGCGTACCAGCTTGGGCACACCGATCCGAACCTCGTGATCCGGCGCTACGGCAAGCCGTTCCAGGGCGCGCTCGACCGTCTCAAACAGGCATCGGAAGGACCGCGGGTCGTCCCGCTGCGGCCGTCGGATGCCCCGAGCGCCCGGGGCGAGTCGGCATAGCGGGCAAGGGCGAAGGCTACGCCTGCGGGCGCGGGCGTCGCGGAGTTGGCCGGAGGCGTCACGCCGGATCGAGCCAAGCCGTGACGTCTTCGACCCGAGGGTCGTCGAGCACGATGTGGTCGGCGACGTGCCAGAGCTCATCAATGTTCGGGATCGTCAGCGCGGTACGGCGTGGTACGAACGCGCCAAGAAGCTCAGGGCGGTCCCGCGCGGGCTTGTCCCCCAGGGCCATCCCCTCGGCGCGCCACTCGATGCAGAAGGACATTCGGTCCGCGGCATCGGTCCCCTCGCCGAAGGCTCCGAGCCCCACAGTTAGGAACGCTGCCTTCTCTGGGTGAATCCCGTCGCACCACTCGAGGAAGTAGATGCCGTGGGCGTAGTCGTCCTCATAGACGTAGCCGTGGAGGAGTCGGTTGGTCCCGCCGCACATGTTGCACGGGTTCTCCTTCACCGGGGGCTCCGGCTCGATTCGGATCGTGCCCACCGGGCGACCCTAGCGTTCGGTCCGAATCAGTTTCGAGGTCGAGCCCGGAGCC
Source organism: uncultured Solirubrobacteraceae bacterium (assembly GCA_963769555.1). GTDB lineage: Bacteria > Actinomycetota > Thermoleophilia > Solirubrobacterales > Solirubrobacteraceae > CADCVQ01. The sequence goes on along the minus strand of CAVYMD010000004.1, from coordinate 2,012,934 downwards.
GCGCTCGTCACGCCGCGGGCCGCTCAAGTACCGGCCTCGTAGAGTCGATGATTCTACAGAACCTACAAAAGCTAGTTTGACCACAGTTCCTCCTGCAACTACACTGAACGATGCAATGACCATCATGTTTGCCCCAACCACGATCCCGATCTCCGTCGCCGCGGAGCGGCTCGGCGTGCACGAGAACACCGTGCGCAACTGGATCGATCGGGGGCTTCTGGACGGCTACCTGACGCCGACCGGGCGTCGCAAGCTGCGGCTGACCAGCGTCGAGCGCCTTGAGCGGGAGATGTTCGGCTTCCCGTCGCCAGCGGTCGAGATGACCGAGCCCACGCCCGCTCCGCCGCAGTCCGACGAGCCGCGCGAGTACGCGCAGGGCAGGCTGCCGTAGCAGCGCGGTCCGGTCGTCCGGCTCCGTTCGTACCGTGAGCCGCCGTGAAGCTCGCCGACCCGAACGCCTACTACGCCGACCGCGCGGTCGAGCACACCGCGCAGGGCGACATCTACGCCGGGATTCCGCTCGTCCAGGCGACGCGCACGGATCCGTCGTTCGGGGCGGCCGGCGCTCGCAAGCGGCCTGGCGGGCCGGACCCCGAGCATGCCAGCCACGTCGCACACTTCGGGTTCGCCGTAGTTCTGCACTACACGTGCGGGATCACCGCGCAGCCGCCGGGGACGGCCGGCTATTCACACGAGCACCGGATGATGGCGCCGATCGTCGCGCTGCGTGAGCTGCGCCGGTGGGGGATGGGCAACAACGAGCTGCGCAAGATCCGCGACGGTAGGACGATCCAGGGCTTCATGTACTTGCCGCAGATCGGCGCCGTCCAGCTCGATGCGCCCGGGGACGTTGAGGACGAGTGGACGGGCCACGCCGCGGCGCTCATCTACCGGCCGGCGAGCGTGACGCAGGCACTTCTCGATCACCAGCCCCGAGTCGCACGGCTCACTTCGGATGCAACGCGGATCCTCGAGGCGGCGATCATCCAGACGTTCACGCCGAACAACTTCGCGTGGGAGACGCTCGCTGAGCCGGACATGACCGACGGCTGGGCGACACAGTAGGAGCCGAATCGAGTCGCAACCGAGTCGCGCGCTTCCGCGGAATCGCCGACCACGAGCCGGATGTCGCACCGATTCTCACCCGCCGTCTCCACCTTGTGCGAGTCGGGCCTCGGCCCGACTCGCTGTCGTTCGTGGCTGGAGCGTGGATTCAAACCCGCCCACGGGGTCTGGCGGCGGCCAGGTCGCCGGGTCTCGGCCACCGTCTCGACGTCCGAACCCCGGCCGGCATCGTTGCCGGCCTGCGCGACCGTGGCGAGTTCTACCTCGACGTGTACTGCTCGCCGAGCGGCGCCGAGGGCACGATCTCCGAACGCGTGGCCGGGTCTTCGTTTTCGGCCCGTTGGCTCCGGGTGTCATACGCGCTACCATCGGGCGTATGACGATGTTGAGCTTCAGGGTGCCAGACGATGAGGCCGCCGAGGTGCAGCGCTGGGCTGAGGCGCTCGGGGTGGACCGCTCAGAGATCCTCCGCGACGCACTGCATCGGCACCTGGTTGCGCTCAGCAGCGAGCATGACGCCGAGGCGTGGGAGCGAATCCCCCTCGATGATGGCGAGCGCTCACTGGCAGCAGTTGCTGACTGGGGGCTGGCAGAGGACTGGTCGGATTGGCACGATGCAGCGCGGTGAGATCTGGTTTGCCGCGACGCCAGGCGGCGATCGCCCTGTGTTGGTCCTCACTCGCGACCCCGTGGCAGACCGGATCGGCGCCGTCGTCGTCGCAGCATTGACGAGAACGCGCCGCGGCCTCGTCTCCGAGCTCCTGCTGACGGCCGCCGAGGACGGAGTGCCATCGGACTGCTTCGTCAACTTCGACAACGTTCACACGCTCCCGCGTGAAACCTTACGTCGACGGGTGACGAGCCTGTCTGCACCGCGGATGGCGCAAGCGTGCCGCGTCCTGCGCAACGCGGTGGGGTGCTGATCGAGTCGCAATCCAGTCGCGCGGCTCCGCGGAATCGCCGACCAGGACGAAGATGTCGCGCTGATTGCACCCACCGTCTCGACTGACTCGAAGGACCGCGAACCACCGGGAGTTCGCGGTCCGAGCAGGGAAGCTGCCCCGGGCCACCGGGTCCCCATCGGGCGGCCGGCGACGATCCCAGGGCCGGGGGAGGCCGTCGTCACGGGCGTGGGGGTGGCCTCGTCGCCGAAGCGATACGCGGTGGTCGGCAGAAGTGCGCTTGCATGTCGAGAGGCTCTGACCGGCTGCGCTGACCAGGTGAAGGGCCATGAACAGCGCGGCTCACGACACCGGGAGGCCCGAAGGAACATGACGCTCAGGCGGATGGACAACGTGCTCATCGTCGTCGAGGACCTCGAGGCTGCGACAGCGTTCTTTGCGGAGCTGGGGATGGAGCTGGAAGGCCAGACGCTGGTCGAGGGGCCGTGGGTGGACAGCACCGTCGGGCTCGTCGGCGTCCGTGCCGAGATCGCCATGATGCGGACCCCGGACGGCCACGGCCGGGTGGAGCTGACGAGGTTCCACACGCCGCCGGCGGTCAGGGCCGAGCCGCAGAGCGCGCCGGCGAACGCGCTGGGCATCCGCCGCATCATGTTCGCCGTCGACGACCTCGACGACGTCGTCGCCCGCCTGCGCACCCACGGTGCCGAGCTCGTCGACGAGATCGCGCAGTACGAGGACAGCTACCGGCTGTGCTTCGTGCGTGGGCCCGAGGGCTTCATCGTCGGACTGGCCGAGCATCTCGGTTGATCCTCGACGGGCGCGGTCGGGCGGCCCCGGTCGCTGAGGATCAAGCACCGTCGCTGTCGCAACGAGACGAGAAGCGGGAGCGTCGGGCCGCATCCGGTGCGGGACTGCCCGCGCTTCACGCTGCTCCCCACCGCGCGCTCGGGACGATGGGCGGCAGGCGAACCACCTCGCCACGGACCATGTCAGCGCTCGACTGCGGGCGCGAGCTCAGCGATCTGCTCGCGAATCGCTCGCATCGGTCCGCGGTCGTCGGCATCGTCTGCGGTGAGGCGAACCTCGTCATGTATCGCTGCGCGGCCGCGGCGTCGATCCGCGGCTTCCCGGAGCGCAGCACGCACGGCCTGCGAGCCGTATCGCCCCTTCGCCCGCACCACGTCGAGCGCAGCAGCGCTCGCCAACAGGATGGTGTCGCGTTGCCCGCATCTGATCCTTCTCAGCCGTCACCGGGCTCCGCGAACCCCTCTGCCCGTAGCGCCGTCGCGGCGTCTGGGTACGGCTTGAACCGGGCGATGAGATCTCCGCGGAACGTGAACGCGGCGCCGGCGTCGTCCTGTCGCTCGACGACCGCGTCGTGCTCATCCACCGACCGCCATTCGACCGGGCCGGTAGCGACAACGGTGTCCCCGCTGATGCTGTACTCCTGCGCAAGAACGTAGAGCCGCACGCCGAACGACTGCCTTGCCGCAAGTTCGCGCAGCGCGGCGATGCCCACCTGCACACCGTGCGGCATGAGCAACTCGATCGGTTCGTCCGCGAGAGCCGCCAACGCGTCCGCGTTCCGGGCATTCCACGCGGCCCGCCATGCGTCGAGGACATCGGTCCGGGTCACCGTCGCGGAGTGTAGGCGTCGGGCACGTTCCCCGAGCACGCGCCATGACCGCGACCAGCGAGCAGATCCACACCGAGCGACCGGTCACGCACGTTCCACAACCTCATCCAGACGCTCAGCGTGAGGGTGGACTCGGCCGCCCGGTACGGGCTCTACGCCGACGACGCCGACGAGGACGGCATGGCGGACTGCGCAGACATCTTCGGGAGGCTGGCCGCCGAGGAGCGCACGCAGATCGACCGCCTGCTCGGCTGCCTGCGCGCTCACATGCAGGACGCGCACTGACCCACCGGGCTCCGGTCGCCGCCTCCGGCGGTGGCGCGGACGGGGCCGGGTCCGATCGGCCCTCGCGGCGAAGCGCGGGCTCGCCCTCCAGCGGGCCCCGACGACGAGTTCGCGCGCGCCGAGGAGCGCGCCGTCGTCGACGGGCTGCTCGCGCACCTCTCGCCGCGCGAGCAGGACGTCCTGCGGATGCGTTTCGAGCGCGACATGACGCAGGCCGAGATCGCCGCGCGCATCGGCGTGAGTCAGATGCAGATCTCGCGCGTCATCCGGCAGGCGATCGAGCGCATGCGCGAGGTCGCCGAGCAGGGGTCCCTTTCGTAGCCGCGATCCTGGTCGGCTCGCTCGCCGCACGGTACGAGTCGTGACGCGAGCGCCTCAGCTGCGCAGCTCGATCTCCAGCCGCACGCAGTCCCCGTGCCCGATGCGCTCGAGGCGCCTGACGTCGGCCTTGAGCGGGAGCACGTACGAGTCCAGCTTCGAGTCGCGGAACACCGACGTGCTCCACGCGGACGACCCGAGCGTCACGTCGACCGGCAGCGATCCGAACGGCCGTCGGGTCCCGGCGGCGCGGGCGTGCAGCTCGTCGGCGAGGTCGGCCGGCAGGGTCACGAAATGCCAGCCCCCGTCACCGGGATGCCGCCAGACCTCGGCCGTCACGTCGAAGCGCCGTGTCGCCGCATCGCTCACGGCGCGAGGGTAGTGCGCGCCGCGACGATCGGCTCGCGCGTCGCGCCGGGTCCGGTGCCTCGTGCGGCCCCGGGGTCGTGCGAGTTGCGTCCCGCCATGAGACGCAAGGCGCAAGGCCCCGCGGGCGGGCCGGCGGCGAGGGAGGGGTCGTGCGGGTTGCGTCCCGCTATGAGACGCAAGGCGCAAGGCCCCGCGGGCGGGCCGGCGGCGGGGGAGGGGTCGTGCGGGTTGCGTCCCGCTATGAGACGCAAGGCGCAAGGCCCCGCGGGCGGGCCGGCGGCGGGGGAGGGGTCGTGCGGGTTGCGTCCCGCTATGAGACGCAAGGCGCAAGACCCCCGGGCGGGCCGGCGGCGGGGGAGGGGTCGTGCGGGTTGCGTCCCGCTATGAGACGCAAGGCGCAAGACCCCGCGGCAGGGGGGTGCGCGGCGAGCGCTCGGGTCAATCGCGCCGGCGTCGCCGCCGGCCGGTCATGGCGCGCGCGACGAGCGCCTCGAGCCCGGCCTGGCGGGCCTGCGCCGGGAAACGCGCTCGACACCCGCTCGCGCGCGCGCCGCGCGCCGTCCGGCCCGGCCGCCAGCGCGCGCCGCACGGCGTCGGCGAGATCGCCGGCCGGCGTGACGATCCCCGCGTCGCCGACGACCTCGGGCAGCGCGCCCGCCGGCGTGACGACCGGCACGCAGCCGGCGAGCATCGCCTCCGCGACCGACACGCCGAAGCCCTCGTGCTGGGAGGCCTGGACGTAGACGGCCGCCGAGCCGTACGCGTCGTGCAGCTCGTCGTCGGAGACGAACCCGCGCAGCTCGACGTTGGCGCCCGCAGCCGCGCGCAGCTCCTCCGCGCCGCCCGCGTCGCGACCGATGACGACGAAGCGCACGTCGGGCAGCTCCGCGGCCGTCTCGACGAACGCCCGCAGCCCCTTGCGCTCGAGGTTCGCGCGGTCGACGACGCCGACGGTCAGCGCGACGCGCTCGCGGGCCGCGCCGGGATCGAGATCGCCGAACGGGATCGGGCACCCCGTGGTGGACGACCGTCACGCGCTCGCCCGCGATCGCGCAGTTGCGCTCGATCTCGCCGCGCGAGTACTCCGAGTTCGTCGCCAGCACGCGCGCGCGGCGCATGATCCAGCGCGCGAGATGCTTGCGCATGCCGCCGGCCTGGTAGCCGTAGCCGATCGCCGGCTCGCTCGCGGTGTCGAAGCCCCCGACGATGAGCACCGACGGGCGGCGCAGCAACCAGGCGAGCGTGATCGGCCAGAACGAGTGCCAGGACGCCCACCACGCCACGACGGCGTCGTTGCGCCGGACCTTCGCGAGCACCGCGAGCGGGTTGGCGAACCGCCCCGGCTGGAAGAGGTCCTCGAGCTCGTGGCGCTCTGCGAGCAGCTCGCGGTCGAGCAGGATGAAGGTGGCCCGGCGGGGGTGCACGAAGAGCAGGCGGGCCATGACGGCCGCAGGCTACCGCCCGGCGCCGCCGTCCCCCGGTGCTCCGCCGTGTGGCCGGGGCGCCGCCGACCGCCGCCGACCGCCGGCCACCGCCGCCGACCGCCGGCCACCGCCGCCGACCGCCGGCCACCGCCGCCGACCGCCGGCCACCGCCGGCCACCGCCGGCGACCGCGGGCGGGGCGCTCCCGCAGCCCGCGCGCCCGGCGTACAGTGGCCGACGTGGCCTACTCCGAGGCGCTTGCCGAGCGCATCCGCGACGCGATCGGCCATCGCGACGGCGTCACCGAGCGCAAGATGTTCGGCGGCATCGCATGGATGGTCGGCGGCAACATGGCCTGCGGGACGCTGGGCGACGACCTCATGGTCCGCCTCGCGCCCGACGACGCCGACAGCGCGCTCGCCGAGCGCGGGGTGGGCCCGATGGACTTCACCGGACGGCCGATGCGCGGGTTCATCACCGTGGACGCGGCCGCGGTCGCCGACGACGAGCAGCTCGCGCGCTGGGTCGACGCCGGCGCGTCGCACGCGGCGTCGCTGCCGCCGAAGTAGCGCCGCGTGACGCGCTCCGCGGCCGGCCTGCCGCGGGCGGTGCGCCACGCACGGCGGCCGGGGCAGCCGGGGCGGCGCCGCGGGGCGAGCGTCAGCGCTTGAAGCGCTGCATCCCGCGCTTGCACGGCGTAGTAGCCGGGCGCGGCGTTCCGTCGCGCGAGACGAGGCCCGAGTCGAAGTGGATCTCGCAATCGCCGCCGAACCAGTTGTAGAGGTACACACGCTGCAGGTAGCGGCGATAGTTGCGCGCGATCTGGAACAGGTACTTCAGCCGGTCGGCGGCGCGCTCCTCGTCGCACGGAAACGAGCGCCCGAACTTCACGAGCGCGCCGGTCTCCGTGAGCCAGTAGTGCGCGTCGGGCTTGTAGCGCTTGACGGTGTCGATGATCGCGCGCAGCCCGCGCGTGCGCTTGCGGTTGACGTCGGAGTAGTTGTGGACGCCGACGATCCGCATGTAGCGGCGCACGTACCCGCGCCCGGCGGCGTTCACGAAGCGGCGCACGTAGCGCTCGACACCGCGCTGGTCGAGCACGTCGAGGCCGACGGCGCGGCAGTGGCGCAGATTGCAGGTCTTCGCGACGGCCCGGCGCAGCTCCTTCCAGTAGCGCGCGACGCGGGCGGGGTTGTTCCACGTCGGCTGGCTCTTGTGGTTGGCCTCGTTCCAGGCGCCGAAGTCGCGCACGCCGAGCGCGCGGAAGTAGCGCACGAGGCGCCCGACGTCGCGCCGGTAGGCGCCCACGCTGGGCAGGTGCCCGCGCTTGGCGCGCAGGTCGTCGGTCGAGATGTGCAGGAACGGGCGCGCCCCGGCGGCGCGGGCGGCTTTGACCCAGCGCCGGGCCTTGAGCCGTTCGTCGCGGTCGCGGATGACGTTCCAGTGGATGAAGTAGCGCACCTGGCGCAGGCGCAGGTCGGCGAAGCCAGGGTGGTCGAACATCGCGGCGCTCTGGTCGCCGATGCCGAAGCGCACGTCGTAGGGCTCGGCGGCCTGGGCGGGGGCGGCGCAGACCAGCAGTGCGCACAGGCCGAGCAGGAGTGTCGAGTTCTTGAGCACCGTGTTGGAACACGGCCGCGGGCGGGGGGATTCGCCGCCCGTCAGCACGGTGACGGTTCGCGGCGCAGTCGCCGCATGGCGCGACCGCGATCATCGGCGCGGTCCGCAGGCGTGATCCGCGCGGACCGGTGAGTCCTCGGGCGGATCACGCGCCGTCGCCGCAGACCCGCCGGGCGGTCTCGACGAGCACGGCCGCGCAGCGCTCGACGCTGGCGACGTCGGCGTACTCCTCGACGGCGTGCGCCCCGGCGCCGCCGGGCCCGAAGACGACGGTCGGGATGCCCGCGGAGGACGTGAACGCGGCGTCCATCCACGGATGGTCGCCGACGATCTCGGGCTCGGCGCCGAGCACCGCGGCGCCCGCGGCGCGCAGCGAGCGCACGACGGCGGCGTCCGGATCGACCTCGAACGGCTCGCGCACGAGGCCGAGTCGCAGCTCGGTGGCGAGGCGCGGGTCGGCGTCGCGGGCCAGCGCGAGCAGGCCCTCGAGCTCGCGCGCGACGTCGCCGGCCGCGTCGCCGGGCAGCGTGCGGCGCTCGACGCCGAGCACGCAGCGCTCGGGGTAGCTGGACATCTCCTGCCCGCCCTCGACGAGCGACGCATGCAGGCTCGCCGGTCCGAGCAGGGGGTGGGGGGCCGCGTCGAGGCGCTCCTGGAGCGCGGGGATCGCGGCGAGCACCGGTCCCATGCCGGCGATCGCGTCGACGCCGAGGTCCGGGCGCGAGCCGTGCGCGGCGCGGCCGCGGACCTCGAGCTGCGCCCAGACGAAGCCCTTGTGGGCGACGCAGGCGCGCAGCTGCGTCGGCTCCGTGACGACGCAGGCATCGGCGGCGAAGCGACGCAGCACCGCCTGCACGCCCTCGCTGGCGTGCTCCTCGTCGGCGACCGCGGTGACGAGCACGTCGCCGGCCAGCCGGGCGCCCGCGGCGGCCGCTCCGGCGAGCATGATCGCCGCCAGCCCGGCCTTCATGTCGTAGGCGCCGCGGCCGTAGAGCCGCCCGTCGCGCAGCTGCGGCTCGTGCGGGCGCGCCATGCCCGCGACCCCGACCGTGTCGAGGTGGGCGTTGAGCATGAGCGACGCGCCGCCACCGGTTCCGCGAGCGATCGCGACGACGCTCGGTCGCCCGGCGGGCTCGTCGATCGTCGTCACGTCCAGGCCGCGCTCGGCGAGCCAGCCGGCGACGTGGGCGGCGATCTGCGCCTCGCCGGCCGCGCCGGGCACGAGCGCCGGGTTGACCGAGTCGATCGCGACGAGGTCGGCGAGCAGCCGCGCGGCGTCCATGAGCGCGAGGATAGGCTCCTCGTCACACATGCCACGAGCCGACTGCATCCTCGTCACGATCCCGATCAGCCATTTCTGCGAGAAGGCGCGCTGGGCGCTGGATCGAGCCGGCGTGCGCTACGAGGAGCGCGCGCACCTGCAGGTCCTGCACTGGGCCGCCGTCAAGCGCGCCGGCGGGGGCCGGACGGCGCCGGTGCTGCGCTGCGGCGACACCGTCCTGTCGGACTCGTCGGAGATCCTCGCCCATGCCGACGAGCGCGCCCCGGCCGACCGCCGCCTGTACCCCGACGACGCCGGGCAGGCCGCCGAGATCCGCGCGCTCGAGCGTGACTTCGACGAGCGCCTCGGACCGCACGGACGACTGTGGATGTACGAGCACATGCGCGGCCAGCGCGGCCTCGTCAAGCGGTACGCGCCGACCGGCGTCCCGCGATGGGAGCGGATGGGGCTGCCGATCGCCTACGGCACGGTGGCGAGGATCATCGACCGCTACCTCGGCGTCAACGCCGAGAACGCCGAGGTCTCGCTGGGCAAGGTCCGCGACACGTTCGACGAGGTCGCCGCCCGGCTCGGCGACGGCCGGCCCTATCTCATGGGCGAGCGCTTCACCGCCGCCGACCTCACGTTCTCGGCGCTCGCCGCCGCCATCCTCATGCCGCCCGAGTACGGCGTGCCGCTGCCGCAGCCGGACGAGCTTCCGCCGGCGATGGGCGCGGTCGTGCGCGAGTTGCGCGAGCACCCGGCCGGCGTGCACGCCATGCGGATGTTCCGCGAGGAGCGCCGCTAGTAGGAGGGGGGTCTGCTCGGCGGCGCGAACACGCTGAGCAGCAGCAGACGGGCGACGCCCGAGACGAGGCGCGCAAGATCGATGTCGGTCTCGGGCACGACCCACCACGTCGGGCCGTGGCGGTTGCCGTTCTCGAGCACCGGCCCGAGGATCTCGCCCTGGGTCGAGATGAGGCACGGCAGCGGGTAGCGGCCGCCCCCGGCGCCGGTCGCGGTGTACTCCGTGCGGCGGCAGTCGACCGACCAGCCCTCGACGAACTCCGGGTTGCGCATCATGCTGGGCGGCGAGATCGGGACGCGCTCCTGCGGCGGGCTCGTGATGCGGCGCACGAACTCGTTGGCGACCTCGCCCGGCGTCAGCGACGCGGGCAGGTCGGCGTCCTCGAGCTTCTCCATCGCGCTGCGCGACTCGTCGCCGTTGAGCGCCAGCGCGCGGTCCAGCCAGTGCTGCGGGAGCGGCGCCCGGGGAGCGTTGATGATCTGCGCCACCGCCTGGCTTCCGCGGTCGGCCCCGCACGGCTCGCAGAACGGGCCACCGGCGCGGATCGCGATCTGGAAGCGACTCAGCGCGTCGGGCGAGATGCCCTCCGGCGCGACGGGCAGGTCGCGAGCGTGCACGTCGCAGAGCATCGTCCCGCAGTGGTTGCAGGACTCGGCCGCCATGCGACCGCACCGGCACACTCCCACGTTCCCGTTGCCGTAGCTCACCGCGGCGCAGTGTAATGCGCGCCGGAGACTCCTGTCACGCAGGTCCGTCCATAAACTGGTCGCGTGTACGCCGACGACCTGCTGCGGCCGCTGACCGAGCAGACGACGGGCCTGCTGGCGCCCGTGCGCTTCTTCGACGCCCATACGCACATCGGCGTCAACGACCCGGACGGCTTCACGTGCACCGCCGGCGAGCTGAGGGACGTGCTCGCCCCGACCGGCTCGCGCGCGGTCGTGTTCCCGATGCAGGAGCCCGGCGGCTACCCCCCGGCGAACGACCACGTGCTCGAGGTCGCGGCGGGGTCGGACGGCCGGCTCGTCGCCTTCTGCCGCGTCGATCCGCGCGCCGACCCCCTCGGCGAGATCCGCCGCTGCGTCGCGGCGGGGGCGCGCGGCGTCAAGCTGCACCCGCGCGCGGAGGGCTTCGACCTCGACGAGCCCGGCGTCGAGGACATCGTCGCGCTCGCCGACGAGGAGCGCCTGCCGATCCTCCTGCACGCCGGCCGCGGCATCCCCGCGCTCGGCGCCCACGTGCTCGAGCTCGCCGCGCGATATCGCCGCGCGCGGTTCATCCTCGCGCACTGCGCGGTGTGCGACCTCGCCTGGATCTGGCAGCGCATCCACGAGTTCCCCAACGTCTTCTTCGACACGGCGTGGTTCAGCTCGGCCGACCAGCTCGCGCTCTTCTCGCACGTGCCGCCGGGCCAGATCCTCTATGCGACCGACATCCCGTTCGGGACTCCGGAGCTGACGATCGTCGCCTCGCTGCGCTGCGCCCTGCAGGCCGGGCTCACCGGGGCGCAGCTGCGCAGCGTGGCGGGCGAGCAGCTCGAGCGGATCGTCGCCGGCGAGGACACGCTGGACCTCGGTCCCGCCGTCGGCGCCGGGCGCATCCGCCGCGACCCGCTGCTGGCGCGCGTCGAGTACTTCGCGCAGGCGGCCTTCGGGGTCGCGATCGCCGGCGGCGACGACGCCGAGATGATCGACTTGGCGCGGCTCGCGACGCTCGTCGGCGACGGCGCGCCGCAGGCCGAGCTGTGCGACACGATCCGGGGGGTGCTCGCCCACGCGCTCGAGATCCCGCTCGGAGCGACGATGACCGAGCGCTTCGCACACGTTCACCTGCTCGTCGTCGCGAGCGCGCTGGCGGCGACGCCCGACGTGCCCGTCGCGTAGCCGCCGGGCGCATTCGCCTCCGTCTGACGAGGCGGTTACGGTGTCCGTCGCCATGCCGTCCGCCGTCTTCGCCCAGCCTGGATCGATCGCCCGCCACCACCCGCTGGGGACGTCGACCGGAGCGCTGCCCGAGCGGCGCGGCGACTGGGCGGCGCTCGTCGAGGAGGCGCAGCTCACGTCGACCTTCGCGGTCGAGCTCGCCGCGCTGTCGGGCGACGAGCTGCCCGGCCTGCTGAGCTTCCTCGCCGGCGCGCCGGCGCTGCCGTTTCGCTTCATCAGCCTGCACGCTCCCTCCAAGGGGCGGGGCCTGCGCGAGGCCCAGCTCGTCGCGATGCTGCTCGAGGTGGCCCATCGCGTCGATGCGATCGTCGTGCACCCCGACACGATCGACGAGGTGCGGCGCTGGGCGGCCCTCGGCCCCGCGCTCGTCCTCGAGAACATGGACGCGCGCAAGCGCGACGGTCGTACGGCGGACGAGCTCGCGCCGTACTTCGCGGCGCTGCCGCAGGCCGGGCTGTGCTTCGACATCGCGCATGCCGCCTCGGTCGACGGCGCGCTCGGCGAGGGTCGCCGGCTGCTGGACCGCTTCGGCTCGCGCCTGCGTCACCTTCACGTCAGCTCGCTCGACGAGGACTGCCATCACGTCCCCCTGACCGGCGAGGACGAGGAGCGCTACGCACCGCTGCTGCGCCGCTGCCGCGACGTGCCGTGGATCCTCGAGGCGCCGCTGCCGGAGCCCTGATTGGAGCGCCCGGCCGGCGCCGTCGAGCGCCTGGCGGCGCAGAGCGCCGAGGGCTTCCCCAATCTGCTCGCGGCGCGCGAGCGCACGGCGCGGCGGCTCGGCGAGATGCGCGAGCGTGTCCGGGCGGTGGCGCTGCCCGCCGACGCCGCGGTCGTGCTCTTCGGCTCGTGGGGGCGCGGCGAGCTGACCGAGCACTCCGACGACGACTGGCTGCTGCTCGCCGACGGGCCGCTGCGCGCCGAGCACGAGGAGGCCGCCGGCGCGCTGCGCGAACTGCTCGGCGCCGACCGCAAGCCCGGGACCCAGGGCGTCTTCGGCGCCGCCGTGTCGGCGCAGGCGCTCGCGGGCCGGATCGGGCTCGACGAGGACACGAACCGCAGCCTGACGCGGCGGATGCTCCTGCTGCTCGAGTCGGTGCCGGTCGCGGGCGACGAGGTCTACGAGCGCTGCTGGGAGCGCGTGCTCGACACCTACCTCGACGACTCGACGAAGGACTTCCGCCCGCCGCGCTTCCTGCTCAACGACCTCGTCCGGTACTGGCGCACGATCTGCGTCGACTTCGTCGGCAAGCAGCGCGAGGACGAGGAGAAGTGGGCGCTGCGCAACGCCAAGCTGCGCACCGCGCGCAAGATGCTCTTCGCGGCCGGGCTGCTGCCGATCCTGCTCTGCGACCGCCACCGCCGCTCGGAGATGCGCGCCTTCCTCGCCGGGCAGCTGCGCGCGCCCGCCACCGATCGGCTGGCGGCCGCGTTCTGCGCCTACGACCTCGTCGACAGCGGCGCCCGCGCGCTCGACGCCTACGACCGCTGGGTCGAGATCGCCGGCGACGCGAGCCTGCGGGCGCAGCTGGCGGCAGTCCGCCGCGACAACGCCGGCGAGTCGGAGGTCTTCGCGCGGGTGCGGCGCGCCGGCGACGACCTCGAGGCGGGCCTGCTGGCGCTGCTCTTCGAGACTCCGCTCGTCGTCCTCGTGCGCGAGTACGGCGTCTTCTGAAGCTCGCTCCAGCCGCGCGCGCAAGCTCGGCGCGACCGCGCTCGGGGCGGCTCCGAGGGCGCCCGCGAGACGCGCTGCCGCAGTGACGGTGCAGAGATGTGCCTAGCCTCGATAACCTCATGGCAGTGACTGGCGATTCGTCAGCCGAGATGACGGCCGATTCGGACGGCCGGACGGCAACACAGCCCACCGGGGAGAGCACGACCGCAGCTGCGGCCGACGCCCCGAGCGCTGATGCCGGGCCGGTCTCCGGCGACGCGCCGCAGTCCGGCGTGAACGGGCAGACCGACGCCGCTGCCGCGTCGGGAGAGCCGTCGTCCTCCGCCGAGCAGCCGGCCCCCGCCGAGTCCGATGCTGCGGCCGCGACTCCCGCTGCGCCCGGGCCCGCCGCGGAGGCGCCGGCCGCGCCGGACGCTGCCGCGGATCCGCCTGCCGAGCCGAAGGCTGCCGCGGAGGCGCCCGCCGAGTCGGAGACCGCCGCCGAGCAGACCGCGGAGGCACCCGCCGCGTCGGATGCGCCGAGCGAGTCGAAGGCCGCCGCGGACACGCCCGCCGAGTCCGCCGCCGACGCGCCCGCGCAGCCCGAGTCCGCCGGCGACGCTCCGGCCGGGCAGCCCGCCGTCAAGCTCGATCCCGCCGCGGTCACGCCGGACGCCGAGCGGCCCGCGGTCGGTCCGAGGATCCTCGGCGTCGCGGCCGAGCCCAAGCCGCTTCCGGCGGTGAAAGCCGCTCTGCCCAAGCCCAAGCGCCGCCGCCGGCCGTCCGCGGCCGAGCGCCATCGCCGTGCGTTCTTCTCGGCGCTCACCGACCTGCGCCGCAGCGGCACGATGCCGACCGCGACCCCCACCCCGGAGGCCGCGCCCGCCGGCGACGGCGGGCAGCCCGCCGAGGCCGCTGCCGAGCAGCCGGCCGCCGCGCCCGCCGAGACCACGGCCGAGCAGCCGGCCGCCGAGACCACCGCCGAGCAGCCGGCCGCCGAGGCCACGGCCGAGCAGCCGGCCGCCGAGACCACCGCCGCCGCGCCCGCCGAGACCACGGCCGAGCAGCCGGCCGCCGCACCCGCCGAGGCCACCGCCGAGAACGCCGCCGCCGCGCCCGCCGAGGCGACGGCCGAGCAGCCCGCCGCGGCGGAGGCCCCGCAGACCGGCGCCGATCGCTCGCCGACCTCGCCGGCCCGCGTCACCGCGGCGATCGAGCGCGTCGGTGGAGCCGAGGTCATCAAGGAAGCGCTCAAGCCCAAGCAGGACGAGAAGGGCCAGCCGCTGAAGTGGGCGGCCGTCTGCGCCCAGTCCGCCGAGGGCATGAAGCCCGGCGACCCCGTCTTCAACGCGTGGGTCCGCCTCGCGGCGACGCCCGTGCGCGAGGTCAAGGGCCTGCTCCCGCGCCCGCCCGAGGCCGAGCGCTCCGGCCGCGAGGGCGGCGGCCGCCGCCCCGGCGCCCAGCGCTCCGGTCCGGGAGGCCGCGGTCGTCGCGACGACCGCCCGAGCCGCGCGGAGTTCGCGTCGCACGCGCAGGACGGCACGCTGCGCAAGAGCATCCGCATCGTCACCGGTCACGACGAGGACCAGGAGCGCCGCGAGCGCGAGCGCAATCGCAAGGAGCAGCGCGAGGCCAAGCGCCGCGCCGAGCGCGAGCGCCTCGCTCGCCTCGGCTACTAGAACGCGCTCCGCGCCGGACCCGCATGCCGGGCAGGCAGCGCAACCTCGAGATCAAGGCGGTCGATCCCGACCCGCGCGCGACGCTCGCCGCGGCGCTCGAGCTCGGCGCGGAGGACCAGGGCGTCACCGGTCAGCGCGACACGTACTTCCACGCCGTCACGGGCCGCCTCAAGCTGCGCGAGGCGCCACCGCGGCCCGCCGAGCTCATCGCCTACGCGCGCGCCGAGCTGTCCGGTCCGAAGGTGAGCCTCTACCGCGTCGTCGAGGTGGCCGACCACGGCGCGCTCATCGACGCGCTGACGGACGCGCTCGGCGTGCGCTGCGTCGTCGAGAAGTCCCGCCGCCTGCTGCTGTGGCGCAACGTGCGCATCCACCTCGACCGCGTCGACGGGCTCGGGCACTTCGTCGAGCTCGAGGCCGTCGCGACCTCTCCCGGCGGGCTGGAGGTCGAGCGCGACCGCGTCGAGGACCTGCGCGCCGCCCTGGGCATCGCCGAGGAACGGCTCGTCGCGCACGGCTACGCTGACCTGCTCCCATGAGCTCATCCCTGCGCGACAAGACCATCATCATGTCCGGCGGCAGCCGCGGCATCGGCCTCGCGATCGCCCTGCGCGCCGCTCGCGACGGCGCGAACATCGCCCTGCTCGCCAAGACGGCCGAGCCGCACCCCCGTCTGCAGGGGACGATCTACACCGCCGCCGAGGAGATCGAGGCCGCGGGCGGCACGGCGCTGCCGATCGTCGGCGACGTCCGCGACGACGACGTCGTGAGCGGCGCGGTCGAGCAGACCGCCCAGCGCTTCGGCGGCATCGACATCGTCGTCAACAACGCCAGCGCGATCGACATCAGCCCGAGCAGCTCGATCGCGATGAAGCGCTACGACCTCATGCAGGACGTCAACACGCGCGGCACGTTCCTGCTGTCGCGGACGAGCGTGCCCTACCTGCGCGAGGCGGAGAATCCCCACGTGCTGACGCTCAGCCCGCCGCTCAGCCTCGATCCGAAGTGGTACGGCCCGCATCTCGCGTACACGCTGGCCAAGTTCGGGATGAGCATGTGCGTGGTCGGGATGGCGGTCGAGCACGCCGACGCGGGCATCGCCTTCAACGCCCTGTGGCCGCGCACGATCATCGCCACCGCCGCCGTGCAGAACCTGCTCGGCGGGGACGCCGCGATGGCGCGCTCGCGCAAGCCGGAGATCGTCGCCGACGCCGCCCACCACATCCTCACCCGGCCGGCGCGGGAGACGACGGGCAACTTCTTCATCGACGACGAGGTGCTCGCGGAGGCCGGCGTCAGCGACCTCGGCGAGTACGCCTATGTGGCCGACGCCGACCTGCAGGTCGATCTGTTCCTCGACGGCTGATCAGGCCCGCCGCCTGCGCGGCCGCCGACCGAGGGCCGACCACAGCACCGTCAGCACGAGGAGCCCGAGCAGGCCGTAGCTCGTGGCGGCGGCGCCGGGCCCGACGCCGGCTCTGACCGACAGCGGCCGCACCTCGCCCTGCACGAGCTTGGTGTCCGCGGTCGGCTTGGCGCCGAAGTTGCCCTCGGCGCCGGAGACGAGGATCGCGACGAGCGCGGCCTTGCCGGCCTGCGTCTCGACGTTGTCGACGGTCGGGATCCCGAGCGCCGCGAAGTCCTCGACGAACGAGCGCCGGGACGCCGACATCTCCGCGTAGGCCCGGCGGACCGCCGAGGAGCCGTCGACGAGGCCCTTCTGGAACGCGGCGTACTCCCGGGTCGGCCTGCCGAAGCGGGTGAACACGGCGTGCGTCGCCGGCTGCGTCACGGAGATCGCGCGCCCGCAGACGACGGGCGTGCGCCCGAGCAGCGCCCGCAGGACCGCCGGGGTCAGGGGGCCCGGATCGACGACGAGCCGGCCGACCGCGCGGCCGGTGGCCTCGGCGTCGCCCTCGGTGAGGCGACCCGCCAGCCGCGAGCTGAGGAAGCGCTCGACGCGGCGCTTGCTCGTGTGGCCCACGGCGCTCGGCGTGATGCCGCCCTGCCGCAGCGCGGCGTCGATCTCGCGGGCCAGGCGGTCCGACGGGCGGCCGAAGGAGATGCGAAGCGTGACCTTCTCGCCGCAGCGCGGTCCCGGTCGGGCGCCGGCGATCCCTGCGCCGGGGGCCCCGCCCGGCGCGGCGCGGCGGGCCCCCGGCTCGACGCCGGCGGCGCGCTCGCCGGCCACGGAGCCCGGCGGAGCCAGCGCCGGCGGCGGGGTGGCCGCCGCGGGCGGGACGAGCGGCGTGGGGGGCGGCGCGCTCGAGCCGGTGTTCGTGTACTGGTCGACGGCGGGCGCCTGCGCCGCGGCGGCCGCCACGGGGAGGAGCGCGACGACGACGATCAGGTAGGCCAGGCGTGTGGCACGCAGCATGCGCGGTTACCTCCGGACGGGTGCGGGCGAGCCGGTTGTAGCGCAGCGCCTCGCGAGGGCGAGGGCGCCGGTCGAGGGTGGTTCAAGGGCGCCCGGATCCCGTGCGGAAGCTGCAGTCTCGCCCTCGCCGACGCTGCGCGCGCCTAGGGTGCGGCGGCCGTGCTCGCCCACACGCTCAGGCCCGAGATCGCGGCCGCCGCCAGGATCCGCGAGCTCGCCGGGGCGGTCGTCGCGCCCGCAGCGACGGGGGTCGTCGCCGCGCTCCTCCTGCGGCTGGCCTTCGACGACGGCGGCTACTTCCCGACCTCGATCGCCGGCGGCGCGGGGCTCGCCTGCGCCGCCCTCGCGCTCGCGCTCGCCGTGCCGCAGGCGCGCCGCCGCCTGCCGCCGCTGGGCGCCGTCGCCGTCGTGTCGCTGGTCGCGCTGGCGCTGTGGACCGGGCTCTCGTCGCGCTGGACGCCGGCGACCGACAGCGCCCTGACCGATCTGCGTCGCGACGTCCTCTACGCGGCGCTCTTCGGGCTCGCGCTCGTCGCGGCCGGCGGCGCGCGCGCGGCGCGACGGCTCGTGCGCGTCGTGCTCGGCGTCATCGTCGTCATCGTGGGCGCCGGCGTCCTGAGCCGCCTGCAGCCCGACCTGCTCGGCATGACGCGTGGCGCGTCGATCGTCTTCAGCGAGCGCCTGAGCTACCCGCTGGGCTACTGGAACGCCTACGGCGCGCTGGCGGCCGTCGGCGCGGTGCTCGCGTGCGGGCTGGCCGCCGACGTGCGCGCGCGCACGCACCTGCGCGTCGCCGCGGCGGCGGCCGCCCCGCTGCTCGTCGTCGCGGTCCACCTGTCGCTGTCGCGCGGCGCGTGGCTGGCGCTCGGCGCCGGCGTCGTCACGCTGCTCGCGCTCGCCCCGCGCCCGCTCGCGGCGGCGCTCAGCGCGCTCGTCGTCGGCGCGGTCTCGGCCCTGGCGATCGCCCGCCTGCAGGCCACCCCACAGGTGCTCGACGGCACGCTGCCCGCCGGCCCGGGCGCGGACGGCCTGACCGTGTCGCTCGGCCTCGCGCTCGTCGCGTCGGGCTGCGCCCAGGCGCTCCTCGCCCGCGCCGCGCCGCGCCGGCGCGGATCGCGGCGCGCCGCCGCGGCGGGCCTGACCATCGCGGCGGCGGTCGCCGGAGGCGCGCTCCTCCAGTTCGGAGCGATCGGCTGGGTCTCGGAGCGCTACGACGAGTTCCGCGCGCCCGCGCCGACGCAGGTCGAGCCCGGACCGGCGCGCCTGCTCTCCTCGGGCGGGCTGCGCCACGACGCCTACGTCGCCGCGCTCGCGGGCTTCCGCGCCGAGCCGCTGCGCGGCGAGGGAGCGGGCTCGTTCGAGCTGCGATGGCGGCGGGCCCAGCCGGCGCAGCCGCCGCTGCGCGACGCGCACTCGCTCGTGCTCGGCACGATGAGCGAGCTCGGCGCGGTCGGCCTCCTGCTGCTGCTGGCCGTCCTGGGCTGCGTCGCCGCGGCGGCGGTGCGCGCGCGCCGCGGGGGCGGGGCGCTGCGCCGTTCGCACGCGGCGGCGGTCGTCGCCGCCGTCGTCACCTGGCTCGTCCACGCGTGCATCGACTGGGACTGGGAGATGCCGGCGCTGACGGGCTGCGCGCTCGTGCTCTGCGCGACGCTGTTCGCCCGCGCGGCCGATCCGCTGCAAATCCGCCGCGCGGGCGCCGCGCGCGCAAGCGATGCCTAGCGTGGGCGACCGCCATCTCCGCCGCCGACGATAGCTCGACCTTCCTGCGCCCGCTGCTGCGGGTGCTGCGCGTTCGCCGCACGGTGATCGTGCTGACGACGCTCGCCGTCGCGGTCGCGGCGACGGCGCTCGCGCTCCTGCAGGCGCCGCTCTACGAGGCCTCCTCGCAGGTGCTCATCAGCCGCACGAACCTCGGCAACGTGCTGAGCGGGACGCCCGATCCCACCGCGCAGGAGTTCGACTTCAACCGCATCATCCAGACGCAGGCCGATCTCGCCCGCGTGCCGCGCGTCGCGCATCGCACGCTCGAGCGAAGCCGCGTGTCGGATCGCACGCCGCAGCAGTTCCTCGCGCAGTCGCAGGTCACGACCGATCCGAGCACGGACATCCTCACGATGACCGTCCGCGACCCCGAGCGCCGGCTCGCGATCCGGCTGGCGAGCAACTTCGCCCGGCAGTTCGTCGCCTACAAGCAGGACGCGAGCGTCAACCGCCTGCTCGCGCTGCAGCAGGATCTCGAGCGCGAGAACGCGACGCTCGACCCGAAGTCGGCGCTCGCGACCCAGAACCGCGGGCAGCTGCGGCGCATCCGCAACCTCATCTCGCTCGGCGACTCGTCGATCACGATCGTGCAGACCGCCCGCGCCGCCGAGCAGATCCAGCCCAGGCCGCTGCGCGGCGCGCTGCTCGGCACGCTGCTGGGGCTCGCGCTCGGCGTCGGCCTCGCGTTCCTCGTCGACCTGCTCGACACGCGGCTGCGCCGCGGCGAGGAGATCCAGGAGCAGCTCGGGCTCGCGCTGCTGGCGCGCCTCGCGGCGCCGCCGAGGGCGCTGCGCCGGGAGGACCGCCTCGTCACGCTCGCCGAGCCCGACGGCGTCGACGCCGAGGGCTTTCGCGTGCTGCGGACGAACCTCGCGTTCGCCGAGGTCGACGGCCCGGCGCGGTCGATCCTCGTCACGAGCGCCGTGCAGTCCGAGGGCAAGTCGACGACCGCCGCGAACCTCGCCGTGACGCTGGCCCGCTCCGGCCGCGACGTCGTCCTCGTCGACCTCGACCTGCGCCGGCCCTACCTGGAGCGGTTCTTCGGGCTGCCGGCCACGCCGGGCGGGTCGGACGTGGTGCTCGGTCAGACGAGCCTCGCCGATGCGCTGACGACGATCGACCTCGGCGTGGACTCGATCCACCTCGCCGCGCGCGGAGGCTCCAACGCCAACCGCAACGGCAACGGCGGCAACGCCAACGGCAACGCCAACGGCAACGCCAACGGCAACGGGTCGGCCCGCGCGAGCGTCCTGGCCGCGGCGGGCTCGCTGCGCGTGCTCCCGGCGGGCCCGCTGCCGCCGAACGTCGGCGAGTTCGTCACGAGCGCCGCGCTGCGCTCGCTGCTCGACGACCTGCGCGCGCGCTGCGACCTGCTGATCCTCGATGCCCCGCCGCTCCTGCAGGTCGGCGACGCGATGGCGCTCTCGCCGCACGTCGACGCGCTGCTGCTCGTCGCCCGCCTCGGCGTCGTCCGCCGCCAGATGGTCGACGAGGTCAAGCGGCTGCTGACCGCCTCGCCGGTGAGCACGCTCGGCGTCGTCATCACCGACGCGACCCTCGACGAGCCCGGCCTCGCCTACGGCTACGGCTACGGCGACTACCACGCCGCCTCGGACCGACGCGCCCGCAGGCAAGACCGACCAAGGAGCCATGCATGACGACCACGACGTCCCCGGCGAGCGAAGCGCCGGCACCCCACCCGCGCGACGCGCTCGCCACGCTGCGCAAGCTCTCGTCGTTCGGCCGCGACTTCGGCTCGGCCTACGCGGCGCTGTCGCTGGCCCGCCGTGCCGCCGGCTGGCTGCCGGACCGCATCGACGAGCGCATGCTCGCGATCGAGGGCCGGCGCGGCGTGCTGGGCCCCGCGCACCGGCGCTGGACGCAGCACTCCGTCACGACGAACCGCGAGGTCTGGTCGACCTGGGCGTGGGAGGCCGGCGGCGAGGAGTGGACCGCCTCGGAGGCGTGGAAGGCGAGCCTCATCGAGCACGTCCTCGAGCCGACGATGCCCGCCGGCGCGACGATCCTCGAGATCGGCCCCGGCGCCGGGCGCTGGACGGAGGTCCTGCACGCGCGGGCGGGGAGGCTCATCCTCGCCGACATCACCGACACGACGCTCGCGCTCTGTCGCGAGCGCCTCGGCGACCCGGCGGACGTCAGCTACGTGCGCACCGACGGAAGCGGCCTGCGCGACGTCGCCGACGACTCCGTCGACGCGGTCTGGGCGTTCGACACGTTCGTGCACATCGCGCCGCTCGACGTGGCCGGCTACCTCGCCGACATCCGCCGGATCCTGCGCGCCGGCGGCACGGCGGTCATCCATCACAGCGGCCGCCGCGATCGGCACGGCTGGCGCAGCCCGATGACGAAGGCCCTGTTCGCCGCGCTGGCGGCCGAGCACGGCCTGGCGGTCGAGCGCCAGTTCGACACGTGGGGCGGCGGGCGCTTCGGCGTGCGCCGCCAGGGCGACATCGTCACCGAGCTGCGCCGGCCCTGAGCGGCGCGCGCGGCGCGGCCGCGGGCGATCCGGGGCCGGACGGGGCTGCGCGGGGCGCCGGCTGGACGGGGCTGCGCGGGGCGCCGGCTAGGACCCGCGCAGCAGCGCGGGAACGGTCAGCAGCATGATCTTCGCGTCGAGCGCGAGCGACCAGTGCTCGATGTAGAAGTTGTCGAGCTCGACGCGCTCGGCGAGCGGCGTCTGGCCGCGCAGCCCGTGCACCTGCGCCCAGCCGGTCATCCCCGCGCGCACGCGGTGGCGGTCGTGGTAGCGCTCGACCTCGTGACGAAACAGCTCGGCGAACTCCGGGCGCTCCGGCCGCGGCCCGACGAGGCTCATCTCGCCGCGCAGCACGTTGACGAGCTGGGGCAGCTCGTCGAGCGACGTGCGCCGCAGCAGCCGCCCGACCCGCGTGCGGCGGTCGACCCCCTCGACGCCGCCCGGCGCCATGCCGCGCGGGGCCAGGTCGGGGTACAGCGCGTAGACCGCGGCCTCCGTCGGCTCGATCATCGTGCGGAACTTCAGCAGCTCGAAGACGCGGCCGTCGCGGCCCGTTCGCGCCTGGCGGAAGAGCACCGGACCGGGGGAGGTGATGCGCACGAGCAGCGCCAGGAGCCCGAGCAGCGGTGCGAGCGCGACGATGACGACCCCGGCCAGGACCCGGTCGAGCCCGTGCTTGAGCTCGAAGCGCCAGCCCTCGCGGTCGACGGCTCGCAGGTTCAGCAGCGGCTGGACGCCGAGGTACTCGAAGCGCGTCTGCGAGTTCACCGCGGCCGACATCCGCGGCACGATCGTCGTCTCCAGACCGAGGCCGTCGCAGCGGGCGATGAGCTCGAGCAGCTCGTCGTGCGGCGCGTCGGGGAAGCAGAGGATGACGGTGCGCACGCCGTGGCGGGCGGCGATCTCGGCGAGATCCTCGAGCCCGCCCAGCAGCGGCGGCGCGCCGGGCGGCGGCACGCGGGCGCGGTCGGCGTCCAGGAAGCCGACGGCGCGCAGGCCGTACTGCGGCAGCCGGGCCAGCCTCGCCGCCATCGCCACTCCGGTCGGGTCCGTCCCGACGATGAGCGCGGCCCGCACGACGTGCCCGCGCCGGCGCAGCGAGCGCTGCCCGGCGACGAGCGCCGTCGCGGTCGCCGTCACGCCGCTCAGCGCGGCCAGCCAGGTCCAGGCGACGAGCGAGCCGCTCGCGCCGGGATGGCTGCCGGCGACGAGCATGAGCGCCAGCACGCTCATGGCGGCGAGTGAGATCGCGCCGAAGGCCTGCCCGGTGCTCTCGAGCGCGGCGTCGCGCATGCGCCGCCGATAGCGCCCGCCGGACTCGAGCGCGAGCAGCGCCAGCGCGGGAAACAGGGTCAGCAGCCACGGACTCGCGGTCGCGGCCGACGCCGCGTCGCCCGGCGCGAGCGCGAGTGCGGCGACGCAGGCGCAGACGAGCATGAGCACGTCGGTGCCGACGCGCAGCGCGATCCATCGCGAGCCGGTGAAGAGCGCGTGCCAGCGCGGGTGCGCGGGCGCGCCGCCGGCGACCGGCGCCTCGACGAGGATCGAGGCCGGCCCGCTCGCCGCCGGGCGCGGGACCGTGGCGGTGCACTCGTGCCGCGGCTCGTCGGCCGCCGGCCGGCGTGCGTGCGTCTGCTCGGGGTTCACGCGCTTCATGAGATCGCCGGAAGCGCACCACAGCGGGGTGCCACCGACGTGAGGATGGACGTAAAGAACAACTTCGCGCTCACCGGAGACTGAAAAGTCCTCTTCGGAGCGGTCAGCGCTCGCACACCAGGAGGTAGTGCGTCGCGAGGTCGGCGTGGCCGCGCCTGCATGCCCAGTTCTCGTAGGCGAGGTACGCGGCTCGCAGCGGCCGCGCGAAGTTGAAGTACCCGCCGCCCTGATAGATCGGCACGACCTCGGCGCGCGCCCAGGGGACGAGCATCCGCTGCAGCGCGCTCGCGTGGCAGCGGTCGTAGTGGGCGGCGAAGACGGAGTCGGGGTCGCGCCGCAGCAGGCGGCGCATCGCCGCCACGCCCAGCGGGGCGGGGATCGCCGCGTTGACGATCCCGAAGGCGCTGAACCGCCCCGACAGCAGCGCGACGAGGCAGCCGCCCGGCCGCAGGTAGGCGCGCATGTTCTCAAGCGCCCGGTCGGTGCCCCGCACGTGCTCGAGGACCTGCCAGCTCACGACGAGGTCGAAGCGCTCGCGCAGGTCCTCCACGAGCGTCGTCACGTCGGCGACGACGCACGATCCGTAGGACCCCTCCGGCGCGAGCTCGAGCTCGCGCCGGCTGACGTCGAGCCCGGCATAGACGCTCCCGGGCGGCCGCGAGGGCGGATCGAGCGCGGGGCGCCGCCCCGACCCGACGTCGAGGATCGACATGCCCGCGCGCAGCCGCGCCTCGATGGCGTCGCCGAAGATCTGCGCCGGATGGCGGTCGTAGCGCTCGGGGATCGCCATCAGGCCCTCGCCGCACGCAGCTCGAAGAGGCCGTACGTGCCGATCGCGAGCATCGCGACGGCACCGGAGTAGACCCAGGCCGCGCCGAGCGCGCCCGCCCGCGGGACCGCGAGCGCCGCCGCGGCCGCGCACGGCGCCAGGCAGACGGCGGCGACGCGCAGCACGTCGCGCTCGCGGCGCAGGGCGCAGAGCCCGAACCAGGAGATCCACAGCATCCCCATGAACGGCACGCTGAGCATGAGGATCGCCAGGGGCGGACCCGAGGATGCGTAGGCGGCGCCGAACACGGCCGTGGCGATCGCCGTCGCGGCGGGCGCGACCACCGCGGCGGCGATGGCGCCCAGGGCGCTCGCGAGCGCGATCGCGCGCCGCGCGAGCCGCCGCGCCCGCCTCGGGTCGGCCTCGCGCAGCGCGGCGATGCTCGGCAGCAGCGCCTGGCCGGCGGTCAGCGCGAGCAGATAGGCGGCGTCGGCGAGGCGCAGGCCCGCCGACAGCGTCGCGACGGCCACGGCGGAGCCCGCGATCCCGAGTGCGATGAGCGGGCCGCGCGTGGCGATCGCGATCGCGGCGGCGGCGAGGCCGAGCCGCAGCCCGCTGCGCACGAGCGCGCCGCGGTAGCCGGGCGTCGCGCAGACGGGGCGGCGCAGCTCGGAGGCGAGCGCGACATGGCAGGCGACCGTCACGCCGGCCGCGTGCAGCGCGAAGGCGGCGAGCACGGCGCACACGCCGAGGCCCGCGGCGGCGACGGCCACGGCGACGAGCACGAGCACGATCGTGGCGCTCGTCTCGATCGCCGCCTCGGTGCCCAGCCGCCCGACCGCGCGCAGCATGTCGAGCCCGAGGCTCGCCAGCCGGTTGAGGACGATCCACGCGGCCGCGATCGCGAGGGCGCCGGCGCCGACGCCCGGACCGGGCTCGAGCAGGCCGAAGGCCAGCAGCGCCAAGCCGGCGAGCGCGCCGCCGGCGAGCACGACGGGAAGCGCCGCCCGGTAGCCCGTCGCGACGTCGCGCCGCCCGCTCGAGACGTCGCGGCCGGCGAGCACGGTCACCTGCGGGTCGGCCATGATCGCGAACGTCCCCGCGAGGACGAGCACGTACGAGTAGACGCCGTACTCGGCCTTCGTCAGCAGACGCGCCGCGACGACGAGAAACAGCGCGATGGCGAGCTTGGAGCCCGCGCGGCCGGCGATCGTCAGCGACGAGCCGGCGAGCACGCGGCGGTCCGAGCGGCCGGCATGGTCCAGACGCCACGGGACCGCCGCGGCGCGCGCGGGGTCGGGGATCGGCTCGGGCAGCGGCGGCACGGGCGGATCTAGCCGCCTCGCGACCGTCCTCCGGCCGGCGCTGCGCACGATGTGGAGGAATGCCCATGCGGGCGACGCAAACCGCGCCGCGCCCTCCAGGCGGCCCGTCCCGGGCTTACCGTGCCCGCTTCGTGACGATCCCAGCGATGCTGATCGCGGCGCTCGGCGCCGCCGCCGTCGCGACGATCGTCCGGGCGATTCGCGGCGGCGCGCTGCTGACGCCGCTGGGCGTCGTCGCGCTCTCGACGCTGCTGTACTTCGTCGTGCGCCCGCTGGAGCTGCTGCTGTCCTCGGGCACGCTGCTGCGCACGTCCTACGACCAGTTCGCGACCGGCGCGGACGCGCTGAACTCGCTGGCGGCGCAGGAGATCACGCTCTACGTCCAGTCGCGGATGATCGGCACGTTCGGCGACGCGCTGACCCGCGCGACGCTCGTGCCGGCGCTCTTCTTCGGCGCCGTGCTCGCCGGCTACGGGCTGCCCGGCGGGCGGCGGCTGGCGAGCTCGTGGGGGCGCCTCGGCGCGCGGGCGCGGCGGCTCGACGTGCGCTGGGTGATCGCCGCCTGGCTGGCGATCGGGCTCGCCGGCCAGGCGCTCGTCCTCGGGCGCATCGGCGGCATCGGGGGCGCGCTCGGCGAGTTCTCGACGCAGGCCAACCTGTCCTTCGGCTTCGTCCTGCTCGTCGTGCTGAACTTCTACACGGCAGGGCTCGTGCTCTGGATCTGCTGGCATCCGCCCGGCGGGACGCGCGCGTGGATCGCGCTCGGGGCGGCCGTCGGCGAGCTGGCGGTCTTCACGATGCTGCTCGGCTCGCGGACGCTCGTCATCGTGCCGCTGCTCGTCGTGGCGATCGGGCTCAACGAGCTGCGCGCGCCGTGGCGCCCGAGGACGCTGCTGCTGGCGATGGCCGGCGCGATCCTGTTCTCGTCGGCGTATCTCAGCCTGCGCGAGATCTCGCGCGAGCGCCCGGTCGGCGAGGCGCTCGCCGACGTCCCCGCCCAGGCCGTCAAGGCCCGCGCGCTCCTCGGCACGAGCCCGGTCTTCGACCAGCTGCTCATCGCCACGAACCGGATCCCCGCGGCGTGGCCCTACCGCCACGGCGGCGAGCTCGGGCAGGCCCTCGCGTCGCAGGTGCCGCGGGCGCTGCACGCCGGCCGGCCCGAGTCCAACGACACGAGCTTTCGCAAGCTCGTCTGGGGCGAGCGGTTCCTCGCCGGCCGACCGATCGGCGCGCCCGGCGGCTTCTACCGCGACTTCGGCTTCGCGGGCGTCGTGGCCGGCGGGCTCCTGCTCGGGCTGCTCGCCCGGGCGCTGACGGGTCTGCGCGTGGGCGGCGGCCCGCCGGAGGGCCGGCCCGTGCGCGCCGCGCTGTTCGTGCTCAGCGTGCTGCTGACGTACGTCTTCACCGTCGGCGGCTACGCCCTCGCGCTCGGCTACGCGCTGACGATCGCGCTGCCGGTCGCGCTCGCGATCACGGTCTTCGCGCGGTCGCCGTGAGCCCCCTCGTCGCCGTCGTGCTGCACGAGCCCGGCGTCGGCGGCGCGACGACCGCGGTGCTGCGCGCGCTGCCGGCGCTCAGGCGCGACGGCTGGCGCTTCTGCTTCTGGGCGCCGCAGCCCGGCGCCGCCGCGGAGCTGCTGACCGCGCGCGGCGAGAGCGTGGCCGGCGGCCCGCGCGAGCTGCGCTACAGCCTGCGCGCCCTGTGCGAGCCGCCGGGTCCGTGGGCGCGGGCGCGCGGCGTCCCCGCCTACCTGCGCGCCTTCGACGCCTTCCTCGCGCGCGAGCAGCCCGACGTCGTCCACGCGAACACGATCCTCACGCTGCCCGAGGCGCTCGTCGCGCGCCGCCGCGGCACGGCGACGATGCTGCACGTCCACGAGATGCTGGGCGCGGGGCCGCGCGGCGCCGCCGCGGCGCGGCTGGCCGGGCTCGTCGACGGCGTCGCCTCGGTGTCGCAGGCGTGCGCCGAGCCGCTGCGCCGGCGCGGCGTCGCGGTCCAGATCGTGACCGCCGGCATCGGCGCGTCGTCCTGCGCGGCCCGGCGGGGCGCGGACGGCTCGCGGCCGCTCGTCGTCGGCACGCTCGCGACGGTCTCGCGGCGCAAGGGCAGCGACCTCTTCGTCGATGCCGCCGAGCAGGTCGCGCGAGGCCGCGACGACGTCGAGTTCCGCGTCGTCGGCCCGCTCGCGGGCGGGCGCGAGCGCGCATGGGCTCAGAGCGTCGTGGCGCGCGCGCAACGCTCGGGGGCGCGCTGGTCGACGACCGACGACGCGCTGGGGGAGCTCGCCGGATGGGACGTCTTCGTGCTGCCGGCCCGCCGCGATCCGTTCCCGCTCGTCGTGCTCGAGGCGATGGCCGCGGGCCTGCCGGTCGTCGCCACGCGCGTCGACGGCGTGCCCGAGCAGGTCGACGCGGGCTGCGGCGTGCTCGTCGATCCCGGCGACGCGGGCGCGCTCGCGCGTGCCATCTGCGGGCTGCTCGACGACCGCGCCGGGCGAGAGGCGATGGGCTCCGCGGGCGCTCGTCGCGTCGCCCATCGCTTCACGCCCGAGCGGCACGCCGGCGAGCTCGCCGACGCCTACCGTCAGACCCTGCTCGCCGCCGCCATCCGGCGCAGCTGAGCGGGCCGCCGCGGGACCGTATGCATCCGCGCAGCGAAATTCGCCGAAAGGCAGCATGTGTTCGCATGCGGGTGCGGGATCGCTGCAATCGCGGCCTAGGGTCGGCGCCATGATCACCGCAACCGCCCGCCGGACGATCCGCCTCGGCCTGCTTCGCACGCCGCTGCCGGTGCGCAGCCGCGTCGAAGTCGGCCTGCTGCGCGCCTACGAGGCCTATGAGCGCACCCGCCACTCCGGCGTCGGCGCGCCGCACGCCGACGTCGGGGACCTGCCGCTGCCGCCGGCGAAGCTGCGCGTGCTCGTCTGCGGGTCGGCCGACCCCGCCTACTTCCTCGAGGCCGGCCGCCGCCACGCGGCGCTCTTTCGCGACATGCTCGCCCGCAACGGCGCGGCGCCCGCCGAGGGCATGTCGGTCCTCGACTTCGGCGTCGGCTGCGGGCGTGTCGCGCGCTGGTGGGCGGACGTCCCGGGCCTGTCGATGCACGGCTGCGACCCCAATCCCGAGCTCGCGCGCTGGACGCGCTCGCACCTGCCCTTCGTCAACACGGCGGTCAGCGAGCCCGACCCGCCGCTGCCGTACCCGGCCGGCTCGTTCGACTTCGTCTACGCGCTGTCGATCTTCACGCACCTCGCCGAGCACCACGCGCTGCCCTGGATGGCCGAGCTGCGGCGCGTCCTCAAGCCGGACGGGGTGCTGCTGCTGACGGTCGCCGGCGAGGCCTACCGCGCGCGCCTCGAGCCGGCCGAGGCGGCGCGCTACGACCGCGGCGAGGAGGTCGTCCAGTTCGACACCGCCCGCGGGACGAACCTCTGCATCGCCTACCACTCGCCCGAGTACGTGGCCGCGCGCATGCTGCCCGGCTTCGAGCTCGTGGAGACGCTGCCGGGCACCCTCACCGGCGAGGCGATGATGCCGCAGGACTGCTACCTCGTCCGGCCGGCCGCCCGGTGAGCGAGCTTCCGGTGGCTCGCCGGGCGCGCCGGCGCCTGCGCCACAACCCGGTCGCGCGCTCTGTCCGCTCGGCGATGCTCTCCGGCGTGGACGGCATCGAGCGCGCGCTCTCGGGCGGCGACGTGCTCAGCCCGCCGCGGCGCCTGCGCGGCGTCGGCGCGGGGGACTTCCGCGAGGTCGGGACCGCGCTCGTCGACCAGCTCGTGCTGACCGCCGGCCTGCGCAGCGACCACCACGTGCTCGACATCGGCTGCGGAAGCGGGCGGCTGGCGCTGCCGCTCGCGTCGTATCTGCGCTCGGGTCGCTACGAGGGCTTCGACGTCGACGCGGAGATGATCGGGTGGTGCCGGCGATCGATCACCCCGCGCCATCGGAACTTCGGCTTCAGCCTGCTCGACGTCGCCAACACGCACTACAACCCCGGCGGGGAGCTGAGCGCCGACCGCGTCCGCTTCCCCTTCGGCGACGGGCGCTTCGACCTCGCCGTGGCGACGTCGCTGTTCACCCATCTGCTGCCCGCGGGCCAGGCGAACTACCTCGCCGAGGCGAGCCGCGTGCTCGTTCCCGGGGGCGTGCTGTTCGCCACGTTCTGCATCGTCGGCGACGCGGCCCTCGAGCGGATCGCGCGCGGGCACGCGAAGGTCGGCCTGCGCCACCGCGTCAGCGACGCCGGTGGCGTCGAGTACCACACGCTGGACCCCGCCTCGCCCGAGACGGCGGTCGGCTTCGGCGAGGCCCACGTCCGCGCGGCGTTCGAGCGCGCGGGCCTGACCGTCAGCGCGATCTATCCCGGCACGTGGTCGGGGCGCGCCGAGGGCTTCACGTTCCAGGACGTCGTCATCGCGCGCCGGAGCACGGCGATCTCGACCGCGGCCTAGGCGGAGCGGTCGAGCAGCGCGGTGCCGCGGCGCGCCGCGCGGCGGCGGGCGAGCGCGCGGCGCGGGCCCTGGATCTCGGCGAGCCGCACCGGGCGGCGCGTCGCGCGGCCCGCGGCGCGATCGCGGGGCCAGGCGCGGATGCCCTGCAGGCGCCCGCGCAGCGGGGCGAGCGTGCGGTCTCCCAGGCCGGCCACGATCACGTAGCCGAGGTCGTTCGCGACGATCGCGGGCCCGTAGCGCAGCAGCTGGGCGGTCGTCGCGTGCCTGGCGAGCAGCCGTACGCGGTTGCGCCCGACGTGCAGGTGCTTGAACGCCGAGCCGTGGACGCTCGAGGCCGAGTGGTGGTGGTGCACGACCGCCGCGGGCACGTACAGGCACGTCCAGCCGGCCATCCGCGCGCGCCAGGCGACGTCGACGTCGTCGAGGTACATGAACAGCGAGGCGTCGAAGCCGCCGATCTCCTCGAGCATCGCGCGCCGCACGAGCGCGGCGCCGGCGCTCGCCCCGAAGACCTCGACGACATCGGCGCCGGCCGCGCTCGGCGCCTCGCCGAGATGGCGGTCGAAGGCGACGCCGAGCCGGTCGACGCCGAGCCCGGCGGAGTTGATCGCGCCGTTGCGCGCGAAGCGCATCTGCGCGGCGAGCGACCCGACGTCGGCGCGCCCCGCAGCGGCCCGCAGCAGGGCCGCGACGGCGCCGGGCTCGATCGTCGCGTCGTTGTTGAGCAGCAGCAGCCAGCGCCCGCTGCTCGCGGCCACGCCGGCGTTGACGCCCGCCGCGAAGCCCTCGTTGCTCGCGAGCTCGACGATCCGCGCCCGCGGGTGGCGCGAGCGCACCGCGTCGGCCGAGCCGTCGCTCGAGCCGTTGTCGACGACGACGACCTCGGCCGGGCCCCCGAGGTCGGTGAGCCCGCGCTCCAGCGAGTCGAGGCAGGCGAGCAGCAGGTCGCGGGCGTCGCGGTTGACGACGAGCGCCGAGACGAGCATGCCCGGCATCACACCGCAGCGCGCGGCACTAGCGCAGCGAGCGCCGCGCCACGGCGCTGCGCGCGACCGACCCGGCGAGCTTGGCGCCGATCGCGAGGTAGACGACCACGTCGAGCGCCGCATGCCTGCCGCCGTGGAACTTGCGGTAGTAGCGCCCCATCGCCCGGTGGAAGGCGAGGTTCGTACGCAGCCCGCGGTGGCGGCCGCGACGGCGGTCGACGACCGACAGCGCGCCCTTGACGTGCAGCACCGTCGCGCTGCCGTCGTAGACGACGCTCCAGCCGGCGCGCTTGAAGCGCCGGCACCAGTCGAGGTCCTCGCCGTACATCCCGTAGGCCTCGTCGAGCAGGCCGACCTGCTGCATGGCCTCCCGGCGCACGAGCATGAACGCGCCGTTGACCGCGTCGACCTCGCCGACTCCGTCGTCGGGCAGCGCGGGCGCCCGGTACTGGGCGTAGCGCCCGCTGCGCAGGCCGCCGAACTCGCCGAGCGCGCCGAGCAGCGTCGGGAACGAGCGCTTGGCGGCGTGGTCGAGGCTGCCGTCGGGCCGCACGAGCCGGACGCCGACGACGGCCGTCGCGTCGTCCTCGACGAGACGCTGCTGGGCGCGGTCGAGCGCCTCCTCGGAGAGCTCGGTGTCGGGGTTGAGCAGGAGCACGTGGGGGGCCGTCGTGGCGCGCAGCGCGACGTTGTTGGCGACGCAGTAGCCCGCGTTCGTCGGCAGCGCGACGAAGCGCACCCAGGGGAACTCGGCCGCGACCATCGCCGCCGTCCCGTCGGCGCTGGCGTTGTCGACGACCCACGTGCCGGGGCGCCCGGCGCGCGGGCGGTGGCGGTCGATCGAGGCCAGGCAGGCGCGCAGGAGATCGCACCCGCCGGTGGCGGAGACGATGACGATCTCGAGCTCCGGCGAGCGCGGCCGCGGGGCTGGGGCCGCGGGCGGCCGGGGCGCGATCGGCCGCGTCGCCGGGACGGTCGCGACGGACGGCTCGGGGGGCGCCGTCGCGGCGCGGTCCTCGCCGGGCGGCTCGAGCTGTGTCGTTGCCGCGCGGTCATCGCCCGCAAGCTCGACCTGCGTCGTCATGCCACGGCCCTCGGCCGCCGCCGGTCGCCGATCGGGCGGGCCGGGTTGCCGGCGACGATCGTGTACGCGGGGACCGGATCGAGCACGACGCTGCCGGCGCCGACGACGCAGTGGTCGCCGACGTCGGCGAGGATCGTCGCGCCCCCGCCGATGTAGCAGTCGTCGCCGATCCTGACCTGGGCGACGGTCCCGCCCTGCTCGTTGACGGGGACGTCGAGGCGCCCGAAGTGATGCTGGCGGCGGCCGTCCATGACGAGCACGTGGTCGCTGACGAGGCAGTTCGCGCCGATGGCCGCGTGCTGGACGTGCGTGTGGTGGCCGAGCATCGTCATCCGGCCGATGCTCAGCGGTGGGCGCTCGAGCACGCAGCCGAAGCGCAGTACGGCGTGCTCGCCGACGGGCGTGCCGAGCCGGCGGTGCAGCGCCGCGCGCATGCGCTCGCCGCGGACGCCCGGCCAGAGCGCCGCGCGCTCGCTGAGCTCGAGGTAGGCGCGCTCCGGCCCGAGCAGCCGGCGGCGCAGCGCGTGCGTCCGCGCGTGCGGCTCGACGAGCAGACGGGCGAGGCCGTCGAGGAGGCGCTTGGCGGAGAGGTGCTTGCTGGGCATCGCGGCCGAAGGTACGGCGCGCCGGGGCGACCCCGCGAACGCGGTGCACGAGGTGGAGGTGCGGCGCCGGGAACACCACCAATCCGATGCACGCGCGCGCCCGGCGGCGGCGCGCTCCTAGAGTCGGCCGCGATGAGACCGACCAGCGCTCCTGTCCGCGCGCGCCCCGCCACCGCGCGCGGCGCGAGCCTCTCGCACCGCGCCTACACCCGCTTCGCCGGCCGCCATCCGCGGCTGCGCCCATGGCATCACCACTGGCTGGCGGGCATGCCCCTGTACGCCGTCCTGCGACCGGCGCTCGCGACGCTGCGGGGCGACGTGCTCGACGTCGGCTGCGGAGCCAAGCCCTATCGGGAGTGGGT
Source organism: uncultured Solirubrobacteraceae bacterium (assembly GCA_963769555.1). Taxonomy (GTDB): domain Bacteria; phylum Actinomycetota; class Thermoleophilia; order Solirubrobacterales; family Solirubrobacteraceae; genus CADCVQ01. The sequence goes on along the minus strand of CAVYMD010000004.1, from coordinate 1,980,096 downwards.
CCCGGGCGCGCGCCGCTACGTGGGGATCGACGTCTTCGACGGTCCCCAGGTCGACGCGCTCATCGTGCCCGGCCGCCGCTGGCCGGCCGCCGACGCGGAGTTCGACGCCGTCATCTGCACGCAGGTGCTCGAGCACGTCGGCGACCTCGACCACACCGTCGGCGAGCTCGTGCGGGTCATGCGCCCCGGCGCCGACGCGATCATCACCGTGCCGTTCATCTTCGGCGAGCACAACGCGCCCGACGACTACCGCCGCTTCTCGCGCCACGGCCTGCGCCGCGTGCTCGAGGATCACGGCCTGGAGATCCTGAGGCTCGAGCCGCACGGCGCGATCGGCAGCACGCTCGGGGCGATCGCGCTGGGCTGGACGTTCGACGCGATGCCCCGCACCAGGCGCGGGATGCTGCTGGCCGCGCCGCTGCTGCCGCTGTGGTCGCTGCTGTGCCTGGCGGTGAACCTCGCGGGCGCGGCGATCGACCGCCTCGACCGCACGGGGATGTACTACGGCAACCTGCTCGTGCACGCGCGCCGGCCGCGCGCCGGCGCTACGCCGCGCGGGTCCGGCGCAGCCAGGCAGCCTGCTCTGGCGTGACCGGCTTCGGGGCGCGCACGTCGATGCCGAGCTCGCGGTTCGGGCGCCCCTCGGCGGAGCGGACGACCGCGAACGCGTGAGGACGGCCGCCGGGCGGCAACCTGCCCTCGCGGGCCATGATGCTGGAGAGCTCGGAGAAGGTCATCTCGGGGGATCCTCGTCGGCGCCGGTCCCGGCCTGACGTCGCGTCAGCGATACGGCGTGCCTCAAGGCTACCGCGAGGCTCAGACAGGCGAGGGCGCTCGCGCCGCCGCCGGCGTACCAGATCGCGTCGCGCAGCCCGGGCTCGGCGCCGAGGGCCACGCCGGCGGCTCCCGCCAGCGCGCTGAGCGCGACGATCGACAGCAGCCAGCGCGGCCCCGAGAAGATCCCGCGCACGAGCCGGTGCTCGCCGCTGCGCGCGACGGCCGTCGTGAAGAGGACCGAGCCGGCGAGCAGCAGCGCGACCGACGAGCCCGCCGTGGGGGAGTCCAGGTCGCCGATCGCCGCGCCCGCGAGGAGCAGCGCCGCCGTGACCGCGCTCGTGGCGAAGGCCAGCGTGGGCACGTCGGAGCGCTCGGCGGAGATCGCGGCGACGAGCACGGGCTCGGCGCCCAGCCCGACGCCGGGCGCGTGCAGCGACGCGCGGTCGACGCTGCGCTCGATCCCGGTCGAGAGCAGTCGCTCCGTGCGCGCGTCGAGGATGAAGGCGTCCAGGCGCAGCTCCTCGGGGACGACGACCTCGGCGTGGTAGGAGGCCGCGTGGGCCGCCGTCGGCACCGCGATGTCGATGACGAGCGGCGACCAGCCGAACCGCTGTGCCAGGCGCCGCGCCCGGCGGTCGCGCCCGTGGACGAACTGCACGTGCTCGTCGTAGGAGTACTTCAGGATGCGCCGGCCGCCGGGCTCGGGCAGCAGCGCGACGAGCATGTAGCTCTCGGCGAACGTCGCCAGGAACCAGCCGCTCGTGTCGTCGTCGAGGATCGTGGCGATCTGCGGCGACTGCGCGCCGCGCCGGCGCAGCCGCTCGAGCGCCGCGCGCGCCTCGGGCCGGTCGGCGCCGGCGATGACGTCGAGCAGGCTGCCGACCTCGTGCTCGATGACGTCGGCGGTCGTCGCCAGGCGGGCGGCCGCCGTGACGAGCGCGGCGGCGATCGGGCCGTTGTGCTCGCGCCCGAGGATCGGCCGCGCCTCGTCGTGCTCGCGCAGGTCGAAGTTGCGCAGCGGCTGCTTGGCGAGCAGCGCGATCGGGACGCACCAGGGGCCGTCGGCGCCGATCCGCAGCTCGCCGAGCAGCGCGTCGGGCAGCGTGAACTCGACCGTGACGCGCCGGCGCACGAGCTCGCGGGCGAGGAGGTCGATCGTCTCGATGCGCCGGTGGATCCAGCGGTGCTCGCCGGTGAGCAGCTCCAGGCAGGCCAGAGCGACCGTCTGCGAGGCCTGCTCGTAGCGCTCGTCGGGCCAGCTCGTCACCACCCGGCGCAGGCTACGGGGAGACCCGGCGGACCTGGCTAGGCTGGGACAGATCTAAGTCCGTACGACTCAACTCACCTTCCGTAAGGAAGTTGATATGGTTGTGCGCGCAACGACTTCAAGGAGACACGCCAGAACATGCCAAAGCTGCTCCTCATCCCTCTCGACGACACCGTCATCTTCCCGACGATGGACATCAACCTCCCGGTCGACGCGACCGGCGAGGACCGCGTCCTGCTCGTGCCGCGGCGCGATGGGGACTACGCGAAGGTCGGCACGATCGCCGACGTGACCGGCACGATCCGCCTGCCCGGCGGCGGCGTCGGCGTCTCGCTGGAGAGCCGCGCCCGCGGCGCCATCGCCGGCTCTGCCGAGGCCGACGCCGAGGGCCGGCTCTACGTCGAGGTCGTCGAGCACCCCGACGCCAAGCCCGTCGACGGGCGCACCCGCGAGCTCGAGCGCGAGTACCGCGCCGTCGTCGAGGAGATCCTCGAGGAGCGCGGCGCCGACCAGCGCGTCGCGGCCTTCCTGCGCTCCGTCGTCGATCCCGGCCCGCTCGCCGACACGGCGGGCTACAGCCCCGACCTGAGCTTCGAGCAGAAGGTGCGCGTGCTCGAGACGCTCGACGTCACCGAGCGCCTCGCGGTCGCCCTCGAGCTCCAGCGCGAGCGGCTCACCGAGCTGCAGGTCCGCCGCCGCATCCGCGACGACGTCGAGTCCGGCGCGCAGAAGCAGCAGCGCGAGTACTTCCTGCGCCAGCAGATGGAGTCCATCCGCAAGGAGCTCGGCGAGGACCAGGGAACGCTCGCCGACGACTACCGCGCGAAGATCGCCGACGCCGGCATGCCCGACGCCGTGCGCGAGCAGGCCGACCGCGAGCTCGACCGCCTCGAGCGCATGGGCGAGCAGAGCGGCGAGTCCTCGATGATCCGCACGTACCTGGACTGGCTCGTCACGGTGCCCTGGAGCGAGCGCTCCGACGAGGTCCTCGACCCGGTGCGAGCGCGTGAGGTGCTCGACGCCGACCACGCCGGACTGGAGGACGTCAAGGACCGCATCACGGAGTACATCGCCGTGCGCAAGCTGCGCCGCGACCGCGCGGCCGAGGCCGCAGTCGCCGATGACGGCGAGGGCGACGCGACGCCGGCGACCGCGACCGGCGACGCGACGCCGGCGACCGGCGACGCGAAGCCGGCGACCGGTAACGCGACGCCGGCGACCGGCGACGCGACGCCGGCGACCCGCGACGCGAAGCCGGCGACCGGTAACGCGACGCCGGCGACCGGCGACGCGACGCCGGCGACCGGCGACGACGCCGGCGCGGCCCCGCGGCCGCGCGAGCGCGACGTGCGCGAGGCCGGCGCGATCCTGACGCTGATCGGCCCGCCGGGCACCGGCAAGACCTCGATCGGCGAGTCGATCGCCCGCGCGACGGGCCGCGAGTTCGTCCGCATGTCGCTCGGCGGCGTGCGCGACGAGGCCGAGATCCGCGGTCACCGGCGCACGTACATCGGCGCCCTGCCGGGCCGGCTCGTCCGCGCCCTGCGCGACGCGGGGACGATGAACCCGGTCATCATGCTCGACGAGGTCGACAAGGTCGGCGCCGACTGGCGCGGCGACCCGTCGGCGGCGCTGCTCGAGGTCCTCGACCCCGCGCAGAACCACTCGTTCCGAGACCACTACCTCGACGTCGAGATCGACCTGTCCCAGGTGCTGTTCATCGCCACGGCGAACGTGGCCGAGACGATCCCGGGGCCGCTGCTGGACCGCATGGAGGTCATCCGCTTCGACGGCTACACGGTGGCCGAGAAGACGGCGATCGCCCGCGACTACCTGTGGCCGCGCCAGCGCGAGCGCAACGGGCTGCGCGAGGGCGAGGTCGTCGTCGACGACGAGATCCTCCGGCTCGTCGTCGCGGAGTACACCCGCGAGGCGGGCGTGCGACAGCTCGAGCGCGAGCTCGGCAAGCTGCTGCGCAAGTCCGCGACGAAGATCGCCTCCGACGCGAGCGTGGCTCCCGTCACGATCGACCTCGACGCCGTGCGCGACGCGCTCGGGCGCCAGCGGGTCTTCCAGGAGGCGGCGGCGCGCACGGCGGTGCCGGGTGTCGCGACCGGCCTGGCGGTGACCGGCGTCGGCGGCGACGTGCTGTTCGTCGAGGCCAACGCGATGAAGGGCAAGCCCGGCCTGACCCTGACCGGCCAGCTCGGCGACGTCATGAAGGAGTCCGCCCGGATCGCGCTGACCTACGTGCGCGCACACGCCGCGGACCTCGGCATCGACGACGAGCAGTTCGACGAGCGCGAGTTCCACGTCCACGTTCCCGCGGGGGCGATCCCCAAGGACGGCCCGAGCGCGGGCGTCACGATGACGACCGCCCTGGCCTCGCTGCTCAGCGGGCGGCCGGTGCGCCACACCGTCGGCATGACCGGCGAGGTGACGCTGCAGGGTCGCGTGCTGCCGATCGGCGGCCTGAAGCAGAAGGTGCTCGCCGCGCACGCGGCGGGGCTGACCGACGTCATCCTCCCCGAGCGCAACCGCGCCGACCTCGACGACGTCCCCGAGGACGTGCGCGAGGCGATGACGTTCCACCCGGTCATGACGGTCGACGAGGCGCTGGCGGTCGCCCTCGAGCCGGCGCGCACGCCGCCGGCCGTGACCGCCTGACGCCCTCCGGTGGCGGCCGCCGCGGCGGCCGCCACCGACGGGGGTGTGGTGTGAGGCGTCCCGGTGTGGGACGCGATCCGCCGGACCCCCGGGGCGTTCGGTGGCCGGCCGGGGGGTGTGGTGTGAAGCGTCCCGATGTGGGACGCGATCCGCCGGACCCCTGGGCGTTCGGTGGCCGGCCCCCTGGGTTGGTGGCCGGCCGTGGGGTGTGGTGTGAGGCGTCCCGGTGTGGGACGCGATCCGCCGGACCCCCGGGCGTTCGGTGGCCGGCCGGGGGGTGTGGTGTGAGGCGTCCCGATGTGGGGCGATCCGCCGGACCCCCGGGCGCTTCGTGGCCGGCCGGGGCGTGTGGTGTGAAGCGTCCCAACGTGGGACGCAATCCACCGGACCCCCTGCGGGCGCGGGCGCGGGCGCACGGCGTCGGCCGGGCCCGGACGGGACCGCGCGGCGGAGCCGGCGCGCGGGCGGTCGGTGACGATCGCCCGGACACCGGCTCCGCGTGTCGCGCATCGGCCGCCGGGGGAGGTGGCGGCCGGCGCGCGGGGAGCGGGGCGGTGGCATCGGTCCACCGCCCCACCGCCCTCGCGGTCTGCGGTCGCGTCAGGTATCGGGAGCGCGACACGCGGTTCCCTGCCCTCGACCCGCTCGCGCGGGTCTCGGGCTACCAGACTGGATGGGGGAGGGGTCTCCAGACCGGCGAAGAGGAACCTGCGTCGCATTGTGGCCCCCGGACATCAACCCCGGGTAAGGCGGGGCTCAGGCGGCGTTTAAGGTTTGACGCGGCTTCACGAAGGATCGCCCGAGCGGCGCGTGGCCCGCAGGACCCACAGGACGAGCAGCGGCTGCAGCACGAGGCGCCCCCAGAGCAGGCCGGGGCTCAGCGCCGGGTAGCGGGACGGATTGAGCGCCATGTGCACGTTGGCCGGGAAGACGAGCACGAGCGTGGCGGCGAGCCACAGGCCGCCGAGCCGGCGCGTGCGCGGGAACGCGACCGCGAGCGCGCCCGCGATCTCCGCGGCTCCGCTCGCGAGGACGAGCTCGTGATGGGCCGGCACATAGTCGGGCATGATCTGCTCGTACATCCGCGGGCGCGCGAAGTGCAGGGCCCCGGCCGCGGTGAACGTCAGGGCGACGAGCCGCTGGGACCAGGTCACCGGGCACGCAGCCCGTCGAGCGCGATCTGCAGGTAGCGCTTCCAGTCCAGCGCGGCGCCGGCGCGCTGGGCCGCCGCGACGTGGCCGAAGCCGCACATGATCGTGCGGATGTCGTCGACCGTGGCGTCGTCGCGCATGGCGCCCGCGGCCTGGGCGCGCGCGATGAGGTCGGCGGTGGCGGCCGTCAGGCGCGGCTCGCCCTGTGACGCCACGTGCACCGCGCTCGGATGGCCGCCGATGATCTCGCACCACGCGACGTCCGCGGCGGCAGCGGTGGCGGTCCGCCAGATCGCGCCGGTGAAGACCTCCCAGGCGTCGCCCTCCTCCTCGACGGCGGCCTCGATCGTCGACGCCACGCGCTGGAAGTACCGCTCGGCGAGCGCCTCGACGAGCGCCTCCTTCGTCGGGAAGTGGCGGTAGACGGTGCCGACGCCGACACCGGCGCGCCGCGCGATGTCGTCCATCTGGGCCTCGAGCCCGCTCTCGACGAACGCCGCCGAGGCGGCGGCGACGACCTTCTCCCGATTGCGGCGGGCGTCCGCGCGCAGCGGGCGATCGGCGGTGGTTGACAAGCGGAACCGTCCTTCCGTATGCTGGCCCCCGCATCAAGCGGAACCAGACTTCATGTTAACGCGGGCAGCAAGGGGGCAGCACCGATGACCGACGCCGAGACCGCGCAGCGCCGCAAGTGGCTGGCGCTGGCGCTGCTGGCCGCGACGCAGTTCGTGATCATCCTGGACGCCGCGATCGTCAACGTCGCGCTGCCGTCGATCGGGCGCGAGCTGCGGTTCTCGGAGGAGGACCTGACGTGGATCCCCAACGCGTACGCGCTGACGTTCGGCGGCTTCCTGCTGCTCGGCGGCCGGATGGCGGACCTGCTCGGGCGCCGGCGGCTGTTCATGATCGGCCTCGTCGTCTTCTCGATCGCCTCGCTCTTCGGCGGCCTCGCGCAGAACGAGATGCAGCTCATCATCGCGCGCGCGGTCCAGGGCCTCGGCGCGGCGCTCGTCGCGCCGGCGGCGCTGTCGATGGTCACGACGACCTTTCCCGACGGGGCGGAGCGCAACAAGGCGCTCGGCGTCTGGGGCGCGGTGTCGGGCTCCGGCGGCGCAGCCGGCGTGCTGCTCGGCGGGATCCTGACGGAGTACCTCGGGTGGGAGTGGGTGCTGTGGGTCAACGTGCCGATCGGCGTCGTCGTCGCGCTGCTCGCCCCGCGCCTGCTCGTCGAGAGCCGGCGCGAGACCGACATGCGCCACTTCGACGCGCTCGGCGCCGTCACCGTCACGGCCGGCCTGTCGCTGCTCGTCTTCGCGCTCGTCGACACGATCAACGCCGGCTGGGGATCAACGCAGACGCTCGTCCTGCTCGCGATCTCCCTCGCCCTCATCGCGAGCTTCGTCGTCAACGAGTTGCGCTCGCGCGACCCGCTCATGCCGTTTCGCATCTTCCGGCTGCGCACGCTGACCGGCGCGAACGTCGTCGGGCTGCTCGTCGGCGCGGCGCTGTTCGCGATGTTCTTCTTCCTCTCGCGCTACATGCAGCAGGTGCTCGGCTACAGCGCGCTGAAGGCGGGGCTCGCCTACCTGCCGCTGGCGCTCGCGATCATCGGCTCGGCGGGCGGCGCGTCGGTGCTCGTCACGAGGCTCGGCTTCAAGCCGGTCCTGATCACGGGCCTGGGGCTCATCACCGTCGCGCTGCTGTGGCTCGCGCAGGTGCCGGTCGACGGCTCCTACCTCAGCCACCTGGTCCTGCCGATGGTCATCGCCGCCGTCGGGCTGGGGTTCGCCTTCGTGCCCGTCACGATCGCGGCCGTGAGCAACATCTCCGCCGACGAGTCGGGGCTCGCCTCGGGGCTCATCAACACCTCCCAGCAGATCGGCGGCGCGCTCGGCCTCGCGATCCTCGGCACGATCGCCACCTCGAAGACGAGCGGCCTGCTCGGCGCCGCGCAGGGCGCCCCGGGGGCGCTGCCGGACGCGCTGACCCAGGGCTTCCAGCTCGCGTTCCTCAGCGGCGCGGGGTTCTCCGTCCTCGGCATCGTCGCGACGCTGCTGCTCGTCAGCAGCGAGGACTCCAAGGCCGTCGTCGGAGCTTCCCCCGCGGAGCTGCCGATGGCGTAATGTCGGCAGGGAGGTGGGTAGCGACCCCGACGCGCTGACCGTCCCGCAGGCGGTGTACGACCCGGACCGGCTCGCGGCCGTCCATGCGACCGGGTTGCTCGACACCGGGCCCGAGGAGAGCTTCGACCGGCTGGCGGGCCTCGCGGCGATGCTGCTCGACACCCCGCTGGCGTTCGTCACGCTCGTCGACGACAGGCGGTCCTTCTGGAAGAGCGCGATCGGCGAGATCGCGCACGAGTCCGCGTCGGTGCGCGAGCTGCCGATCGGCTCGTCGTTCTGTCGCCACGTCGTCGCCGCCCGCGACGCCGTCCTCGTCGAGGACGTCGGGCGCGACGGGCGCGCGCTCGCCGCGCGGGAGCCCGACGCGCTCGGCGTCCGCGCGTGGGCGGGCTTCCCGCTGCGCTCGCCGGACGGCCACGTGCTCGGGTGCTTCTGCGTCGTCGACCGGCGTCCGCGGCGCTGGAGCGAGCGCGACGTCGAGGTTCTGCGGACGCTGTCGCACTCCGCCTCGCGCGAGATCGCCATGCTCGACGCCGTCGGGCAGGCGCAGCGCGAGGCGCGCCGCTCCACGGCGCTCGCGCGCACGCTGCAGGAGTCGCTGCTGGCGCCGGTGCTGCCGCACGTGCCGGGACTCGAGCTCGCCTCGTGCTACCGGGCGGCGGGGGCGGGGGGAGAGCTCGTCGGCGACTTCTTCGACGTCTTCCCGGGCGCCGGCGACGACTGGCACGTCGTCATCGGCGACGTCTGCGGCAAGGGCGTCGAGGCCGCCAAGCTCACCGCGCTCGCGCGCTACACGCTGCGCGCCGCCGCGCTGCACGGCGGCGGGCCGAGCGCGATGCTCGGCGAGCTCAACGACGCGCTGCGCCGCCAGCTCCCGCGCGGCGGGACCTACCTGACCGCGCTCGTCGCGACGGTGTGCCCGTCGCAGGGCCGCGCCGCCGTCCGGCTCGCGCTCGCCGGCCACCCGCCGGCGCTCCTGCGCCGCGCCGACGGCGTCGTGTGCGAGCAGGGCCGGCCGGGCTCACTGCTGGGCGTCTTCGCGACTCCCACGCTGCGCGACGTGGCGCTCGAGCTCGGGCCGGGCGACGCGCTCGTGCTGCACACCGACGGCGTCACCGACGCGCGCCGCGGCGAGGAGCGCTTCGGCGAGGCGCGGCTGCGCGACGCGGTCGCCGAGAGCGTCCGGCCGAGCGCGGCGGCGCTCGCGGCGGCGCTCGAGTCGGCGGTCGCCGGCTTCAGCGACGGGCCGGCCGACGACGATCTCGCCCTGCTCGTGCTCCGAGTGCGCGATGATCCGCGCTGATGGGCTCCAAGCTGAACATCCCGCAGCTCACCGTGCGGCGCAGCGAGCAGGACGGCGTGCGCGTCGTCGAGCTCTTCGGCGAGCTGGACCTGCGCGGAGCCGGCGAGCTCGAGGCCGCGCTCGCGGCGGCCGGCGAGGGATCGCGCGTGTGCCTCGACCTCTCCGAGCTGCAGTTCATCGACTCGACCGGTCTGGCGACCGTCATCCGCGCCCACCAGGCGGCGGCGGCCGGCGGCGGAGCGATGACGATCGTCAGCGCCGGCGGCGGATCGGTCCGTCGCACCCTGGAGACGACCGGGCTCACGTCGCTGCTGACGGTGCTCGACGACCGCGCGGCGGCGCTTCAGGCGCTCGGCTGATCGACGTCGAGCGCGAACTCGTGCTCGCCGAGCAGGACGACGAGCGGCTCGCCGGCGCGGCCGGCGATGCCCAGCGGCGCGGCGGGGTCGCTCGTCTCGTAGTCGGCGGCGACGACGCTCGCGCCGGGCAGGAGCGCCGCGCTGTCGCGCACGACGCGGCCGAGCATCTCCAGGCCGCCGATGACGCCGGCGACCCGGCCCTCGGCGGCGTCGACGTCGAACGCCGGCAGGCGGCGCATGGCCGGCAGCCCGGGCGGCGCGGCGCCGCCGGCGGCGTCGTGCGGGAGCTCGCGCACGGCTCCCGTGCCGTCGCGCACGACGACCGCGCGCAGCCGCTCGCACTCGACGATCGCCGGCGGCTCGGCGTCGAGCGCGACGCTGACGCGCAGCGCGCCCGTGCCGTGCAGCAGCTCGCGCGCGAGCGCGACCGCGACGTCGAGCTGCGCGTCCCCGGTCGAGCCCGCGTCGGTCACGGGCCCGCCCCCGTCGGGCGGCCGGCGCCGGCAGAGGCGCCGGCGCCGGCGCCGGCAGCGGCGCCGGCAGAGGCGCCGGGAGAGGCGCCGGGACCGGGACCGGCACCGGCAGCGGCGCCGGCAGCGGCGCCGGCGCGGAGCGGCGGCCGGCGCGTCACGGCCCCAACCGCGCGTGCGTGAAGCGGTACAGCGGGCCCTCGAGCCAGGCCGCGTCGCCGTAGCGCTCGCGCAGCGCCGCCGGGACGGCGCCGTGCTCGTAGGCCACCCGGCGATGCTCGATCGCGTCGTCGTCGTGCAGCAGCGCGTAGGCGGCGCGATGGTCGCCGTCGAACGGCATGCCGACGCTGCCCGGGTTGACGAGCTCGATGCCCGCGACCGCGGCCCGGCGGCGAAACGGCAGGTGCGTGTGGCCGAAGACGAGCCGCGCCTCCGTGACGCCGGCGAGCAGCTCGGCCTCGTCCTCGCCGGGCTCGGGCAGGAACGAGCGCACGTCGCTGACCGGCGAGCCGTGCCACGCGCGTCCGTCCGCGCCGATCGGCGCGCTGGCGGGGAGCGCGTCGAGCTCGCCGACGAGCGCGTCTCCGAGCGCCTCGCGGGCCGCCGCGGTCGCGCCTCGCACCGGCTCGGGCGCCGACGACGGGTCGGCCGTCCAGCGCTCGCCGTTGCCGCGGATCCAGGCGGCGGGCTCGAGCTCGCGCAGGCGCGCGACGGCGCCCTCCGGCCACGGCCCGAAGAGCGCGACGTCGCCGCCGACGAGGTAGGCGCTCGCGCCCTGGGCGGCGGCGTCGGCGAGCACCGCGTCGAGCGCCGGCAGGTTGCCGTGGACGTCGTAGAGGAGAGCAAGCATGCTCGTAGTCTTACGCCCCGGTGGACGACCTCGCCCTCACCGGCCCGACGCTGCGCGTGCGGATCCCGCGCGCCGACGACGCCGCGGCCCTCTTCGCGCACGCCTCCGATCCGCAGGTCACGCGCTGGTTCTCCTGGGGTCCGTACGCCTCCGAGGCCGAGGCGAGCTCGTACCTCGCGCGCCTTGCGCCGCAGCGCGAGGGCGGCGAGCACCTCGACCTCGTCGTCGAGCACCTGCGCGACGGGCCGATCGGCATCACCGGCCTGGGCGAGCTCTCCCTGCGCGACCGGCGCGCGGTCATCGGCACGTGGCTCGGCAGGGCGTGGTGGGGAACGGGCGCCAACCGCGAGGCGAAGGCGCTCATGTGCCACCTCGCCTTCGTCGAACTCGGCCTCGACCGCCTCGGGGCGTACTCCAACGTCGAGCACGAGCGCTCGCAGCGGGCGCTGGAGGCGGTCGGCTTTCGCCGCGAGGGCGTCCTGCGGCGCTATCACCGCCACGGCGGGGTCGCGCTCGACGTCGTCGTCTTCGGGCTGCTGCGCGCCGACTGGGAGGCCGGCCCGCTCGCCGCGACGCCGGTCGCCGTCAGCGGCGCGCCGCCGCCGGCGTTCGTCGCGACGTAGGCGCAGGAGGTTCGCGAGCCGGCGCTCGAGGTCCTGCTACAGCGCGGTCAGCGGATCGACGTTCGCCCCCCGCAGGAGCAGCTCGAAGTGCAGGTGGGGGCCGCTGGCACGGCCGGTCGCGCCGACCGTTCCGATCCGCCGGCCGGCCCCGACGAACTGCCCGGCGACGACGTCGACCGACGCGAGGTGCGCGTAGAGCGTGCGCAGGCCGAAGCGGTGGCCGATGACGACCCTGTTGCCCCAGCCCGAGGCGTCGTAGCCGGCCGAGACGACGGTGCCGAAGCCGGCGGCCGTCACCGGCGTGCCGGACGGGGCGGGAAAGTCCAGGCCCGCATGGAAGACGTTCCAGCGCGGGCCGAAGCGGTCGCCGAGCGCCGCACGGACCGGGCGCAGCAGGCGCACCGGCGAGCGCGGCGCCGGCGTGCGCAGGGCGCGCCGCGTCGCCGCGCCGGCCGCGCCGTCGGCGGCGACGCCCGCCCAGAGCTGGAAGCGGCGCAGCGCCGCCGAGCCGCGCGGACCGAGCACGCCGTCGACCGGACCGCTCGGGAAGCCGTGGGCGGCGAGCTTGAACTGCAGCGCGGCGACGTCCCAGCCGACCGCGCCCGCCGCGATGACGCGGCCTCCGTAGCGCGGGCGCCCGAGCCTGCCGAGCGCGCGCCGCGTGCGGGGCCCCGCGGCGCCGTCGGCACGCAGCCCCGCGCGGCGCTGCAGCGCGCGCACGGCGGCCGTCGTGGCCGGCCCGCGGATCCCGTCGACGGTTCCGGCGTACGCGCCGGCGGAGCGCAGCGCGACCTGCAGCGCGGCCACGTCGGCGCGCACGGACACCGCGAGGGCCGGCGCGGCCGCGGTCGCGCAGGCGAGCGCGGCGAGCAGGCCGAGGGTCGTCGTCCCGAGGCGCATCTGCGCGCTCTTCGCCCGCGGCGCGGGGGATCATGCCGCTGGGCGGCTCCTTGCGCCGGAAATCTGGCCGTCGCGCCGCGGCCGGCGCACCCCGCGCGGAGGTCAGCCCCGGCGGGCCTCCCAGCTGAAGCCGCGCACGGCGAGCACCGCGCCGACGGCGCCCCAGATGAGGAGCACGAGGAGGTCGTCGAGGTGCGAGGCGAACGAGGCGCCCGTGACGATCGCCGCCGAGAGACCGTCGATGAGGTGCGTCAGCGGCAGCGCCTGGGCGATGTCGCGCAGGAAGGCCGGCGCGTTGTCGGCGTCGTAGAAGACGCCGCTGACGACGATGACCGGCAGGAAGATCGCGTTGACGTAGGCCGGCGCGGAGTCGAAGTTCGGGATCGCGTGCGACAGCGCGACGCCGAGCGCCGCCAGGCAGGCGACGCCGGCGCCCGCGAAGACCGCGAGCATGAGCCAGTTCTCCGGCATGCCGACGCCGAACAGCAGCGCGCCGGCGCCGATGACGATCGTGAGCTGGATCGCGGTGTTCGTCACGGCGTGGGCGGCGAGGCTCGCGAGGTAGACGCCGCTCGGCAGCGGCGTGCCGCGCAGGCGCTTGAGCACGCCCTGCTCGCGCAGGTAGACGAGGTTCATCGCGAGGGCGACGAACGTCGTCGTCATGACGCTCATGCCGGCGATCCCGGGGACGATGACGTCGAGGTCCGCCTGGCTGCCGGAGAAGATCGCGCCGAAGAGGGCGAGGAACAGCAGCGGCAGCATGAAGTTGAAGAACGCGGCGCTGGGGTTGCGCCAGAACATCTTGCGCTCGAGGCGGTACTGGCGCCAGGTGAGGGCGACGGCGTCGGTCACAGCGCGCGCTCCTCGGCGGCCTCGGCGGTCAGCTCGAGGTAGACGTCCTCCAGCGACGGCCGCGTGACGCTGAGGTCCTCCAGGCCGGTGCCGCGCGCGAGCGCCGCGCTCGTGAGCTGGTGCAGCAGCCCGGTCGGGTCCTCGGTCTCGCGGCTGACGATCTCGCCGTCCTCGTCGCGCCAGCTCACGCGGTAGCGCGACGCCGCGCCGACGCCGAGCTGGGCGGGCGCGCCGACGGCGAGCACGCGCCCGTCCTTGACGATCGCGACGCGGTCGCAGAGCGCCTGGGCCTCGTCGAGGTAGTGCGTCGTCAGCAGGACGGTCTTGCCGAGGTCGGCGAGCGCCCGCACCGTGTCCCAGGCGGCGCGCCGGGCGGCCGGGTCGAAGCCGGTCGTCGGCTCGTCGAGGAAGATGAGCTCGGGGTCGCCGATGAGCGCGAGCGCGAAGTCCAGCCGCCGCGACTGGCCGCCCGACAGCCGGCGCGTGAGCACGTGCGCGGACTCGCGCAGGCCGGCGAGGTCGATGACCTCGTCGACGTCGCGCGGCGCGGGGTACAGGCCCGCCCAGTGCGCGACGAGCTCGCGTGGCGTGGCGTGGCGGTAGATGCCGCTGGACTGCAGCACGATCCCGACGCGCTCGCGCAGCGCGCGCGGCCGCCCGCCGGGGTCGTGGCCGAGGACGGAGACGATCCCGCTCGAGCGCTCGCGGTAGCCCTCGAGGATCTCGACGGTCGTCGTCTTGCCGGCGCCGTTGGGGCCCAGCAGCCCGAAGACCTCGCCGCGGGCGACCTCGAAGTCGATGCCGCGAACGGCGTGCACGGCGCCATAGGACTTGTGCAGGTCGCGAACGAGAATCGCCGGTGCGGAGGAATCCACGGCCGGAAATCATGACAAGATCGCTGGCGGCGGCTTTCGTGCCTCGCTGCGCCTGCATCGATATCGGCTCCAACACGACCCGGCTGCTCGTCGCGGAGGCCGACGGCACCCGGCTTCGCGAGATCGTCTCCGAGCGCGCGTTCACGCGCATCGCGCCGGGCGGCGACGGCCGGCTCGAGGTGGGCCCGCACAAGATCGCCGAGATCGCCTCGGTCGTCGCGCGGCAGACGCGGCTGGCGCGCGAGGCGGGCGTCGAGACGCTGCGCGTCGTCGGGACGGCGGTCGTGCGCGAGGCGGCCGACCGGGACGCGCTCGCGGCCGCGATCAAGGCGTCCTGCGCGGCGCGCCTGGAGATCCTCAGCCCAGAGGACGAGGCCAGGCTGGCGTTCCACGGCGCGATCGGGACGCTCGCCGACCCGCCGGAGGGCCTGCTCGCCGTCGTCGACGTCGGCGGCGGCTCGACCGAGCTGGCGGTGGGCACCGCGGCGGGCGGCGTGACGTGGTCGGTCTCGCTGCCGGTCGGCTCCTCGGTGCTCACCGATGCCGACCTGCCCTCCGACCCGCCGACGCCGGCCGAGCTCGCCGGCCTGCGCGAGAAGCTCGCCGCGACCTTCGCGGACGTCGACGCCCCGCAGCCGGCGGTCGCCTACGCCGTGGGTGGCAGCGCGACGTCGCTGCAGCGGCTCATCGGCGTCTCGCTGGAGCGCGACGCGCTCGCCCGCGGCCTGCGCGCGCTCGTCACCCGCCCCGCGGCGGACGTCGCCGTGCGCCTGGGCCTGCACGCCGAGCGCGCGCGGCTGCTGCCGGCGGGGATCCTGCTGCTCGACGCCGCCTCGCGGGCGCTGCGCGCCCCGCTGCGCCTCGCGGGCGGCGGGCTGCGCGAGGGCGTCGTGCTCGAGGAGCTCGCGGCGCTCGCCGGCTGAGCCGCGCCGTTCCCAGGGTGGTCACCGGTCGCCCCGCGGGCGGGGATACTCTCTGGAGAGAGCTGCGATGACGACACACGGCAACGAGCCCGCCCTGCAGGAGTCGATCGGCGACGTCGAGCCCGTTCCCGTGCCGCCGCCGCCGGCGGACCTCGACCTGCACGACCGGTCGCTGTACTTCGGGCGCGAGCCGTCGTGGCTGGACTTCAACGACCGCGTCCTGCAACTCGTCGAGGATCCGGGTCAGCCGCTGCTGGAGCGCGTCAAGCTCGCGGCGATCTGGAGCTCGAACCTCGACGAGTTCTTTCAGATCAGGGTCGCCGGGGTCCACGACCAGATCGACGCCGGCCTCGCCGACGAGGGGCCCGACGGGCTGACGCCCTCCGAGACGCTCGACGTCATCCGCGAGCAGGTCCTCGGCCAGCAGCAGCGCCTGGAGGAGGTCGTCCTCGGGGATCTCTTCGGCGCGATGGGCGACGCCGGCATCCGGATCCTCGGGCTCGCCGACCTGTCCAAGGCCCAGCGCAAGGCGCTCGCCAAGCGCTTCCGGCGCCAGATCTTCCCGGTCCTCACGCCGCTCGCGGTCGGTCACGGCCGTCCGTTTCCGTACATCTCGAGCCTGTCGCTGTCGCTGGCCGCGGTCGTGCGCGACCCGGTCAAGGACGACCAGACGTTCGCGCGCGTCAAGGTCCCGACCGAGATGCTCGACCGCTTCATCGAGGTCGAGGACGAGCCCAACGCCTTCGTCGCCCTCGAGGAGGTCATCGCCGCCAACCTCGGGTCGCTGTTTCCCGGCATGGAGATCGTCGGGCACGGCTTCTTCCGCGTCACGCGCGACGCCGACTTCGAGGTCTCCGACGAGGCCGACGACCTCCTGCAGGCCGTCGAGGCCGAGCTGCGCCGCCGGCGCTTCGGCGAGGCGGTGCGCCTGGAGGTCGACGTGAACATCGACCGCGACATGCGCGAGCTGCTGCGCGACGCGCTGGATCTCGAGGAGCGCCAGATCTACGACGTCGACGGCATCCTCGGCCTGGGCGACCTCTGGGAGATCTACGGGCTGCGCGGCTTCGCCGAGCTGCGCGACGTGCCGTGGACGCCGGTCACCCAGCCGCGGCTGCACAGCCGCGAGTCCGAGCACACGAACGTCATGGCCCAGATGCGCCGCGGGGACATCCTCGTGCACCACCCCTACGACTCCTTCGCGACCTCGGTCGAGCGCTTCGTCGAGCAGGCCGTCGCCGATCCCGACGTGCTCGCGATCAAGCAGACGGTGTACCGCACGTCGGACGACTCGCCGCTCGTCCCGGCGCTCATCCGCGCGACCGAGCGCGGCAAGCAGGCCGTCTGCATGGTCGAGCTCAAGGCGCGCTTCGACGAGCGCGCGAACATCACCTGGGCGCGCTCGCTCGAGCAGGCCGGCGTGCACGTCGTCTACGGCTATCCGGGCCTGAAGACGCACGCCAAGTGCATCCTCGTCGTGCGCCGCGAGGGCGACGGTGTGCGCCACTACGTCCACATCGGGACCGGCAACTACCACCCCAAGACGGCGCGGCTGTACACCGACTTCGGGCTGTTCACGTGCGACGAGGACATCGGCAACGACGTCGCCGACATGTTCAACTACCTCACCGGGATGGCGCGGCCGCTGGAGTACCGCAACGTGCTCATCGCCCCCTACGGCATGCGCGAGGGGATCCTCGACGAGGTCGCGCGCACGATCGAGGCCCACGAGCGCGGCGAGCCGGCGCGGATCCGGATGAAGATGAACTCGCTCGTCGACCGCCGCTGCATCCGCGCGCTGTACCGGGCGTCGCGTGCCGGCGTGCCCGTGGAGCTCAACGTGCGCGGGATCTGCTGCCTGCGACCGGGGGTGCCGGGCGTCTCGGAGAACATCACGGTGACGAGCGTGCTGGGCCGCTTCCTGGAGCACTCGCGGATCTACAGCTTCGAGCGCGCCGGCGAGGCGCGCGTGCTCATCGGCTCGGCGGACCTCATGCCGCGCAACCTCGACACGCGCGTGGAGCTCATCGCGCCGGTCGAGGACGCCGCGGCGCGCGCGGACCTGCTCGACACGCTGAACCGCTCGCTGGCGACCGACGCCAACGCCTGGGACCTGCGCGGCGACGGCTCCTGGGTCAAGCGCGAGCCGGGCGATCCGCCGCGCGACGTGCAGCGCGAGCTCATGCTCCTGCACGCGGCGCGCGCGCGCGAGGGCTCGCAGGCGGACGACACGTGACCCCGCGCGGGCGGTCCGCCGCCGCCGAGCGGGCGGGCGCGCGCTCGCGGTGAGCGACCGGCCCGCTCCCGCCCGCGGCGCCCCGCAGGATGCGCGGGTGCACGCGCCCGCGCGCGGCAACAAGCGCCTCAAGCGCCTGCTGGAGGCCGTCGACGGCGACCTGCAGGTCAAGGCGTGGTGGCACGCGGCCGCGGTCAACGCCGACCGGCTGAACATGTCCGACCACTCCTGGGTCCACATCCAGATCGTGCTGAACATCGCGCTGCGCCTGTCGCGCCTGCTGTTCGCCCGCGGCGTCACGCCGAGCGCGGTCGCCGACCACGGCCTCGAGACGCGCGACGCGGAGGTCGTCATCGCGGGCGCCGCGCTGCTGCACTGCGTCGGCATGTCGATCCACCGCACCGACCACGAGGCGTACTCGCTGTTCCTGACGGCCGACAAGCTCGGGACGCTGCTGGAGGGCATCTACGAGGAGCCGACGCGCTCGATCGTCGTCGCCGAGACGATGCACGCGATCATCTCGCACCGCTCCACGGGCGACCCGTTGACGATCGAGGGCGCGATCGTCCGCGTCGCCGACGCGCTCGACATGGCCCGCGGCCGCTCGCGCGTGCCGTTCGAGGCGGGGCACACGAACATCCACTCGCTGTCGGCCTACGCGATCGAGGAGGTCAGGATCGGAGCGGGGGAGGACAAGGCGGTCCGGGTCGAGATCGAGATGTCCAACTCGGCGGGGATCTTCCAGGTCGACGAGGGACTCGGCAGGAAGCTGCGCGGCACGCCGCTGGAGCCGCACATCGAGGTCGTGGCGCGCATCGAGGCCGAGCACGAGCAGCGCCTCGTGCCGATCTTCCGCCTCTGACGGCGCGCGCGCATCGAGGCCGGGCACGGGCAGCGCCCCGTGCCGATCTCCGCCGCTGACGGCGTGTGGACGCGGTCGCGGGATCGCGTCCGTCGACGGCCGATTGATCCGATCGGGGGGGTCGACCCGAACTCCCACATGACTGCCATCGCGCCACCTCCGGCGCGATCCCCCCGACTCCCACCCAAAGGATCTCTCTCACATGCGACGTCAGTTCCTCACCATCGCAGTGGTCGGCACCACCGCCCTTGGCCTGGTCGCCGCCGGCTGCGGCGGCGACGACACCAAGACCGCGAGCTCATCGCCCGTCGCCAGCCAGGCCAAGGCCGCGACCGGCGAGGGCTCCAACTCGGGCGCCTCCGAGCTGCGCGCCACGCTGACCTCGCAGCTGACCGATCACGTCTACCTCGCGTCGATCGCCGTCGCCAAGGGCGTCGGCAACGGGCTGGACTCGGGCGAGTTCAAGGCCGCTGCAGGCACCCTGGACAAGAACTCGATCGCGCTGAGCAAGTCGATCGGCTCGGTCTACGGCGACCCCGCCGGCAAGCAGTTCCTCTCGCTGTGGCGCAAGCACATCGGCTTCTTCGTGGACTACACGAAGGCCAAGGCCACGAAGAACGAGGCCGCCGCCACGAAGGCCAAGGCCGCGCTCGACGGCTACCGCACCGACTTCGGCGCGTTCATCGGCGCCGCCAACCCGAACCTCCCGGCCGACGCGGTCGCCGAGGAGCTCAAGCCGCACGTCAACTCGCTGTTCAAGGCGATCGACGCGGTCGTCGCCGGCAGCCCGGACACGTACAAGCTCGTGTCCGCCGCCGCCTCGCACATGCCGATGACGGCGAAGGTCCTCGCCGGCGGCATCGCCAAGCAGTTCCCCGAGAAGTTCTCGGGCAACTCCGACTCGGGCGCCGCCGACCTGCGCGCGCTGCTGACCAGCCAGCTCACCGATCACGTCTACCTCGCCTCGATCGCGATCGACACCGGCGTCAACGCCGGCCTGGACTCCAAGGCGTTCACGGCGGCCGCCGGCGCGCTCGACGAGAACTCGGTCGCGCTGAGCACGTCGATCGGCTCGGTCTACGGCGACCCCGCCGGCAAGCAGTTCCTCGCCCTGTGGCGCAAGCACATCGGCTTCTTCGTGGACTACACCAAGGGCAAGGCGACGAAGAACGACAAGGCGGCCTCCAAGGCGCTGGCCGCGCTCGACGGCTACCGCGCCGACTTCGGCGCGTTCATCGGCGGAGCCAACCCGAACCTGCCGGCCGACGCGGTCGCAGCGGAGCTCAAGCCGCACGTCGAGTCGCTCGCCGCGGCCATCCGCGCCGACGTCCAGGGCTCGCCCAAGACGTTCGACCGGATCGCGACCGCCGCCTCGCACATGCCGATGACGGCGAAGGTCCTGGCCGGCGGCATCGTCAAGCAGTTCCCCGACAAGTTCCCGGCCAGCTGAGCGCCGGGAGACCAGGAGCACGACCATGCGCAAGCTCGTTCCCACCCTGATCTGCAGCGCGGTCCTGGCCGTCGGCCTCGGCGCCTGCGGGAACGGCTCGCCGGAGAGCGGGGGCGCCCAGACGGGCGCCTCCGCGACGGCGGCGAAGCCGGCCGCCGGCGCCTCGGCGCTGACGATCAAGGTCTTCCAGTTCACGCCGCAGACGCTCACCGTCAAGGCCGGGACGAAGGTCACCGTCACCAACGACGACGCCATCCTCCACACCTGGACGTCCGGCACCCGCACCGGTGCCCAGTCGGGTGCCCCGAAGGACACGCCGGACGGGATGTTCGACGTCAAGCTCGACGGCAAGGGCTCGAAGGGCAGCTTCACCTTCGACAAGCCCGGGACGTACACGTACTACTGCTCGATCCATCCCGGGAACGGGATGACCGGCACGGTCGTCGTCCAGTAGCGCCCCGCAACACCCCGCGGCACCGCGCGCCCGCCTCCAGCGGGCGCGTCGTGCGTCCGGGGGCCGTTCGCGGCGCGGCCGACGACGAGCGTCAACGCGCCAGCTCGTGATCCGTGCCGGGCGTCCGGACGGTATGGCAGGCACCTGTCAACCACGAGTCTGGAGGCACGGTTTCCGTGACCGACTCAGCACTGCGCGAGCTCGCAGACGACCCGTCTTCGCGCAAGCGCTTCTTCAAGATGGTCGGCGGAGCCGGCGCCGTCAGCGCCGTCACCGCGTTGCTCGCAGCCTGTGGCGACGACGACGACGACGAGAAGGCGCCGTCCGCATCCGACGTCACGGGCGACAACGACTCCGACCTGAAGGTCCTCAACTACGCCCTGACGCTCGAGTTCCTCGAGGCGGACTTCTACGAGCAGGTCATCGCCAGCGGGCTGGTGAAGGACAAGAAGGTCGCCGCCCTCGCCAAGAAGTTCGGCGAGACCGAGCAGGAGCACGTCGACGCGCTCACGGCGACGATCAAGAAGCTCGGCGGCGAGCCGGTCAAAGCGCCCAAGACGGCATTCGAGGCGACGCTCGCCAAGGGCCTGACGGAGGTGCTCAACACCGCGGCCAACGTCGAGAACCTCGGCGCCGCCGCCTACCTCGGCCAGGCCGGCAACATCAAGAGCAAGGAAGTGCTCGCCGCGGCGCTGGCGATCCACACCGTCGAGTCGCGGCACGCCGCGGCGCTGAACATCCTCGTCGGCCGCGGCTTCGGCGACGGCGGCGGCGGCCTCGAGGGCGCGCTGCCCGACGGCGCCTTCGGCAAGCCGATGAGCGAGGAAGCGGTCCTCGAAGCCGTCAAGCCGTTCCTGGCATAGCGACCACCACGATCACGAAAGCGAGACAGCACATGGCTTCATCGCGACTGGTGGCTCCCGAGCTCGCCAGCATCAAGGTTCACGGTCTCACGCGCGAGGCGTTCCTCATGCGCTCGACCCTCGCCGCCGGCGCCGCCTACGGCGCCATGTCGGCCACCGGATTGATCCGCAGCGCGCTGGCCGAGTCCGGCGGCGGCGACGTCGACATCCTCAACTACGCCCTCACGCTCGAGTACCTCGAGACCGACTTCTACGAGAAGGCGGCCAAGCAGGTGAAGGGCCTGTCGAGCTACGAGAGCAAGCTCACCAAGGAGCTGCGCGACAACGAGGCGGAGCACATCGACGCCCTCGTGGCGACGATCAAGCAGCTCGAGGGCAAGCCCGTCGCCAAGCCGACGTTCGACTTCGGCGGCGCCTTCGGCAGCCGGGCTTCGTACCTGAAGACCGCCAACACGCTGGAGGACACCGGCGTCAGCGCCTACAACGGCGCGGCCCCGCTCATCGAGTCCACCGAGGTCCTGGCCGCGGCAGGCAGCATCGTGCAGATCGAGGCGCGCCACGCGGCGATGATCCGCCTCGTGCGCGAGGTGGCGCCCGCCCCGCGGGCGTTCGACAAGGCCAGTGACATGGACGCCGTGCTGGCCGCCATCAAGCCGTTCATCAAGAGCTAGGACCCGCCGGACACAGCCGAGGGCTGCCCGCGCGCGCGTTTGCGCGCGGGCGGCGCGGCTCAGCCGGGCGCTGCTACCAGTGCACGCCCTTCATGATGTTCGCCATCGCGATCTGCTCGACGTTCGCGCGCTCGGAGGAATCGGGGACCTTCTCGCCCTTCGACGCGGCCGAGTCGGGAAACACCTTGTAGGCCATGTGCAGGATCTGGTCCATGACCTTCGGCGCGACCGAGTGCAGGACCGCGCCCGTCGTTCCCAGACGCGTGTTGATCTCCTTCGGACGGGTGCGCATCGCCTCGCAGATGAGGTCGGCGGCCTCGTCGGGCGAGATCGTCGGGAAGTGGTCGTAGAGCTTCGTCGGCGCGATCATCGGCGTGCGGACGAGCTGCATGTGGATCGTCGTGAGCGTGATCCCGTCGCCGACGACCTCGGAGGAGACGACGCGCGTCCACGCGTCGAGCGCCGCCTTCGACGCCACGTAGGCGCTGAAGCGCGGCGGGTTGGTCTGCACGCCGATCGACGAGACGTTGACGACGTGGCCGAAGCCGCGCTCGCGCCAGTGCGGCAGCAGCGCCATGATCATCTTGATCGCGCCGAAGTAGTTGAGCTGCACCGTGCGCTCGAAGTCGTGGAAGCGGTCCTCGGAGAGCTTGATCGAGCGGCGGATCGAGCGGCCCGCGTTGTTGACGAGGAAGTCGACCGCGGGATGGTCGGCGAGGATCTGCTGCACGACGCCGTCGATCGCCTCCATGTCCGAGAGGTCGGCGCTGTAGACGTGCGCGGTCCCGCCCAGCGCCTCGATCTCGTCGCGCAGCGCCTCGAGCTTCTCGAGGCCGCGCGCGACGAGCAGCGGCACGCCGCCCGCCTCGGCCACCTTCAGGGCCGTCGCGCGGCCGATGCCGCTCGACGCGCCGGTGATGACGACCGTGCGCCCGTTGACGACGCGCCCGAACGAGCGATCCTTGAAGAGGTCGGGGTCCAGCGAGCGCTCCCAGTAGTCCCACAGCTTGTCGGCGTAGGTCGCCAGCTCGGGAACCTCGATCCCGGACCCGGCGAGCGCGCGCTCGGTGTCACGCGTGTCGAACTGGGGCTTGAGCGCCATGTGGTCGATGACCTCCTCCGGGATCCCGAAGTCGGCGAGGACCGTGCGCCGGATGTCGCGCAGCTGGGGCAGCTTCATGAGCATCGACAGCGTGCCCTTGGGCAGCGCGTCCGTCAGGCGCTTGTCGACGCGGATCGCGAGCTTGGGCGCGTGCGCCGCTCCGGCGAAGGCGTTCAGCGACTCGCCGACGCGCATCGGCTTGGGGTTCGTCAGGTGGAAGGCCTGCCCGTCGAGGTCGGGCTGGTGGGCGATGTGGTCCAGCGCGCCGGCGACGAAGTCGACCGGCACGATGTTCGTGTAGCCGAGCTCCGGTCCGACGAGCGGAAACCACTCCGGCAGCGCGAAGCGGGCCTTCTGGATCGCCTTGAAGAAGTAGTAGGGCCCGTCGATCTTGTCCATCTCGCCGGTCTGCGAGTGGCCCACGACGACCGCGGGGCGGTAGACGCGCCAGGGCACCTTGGCCTGCTCTCGGACGAGCTTCTCGGACTCGTACTTCGTGCGGTGGTAGGCCGAGGGCAGCTTCTGGCCCTCGTCGAACATGTCCTCGCGGAACAGGCCCTTGAACTCGCCCGCGACGGCGACGGAGGACACGTGGTGCAGATGGGCGGCGTCCAGGGCGTTGGCGAGGTCGACGGCGTTGCGCGTGCCGACGACGTTGAAGCGCTCGTTGACCTCCGCGGCGGCCGTCATGTCGTAGATCGCGGCGAGGTGGAAGAAGTGCTCGATCTGGCCATTCAGCGCGGCGACCTGCTCGTCGGAGAGCCCGAGGCGGGGCTCGCCCAGGTCGCCGGCGATCGGCTTGATGCGCTCGGACGCGCCGTTGCCCCAGCGCTCGACGAGCGCGTCGAGGCGCTCCCGGGATCCCTCGCGGACGAGCACGTGGATGTCGCCCTCGCGCTCGAGCAGCCGTTCCACGAGATGGCGACCGATGAAGCCGGTCGCGCCCGTCACGAAATACGCCATTGCTCTCCTCTTGCCGTCGTCGCCTGACGCGCCAAGCCTACTGGCGACGGCGAGCGCGGAGGCCGGATCAGCTGGTGGTGCGGGGGCCCGGGCGACCGCGGACCAGGCGCCTGGCCTCGGCGAGGGCGTCTGCGATCGTCGTCTCGCCCGACGCCTGCGCGCAGCCGAACGCGATCGCCGGCGGGGCGCCGGCCGCCGTGCGCAGCCCGAGCGCGGCGAGCACGCCGGCGAGGCGATCGCACCACTCGGCGCCGTCGGCGGCGTCGGTGTAGCGCAGCAGCACGGCGAGCTCGCCGGCGTCGAGGCGCGTCACGACGTCGGTGGCGCGCGTCGTGTCGAGGACGCCGCGCGTCACGTGGCGCAGCAGCGACTCGTCGCCCTCTGAGCGCTCGACGGCGATGACGACGAGCGAGGCGGCGGCGGCGCTGCGCCCGCGGTGCAGCTCCTCGACGGCGAGGATCTCCTGCCACCGCGCGCCGCCGGCGAGTGCGCTCAGGGCCGCCGACCCGTTGCGCTCGGCGTGGCGGCGGTGATCGGCGACGAGGCGCTCGCGGGCGAGCGCGCGGCGCACGACGGCGTCGGCCGCGTCGCCGACGCCGCGCCCGACGCGCTGGCAGAGGGCGGTGAAGCCGCGCGGCTCGGGCTCGGCGTGGACGACGAGGAGCGCGCCGACGGGCGGCCCGCCGCCGACGAGCCGGGCATGCAGCGCGCTCACGCCGTCGCTCGCCGTGAAGCCCGCGGGCAGGTCCCTCGCCACGGAGGCGTCCTGACAGAGCACGGGCGCGCGCTCGGCGCGCGCGGCGAGCGACAGCATCGCGGCGACGAGCCGCTCCTCGCCGGCGGGCTCCCAGCCGTGGCTCGACCAGCCGATCGCGCCCTCGTGCTCGTCGGTCGCGAACGTCATCGCGGCCGCGAAGCGCGACGACAGCGCCGCCGCCGCCCGGTGCGCGATCGCGGTGAGCGTCGCGGTGACGTCGTCGGCGGCGACGCTCGTGACGGCGCGGATCGCGTCGAGCACCTCGAGCTCGTCGGCGAGGCGCTTGGCGGGGGAGACGTCGCGGACGAGCGCGGCGGCGCGGGCCGCCAGCGCGGCGGCGTCCTCGGCGGAGCACTCGGCAAGGTCGTCGCCGGGCGCGCCGAAGACGACGACGGTCTGGGCGTCGTGGGGCACGATGACGGCGCTCGCGGCGTAGTACGGGCCGAGGATGCGGCCCGTCGTGCCGAGCGACACGCGGTGCGGCGCGCGGCCGGCGACGGCTGCGCGCAGGTGCGGCTCGTCCGCCGAGTCGAGCTCGATGGCGCCCGCCCACAGGGCGCCCTGGCCGAAGCCCGCGAGGTGGGCATACAGTCGCGTCGTCGTCCGGCGCAGCACGAACAGGTCGGTCGCCCCGAGGCGCCGCGCGATCGTCTCGAGCCGGAAGGCCTGGGTGAGCTCGCGGACCTCATGGGCCGGGCGCTCGACGGGCTCGCCGTGGTCGCCGAGCGTCGCGAGCGTGATCTGCACGACCTCGGGGTCGAACTGGGTGCCCGCGCCGCCCCGCAGCTCGGCGATCGCTCGCTTCATGCTCATCGCGGGCCGGTAGGGCCGGTCGGAGGTCATCGCGTCGTACGCGTCGCAGACGAAGACGATCCGGCTGGGGAGGGGGATCTCGTGGCCGGCGAGATGGTCGGGATAGCCGCCGCCGTCCCAGCGCTCGTGGCCGTGACGCACGGCCCGGGCGACGCCGCCGAGCTCGGGGACCCGCTGGAGGATCTGCGCGCCGATCGCGGAGTGCTCGCGCATGATCGTCCACTCGCGCTCGGTCAGCGGACCGGGCTTGCGGATGATGTCGGTCGGGATCCCGAGCTTGCCGACGTCGTGCAGGGCCGCGATCCGGCCGAGCTCCGCGAGGGCGTCCGGGTCGAGCCCGAGTTGCGTGCCGATGCGCTGCGCGAGTCCGACCGTGGCCGTCGCGTGCTCCGCGGTGTAGCCGTCGCGCGCCTCGAGCGCCGCGCTCAGTGCGGCGACGACCGCCTCTATGGAATCCGTCCCGGTGGCCGGCACTCTCGTCGCTGCGTGGGTTGGCCGCGCACGAGCCATTCTCGGCTCGCATCGGCATCTGCGGCCGACGCCTTTAGCGCGCGTACATATATGCGCGCGGCAGCTACCAGCCGCCGGGGGCCTGCGCGCGCCGCTTGGCCGCCGCCTTGCGCACGTCCTTGCGCTTCTCCAGCCGCCACTGGAGCACGGAGACCAAGAAGATGAAGAGCGGAAAGAAGATGATGAGGATGAAGCCGGCGTTCGTGACGACCCGGTCGTTCGTCTCGCCCCACCAGCCCTCGCCGCCGTCGTGCGCGAGCGCGGGCGCCGCCATGACGAGCGTGGACGTCACGGCGATGAGGACGCTGGCGGGCAGGCGGTGCGACACGCGCGGCAGTCTAGTGACGTCGGCGGTGGATCGTGGTGCGATCGGGTAGCCCTGCACTGCCATGCAAGGCGACGACGAGAAGGACGACGAGCCCGACTTCGCCACGCGCCAGGAGCGCGCGGCGGCCGCCGAGGCCGCGGCGATCGGCGGAACGGGGCCCGACCTGGGCGGCGTGGACTCCTCGGAGGGCGCCTCCGAGGCCCAGCGGCCCGTCCTGGAGGGCGGCGGCGGGGAGGCCGAGGGCTTCGAGCTCGCCGAGCGCGACCTCATCCGCAATGCCTCGCACGACGACGGCGGCGGGTTCCCCGAGCGCGACGGGATGACCCCCGAACGCGAGTCCGACCGCTCGACCGCCGAGTACGGCGAGGCCGACGCCGAGTCCCAGCCCGACCGCTGAGGACTCCCATCCGCGGTCAGATCGCCGCCGGACTTCGGGGCGTTCCCGACGGAGCTTCCGGCCGTCGGAGTGCGTCAAGCCCGTCGCGAACGTCCACACGCGGCCGACCCTGGCGATAGGCCCGTGTGCGCTAGGCGCAGGCCTCGCGGAAGCGCTGCAGCGACGACGTCGCGCCGGGCAGCTTCTCGCCTGAGGCCGCGGCCCGCTCGAGGCTCGCGCGGGCCCGTGCGACCGCGGCTCGCGAGCCGGCGCGCACGGCGCGCTCGAGGGCGGCCAGGCCGCGCTCCAGTCCGCCGACGACCTCGTAGGCCGCGGCCGGCGTCTCGAGCGCGCGAGCACACGCCCGACGCAACGCCGCGCGGGCGATGGCGCGGTCGGCCTCGCGGCCGCGGGCGCTGAAGCGGCGAGCCGCGCTGCGCGAGCGGTCGATGAGCGTCAGGCAGGCCTCGAGGCTGCTCGTCTGGCACCGGCCGACGTCTGCCAGCCGCGCGCGGAGCGAGGTCAGCGGCGCGCACAGCCGGCGGATCGCGGCGAGCAGCCGGTCGCGGGCGTCGAGCGCCGCGCAGGCGGCGGTGACCGGTCTCGCGGCGTCGCCGAGCTCGCCGGGATCCGCGTCGCCGGCGGCCTGCTGCGCGGCGAGGACGGCGTCGAGGGCCGCGAAGCGCTCCGCGCCGAGGCGGGAGCCCGACCCCGGCGGCGGCGCGTCGGCGCCGCCGCAGGCCGCCAGCGCGGTGCCCGCGACCAGCATCGCCAGCGCGGCTCTGACCCGGTGCGAGGCGTGCACCGGGCGAGTATCCCAGCGGGGCGGCGCCCCGGTTGCGCCGCCGCGCGCGCCCGCCGCGCGCACCCGCCGCGCGCGCCCGCGCCGCCGTCGCTCGTCCTCCTACCATGCCGGGCGATGGCCGTTCTCATCGCATCCGACCTCAGCAAGGACATGGCGGGCTCGCCGCTGCTGCGCGGCGTCTCGTTCAAGCTCGAGCGGCGCGACCGGCTGACGATCGCCGGGCGCAACGGGGCGGGCAAGACGACGCTGCTGCGGATGCTCGCCGGCGAGACGTCGGTCGACGGCGGCGAGCTCAGCTTCGAGAAGGGCTGCAAGATCGCGCTGCACGACCAGCGCCCGCCGCGCGACCGCGAGCTGACGCTGCGCGACTACATCCTCGGGGGCTGCGCGGACCTCATCGCCGTCGAGGCCGACCTCGCCCGGCTCGCGCAGGAGATGGCCGACGGCCGCGAGTCGGCGTTCGAGGCCTACGCGCGCGCCGAGGCGCGCCTGGAGCACGCCGGCGGCTGGACGTGGCGCGACCGCGCGACGGCGATGGTGCGCGGGCTGGGCTTCGGCGAGGACGATCTCGAGCGCCAGCTCAAGACGTTCTCCGGCGGCGAGCTCACGCGCGCGTCGCTCTCGCGCGCGCTCGCCGGCGATCCCGACCTGCTCCTGCTCGACGAGCCGACGAACCATCTCGACATCGAGTCGCTGGAGTGGCTGGAGAAGACGCTGACCTCGCTGGACACCGCGATCGTGCTCGTCGCCCACGACCGCTGGTTCCTCGAGGCCGTCGGCACCGCGGTGCTCGAGCTCGAGGCCGGGCGCTCGCGGTTCTTTCCGGGCACGTGGACGCAGTGGCGCAAGGAGCAGGCGGCGCGCGAGATCGCCCTCGGCCGCGCGATCGACCGCCAGCAGGCGGAGATCGCGCGCCTGGAGAAGTTCGTCGAGCGCTTCCGAGCGAAGGCGACGAAGGCCAAGCAGGCGCAGTCGCGCGTCAAGCGCCTGGACAAGATCGAGCGCATCGAGCGCGACCCGCGCGACCGCGAGGCGCTGAAGTTCGACTTCAAGGCGCCCGAGCGCAGCGGGCGGGTCGTCTTCGAGCTGACCGGCGGCCGCATCGAGGTCGGCAAGGACCGCGTGCTGTTCGACGACGCCGAGCTGTGGCTCGAGCGCGGCGAGCACGTCTCGCTCGTCGGCCCCAACGGCGCCGGCAAGACGACGCTCATCGACACGCTCGCCGGGCTCCGGCCGCTCGCCGAGGGCAGGCTGTCGACGGGCCACAACGTCAAGCTCGGCCACCTCTCCCAGCACGCCGACGAGCTCGGCCGCGGGGCGGGCGGGCGCGCCCGCACCGTCGCCGAGGCGTGCTCGATCCACACGGGGCTGACGCCGAACAAGGTCCGTTCGCTGCTCGGGCGCTTCCTGTTCAGCGGCGAGGAGGCCGACAAGCCGCTGGAGGGTCTCAGCGGCGGCGAGCGCCGGCGGCTGTCGCTGGCGATCCTCGTCGCGTCGGGCTCGAACGTGCTCATCCTCGACGAGCCGACGAACCACCTCGACCTCGAGAGCCGCGAGGCGCTCGAGGACGCGCTGCTGGCCTTCGAGGGCGCGCTGCTGCTCGTCTCGCACGACCGCGCGCTGCTGGAGGCCGTCGGGACGCGGACGATCGCCGTGATCGACGGGACGCTGCGCTCCTACGACGGCGGCTGGCAGGAGTACCTGCGCGTGCGCGAGGAGCGCCGGGTCGCCGAGCGGGTGCCGAAGGGCAAGGCCGCGAAGGCCGCGGCCGCCGCCGCGGCTCCGGCGCCGCCGGCGCCCGCGCCGAAGGTCGCGACGGCGTCCGCGCCCGCGCGGGGCCGCAAGGGCACGCGCAAGCCCAAGCCCGCCGCCGCCGATCCCAACTGCGCCGGCGAGCGACTCGCCGCGGCGACCGCGGCGGAGCTCGGCGAGGGCAACGGCGCCGGCGCCGGCGCCGGCGCCGGCCCGCAGCGCTCGAAGAACGCGCGCCGGCGCATCCGCGAGCTCGAGCGCGAGATCGAGCAGGCCGAGCAGGCGCTCCAGGCGCTCGAGGCCGAGCTCGCCGATCCGGAGGCCTGGTCGACGCCGGACCGCACCGCCCAGTCCGCCGAGCGCCACGCCGCCGCCAAGCGCGCGGTCGAGGAGGCCTTCGCGCGCTGGGAGGTCGCGGCCTCGTAGGCCCGGGCGCGGCCCCCGCGGCGGCGTCACGTCCTCAGGCCGGTCATCGCGTCCGTGTCCTGCGTCGAGCAGATCCACGTGTGCGGATCGCAGCGACGGACGCCCGCCCGGGGCGCTACCTGCGCCGGCCCGTGACGACGAGGTACTCCGACGGCGCGCGCATCGCGCCCTGCTCGACGTTGAACGACGCCGACAGCGCGACGAGGTCGGCGCGCAGCTCCTCCCACCGGCCGGCGGGCTCGAGCGCCGCGCGCGCCGCCCGCAGCGGGCCGTACCACGTCGCGAACCCGTCGACGAAGTCCTCCGGCGAGGCATCGGTGAAGTCGGCGGTGGCGGTGTCGAAGTCCAGCTCGAAGCCGTCGCCGAGCAGCGCCTCGACGTGCGCGCGGTCGCCCCACAGCGGCGGCGGCGAGGCGCCCTCCGGCGGCTTGGGCAGCGCGGCGCCGACGGTCTTCAGGACGCGTCCGATGAAGCCGGCCGGCGTCCAGTTGCAGAGCGCCAGCGCGCCCCCCGGGGCGCAGACGCGCGCGATCTCGGCCGCCGCGGCCTCGTGGCGCGGAGCGAACTGCACGCCGAACGTCGACAGCACGCGGTCGAAGTCCGCGTCGGCGAACGGCAGCGCCTCGGCGTCGCCCTCGACGAACGTCACGCGCACGCCCTCCTCCGCCGCCCGTCGGCGGCCGATCTCGAGCAGCTCGGGCGTGAGGTCCAGCCCCGTGACCTCCGCCCCCGCGCGCGCGGCCGGGATCGCGACGAGGCCGGTGCCGGTGGCGACGTCGAGCAGGCGCTCGCCGGCGCGGATGCCGACGCGGGCCACGAGCGCGGGCCCGACCGGGCCGATGTAGCGCGCCGACTGCGTGTAGTCGCCCGACGCCCAGACGTGGCGATGCTTGTCCTTCAGGGCATCGATGGGGGCGGTGGTCGTCATGTTCCGGGTCTCCTTCGGGTCGCGGCGTGCCGCCGATCCTCTGCCCGGGCGCGGGTCGCATCAAGTTCGAGATCCGTACCGCCGGCGTGCGCGGCCGCGACGCGGCCGGATGCTCAGGGGGGTCTGGCGGAATGCGTCCCCACCTGGGACGGAATCGACCACTCGTTCGCGGGGATCCGGCCCCCGCGACCACTCAGTCGAGGCGGAAGGGCGGGTAGACGTCGGTGACGAGCAGCGTCGAGTAGGCGGCGACGCGGACCTGCCAGCGGGCGACGCCGACGACGAAGTCGAACGCTCCCCGCGGATAGCGGCGCGTGGCGAGGATCGCGACCCAGGCGTAGAGCACGACGAAGCAGGCGGCGATCCAGAGGAAGAGGAGGGCGATGTAGTGCGGGATCGCCAGCAGCCACTTGACGAGCGGGAGCCAGCGGTTGAGGTCGTGTTCGGCGTCCGGGTAGGTCAGCTCGAGGTGCACCGACTGTTGCTCGTCGGTCGACGGGTAGCGGTCGTCGAGCAGCGCCAGGTAGGCGCAGACGCGCGCGCCGAAGCGGGCGAGCTCGCGGTTGAAGTCGAACCACCAGCGCGGATACTTCTGACGGAACACGACGAGCAGCACCGTGGGGAGCACGAGCAGGCCGCCGCCGGTCGCGATGATCCCGGTGCCTGCGCCGACCTGCAGCGTGGCGCCGCCGATCAGCGCGAGCACGATCAGGATGGGGATGGCCGCGAACGGCCGAAACAGCGTCGAGACCCGGTCGAGCGGGCGGTCGGGGTAGTCGACGGAGAACGTCGCTGGGTAGTCGTGGCGGTCGACGACAGCGGATACCGGGGGCATCGAGATGCTCATGACGAAGACCGTATGACCCCGCGGACGCGCCGGCATCGGTAGTGGTCCCCACGTGCGCTGCGGTTGTCCCCGCAGGTCATCCCCGTGTCGCGCGACCGCGCCACATCTCGCGAACGGCGCGCGGCCGACCCGCGCCCGTCTGCGACGCGGCCCTGCGCGCCCGCACGCGTTTTGGGCGGTGGGCGCGCTCTCGTGGCGAGCCGGCGGTAGGGTGGGCGGATGGACGGATACGGGCAGTTCTGCCCCGTGTCGATGGCCGCCGAGGTGGTCACGCGCCGCTGGACGCCGCTCATCGTCCGCGAGCTGCTGGCCGGCAGCCGGCGCTTCAACGACATCCGCCGCGGCGTGCCGCTGCTGTCGCCGAGCGTGCTCTCCCAGCGCCTCGGCGAGCTCGAGGTCGCGGGCATCGTCGCGCGGAGCGGCCGCGACTACGAGCTGACGGCGGCGGGCCAGGAGCTGCGGCCGGTGATCGAGCAGCTCGGCGTCTGGGGCAAGCGCTGGATCCGCGGCGCCTACGACGACGAGCGACTCGACGCCCGCCTGCTCATGTGGGACATCCATCGCGGCATCGATCACGACCGCGTCCCGCCGCCGCGGGTGACCGTCGCCTTCCACCTGCTCGAGCCCGGCGCGGACCGGCGCACGTACTGGCTCGTGCTGTCGCCGAGCGAGGCGGAGGTCTGCATGACCG
The DNA here is from genome assembly GCA_963769555.1 of uncultured Solirubrobacteraceae bacterium. Classification (GTDB taxonomy): domain Bacteria; phylum Actinomycetota; class Thermoleophilia; order Solirubrobacterales; family Solirubrobacteraceae; genus CADCVQ01. The sequence continues at coordinate 1,948,122 of CAVYMD010000004.1, read as the reverse complement.
ACCCCGGGCACGAGACCGATCTGCGCGTGCGCACCGACGTGCGCACGCTGACGCGCATCTGGATGGGGGATGCCGATCTCGGCGGCGCGCTGCGCTCGGGCGACGTCGAGCTGACCGGCCCGACCCATCTGCAGCGGGCGTTTCCGAGCTGGTTGCGGCTCAACCTCTTCGCCGGCGTGGCGCCGGTCGCGGACGCCTGAGCCAGACCCCCCAAACGGTTCCCGCACGCGGGCCGGAACCTGGTAGAAGAGCGCATGTCGACGGTTCGCGACGACCGGGTGCTCAGGCAGACCCACGTGCTCGGCGCGTTCATCGTGCCGTTCCTGCTCGTCGCGTTCGTCGCGCTGTACTTCTTCCCCGGCGACACGAAGAGCTACTTCGCCTGGGAGATCCACCCCGACATGACGCCGATGATCATGGGGGCGGGCTACATCGCCGGCAGCTACTTCTTCGCCCGCGTCGTCGTCGAGCGGCAGTTCCATCGAATCCACGTCGGCTTCCTGCCGGTGACGGCCTTCACGATCTTCATGGCGATCGCGTCGTTCTCGCACCTCGACCGCTTCCTACAGGATCACGCGGCGTTCTGGATCTGGATGGGCCTCTACGTGACGACGCCGATCCTCGTGCCGCTCGCCTGGCTCGTCAACCGCCGCACCGATCCGGGCACGCCCGAGCCCGGCGAGGAGCGCCTGGGGTCGTCGCTGCGCGGGGTGCTGATCGCGGCGGGCGCCTTCCAGGCGGCGGTCGCGCTCTTCCTGCTCGTCTCGCCCTCGACGATGATCGACGTCTGGCCGTGGAAGCTCACGCCGCTGACGGCCCAGACGCTCGGCGGCTGGTTCGCGCTGCCGGGGATCACCGCGATCATGATGGGCCTCGACGGGCGCCCGAGCGCGATCCACATCACGCTGCAGAGCCAGGTCATCGGGCTGACCCTCATCCTCGTCGCGGCGGCGCGCGACTGGGGCAGCTTCGACACGTCCAACGCCCTGTCGTACGTCTTCGTCGCGGGGCTCGGCGGGCTGCTGCTCGGCCTGCTCGCGCTCGAGCTGCACATGCGCCGCACGCGCGCGCCGGTCCTCGTCGCCTGAGGGTGTCGAGCGAAGCGTCCCGTCCCGGGACGCGACGCACACGACCCCCGACGCCGCGAGCGGGCGCCGCGGGGTCTGGCGAGAACCGTCCCCGCCTGGGACGCAAACCACCGAACCCCGCCTGACGTGCGCGCCGACGCGACGGCGGCCCGGAACGGGCCGCAGACGCGTCGGCGATGGCTTGTGCCCGGCAAACAGGCCCTAGACGCAAGAAAGGTTCGTCAAGGCCAGTCGAACAACCGAATCTTGCGCGAACCCGCAAGGTCGACCTCTTGGCGGCGGCGCCCACGCCTGAGACCGTGTAGCCATGAGCTCAGAGCTGACCTGGGGCCGGCGCTACCTCATGTGCCCGCCGACGCACTTCGACGTCTCCTACGCGATCAACCCGTGGATGGACACCGCGGTCCCGGTCGACCGCGCCCTCGCCCGCCGCCAGTGGGACGCGCTCGTCGCGACCCTGCGCGCGGCCGGCGCGCAGATCGAGCTGCTCGAGGCGCGCGCCGGGCTGCCCGACCTCGTCTTCACCGCCAACCTCGGGATCGTGGACGGCGACACGTTCGTCCCGGCGCGCATGCGCCATCCGCAGCGGCGCGCCGAGCCCGGCCACGCCGAGGCGTGGTTCGCCGAGCGCGGCTTCACGATCCGCCACCTCGGCGGCGACGTCGTGCAGGAGGGTGCCGGCGACGCGCTGCCGTTCGAGGGCACGCTCGTCGGCGGCCACAACACGCGCTCCTCCGCGTCGTCGTACGTCGACCTCGCGCGGATCGTCGACGCGCGCATCCTGCCCGTCGAGCTCGTCGACGAGCGCTTCTACCACCTCGACATCGCCTTCTGCCCGCTCGACGCGCGCTGCGCGCTCGTCGCCCCGACGAAGATCGACGACGAGGGCGCGCGCCTGCTGTCGCGGCTCGTGCCCGACCCGATCGAGCTGACCGACGAGGAGGCCGACGCCTTCAGCGCCAACGCCGTCGTCGTCGGGCGCACGGTCGTCATGCCGGCCTGCTCGCCGCGCCTGCGCGCAGAGCTGCGCGGACGCGGCTTCGAGCCCGTCGTCGTCGACGTCTCGGAGTTCCTCAAGGCCGGCGGCGGCCCGCGCTGCCTGACGCTCGCGCTCGACGTCGAGCTGTCGCGGGCGGACACCGCGGCGCTCGCCGACCGCTACACCGCGCGCAACTACCACCCGCTCGAGGTCACCGTGACGCACGCCGAGGGCGTCTGGGTCCACGACGAGCGTGGCCGGCGCTACCTCGACGCGCTGTCGGCCTACAGCGCGCTGAACTTCGGCCACCGCCATCCGCGGCTCGTCGCCGCGGCGCAGGCCCAGCTCGAGCGCGTGACGCTCACGAGCCGCGCGTTCTCCAACGACCGGCTCGGGCCCTTCGCCCGCGACCTCGCGGCGCTCTGCGGCAAGGACCTCGTGCTGCCGATGAACACCGGCGCGGAGGCCGTCGAGACGGCGATCAAGACGGCGCGCAAGTGGGGCCACGACGTCAAGGGCGTCGCGCCCGGGCGGGCGAAGATCATCGTCTGCGAGGGCAACTTCCACGGCCGCACGACGACGATCGTGTCGTTCTCCGACGATCCGCTCGCGCGCGACGGCTTCGGCCCGTTCGCACCCGGCTTCCTCAGCGTTCCCTACGGCGACGCGGATGCGCTCGCCGCGGCGCTCGGCGAGCACGACGGCGAGGTCGTCGCCTTCCTCGTCGAGCCGATCCAGGGCGAGGCCGGCGTCGTCGTCCCGCCCGACGGCTACCTGCGCGCCGCACGCGAGCTGTGCACCCGCCACGGCGCGCTGCTCATCGCCGACGAGATCCAGTCCGGCCTCGGCCGCACCGGGCGCACCTTCGCCTGCGACCACGAGGACGTCGTGCCCGACCTCTACGTGCTCGGCAAGGCGCTCGGCGGCGGGATCGTCGCGCTGTCGGCGGTCGCCGGCGACGAGGACGTGCTCGGCGTCTTCGAGCCCGGCACGCACGGCTCGACGTTCGGCGGCAACCCGCTCGCGTGCGCGGTCGGCAGCGCCGTGCTCGAGCTGCTGGCCACCGGCGAGCTGCAGGCCAACGCCGCGCGGATCGGCGCGCGCCTGCGCGCGACGCTCGAGGACGCCGCCCCGGCCGCGCTGCGCACGATCCGCTCGCGCGGGCTCTGGTTCGGGCTGGACCTCGACCCCGCGCACGGGACGGCGCGCGCCGCCTGCGAGCGCCTGCTCGACGCCGGCGTGCTCGCCAAGGACACGCACGAGCAGACGATCCGCCTCGCGCCGCCGCTGACGATCACCGAGGCCGAGGCCGACTGGCTGCTCGAGCGGCTGCTCGGGGTGCTCGCCGTGGGCGAGCCGTTGCGCCTCGCCACATCGGCGTGGCACCGGTCATCCTTCGCGGCATAGACGAGATCGACCGCCGCATCGTCGCCGAGCTGCTCGAGGACGGCAGGCTCAGCCTCGCCGAGCTCGGCGAGCGCGTGAGCCTGTCCTCGCCGGCCGTCAAGCGGCGCGTCGACCGGCTGCGCGAGCGCGGCGTCATCACGGGCTTCACGGCCATCGTCGATCCCGCCGCGCTGGGCCAGCGGACCGAGGCGTTCGTCGAGATCCACTGCGCCGCGAACATGAGCCCGATCGCGCTGCGCGAGACGCTGGCCACCGAGCCCGAGGTCATCGCCGCATACACCGTGACGGGGGAGGCCGACGCGCTCATCCAGGTGCGCGCCAACGACGTCGCCCACCTCGAGGCGACCGTCGAGCGCATCCGGGCCAACCCGGGCATCGCGCGCACGAAGACGATCATCGTGCTGAGCCGGCTCATCGCCCGCGGCGAGCCCTAACCGCAGAGAGCGTTGCGCCGAACGTCGGCCCGGCAGGCGAGAATGCGGCCATGAGCGTGCAGCTGCACCGATCGATGGACGCCGTCCCGGCATCGGTGCCCGCGCTGCGCGGCGAGATCGCCGAGTTCGCGCGGGCGGCCGGCATCGACGAGCCGCTGCTGTCTTCGGTCAAGCTCGCCGTCTCGGAGGCCGTGACGAACGCCGTCCTGCACGCCTACGTCGGCCGGCGGCCCGGCCCGGTGCGCCTGCGCGCCTGGCTGGATGAAGACGTCCTCATGGTCGAGGTCTCCGACGACGGCGCCGGGATGATGCCCCGCCTCGACAGCCCGGGGCTGGGGGTCGGTCTGCCGTTCATCGCCGACACCGCCGACTCGCTGGACATCGGCTCCTCGCCGGCCGGCGGGGCGGAGCTGCGGATGACGTTCGGCTACTCGCCGCCGGCGCGGATGTCCTGACGCTCGCGATCGCGGCGCACGGACGCCGCCGCGCTTGAACGTTGCGCGGGCCGGCCGGGCCGCGTTAGGGTCGGTCGATGGGCCGGGTGGGGAGTTCGCAGGCGGTCGCGGCGTTCCGGGAGACCCTGCGGTCGCCGAACCTGCGGCGCGCGCAGGCATCCTTCGGCTTCGCGTGGGCGACCGAGTGGACGGTGATGGTCGCGGTGGGCATCCTCGCGTTCCGCGACGGCGGGGCGGCCGCGGTCGGCATCGTCGGCATGGCGCGGTTGCTGCCGGGCGCGCTGCTGGCGCCGTTCGCCGCGACCCTCGTCGACCGCCACCGCCGCGAGCGCGTGCTCGTCGCCGTCGGGGTCATCCGTGGGTCGACGCTCGGCGCGGCCGCGCTCTGGCTCGCGCTCACCGGAGCGCCGGTGCCCGCCTATGCCCTCGTCGCGCTCTCGACGCTGGCACACACGCTCTACCGTCCGGCGCACTCGGCGCTGCTGCCGTCGCTGTCGCAGACGCCGCGGCAGCTGACGAGCGCCAACGCCGTGCGCGGCATGCTCGATTCGCTCAGCGCGCTGCTCGGCCCGCTCGCCGCCGGCGTCCTCGTCGGGCCGATCGGCGTCGACGGCGTGCTCGGCGTCGCGGCCGCCGCCGCGCTCCTGTCGGCCTGGCTCATCGGCCGCGTGCATTACGAGGCGCCGCCGCGCCTCACGGAGGTGGCGGCCGGCAGCCGGCTGCGGGAGGCGGCCCACGGGCTGACGATCATCGCGCGGCAGCCCGACCTGCGCTTCGTGACGATCGTCTTCAACCTGCAGACGCTGACGCGCGGCTTCATGACGGTCTTCAGCGTCGTCATCGCGCTCGAGCTGCTCGGCACCGGCGAGGCCGGCGTGGGGCTGCTCACGGCCGCCTTCGGCGCGGGCGCCGTGCTCGGCTCGCTCGGCGCGACGCTGCTCGTCGGCAGCACGAACTTCGCGCGCTGGAGCTCCTTCGGCATCGCCCTGTGGGGGGCTCCGTTCCTGCTGCTCGCGGGGGTCTCGAACGAGTTCGTCGCGTACGCGATCATGGGCCTCGTCGGCGTCGCCAACGCGGTCGTCGACCTGTCCGGCTTCACGCTGCTGCAGCGGATCGTGCCCGACGAGGTCATGGGCCGGTGCTTCGCGAGCCTCGAGTCGCTGTTCACGCTCTTCGTCGCGCTCGGCTCGCTCGTCGCGCCGGGCCTCATCGCGCTGTTCGGCATCCGCGGCGGGCTCGTCGCGGCCGGCCTCGTGGCGCCGGTCGGCGTCGCGCTCGCGTGGCGGCGGATGGCGCGACTGGACGCCGACCTGCGCGTCGGCGAGCAGGTCATGACGGTCCTGCGGCGCGTGCCGATGCTCGAGCCGCTGCCGATGTCGACGCTGACGGCGCTCGGCGCCAACGCGGCCGAGGAGCGCGTGCCGGCCGGCACGACGGTCATCCACGAGGGCGACAGCGGCGACGAGTTCTACGTCATCGTCGAGGGGCAGGCGGCGGTCTCGGTCGACGGCGCGCCCGTCAACGCGCTCGGCGCGGACGACTGCTTCGGAGAGATCGCGGCGCTCGGGCGGCGCAAGCGCACGTCGACCGTGCGCGCCGAGACCGACCTCGAGCTCCTCAGGCTCAGCGGCGCGCACTTCATGCGCGCGGTCACGGGCTACACGCCGAGCAGCTCGCAGGCCGCGGGGCTCGTCGAGGAGCGCCTCGCGCGCGGCGCGAAGGTCGGCTGAGCCGGTTCACCAGGCGGGATCCTCGAGCCGGCAGAGCCTGCGCTGCGGGGTCAGCGCGCCGGGCCCGGTGTCGAACGAGCCCAGCGGGGCGGGCGGGCTGACGACCGTCGTCGTCCGCGCGGCGAGGTCGCGCACGAGCACCTGCAGGCCGCCGGGTCCGCCGCCCGCCGGCGTGAAGGCGTCGCTCGTGAAGGCGATGCGCCGGCCGTCCGCCGACAGGCGCGGCTGACCCGACCAGCCGCGCAGCGCCGCGCCGGCGCCGTCGCGGCTGACGACGTGCGCCGTGCCGCGCCGCAGGTCGCGCAGGACGAGCCGCTGGCCCGGCCGGCCGGCGCGGCTGCTCCGGGCGTTCCGCGGCCGTTCGCCGTAGGCGACGCGCAGCCCGTCCGCCGACAACGACGGCTCGTCGGCGAAGCCGGCGGAGGCCGCGCTCGCCGCGCCCGCCGTGCGCCGGCGCAGGTCGCGGACGTAGATCCGCGCCCGGCCACCGCCGCGCGTCGTCGCGGCGAACGCGACGCGGCGGCCGTCGCGCGAGAGCGACGGCGCCCATGCCTCGGCCGCCGCGCCGCCGCCGGGCAGGCGGCTGGCGAGTACGGTGCGCCCGCCGGCCAGCGTGCGGACGAAGACCTGCAGGCGCCCGCGCCGCAGCGCGGTGTAGGCGAGGCGCCGGCCGTCGCCCGACAGCTCGGGCTCGTAGGCGCCGTTGCCGCGCGCGATCGAGTGGGTCCTGCCGCGCTCGAGGTCGCGGACGTGGATGCGCGTCGACCAGCCGGCGCGCTCGGACATCGGATCTGCGGTGACGCTCTGGTAGGCGACGACGCGCCCGTCGTCCGACAGCGACGGGTCGTAGGCGGTCTGCACGGCGCCGCCGCGCACGCTGCCGGTCAGCGGCGTCACGGTCCGCGCGCGCAGGTCGGCGAGCGCGACGACGACGTTGCCGTAGCGCTTGGCGTAGGTCCGGTTGCCCGCGGCGACCTCGAAGGCGACGGTGCTCCCGTCGCCGGACAGGCTCGCGCGGTAGTTCGAGCAGGGCCGGTCCGCGAGCGCCTGCGGCGAGGCGTCGCGCGGGTCGAGCTGGGCGCCGCTGCGCAGGTCGCGGCCCTCGAGCACGACCTCGCCGTAGCGCACGGCCAGCGGCGGCGCGGCCTGCTGGGCGTCGAACATGACGGTCGCGCCGTCGCCGCTGATCGCGGGGCTGGCGAAGGAGGGGCGGAAGGGATGGCGCAGCTTGCCGCCCTGCGTCTGCGGCGGTCCGTTGTAGTGGTCCTCGCCGAGCCAGCGCGGGACCTGGCGCAGCTGACGGCGCAGGATGAGCCGCGCCTGGCGCGCGGAGGTGTCGCCCTCGCGCACACCCTCGCGGGCGGCGTCGCGCAGCGCGCGCTCGAGGCCGCGCTGCATCTGCGCGCGCGTGCGGCCGTGCGTGCGGCCGATCCGCAGCGGGCTGAGATCGAGGCGGCGCAGGGCCTGGAAGGCGCCGGTGCTGCGCACGCCGAACAGCGAGCGCGCCTCGCTCGGCCCGGCCTCCTGGTGCAGGCTGTGCAGCAGCAGGTGCTGGGACAGGTGGCCCTGGACGAGCACGCGCAGCGTCCGGGAGCGCAGCGTGCGCAACCTCGCGCGCGAGACGTGCCGCGCCCGCTGAGCGACGAGCGCGTCGGCGAGGCGGCGCGGGCTCTTCCAGCCGCGCTCGGCGCCGAGCTCGGCGATCGTGCTCACGTCGTGGCGCAGCCAGGACCACAGCTCGGAGCGGTCGGTTCGCAGCAGCCGGTGCAGCCGCGCCTCGTCGAACGGGACCCAGTGCAGGTGAATCCACATGTCGGGCGGCAGCCAGTGCGGGGGTGAGTTGGGCGGCGCGTCGGAGTCCGGCGGCCGGCCGGCGACGGGCGGGGCGACCCCCTCCTCGCTGGCGGCCTGCGCGGCGCTCGCCGCCGCCAGCGGGATGGTCAGGCACAGCGCGAGGAGCAGGAGGCGGCGCAAGGCTCGCCGAGTGTACGGACCTCGGCGGCGGGCGTGGGTTCACTTCACCATCGACCGTCGGTGCACTGTGTCGCCCGGTCGTCGCCGCGGCGCGTGGGTTGCCGTGAGGCGACGGCGTTCGCGCGCGGCGGGCCTTCGTGGATACTGCGCCAACGGTGAGACGAGGAGAGGAACGTCCCGTGGTGGGATCGGAGATGCACGCGGCATGTGCGGGATCTGCGGGTCGCTGACGCTCGACGGCGGACCGCCGTGCGCGCCCGCGGCGCTCGGCGCGATGAGCGCCGCGCTGCGCCACCGCGGTCCCGACGGCGCCGGCGCCTACGCCGACGAGCACGTCGCGCTCGCCGCGCGGCGCCTGGCGATCATCGACCCGGCCGGCACCGGCCAGCCGATCAGCAGCGAGGACGGGCAGGTCCGCGTCGTCTTCAACGGCGAGATCTACAACCACGCCGCGCTGCGCGCCGACCTGCGCCGGCGCGGGCACCGCTTCGCCACGCGCGGCGACACCGAGGTGCTCGTGCATCTCTACGAGGAGCACGGCGTCGCCTTCGTGCGCGAGCTGCGCGGGATGTTCGCGCTCGCGCTGTGGGACGCGCGCGAGCGCCGCCTCGTGCTCGCGCGCGACCCGTTCGGGATCAAGCCGCTGCTGTACGCGCTCGACGACCGCCGGCTGGCGTTCGCGTCGGAGCTGCGCGCGCTGCTCGCGCTCGGCGACGTCTCCGGCGAGCTCGACCGCGACGCGCTGGCGGCCTACCTGACCGTCAACGCCGTCCTGTCGCCGCGCACGATCGTGCGCGGCGTGCGGCGCCTGGAGCCCGGCCACCTGCTCGTCGCGCAGGACGGCGCGACGCGGATCGAGCGCTACGCGCGGCCGCGCCCGGTCGCGGCGCGCGACGTGCGCTCCGAGCCGCTGCAGGAGCTGGCGCGCGAGGCGCGCGAGCGGCTGCGCGACTCCGTCCGCGCGCACCTCGTCGCCGACGTGGAGGTCGGCGTGCTGCTGTCGGGCGGGCTGGACTCCGGGATGATCCTCGCGCTCGCCGCGCAGGAGTCCGGCCGCCGGCTGAAGACGTTCACCGTCGGCTTCGACGAGCCGACCTTCGACGAGCGCGACCGCGCGCGGCTCGTCGCGCGCCGCTACGGCTGCGAGCACCGCGAGCTCGTCGTGGGCGCCGGCCACGCCGAGCTGCTCGCCGCCGCCGTCGCCGCGCAGGACGAGCCGCGCGGCGACGCGACCGCGCTGCCGTACTGGATCGCCGCGCGGCTGGCCGGCGGCGAGGTCAAGGCCGTGCTGTCGGGCGAGGGCGGCGACGAGCTGTTCGGCGGCTACCAGACCTACGTCGCCGATCGCTACGCGCGCCCGCTGACGCGCCCGCTGCGCGCCGGCGCGCCGCTGCTGGAGCGCTGGCCGAGCTCGTCGCGGCGCCTCAGCCTCGACTACAAGCTGCGGCGCCTGGCGTCCGGCGCCGAGCTGATGCCGCTGGAGCGCCACCACGCCTGGAAGGAGATCTTCTCCGCCGACGCGCGCGCCGAGCTGCTCGGCGGCGGCGCGCGCGCCGGCGAGGACCCGCTCGCCGCCTACGCGGCGCGCTACGCCGAGACCGCCGGCGCCGAGCCGCTCGCGCGCCTGCAGGACGTCGACGTGGGCACGTTCCTCGCCGACGACCTGCTCATGCAGGCCGATCGCAGCGGGATGGCGCACGGCCTGGAGGTGCGCGTCCCGTTCCTCGACCCGGTCGTCGCCGAGCTCGCGCATGCGCTGCCGGTGCGCGGGCGCGTGCACCACCTGACGACGAAGCCGCTGCTGCGCGACGCGGCGGCGCCGCTGCTGCCGCGCGCGATCGTGCGCGGCGCCAAGCGCGGCTTCTCCCCGCCGGCCGCGGCGTGGCTGCGCGGCCCGCTGCACGGCTTCGCGCGCGACGTCCTGGCGCCCGCCGCGCTGCGCCGCCAGGGGCTGTTCGAGCCGCGGGCGGTGACGGCGCTGCTGGACCGCCACGCCGCGCGCCGCGAGGACCTCAGCCGGCAGATCTGGGCGCTGCTGTCGTTCACGCTCTGGCACGACGCCGTGCTCGGCCCGTTCGCGCGGACGCCGCGACCCGCGACCACGGAGAGCGAGGACCTCGCATGGGCCGCATCCGACTGACCGGAGCGGCGCGCGGCGCGCTCGCGCTCGCGCTCGCGTGCTGGGCGTCGGCGGGCGCGCTGACCGCGCCGGCGGCGGCGCAGGACTCGCTCGCGCCGCCCGGCGCCGACCCGAGCTGGCTGCCGGCCGAGGAGTGGGTCAACCTGCTGTGGCTGCCGTTCGACGAGGAGCGACTGGAGCAGGTGCTGCGCGTGACGCGCGGCGACATCTTCCGCCACGTGCGGATCGACGCGACGAACACGCTCGCCCAGATCGGGGCACGACGTGGGATGACGGCGCGCCGGCTCGCCGACGCGCTCGTCGCGCCGCGCAGGAGCCGCGTCAGCCCGAAGACGTACGCCGTGCTGCGCGAGCACGCCTGGCGCGTCGTGACCCAGGGCCACATGGCGCAGCACTTCCTCTTCCACACGCTGCACCAGACGGCGATCCCGGACAACGCCACGGAGATCTTCGGCGTCGAGGACCGCGAGCAGTTCTTCCTCCTGCGCCGCGCCGAGATCAGCCCGCTGCAGATCGGCGAGCTGCACGGCCGCATGCGCGTGCAGATGCGCCGGGCCGCGGCGGACGCGCTGCGCGAGGCGGGGCACCGCGGCGTCGTCAAGGGACTGCTGACGCCGCACCAGCGCGACGTCATGCTCGACCGCCAGCTGCGCCAGTTGCCGCGCTGGCTCGGGCAGGACCGCTACAACGGGCCGACCGCGGGCGCCAATCGGCCCGACCTGCCGCCGGGCGATGTCGCCAAGCACCCGACCGTCACCGCCGACGGGCGCCGCGTCGTCTGGGACGCCTACCGCACGACGACCTCCGAGGCCGAGCAGCGCGGCGAGATCCACGTCCGCACCCGGATCGCCGGCGCCGCGCCGGTCTCGGTCAGCACGCCGGTGCGGCCGCAGTCGCGGCGGCCCTACTCGGCCTACAACTCGGTCGTCGCGGCCGACGGCTCGGCGGTCGCCTACGAGTCCGCGCAGTCGTCGTATCCGCTCGGCAAGCGCGTCGGCCAGATGACGGTGCTCGTCCGCGACCTGCGCACGGGCAGGGTCGAGCGCGTCAGCCAGCTCGGCCAGCCCGCGGGCGCGGCGCCGCGGACGGCGTTCAACCCGTCGATCAGCGCCGACGGGCGCTTCGTCGTCTTCGAGGCGACCGACAGGCCGAAGGGGCGCGACGCGCGGTCGCGCAACGGCCTGTGGCTGTACGACCGCGCGCGGCGGCGTCAGGCGCTCGTCGCCGAGCATGGCCCGCAGGGCGCGGCGTTCCTGCCCAAGCTCGCGGGCGACGGGCGGTCGGTCGCGTACGCCGACGTGCCGCCCGGCGGGGACGGCAGCACGCAGGTCTTCGTGCGGGCGCTGCGCGGCGCGCGCCGCGCGCCGCGACTCGTCTCCCGCGCCGGCGGGGCGCGCGGCGCCGTCGCGGCCGGCGACGCCTACGACCCGGCGATCTCGCGCGACGGCTCCGTCGTCGCGTTCGTCAGCCGCGCGGGCAACCTCGGGCCGCGCGGCAGCGTCTCGCGCGTGTACGTGCGCGACCTGCGCGCCGGCACGACCGAGCTCGTCAGCGGCGCCGTCCGCGACGACGCGATCACGCCGGCGATCTCCGCCGACGGGCGCTACGTCGCGTTCGTCGCGCGCCGGCGCGACCGTCCGATCGACGCGCGCAACCTGCACGCGACGATCTGGCTGCACGACCGCGTCGGCGGGCGCTCGTGGCTCGTCAGCCGCGCGAGCGGCGCGGCGGGCGCGCCGGCCGACGGCTACTCCGACGAGCCGTGGCTGTCGGCCGACGGCTCGACGGTCGTCTTCACCTCGACGGCGGGCAACCTCGCTGCGCGCAAGCGGTCCGGCCTGGCCGGCGTCTTCGCGCGCGACATGCGCCGCCAGACGACGACCATGCTGAGCCAGCTCGGCGACGCCGCGCGCCCGCCGCAGCCGTCGCCGCCGCCGCAGCTGCAGACGGCCTACGTCTGCCCGCTGCACCCGTTCCACGACGCCGCGCCGGGCGTCCGCAGGGCGCCGCCCGGTCGGATCTCGCTGCTGCAGCCGCTCGTCCCGGCGACGCTGGCGCCGCCGCCGGGAATCGCCTAGGACATGCGACCGGGGCTCGGCGTCGGAGCCTCCGGCGCCCGTTGCCCGGGCGAGCGCCTCCTCCTGAGCGCCCGCATGCAACGATCTGCCTCGCCTTGATCCCGGCGCCGGCGACCGCGATGCTTGCGGGGTGGGCTGACGCCGCTGCCGGGCGACGCCACGACTTCGACGCATGAGCACCTCCGAACAACGCCTCGCCCTGGCCAACAAGCGGCGATTGACGCGCGCGCAGATCAAGCGCGATCTCGTCGACGGCACGCTCGATCCCGTCGCGCTGATCTTCGACGTCGACCCCGCGCTCGACGACTTCACGGTCCTGTCGCTGCTGAGCTTCGTTCCCGGGCTGCTGCCGCGGTCGGTCAACGCGGCGCTCACCGGGCTCGGCATCCCGCTGACCCTGACCATGGTGGATCTGGACGCCGCCAAGCGCGCGGACCTCGCGCGCTGGCTGCAGCGCGAGGCGCCCCTGACGGCGCCCCGGCGCCCCGCGCCTCAGCGCTGAGACGCCAGCGTCTCGAACACCGACCGCGGGTCGACGCCGAGCGCGTCGAGCGTCTGCGCCGCCCCGCCGGCCGGGTTGCGCAGGAGGGCGAGCAGGAGGTGGTCGGCTGCGATGAAGCCCTCGCCGCGCTCGACCGCCTCGCGCAGGGATCCCTCGAGCACCTCGCGGGCGTGCCGGGTGAACCCGCCTCCGGCGGGCGGGCCCTCGCCGCCCTCGACGATCGTCGGGTGCAGCGCGCCGCGCAGCGCGTCCTCGTCGACGCCCGCGCACAGCAGCGCCCGCGCGATCGGGCCCGGAGCGGTGCGGGTGAGCGCCAGCAGCAGGTGCTCGGTGCCGACCGCCGGGGCGCCCTGGGCGGCGGCCTCCTCGCGGGCGAGCCGCACCGTCCCGCGCGCGGCGCTCGTGACGAGCACGCGCTGGACCTCCGCGCTGGACGCGACGGCCGGCTCGCGCCGGGGCAGGTGGCGGAACCGGTGGTGGGCCGCCTGGCGCGTGACCCCCAGCGCCGCGGCGATCTGCGCCCAGGTCGCGCCCGCGGCGAGCATCTCGCCGACGTGACGGCGCTCGAGCGCCTCCAGCCGCGCGCGCAGGGCGGTGATCGCCTCCAGCGCGCCCGCGGAGCCGGCGTCGCCCTGGGCGCGGCGGCAGAGCTCGGACATCGGGACGAGGTCGTCGTTCACCTTCGGCGACGTACCCGTCAAGTGGGCTTGACGCACCCCCGCCCGGCCCGGGTCGTCAAGCGCTCTTGACGTGTGCGTCGTCCACGTTTGACGGCGTCCTCGGCGGGAACCTTGCTCGCCATGCACCGGGTGATCAGAAAGCGCATCCGCATGGTCAAGGGTGACGTGAACGTGGCGGCGGACATCGACGCCGTCGTCGCGATCAACACCGCAGGCGACGCGACGTCGCAGACCGTGGTTCGCAGCAGTCACACCGTGGTGCAGGGCAGCGCCGGCGATCGGGACCAGCCGCGGGCGCAGCCCTCAGACGACAGCGGTCCCCGGAAGGAGCAGTCATGACCGAGGACAAGGGCCACAAGCCGCTGTCTCGCGAGGAGCTCGTCGAGCTCGCCGGCGAGGAGCTGCCCGAGCGCGCGGCGATGTCGCTCGTCAACGCGAACGTCGCGATCCCGATCAACGCGGCCGTCGCGGCCAACGTGCTGTCCGACGGCGCGATCGCGTACGCCGACGCCGCGCAGACGACCCCCATCGACCAGTCCAACTAGGAGGAGCAAGCGTGTCCGACTTCAAGCCCCTGACCCGCGAGGACCTCGACGAGCTGGCCGGCGAGGAGCTGCCCGAGCGCGCCGCGATGTCGCTCGTCAACGCCAACGTCGCCGCCCCGGTGAACCTCGCCGCCGCGCTGAACGTCGCATCGGACAACTCGATCGCGTACGCCAGCGCCACCCAGGACGTCGACATCACCCAGAGCAACTAGGAGGCCGACGAATGGCTGACGAGCAGGGCTTCAAGCCCCTCACCCGCGAGGACCTCGACGAGCTGGCCGGCGAGGAGCTGCCCGAGCGCGCCGCGATGTCGCTCATCAACGCGAACGTCGCCGCGCCGGTCAACGCCGCCGTGGCCCTCAACGCACTGTCGGACAACTCCGCTGCCATTGCCACGGCGACGCAGGACGCCGACATCTCCCAGTCCAACTAGCCCGAAGGAGCACGACGCATGTCCGAGTACAAGCCGCTGACCCGCGAGGATCTCGACGAGCTGGCCGGCGAGGAGCTGCCCGAGCGCGCCGCGATGTCGCTCATCAACGCCAACCTGGCCGCGCCGGTCAACGCCGCCGTGGCGGCAAACGTCCTGTCCGACAACTCGGTGGCCTACGCCGAGGCCACGCAGACCGCCGACATCACCCAGGGCAACTAGCCCGCGAGCACCTCCACGTGCCGTGACGAGGGGCGACCATCGGTCGCCCCTCGTGCTGGCAGGAACGGACGCCACCCACCATGAGCCCCGACCACGACCGCGACGAGCCCACCCCGGCGACGGCGCCGGACGCGCCGACCTCGGTCATCGAGCCGGGCGCGTCGATGCCGTCCGCCGCCGGGCCCGGCGGCGCCGACCCGCCCCCTCGCCTCGCCGAGGGCATCGAGCTCGTCGGGCGCTACGAGGACTCGGGCTTCAAGGAGGCGCCGTTCATCGCGCGCCGCAGCGACGGGCAGATGGTCCAGATGCCGGCGATGCTCTACGCGCTCGCCGAGTCGATCGACGGCGAGGCCGGCGAAGCGGAGCTCGCGCGCCGCTTCGGCGATCGGATCGAGCGCCAGGTCGAGCCCGACATGGTCGCGACGCTGCTCGACGAGCAGCTGCGCCCGCTCGGCGTCGTCGCCGAGCGCGACGGCTCCTCGCCCGCGATCGAGAGCGTCGATCCGCTGCTGGCGCTGAAGTTCCGCACGCGCGTCGTGCCCACCCGCGTCGTGCGCGCGCTGACGACGATCTTCAAGCCGCTGTTCTGGCCGCCCGTGGTGATCGCGGTCGTGCTCGCGTTCGTCGCGACCGTCGCCTGGCTGTTCGGCGTGCACGGCGTCAGCCAGAGCCTGCGCCACGTCATCTACGACCCCTCGCTCATGTTCCTGCTCTTCGCCGGCATCGTGCTGGCGACCGCCTTTCACGAGATCGGGCACGCGACGGGCACGCGCTACGGCGGCGCCGAGCCGGGCGTCATGGGCATCGGCGTCTACATCGTCTGGCCCGCGTTCTACACCGACATCACCGACGCCTACCGGCTCGGCAAGGCGGGCCGTCTGCGTGCCGACCTCGGCGGCATGTACTTCAACGCCGTCTTCGCGCTGACCGTCACGGCGCTCTACGCGCTGACGGGCTTCGAGCCGCTGCTGCTGCTCGTCGTCCTGCAGACCTTCGCGATCGTCCAGCAGTCGCTGCCGCTGCTGCGCCTGGACGGCTTCTACATCATCAGCGACCTCACCGGCGTGCCCGACATGCTCACGCGGATCAAGCCCGTCCTCACGGGGCTGCTGCCCGGCCGCGAGCCCGATCCGCGCGTGACGGAGCTCAAGCCGTGGGCGCGGCGCGTCGTGACCGGCTACGTCCTCACGGTCGTGCCGCTCATCGCGCTGCTGTTCGTCGTCATGCTCGTCCACGCGCCGCGGGCGTTCGCGACCGCCTACGACTCGCTCGCGCTGCACCTCGACCGCGTCGGGCCGGCGTTCTCGGAGGGGCGCACGGGGAAGGGCGTCCTCGACGTCGTCGAGATGGTCGTGCTCGTCCTGCCGCTCGTCGGCATGGTCTACACGGTCGGCCGGGTCGGCAGGCGCGCCGGAGCGGGGACGCTGAGCTGGTCGGCGGGCCATCCCGCGCGCCGCGGCGGACTCGCCGTCGGCACCGTCGCGGCCGTCGGCCTCGCCGCGTTCCTGTGGTGGCCGCACGACTCCTACCGGCCGATCCAGCCCGGCGAGCGCGGCACGCTGGTCTCGGCCGTGCGCAGCCTGCCGAAGGTGCCGGTGCGCCGCGCGGTGCTGCCGCCCGAGCGCCTGAAGGAGCTCGACGGCGCGCCGTTCCGCAGCCGGACCGAGCCCGACCGGTCGCCGTCGGAGGACACGAAGGACGCCGAGACGACCACGACGACCACGACGCCGACGACGACCGCGCCGACGACGACGAGCACCGTGCCGGTGCAGGACACGACGACCGTGCCCGCGACGACCGTGCCCGATCCGACCGCGACCGCGCCCGCCCCGGCGACCACGACGCCGGCGACCACCGTCCCGTCCCCGACCCCCCAACCGACACCATGACCCACGCCCTGCGCCGCCGGATCGTCCTGCTGTGCGCCGTCGCCGCCGCGGCGCTCGGCGGCCACCCCGTCTCGCCCGCTTTCGCCGGCGGCGACAACACCGCCGTCGCCGTCAACACGAAGGACAACTCGTCGATCTTCCGTCTGGCGTTCAACATCCGCCGCGTCACGGCGGACGTCGTCGACCAGACCAACGCGGCGGTCGCGATCTCGAGCTGCCAGGAGTGCCGCACGGTCGCGATCGCGATCCAGGTCCTCATCGCGGAGTCCGACCCGAGCGTCGTCGCGCCGCAGAACCTCGCGCTCGCGATGAACGTCGACTGCACGCTGTGCGACACGTTCGCCTACGCCTACCAGATCGTGCTCGGCGACGGGACGCGCCTGCGGTTCACGCCGGAGGGCAACCGCTCGATCGCCGAGATCCGCAAGGAGCTCAAGGATCTGCGCAAGCAGGACCTGTCCGACGACGAGCTCGCCACGCGGCTCGGTGAGATCGTCGACCGCCTGAAGGGCGTCCTGAGCGCCGAGCTCGTCGGCGTCGGCAAGCCCGAGCCCGCGCCCGGTTCGCAGCCGCCGGCGACGACGTCGACCACCCCGGCGCCCACGACGACGACTCCCGGGCAGGCCGCGCCCGCGCCCGCGCAGACCACGACGACCCCGGCGCAGACGACGACCGCCCCGGCGTCGACGACGACGACGCCCGCGCAGACGACGACCGCCCCGGCGTCCACGACGACGACGCCGGCCGCTCCATGAGGCCGCCGATCGGCGTCGCCGCCGCCGCGCTCGTCGCGCTGCTCTCGGGCTGCAGCAGGGACGGCGACCGGGCGCTGCGCGAGACCGCGCGCAACCTCGGCGCGATCCACAGCGGCGACCTCACGATGCGCCTCGTCATGAGCCCCGCCGACGGGCCGGGCGTCGGCTTCCGGATGGAGGGCCCGTTCTCGCTGAAGGACCGGAGGTCCGAGCTGCCGGTCGCGCGCATCGAGTACACGCGGATCGCCGGCGAGAAGGAGGTCCCGGCGACGCTGATCTCGACGGGCCGCAGCGCCTATGTCAAGGCCGGCGACACGACGTACCGGCTGCCGCCCGGCCAGGCCGAGGGGCTGCGGATCGTGAGCGCGGGCGCGCGCGGCCTCGACGGCCTGCAGCTCGACATCGGTCGCTGGATCGCCGACCCGCGCGTGTCCGGCGGCCCGGACGTCGCCGGCGAGAAGACCGAGCGCCTCACCGGGAAGCTGCGCCTCGGCCCGGCGCTGCACGACGTCTTCGGCGCGGCCCGCAAGGCCGGGGCCGGCCGAGCTCCGAGCGCGAAGGACGTCGGACGCCTCGACGACTCCGTGACGGACTCCGAGATCGAGATGCTCACGGGCAAGGAGGATCGGCTGCTGCGCCGCGTGCGCCTGACGGCCGACCTCGGCGTGCCGTCGCGGCTGCGCGACCGGCTCGGCACGGGAGCGCGGCTGCGCCTGGAGTTCGAGCTCGGCGTCGCGCGCCCGAACCGCGACGTGCGCGTGCGGGCCCCGTCGCGCTCGCAGCCGCTGAGCTGACGGGCGGCGCCATCCGCAGGGCGGCGTGCCGGCCGAACGCCCTCCGTAGACTCGATGGCATGTCCGAGACGGTCGGCCCGCCCGCCGCAGACGGCGTTCAGGCGCGGTTCGCGCCCGCCGCGCAGGCCCGCGGCGGCGCCGGCCCGGCCGCGGGCCCATGAGACGGCTGCGCACCGCCTCGACCCGCCGGCCGCTCGCGATCGTGGCGCTCGTCTGCGCGCTCGCGCTGACCGCCGGGATCGCGCAGGGCGCGATCGCCGGCGCCGGGCCGGTGCCGTCGCCGAAGGCGCTCGCCCGCGCGATCCTCGACGCGTTCAAGGCCCCCGAGCCCGACGGCGTCACCGCGAGGATCCGCTTCACGAACCGGCTGCTGGGGTCGGGCGCGCTGGCCGGCGGCGGGGCCTCGCCGCTCGTCTCCGGTGGCGAGGGGCGCCTGTGGATCCAGCGCGGCGGCGACCTGCGCCTCGAGCTGCAGTCCGACGCCGGCGACGCCCAGATCGTCGCGGTCGGCGACACGCTCACGCTCTACGACGCGACCTCGAACACCGTCTACCGCGCGAAGCTGCCCGAGCACGCCGCGGACGCGGCGAAGCCGTCCCGCCGACCGGGCGCGAAGCTGACGCTCGCGAAGATCCAGACGGCGCTGGACCGCCTCGCGCGCCGATGGACGATCTCCGGCGCCCAGCCGACCACGACCGCCGGGCAGCCGACCTACACGGTGCGGATCGCGCCGAAGGACCGCGGCGGGCTGCTCGGCGCGGCCGAGCTGGCGTGGGATGCCGTCCGCGGCGCTCCCCTGCGCGTCGCCGTCCATGCGCGCGGCGCGTCGCAGCCGGTCCTCGAGCTCGAGGCGACCGACGTCTCCTACGACGCCGTCCCGGACGCCGCCGTCCGCGCCGCCCCGCCCGCCGGCGCGAAGGTCGTCGACGTCGGACCCGACGCGTCCGAGCGCCCGGCCTCGCCGAGCCGCGCCGCCGGCCGCCCGAAGCCGGCGGCCGTCACCGGGCTCGCGGCAGTCCGGGGCGCGCTGGGCTTCGACATCGCCGCGCCCGCCGAGCTGGCTGGGCTTGCGCGCACGGCCGTCCGCCTCGTGAAGGTCGACGGCAAGCCCGCGGCCCTGACGATCTACGGCGAGGGGCTGGGCGCGATCGCCGTCCTGCAGCACGCGACGCGGCCCGCCGCCGGACGCGCCCGCGAGGCCGCGCCCGCGCCGCGCCGCCGTCACCGGGGTCGCGGCGAGCTGCGGCTGCCGGGCGTCGACGTCGGCGGCGCGCCCGGGTCGGTGCTCGCGACCGCGCTCGGCACCGTCGTGTCGTTCGATCGGGGCGGCGTCACGCACGCCGTCGCCGGGTCCGTCCCCGCCGAGCTCGCCGAGCGCGCCGCGCGGGACCTGCGGTGAGCGCGGGGGCGGGCGCGGCGGGCGCGTCCGCCGCGCCCCCTGCGATCCGTGCGCGCGGCCTCGTCAAGCGCTACGGCGACATCACGGCCGTCGACGACGTCGACCTGACCGTCGCCGCCGGCGACGTGCTCGGCTACCTCGGCCCCAACGGCGCGGGCAAGACGACGACGCTGCGCATGATGCTCGGCCTCATCCGCCCCGACGAGGGCGCCGTCGAGCTCTTCGGACGCGATCCGCTCGCCGACGGCGTGCGCGCGCTGGACGGCGTCGCCGGGTTCGTCGAGGCCCCGTGCTTCTACCCCTACCTCAGCGGGCGCGCCAACCTCGAGCTCGTCGCCGCGCTCGACGGCGGCGACGCGGCGGCGCGGATCGACCGCGCGCTCGACACCGTCGAGCTCGCCGACCGCGCGCGCGACAAGGTCGGCGGCTACTCGCACGGGATGCGCCAGCGCCTCGGCCTCGCCGGCGCGCTCCTGCGCGACCCCCGCCTGCTCATCCTTGACGAGCCCGCGACCGGCCTCGACCCGGCCGGGATGCGCGACATGCGCCTGCTCATCCGCCGCCTCGCGGGGGAGGGCATGACCGTGCTGCTCTCCTCGCACCTCATGGGCGAGGTCGAAGAGGTCTGCGACCGCGTCGTGATCATCAGCGCGGGCCGGGTGCGCTACGAGGGCTCCCTCGACGAGCTCATCTCCTCGACGGCGGGCAGCTACGAGTTGCGCACGACCGACGACGCGCGCGCCGAGCGGATCGCCGCCGCGCAGCGCGGGATCGGCGACGTCGCGCGCGCCGCCGGCGGGCTGACGCTCGGCGCGGACGAGGGCGCCGTGGCGGCGCTGTCGATCGCGCTGGGGGAGGCCGGGGTCGGGATCGTGGCCCTCGTCCCGCGCACCGCGACGCTCGAGGAGCTCTTCTTCCGCATGACCGAGCCGGCGCCCGCCGCCGGCGGGGCCGCACCGGCCGTCGCGGACCTCTCCGGGCGGGCCGGAGCATGAGCGCCGTCGCCGCCGCGGCGGCGCCGCGCGGCGCCGGGCGGCGGCCCGGCGTCGCCGCGGTCTACCGCTGGGAGCTGCGCAAGCTGCGCGCGCAGAAGCGCACCTACCTCGGGCTGGGCGCGGCGGCGGTCGTACCGCTCATCTTCGTCATCGCGCTGCTGTCGACCACGGGCGGGCCCGACGACATCCCGTTCGGCCGCTACGTCAAGGAGACGGGCCTCGCCCTGCCGCTCGTCGGCCTGCTGTTCAGCTCGATCTGGCTCTTTCCGCTCATCACCGCGCTCGTCGCGGGCGACATCGTCGCCTCCGAGGACGGCCACGGCACGCTGAAGACGATCCTCACGCGCTCGACCGAGCGCTGGCAGATCTTCGCCGGCAAGCTGCTCGCCGCGCTGAGCTACACGTTCGCCGCCCTCGTCGTGTTCGTCGGCACCGGGCTCGTGCTCGGCGGCGTCTTCTGGGGCTTCGACCCGCTGACGTCGCTGTCGGGCACGACGATCCCCGCCGGGCGCGGGATGGCGCTCATCGCCGCGTCCGGCCTGGCCTACCTCATCCCGATGACGGCGATCGCCTCCATCGCGCTGCTGCTGTCGACCGTCACCCGCAATTCCGCGGGCGCGGTCGTCGGGACGCTCATCGCATCGTTCGTCATGCAGTTGCTGGCGGTCATCTCGGGCCTGGACTTCATGGCGCCCTACCTGCTCTCCGAGCAGTTCGACGCCTGGCAGGGCCTGCTGCGCGATCCCGTCGACTGGGCGCCCGTCGCCCACGCGGCGTGGGTCTCGGCGTGCTACGCGGTGCCCGCGCTCGCGTGGGCGCTCGTCGCGTTCGTGCGGCGCGACGTCGCGGGCTGAGCGCCGCCGCCGACGCTCTCGCGCGGGCGCGCCCCGCGCGAGACGTCGAAACGGTGCAGCGCCGGCCGAGCCGTCGTCAGCCGGCGGGCGGCCGCGCGGGCTCGAGCCCCGGGCGCGCGCCGGGGTGCGGGCGCATCTCCAGCAGGCCGCGGTCGGCGTCGTCGGGCAGGCGCTCGAAGCGCTCGAAGCGCTCCTCGACGACCCGCTCGCGCGGGCCGGGTGCGCCGCCGTCGCGAGCGCCGTCGCCGGTCTGCGTGCGAAACAGGACCGGGAGGTAGGTGTCGGCGTCGACGAGGAACGTCTGGCGGAAGGTGCCCTGCGCGTCGACGGCGACGAGCCGGTGCACGGGCCGCCCGGCATACGTCGCCGGCCCCTCGTCGCGCAGCTCGCCGACGCGAACCGCCCGGGTCAGCGCGGCGAGCACATGGCCGCCCTCCGGCCCCGATCCGCCCGACGGCGCGGGCTCGTCGTAGGAGGAGAGCTGGTCCAGCGCCGGCACGTACACCCGGCGTCGGCGGCCGTCGGTCGCCCACTCCATGCCCGTGCCGATCTCGTGGATCTGCCCGCGGCCCGGGTCGATCCAGCCCTCGTTGCGCGACCGCGTCTCCGCGAGCGGGCGGCGCTGCGGCCCCTCGAGCTCCTGCACGACCGCGACGTAGTGGTAGATCGCGCGCTCGCTCGCCGCCGCATAGGCGCGCTCGATCACGCTCGGCTGCACGCCGTCGGGCAGCAGGGCCGCCGCGGCCACGACGGCGAGCGCCACGGCGGCGGCGGCCGAGCCGATCAGCGCCACGGGCCTGCGCACGAGCCGCCTGCGGCGCCGCGGGACCGCGAGGATCTCGCGGGCGATCGCGTCCCAGTCGGGGTCGGGTGGCCGGGCGTCGTCGCGCTCGGGGTCGGCGGCGCGCAGCTCGTCGAGCAACTCAGGTCTCATGGGTGGCCTCCAGGTCGATCGGTCGGGACAGCTGGCGATCGTCGGCGAGCGCGGCCTCGAGCCGTCGGCGGGCGCGGTGCAGCCGCACGGCGAAGGCGCCGCGCGAGCAGCCGGCCGCGCGTGCGGCGCGCTCGGGGTCGAGCCCCTCCCAGGCCACGAGGCGCAGGGCCTCCCGGTCGCGCTCGGAGAGCACCGCGAGCGCGGCGCGCAACCGCATGCCGCCGTCGGGAGCGGGTTCGCCCGGTGGTTCGCCGCGTCCGCCGCCGGCCCGGGCCAGGCGGCGGATCAGCGCCTCCGATCGCCGCTGCGCCCGGCGCTCGTTCGCCACGACGTTGCGCGCGACCGCGTACAGCCACGGCAGCGCGTGGCCGGGACCGCGTCGAGGCGCCGCCAGGCCACGAGGAACGTCTCGCCCACCACGTCGGCGGCGCGGTCCGGCCCGACCCGTCGGCGGGCGTACGCGAGCACGGCGCCGCGGTGCGTCTCGAAGAGGGTTCTGAAGCGGGCTCGGTCGTCGTCGATCATCACACGTCTCTGTCCGGACGGCGGCCAGGATTACATGCGCGGCCGGCCGGCGGGATCGGCGTCCTGTGCGGTCCCGGCGCGGACGGGCACGGGCCGGCCCGGTCACGGAGCCCCGCATCCAGGGAACCCTGGGCGGGTTGATCGAGCCGGTACGGTTGCGAGCACGCCCATGGCCGTCCCGCCGCTGCGCCCGCGCCATCACCCGCCCGTCGAGGGGGAGGTCCGCCGCACGGATGCGGACCTGCCCGAGGACGTCCGCCTGCGGCGGGCGTCGACCGCGGCGGTGGCGGCCCAGATCAGCGGCACGCGGCCCTCGTCGCCGTCGCTCGTCGCGACCGCGCAGGGCTCGATCGCGCGGCTGCTGCTGACGATCCCGAGCTACGCCGTCCGCGGCGCCGCGCAGAACCCATACGGCGCGGTCTACCGCGACCTGCTGGCGAAGCTGCCGCCCGAGACCGAGCTCGTCGTCCTCACGCACGACGCCGTCGGCGAGATCGTGCGCGGCTGGGTCGCCGAGGCCGGCCGAGCGGACGGAACCGAGATCGTCGCGACCGACGACTTCCTCGGCTTCTCGGTCTGGGCGGAGGACGCCTACGTCGTCATCTCCGACGACGACGGCGAGCACGCCTTCGTCGAGCCGGCGGCCTTCCCGCGCTACGGCGACGCGCTCGTGGCCGACCAGGTCGCCGCGGCCGCCGGCCTCGGCCTCTACCAGGCGCCGCTGCACCTGCAGGGCGGCAACGTCCTCGTCGGCGACGACTTCTTCTTCGTCGGCATCGACTACCCGCTGCTGACCTTCGAGGAGGGCATCCTCACCGCACCGACCCGGGCGGCCCAGGACGATCTGCTGCGCGACGTCTACCGGCGCTACCTCGACGCGGAGCGCACGTTCGTGCCCGTCGGCACGACCCTGCCCGTCCCGCCCGCCGCCCGCCGCGAGATCCATCTCGACGGCGAGACGTGGCAGGAGGAGGTCTACGCGGGCAACGCGCGCGGGACGCGCCAGCCGGTCTTCCACATCGACATGTTCGTCAGCCTCGCGGGCCGCGGCTCCGACGGGCGCTTCCGGGTGCTCGTCGGCGACCCGCGCGAGGCCGCGCGCCTGACGGGCGAGCCGCTGCAGGCGCACGCGATGGCGCCCGTCTTCGACGACGTCGCGCGCGACCTGGCCCGGCGCGGGTTCGACGTGGGGCGGGCGCCGCTGCCGCTCGTCTACTCCGACGACGTGCAGGAGCGGGTGCGCTCGTGGTACTTCGCGACGTCCAACAACGTGCTCGTCCATGCGCCGGACGGCGGCCGGCCGTCGGTCTTCATCCCCACGTACGCCCACGGCCCCTTCGCCGAAACGCTGGCGGCGACCGACAGGCGCAACGCCGAGATCTGGGACGGGCTGGGCTTCGACGTCGTCGCGCTGGGCGACTTTCACCCGTTCGCGAGCAACCTCGGCGCGGCCCACTGCATCAAGAAGTACCTCGCCCGCGGGTGAGGAGGCTCCGCCTCGCTCCGCTCGGGTTGCGTGGACCGCGGGTGACTCGCGGCTGCGCCGCGCCCGGATCGGTTCCGCGGGCCGCGGCCGGCGGGCGTCGGACGACGGCGGTCACATGCCGGGCAGCGGCAATTGATGTGAAACGGGCGGTCGATGTGAGACAGCGCGCTGCGGCGAGCGCGCCGCGCCGCCCGCGCCGTGGTCAGGCCGTCAGCGCCGACGGCGTGCCGGCGGCGGCGGGCGGCGCCCGTCGGCCGCCGGCTTCACCGTGACGCGCGTCGCGGGCGCAGTCGCTCGCCGGCCGGACCGGCCGCGCCGGACGGGCGGATCGCCCGCGATCCGGTCGAGCGCATCGCGCGCACGGCATTCGCCATCGCCGCCTGCATGGCGCGCCGCTGAGCGGCGGCGCTGCGCGACGGCATCTCTCCCGGGGCGTCGACCGGGCTCAGCGAACCTGATCGGACCTCTGCCGTTGCATCAATCACGCCAGCCACCTTACCCGCGTGACCATAGGGTGCAACCAAATTCTTTTTCGTCGGCGCGTTGCAACGCTCGATGTACCGATCGCGCGCATGGCCGGCGCGCAACGCGGGAAACACCGCTCCTCGATGACGACCGACGATCGATCAGGCGCGCCGCCGCACGACGACGACGCCGACGAGCCACTCGGGCCGATGACGCCCGACGACGAGAGGCCCGCCGGCGACACCCCGGAGGCGCACGACGACATCACGCCGCACGACCTGCCGCCCGGGCATCCCGGACGCAAGGAGGCCGAACGCCTGGCCGGCGGTGAGGACGGAACCACGCGGGGTAACACGTAGAGCCACCCGGGCCGCCATCGTCCCGGCGGTCCGGGTGGGCTCTGCACACCGCCCGCGCGCGCGGCCCGACCGTCGAGCAGCCGTGCGCAGGCCCGTCCGCGCCGCGCGCGTGCCGTCCGCCCGCGCGGCACGCTGCCAGACTTCACGCCCATGCACCCCCGGGGAATCCAGCTGCTGCTCCCCGAGGATCTCGGCGCGTCCGGCGCCGCCGACCGCCTGGCGGCCCTCGTCGCGGTCGTCACCCAGCGCGCGCACAGCGTCGACCGCACCTTCTGGGACACGTTCGACGGGCGCCTGCACGCCGCGGGGCTCGCGCTCGCCGACGCGGGCAACCGCCTCGTGCTCATGGACGCCGTCACGCACGCCGAGCGCGCGGCGGGCGATCACGCGCGCGGCGCCCGGCGGATGCTGCTGGGCGACGTGCCCGCGGGGGCCGTGCGCGACGCGCTCGCGCCGATCGTCGAGATGCGCGCGCTCACCCCCGTCGCGCGGGTGCGCAGCCGCCTGCTGCCCGTCAACGTGCTCGACGACCTCGGCAAGGTCGTCGTGCGGCTGCGGGCCGAGGAGCCGTCGGCGCTGCCGGGCGGCGCGCAGCGGCTCGGGCTGCGCCCCCGGCTGCACGTCATCGGCGTGCGCGGCTACGACGCCGACTTCGATCGCGTAGTCGCGCTGCTGACCGGCGAGCTCGGCCTGCGGCCCGCCTCGCGTCCGGTCCTCGACGACGCCGTCGAGGCGCTCGGCCGTCCGGTCGGCGGGATCTCCGCGAAGCTGCGCGTCACGCTGGACCCCGCCGATCGCGCCGACGCCGCCGCCGTCGCGATCCTGCGCCGGCTGCTGGAGATCGTCGAGGACAACGTCCCGGGCGCGCTGGCGGACGTCGACAGCGAGTTCCTGCACGACCTGCGGGTCGCGGTCCGGCGCACGCGGGCGCTGCAGCGCGAGCTGCGCCGCGTCTTCGCGCCCGAGCCGCTGCGGGCGTTCCGAGCCGGCTTTCGCGACCTGCAGGCGCTGACCGGGCCCACGCGCGATCTCGACGTCCAGCTGCTGGAGTTCGACGACCTCGTGTCCGGGCTCGGCAACGCCGCCGTCGGCGACGTCGTGCCGCTGCGGCGCCTGCTCGAGGAGCGGCTCGTCGCCGAGCGGCGTGCGATGGTCCGCGGCCTCGGCTCGGCACGCACGACCGTGCTGCTCGAGGGCTGGGCGGCCTATCTCGACGGCCTCGTCGGGGCTCCGGAGGCCGACCGGCCGGACGCGGCGCGGCCCGTCGTCGAGGTGGCCGCCGCGCGGATCGCCAAGGTGTACCGGAGGATGGTGCGGATGGGCGCCGCGATCGACGCCGAGAGCCCGCCGGCGGCGCTGCACGACCTGCGCAAGAAGGGCAAGGAGCTGCGCTACCTGCTCGAGTTCTTCTCCTCGCTGTACCCGGCCGACGTCGTCAAGCCGATGGTCGCGACGCTCAAGGGGCTGCAGGACGTGCTCGGGCGCTACCAGGACCGCGAGGTGCAGGCCGACCGCCTGCGCTCGATCGGCGAGGACGTCGCGCAGATGAAGGGCGGCGCGGCCGCGCTCATGTCGATGGGCGTGCTCGTCGAGCGCCTCGGCGAGCAGCAGGCCGAGGCGCGCGAGCAGTTCGCCGAGCGCTTCGCGCGCTTCGCCGCCAAGCCGCAGCGCAAGCTCGTCGCCCGCACGTTCAGATGACCTCCGTCATCGCGCTCTACAACATCAAGGGCGGCGTCGGCAAGACGTCGGCGGCGGTCAACCTCGCCTGGATCGCAGCCGAGCAGGGCGCGCGCGTGCTGCTGTGGGATCTCGACCCGCAGGGCGCGGCGAGCTACCTGCTGCGCATCAAGCCCAAGGTCCGCGGCGGCGGGTCGAAGCTCGTTCGCGGCAAGAGCGATCCCGCGGCGCTGCTGAAGGGCTCCGACCACGAGCGCCTGGACCTGCTGCCGGCCGACTTCTCCTACCGCAACATGGACATCGTCCTCGACGCGACGAAGCGCCCGACGCGCGGCCTGCAGCGGGTCATCGCGCCCCTCGCCGGCGACTACGACCACGTCTTCCTCGACTGCCCGCCGGCGATCTCGCTCGCCTCCGAGAGCGTCTTCGCGGCGGCCGACGTGCTGCTCGTCCCGCTCATCCCGACGCCGCTGTCGGTGCGGACGTTCGACCAGCTGCGGCGCTTCGTCGCGGCCGAGGTCCCCAAGCCGCGCCCGCGGATCCTCGGGTTCTTCTCGATGGCCGACGGGCGCAAGCGGCTGCACCGCGAGATCATGGCCGAGCTCGGCGCCCACGGCGACGTCCTCCTCTCGAGCGTCATTCCGGCGGCGAGCGCGGTCGAGCGGATGGCGCACGAGCGCCGACCCCTCGCGGAGATCGCGCCGCGCGGCCGCGCCGCACGGGCCTACCTCGAGCTGTGGAGCGAGCTGCGGGCCCGGCTGTGAGGACCCCGTCGGCGGGCGGAGATACGATCGTGGGGATGCCGGCGCAGCCCCGTCCCGGCCTTCTCGGCCGCCCGCTCTCAGAGGTCCTCGGCGCGATCGCGTCCCAGCACGAGCTGGCCGGGGGCGGCCACCCGGCCGCCGCGATCGCCGCCGCCTCGGCCGCCGCGCTGGCGGCGAAGGCCGCTCGCGGGTCGCGGGCGACGTGGATCGAGGCGGGCGGCGCGATCGCGCACGCCGAGTCGCTGCGCATGCAGGCCCAGGCGCTCGTCGAGCGCGAGGCCGAGGAGGAGACGTCGGCGCTCATGCACGACGAGCGCTCCGCGCGCCGCGGCGTCGCCGCGCCGGCCGCCGAGGCGCCGTCGGCGGCCGATCGCCGCCGCCTCGTCGCGCGGGCCCACGACCAGGCCGCCGAGCTCGCGCTCGCGATCGCCGAGGTCGCCAGCGAGATCGCGCAGCTCGCCGCCGACGTCGAGCGAAGCTGCCCGTCCTCGCTGCGGCCCGACGCCCTGACCGCCGTCGCCCTGGCGGAGGGGGCGGCCTGCGCGGCGGCGCGACTCGTCGAGATCAACCGCCGGCTCGCCGCCGACGACCCCCGCCGCGAGGCCGCCCGAGCGGCCGCCGACGCGGCGCGCGGCGCGCGCGAGCGCACCCTCTGACCGGCCCGCTCGGCCCGGCAGGTCGGCGTCGCGCCGCGCCGCGCGGGCGAGCGCACCGTCTGATCGGCCCGCTCGGCCGGCAGGTTGGCGTCGCGCCGCGCGCCGCGTCGCATGTCCCGCGCCGACCTTCGGGTAGACCGGCCGTCACCACGGAAAGGAGACGCAATGAGCATCATCGAGCAGTCGATCGAGGTCGAGGCGCCGGTCAGCACGGTCTACAACCAGTGGACGCAGTTCGAGGAGTTCCCGAAGTTCATGGAGGGCGTCGACGAGGTCCGCCAGCTCGACGACGTCAATCTGCACTGGGTCGCGAGCTTCGGCGGCTCCCGGCACGAGTGGGACGCGGTCATCGTCGAGCAGATCCCCGACACGCGCATCGCCTGGGGCAACACCGACGGCAAGGACAACGCGGGCGTCGTCTCCTTCGAGCGCATCGGCGAGAGCACGACGAAGGTGACCGTCCAGCTCGACTTCGTGCCCGAGGGCATCAAGGAGAAGATCGGCGCGGCGCTCGGCGCGCCCGATCGCCGGGTGCAGGGCGACCTCGAGCGCTTCAAGGAGCTCATCGAGTCGCGCGGCGCCGAGACGGGCGCGTGGCGCGGCGAGGTCTCGCAGGCCCGCTGAGAGCAGGGCCGCCGGCCCGATCCGGCGTTGCGCCCGCGCGGCCGCCCAGCGGCCGCGCGGGCGCACGCCCGTCCGGCTGGTTAGTCCCGCCTGCCGTCCGGCCGCACGTACGTGAAGCGGCTGATCGGCATGGCGTTCTTCGGGAGCCGGCCGACGCCGCGGTACCCGGCGGTGCCCGGCAGCCTCGGATCGTTGTGCGACGGAACCGCACCAGGCTCGGCGATCGGCCTTCCGCTGCTGGTGACCATCTTCTTAAGACCCATGGTGGTTCGACTCCTTGTGATCGGTTCAACCCGTCCCTGTTGGACTGGATATATCGTCTTGCAGGGCAGATCGCAACTGGCGCCCGGCCGTTCGTCGCCCGCTCGCCCGGAAAACGGTGCCTAGAGGCCCTCCGGCAGCCCGTTCGGGGCGGCCCGCCGCGTGGCTCTTCACTCCCCGCGATGGCCCGACGACGCCCGCGGCACCGGAACCTGGATCGCGTACTTCGACGGCTTCACGGAGACCTTCGGGTTGTCGATCCGCCCGAGGCGGTCGATGAGCTTGATCCACTGCGCGGGCTTGAGCACCGCGTCGAGCTGGCGCGAGTCCGGCGTGCCCGGGACGTACTGCGGGCGGAAGCCGAGGTGGATGTGGTCGGCGTGGTCGCCCATCGCGAGCGTGTTGTCGGTCCCGGGGTACTTCATGAGGCTGATGATCTGGTTGGGCTTGATCGTCCCCTGCAGCGTCAGCAGGCGGCGGATCGTGATGTCCGTGACCGAGCCCTCGCCCTGGTGGCCGAGGATCGGGATGCCGTTGATCTTCGCGATGTCGACCGCGTTGCCCGAGGAGTGCGCCGAGACGTTGCCGCTCGACGTGAAGTAGCCGTGCCCGCAGAGCAGTGACGTGACCGTCGGGCGCAGGCCGCTGGCGGCGAGGAACTCGAGCGCCGCGAGCACGCGGCGGTCGACCCCGCCGGCCTCGATGTCGCGCCGGCCGCAGGAGTAGATCTCGATCCGCGGGTTGTCGAGCACGCGGCGCGTCAGCGCGTCCTTGCTCATGAGCAGGATCTGGCCGATCGATGCGCGCGCGGCATCCGTGCCGACGAGCGCGTTGGAGCCCTTCGCGCGGTAGATCGCCGTCGACTCGAGCAGCTTCCAGCCGTCGAGGATCGGCTTGGGGTCGATCCGCGGGGCGCCGCGGCCGGCCGGGCGGATCTCGAAGTGCAGGCGCGGGGCGATCTTCTCGGAGGTGCGGCCGACCCGGCCGAGGATCGTGCCGGCGATGACGCGGCGGCCGACGACGAGCGGCTTGAGCGCGACGTCCCCGGCGTCGAGGCCATAGACGCCGGTGAAGTACGAGCGCAGGCTCCTGCCGGCGTCGAGCGCCGTCTCCGCCTCGGCGATCTGGCGCTCACCGCCGTTCTCGAAGGCGTTGCGGCGCGAGGGATTGGCGAACAGGCGCTCCTTGGCGACGCCGGCCGGCGCGGAGGAGGCGGACTTGCGCGCGCTCCGCGGCGCGGGCGCCAGTGCCGGAGTGCGCGTCGGGCGTCCGGCCGACGCGGCGCGCGTGGGCTTCGGATCGCGGCGGGGCAGGCGCAGCTCCCTGGCGACCGACGCCCTGCTCTGGGTCTTGCGCTTGGGCACCGGCACGTGGCGCGCGACCTTCTTGAGCTGCGCGTACGTGTACGTGTTGCCGTAGACGTCGCGCAGCCGCACGTAGTTGCCCAGCCGCTCGCTGCGCCCCATGGCGACGATCGTGCCGTCCTGGACGGCGATCGCCGGCGACCCGGCCTTGGCGAAGATGTCGATGCCGCGGCGGGTGGCCTCGGACTCGACCGGGTTGGCGACGTTGGCGCCCTGCGCGGCGCGCCGGCTGACCGCGCGCTCGGAGAGATCGTCGGCGTAGCGAGCCTTGGCGAAGACGGGGAAGTGGCCCTGCGTCAGGCCGTTGAGCGAGCCGACGAGGTCGGCGGGCAGGCCGCCGATGAGGCGTGCGCGCATGAGCACGGAGTCGACGTACCAGTCGGCGTGGTTGTAGGCGAAGATCGCGCGGCGCAGGTCCTGGTCGGCGCCGGCGGCCCGCAGGTAGCGCGCGGCGGCGAAGATCGCGTCGACGGGGTTGAAGGGGTCCTTGCGCCCGTCGCGGTTGGCGTCCGTGCCGTACTGCTTCCACGTGGCCGGCATGAACTGCATCCAGCCCAGCGCGCCGGCGGAGGAGACGTTGAGGTTGCGCCCGTAGTCGGTCTCGATTTCGTTGATCGCCGCGAGGACCTCCCAGCGGATGCCGTACTCGATCCCGGCGGCCTGGTAGATCGGCAGCAGGAACGGCGGGATGCGGAACTTGTCGATGAAGAAGTTCGGGACGCCGACGGGGACGGGGCCGGGGAGCGCCAGCGACATCGTCGGGTTGGCGTCGGTCGGCGCGCCCTGCGAGTCGCGCAGGGTGACCTTGGATGCGCGGTCGCGCTCGCGGGCGCGCTGGGGCGACGTCGTCCGGCGAGGCCGGCGGGCGGCGGCGGCGCGGCAGCGCTCGGCCGCGGCCGCCGCGGCGGTGCCGGCGGCGGCGCCCTTGCCCGGAGCGTCGAGTACAGCTCGAGACTTGCTGGACCGCTTGCGCCGGCGCGGGGCGGCGGTGGGAGAGGGGCAGGCCTTGCCGGTGTGCTTGTCCTCCGGCGGACCCGCGACGCCGGCGAGCGGCAGCGGCTCGGGTGCCGGGGCGGTGGGGGGCGCCGGCCGCGCGGGGGCGGGGGCGGGGGCCGGAGCGGGCAGCGCGGGCGCGGGGTGGGCCGCGGCCGGGGCGGCGGGACTCGTGGTCGTCGGCGCGGGCGTCGTGGAGGTGGGTGCCGGCGTGGTGGAGGTCGGCGAAGGCGTCGTGGAGGTGGGTGCCGGCGTGGTCGAGGTGGGGGCGGGCGTGGTGGACGTCGCGCCGGCCGAGGCGGGCGTGGTGGACGTCGCGCCGGCCGAGGCAGGCGTGGTGGATGTCGCGCCGGCCGCCGGAGCGGTCGTCGTGTGCGTGGGCGCGGAGGTGCTCTGGGGCGCGGGCGTCGTGCCGGTCGGCTTGTCCGAGGCCGGCGGCGCGCTGCTGTCGGCGGAGGTCGTGTACGTCGCCCCGGCGGCGGCGGACCCGCCTTCGCGCTCGCGCGCCCCCGCGGATCCGTCCTCGGCGATCTGCGTCGGCGTCGCCGCCACGGGCTCGCCGGGCACCGGCGCGTCCTCGCGGGCGCCCGCGCCGAGGAGGTTCCCGCTCAGCGCGATGGCGATGACCGCGGCCGTGCCCAAAGCCGCGGCCGACCGTCGGTGGCTCGCGCGTGGTGCCGTGCCCTTGAGCTTGGGCTTCATGTCGCGGGAAGTCCTCATCTGATGGGGTGACCGCCCTGCCGGACGATTGCCCGCACCATCGACGGTACCTGGAGTGGCCTTGACGATGTGCCGGCGGACCTGGACGGACGGCCAGAGGCGGGTCCGGGAGGCATCGCGGAGCCGCCGGCGCAAACCTCCCGCGGGGCGGTCTCGCCGCCGCGAACGGCGCGGGATGCGCTGATCGGCGGGGACGCGCTGGCCCGCCACGGCCCGCGCCGTCATGTCTCACCGTCGACTCGAAGGTGAGACGCCGTGGGATCCGGCTCGATCCCGGCCTCTGAGCCTTCACATCCTGTTCACACGGCGTCGACAGCGCGGTAACAGGATCCGGGCGCGCGGCTGCCACCGTGATCGCCACATGCGAACGTTCAGAACACCACGGAGCATGCGGCCCTCCCGCCTCGCGGCGACCGCCGTCGCCTGCGGCCTCCTCGCCGCCGGCCTCGCCGCCTGCGGCGGCGACGGCACGGCGTCCGGCAGCGGCGCCGCGCAGAAGGGCGGCACGATCAACGGCGCCGGCGCGACGTTCCCGCAGCCGGTCTACAGCGAGTGGGCCGCCCGCTTCAAGGACATGCATGGCAGCACCGTCAACTACCAGGGCATCGGCTCGGGCGGCGGCATCGCGCAGTTCACGGCCGGCACGGTCGACTTCGGCGCGACGGACTCGGCGATGACGGACGAGGAGATGAAGGCCGCGCGCAGGAAGGGCGAGCCCGTCCACATCCCCACCGTGCTCGGCGCGGTGACGGTCTCCTACAACGTCGGCGGCGTGGCGAAGGGCCTCAAGCTCGACGGCGCCGCGGTCGCCGACATCTTCCTCGGCAGGATCGGCGCCTGGGACGACCGGGCGATCGCCGCCCTCAACGACGGGGTCGACCTGCCGTCGACGAAGATCGCCGTCTGCCACCGCTCCGACGAGTCCGGCACGACGAAGAACTTCACGCAGTTCCTCGCCGCGTACTCGAAGGCCTGGGAGCGCGGGCCCGGCGTCGACAAGTCGGTCAGGTGGCCGGCCGGCACGGGCGCCAAGGGCAACGACGGCGTCGCCGGCTGCGTCAAGCAGACCGACGGGGCGATCGGCTATCTCGAGCAGGCCTACGCGCTGCAGAGCAACTTCACGACCGCGGCGATCAGGAACAGGGCGGGCAACTTCGTGGCGCCGACGCTGGAGGCCACGTCGGCCGCGGGCGAGGGCGCCGAACCGCCCGAGGACCTGCGCTTCAGCACGATCGACGCCGCCGGCGACGGGACGTACCCGATCTCCGCGGTGACGTTCCTGCTCGTCCACCAGGACATGTGCAAGGCGGGCATGGACGCCGGGACGGCGGGCCTCGTCGTCGAGTGGCTCGACTACGCCGAGGGCGACGGCCAGGCCGTCGCGCCGCAACTCGAGTACGCCCCGCTGCCCGACGCGATCCTCGCCAAGGCCAAGGCCAAGATCGCCGGCCTGGAGTGCGACGGCGCCCCGATCGAGGGCTAGCCGGACGACGATGGACGCATCGGCGATCACCCCGGCCCGCAGGGCCCTGCCGCGCGGGTCGGGGCCTCGCTTCGCGGACCCCCTGCTGCAGGGCACCCTCGCCGCGGTCGCCGCCGGCGTGCTGCTGCTCATCGGCTTCTTCTTCGTCAAGCTCGTCGTGGAGTCCCAGCCGGCGTTCGCCCACACGGGGGTGCTGGACTTCGTCGTCGCCGACGACTGGGTGCCCTCGCGCGAGCTCTACGGCGCGCTGCCGCTCGTCTTCGGCACGCTGCTGACGTCGCTCATCGCGCTCGTCATCGGCGTGCCGGTCGCCGTCGCCGGCGCGCTCTACATCACCGAGCTGGCGCCGCCCAGGCTGCGGTCGCCGCTGGCGATGCTCATCGAGCTGCTCGCCGCCGTGCCGTCGGTCGTCTACGGGCTGTGGGGCATCTTCTTCCTCGCCCCGAAGCTGCTGCCCGCCGAGCGCTGGTTCGAGTCGACGTTCGGATTCCTGCCGTTCGTCGGCGGCGCCGTGTCGATCCCCAACTACTTCGTCGCGGGCCTGATCCTCGCGATCATGATCGTGCCGATCGTCAGCGCGATCTCGCGCGAGGTCATCGCCACGGTCCCGCGCGACCACCGCGAGGCGGCGCTCGCGCTCGGCGCCACGCGCTGGGAGATGATCCGCACCGCCGTCCTGCCGTACTCGCGCGCGGGGATCTCGGGCGCGGCGATGCTCGGCCTCGGGCGCGCGATCGGCGAGACGATCGCGGTGACGATCGTCATCGGCAACGCGGCCGTGATCGGCGACAACCTCTTCTCGCAGGGCTACACGCTCGCCGCGGTCATCGCCAACGAGTTCGGCGAGGCCGCCTCGGACCCCGTCCACCGCGCGTCGCTCATCGCCGCCGGGCTGCTGCTGTTCGTCCTGACGCTGGCGGTCAACCTCGTCGCCCGCCTCTACGTCAACCGCGCGGCGGGCGCGAGCAGGCGCGGGGTTCCCGCCGGGATGGCCGGATAGCGCCATGACGCCGATCCGAGCGATGCCCGCGACCTCCGGCCCCGGTCCGCGCCCATGAGCGCGTCGGTGCTCGCTCCCGTGTCGGCGCGCCGGCGACTCACCGACCGCGCGGCGCGCGCGATCGCGCTCGCGCTCACGCTGCTCGCGCTCGTCCCGCTGTTCCTCATCGTCTTCCACCTGCTCGGCAAGGGACTCGGGGCCTTCAGCGTGGAGTTCTTCACGACCGACCCCACGGGCCGCTTCCTCGGCGAGGCGGGCGGGATCCGCAGCGCGATCGTCGGGACGCTCATCATCGTCGGGCTGGCGACGGCGATCGCGGTCCCGCTCGGGATCGCGGTCGCCCTGTACCTCGTCGAGTACGGCAAGGCGTCGCGCTTCGCGAACACCGTGCGCTACTTCATCGACGTCATGACGGGCGTGCCGTCGGTCGTGTTCGGGCTCTTCGTCTACATCGTCCTCGTCGTCGCCCAGATCGGCGGGACGTTCGCGGCCTGGAAGGGCGCGGTCGCGCTGGCGCTGCTCATGCTGCCGGTCGTCGCGCGCTCGTCGGAGGTCGTGCTCGGCCTCGTCCCCGACTCGCTGCGGGAGTCCGCGCTCGCGCTCGGCGCGCCGCGCTGGCGCGTCGTCCTGCGCATCGTGCTGCCCACGGCGCTGCCCGGGCTCGTCACCGGCGCGATGCTCGCCGTCGCCCGCGCGGCCGGGGAGACGGCGCCGCTGCTGTTCACCGTCGCCTTCGTCACCGGCCTGAGCACGAACGTCGGCGAGCGCATGAACTCGCTGCCGATGCAGATCTTCAACGACGTGGGGCAGGCGCAGGATCGGCTCGTCGAGCGCGCCTGGGGGGCGGCTCTGACCTTGGTGCTCCTTATCCTTGCCGTGACGCTCGTCGCCCGCCTCGTCCAGCGAAGGAGCCGCCTGCAGCCATGACCGAACCCGACGCGAACGCACGTCTCATGCCCGAGGAGCGCTCGTCTGCCGCCGCCCGGCACGCCACGACCCCTCCGCCCGTGACGGTGGCGGTCGCGGCGCCCGTTCGCCCGGTGCGTGCGGTCACCGCGGGGCGCAGCATGACCCTCGAGCACCTCGACGCCCACTACGGCGCCACGCACGCGGTGCGCGACGTCAGCCTGCGCTACGCCGCCAACGAGGTCACCGCGATGATCGGGCCCTCGGGCTGCGGCAAGTCGACCGTGCTGCGCTGCCTGAACCGCATGCACGAGGAGATCCCCGGCGCGCGCTCCTCGGGGCGCGTCACGCTCGACGACCTCGACATCTACGGCGACGGCGTCGACGTGACGTCCGTGCGCCGCGCGATCGGGATGGTGTTCCAGAAGCCCAACCCGTTTCCGACGATGTCGATCTTCGACAACGTCGCCGCCGGGCTGAAGCTCGCCGGGATCAAGGGCTCGGACGCGACGGAGGTCGTCGAGCGCTCGCTCGTCGGCGCCGGTCTCTGGGACGAGGTCAAGGACCGCCTGGCCGACCCCGGCATCAGCCTGTCGGGCGGACAGCAGCAGCGTCTGTGCATCGCGCGCGCCATCGCCGTCGAGCCCGAGGTCATCCTCATGGACGAGCCCTGCTCGGCGCTGGACCCGATCGCCACGCTGAGGATCGAGGAGCTCATCGCCGACCTCAAGCGCGACTTCACGATCATCATCGTCACGCACAACATGCAGCAGGCCGCGCGCGTCTCGGATACGACGGCGTTCTTCTATCTCGGCGAGCTCGTGGAGCACGCCCCGACCGGGAAGCTCTTCAGCACGCCCGGCAACCCACGGACCGAGGAGTACGTGACGGGTAAGTTCAGCTGATGGCCGGTGGCGCGGGTCGCCAGCACTATCAGCGGCAGATGCTCGAGATCGAGCGCGCGGCGCTCGGCGGCATGGACATGGCCCTTGGCTCCATCGAGCGCGTGCTCGCGGCGCTCGAGCATGTCGACCTGCGCCTGGCCCAGTTCGTCATCGCCGACGACGACCGGATCGACGGGCGCTATCTGGAGGTCCACCAGGGCGTCCTCTCCCTGCTGGCGCTGCAGGCCCCGGTCGCCGGCGATCTGCGGCTCGCGGCGGCGCTGCTGCACGTCATCAGCAACGTCGAGCGCATCGGCGACCAGTGCGTCAACATCGCCAAGCTCATCCCGGTCTCCGGTCACGACTCGGCGGCGCGCGACGCGATCCTCGAGCAGATCCTGCGGATGGGCGACCTCGCGCACGGCGAGCTCGTCCAGGCGCGCCAGGCCTTCGCCGCGCGCGACGTCGCCCTCGCCGAGTCGCTCGCCGAGCAGGACCAGGAGGTCAACCGCATCAATCGCGAGGTCTTCCGGCTCGCGGTGCGGGCCGGCGAGCATCCCGACCTGCGCGAGTGGGCGATGACGATGACGCTGGCGGCGCGCGCGCTCGAGCGCATGGGCGACAACGCCGTCGCGATCGGCGAGCAGGCGATCTTCGTCGCGACCGGCCAGTTCCGGGAGCTGTCGTACCTGACGGGCCCGAAGGCGGGGCGATGAGCCCCGGGCGGGCGCAGTTCCAGCAGGACCTCGCCGAGCTCGAGGAGCGCGCGCTCGGGATGCTCGACCTCGTGCTGACCGCGCTGGACCGCGTCGTCGAGGCCCTCGCCCACCAGGACGTCGAGCTGGCCCAGATCGTCGTCGACGACGATCCCGCGATCGACTCGCGCTACGTCGAGGTGCATCACGCCATCCTCTCGCTGCTGGCGCTCCAGGGCCCCGTCGCCGGCGACCTCCGCCTGCTCGCGGCGCTCCTGCACGTCATCCGCTTCGCGGAGCGGATGGGCGACCAGTGCCGCTCGATCGCCAAGCTCATCCCCCTGTCGGGCCACGAGCCGCCGGTCCGCAGGGACATCCTCGAGCGCGTGCTCGACATGGGCCGCTGCGCGCGCGCGCAGGTCGTGCAGTGCGGGCGGGCGTTCGAGGCGCGCGACGTCGCGATGGCCGAGGACCTCGTCGCGCGCGACCGGCAGGTCAACCTCCTCAACCGCGAGATCTTCAGGCTCGCGATCGACGCCGGCGACGACGCCGACACGCGCGAGTGGGCGATGACGATGGCGCTCGTGGCGCGCGCGTTCGAGCGGGTCGGCGACAACGCGATCGACGTCGGCGAGCAGGCCGCGTTCGTCGCGACGGGGCTGTTTCGCGAGTTCACGGACTCGTCGAGCGCCGCGCCGGCCTGAGCTTCCTGCGCCCTCGTTGCGGGGTTCGCAGCGTGAAGATCCCGTGATCGAGGGCGCCGGCTCGGGCTGGGCGTCGGGACCCACACCTACACTCCAGGCCACATGACCGATACGAACATCGCCGCAGCCGAGCCGCTGCGCGTCGCCGTGAACGACGGCGACACGGGTTTCGTCCAGGTGCTGACCAAGCGCCTGGATCGTCTGGGATGGGAGCACGTCGTCCTCTCGGGCCCGGTGCCCGGGGAGCGGCTGGTCGCGATGCGCCTGGGCGCGCTCGTCGTGGACCTGGCACTGCTCGGGCAGCACGCGTGGACGTACCTCGAGCGCGTCACGCGGGAGCTGCCCGCCCTGCCCGTCGTCGTGTGCACCGGCCGGTCGACCGTCGCCCAGCGCGTGCGCGGCCTGCGCCTGGGCGCCGACGACTGGGTCACCAAGCCCTGCCACCCCGAGGAGCTCATCGCGCGCGTCGAGGCCGTCGCGCGGCGCCGGCGCCGCGCCGACGCGCCCGCGGGCGACGAGGCGATCGCCGTCGGGGAGATCGACATCCGGCCCGACCAGTTCCAGGCGTTCGCGCACGACCGGTCGATCGACCTCACGCGGCGCGAGTTCGAGCTCATCCAGCTGCTTGCGGCGGCGGGCGGCCGCGTGCTCGAGCGCGAGGAGATCTACGTGCGCGTGTGGGGCTACACGATGGCCCACGGGGACCGCTCGGTCGACGTCTTCGTGCGCAAGCTGCGCGCCAAGCTGCAGCGCGCCTCGCCGGACTGGACGTACATCCACACGCACTTCGGCGTGGGGTACCGGTTCGCGGCCGAGCCGGTCGGCGCGGACCAGGCGAAGCGCGACGCGCGGCCCGCACAGGCGTCGCCGGGCGCGGCGGCGGTCCCTGTCGGACCGCCGGACGGCGCTGCCCCAGAGCCGATCCGAGCGACCGCCTGACCCACTAGCCTTCGCCGCGTGTCACCCGAGACCGCGCGCAACATCGGCATCGTCGTCGTCCTCGGCCTCGTCGTGTGGCTGGCGCCCGGCGGGGGGCAGGGAGCGGCGTTCATCGGCCAGCTGCTCAACGCGATCTTCATCGTGCTCATGGCGGCCGGCTGCGCGATCCTCTACCGCCGCTTCCGCAGCGAGATCTTCGCCCTGGGCGACCGGTGGCGCTTTGCGCTGTACGCAGCGGTCGGCGTCGCGATCGTGACGCTCGCCGCGTCCGGGCGGTTGTTCGCGACCGGCGCCGGAGCGCTCGTCTGGGTCGTGCTCGTCGGCGGTGCCGCCTACACGCTGTACCTCGTCTGGCAGCGCCACCGCGCGTACGACTGACCGGGCGGGCGGCGGCGCGGCCGCCGGCGCGGGATCGCGCGGGTCTTCGCGTCACGGGGTCGCGCGCTTCTTGTGACACGCGCGCGTAGATGCGTGACGCGGGCGCCGCGAGGCTGTCGGGCATGCCTCCCGCTCCCTCCACGTCGGCCGAGCGCGGTCAGGCGACGGTCGAGCTCGTCGCCCTGCTGCCCCTCATGGCCGTCCTCGCGGCGCTGCTCTGGCAGGCGGTCGTCGCCGGGCAGGCGGTCTGGCTCGCGGGCTCGGCCGCCCGTGCGGCGGCCCGGGCCGCCGCGATCGGAGCCGACGCGCGCGCCGCCGCGCGCGGCGCGCTGCCGCCGGGCCTGCGGCGCGGCGTCGTCGTGCGGCGGCCGGCCTCGGGCGACGGCGTCATCGTGCTGGTTTCGGTTCCCGCGGTCGTGGGCTCGGGACGGCTCGGCTCGGTGCGCGCACGCGCGCGGCTGCAGGACCAGGGTGGATGACGTGCGCGTCGCCGCCGACTCCGGCCAGGCATCGGTCGAGCTCGTGGGGCTCGTCCCGCTTGCGGCCGTCCTCGCGCTCGCGGCGGCGCAGCTGCTCGCCGCCGGCGCCGCCCGGGAACTCGCCGGCCATGCCGCGCAGGCCGGCGCGATGGCCCTCCTGCAGGAAGCCGATCCCCGCGCCGCCGCACTCGAGGCGATTCCGGGGTGGTCGCGCGGCCGGGTCGTCGTCCGCGTCGCCGGGCGCCGCGTCCGCGTGCGGCTGCGACCGCGCACGCTCATGCCGGGACTCGCGGAGCTGCTCGAGGCCCGTGCCGAAGCCGATGCCGGATCCGTCCCCCGATGACGCTCGGCCGGCGCATCGCCGAGCACTTCGTCCTGCCCGCCGACGGGCGGGAACCTCGTGCGGACGCCGCCCCCGCAGGCGCTCCGCCGAGCCGGGCGTGCGCGGTGCCCCAGCCGCGCACGCCCATCTGCGTCGCGTTGCTCGCCCCGCCCGCTGAGGCGCCGTCGCTCGGAGCGTCGCTGGGTCTCGCGCTGGCTCACCGCGAGCGGGCCCCCGCGGCCGTCGTCTGCGTCTGGTCGGTGGCCCGCGACCGTCCGCGGTGGCGCGCCCCCGCGCTGCCCGCCGCCGCCCGGCTGGCGTCGGCGCTGGCCGCCCGCCGGCATGACGCGAGTGCCGCGGGACGCCTGGCGACCGTGCGGCTCGCGGCCGACGGCGAGGAGGCGGCGACCGAGGCGGGGCGGGTGGCCGCGGCGGCCGGCGCGGCGCCCACCGTGCTCGTCCTGGGCGGACCGCGCGTCGCGGCATTCGACGCGATCCTCGCCGCGCAGGATCTCGTCGTCGCGGCGGTGCCGGCCGGGGCCGACCCGGCGCTGGCCCGTCTGGCCGTCGCCGGCTTCGAGCGAGGGGTGGCCTGCGAGCTGCCGAGCTCGCATCGCGGGCGCGCGCTCGCCGCGTCCGGGCTGATGCTGCTGCCGTCGAGGCGCCGGGCGCTGGCGGCGCCGGTCGCGACGCTGCCGTGATGCGTGCCGCGCGCCCCGTCTTCGTGGGTCCCGGCGGCGGCCCCCGCTCGCGCGCCGGAGGCGAAGCCGGCCAGGCGACGATCCTGCTCGTCGGCCTCCTCCTGGCCGTCCTGGTCGGCGCGCTCGTGCTGGGCGGCGTGGCGCGCGGCATCGGCGCCCGCGGTGACGCGCAGCGAGCCGCGGACCTTGCCGCGCTCGCGGGCGCGCGGGCGATGCACGACGCCTACCCGGGGCTGTTCGAGCCCGCGATGCTCGGCCGCGCGCCCAATCCCGCCCACGTCGAGCGCGCCGACTACATCGCTCGCGGCCGAGCCGCGGCGCTGCGCACCGCCCGCGC
This sequence comes from uncultured Solirubrobacteraceae bacterium, assembly GCA_963769555.1. GTDB lineage: Bacteria > Actinomycetota > Thermoleophilia > Solirubrobacterales > Solirubrobacteraceae > CADCVQ01. The sequence continues at coordinate 1,907,116 of CAVYMD010000004.1, read as the reverse complement.
CAACGGCGCCCGGCTCGTCGCGGCGCGGGTGCCCGACGCGCGAACGTTCGCCCCGGTGCGGATCGTCGTCGAGGTGCGCGATCCGGTCGAGGTCGGGGCCGGCGAGCGCGTCCCGGCGACCGCGCGCGCCGAGGCCGAGCTCGCCCCGCCCGCCGACCAGGCGTTCGCGCAGGGTGGCGCCGGGGAGTACCGCGGACCGCTCGCCATGCGCCAGGGCAAGCCGATGCGCCCGGACGTCGCATTGGCATTCGACCGCATGGAGGCCGCCGCGCGCGCCGACGGCGTCACGCTCGTCGTCGTCAGCGCCTTTCGCAGCAACGCCGAGCAGGCGGTCCTCTTCGCCCGGCACCCCGATCCGAAGTGGGTCGCGCCGCCGGGACGCTCGCTGCACCGCCTGGGCACCGAGCTCGACCTCGGCCCGCCCGGCGCGTACGCCTGGCTGGCGGGCAACGCCGAGCGGTTTCACTTCACCCAGCGGTACTCGTGGGAGCCCTGGCATTTCGGTATGACGCTGAACGCGGGGACCTCATCCGTCGGCTTCGCCGCCCCGGCCGCCCGCTCCGACGGTGAGACCTCGCGCTCGCTGCCCGCGTTCGTCCCGTCGCGCTACGCGCGGGCGCTCGGTCGCGCGGCGCAGCGCTGGAACGTCTCGGCGGCGCTGCTCGCCGCGCAGATCATGGCCGAGTCGAACTTCAACCCGTTCGCGCGATCCGCCGCGGGCGCGCTCGGGATCGCGCAGTTCATGCCCGGGACGGCGCGCTCGCTGGGCCTGCGCGACCCCTTCGACGCGGAGGCCGCGATCGATGCGCAGGCGCATCTCATGCGCGATCTGCTGCGCCGCTTCGGTGCCGTGCCGCTCGCGCTGGCGGCCTACAACGCCGGGCCCGCGCCGGTCACGGCCTGCGGTTGCGTGCCGCCCTTCCGCGAGACCCGCGGCTACGTGGCGCGGATTCTCGGCCTGCTCGGCGGCGCGGGGGAGATGCCGGCCGGGGGCGGCCTGGACGTTCGACTGGTCCGTTAACCGGTGCGATGCGTCGAAGCTCAAGTTTTCCGCCCCAGAGGCCGATGTGGCCACATCGCGCTCGCTGCCCGTCCTCCCATCTGCATCCCCCGTGACGGTCGACGGCAGCGGGTGGTTCGCCGCATCCATCGTGGCCTGCGGGGCGTCGTCGCGCAGCTGCCGCGCGGGCGCCTGCTGCCCGACGAGCTCTGGCTGCGCCGGCACCGCTCGCTCACGCTTCTGCTGTGGCTGCACGTGCCCGCGCTCGGGCTCTTCGCGATGCTGCGCGGCTACGACCTGCTGCACGGGGCGATCGAGCTGCTGCTCATCGTCGCCTTTGCCGTCGTCGCCACGCTGCCCCGCTTCGGGCGGCTCGCGCGCTCGTCGGCGGCGGCCGTCGGACTCGTCGTCTGCTCGGCGCTGCTCGTCCATTTCTGGGACGGCCAGATCGAGGGTCACTTTCACTTCTTCGTCATGGTCTCCCTGCTCATCCTCTACCACGACTGGGTGCCCTTCCTGCTCGCGGTCGGGTTCGTCGTCGTTCACCACGGCGTCATGGGCGCGATCGCGCCGGAGTCGGTCTACGCCCACGCGTCCGCCGTCCAGCGGCCGTGGGTGTGGGCGCTGATCCACGGCGGCTTCATCCTCGGCGCGTCGGTCGCCAACATCGTCTCCTGGCGGGCGACGGAGCAACTGCTGCGCGATCCGCTCACCGGCCTCGCCGGTCGCGTGGTCCTCTTCGATCGCCTCCGGCTGGCGCTCAACCGAGCCCGCCGCCGCGGGCTGTACGCCGGCGTCATCTTCCTCGACCTCGACCGCTTCAAGGTCCTCAACGACTCGCTCGGCCACGGGGTCGGCGACCGTCTGCTCGTCGCAACGGCCGATCGCCTGAGCGCCGTCGTGCGCCCGCAGGACACCGCGGTGCGCTTCGGCGGCGACGAGTTCGTCGTCGTCTGCGAGGACCTCGGCGACCCCGAGCAGGCGCGCGCCATCGCAGCTCGCGTGGCGGCCTCGCTGCGCGAGCCCTACGTCATCGACGGACGCGAGCTCATCATGACCGTGTCGGTCGGCATCGCCGTGGGCGGAACCGACGATCGCGACGCCGAGGAGCTCATCCGCGACGCGGACGCGGCGATGTACTGCGCCAAGGATCGCGGCAAGGACCGCTGCGTCGTCTTCGACGAGGAGATGCGCCTGCGCGTCCTCGCGCTGCTGGAGGACGAGGCCGCGCTGCGCCGCGCGCTCACGCGCGGGGAGCTGCGCGTGCACTACCAGCCGGAGTTCGACCTGCGCAGCGGGCGCGTGCGCTCGCTCGAGGCGCTCGCGCGCTGGCAGCACCCGACGCGCGGGCTCGTGGGACCCGACGAGTTCATCCCGCTGGCCGAGGAGACCGGGCTCATCGTCGCGCTCGGCGAGTGGGTCATCCACGAGACGTGCCGGCAGCTCGCGAGCTGGAGCCGCGAGCGCGTCCTTCCCGAGCTCGTCGTGCGCGTCAACGTCTCGGCGCGCCAGCTCGCCGACGACACGCTCGTGGGAACCGTCGAGCGCGCCCTGCGCGAGAACGGCGTGGCGCCCGGCTCGCTGTGCCTCGAGCTCACCGAGACGTCGGTCATGGCCGACCCCGACCTCAGCATGGGGGTGCTCGGCCGCCTGCGGGAGCTCGGCGTCGGCCTGGCGCTCGACGACTTCGGCACCGGCTACTCGTCGATGAGCCACCTGTGCCGGATGCACTTCGACGTGCTCAAGGTCGACCGCGCGTTCGTCCAGGCGCTGGGGCACGACGCCGACGACGCGATCCTGCAGGCAATCGTCGACATGGCCCACGCGATCGGCAGCGAGGTGACCGTCGAGGGCATCGAGACGGAGGGCCAGCTCGCGGCCGCGCGCGCGATCGGCTGCGATGCCGTCCAGGGCTTCCTGCTGGCGCGACCGAGCCCGCCGGGCGACGTCGACGACCTCGAGCGCCTCGCCGAGGCGGCCTAGGTTCGGGTCGCCGGCGCCGCGCCGGCGCGGGTCCAGTCTGCGCGCGGGTCCGGCAGCGGCGTCAGGCGCGCCGCGATCTCCTCGCGGCGCGGTTCGAGGAAGGGCGGCAGGATGAGCTTCGTGCCGAGCTCCTCGACGGGGCCGTCGACCGTGAAGCCGGGCTCGCGGGTGGCGAGCTCGTAGAGCACGCCGCCGGGCTCGCGGAAGTACAGCGAGTGGAAGTAGTGGCGGTCGACGTAGCCCGAGTTCGGCACGCCGGCATCGGTCACGGCGCGGATCCAGCCGGGCATGTCCGCGTCGGTCGTGCCCCAGGCGATGTGGTGCACCGTGCCGGCGCTCTGGCGCGCGCGCTCGGCCGGGGCCGGGTCCCAGGCGATCCAGCCGCCGCGGCGCGCGCCGCGCAGCTCCAGCACGCGGGCGTCGCCGTCCTTGGGAACCGCGCCCATGAGCTGCTCGAGCATCGTCGCGCTGTCCTGCGGCCGCGCGCTGTAGGCGCGCACGCCCTCGAATCCCCGCAGTGCGAGCTCGAAGGGGACCTCCGGATGCTCGGCGACGAGCGGCTCGTCGTGGCCGGGGTCGACGACGAGCTCATGGCCGAGGCCCTCGGGGTCGGCGAAGCGCAGGCCGCCCCCGTCGCCGCGCTCGGTCGCGACGCCCTCGTCGCCGAGCCGCGTCGCCCAGAAGTCGAGCGCATCCGGGGAGGCGACCCGCCAGACGATCCGGTGCACCATGCCGGCCCCCGGCCGCCCGGGTGCCGCGCCGGGGTACTCGAAGAAGGTCAGGTCGGCGCCGGGCTGGGCGTGCTCGTCGCCGTAGAAGAGGTGGTAGACGCTCGGGTCGTCCTGATTGACGGTCTTCGCGGTCATCCGCAGTCCCAGCACGCGCGTGTAGAAGTCGACGTTGCGCGGCGCGTCGCCGGTGATCGCGGTGATGTGGTGGATGCCGTCGAGATGCATGGTGACCGGTCCTTTGCCGAAGGCGGGGCTTCGAATGGCTCCGGCCGAGCATAGCCAAAACTGGTTGCACGCGCAATCAGTTGACGGCGGCCCGCGGGACGCGGTTCGCTCAGCGCCGCGGGCGGCAGGGCGGATCCGGACGCGCGTGCGCTGCCCGGGCGCGTCCGGCGCGGCGGCCACGCCTCGCGCAGTCCGGCCGCGCCACGAGCGCGCTGCCGCCGCCGCGGCGCGCCGGCTCGGCCGCCGCGAGCAGCCGGTGACCGGGGAGGAACTCGATCCCCGTCGCGGCGCCGATCTCGCCCGGCGGCGGCACGGGCGCGAACGCATGGCCGCGGACGCGCAGAGCGTCGGCTTCCGGCGAGCCGATGAACGCGGGCTCGGCGGTCGTCGACGGCGTGTTGCGCTGGCTCGCGCGCGGCGCGGCGATCGCGGCCGGCAGCGTGGCGCCGAGGTCGATGCGGTCGACGAGCAGCCCCAGCACCGTCGTGATGATCGTCGAGCCGCCCGGCGAACCGAGTCCGAGCCACGGGCGGCCCTCGCGCAGGACGATCGTCGGCGCCATCGAGCTGCGCGGGCGCTTGCCGCCCTCGACGCGGTTGGGGTGCGTCGTCGAGGTGAAGTTGAAGTCCGTGAGCTCGTTGTTGAGCAGGAAGCCGTAGCCCGGGACGACGAGGCCCGAACCGCCCGTCGACTCGATCGTGAACGTGTAGGCGACCACGTTGCCGCGCTTGTCGGCGACGGTGATGTGCGTCGTCGTGCCGGCGCGCGTCGACGTCACGGACGCCTCGCCGGCGCCCGCGGCGCCCTCGAACGGGTACGGGTCGCCCGGCGCGACCGGGCTCGTGGCGGCGCGCTCGCCGACGAGCGCGCGCCGCGTCCCGGCGAACTCCTTCGAGAGCAGCCCGCGCAGCGGGACGGCATAGAAGTCAGGATCGGCGAGGTACGCACCGCGGTCGGCGAACGCCAGGCGCGACGCCTCGAGCTCGAGGTGCAGCGCGTCGGCGCGCGTCATCCGCGTCAGCGGGTAGCCCTCGAGGATGTTCAGCGCCTCGCCGACCGTCGAGCCGCCGCTCGACGGCGGCCCCATGCCGAAGACGTCGAGGCCGCGGTAGGTCGAGTGGACCGGTGCGCGCTCGGGCGCGCGATAGTCGCGCAGGTCGGCCTGGGTCATGACGCCGGGCCGGAAGCGGTGGTCGGCCGCCGGAGCGAGGGCCGGGGCGCGGACCGTCCGGACGATCTCCTCGGCGAGCGGCCCGTCGTAGAAGGCCCGCGCGCCGCGGCGCCCGATGAGCTCGTACGTGCGCGCCAGGTCGGGGTTGCGGAAGATCGTGCCCACGTCGCGGGGCGTGCCGTCGGGGTCGAGGAAGAGCGCGGCCGTCGCCGGGACGTCGTCGAAGTAGTCGACGTTCTCGCGCGTCTGGGCGGCGAACGTCTCGTCGACGACGAAGCCCTCGCGCGCGACGCGGATGGCGGGCGCCAGCGCCTGGCGCAGCGAGATCGTGCCGTGCAGGCGCAGCGCGCGCTCCCAGCCGAGCACGGTGCCGGGCACGCCGACCGACAGGCCGCTGTAGCGGGCGTCGGGGAACGCCAGCGGCGCCCCGCCCTCGATGAAGGCGTCGGGCGCCATCGCGGCGGGCGCGCGCTCGCGGTGGTCGAGCGTCGTGACCGCGCGGCGGCGGGCGTCGTAGGAGACGATGAAGCCGCCACCGCCGATGCCGCACGAGAACGGCTCCGTCACGCCGAGGACGGCCGCGGCGGTCACCGCCGCGTCGGTCGCGTTGCCACCCCGGCGCAGGGTCTGGATCGCCGCCTCGCTCGCCAGCCGGTCGACGGTCGCGACCGCGCCGTGGCGACCGACGGAGGTCGGCGGATCGGACGCCTGGGCGGCGCCCACGGGCAGGGCGAGAGCGAGCGCGGCGAGGCCGGCGCAGAGCGAGAGCGAGAGCGGGCGCATGGGGGCGTCGTTCCCGCTGCGCGCCGCCTTCACGCGCGCATCGCCCCCCGCCATCCGGGCCTCCGCGACGTCCCCACGGACGCGACGGTACGCCGCGCGAGCGGGAAGCGCAACCGGGTGCGCGCGCCGTTCGGGAGGTCATGCGAACATGCGTTCGCATGACCTCCCAGGGCTCGCCCTACGCTCGCTTCAAGCGCTGCCTGGCGACCGGCAACGGCGCGCTCGTCCGAGCTGCCGCGGCCGAGCTGCCGCGACTCTCCCTGGAGGACGCGCTGGCGGTCTGCCTCGTCCTGCGCGAGAGTGAGCCGGAGGTGTTCGACCGCGCGATCGTGCGCTGGCACGCGCTGCTGTGCCGGCAGGCGCGCGGGATCGGCGCTCGCGAGGCGCAGCTCGCGCTCGCCGCGCTGCAGGCGCTGCGCGGGCCGGCGGCGCTGCCGGCGTCGCGCGTGCTGGAGGAGATCGCGACGCTCTACGGGCAGCCCGGCGCCGGCGCCGTGCTCCGAGTCTGGGCCGAGCGCGGCTCGGACGCCGCCGCTCAGGCGGCGCTTCGCGACGGGCCGTCGTAGCCCGCCGGGTGCAGGATGAACATCTCGCTGGCCACGTCGGTCACCGTGTCGATGCCGCTGATGAACGTCCGCACGGTGCGACCGGTGAGCCGCTCGATCGGCTCGCAGAACGCCGCGACCTCGGCGTACTGGAACAGGAGGCGCAGCTCGCGCACGCGCCCGTGCTCGTCGAGCTCGCGCAGCTTGTGCTCGGCGGGCGTGAAGGTCTGCTCGAGCGTCACGACGATGACGTCCTGTCCGGCCCACTGCGTGCGCGTCTTCGTAGGCCCGCGCCCGAAGTGCTCCTTGTAGATCCGCACCATCTCGTTCGAGATCGCGCTGAGGATCCCGTGCTCGTGCGGGGCGAGCTCGTTGGGCTGCGTCATCGGGTGCTCCCTGCCGTGTGCTTGGTAGGTCAGAACCCGGTGCCACGCCGCGCCCACGATCACGAGCGCGCCGGTTCGGCCGAGACTTGGCGCGACCGCAAGGAGCACGATCCCCTGGATCGCCCCCCCGAACGGCCGAGGGTCACATTACCGCCTCCGGGGGGGCGCGGCCACAGTGCGGACGGACGTCGTGGCGCGCGCGTCGCGAGCGCGTGCGCCGGGGTCCGGGCGGGTAGCCCGGAAGCTCTCGACAGGGAGTGAGGCGGTCGGACCGGCCCTCTCGCGACCGGAAAGGTGCGCCCATGTCTCTCGCAGAAGCGTCAACGCCGGGCGAGGACGCGGTCGCCCTGCGGCTGGCGCGGGAGGCCGCGGCCGCGACCGTCGCGCGGCGCTTCAGCCGCGCTCAGCTCGGCCTGCGCGTGGCTGCCGCCACGCTGGAGGACGTCGTGCTCGTCGTCAGCGAGCTCGTGTCCAACGCCGTCCTGCACGGCAGCGGCGAGATCGAGTTGCGCCTCGCCTTCGACGGCGAGCACGTGGCCGGCGACGTCCGCGACGACGGCGGCGGCTTCAGCCCGCACCTGCCCTCGCGGCCCTCCGCCCGCGTCGGCGGCAACGGGCTGTACCTCGTGCGTCGCCTGACCGTCCGCTGCGGCGTCGACGAGGCGTCGTCGCGGGTGTGGTTCGAGATCCGCGACCGGGCCGACCCGCCGCCGGACGCCGCGTAGCGCGACACGGTCGTCGCCGGTCGTCGCCGGTCGCCGCCGGTCGCCGCCGGTCGTCGCCGGTCGCCGCCGCCCGCCGCCGCCGGTCGCGGCCGCCGCTCTCGAGATGCCAGGCGGCCGAGCGCCCGATCTATGCTCGAAGCGTGGCCGCGACCACCCGATCGAACGCTTCGACACGCCTGCGCGAGCAGCGTCGCAGCCTGCCCGACGGGCCCGGCGTCTACCTCTTTCGCGACATCGAGGGCAAGGTCATCTACGTCGGCAAGGCCAAGTCGATCCGCAAGCGCGTCGCCGGGCACTTCTCCAACCGGGTGACCCGCGGCGCCGTCGAGATGGTCGACATGGTGCACCAGATCGACTTCCTGCTCGTGGCCTCCGAGGCCGAGGCGCTGCTGACGGAGAACCAGTTCATCAAGCAGTACAAGCCGCGCTTCAACATCCGCCTGCGCGACGACAAGTCCTATCCGTTCCTCGCGATCTCGATGGACGAGGACTATCCGCGCGTCTACTTCACGCGCGAGCGCCACCGCCGCGACCGGCTCTACTTCGGGCCCTACTCGAACGCCAAGAAGGTGCGCGGCACGCTCGACCTCCTGCAGAAGGTCTTCGCGTTCCGCTCGTGCAGCGGCACCGAGCCGGGCCGCCGCAGCGGCTCTCCGTGCCTGGACTTCTACATCAAGCGCTGCGGCGCGCCGTGCGTCGGCCATCAGAGCCGGGAGGAGTACCGCGCGGCGATCGACGGCGTCGTGGACTTCCTCTCGGGCCGCTACCGCCAGATCGAGCGCGACCTCGAGCAGCGGATGAGGTCCGCCGCGGCGGCGCAGGAGTTCGAGCAGGCGGCGCTCGAGCGCAACCGGCTCAAGGCGGTGCGCTCGCTGCTCGAGCGCCAGCGCGTCGCCAACGAGGCGGTCGGGACGCTCGACGCGGTCGCGATCGCCGTGGACTCGCCGTCGGGGATCGGGGGAGGGGCGGACGCCAACGCGCAGGTCTTCCAGATCCGCGACGGCGTGCTGTCGGACCGCCAGTCCTTCTACCTCTCCAACGAGGCGGGGCTGTCCGTCGGCGAGGTCGCCGAGGAGTTCCTGCTGCAGTACTACGGCGACGCGATGGCGGTCCCGCCGCAGGTGCTCGTCCAGCGCGAGGTCGCCGAGCTCGACGTCCTCGGCGAGGTGCTCGGCGAGCTGCGCGGACGGCGCGTGGAGGTCCGCGCGCCCGAGCGCGGCGACAAGCGCCGCATCCTCGAGCTCGCCGAGCGCAACGCCGCGCTCGCGCTCGATCAGGAGCGCCTGCGCGACGAGCGCCGCCGCCAGCAGCGCGTCGAGGCGCTCGACGGGCTGCAGGAGGCGCTCGGCCTCGAGGCGCTGCCGCTGCGCATCGAGTGCTTCGACATCTCCAACCTCATGGGCACGAACACGACCGCCTCGATGGTCGTCTTCGAGGCCGGGGCGCCGAAGAAGAGCGACTACCGCCGCTTCAACGTGCGCTCGACGACCGAGGGCGTGCCGGACGACTTCGCGGCGATGGAGGAGGTCCTCGGCCGGCGCCTGGCGCGCTGGGAGTCCGAGCAGGACCTCAGCCCCAACGACCCCAAGCGCAACGAGTCCTTCGCGACGCTGCCGAGCCTCGTCGTCATCGACGGCGGCGCGGGCCAGCTGTCGGCGGGCACGCGCGCGCTGCGGGGCTTCCTCGACCGCGGGGTCGCGGTCGTCTCGCTGGCCAAGCAGCTCGAGGAGGTCTACGTGCCGGGGCGCCGCGCGCCGCTGCGCCTCGCGCACGACACGCCGGCCCTGCAGCTGCTGCAACGCCTGCGCGACGAGGCGCACCGCTTCGCGATCACCCATCACCGCCAGCGCCGCGACCGCCAGATGACGGAGTCCGTCCTCGACGGCCTGCCCGGTGTCGGGCCCAAGCGCAAGCGCGCGCTGCTGAAGCACTTCGGCTCGCCGGAGGCGATGCTCGCGGCGTCTCGCGAGCAGCTCGAGGCCGTCCCCGGACTGCCGTCGAAGACGGCGCGCGACCTCTACGCGTACCTCAACCGCACGAGCGGCTGACCCGGCCGGCGCGGCCCGGCCCGCGCCGGCGGGCGAATCGACCGCCGCTCCGGGCACAATGGCGGGCGTGACCGCAGAAGGCGAGGCGCCCGCACCATCGACGAGCCTCGAGGACCTCGTGGTCATCACCGGCTATTCGGGCGCGGGCAAGTCGACGGCGATGAACGTCTTCGAGGACGACGGCTACTTCTGCGTCGACAACCTCCCGCCCGAGATGATCCGCGGGCTCGTCGACCTCTTCGTCCACGAGGGCTCGAAGGTCCGCCGCGCGGCCGTCGTGTCCGACGTGCGCGCCCGCGGCCTGTTCGAGACGCTGAGCGGCGTGCTCGACGATCTCGCCGCGCGCGGCGTCGCCCATCGCGTCCTGTTCCTCGACGCCGACGAGGAAACGCTGCTCGGGCGCTACAAGGAGACCCGGCGGCGCCATCCGCTCAGCCCGACCGGCTCCGTCGCGCAGGGGATCGCCGCCGAGCGCGAGGCGCTCGATCATCTCAAGGCGCAGGCGGACTTCGTGCTCGACACGAGCGGGATCGCGGCGGCGACGCTGCGACGGCGCATCGCCGACGAGTTCCTGCCGCGCCAGTCGCGCTCCAAGCTCGCCGTCGCGCTCCTGTCGTTCGGGCACAAGCACGGTCTTCCGCGCGACGCCGACATCGTCCTGGACATGCGCTTCCTGCCCAACCCGCACTGGGAGGCGAGCCTGCGACCGCTGACGGGATTCGACCCGAAGGTCGTCGAGTACATGTCGCGCAGCGGCAAGCTCGAGGCCTTCTACGCGCGCATCGAGCCGCTGCTGGACTTCCTCATCCCGGAGTACATCGCCGAGGGCAAGGCGCACCTCTCGATCGCGATCGGCTGCACGGGCGGGCGCCATCGCTCCGTCGCGATCACCGAGGCGCTGGCGGAGCACCTGCGCGGCCGCGGCGACGTCGAGGTCGAGGTCTCACATCGCGACGTCGGGCACTCGGCGCGATGACCGCGCGCCCTGACCCCGCCGCCGCGGCCGCCGCGCCTGCGCCCGCCGCCGCGCCTGCTCCCGCCCCCGCCGCCGGCGCGCCCGCGCCCGCCCGCCCGGCGGCTAGACGCCGGCATCCGGGCGATGGACCGCCGGCGGGAGCGCGGCGATGATCGTCCATGTCGCCTTCGAGGTTTCCGACCTCGAGCGGTCGGCGCGCTTCTACGACGCGGTCTTCCACGCGCTCGGCGCGCGGCGGACGTTCGAGAGCGCGCGGGCGATCGCCTACGGGCGCGACCACGAGCAGTTCTGGATCGTCGACCGCGGCCGGCCGCCCGCGCCCGGCTACGGCCACGTCGCGCTCGCCGCGGCGGGCCGCGCGGCGGTCGCGGCCGGCTACGAGGCGGGCATCGCCAACGGCGGGCGCGACGACGGAAAGCCCGGGATGCGCCCGCAGTACGGCCAGACCTACTACGCCGCCTACCTGCTCGATCCCGACGGCCTGCGGCTCGAGCTCGTCGCGGGCGCGACCTGAGCGACGCGCAGCGCTACAGCCGGCGCGTGGGCTCGGTCGGCGGCACGCCCGGCGCCACCGGCTCGGCCGTCGGCGGCACCTCGCCGTGCGGGTAGGGCCCGCCGCCGCGCCGCGCGTCGGCGGCGGGGACGACGGGGTCGTGCACGGGGTCGGCGGCCCGCGGCGGCGTGTGCGCCGGGCCGGCCGTGCTGATCGCGACCGAGATGCGCGCGACCGAGATCACGGCGCCGGCGGCCATGAGCACGCTCGCGACGAGCGCGAGCCACAGGCCGATCGCGGGGTCGCCGTCGGGGAGGCCGCGGGCGACGGGCGGAGGGTTGAGGATCGCGTGCAGCACGATGACCAGCGCGCCGAACGCGGTGACGAGGATCCAGCTCGGGGGGCGCGCGGGCGCGTAGCCGAGTCGTCCGGCGACGGCGGCCAGCGCGCCGACGGCCAGGAGCGCGAGCACGAGGTCCCAGACCTCGAAGACCTCCCACGCGTCCGCGCCGGGCTGGAACCACTCCAGGAAGAGGCTGACGAAGAGCAGCAGGGCGCCCGCGCCGACGAGCAGCGTGCCCGCTTCGACGGGGCGCGAGCCATGAGCTGCGGTTGGGGTACGGCCGGCGATCGGCATGACGACTCCTCGTGTCGTTCGGGGCGAGCGCAGACCTCTTACCCCGCCCGCGAGCGAGCCGAACGTCTCCGGCGAGGAGGGCCTGCCGCACGGTCCGCCGGCGACGACGGCGTGGACATCGCCGAGGACGGCCCGAGCGCGACGACGAGCCCGCGGCCGGCACGGACCCGCCCTACCCGTCCTCGCCTTCGCGCTCGCCCGGCAGCAGCAGACCCGCGCGGGCGAGCCGCTCCAGGCGCGCCTCCAGGCCGGCCGCGAGCTCCTCGCGCGCGAGCGACCCGTCCTGCGCGAGCTCGTCGAGCAGGGCCGCGCGGTCGCGCGTGCCGTCGAGCAGGGTCACGAGCCGCCGCGTGAGGTCCTCGTCGAGCCGGAACGTCCCGTGGCGCGGCGTGGTCACGAGGCGGCCCTGCGCCGCCTCCAGGCGCGCGAGCGCGCTCACCCGCGGCCGCGGCGGCGCGGCGACGCGGACGGCGGGCGGCTCGACGTGGAGGCGCACGAGGTCCGCCGCGTAGCAGCGCAGCAGCGCCTCGCAGGCGGCGCCGAGCTCGCGCGCCGGCGCGAGCTCGGCGACCGGCACCGCGGCCGGCCACGCCTCGCCGAGGCGCCGCAGCACGCCGGCGACGAGCGGGCTGTCCGTCGTCAGGCGCGCGCCGCCCGCCCCGGTGAACGTGAGCTCGCCGCCGTGGCCGGCCGTCCAGCGCAGCGGCGCCGACGCCGCGAGGGGGGCGAGCCGCTCCGGCGTGACCGGGCGGTCCAGCGCCGCTTCCGTCCGGCACAGCAGCGTCTGGCGGAACATGCGCTCCTTGAGGAAGTCGAGGTACTGCTCGCGCCGCAGCGGGTCGGGCATCGCCAGCAGCGCGCGCCGCAGCTGCTCGGGAAGCGCGTCGAGCGACATCTCCGAGTACTCCGCCTCGGCGAGGTACTGCAGCCCGTGCGCGCCCGCGCGGGCGGCGAACTCGTGGAAGTACAGCGCCTCGTTGTGCTCGGCGAGCGTGTCGTGGAAGAAGAGGGCGTCGACGTGCTCCGACAGCGCGCGCGCCTCGGGCCCGAACGTCCTGGCGAGCTCGTCGTCGGCCTCTCCGGCGGCGCCGAGCAGTCGCAGGAACCCGCGCGCGGCCGACATCTGGCGTTCCGCGTCCTCGACGCCGTCGAGGTGGTAGCCGATCATCTCGCGCAGCGCCTGGCGCGCGTGGCCGCCGGGCAGCGCGTTGTAGCTGACGTACGCGACGCCGTGCTCGGACAGGCCCGCCGCGCAGATCGCCAGCACGCGCTCGCGCACCGCCGGCGGCACCCACGAGTAGACGCCGTGCGCGATGACGTAGTCCAGACTCTCCGGCGGCGGCTCGTGGTCCTCGATCGAGCGCTCCTCGAAGCGCGCGTTGGCGAGCCCGAGGCGCTCCGCGACCGCGCGGGCGCGCTCGATCGCGCGCCGCGAGGTGTCGATCCCGAGAAACGTCGAGCCGGGCAGCGCGACCGCCATCGGCAGCAGGTTGCCGCCCGCGCCGCAGCCCAGCTCGAGCACCCGACAGGCCGACGGGGGAGCCGGCGCGAGCCCGAACAGCGTCGCGAGCGTGGCGAGCCGGTCCGGGTGGGTCTGGGCGAAGGCACGCGCGGGGTAGAGGACCGCGTCGTATGGGGACGCGTCCACCATCGGCCGCGATCGTACCCAGCGTGCGGGGCCGGTCGTCGCGCGGGCCGATTAGGGTTGCGGGCATGGACCGCCGCGCCAGGATCGCCGTGCGCGCCCGCCGAAGCCGGCCCGCGGTGAGTCGCGTGCGCGCGCGCACGCGTGAGGACCGCCGCTGATGTCGGCGCGAGGCGGCGTCGACCTCGGCGGAACGAAGATCCAGGCCGTCGTCGTCGACGCCGAGCACGAGGTGCTCGGCAAGGCGCGGCGCCCGACGCCGACGAAGGGCGGCCCGGCCGCGGTCGGCAAGGCGATCGCCGCGACGATGCGCGACGCCGCGAGCGACGCGGGCGCCGAGGTGGAGGACCTCGCCCACGTCGGCGTCGGCTCCCCGGGCACGATCGACGCCGCCGCGGGCACGGTCTCCAGCGCGAAGAACCTGCCGGACTGGGGCGGAACGTACGCCCTCGGCGAGCAGCTCGCGAAGCGGCTCGACGTTCCCGTCGCCCTCGGCAACGACGTCCAGGTCGCGACGGACGCGGAGGCCGCGCTCGGCGCGGGCCGCGGCCACGACTCGATGCTCGGCGTGTTCTGGGGCACCGGCGTCGGCGGCGGGATCGTCCTCGGCGGCCGGCCGTGGCACGGGCGCGGCGGCGCCGGCGAGATCGGCCACGTCGTCGTGGAGGCCGGCGGGCTGCCGTGTCCGTGCGGGCGACGCGGGTGCCTGGAGGCCTACGCGGGGCGCAACTCGCTCGAGCGCCTCGCGCGCGAGCGCCACGAGGCCGGCGAGCCGACCGAGCTGTTCAAGCTCGCCCGCAAGAAGGACCGCGAGCGCCTGACGAGCGGCATCTGGGAGGACGCGCTGGAGCGCGGCGACGCGCTCGCGACCGAGCTCATCGACCAGGCCGTCGCGATGCTCGGCGTCGGCGTCGCGTCCGTCGACAACGTTCTCGACGTCGAGATCATCATCCTCGGCGGCGGCCTCGGGGTGCGCCTCGGCCGGCCGTTCGCCGAGCGGATCGCCGACGCGATGGCACCCCACCTGTTCTTCAGCGACCGGCCGCCGCCGCTCGTCGTCGCCGCGCTCGGCGACCTCGGAGGGGCGATCGGCGCGAGCCTGCTCGAGCCCGCCGGGCCCTAGCTCGGCCAGACGGCCTGCTGGGCGCTGCGCAGCGCCTCGTCGGGGACGAAGCGGAACGTCGTCGCGTGCAGCGTCGCCGGGTCGGTCTGGATCCCGCGCGCCGCGAGCAGCTCGCAGACGCGCTGCCAGGCCTCCAGGCGCGCGCCGCTGGGGGCCTGACGCAGACGCAGCGACATCTGCACGGACAGCTCGAGCGCGGCGAGCTTGGAGCGCTCGCAGCGCACGGCGATCGAGGCCGGCCGCGGGTCGTCGACCTGCTCGCCGTCGTCGGTCAGCGCGAAGAGGCGGACGTCGACGAGCGCGAAGTCCGGGTCGCCGGAGGCTTCGTCGTTCAGCGACGCCGTCGCGCCCACGCTGCGGATGCCGTCTGGCATGCGCGCACCGTATTGCGCGCGGCGCAAGTCTGCGCCGCGCCCGTCGCGGGTAGCACTCGTGGACGGGCCGACACCCGACGGTAGCCGCGCCTCCGCGACGGCTCCAGACCCCCTCCCGGCGCGGTGGCGCCGGGCCGGACAGGTCAGGATCGCGGGCGCGGGACGATAGGGTTCCGCCCCCCTGGTCTGAGGCGGGGAGGGCCTCATGTGCCTTGGAGACGTCAGAGACCCCTAGGAAGGACAACCACCACCGCATGCCCGTACGTGTTGGAATCAACGGCTTCGGCCGGATCGGCCGCAACGTCTTTCGCGCCGCCCAGGCCGCCCAGGCCGACATCGAGTGGGTCGCCGTCAACGACCTGACCGACAACGAGACGCTGGCGCACCTCCTGCGCTACGACTCGATCCTCGGCCCGTACGCCGGGACCATCGAGCTTTCCGACAAGGGCCTCGTCGTCGACGGCAAGGAGATCCTCGTCATGGCCGAGCGCGATCCGGCCAGCCTCGGCTGGGGCGATCTCGGCGTCGACGTCGTGCTCGAGTCCACCGGCTTCTTCACCAAGCGCGACGCCGCCGCCAAGCACCTGCAGGCCGGCGCCAAGAAGGTCATCATCTCCGCCCCCGCCAGCGACGAGGACATCACCGTCGTCCTCGGCGTGAACTTCGACAAGTACGACGCCAACTCGCACGACGTCATCTCCAACGCCTCCTGCACCACCAACTGCCTGGCGCCGTTCGCGAAGGTCGTCCACGAGGCCGTCGGCATCGAGCACGGGCTGATGACGACGATCCACGCCTACACCGCCGATCAGAACCTCCAGGACGGTCCGCACAAGGACCTGCGCCGCGCGCGCGCGGCCGCGATGAACCTCGTGCCGACGTCGACCGGCGCGGCGAAGGCCGTCGGCCTCGTCCTGCCCGAGCTCAACGGTCGCCTGCACGGCTTCGCCGTCCGCGCGCCGGTCCCGACCGGCTCCGTCGTGGACCTCACGTTCGTCGCCGGCCGCGAGACGAGCGTCGAGGAGGTCAACGCCGCCTTCGCCTCCGCCGCCGGCGGCGACCTCGCCGGGATCCTGCAGTACACCGAGGACCCGATCGTCTCCAGCGACATCGTCGGCAACCCGCACTCCTCGATCGTCGACGGCCAGCTGACGGCCGTCATGCAGGGCACGCTCGTCAAGGTCGTGTCCTGGTACGACAACGAGTGGGGCTACTCCAACCGCTGCGTCGACGTGCTCCAGAGAGTGCTGTAGGCGTGCGGACGATCGACACCCTGGGGGACATCGACGGCAAACGCATCCTCGTCAGGGTCGACTTCAACGTTCCGATCGTGGAGGGACGCGTCGGCGACGACGCGCGCATGCGCCGGGCGATCCCGACGCTCGAGGCCCTGCGCGACCGCGGCGCCAAGCTGCTCCTCGTCTCGCACCTCGGCCGTCCGAAGGACCGTGAGCCGGAGTTCTCGCTGGCGCCCGTCGCCGAGCGCACGGCCAAGCTCCTGCACACCGAGGTCGAGCTCGCGCCCGATCTCGACAACGTGCCCGACGGCGACGTCGTCATGCTCGAGAACATCCGCTACGAGCTCGGCGAGACGAAGAACGACCCCGAGCTCGCGCAGCGCCTGGCGTCGCTGGCCGACTACTTCGTCAACGACGCCTTCGGCACCGCGCACCGCGCGCACGCGTCGACGGTCGGCGTCGTGCCGCTCTTCGAGAAGTCCGCCGCGGGTCTGCTGTTCCAGAGCGAGGTCGACACGATCCGGCTGATCATGAACGCGGCCGACAAGCCGTTTCTGGCGATCATGGGCGGCGCGAAGGTCACCGACAAGATCGCCGTCATGGGCCGCTTCCTCGAGGTCGCCGACATCGTCCTCGTCGGGGGCGCGATGGCGACGCCGTTTCTCAAGGTCCTCGGCCACGACGTCGGCGACTCGCTCTGCGAAGAGGACGGTCTCGAGCCCGCGCGCCAGGCGCTGGAGAAGGACGGCTACCCCGACGGCAAGCTGCGCCTGCCCTCCGACCTCGTCATCGCCGACTCGTTCAGCGATCAGGCCCAGGTGCAGATCATCCAGGGCGTCGACGTGCCCGACGGCTGGATGCAGCTCGACATCGGCTCCAAGACGCGCACGGAGTACGTCGCCGAGATCCGCAAGGCCAACACGATCTTCTGGAACGGCCCGATCGGCGCCTTCGAGCACAAGCCGTTCGCGGCGGGCTCGCTGGCGATCGCACAGGCGATGGCGCAGACAGAGGCGGTCACCGTGGTCGGCGGCGGCGACTCGGGCGCGGCGATGGCCGAGTTCGGCCTCTCGCACAGCGTCACGCACCTGTCGACCGGCGGCGGCGCGGCGCTCAAGCTCATCGAGGGAACGACGCTGCCGGGATTCGAGACCCTCAGGCTCAAGAAGTAGGTTGCACGACTCGTGACGCGCACGCCCTTCATCGCCGGCAACTGGAAGATGCACAAGACGGTCGCCGAGGCCGAGGAGTACATCCAGGCGCTGCTGCCGCGCGTCTACGGCGCCGACGGCGTCGACGTCGCGATCTGCGTCCCGTTCACGGCGCTGCAGGCGATGGTGGACTCAGCGCGCGGCTCGCGCGTGGAGGTCTTCGCGCAGACGATGCACGAGGCGCCGCAGGGCGCCTACACGGGCGAGGTCTCGGCGCCGATGCTGACCGAGATCGACGTCCACGGCGTCGTGCTCGGGCACTCCGAGCGGCGCCAGTACAACGGCGAGAACGACCGCGCGCTCTCGTACAAGGTGCTCGCGGCGCTCGAGGCCGGCCTGAAGCCGATCCTCTGCGTCGGCGAGACCGAGGAGGAGCGCGAGCGCGGCGACACCGAGCGCAAGCTGCGCCATCAGGTGCAGGAGGGTCTGGAGCGCCTGTCGCAGGACCAGATCGCGGAGCTGACCGTCGCCTACGAGCCGATCTGGGCGATCGGCACCGGCAAGGTCGCCACGCCCGACCAGGCCCAGGAGGCGTGCGGCTTCGTCCGCGCCCTCATCAAGGACAAGGCGCCCGACGCGGCAGCCGACGCCCGCGTGCTCTACGGCGGCTCGGTGACGCCCGACAGCGCGCCCGAGCTGCTCGCGCTGCCCGACGTGGACGGCGCGCTCGTCGGCGGCGCCTCGCTGGATCCCGGGTCGTTCGCCGCGATCGTGGACGCCGCGGTGGCGCTCGCGACCGCCGACGTCCCCTAGGAGACGCCGGATGGGCCGCGCGATCCGCTCACCGGCCGGCGACGGCGGGCGGTCGTGAGCGCCCCGACGTCCGTCTGCCTCGTCGTGCTCGACGGCTGGGGCCTGGCGCCCGCCGGACCGGGCAACGCCGTCTCGCTCGCCCGGACGCCCGTCTTCGACGACCTCTGGGAGCGCTGCGCCCACACGACGCTGACCGCCTGCGGCGGCGCCGTCGGCCTGCCCGACGGGCAGATGGGCAACTCCGAGGTCGGCCACCTCAACCTCGGCGCGGGCGCGATCGTCAAGCAGGACCTGACGCTCATCGACGAGGCGGCCCGGCTCGAGAACTTCGGCGGCAACGAGGCGCTGCTGGCGGCGATGCGCGGCGCGCCCCGCGTGCACCTCATCGGCCTGGTGTCCGACGGCGGCGTGCACTCGAGCATCGACCACGTCCACGCGCTCCTGCGCACGGCCGCGCAGGCCGGGGTGCCGGACCTCGTCGTCCACGCGTTCACCGACGGGCGCGACACGCTGCCGACCGCCGGCGCCGGCTTCCTCGAGACGCTCGAGCGCTGGTGCGACGAGATCGGCGTCGGGCGCGTGGCGAGCGTCGTCGGGCGCTACTTCGCGATGGACCGCGACAGCCGCTGGGACCGGGTGCAGCGCGCCTATGACCTCATGGCGCACGGGCTCGCCGAGCACAGCGCGCCGACCGGCGCCGCGGCGGTGCGCGCGGCCTACGAGCGCGGCGAGACCGACGAGTTCGTCAGCGCGACGCTCGTCGGCGAGGAGGGCGCGATCCGGCCGGGCGACTCGGTCGTCGCGTTCAACTTCCGGCCCGACCGCATGCGCGAGATCTCCGCGGCGCTCGCGGAGCCTGGCTGCCCGCAGATCGACCGGCACGGCGCCGCGCCGGTCACCCGCTACACGACGCTGACCGAGTACGGCGGCGCGCACCGCGACCGCCCCGTCGCCTTCCGGCCCGCGCGCCCGACCGTGACGCTCTCGCGCGTCATCTCGGCGCGCGGCGGCCTGCAGCTGCACGTCGCCGAGACGGAGAAGTACCCCCACGTGACGTACTTCTTCGGGGGCGGCGAGGAGCGCCCGGAGGAGGGCGAGCGCCGCGAGCTCGTCCCCTCCCCGCGCGACGTGCCCACGTACGACCACAAGCCCGCGATGAGCGCCGTCGAGGCGACCGAGGCCTTCGTGTCGGCGTGGCACGAGGAGGACTTCAGCTTCGCGATCATCAACTTCGCCAACCCCGACATGGTCGGCCACACGGGCGTCATCGAGGCCGCGGTCGAGGCGATCGAGACCGTCGACCGCTGCCTGGGCCGCGTCGTCGAGGCCGTCCACTCGACCTGCGGGGCCTGCGTCGTCACGGCCGACCACGGCAACGCCGACCACATGCTCGAGCCCGACGGCTCGCCGAACACGGCGCACTCGCTCAACCCGGTGCCGTTCATCGTCACGCTCGACGGGGCGTCGCTCGATCCTGCGGGCGGCATCCTCGCCGACGTCGCGCCGACCGCGCTCGCCCTGCTCGGCGTGCCGCAGCCGCCGGAGATGACCGGTCGCTCGCTGCTCGTGGCCGCCGACGGCTGACGCGCGGTGACGGTCGCGCTCGCCGCCCTGGCGGTGTTCCTCGGCGCGGCGCTGCAGTCCGCGACCGGCTTCGGGTTCGCGCTCGTCGCCGCGCCGATCCTGTTCGCGCTCGTGGGGCCGCGCGAGGCCGTGACCGCCGGCGTCCTGCTCGCGCTGCTCATCAACGCGCTGACGCTCGCCGGCGAGCGGCGGCGTCCGGTTCCCCTCGGGCGCGTCTCGCTGACGCTCGTCGCGTGGTCGGTGCCCGGCCTCGCGCTCGGCGCGCTCGCGTTGCGCGAGTTGCCCGAGCGGCCGCTGTCGGTCCTCGTCGCGCTGGCCGTGCTCGCGGCGCTCGCGCTGCGCCTGCGCTCGCGGGCGCTGGCGCCGCGCGCGCGCGGCTGGCATGCGCCGGTCGCAGGGATCTCCAGCGGCGCGCTGGCGACGTCGACGTCCCTGAGCGGCCCGCCGCTCGTCTTCTGCCTGCTGGCCCGCGGGACCGCGCCGGCGCCGATGCGCGACACGCTCGCGGCGATCTTCGTCGCCCAGGCGCTGCTCGCGCTCCCGGCGCTGCTGGCGACCGCCACGTTCACCGTGCCGCGCGGCCTCGGGGCGCTGCTGGGCGCCGCGCTGCTCGGCCAGCTGCTGGGTCGCCGCGCGTTCGCGTGGCTGCACGGCGAGCGCTACGAGCGCGCGGTGCTCGTGCTGCTGGCGGTCACGGCGCTCGTCGCGCTGGCGACGAACGTCGTCTAGCGGCCGCTCAGCGCGGGAAGGAGCCCCGCAGCTCGTCGACCCAGGTGGCCATCGGCCCGAGCGTCTGCGGATCGAGGTGGTGCCCGCCCGCGTGCTCGTGGTACTCGACCGCGAGCTCCCCGGCCGTCAGCCGCTCGCACGCGTCGCGCGCGAAGTCGACCGAGATGATCGGATCGCGCTGGCCGTGGGTGAGGAAGACGGGCAGGCCTGCGCGCGAGGCGAGATCGGGCTTCCAGCCCGCGACGGTCGGGATGAAGCCGCTCATCGCCAGGATGCCGGCGGGGGAGGGGCGGCCGGGACCGAGCGCCGTGGCGTACGACATGACGCAGCCCATCGAGAAACCGCCGACGATCGCTCGCTCCCACGGGATCCCGCGCTCGGCGAGCCAGCCGTCGAGGAACCCGGTCAGCCGCGGCAGCGTGGCATGGAACGTGTCCGGGTCGGGGTAGCCGACGCGCGGGACCATGTACCACCAGCGCCCGCCGCCCGGGCCCGGCAGCGGCGCTCCGGGCGTGAGGCCGGCGAGCCGGCGCCGCGGGTCCAGCACGTCGAGCAGCGACACGAGATCGTGCTCGTCGGCGCCGCGACCGTGCAGGAGGACGAGCGCGCCCTCGGCCTCTCCGGCGGCCTCGCGCTCGACGTGGACGAGTGGCTCGCGGGCGGGGTTCTCGGGTGCCATCCGGCGCGAACGTTATCCGTGCGGCGACGGCGGCTAGCCGCCGTAGGTCGTTGCGTGCGCAACCACGACGCACTACCATCGATGCGCATGGCGACGATGCGCGACAACTCCGCGCTGCACGCGCTCGACGGCCAGGAGCTGCGCGCGTGGCGCGGCATGCTGCGCGCCCACGCGGCGCTCGCGAAGGCGCTCGACGCCCAGCTCGAGGCCGAGCACGGGCTGCAGCTCAGCTCCTACGAGGTGCTGATGTACCTCGCCGACGCCGAGGACGAGCGCATGCGCATGTGCGATCTCGCATCGTCGATCCTGCTCAGCCGCAGCGGCCTGACGCGGCTCGTCGACCGCCTCCAGCGCGAGGGGCTGCTGGAGCGCGTCGCGTGCAGCGACGACGCCCGCGGGGCGTTCGCCAAGCTCACGCCGGCCGGCCGCGAGAAGCTGCGCGCCGCCCGCGCGACCCACCTCGACGGGGTGCGGGAGATGTTTCTGAACCTCTTCACGCCCGAGGAGCTCGAGCGCCTCGGCGATGCGTGGGACCGCGTGCTGGACCGCACGAACTGGGGCTGCTGCAAGTAGCGATCGGTGCGGACCGCGCTCGCGTCGGCGACGACGCGGCGAGTCCGAACGCGCCCATCCATGTCCGGGGCAGAGCACAAGACTTGACAGATAGAGACTCAGGTTTTATATCTTCCCGCAGGCAACACCAAGGACCTCAGGAGGTGCATGACATGGCACTCGTACGCTGGGACCCGGTTCGCGAGATCGACTCCCTCCAGGGCGAGATGAACCGGTTGTTCGCGACCTTCTTCGACACCCCGACGAATCGCTCCGGCAGCGGCAACGGCAGCGGGCGTCGCTGGATCCCACCGATGGACCTCGTCGAGACGAGCGACCACTTCGTCCTCAAGGCCGACCTTCCGGGCATGACCGAGGCCGACGTCGGCATCGAGATCGAGAAGAACGTCCTGACGATCTCGGGCGAGCGCAAGACCGAGCACGAGGACGCGCAGCAGGGCTACTACCGCCTCGAGCGGGCCACCGGCGCCTTCTCGCGGTCGCTCACGCTCCCCGACGGAATCGACGCCGACGCAGTCGCGGCGACCTTCGCCGACGGCGTGCTCGAGGTGCGCATCCCCAAGCCCGCGCAGGCCAAGCCGCGCCGCGTGCAGATCGGCGTCGGCGGCGCCGAGCCGAGGACGATCGAGTCCGAGGCCGGCGACGCCGAGACGAGCAGGACGTAGCGCGCAGGCTCCGCGGCCCCGCTGCCGCGGAGATCCTCTCACCGGGAGTGCCCCATAGTCTGCGGGGCGCATGAGCGCCCTGCAGATCCTCCACCGGGACCCCGGCTCGCAGGCGCGGGCCGGGGTCCTGCGCACGTCGCACGGCGACGTTCGCACGCCCGCGTTCGTGCCCCTGGCGACGAAGGCGACGGTCAAGGGCCTCGAGGCGCGCGAGGTCGCCGCGCTCGGCTACGACATGGTGCTCGGCAACACGTTTCACCTGTTCCTCGAGCCGGGCGCCGAGCTCATCGCGCGCTTCGGCGGCCTGCACGACTTCATGGGGTGGGACCGGCCGATCATCACCGACTCGGGCGGCTTCCAGGTCTTCAGCATGGGCCACGGCACGGTCGCCGACGAGATCAAGGGGCGCGCGCCGGCGGGGCCCGACCGTCACGGCCGCGTCCTGTCGATCGAGGAGGAGGGGGTGCGCTTTCGCTCCTACATCGACGGCTCGGAGCGCTTCATGGGCCCGGAGACCTCGATGGAGGTGCAGGCGCGGCTGGGCTCGGACCTCGCGCTCGTCTTCGACGAGTGCACGCCGTTTCACGTCGACCGCGACTACACCGCCCGCTCGACGGAGCGCACGCACCGCTGGCTGGACCGCTGCCTGGCCTGGCACGACGCCCACGGGCCGCGCGGCCAGCTCGTCTACGGGATCGTCCAGGGCGGCGTGCACGAGGACCTGCGCGTCGCGTCCGCCCAGGCCGTCGCGGCGCGCCCCGTCGACGGGATCGCGATCGGCGGCTCGCTCGGAGCCGAGAAGGCGCAGATGTACGAGGTCGTCGGCTGGGCGGTCTCCGGCATCGACGAGGCCCGGCCGCGCCACCTGCTCGGGATCGGCGACATCGACGACCTCATCCGCGGCGTCGAGCTGGGGATCGACACGTTCGACTGCGCGATGCCCACGCGCCTGGGCCGCCACGGGGTCGCGATCGTGCCCGAGCCCGCGGAGCGCTGGCGCGTCGACCTGACCGGCGCCCGCCATCGCGAGTCCGACGAGCCGATCATGGAGGGCTGCCCGTGCCCGGCATGCGGCGGCGGGCACTCGCGCGGCTACCTGCGCTACCTCATGAAGAACCGCGAGCTGACCGGCGTGCGGCTGCTGACGCTGCACAACCTCGCCTACGTCGCGCGCCTCATGGCCGGCCTGCGCGAGGCGATCGCGAGCGGCACGCTGCCCGCGCACGCGGCGGCGCTGCGCGACGGCGCGGCGCCCTGAGGGGCCCGGCTAGCGCGTGTTGTCGTCGATGAGCTGCGTGAGCTGGTCGACGACCTCGCCGGCGGTCGAGCCGTCGACGGGCGAGAGCTTGACCGCCGAACTGCCCTGCGAGTCGCCGATCGCGAACGCGATCGCCGCGGCGATGACGCCCGCCACGAGCACGACGGCGATGATCGGCCCGGCCCGGCGGCGGCGCGGGGGCGGGCTGTCGCGCCGCGAGGGCGGCAGCTCGGGGATCGGCTCGTACTCCTCCGGCGTCACGGGACGCGACGGCGGCTGGGGCTGCAGGCGCCGGCCGGATCGCTCGGAGCCCGTCGCGACGCGGGTCGAGGCGGTCGGCGGCTCGCGGCCGAGCATCGCGGTCGCGGCCGTCGCGTCGGCTCCCTCGGGCGCGATCCCGCGCGCGGCGGCGTGCAGCGCCTTGCGCATGTCCTCGGCGCTCGCGTAGCGCTCCTCCGGCCGCAGCGCCAGCGCCTTCTCGACCGCCATCCCGAGCGACGGCGGCACGTCGCCCACGACCTCGTCCAGGCGCGGCGGGTACTCGCGCTGCTGCAGCAGGGCGAGCTCCGTCAGCGAGTTGGCGTCGTAGGGCAGGCGGCCGGCGATCAGCTGGTACGTCACGACGCCGAGTCCGTAGAGGTCGGCCGGGGGGCCGACCTCGGCGCCGCTGGCCTGCTCGGGCGCGAGATAGGCCGCGGTCCCGAGCACGGAGCCGGCCTGGGTGATCTGCGAGGTCTGGCCGACCGCCTTGGCGATCCCGAAGTCGGCGAGCTTCACGGCGCCGTCGTCGGAGCGCATGATGTTGCCGGGCTTGACGTCGCGGTGGATGACGCCCATGCGGTGCGCGTGGGCGAGCCCGCGACAGGCTCCGTCGACGAGCTCGAGCGTGTCGGCGACGCTGAGGCGGGTCTCCTCGCGCAGGATCTCGGCGCCGGAGCGGCCGTGGACGTACTCCATGACGATGTAGTGCCGGCCGCTCTCCTCGTCGAGGCCGAAGTCGAAGACCTGCACGATGTTCGGGTGCACGAGCCGCGCCGCGGAGAGCGCCTCGCGGCGGAAGCGCGAGATGAACTGGCTGTCCTCGGCGAGGTGCTCGGCGAGCAGCTTGACGGCGACCTGGCGCTCGAGCCGGCGATCGAGGGCGAGCTGGACCGTCGACATGCCGCCGAAGCCGAGGCGCTCGCCCAGCTCGTAGCGACCGGCGATGACGACGTCGCTCACTGCGGCGGGACCTCAGGCGGGGTGCCGCCGCCGGGCGTGCCGGGCGGCGGCGGCGGGGGCTGCTGCGGCGGGGCGGGGGTGGTCTGGGCGGGAGTCGTGGCCGTCGGCGGCGGCGTCGTGGCCGTCGGGGTCTCGGTCGTGGCGGTGGGCGGCGGCGTCGTCTCGGTCTCGGTCGTCTGCGTCGTCGTCTGGGGCTTCGTCTCGGTCGTCTGCGTGCGCGCCGCGCGGTTGTCGTTGCACTCGTCGACGGCGATCGTGCGCAGCGAGTCGGCGCCGTCGCGCAGCGCGCGCACGAGCTGGTCGTCGGTCGAGGCCGGCAACCCGTCGATGAGCCCGTCGACCTGCTTGAGCTGGCCGGGGACGTCCGAGCAGCGGCTGGAGTCGACGGCCTCGCGAACATCGACGATCTCGCGCTTGAGGTCGCTGGCCCGCTCGGGCGGAACGCCGCCGGCGGTGCCCGCGCCACACGCGGCGAGCAGGGCCGCGCCGACGCCGAGCAGCGCGGCGGTCAGGTGGGGGAGCAGGCGGCGCACGGTCATTGACCGTAGCCAAGCCGCTCGGCGAGCGAGTCCGGAAGCCGCGCGGCGCGGATCGCCGCCGCGGCGCCGGCGACGTCGTAGTCCACCCGTCGCCAGCGCGCGCGCCACGTGTCGAGGTCGAGCAGCATCCAGGCGGCGCGCGGATCGCCGTCGCGCGGCTGGCCGACCGAGCCGGGATTCAGCAGCCACTCGCCGGTGCCCGGCCCGACGTCGAGCTCGTCGCCGTCGCGGCGGGCCTCGCCCGTCGCCACCTCGCCCGGCGGGCGGACGAACGAGAGCGCGACGTGCGAGTGGCCGATGAGCGCGAGGCGCTGGCGCTGCACGTCCATGCACAGCTCGGCGAGCAGCGCGCTGAGGACGTACTCCCAGACCGGGTCGCGCGGGCTCGCGTGGTAGAGGCCGACCGTGCTCTCCTCGCCGGCGGGCCGCAGCGCGGCGAGGTACGCCATGTTCGCGTCGCCGAGCGTCTCCTTCGTCCAGCGGGCCGCGAGCGCGGCGCCGGTCGAGAACTCGTCCAGGCCGATCGCCCCCGTCACGCCCATGTCGTGGTTGCCGGCGAGGCAGATCGCCGCGTGGCGGCGCGCGAGCTGGACGCAGGCGTCCGGCTCGGCGCCATAGCCGACGAGGTCGCCGAGGCACCACATCTCGTCGGCGCCGACGAGCTCGGCGTCGGCGAGGACCGCCTCGAAGGCGTGACGGTTGCCGTGGATGTCGGAGAGGATCGCGACCTGCATCTCATACAGTGAGACCGTGGATCGTGGACGCCTGCGCTGGGGAGTGGCGATCGTGGCTGCGGTGGTCGTCGCGGAGCTGGCGGTCGTGCTCCTCCGTCCGCGCGCCGGGACGATCGAGCCCGCTCCCGTGCGCACGGCATCGTACTTCAGCCCCGCGCAGGTCGACCGTGCGCGCGACTACCGCCGCCCGCAGCTGGCGATCTACGGCGGCGTCCTCGCCGTCGAGCTCGGCGTGCTCGCGCTGCTCGTCGCGCGGCCGCCGGCGCGACTGCGCGGGCCGTTCCGGCGCCCGCTGCTGGCGGCCGCGGCCGCTGGGGCCGCGTTGTCGATCACGGTCACGGTCGCCGTCCTGCCGCTGCAGGCCGTCTCCCGCGAGCGCGCCAAGGACGTCGGCCTCGTCACGCAGTCCTGGAGCGGGTACGCGCGCGACAAGGCGATCGGCGGCGCGATCGGCGCGCTCTTCGCCGCCGTCGGCGCGGCGGCCGCGATCGGCCTCATGCGCCGCCTGCCGCGCGGCTGGTGGGTGCCGGGCACGGTCGTCGTCGTGGCCTTCGGCATCGGCACCATCTATGCCGGGCCGGTCGTCCTCGATCCGCTGTTCAACACGTTCAAGGCATTGCCGGCGGGCCAGACGCGCGACGACGTGCTGGCGCTCGCCGAGCGCGCGGGGGTCGACGTCGGCGAGGTCTACAGCATCGACGCCAGCCGCCGCACGACGAGCGCCAACGCCTACGTCGCCGGCCTGGGGAGGACGAAGCGCGTCGTGCTCTACGACACGCTGCTGGAGAACTTCGAGCGCGACGAGGTGCGCCTCGTCGTCGCCCACGAGCTCGCGCACGTGCACTTCCGCGACGTGCCGCACGGGCTGCTGTACCTCGCGATCGTCGCGCCGTTCGGCCTCTTGGCGGCCGCCGTGCTGACGCGGCGGCTGGCTCCCGGCGGCGAGCCGGGACCCGCCGCGCTGCCCGCGCTCGCCCTGAGCATCTTCGTGCTGACGACGACGATCACGACGATCTCCAACCAGCTCAGCCGCGCGGTCGAGGCGCGAGCGGACGCCTATGCGCTGACGCTCACCGGCGAGCCCGAGCCGTTCATCTCCTTCGAGCGGCGCATCGCGCTGCGCAACCTGTCGGACCCGGACCCGCCGGCCTGGCAGACGTTCCTGCTGTCGACGCATCCACCCGCGATCGAGCGGATCGGGATCGGCGTGGCCTACGAGCGCGGCGAGCGCTGACGCGGCTCGTCAGCCGGCGACGAGCGGGACCTTGCGGCGTGCCGGGCGCTCACGGCAGCCGAGGGCGTAGAGCCACAGCGCGTCGTGCTCCTCACGCGGCAGGTTGGCGGGCTCGAGCAGGTCGTGCTCGATGTCGTCCATGCCGATGCCCTCCGCCGCTGCGAGCGCGATGAGCTCGTGTAGATCCTGGTCTATGAACGTCATTCGGCGCTCGATGGTTGCGCAGCTCGCGCCCGACCGCAAGGTTGAGACCGGTCTGTCTCCGGTGTTCTAGTCGTCGCGGGCCGGTCCCGGCCCGCCGCCGCCGAACTCGGGCAGGTTCTTGATGCCCTCTCGCGTGCGGTACTTCGACAGCGAATCCGCCAGCGCCTCGGCCAGCTCCGCCATGAACTTCGGCGCCAGGTTCACCCGCGTCACGACGACGCCGGGGATCTCGTCGGCGTCGATCTCGTGATCGACGCGCGCGAACGTGATCGTGAACTCGTAGTCCGAGAACGACACGTTGGCGAAGTTCGCGTAGACGCCCGCCATGATCTCGGGCGAGAAGTGGATGTTGATGTGGCGTTCCTGGTCGTCTTCGTCTGCCATCGCCCGATCTAGTATCGCAGCGTGCGCATCGTCGTCCTCGCCGTCGGCCGGCTTCGACCGCCCTACGTCGACGACGTCGAGCACTACCTCAAGCTGCTGAGCCGCTACGCGCGCGTCGAGACGATCGAGGTCCGCGAGCAGGAGCGCGCCGCCGGGAGGATCCCCCAGCGCGCCTTCGTCTCGCTGCTCGCGCGCGACGGCGTGCAGTTCGACTCGCCCGGCTTCGCCCGCTTCCTGGAGCAGCGCCGGCAGGCGGGGCGCGACCTGTGCTTCGTCATCGGCGGGCCCGCGGGCCTGGAGCTCGACGCGGTCGACCACCGCTTCTCGCTTGGTCCGCTGACGCTGCCTCACCGGCTCGCCCGCGTCGTCCTGCTCGAGCAGCTCTATCGCGGTCACAAGATCCTCGCCGGCGAGCCGTACCACCTCTGATCTAGGCTGGGCCATGGCCGTGCTCCGGGATCCGCCCAAGCGCTACGCGGCGGTGAGCCAGCACGCTCGCGGCCGCCAGGAGCTCGCCGCGTTCGTGCGCCGCCTGCGCCTGCTGGGGCTCATGATCGCCGCCGTCCTCGCGGCGGGCGCGCTGGGCTTCGTCCTGACGACCGACCTCGGGCCGTGGGATGGCTTCGTCCTTGCGCTCGACACGATCGCGACGGTCGGCGTCATCGAGGCGCCGGACGGCACCGGCGCGCAGCTCGTCCGGGTCGCGCTCATCGTCCTGGGCGTGGGTACGCTCTTCTACGCGCTCGTGACCGTCGCCGAGTTCTTCGTCGCGGGCCATCTCGGCGAGTTCCTCTCCGAGCGGCGCAGCCAGAAGATGATCGACTCCCTCTCCGACCACACCATCGTCTGTGGCTTCGGGCGGGTCGGCCGCCAGGTCGCCCGCGACCTCGAGGCGGCGGGGGCGCGCTTCGTCGTCATCGCGCCCGACGCCGTCGGACGCGAGGCCGCCGCGGCCGCCGGCGTGCGCCATCTCGAGGGCCCGCCGTCCGACGACGACCTGCTCCGCGAGGCGGGCATCGCGCGAGCCCACGCGCTGGTCGCGTGCACCGACTCCGACGCGGAGAACGTCTTCACCACGCTGTCGGCGCGCGAGCTGCGCGCCGACCTCCTCATCGTCGCGCGGGCGGGCCTGGAGGACTCCGAGCAGCAGCTCGTGCGCGCGGGCGCCGACCGCGTCATCTCGCCCTACAAGGCCAGCGGCGCCGAGATGGCCCGCCTCGCGCTGGCGCCGCCGGCCGCGACGGACGGCCGCGGCGTCGCGCGGTAGCGGGCGCGCGCCGGCGCCGGGCACGGCGCCCGCGTAGATACGCTGGCGCCGTGCCCGGCCCACTCACCGACCTGCGCGACGCCGTCGTCGCCTCCTCCTCCGCGGTTGCCGGCGGCGGCGACGAGCACTCCACGGCGCCGACCCTCGAGCGCCCGAAGAAGGCCGGGTTCGGCGACTACGCGACGAACGCCGCGATGCTGCTCGCCCCCGCCGCGGGCATGCCGCCGCGCGACGTCGCGGCGCGCCTTTCGGCGGAGCTCGAGCAGCGCCTCGGCCCGGCGCTGGAGCGCATCGAGGTCGCGGGGCCCGGCTTCCTGAACCTCTTTCTCTCCGATGCGTGGTGCGTCGGCGCGCTGGCGCACGTGCTCGCCGCGGGGGAGGGCTTCGGCGGCGGCGGCGCCGAGCGCCCCGAGCGCATCAACGTCGAGTTCGTCTCCGCCAACCCGACCGGCCCGATGACGGCCGCCGGCGGCCGCCACGCGGCCTACGGCGACTCGCTCGCCCGGCTGCTGGAGTTCAGCGGCCACGACGTCACGAGGGAGTACTACATCAACGACGCCGGCGGCCAGGTGCGCCGCTTCGGCGAGTCGATCCAGGCCCGCGCGCGCGGCGAGGAGATTCCCGAGGGCGGCTACGCGGGCGACTACGTCGTCGACCTGGCGGCGCGGATCCCGGGCGCGGCGACCGACGACGTCGCCATCGTGGCCGAGCGCGGCGTGCAGCTCGTCCTCGAGCGCGTCCGCGCGTCGATGGAGAAGATCGGCGTGCGCTTCGATGTCTGGTTCCCGGAGGCCTCGCTGCACGCGGGCGAGCCCTCGGCCGTGCAGCACGCCTTCGAGGCGCTCGAGAAGCGCGGCGAGAGCTACCGCTCGGAGGGCGCGCTGTGGCTGCGCACGACGGCGCACGGCGAGGCCAAGGACGACGTGCTCGAGCGCTCGACGGGCGAGCCCTCGTACTTCGCGGCGGACATCGCCTACCACCTCGACAAGCTCGAGCGCGGCTTCGACCGGCTCATCGACGTCTGGGGCTCGGATCATCACGGGCATGTGGCCAGGATGTACGCGGCGCTCGAGGCGCTCGGCGCGCCCGAGGGGACGATGGAGCTCATCATCATGCAGTTCGTCAACCTCGTCGAGCGCGGCGAGCGGGCGTCGATGTCCAAGCGCCGCGGCGACTTCGTGACGCTCGACGAGCTGCTGAGCCAGATCGGCTCCGACGCGGCGCGCTTCTTCATGCTGCAGCGCTCGCACGACACGATGGTCGACCTCGATCTCGACCTCGCGCGCGAGCAGTCCAACGAGAACCCCGTCTACTACGTGCAGTACGCCCACGCGCGGATCGCGTCGATCCTGCGCAAGGCGGGCGGCTCGTGGCGCGCGGACGAGGCGCTCGCCGAGCTCGCCGGCTTCGACGGCCCGCTCGAGCCGGCCGAGCGGACGCTCGTCAAGATGCTGCTGGCGTTTCCCGGCGAGGTCGCCGAGGCGACGGAGCGGCGGGCGCCGCACCGGATCGGCGCCTACACGCTCGAGCTCGCGCAGACGTTCACGGCCTTCTACCGCGACTGCCAGGTCGTCGGCGCCGAGGGGGCGGGCGTGGAGTCCTTCCGCCTGGCGCTCAGCATCGCCACGAAGGCGACGATCGCGCGCTCGCTCGGCCTGCTCGGCGTCGGGGCGCCCGAGCAGATGTCGCGCGAGCCTCAGCCGTCGTAGCGGGCGAGGTCCTCGTCGAGGCGGCGCGCGTCCGCCTCGCTGATCGCGCCCTCCGCGCCGCCGGCGGCGATGCCGGCGGCCGGCCGCCGGCGCCAGCGCGGCACGAGCACCGCCAGGCCGGCGAGCAGCAGCGCGCCGAGCGCGATCGGGACCGCGTAGGCGGTGATGCCGAAGCCGCCGGCGCCCGGCAGCGCGAGCACCTGCTCGCCGTACTCGTCGACGAGCGCCCGCTTGATCTCGGCCTTCGTGCGGCCCTCGGCGATGAGCTCGCGGATGAGCGCGCGCTGGCTGTCGGGCTGGGCGCCCTCGGCGATGTTCAGCGGGACCCGGCACGTCACGCACATGACCTCGTCCTCGATGTCGACGAGGTCGGCGCGCGGCGTCGCGGCGCCCGCCGGCGAGGCCGCGAGCAGGATGCAGGCGAGCAGCAGTGCGCTGACGGAGCGCCGGCGCGTCATCGCGCCGCCGCGAGCGCGCGGTCGATGAACGCGTCGTCGATCTGACCGCGCCTGAGGGCGACGACGCGGCCTCGGCTGTCGATGACGAAGGTCTCGGGGACGTACGTGGTGCCGTAGCGCTTGGCGAGCTTCGTCCCGACGTCGCGCACGCTCGGGAACGTCATCCCGTAGCGCTTGACGAACGCGATCGAGGCCGAGGTCGAGTCGTCGTACGTGACGCCGAGCACGGTCCCGTCGCCCGACGCCGTCAGCCGCTCGTGGGCGCGCTCGAGGACCGGCGCCTCCGCCTGGCAGGGCTTGCACCACGAGGCCCAGAAGTTCAGCACGACGACCTTGCCGCGCAGGTCGGCGACCGAGCGCGTGCCCGCCGCGCCGAGCAGCGGCAGCGCGAGGCTCGGCGCCGGCGGGAAGCGCCCGTCCGCCACGGCCTGCTCGATCGTGTCGTCGCCGGAGCGCGACACGAGGCCGTACCCGAGCAGGGCCACGAGGCACAGCGCGGCGACGCCGGCGAGGATCGGGATCAGCAGCCGCTTCATCGAGCAGTGAGGGTAGAGGCGGTTGCCCGCGAGACGCGCAGGCTTCGTAGAATCCGCCACGGCGCGGACGTAGCTCAGTTGGTAGAGCGTTGGCTTCCCAAGCCAAAGGTCGCGGGTTCGAAGCCCGTCGTCCGCTTCGCCGCCGCGGGCCGCGGCCCGGCGCCCTGCGGGAGGGGCACGCCCGGCGGGATGAGACAGCTTGGCCGAGCGCCCCCGCACGGGGTATCCTCGCGGCGCGCATGGCTGCCTACAGCTTCCTCACGACGTGGTGCGTCGGGGCGCCGATCCAGGACGCGTGGGACGTCATCTCGGCGAGCGAGCGCTACCCGGAGTGGTGGAAGGGCGTGCGCAGCGTCACCGAGCTCGAGCCGGGCGGCGAGCACGGCCTCGGCGCGCTGTCGCGGCTGGAGTGGCGCAGCAGGCTGCCCTACTCGCTGGAGTTCGACATGCGCGTCACCCGCTCCGAGCCGCCCTACCTGCTCGAGGGGCATGCCAGCGGCGAGCTCGAGGGCGTCGGGATCTGGCGCCTCTACGAGGGCGCGGCGGGCACCGCGCTCATCTACTCGTGGGACGTCTCGACGACGCGCGCATGGATGAATCGCCTCGCCCCGCTCGCCCGGCCGGCCTTCGCCTGGAACCACGACCACGTCATGCGCCAAGGGGCTCGCGGCCTCGCCGAACGCCTGGAGGCGGAGCTCATCGCCTCCGACTGACCGGCTTGGACCTCTCGTAAGAAACGCATAAAACCAGCCCTCGTCGCTGGACAGAACGGCGTCATGACGCCACCATGCAGCGTCAACGCGCCGACTGCTGAACCGGAGGCACCATGGCTGCAGTGCAGACGTCAGAGCCGACACGGACCGCTGGACCGAACATCTTCGAGCTCACCTACGAGGACACGAAGATCACGTACGCCCCGATCGCCGCCGACGGCTC
This sequence comes from uncultured Solirubrobacteraceae bacterium, assembly GCA_963769555.1. Classification (GTDB taxonomy): domain Bacteria; phylum Actinomycetota; class Thermoleophilia; order Solirubrobacterales; family Solirubrobacteraceae; genus CADCVQ01. The sequence continues at coordinate 1,874,359 of CAVYMD010000004.1, read as the reverse complement.
TCCCCGGCTGCACTACGAGGGTCCGATGGGCGTGCACGCCTTCGAGGGCGACGAGATCACGACCCTGCACAGCGCCCGCGGCCTCGAGATCAGCGTCACCCTGGACCGCATCTCGCACCTGCGCACGGTCACCCTGACGGTCTTCCTCCCCGACCTCGAGCTCGAGGACGCGACGACCGAGCTGACGTTCCGCACGGTCGGCATCCACGCGGTGCGCCGCCGCACCGTCGTCGCCGACATGCGCGAGGGCTCCTCCCAGCCGCTCGAGCTCGAGGGCCGCGCGCGGACGATCGAGTTCGAGGCGCTCAGCCTCTGACGTCGCCGGCCCGCCGGCGCGCGCAGCGCGCGCACGCGGCGGGCGCCACGGGGTCAGCGCGGCAGCGGGCAGGCCCAGCCCACGTCCGGATCGGCCCTGAGGTCGCCGGCCTGGTCGGACGCCATGCGCACGTGCCGCGCCCGCGGCGCGGGCGCGAGCGCCTCGCGGCGCGTGTCGCGGGCGCGCCGCGCGCCCGCCGTGAGCCGCAGGATGTCGATCCCGCGGCCGTGGTCGGCCGTGTAGACGTAGTCGCCGTGGAAGTACGGCGCCCAGACGTTCGTGCCGTCCGGCCGGTAGTAGGCGATCTGGATCGGGTTGGCGGGGTCGCTCACGTCGAGGAAGCGCGTCCCGTTCGCGTACCAGGCGTAGGCGACGATGCCGTCGCGCATCTCGAAGTAGTGCGCCGAGCAGTTCGCCGCGGTCACGACCGTGCCCTCCTTCTCGTACACGCTCCACGTCCCGACGGTCTTCAGGCGGAACGGCTGCTCCGGCGTCGAGCGCCAGCCCTCGCCGTCGTAGGAGCCCTGGAGCGAGGCGATCGTGAAGTTCCCGACGCCGTTGCACGTGTTGGAGACGAACGCCTCCTCGGTGGCCATGATCAGCGAGCCGGGCCCGTGGCCGCGGCCCGGCAGCGGACCGTCGCCGAGCGTGCGGCCGACCGGGCGCAGCGAGTTGTGCATGAAGCGCGTCGGCGCGACCGTCTCCTCGATCATGCCGCCGGCGTAGGGGATCGGGTCGGTCGCGGACGCTTCGCGGCGGCGCCCCTCGACGGGGTCGAGGTGCCGGCCCCGGGTGTGGTAGCCGCGCACCCCGCCGCGGCCGGACACCCAGGCGATGCCGGCGGCGTCGACCTGCACGTCGTGCGCGTAGCCGGTCACGCCGTCATTGCGAAACAGGTCGACCGGCGTCGGCGACGTGCGCGGGTTGGCGGGGTCGCGGATGTCGGTGACGATGATCGGCCGCCCGCCGGGCCAGGCCGAGATCTGCTCGCTGTTGGAGGCCGGGCCCCCGGTCCACAGGTAGTCGCAGTCGTTGACGCAGGTCGTCGTGTGGCCGGCCGGCAGCGCGACGAAGCTCACGAGCCGCAGGTCGTCGGGGTCGCGCGCGTCGACGATGTAGACGCCGGCGACGTGGTTCGGGTTCGTCGTCGTGCCGTTGTAGGCCCGCGGATCGCGGGCGAGGAAGACGAGCTTGCGCCGCGCGTCGACGTCCATGTCCTCGTTCTGCCAGAACGTGCCGGCCGTGTCGCCGGCGAGCTTGAGGTCCTCGCTGGACAGCCCGTCGGTCAGGCGTGGCCGCGCCGGGTCGGCGAGGTCGTAGGCGCGCAGCCCGAAGCGCCCGACGGTGAACATGACCTCGCGTCCGCTGCGGCCGGCGCCGTAGGTCATGAAGTTGATCGCGGTCGACTGCGTGTCGGTCGGGATGTTGCCGACGAGCTCGACGTTCGCGATGTCACCGGGGGGTTGCGGGACCTGGGCGGCCGCGGGCACGGCTGCGGTGAGGCAGACGACGAGCCCCGCGAGGACAGACCGGGCCCAGCTCATGATGCACCCCCTGATGGACGACCTGGGCGCAACGTACAGTTCCGCCGCAGCCGCGTCCAGGAGAGCGAGGCGGGCGTGCCGCCGGGCCGCCGCGCGGGACGCTCGCCGGAGGGCGACGCGTTGCCGGCGCCGGCCGCGCGGGAGGGGCTACCAGGCCTGCTCGGCGTCGCAGCGCGGGCAGCGCACCGACGTCGAGACGTGCGTGACGAAGACGAAGCCGCAGTCGCACGAGTAGCAGGCGCGATCGTCCGGTCCGCCCGCTCCGCGCAGGCGGCGCTCGGCCGGATGCATCGGCTCGGGCCGTGGCGCCGGGTCGGGCACGACGTGCAGCCGGCGGCCGGGGGCGGCCGGCGATCGGAGCAGTTGGTGGACGGTCATCGCGGTCATGCGGGTCTATCGACAAGGACTCCCATCAGCACCAAAGGTTTCTGCGTGCAATGGACATTTCCTCATCGCTGACGCGTCCGGAGTCGTCGCGACCGGCCGGGAGCGCGCGCCGGGCTGCGATACTTTCCGGCCCGTGCCGCCCGCCCGCAAGCGCAAGATCCGCCTCGTCGCCGCGCTGTCGGCCGCCGTCGTCCTCGCGGTCGCGCTCGTCTTCACGAGCCTCAACGCGTCCAGCCAGGCGGTGACGCCGAGCGAGCTCGCCGCGGCGAAGGCGGGCGCCTCCTACCAGCTCACCGGCAAGGTCGTCGACGGCTCGGTCCGGACGACCTCGGGGGGCGTCGACTTCCGCGTCCGCGACCGCGACGGGACGTCCTCCGTGCCGGTCTCCTACAGCGGCGCCGTGCCGGACCCGTTCCGCGAGGGCCGCGAGGTCATCGTCACCGTCCGCCGTCGGGGCGCGACCTACGTCGGCGAGCGCGACTCGCTCGTGACGAAGTGCCCGTCGAAGTTCACCGAAGACGCGACGCAGCGCTCCTGAGCCGCTGATGGCCATCGTCGGCCGCGCGCTGCTGATCCTCGCCCTGGCGACCGCTCTGTACGGGATCGCCGCCTCGATCTACGGAGCCCTGCGCGGGCGCGAGGACTGGGTCGCGTCGGGTCGGCGCTCGGTCTACGCGGTCGCCGGGCTCGTGACGGGCGCCTTCGGCATCCTCGAGCTCGCCTTCCTGCGCTCGGACTTCAGCTTCGCGACCGTCGCCACCCACTCCTCGACGACGACGCCGCCGTTCTACAAGGCCGCCGCCGCGTGGTCGTCGCAGGAGGGCTCGCTGCTGCTGTGGCTCTGGCTGCTGTCGCTGTGGGCGAGCCTCGTGCTGTACCTCACGCGCCGCCAGCTGCGCCGGGTCGCGCCGCACGCGACGGCCGTCCTGCTCGGCTTCGCCGCCTTCTTCGCGGCGCTGCTCGTCTTCAAGGAGACGCCGTTCGCGCAGCTCGCCGTCGCGCCCTCCGAGGGCGCCGGGCTCAACCCGCTGCTGCGCCACCCGAGCATGATGATCCACCCCCCGATGCTCTACTCGGGGTACACGCTGTTCACGATCCCGTTCGCGTTCGCGGTCGGCGCGCTCATCGCGCGGCAGGTCGGGGCGGCGGACTGGATCCGCGCGACGCGCCGGTTCGCGCTCGCCGCCTGGCTGTTCCTCGGCATCGGGATCCTGCTCGGGGCGCGCTGGTCGTACTCCGAGCTGGGCTGGGGGGGCTACTGGGCCTGGGACCCGGTCGAGAACGCGTCGCTGCTGCCCTGGCTGACGGGCACCGCGTTCGTGCACTCGATCATGATCCAGGAGAAGCGCGGGATGCTGAAGATCTGGAACGTGTCGCTCGTCCTGGCGACCGGGATCCTGGCGATCCTCGGCACGTTCCTCGTGCGCTCCGGGATCCTCGACTCGATCCACGCCTTCGGCGCGTCGACGCTCGGCGTGCCGTTCGTGATCCTCATCGGCGCGATGATCGCGGGCTCGATCGGCCTCGTCGTGTGGCGTCGCTCCGCGCTGCGCTCAGAGCACCGGCTGGACTCGCTGCTCTCGCGCGAGGCGATCTTCCTGCTCAACAACCTCGTGCTCGTCGCGATGGCGTTCGTGGTGTTCTGGGGCACCTTCTGGCCGCTCATCGCCGAAGCGCTGACGGGCACGCGGCGCGCGCTCGGCCCGCCGTGGTTCGACCGCTACACCGTCCCGCTGGCGATCGTGCTCGTCCTGCTGAGCGGGATCGGGCCGGTCATCGCGTGGCGGCGCGCGACGGTCGCCAACGCGCGGCGCAACTTCGCGCTGCCGCTTGGGCTCGCGCTCACGCTCGGGGCGCTGCTGGCCGTGCTCGGCGCCGCCTCGCGCCCGCTCGCGCTGGCGATGTTCGTCTGCGGCGCGTTCGTCGTGGCGAGCGTCGGGCAGGAGTTCTGGCGCGGCGTCGGCGTGCGCCGCGCGATGACGGGCGAGGGCCCGCCGGCCGCGCTGCGCTCGCTCGTCGCGCGCAACCGGCGGCGCTACGGCGGCTATCTCGTCCACGTCGGGATGGCGCTGCTGTTCGTCGGCGTCGCGGCCTCGTCGGCGTTCAACGACGCCCGCGACGTGCGCCTGGCGCCGGGCCAGAGCGTGCGCTCCGGCGGCCTGACGTTCACCTACGAGCGCCCGACCTCGCGCATCTCGACGCGCGCCGGCGAGCTCGAGAAGATCTCCTTCGGCGCCGTCGTCGACGTGCGCCGGGGCGGCGAGCACGTCGCGACGCTGCGTCCCGAGCGCGGCTACTACCCCTCGCGCGACGCCGCGGGGCTCGGTCCCGTCGGGCGCTTCTTCGAGGGCGAGGCGACGAGCGAGATCGGCCTCGACGCCGGCGTGCGGCGCGACATCTGGACGGCGATGTCGCCCGACATCCGCCGCCTCATGCCGACGATCGAGGAGGGCGACCGCGTCTTCTCGGCCGCCGCGGGCAAGCTGCCGCCCGGGCTCGAGGGGCGGGCGCTCGGCGTCGCGCTGCGGGGGATCGTCGACAAGTACATCGCCGAGCGGCCGGCGGCGACCTTCCGCGTCATCACGTCGCCGCTCGTGACGTGGATCTGGGTCGGCTCGATCGTCGTCTTCCTCGGCGGCCTCATCGCGCTGTGGCCGGCGCCCGACGCCGCCCGCCGGCGCGCCACGGCCCGCTACGCCGCACGCGTCGCGCAAGATCTCGGGCGCGCGTAAGCCGCCGCTTCGTGGACGTCGTCGCCCTGCTCGTCATCGTCGTGGCGATCGCCGCCGTCGCCGCGCTCGTCGCCGCGCCGCTGCGGCGCGGGGACGCCACGGACGCGCGCGCCGACTCGGCCGACGAGGTCGCCGAGCTCGAGGCGCGCCGGGACGCCAAGTACCGCGAGATCCGCGACGCCGAGATGGACCTGCGCACGGGCAAGCTGTCGGCGGAGGACCATCGCGCGCTGGATCGCCAGCTGCGCGCCGAGGCGGTCGAGATCCTCAGGGCGCTCGACGACGCCCGCGGGTGAGCCGCGCCGGAGGCGATCCGGCCGGCGCACGGAGATGGTCGGCGCGTCGGTCTCGGCGGCGATTCGCGGCCCTCGACGGGTCGCCTCGCCCGGCGGATCGCGGCTGAGCTACCCTGCGGGCATGGAGTCGATCCTCTCCGCCGTCCAGATCCTGCTGTCGATCATCGTCATCTTCCTCGTGCTCATGCACTCGGGCAAGGATGCCGGCCTGTCGGGCGCCTTCGGCGTCGGCACGGGCTCGGGCCCCTTCGGCGGCGGCTCGCTCGTCGAGCGCAACCTGAACCGCTGGACGATCGCCTTCGCGCTCGCGTTCGTCGGCAACACGATCGTCCTGCTGAAGCTCTAGCCGCGCGCGGCTACGTCGTCGCGCCGGTCACGCGGAACCCGTCGGCGCGCAGCGCGGGGCAGACGACGCCCTGCGCGGCCCTGCGCCCGTAGAACTCGCCCTCGCTGACGAGCCGCTGCGCGCTCGTGAGCGCCTGCGTCGCCGCGAGCAGGCGTAGGACCGAGTCGGTGAAGCGCACGTCGCGTAGCGGCCGCGCGATGACCCCGTCCTCGATGAGGAAGGTCCCCTCGCGCGTCATCCCGGTCAGCAGCGTCTCCTTCTCGCGCACGGTGTTGACGTACCACAGCCGCGTGACATAGATGCCGCGCTCGATCGGCGCGGCGAGCTGCTCGACGCCGGTCGCGTCGCCGCCGCGCAGGACGAGGTTCGCGGGTGCGGGCCCGTGGGCGGAGCCGCCCGCATGGGTGGCGTGGCCCGTCGAGCGCGCCTCGCCTCCCGCGAGCGCCGCCGAGCGGCGATCGTGCACGACGTTGCGGGCCACGCCGTCGGCGATGAGCGCCAGCGGCGCCTTCGGTACGCCGTCGGCGTCGAAGGTGCGCGGCAGGGTGAGGCCGGCGCGGGGGAGGTCGGCGAGGTCGATCGCCGCGGCGACGACGCGCTCGCCGAGCCGGTCGCTGAGCGCGCCGCGGCCCTCGGTGTGCGCGAGCCCGTTGAACGCCAGCTCGCCGAGGAACTCGAGCAGCAGCCCCACGGCCTCGGGCTCGAGCACGACCGGGTAGGCGCCCGCGCCGAGCTCGGCGAGCGGCTCGCCGGAGACCTTGGCGGCCGCGCGGTGGGCCACCGTGCCGGCGTCGATCTCGCCCGCCGCGGCGGCGGTCGCCGACGCATAGCCGCTGCGCCCGCCCGCGTCGCGGCAGACGACCTTCATGAAGGCATCGGTCACCTCCTCGTCGAGGCGCGCGCCCGCCGTGGAGGCGATCGCCGTGCGCACGGCGCCCGCCGTCCAGGCCCCGAACGCCTCCAGCCCGTGCTCGGCGGCGGCGGCGAACGCCGCCTGCAGCGCGGCCCCGGCGGCCGCCGGGTCGAGCTGCGCCGTCTCGGCGTCGAAGCCCTCGCGCGCGACCGGCTCCGCCGGCTCGACGGGCGATGCGAGGCCGGGCAGCGGGCCGGGGCCGCCGGCCGCCGCCGCCCGCGCGGCGGCGTCGGCGAGCCGCGCCGCGTCGCGCAGGTCCTCGTCGGCGAGCCGGTTCGTCGCGGCCGTCGCGGCGTGGCCGTCGCGCACGACGAGGATCTCGACGACGGTGTCCTCGATCCCGGTCGCCTGGGTCGGCGCCGAGCGGGCGAAGCGCGACAGCAGCGAGCGCTCGCGCACGACCGTCACCTGCACGTCCTCGCCACCGGCGAGCGCGAGCGCGCGCTCGGCGGTCTGCGGTGGTGTCTCGTGCGCGGCGCGGCTCACGCCACGCCGACCTGCACGTCGCGAAAGCGGGCCGGGGCGGTGCCGTGCGAGACGCGCATGACCTGGCCCGGCTCGCCCTTGCCGCAGTTGCCGACGCCCCACAGGCGCCATTCCCCCGCAGAGCAGACGGCGTCGAGTCCGCTCCAGAAGCGCGGCGTCACGCCGGCGTAGGAGGCGTTGCGCAGCAGGCGCCCGAGCTCGCCGCCGCGGATCTCGCGCGCGACCTCGGTCGCGAACTGGAAGTGCAGGCGGCGGTCGTCGATCGACCACGAGCGGTTCGTGTCGAGGTACAGGCCGTCACCGGTGTCGGCGAGGAGGTCGGCGAGCGTCCCGGCGTCGCCGGGCTCGATCGAGACGTTCGTCATGCGCACGATCGGCTGGCGCGCGAAGCCGTCGGCGCGCGCGCAGCCGCCGGAGCGCTCGAGGCCGATGGCGGCGGCCGAGCCGCGGTCCGAGAGGGCGGCGCGCAGGACGCCGCGCTCGATGAGCGGCGTTCGCGCCGCGGCGACGCCCTCGTCGTCCCAGCCGAATGTGCCCAGGCCGCCGTCGAGCGTCGCGTCGGCCGTGACGTCGAGCTGCTCGGAGCCGTAGCGCAGCGAGCCCAGGTCGGCGGCGGTGACCCAGCTCGTGCCCGCGTAGGCGGCCTCCATGAGCAGCATGCGGTCCAGCTCGAGGGCATGGCCGATCGACTCGTGGATCTGCAGCGCCATCTGCTCGCCGCCGAGGACGACCGTGCGCCGGCCGGCGGGACAGTCGGGCGCGCTGAGCAACTCGACGGCCTCCGCCGCCACGCGCGGCGCGTGGCCGGCGAGGTCGAGCGCGAGCACGTGCTCCCAGCCGGCGCTCGCCGCCGATCCGCCGTGCGCGCCGGGGTACGAGCGCACCTGCAGTTCCTCGCCGTCGACGGCGATGACGGCGATCGCGGCGCCGCACTCGACGCGCTCCTGCGTGCAGGCCGCGCCCTCGGTCGACGCGAACGCGGTGCGCACGCGCCGGCTCGCGCAGCCGGCGTCCGAGCGCACGATCCGCGGGTCGCCGCGCAGCGCCTGCTCGGCGGCGAACAGCAGCTCGAGCTTGTCCTCGAGCGACACGTCGAAGGGGTCGCGCTCGCGAGCGGTCGCCCAGTGGCCGCGGGCGGGCGCGGCGGGCGCGAGCGGTCCCGCCGGCGCAGTCGGCTGGCGCTCGGCGATCGCCAGCGCGCGCCCGAGCGCGCGCTCGACGCCTGCCCCCGTGGCCTCGCGGGTGGCGGCGAAGCCCCAGCCGCCGTTCGCGCGCACGCGCACCCCGACGCCGTCGGCGGACAGCTGGTCGACGTGCTCGACGGCGCCGCCGCGGACGAGCACGTCCTGCACGTCGGTCGCGACGTGGCGGGCCTCGGCGTACGTGCACCGCGAGGGAGCGCTCGCCAGGACCTCCGTCAACAGGTCGAGCATGACGCCAGTATGCCCCGCACCGGAGGAGCCGGCGGAGGAGATCACCGTTCGTCGCGGGCGGCGACTGCCGCCGTCATGAGCGCGAGCGTCGCGTCGACGTGTGTGCGCAGCCGGGCGACGTCGCCGTCGTCCAGGGCGCCGCCGGACTCGGCCGCCGCCCGCAGGCCCTCGCACCTGCGCGCCAGCCCGGTCGCGCCGAGCGCGAGAGCGCCGCCCGCCATGCGGTGCGCAGCCTCGCCGACGACCGCGCGATCGCCGCCGCGCAGCCCGTCTGCGATCCGCTCGAGCGCGCCGGCGCAGTCGGCCCGCCACTCCCCGAGCATCTCCAGCATCTCCCCGGCCTCGAAGAGGCCGGCGAAGTCGTCGAACGCGGCGCGGTCGAGGACCGGGACATCGTCGGCCTGCGCGCGCCCGGTCATCGCCTCAGAACGCGGCTGCGTAGAGCGCGCGCAGCTCGTCGCGCTCGGCCTTGGGCGGGATGAGGTCCAGCTCGGCGCGCGCGGCGGCGGTGTCCGCGTACCCGTCGAGCGCCGCCTCCTCGACGCCGAGGTCGCGCAGGCGCTCCGCGCCGGCGCGCCGCGCGAGGTCGGCGGCGAGCTCGACGAGCGCGCCGGCGCCCGGGGCGCCGCGGCGCTCGAGGGCGACGAGCGTGTGCGGCAGCATCGCGGCGTTCGCCTGCCCGTGGCCGACGCCTCCGTAGCGGACGAGCGTCTGCGAGAGGATGTGGTGCAGCCCGTAGCCGGCGCTGTCGATCGTGTAGCCGGACAGCAGCGCCGCGAGCGCCAGCGTGTCGCGGTCGGGCTCCCCGCCGCCCTCGTATGCCTCGCCGATGAGCCGCGCCGCCTCGCGCCCGGCGAGCGCGGGCACGGGGCTCGCGCGGACCGTGGCCGGTCCCTCGGCGGCGTGGGCGAGCGCGTTGGCGGCGCTCGCGGCCAGCTCGGCGGGCGGCTGGGAGGCGCTCAGCGCCGGATCGTTGATGACGAGCATCGGGCGCACGCCCGGCAGGGAGGCGTCGGCGCCCACGGCGCGCCGGTGGATCGCCGTCATCTCGGCCGCGCTCAGCGTCGTCGGGATCGCGGCGACGCGCGGGCGGCGCCCGGGCGCGCGCGCCGCGGCGAGTGCCTTGGCGGTGTCGATGACGCGGCCGCCGCCGAGCGCCACGATCTGCGTGCGGGGCCCGACGAGGCCGACCATGGCGCTCGCGATCTCGTCGACGAGCCCGGGGGGGACCTCGAGCGCGTCGCCGGCGCGCTCGCCGACCTCCGGGGCCATCGCCAGCGCGCGCTCGGTCGACAGCAGCGTGTAGCCCTCGCCGAGCTCGGGCAGCGCGGTCGCGAGCGCGTCACGACCGAAATGGATCGTGCGCTCCCCGTCCTTCCAGGTGAAGCCGGCCGGCGCGATCGGCGTATCTCATCACGGTTGCGGCGCGACCACCGGGCCGGGCGGACCCCGGCCGTCCGTCGGGCGCGCCGCGCCGGCCGCTTCAGGCAGACTGCGGCCCGTCGAGCGGGAAGTCGTCGCCCGCGAGCAGGTCGCAGATCTCGCGCCGGGACGTCGCCTTGTCGCGCTGGTGGTCCATCCCGCAGGCGCGCGCGCGGGCGGCGACCTCCTCGCTGAGGAAGGCGCTGACGAGCACGAAGCGCGGGCGGCGCGCCGGCGGGTCGGCGCGGACGCGCCGGCAGACCTCGACGCCGTCGAGCGCCGGCATCTGGAGATCCAGCAGCGCGACGTCGGGCTGCAGCTCGCGGATCGCCGCGAGCGCGGCGGCGCCGTCGCTGACCTCGGCGACGAGCGACAGGCGCGCATCGGCCTCGATCGCGCGCCGCATCCCGCGCCGGTAGACGTCGCTGTCGTCGGCCAGCACGACCGTGACGACCCCGTCCCGGTGCGCCGTGGGGCGCGCGCTCGGGCGGGTTCCGAGGGCGATGACGGGGGCGCCGGCGGCGCCGCGGCGGCTCGTGCCCGTGGCACGGCCGTCGCCGATCGAGTTGCACAGGACGTCGTCCATACATCCAGCTAACGCCCGTAGTCCGCCCAAACGTGCGCGCAGCGCGACGAGATCGCGCCTATTCTCCAACCCGGCGCAGGCATTGCGACAGAGGGGTCGGGCCATGGACGGGCTCACGCGAGACGACGGGCAACGCACAGCGGTCGGCGCACTCGCCTGGCTGCGGGTGGCCGGCGTCCTCGCGGCGGCGCTCGTCGTCGCGCTCGGGCCGGGCGCGGGCGCCGCCGTCGCCGCGGTGCTCGGCCTCGCCGCCGCATACGCCGCCGCGCTGGTCTGGCGCAGCCTGCGCGGCCTGCGCCTCCCGCCCGCGCTTGCGATCGCGCTCGCCGACGCGACCTTCATCGTGGCGCTCGTCGCCCTGACCGGCGGGGCGCTGTCGCACGTCCGCCTCGCGCTCGTGATCCACCCGATCGCGATGGCCTTCGCGCACGGCGGCCGCGAGATCGCGCTCGTCGGCGTGCTCTCGGCCGCCGGCTTCGCGGCCGTCTCGCTGACCTCGGTGGAGGATCCCGGCGGCGCGACCGCCTTCGCCGAGACGCTCGTGGCGATGGGCGTCGTCGGCGCGATCGGCGTCGCCCTGGCGAACGCGTTCGGGCGCCGCACGCGCCAGATCGAGGAGCTCGGGACGGCACGCGCGGCATTGCTGCACGACGCGCTCGACGCCGAGGAGCGCGAGCGCGCGCGGATCGGCGAGCGCCTGCACGACGACACGCTGCAACTGCTGCTCGCGGCGCAGCAGGACGTCCGCGAGGCGCGCGCGGGCTACCTCGGCTCGCTCGAGTTCGCCGACGAGGCGATGACCGACGCCGTCCGTGCGCTGCGCGACACGGTGCTGGGCCTGCACCCGGCGGCGCTCGACGAGCGCGGCCTCGAGCCCGCGCTGCGCGTCGAGCTCGATCGGGTCGCCCGGCGCGCGCGGCTCGCGGTGGACCTGTCCGTCGACCCGGACGCCGGCGGCCCGCACGACGCGCTGCTCTTCGCGGCCGCGCGCGAGCTCATCGCCAACGCCGCCAAGCACGCCGCCGCCGGCCGGCTGAGCGTCGCCGTCGCGCGTGAGCACGATGCGGTCACGCTCACCGTCGAGGACGACGGCGCCGGCATGCGCGCCGAGCGTGCCGCCCAGGCCCTCGCGGAGGGCCACGTCGGCCTGGCCTCGACGCGCCAGCGCCTGGAGGCCGCGGGCGGCCGGCTCGACGTGCGCTCGACGCCGGATCGCGGCACGCGCGTGCGGGCGACCGTCCCGGTGCGTCCCCCCGGTCGCCGGATCGCGGCCGGCGCCGGCGACGATCCGGCTCGCCTGCAGGCGCTGCGCGCAACCGGCCTGCTCGACAGCGCGCCCGAGGAGCCCTTCGACCGGGTGGTCCGGCTGGCGGCGCGCCTGCTCGGGGCGCCGATCGCGACGATCGGGCTCGTCGACGCCGAGCGCGTCTTCCTCAAGGCGCAGGTCGGCGTGCCCGAGCCGTTCGCGACGCGCCGCGAATGGCCGCTGACGCACTCGCCGTGCCGCTTCGCCGTCGCGGCCGGGGCAGCGCTCGTCCTCGAGGACACGCGCGCGGACCCGCTCCTGCGCGGCGGCGCGGTCGCGGGCGAGCTCGCGATGACGGCGTATGCCGGCGTCCCACTCACGACGCCCGCCGGTCACCCGGTCGGGACGCTCTGCGTCGCCGACGGGCGCGTGCGGACGTGGACCGCCGACGAGCTCGAGCTGCTGCACGAGCTCGCGCTCATCGCCGAGCGCGAGATCGCCTGGTCCGAGCGCTCCGCTCAGGGCGTGCGCACCGAGGACGAGATCGACGGCGAGCGGCGCTTCATCGGCGCGGTGCTGGAGCACCTCGAGGAGGGCGTCGTCGCGTGCGACGGCCTCGGCGAGCTGCGCATCGTCAACGCGGCGGCGCGCCGTCTGGGGGCGGGCGGGCCGGTCGCCCTCGGCGAGCTCGTCGAGCGCGGCGAGCTGCGGCGCGCGTCCAGCGGCGATCCGGTCGCCCAGGAGGACCTGCCGCTCGAGCGCGCGCTGCGCGGCGAGTCGCTCGCGGGCGAGGAGTACCTGGCGGGGGATCCGGCGGGCCCGCGGCGCTCGATCGTCATCGCCGGGCGCCCGATCGACGCCGCCGACGGCGCCGGCGGGGCGATCATGACGATCCGCGACGTCAGCGAGGAGCGCCTCGCGCAGATCGCCTCCCGCGAGGCCGAGGAGCACTTCCGGATCGCCTTCGAGCATGCGCCGGTCGGCATGGGGATCGCCGGGCTCGACGGGCGCCTGCGGTCGGCCAACGTGGCGCTCGCAGAGCTCACGGGCCTGCGCGCCGAGGCGCTGAGGCGCACGACGCTCGAGTCGCTGCTGCACCCGGAGGACGTCGACGGCGTCGCCCTCGCGCTGCAGGCGCTCGCCGGCGACCCGGCGGGCGTCGTGCGCATGGAGCTGCGCATCCTGCACGCCGACGGACGTCAGATCTGGGCCTCGATGCAGTTCGCGCTCGTCCGCGACGGAGCCGGTCGGCCCCATCACCTGCTCGTCCAGCTGCAGGACATGACCGAGCCGCGGCGCGAGGTCGAGCGCCTGCGCACGCTCGCCGACCGCGACGCGCTGACGCTGCTGCTCAACCGCAACGGCTTCGGCCGCGAGCTGCGCCGCCACGCCGCGCGGGTCGAGCGCTACGGCAGCGAGGGGGGCGTGCTGCTCATCGACGTCGACGGGATGCGGCAGATCAACGCCTCGCTCGGCCGCGGCGGCGGCGACGACGTGTTGCGCGCGATCGCCGAGGCGATCGAGGGCGCCGTGCGCCGCAGCGACTCGACGGCGCGCCTCGGCGAGGACGAGTTCGCGGTGCTCGTCCCGCACGGGAGCGCGGAGGGCCTGATCGCGCTCGCGGAGGCGCTCGCCGGCCGGCTCGAGCTCGCCCAGCAGCACGCGCAGGACAGCCGCCGCCCGCCGGTGACGGTCAGCATCGGAGTGGCCGCGTTCGGCTGCGGGGCGACGGAGGCCGACACGGTGCTGCGCCGCGCGACCGCCGCCAAGGACGCCGCGGCGCGCGCCGGCGGCGGGCGCGCCCTGCTGTTCGGGCCCGCCGTGCTGTCGACGCCCGCCGACTAGGCTCGGCCTCCATGGGGCCGCGGATCTCCGCGTGGGGCGCAGCGCTGCTCGTGCTCGTGCCGGGCGCGCTCGTCGCGGGCCTGGGCTTCGCCTCGGGCGGCTTCTTCCCCGACGCGGTCGGCGCCGGCGCGATCGCCCTCGGGCTCGCGCTCGTCCTGCGGATCACGCTCGCTGCGCGCCCGCTCGCCGGCCTGCGCGCCGGGTACGTGGTCGCCGCCGCGGCGCTCGCGCTGCTGGCCCTCTGGACGCTGGCCTCGAGCGCCTGGTCCGACGCGCCGGCCCGCGCGCTCGTCGAGTACGACCGGGTCCTGCTCTACCTGCTCGCGTTCGTCCTCGGCGGCGCGCTCGGGCGCACGACCGCCCGCCTGCGCTGGGCGATCCGCGGCGTGGCGCTGGCGGCGACCGTCGTCTGCGCGGTCGGGTTCGTGTCGCGCGCGCTGCCCGACGTGCTCAGCGTCGCCCCGTCGGTCAACAACGAGCGGCTCGGATATCCGCTGACGTACTGGAACGCGCTCGGCCTGCTGGCCGCGATCGGGCTCGTGCTGTGCTTCGCGCTGACGAGCGACGCGCGCGAGTCTCGGGTCGGGCGGACGCTCGCCGCCGCGGCGGCGCCGCTGCTCGCCGCGACGCTGCTGCTGACGTTCTCGCGCGGAGCCGTCGTCGCGGTCGTCGCCGGGCTCGTCGCGGTCGTCGTCGTCGGCCGGCCCGCGGCGTTTCTCAGCGGCGCGCTCGTCGCTGCTCCCGCGGCGTTCGTCGCGCTGCGCGCCGCGTTCGACGCGGACCTGCTCGCGCGGGCCGACCCGACGACGGCCGCGGCGACCGCGCAGGGCCACGACCTCGCGCTGCTCGTCGCGATCTGCGCGCTCGCCGCCGCGGCCGCGCGCGCGCTGCTGCTCGCGCTCGACGCGCGCATGGCGAGGATCCCCGTCCCGCCGGCGCTGCGAAGGCGCGAGGCGCGCTGGGCCGCGAACCTCGCACCCGCGGCGATCGTGCTCGTCGCCGCGCTCGCGCTCGGCGTGCCGGGCGAGATCTCCGCCCGCTACGACGGCTTCGTCAACCAGCGCGAGGTGCAGGCCGACGGCAGCGTGCGCGAGCGGCTGCTCGCGGTCGGCAACAACGGGAGGATCTCGCACTGGGAGGTCGCGCTGAACGCCTTCCGCGAGGATCGTCTCAAGGGCGACGGCGCGGGAACCTACGCGCTGCGCTGGGACGTCGATCGCCCCGCGACGTTCCAGGTCGAGGACGGGCACTCGCTGTACGTCGAGCTGCTCGGCGAGCTCGGCCTCGTGGGCTTCGCCCTGCTCGCGATCGCGCTGCTGGCGATCCTCGGCGGCTTCGCGCGGCTGGCGCGCGGGCCCGATCGGATGGCCGGCGCGGCGCTGTTCGCCGCCGGGCTGACCTGGGCGCTGCACGCGGGCGTCGACTGGCAGTGGGAGATGCCGGCGGTGACCGCCTGGCTGTTCGCCGCCGGCGGGCTGGCGCTGGCGGGGCAGCCGGAGGAGCTCCCGGCGGGCGCCCGCGTGGGCAACGGGGGCCCGGGCGGACGATCCGAGCGCGCGGGCGCGGGCGCTGCCGCCGGCACCGGCGGGCGGGTCGTCGCGGCACTCCGCGGCCGACGGCTCGGGCGGGGCGATGGCGCGCGGATCGTCGCGGCGCTCGGCGTCCTCGTCCTCCTGCTCGTTCCGCTCAGCCTCGTGCGCTCGCAGCGCGCGCTGCTCGACGCGGCGCGGGCGTTCGCCCGCGGCGACTGCCCGGTCGCGATCGATCGCGCGCTCGCCGCACGGGACGCGCTCGGGGTGCGCGCCGAGCCGTACGTCGTGCTCGGCGTCTGCGACGTGCGCCTGGGCCGGCCGGAGCTGGCCGTCCGCGCGCTCGAGCGTGCCGTGCGGCTGGACCCGCACAACTGGGAGACGCACTACGGCCTGGCGCTCGTTCGCGGCGCCGCGGGCCTCGACCCTCGGCCGCAGGCGCGGGAGGCGGCCCGTCTCAACCCGTCCGACAGCGATCTCGCGACCGCGCTCGTCGCCGCGATGGACACCGACCGGCCGCGCCTCTGGCGCGAGCGCGCGCTGCGCGCCCCGCTGCAGCTCAGGTGATGCGCGCCGGGGTCGTCCCGCGGCGCAGGACGAGCCCGGCGACGAGCAGCCCGAGGCCGAGGAGCAGGAGCGGGATCGCCGCGTAGCCGGTGAACGGCAGCTCGTCGTTGCCGCCCGCCTCGAGCTGGCGCGCGGGCTGGACCGCCGCCGTCGCGTCCTGCGTGCCGTTGGCGTCCGGCCGGCTCTGCGCCCTGCTGGGCCTGCTCTCGCCCTGGGCCGGCTCGCCGCTGGGGCCGACCGGCGCAGAGTCGGCCTCGGGGCCCCGCGCGACGGGCCCGCCGAGCGTCTCGCCGCTCGGGCCGACGACCGACGGCGTCGTGGCCACCGGCCCGTACTGCGCCTGTCCGGCGTCGGACGTCGTCGACAGCGCGGAGATGCCGAGCGCGGCGCCGCCGCTGCTCATGAGCGCGCCCGTCGCGAGCAGCGCGGTGATCGCGATCCGTGACCTCATGAATCCCCCTCGTGGTGCGGTGGCCGTCCGTGACCCGCCGGCGGTCGCGCGCTCGCGGGCGCGCGCCAGCTGCGGCCCGCTCATCCGCGGACGGTGCTCGCGCAGCGCGTGCGCGACGTCGCGCAGATCCGGCGGGATGTCGCTCGGCTCGTGGTCCATCGAAGGCTCATACGAACGAGCGGCCCGATTTCCGACCGAGGCTGGATGATCCCCTGATGCGCGAGGCGGACTTCGAGCGCCTGTACGCCGAGCACGCGCAGCGCCTCTTCGGCTTCCTCGTCTACCGCACGGGCGACCGCGCCCTGGCCGAGGACCTCGTAGCCGACACGTTCGAGGCCGCCTACCGCGCCCGGGCGCGCTTCGACCGCCGCCGGGGGAGCGCCCGGACGTGGCTCTACGCGATCGCGCTGAACCTCCTGCGCGACCAGGGCCGCCGGCGCGTGGCCGAGGCGCGCGCCTACGAGCGCAGCGCCGCCGGGCCGGGCGATCCGTCGTCCGACGGGGCGCTCGACGGGGTCGACGAGCGCGACCGGATCATGCGCGCGCTCGCCCGGCTCAGCGCGCCGGAGCGCGAGTGCGTCGCGCTGCGCTTCGGCGCCGACCTGTCGCTCAAGGAGATCGCCGCGGCGACCGGCGAGCCCGCGACGACCGTCGAGGGACGGCTGTATCGCGGGCTGCGCCGGCTGCGCGACGAGCTGGGCTGACCGCCGGGCCCGCGGCGCGCGGCCCGTCGTGGACGGGCGGCGCTCCGCGGGTCGGCCGGGGCCGCTCGGGAGCCGGCCGCGGTGGGGGACGGCGCGGCCGTCCCGGCCCGGTGCGCGGCGCGTCCTCAGGCGCGGACGGCCGTCACGGGCGAGCGGGCGGCGACGAGCGCTCCGATGCGGCCGCGCCGCCTGCGCCGCCTGCCGGCGTGCAGCCACAGCAACTCGACGAGCTCGACCGTTCGGACGAACGGGTCGGCCGCGACGGTGAAGTCGCCGAGGTCCAGCGCGGCGCGCGGGATCCCGTCGACCTCCCCGATGAGCGCGGGCCCGGCGAGCGGCGCGCGGTCGTCGAGGGCGGCGAGGTCGGCGAGCGTGCGCGCGTCGGCGGCGGTGGCGTGGCGGATGGAGATTGCGGAGGTGCTCTGCGTGGACATCGTGTGCCCCCTTTCGGCTTGGACACGAGAGACTGTGCCATCGGCCTGACGTAAGCACAAATGACATTCCCTCGGGTTCGCGATAAGGTGGGCTAATGCTCGACGTGAAGCGGTTGCGGGTCCTTCGCGAGGTCGCGGCACGCGGCTCGTTCTCGGCGGCGGCGGAGGCGCTGTCCTACACGCAGTCGGCGGTCTCGCAGCAGATCGCGGCGCTCGAGCGCGAGGCGGGCACGGTGCTCGTCGAGCGCAACGCTCGCGGGGTCCGGCTGACCGACGCCGGACGGGCGCTCGTCGCCCACGCCGACGTCATCCTCGCCCGGCTCGCCGACGCCGAGGCCGAGCTCGAGGCGATCGCGGGGATGCGCGGCGGGCGCCTGCGGCTCGTCTCCTTCCCGACGGCGGGGGCGACGATCGCGCCGCGCGCGATCGGCCGCTTCCGCGAGCGTCATCCCGGCGTCGACGTCACGCTCGGGCCGCGCGAGCCCCGCGAGGCCCTCGAGGGCCTGAAGGCGGGGGAGTGCGACATCGCGCTGACCGTCGAGGCGGGCTTCGAGCCGATCTCCGACCCGGCGATCGAGCGCCACCAGCTGCTCGAGGACCCGTTCTACGTCTGCCTGCCGGCCGGCCACCGCGCCGCCTCCAAGGCGCGCATCAGGCTCACCGACCTCGCCGACGAGGCCTGGATCCTCGGCACGACCGGCCACTGCCCGGACGGGCTCGTGCTCCAGCGCGCGTGCCAGGGCGCCGGCTTCGAGCCGCGCGTCGCCTTCCAGTCCGACGACTACGTGGCGATCCAGGGCTTCGTCGCGGCCGGCGTCGGCCTGTGCCTCATCCCCGACCTCGCGCTCGTCGCGGTGCGCGACGACGTCGTCATCCGGCGCCTGGCGGGCCGTCCGGTCGTGCGCCACGTGCTCGCAGCGACGCTCGCCGACGGCTACGTCTCGCCGGCGGCGGCCGCGATGCTCGAGATCATGGCCGAGGTCGGCGAGGAGTGGTCCTCGCAGCGGGGCGCGCTCGCGCTGGCGGGCTGAGCGGGCTCGCAGGCTGAGCGGACTCGTGGGCGAGCGCGCCGGGGCCCGGCGGGCCGCCGCGA
Source organism: uncultured Solirubrobacteraceae bacterium (assembly GCA_963769555.1). Lineage (GTDB taxonomy): Bacteria > Actinomycetota > Thermoleophilia > Solirubrobacterales > Solirubrobacteraceae > CADCVQ01. The sequence continues at coordinate 1,856,029 of CAVYMD010000004.1, read as the reverse complement.
GCGCCGGTCGCACGCGGGGCCCCGTCGGTTCGTGGGCGAGCGGGCCGGGGCCCGGCGGGCCGCCGCGAGGGCCGGTGGCACGCCGCGAGCGGGGGTCGACGGGGCCTGTCGGCAGGTCGCGGCGCCACTCGGCGACATCGGCAGTGATCCGATCGCACGCGGGCCGCGAACTGTCTTGTATCGAGGCGCCGTCCCCCTCCTGGGCGCCTCGGACACGCGGAGACAGCGCGGTCGCCCCTCTCCCCCTCCGGGCGGCCGCGCACTCCGCCGCGCACTGCGGCACCGGTCCGGCCGGCCGGCTGTCGCGGGCTGCGACGCCGCCGGGCGGTTCCATGGCCCGTCGACGCGTGGCCTGCACCGGCGCCCGCGGCGGCCCGGGGCCCGAACGGGACCCCGGGCGCGACGGGACGACCACAGTGCGCCGAAGAGGACTCGAACCTCCACGGGGGAATCCCCCCACAAGGCCCTCAACCTTGCGCGTCTACCAATTCCGCCACCGGCGCGGGGCCAGCCCAGTATAGGCACGGGCTTGACTTCCGTCCGGGCACCCGTCTAGCTTGTGCGAACAGATGTTCGCCCCTCTCGACAGCAGCCACGCCACCCGCGTCAAGGAGCACGCGCCATGGATCTCGATCTGACGAAGCGCCAGCAGGAGATCTTCGACTTCATCAAGCGTCACTCGGCGAAGCACGGCTACCCGCCGACCGTCCGCGACATCGGCAAGGCCGTCGGGCTGGCGTCCTCGTCGACCGTGCACGCACACCTCGCGAACCTCGAGAAGCTGGGCCTGCTGCGCCGCGACCCGTCCAAGCCGCGAGCGATCGAGATGCTCGACCGCGCCGTGGAGCAGGTCAAGTCGATCGTGCGGCCCGACGGGCTGCCGCTCGTCGGCCAGGTCGCCGCCGGCTCGCCGGTGCTCGCCGAGGAGAACATCGAGGAGTACGTGGCCGTGCCGGCGCTGGCGGGCGGCGAGGACGGCGAGTACGTCCTGCGCGTGCGCGGCGAGTCGATGATCGAGGCCGGCATCCTGCCCGACGACTACGTGGTCGTCCGCCCTCAGGAGACGGCGGCCGACGGCGAGATCGTCGTCGCGCTCGTCGGGGAGGAGGCGACCGTCAAGCGCTTCTTCCGCGAGGCCGACCACATCCGCCTCCAGCCGGAGAATGCGGCGATGGAGCCGATCCGCTCGCGCGACGTGCGCGTGCTCGGGCGCGTCGTCGGGCTGTTCAGGAGCGTGCCCTGATGGTGTGCGTCGAGCTGGAGCGGCCGGTCGGGCTGCAGCCTTCCCCGCGCGAGGGTCGGACGCTGGAGGACGTGCTCTCCGGCGCCTGGGAGGACCTCACCGCGCACCGCACCGCGACGTGCCCGATCTGCGACGGGGCCATGGAGCCCCGCTACGGATCAGGGCCGTCCGCGGTCGGGGGACGCTGCGCGGAGTGTCGGACCGAGCTGATCTGAGCGCGTGCTCAGCGCAGGACCTGCGCGAGCACGTCGTCGTCGTCGGGTGGGGGCGCGCTCGTCGGCTCGTCGGGTGAGCCGGCGCCGGGACCGACGACCTGCGTGCCAGCCGCGAGGTCGCCGAGGCGCAGGCGCCGCCGGCCCGTCGCGAGCATGCTGATGAATCCGACGACGTAGAGGAACGGAAGCCAGTCGACGAGCCGCAGGGCGTTGCGGATGAGCGCCGCGCGGGTCGACGGCGGCGCGCCGGCGGCGTCGACGACGCGCAGGCGCAGCACGCGCTTGCCGATCGTCTGGCCCCAGCGCCGCTCGGTCTCGGTGAAGTAGCCGAACACGAGCAGGAAGAACAGCACCGCCGGCCAGCCCCGCACCTCCGCGGAGATCGATGTGTCCCCGGCTGCGGCGTCGCCGAACAGGCCGGCGACGAGCAGCAGCAGCACGAAGCAGACCGCCGTGTCGATGAGGGCCGCGACGATGCGACGGCCGAGCGCGTCCGAAGCCATCGCCGGACCCTATCCGCGCTTGCCTTCGGGCGGCGCCCGGATACGCTGACCGGGCAGGCCAAGCAGCCGCGGAGGTTCGCCCTTCGAGGAAAGTCCGGACATCACAGGGCAGGGTGGTCGGGAACCCGACCCGGGGAAACCCGCGGGACAGTGCCACAGAAAAGACACCGCCGATGACGCGTCCGGGCGGCAACCCGTCCGGTCGCGCACAGGCAAGGGTGAAATGGTGCGGTAAGAGCGCACCGGCGCCGTGGCGACACGGCGGCCAGGTAAACCCCACCCGATGCAAGGCCAAGCAGGACCGCTTGCAGGCTGCCCGCCGAGGTCCAGGTCGGCCGCTTCAGATGGATGGCTGCTCACGACAGAATCCGGCTTATCGGCCCGCTAAGGAAGAGCCCCGCCTCGGCGGGGCTCTTCTATGTGGCAGGCGCCCGCGCCGATCGCCCGGCCCGGGCGTGGCGATGGTCGTGACGCTCACGCGCTTGCGTCCTCCCCGTCCGGGGAGGACGAGCGCCATGCGCGCGGGTGTAGGTTCGCTCGCATGAACACACGCCAATCAGTCATCCTCGCCGGGGTCGTGACAGCGCTCTGCGCGACGGCTCCTGCCTCGGCCGCCGCGACCGCCTGCGGCAGCGTTTCGGGAGTCGGCAACGGGACGCGGGTCACGAACGTCACGACGTCCAGCGGAGGCTGCACGGCGGCGAAGCTCGTCGCGAAGCGGTACGCGCGCACGCGCGTCGCACCGGCCGGCTACTCCTGCACGGGGCCCGTGCGGATGGGATCGGGCGCACCGAGCGCGCGCGTCACCTGCCGGCGGGCGGGTCGCACCATCAGGTTCAAGGTCGTCTGGACGGGCGCGATGCCGCTTCCGGCGGCGCCGGCGCTCCCTTCGGCCGGGGCGGGCTGAGCGGAGGTCAGGCGGCGGGCGGCGCGAGCGCAGCGAGGCACGACGCGACCGCGCGCCGCGCGCGCTCGAGCGCTCGGTCGTCGGTGCCGAGGACGAACTGGGAGTTGCCGTGGCGCATGAACGCGGCGAGCTCGAAGACGACCTGCTCGGCGTCGGCCGCGGGGTCCAGCTCACCCGCCGACTGCGCGGCGGCGACCTGCTCGCCGAGGTGCGCCATCCACTCCTCCACCGAGGCCAGCGCGCGGTCGCGCGCAGGGCCGGGGCGCGTCGCGAGGTCGCTGACAGCCGACACGAAGAAGCAGCCACCCGGGAACGTCCCGCGAGCGACGTGGTCGAAGAACAGCTCGGTGTAGGCGCGTAGCCGGGCGAGGCCCGGGGGCGCCTGCGCGGCCGGGGCCACGACCTCCTCGGCGAAGACGGCGTCAGCCGCCTCGATGGTGGCGAGCAGCAGCTCCTCCTTGGAGCCGAAGTGGGCGAAGAGCCCGCTCTTGCTCATGCCGACGGCATCCGCCAGGCGGCCGATGGACACGCCGTCGAGCCCTTCCACGGTCGCCAGCCGGGCCGCCTCGCCGAGGATCGCGGCGCGGCTGCGCTCGCCATCGGACCGCCGGCGGCGAGTCGGCAGCGGGTCCGGTGCGGCGGCGGGGTCGGAACTCACGGTTGACAACTTAGCACGAACGGTCGTACTATGCTGCCGCAAGAAAGCACGATCGTTCGTTCTAACTTCTAGCCGACGCGAGGACCGATTCCCATGAGCACGACCACCACACCCGACCTGACCTCCATCAAGGCCGCCCAGCAGACCACGTGGGCCAGCGGCGACTTCGCCGCCGTCGCCGCGACGATCGTCCCGGTCGCCGAGCGGCTCGCCGACGCGACCGACCTGCACGCCGGCTGGCGCGTCCTCGACGTGGCGACCGGCAGCGGCAACGCCGCCCTCGCGGCCGCCCGGCTGGGGTGCACGGTGACCGGCTGCGACTACGTGCCGGCCCTGCTGGCGCGCGGGCGCGAGCGCGCCGCCGCCGAGCGCCTGCCCGTCGAGTACGTCGAGGCCGACGCCGAGCACCTGCCGTTCGCGACGGGCTCCTACGACGCAACGCTCAGCGTCTTCGGCTCGATGTTCGCGCCCGATCACATGCTCGCCGCGGCCGAGCTCGCCCGCGTCTGCCGCTCCGGCGGGCGGATCGGGCTCGCAAGCTGGACGCCGGAGGGATTCATCGGCGCGATGTTCCGCACCGTCGCCGAGCGCGTCCGCCCGCCCGCGGGCCTGGCCTCGCCGATGCTCTGGGGCACGTCGGACCACCTGGAGTGGCTCTTCGGCGACGACGTGCGCTGGACGGCGCACCGGAGGCGGACGTTCACGTTCCGCTTCACCTCGGCGGAGGCGTTCACGGAGTTCTTCGCGCGGCACTACGGTCCGACGTTGCGGGCGCTGGCGGCGCTCGGCGACGACGCACCCCGGCTGCGCGAGGACCTGACGGCGCTCGCCGCTGCGTGGAACCGGCTCGACGCGGACGCGGGCGCCATCGCCGTGCCGGCGGAGTACCTCGAGTCCGTCGGCCAGCGGGCCTGAGAGGGAATCGGACCATGCCCACAACGTCTCGAGCGGCGGCCACCGGCCGCCGAGACCGCCGGTCCGGCGCGCTGCTCGTCGCGATCCTCGCGACCGTGGTCGCGCCGGTCACCGTCGCGTCGGCGGGCGACGGCGGCTTCCGCGCGGGCGATGAGCTCGCCGGCGTCGCCGCGCCACGCGCGGTCGCCGTCGGCGACTTCGACGCCGACGGCCGTCCGGACATCGCGGCCGTCAGCCACGCCGGCCACGCGGTCGTGCGCCTCGGTCGGGCCGGCGGATCGTTCGCCGCGGCGCCCAACGTCGCCGTGGGCAAGGAGCCCGGCTCGATCGTCGTCGCCGATTTCAACGCCGACGGTCACGACGACCTCGCGGTCGGCAACGCCGCCGACCGCGACGTGAGCGTGCGGCTGGGGGCCGGCGACGGCACCTTCCGCGCGGCGGACGACGTCGCGCTCGCGAGGGTGCCGCTGGACGTCGCCGTGGGCGACTTCAACGCGGACGGCAGGGAGGATCTCGCGATCGCGACCAGCGATGCGGCGGGATCCGGCGTGGCCGTGCGGCTGGGCGCCGGCGACGGGACGTTCGCCGGCCGCGGCGAGGTCGCCGTGCGCGCGTCGACGCTCGCCGTCGGCGACCTCGACGCCGACGGCGACGAGGACCTCGTCGTCGGCTCCGGAGCTCAGCACGCGCGCGCGCTGCTCGGGAGCGGTGACGGATCGTTCGTGGTGGGGGCCGTGATCGCGCTCCCCGGCTCGGCGAGCTCGCGGGGCGCCCTGGCCGTCGGTGACTTCGACGCCGACGGCCGCCCGGACGTGGTCGCCGCGCTGTCGGATCGCGACGCCGTCAGCGTGCGCCTCGGCGCGGGCGACGGAACCTTCGGCGGCGGGACCGAGGTACCGGTCGGCGACCGCCCGTACGCGGTGGCGGTCGGCGACCTGGACGCGGACGGCAGGGAGGACCTCGTCAACGCGAACGCCGGCGGCGAGACGTCGAGCGTTCGCCTCGGCAACGGCGACGGCAGCTTCGAGGGCGCGGCGGACGTCGGCGTGGGCCGCGTGCCGGTCGACGTCGTGCTCGCCGACTTCGACGCCGACGGCAGCGACGACCTCGCGACGGCGAACTTCCAGGACGCGAGCATCGGCGTGCGCTACGGAACCGGCCTCGGACACCTCGCCGGCAACCTCCTCGCCAACGGCGGGTTCGAGGGACCGGGCGCCGCGGCGATCCTCACGCAATCCCCCGCGATACCCGGCTGGGAGCGCAGCGGCGCGATGACGTTCGTGCGCTATGGCATCGCGTCGCACGCATACTTCCCGTCGCGGCTGGCGTCGCCGCGCCACACGACGGGCGGCTCGGGGCTGCTGTGGGGCGGGCGCAGCACCGCGACGGGGGGGATCACCCAGGCCGTGCAGGCCGTCGACGTGTCGTCGTCGGCGGCGTCGATCGACGCCGGCCGCGCGACGGCCGGCCTGTCGGCCGACCTCGGCGGAGCGCTGCACCACAACGATCGCATGGACGCCCGCGCCGAGTTCCTCGACGGCGCCGGCGCGACGCTCGGCTCGCTGACGATCGGGCCCGTCACGGCCGCCGATCGCAAGGGGCAGACGAGGATGTTGCGGCGCGCGGCTCGCGGGCCCGTGCCCGCCGGCAGCCGCACCATCCGCGTCACGCTGACCTCGACCGACGACGACATGGGCTACTCGTCGGCGGTCGCCGACAACGTCAGGCTGACGCTGGACGCCGCGGACCCGCCGGCGCCCGCGCCGCAGCCGCAGCCGCAGCCGCAGCCCCGCAAGGCGCCGTCGCCGGCGGCCTTCGGTCCCTCGACCGGCGTCTCGCTCGTCCTGGCGGCACGCCGCGTGGGAGCGCGGGGACGCATCCGCGTCCGCGTGCGCAACCGCAATGCGTTCGGGCTCACGGGGACGCTCACGGTTCGCGCGATCGGCGCGACCGCGCCCCCGCGTGGGCCGGCAGGCGCCGGCCCACGGCGGTTGCGGCTGCCCGCCGCCGGCTCGCGGACGGCGACGCTCGCGCTGCCCGCGTCGCTACGGCGACAGCTCAGGCGCCGCGGCGGACTGCCCCTGCGGCTCACCGCGGTCCTCGTCGACCCCGCCGGCAACCGCCGCACCGTTCGCCGGCAGGTCCGCCTGCTGCCCGGGCGCTGACGAGCGCCCGCGCGGCCGCCGGTCTAGCCGCGCTCGGCGACGGCGCTCAGCGCGTCCTCCAGCGAGTCGTGCATCGGCGCCGCCCGGGCGAACTCGACGAGCTCGAGCGTGCGCAGCACGATGCTGCCCTCGGGCGTGACGACGTCGACGCGCTGGCGACGCTCGCGGAGGCGCTTGACGAGCGCGAAGAGCTTGCGGATCCCGGTCGAGTCCAGGAAGCCCACGCCCGACAGGTCGAGCACGGCGCCGTGCGCCTCGCTCGGCACCGCGGCCTCGACGAGCGCCATCACCCGCGCGGCGTTGAAGACGTCGACCTCGCCGGTCACGCCGACGACGACGTACGTGCCGTGCGGCCGGCTGGTGAGCGTCGCCCCGTCGACGCTGAGTCGCTCGCCGGTCGGGGCGGGCCAGCCGGCCGGGATGGGCCCGCCCGCATTGCGCTCGTCGGCCGGCTCGGGCGAGATCGCGGCCGCTTCGTCGGGGCTCACGCGCTCACCCGCTCGGTCAGGTGGCGCAGGAGGCGCACGGTGGTCCCGCCCGGCGAGGTCTCGACCCGGACGTCGTCCATGAGCGCGTCGATGAGCTCCAGCCCCCGCCCCTGCTCGCTCGGCGGGCGGCCCTCGCGCCAGTGCCCGCGGTCGCGCACGGTGACCGCGACGTCGCCGTCGTCCAGGACGGCCTCGAAGGCGATCATCTCGTCGGGCGCCGCGCCCGCGTGCTCGATGGCGTTCGTGCACGCCTCGCTGCAGGCCATGACGATCGCGTGGACGTCGACGTCGGAGGCGGCGGCCTGCTCGAGCCAGCGGCGCAGCAGCGCCCGCAGCGAGCGCAGCGCGCTCGGCTCGCTGGGAAGGTCGAGCGCCAGCCGCGTGCCGAGCGGCACGTGGCAGAGCGCCAGCAGCGCGACGTCGTCGCTCTTGGCCCCGCCGGGCAGCGCGGTCTGCAGGAGGCGGTCGCAGAGCGCCTCGGGCTCCAGCGGCCCGTCCGCGGCGGCGACCGCGATCCGGTCCAGTCCGAGATCGAGGTGCTCGGCGCGGCGCTCGACGAGCCCGTCGGTGTAGAGCACGAGCGCGCCGCCCGCTTCGAGCGTGACCCGCTCCTCCTCGTAGCCCGGAAACGGCAGCACGCCGAGCGGCACCGAGCGGGCGCCGTCGAGGAACCGCGGCGACCCGTCGGCCGACAGCGTCAGCGGTGGCGGGTGACCCGCGTTGACCCAGGCCAGCTCCGCGTCGACGGGGTCGAAGACCGCGAGCACGAGCGTCGCCATGTGCTCGCGGGTGTGCTCGGCGAGGACGAACTGGTTCAGCCGGTCGGCGATCTGCGCCGGCCCGTGACCCTCCAGCGCGTAGGCCCGGATCGCGCTGCGCAGCGCGCCGAGCGTCGACGCGGCCGCGAGCCCCTTGCCCGACACGTCGCCCATGACGAGCAGGACGCGGCCGCCCGCCAGCCCCATCGCGTCGTACCAGTCCCCGCCGACCTCGGCCTCGGACGCCGCGGGCAGGTAGCGCCCGGCGAGTGAGACCCCGGGCAGCGCCGGCAGGGACTGCGGCAGGAGGCTGCGCTGCAGCGTCTCGGCGATGCGGTGCTCGCGCCCGTAGGCGCGCACGTGCTCGATGGCGAGCGCGACGCGGTCGGCGGTCAGGCGCAGCAGGTCGACGTCCTCGGATCCGAGCCTCCGCGGCGGGCACACCCCGACCTCGATGACGCCGAGGACCTTCTCGTGCGCGAGCAGCGGGACGCCGAGCATCGAGGCGATGCCCGCGTCGAGGATCGCCGGATCGGCGAGCTCCGAGGCGGGCGGGTCGTGCACGAGCACGGGCCGGCGGGTCGCAAGCACGCGTCCGGCGATCCCGGAGTCGGCGGGGATCCGGTCCACCCGCGACCCGCCGGCGACGGGGTCCGAGCTCGTGAGCGACAGGCTGCCGTCGTCCTGGATGAGCAGCAGCGCGGCGGCCTCGGCACCGAGCACCTCGCGCGTGCGGGCGAGGATCGTCGGAACGAGCACGTCGAGGTCGCGCTGGGTCAGCGCGGCGTCGGCGACGGCCTGCAGCCGGCCGATCGTCAGCGCCGCCCGCTCGGCCTCCGCGCGCGCCGCCTCGGCGCGGACGAGCTGCTCGCGCTTGCGCTCCTCGCGCAGGCGGTCGCCGATGTCCGTCAGCCGCGCGTTGAACATGAGCTCGCCGTCGCGCTCGACGACCCAGATCATCGTCTCGCCGCGCAGCTGCGTCCCGTCGGGCCGGTTGATGTTCACGCGCAGCTCGAGATGGCGCGTGCCGCCGCCCTCGCGCGCGGCCTTGAGCAGGTCGCGGCGGCGCTGGATGAACTTGGCGTGGACCTCCTGGGGGACACCGAGCTCCTGGAAGGGGCGCCCGAGCGCGTCGGCGCGCGAGCGCCCGAGCAGGCGCTCGGCGGCCGCGTTGATGTCGAGCACGCGCCCCTGCGAGTCCGTCGAGATGAAGCCGTCGCGGGCGCTGTCGACGATGAGCCGCGTGCGCCGCTCGCTGGAGCGCAGGGCCCGCTCCTGGCGCGCGCTTCGCGCGAGGCCTTCGCGCGTCATCTCCAGCAGGCGCGAGATGAGCAGGCCGATGACGAGCGGCGTGCCGAGCACGAGGACGAGCCGGATCGTCGCGTCCATCGTGTCGTCGATCCACAGGACCGCGCCGTACGTCGCGCCGATGACGCCGAGATGGCCGAGCGCCACCGGGGTCGAGAAGAAGTAGAAGGCGTAGAGCGCCGGCCAGGCGTAGATGACCGCGTAGAGCGTCGTGTGCTGCGTGAAGTGGATGACGAGGCTGAGGATCAACGTGACGCCGACGAGCGCGATGTGCACGAGCGCGTCGGAGATGCGGCTCGTGAAGCGCATGAAGGCGAGCGCCAGCGCGCCCGAGACGAGCGCGAGGACGAGTACCGAGCTGCTCTCGACGGTGCCCTCGTGGGGCAGCAGCACGGTGAGGAGGCAGATGAGCGCCCCGGCGGCGAAGAGGAACGCGAGCGAGCGGGCCTTCGTCCGGGTGTCGAACATCGTGTGCGCCCGCATATGCGGCCAGCTTACGAGCGCGCCGGGTACCTCGCCAAGATCCTTGCGCGGGAAGCCCGGCGATGCGAACATCTGTTCGCATGACGATCGTATGCGTCCTCCTCGAGCGATTCGAGCTCGCCGTCGCCGCGGGCGGCCGCTCGGGCCTGCTCGGCGAGCCGGCGGCGCTCGCCCCCGAGCCCGGCCGCGAGCTGTTCGTCGGGACGGTCTCGCAGGCCGCCGAGGCCTACGGGATCCATGCGGGGATGCGGATGGGGGAGGCGCTCTCGCGCTGCCCGCGGCTGGCCCTGGTGCCGCCGGATCCGATGGGCGTCGCGGAGGCCTGGGAGCGCGCCCTGGCGCGGCTGGAGGGCCTCGGCGCGGCGGTCGAGTCGCTGCGGCCCGGCGAGGCCTGCTTCGACGCGCAGGGGCTGGAGCGCCTGCATGGCGGCCGGGTCGTGCGGATGCTCGCCGACGGCTACCTCGCCGCGCACGGCTCCGAGCGCCTGCGGCGGGTGCTGGCCGGGCCGCGGGTCGGCGAGGGGCCGACGCGCTTCTGCGCGCTCGTCGCGGCCTCCGGCGCGCGCGTCCGGCGCCCGGGGCGGGTCGCGGGCGCCGCCGACCTCGCGCCGTTCGAGATCGAGCTGCTGCGCCGCCGCGCGGAGACCGCCGCGCTCGTCGAGCCGCTGCAGCGGCTCGGGATCGCGACGCTCGGCGATCTCGCCGCCCTGTCGCGCAGCGTCGTCGCGGACCGCTTCGGGCGCCCTGGCCTGCTCGCCCACGAGCTCGCCCGCGGGCAGGACACGCCGCTGCGCCCGCGCCTGCCGGGCGAGCTGCTGCGCGAGGCGCTCGAGCTGCCCGAGTCCGGCTCCGGCGAGCAGCTCGGTCGCGCGCTCGGGCTGCTCGTCGACCGCCTGCTGGCGCGGCGCGAGCGCCGCGGGCGCACGCTGCGCGCCGTCGTGCTCTCGGCGCGGCTCGTCGAGGGCGGCACGTGGCGCGAGCGCGTCGTCTTCCGCGAGGCGCTCGCCGACGCGCAGCGGATGCGCCTGGCGCTCGGCGGGCGCCTGTCGCTGCTGCCCGCGCCGGCCGACACGCTCGAGCTCACCGTCGAGCGCTTCGGGCCGCCGCACCCGGACGTGCACGCGCTGTTCGACGACGGCGCCGCGCGGCGCGACGAGCGCCTGCGCGAGGCCGTCCACCAGGCGCGCGCCGTGGCCGGACCCGACGCGGCGCTGCGCGTCCTGGAGATCGACCCCGACTCGCGCGTGCCCGAGCGCCGCGTCGTGCTGACGCCGTTCGACGCCGCCCCCTCGCGCCCGCCCGGCCGGGGGGCGACGTGAGCCCCGGCCCGCGCCGGATCGCCGAGCCGCGTCCGACCGTGGTGCGGGCCGACGGCGCCGGCACGCCGATCGAGGTCGACGGGCGCCGGATCGACGCCGTCCGCGAGAGCTGGCTCGTCGAGGACCGCTGGTGGACCGACCGGCCGCTGCGCCGGCGCTACTGGGAGGTCGTCACGGTCTGCGGGCGCAACCTCGTCGTCTTCCGCGACCTCGGCGAGCGTGAGCGGGGCTGGTATCGCCAGCGCTGACCGGCGCTGCGCGGGTCCGAGGATCCGCGGCGGGCCATCCCGCGCCGGTCGCGGCGGCGGGGCGGCCGGCCGGCGACCGGCAGCGTGCACACTCCTGGAGGCCATGCGCGACCATCCCGCATCCGAGGCCGCCGCGCAGGCCGGCCTCGCCCACGTCGCGTCGGCCTCGTTTCTCGCATCGCGCGTCGTGCCGACCGGCGGCTACGCCGTCGCGCTCGCCGGCGGCGTCGCGCTGGCCCGCGCGGCGCAGGTGGCGGGAACCCGGATCGGCTACGGCGTGAGCGTCGCGGCGATGCTGCAGACCGTCGCGGTGCTCGGGCCGTCGCGCGTCGGCGTGCCGCTGACCCAGGCCCTGTCGGCGCCCCTGCTCGGGCGCATGCAGGCGCGGGGAGCGCGCCTGGCGGCGCAGATCGCGGCGTGCGCGGCGATCCGCGCGGCCCACCAGGCGCTCACGGCGCTCTTCTACATCCTCGTCATCGCCGGCGGCGTCGTGCCCTACGCGGCGACGTTCGACGCGCTCGCCGGCCGGCTTCCCGGCGTGCCCGACGGACCGGCGGCGGCGCTCGCCGCCACCGCGCTCGGGCTCGTCGCGTGGACGGCGTTCGCGAGCGTCGTGCAGGTGCTCGTCTACCGCGCGGCGCTGCGCGAGTGGCCGCGCGCGGCGATGGGCGGCCCGCCGGCCCGCGCGGGCCGTCCGTGCGGGGGCCAAGGCGCTCCCGGCGGTCGCACCGGCGCGCCGCCGCCTGCTCCTCCGGAAGCGCCGGCGGGGGCGCGCTACGACCCGCGGGCCGTCGCGGTCGCCGCCGTCGTCGGGTTCTGCGTGCTCGTGGCGACGACCGCCTGGCTCGTGCTGCTCGCCGTCGCCGCGTGGCTGACGATCGCGTGGGCGACCGCGCGCGCCGACGGCGCGCCGGTGCCGGCCGGGCTCGCGCTCACGGCGCTGCTCGCCGGCGGCGCGCTCGTCTTCGGGCTCGTCGGCGACGTCGGCCTGGACCTGACGCTGCGCCGCACCGTCCGCGCGGCGCTGCTCGTGCTCGTCGCGACGTGGCTGCGCGCCGCCGCGGGCGAGGACGGGCTGCGCGAGGTCGCCCACCGCTCGCTGTGGGTGCTGCGCGGCGTCCCCGCCATGAGCGAGGCCTCGGCCGTCCTCGACCGGCTCGGAGCGGGCGGCGGCCTCGGCGCCTCCGGCCGGGCGCTCGTCGAGCAGGTCCGTCATGTCCGGCGCCGGCCGAGCTCGCTGGCGGCGGCCGTGCTGCGCTGGATCGCGTCGGAGGCCGACGGCTTCCGGGCGTCCCGGCCACGGGGTGACGAGCCGGTCGTGCTGCGCGCGCGCTGGCGTGATCGCGTGCTCGTCGCCGCCGTGATCGCCGCAACCGCCGGCGCCGTAGTGGCAGGGTAGATGTCGCCTTCCCAGACTTCCGTGCCGCAGGGCTACCGACGGCGCCTGCGCCTCGAGGGCGCCGTGCTCGCCGCCGCCGGCGCGCTCGGCAGCGCGCTGCTGCTGACCTTCGCCGAGCGCGCGTCCGAGCGCGCCGCCGGCACCGCCCTGCAGATCGCGTTCGTGGCGGCAGTGCTCGCCGTCCTCGGACCGCGCGTCGTGCGCGGCTGGCTCGAGGCCGCGCAGCCGATCGCCGCGGGGGAGGAGCCGACGGGCGCGCCGACGGCGCTGTGGAAGCCGCCGCTCGTCGTCGTCGTGCTCACCGCGCTCGTCGTCGTGCCCGGCGAGCTCGGCGTCGGGGCCGGCGGCTGGGACGCGGGCCTGCGGATCACGCTGGGCTGCCTGCTCGTCGGCCTCGCGCAGGCGCTGCTGCTCGCCTCCGTCGTCGATGCGGAGGAGCGGCGCACGGGCCGGCGCTTCGTGCGGCGCTCGGGATCGCGCGCGATCGGCGGCACGAAGCTGGGGTTCGTCGTGCGCGATCGCGTCTAGTTCCGTCACACGGCCTCCGGCAGCCTCGCCGGGGGATGCGCTGCACCCGAGGCCAGGCGACCGTCGAGTACGTCGCCCTCGTCGCCGTCGTCGCGATTCTCGCCGGCGCGCGGCTCGCGCTGGCCGGCGCCGGCGCGCCCGGCATCGTCAACGCCGTCGTCGGCCAGATCCGCCACGCCCTGTGCATCGTGGGCGGCGGCCCGTGCCCCGACCGGCGCCCGCGCCCGTGCATGGTCGCGGGCACGCGCGACACGCGCCACTTCGCGGTCGGCGTGGTCGTCGTCCGCTTCGATCACGACCGGTGGGTGCTGCGCGAGGCGATGTCCGACGGCACGGTCCGCATCACGGTCGCGCGCAGCGGCGCGCTCGGCGCCGAGGTCGCGGTCGGCGGCCGCGCCGCCCTGACCGTGCGCGGCCGCCGGATCGCCATCAAGGACGAGGCCCGCGCCGGGGCGCAGGGCGTCCTCGCCCGGGGCACGGTCTACGTGGCGCGCGACGCGCGCGAGGCGGCCGCGACCATGCGGGCGATCCGCCGCGGCGACACCCCGCTCGCGCCGGCGCGAGCGGACTTCTACGAGGGCGGCGTCAGCGGCCTGGGCAGCTTCGGCGTCGGCAGCTCGCTCGCCGGCGCCTCGCTGGAGGGGCTGGCGCGCACGATGGTCGGCGCGCGGCGCGACCACGCCACCGGCGACGTCACGCTCGCGCTGCGCTCGACCGCCTCCGGATGGGGTGCCGTGACCGTCGCGCTCGGCGGGCCGGCCGGCCGCGCCGACCGGGAGATCGAGATGGGCCTCAGGCTCGATCGCCACCGGCGCCCGGTCGAGCTCTCGCTGTCGGCCTCGGGCGCGCTCGCCGCGGGCGCCCGCCTACCGCCCGGCCTGAGGCGGGCGCTCGGCGACGGGTCGTCGTGGCTCGGTTCGCAGGAGACCGGCGGGCGGCGCTGGCAGCTCGCCGCGCGGCTGGACCTGCGCGATCCCCTCGTCTCGTCGGCCTGGGCCGCGTTTCGCCGCGACCCGGGCAGCGGCGCCGCGATGCGCGCGCTCGGCGAGGCGATCCGCGACCGGGCCGCGCTCGACGTCTCCGCCTATCGCACGCAGGGCTCGTCGAGTGGGGTCGCGGCGGGGATCGGGAACGTCGTCCAGCTCGGCGGCGAGATCGACCACGCGACGGACCACAGCCGCCTGCTGACGGCCTCCTCGCGGCCGGCGGGCGGGCTGTGGGAGACCCGTCTGGACTGCCTCGCCGCGACGGTCGGATGAGGTCCGCCGTCGTGCGCGGCCGGCGATGCGGGATGCCCGGCGGCGTCTCCCGGGAGGCTTCGCGCGCGAGCCGGCCGACGGCGAGGTCGTCGTGCGCGCCACGCACGTCGCGGCGCTTGTCGCGCGGCGCACGATCGTGCTCGGCGCGACCGCCCCATGTGCGAACATGCGTTCGTATGCCCTACGTCGAGCTGCACTGCCACTCCGCCTACTCGTTCCTCGACGGGGCCTCGCAGCCCGAGGAGCTCGTCGCGGCCGCCGTCAACCGCGGCCACGCCGCGCTCGCGCTGACCGACCACGACTCGCTGTCGGGCTCGATGGAGTTCGCGCAGGCCGCCAAGTCGCTCGGGCTGCGGGCGATCCACGGGGCGGAGGTCACGCTCGCCGACGGGCGTCACCTCACGCTGCTCGTGCGCGACGCGACCGGCTGGCGCAACCTCTGCCGGCTGCTGACGCGCGCGCACGCCCACACCCGCGACGGGCCGCAGCGCGACCGCAGCGAGCCCGCCGTGTCGCTGGAGGACGTCGAGGCGCACCACGCGGGGCTCGTCTGCCTGAGCGGCTGCTCGGCGCACGGCGTGCGCGACGAGCCGACGATGCGCCGCCTGCTGGGCACGTTCGGCCGCGACGCCTTCCGCGTCGAGCTGCAGCGCCCGCTGCAGCGCCACGACCGCGCGCTGAACCGCGGGCTGGCGGGGCTCGCCGACCGGCTCGGCGCGGCGACCGTCGCGACCGGCGACGTCCACGCGCACACGGCCGAGCGCGCCTACCTGCAGGACGTGTTCGTCGCGATCCGCGAGCACACGACGCTCGACGCCTCCGAGCCGCTGCGGCGCGGCAACCACGCGCACGTGCTGACGACGCCGCGGGCGATGGCGGCGCGCTTCGCCGACCACCCCGGCGCGGTCGCCGAGTCGGCGCGGCTCGCCGAGACGCTGACCTTCGACCTGACGAGCGACCTCGGCTACCGCTACCCCGGCGCCGAGGACGAGACCGCGAGCCGCACGCTCGCGGAGATCTGCCAGGCCCGCTTCGGCGAGCGCTATCCGGCCGGCAGCGCGCACCACGCCGAGGCCTGCGCGCGCCTGGAGGAGGAGCTGCGCGTCATCGACGAGCTCGGCCTCGCGGGCTTCTTCGTGCTGCACCGCGACCTGCTCGAGCTCGCGCGCGAGGTCGCCGTCGAGGTGCGCGGGCGCGAGGGACCGCGCACGCTGCTGCCGCCCGGCCGCGGGCGCGGCTCGAGCGTCTCGTCGATCGTCTGCCATCTGACCGGCCTCAGCCACGTCGACCCGATCGCCAACAAGCTGCTGCTCGGGCGCTTCCTCAACGAGGAGCTGACCGCGCTGCCCGACATCGACCTCGACTTCCCCCGCGACATCCGCGAGGTGCTCATCCCGCGCGTGCACGAGCGCTACGGCCGCGAGCGCTCGGCGCTCGTCGCGGCCTTTCCGACGTACCGCGCGCGCGGCGCGATCCGCGAGCTCGGCAAGGCGCTCGGGCTGCCGCCGGGGGAGATCGAGCGCGTCGCGCGCGGCAGCGAGGGCTGGTCGTCGCGCAACGTCGACCGCGACGTCGACACCGCGCTCGGGCCGGGGCGGCTGACCGGCCGCTGGGCCTGGCTCGCGCGCCTGGCCGAGGAGGCCTACGGGCTGCCGCGCCACCTCTCCCAGCACTCCGGGGGGATGATCGTCGCGACGCGCCCGCTCGTGGACTGCGTCCCGCTCGTGCCGGCCGCGATGGAGGGCCGCCAGCTCGCCCAGTGGGACAAGGACTCCTGCGCGGACGCGGGCTTTCTGAAGATCGACCTGCTCGGCCTGGGAATGCTGTCCGCCGTCGAGCGCTGCGTCGAGCACATCGCGCAGCGCCGCGGGGAGCAGATCGATCTCAGCCGGATCCCGTTCGACGATCCCGCGACGTACGAGTGCATCCAGAACGCCGACACGACCGGTGTCTTCCAGATCGAGTCGCGCGCGCAGATGGGCTCGCTGCGGCGCACGCGCCCGGAGACGCTCGACGACATCACGGTCCAGGTCGCGATCGTGCGCCCGGGGCCGATCGTCGGGGGCGCGGTCAACCCCTACATCGAGCGCCGCCAGCGGCTGCGCGCCGACCCCTCCTACCAGGTCCCCTACCTGCACCCCTCGCTGGAGCCGCCGCTGCGCGACACGCTCGGGACGATCATCTTCCAGGACCAGGTGCTCGAGGTCGCGCAGGCGTTCGCCGGCTTCAGCGTGGGGGAGGCCGAGGGCCTGCGGCGGGCGATGAGCCGCAAGCGCTCGGCGGAGGCGATCGAGGCCCACCACCGGCGCTTCGTCGAGGGCGCGATGGCGCTCCATCCCGACGTGACCGAGGAGCTCGCCGAGCAGGTCTTCACGATGGTCTCGGGCTTCTCCGGCTTCGGCTTCCCCAAGGCGCACGGCGCCGCCTTCGGCCTGCTCGCCTACCAGTCGACGTGGCTGCGCGTGCACTACGGGCCGGAGTTCCTCTGCTCGCTGCTCGACGAGCAGCCGATGGGCTTCTATCCGCCCGACGCGCTCGTCCACGAGGCTCAGCGCCGCGGGATCGAGGTGCTCGCGCCCGACGTCAACGCCGGCGAGGTCGGCTGCACGGTGACGGCCGCCGGCGCGGTGCAGGTCGGCCTGGGCTACGTGCTCGGCGTGCGCGCCGACGAGGTCGAGGCGCTCGTCGCCGCCCGGCGCGAGGGCGGCCCGTTCACCTCGCTTGAGGACCTCGCCTCGCGCGCCGGGGCGGGCCGCGCGGCGCTCGAGCGGCTGGCCTGGTCGGGCGCCTGCGATGCGCTCGCGGGCGGCGACCGGCGCGTCGCGCTGTGGCAGCTCGGGGTGGCCGCGCCGGGCGTGCGCGTGCGCTCCTCCCGCGCGGCCGGACGCGGCCGGCGCTCGCGCGGAGCCCGGGGCGTCGCCGCCGGCGGCGGGGACGCCTTCGTGCAGCTCGCGCTCGCCCTGGATCTCCCGGCGCCGCCGAGGCTCGCGCCGCTGTCGCCCTGGGACGAGATGGTCGCCGACTACTCCACGACCGGGCTGACGGTCTCCACCCACCCGCTCGGGCTGCTGCGCCCGCGCCTGCACGCCGCCGGCGCCGTCGACGTCGGCGCGCTGGACCGGCTGGGGCACGGCGAGCGGGTGCGGGTCGGCGGGCTCGTCATCGCCCGCCAGCGACCGGGCACGGCGAAGGGCGTCACGTTCCTGCTGCTCGAGGACGAGCAGGGGACCGTCAACGTCGTCGTCTCGCCGGAGATCTACGAGCGCGACCGGCTCATCGTGCGCACCGAGCCGCTCGTGGTCGTCGAGGGCCGGCTGGAGCGCCACGCGTCGGCCGGCGGGGCGATCAACGTCGTCGCGCGGCGCATCACCCGACTGGAGGCGAGCGATCGAGTCGCCGCGCAGGTCAAGGACTTCTCGCTGCTGGACGCGATCGAGCTCGCGCGCCAGACCGAGCTGCGGCAGGCCGCCGCGACCGGCACCGACGACTTCCGCGCCGTGGCCCCGCCGGTCATGAACTTCGGTTCGGGCCGGCGGCGATGAGCCCTCCGCGGCGTGCCGCCGGGGCGACGGTGAGGCGGCCTCGCCGTCCGGTCGAGTAGATTGCCCGCCGCATGGCAGCACTGATCTTCCTCTCGTTCTTCGTCGCGCTGGGCCTTGGCGTCGTGCTCGTGGCCATGCGCGGAGGTCCGCGCGGCGTGCGCGACACGCTCGAGCGCGGGAGGCGCCGGCCGCTGCACGCGGCGGAGTTCGTCGTCGCGGGCGCGATCGCGGTCTTCGGCGTCGTCGTCCCGGCGGCGATCCTGCTCAGCGACCAGGCCTCGGCGGGACCCGGCGGCACGTCGCTGACCGCCTCCCAGCAGGACGGGCGCGAGCTGTTCAACCGCAAGTGCGCGACCTGCCACGCGCTCGACGACGCCGGCGCCGTCGGCCGCGTCGGCCCCGATCTCGACGTCCTGGCGCCGCCGAAGGCGCTGACGCTCAACGCCATCAAGCTGGGCCGGGCCAACGGCCAGGGCCAGATGCCGGCTCAGCTGCTCGACGGCGAAGACGCGCAGAACGTCGCCGCCTACATCGAGGCCGTCGCCGGGCGCTGACGGCGCCGACACGGCACGCCCGTCGCGCGCCGGAGCCCGTCGAATGCGGCGCCCGACCCCGCAAACTGGGCGATTCCGTCCGCGGTCTCCATAACACTGCCCATATGCAGGGAAATCCAACGCTGCTACGATGCCGCACGTCAGATCGCCGAGTCCCGGGTCCGCGAGGGCCCTGGAGCGGGGGAACCAGATCATGGGGCGAATCGCCGGCTGTTTCCGGCGTAGCGCAGCTCTTTCAGCGCGAGTCCGTCAGCTAACCCCGTAGGCCTCAATCGAAAGAGGACGCAACGCATGGCACACAGCGAGAGCCGCGCATGGTGGGCAGACGTCGAGCATCTCCGCGATGCCTACGAGGCCACGGACGAGGCGCGTCGCCGCGCCGACCTGGCCGATCTCGCCGGGCGCCGCTCCTCGCGCGAGCGCTCGCGCGGCGCCGCCGACGGCGCCCAGCGCCCAACCGCCATCCGCGAGCACGCGACCGGCGCCCAGCGGCCGGCGACGCCGCCCCGCCGCGACCCACATGCGAAGGGCACGCCGATCCCCGCTCGCCGGACCGTCGAGATCCGCGGCCGCCCGGTCCCCGCGCCGGCCGTCCCGCGCAGCCATGAGGTCGATCGCAGGCGCCCGCCGCGACGTGCGGTCGAGCGCGTCGGGACGCGTCCGGACCGGCTGGCGATGTGGGCGCTCATGATGGGGATCCTCCTCATCCTCGTGGCCGTCGGCACGTCCGACGCCTCCGTCCTCGCCCGCTGAGGTCCCGCGGCGCGGGTCGCCGTCCGGGCCACGACCGGATCGGGCCTGCGGCCGCTCGCAGGGGCGCAACCCCCGGGCCGCCGACGCTCCACGCGGCGGGCGCTCGGGCTCACCCGTCGGGCCGCCGACGCTCCACGCGGCGGGCGCTCGGCTCACCCGTCGGGCTGCCCACGCTCCACGCGGCGGGCGCGATTGCCCAGGTCACGCATCGGGCACGCTTCGGAAACCCACATGCGATCGTGAGCCAGGATTAATCCTGGTGCGTAGAACAGGTGGTGTGCGCTTGCCAGCGCACAGCCCGACGCCTACACTTACCACTCGTAAGCAAGATGCCCCCCAGTCCGGCACGGAAGCCGCTTCCTCGCCACCCCGCCAGAAGGCCTCCCCCCATGAAGACATCGATGAGCAGGTTCCAGATCCACGACGACCTCACCGCGCCCGAGGGCTCGGTGCCCGTCCTGCGCGGTGCCCTCGCGACCGGCGGCCAGCTGCCGAACTTCCTGGGCGCCCTCGCCGGCTCGCCCGCCGCCCTGCGCGGCTACGCGCGCCTGCGCTCGGAGCTTCGTCGAGGAGCGCTGGACGTGCAGATGCTCGAGCGCATCTCGCTCGCCGTCGCCGAGCATCACGGCTCGCAGCCCGGGATCGCGCTGCACAGCCGCACCGCTCGGCAGGCCGGGCTCGCGCTCGACGACATCGCCCTGGCGCGCGACTTCGACTCCAAGGACGAGCGCGCGGCAGCCCTGCTGCGCTACCTCAAGGCCGTCGTCGAGAACCCCGGCCGGCCGCCGATGCACCTGCACGAGGAGGCGCGCGAGGCAGGCTGGAGCGACGAGCAGATCCTCGAGGCGATCGCCTACGTCGCCATGGAGCGCTTCACGGCGATGGTCAACGTCGCGGGGGACGTCCCCGTCGACGGGTCGGTGGAGGACACGCGGACGCTGCACGCGGCCTGATGGCCCCGCCGGCCACCCACCGTCCCGGTTGATCGGATGGGCAACGCCGGGGACGGACCGCGACCGGCCTCGCGTCCGCGAGGACCGGACGCGCGGACCCTGGTCGTCACCGCCGAGAGCCGTCCTCCCTGCTGTCCGTACTACCACCGCGCGATCGAGCTCATCGGGCGGCGCTGGACGGGCGCGATCATCGCCGTCCTGATCCATCGCAACGCGCTGCGCTTCGGCGAGATCGCGGCGTGCGTGCCGGAGCTGTCGGACCGGATGCTCTCCGAGCGCATGAAGGAGCTCGAAGCCAACGGGGTCGTCGCGCGCGCCGTCCAGGAGGGCCGGCCGGCCAGGGCCGTCTACGAGTTGACCGAGATGGGCCGCGAGCTCGCACCGGCGGTGCACGAGCTGGAGTCCTGGGCCCGCCGCTGGCTGCCCTGACACGGCCGCTCGAGCGTAACGCGCCCGCAACAAATCGGCCGCCGAACGCCTGGTCTAGGCTCCTGCGCATGAGCGACGACCGTCCCAAGACGCCCGACGATGTCAAGGCGATCGTCGCCGAGCGCGACATCCGGTTCATCCGGCTCTGGTTCACCGACATCCTTGGCCGGCTGAAGTCCTTCTCGATCAACCGCGACGAGCTCGACGAGGCGTTCGAGTCCGGGATGGGCTTCGACGGCTCGTCGATCACGGGCTTCAACGCGATCGAGGAATCCGACATGCTCGCGATGCCCGACCCGTCGACGTTCGCCATCCTGCCGTGGCGGCCCGAGGAGCAGGGTGTGGGGCGGCTGTTCTGCGACGTGCTCACGCCGGAGCGGACCCCGTACGAGGGCGACCCGCGCCACGTCCTGCGCCGCGCGCTCACGCGAGCGCGGACGATGGGCTTCGACACGTTCAACGTGGGGCCGGAGCTCGAGTACTTCCTCTTCAAGGACTCCAGCGGCACCGAGGTGCTCGACAACGGCGGCTACTTCGACCTCACGACGCTCGACGCCGGCTCCGACGTGCGCCGCGAGACGGTGCTCGCGCTCGAGCAGCTGGGCATCCACGTCGAGTACACCCATCACGAGGTCGGCCCGAGCCAGCACGAGATCGACATGCGCTACGCCGACGCGATGAAGATGGCCGACGACTGCATGACGTACCGCATCACGGTCAAGGAGTACGCGATGAAGTACGGCTGGCACGCGACGTTCATGCCCAAGCCGCTGTTCGGCGAGAACGGCTCGGGCATGCACACGCACATGAGCCTCTTCCAGGAGGGCAAGAACGCGTTCTTCGACGCCGACGACCCGTTCTTCCTCTCGGACACGGGCAAGGCGTTCATCGCCGGGCAGCTCAAGCACGCGCGCGAGCTGTCGTCGATCTTCGCCCAGTGGGTGAACTCCTACAAGCGCCTCGTGCCGGGCTTCGAGGCGCCCGTCTACGTCGCCTGGAGCCGGCGCAACCGCTCAGCGCTCGTCCGCGTGCCCCTGTATCACCCCGGCAAGGAGCGCTCGACCCGGATGGAGCTGCGCTGCCCCGATCCGGCCTGCAACCCGTACCTCACGTTCGCCGCGCTGCTGCACGCGGGCCTCGAGGGCGTCGAGAAGGGCTACGAGCTGCCCGAGCCGATGGAGAAGAACCTCTACCACCTGTCGCCGGACGACCGGCGCCGGCTGGGCATCGAGCAGCTGCCCGAGACGCTCGGCGAGGCGATCGAGCTCACGGCGGAGTCCGAGCTCGTCCTGCGCGCGCTCGGCGAGCACACGTTCAACCGCTACGTCGAGATCAAGCGCCGAGAGTGGGAGGACTACCGCGTGCAGGTCAGCCAGTGGGAGCTCGACCGCTACCTGCCGGTCCTGTGACCTCCGCGCACGCGAGCGGCACGCTGAAGCTCGGCGGCGACCTCGAGGTCCACCGCCTCGGCTTCGGGGCGATGCGCGTCACCGGCCCCGGGATCTGGGGGCCGCCGCCGGACCGCGACGTCGCGCTCGACGTGCTGCGCCGGGTCGTCGAGCTCGGCGTCGACCTCATCGACACCGCCGACAGCTACGGGCCGCGCATCAGCGAGCAGCTCATCGCCGACGCGCTGCATCCGTACCCCGACGGGCTGCTCGTCGCGACGAAGGGAGGCCTGCAGCGGTCGGCTCCGGGCAAATGGTCGCGCAACGGGCGCCCCGAGCATCTGCGCAGCGCCTGCGAGGGCTCCCTGCGCGACCTGCGCGTGGACCGGATCGACCTCTACCAGCTGCACGCGCCCGATCCCGACGTGCCCTACGCCGAGTCGGTCGGGACGCTCAAGGAGCTTCAGGACGAGGGCAAGATCCGCCATGTCGGCGTCTCGAACGTCAGCGTCGAGCAGCTCGAGCAGGCGCGCTCGATCGTCGACGTGGTGACGGTCCAGAACCGCTTCAACCTCACCGACCGCGGCTCGCTGGACGTGCTCGAGATCTGCGACCGCGACGGCCTGGGCTTCTTTCCCTGGTATCCGCTCGCCGCGGGCGACCTCGCCAAGCCCGGCGGGCCCGTCGAGCAGGTCGCGCGGGCGCACGACGCCACGCCCGGGCAGGTGGCGCTCGCCTGGCTGCTGGCGCGCTCGCCGGTCATGCTGCCGATCCCCGGCACCGGCTCGGTGGCGCACCTCGAGGAGAACGTCGCGGCGGCCGGGCTGCGGCTCACCGACGACGAGCTGCATCGCCTGGACCAGTCGGCCGGCTGACTCGCCGCGCCCCGGTCGCTCGGTTCGTACCCGCGCCGCCGGAGCCCCGGTGCGCTAGGGCTTGCCCCTCGCCAGCGCCGAGGGCCACCAGATCCGTGACCCGAGCTCGAACGTCAGCGCGGGGACGAGCACCGAGCGCACGACGAAGGTGTCCAGCAGGACGCCGAAGGCGACGACGAAGCCGATCTCGGTGAGGAAGACGAGCGGCAGGACGCCGAGCACGGAGAACACGCCGGCCAGGACGATGCCCGCCGACGTGATGACGCCCCCGGTCACGGCGAGGCCGCGCAGCATCCCCTCGCGGGTGCCGTGGCGCGCGGTCTCCTCGCGCACGCGGGCCATGAGGAAGATGTTGTAGTCGATCCCCAGCGCGACGAGGAAGATGAACGCGAACAGCGGCAGCGAGGGGTCGCTGCCGGGAAAGCCGAAGACGACGTCGAAGACGATCGCTCCGACGCCGAGCGCCGCCGCGAACGACAGGATGACCGTGCCGATGAGCAGCAGGGGCGCGACGAGCGCGCGCAGCAGCAGCACGAGGATGAGGAAGACGACGACGAGCGCGACCGGCACGATGAGGCGCGTGTCGCGCCCGGCCGCCTGGCGCAGGTCGGCCTCGACGGCCGTCGCGCCGCCGACGAGGGTCGACGGGCCGCCCGCTCGATGCGCGGCCGCGCGCACCTTGTCGATGAGCGCGAACGCCTGCGTCGAGAACGGCGCGGGCTCGAGCACGGCGTCGAGCAGCACGGCCTCCTCGCCGCGGGAGGGCGACGGCGTGACGGATGCGACGCCGTCGACGCCGGCCACCGCGCGGCGGACGTCGGCGACCTTCGAGCGATCCTGGACGACGATCTCCGTCGGCGCGTTGGCCCCGCCGGGGAACGACTGCGACAGCAGGCGCTGGCCCTGGAGGGCCTCGACGTCCTCGCGGAAGGAGTTGCCCTGCGTCAGGCCGTCGTCGAAGTTCAGCACGCCGAGCGCGAGGATCCCGAGCGCCGCGACGACGCCGATCCAGACGCGGCGCGGACGGGCGGCGACGCGCTCGCCGACGCCGCGCCAGGCGCCGCTCGTGCCGCCCGCGGCGTCCGCGTCGCCGTGGTGGGGGACGAACGGCCAGAACGCCCGCCGGCCGAAGACGACGAGCAGCGCCGGCAGCAGCGTCAGCATCGAGATCATCGCCACCGCGATGCCGAGCGCGCCGATCGGCCCGAGCCCGGACGTGCCGTTGACCTCGGCGAGCGTCAGGCACAGCAGCGCCGCGATGACCGTCATGCCCGAGGCGAAGATCGCCGGCCCGGCGGTGCGCAGGGCGAGCGCCATGGCCTCGTGGCGGTTCGTGTGGCGGTGCAACTCCTCGCGATAGCGCGCGACGAGCAGCAGCGCGTAGTCGGTGCCCGCGCCGAGCACGAGGATCGAGAGGATCGAGGAGGACTGGCCGTTGACCGTGACCCCGAGCTCGGTCAGCCCGAAGCCGATCGCGCGCGTCGCGATCTCGGCGAACCCGACCGCGACGAGCGGGATGAGGAAGAAGATCGGGCTGCGGTAGATGATGATGAGCAGGACGAGGACGAGCAGGAACGCGGCGCCGACGAGCGTTCCGTTGATGCCCTCGAAGACCTTGATCGCGTCGGCCGAGAAGCCCGCCGGCCCGGTGACCTTGACCTCCAGGCCACCGCCGGGGTCGCTCACGCGCTTGCGCGTCTCGTTGACGGGGTCGAGGATCGTGTCGGCCTCGCCGTCGCTCGTGATCGCGGCCTGGACGATCGCGGCCTTGCCGTCGGGGGCGGTCGCGACCCGCCGGAACTCGGAGGTCGCGCGGAAGTCCTGCGCGTTGAGCTCGCGCACGTCGGCGGCGATCCGCGCGCGGTCGGCCGCGGTCAACCCGCCCTCGCGCCGGTAGACGACGATGATCGCCGCCTGCTCGCCGCCCTGCAGGCGCTCGGTGACCTGCAGCGCCTTCGTCGACTCCGCGTCGCCGGGCAGGAAGGAGGTCGACTCGTTCTGCTCTGCGTCGGCGAACTTGCCCGGGAGGTTGGTGGCGAAGGAGCCGACCATCGCCGCGATCCAGATCGCCACGATGATCCACTTCGCCGTCCGTCCGGCCGGGGTCGCGAGCAGCGAGGCCATCGCCGGACTTCTATCGCAGGAGGCGGTCGTCAGGAGCCGGCGTCGAGCAGCGCCCGCAGCTCGGCCGGATCGGTGACCGGCCGCAGGCAGGCGAAGCGCTCGCAGACGTACGCCGTCGCGCGGCCGTCGAGCGGCGAGCGGCCCTCGAGCAGCGGCAGGCCGCCGGCGTCCGCGCCGTTGCCGCCCGCCAGCA
The DNA here is from genome assembly GCA_963769555.1 of uncultured Solirubrobacteraceae bacterium. GTDB lineage: Bacteria > Actinomycetota > Thermoleophilia > Solirubrobacterales > Solirubrobacteraceae > CADCVQ01. The sequence continues at coordinate 1,830,822 of CAVYMD010000004.1, read as the reverse complement.
CGAGGCGGGGGCGGAAGGCGGCGCGCACGACGCGCCGAAGCTCGGTCAGGTCGTCGCCGACGAGCGCCACCTCGCGGACCGGCGCGAGGTGGAAGTCGAGCGCCTGCAGGAGGTGGCCGAACGCCAGCGGCGAGCGGCGCGGCAGGTCGCCGAAGAGCTCGAGCACGCCGACGGCGGCCTGCTCGTAGCGCGCCTCGCCCGTCAGCGCCGCGAGGCGCAGCAGGCCGTGGGCGGCGCTCGACTGGCCCGACGGGATCGGCGCGTCGTCGATCTCCTTGCGGCGCGCGACGAGCCGCTCGTGGTCGGCCGAGGTCTGAAAGAAGCCGCCGTGCTCGGGGTCGCCGAAGCGCTCGAGGATCGCGTCGGCGAGCTCGCGGGCGGCGTGGAACCAGCGCGGCTCGAACGTCGCCTCGTAGAGCGTCAGCAGCGCCTCGAGCAGGAAGGCGTGGTCCTCGAGGTAGGCGTTGAGCTTCGCCTCGCCGGCGTTGTACGTGCGCAGCAGCCGGCCGTCGGCGGCGCGCATCTCGTCGAGCACGAACCCGGCGGCGCGGCGGGCGGCGTCGAGGTGGTCCTCGCGCTCGAGCACGGCGCCGGCCTCCGCGAGCGCGCTGATCATGAGCGCGTTCCAGGCCGTCAGCCGCTTGTCGTCCAGGCCCGGCCGCACCCGCCCGGCGCGGCGCTCGAGCAGCTTGGAGCGGATGCGCTCGCGCGTCTCGGCGGCCGGCTCGGCGCCGCGCGACTCGAGGATGTTCGCGCCCTCGAAGTTGCCGCTCTCCGTCGCGCCGAACCAGGCGATCGCCTCGTCGGCGTCGGCGCCGAGGACCTCGCGCAGCTCGGCGAGGCTCCAGACGTAGAACCTGCCCTCGACGCCCTCGGAGTCGGCGTCGAGCGCGCTGAAGAACGCCCCCTCGGGGCCGGTCATCTCGCGCAGCGCCCAGTCGAGCGTCTCCTCGGCGGTGCGGCGCAGGATCGGGTCGCCGCCGTCGGCCCCGCCGCCGACCTGCCAGGCGTGTAGGTAGGCGCGAGCCAGCAGCGCGTTGTCGTAGAGCATCTTCTCGAAGTGCGGCACGGTCCAGTTGGCGTCGACCGCGTAGCGCGCGAAGCCGCCGCCGACCTGGTCGTGGATGCCGCCGGAGGCCATCGAGCGCAGCGTGTACGTCGTCATCTGCGTCTCGCCGCGGCGCAGGAGGAACTCGATCGTCGAGGCGGCGGGGAACTTCGGCGCGCCGCCCCAGCCGCCGTTGTGGGCGTCGTACTGCGAGCGCAGCTCGGCGACCGCGTCGTCGAGGATGGCGGGGCTCAGCGGGCCCTCGGCGCGCTGCAGCCGGGCCGCCCCGGCGAGCCGCGCTGCCGTCGCCCCGTCCTGCTCGTGGATCTCGGCGCGCTTGCTGAGCCACGCATCGGCGACGCCGCGCAGGACCATCGGCCAGCTCGGCATGCCCCGGCGCGGCTCGGGCGGGAAGTACGTGCCCGCGTAGAACGGCACCTGGTCGTGCGTGACGAAGACGTTCAGCGGCCAGCCGCCGTGGCCGGTCATGAGCTGCACGGCCTCCATGTAGAGCGCATCGACGTCCGGGCGTTCCTCGCGATCGACCTTGATGCAGACGAAGTGGTCGTTCATGAGGGCGGCGATCTTCTCGTTCTCGAAGCTCTCGCGCTCCATGACGTGGCACCAGTGACAGGCCGAGTAGCCGATCGAGACGAGCAGCGGGCGGTCGAGCTCGCGCGCGCGGGCGAAGGCCTGCTCGCCCCACGGCTGCCAGTCGACGGGGTTGTGCTGGTGCTGGAGCAGGTAGGGCGAGGTCTCGCCCGCGAGCGCGTTGGCCATCGTGCTCGCGCTACCCGGCGTGACGCAGGCGGAAGCGGCGAAGCAGCGCGGCGGGCGAAGGGTCGCGCCGCTGCGCCGCCGCGGCCGTCGCCACCGTGATCCTGATGCGCCGGCCGCCGACGCGCCCGCTGATGATGCCGCGCCGGAACGAGATCCGGCCGTGCGCCGCGCGGCGGCCGCCGATGCGCAGCACGCCGGACCCGCGGGTCGAGAAGGGCACGCTGCCGGACACGGTCACGCCGGGAACGTAGACGACGTTGCGCAGCCGCATCCGCCCCGACGGCCTGATCGAGACCGATCCTCCGCGCAGCCCGCCGTCGCGCTTGGCGAAGCGGCCGAGCTGCAGCAGGTCGCCGATGACCTGGCGGCGTACATCGTCGGCGGTCAGCAGGGCGGCGGTGATCGTGCGCCCGACCATCGTGTTCGAGCCGGTCCCGGGCAGCCGGCCCAGCCGCGTCGGGGCGACCGGGGCGGGCGCCACCGGACCGGGGCCGGGCGCGCACGGCGTGACCGGCCGGCCCGCGAAGAAGTCGCGCATGCCGCGCCGGCCGCAGTCGTCGGGCGACGCGTCGGCCGCGAGCGCCGAATGGCCCGTGCCCGGGAGCGAGAGGATGCTGGCGGAGGGCATGAGGCGCGCGAGCGCGGCGGCGTCCTCCCGCGGCGTGCGCACGTCCGCCGCCCCGCTGACGACGAGCGCCGGCACGTCCGGCAGCCGTCCCGCCGCCGGCGCCGGGGGCGTCATCGTCGGCCAGCCGATGCAGAGCTCGATGATCTCCGCCTGGAGCACCGTCGCCGCGTCGAAGGGGTAGAACGGCGCATCGCCGGCGGCGCGCAGCAGCGCGCGCGCCTGACGCGCGCGGGTCGGGCGGTTGGCGGCCCGGTTCCAGGGGAAGACGCCCTCCTCGCAGAGCGTCGCGGCGAAGACGCTGTCGGAGAAGCTCTCGGTCGCCGCCTGCGGCCCGATGCCGAGGTCGACGACGCCGGCCGAGCGCGCCGCGAGGCGGATGAGCGGCGAGGAGTCGCCGCGGCGCGCCGACGTCAGCGCAGCGGGCAGCTCGGCTCGCAGGGTGGGGTTGAGGTCGCCCGTGAGCACGATGTCGAGCAGGTCCCGGCGGTCGATCGTCACCCGGCGGCGCTTTCCGGCGGTGTCGGTCAGCCGGCCTCGCAGCGGCCGGCGCCTCAGGCGCCGGACCTGGCCCGCCAGGTCGGCGACGGGCCGCCTCGTGATCCCCCGGCAGGCGTCGCCGTCGCACAGCTCCTTCAGGACTCGCCGCGACGCCGCGAACGTCGAGCGCTGCAGCGTGTCGGGCCCGCGCGGGAGCACGACGGAGTCCAGCACGAGCGACTCGACACGTCCCGGGTAGCGGGCGGCGTAGTCCAGCGCCACCTTCGTGCCGTAGGAGATGCCGAACAGGACGAGCTGCTCGTAGCCCGCGCCGGCGCGCAGCGCCTCGATGTCCTCGACGCTCGCCGATGTCGTGAACTGCCCGCGGCGCGCGCCGAGCTGCATCGCGCAGCGTCGCGCGGCGCCGGTCAGCGTGAGGCCCGTCATTGAGCACCACAGGGCCGACGAGGCGCCGGTGCCGCGCTGGTCGAGGACGAGCAGGTCGCGGGTGGTCAGCGCGGGGGCGACGAGGCTCGCGAAGTCGTCGACGAGCGGCGTCGCCGCCTGGCCGGGGCCGCCGGCGAGCGCGAGGACCGCGGTCCGGGTCGGGCTCGCCGCGGCGAGCCGGCGGACGGTCGCGAGCCGCAGCGTGCCGGGCACGCGCCCGCCGCGGTCCAGCGGCACGTCAAAGGTGGCGCACTGCAGCGGCGCGTAGCGCGGGCACGTCGCGAACCCGATCGCCGCCCGGGCGGGCGAGGCTGCGGCAGACGCCAGCAATGTCACTGCCAACGGCAGGGCCTTCGTGGCCAGAGAGCGCATCCGGACGTCCACCGTACCAACGCGCTCGCTACCGTCCGTGATCTCACCGGATCTCACCCCAGGAGACAGTCAACGTGTCCATCACCCGCGAGCCCGTCACCGCCATCGGCGCCCCCGCCGCGATCGGTCCCTACAGCCACGCGGTCCGCGCCGGCGGCCTGCTGTTCTGCTCGGGCCAGATCCCGCTCGACGCCGACACGGGCGCGCTCGTCGGCGACACGCCCGCCGAGCAGGCGACGCGCTGCCTGGAGAACCTCGAGGCGGTCTGCGCCGCGGCGGGCGCGGGCCTCGCGGACGCCGTGCGCTGCACCGTCTACATGACCGACCTCGGCGCCTTCGCGGAGGTCAACGAGGCCTACGGCGCGTTCTTCAGCTCCGATCCCCCCGCGCGCGTCGCGATCGGCGTGGCGGCGCTGCCCAAGGGCGCGCAGGTCGAGATCGACGCGATCGTCGCGCTGCCGAGCTGATCAGCCCTCGGCGCGCAGCAGCGCGCGCCTGACCTTGCCGCTCGCCGTCTTGGGCAGCTCGGCCGCGAAGTCGACGCGGCGCGGGTACTTGTAGGGCGCGGTCTGCGCCTTGACGTGCTCCTGCAGGTCGCGCGCGAGCTGCGCCGAGGGGGCGATCCCGTCGCGCAGGACGACGACTGCGCGCACGATCGAGCCGCGCTCGTCGTCGGGCGCGGCGATGACCGCGGCCTCGGCGACCGCCTCGTGCGCGACGAGCGCGGACTCGACCTCGAACGGGCCGATCCGGTAGCCGGCGGAGATGATGACGTCGTCCGTGCGGCCCTCGAAGAAGAGAAAGCCGTCCTCGTCGCGGACGACGCGGTCGCCGGTGCGCCACGGCTCCGCCCGCCCGCCCTGCTCGTCGCCGCCGAGGTAGCCCAGGAAGAACGTCGGCACCGTCGCGGGGTCGACGACGAGCTCGCCGTCGTCGATCCGCAGGCCGATGCCGGGCAGGGCGCGGCCCATCGAGCCGGGCCGGACCGCGACCCCCGGCGCCATCCCGGTGAGCTGGCCGGTCTCGGTCTGGCCGTAGCCGTCGCGGATCTGCAGGCCGGTCGCCTCCTCCCACGCGCGCAGGACCTCGGGGTTCAGCGCCTCGCCGGCTGCGACGAGGCCCCGCAGCGAGGCCACCGGGCGCAGCGTCGCGCGCTTGGCGATGACGCGGTACTCCGTCGGCGCCATGCAGAGCACGTTGACGCCCTCGCGCTCGAGGACGTCCAAGCGCTCGGCCGGGTCGAAGCGCGCGTCGTGCAGGAGCGCCGCGGCGCCGCGGATCCACGGCGCGATGAAGGCGTTGCGGGCGGACTTGCTCCACCCGCTGGCGGCCGTGCACCAGACGAGATCGCCGGGCTGCGGGGCGAGCCAGTGCTCGGCCTGCACGCGCTGGCCGGCGAGATAGCGCTGGCCGTGGACGGCGGCCTTCGGCTCGCCGGCGGTGCCGCTCGTGAACGTGACGAGGCACGGGTCCAGCGGATCGAGCGCGGCCGGCGGCGGGACGTCGCCGGCCTGCGGCAGGGCCGCGAGGCCGGGCAGCCAGACCGTCGGCCCGTCCCAGCCCGACGCGGCGAGCACGTCCTCGTTGCGCGCGTCGCAGACGACGGCGGCCGGCCGGCAGACCTCCAGGCGGCTGCGCAGGTCGCCGGCGCGAAGCTGCTCGTTGCACGGCAGCGCGACGTAGCCCTGGCGAAAGCAGGCGACCATCGCGGCGACCCAGTCGGGCCGGTTGCCGACGAGCGTCAGGACGCAGTCGCCCCGCCGCACGCCCAGGCCGGCGTGCAGATGCGCCGCCAGGCGCCGCGCCGCCTCGGCGACCTCGCCGAAGGTCCATTCGCGCCGCGCGCCGTCGCGCGCGATCTCGACGATCGCCAGGCCGTCGGCCGGCGCGCGCTCGACGATGTCGACGGCGAAGTTGCCCATTGCGGCGCGCAGTCTGTCAGGAGCCCGCCAGGCAGACGTCCTCGAAGCGATCCCGGATAAGCTGCGCGAACCGCAGCAGCCCGGAATTCCTGACCTGGAGAGCGTCATCGACATGGCCGTAGCCCCCGCGTACAGCGAGTACACAGACGAGCAGAAGGACATCATCGCGATGGTCCGCCAGTTCGCCGACGAGCAGATCCTGCCCAACGCCGAGCATTACGATCACGAGGACGAGTTCCCGCAGCCGATCGTCGACCAGATGAAGGAGCTAGGGCTCTTCGGCGTCACGATCCCCGAGGAGTACGGCGGGATGGGGCTTGACCTCACGACCTATTGCATGATCGTCGAGGAGCTCTCGCGCGGCTGGATCTCGATCTCCGGGATCATCAACACCCACTTCATCGGCTCCTACCTGCTCATGAAGTTCGGCACGGAGGAGCAGAAGCAGAAGTTCCTCCCCGAGATGGCGACCGGCGAGTGCCGCGCCGCGTTCAGCCTCTCCGAGCCCGAGATGGGCTCCGACGTGCAGGCCCTCAAGGCGACGGCCAAGAAGCTCGACGACGGCGGCTACGAGCTCAACGGCCAGAAGATGTGGGTCACCAACGGCCTGCGCTCGACGATCGTCTTCACGCTCGTGCGCACCGATCCCAAGGCCGACCCGCCGTACAAGGGCATGTCGTGCTTCATCTGCGAGAAGGAGCCCGGCGTCTCGGTGAACACGGGCGAGTACGCCGGCTTCACGGTCCCGCCGCCGCTGAAGAAGATGGGCTACAAGGGCGTCGAGTCCACCGAGCTCGTCTTCGACGGCTACAAGTGCCCGGCGGAGAACATCCTCGGCGGCGAGGAGGCGGGTCTCAACCGCGGCTTCCAGCAGATGATGGACGCGCTCGAGGTCGGTCGCGCGAACGTCGCCGCGCGCGGCGTCGGCATCGCCCAGCGCGCGCTCGAGCTGGCGCTGCGCTACTCCCAGGAGCGCAAGACGTTCGGCAAGCCGATCGCCCAGCACCAGGTGATCCAGTTCAAGCTCGCCGACATGGCGACGCAGATCGAGGCCGCGCGCCTGCTGACGCGCAAGGCCGCGCGCCTGAAGGACGCCGGCGAGAGCTCGGAGCTCGAGGCCGGCATGGCCAAGCTCTTCGCCTCCGAGGCCGGGCGCTTCTGCGTCGAGGAGTGCTTCCGCATCCACGGCGGCTACGGGTACTCCAAGGAGTACGAGATCGAGCGCCTGTACCGCGACGCGCCGCTGCTGCTCATCGGCGAGGGCACGTCGGAGATCCAGAAGATGGTCATCGGGCGCAAGCTGCTGCAGCGCAACAAGATCTGACACGTCGGCGGAGGGGAACGCCCATGCACCGCATCGTCACCGTCGCCGCGCTCGCCGTCGCGCTCTGCGCGGCGGCCGTCGCAAGCGCCGGCCACAAGCCCGGCGGCGGCTGCCAGGACTGCGCGTCGCACAGGTACTGGCCGACGATCGACGGCGTCACGAAGATCGCCCGGGCCGGCGACGGCAGATCCGCCACGAGCAGATCGGTCCGGTACATGGGCACGGAGCGCTCCGACGAGCTGCTCGGAGGCCACGGCTCGGACGTCCTGAGCGGACGCGACGGCTCCGACGTCCTGTGGGGAGACTACGACCCCAAGCGCCAGCCCAACGGCCAGCGCGACAGGATCTACGGCGGGGGCGGGACGGACTTCATCTACGGCTCGCACGGCTACAACAAGATCTCCGCCGGCGCCGGCAACGACGTCATCTCGGTGCACTACGGCCGGGGGGTCGTGGACTGCGGGCCCGGGCGCGACATCTACCACGTCGCCCGCTCGCGCCGCAAGCGCTACAAGTTCCGCAACTGCGAGAAGGTCGACTACCGGCCCGAGAGCGTCCGCGGCGGTCCGATGAAGCCGCTGCGCTGACGACCGGGGCGGGGCTCCGCCGGGCGGGCGAGACGATCATCTAGGGTTGCCCGGTGGCCGAGGACGCAAAGAGCCTGATCGAGACCGCCGTGCGGCGCTTCCTCGAGGAGGTGCCGGCGCTCGCCCCGCTGAAGCTCGTCTTCGCGGTCGAGCTGCGCGGGCGCGGCGACGTGCAGATGTACCGCGTCGAGCTGCCGGGTCCGGCGGTCGCGAAGGGCATCGCCGAGGACGCCCGCGTGCGCGTCGAGATCCCGCGGGCCTTCTTCAACGTCATGGCCAAGGAGGCCCACATCGCCGACTGGCGCGAGGCCTTCACGTACGGCCAGGCCAAGGCGACGGGCGTCGATCAGATCCTCAAGCTCATCGTCCACGTCGTGGAGAAGCAGGAGGAGCGCCAGCGCACGCGCCGCGCGCGCACCTGACGGGCGGCCGGCGAGCCGCCGGGCCGGCATGCGCCGGCCCGGCCGCCCGGCGACTCAGCGGCGCGCGTAGGGGTCGACCCAGATGTCGTCGACCGACCAGTTGGCCGAGCCCAGCGCCGTGAAGCGGAACCTGACCGGCGTCATCTCGCCGGGCAGCAGGGGGAGGAGGTTCGCGATGATCGGCAGCGGGAGCGTCGGCTGCCAGCTGCCGCCGTTGCTGACGACGCCCATCGTCAGCGACTTGACGCTGCCGTCGGCGGCCTCGAAGAGGACCTCCACCTTGACCGTCGACAGCGAGAGCACGCCCCCGTCGTTGCGCTTCGTGAAGAAGCGGATCGTCGGATGCGCGATCCCGACGCAGATCGTGTCGCTCGTCGCCGAGGAGCCGGGGGGCAGCTCGAGCGACTTGCGGTCGCGCCCGCTGTCGACCTTGAAGATCTCGTTGCCGCGCACGACCTTCGCGCCCCCGGTCAGCTCCCATGCGGACGTCCCGCTCTCGAAGTCGCCGCCGGGCAGCTCGGTGTAGTCGGCCGGATCCAGCCACGCCCAGAACGTCTTCGACAGTCCCTGCGCGGCGCAGGACGGCGCGCTCGCGACGAGCACACCCGCGCTCGCGGTCGCCGAGGTGGTTGCGAGGACGGCGACTGCCGTCACCAGTGAGGCGCCTATGCGGAGGATGCGACGAGAACGTTGTGGCACGTAAAGAGCTCCTTCTCTCGTGGAAGCGCCGACGTGGCAGTCATGCCGGCGCCATGGCACCTTTTGCCGGGTCATCGGCACCCGCTTCATCGGCCTGAAGGACGATCGGCTTGGGTACGACATTCGTTTAGACATGGTGAGGTTTCCACGCAATCGGCCGATACGGCACGCGGTGGACGTGCACAACGACACGCTCGGTGGGTCGCGGTTTCGGGACACCGTCAAGCCCCATCTGAGCGGCGAGGCCAAGCGCCTGATGGCCGATCGCCACGAGCGTCAGCGCCAGCACGCCGCAAAGCGCGAGGCGCTCGTCGAGGCGGGCTTCGCCGCCGTCGTGCTCATGCTCGCCGTCCTGCTGCCGCGTCTCGTCGGCGCCGCCCCGCCGCCGCCCGTGCTCGCGATCGCGCTCGTCGTCGCCGTGGCGCTCGTCTCGCGCGTGGAGTTCGACGTCGGCGCCGGCTACACGTACCCGATGCAGCTCGTCTTCGTGCCCGCGCTGCTGCTCGTCCATCCCGCGTGGGCGCCGATCATCGTCATCTGCGGCCTCGTCGTCGGCCGGCTGCGCGACATCGCCCGCGACCACAACCCAGATCGCCAGTTGCTCGTCGCGGTCGGCAACTCGTGGTTCGCGGTGGGTCCGGCGCTGGTCCTCACGCTGTCGGGCGCCACCACCCCATCGCTCGAGCACTGGCCGATCTACGCGCTCGCGCTACTGGCGCAGTTCCTCGGCGACGCCGTCACCGGCGCGGCGCGCGAGTGGCTCGTCCTCGGCGTGCCGCCACGGCTGCAGCTGCAGATGACCGGGCTCGTCTTCCTCGTCGACCTGCTGCTGACGCCGATCGGCGTGCTCGCCGCGCTCGTCGCGCTCGACGCGCCGCTGGCCTTCCTGCTCGTCCTGCCGCTCGCCGCCCTGCTCGGCATCTTCGCCCACGAGCGCGCCACCCGGATCGACCAGGCGATCGAGCTGAGCGCGGCCTATCGCGGGACGGCGCTGCTGCTCGGCGAGGTCATCGCCGAGGACGACGAGTACACGGGCGAGCACAGCTACGGGGTCATCGCGCTCGCGCTGGAGATCGCCGAGGAGATGGGGCTCGACGAGGACGAGCGCCGGCTCGTCGAGTTCGGCGCGCTGCTGCATGACGTCGGCAAGATCGCCGTGCCGAAGGAGATCATCAACAAGCCGGGCCCGCTCGACGAGGACGAGTGGTCGGTCATGCGCACGCACACGACGGTCGGGCAGGAGATGCTCGACAAGATCGGCGGCAAGATGAGCGACATCGGCGAGATCGTGCGCGCCTCGCACGAGCGCTGGGACGGCCAGGGCTATCCGGACGGCGCGGCCGGCGACGACGTACCGCTGGCGGCGCGCATCGTCTCCGTCGCCGATGCCTTCAGCGCGCTCACGACGACGCGCCCGTACCGGCGCGCGCACACCGCCGAGTACGCCGTCAAGGAGCTGCGCTCGTGCGCGGGCACCCAGTTCGACCCGGAGATCGTCGACGCGCTCGTCGCGGTGCTCGGCCGGCCGGCGGCGGAGACGCCGAAGGAGTTCTTCGAGCGCACGGCCGACCCCGAGCCGGCCGAGCTGCGGGTCGTCCCCGACCTCGACAGGATGATCGCCGAGCAGCTCGAGCGCCGGCTCTGAGGACCATGGCCCCGCCCGATCTGCGCGTCGCGCGGGCGGCGCCGACGACGTTCGCCGCGGCGATGGCGCCGACGGCCGCGCAGCTCTGCGCGCTGCGCGGGGAGCTGCGCGCCTGGCTCCTCGACGTCGGCGCGACGACCCGCGAGGCCGGGGAGGTGCTCATCGCGGTCGGCGAGGCGTGCGCGAACGCGATCGAGCACGCGCGCGCGCCCGCCGGCAGCGCGATCGACGTGGACGGGCGCCTGACGGGCGGCGCGATCGCGCTGCGCGTCCGCGATCGGGGGCGCTGGCGGACCGGCGCCTCGGAGCCCGACCGCGGTCGCGGGCTGGCGCTCATGCGGATGCTCATGGACGAGTGCGCCGTCGTCAGCGGCCCCGAGGGGACGAGCGTCGAGTTGCGACGAGCACTGGCCGCGCCGGCCGCGCCGGCCGAGCGCTATTCCAGCGTCGCGCCGCCGTCGTAGAGCTTGAGGACGCGCACCGCGTCCTGGCTGACGTCGAGCTGGGCGGTGTCCAGGCACAGCCGGCACAGCACGCACTCGTCGACGTTGCGCTCGACGATCTCCAGCCTGCCCGCGCTCGGCTCGCGGTAGATGTCGACGGGGCAGACCTGCGTGAGATGGCCGGCGAGCCGCGGCTCGGCGGCGAGTGCCTTGTCGTCGACCTCGATGCCGATGAAGATGCCGTCGGTCCTCATGAGCCGCCTCCTCGCGTCCACGCCGGGACGCTGACGCCCGGCGGGGGACGGTGCTTGACGTGCGCCGGCAGCTTGGACTTCATGATGTCCGGGATCTCGGAGATCTCCTCGGCGACGGTGATGCCGGCGTCGGCGAGCCGGGCGATCTTCTCGGCGGCCGTGTCCTCCTTGCCCTCGACGATCGTGCCGGCATGGCCGAAGCTCATGCCGGGCATCTCGTCCATGAAGCGGCCGGCCATGAACGCGACGATCGGCATCCGGCAGTCGTTGTCGACGACCCACTGCGACAGCTCGGCCTCCATCCGCCCGCCGGGCTCGGTGTAGATGACGATGCCCTCGGTCTGCCTGTCGGCCTGGAAGTGGGGCATGAGCTCGGCGTACGACGAGCCGATGATCGCGTCGCCGCCGATCGAGACGGCGGTCGACTGGCCGAGGCCGGCGGCGGTGAGCGTGGAGGACATCTCGGTCGTCATGCCGCCGGAGCGGCTGATGACGCCGATCGGGCCCGGGGAGTAGGCCTGGGCCGCGTTCTTCGCGGGCCCTCCGATGCCGCCCATCTTCACGACGTCGGGCACGATGATCCCCAGGCAGTTCGGACCGATGATGCGCGCCCCGCGCAGGTTCGCCAGCTCGACCATCTGCGCGACGTCGCGCCGCGGGATGCGCTCGGTCACGATGACGACGAGCTTGATCCCGTTCTGCAGGGCCTCGAAGACCGCGTCCTTCGTGAAGGCGGGGGGGACCGTGACGACCGAGCCGTCGATCGGTGCGCCGTGGGCCTCGACAGCCTGCGCGACCGTGTCGAAGACGGGCACGCCGTGCACGTCGCGGCCCTTGCGGCCCGGCGTCACGCCGCCGACGATCTTCGCGCCCGCGCCGTAGTCCAGGCACTCGCGCGTGAGGTTGACCGCCTCGCGGCCGGTGATGCCCTGGACGATGAAGGTCGTCCGGTCGTCGATCAGGATGCTCATACCGCCTCCGTGGTGACGACGTCCGGACCGGCGATCTTCGCGACCGCGCGGCGCGCGGCCTCGTGCATCGACACCGAGCGGTCGGCGTACTCGATGCCGTACTTCTCGAGGATCTTGAAGCCCTCTTCCTCCCAGGCGCCCGGGATGCGGAAGATCGCGATCTTCTCCGCCGGGTCGAAGCCGAGCTCGAGGCAGGCCTTGATGACGCCGCGCGCGACGATGTCCACCCGGGTGTTGGAGACGATCGACATCATGACCGCGATCTTGTCGACGCCGGGCTTGGTCAGGACGAGCTTCGCCAGGCCGCAGGCCTTGTGGACCGACGGGTTGCCGCCGATCTCGCAGTAGTTGGCGGGCTCTCCGCCGTGGGCGCGGACGGCGTCGAAGAGCGTCAGCGAGCCGCCGCCGGCCCCGATGACGAGCCCGATGTTGCCGTCGAACTCCGTCACGTTGCCGGCCACGCCGCGGTGGTCGGCGCCGTCGACCTCCTCGCCGGCGAGCTCGAACTCGGTCGGCTCGCGCGCGAGGCGCGTCTCGTCGTCGCCGACGCCGAGGTCGTCGAGCAGCGCCTTGTGGCGCCCGCGCGCCTCGCTCTCCATGTCCATGTGCGCGTCGAGCGCGACGAACGTGCCGTCGTGCATCTCGCAGAGCGGGTTGATCTCGGCGAGCACCATGTCGTGCTCGACGAAGATCTCGGCCAGGCGGCGCACGATCGGCGTCAGGCGCTGCAGCGCCTTGCCCGTGACGCCGGTCTGCGCGATGCACTCCTTGGCCTGGAAGTCGGAGATCGGCATGAGGTTGGAGATGTGCACGCGCCCGACGTGGTCGGGGTGCTGCTCGGCGACCTCTTCGATGTCGATGCCGCCCATGTCGCTGAAGAGGATCACGGGCTTCTTGGCGATGCCGTCCCAGACGACGCCCGCGTAGTACTCCTGCTTGACGTCGGCCTTCGGGTCGACGAGCACGCCGCGCGGCATGTGCCCGGCGATCTCCAGCGCGAGGATGTCCGCAGCGTAGGCCTCGGCCTCCTCGGGCGTGTCGGCGAACTTCACGCCGCCGGCCTTCATGCGCCCGCCGGTCAGCACCTGCGACTTGATGACCGTCGGCCCGCCGATGCGCTCGGCGATCGACCGCGCCTCGGCGGCGTCGGTCGTGAATCCGAAGTCGGTCACCGGGATGCCGGCCCGCTTGACGATCTCGCGGGCCTCGTACTCGAAGAAACGCATCTGCTCCTGACCTGCGGTTGGGGCGGAAACTCGCTGACGCCGGACCCTATAAGACCCGCGCCGTTGTATGCGATGGCCCTAAGGGACGCCGCGCCGGCATGCGATGGCCCGGCGCCGGCGCCGGGGCCGCTCAGGCGGGCGCGCCCTCCATCCCGTAGGCCTGCGCCAGATCGGGATCCTTGCGGGCGAGCATCTCGGCGAGGTCGACCATGACCTTGCACTGCTTCCAGGTCGCGTCGTCCTGCATCTTGCCGTCGATCATGTGCACGCCGCGCCCGTCGGGGATCGCCTCGATGACGCGCTTGGCGAAGCGCACCTCGTCGGGCTCGGGCGAGAAGACCTTCTTGGCGATGTCGATCTGGACGGGGTGCAGCGACCAGGCGCCGACGCAGCCCATGAGGAACGACGCGCGGAACTGCGCCTCGCAGCCCTCGACGTCCTTGATGTCGCCGAACGGGCCGTAGAACGGCAGCAGCCCGCGCGACGCGCAGGCGTCGACCATGCGGCCGATCGAGTAGTGCCACAGGTCCTGCTGGGCGGTCACGCGCGGCGCGTCGGGGTTGTCGGGGTCCGGGTCGGAGAGCGACACGTAGCCCGGGTGCCCGCCGCCGACGCGCGTCGTCTTCATCCGGCGGCTGGCGGCGAGGTCGGCGGGGCCGAAGCTCATGCCCTGCATGCGCGGGCTCGCCGAGGCGATCTCCTCGAGGTTGGAGACGCCGAGCGCGGTCTCCAGCAGGGCGTGGATGAGGATGGGGCGCTCGAGCTTGGCCTTCGCCTCGAGCTGGGCGAGCAGGCGGTCGACGTAGTGGATGTCCCATGGCCCCTCGACCTTCGGGACCATGACGACCGAGAGCTTGTGGCCGATCTCCGTGACGATCTGCGTCAGGTCGTCGAGCACCCAGGGCGACTCGAGCGAGTTGATCCGCGTCCACAGCGCGGTGTCGCCGAGGTCCATCTCGCGGCCCACGGTGATGAGGCCTTCGCGCGCGGTCTCCTTGCGCTCGACGGGCACGGCGTCCTCGAGGTTGCCGAGCAGGATGTCGACCTTCCTGGCGATGTCGGGCGCCTTGGCGACCATCTTCTCGTTGGAGAAGTCCAGGAAGTGGATCATCCGGGACGGGGTCACCGGGATCTCGTGCAGGGGGTCGGGCGCGCCGATCGCCAGCGGCTTGAAGAATGCGCGGGGGTTCTTCACAGGGCTGCTCTCCAGGGTCGTCGGGCGGCGTGTGCTGCGTCGCGGAACCTACCGATTCGGCGCGCTCGCGGGCGGGCGCGTCGCCGCGCCCGCGCAGGAACGACTCGCCCGCGCGGTGCGCGGATCGGCGCAGCGAGCGCCCGCGGGTCGCCACGGCGACCCGCGGACCGGCGCGGCGGCGAGGCTAGGAGACCCCGCCGACCTTGAGCGCGCTCAGCACGCCGTCGTAGATCTCGATGTCGCCGCCGCCGGCCTCGGAGCACTGCAGCGCCAGCGTCGTCGTCGCCGCGACCGTCGTGGCCCCGAGCAGCGAGATGACCTCGTCGTCGTCGACGTTGCCGTTGACGTCGAGGTTGAACAGGCTGCGGTCGATCTCGGTGGCCCCGCTCACGAGCCGGCACGGCAGCTCGCCCGACGCGGTTGCGGCGTCGTTGTCGAGGAAGACCTTGCCCCAGACCATGTAGGCGCCCGGCGGCAGCGACAGCGAGCGCACGACGGTGTTCGCGCCGGTGAGGGCGAACCCGCCGGTGATCCTCGTCGTCAGCCCACCCTGCGCGAAGGCCGTCGAGTCCAGGCCGTCGAGCTTGTCGGCGTTGTCGGCGGTCTCGGCGGCGAGGCCGGTCTTCGTCCGGGCGGTGGCGATAATCTGCGCGGCGTCGAGGCTGTCGACGCGATCGGCGTTCAGGCCGGTCGCGACGCCGGTCGCGTTCGTCGTGAACGGCTTCTTCGTGTCGCCGCCGGCGCCCGCGGTGATCGTGCCGGCGACGAGGCCGTTGTTGGTGTTGAACTCGAACGCGCGGCCGTCGGAGAGGTTGCTGGCGCGGTAGCAGGGCTTGCTCGTCGCCGCCGCGCTCGCGCGGCAGCCGTTGACGAACCCGCCGCCGGTCGAGGACAGGTTGGACATCCGCATCGCGAAGCCGCCCTTCGCCCCGGTCGAGGTGCGGATGTTGGCGATGATCTCCGTCTCGCTGGAGGTCGTGCCGTTGCGCACCCCTTCGCGCAGGTTGTCGCCGGTGCGCGCGCCGGCCAGCGGCGCGCCGAGGACGACGAGGACGGCCGTCGCGGCGACGACGGCGCGCGTCCGAGGCGCGCGAGGGGTCGTCCGCCCGGACCGGGCGTCGTGGCCGATCGATACACGTGCTCTACGCATCTGCTCACTCCGTGGCTCAGAGGGAAGTGCATCCCGGCGGGCTGTTGGGTCTGCGCGTCGCAGGTGCACGGCGGTTCGGGTCGAACCGGCGAACGCACTCTAGATCGGCTTCGGCGATATGGATAGGCCGGGAGATCCGGGCGCCGCGGGCACGCGAGTGCGCGCTGCCGGCCGACGAGCCCGTTCTCGTGCCGTGTGCGGGTCGCGAGCGCTCCCGGCGCCGGCGCCCGGCACGCCGTCCGGGCGCGCCGTCCGGCATGATCCGCGGGCTGCTCGACCCAAGGAGAACCATGAGCGAGGACTTCACCACCGACCAGGCCGAGCGCGAGGCGTCCGGCGCGCACCCCTACGGCCGCTACCTCGAGGAGTTCGAGGTCGGCGCCGTCTACAAGCACTGGCCGGCCAAGACGGTGACCGAGAGCGAGGATCACCTCTTCTGCCTGTTGACCATGAACCACCACCCGCTGCACCTCAACGACGTCTACGCGAAGGCGTCGCAGCAGGGCCGCAACGTCGTCGTCGGCCCCATGGTCTACTCGCTCGCGCTCGGCATGAGCGTCTCGGACGTCAGCGGCAAGGCGATCGCGAACCTGCAGACCGAGGAGCTCAAGCACCCCGCGCCCGTCTTCCACGGCGACACGCTGTTCTGCGAGTCCGAGGTCCTCGAGAAGCGCGAGTCCAAGACGAAGCCCGACCGCGGCACCGTGCGGGTGCACACCCGCGTGCTCAACCAGGACGGCGTCCTCGTCGCCGAGTTCAAGCGCCTCGTGCTCGTGCCGCGCAAGGAGCACGGCGCGCCGCAGTAGCGCGCGCGCCCGCCCGGAGCCGCGGACGACTCGGCGACGAGGAGACGAGCGCGGGGTCGATCCCCCTCGGTCAGGTCTCGCCGCCGCCGCCGAGGCGCTCGAGCCAGCCGATCCAGCCGCCGGTGAGGACGAGATCGGCGAGCGCGGCGTAGCCCTGCGCGCCGGGGTGCGAGCCGTCGTTGGCGGCGGCCTCGCTGCGCCAGCCCTCGTGGTCGCCGAGCGCCTTCGCCGTCTCGACGAACGGGATCCCGCGGTGCGTCGCGACATGGGCGAACTGGTTGGACAGCTCGCGGATGCGCTCGTCCTGCTCGCGGTCGCCGACCGGCGGCGGACCGACGACGAAGGCGCTCCGCGCGCGCTCGGCGGCGAGGTCGAGAAGACCGTTGAGCGCCCGGACGGCAACGCCCGGCGCCACCCGCAGGCGCCTGTCCTGCTCGGTCATGTCGTTGGCGCCGAACGCGAGCACGACGCCGTAGCTCGCGGCGGCGTTCTGCGTTCGCGCGTCGGACTCGGCCTCGCAGCGCGCCGCGACGTCGACCGAGGTGTGCCCGCGCACGCCGAGGCCGTACGCGGTCAGCGGCAGGCCGGCCTCGTAGGAGGCGGCGACGACCCGGCCCACCCAGCCGAGGCCGGTCGGGTCGCCGACGCCCGCGGCGAACGAGTCGCCGAAGACGAGGATGCGGCGGTCGGGCTCCATCGGCCGGGGATCGTAGTTCGCGGCGACGCCCGGAGACGCCCCGCGCGCTGCCGGTCGTGCCCCGGCGTCAGCAGAACACGGTGACGGTCGCGCCGTCCGTGCTCGCGGGGTCGACGAGCGCGCCGGTGTCGTCGATCGCGACGAGTTGCACGGTGCCGCCGGCGCCGTGGTCGACGGTCAGCCAGTACCCGGGCGGGCTGGATGCGTCGTTGGGCGGCGTCGTTCCGGTCGCGTCCGCCGGGGTGGCCTGGATGACGCACGCGGAGATGTCGCGGTTGAACGTCACCGTGAAGTCGCCGACCCCGACGCGTGTGGCGCCGGTCGCGCCGTTGCTGCGGATGATCGACGCGCCGCCGCTGTCGAGGTCGGCGAGCGCCCAGAGGATCTCGGTCTTCTTGACGAAGGCCGCGGAGTCGGCACCGTCGAGGGTGTCGGCGTCGGCGGCCTTGTCGGTCTTGCCGAGGAAGGCGGTGGAGTCCTTGCCGTCGAGGGTGTCGGCGTCCAGGCCGGTCTTCGTCCGAGCGGCGGCGATGATCTCGGCCGCGTTCAGGCTGTCGACGCGGTCGGCGTTCAGGCCGGTCGCGACGCCGGTCGCGTTCGTCGTGAACGGCTTCTTCGCGTCGCCGCCGGCGCCGGCGGTGATCTCGCCGACGACCGGGCCCTTGCTGGAGTTGAACTCGAACGCCCGCCCGTCGGACAGGTTGCTGGCGCGATAGCAGGGCTTGCTCGCAGCCGCTGCGCTCGCGCGGCAGCCGTTGACGAACCCGCCGCCGGTCGAGGAGAGGTTGGACATCCGCATCGCGAAGCCGCCCTTCGCGCCCGCCGAGGTGCGGATGTCGGCGATGATCTCCGTCTCGCTGGAGGTCGTGCCGTTGCGCACGCCCTCGCGCAGGTCGTCGCCGGTGCGCGCGCCGGCGAAGGGAGCGCCGCAGAGCACGAGCAGCGCGGTCGCCGCCGCGACGGCACGCAT
Organism: uncultured Solirubrobacteraceae bacterium; assembly: GCA_963769555.1. Classification (GTDB taxonomy): domain Bacteria; phylum Actinomycetota; class Thermoleophilia; order Solirubrobacterales; family Solirubrobacteraceae; genus CADCVQ01. The sequence goes on along the minus strand of CAVYMD010000004.1, from coordinate 1,812,759 downwards.
GCGCGAAGGACCCCGAGTGCCGGAGGCGAGGCGCCGGGGTCCGGGCGTGGGGGGCTGATCTGCTGGATGCATGAGGCGCTTCCTTTTCGCAATGGTCCGGAAGCTCGATCCTGATGACGTCGCAGGTGTCGCACCAACGGTCGGTCAGCCGGCGAACGGTCGCGGCGTCGGGATCGCGCCGGCCGAGTCGCGGCTGCCGCGTCCTGGACCTGGCGCGGGCGCGCGAAACGAGGCGCCGGTCGCGTCGCGCGAACCGGGTCCGGCCCGACCGCGCCGGCGCGTGTCAGCCGCCGACGGTGCGCTTGACGGCGTAGCCGCCGGCGGCGGTGAGCAGCGCGAGCAGGAACGCGGTGCCGAACGATGCGATGCCGACGACGGCAAGCACGAGCACGACGACGGTGGCCATGCCGGCCGCCGCGGTGGCGAGGGTCAACTGGTAGGCGCGCTTCTCGCGCTGCCCGCGTGAGGGTCGCCTCGACGGGCGGGGAGTCATGCCGGTCATGCGCCAGACGCTAGCCGAATCGCGCGGCGGCCCGAGCCGGGCACGATCCGAGCGGCACGACGGCCCGCCATGCGGCGGGCCGTCGGGTGCTGCTCGATGCCGGTGTGGCTCAGCAGGCGGCCGTCAGGTGGAAGGCCCGGTCGGCCGCGGCGCCCGCGCCGTCGAACGTCCTGACGTCGACGGTCGTCGTCTTCTTGTCGGCGGCGACGGTCGGCACGACCGCGATCTGGCCGGGGCTCGTGCCCGTGATCGCGGTCGACAGCGCGCACTTCGCGAGATCCCCGGTCACGATGACGTCGTAGTCGCCGGCGCCCTGCTTCGTCACCGCGCCCGTGGCCGGCAGGCCGCGCGTCTCGCCCGCGGTGCCGTCGGCCTTGACCTGCGCGAACGGCGCCGCCGCGGCGATCCGCTCGTTGGCGTTCGTGTCCGCCTTGTTGAGGATGTCGGCGGCCGACATCCCGTCGACGCGATCGGCGTTCAGGCCCGTCGCGACGCCGGTTGCGTTCGTGACGAACGGCTTCTTGGCGTCACCGCCGGCGCCCGCGCTGATGAGGCCGGCGACCGGGCCCTGCGACGCATGGAACTCGAACGCGTACCCGGTCGACAGGTTGTTGGCCCGCACGCACGGGTTCTGCGGGAGCGGCTTGGCGGCCGAGCCCCCGGTCTTCGAGCGGCAGCCGTAGATCGCGCCGCCGCCGCTGTCGGACAGGTTGGACTGCCTGGTCGCGTACCCGCCCTTCGTGGCGGTCGTCGACCGGATGTTGGAGACGATCTCGGTCTCGAAGCTCGTCGTCCCGTTGCGCACGCCCTCGCGCAGGTTGTCGCCGATGCGTGCGGAGGCCAGCGGCGCGCCGCAGACGACGAGCAGCCCGGTGGCCGCGATGACGGAGCGCGTCCGCGGTGCGCGGCCGAAGAGGCGGCGCGCGGTGGACGGGCGGGGCGTGCTGGGCGGGGTGGATTCGTGCATGGATCTTCTCCCGGTCGTGGCGCCGCAGCGGGGCTCGCGCGCCGTGATGCGCGCGGCTCGTCGCGACGCCGGTTTCGTCGTGCGTCAGGTCCTGTCGCCGGCGGCGAAAGCCGGCGTGGTTCGGTCCGCTCGGGCGCGCGTCGTCGATGACGCTCCGGCCCGGCACGGATGCCGACGTGTTCCGAGGTTGCGACCCGGCCGGGCGGCCGAAGTTGCGCAGGGCGACCGGGCCGCGCCGGGCGGCGCGGCGGATGCGTTCGCCGCCTGACACGGCGCGAACGCCCCGGCCGGGTGGCCGGGGCGCCGATGCTGCGCCGGTGCCGAAGGGCTGCTAGAGCAGCCAGATGTAGAAGTCGCCGTTCTCCAGGCCGGGCGTGCCGGTGTCGTAGTGGATGACCTCGATCTCCGTGCCGGCCGGGCAGTTGACGAGGCCGTCGGGCGAGTCGGAGTCGATCGCCTGGGCGATCTCGTCCGGGTCGCCGTTGCCCTCGACGGTCACCTGGACGCTGACCGGGTTGAACGGCAGGTCGAAGCAGTACACGCCGGTCGACGGATTCGTGATCATCGCCGAGGTGATGTTCTTCGACAGCGCGGCGACGGCGGTCGCGTCCTCCTCGACGCGCGCGAACGCCCGCGGATCCTGCAGCCCGGCCTTCTCGGTCGTGGCGATGAACTCGGTGGAGTCCTTGCCGTCGAGGGTGTCGGCGTCCAGGCCGGTCTTCGTGCGCGCGGCGGCGATGATCTCGGCTGCGTTCAGGCTGTCGAGGCGGTCGGCGTTCAGGCCGGTCGCGACGCCCGTGGCGTTCGTCGTGAACGGCTTCTTCGTGTCACCGCCCGTGCCGGCGGTGATCTCCCCGACGACAGGTCCGTTCCTGGTGTTGAACTCGAACGCGCGGCCGTCGGAGAGGTTGCTGGCGCGGTAGCAGGGCTTGCTCGTCGGGGCGACGCTCGCGCGGCAGCCGTTGACGAACCCGCCGCCGGTCGAGGACAGGTTGGACATCCGCATCGCGAAGCCGCCCTTGGACGCGGTCGTCGTGCGGAGGTTCGCGATGATCTCCGTCTCGCTGGTCGTCGTGCCGTTGCGCACACCTTCGCGCAGGTTGTCACCGGTTCGCGCGGCGGCGAACGGCGTGCCGCAGATCACGAGCACGCCGGTGGCGGCGATGACCGAGCGGGTCCGCGGCGCGCGGCCGCGCAGGCCCCGGATCGCGGACGCCAGGGACATCGTGGGCTGGGTTGACTCATGCATGGTGTCGTCTCCTTGACAGGGCATCGCGCTGCCTCGTGCTGCAGGCGCATGGATCGCGCTGCCTCGTGCTGCAGGCGCGTGGTGCGACGCGGTGCCGGGTTCATCCTGCGTCGAACGCTGTGTGCGGTCGCCGGCCGCTCGGGTGTCGCGCGGCACGGGCGCCCTGATCGCCGGGGCGATCTCTCCAGGGCGCGATCCGGGTCTCGAGGCGAGCGCGCCCGCGAAGACGGCGTGCTCGGGAGAGGCCCTCCGGAATGGGCTCCCATGCCCATCGCGACCCCGCCCACCCGCCGAAGTTGCGGTCCGGCCGGTCTCGTCGGCCGCCCTCGCGGAGCGCGGGGCGGGCGCCCGCGCGGGACCCTCTCACGGCCAGTCCGCCCTTTCATCGAAGTTGCGCGACAATGCCAGCAAACACGAAGCCAGCAGACGAGGAGAGAGCGTGAGCGACACGACGACCGTGCCGACGAAGAACCAGAAGCTGATCGAATGGGTTGACGAGATCGCGGCCCTGACCAAGCCGAAGGACGTCCATTGGTGCGACGGCTCGGCCGAGGAGTACGACCGACTGACCCAGCAGCTCGTCGACGCGGGCACGTTCACGAAGCTCTCCGAGGCCAAGCGCCCGAACTCGTACCTCGCGCGCTCTGACCCGGGCGACGTCGCGCGCGTCGAGGATCGCACGTTCATCTGCACGGAGACCCAGCACGGCGCCGGTCCGACGAACAACTGGACCGACCCGAAGGAGATGCGCGAGACGCTCGCCGGCCTCTTCGACGGCTGCATGGAGGGGCGCACGATGTACGTGCTGCCGTTCTCGATGGGCCCGCTCGGATCGCCGATCGCGCACATCGGCGTCGAGCTGACCGACTCCGCCTGCGTCGCGGTGAACATGATGATCATGACCCGCGTCGGCGCCAAGACGCTCGACGTGCTCGGCGAGGACGGCGAGTTCGTGCCGTGCGTGCACTCCGTCGGCTCGCCGCTGGCGGAGGGCGAGCAGGACGTGCCGTGGCCGTGCAACGCAGAGAACAAGTACATCGTCCACTTCCCCGAGACGCGCGAGATCTGGTCGTTCGGCTCCGGCTACGGCGGCAACGCGCTGCTGGGCAAGAAGTGCTTCGCGCTGCGGATCGCCTCGCGCATGGCGCGCGACGAGGGCTGGATGGCCGAGCACATGCTCATCCTCAAGCTCACGAGCCCCGAGGGCGAGGTCAAGGTCGTGACCGGGGCCTTCCCGAGCGCGTGCGGCAAGACGAACCTCGCGATGCTCATCCCGACGATCGAGGGCTGGACGGTCGAGACGATCGGCGACGACATCGCCTGGATGAAGTTCGGCGACGACGGACGGCTGTACGCGATCAACCCGGAGACCGGGTTCTTCGGCGTCGCGCCGGGCACCGGCGAGGACACGAACCCCAACGCGATGGCGACGGTCGCCAAGAACACGCTGTTCGCCAACTGCGGGCTGACCGACGACGGGGACGTGTGGTGGGAGGGCATGACGCCCGAGCCGCCCGCGCACGCGATCGACTGGAAGGGCAACGACTGGACGCCCGACTCCGAGACGCCCGCCGCGCACCCGAACGGCCGCTTCACGACGCCCGCCGCGCAGGACCCGGCGATCGCGCCCGAGTGGGAGGACCCCAAGGGCGTCGCGGTCGACGCGATGATCTTCGGCGGCCGGCGCGCGACGGTCGTGCCGCTCGTCACCGAGGCGTTCGACTGGGAGCACGGCGTCTTCCTCGGCTCGACGATGAGCTCGGAGATGACCGCGGCCGCCGCCGGCGGCGTCGGCCAGCTGCGCTTCGACCCGTTCGCGATGCTGCCGTTCTGTGGCTACAACATGGCCGAGTACTTCCAGAACTGGCTCGACATCGGCAGCCGCGAGGGCGCGGTGCTGCCGAAGCTGTTCTACGTCAACTGGTTCCGCAAGGACCCCGAGTCGGGCAAGTTCCTCTGGCCGGGCTTCGGCGAGAACAGCCGCGTCCTGAAGTGGATCTTCGAGCGCTGCGCGGGCACCGCCGAGGGCGTCGAGACGGCGGTCGGGGTCGTGCCCGCCGAGGGCGAGCTCGACGTCGACGGCCTCGACATCTCCGACGAGGACCTCTCGGCCGTCGTCGGCGTCGATCCCGAGGCGTTCAAGGCCCAGCTTCCGCAGATGCGGGAGTTCCTGGCGAAGTTCGGCGACGACCTGCCGGCGGAGATCTCCGCGCAGCTGGACGCCTTCGAGAAGCGCCTGGAGAACGCCTGACGCTCGCTGATCGCGCGCCGGCTGCGGATCCGCGCAGCGACGAGGCGCGCGACGGGCGCCGGCAACGCGAAACCGGTGTCGACCACCTCGCCCGGCCAGGGTGGGGTTGGTCGTCCCCGCGCCGCGCGCCGGCTGCGCGGGCAGGCGACGCGCGGGCCGGCTGCGCGACCCGGCTGCGCGGGCCGGCTACGCGTCGCGCCGCGCGTCGCGCAGGATCCAGAAGAGCGTCGCCTCGCCGACGCCGAGGTTGCGCCAGCCCTCGATCGGCGTCTCGTCGAGCAGCAGCGCCTCGCCGGAGGTGAGCACCGGGCGGCCGGTCTGGAGCAGCACCTGGACGAGGCCGGCGGCGACGGTCACGAGCTCGATGCCCTTGTGGGCGATGTGCGGCTGTGCCGAGCCGCGTCGCGGGATCCGCACCAGATACACGCGCATCCCGGCCTGCCGGTCGTCGAGCAGCGCGATCGGCCCGCCGCGGCCGTCGCTGAGCTGGCGCCGGGAGTGCCGGCGGCGCCCGAGCCGGTAGCCGGTCGCGACCTCCCCGCGCAGCAGCTCGTCGAGGGTGACGTTGAGCCCCGTCGCGAGGCCGAGCACGGTCTCGAGGGAGAGGCCGCGCTGGCCGCGCTCGGCCTGTGAGATCGCGCTCGCCGAGACGCCGGCGATGCGCGCGAGGCCGGACTGGCTGAGGTTGCGCTGCAGCCTCGCCGCACGCAGGGCGTTGCCGATCCGGGCGATCATCGGCGCCGGCGTCAGGGCGGGCAGGCCGCCGGCCTCGGCGACGCGGAAGACGCTGCCCTGGATGCCGGGCGGGCGTCCCTCCGCCTTGGCGATGCGCAGCCGCCCCTGGTCGAGCAGGAACACGCACTGGGTGACCTCCTCCACGGCGCGGCGCAGCGCGACGTTCCCGTCGCTGACCGGCATCGTCCAGTAGGCGATCGCGCCGAGCTCGAGCAGCTGCGGGCAGCACGTGGCGAAGAACCTGGCGGCGACATCGGCGCCCCAGCGTGAGGCCATGACGCCCAGCCCGTCGAACAGGAGCAGGTTGCGCTCCGTCGTCCGGCAGCGCTCGACGACCGCGTGCAGCAGCGGGGCGGGCTGTGCCAGCTTGCCGTCCGGGCGTGCGTCGAGGACCTCGAAGCCCTCGCGCGCCGGCGGCCCGTCCTCGAGCCGAACGAGCAGGCGGCGGTCGTAGGAGACGTCGCTGGCGGCGATCGCCCGGTAGAACGGCTCGGCCGTGGCGCCGTCGGACACGGCGAAGACGACGTTGTCGCCCCAGAACAGCCCGCCGAGCGCGGAATCGAGCTCGTCGACGCCGGTCGCGGCGACCTCCTCGTCCAGCGGCGCTACCAGGTCGCTATGTGACCGAGGCATATATGAAGCATAGCTTCCGAAATCGCATCGATCTGTCGCATCAGCCCTAGCGTGGCGCACCAGATCGCAGCCACGAGACGGCGCGGCTCGGCCGCGAACCGCCCACCCACTCCACGACGACGGGCCCAGCCCCGGAGGAGCCACCGACCTTGTGCTTCAAGAATCTCCCGATTGAGTTCGACGCCAACGGCAACGCGACCCTGAAGCCCGGCGCCGCCAATCCGTATTCGTACGTCGAGACGCCCGCGCCGACGCCGATCGAGGACGATCCGGAGCGGATGAAGGAGCTGTTCGCCCGCAACGGCGCGGTGCGCCGGGTGGACTTCGACCCGATCACGCGCGTCGCGGGCGCGCTGGCCTTCCACACGGTCGTCGACCTCGAGAACCGTCAGGTGCTCGAGACCGCGTCGATGGCGACGCTGTTTCGCGGCTACGAGATCATCCTCAAGGGCCGCGATCCGCGTGACGCGATCTTCATCTCCAGCCGCGCCTGCGGCGTGTGCGGCGGCGTGCACGCCAACACCTCCGCCCTCGCGTGCGAGATGGCGTTCGGCATCAAGCCGCCGCCGATGGGCATCGTCGCGCGCAACCTCATGCAGGCGGTCGAGTACCTCTACGACCACCCGATCCATCTCGGACTGCTGGCCGGCCCGGACTTCTCGGAGCCCGCCGTGCGCGAGACCAACCCGGAGATCTGGGAGCGCGCGCTCAACACGAAGACGCAGGGCGCGGCCGTCCACGGCTACGAGCTGATGTCCGATCTCATGACGGACCTCACGCCGCTGACGGGCAAGCTGTACCTCGAGGGCCTGTACTACACGCGCCTTGCGCGTGAGGCGTACGTGCTGATCGGCGGCAAGTTCCCGCATCCGCAGACGGTCGTGCCGGGCGGTGTGAGCACGACGATCGACGCGTCGGACCTCAACGAGATCAGCCTGCGGGTGACGAAGTACTTCGACTACGGCCGCAAGACCGTCGCGATCTGGGACGACCTGGCGGAGTTCTTCTACGAGGTCAACCCGAAGTACCGCGACATCGGCACGCGCCCGGCGAACATGATCGAGCCGGGCCAGTGGGACGATCCGTACGCGTACGACGGCACGTTCGCCAAGTGCGACGAATGGGGGCGCGAGCGCTGGGCGCCGCCGGGCGTGCTCGTCGACGGCGAGCTGCGCACGACGAGCCTGCAGATGCTCAACGCCGGGCTGGAGGAGTTCGTCGAGCACGCCTTCTATGAGGAGTGGACGGGCGCCGGCGACGAGTACTACCGCCACAGGACCGATCCGTCCGGCAACCCGCTGTCGCCGTGGCACCCGTGGAACAAGGAGACGATCCCCAAGCCCGAGGCGACGAGCTGGAAGGAGAAGTACTCCTGGTCGACGGCCCCGCGCTGGGATCGCCTGGCGATGGAGACCGGCGCGTACTCGCGCATCTGGGTGGCCGCGCAGACCGGCGCGGCGAACTTCCGCCGCTCGTCCCACATCCACTCGACCGGTCACAGCCTCCAGATCGACCTGCCGAGGGCGGAGCTGCCCAACGACCTGATCGAGTGGAAGGTCCCCGAGACCTGGGGCGCGTTCGAGCGCAACCGTGCGCGTGCGTACTGCATCCTCTACACGGCGGCGATCGCGTGGGACAACCTGCAGCTCGCCTACGACCTGCTCAAGAAGGGCGGGCCGGACGCGCGCATGTCCACGCCGCACGAGATGCCCAAGGACCATCGGATCGGCGTCGGGCTGTGGAGCGCGGGCCGCGGCTTCCTGACGCATCACATGGAGATGGATCAGGGCGTGCTCGAGAACTACCAGATCCTCACGCCGTCGACGTGGATGGCCTCGCCGAAGGACCCGTTCGGCAACCCGGGCCCCTACGAGGAGGCCGTGCTGGCGACGCCGCTGCTGGAGAACTACGAGAAGCCCGAGGACTTCAAGGGCATCGACGTGCTCCGGGCGATCCGCAGCTTCGACCCGTGCATGCCGTGCACCACGCACCTGCACACCGGCGGGGGGCGCATCGTCTCGCGCGAGATCATCAGCTGCGCCTGCGGATCAGACGGACCGCACACGCACTAGGCGCAGCCGCGCGATGGAGGACGTCATGATCTCGCTGCTGTCACCGGTGTCGCGGGAGAGGATCGAGCGGTGGGTGGAGGAGCAGCTCGACCGCCTGCGCGACCAGGTCCTGCCGGTCGGCCTGCGGCTCGGCCCGCTCGTGCGGGCCCCGGCCGCGACGCCGGGCGCCGACTGGCTGGTCCGCGTCGACCGACGAGGCCGTGCCGTGCCGCCGGAGGACGACCTCGCGCTCGCCGACCTGATGATGGACGTCGAGCGGCTCGGGCTGCGGCCCTCGCTGCTCGCCGTCGCGTCGCGGGAGCCGGCGCTCAGCCTGGCCAGGCGCCCGTCGCGCCTGGCCCGGCGGGGTCGGGGCACGGCGCGCTGCGACCCGCGGGCCCGCAGGAGCCCGCCGATCTGACCGCGCGCGCAAGCCGGCGCCCGCGGGGGCCCGATGGCGCCTGGCGCGGCGCGCCACCCGAGCCGGGCGATACGTTGCCGGGCATGGCCACCCATACGCAGGAGGACGTCGGCGACGTCGTGCCCGGCCGCGAGTGGGCCTCCGAGCTCTACCGCATCGCCAACAACCAGTTCGACCGCGCGTCGGCGCTGCTCGAGCTCGACCCGGAGTTCGTGACGCGGCTCGGCGAGCCGCGCCGCGCGCTCGTCGTCAACTTCCCGGTGCGGCTGGACTCCGGCCGCGTGCTCGGCCTGACCGGCTATCGCGTCCAGCACACGCTGACGATGGGCCCCACGAAGGGCGGCTTTCGCTACGGACCCGACGTCTCGCTGGGCGAGTGCGCGGCGCTGGCGATGTGGATGACCTGGAAGTGCGCCCTGCTCGGCCTGCCCTACGGCGGTGCCAAGGGCGGCGTGCGCTGCACGCCCAGCGAGCTGAGCGTCGGCGAGCTCGAGCGGCTCACGCGCCGCTACGCCACCGAGCTCATCCCCGTCATCGGACCGGATCGCGACATCCCGGCGCCCGACATGGCGACGGGCGAGCGCGAGATGGCGTGGTTCATGGACACGTACTCGCAGATGGTCGGCCACTCGGTCTTCGAGATCGTGACCGGCAAGCCCGTCGTGCTCGGCGGGACGACAGGCCGGCGCGAGGCGACCGGGCTCGGCGTCGTCTACGTCACCGAGGCCGTCTGCGAGCGCATCGGGCTGGACCTGCGCGAGGCGCGCGTGGCGATCCAGGGATTCGGCAACGTCGGCGCGGTCGCGGCGAGCGAGCTGCACGCGATCGGCGCCCGCGTGGTCGCCGTGTCCGACCACACCACCGGGCTCGTCGCCGACGACGGGCTCGACGTGCCGGCGCTGCATCGCTGGATCGCCGAGAACGGGGTCCTCGACGGCTACCCGGACGCCCGGCGCGTCGGCCCGGCCGACGTGCTCGAGCATCCCTGCGAGATCGTCATCCCGGCGGCGCGGGAGCGCCAGATCACCTCCGAGAACGCCGAGCGCGTGCAGTGCCAGCTCGTCGTCGAGGCCGCCAACGGACCGACGACGCCCGAGGCCGAGACGATCCTGCGCGACCGCGGCGTGCTCGTCGTACCCGACGTGCTCGCCAACGCCGGCGGCGTCACCGTCTCCTACTTCGAGTGGGTGCAGGCACACCAGCGCTACACGTGGGACGAGCTCGACATCCAGGAGCGCCTGCGCCGCCAGCTGCGCGCCGGGTTCGGACGGGTCGTCGACGCCGCCGACCGCTACTCCTGCGACTGGCGGATGGCGGCGCTGTCGGTCGCCATCGAGCGCGTCTCGGAAGCCGCGCGCATGCGCGGCATCTACCCCTAGCCGGATAAGGCCATCCGGGGCGCTACGTGGTCAGTGGCGCTCCTCGCCGGTCGCCGCGGGCGGCCGCGACTCCTCGGCGAGCGACGTGATCGCCAGCGAGCCGCGGGCGGCCTCCTCGAGGACGCCGGTGGCCTCGTCGAGCGAGCGCGCGTAGAGCTCCACGAGCAGGTGCACGACGATCTTGTCGCCGTCGTGCTTGTGAAAGCGCACGTGCGTGAAGAACTCACGCGTGCCGTAGTCGCCGAACGCGGCGTAGGAGAGCGCGTCGCCGGCCTCGGGGCCGGAGCAGGTCTCGACGTCGTCGGCGTCGACGCTCACCGTGCACGAGGCGACCCACGGGGTGCCGGCGATCATCCGCTCCCAGCGGTCTTCGATCGGCTCGACGCGGCCGTTGTGAAAGCCGAGGTGCGGCTGGTCGTGCATGCACTCCAGGCACTGCACGACGGCCTCCTGCAGTTCGTCGACGGGCTCGGCGCGCTCGCCGGACTCAGGGTCGATCTTGTGGATCCCCTCGTAGTGGACCTGGACCTCCAGGTCGGTCGACCAGCAGCGGTAGCAGCGCAGCCAAGAGCGGGCTTCGGGAGCTTCCATCCGGATCATGTTAGGAGGACGCTCGCGGACGCCGCTCGCGGCCCGCGCGGGGCGGCCCGGATCAGCCGAACGTGAAGGCGTAGCCGCTGACCCCGGGCGCGAAGCGCAGCGTCAGGACGTGCTCCCCGGGCCGGCCGAGCTCGACGAGCCCGTACAGGCGCTGACCGCGCACGGTGACCGCCCCGTCGCGCACGTCGGCTCCGGCGTCGCGCGCGGTGACCGGCCGCCCGTCGAGCTCCACGCGCACGCGCCGCGGGCGGTCGCCCTCGGACGACAGCACGAGATAGACCGCCCGTCCGACGACGCGCGCGGTGATCGTCGCGTCGCGCACGGCGCGCGCGGACTCGTCGTCGACGCGCCAGCGCCCCCCGAGGCTGAAGACGCTCTGCGGCAGCGACCCGGGGGAGGCGGCCGTGTAGTCGCGCGTGCCGTCCGCCGGGCCGGCGGGGGAGAAGCCGCGCGCGCGGGCGCTGCCGAGGTAGGTCTCCGGCGTCGCGCGGCGGCCGACGGTCTCGATCGCGCCGCGCGGTCGCGCGGCGGCGCCGAGCCGGCGGTCGCCGGCCTGCGCCAGCAGCGTGCGGATCGCGGCCTCGGTCTCCTCGTACTCGCCCTCGCCGATGTGCACGTAGCGGACCCGCCCGCGGGCGTCGATGAGGTACTTCGCCGGCCAGGCCGAGTTGCCGAACGCGTTCCAGGTGCCGTAGGCGTTGTCCTGCACGACGGCATAGCCCAGGCGCAGGCGGCGGATCGCGGCGGCGACGTTGGAGTCCTTGCGTTCGAAGGCGAACTCCGGCGTGTGGACGCCGACGATCGTCAGGCCCTGGTCTCGGTAGCGCGCGTCCCAGGCCTTGAGGTAGGGCAGCGTGCGCAGGCAGTTGATGCAGGTGTACGTCCAGAAGTCGACGAGCACGATGCGGCCGCGCAGGCGGGCCATCGTCAGCGGCGTCGTGTTGAACCAGCGCTGCGTGCCGGGGAACTCGGGCGCCGCGCCCAGCACGGGCAGGTCGGGCGTGCGGACGCCGGGCAGCGCCGCGTCCGAGCCCGCTGCGCGCACGGCCGTGGCGCGGGCGGGCGGCTGGAACCGCGGCTCGGCGCCGCGCAGCTTCGCGAGCCGGTCGGTGACCGCGGCGGAGGACTCCAGCGCGCGCGTGGGGTTCGTCAGAAACGACGGAAAGCGGCTCGCCAGGGCCTCCTGGAAGCGCAGGTCGACGCTCGTGAGCATGAGCGCGGCGGTGAGCAGCATCACGGCGCCGAAGGCCCGCTGCAGCGCGGGGCCGCGCCCGGCGCCGCGCAGCCGCCCGAGCAGCCTGCGGCCGCCGAGCGCGAGCGCGAGCAGCACGGCGGCGGACCCGAGCCCATAGGCGACGCCCACGGCGGCGATCCCGGCCGTCGTCTGCGACGTGGCGCCGACGGAGATCACCGCCGCGAGGATCGGCCCGGCGCACGGCGCGTAGACGAAGCCGAGCGCGCCGCCGACGGGCAGGCCCGACCAGAACCCGTGCGCGTCGCCGGGCGGCGCGACGCGAGCGAGGAACGACAGCCGCTGCGCGACCCAGCCGGCGGCGCGTGGCACGAGCAGCGTGATCCCGAAGAGCGCGAGGACGGCGATCGCGACCGTCCGCAGCGTCCCGTCGCCCACGCCGACGCCGTTGACGACCGAGGCGATCCCGACGATCGTGATCGTGTGGGTCAGCGTGAGCCCGCACACGATGCCGGCCGGCCGGCGCCGCCCGCCCGTGCCGCTGGCCGACAGCAGGGCCGGCAGGACGGGCAGCACGCAGGGCGTGACCGCGGTGGCCGCGCCGGCGACGAACGCGAAGGCGAGCAGGAGGAGCATCTCGTCCGGTGAGTTGTCGCACACCGTCCTTACGGTTGCGTGACGCGCGCGGAGAAGTACTAGGCTGCCGCGCCTATGAAGAAGGTCGCCTCCGCCGTCGGCGCTCCGTTTCGGGCGATCGGACGGCTCCTCGCCAAGCTGCTCGGCCCGCTGCGCGGGCCGCTGACCCGGCTGGGCAAGCTGCGCGGCAGGTCCGCCGCCGTCGCCGGCGCCGTCGTCCTCGCGCTCCTCGTCGCCGCCGTGCTCGTGCTCAAGCCCGGCCCGTCCGGCGACGAGCAGGTCCGCGAGACGCTCGACCGCTACGCCGCGGCGACGCGCGAGAAGGACTACCAGACGCTCTGCGACGAGCTGTACGCCTCCGAGCTCGTCGGCCGCATCCGCAGCGCCGGCCTGCCGTGCGAGGTCGCGCTGAGGACGGGCCTGGAGGACCGCCAGAACCCGCAGCTCGAGGTCCTCGCCGTCGAGGTCAACGGCGACCAGGCCGCCGCGCGCGTGCGCTCGACCGCCGTCGGCGAGGTGGCGTCCGACGACACCGTCCGGCTCGTCCGCGAGGGCGGCGGGTGGCGCGTCTCGTCGCTCGCCGAGCCCGGCGCGGCCGCGCCGTCGTCCTGACCGCTGCCGGGCGCGCGAGCGCCGCGGCCGCGGGGCCCTGACCGGCTCAGGCGCGCAGGAGCACGAGCACCGCAGCCAGCGCGAACGCGATCTGGCCGAACGACATCGCCGTCCCGAGGTTCGGCGCCCCGGCGAGCTGCGCGACGAGCGTGACGAGGGCGAACGCCGCGAGCATGAACGCGACGCCGAGCAGGACGCCGCGGCGGCCGCTCATGCCACCGCCTGCTCGAGCCGGCGCATGAGCGCGGGCACGTCGAGCGCCGGGTCCTGCTCGTCGAGCAGCCGCAGCGCGGTGCGCCGGCCGCCGAGCGCCCGCAGACCGCGGTCGCCGTGCTCGGCCGCGAAGTCCGCGAGCGCGCCGGCGCGGCGGGCGGCGAGGCGGCGGGCGGGCACGTCGAGCGCCGCGCGATGCTCGTCGAGCGCCGCGACGAGGTCGTCGAAGCCCGAGGCGGGCGCGACCGAGCTGACGGCGACGACCTTCGTGTCGCGCGCGCCGAGCGAGCGCAGCGCGGCGTTGAGGTCGCGCCGCGACCGCAGCGCGACCTGCCCAAGGTCGGCCTTCGTGACGACGAGGACGTCGGGGATCTCCATGATCCCCGACTTCAGGAACTGCAGGACGTCGCCGCCGGCGGGTTGCACCACGACCGCGACGGTATCGGCAACCTCGGCGATCTCGGTCTCCGACTGCCCGACGCCGACGGTCTCGACGACGACGACGTCGAACGCCGCGGCGAGCGCGTGGGCCGCCGCCCGCGTCGCCGGCGCCAGGCCGCCGAGCCGCGTGCCCGCCGCCATCGAGCGGATGAAGACGCCGCGGTCGGCGGGGTCGGCGGCGATCCGGGCGCGGTCGCCGAGCAGGGCGCCGCCCGACCGCTTCGACGACGGGTCGACGGCGAGCACCGCGACGCTGCGGTCCCGCGCGCGCCACGCCCCGACGAGCTCGGACAGCAGCGACGACTTGCCCGCGCCGGGCGGGCCGGTGACGCCGACGACGTGGGCCGGCGCCTCGCCGCCCAGGGCGGCCGGCGACACGGCGTGCAGCAGCGCGTCGATCTCGTCGCGGTGGCCCGGCGCACGGCTCTCGACGAGGTTGAGAACGGCCGGGGCCGCGGTGAGGTCGCCGTCGCGCAGGCGCCGGCCGAGGTCGTCGCCGGTGGCGGGCATCGCGCGGACGCTAGTACACGGCCGCGCGCCGGGTCCGGCGCGGGCGGTGCCGGCGCCTCGTGGGCGCCGGCGGCCGCGCGCAGATGGCCCCGCGGGCAACCAGGGCTGTTCAGGGGGAGGTGAACCCAGGCTGTCCGCGAGGCGCGTCCCCGTCGCGCTCGTCGGGAGGAAGACAAGCGGGCCTGTTCGGCCCCAGCGACGGAGGATGGTTGGGACAGGCCGGCCGGCTGCGAGCCGGGCGGTGCCTGTCCGTGGAAGGCGACGCGTGAGGGTGACGAGGGGGGCGGGAGCGCGTCGAGCTACGCGGTGCGCGTGATCCAACTGGCGCGCGCGGCAGATCCTGCGACGTCGGGCTCACGGAACCCCTTCCTGGTCGCAGCGCTGGCCGTTCCGACCGAGCCACTCCCAAAGCGAGCTACCTACTTTCCTCCCATTTGGTGCAAAGTCAAGCTGCATTGACGACGCGGCGCCCGCAGCAAGCGGGAAACCGCCGCCGGCCGGCTCGTCATCTCAGCCCGCGTTGCGCAGGCTCGGATGCCCCGGCCCCGGCCATGGGGCGAGCACGAGCACGAGCAGCGCATCGTCCACCGCCCGGATCGCATGGCGCTCGGCGGGGTCCCAGTGGATGAGCGAGCCCGGCTCGGCGCGGGCGGTGGTGCCGTTCTGGGTGGCCTCGACGGCGCCGCGGTGCACGTGCAGCCACGCGTGCTCGTGAACCTGGTGCTCCTGGAGCCTCTCGCCGGCGGGGAGGTTGATCGCGACGACCCTCGCGACGCCGTCCTCGGAGTGCAGGACGACCGGCTGGCGTGGCTGCGGATCGATGCTCGCCGGATCCCAGACGTCCATGCACCGAGGCTACTCCCGGTCGCGCCGGCCTGCGGCACCAGGGCCCGCCGGCCCGGACGCCGGGGCCGCGCGCTCAGGCGCTCGCGGCGCCGACGCCGTTGCGCTCGGCGACGAGCGCGACGATGTCGCGCATGATCTGCGTGAGGTCGAAGTCCTTCGGCGTGTAGACGGCCGCGACGCCCGCATCGCGCAGCGGCGCGACGTCGGCCTCCGGGATGATCCCGCCGACGACGACGGGCGCCTCGACGCCCGCCTCGCGCAGGCTCTCGACGATGCCCGGGATGAGCTCGCGGTGCGAGCCCGACAGGATCGACAGGCCGATGACGTGGACGCCCTCCTGCAGCGCGGACGTGACGATCTGCGCGGGCGTCAGGCGGATGCCCTCGTAGACGACCTCCATCCCGACGTCGCGGGCGCGCACGGCGATCTGCTCGGCCCCGTTGGAGTGACCGTCGAGGCCGGGCTTGCCGACGAGGATCTTGATGCGCCGGCCGAGCGCGTCGCCGACGCGGGCGACCTCGTCGCGCAGCGCCTCGAGCTCCGGCCCGGCGGCGACGGGGCCGGCGGACGCCTCGCCGACGCCCGTCGGCGCGCGGTAGTCGCCGAACGAGTCGCGCAGCGCCTGGGCCCATTCGCCGGTCGTCACGCCGGCGCGGGCCGCGGCGATCGTCGCGGGCATGATGTTCACCCCGTCGTCCGCGGCCGCCGCGCGCAGCTCGTCGAGCGCGGCGTCGACGGCCGCCTGGTCGCGCTGCTCGCGCCACTGCTCCAGCGCCGCCCGCGCCTCGGCCTCGACGCCGGGATCGACGGTCATGATCCCGCCGTCCTCGCCCTCGGCGAGCGGCGAGGGTTCGGTCTCGCGGTAGCGGTTCTGCCCGACGACGATGAGCTCGCCCGCCTCGATGCGCTGGATGCGCTCGCGGTGCGAGTCGACGAGCGAGGACTTCATGTACGGCACCGCCTCGACCGCGCCGCCGTGCTCCTGCACGATCGCCATCTCGGCGCGCGCGCCCTCCGCGAGCTCGGCGACGAGGCCGTCCATGACGATCGATCCCTCGAAGATGTCGGGGTACTCGAGCAGGTCGGTCTCGTAGGCGAGCACCTGCTGGATGCGCAGCGACCACTGCTGGTCCCACGGGCGGGGGAGGCCGAGCGCCTCGTTCCACGCCGGCAGCTGGATCGCCCGCGCGCGGGCGTTGCGGCCGAGCGTGACGCCGAGCGCCTCGAGCACGATGCGCTGGACGTTGTTCTCGGGCTGGGACTCCGTCAGGCCGAGCGAGTTGACCTGCACGCCGTAGCGGAAGCGCAGCTGCTTGTCGTCCTGCACGCCGTAGCGGTCGCGGCCGATCTGCTCCCAGAGCTGCGACATCGCCCGCAGCTTGGCGTGCTCCTCGACGAAGCGGACGCCGGCGTTGACGAAGAACGAGATCCGCGAGAAGACCTTGCCCATGAGCTCCTCGTCGACGCGCTCGCGCACCGCGTCGAGCACCGCGATCGCGTTGGAGAGCGCGTAGGCGATCTCCTGCACCGGGGTCGCGCCGGCCTCCTGCAGGTGGTAGGAGCAGATGTTGATCGGGTTCCACTTCGGGACCTCGGTCACGGTGTAGGCGACCATGTCGGCGATGAGCCGCATCGAGGGCCCGGGCGGGAAGGCGTACGTCCCGCGGGCGAGGAACTCCTTGATGATGTCGTTCTGCGTCGTGCCCTGGAGCACCTTCTGCTCGACGCCCTGCTCCTCGGCCGCGACGACGTAGAGCGCCAGCAGCCACGCCGCCGTCGCATTGATCGTCATCGACGTGTTCATCGTCTCCAGCGGGATGCCGTCCATGAGCTCGGCCATCGCGCCGCGATGGCCGATCGGCACGCCGACCTTGCCGACCTCGCCGCGGGCGAGCTCGTGGTCGGAGTCATAGCCCGTCTGCGTCGGCAGGTCGAAGGCGACCGACAGGCCGGTCTGGCCCTTGGCGAGGTTCGAGCGGTACAGCTCGTTGGACTTCTTCGCCGTCGAATGACCCGCGTAGGTGCGCATCATCCAGGGCCGGTCGCGCTCGGGCAGGCGATGGGACTGCTCGCTCATGGCGTTGGATCGTACTTGTCGTGCGCCCGCGGCGAGACGCGGCTCTGGTAGCGTCGGCCATCGGCCGTCCCCAGAGCTGAAGGAGCCATGTCGTGAAGACGCCGCTGCTGTTCTCCAGGCGCCGCCCCGTCCCGGTCGTCGCCGCCGCCCAGGTCGTTGGAACCGACAACGAGTTCGACCAGAAGACGCCGTCCGACAGCAGGCTGAAGGCGGCGATCCGGCCGCTCGCCCCGCTCGAGGACGCGCGCGACGACGCCCGCGGAGCCGGGTCGTGAAGACGCCGCTGCTGTTCTCCAAGCGCCGCCCGGTGCCGCCGACGGACGCCGCCCAGTACGTCGGCACCGACGGCGAGATCGACCAGAAGATCTCCGACCGCGAGCTGAAGGCGGCGATCCGCCCGCTCGTCTCGCCCGAGGACGCGCCAGACGCCGACGGAGCCGCCTCGTGAGGACGCCGCTGCTGTTCTCCAGGCGCCGCCCGGTGCCGCCGGCCGACGCCGCCCAGTACGTCGGGACCGACGGCGAGATCGACGCAAAGGAGTCCGACCGCGAGCTGAAGGCGGCGATTCGTGCACTCGTCGGGCGCGACGATCCGCGGACGGCCGCGCGCGGTTGACCGGTCCTGCTTCTGGTAGCGTCGGCCTCCGGCCGTGCCCGAACCGAAGGAGTGAGCCGTCGTGAAGATCCCGCTGCTGTTCGACAAGCGCCATCGCGTCGCGGCGCAGGACGCCGCCCAGTACGTCGGAACGGAGAACGAGATCGACCCGAAGGGCTCCGACCGCGAGCTCAAGACGTCGATCCGGCGGCTCGTCCGAAGCGACGAGCTGCGGCCGGACGTCGATGGACGCCGACGGAGCTGACGACGACGCGGCTGATCTGTTCAGCCGCCTGAAGAGCATCCATGCGGTGTCGTGGCGCTGGCGCGACGACGACGCCGTCCGTGCCCGCGGACTGACGCCCGGAGCGATGTCCTCCGGCGTGATCGCGCAGGACGTCGAGGCGGTCTTCCCCGATCTCGTCACGCGCGACGAGGACGGGCTGCGGCGGGTCAACTACAACGGCCTGCTCGCCGTTGCGCTCGAAGCCGTCAAGCTGCTCGACGCGCGCGTGCGGGCGCTCGAGGACGCCCAGCGGCGCGACTCGTGACGCCGGCGGGCGGCCGGTCCTAGGCCGGGCCTCGGTCTCGATGGACGCCGACCGTGGCGAGGCGCCGGCGATTCTCGCCGTCACCCGCGCGCACGACGACCACGTGGGCCTCGTCGAGGCCGAGCTGGCGGCCCGCGGCGCGCGCGTGGTGCGGCTGGACACCGAGCGCTACGCGCGCGATCGGGCGCTCGTCGGCTTCCGCGCCGGCGGCGGGCGCGCGTCCGCGGTCGTGCGCGCCGCCGGCGGCGAGCTGGCCGCCGCCGAGATCGGGGCCGTGCTGTACCGCCAGCTGCAGATCCCGACGGCGCCCGACGTGGCGCCGGGGCCCGCGCGCGAGCTTGCGGAGTCCGAGCTGCGCGCGGCGATCGAGGGCAGCCTCCTGTCGCTGGATGCCCACTGGGTCAACCATCCGCACGACAACCGGCGGGCGCGCCACAAGCTGCTGCAGCTCGCGCTGGCGACCGAGGTCGGCCTCAGCGTCCCCGACACGTGCGTCACCGCGGACCCGGCGGAGGTTCGCGAGCGCTTCGACGCTTGGGGCGGGCGCATGATCGTCAAGCTCGTCGGCGGCCAGGTCGTCGCGCCGCGTGCCGACGAGCAGCACGTCGTCCACACGACGCTCGTCGAGGCGGCCGATCTCGCCGACGACGATGCGCTGTCGGCCTGTCCGGCGCTGTACCAGCGCTACGTCGAGAAGGCCTTCGAGCTGCGCGCGACCGTCGTCGGCGACGAGCTGCTGACCTGCCGCATCGACTCGCAGCGCACGCGCAAGGGGAGGGTCGACTGGCGGCGCGCGAGCCCCGAGGAGCTCGGCCTCGTGCCGTACGAGCTCGACGGCGCGGCCGCGCGGGGGTGCCTGGCGCTCATGCGGCGGCTCAACCTGCAGTTCGCCGGCATCGACCTGATCGTCACGCCCGCGGGCGAGACCGTCTTCCTCGAGCTCAACGCGGCCGGCACGTGGCGCTGGGCGCAGGAGGCCGCCGGCCTGCCGATCGCCGCGGCGATCGCCGACAACCTCGTCGCCGGAGCCCTGGAGGTGCGAGCGCGGCGCGGCGGCCGGCCGGGCTGAGTCGTGTGCGCGGCGTGGCGCAGCGCGCCGAACACCGGCGAGGCCACCTCAACGAGGCGGTGGCGGATTGCGTCCCACATGGGGACGCTTTTCGCCACTGCTGGCGGCGATCTCGCAGATCGCCCGCTCGCTAGCGTGGTAGGGCGATGCGCGCGATCGACGTCCGCCACCTGGGCCACGAGCACGTCA
Organism: uncultured Solirubrobacteraceae bacterium; assembly: GCA_963769555.1. GTDB lineage: Bacteria > Actinomycetota > Thermoleophilia > Solirubrobacterales > Solirubrobacteraceae > CADCVQ01. Next base: position 1,793,041 of record CAVYMD010000004.1, on the reverse strand, counting down.
TCTGCGCGTGGCAGGTCGACGACGTCATCGTCGACCCCGGGCCCGAGTCGACCGTCGACGCGCTGCTCGACGCGCTCGGCGACGAGCAGCCGCGCGCCGTGCTGCTGACCCACATCCACTTCGACCACGCGGGCGCGGCCGGGGCGCTCGTGCGCGAGTGGCCCGACCTCGAGGTCTGGGTCCACGAGCGGGGCGCGCGCCACATGGCCGATCCGACCCGCCTCGTCGCGTCCGCCAAGCGCCTGTACGGCGACGACTTCGGCCGCCTCTGGGGCGAGGTCGTCCCGATCCCGGAGGCGAACCTGCGGGTGGTGCGCGGCGGCGAGTCGCAGGACGGTTGGGACGTCGCCTACACGCCGGGCCACGCCTCGCATCACGTCTCCTACCGACACCGCGGCAGCGGCTGGGTCTTCGCCGGCGACACCGCGGGCGTGCGCCTGCCGCCGGGCGCGCTGCTGCTCGCGCCGACGCCGCCGCCGGAGTTCGACCTCGAGGCCTGGCGCTCGTCGCTGGACACGATCGAGGCGTGGGAGCCGCAGGCGCTGGCGGTCACGCACTTCGGCGAGTACATGGACGTCGCCGAGCACCTCGACCGCCTGCGCGAGGCGCTCACGCGCTGGACCGAGCTCGCCCGGCGAACCGACCGCGACGGCTACGCGGCGGCCCTGAACGCCGAGTTCGCCGCGAAGCTCGACCCCACCGACCGCGCCTCGTTCGCCCAGGCGATGCCGCCTCGCGACCAGTGGCTGGGCATCGAGCGCTGGGCGAGCCGCTCGGATCGAAGTGGCGCGACGGGCTGAGCGTTCGTATCCTGGGTTGCAATGAGCCAAACGATCGAGAAGCCACGGACGGGCGGACCCGGGAGTGGGCTGGGCGGACACTGGCGGGTCATCGTTCGCAACGACACCCACAACACCTTCGACCACGTCGCGCACACGCTTGCCCGCCACATCCCCGGAATCAGCGTCGATCGCGGCTATCGGATCGCCGACACGATTCATCACAGCGGCCTTGCCATCGTCTGGACCGGCCACCGCGAGGCGGCCGAGTTGTACTGGGATCAGCTCGGTGCGGCCGGCCTGACGATGGCCCCGCTCGAGCAGGGCTGACGTCCGCCCGCCCGGGTTCGGCACGTCCTGTGGTGCGCGCGTTGTGCGAGGGTGGAACGTAGGGTGAGCGAGGGGACTCCCACGAGCGCCGAGCGGGCGGCTCGCGAGCGGTTGCTGCTGCGCGCCTATCACGAGCGCGGCGACACACGCGCGCGCGACGCGCTGGCCGAGGAGATGGTGCCGCTCGCGCGCGCCCTCGCCGGGCGCTACAGCGGCCGCGGCGAGCCGATCGACGACCTCGTGCAGGTGGCCTGCGTCGGGATCATGAAGGCGATCGAGGGCTTCGACCTCTCGCGCGAGGTGCGCTTCTCCTCCTACGCGACGCCGACCGTGCTCGGCGAGATCAAGCGCCACTTCCGCGACAAGACCTGGGCGATGCGCGTGCCGCGCGGCATGCAGGAGCTGCAGATCGAGCTGGCCAAGGCGCGCGACTCGCTGACCATCCAGCTCGGCCGCTCGCCGACGGTGCAGGAGCTCGCCGACGCCGTCGACCAGCCCTTCGAGGAGGTGCTGATCACGATCCAGAGCCAGGAGGCGCGCCGCACGCGCTCGCTCGACGAGCCGACCGGCGAGGACATGACGCTCGCCGACTCGATCGGCGCCCGCGACCCGGACATCGGCCGCGCGGAGATGCGCGTGCTGCTCGACGACGCGTTCGACGTGCTCTCCGAGCGCGACCGCGAGGTGCTGCGCCTGCGCTTCGCCGAGGACCTCACGCAGACGGAGATCTCGCGCCTCGTCGGCGTCTCGCAGATGCAGGTCTCGCGGATCATCCGCCAGGCGCTGCGCACGCTGCGCGAGACCATCGACGGCGAGCAGGGCGACGCCGCGTAGCGCCGCGGCCGCGCGGTGTGGCCCGGCTCCACCCCGGGGAGCCCTGACGCCCGGGCGCGAGCGGCGGCGCGGTGTGGCCCGGCTACACCCGGGGTGCCCTGACGCCCGGGCGCGAGCGGCTCAGGATGGGGGAGGGATGCATCCGTCTGCCGAAAGGAGTCGTCATGTCGTCACGGGCCGTGCGCCGTACCGCCCTCGCCCCGCTCGCGGCGGCGGCCGTCTCGCTGCTCGCGGCGGCCGCCGTTGCCGCCGCCGTCGAGCCCGGCGGCCAGGACACGACCATGGCGGTCTCGCCGCGCGTCCTCATCGCCGCGCCCGCGCGCAGCCCCGTCGACTTCCCCGGGGTCCCGCGGGCGCGCGCCGGCCGGCCGCTGCCGCGGGGCTACGTCGCCGTCGCGCGCGACGTCCGGATCACGCGGGGCGGCGAGGTCGCCTACGCGGCCCTGCGGATGGCCTGCCCCGCACGCAGGACCTGGCGCACCGCGGCGGTCGACGGCGAGCTCGGCGCGAGCGTGCTCGATCGCGTCGTGTCGCGCAAGCGCTCCGTGCTCGTCATGGCGACCGTCGACACGCGCCTGACGGCGCCCGGCGAGACCGCGACGGGGACGATCTACGCGCTGTGCCGCTAGCTCCCGTCCGGCGAACTAGGCGCGACCGCGGGCCGAGCGCCGGTCGAACCACTCGCCGAACGTGCCCAGCGCGGTCGCGGCGCCGTGGCCGACCTTCCCGGCGACGCCGGGCGTGGCCGCGAGGACGGCCGCGTCGGGCTCTCCTGCGAGCTCGACGACCGCCGCGCGCAGCCCGTCCTCCTCGGCGCGCATCCGGCTCGCCCAGCCGTCCAGGAACGCCTGCAGCTCGGCGTCGTCGTCGCCCGCGGCGACACCGGAGAGGAACTCCAGGAGGGTGGTGACGTGCACGACGTCGAGGACGGCGAGGCGCAGCGACTGGTTGACCTCGAGCGACGGGTCGACGAGGCCGTTGTGGAGCGTCGCGAAGCGGGCGCCGAGGCCCTGGGCGAGCGGCCTGCCGAAGACGCCGCGCCGCGCGGAGACGTCGCTGAGCTCGGCCAGCAGCGTGCGCGCGAGGTCCGAGCCTTCGCGCAGCCGCTCGGCATGGGCGGGGCTGCTCGCCTCCAGCCGCCCGGCGAGGGTTCGCCAGTGGTCGCGCAGACGGCGCGTCATGGCGTACAGCTCGCGCAGGCCGCGATGCTGGGCGGGATGCATCGGGCACAGCCTAGTGAGCCCGCCGCGCTCCGCTCCGCAGCCGATGACCCCGCCGCCGCGCGCTCGGCGCGGGCGCTCGGCGCGGGCGCGGGGGCGGGCGGCCGGCGGGGGAGGGGGCGGGCACCCGGATCTCGCCTCCGCCGTGCAGTCCGGTAGCGTGCGCGCCCGGCCGGGGGTGGTCCCCGGCCCGTACCGCGATGCGTTGACCCCCCATGGAGGCCCAGACGACGCCATGAGCAGCGACAGCGCGTCCCGGCGGCTCGTTGCGATCGCCGCCCTGGGCGCCGGCGCCATCGCCGGCCCCGTCGCGCTGCCCGCGGCCGCTCAGGCCCCGGCGTCCTCGACGACGACGACGCCGGCCGGTCCCGCGTCGTCCCCTGCGCACGGGCCGGCGCCGGCGCCCGCTCCCGCGCCGCAGCCCGCCCCGGCGCCGCAGCCCGCCCCCGCGCCGCAGCCGACGCCCAAGCCCGCGCCCCCGGCCGCGGACGACCCGGCCGCGGGGCCTCCGAAGCAGCCCGAGAGGCCGTGGACGCCGCCGGTCAACGGTCCGCTGGACTTCCTCAACAGCCCGGTCTCCAAGCTCGACCTGCCGCCGGAGCCGTCGCAGCGGCGCGCGCCCAGGCTGCCCCCGTTCGCGGTGGCCGTCGCGGAGGACGGCGGCAGGCGCGCGCGCTCCGCGCCGGCCGAGCCCGCCGAACGGCCCGACGCCGAACCGGGCGCCGGCGACGGCGATCCGCTGGCCCCCACGACCCGCCCGGCGGAGATCCCGAGCTTCTTCATCGCCAGCTTCCGGATCCCGCCGTTCCTGCTGCCGATCTACCAGGCGGCGGGCATCCAGTACGGCATCCCGTGGGAGGTGCTCGCGGCGATCAACGAGATCGAGACCGACTACGGGCGCAACCTCAACGTCTCCTCGGCCGGAGCGCTGGGCTGGATGCAGTTCATGCCCGCCAGCTGGGAGGCCTACGGCGTCGACGCCAACGAGGACGGCCGCAAGGACCCCTACAACCCCGTCGACGCGATCTTCGCCGCCGCCCGCTACCTCCGCGCGGCCGGCGGGCAGACGGACCTGCGCCGGGCGATCTTCGCCTACAACCACGCCGACTGGTACGTCGAGGACGTGCTCGAGCGCGCCCGCCTCGTCGCGGGCCTGCCGTCGGACCTCGTCGGCTCCCTGACGGGACTCGCGCAGGGCCGCTCGCCCGTCGCCGGCCCGGCGAGCCACGCCCGCCGCGCTCCCGGCTCGCGCCCGCGCCGGGGGCTGCGCATCCTCGCGCCCGCCGGGACGCCGGTCGTGGCCGTGCAGGACGGCGAGATCGTCCGCGTCGGCCGCAGCCCCCGGCTGGGCCGCTTCGTCATGCTGCGCGACGCCTACGGCAACACGTACACCTACGCCCATCTCGCGAAGGTCGCGCGCAGCGTGCTCGTTGCCCGCGACCGCGCGCCGGCGCGCCCGCCCGTCGCCGAGGCGCTGCAGCCGCCGCTGCCCGATCCGGCGCCGACCGAGCCGGCGACCGCGGGCTCCAGCCGCGACGCGCCCGCGCCGCCCGCTCGCGGACGGCCCGCGGACGCCGCCGCGGCGCGGATCGGCAAGGAGCGGCTCTTCGCCAACCCGGCCCGGCCGCGCTCGCTGCGCTCCGGCGGGCGCCGGCAGATCCTCGACGCGACGTTCGCGCTGCCCGCGTCCGCCCGCCTGCGCTCGTACTTCGTCGGCGACGTGCGCCTCTCGCGCGACGAGCTCGAGCTCCGGCGCCTGTATCCCGGGCGCCGCGTCATCGCCGGCACGATCCTCGGGCGGATCGGCACGACGGCCGTCGCCGGCCGGCCGCACGTCCTCTTCGAGATCCGCCCGCCGGGCGCCGACGTGCCCCGCGTCGACCCCGCGCCGTTCGTCGAGGGCTGGCGGCTGCTCGAGTCAACGGCGATCTACCGCGCGCGCGGCCCCGCGGCGCTGCGCGGCGGCTCGATCGGCCAGATCCTGCTCATGACCAAGGAGACGCTCGCGCGGCGCGTGCTCGCCGACCCCGGCATCGAGATCTACGACTGCGGCCGGCGCGACATCGAGGCGGGGGCGATCGACCGGCGCGTGCTCGCGACGCTCGCCGTGCTCAGCGCGAGCGGGCTGCGGCCCGCGGTGTCCTCACTGCGCTGCGGCCACTCGATCCGCACCGCGAGCGGCGCCGTCTCCCACCACGCCTCGGGCAACGGCGTCGACATCGTGCGCATCAACGGCACGCCGATCAACGGCAACCAGGGCGACGGCACGATCTCCGACGCCGCGATCCGCCGGCTGCTGACGCTGCGCGGCGCGATGGCGCCGGCGCAGATCATCAGCCTCATGAGCTACCCGGGCATCCGCAGCACGCTGGCGATGAGCGACCACGCCGACCACATCCACGTGGGGTTCGGCCCGCGACCGGGCCGGCCGGGCCGGCCCGGCGTCCACGCGCTCGGCCTGCGGCCGGCGCAGTGGCTGGCGCTCGTCGAGCGGCTGGGCCGGATCGGCAACCCGGCCGTCGCCGCGCGCCCGTCGCGCTATGCGACCCGCGCGGCGCCGGTCAGTCCGTCGCTTCGCCCACCGCCGTAGCCTCGCGGACCTCGCCGCGGACCACGAGGTCGTTCCAGACGTACAGCAGCGGCACCTGGTACCAGCTCGAGCAGGCGGCCCGCATCTCGGTGAACTCGGGGCCGAACCAGTACGCGTCCCAGCCGGCCTTGTCGTCGAAGTCGATCGACAGCAGGAACTTGTAGCGGTCGTCGCGCGAGCGGAACACCTCGTAGCGCGTCGCGCCGTAGCGGGTGGAGATCGCGGCGATCTCCGTGAGCGCAGCCGCGAGGTCGTCGCCGCGGAAGCCCGTCGCGTAGAACGGCAGGTGGACGACGCCGGCGGCCATCAGCTGCCCACCTCGGCGGTGATGGCCCCGGGGCCCTCGGCCGTCTTGCCCTGGCCGGTCTCGGTCGCGCCGACGAGGATCGCGATCTTGCCCGAGTGCTTGTTCTCGTACATGAGCTGGTGGGCCTCGGCGACGCCGTCGAACGGCATCGTCTTCCACAGGACGGGCCGGATCTTCGACTCGCGGATGAGGTCGTTGGCCTTCGTCGCCTGCCACGCGTTGGCGAAGTGCGAGCCGATGATCTGCTTCTGGCGCATCCACAGGTAGCGCACGTCGAAGTCGAGGTCGTAGCCCGACGTCGCGCCGCAGATGACGACCTTGCCGAACGGCTTGACGACGTACACGCTCGTCGGGAACGTCGCCTTCCCGACGTGCTCGAAGACGATGTCGGGTGGCCCGCCGAGGATCCCCCTGACGCGCTTGGAGAAGTCGCGCATCACCTTGAAGCGGGCCTTCTCCTCGTCGGGCGACTCGCCGCCCTTGCGCATCATGCCGGCGAACTCGTTGCGGTTGATGTAGTCCGCGGCGCCGAGCTGCCTGACGAGCTCACCCTTCTCGTCGGAGGAGACGACGCCGACCGCGGTCGCGCCGGTGAGCGCGCAGAGCTGCGTGGCGAACACGCCGAGGCCGCCGGCCGCGCCCCAGATGAGGACCTTGTGGCCGGCCTGCAGGTCGCATTGGTCCATGAGCATGCGGTAGGCGGTGAAGTAGGTCAGCCCGTAGGAGGCCGCCTCCTCCCAGGTGAGGTGCTCGGGCTTGGCGAGCAGCTGCTGGGCCTGGACCTTGCAGAACTGCGCGAACGACCCCCACGTCGTCTCGTAGCCCCAGATCTGCTGGCTCGGCGCGGCGAGCGGGTCCAGCCCGTGGACCTCGACGTCCTCGTAGGAGGCCTGGTTGCAGTGGATGACGACCTCGTCGCCGACCTTCCAGCGCGTCACGCCGGGGCCGACGCTCCAGATCACGCCCGACGCGTCCGAGCCGCCGATGTGGTGGTCCTCGTTGGGGTGTGAATCGAAGACCGAGACCGGCTTGCCGAGCGACGCCCAGACGTTGTTGAAGTTCACGCCGGCGGCCATGACGCGCACCACGACCTCGAAGGCCTGCGGTTCGGGCGTCTCGATCTCCTCGATCTGAAAGGCGTCCTTCGGCTCGCCCTCGCGCTCCCGACGGATGACCCATGCAGTCATCGTCGCGGGCAGCTCGCCCGGCTCGGTTTCCACGTGTGAGACTTGGCTGAGATCCACGGCCATCGGTCGCTGGCGCTCCTCGTTCGCTTGCTCTGAGTCGGCCGGAATCCTACGCGGCGGCGCGCTTGCGCGGCCCGGAAGTCCGGCGGGAGCGCGGGGACCGGGCCGCTCGGCTGGTACCGGCGGCCTTCCGCGGCCGCCCGGGGTAGCCTGGAATCGTGCACGGTCCAGCCATTTGCGCGGACGGTTTCGAGCGTCCGCGACGGACCGCGCGCCGCTGGCCGGCGGCTCTCGCGGCCGCCCTCGCCGCCGCCGCCCTGGCCGTCGTCGCCGCAGTCGCCGCGGCCGCGCCGGCCTCCGCCGCGGGCCGGCCCGTGATCTCCGCGATCACGACGTGCGCCTACGCCGGCACCCAGTTCATGCTCGTCGGCGAGAACTTCGAGCCGGGGCAGCCGGTGAGCCTCGAGGTCATGGGCAGCGCCGACCCGCGGGCCGGCGAGCCGGCCTCCGCCCGCGAGGCGACCGCCGACGCCTCCGGCCGCCTGAGGCTGCTGCTCGACGCGCCACCGGCGGCGAGCACGAGCCCGGTCGTCCGCTCGGTGCGGGCGCGCACCCGCCCCGACCCGTCGCTGGGCGCGCCGGCGCTGCTTGCCACCACGACGCTGACCGCCGCCCGCCGCGGCGTCGCGGTGCATCCCGCCGGCGCGCACGGCCGCGCCGGCGCGCGCGTGCGCTGGCGCCTGACCGGGCTGCCCGAGGGGATCCGCATGTGGGCGCACTACCGCCGCGGGGGCAGGACCGTCGAACGCGTCCGGCTGGGCTCCGCGGCCGACCCCTGCGGGCGGCTGCGCTTCGCGCTGCCGACGCTCCCTGCGAAGCGCGTGCGCCCCGGGACCTGGGACCTGTGGATCACCTCGCGACGCGCGTTCAGCCCGTCGCGCGGGCGCATCCACGTGCAGCGCCGCATGCGCGTCAGCGGGCGCGGGGCGGACGCGCGGGTGACGTTCGGGGCGCTGCGCATGCGGCTCCTGCCCGCCGACGAGCGCATCGTCGCGCCGGTGACGAACTTCTTCGCGGCCGACGCCACGAAGCTCGGGCTCATCAACATGATCTTCGGGGGCGCCGGCGGCGCGCGCGTCACGTTCTACGAGCGCGTCGGCGACCGCCTGAAGCGGCTGGGCAGCGCGCGGGCCGCGCCGGGCGCGGAGACGGTTCTCCCCGAGGCCGCGACGTGGAGCTGCTCGCGGCTGACGCGGCGCTTCATCGCGATGGCACGGCTGCCCGACGGGTCGAGGGCCTCGGGCGCCGCGCGGATCCGCACCTCGTCGTGCGCGAGCCGCTTCCGGATCAGCGCGCCGCGGCGCGTCGTGCGCGGCCGCCGGCTCGTGGCGCGGGTCGTCGACCGCTGGGGCAACGGGGCGATCACGCCGACGCTCTGCGTCACGCCGCCCCGCGCGCGCCGCTCCTGCGCGCGGCTGCGCTTCGCGCCGGCGGTCACGATCGCGCGCCGCAGCTACCGGGCGCGGACGTCCGGGACGTGGCGCCTGGAGCTGCGCGTCCGCGGCAGGCGGGTGCGCCGGACGGTCCGCGTGGGAGCGACCGCGGCCGCCGAGAAGCCGCTGCCGGTGCTGCTGGCCACGGGCGACTCGACGGTCGTCGGCATCGACACGTTCCTCGCCGACGAGCTCGCCGGCGAGGCCTCCGTGCACGGCGACGCGCGCCCGGGCACGGGCATCAGCAAGCCCCCGGCGCCGTGGCCGCGCACCGCCGCCGAGCAGGCGTCGGGCCTGCGGCCGGTGGGCACCGTGATCTCGATCGGCGGCAGCGACGGCTTTCCGATGACGACGCCGGCCGGCGAGGTCGAGTGCTGCTCCGAGGCCTGGTCCGACGAGTACGCCCGGCGCGTGCGGGCGATGATGGTCACCTACCTGCGGGGCGGGCGCGGCCGGGTCTTCTGGCTGACGCTGCCGCTGCCGCGGGCGGCGTACCGCACGGCGGCCGCCAGGGCGGTCAACCGGGCGATCGTGCGTGCCGGCACCGGCCTCGCCGGGGTGACGGTCGTGCGCCTCGACGCGCTGTTCACGCCGAGCGGCTATCGCGAGACGATGCGCTACCGGGGCCGCGACGTCCGCGTCCGCGACGTCGACGGCGTGCATCTCAGCGTCGAGGGGCAGGCGATCGCCGCGAAGGTCCTGGCGCCGATCGTGCGCCGCAGGGGGCTGGCCTCGCGGCGGTAGCCGCGCCGGCGCCGGCGCCGGCGCCTGGGCGCGCCGCGCGACAGCGGGCCGTGGACCGGACGACGCGACGGCGCGCTCGGACCTGGGCGCCGCGGGCGGCGCAGCGGGCCGGGGACCGGACTACGCGACGGCGGGCTCGCGCTCGGGCGCGGGCTCGGCGGGCGGGGCCACGGCCTCGCCGGCCGGCGGGGACTGGCGGGGCGCGCCGCCGGCGAGCTCGGGCGAGACGAGCCTCCACGCCACGACGGCGCCGACGGCGGCGACGACCGCGCCGATGAGCAGGCCGTCCCCGAGCGAGGAGACGAACTCCGCACGCGTGCCGGCCGAGCCGATGAATGTCCCGAGCACGGCGATGCCGAGCGTGCCGCCGACCATCCGGCTCATCGAGAGGATCCCGGAGGCAACGCCCGCCTTCGTCTCCTCGACGGCGTTCATCGCCGCGGTGCTCATCGGCGACATGACGAGCGCGATCCCGATCCCCATGGCGACGAACGCCGGCAGCAGGAAGCCGTAGCCCGTCGACTGGCTCAGGAAGGACTGCCACAGCAGCGCCGCGGCGACGAGGCCCAGCCCGGCGGTCATGAGCGGCCGCGGCCCGATGCGGTCGGTCAGGCGGCCGGCGACCGGCGCGATGAAGATGATCATGAGCGTCGTCGGCAGGAAGCGCAGGCCGGCCTGCAGCGGCGAGTAGTCCAGCACGTTCTGCATGTAGAGCGTGAGGAAGAAGAACATCGCGAGCATCGCGAAGGAGACGATGAAGGCGACGATGTTCGCGCCGAGGAACGTCCGCGAGCGGAAGAAGCCGAAGTCGACCATCGGCACCGGCGCGCGGCGCTCGACGAGCGCGAAGGTCGTCAGCCCGGCGGCGGCCAGCGCGAACAGCCCGAGGATCCGCGCCGAGGTCCAGCCCCACGCGTGCGTCTCGATGAGCGCCAGCGTCAGCGCCGTCAGCCCGACGGTGATCGCGGCGATGCCGGGGACGTCGACCTTCGGCAGCACGCTCTCGTCGCGCGACTCATGGGTGGCGAACAGCGTCACCGCGATCGCGCCCGCGGCGACCGGCAGGTTGATGAAGAAGATCGACTGCCACGAGACGTGCTCGACGAGCACGCCGCCGAGGACGGGGCCGATCGCGAGCGCCAGCGCCGAGACGCCGGCCCACGTGCCGATCGCCCGGCCGCGCTCGTGCGGTGGGAAGGCGTTCGTGATGATCGACAGCGTCGCGGGCATCATGAGCGCCGCCCCGATGCCCTGCAGCGCGCGGCCGGTGATGAGCCACGCGGAGGACTGCGAGAAGCCGATGAACATGCTCGCGGCGGCGAACAGGACGACGCCGACGAGGAAGATCCGGCGCCGGCCGAAGATGTCGCCGAGCCGTCCGCCGGTCACGAGCAGCACGCCGAAGACGAGCGTGTACGCGTTGACGGTCCACTCCAGGCCCGCGATCGAGGTCTTCAGGTCGCGCTGGATCGAGGGCAGCGCGACGTTGACGACCGTGTTGTCGAGCATGACCATGAACAGCGCAAAGCACATGGCCGCGAGCGTCCACCAGCGGCGGTTGCCCTCGTTGAGGCGCATGCGGTCGGTCATGGACGACCCTCCTCGCCGAGCTGGTCGAGGATCGGCAGCAGCGCGGCGGACAGACGCTCGCGCTCGACCGCCGGGAGCCTGGCGGTGAACTGCGACACGCCGGCGAGCCGGGCCTCGTCGAGCAGCACGAGCGCCTCGCGCCCGGCGTCCGTCGCGGTCAGCCGCTTCTGGCGGCGGTCGTCGGGATCCTCGCGGCGGTCGAGCAGGCCGCGGTCGACGAGCGCGTCGACGGCCCGGCTGGCGCCGGGCAGCGACAGCCCGAGCCGCTCGGCCAGCTCCTTGACGCTGAGCTCGGCGGCCGAGAGGGCGCAGAGCGCCTTGACCTGGGTGAGCGTCAGGTCGAGCTCCTCGAAGATCGTGTACGCGCCGACGCCGCTCGTGTTGATGACGGCGCGCCAGAGGGTGACGAGCTGGGCGGCGACGTCGGCCGCGGACGCCACGTCGCGGGGGCTGTCGGCGGCTGGAGCGGCCGGGGCGACCGAGGCGGCTGAGGCGGCCGAGGTTGATGCTTGCACGCACGCAAGTATTGCAGACGCGCATGTGCTTGCTCGGACCGGGCGCCCGCGCTCAGCCGGTCGGGCCGGGCAGCTCCTCGGAGCTGCGCCGTCGCAGCGTCCGCGCGCGGTCGCTCCACGCGTACACGCGCCGGACGATGCGCGCCGGGCAGCAGACGTCGTCGCCCTCCGCGTAGCGCGGGGTGCGCAGGTCGAGCGTCGCGCCCTCCACCTCGGCCGTCGCGCGGTACAGGCGCTGCGAGCGGTAGACGGCGCGCAGGTCGCTGTCCTGCGCGCGGCCGTGGGTGCTGAACAGGTACAGCGCGACCGCGCCCCCGACGCCGCCGGTGTCGACGAGCACGACGGCGTCCGAGCGGCCGTCGCCGGTCAGGTCGGAGAAGGCGATGTCCGGCGCCACGATCCCGCCCCCGTCGCGCAGGAGCTTCTTGACCCCGGAGGTCGTCTTGGGGTCGGCGAGCAGCATCCGCTTGAAGAACGCCTGGGACTTCGTCTCGGCGGCGCCGGCGAGCAGCGCGCCCCCGATCGCGCCCCCGCCGGCCAGCGCGAGCGCCGCCAGCATGGTGAGCACGATGCGTGAACCGCGCATGCCGTGCAGTGTGCCGATCGCGCCGGCCGCGCGCTACGGCTCGTCGAGCCCCGCGCTCGGCCGCTCGGGTCCGACGCGGATCGTCGCCCCGCCGATCGACGACGAGCCGGCGCTGACGCGGTACGTGCCGGGCACGAGGTCGGCCGTCAGCGACGCCGTGTCCCCCGGGTTGATCGGACCGGTGCGCTGCTGCAGCGGCGGCCGGTCGCTCTCGAGGCGGCGGCTCGTCAGTGTGAGGCGCTGGGACCTCGCGGTCAGGTTGCTGGCGATGAGCACGACCGTTCCCGCGCCGAGCTCGGCCGGCGAGACCGTGACGTCCTTCGGTGTGATCGCGGCGCTGAGCGTCATCGGCGCGGGCTCGCGCGGGCGATTGGCGAACTCGTCGTCGCCACAGCCCGCGCCGGCGAACGTGACGGCGACGACCGCGACTCCGGCCGCGGCCCGTGGCACTCTGCTCATCGCGTCCAGCGTTCTCACAGACGCGAGAAACCTACTCCAGCGGACGGTCGGGGCATCGACCGGCCGCTCGCGGAATCAGTCGGCGCCGGAGATGGCGAGCTCGGCACGAGCGGTCTCGAGCTCGAGCAGGGCCGCCTGCAGCTGCGCCCAGGCGGCCTCCTCGGCGTCCTCGTAGGCGCGCCCGTCGAGCGTCTCGAGCTCGTCGCGGTACGTCGCCCACGCGCTCCGGGTGCGCGCCTCCAGCTCGGTCAGCAGACGCTCGGTGTCCTGCGTCGCGAACGTGGTCATGTCGTTGTCGCGTCGGCGTGTGCGTGCATGGTCGCCAGGCTACTCCCGCGGACGGTCGTAGCGCGTGCCCGGTTGCAACCGAGCATGCATGCCGTCCTGCCGGGACGGCAGCGTTCGCGGGATGGACCTGCTCGCCCAGCCGCTCGCGACCGCGGAGTTCCTCGTCGTCGACACGGAGACCAACGGGCGCGCCGGCGAGGCCTGCGAGCTCACCGAGGTCGGGGCGGTGCTCGTCGGCGGGGGCGAGCTGCACGACCGCTGGGAGACGCTCGTGAGCGGCGCCGCCCCGCTCTCGCGCTCGATCCAGCGCTTCACGCAGATCACCCAGGCGATGGTCGACGAGGCGCCGGCCGCGGAAGCGGTGCTGCCGGACCTCGCCGAGCTCATCGGCGCGCCGCCCGCCCGCGTGCTCGTCGCCCACAACGCGGCGTTCGACCGCCGCGTCCTGCGCCAGGCGTTCGACCGGGCGGGGCTGAGCTGGCCCGACCCGCCGGTGCTGTGCACCGTCGCCCTGGCGCGCCGCTTCGCGCCGCTGGCCCGCCAGCGCCGGCTGGCGGCGCTCGCCGACGCGCTCGGCATCGAGGTCCACACCACGCATCGCGCGCTCGCCGACGCGGAGACGTGCGCGCGCGTGTTCTGCGCGCTCTTCGCCCGCCTCAGCGCCCACGCGCCCACCGTCGGAGACGCGCTCGCGGCGCTGCGCGCCGCGCCGCGCCGTCCCCGCGCCCCGCGCGCCGGGCGCACCGTCGCCGGCGGGGCGATGAAGCGCGGCCTGCCCGCCACGCTGGACTTCGCGGCCCTGCCGGACGAGCCGGGCGTCTACGTCTTTCGCAACGCCGCCGGCCAGGTCCTGTACGTCGGCAAGTCCGTCGCGCTGCGCACCCGCGCGCGGTCGCACTTCGCGGCCTCCGCGCCGGCGGAGGGCTGGACGGCGCAGGCCGCGCTCGTCGACCACCGCACGACGAGCTCGGAGCTCGGGGCGCTCGTGCTCGAGCACCGGATGATCCGCGAGCTGCGCCCGCCGGGCAACGTCGTGCACAAGCACCGGGACGCGTTCGTCTACCTGCGCTGCCGGCTGGACATCGCCTACCCCGTGCTCGAGGTCGCGCGCGAGCCGGCGACCGGCCACGCGGTGACGATCGGCCCGCTGCGCAGCCGCGCGGCGGCGGTCGAGCTCAAGGAGCAGCTCGACTCGCTCTTCGGCCTGCGCCACTGCGGCCGCACCCTGCGCCTGCGCCCGTGGCCGTCGGCCTACGGGCAGATGGGCCGCTGCATGTCGCCGTGCCTCAACGACCTCGACCCCAACGCCTACCGCCGCAAGCTCGACGAGGCGCTGGCGCTCTTCAGCGGCGACGGCGACGGCGGCGCCGCCCTGCTGGCCCACATCGACGCGCAGATGCGCGCCGCCGCCTCCGAGCAGCGCTTCGAGCGCGCGGCCTGGCTGCGCCGCCGGCGCGAGCGCATCGCGGCGCTCGTCGGCGCGCTCGCGGGCGCGCTGCGGGCGACCCACGCGTGGCCGCGGCTCGTGCTCGCCGCGCACCCGCGCGGCGCGGAGCGCTTCGACGCGTTCTGGCTCGTGGGCGGCGCCGTCGCCGACTGGGGCTCGTTCGAAGCCGGCGCGCAGCTGCACGAGCGCACCGCCGCGGCGCTCGCGCGCGCCGGCCGGGGCGCCCCGTGCCTGGCGGGCGACGCGGCCGCCGAGGCGCGGATCGTCCACACGTGGCTGGCCCGCCACGAGCCCGCCGTGCTCGACCTGCGCGGCGGCGTCGAGCGCGCGCGGCTGGACGGCTTCCTCGCCGCCGCGACCGCGCCGGGCGCGCCGGCCGCGCCGGTCTCGCGCGGCGAACGCGCCGGGCTGTCAGCCGTCTGACGGCGGCGGCGGCAAAACGTCGGCGCCCGGTGGCGCCGGGGCGCGGCGGCGTGGTAGGCGTCCGTTGCACCAGGGCGGGCGCGGCCCGCGCAGCCACGCGATCGCAAGGAGCGGACACGACATGAACGAGACCCTCGCGCCGGCCGGCGCCCACGCCCGGCGGCGGTCGATCGGGCCGATCCTCGCGCTCGCGGCGGTGCTGCTGCTCGCGCTCGCGGCGTGGGGACCGCCCGCACACGCCCGGGCGGTCATGTTCGTCGTCGACACGTCCGGGTCGATGGCCGGCCAGCGCCTGGCGGACGCCAAGCGGGCGCTCATCAACGGCAGCGCCGCCGTTCCCGCCGGGTCGCTCGTCGGGCTTCGCTCGTTCGGTGGATCATGCACGGAAGGCGGCGAGGAGCGCGTCGCGCTCGGTCCGTACGACGCCGGGGCGTTCGCCGCGGCCGTGCAGTCGCTGACCGCGCGCGGCACGACCCCCACGCCGGAGGCGCTGCGCGCCGCGGTCGCCGCGCTGCCGCCGACCGGCGCGCGCACGATCGTGCTCGTCTCCGACGGGCAGTCGACGTGCGGCGATCCGTGCCCCGTCGCCGCGGAGCTCGCGCGCACATCCGGCGTCGACTTCACGATGCACACGGTCGGCTTCCAGACCTCGGGCGTCGCGGAGACCGAGCTGCAGTGCATCGCTCGCGTCACCGGCGGGACGTTCGTCTCGGCCAAGGACGAGGCGGGCCTCGCGCAGGCCGTCGGCAGCGCCGCCTCGGGCAACCCCTGCATCGCCAAGAGCACCGCGAAGCTCTCGCTGCTGCGCGCCTCGACGCGCGGCTTCCTGATGGACATGTTCGCGACGATCACGGCGCGCGCGTCGGGCACGGCGCGCGTGACGTATCACGCCGCGGGCCGCAGGACGACGTACAACGTGGCGATCCGGCGCGGACGGATCAGCGCCCGGCTGCTGCTCACGCGCGCCCAGGCGCGCCTGCGCCAGGGGATCCTCACCGTCGACTACCCGGGCGACGCGGACACCCGCGCGCAGTCCGTGCGGCTGCGGGCGGCGCCGAACCGGGCCAACCTGCGCCAGTCGCGCCCGCGGATCGTCGGCGGGCGCCTGCGGGCGGCGGGCACGATCAGCCGGCGCGCGCGGGGCGTCGTGCGGTTGCAGCTCGAGTACCAGCGTGGCTGCGACGTCAAGCTCGTCAAGGCCACCGGCCGCATCCGCAACGGCCGCTGGAGCATCAACCGGGCGCTCACGGCGAGCGAGCAGGCCGACATCGCGGCCCGCACCGGCACCGTGCAGTCCTACACGCTGTTCACGGGCTACGCCGCTCGCCGGATCCGCGGCGAGATGCGCTCGATCCAGGTGCTGGGCCCGCGCTGAGCGGAGCTCGGGCTCAGCCAGGCCGCCCGGGGATCGCCCGGGCGGCCGGGCCTCAGCCGAAGGGCAGCTCGACGACCTCGGCGCTCGCGCCGCCCTCGACCTCGAGGGTGTCGCCGGGCGCCGCCTCGCGGCGCACGAGCGCCAGCGCGATCGGGCCGTGGAGGGGGGAGACGACCGAGCTCGCGAGCCGGCCGACGACGCGCTCGCCGAGACGCAGCTCAGCTCCCGGGGCGGCGGGACCGGAAAGCTTGAGGCCGCGCAGGTGGCGGTTGGGCTTGCCGCGATAGAACAGCCGCGCGACGGTCTCCTGACCGACGTAGCAGCCCTTCGTGAAGCTCACCGCGCGCTCGTTGAGGCCGGCCTCCTGAGGGATCGTCGAGTCGTCGACATCGTGCCCGTAGCGCGGCCGGCCGCGCTCGACGCGCAGGATCTCGGCGGCGTCCTCGGAGACCGGCGTCGCGCCCGCGGCGATGAGCGCGGCGCGCACGGCGTCCGTGTCGTCGGCCTCGCAGAGCACGTCGACGCCGACGTCGGTGACGACGAGGCGCACGGGGTGGCCGGCGATCTCGCCGGCGCGGTGGGCGTGCTCGTCGCCGGGCAGGTCCTCGGCGCCGGCGACGGCCCGCGCGCGCGGCCCGACGAGCGAGAGCAGCCCGCGCTGCACCGTGCGCTTGTGCAGCTCGACGTCGTAGCCGATCTTGAAGCGGCGGACCATGTCGAAGAGCGCCTGCAGCGTCGCGCGCTCGGTGTCGAGCAGCAGCTCGGGATCGGCCCCGTCGTCCTCGGCGGCGAGCACGCGCAGGTCGCCGAGCATCTTGCCCTTGTGCGTCAGAAACGCCGCGTAGCAGCCGCGGCCGGCCTCGAGGCCCTCGATGTCGTTGGTCACCTGGCCGGCGAGGAAGGACTTGCGCTCGCCGCCCGTCAGCGCGAGCTTGCCGCGCTCCGAGCGGTCGAGCAGGCCGCAGCCCTCGCGGAGCTCGCGGTGCTCGCCGGCGAGGTTCTCGGTGAGCGTCGCCATGCGGTCGAGCATAGCCCCCGCCGGAGGCCGGCCATCGACGAGTGCCTGCGAGTCGCGACTGCCCGCAGGATCGCGCGGTTCGCGGCGCCGGCCCCCCGCGAGCAGGCCGGATCGCAATCGATGATCTAGATTGGGCGGGCGATGGCGCTCGCAGACACCTTTCAGCAGATCGTCGACTCGCTGCCCGACGACTGGACGGACATGGAGCTCGATCTGCGGATCGCCGACGAGACCCGCTACATCGACGCGGCGACGTACCTCGTGACGTGCAACGCGCAGCCCTACTCGCGCCACGACTGGCACTGGCGCCTGCTCGTCGCGCATCGCTTCGGCCACGCCGCCGCGGCGCCGACGGTGCACGGCGCGCTGAAGCTGCTCGACGACGCGGGCATCGAGGGCGAGCTCGCGCTGCGCGAGCTGCGCTCGGGCCGCGTGGAGGTCCGCCAGATGTGGGGCCGGCCCCAGTCCGTGCGCGACGAGTTTCGCCGCATCCGAGCGCAGTAGCGATGGCGCGCGTCGTGGCGCTCCTGCCGGACCTGCTCTTCGGCTCGAAGGTGCAGGGCATGCTCGCCGCGGCCGGCCACGACGTCGAGGTCGTCGGCGCCGATGCGACGCCCGAGCAGCTCGCTGGCGCGGACGCGCTCGTGCTCGACCTCTGCGAGGACGTGGCGCCGCGCCTGGCGCTCGGCGCCGGGGCCCCGGACGGGACGGCCACGCTCGCCTTCTACCTGCACACGGACGTCGAGACGAAGGCCGCGGCGGTCGAGGCGGGCCTCGACCTCGTCGTCCCGCGCTCGCGCATGGCGCGCGAGGGCGGCGCGCTCGTCGACGGCCTGCTCGCCAGGTCCGACGCCTCCGCCGGCTGAGGTGCGACACGCGGGCATGGGCAGGTCGATGGCCTGCTCGCAGCGTCCGACGCCTCCGCGGGCTGAGGTGCGACACGCGGGCAGGGGCTCGTCGTAGTGTGCGTCCGACCGTGTCTCGCCGCATCGCAGTCGTCGTCACCGCGGTCCTGCTCGTGCCCGTGCTCTGCGCCGCCGCCCTGGCGGCGACGAAGCGCGGCAACTCGAAGTCCAACCGCATCACGGGGACCTCGAAGGCCGATCGCCTCTACGGCAAGGGCGGCAACGACGTCCTGCGCGGTCTCGGCGGCCGCGACCGCCTCGTCGGCGGCCGGGGCAACGACCGTCTCTACGGCCACAAGGCCGCCGACCGGCTCTACGGCGGGCCCGGCCGCGACCGCCTGTTCGGCGGCCCGGGCAACGACCGCCTGAGCGGAGCCAGTGGCAAGGACGCGCTCGACGGCGGGGGCGGCAGGGACCGCCTCTACGGCGGGACGAACCACGACGTGCTCGTCGGGGGCACGAACCGCGATCGCCTGCGCGGCGACAACGGCAACGACACGCTCGACGGCGGGACCGGCGATGACGTGCTGTCCGGCGGTCGCGGCGACGACGAGCTGCGCGGCGGCCGCGGGTCTGACCGGATCTACGGCAGCACGGGCGACGACACCGCGGCCGGGGGCGCCGGGAGCGACACGATCAACGGCGGCGACGGCGCCGACACGATCGACGGCGACTCGGCGGACGACACGATCGACGGCGGAGCGGGCGACGACGTGCTCGACGGCGGCACCGGCAACGATCGCGTCGACGCCGGCGATGGCGACGACCGCGTCGACGGCGGCGACGGCGACGACGTCCTGCTCGGAGGGCCGGGCGACGACTTCATCGTCGAGTCGCGCTTCGGCAACGAGATGCTCGTCGACGGCGGGCCCGGCCACGACTACATCCACACCAATCGGGGCCGCGACACCGTCGTCCGCGGCGGCGAGGGAAACGACGTCATCCTGACCGGCTCGGCGCCCGACGGCACGATGAGGTCCAACGGCTCGCCGGCGCCCGAGGCGGCCGTCGACGGCGGGCCCGGCGACGACATCCTGCTCGGCGGAGGCTCGTCGGACCGGCTGCGCGGCGGCGCGGGCAACGACGTCATCTACGGCGGGTCCGGCGTCGACGACATCGACTGCGGGCCGGGCGCGGACATCGTCTTCGTCGACGAGCTCGCCGAGCTCAACACGATCCGCGACTGCGAGCAGATCCGCCTGGACCCGTCGGTCTCCGACCCGCGCTTCGACGGCCTGTACGGGTACCCGCACCCCGGCAAGCTCACCGGCGGGGCCGAGGGCGCGGCGATCCTCGAGGCGATCGCGGTGCAGTCCGAGGCCGAGCGGACCAACGGCACGCCGGGCAACGACTCGCTGACCGGCGGCCCGCTCGCCGACATGATGAACGGTCAGGACGGCGACGACATCCTGCGCGGCGGCGCCGGCAACGACGAGCTGCGCGGCGACGACGGCAACGACGCCCTCTTCGGCGAGGCGGGCAACGACGCGCTCTTCGGAGATGCGGACAACGACTTCCTCGACGGCGGCACGGGAAACGACGAGCTCGAGGGCGGCCGCGGCGCGGACGTGCTCGACGGCGGCGACGGCGACGACGCCATCAACGGCGGCCTCGACGCCGACAAGCTCATCGGCGGGCCGGGCAACGACGAGATCAACGCCGTCGACGGCGCGGCGGACGAGATCACGTGCGGGCCGGGCTTCGACGTCGTGCACGTCGACCGGCTCGACCGGCTGCTGGACCGGCGCGCCTGCGAGTCGGTCGACTGACGAGGCGTTGGCGCGTGCCGGCGCGGGCCGGCGCGTGGTCGGCGTGGCGCGGTTTGCATCGTGACGAAGCGTTTCGCGTCGCGGTCGCCCCCGAGGACCGCGTGCGGCGGCCTGCGACGGCGCTCAGTCGCGGCCCGGCGCGGGCACGTAGCGCCCGTCGAACGCCAGCGCGACCTCGGGCTCGCGCTTCGTGATCCCGAAGCGCTTCTCCCAGCGCGCCCAGGCCGCCAGGCGCGTGCGGTCGAGCTCGCCGAAGCGGTCCGCGCCGACGGTGAAGGACGGCGAGACCGCGTCGAGCTCGCGCGCCACCTGCGCGCGGTCGAGGCCGCGCACGGCGGCGACGAGCGTGCCGACGCCGTTCTCGGGATCGCTGAGCACCTCCTCGTAGCCGCGTGCGAGCGCGGCCAGGGTCGCCCGCACGAGCGCGGGACGGTCCTGCAGCGTCTCGCGGGTGACGGTCAGCACGAGCTCGGGATAGGCCGGCGCCCCGTAGTCGTCGACGCGAAACACCCGCACGCCCGGCCGGCGGGCGCGCAGCGCGACCCCCTCGGCGTTCCAGAAGCCCGTCGCGCCCGCGACGCGGCCGGCGAGCAGGCTGCGCACGGCGGTGAAGCCGATCGTCGTCGGCCGGACCTTCGCCGGGTCCCCACCGGCGCCGGCGACGATCGAGCGCAGGACCGCGTCGTCGCTCGGCAGGCCGGTGACGCCGACGCGCCTGCCCTCCAGGTCGCGCGGCGTGCGGATGCTCGGCGCCGCGAGGACCGCGGCGAGCGGCGTCTGCACGAGCGCCATGACGCCGACGAGGTCGCGGCCGGCCTCGCGGGCGAGCGCGAGGTCGTGGATGTCGAGGACCGCGATGTCGGCGCGGCCGGTGGCGAGCAGCTTGACCGCGTCGGTCGAGTCGCTCGGCGCGCGCACGCGCAGCGTGACGCCGAGCGCGCGGTCGTAGCCGCGGGCGACCGCCGTGTAGATGCCCGTGTGGACGGCGTTGGGCTGGAAGTCCAGCAGCAGCGTCGCGTCCACCTCCGGGGCGCGCGCGCTCTCGTCCGAGGCGCAGCCGCCGAGCGCGACGAGCGCCGCGGCCAGGACGGCGGCCATGAGTCGCGCGGGTCGCATCGCAAGCGAGGATAGGCCCGCCGGCTGCGGCCCCGCCGCTGCCTAGACTCCGCGGGGTGCGCCGGCGCGTGACCTTCAGCCGCAACCTCACGCTCTCGCTGTCGCGGACGTGCCGCTGCCACTGCAAGTACTGCGCGTTCGCGACGCATCGCACGCACCTGCACGCGCCCGGCGACGTGCTCGCCCTGATCGACCGCGCCGCCAGGCGCAACGTCAAGGAGCTGCTCGTCCTCACCGGCGAGCGCCCGGAGGTCGACGCGGGCGTGCGCGACCTGCTGGCCGGCTACGGCCACGAGGACTTCGTCGCCTACGTCGTCTGGGCCTGCGAGCGGGCGCTCGAGCGCGGGCTGCTGCCGCACACGAACCTCGGCGTCCTCGATCGGCCCGACCTGGCCCGGCTGCGCGAGGTGACCGCCTCGCAGGGGCTCATGCTCGAGTCCGTCAACGCCGACCTCGTCGCGCACCAGGGCTCGCCGACGAAGCACCCCGAGCGCCGCCTGGCGACGATCCGCGCCGCCGGCGAGCTGCGGATCCCGTTCACGAGCGGCATCCTCGTCGGCATCGGCGAGCGCGAGGAGGAGCGCGTCGAGGCACTCGAGGCGCTCGCCGCCGTCCACGCCGAGCACGGCCACCTGCAGGAGGTCATCCTGCAGAACTTCGTCCCGCACGACCGCTACTACGGCCGCGAGCCGGCGCAGATCGCCGACACCGCCGCGCGCCGGCGCTGGAGCACCGGGATCGGCGACGCGCCGCACCGCGAGCTGCCGGCCTGGGCGACGCCGGTCTCGATCGAGGACATGCGCCGGCTCGTCGCCGAGTGCCGCCGGCTCATGCCGGACGTCGGGGTGCAGGTCCCGCCGAACCTCGCCGACTGGTGGCCGCAGCTCGTGCGGGCGGGCGCGACCGATCTCGGCGGCCTGAGCGCCAACGGCGACCACATCTCGCCCGAGCACCCGTTTCCGTCGCCGCACGAGGTCCGCAAGCGGCTGGCCGCCGACGGCGTCGCGCTGACCGAGCGGCTGTGCGTCTACCCCGCGTACATCGATCCCGCGTGGATGGCGCAGGGCGTCCTCGATGTCGTCCGGGCGCGCTACTGGAGCTTCATCCCGCGGCGCGGCAGCGGGCGCACCGAGCCGCCGCGGCCGCTGCGACCGGACCTCGCGAGCGCCGCGATCGCCCGCGGCCGCGACGGCGAGCCGCTGAGCGCCGACGAGCTGACCGCGCTCTTCGCCGAGACCCGGCCGGAGGCCGTCGAGGACATGCGCCAGGCGGCCGACGAGCTGCGCCGCGAGCTGGCGGGGGAGACGGTGACGTTCGTCGTCAACCGCAACGTCAACGTCTCCAACGTCTGCATCGTCGGCTGCGCGTTCTGCGGCTTCGGCCAGGGCCGGCGCTCGCCCGACGCCTACGAGCTCGAGCGCGGCGAGTTCGTGCGCCGCATCGAGGAGGCCGTCGCGTTCGGCGCGACGGAGATCTGCATGCAGTCGGGCATCCACCCCGATTGGACGATCGAGGACTACGAGGGCTGGTTGCGGCTGGCCAAGGAGACCGCGCCGCAGCTGCACCTGCACGCCTACTCGGCGATGGAGGTCGCGCACATGTGCGACCAGAGCGGCCTCGAGCCGGGCGCGGTCTTCGAGCGCCTGCGCGCGGCCGGCCTGGACTCGACGCCGGGGACCGCCGCCGAGGTCCTGCACGACGGCGTGCGCGAGCGCATCAGCCCCAACAAGCTGCCGGTCGCGCGCTGGGTGCAGATCATCGAGGCCTCGCACCGCGCCGGATTGCGCTCGACGGTGACCGTCATGTTCGGCCACATCGAGGAGCCCTGGGAGCTCGCCGAGCACATGCGCGTCGTGCGCGCGCTGCAGGAGCGCACGGGCGGCTTCACCGAGTTCGTGCCGCTGAGCTTCATCCCCTTCCACACGCTGCTGGGCCGCACCCACGGCGTGCAGGAGATCTCGGCCGAGGAGAACCTCAAGCACACCGCCGCCTTCCGCCTCGCGCTCGGCCGCAGCATCCCGAGCGTGCAGGCGAGCTGGGTGAAGATGGGCCTCGACGCCGCGACCGAGGCGCTGCGCTGGGGCGTCAACGACCTCGGCGGCACGCTCATGGAGGAGAACATCAGCCGCCTCGCCGGCAGCTACCACGGCGTCCGGCTCGACCCCGCCGATCTCATCGCGGCGGCGCACCGCGCCGGGCGTCCGGCGGCCGAGCGCACGACGCTGTACGAGATCCGCCGCCGCCATCCGCTGAGCGCGGCGGCCGCCCAGCGCGTCAGGGCGATGTGACCGCCCACACCCCGCGGCTGGAGTAGTAGCCGGCGGCGTTCGGCTCGACCTTGGCCCAGGCGCCGGCGACGCCGGCCCGCATGCCGCAGGTGTTGCCGGAGCACACGTCGTGGGCGGTCGCCCGCCACCCCAGCGCCTCGCAGCACGAGACCTCCGTGCGCAGGTGCCTGGGGGAGAGGAGCGCGACGAAGATACGTCAGCGCGACCGGCTTCAGAGGCAACCGTGCGGGTTCGTGCGGGCGAACGCGCATCGGTACCCTGCTCGGATGCCAGAACCAGAGCAGATCACCGCCGAGGGCCTGGCGGCCCTGCGGGCGGAGATCGAGCAGCTCGAGTCCGACGGCCGCGCGCAGATGGCCGTTCGCATCAAGGCCGCCCGCGAGCTCGGCGACCTCAAGGAGAACGCGGAGTACCACATCGCCAAGGAGGATCAGGCGCACCTCGAGACGAAGATCAAGCGTCTCAACCAGCGCCTGCGGGCGGCCCGCGTCGTCGACGTCGCCGAGGATCGCGACGTCGTCGGCTTCGGCTCGCGGGTCGCGGTTGTCGACGAGGCCTCCGGCAAGGAGCTCGAGCTGACGCTCGTCGGTCCCACCGAGTCCGACCTGAAGAACGGCCGCCTGTCGTTCGAGTCGCCGGTCGCCCAGGCGCTCGTGGGCGCGCGCGCCGGCGAGACCGTGACCGTGCAGACCCCGGGCGGGGACCGCCGCTACCGCGTCGACCGGATCGGTTGAGGAGCCGGTCTCGCCGGCCTTGCGGGGTCCGAGAGCGGCGCGCGCGCCGGCACGGCATAGTTCCCCGCCGATGAGACCACTCCTTCTGCTCACCGCGGCCGTCGTGGCGGCGATCGTCGCCGGCTGTGGCGGGGGCGCGACGACGAACTGCAAGGTCCCGCCCGACCGCGCGCTCCTGCTCGCCGTGCGCGCCCACGCCGGCCCCGTCGTCCTGCCGACCGGGGAGAAGCCGGGCAACGCCGGGCGGCTGACGATCAGCGCCTGCCAGACCTCGGCGACCGCCGCGACCGCGACGCTCACCGTCTTCGGCATCAGCGGCGGTCCCACGCGCGACATGCGCCACGGGATGACGCTCGAGCGGCGCGGCACGTCGTGGACCGTCACCGCCGACGCGCATTCCCGGCGCTGTCGCAAGGGCGCACCGAGCCAGGAGTTCTCCAGCGCCAGATGCCCCTGACGGGGCCGTCTAGAGGAAGAGGTCCTCGCCGCGGGCGCGCACGAGCGCGGCCGCTCCCGGCCCGTCGGCCTCGCCGACGTAGCGCTCGAGGCCGCGCACGAGCACCGCGGGCTCGCGCGTGTCCTTGCCGCGCGTGAGGTCGGCGGCGGCCGCCGCCTCGTCGGCGACGGCGACGATCGTCGCCCCGAGCGGGCGTCCCGCGCCGTCGGTGCGCCCGCGCCAGTCGTCCAGCGCGGCGAGCCCGGCGACGCCGATCGCGACGTCGCACTGGCCCACGCGCCACGGGCGCCCGAACGAGTCGGTGATGACGATCCCCGGCGCGACCCCGGTCAGCGCCCGCAGGCCGCGGCGCAGGAGCCGGGCAGAGGCGTCGGGGTCGACGGGCAGCAGGACGATCTCGTCCGGGTCGGCGGCGTTGGATGCGTCGACGCCGGCGTTGGCGCACACGAAGCCGTGGCGCGTGCGGCAGATGAGCAGGCCCGGCCGCGAGCGGACGACCTCGGTGCTCTCGCCGAGGATGACCTCGAGCAGGCGCGCGTCCTTGCCGTGCTCCGCGGCGAGCTCGACGGCGCGAGCTCCCGGCGTGACGCCGCTCAGGGCGACCGTGCGACCCTCGGCCTTGGAGACGATCTTGTGGGCGAGGACGAGCACGTCGCCGTCCGCGAGCCGCCCGGCGGCCGCGACGAGGATGGAGGCGAGGTCGTCTCCGGCGCGGACCTCGGGGATGCCCGGCAGCGCGGCGGCGACGATCACGACGGCGCGGCGGGCGGGCGCTCGCGGCCGGCGAGCCGGCTGAGCATGCCGCGCGTGTGCGCGGCGCCGCCGCGGTGCTCGGCGAGCAGGACGCGCAATGCGGCGAGGTCGTCGCCGGTGTCGATGTCGATGAGCAGCGTCGGCACCTCCGCGATCCGGCAGGGCACGCCGGCGGCCGCCGCGGCGGCCTCGTGGCGGGCGCGGCTGTCCTCGCCGAAGGCCGGGGCGATGACGTCCGGCGGGATGAGCACGAGCGCGTTCGTGCCGCTGCCGTGGCGGTCGGGCACGATCGTGACGGAGCGCCCGGGCGGCGGGTCGTCGAGCAGGTCCGACAGCTGCGCGGGGTCGAGCGCGGGCGTGTCGCCGGGGACGAGCAGCGCGCGCGTGGCGCCGTGCTCGATCGCGTGGGCGATGCCGATGAGCGTGGCCGCGCTCTGGCCCGCCTCGTCGTGGTCGGCGAGGACGGTCGCGCCGTAGCCGTGTCCGATCGCCTCTGCGGTCGGCTCGGAGGTCACGACGAGGACCTCGTCGATCGTCTTCGTGCGGCGCAGCGCCATGAGGACGTCGGTGACCATCGACTCGGCGAGCGCGCGCCGCGTGCCCGCCGAGATGTCGTCGCGCAGGCGCGCCTTGGCGACGGCGAAGCGCTTGACCGGCAGGATCGCGTACGTCAGGTGGCGCTCGGGCGCGCTCATCGGGCGAGGCCCTCGGCGAACCGCAGCGTCTCGCCCGCGAGCCGGCGGCGGCCGTCGGCGTCGGCCATGAGCAGATCGGTCTGCAGGACCGGCAGCCCGTCGACGGGCTCGTCGGCGACCAGCCCGTCGATGAGCCCCGCGTAGCAGGCCGCGATCGCCTCGCTCGTCGCCTCGTAGCCCGCCCAGCGCATGAACGCGGCCGTCGGGCCCTTGAGCACGGCGCCGCCGACGATCGGCGAGACCGCGACGATCGGGGCGGGGCTGTCGATCAGTGCCTGGCGCATCTCCGGAACGGTGAGTATGGGGCCGATCGAGATGACCGGGTTCGACGGGCCGATGACGATCGCGCGCGCGCCGGCGATCGCGTCGAGCACCTCGGGGGTCGGCAGCGCCTTCCCGACGCCGCGCAGCTGCGTGTCCTGGATCGGCCCCTCGGCGCCCGCGCGGATCATGAACTCCTGAAACGGCATCCAGGTCGCCTTCGCCCGGACCCAGGTGCGGACGGCCTCGTCGGTCATCGGCAGCACGCGCGCCGCGAGCCCGAGCGCCGCGCCGAGCTCGGCGAGCGTCTCCGTCAGCCGCGCGCCCTCGGCGAGGCGGCGGGCGCGCCGGATCCCGATCGCCAGGTCGCGGTCGCCGAGCGTGAACCAGACGTCGTCGCCGAGCTCGCGCAGGGCGTCCATGACCTCGAACGTGTCGTCGCGCAGGCCCCAGCCGCGCTCGTGGATGCGGTCGGCGAGCCAGAACGCGACGAGGTCCGGATCGGGGCTGACGTGGGCGCCGTGGATCTCGATGTCGTCGGCCGTGTTGGCGACGACCGTCAGCGCGTCGCCGGCGACGTCGAGCATCCCGCGCGCCAGCATCGCTCCGCCCGTGCCGCCCGCGAGCACGACGACGTCGCCGGCCATCAGGCCGCCGGCCAGAGGTCGTCGGGCAGCCCGGTGATCCGCACGCCGGCGTGGGCCTTGTAGCGCGCGTTGACGGAGATCATGAGCGCCGTCATCGACTCCGTGACGCGGGCCATCTCGAGTCGGCCGCAGTCGACGCAGCGCAGCCCCTCGATCGCGCCGATGAGCGCCGCGACGCGGCGCTTGTCCGCGCGCCGGTCGCCGCAGAGCAGGACGTCCTCGTCGAGCACGCGGTCGAGGTCGCGCAGCACCGCCGCGCTGACGGTGTGCAGGGCGCTCAGCACCGTGACGCCGTCGGGCGCCATCTCCTGGGCCTGCTGCGCCGCCGAGCCCTGCGGCACGCCGAGCGTGCGCGTCGCGCGGCCGCCGACGGCGGCCGCCAGCGGCACGGTGGCGTCGACGAGGAGCTGGCCTGCGCGCAGCGTGTCGCGCAGGTTGTGCAGCGTCTCGGCCTGGCTGCGAAACGGCACGGAGAGGATCACGAGCTCGTTGCGGGCCGCGGCGCCCGCGTTGTCGAGCCCCTCGGCGACCGCGCCGGGAACCGACTCGCGGAGGCGGCTCGCGGCCTGCCCGGCGCGCCCGGCGTCGCGCGAGCCGATCGTCACGTCGCAGCCGGCGCGCGCGAGGCGGACGGCGAGGCCGAAGCCGAGCGCCCCGGAGGCGCCGATGATGGAGACCGGCTCGGGCACGGGGTCAGCGAGCATATCCGGCGCCGTCCGGGACGCCGGCCGGCGACCGGGGCGCGGCTCAGCGCCCGCTGAACTGCGGCGCGCGCCGCTCGCCGAGCGCCTGCGTGCCCTCGCGGAAGTCGTCGCTTCCCGCGCAGAGCTCCTGCGCGGCGACCTCCTGCTCGAGCGTCTGCGCGAGCGCGGGCCGGGCAGCGGCGTTCATGACGCCCTTCGCCAGGCCGACGGCGAGCGGCGCGCAGGCGAGCAGCTCGCCGGTGAGCTGCGCGGTCGCCGCGTCGAGCTCGGCCGCGGGCGCGACGCGGTTGGCGAGCCCGATCCGCTCGGCCTCGACGCCGTCGACGACCTTCGAGGCCATGATGAGCTCCTTCGCGCGGCCGAGCCCGACGAGCGCCGGCAGCCGCGAGCAGCCCCCGACGTCGGGCAGCAGCCCGACGCGGGTCTCGACGAGGCCGATGACCGCGTCGGACGCGATGACGCGCAGGTCGCAGGCGAGGGCGAGCTCGGCCGCGCCGCCGAGGCAGGCGCCGTGGATCTGGGCGATCGTCGGCTTGGCCATGTCCTCGCAGAGGTTCCAGATCTCCAGGATCGCGGCGCGCCACCCGTGCAGGCGGCCGGGATCGGCGGCGAGCGCGGAGAGGTCGGCCAGGTCCATGCCGCTGGAGAACATCGGGCCCTCGCCGCGCAGGACGACGGCGCGCACCGTGGCGTCGGCGGCAGCGGCGCGCAGGGCCTCGCCGAGCGACTCGACGACGGCCGAGCTCAGCGCGTTGCGCTTCTCCGGGCGGTTGAGCACGAGGTGACGGACCGACTCGCGGTCCTCGACTGCAACGAGGGTCATGCCCACTACTCTAGGCGTGCAGATGGGCACCCCGACCGCCACCGAGCGCCGCGAGCTGGCCTTCGCCGGGGTGGCCCGCCAGGCCGAGCTCGTCCGCGAGGGCGAGGTCTCGCCGCGCGAGCTCGTCGAGACCGCGCTCGCGCGGATCTCCGAGCTCGACCCGCAGCTCAACGTCTTTCGCACGGTCTTCGCCGAGCAGGCGCTGCTCGAGGCCGATCAGGCCGGGGGACGCCGCGGCGCGGGCGGCGACCGCCCGCTGCTCGGGGTGCCGATCGCCGTCAAGGACGACATGCGCGTGGCCGGGACGCCGCGCGTCTGCGGCTCCAACGCCTTCGGCGGACCGGAGCCCGAGGACGCCGAGCTCGTCCGCCGCCTGCGCGCCGCCGGCGCGATCGTCATCGGCATCACGCGCACCCCGGAGCTCGCCGCCTGGCCCTTCGTCGAGACCGTGTCGGGCGGGACCACGCGCAACCCGTGGGACCTGCAGCGCACGCCGGGCGGCTCGAGCGGCGGCTCGGCGAGCGCCGTGGCGGCTGCGCTCGTCCCCGCCGCGACGGCCTCCGACGGCGCGGGCTCGATCCGCATCCCCGCCGCGTGCTGCGGGCTGTTCGGGCTGAAGGTCACCCGCGGCGCGGTCACCACGGCGCCCGACGACGAGCCCTTCGGGGGCCTGACGGTCTACGGCTTCCTGACGCGCTCGGTCGCCGATTCGGCGCTGCTCTACGAGGTCGCGACGGGCAAGCCGTACGTCGCCGCGGCGGCCGAGGACCCGCCGAGCCTGCGGATCGCGCTGTCGACGAAGATCCCCGCCGGCAGCACGGCGCGGCTGCACCCCGACTGGCGCGGCGCCGCGGAGCGCACCGCCGAGCTGCTGCGCTCGCTCGGCCACGAGGTCGTCGAGCGCGAGCCGCCGATCGGGCCGGTCGGCCTGAACGTCCTCGCCCGCTACCTCGCCGGCGTCGCCGACGAGGCCGATGCCGTC
This sequence comes from uncultured Solirubrobacteraceae bacterium, assembly GCA_963769555.1. Classification (GTDB taxonomy): domain Bacteria; phylum Actinomycetota; class Thermoleophilia; order Solirubrobacterales; family Solirubrobacteraceae; genus CADCVQ01. Next base: position 1,763,722 of record CAVYMD010000004.1, on the reverse strand, counting down.
GAGCATCCCGAGCGCCTGGAGCGGCGCACGCGGGGACTGGCGCGCCTGGGCCGCGCGGCCCGTCCTGCCGCGGCCCGCGCGCGCCGCAACGAGGCCGCCGACGCGGCCCGCGTCAACGCGATCTTCGACGACGTCGACATCGTGCTCGGGCCGACGCTCGCCAAGGCGCCGCTGGAGATCGGGCGCTACGAGGGGCGCAGCGCCCAGTACACGCTCAACGGCGTCCTGCGCTGGGCGCCGTTCAACGGCGTCTGGAACCACGTCGGCAACCCCGCCGCCGCCGTGCCGGCGGGCTTCGACGGCGAGGGCCTGCCGCTGTCGGTGCAGCTCGTCGGGCGCCCGGCGTCCGAGCGCACGCTGCTGTCGCTGTCGCGCCAGCTCGAGGCCGCCCGGCCGTGGGCCGACGCGCGCCCGCCGGTCTCTTGAGCCCGGCCGAGCTGGAAGCCGTCGCCGAGCGGGCGGCCCGCGCCGCGGGCGAGCTGCTGCGCGAGCGCTTCGCGGCGGGCGGCGAGCGCGCGACGGGCTCGAAGTCGACGCACACCGACCTCGTCTCGGAGGCCGATCTCGCCGCCGAGCGCGCGATCCGCGACATCATCGGCGCGGCGCGGCCGGGCGACGCGATCCTGGGGGAGGAGGGCGGAGAGACCCAGCAGGGCGCGGGCCTGCGCTGGGTCGTCGACCCGCTCGACGGGACGGTGAACTTCCTCTTCGGCGTCCCGCAGTGGTGCGTGAGCGTCGCCGTCCACGACGACGACGGCGGGCTCGTCGGCGTCGTCTACGACCCGCTGCGCGAGGAGCTCTTCTCCGGCCGGCGCGACGGCGGCCCGCCGACCCTGAACGGAGCGCCGCTGCGCGGCTCGCAGCAGACGGCGCTCGACACCGCGCTCGTCGGCACCGGCTTCGGCTACGACGCGGCGGTGCGCGAGCTGCAGGCGGCCGTCGTCGCGCGGCTGCTGCCGCAGGTGCGCGACGTCCGGCGGATGGGCAGCGCCGCGCTGGACCTCGCCTGGACCGCCGCCGGGCGCTACGACGCCTTCTACGAGCGCGGCGTGCAGCTCTGGGACGTCGCCGCCGGCACGGTGCTCTGCGCCGCCGCCGGGCTGCGCGTGCGCTCGCTGGAGGCGCGCGACGGCGCGCCCTCGGGCGTCGTCGTGGCGCCGCCGGGGCTCATCGACGCGCTGAGCGCGATCGTCGCGTAGACGTCCGCCGGGTCGATACCCGGGGTGGGATTCGAACCCACAATCCCTCACGGGCAATCGGTTTTGAGCCGATCCTGTATTCCAGTTCCAGCACCCGGGCGTGGCCGGATACTACGGTCAGCGCGACGTGGCGACGTAGGCCGGCGCTCCGCCGACCGTCCGCTCGACCTCGACGCTCCACTTCTGGGAGAAGCCCCGCGCCGCGACGAAGATGAGCAGGATCTGCAGCGGGACGAGGATGAGCGTCAACACCCCGACGATGCTCTCGGGCAGCAGCGGCGACGTGAACCCGGCCTGGTCGCGGCTGAACCACTGCGGTCCGCTGATCGCCGCGAAGATGAGCAGGATGATCGCGAAGGAGGCCGCCACGGGCAGCAGGCCGCTGCGCCACCGCGCGATGTAGACGGCGAGCACGAGGTAGATGAGCACGTAGACGGCGTGGATCGCCTTGGCGCCCTGGATCTTCTCCCAGCCGCCGACGGTCGCGATCGTCAGCACGGCGGCGCTCGCGAGCAGCAGGACGACGACGAACGCCCGCGTGGCCTGCGACGCCGGCTTGGCGCGGTTGGGGTGCTCGATGATCACGTCGCCGTTCGCCATGACGGCCAACATACAATCCCCTGCAGCCGTGAGCACGCGCGGGCGTGGTGGAATCGGTAGACACGCCGGCTTTAGGTGCCGGTGGCGCAAGCCTTGGGGGTTCAAGTCCCTCCGCCCGCATCGCCCGGCCCGGGATAGGATCGCACCGGCGACCGAGTCCGCTCACGCGACCTCGCACAAGGATGGCCCTCCAGCGCACACGCGAGTCGATCGCGCTCCCCGGCAGCACGGTCCACCTCTGGCTGGCACCCTGCCTGCCGACGCTCGCCGCCGCCGTGTGGAGCCGCCGCCGGGAGCTCATGGACGACGCCGAGATCCGCGCGGCGCGGGCGTCCCGGACGCAGCGCCGCCGCGTGGAGCGGATCCTCGGCAGCGCGCTCGTCCGCGCGGTCCTGCCGCGCTACGGCACGGCCGCCGCGCTCGACCTCTCCTTCACGACGGGCCCGGCGGGCAAGCCGTCGCTCGTGCCGGCGCGCGACGCCCCGCCGCTGCGCTTCAACCTCGCCCACGGGGGCGCGCACCTCGTGCTCGCCGTCATGCTCGGGCGCGACGTCGGCTGCGACGTCGAGCCGCTCGACGCCCCCGTCCACGGGCTCGACGGGGCGGGGTCGGCCTGGCTGTGCGGCGCGGAGCGCGCCGCGCTCGCAACGCTCGGCGCGCACGAGCGCCCGAGCCGCCTCGTGCGCCTGTGGGTCGTCAAGGAGGCGGTGGCGAAGGCCGCCGGACGCGGCATCGGCGTCGCATCCGACGAGATCCGCGTCACCTTCGATCGCGAGGACCGGCCGCGGGTCGCCGCCCACGTCGCGCCCGGGGCGCGCGGCTGGCACGTCGCCGAGGTGCGGCCCGATCGCCGCCATGTCGTCGCCATCGCGACGCCGCGGGGCCGGGAGCCCGCGATCGGCGTGCACGTCCACGACGCCGGCGCGCTGCTCCGGGGCGGGCGCGCGGGAGCGCGCGCGGCATGACGGAGGCCGCGACCCTGCGGGTCGCCGTCGTGACGGGCGCCTCCGCCGGCATCGGCCTCGCGGTGGCGACCGAGTTCGCGCGCGGCGGCCTCGCGGTCGCCGTCAACGCTCGCCACGAGGAGCGGCTCGGGCGCGCGGCCAGGTCGCTGGAGGCCTACGGGCAGCCCGTGCTCGAGATCGCCGAGGACGTCACGGCTCCGGGTGCGGCCGAGCGGATCGTCGCGCGCACGCTCGATCGCTTCGGTCGCGCGGACGTCCTCGTCAACAACGCCGGCGGCGGGACGGACGAGCGCTGGATCGAGGCGATCGGCGACGATGACTGGACTGCGACGCTCGACCTCAACCTGCGCGCGGCCTTCTCGCTCTGCCGGGCGGTCGTGCCCGCGATGCGCGGGGCCGGCTACGGCCGGATCGTGAACATGGCGTCGGTCGCGGGCCGCGACAGGGGCCGGCTGTCGGGCCCGCAGTACACGGCGGCGAAGGCGGGGCTGCTCGGCCTCACGCGGCATCTCGCCTGGGATCTCGCCGAGGACGGGGTCACGGTCAACGCGGTGGCGCCGGGGTTCGTCATGACCGAGCGGGCCCTGGCGAAGTGGCGCCGGCGATCGGAGGCCGAGCGGGAGGCGATGCTCGTGGGGGTCCCGATGCACCGCTTCGCGCGACCCGAGGAGGTCTCCGCCGCGGTCGCGTTCCTGGCCTCGGAGGGCGCCTCGTACATCACGGGCGCGTGCCTGGACGTCAACGGCGGGAGCTTCATGTGCTGATCGGAGCGGCGACCGAGGCGCAGCGCGGGGTCGGCGGCCTCGTCGACTGGCTCGCCCGGCTGTCCGGGGGCCCGGTCTTCCTCGTGCCGGGGTCGCAGATCGAGCCGCTCACCGGCGCGATCGCGACAGCCGGCGCGCTGACAGCGGTCGTCGCCTGCCACGAGCTCGGAGCCGGCTACATGGCCGACGGCTTCGCGCGCGCCGGCGCGCGCACGGCGGTCTGTCTCGGGATCGGCGGTCCGGGCGCGGCGAACCTCCTGCCCGCGGCGGTGACGGCTCGCGCCGATGCGAGCCCGGTGCTCTTCCTGACGGGCGACGTCCCGACGAGCCTCTCGGGCTGGCGGGCGTTCCAGGACGCGGGCGCCGCCGGCACGCGCGACGGCGCGGTGTTCGAGGCGGCGCTCGGCGCCTCGGTCCGGGTCGCCTCGCACGGCGCCTTCGCCGCCGCGGCCGAGCGCGTGCAGGACGTGCTCGCCTCCGGGCGGCCGGCACACCTGGCGATCCCGTACGACGTCCAGCAGGCGCTGCTCGCGCGCGGCTCGGGCGCCGTCGGTCCGACGCCGCGGCCCCCGGGCGACCCCCTGCCCGCGGCGCGGGCGGTGGCCGAGCGCCTGCGCGCCGCCCGCCGGCCGGTCCTGCTCGTGGGCCGCGGCCTCGCCGGCCGCGGCGGGCCGGCGGCGCTGCGCGCCCTGCTCGCCACGTGCCCGATGCCGGTCGCGACGACGTACGACGGCAAGGGGATCCTCGCCGAGGACGACCCGCTGAGCGTCGGCGTGCTCGGGCACGGAGGCAGCAGCCGGGCGATGGACCGGGTCGCGGCGCCCGACACGGACCTCGTCCTGGGCGTCGGCGTCGCGGCCTCCCAGCGCGACCTCTGCGACTGGGACCCGCGCGTCATCGGCGACTGGGGCCGCTGGGTCGTCGTCGGCCGGCGCGAGTCGCGCCGCGGGCCGCCCGTCGGATCGCGCTGGGTCGTCGAGGACGTCGTGGCGTTCGTGCGTGCGCTCGGCTCGCAATTGCCCGCCTCGCGGCGCGGCGCCCGCGCCGTCGTGGCGCCGGCCGGCGGCGCGCCCGAGCCGTACCCCGAGCACGCCGGCGCGGGCCGATGCGCCGGAGACGGACGGCGCAGGGTGCGGCTCGCCGACGCCCTCGCGGTCGCGCGCGCCGTGCTGCCCGCGGAGACCGTGCTGCTCGTCGACTCGGGCGTGCACCGTGCGATCGCGGGATCGGCCTGGCAGACGCGTGCCGACGTCGCGTTCTTCTCGGCGGCGACACTGGCGCCGATGGGCTGGGCGATCGGGGCGTCCATCGGGGTCGCGCTCGCGCGGCCCGGCACACCGATCGTCGTCGTCACCGGCGACGGGAACATGCGCATGCACGCCATGGAGATCGCGACGGCCGCGCGCTACGAGCTGCCGATCGTCTTCCTCGTCTCCGACAACGAGTCCTACGCGGCGGTCGAGCAGCGTGCGCGCGGTGCCGCGGCCGCGGCCGCGGTCGGGGCGCTGCCACGGATCGACTGGGCCGGGCTCGCGGACTCGCTCGGAGCCTGCGGCCGGCGCGTGCTGACGCTCGCGCAGCTCGACGGCGCGCTGCGCCGCGCGCTGCGCGAGCGGCGGCCCTCCGTCATCGAGGTCCCGACCGACCCGCGCGAGCTCCCGCTGACCTCGCTGGACGCGTTCCCGGCGGCGCCCGGCGGATGACGGGCGGGCCGGCCTCGATCCACGCCGTGCTGCGGGCGCATGCGCGGTCGCACGCCGCGCGCGCCGCGATCTGCGAGCCGGGGCGTCCGGCGCTGACGTATGCGGGCCTGACGGCGCTCGTCGAGGAGACGCGCGAGCGCCTGGCGGAACGCTCGGTGGGAGCGGGAGACCGCGTCGCGGTCCGCCTCGACAGCGCTGCCGCCACGGCCGCCGCGTGCGTCGCGATCTCGACCGGCGCGGTCGCGATCCCGGTCGCGGGCGATCTCGCCGGCCCGGAGATCGAGCGCTTTCTCGGCGCGACGGGCGCCGCGAGCGTCGTCACCGACGACGACGACCTCGCCTGGCAGGCCGAGGTCCTCGGGCTCGGGGTCCAGCGCGTGCGCCGCGCGCCCGGGCACGCGGCGGGAGCGTTCGCCTTCGACGCACCGGTCGGACCCGTGACGCGCGCCGCGCCCTGGGGCGATGCGCGCCCCGACGCGGTCGCGCTCGTCGTCGCGACGACGGGGACCTCCGGCGCGCCGAAGCTCGTGCCGGTGACCGCGCGGGCGATCCTGCTCACCACCGCCGGAGCCGCCGCGTCGCTGGAGCTCGCGCCGGGCGACCGGTGCCTGAACGCGGTGGCGCTGCACCACATCCACGGGCTCGTCTCCGGCGTCTACCTGCCGCTCGTCGCCGCCGGGTCGACCGTCGTGCTGGACGGCTTCGATCCGGCCGGCTTCGTCGCCGCGATCGCCGAGCGGGCGCCGACGTGGTTCAGCCTGTCGCCGGCCCAGCACCACGCCGTGCTCGGCGCGCTGCGCCAGGCGCCGGAAGCGATCGCCGGCCACCGCCTGAGGTTCACGCGCGGCGGCGGCGCGCCGATGCCGACCGAGCTCGCGCTCGCGGTCGAGCGCGCCTTCGGCGTGCCCCACATCGACTCCTACGGCATGTCCGAGACGCTGCAGATCAGCGGGTCCCCCGTGTCGGATCGGCGGCTGGGCTCGGTCGGCCGGTCGATCGCGCCGGACCTGGCGGTGCTCGACGACGACGGACGCGGCGCGGGAACCTACGTGACCGGCCGCGTCGCCGTGCGCGGCCCGATGGTCGCGCGCACGTACGCCGACGGGTCGCCGTGCGCGGTCACGCCGGAGGGCTGGCTGCTCACCGGCGATCTGGGCTGGCTCGACGAGGACGGCTTCCTCTATCTCGCCGGCCGCCGGACGGAGTGGATCAACCGCGGCGGGGTGAAGATCGCCCCGGGCGAGATCGAGGAGGCCCTGATGCTCCACCCGGACGTCGCCCAGGCCGCCGCGATCGCGCAGCCGCATCCGATCCTCGGGGAGGACGTCGTCGCCTGCGTCGTACCGCGCCCCGGGGCGCGGGTGAGCGAGCACGCGCTGCTCACGCACCTGCGGGGCGCGGTCGCCGCGAGCAAGGCGCCGCGTCGGGTCGTGTGCGTGGCGTCGCTTCCGATGTCGTCGTCGGGCAAGGTCGACACGCGCGCGCTCGCCGCGCTCGTCGGGCCCGGGCTCGCCTGGTCGCAGGCGGTCGGAGGGGCGCCGGCGACGGCTGCCGAGCGCCTCGTCATGCGCCACGTCGCGGAGGTGCTCGACACCCGCGCGATCGACGTCGACGACGACTTCTTCGAGCTCGGGGGCACGTCGCTCGACGTCGTCCGGCTCATCGCGCCCATCGCCGAGCGGCTCGGCGAGCGCCTGCACCCGCTCACGTTCCTCGAGCATCCGACGGTCCGCGGCTTCGCCGCGGCGCTGGAGCGCCTCTGGCCGGCGGCGATCGCCGGCCTGGACGGCGACGCCTCGGGGCTTGCGGCGCGGCCGCCGGACCGCGCGCCGGCGACGAGCGCCGGCGACGGCTTCGCCGGCGACTTCGCGCGCTTCGAGCGCGACCTCGCAGCCCATGCGCCGAGCGCCTCGGCGACGCCCTCGGCGACGGGCGTGAGCCCGATCTTCATCCTCAGCGCGCCCCGCTCGGGCTCGACGCTGCTGCGCGCGGTCCTCGGCGGGCACTCGCGCCTGTTCGCGCCGCCCGAGCTGCGCCTGCTGGCGTACGAGGGCCTGCTGGACTGGAGGCGCGCCCACGCCGGGCCGCTGGAGTTCTTCTGCGAAGGCCTCGAGGCCGCGGTCATGCACGCGTTCGCGCTCGACGCACAGGCCGCGAAGGCGTGGATCGCCACGCGGATCCGCCGGCGCGCCTCGGTCGCCGCCGTCTACGCCGAGCTCGCAGGCGCCGTGGCGCCCCGCGTCCTCGTCGACAAGACGCCGTACTACGCGCTGTTCGAGCAGACGCTGCGGCGCGCCGAGGCGATGTTCGACCGTCCTCGCTTCGTCCATCTCACGCGCCATCCGGTCGACGCCGTGCGCTCGTTCGAGCGCACGGGCATGCAGCAGCTGTGGACCTACGGCGGCGAGCCGGCGCTGCGGCCGCGCACGCTCGCCGAGTGCGTCTGGCTGCGGACCGAGCGCACGATCGCGTGCTTCGCGGCCGCGCTGCCGGGCGATCGGATCGCCCGCGTCCGCTACGAGGATCTCGTCGCCTCGCCCGCCGACAGCGTGGCGAGGCTCTGCGCGGCGCTCGGGCTCGCGTTCGAGCCCGCGATGGTCGACGTGGGGGACGGCCGGCCCGAGCGGATGCTCGACCCGCCGAACCCGGCGTCCCTCATGATCGGCGACCCGGACCTCAGGGCCGCGGCGATCGCGCCGCGCCGGCGCGCCGGCGGCGGCGCCGAGCCGGTCGCGCTGTCTGATGCGACGCGCGAGGTCGCGGCGTCGCTGGGCTACGAGATCGCCGCGCCGCCGCGGCGCTCCGCGCCGGACGTGCCGCCCGCGCCGGCGCCCGCGCCCGCGCCGGCGCCGTCGCCGTCGCCGTCGGCCGAGCGCGTGCTGCGCGAGCAGCGCAGGCTCCTCGCCGCCTGGAAGGGGACCCGGCTGGGCACGGGGGAGCTGCTCGTCGGCCGCCACCTCGACGGTGCGCTCCCGCCGCTCGCGTGGTGCTTTCAGTCCGCGCTGGAGCTCGATCGGCTCGCGTCCGAGCTCGGCCCGGAGCGACCGCTCGTCGGGATGCGGTCCGCGCACCTGCTCGGTCGCGAGCCGGCGCTGCTCGATGCGCTCTCCGCGCGGTACGTCGACGAGCTCGCGCGTGCCGGCGTGGGGCGGGAGCCGTTCTTCCTCGGCGGCAACTGCCAGGGAGCTCGCGTCGCCGCTCGGATCGCGCCGCTCATGCAGCGCGCCGGAACGGCGCCATCGGCGCTGTTTCTCATGGAGCACAACGACGCCGAGGTCGCCGAGCTGCGCGTCCCGTTCGCGGGGCCCGTCACGTTCATCTTCGGCACCGAGAGCCACCGCAACCCGGCGCGGGCCGGCACCGCGACCTCAGCGGTCCGGGGGCGGGCGTATCCCGATCACCGCGTGCGCGAGATCCCCGGCGCGCACGGCGAGTTCTTCGCGCCCGCGAGCGCCCCGGAGCTTGCGGCGCTGCTCGCGCGCGAGATGTCCGGCACGACGGCCGCGCGGTCGGTCGCCGGCGGCGCGGCCGGCTAGCCGAGCCGCCCGGCTCGACGCACGGGCCACGGCAGCCGGGGTTTGCGGGCCCCGCCGCGGGGAATGGTGGCGACATGCTCGGATTTCGCAAGCCGGATGCATTCGACGTCGACGAGGCGCACGCTCGTGCCCTGGCGGGCGACCTGCTGCTCGTCGACGTGCGCGAGGCGGGCGAGCGGGCGGGCGGCTATCCCGCCGGCTCGCTGCACATCCCGCTCGGCGAGCTCGGCGACCGGCTCGGCGAGCTGCCGGCCGACCGTCCGCTGGCGTTCGTCTGCCAGAGCGGCCGGCGGTCCGCGCTGGCGGCCGGCAAGGCGCGCAAGGCCGGCCTGCGCGCCGGCAACGTCAGCGGCGGCATGACCGCCTGGGCGCGACGAGGGCTCGCGATGCAGGGACGCTCCTGATCCTCAGCCGACCGATCGAGCCTGAGCCGTGCGTCGCGCCGTCCAACGCGGCGTGCGCATGACGGTGCGGGCCCTCAGCCGGCGCTGAAGGCGACCGCGGTCTCCCAGGGGTCGCGGACGAGGAAGCCGCCGTCGCGCTCGTCGGCGGCGAGGCCCGCGGCGGCGACCCGCGCGCGCACCGCCGCCACCTCCTCGGCCGAGTCGAGCACGACGGTCCACTCGCGCAGGCCGGGCGCGTTCGCCGGCCGCGGCCGGACGTCGGGGCCGAGCCAGACGTTGACGCCGAGGTGGTGGTGGTAGCCGCCCGCCGACACGAACGCGGCGCTGCCGAGGTTCGTCATGAGCTCGAAGCCGAGCACGTCGCGGTACAGCGCGAGCGCGCGGTCGACGTCGCCGACGTGCAGATGCAGATGGCCCATGACGACGCCGGGATCCGCGTGCTCGTGCGGCGGCTCGTCGTCGATCTCGCGAAGGAGGTCCTCGAGGTCGAGCGCGATCGTGTACATCTCGACGCGGTCGCCGGCGGAGCGGGGCGCCGGCCAGGCCGAGCGCGGGCGGTCGGCGTAGAGCTCGATGCCGATGTCGTCGGGGTCGCGCAGGTAGATCGCCTCGGAGACGCCGTGGTCGGCGGCGCCCTCGATTCGCGTCCGCGTGCTCCCCAGGCGCCGCACTGCGCGCGCGAGCTCCGCGCGCGAGTCGAACAGCAGCGCGTAGTGGTAGAGGCCCGCGTGGCGCCCGCCGAGCGCGGCCCCGGCCTGCTCGACGAGCACGAGCAGGTCCTCGCCGCCGGCGCCCATCCGCGCGACGTCGCCGTCGCGGCCGTGCAGTCGCAGGCCCAGCGCGCGCTCGTAGAAGGCGATCGACCCGTCGAGGTGCGAGACGGTCAGGTGGACGGGCCCGAGGCGCAGCGTGGCCGGCAGCCGCGGCTGGCGTGAGGCGCCGGTGGCGGTGCTCATGAGGGGATGGTAGGGGTGCGCGGGGCCGGCAGGTCCGCCCCCGGGACGTTCGCGGTACCCTGCTCAGCGCTCGGGGCACTGGCTCAATTGGATAGAGCACCGGTCTCCAAAACCGGGGGTTCCAGGTTCGAGTCCTGGGTGCCCCGCTGAGCCTCCGGTCGTGCACGAAGGAGCTGTTCGTGCGAGCCGCGTGGCTGACGCCCCCGATCGTGTGCGGGCACCCTGGCGCGCCGCCGCTATCGCGTCTACGCTGGGCGCTCGCATGGATGCCCGCCCGTTTCGCCGGAGGCACGCTCGCGAGCACCTGGCTTGGATGCTCGCCTGTACCGTCGCGCTGCTGACCGTCGCGGTTGCGGACCCCGGCTCGGCGAGCGCCGCGCCCAAGCTCAAGCTCAAGCCGGTCACGGGCAAGCTCACGACGAAGATCGGCATCGCCGACCAGAAGCCCGAGGTCTTCGACGACGCGCGCCTGCGCGACCTGGGCCTCGGCCACGCGCGGGTCTCGGTGGCGTGGGACGGGCTGCGCTTCGCCGGCGAGCGCGAGCGCCTCGACGCCTGGATGCGCGGCGCGCGGCTCATCGGGGCCGAGCCGCTCGTCACGCTCTCGCGCTCGCGCGACGTGGCGGGCCGGCGCCACCGGCTTCCGACGGCTGCGCAGTACCTCCAGGAGTTCAAGCGCTTCCGCAGGCGCTACCCGCACGTGCGCACCTGGTCGACGTGGAACGAGGCCAACCACTGCGGCAACGGCACCTGCCGGCGGCCCGAGCTCGTCGCGCGCTGGTTCAACGCGATCCGCCGCAACTGCCCGGGCTGCAAGGTCGTCGCGGCAGACCTGCTCGACCAGCCCAACATGGTCGGCTGGGCGCGGGCGTTCACGCGCGCCGCGCGGGTGCAGCCGCGCCACTGGGGCCTGCACGACTACATCGACGCAAACCGCTTCCAGACGACGCGGACGGTTCGGCTGCTGCGAGCGGTGCGCGGGGAGGTCTGGCTGACGGAGATCGGCGGGCTCGTCGCGCGTCGCAACGGCTCGACGGTGAGGCTGCCACAGGGCACGCTGCACGCCGCGCAGGCGACGCGCTTCATCTTCGACCGGCTCGCGCGACTGGACCGCCGGGTCGCGCGGATCTACCTGTATCACTGGCGCTCCTCGACGCCGCAGGACAGCTGGGACTCGGCGCTCATCGGCCCCGACGACCGGCCGCGTCCGGCGCTCGACGTGCTGCGACGCGTGCTCGGCAGGCCGCTGGACGGCGAGTATGGGACTCCCTAGTCTCATCCGTCATGGAACTCGTCGCGCCGCCCTCTGAGCTGTTCGCCACCGACCTGCTCGCGGGGCACGTCGCGATCGTCACCGGCGGGGGGACGAACCTCGGCAAGGCCGCCGCCGCGGAGTTCGCGCGCTGCGGCGCGGACGTCGTCATCGCCGGCCGCCGCGAGGACGTCCTGCAGGCCGCGGCCGCCGAGATCGGCCCGCGCTGCACCTGGCTGGCGGGCGACATCCGCGAGGTCGCGGACTGCGAGCGGATCGTCGACGCCGCGCTCGAGCGCCACGGGCGCGTCGACACCCTGCTCAACAACGCGGGCGGGCAGTACTTCGCGGCGGCCGAGGTCATCACACCGAAGGGCTTCGCCGCCGTCCAGCGCCTCAACGTCGACGGCACGGCGCAGATGACGCACGCCTGCGTCGAGCGCGCCCTGCGCCCGGGCGGCGGCGGGATGATCGCGAGCGTCACGGTCTCGCCGCACCAGGGCTTCCCCGCGATGGCGCACAGCGGCGTGGCGCGGGCGGCCGTCGAGGCGATGACGCGCGACTGGGCGCAGCGCTGGGAGGCCGAGGGGATCAGCGCCGTCGCGCTCGCGCTCGGGCGCTTCGACACCGAGTCGCTGCGCAAGTACCCGGCCGAGCTGCTGGAGGGCGCCGCGCGCTCGGTGCCGCTCGGCCGCCTCGGCGAGCCGCGCGAGTTCGGCTGGCTCGCCGCGCTCGTCGCCTCGCCGCTCGGGCGCGCGCTGAGCGGCAGCACGATCACGCTCGACGGCGCCGCCGACGACTGGTGGGGACCCTGGCCGCCGCCCGCGCTGACCGACGCCGCCGGCTCGGTCCCGACCGAGGAGCGCCGCGGCTCGTAGCCCGGGCGGTATCCTGCCCCTCTAGCCGGGTGTGCGGGCGAAGTGTTGTGGCTGCACAGAAGCCTTCCAAGCTTCTAGGGCGGGTTCGATTCCCGTCGCCCGCTTTGGACGCAGGGCCACGGGGAGTGGCGCAGTCTGGTAGCGCACCCGGCTGGGGGCCGGGCGGTCGCAGGTTCAAATCCTGTCTCCCCGATACTCGCCGAGAGGCCCGCGCTCGCAGGTCCTCCGGCGCGCGGCGTCAGCGGCGAAACTCCGCCCGCCAGCGGTACGCCGTGAACGAGTCGCCGTCGCCGACCTGCTCGATCCGCACCGCCTCCAGGCCATCCGCGGCGAAGGCGTCGATCTCGGCTCGCGTGAGCGGCCAGGGCGGACCGTCGACGGGGCCGTCGCGCTCGTCGCGGGCGTTGGCGATGACGAGCAGCGTCCCGTCCGGCGCGACGAGGTCGGCGACGCGGGCGATCGCGGTCGCGCGCGGCGGGTCGGGAAGCGACTGCACGGTGAGGCTCTCCAGGACGAAGTCGAACGCCCCGCGCCACTCGCGCGGCGCGTCGAGCAGGTCGGCGGCCAGGTAGCGAACGGCTGATCCCGGGTGGCGCTCCCGCGCGGCGCGGACGGCGGTGGGGGAGACGTCGAACGCGGTCGTCTCGAAGCCGAGGCCCGCGACGAGCTCGGCGTCGCCGCCGAGACCGCAGCCGACGACGAGCGCGCGCTCGCCCTCACGTGCGGGCTCCCGCCCGTGCGCCCACGCCTCGAGCAGCGGGTGCGGCCCGCCGCGATCCCAGGGCACGACGGCATCGCCCGCCTGCGCCGCGGCGTAGAGCTGCTCGAACCAGCCCGTCGGATCCTGTTCGTCGCGCGCTCTGGCGATGAGCCGCTCGATGTCGTCGGGGCCCGCCATCGCCGGCGATCGTACCCGCGCCGCTGTTTCACCGGCGACGCAGCTTCGCCGCGCGAGCCCTAGCGTGGGGGAGGCTGCTCCTGCTCGGCGCGCGCGCGGTCCTCGCTGCGCCCGACCGCGTAGAACGCGATCGACAGGACGAGGACGAACGCCGTGCCGCCGAGCACGATCCCGGCGCCGGTCACCGTGCTCGACCCTCCGACGGCCAGCAGCACGACGCAGCCCGCGACGCAGGCGAGCGTCGCGATCGCCAGCCAGCGCATGATCGGATCGGCGGGGGCGCGGTGCCCCTGGGCGTCGTCTTCGGTCATCGGACCCCGGATGGTGATGCATCGGCCGCGCGGCGCGGAGTCCCGCTCCGAGCGGTGGCGGCGCGTGGGGCGTAAGCTCGCGCGATCATGCAGGAAGGGGAGCATCGCGATCTCATGCTGGCGGCGATCGCCGCCGAGGGCGAGGCGCACGCGGCGCTGCTGGCCGGCGACGGCGAGCGCGCCCGCGAGACGTACCTGCGGGCGGTCGCGGACTACCGCGCGTCGTGGGCGCTCGCGCCCCCGCGCAGCTACGGCCGGCTCGTCGGCCTGCTCAAGGCGGCGGTCATCGCGGGCGAGGCGCGGCCCGCCGCCGAGGAGGTGCGAGCCGCCCTGCTCGACGATGCGGACGCCGACGGCTCGCCGGTCGCCGCCTACGTGCTGGCCGTCGCCGCCGCGATCCTCGGCGACGACGACGCGGTCGCCGACCGCGCGGCGGTCATGGAGCCGCGCGGCGAGGCGTTCGCGCGCACCGCGACCGCGCTGCGCGCCCTCGCCGCCGGCGAGGCCGAGGCCTACGCGCGGGCCGTCGCCGCGATCGAGGCCGACTTCGCGGCCCGCGAGGAGCACCTCACCGGGGTCGCGATCGCCGATACGGCCGTCATGCTCGAGGCGATCGCCGCCCACCGTGGGATGGCGTCAGGGCTGACGAGCCCGCTGCTTCCGCGCGCCGTCGCCTGACCTCGCGTGACCCGCGCGCGTCGGCGCGCCCGGCTTGCCCGTGTAGCGATCGGGCGTATATATGCTTTGTGCAGGTAGTGCTCGGCACAAGCGAACACGGGGAGCGACAGACCACACGCGGCCTCCCTTGGAAGGCCGGGTAGCGCCGTGGCGGACGACGTCGCGCAGCCCGATCCATCACCGCCACCGCCGGCGCCCGGTCTGCTGCGTCGTGCCGGCGTCGCGGCCGGCTTCGCGGCGCTCGCGGCGAGCGTCGTGCTCGCCACCGACATGTTCGGCGCCCGGCAGGCGGTGTTCGGCTCGGCGACGGCGCCGGCGCGCGCGACGGCCTTCAGCCGCGTCGTGACCGAGGCGCCTGGCCAGCAGGCGAGAACGTCGGTCCTGCGCTCGCAGCCCTGGTGGCAGGACGTCGGCACGCTGAGCGGCAGCGGCTCGCGGACGGTGCCGCGCCCGGCGGTCGGCGCCGGGGCGATCCAGTGGCGCATGAAGTGGAGCTGCGAGACCGGCCGATTCGCCGTCGCCGACGGCGCCAAGCGGCTCATCGACGCGGCCTGCCCCGCGGCGAAGACGAAGGAGCTCGTCGCCAAGCCGAGCGGGCCGCTGAGCATCACCGCCGACGGCCCGTGGCGGATGGGCGTCGAGCAGCAGGTCGACGTCCCGCTCAACGAGCCTCCGCTGGCGGCGATGCGGGCGGCGGGAACACGCGAGGTGGCGACCGGGCGCTTCTACCGCATGGACCAGGTCGGGCGCGGAAAGATCACGTTCTACCGCCTGCCCGACGGCCGCCGGGCGGTGCGCCTCGACGACTTCTACGTGACCCCGAACGTCGACCTCGAGATCCGACTGACCTCGCTGCGCCGCCCGCGCACGACAGCCCAGTACCTCAAGTCGCGCTCGATCCTCGTCGCGCCGCTCGACGTCACGACCGGCTCGATGAACTTCATCGTGCCCCGCGGCGTCGATCCGGCCGACTACCGCTCGGTCGTCATCTGGTGCGAGAACGTCATCAGCGCCTATGCGGCCGCGACCCTGCAGCCGGGGGCGTCGTGAGCACGACGGCGGCGCCCGTATCGCTCGGCCCGCACCTCTCGATCGGCAGCCGGCGGATCCCCGTCATCCTGCCGCGCCTCGGCGATCCCCGCCTGAAGCTCTCGGCGATCATCGTGACGCTCCAGGTCCTCGGGCAGACCGTCCTCGAGTTCAAGCTCTCGATCGCGCAGATCCTCGTCACGATCGGCTTCTGCGCCGTCGTCGACATGTCGGTGACGCTGCGCCGCGAGGGCGTCCTGGCCTGGCCGGCGAGCGCGCTGCTGACGGGCAACAGCACCGCGTTCATCCTGCGGGCCTCGGGCACCAAGCACGGCGACTGGTGGAGCCTGCACGGGATCGAGTACTTCCTGCTCGCCGCGTCGGTCGCGCTGCTCGTCAAGTACCTCGTGCGGCCCGGCGGGCGCCACCGCTTCAACCCGTCGAACGTCGGCCTCGTCTGGGTGCTGCTCGTCGTCGGGCCGCTGCACGTGTTCCCGCAGTACCTGTGGTGGGGGCCGCTCGAGCCGCCCGTGCTGCTCGCGCTCGTCGTCATCGCCTTCGGGGCCGTCTGGATCCTGCGGGCGGTTCGCATGCTGACGATGGCGCTCGCGTTCCTCCTGCCCTTCGTCGTGCTCATGGCGCTGTTCGCCGCGGGCGGTCGCAGCTTCGTCGCGATCTGGAGCGAGCAGGCGATCGGCGGCTTCGACTACTGGCTGTACATCTGCACCTCGCCCGAGCTGCTGATCTTCGTCTTCTTCATGATGTCCGATCCCGGGACCGCGCCCAAGGGGAAGCTCGCGCGCGTGCTCTACGGCGTGGGCACCGCGCTCGTCGCCTCGGCGCTGATCCTCTTCCAGCCGACCGAGTACGGCATCAAGGTCGCGATCCTCGCCAGCCTCACGACGGTCTGCGCGATCGTGCCGCTCATCGAGCGCCAGGCGCGCTGGATCGCCGCGAAGCGCGCGCCCGCCAGCACGGAGGCCGCTGCGGCGGCCGCGTCGGCTGCGGCGGCGGCCGGCGTGGACCGGGCGCCCGCGGACCCGGCGCGCGCGGCGGACCCGGCGCCCTCCGACCCGGCGCCCGCGGCGCACCCGGCACCGGCGCCGGCACCGTCACGCCGCCCGCGGCTGGGCCCGCTGCGACCGGCGAGCGTCGCCGTCGTGCTCATCGTGTTCATGGCCGTCGCCGGCACCGCGCGCCTCGCCGGCGACCACGGGCTCATCTTCATCGAGCGCGGGCTCGTCGGGCCGCGCAACGCGCAGTAGCCCACGGCCGCGGCGGGGTCCGTCGCTGCTTGCGGGCGGGCGGAGGCGGGCGTACCGTGCCCTTCAAGGGACGAACACGACAAGGAGGACACCATGTCCGTAGCCGTCGTCATGGATTTCGAGGGCGCCACGCTCGCGCAGTACGACGACGTCATCGACAGGATGGGATTCGAGCCGGGCGGCCCGGGCGGCCCCGGCGGGCTGTTCCATTGGGTGACCGCGACCGACTCGGGCATCCGCGTCACCGACGTCTGGGAGTCGGCCGAGCACTTCCAGCGGTTCGCCGACGAGCGGATCGGGCCGATCACCACCGAGGCGGGCTTCCCGGCGCCACCCTCGATCACGTTCTACGACGTTCACAACATCCTGACGGCCGGCTAGGACATCGGAGCGCGGCTCGGGGCGCGGCGCCGATCCGGGTGGCCCGCGCGCGGCGCCGCCCAGGGATGCCGGGCGTCGCTCGACGGGTCCTTCTTGCGGAGGTGCCAGCGGGTGCTAGCCCGTGCGCTAGCAGTCGCTAGCGCCGCCGAGGAGCGGGTCGGTGGATGCGCGAGGCGCCAGCCGGTGCTAGCCCGTGCGCTAGCAGTCGCTGGCGCCGCCGAGGAGCGGGTCGGTGGATGCGCGAGGCGCCAGCGGGTGCTAGCCCGTGCGCTAGCAGTCGCTGGCACCGCCGAGGAGCGGGTCGGTGGATGCGCGAGGTGCCAGCCGGTGCTAGCACATGCGCTAGCAGTCGCTGGCACCACGGAGGAAGAGGGGGTGCGCACGCCCCCCCCCGGCGGCGACGAGCGTCACGCCACGCGCTCGCCTCCGCTGTAGACGTTGACGCGGTCGCCGCGGGCGAAGCCGGCCAGGGTCATCCCGCGGTCGGACGCGAGCGCGACGGCGAGCGAGGTGGGGGAGCCGACGCCGACGAGGATCGGGGCGCCCGCGACGGCCGCCTTCTGGACGAGCTCGAACGACAGCCGGCCGCTGACGCAGAGGATCGCGTCGTGCAGCGGCAGCCGGCCGTCGAGCAGCGCGCGGCCGACGACCTTGTCCATCGCGTTGTGGCGCCCGACGTCCTCGCGCACGAGCAGCGGCTCGCCGCCGGCGTCGAACAGCCCGGTCGCGTGCATCCCTCCGGTGCGCTCGAACGCCGGCTGGAGCAGCCGCCCGGGCAGCGCGGCGAGCAGCTCACGCGCGATCCGCGGCCCGGCGGGCAGCGGCGGGGCGTGCACCGCGACCTCCTCGAGCGAGCCCTTCCCGCAGACACCGCAGGACGACGTCGTGTAGAAGCGCCGCGCGCCCGGATCGCGCAGCAGGGGGCCGCCGACCTCCACGACGTTCGCCGCCAGGTCGCCGGTCGGGCCCGCCGGGCGCGTCGCGTCGATGAGCCCCTCGCCGACGAGGAAGCCGAGCGCGAGCTCCTCGTCGTGCCCGGGGGTCCGCATCGTCACGGTCAGGGCGACGCCGTCGACGCGGATCTCGAGCGGCTCCTCGACGGCGACCTCGTCACGCTCGCCGTCATGCAGGACGACGGCGGTCATGCGGCCCTCGACGGGTCCGTCCGTCATCGCGGCGGCGCTCCGCCGCCCGTCACGGGCCGCTCCTGGACGCGAACGCGCTCGCCGCCGGCCTCGACGAGGTCGCCGGGATGCAGCTGGCGCCCGCGGCGAAGCTCGACCTCGCCGTTGACGCGGACCGCGCCCTCGACGACGAGCTCGCGCGCCTCGCCGCCCGAGTCGGCCAGCCCGGCGAGCTTGAGCAGCTGCCCGAGCCGGATCGTGTCGCCGCGGATCTCGACGTCGCGCGGCTCGCTCATCCGGCGCTCGCCCGCCGCAGCCGCGCCAGGCCCTCGGCGATGTCGCGCGCCACGTGCGTCGTGAAGGACAGCCGCAGCGTGCGCGGATCGGGGGCGCTCGCGAAGAAGGGATGGCCGGGAACGAACGCGACGTCGTGCTCGAGCGCGGCGCGCAGCAGCCGCGCGGCGTCGTGCCCCTCGGGCAGCCGTGCCCAGACGAACATCCCGCCGTCGGGGCGGTTGAAGGTCGACCCCGCGGGCAGCGCGTCGCCGAGGCCGCCGAGCAGCGCGTCGCGGCGGCGGCGGTACTCCGCGCGCACCCCGGCCACGTGGGCGTCGAGGTCGGCGAGCGACAGCGCGGTGCGCGCGGCGATCTGGTCGACCGTCGAGGTGTGCAGGTCGGCGGCCTGCTTGGCGATCGTCAGCGGCCGCAGGACCGCGTCGGGCGCGCGCAGCCAGCCGATCCGCAGGCCCGGGGCAAGCACCTTCGACAGCGACGAGATCGTGATCGTGCGATCGCGGGCCCCGGGGTGGGCGCCGACGGGCGCCAGCGGCTCGCCGTCGTAGCGCAGCTCGCCGTAGGGGTCGTCCTCGACGATCCACAGCCCGTGCTCGGCGGCGATCTCGGCCAGCCTCGCGCGCCGAGCCGCCGGCAGCGTGCGTCCGGTGGGGTTCTGGAACGTGGGGATGACGTAGAGGAACTTCGGGGTGTGCTCGGCGATGAGCGCCGGCAGCGCCTCGGGATCCAGGCCGTCCTCGTCGCAGGCGACGGGCACGGCGCGCGCGCCGGCGAAGCCGAAGCACTGCAGCGCGGCGAGGTAGGACGGGTTCTCGACGAGGACCGTGTCGCCGGGATCGAGCAGGACGGCGGCGGCCAGGCCGAGCGCCTGCTGGGAGCCGGTCGTCACGAGGAGCTCGCCGGCGTCGCAGGCCAGGCCGCGATCGCCGAACCGCCGGGCGAGCAGTTCGCGCAGCCCGGGGTCGCCCTCCGTCGAGGAGTACTGCAGCGCGCGCGCCGCGCTCGTCGGCGCGAGCGCGCGGGCGAAGGCGTCGGCGATGAGCTCGGCCGGAAAGAGCTCGGGCGCGGGCAGGCCGCCGGCGAACGAGATGACCTCCTCACGCTGGGTGAGCTCGAGGATGTCGCGCACCGGCGAGGAGCGCACGTCGCCGAGGCGCGCGGAGAGGGCGGGAGGCGGCACCGGCATGCGGGCATGATCCCCCACGCGGGCACGCCCTGAGCGGGACCCGGGCGCTCGCGCCGGCCTGGGCGCGCGCCGCGCCCCGCCAGCCGGGCGTTCGCGGGGACCCCGATCGCGCGGGTACGCAGGGGTTCTGGGCCGTGGGTTGCTACCGTGCTGTGCACGGGCGGCGCCGCCGCCCTTGAGGTTCTTGTCTCTGAGTGCGCTCAAGCGCGGTTCGGGCCAGTCGAATCTCCCGAATCGTTTCGCGGCCACAAGCCCGTGGCCGCTGCTAGGAGCAGCTCTTATATGTCTTCGCAGTCCTTCGCCGACCTCGGCGTGTCCAAGGTCGTGGTCGATGCGCTCAATGCGCGCGGCATCGACACCCCGTTCGCCATCCAGTCGCTCGTCGTACCCGACGTCCTGGCCGGCCACGACGTCCTCGCCAAGTCGCCGACCGGATCGGGCAAGACGCTCGCGTTCGCGGCGCCGATGGTCGAGCGCCTCAACGCCTCCGACCGCCGCCCGAGCGCGCTCATCCTCGCGCCGACGCGCGAGCTCGCGCTGCAGATCGTCGACGACATGACCGACCTCGCCCACGCCCGCGCGCTCTCCGTGGCGGCCGTCTACGGCGGCGCCGGCATCCAGCGCCAGATCCAGCTCGCGCGCCGCGCGCACATCCTCGTCGCCACGCCCGGCCGCCTGGAGGACATCCTCCAGCGCCGCGCCGTCTCGCTGGAGCACATCCGCATCCTCGTTCTCGACGAGGCCGACCGGATGCTCGACATGGGCTTCCGCCCGGCCGTCGACCGCATCGTCGCGCAGACCCCGAGCAAGCGCCAGACGCTCTTCTTCTCGGCGACGCTCGAGGGCACCGCGGGCACGATCGCCGCCGCCTACACGAGCGACGCGCGCCGCCACGAGTACGTGCCGCCGGTCGATCCCAACCGCGCCGAGACCGTCCATCGCTTCATGCGCGTCCAGCACGAGGCCAAGGTCGACACGCTCGTGCGCGAGCTGCGCGACGAGGAGCGCGGCCTGACGATCGTCTTCGTGCGCACCAAGCGCGGCGCCGACCGCCTCGTCAAGCGCCTCGCCGACCACCACGTGCGCGCCCTGGCGATGCACGGCGACAAGTCCCAGTCCCAGCGCGAGAAGGCGCTCGCGCGCTTCGAGCGCGGCGAGGTCGACACGCTCGTGGCGACCGACGTCGCGGCGCGCGGCATCGACGTGCGCGACGTCACGCACGTCATCAACTACGACGCCCCCGAGGATCGCGACGGCTACGTGCACCGCATCGGCCGCACGGGCCGCGCGGGCCGCGCCGGGACCGGCGTGACGTTCGTGCTCGGCGACCAGGCGCAGGACATGAGCCGGATCGCCGGCGACCTCGGCCTGCACCGCGAGTTCTCGCTCAGCGGCCTGCCGACGTCGACGACGCGCGGCGTCAGCGCCTCCAAGCGCCCGCGCCGCCCGCAGCAGCAGCGTCCCGGCCGCCGCGAGCGCGCGGCCGCCTCGGGCTCGGGCCAGGGCCAGGGCTCCGGCTCCAGCCGGCCGGTCGCGTCCGCGCGGCCGCGCAACCGCGGACGGTAGCTCCCGGCGAGCGCGGGTAGGGTGCCCGGCGATGGCCGAGGCACCCGCTCCCGCGCTCTTCGAGCCCGCCGGCGACGGCTTCGTCGCGGCGCCCATGACCCGCGGGCCGTGGGACCCGGCGATGATGCACGGCGGCGCGCCCTCGGCGCTGCTCGCGCACGCGATCGAGCAGGTGCAGCCGGGCTCGGAGCTCGCGGTGACGCGGCTGACGATCGAGTTCCTCGGCGGGGTGCCGGTCGGCCCGGTCGAGGTGGGCGCGTCGCTCGCCAAGCCCGGCAGGCGCTTCCAGGTCGTCGACGCCACGCTCGACGCGGGCGGCCGGCGCGCCTGCCTCGCGCGCGCCGTGCGCGTGCGCCGCGAGGATCAGCCGCAGGCGGCGGCCGCGCCCGTCGACCTCGCCGCGCCGCTGCGGCCGCCGGACGGCGGCGAGCCGCAGCCGATGTTCGTCCCGCACGACGCCGCGATGTTCTATCCCGACGCGACGGAGATCGTCCACGTCGCCGGCGAGGTCGGCTCGGGCGCCGCCGCGGCCTGGATCCGGCTGCGCGGCGACCTGCTGCCAGGCGTCGCGCCCTCGCCGCTGGCCCGCGCCGCGGCCGCGGCCGACTTCGCCAACGGCGTGAGCTCCGTCCTGCCGTTCGACGACTGGGTCTTCGTCAACACCGAGCTGACGATCCACCTGCACCGCGAGCCCGCGGGGGAGTGGATCGGCCTCGACGCCCGCACCGTGTCCGGCGCGACGGGGGCGGGGCTCTCGACGGGCGTGCTGCACGACCTCGACGGGCCCTTCGGCGTCTGCGCCCAGGCGCTCTTCGTGCAGCGCCGGTGAGCCGTGTTCGTCAGCGCGCCGGCGCGCCGGCGTCCGCGGTGACCGCGGCGTCCGCCGGGCCGCGGCCTTCGACGAACGCCCGCAGCCCGCCGAGCAGCTCCCCTCGGACGCTCGCGAAGCGGCGCCGGAGCAGCGCCGCGTTCAGCGCGCGGGCAAGGAGCGTGCGCGGCTCGTAGAACGACGCGCAGGTCACGAGCGTCGCGCCGTCGCCGCGCGGCCGGAGCTCGAGCGTGAAGGAGTAGTCGCGCAGCATCCGCGTGAAGCCGAACGAGTCCTCCACGACGGCGTGGCGCAGCCTGCGCTGCGGCACCGCCTCGACGCAGCGCTCGACGATCGTGCCGCTGCGGCCGCCCAGGGTGACCTCGCAGCGCCGCACCGCGCCCGCTTCCTCGCGATCGGCGTGCTCGGTCGTGCGATCGACGACCGGCGCCCAGTCGGGCAGGAGGCTCGCGTCGGCGAGGACCTCCCACACGCGCGCCGGGGAGGCGTCGATCGCCATCTCGCTGTGTCCCTGAAGCGTGCTCATGTTCACCCGGCTCCTCGTCGTCGACCGTCGGCTTGCTTGGAGACAAGAAACTAAAGTTCCAAGACAAGAAAAGCAAGAGCAGCTAGCATCCGCCGCGATGGGGAAGCGGACCTACGAGCAGTACTGCGGCCTGGCCAAGGCGCTCGACCTCGTCGGCGAGCGCTGGACGCTGCTCATCGTGCGCGAGCTGCTCATGGGGCACAGGCGCTACACGGACCTGCGTACCGCGCTTCCCGGGATCGCGAGCAACCTGCTCGCCGACCGGCTCGAGCACCTCGAGCAGATCGGGCTCGTCACGCGCGTGCGCCTGCCGCCGCCCGCGCCGGCCACCGTCTACGAGCTCACCGAGCGCGGGCGCGGCCTGGATGCGGCGATCGTCGCGCTCGGGCGCTGGGGCGGAGCCGCGCTCGGCCCGCCGGCCCCCGACGAGGAGTTCCGGGCGAGCTCCTTCGCGCTGGGCATGCGCGCGACGTTCCGCCCGGGGCTCGCGGCGGGCGTCGGCGCCGACTACGAGTTCCGCGTCGACGGAGAGACGTTCGCCTTCCACGTCGGCGGCGGCGAGGCATCGCCGTCCGGCGGGCCGGCGGTCGCGCCGGACCTCGTCCTGGAGACCGACGCTCCGACGCTGCTGGCGCTGCTGGGCGGCGCGCTGACGCCGGGACGGGCGCTCGACGGCGGCCGGGCGAAGCTCGTCGTGGGCGCGCGCCGCGACCTGGCCCGCGTGCTCGCGATGTTCGCGTTTCCCGCCGACGAGGCGTCCGGCCGGCCGGCCTGAACGAGCGAGGCCGGGCAGCGACGTCGCTGCCCGGCCCCTGTGCATGCGGATGAGAGGACTCGAACCTCCACGAGCTTGCACTCACGGCGACCTGAACGCCGCGCGTCTACCAATTCCGCCACATCCGCTGGCGCGCACAAGAGTACCGCTCGGCGGCGGCGCGATCCGCCGCTGACGGCGGCCCCGCCTTTGCTACCGTGACCGGCGTTCCGCGCCGCTATCGTCTAGGGGACTAGGACGCCGCCCTCTCACGGCGGAAACCGGGGTTCGAATCCCCGTAGCGGTACTCCCGAGAGCCCTTCGCCGGCGCGCCGACGCCGCCGCCCCAAAACTCTCCCACGCGCCCGCCGGGCGCGTGTATGTTGCGCGTCACCAGCGCCACGGAAAGCCCAGGGACGGATCTCATGCCAATGTCGCTACGACCGCGACTGACCTACGCCAACGTCGTCTCGACGCTCGCGCTGACCGCGGCGCTCGGAGGCGGCGGGTACGCCGCGGCGGCGCTCGTCGCGCGCGACGGCACCGTGACCGGCTGCGTGAAGACGACGGGGGCGGGCAAGGGCGCGCTGCGCGTCGTCTCGGCCGGTGCGAGCTGCCGGCGCGGCGAGCGGCGGATCAGCTGGAACAGCCGCGGGCAGGCGGGCGCGCCGGGCACGGCCGGCGCGACGGGACCGGCCGGCGGGACGGGACCGGCCGGCGCGACGGGACCGGCCGGCGCGACGGGCGCGCGCGGCGACGCCGGCGCACAGGGCGCGGCGGGTCCCCAGGGCCCGGCGGGTCCCCAGGGCCCGACCGGTCCCCAGGGCCCGACCGGTCCCCAGGGCCCGGCGACCGGGCCCGCCGGCGGCGCGCTCGACGGCACGTACCCGAACCCCACGCTGCGCGCCGGCGCGATCACGCCGGCCGCCTTCGGATCGCTGCCGGCGGCCCGCGCCGAGCAGCAGAACGCCCAGACGATCGCGTCGTCCACGGTCGGCTCGCTGACGTTCACGACCGTCGTCTTCCAGAACGAGATCTACGACACGGCGAACATGTTCGCGCCGGCGACGAACGACCGGCTCACGATCACGACGCCGGGCGTGTACCTCGTCACCGGCGCGGTGCGCTGGGACCCCAGCGACATCGGGCGACGGTCGATCGGGATCGTCACGACCGACGGCGGCATCCCGTTCCACGCCGCCGACACGCGCGACGCGGCGACCGGCGGCTCGGCGACGCGCCAGTCGGTCTCGACGGCGATCAAGCTCACCGCGGGCGCGTTCATCAAGCTCAAGGTCTCCCAGGACTCCGGCGGCAACCTCGCGATCAACCACAACGGCTCGCCGCAGGTCCACCTCTCGGCGACCTGGCTCGGGCCGTAGCCGAGCGTGACCGTCGAGCGATCGATCGGGCCGGCGGTCCTCCCCAAGCCCCGCTGACAGCGGGATTTTCCATAGCAGGGCTCGGTCGCAGCGACAGTTGCGCGCC
Organism: uncultured Solirubrobacteraceae bacterium; assembly: GCA_963769555.1. GTDB lineage: Bacteria > Actinomycetota > Thermoleophilia > Solirubrobacterales > Solirubrobacteraceae > CADCVQ01. Next base: position 1,739,136 of record CAVYMD010000004.1, on the reverse strand, counting down.
CCGGTGCGAACATGGCGCCCATGGCCGACCCACCCGCCGACGACGCCGATCCGCTGCCTCCGCATCCCCCGCGGCCGTCCGAAGCGGCCGAGCTGGGGTTCATCCGCCGGCCGATGGTGCGCTGGTTCGACCCCCACCAGCTCATCGACACGGCGGTCAGGGTGCTGGTGGCGGGCGTGTTCAGCTCCTATGCCGACAGCCGCGAGGCGCAGGCGCGCGAGCCGGCCGAGGTCGCGGATCGCTCCGCTGAGCCGGAGCTGTGGCTCGACTACGTCGCCGACCTCGGCGACGGCTGGAACTCGACGTACACCGTGGCCAGGCTGCTGGCCGCCGAGGCGATCACCGTCGACGGCGACGGCTGCGAGCACGCCACGCAGCGCGGGCGGATCCTCGTCTTCGGCGGCGACGCGGTGTACCCGGTGCCGAAGGCCGCGGAGTATGCGAACCGGACGCTCGGGCCCTACCGATCAGCGCTGCCATGCGCACCGGATCGAGCTCCCGAGCTCTTCGCGATTCCCGGCAGCCACGACTGGTACGACGGCCTCGTCAACTTCACGAGCATCTTCTGCCGCGAGCGCTGGATCGGCGGATGGAGAACGCGCCAGCGCCGCAGCTACTTCGCGATCAAGCTGCCGAGCGGCTGGTGGCTGTGGGGCGTCGACATCCAGTTCGGCACGTGCCTCGACGAGGTCCAGCTGCGCTACTTCGCCGAGGTCGCCGCCGAGCGGATGCAGCCCGGAGACCGCGTGATCCTGTGCATGTCCAAGGAGGTCGACAGCGGCCGCAAGGGGGCCGAGGTGCACTCCGACCGCGACGTCGCGTACCTCGAGCGCGAGATCATCCAGCCGGCCGGGGGGCAGCTCGTGCTCTACCTCAAGAGCGGCAAGCACTACTACTCGCGCTACGTCGAGCAGGACGGACCCCGCCAGCACATCGAGTCCGGCGGCGGCGGCGCCTTCCTGCACCCGACGCACAACCTGCCCGAGCAGGCCGAGCACGCCGGCCCGGACGGCCCCGCCGCCTTCCGCAAGGCCTGCACGTATCCGTCGGCGGGGCTGTCGAGGCGGCTGCGCAAGCGGATCTGGCTCATGCCCGTCTACAACGTCCCGCTCGCAGCCGTGTTCGGCATCGTCCAGGTCCTGCTGGCGTTCATGCTCGGGCTGCACCTCGACGACCGCCACGTGTCGCTCGGCGTCGGCGACCTCATCACGGCGATGTGGGAGAGCCCGACGGCCTTCCTGCTCAGCCTGCTCGTGCTGGCGTCGCTCGTGGCGATGGTCCGCTTCGCCCACGACGCCAGCGGGGTCGGCCGCGTCCTGCTCGGGCTGGCGCACTCGTCCATGCAGGTCGCGAGCGTGGCCGGGGTCATGATCGCCTCCTCGTACCTGTCGACCGCCCTCGGGCCCGAGGGCGCGGCCTCCCTCGTCCTCTTCCTCGTCCTCGTCTGGCTGCTGGGCGGGATCAGCGGCATGATGGGGATGGCCGGCTACCTGTGGGCCACCGGCTTCATCGGCCTGCACAACACCGAGGCCTACGCGCCCCTGCACCACGAGCACCAGAAGCACTTCCTGCGCCTGCACATCCAGTCCGACGGCGCCCTGATGCTCTACCCGATCGGCATCGAGCGCGTCGGCCGCAGGTGGGCGCTGCGCCCGGACGCGCCCGCCGACGCGCCGTGGTTCGCGCCCGACGGCCCCGAGCCCCAACCGCATCTCATCGAGCCTCCGGTGCGGATCGGAGCGGCGGTCGCCTCGGAGGCTCCGGCGACCCGCGAGCATGCTCCCGCCGCCTCAGATGCACGGTCCTCGTCTCGGGCGTAGAGTGCCCCCGCACCTAGTCGGGGTCTCGATCGGGAGATCGCGGAGAACATGATGACGGCGCGATCGCGGAGCGCCGTCGGGTTGGAGGGAACATGCGCCGTCTGCTTGCTGGTCTGCCCGTCGTCCTGCTCGTGCTCGCCGGCGCAGCTGCGCCGCCCGCGTCGGCGGCCCTGCCGCGGACGTACGACATCCAGCGGGTGGACAGCCCGAGCCCCGGGACGAACGGAAACTTCGGCCGCGCGCTCGCCGTCGTCGGCGACGTCAACGGCGACGGCGAGCAGGACATGCTCGTCGGCAACGACAAGCACGGCACGCGGGCGGGGCAGGTGTTCGTCATCAGCGGCGAGGACGGCTCGCTCATCCGCGAGCTGCAGCGCCCCGACGACGACGCCGTCGGAACGGGCCGCCCGTCCGGCTTCGGCGCGGCCGTCGGCAAGATCGGCTTCAACCAGAGCGTCGGGCCGTTCACCGACATCGGCAGCTGCCCGCTCGGCGACTCGGCCGACGCGGACGCCTACTGCGACAACGCCCTGATCGGCGCGCCCGACGGCGTGCCCGACCTGCTGGCGACGGCCAGCGGCGTCGACGTCGACCCCACGACCGGCGCGATCAACCCGGCGCTCGACAACGACCTCGGCGTCGCCTACGTCTTCGACGGCAGGACCGGCGCGCTGCTGAAGAAGATCCTCATGCCGGCCGCCGACCGCCAGATGACGGTCGCGCTGGGCAACGACCCGCGCTACGGCCGCGCCGCGCTGTCGCCGGGCGGCCGGTTCCCGTGCGCCGGGGACGCCGGGATCGGCCCCTGTCCGACGATCCCGAACGCGGTCTCGGCCGGCGACGTCAACGGCGGCGGAACCGCCGACGTCATCGTCGCGGCGACGGACTTCGACGAGACGCCCGCCAACAGCCATCCGGCCTCGCCGTGCGCGACGAGCGGGGCGCCGTCCTGTCCCGGCTCGGGCCGCGTCTACGTCTACTACGGCGAGACGATCGCCGGCACCGCGCCGGCTGCCGTCGAGCAGACGCCGGACCAGTCGATCACCGACCTGCACTCCAAGAGCGACGGCGGCAGCCGCGTGGGAACGACCCTGACCCCGATCGGCGACGTGGGACGCTGCACGACGAGCCCCGCCCCGGCGCCCGGCAGCAGGTGCCCCAGCCCCACGCGCACGCCGGACGGCAAGGCCGACTTCGTCAGCGCGGGCCCGGACTTCGACGCCTCGGGCTTCGACGGCGCCGGCGCGATGTTCCTCATCGACGGCGCCAGCGGCACGATCATGCGCCAGTACGACCACCCCGAGCCGCAGCCGGTCGCGGCGATGGGCCTGGCCCAGAACGGCCTCATCCAGCCGGCGTTCGGCGACCTCGGCCAGAGCGCGACGTGGGACTTCTACGCCGCCTCGACGCACCAGAACGTCGGCGGCACCGCCGTCGGCCGCGGCTACGTGTTCAACGGCGACGTGACGGGCCGCGGACGCTTCATCCCGTTCGCGCAGTTCAACGACCCGACGCCGAACAGCAGCGGCAACTTCGGCGCGTCGGCGGCGGGCATCGGCGACGTCGACGAGTCGACGATCCAGAACGAGGTGCTCGTCGGGGCGATCGGACCGCACGCGCCGGGCACGAACCGCAACGTCGTCAACGACGCGCACATCTTCAGCTCGATCACGGAGCGGGCGCTGCAGAGCTTCCCCGCTCCCGACCAGCAGCCCGGGGCCGGCTTCGGCGAGGGCGTGGCGCCGCTCGGCGACCTCAACGAGGACGGCTTCCTGGACTTCGCGATCAGCGGGGGCGGGTACGCCCTCACGACGCCGGGAGCCCCCTGCGCCGCCACGTGCTTCAACGCCGGGCGGCTCTACATCTACCGCAGCGACAACTCGGCGGCGCCGGTCGCGCCGCCGCCGCCTCCGCCGCCTCCGCCGCCGCCCGCGCCACCGGCACCGCCGGCTCCGCCCGCGCCACCGGCTCCGCCCGCGGCGCCCGTGGCCCAGGTGCCCGTCGTCCTCGCCGGGCGCGCCCTCGAGATCGATCCGAGCCGCAGCCTCGTCGTGCTGCGCCGCGGTGCGCGCCGAGGGCGTCTCGTGCGCATCGCCGGCGAGCTCGAGGCGTTTGCGAACACGCGCGGCTGCGAGCGGCGCACGCGGGTCTCGATCCAGCGCCGGCGGCCCGGGAGCATGCGCTACCAGACGTTCCGCTTCGTGCGCACCTCCACCCGCGGGACGTTCTCGATCCGCACCCGCCCGACGCGCACGTACATCTACCGCGCCCGCGTCGGACGGACGGACGAGTGCCAGGGCGCCGTCTCACCCGGCGAGCGCGTGACGGTGCGCAGGTCGACGCGCCGCCGCTGAGCGACGACCTCGACGCCGCCTCGCACGAGCGAGGCGAATCGCGCGGGCCGCCTCCACGACCGGAGGCGGCCCGCGGGCGTCGTGCCGCGGCTACCGGCCTCGCCGGGGCGCGCGACCGCGGCCGGCCGGAGCTGACGAGCGCCCCGCCGCGGGGTCTGCGTCACGCGGTGAGGTCGCCGGCGAACGGCTCGATGTGGCCATCCGGCCCGACGAGGTACACGGTGCGCTCGTGCAGGAACGCCTCGGAGGCGTCCGAGCCGAGCGCCGCAGCCGCCAGCACCGTCCCCCCGATCCTGTAGACGTCGCGCACGATGCCGAGTCCCAGCAGCGCGCGCGTCTCGTTGCGGACCTCGCCCCGGCCGGCGCGCAGCAGGGTGCGCAGCGGCGGATGCTCGCCGTGCGCGGAGACGACGATCGCGATGTTCTCGACCTCGTCCGAGGTCACGGCGGCGAGCGCCCGCGCCCGCCGCAGGGACAGGCGCCGCAGGACGAAGCCGCTGCTCCCGCGCCCGATCACGACCGGGATGCCGCAGTCCTTGGCCCGGGAGACGTAGTCGGTCTCGGGGTCGATCTCGATCGCCAGCACGGGCGCTCCGAGCTCTTGCAGGAGCAGGCACAGCCGCATTCCGACCTGACCGAGGCCGACGACGACGACGTGACCGGAGCGCGGCAGGACCCGTCGCCCGGTCATCGCTGTGAGCCGGCGGTCGAGCAGGCGGTTGACGACGCCGGCCGTCAGCAATGCCGTGAACGCGAGCGCGGCGAGCATGAGCAGGGCGGAGAACCCCTTGAACCACGTCGGACCCTCGTCGACGAGATGGTTGGGGCCGACGGTGACGATCGCCTTCGTCGCCGTGTAGAACGCCTCGACGCTGTCCTCGTGCAGCACGAGCATCGTGGCGAGCACGTCGATCGCGAGGACGAGCAGGAAGCCGAGGGCGCCGCCGAGGAGGATCTTCGCGCTGAGCTCGTGCGGGCGCAGCATCGCCTCGAGCGCCGCGAGCAGCCGCGCCGCGGGAGGGCGGCGCGGCGGGGCGAGCGGCTCGATCCGCGGCCCGTCGTCGCCGGCGGTGATGCCGCGCAGCCCCTCGGGCGCGCGGTGCAGCGACAGCAGGTGGTCGGCCAGGCACGGCCCGGCGAGCGCCGGGACGACGATGTCGGCCATCGACATGACGCGCACGTTGCGCGCGGCCCGGTCGAGCTCGGCGGCCACGTCGCGGTCGAAGACGGTGACGACGAGCGGGATGCCGGGGCTGATGCCCTCGACGACGAGCGCGCTGCGCAGTGAGACGTGATCGTCCTTGGAGATGACGACGACCGTGTCGACGGGGCGGCCGAGGGCCGTGCGGATCGCCGCGTCGCCGTGATCGCGCAGGTTCGTGACGATCGCGCCCGCCGAGCGCAGCGCGCGGTGCGTGACGTCGGTCAGCTCGTCGTTGCCGATGAGCAGGACCCGGGCGGCCTGCGGAGCGTCCGGCCGGGGCCCGTCGCTCACGCTGCCGGCGGTTCCGGGGACCGGTGGACGGGCGCCGTGGGGGCCGCGGGCACGCGCATCTCGGTCGACGGCGCGCCTACGCGGCGTCGTCGGCCGCGCCGAGCGCGGCGACGGGCACGACGTAGTAGCGCCGCCCGACCGGCTTGGGCACGGCGGTCGTCCCGCGGCGCGTGGAGATCACGGGCAGCGTGCGGTCCTGGTGGCCGCCGACGGACTCGACCCAGCCGCGCACCGCGCCGAGGTCGGCGCCGGTCTCGGCGACCTTGTCCTCCATGATCGCGACGTGACCCTCCGGGACCCAGATGAAGGGCTTCGGCGGGATGCCGGACAGCAGTTCGCGGATCGGGTGGTCGGTGGTCATGGGAGCGGCAGTGTAGCCCGCCCGGCACGTCCGCCCGGCCCGGCGATCGACCCGCGCGAGCTCATGTCCTTCGTCGGGACGACCGCGACGGGGTCACCGTCGCCGAGCGTCACCGCCGGCGTCCGCGCCCTCGAGCTCGCGGTCGGGGACGATCCATCAGGCCTGCGACGCGCCTGGCTGCCAGAGCGGCTCGTCGCCGTCGTTGGCCCCGCGGCTGAGGATGAAGAGCAGGTCCGACAGCCGGTTGAGGTAGCGCACGACCTCCGGGTTGGCGTCCTGCACGACCAGCGCTCGCCGCTCGGCGCGCCGGCAGACGGTGCGGCAGACGTGCAGCTGCGCCGCGGCCGCGGTGCCGCCGGGCAGGATGAACGACTTCAGCGGCGCCAGCGTGTCGTTGACCTCGTCGCAGGCGCCCTCCAGCCACGTCACCTGATCGGCGCTCACGCGCAGGCGCGCGCCCTGCTTCGTCGCGCCCGCGGCGGCCGGCACCGACAGGTCGGCGCCGACGTCGAAGAGGTCGTTCTGCACGCGCCGCAGCCACGTGCGGTAGGGCTCCGGCATGCCCTGCACGGTCAGCGCCACGCCGATCTGAGCGTTGAGCTCGTCGACGTCGCCGTAGGCCTCGATCCGCGGGTGCGTCTTGGGCACGCGGCTCATGTCGCCGAGGTGCGTCTCGCCGCCGTCGCCGAGCTTCGTGTAGATGCGTGTGAGGTTGACCGTCATGGCGCCCGCCAACGCTACAGTGGCCCGCGCGATGCCGCCACGACCAGCCTGCGCGCTCGCGCTCCTCCTGGTCGCGGCGCTCGCCGGGTGCGGATCGCCGGCGCCGGAAGCGGGCGGCACCTTCTCGCTCACCGTCACGCGCGACTTCGGGCGCGCCGGGGTCGCCGAGCTTCCGCGCGAGCCGGTGCCCGCCCGCGGGGGGCTCGCCCGCCTGCTGGAGCGCCACCGCAGCACGTCCGCGGCGCAGAGCCTGTTCGTGAACGGGATCCTCGCCGCCGAGCCCGCGGCGAGGCTCACGATCCGCGGCGGCGACCGCGTCTGGCTCGACCAGCACGGCGCGAGCGCCGCGCGGCGCATCCAGGCGGTGGTCGGCGCCTTCCCGGAGCCGTTCCTGCACGGCAGCGACGGGCGGCGGCTGCCCGTGCGCGTCGAGTGCGATCGCCCGCGCGCCGGCGCGTGCGCGACGGTCGCCGACAAGCTCGTCGCGCTCGGCGTCGTCGCCGGGCGCAGCATCCTCAGCCGCAGCGCGGCCGACGAGACGGTGCGGATCCTCGTCGGGCCGTGGAAGCGCCTGCGCGGGCGCGACTTCGAGGCCGACGGCCTCGACGCCGGCCCGGCCGTCAGCGGCGTGTTCGCGCGCTTCGACGCCTCCGCCGAGCGGCTCGTCGTGCTCGATGCGGCGGGGCGGCCCGCCAGGACGCTCGGAGCGGGCACCGGATTCATCGCCGCCACACGCGCCCCCGACCGCCGGCCGCTGTGGTTCGTGACCGGAACCGACGACGCCGGCGTGGCCTCCGCGGCCCGCGCGCTGGACGAGTCGGTGCTCGCCGATCGCTTCGCGCTGGCCATCTCGGACGACCTCCCGGTGGCCGTCCCGCAACCGTGACGGTGGGTTGACTGGAGAGTCAGGTATGTTCTCCGCCGCATGAAGGTCGGGGTACCCAAGGAAACCGCTGCGGGCGAGACGCGCGTCGCGCTCGTGCCCGAGGTCGTGCGCAAGCTCACGGCGAAGGAGTTCGAGGTCGTCGTGGAGTCCGGCGCGGGCGAGGGCTCGATGCTCGCCGACGCCGTCTACGAGGACGCGGGCGCCACGATCTCCGATGACGTCTGGACCGCGGACGTCGTCGTGAAGGTCGCCGCGCCGTCGGGCGACGAGATCGCCAAGCTCGGCACGGACACGGTCCTCATCGGCTTCCTCGGCCCGCTCTCGAACCCGAAGACGACGAAGGCGCTCGCCGACGCGGGCGCGACGTCCTTCGCGATGGAGGCGATCCCGCGGATCTCGCGGGCGCAGTCGATGGACGCGCTGTCCTCGCAGTCCAACGTCGCCGGCTACAAGTCCGTGCTCGTCGCGACGAACCACCTCGGCCGCTTCCTGCCGATGATGATGACCGCCGCCGGGACCGTCCCGCCCGCGAAGGTGCTCGTGCTCGGCGCCGGCGTCGCGGGCCTGCAGGCGATCGCGACGGCGCGCCGGCTCGGCGCCCAGGTCACCGGCTACGACGTGCGCGCCGCCGTCGCCGAGCAGGTCCAGTCGCTCGGCGCGCAGTTCCTCGAGCTCGAGGCGGGCAAGGGCGCCGAGGGCGAGGGCGGCTACGCCCGCGAGCTGACCGACGACGAGAAGAAGGCCCAGCAGCAGGAGCTCGCCGACAAGATCGCGACCTTCGACGTCGTCATCACGACCGCGCTCGTGCCGGGCCGGCCCGCGCCGCGCCTCGTCACCGCCGAGAGCGTGGAGAAGATGAAGGCCGGCAGCGTCATCGTCGACCTCGCGGGGGAGACGGGCGGCAACTGCGAGCTGACCGAGCCGGGCGAGACCGTCGTCAAGCACGACGTCACGATCGTCTCGCCGCTGAACCTGCCGGCGTCGATGGCCGAGCACGCCTCGTCGCTGTACTCGCGCAACGTGCAGTCGCTGCTCGAGCTGCTGCTCGGCGAGGACGGCGCGCTGAACCTGAACTTCGACGACGAGATCATCGCCGGGGCCTGCATCACGCGCGACGGCGAGATCGTCCACGAGGCCGCCAGGAAGACCGTCCAGGCGGCCGCCCCCGCCGCCGCCGCCGACGAGCCCGCGGAAGAGCGGGCCTAGCGACCCATGGACCTGTCGAGCGTCACGATCCTCGCCTCCGAGACCGCCGAGCGGTCGACGAGCGCAGTCCTGACGAACCTCGCGATCCTCGTGCTCGCCGCGTTCGTCGGCTTTCAGGTCATCTCCAAGGTGCCCAACACGCTGCACACGCCGCTCATGTCGGGCACGAACGCCATCCACGGCATCGTGCTGCTCGGCGGCCTCGTCGCGATCGGGCACGCCGACGGCTTCCTGAGCCGGCTGCTGCTCGTCATCGCGATCGTGTTCGGGACGATCAACGTCGTCGGCGGCTTCCTCGTGACGGACCGCATGCTGAGCATGTTCAAGCGCAAGCCCGAGCCCGTCGCGGAGGACGCCGACAAGTGACCGCCACCGCGTTCTTCCAGGAGGCCGACTTCATCACGGCGGCCTACGTCGTCGCGTTCGGCATGTTCATCACCGGCCTGGCGAAGCTCACGAGCCCGACGACCGCCGTCCAGGGCAACAAGATCGCCGCCGTCGGCATGCTCATCGCCGTCGTCGCGACGCTGCTCGAGCCGGCGCTCGACGGCGCGGACTTCCTGCTCATCGCGGTCGGCATCATCATCGGCACGGCCGTCGGCATCCCCTCGGCGCGCAACGTGAAGATGACCGCGATGCCGCAGATGGTCGCGCTCTTCAACGGCGTGGGCGGCGGCGCGGTGGCGCTCATCGCCTGGGGCGAGTTCCGCGGCGCGCAGGGCGACCTCAGCAGCGAACTCGCGGTCGGCATCCCGCTCGTCTTCGCGGCGATCGTCGGCTCGATCTCCTTCTGGGGCTCGAACATCGCCTTCGGCAAGCTGCAGGGGCTCATCTCCGGCAGCCCCGTGAAGATCCCCGGCGGGCTGTTCGTGAACCTCGCCCTGCTGGCGACGGCGATCGGCGCCGGCGTCGCGATCCTGCTCGGCTCGACGAGCGAGGGCGTCTTCCTCGTCATCCTCGTCGCCGCCGCGGTGCTCGGCAACCTGTCCGTCCTGCCGATCGGCGGCGCCGACATGCCCGTCGTCATCTCGACGCTGAACGCCTTCACCGGCCTGAGCGCGGCCGCGGCCGGCATCGCGCTGAACAACTACGCGCTCATCGTCGCCGGCATGATCGTCGGCGCCTCCGGCACGATCCTGACCGACCAGATGGCCAAGGCCATGAACCGCTCGATCGGCTCGGTGCTGCTCGGCGGCTTCGGCGGCGAGGCGCCGGCGGTCGAGGGCGCCGGCGGCGAGACCGGCGGCACGGTGCGCTCGACGAGTGCCGCCGACGTCGCGATCCTGCTCGCGTACGCCCGCCAGGTCGTCGTCGTGCCGGGCTACGGCATGGCGGTCGCGCAGGCCCAGCACGCCGTCCGCGAGATGGCCAAGGCGCTCGAGAAGAAGGGCATCGAGGTCAAGTACGCGATCCACCCGGTCGCGGGGCGGATGCCGGGCCACATGAACGTCCTGCTGGCGGAGGCCGACGTGCCCTACGACCAGCTCAAGGAAATGGACGACATCAACCCGGAGTTCGGCCGCACGGACGTCTCGCTCGTCATCGGCGCCAACGACGTCACGAACCCCGACGCGCGCATGAAGCCCGACTCGCCGATCTACGGCATGCCGATCCTCAACGTCGACGAGTCCAAGCAGATCATCGTGCTCAAGCGCTCGATGGCGTCCGGCTTCGCCGGGATCGAGAACCCGCTCTTCTACGGCGAGAAGACGCAGATGCTCTTCGGCGACGCCAAGTCGAGCGTCTCGGAGATCACCTCCGAGCTCGGCCAGGTCTGAGCTTCGCCCGGGCCCTCCGGGGCCCGCGCAGCGGCTGACGGCCCGGACGGCTCGCGCATCGCCTGCTCGGCCGCGCGCGCTCCGTCCGGGCCGTCCCCGTGCCGGCTGCTGCTACCGCCTGATCCTGAGCCTCGTGCTGTCGGCGGCCTGGTTGCGAAAGAGGTCGACGGCGATCGTCCCGGCGGACATGCGCGCGCTGCGCGACCGCCCAAGGGTGCGCTGCGCCGCGCGCGAGAGGCGGACCGTGACGACGAGCCTGCCGGCGCGGCGGAAGCCGAGCACGATCCGCGGGATCGAGATGACCCGGCGCGAGTGCCGGGCGCGCTTGGGAGCCTTTGCGCGCCGACCGCGATCGGCGCCCTTCGCGCGGGCCTTGACGGCGGCACCGGGGCGAACCCGGGCGCCGAGGGCGATGATGCCCGGCTCGTCGGTGGCGATCTCGATCCGCATCCGGCCCGTCCGCGCGATGCGCGACAGCCGCGACAGGACGCGGATCTTCGGCCGCGGGGCGCTCGCGTCGAGGATGACGCCGCCGGGGCCGACCGAGCCGCCGGAGAGGACGATCGGGCCGTGCAGGCTCGGGTTGCCGAGCCCGGGCGTGCCGGGCGCCGCGCCGCTGTTGCCCAGCAGCGTGACGATGAGGGTGCTCAGGACGCCGTCGGGCAGCGTGCCCGCGCCGCCGCCGAGGATCGCGCCGAGCGCCTGGTCGACGGTCCCCGTGGCCGCCGAGCCGATGGCGCCCACCGCGCCGCCGGCCGAGCCGGTCACGCCGGTCACGACGCCGCCGGCGCCCGGCAGCAGGCCGCCGAGCGTCGCGCCGGTCTGCGTCACGATCGTGCCGACGACGGGCGTCGTGGCGCCGGTCTGCGACGGGCTCGGCAGTAGCGAGCCCGTGAGCGGCAGCGTGCCGACGGTCGTGCCCGACGTGACGAGGGTCGCCCCGGCGTCCGGCAGGATCTCGCCGAGGGGCAGGCTCCAGGCGGGCGCCGCCGCGCCGAAGCCGGCGCTCAGCGCCCCGATCGACAGCAGCGCCGCCACGCGGCGCGGGCGAGAGTCGGGCATACGGCATGGTCGACGGGCGAACGCCGTTCCTTGAGGGCCTGGGAGACTGCTGGACAGATGATCGATCGTGCCGATGCCCTGCGAGCGCTCGCCGAGGAGCACTTCGACGTCGTCGTGGTGGGCGGCGGCATCACGGGCGCCGGCGTCGCCCTCGACGCGGCCGCGCGCGGCTACAGCGTCGCGCTCGTCGAGCGCGAGGACTACGCCGCCGGCACGTCGAGCCGCTCGTCGAAGCTCGTCCACGGGGGCCTGCGCTACCTGCAGAACTTCGATCTCGGGCTCGTCCGCGAGGCGCTGCTCGAGCGCCAGCTCATGGTCGCGCTCGCCCCGCACCTCGTCCATCCGCTGCCGCTCGTCGTCGCCGCCTTCGAGGGCGCGCGCCCCGACCGGCTCATCGGCGTCGGCCTGAACCTCTACGACGTCATGGCGGTCGAGCGGCTCCGCGGCCGCCCGCGCCTGCCGCGCGCTCGGCGCGGCCGGTCGGCCGCCGACCTGGGCGGCGACTTCTCGGAGTGGAGCCCCGAGCGCCACCGCGTCATCTCGGGCGAGGAGGTGCTCGAGCTCATCCCGGCGCTCGCCGCGCGCGAGCCGACGTCCGGCTACCTGTTCTACGACTGCCAGACCGACGACGCGCGCCTCGTGCTGACGGTGCTCGGCGAGGCCGAGCGCTTCGGCGCCGTCTGCGCGAACCGCCTGAGCGTCTTCGAGCTCGTGCGCGACGGGGGCGGGCGTGCGGCCGGGGTGAGCCTGCGCGACACGGCCGGCGGCGAGGAGTTCGTCGTGCGCGCGTCCAACGTCGTCAACGCGACCGGCGTCTGGGCCGACCGGCTGCGCCCCGAGGAGCTGCACGACGAGGCCGAGGTGCCGCGCATCAGCCCCAGCCGCGGGACCCACATCACGCTGCGCCACGAGGACCTGCCGCTCGTCGGCGGCGGCGCGATCGTGCCCGCCGGGGGCGGGCGCTCGATCTTCGCGCTGCCGTGGCTCGGGCGCACGCTGCTGGGCACGACGGACAACGACTACGCGGGCGACCTGCACGACCATCACGTGGCGCCCTCCGAGGAGGACGTCGAGTACCTGCTCGACGCGACGAACGAGTACTTCGGCACGTCGTTCGACGCCGGCGACCTCACCGGCGCCTACGCCGGGGTGCGCCCGCTCATCACGACCGGCGACCCGAAGAAGTCCGTCGACATCTCGCGCAAGGCCGAGCTCTACGAGACGTCGAGCGGGATGGTCACGATCACGGGCGGCAAGCTGACGACCTGGCGGCGGATGGCGAAGATGACCGTCGACCGCCTCGTCGAGCGCGAGGCGCGCGACGCGCCCTGCCGCACGCACGAGATCCCGCTCGGCGCGCCCGTCGACGTCTCCGAGCTGCCGCGCGTCGAGGGCGTCCCGGAAGAGGGGCTGGCCGCGCTCGCCGGGCGCTACGGACACGCCGCACACGACGTGCTCGCCGTCGCCCGCGAGCGCCCGGAGCTCGCCGAGCCGATCGTCTCCGAGCTGCCCGACCTGCTCGCGGAGGTCGCGTTCGCCGCGCGGCGCGAGCAGGCGCGCACGCTCGCCGACGTGCTGCTGCGGCGCACGCGGCTGGGCCTCCTCGCAGGCCGCGAGCTGGGCTCCGACGGGCCGGTCGCGCGGCGTGTCGCGGCGGCGCTCGGCGGCGAGCTGGGGTGGGACGAGGCGGAGCGCGACAGGCAGTTGCGGGCCTGGGCCGGGGAGGCCCGCGCCGAAGGCGTCGTCGGTAACGCGTAACTTTGCGCGTCCCCGCCGGTTGGTAGACCCCGATGCGACGTTGCCTGCTCCTGACATCCCTGCTCGCGCTGACCGCCGCCCTGGCGGCCGGTCCCGCGCACGCCGGCATCTTCCCCGGCGACGCGATCGACGGCCCCAATCCGGAGATCCAGGCGCTCGGCGACCTCGACCTCGCGCGGGACGGCACGGGCGCGCTGACCTACGTGCGCCAGGTCGCGGGGGTCGACCGCATCTTCGTGTCGCGCTTCGCCGAGGGCGTCTTCCAGCCCGCCGAGCAGATCGACGCGGGCCTGCCCGGCGCGTCGTCGCAACCGGTCGTCAGCGCCGCGGACGGCGGCCGCCTCGTCGTCGTCTACGTCAACGGCGGGATCGTCTACGGCGTCGCGCGTCCCGCGGGCGCGGGCTGGGCGGCGCCCGTCGCGCTCAGCAGCGGCTCGGATCCGTCGGTCGACATGTCGATCAACGGGACCGCGTTCGCGACGTTCACCGTCCTCGGCGACGTGCGGGTCGCCCGGCTGGACCGCAAGCTCAACAGCTGGGTCGTGCTCGACCAACCCGCCGACGTCGTCCCGGCCCGGCAGGCCGGGGTCGGCGCGGGGCGCTCCCGGGTCGCGATCTCCGCCGACGGGATCGGCGTCGTCACCTGGGGCGAGGGCGGGCACGTCTACGCGCGCAAGATGTTCGGCGGCCATCTCTCCACGGCGCCGCAGGACCTCACGCCGGCCACCTTCGAGGGCCGCGTCCCGGTGTCCTCCGAGCTGCCCGAGATCGATGCCGAGGACGATTCGAGCTACGCCTGGGTCCTCTTCCGGCAGACCTTCGCCGACGGCGGCTCGCGGATCCTCGCCCGCCGCCAGCGGGGCACCGAGTTCGAGCCGCCGGTCGCGATCGACGCGCCGAGCGCCGAGCCCGTCGGCGCGCCGGGGATCGACCTCAACGGCCGCGGCGTCGGCATCGGCACGACGTCGGGCGCGCTGAGCGGCCAGCCGATGGCCGCCTTCCTCGAGCGCGACGCGTTCGGCGTCGGCCGCGGTGTCTTCGGCGTCCCGCTCGTCAGCCCGGTCGTCCTGCCCGCGATCTCCGAGAACAACAGCGGCCTCGTCGTGGCGGCGCTCTCCGCGCCGGGCGGGGCGCCGTACGTCGCGTTTCGCCTCGTCGAGGACGCCAGGCCCGGCCCCGAGGGCGTGCTCTCGCGCCCCGAGCTCGGCGCGGTCGCCCCCGATCTCGGCTTCGACGTCGCCGCCGATCGCGCGAGCGGGGTCATCGCCGCGTGGGTGCAGGGCGGGCCGCAGGACCGCAGGATCGTCGCGGGCTACCTCGATCGCGTGCCCGGCTCGTTCTCGGGCTACTCGTCGCAGAAGTGCTGCCAGAACCCGCTTCCCAAGCTCGTCTGGCAGCGGGCGTTCAACCTCTGGGGGCCCGTCCGCTACGTCGTTGCCGTCGACGGCAACGTCGTCGGCGAGACGACCGACACCCGCCTGCAGCTCACGGCGCCGCTCGCGGGGCCGACGCACAAGTGGCAGGTCACGGCGATCGACCTGCGCGGGCAGACGAAGCGCTCGCGCACGCGGCGCCTGCGGATCGACGACCTCGCGCCGCTCATCAGCGTGCGCTACGAGCGCAAGAAGCGCGTCGTGACGCTGTCGGTCCGCGCCCGCGACCCCAATCGGCGCGGGCACCGCGCGATCGGGATGCGCGGCGTCGTCGTCTCGTGGGGCGACCGCTCGAAGGGGGCGCGCGGGCGCTCACGCGTCAAGGCGCGCCACCGCTACCGCCGCAAGGGCACGTACCCGCTGGAGATCTTCGCGACCGACAAGGCGGGCAACGAGCGCGTGAGCCGCCGGACGGTGCGGATCAGGTGACCCGGAGCCACACGGTCGTCGCCGCGGGCCGCACGCTCGCGCTCGGCGAGCGTCCGTGGCTCATGGGCATCGTCAACGCCTCGCCGGACTCCTTCTCCGACGCCGGCGCGTACCCCGACCTCGACGCGCGCGTGGCGCTCGCCCGCCGCCAGCTCGCGGCCGGCGCGGACATCATCGACGTCGGCGGGGAGTCGGGGATCACGCTGCGTCCGCCCGTCGCGGCGCGCGAGGAGATCGAGCGCGTCGTGCCGCTCGTGCGCCGGCTCGTCGACGAGCTCGGTGCGACGGTCTCCGTCGACACGTACAAGCCGCCGGTCGCCGAGGCGGCGATCGCGGCCGGCGCGGCGATCGTCAACGACGTCAGCGGTCTGCGCGACCCGGCGCTGGCGGACGTCTGCGCGCGCACCGGCGCGGCGCTCGTGCTCATGCACACGCGCGCCGCGCCCAAGGAGCGCCTGCAGGACCCGGCGCGCTACGACGACGTCACCGCCGACGTGCTCGCCTTCCTCGCCGAGCGCATGGAGGTCGCGCGCGGCCGGGGGGTCGCGCGCGAGCAGCTCGTCCTCGACGCCGGCCCGGACTTCGCCAAGACGCCGGCCCAGACGATCGAGCTGCTCGGCCGCCTCGAGCGCCTGCACGAGCTCGGCCGTCCGCTGCTGCTGGCGGTGTCGCGCAAGGACTTCGTCGGCGCGCTGACCGGTCGCGCGCCGGGCGAGCGCCTCGCCGGGACGCTCGCCGCGATCGGCCACGGCGTCGACGCCGGCGCGCAGATCCTGCGCGTCCACGACGTGGCCGCGGTGGCGGACTTCCTGTGCGTGCGGGCGGCCCTGCGCGGCGAGTCGGCGGTCGACCCCGGCCTGGCGATCGGCGACGAGCTCCGGCATGCCCGCTAGGGTCTAGGGCACACGAGTCGCCTGCCGCTGTCCAACGCGGCCGGACGCCTACCGACGAACCAGGAGGTCCCCATGCCCGTCATCTCTCGCTCCGCCTTGGAGTCGAGCTCCCTCGCCGATCTGCACGAGATCGGCTCGGAGCTCGGCCTCGACGGCTTCCGCCGGCTGCGCAAGGCCGACCTCGTCGACGCGATCATCGGCCGCCAGGGCGCCGATGAGGACGAGCCGGCGCAGGACGCCGACGCCGAGGAGGCCGCGGGCGGCGAGGAGGCCGCCGGCGCCGACGTCGACGCCGACGCCGACGAGCGCCCCGCACGCCGCTCGCGCCGCGGCGGCCGCGGCCGGGGTCGGTCCCGCGATCGCGATCCGGGCGACGCCGGCGATGCCGGCGACGACGAGGAAGCCGAGGCGGCTCCGGCCGCCGAGCGCACCCGCGGCGGCCGTGGGCGCAGCCGGGACCGAGACCGCGAGCGCGACAGAGACCGCGACCGCGACCGCAACGGCGACCGCGACGGCGGCCAGGGCGAGGACCGCGTCGTGACCGGCACCGTCGAGCTTCTGCCCAACGGCTCGGGCTTCATCCGCGTCGCTCCGCCGGAGCCGTCCGACGACGACGTCTACGTCTCCGCTGCGCAGGTGCGCCGCTGCGAGCTCGTCTCCGGCGACGAGGTCGCCGGCCCGATGCGCGCGCCGCGCCGCTCCGAGCGCTACCCGTCGCTCATCCGCGTGGACACGATCAACGGCCGCGCGGCCGACGAGGTCGCCGAGGGCACGAAGTACGACGACCTGCCGTGCGCCTGGCCGAGCGAGCGGATCGCGCTCGACGACGAGGACGCGACGCTCAAGGCGATCGAGTGGCTCACGCCGTTCGGCCGCGGCTCGCGGGTGACGATCGTCGGCGGCCCGCGCGCCGGCAAGACCGAGGCCCTGCGCCGCCTCGCGACCGCGCTCGCGCGCCACGAGGACCTCGAGTGCAGCATCGTGCTCGCGGGCGTGCGCCCGGAGGAGATCGCCGACTGGAAGGCGGGCGAGACCCAGGTCGCCGTCGAGCTCGGTCTCGGCGCCGCGCCCGACGCGCTCGGCCAGGCGGTCGAGCGCGCGATCGAGACGGGCCGCCGGGTGGCCGCCCGCGGCGGTCACGCCGTCATGCTCATCGACACGCTCGAGCACCTTCCGGCGCCGCTGTGCCGCCGCGTGCTCGCCGCCGCGCGCAACATCGTCGACGGCGGGTCGCTGACGGTCGTCGCGACCGCGAGCGCCCCGCTGGGCGGCGAGACGACGGTCATCGCGCTCGACGCCAGCCTGACGGCGGCGGGCCGCATCCCGGCGCTCGACCTGCCGGCCAGCGGCACGAGCCGCACCGAGCTGCTCGTGGGGGAGAAGGGCGCCGCGGCGATCGCCGAGGCGCGCGCCGGCGCGATCGGCTAGCGCGGGGCCGGGCGGGGCCGGCCGGCGCCCCGCGCGTCGCGGCCGGCGCGCCCCGCGCCGCGGCCGGGCCCGGCCGGCACCGCGCCGGGGCTCAGGCCTCGCCGAGGTCCTCGAAGCCCATCTGACCCGTCGGCGGGCGCCCCTCGCGGCGCGCCCGGCTGCGGGCCCAGTGCTCGCTGATCTCGGCGGCCTTGACGTGCCGGTAGGTGATGCCGCGCTCGATCGGGGCGACGTCGAAGCCGCCGCCCGCGGCGGCGCCGCGGACGGTCGCGTGGAAGAGCCGCCCGCGCTTGCTCACGAGGACGATGTCGCCGGGCTGGACCGAGCGGGAGCGCATCGGCAGATGATGCTCGCGCAGCGCCCGGACGGCGCCGGCGGGCCGGGGGACACGTGGGTTGACGTGCGCGTCCGACGCGAGCACAATCGCGCTGCTCTGCACTCGATCGGCCGTCCGGAGGATGGATGGGATCCATGAACGTCGTGCGCGGGATTCGTCGGCTCGCCCCGTGCGCGGCCGTCGCCGTGCTGACGCTCGCCGTGTCGGCGCCGGTGTCCGCCGCGCCCTCGCGCCGTTCCTCCGTCAGGACGGACGCGGCGCTCCAGCGAGCCGTCAAGCGTCTGCGCACGGCGATCTCCCGGGCCCCGCGCAGATCCCTCTCGAGCTCCGCCAGGCGCCGTGAGCTCGCGCGGGTCGCGCGCGCCGGCGTCGACCTGCGCCACCGGCGATACTGCCCAGCGCTGCTGAGGATCTCCCTCGTCAAGCGCGTGGGCGGCGTCGCGGTCGCGGCGCGGCGCGCGGAGGATGCGTTCGCGCGCTCGGGCCGCGCCCGCCGCTGCCAGGGGCGCACGCGGGCCGTGAGGGTCGCCGCCACCGCGACGGCCGGCGGAGGCTTTCCCGCCGCGCCGCCGCCCGACCCGGGCGAGGACAACGAGCAGGGCGAGGAGCTGCCGCCCCGGCCGCACGGTGCCTTCCGCCCGGGGGCGCGGAAGGGCGCTCCGTCGGGCAATGACGGCGATGGCGGCGAGGCCGGTCCCCGCAGCTCGCGAGGCGGGACGCTCGGCAATCCGTTCGCGCGGGCCGCGGGCGTCGACGACCCCGTCGACGCCTTCGTCCGGACGGACCTCGGCGATTCGGCCTGGGGCGGCCAGGTACAGGATCCGAGCGAGGCCAGCGCGGGCAACGTCGTGCTCGTCTCGGTCAATCGCAGGGTCGGCTACTCGACGAACGGCGGAGCGACGTTCACGTACATCGACCCGACCACGATCTTCCCGACCAACCCCGACGGCGGGATCTGCTGCGACCAGGTGCTGCACTACGACAAGCAGGTCGACCGCTTCTTCTGGCTCATCCAGTACGGGTGCAACCCCGGCTGCGACGCGGCCGGGGCCACGTCGGAGAATCGCTACCGGCTCGCGCTCGCCAGCCCCGCGCAGGTCGCCTCCAGCGGCGCGACCGCCTGGAAGTACTTCGACTTCACGTCGAGGACGTTCGATGCCGCCAGGCAGTGGATGGACTATCCCGACATGGCGATCGGCAGCTCGTCGCTGTACTTCACCTTCGACTTTCCCCGCTCGGGATCGGCCGCATGGGCGCGGATCCGGGTCGCCGACCTCGTCAACCTCACCTCGATCGGCTTTCGCTACTACAAGAAGAGCGGCGACTACGTCCTGAAGACCGTGCAGGGAACCGGGACGCGCGGCTGGATCGCGCGGCGCAAGGACGACTCGAACTTCGAGCTGACGCATTGGGACGACGGCTCAACCTACGTCTACCACCACACCGTCGGCTTCCCGACGCCGCCGACGCAGCGCTGCGCCGAGACGGACCCCGACGGCATCGACATGCTGGCGATGTTCGGCTGCGCGGGCTTCAGCCAGAGCATCGGCGGCGCGGCACAGCGCAGCAACGGCGACATCTGGCTGGCGTGGACGGCGGGGCGCCGGATCCGGGGCGCGTCGACCGACCTCTTCCCGCACGCGCACATCCAGCTGCTCGCGATCGACTCGAGCACGCTCGGGGTCGTGCGCAACCGCGCGATCTGGAACGAGAACTACTCGTGGTCCTACCCGGCGCTCTCGGCGAGCGAGGGCGGCGAGGTCGCGATGACGTACTTCACCGGCGGCGGGACGGCCGGCTATTTCAACTGGGGCGTCGGATTCGTCACCAACCGCGAGTACTTCCGTCGAGTCGCGACCGGCGCGAAGGGTCGCGCGCGGATCGGCGACTACCTCACGGTTCGGCCCGCGCGGCCGAGCAGCCGGCGCTTCTCGGCCAGCGGCTACGTGCTCGACGCGAGCGGGAGGTTCCACCCCTGGTGGGCGCTCTTCGGGCGCAGCTCGGACCGCCCGATCACGATCCTCCCGCCGATCGTCATCCAGCCGCCCGCAGCGCCGCCACCGCCCGCGCCGCCGCCGCCACCACCACCGCCCGCTCCGGCCGCGACGGCCCTGACGATCGCGTGTCCGGCCGCGCCGGTGTCCTTTGCCAACAACCAGGGCACGCCGTTCACCGTAACCGGCCGGCTGACGCCGACGCTGCCGGGAGCCACGATCACGGTGACCTACACCGAGCCGCAGCTCGGCGGCCCGGCGCGGACCGTCGTCCATACGGCGACGACGAACGCCGACGGCGCGTACACCGACAGCGACGCGGCCTTCCGCGAGTCGCAGGGGACGTGGAGCGTGCGCGCGCGCTACGGCGGCGACGCGACGCACGCGCCGTCGGACGCCGGGCCCTGCACGCAGACGGTGGGGCCCTGACCGGGGCGTCGAAGGATCGGTCGAGAGGTGGCCGCCGTCCGACCGGGCGGTCCGGGGGTCAGCGCGGCATGTACGCCACCCGGTCCCAGGAGGGCTCGGGTGACAGCTCGATCGCCTCGCCGTCGCGATCGGGCTGGATGTAGCCGAACGTCTGCGTGTCGGCGCAGAAGGCGATGTCCAGCTCGCCCTCCTTGACGCGCTGGTCGAGCCAGGCGGAGCGAAACACGAGGCGGCGCAGCCAGTGCACGAGCGAGCGGTCCGAGGGACCGCAGAGCTCGGGCCAGCAGTCGTTGACGTGCTCGCCGAGCGCCGACGCGGGCGCTTGGATCTCGCCGTTGACGGCGAGGTTGACGAGGTCGTCGAGCTCGTTCTCGCCGAGCCGGCCGTGGACGAAGCCGAGCTTCAGGGCAGCCTGCTCGCAGCGCTCACTGAAGTCGCGCTCGTTGAAGGTGAAGCGCAGCTCCCCGTACTCGAGGACGAAGTCCTCTCCCGAGTCGTAGTTGCCGCGTCGCTGTGTCTCGTCCATGACGCGTCGGCATCCTAGGCGGGACTCCTGCCCCCGAGCACGGGTGCACGTGAACTTGCACCCGATCGGGCCGTTCGCGGGCCGATTGGGGGGCGAATCCGCGCCACCCCGCGCCTCATACGGGCATGACCGACGACGACGCCTCCACGATTCTCGTCATCGAGGACGACGACGCAACGCGCACGTTCCTCGCCGACAACCTCTCCGCCGACGGCTACGACCTGCTCGTCGCCGACAGCGCCGCGACCGGGCTGGGCCTGATCGAGCGCCGCTTCCCCGATCTCGTCCTCGTCGACGTCGGCCTGCCCGACGGCAGCGGCTTCGAGCTGCTGCGCCAGGTGCGCGGATCTGACGGCGTCGCGAGCCGCATCGACCCGGCTCTGCCGATGATCGTCGTCAGCGGGCGGTGCAGCGAGCTCGACCGCGTGCGCGGCTTCGACCGCGGGGCAGACGACTACGTCTGCAAGCCGTTCTCCTACCCGGAGCTGCGCGGCCGGATCGCCGCGCTCCTGCGCCGGACCGACTGCCGCCCCGCGCGCGGGCGCCTGCGCGCCGGGCCGCTCGAGGTCGACCCGCTGTCGCGCGAGGTTCGCCTGCACGGCGAGCGGGTCGTCCTGTCGCAGAAGGAGTTCGCGCTGCTGCGACTGCTCGCGTCGGACGCCACGCGGGTGTTCACGAAGGACGAGCTGCTGCGCACCATCTGGGGCTTTCGCAGCCGCGGCTCGACGAGGACGCTCGACTCGCACGCCTGTCGCCTGCGCCACAAGCTCGGTGGGCGCGGCGAGCGCTGGGTCGTCAACGTGTGGGGCGTCGGCTATCGCCTGCTCGACGCGCCCGCCGCCACTCCCGCCCGCGAGGAGCTGCTGTCGGCCTGAGCCCAGGGGGGCGAACTTCTCTCGCCCATGCCCTAAGGGAGACACATGCCCGTGAGCATCCTGCCCTGGGCGCTGGCCGCCGCCGGCCTCCTGCTGGCGACGACGAGCGTGCTCGAGCTGCGCCGCCGACGCGAGCTCGTGGCGCGCGCCTGCCACGAGCTGCGCGGGCCGCTGACCGCCGTGCGCCTGTGCCTGGCGACGATGGAGCGCCGCCGCGAGGCGCCGGCCGACCGCCTCGCCGCGCTGGACCGCGAGCTGCGGCGCGCCGGCCTGGCGCTCGACGACTTCGCAGCCGCTCGCAGCGGCCGGCGGGTCGCCGAGCGCGCGGAGCCCGTCGACGTGGCCGAGCTCATGGAGGAGCAGCTCATGGGCTGGGAGGCCGTCGCCGCGGCGTTCGACAGCGTCGTGCTGCTCGGGTGCGTGCTGCCGGGCTGGATCGTCCTGGGCGACCGCCTGCGCCTCGCGCAGGCGGTCTCGAACCTCATCGCCAACGCGCTCGAGCACGCGCCCGGCCGGGTCGAGCTGACGGCGCGCCTCGTCGGCGAGCGCCACGTGCGCATCGAGGTCGTCGACGAGGGGCCGGGACTGCCCGGCGCGCTCGCCGAGCTCACGGGCCGCGCCCGGGCGGGCCGCGGCCGGCGCGGGCGCGGCCTCGCCATCGCCGCGCAGATCGCCGAGCGCCACGACGGCCGGCTCGTGGCGGCGCCCGCGCCGCGCGGGGCGAGGATCGGCCTCGAGCTGCCGCTCGTGCAGCGCCGCCCGTGAGCCGACGGCGCCGCGCGCTCGTGCTCGGCGGCCTGGCGCTCGTGCTCGGCGGCCTGGCGGCGTTCAACGTCGCCGGCCGTGAAGCGGCGCTGGAGCGCCGTGTCGGCGGCCTCGTCGACGTCGTCGTCGCGCGTGAGCGCATCCCGGCGGGCGAGCGGGTCCGCACGCGGGCGCTCGCCATCCGGCGCGTGCCGGCCCGCTTCGCGCCGGCCGCCAGGATCGCCGACCCCCTGGAGCTCGTCGGCGAGCCGGCCGCCGTCGACATCCCCGCGGGCAGCGACCTGAGCGCCGGCATGTTGGGGACGGAGGGGCCGTCGCCGGCCGGGCCCGCCGTCGGCCGCGGCCAGCGCGTGGCGGAGGTCGTCGCGCTCGCCTCGCCCGAGCTCGTGCTGCCCGGCAGCCGGGTCGACGTCCTCGTGACGCCCGAGCCGCGCGGCGACTCCCCCGGCGAGGCCGTGCTCGCGCTCGAGGACGTCGAGGTCCTGGCCGCGGCGGCGATCGGCGCCGAGGACGCCGCGGCCGGCAAGGGCTCGCCCGGCGCGCGGGTGGCGGCCTCCCTGCGCGTGACGCTGCGCCAGGCGGTCTACCTCGCCGCCGTCCAGGACTTCGCGCGCGAGCTGCGCCTGCTGCCGCGCGCGGCCGGCGACCGCCGGCGCGGACGCGCCGGCCTGCGGATGACCCCCGTGCTGCCGTAGGCGACGATCCGTGCGGTGCGGGGTCGTGGCGAGCCGGGGGCGGACGGCTCCCCTGGCGCGCCACGACCGGGCGGGGGGTGGGGCGTCGTGGCGACTCGGGGGCGGACCGAGCCCCTGGCGCGCCATGACGGGGGCGGGGGTGGGGTGGTGGCGAGTTGGGGGCGGATTGAGCCCCTCGCGCGCCACGACCGGGCGGGTGGGGCGTCTTGGCGACTCGGGGGCGGATTGAGCCCCTCGCGCGCCACGACCGGGCGGGGGTGGGGCGTCTTGGCGACTCGGGGGCGGATTGAGCCCCTGGCGCGCCACGACGAGGGGCGGCGTGGTGGGAGCGTGTCGACCCCGCGGCGTGATCGCGCCCATTGGTCACCGCGACCGGGGGCGAACCGGGCCGCGCCGGAGCCTATGAAGGAGCATGGAGCCGGATCTCACGCGCGAGGACCCGCTCGACGCGCTCGCCGGCTCGCTGCGCGAGCGGCTGCTCGCGGACGCAGCGCGCGAGGGCACCGGGGATGACCTGCACGCGCGCATCCGCGCCCTCGTGGACCGCGAGGCCGGCCTGCTCGACGACGGCGCCCGCGCGCGCCTGGCGGCGCGCGTCGCCGAGCGCT
This sequence comes from uncultured Solirubrobacteraceae bacterium, assembly GCA_963769555.1. Classification (GTDB taxonomy): domain Bacteria; phylum Actinomycetota; class Thermoleophilia; order Solirubrobacterales; family Solirubrobacteraceae; genus CADCVQ01. The sequence continues at coordinate 1,715,281 of CAVYMD010000004.1, read as the reverse complement.
CGTTCGGGCTCGGCCCGCTCGAGCCGCTGCTCGCCGACCCGACCGTCGACGAGATCATGGTCAACGGCCCGGGCCGAGTGTGGGTCGAGCGCGAGGGTCGCATCGAGCCGACCGCGGCGAGCTTCGACAGCGAGGACGAGCTGCGCCACGCGATCGAGCGCATCCTCGCGCCGCTCGGCCGGCGCGTCGACGAGGCCGAGCCGCTCTGCGACGCCAGGCTGCCGGACGGCTCGCGCGTGAACGTCGTCGTCGCGCCGCTCGCACTGGACGGCTCGATCCTCACGATCCGGCGCTTTCGCCCGCTTGGCTTCGGCCCCGAGGAGCTCGTGGCGAACGCGACGTGGTCGCCGGCGCTGCGCGATCTGCTCGAGCGCGCCGTGCGGGCCCGCTGCAGCATCCTCGTCAGCGGCGGCACCGGCTCGGGCAAGACGACGACGCTCAACGCGCTCACAGAGTTCATCGCGGACGGCGAGCGGATCGTCACCGTCGAGGACGCCGCCGAGCTGCGCCTGCGTCACGCCCACGTCGTGCGCCTCGAGGCGCGGCCGGCGTCGATCGAGGGCCGCGGCGAGGTGACCGTGCGCCGCCTCGTCCGCAACGCGCTGCGCATGCGCCCGGACAGGATCGTCGTCGGCGAGGTCCGCGGCGCCGAGGCGCTGGACATGCTCAGCGCGATGTCCAGCGGCCACGACGGGTCGCTGTCGACCGTCCACGCCGGCTCGCCCGAGGAGGCGCTGCGGCGGATCGAGACGCTGGCGCTCATGGCCGGCCTCGGCCTGCCGCACGCGGCGATCCGCGAGCAGGTCGCCGGCGCGCTGGATCTGGTCGTCCACCAGGCGCGGCTCCCCGGGGGCGCCCGGCGCGTGGTGGCCGTCAGCGAGGTCGTGCGCGTCGCCGGCGGCGCCGCGACGCGCGAGCTGTACGCGGTGCGCGACGGGCGGCCCGAGTGGCGCGCGCCGCTCGGCGACGGCCTCGCCGCGCGGCTCGGGCAGGGTCCGGGGTCCGCGGGATGAGCCTGGCGGGGTCGCTCTGCGCCGGTCCGGCGCCCGCGGGGTCGCTGTGCGCCGGTCCGGCGCCCGCGGGGTCGCTGTGCGCCGGTCCGGCGCCCGCGGGGTCGCTGTGGGCCGGTCCGGCGCCCGCGGGGTCGCTGTGGGCCGTCCCGGCGCCCGCGGGGTCGCTGTGGGCCGGTCCGGCGCCCGCGGGGCCGCTCTGCGCCGGTCCGGCGCCCGCGACGACGGCGTGCCGGGGGCCCTCGTGAGCGCCGCCGTGGTCGCTGCCGGTCTCGCCGGCGCCTGCGGCGTGCTCGCCGCCTGGGAGGCGATCGCCGTCGCCGGCGAGCAGCGGGTCGTCCCGGCGGTCCGGCGCTGGTTCTCGCCGGGGCTCGAGGTCGTGCGCTCCGGACGGGAGCCCTCGAACCCCGAGCGACTGCGGCTCGTGGTCCTCGTCGCGCTGACGCTGGCGGGCGCCGGCTGGCTGCTGGCGGGACCGCGGGCGGCGCTCGCGCTCGGCGCAGGCGCGCCCTGGGCCGGCCGGGCGCTGCTGCGCGCGCGCCGCCGCCGCCGCGCGGCGGCCGTCGAGGCGGGCGCCCCCGCGATCGCGCGTGCCGTCGCGGACGCGCTCGCCGGCGGACACTCCGTGCGGGGCGCGCTCACGGCGGCCGCGCGCGGCGGCGGCGTCGGCGGCCCGGCCGGCGAGGAGCTGCGCGCCGTCGCCGTCGCGCTGGATCTCGGCGAGCGCACCGAGGACGTCCTGCGTGCGCTGGCGCGTCGCTGCGGGGACGGACCGCTGGACACGCTCGTGGCCGCCGTCCTGCTGCAGCGCGACGCGGGCGGCGACCTCGCCGGGCTGTTGCGCGAGCTGGCGAGCGCGCTCGAGGCGCGCGAGCGCGCGCTCGCCGAGGCTCGCTCGGCGACCGCGCAGGCGCGTTTCACGGCGCTGCTCGTGACCTGCCTGCCGGCCGTCGGCCTGGTCCTCGGCGAGCTCGCGCAGCCCGGCCTCGTGGGTGAGCTCGCGGGATCGACGCTGACGGCGCTCATGGTCGTGGTCGCGCTTGGGCTGCAGGGCGCCGCCTTCGTCTCGGTGCGGCGGATCGCTCGCAGCGCGCTGCGGACGTGAGCGTCGCCGTGATCGCGGCGGACGCCCGGGCGCCTGGGCTTGCGTGCGCGGGCGTGCGGCGATGAGCCTCGCGGTGCTGCTCGCGCTTGCGGCCGGCGCCTGCGCGGCAGCCGCCATCCTCGAATGGCCCGCGCGACCCGCGCGGGCGCGCTTCGGCGGGTCCGCGCGCTCCGGCGGGTCCGCGCGCTTCGGCGGGTCCGCGCGATCGGGGGGCGCCGCGTTATCCGGCGAACCGGCGCTCTCCGGCCGACCCGCACGCTCCGGCCACTCGGCGCGCGATCACCGGATGAGTCATCTCGGCGGGATGACGGTGCTCCTGGCCCGGATCGCGCGTCGCGCCGGCGTGCGCGACGCGCCGGCCGACCTCGAGGCGCGGATCGCAGCGGCCGGCGCGCCGCTCGACCTATCGGCCGGCGACGTCGTCGCGCTGAAGGGCGCCGCGGCCCTCGCGGCGCTCCTGCTCGCGTTCCCCGTCGGCGAGCTGCTGCCGGGCCGGCTCGGGCTCGCGGCGCTGCTGACATCGCCCGCGGCCGGGTTCCTCGTTCCGGACCTGCTGCTGCGCCGCGCCGCCCGGACGCGCGCCGAGCGCATCGCGCGCGAGCTCGCCGACGTGCTGGATCTCCTGCGCGTCGCGGTCGGCGCGTGCCTCCCGGCCGGCCGCGCGATGGGGGAGGTGGGGCGGCGGATGAGCGGGGTCCTGCCTGCCGAGCTCGACGCGGCGGCGGCGCGGATGGCGCTCGGCGCGCCGCGCGGGGCGGTCATGCGCGAGCTCGTCGCGCGCTGCCCGGGCGGCGGCGTGGCCACCCTCGCGGCGGCGATCGCCCGCTCCGACCGCCACGGCGTGCCGCTCGGCCCGGCGCTGGAGGCGCTCGCCGAGCAGGCGCGCGCGGAGCAGGCCCGGCTCCTCGCCGACGCGGCCGCGCGCGCCGCGCCCAAGATCCAGCTCGCCGTCGCGCTGCTGCTCGTCCCCGCCGCGATGCTCATCGTGGGGGCCGTGCTCGCCCGCGGCCTCGGCGCCTGAGCCCGCGGCGCACAGCGCGCAGGACGAGGGAGAGGCGACCGCCGCGGGCGACCTCCTGCGCGGCGGTGCCGTCGCCCGCGGGGTCGCGAGGGCGCGACCTCCGGCGCGGCGGCGCGGTCGCCGGCCGGGCCCCCGGGCGCGACCTACTGAGCGGCGGCGCCGTCACCCGCGGGCCGCCGGTGCGCGCGCCCCCCACGACGTCCCACCGCAATGCACATCGACCGGCGGAATCCTTCCCGAATTGCACGATCGCGCCCGTTTCGCCCGCGTGCAACCGCCCGTGCGCGAACGGCCCGGAACCAGGGGTTCGCGATCGCACGGCGAAAACCCCTGCACAGCGCGGCATTCCGGCGAGCGCCGGACGGGACTGTGTCGCGTGGTGGGAGAAAGCGTGCATGAAGGGTTGCGAAGTGGGGGAAGGTGGGGTAGCGTCGCGACAGCGAGCCGGAGTGGAGGGGCTCCTCCCACCCCTCCACTCCGGCTCCGACTTCTTCACGAGGACCCCCCGCCATGGCCTTCCGAGGCACCTTCGACTACACGCTCGACGCGAAGAACCGTCTCACGGTTCCGGCCCGCTTCCGCGCCGAGCTCGCGGGCGGGATCGTGCTCGCCAAGGGCCTGGAGCGCTGCGTCGCCGTCTGGACGCCGGCCGCCTACGACGCCTACACCGCCGCCTCGCTCAAGGACTTCCACCCGCTCTCCAAGGAGGGCCAGAAGCTGCGGCGCTTCTTCGCCGCCAATTCGCTGGACACCGAGCTGGACTCCGCGGGCCGGGTCATGGTGCCGCCCTTCCTGCTCGATCACGCCGGCCTCGCGAAGGAGGTCGTCGTGACGGGCTCGGGCGAGAACCTCGAGATCTGGGACCGCGAGACCTGGGCCGCCTACAACGCCGCGCTGGCATCCGATGTCGACGAGATCACCTCATCCCTTGGCCACACTGCTTGACATGACCATTCCCCACGTGCCGGTCCTCGCCGGCGAGGCGATCGAGCTGCTCGACCCGCAGCCCGGTCAGACCGTCGTGGACTGCACGTTCGGCGCGGGCGGCCACGCGCGTCTGCTCGCGGGCCGCATCGGCGCCACGGGCACGCTCGTCGCGATCGACCGCGATCCGGCCGCCGCGGAGCGCTTCGCCGAGCTCGAGCCGGAGCTGGCCCCGAGCGCGCGCTTCATCCGCGCCTCCTTCGTCGACGGGCTGCAGCGCCTGCGCGAGGAGGGCGTGCAGGCCGACGTGGTCCTCATGGATCTCGGCATGTCGTCGATGCAGGTCGACACCTGGCAGCGCGGCTTCTCGTACTCCTACGACGCGCCGCTGGACATGCGGATGGACCCCGACCTCGAGCGCTCGGCGCACGAGCTCGTCAACGAGGCCGAGCCGCGCCACCTCGAGGCGATCTTCCGCGACCTCGGCGAGGAGCGCTATGCGCGTCCGATCGCCCGCGCGATCGTCCGCGCGCGCCGGCGCGCGCCGATCAGCTCGACGATCGCCCTCGTCGACGTCATCTCGAGCGCGGTCCCGGCACCCGCGCGATTCGCCGCCGGACACCCCGCCAAGCGCGTCTTCCAGGCCCTGCGGATCGCCGTCAACGACGAGCTCGGCCAGCTCGACGAGGCGCTGCCGCTGGCCTGGGGGCTCCTGCGCGAGGGCGGCCGCCTCGCCGCGATCTCCTTCCACTCGCTCGAGGACCGGCGCGTGAAGCGCTTCCTCGTCGCGCGGGCGCAGGGCTGCATCTGCCCGCCGGACCTGCCGGTCTGCGGCTGCGGGCGCGAGCCCGAGGCCGAGCTCGTCAGCCGTCGCGCGATCGCGCCGACCGCGGGCGAGATCGCGGCCAACCCACGCGCGCGGTCGGCCCGGCTGCGCGTCGCATCGAAGCTCAGGGAGGATCAGGGATGACCCAGCGCCACCGCCATACCGCCGTCGCCGTCGCCGTCGCCGAGCCGGAAGGCGGGCACGCGCGATGAGCCGCTCCGCCGCCGCCCGCGCCGACCATCACGACCGCGCCCGCCCCGCCCACCGCTCGCGCGCCCACGGGCCGGCGCTGCCGCGCCGCGTCTCGGGCCCCGTGCGACCGCCCCGTGCGCCGGCGCTGTCGCAGGCCGCGCTCGCCCCGAGCCCCGCGGCGCGGCCGCGCACGCCCGCTCGCCCGCCGCTGCGCCTGGCGACCGGCGGCGCGTCGATCGCCCTGCGCGTCGCCGAGGCCGCGATGGAGGTCTCCGGCAGCCGCACGATGGACCGCCTCGTGCGCAGCCGCGGATGGGTCGCGATCGTCGCCTTCGGCCTCATCGGGATCGTCGCGATGCAGGTCTCGCTGCTCAAGCTCAACGCCGGCATCGGGCGCGCGGTCGAGACCGCGGCCACGCTGGAGCGCACGAACGCCACGCTGCGCGGCGAGGTCTCCCGGCTGAGCTCCGGGGACCGCATCCTCGCGCTCGCGGGCGCCCGCGGCTTCGTCATGCCCGAGCCGGGCGACGTGACCTACCTGCGCGCCGGCGACGCGAGCGCCGAGGGCGCGCGCGCCGCGAAGCGGATGCGCGCTCCCGACCCGCTCGCCGCCGGGCCGGCGGGCTCGGTGGCCGCGACGGCGCCGCCGCCTGTGCTCGCCGGACCGGGGGACCCGGCCGCCGAGGCGACCGCCCCGGCCGCGCCCGTCGCGTCCGCGACGGCGCCCGCAGCCACCCCGGGCGCGACCGCGCCGGCCGCCGCCGCGCCCGTGGCGCCCCCGGCCGCGCCGGACGGCACGACGCAGGCGGCCCCGGCCGCGAGCGCGGCCCCCGCAACCGCCTCCGGCGGGGTGACGGTCCCATAGTCGGCCTCACCGAACGGCGGATCGGGCTGCTGTTCGCCATCTTCCTTGCGCTGTTCGCGATCGCCGTCACGCGCGCGACGTGGCTGGGCGGGATCCGCGGCCCGTCGCTGCAGGCGCTCGCCAGCACGCAGCAGGTCGAGCAGCTCGAGGTGCCCGCGCGGCGCGGGAACATCGTCGATCGCAACGGCATCGAGCTCGCCGTCTCCGAGCCGGCCGAGGACGTCGCCGCCACGCCGTACCTCGTCAAGGACAAGCTCGCGGCCGCCGCGAAGCTCGCGCCGCTGCTGGACTCGAGCCAGGCGCAGGTCCTCGCCAAGCTCTCCCAGCGCGGCGGCTTCGTGTACCTGGCGCGCAACATGGTGGCCACGCAGTCGGCCAAGCTCAAGCGGCTGAAGATCGCCGGCCTGCAGTTCATCCCGACCTCGCGGCGCGAGTACCCGCGCAAGTGGCTGGCCTCCCAGGTGCTCGGCTGGGTCGGCACCGACGGAAACGGTCTCGCGGGCCTGGAGTACGCCCGCGACGGCGTCCTGCGCGGCACGGACGGCAAGCGCCGGATCGTCAAGGACGCGCTCGGCGAGCCGATCGTCCTGCAGGAGACCGAGCGCGCGCAGGCCGGCCGCGACCTGCGCCTCACGCTCGATGCCGAGCTGCAGGGCAAGGTCGAGGACGTGCTCGCGCGCGTCGGCATCGCCTGGCGGCCGAAGGGCGCGACGGCGCTCGTCATGGACCCCGCCGAGAACACGATCCTCGCGCTCGCCAACTGGCCGCGCGTCGACGCCAACGACAGCGCGGGCGCCCCCGCCTACGCCGCCCAGAACCGCGCGGTCGGCTTCAACTACGAGCCGGGCTCCACGTTCAAGGCCTTCACGGTCGCGGGCGCGCTGGAGGACGAGGTCGTCACGCCCGACGACGTCTTCCACCTGCCGCCGACGATCACCGTCGCCGACCGCGAGATCAAGGAGGCCCACGAGCGCGGCGCGGTCGACCTCTCGACGGAGCAGATCCTCGCGCAGTCCAGCAACGTCGGCACCGTGCGCATCGGCCAGCGGCTCGGCGCCAAGCGCTTCGACGCATGGGTGCGGCGCTTCGGCTTCGGCCGGCCCACCGGCGTCGAGCTTCCCGGCGAGCAGTCCGGCCAGGTCCTCAAGCTCGAGCGCTACTCGGGCTCGTCGATGGGCAACCTGCCGATCGGCCAGGGCGAGTCGGTCACGCCGCTGCAGCTCGCGACCGCCTACGCGGCGATCGCCAACGGCGGCGTCATGCGCAGGCCCCGCGTCGTCGCCGACGTCGGCGGCGTGCGCGCGCCGACGCCGCGCGGGCGCCGCGTCATCTCGCGCACGACGTCCGCGCAGCTGCGCAAGATGCTCGAGGGCGTCGTCGAGGCCGGCGGCACCGCGAGCGGAGTCGCGATCCCGGGCTACGCGCTCGCCGGCAAGACCGGCACCGCCAACAAGGTCGACCCGAAGACCGGCGAGTACTCCACGACGCGCTTCATCGCATCGTTCGTCGGCTTCGCGCCCGTGCGGCGTCCCAAGCTGCTCGTGACGGTCATGGTCGACGAGCCGCAGGGCGCGATCTACGGCTCGGAGGTCGCCGCGCCGGCGTTCCGGGAGATCATGCGCTTCGCGCTGCCGTACCTGGGCGTCGCGCCGAACGGGTGAGGCCGCGCCCGGCGGGCCAACTATCCTGGCGCCGAGCGATGACCGAGCCGTTCGACCGTCATCCCACCCGGCCGGGCGCTCGCGCGGCCATGCCTCGACGCCGTCGCCAGACGCGCCGCCGCAACGACGCGAGCGTGCGTCGATGACGCTGCGCGAGCTCTTCGGCGACGCGGCCGCCGACGCGCCGCCGGCCGACGTCGTCGCGCTGGCGTACGACAACCGCCGCGTCGCGCCCGGCACCGCCTTCTTCTGCGTGCGCGGCTTCACCCGCGACGGCCACGACTTCGCGGCCGACGCGGTCGCCCGCGGCGCATCCGCGCTCGTCGTCGACCACCCGCTCGGGCTCGGCGTGCCGGAGGTCGTCGTCGACGACGTCCGCGCGGCGATGGCGCCCGCCGCGGCGCGCCTGCACGGCGACCCGACGGCGACGCTGCGCACGGTCGGCATCACCGGGACGAACGGCAAGACGACGACCGCCTATCTCGTCCGCGCGCTGCTCGAGGCCGCAGGCGAGCAGACCGGGCTGCTCGGCACGGTGACCTCGATCGTCGGCGGCGCCGAGCGCGAGGTCGCCAGGACGACCCCCGAGGCGATCGATCTGCAGGCGACGTTCGCCGCGATGCTCGCCGGCGGCGACACGCACTGCGCGATGGAGGTCTCCAGCCACGCGCTCGAGCTCGGGCGCGCCGCCGCGATCCATTGGGCCGCGGCGATCTTCACGAACCTCACGCAGGACCATCTCGACTTCCATCCGACGATGGAGGACTACTTCGCGGCCAAGCGCAGGCTCTTCGAGGCCCGTCCGGCGGTCGCCGTGATCAACCTCGACGACCCGTACGGCGCGCGGCTGGCGCGCGAGCTGGCCGGCGAGCTCCCGGGGCTCGTCACGGTCGGCATCGACGCCCCCGGCGCCGACCTGCGCGCGACGCGGATCCGCAGCGACTTCGGCGGCTCGTCGTTCGTCGCCGGCGGCCTCGAGCTGCGCCTCCCGCTGCCGGGGCGCTTCAACGTCTCGAACGCGCTGTGCGCGATCGCCGCCGTCCGCGCGCTCGGCGTCGACGACGCGACGATCGCGGCCGCCCTGCCGGAGGCCGGGCGCGTGCCGGGCCGCTTCGAGCCCGTCGACGAGGGCCAGGACTTCGCCGTCCTCGTCGACTACGCGCACACGCCGGACTCGCTGGAGAACGTGCTCTCAGCGGCGCGGCCGCTCACCGCCGGGCGGCTGATCTGCGTCTTCGGCTGCGGCGGCGACCGCGACCGCGGCAAGCGCCCGCAGATGGGCGCGATCTCCGCCCGCCTGGCCGACCACACGATCGTGACGTCCGACAACCCGCGCTCCGAGCCGCCGGCGGCGATCGTGGAGGAGATCCTGACCGGAATCGAGGACCGCGAATCGACCGAGGCGATCGTCGACCGCCGCGAGGCGATCGAGCGCGCCGTCGCGCTCGCCGTGGCGGGCGACGTCATCGTCGTCGCGGGCAAGGGACACGAGCAGGGCCAGGAGTTCGAGGCGGGTCGCAAGCTGCCGTTCGACGACGTCGGCGTCGCCCGGGAGGCGTTGCGTGCGCGACTGGTCGCCTGACGACGTCGCCGACGCGGCGGGCGTGCATCTGGCCCGCTCGGCGCCGCCGCTCGCGGACCGGCCGGCGGGGCCGCTGCGCGTGACGATCGACTCGCGCGACCTCCGTCCGGGCGACCTCTTCGTCGGCCTCACCGGCCGCAACGCCGACGGCGGGCGCTTCGCCGGCGAAGCGCTCGACGCCGGGGCCTGGGGGGTGCTCGTCTCGCCCGAGCACGCGCGCGCGGCGCGCGGCGCGCCGCCCGGCGTCGTGCTCGCGGCCGACGACCCGCTCGCCGGGCTGCAGGCGCTAGCGCGCTCGTGGCGGCGGGCGCTCGGCGCGCAGGTCGTCGCGATCACGGGATCGACGGGCAAGACCTCGACGAAGGACATCCTCGCCGCGATGCTCGCCCAGCGCGGCCGGCGCGTCGTCGCCAGCGAGCAGAACCTCAACACGGAGATCGGCGTGCCGCTGTCGATCCTCGCGGCGCCCGCCGGGACCGACCTGCTCGTGCTCGAGATGGCGATGCGCGGCTCCGGCCAGATCGCCGAGCTGGCGGCGATCGCCGAGGCGGACGTCGGCGTCATCGTCAACGTCGGGCCCGTCCACCTCGAGCTGCTCGGCTCGATCGAGGCGATCGCCGCCGCGAAGGCCGAGCTCATCGCCGACCTGCGCCCGGGTGCCACGGCCGTGCTGCCCGCCGGCGAGGCGCTGCTCGAGCGCCACCTGCGCGAGGACCTGCACACGGTGACGTTCGGCCCCGGCGGCGACGTCGCCGAGCTGCCCGCCGAGCTCGAGCTGCCCTTCGCCTCGGCGCACATGCGCCTCAACGCGCTCGCCGCGCTCGCCGCCGCGCGCGCCGTCGGCGTCGAGCCGCGCGGGCGCCTCGAGGTGCGCCTCAGCGCCATGCGCGGCCAGCGGATCACGCTGCCCGGGCCGGTGCTCGTCATCGACGACTGCTACAACGCCAACCCGATGTCCGTGCGCGCAGCCCTCGACGACCTCGCCGAATCCGCCTCGGGGCGGCGCGTCGCCGTGCTCGGAGACATGCTCGAGCTCGGCCCCCGCGAGGCCGAGTTCCATGCGGAGATCGGCCGCTACGCCGACGAATGCGGCGTCGCGCTGCTCGTCGCCGTCGGGCCGCTCGCGGCGACGATGGGGCGCACGTTCGGCGGCGAGCTGCACGAGGCCGCCGACGCCTCCGCCGCCGCGCAGCTCGCGCGCGAGCTCGTGCGGCCCGGCGACACCGTGCTCGTCAAGGGCTCGCGCGGCGTCGGGCTCGAGGTCGTCGCCCAGGCCCTGCAGGCGGCGGAGTAGCGCGCCATGGGCGAGGTCCTCATCGCCGGCACCGCCGCGCTGCTCATCTGCATCTTCCTGTCGCCGAAGTTCATCGCGTTCCTGCAGCAGCGCGAGTTCGGCCAGTTCATCCGCGAGGAGGGCCCGGCCAAGCACCACGTCAAGGCGGGCACGCCGACGATGGGCGGGATCATCATCGTCACGGCGATCTCGATCCCGTTCCTCATCCTGTCGGACTACGACTGGCGGGCGGTCGGGGTCTTCGGGGCGGCGATCGGCTGCGCGCTGCTCGGCTTCGCCGACGACTACACGAAGATCGTGCGCCGCCGCTCGCTGGGCCTGAGCGCGCGCATGAAGCTGGGCGTGACGATCCTCATCTCGATCGGACTGTGGTGGATCGCCACGCAGCGCGCCGGGCTGCCCGAGACGCTGCGGATGCGCTTCATCGACTACCAGATCGACCTGGGCTTCCTCTTCGGCATCCCGTACCTGCTCATGATCTACGTCGTGGTGGCGGGGACGACGAGCGCGGTCAACCTCACCGACGGACTCGACGGGCTGGCGGCCGGGTGCGCGGCGATCGTCGCCCTGGCCTACATCGGGATCACGTTCATCACGACCGGCCAGCACGACCTGTCGGTGCTGGCGGCCTGCGTCGTCGGCGCCTGCGTCGGGTTTCTGTGGTTCAACGCCTTCCCGGCGACGATCTTCATGGGCGACACGGGCTCGCTCGCGCTCGGCGGCGCGATCGCCGGGCTGGCGGTCATGACGAAGACCGAGATGCTGCTCATCCTGCTCGGAGGCATCTTCGTCGTCGAGGCGCTCAGCGTCATGATCCAGGTCTTCTCGTTTCAGGCGTTCCGCAAGCGGCCGTTCCTCATGGCGCCGATCCACCACCACTTCGAGCTGCTGGGCTGGTCGGAGACGAAGATCATCCTGCGCTTCTGGATCATCGCCTCGATCTGCAGCGCGATCGGCTTCACGCTGTACCAGGCCTCCGTTGCGTGACCGCCCGCCGCTGCCGCCGGGCCCCTGGCTCGTCGTCGGGCTGGCGAGGTCGGGCGTCGCGGCGGCGCGCGCGCTGATCGCGCGCGGCGAGGAGGTCGTCGCCGTCGACTCCGGATCGCCGGGGCGGCCGGAGGGCATCGAGGCGCACGTCGGAACCGACGGGCTCGCCTTCCTGCCGGCGGCGCGAGCGGTCGTCAAGTCGCCGGGCGTCCCGCGCGAGGCCGCGGTCGTCGCGGCGGCGCGGGCGCGCGGGATGCCGGTGCTCGGCGAGCTCGAGCTCGGCTGGCGCCTGCTGCCCAACGAGTTCGTCGCGGTGACCGGGACGAACGGCAAGACCACGACCGTGCAGCTGCTCGGCCACATCCATCGCGAGGCCGGCCTGCCGGTCGCCGTGGCCGGCAACGTCGGCGACGCCGTCAGCGGCCTGGCGGGCGCGCTGGACGAGCGCGCGACCGTCGTCTGCGAGGCGTCGTCGTTCCAGCTCGAGGACGCGCTCGAGTTCGCGCCCGAGGGGGCCGTGCTGCTCAACGTCGAGCCCGACCACCTCGATCGCCACGGCACGTTCGACGACTACCTCGCCGCGAAGCTGCGGATCTTCGCGCGCCAGGGCAACGGCGACGTCGCCGTGGCGCCCGCCGGCTTCGCGGTCGAGGACCTCGGCGGCCGCGCGCGGCGGGTGCCGTTCGGGCCGGGCGGCGAGCTCGACGACCGCGCCGGGCAGCTGTGGTGGGACGGCGAGCCGCTGCTCGCCCACGACGAGATCCGCCTGCGCGGGGCCCACAACCGCGCCAACGCGGCCGCCGCCGCGGCGATCGCGCTCGCCCGCGGGATCGACCGCGACGCGGTGCGCGCCGCGCTGCGCACGTTCGCCGGCGTCGAGCACCGCCTCGAGGAGGTCGCGCGGATCGACGGCGTGCTGTTCGTCAACGACTCCAAGGCGACGAACGTCGCCTCGACGCTCGTCGCGCTCGCGAGCTTCGAGGCGGAGGGGGCGCCCGTGCACCTCATCCTCGGCGGCCAGGGCAAGGGCCAGGACTTTGCGCCGCTGCGCGGCCGGGCGCACCGGACCTACCTCATCGGCGAGGACGCCGAGCGGCTCGAGCGCGAGGCCGGCGGCGAGCGCTGCGGGGACCTCGCGACGGCGGTCGCGCGGGCGCGCGCCGCGGCCCGGCCCGGAGAGATCGTCCTGCTGTCGCCGGCGTGCGCGAGCTTCGACCAGTTCGCCGACTACGAGGCGCGCGGGCGCGCGTTCAAGGCGCTCGTGTCCTAGCGGGCCGCCGCCCCCCGGGCCGGCGGCTCGATGCTCGCGCGCAAGCGCTCCATGACCGTGGGCGCCGGGACGGGCGCCGGCGGCTCAGACCGCCCGCTCCAGCAGGCCGCGCTCGACGAGCAGCGCGTCCAGCGCCGCCAGCCACGCGGCGTAGTAGGCGGTCGCGGCGGACTCGCCGGCGGCCTGCGGGCGCGCCGCGATCGCCGCGGCGAGATGGCGGCGGAACTCCTCCCAGGGGGCGCCCGTGCGCTGCAGCACGACGACCCCCATCGCGAGGGCCCGGCCCTGCCAGGGCTCCTCGAAGACGAGCTCGCCGTTGTCGCGCGGCAGCGGCGCCGCCGCGCCGAGCGCCTGATCGACGGCGGTCAGGTCGGCGCTCACGACGGCGCGGGCTGCGGGGCCGCGGCGAGCGCCGTGCCGACCATGCAGTCGCGCGTCACGATCGCCGCCAGCTCGTCCTCGCTCCAGGACTCGGTGCCGTCCGGACGCAGCGGCATGACGAGGTAGCGCACCTCGGCGCTGGAGTCCCACACGCGGATCTCGACCTCGTCGGCGAGCTGCACGCCGAACTCGCGCAGCACGGCGCGCGGCTCGGCGACGACGCGGGCGCGGTAGGGCTCGCTCTTGTACCAGGCGGGGGGCAGGCCGAGGACGGGCCACGGATAGCACGAGCACAGCGTGCAGACGATCACGTTGTGGACCGTCGCGCCGTTGGCGACGACGACCATGTTCTCGCCCTCGGCTCCGCCGAAGCCCAGCTCGGCGATCGCCGCGGTGGCGTCGGTCAGCAGGCGCTCGCGGTAGTCCTCGTCGACCCACGCGCGCGCGATCACCCGGGCCCCGTTCTGCGGCCCGACGTCCTGTTCGTAGTGCGCGATCACGGCGTCGATCGCGTCCGCCGAGACGAGGCCGCGCTCGCTGAGCAGCGCCTCCAGCGCGCGTGCGCGCAGCTCGGCGTCCGAGGCCGGCCGCGGATGGTGGTGGTCGTGCGCCGCGCCGCTCATGCCGGCTCGAGGTAGCTGTCCCACAGGTCGATCATCACGGTCCACGGCGGCTCGGGGCCCGCGCCCCAGAGATCCTGCGAGGCGAAGGCGACGGCGTACACCGCCTCGGGCTCGGTCGGCTCGCCGTAGACGGCGAGGTCGGGCAGCCGGTCGGCGCCGCGCACCAGCTCGACGACCCCGGGGGCTCCGCGGGCATATCGCGGGCAGCGGGTGTGGCCCGCCGGGTGCATGCGCCTGACGCGCACCCGGTCACCGGGCCCGAAGCGCGCGTCGCCGGGTGGCGGCGCCATCGGGCTGGAGCCCCGCAGCCGCTCGACCGCGCGCCGCCCCATCGCCGCGTCGCCGTGCTGCGGCGCGGCCTCGCCGGACGCCAGGCGCTCCATCATCCGCTCGACATCTCCCTCGGCCGTCGTGCCCTTGCGGACGAGCCGGCGCTCGGCGCTGTAGAGCCAGCGCTCGTAGTAGGAGGCGGCGAGATAGTGCGCGGGCGCCATCTCCTCGCGGACGGGCCGGCCACCCGGCCCGGCACCCAGGCCCTCGAGGTTGACGAGCATCTGCAGCGCGAAGGCGCGCGGCTCCCAGCGCTGGTGGTAGGCACGATCGCAACCGGGCTCGACGACGGCGCCGAACCCGTGCATGCCGCCCATGTCATGGGCACCGTCCACGGTGACCACATCCTAGGCGCTCGGCGCGGGCCCGCGACGCGCTACTTCAGCGCGTCCTGCGGGACGACGAAGAAGCGCTTGCTGCCGGGCTGGTCGCGCAGGTTGAAGCCCTTGCGGTTAACGACCGAGTAGCTCTTGTCGGGATATCCGCCGTGCTCGCGGACCCATTCGAGGACGGTCTCCGGGTCGGCGCCGGCGTCGACGACCTTGTGCTCCCAGATCGCGACGGTGTCGGACGGGTTGCCCAGGAACATCGCCGGCGGGAGCGCGGCGAGCAGCTTGCGGATCGGATCCTGCTTCTTCGTGGCCACGGCCGGCGAGGATACCGGCGCGCGCCGCCGCGGACCGCTCAGGGCGCGAGCCGCGCGGCGACCGCCGACACCCCGACCAGGTCGGCGACGAAGGCGTGCGCGCCGTCGAGCTCCTGCGGTCGGTGCGTCGTGAGCACCGCGACGACGCGCATCCCGGCCGCCAGGCCGGCCTGCACGCCCGCCGGCGCGTCCTCGACGACGACGCACGCCGCCGGGTCGGCCCCCAGCTCGGCCGCCGCGCGCAGGTAGCCCTCGGGGTCGGGCTTGCCGCGAGCCACGAGGTCCGCCGTGACGCAGACCGCGGGCGCGACCAGGCCGGCGGCGGCGAAGCGCGCGCGTGCCAGGCCGGCCGAGCAGGACGTCACGACCGCGATCCGGCCCGGCGGCGCCGCTGCGAGCAGCTCGGCCGCGCCGGCGATCGCGACGACGCCGTCCTGGTCGCCCTCGTGGGCGGCCTCGATCGCCGCGCTCTCGGCCGCGGCGTCCAGGGACGGCGCGCACACGCGCACGACCTCGCGCGAGGGGCGGCCCTGGGCGGTCGCCACGACGTGCTCCGGATCGAGGCCGTGCCGCAACGCCCAGGCGCGATAGACGCGGGCGATCGCGGGTGCGGAGTCCACGAGGACGCCGTCGAGGTCGCAGAGCAGGACCGGCGTCACGGGCGCACGCGCTCGGCGACATGGCCGGCGCGGGCGCCGGAGCGGGCGCGGGCGCTGCCACCGCCGCGAACGCCCCTCATCCGCCCGGACGCAACGCCGGATACAGCTCGGCGAAGCGCTCGCGCCCGGCGCGGTAGGGCTCGATCCACCCGGCGACGGGCTCGATGACCTCGCCCGGGCGGACGCACGCGGCGACCGCCTCGTGGACGTCGGCGAAGACGCAGGCGGCGACGCCGCCGAGCAGCGCCGCGCCGAACGACGCGCCCTCGTCGACCGTCGTGCGCTGCAGCGGCAGCTCGAGCACGGACGCGAGGATCGCCAGCCACAGCCCGCTGCGCGCGCCGCCGCCGCTGACGCGGCCGAGCTCGGGGGGGCCGGACATCGCGGCGACGAGGTCCAGGCCGTCGCGCAGCCCGTAGGCGACGCCCTCGAGCACCGCTCGCACGAGCGCGCCGCGGTCGTGGCGCAGCGTCAGGCCCGCGAACGCGCCGCGCGCGTCCGGATCGGCGTGCGGGGTGCGCTCGCCGGCGAGGTAGGGCAGGAACGTCAGTCCCTCGGCGCCGGGCTGCCAGCGCGAGGCCTCCTCGACGAGCGTCCCGAAGTCGGCGCCCGGCGCGGCGACGTCGCGCAGCCAGCGCAGCGAGCCCGCCGCGGAGAGCATGACGCCCATGCTGTGCCAGGCGCCGGGCACGGCGTGGCAGAAGGCGTGGACGCGGGCCGCCGGGTCGGCGGCGAAGGCGTCCGACGCGGCGAAGACGACGCCGGAGGTGCCGAGCACGACCGACGCCGGGCCCGGCCGGTCCACGCCGACGCCGAGCGCGCCGGCCGCCTGGTCGCCCGCGCCCGCCGCGACCGGCACGCCGCCCGCCGTGACGCCGCTGACCTGCGGCGACTCCAGCGCGCGCGGCAGCCACGCCGGATCCACGCCCAGCGCCTCGACGACGGGCTCGCTCCAGCGCCGCCGCGCGACGTCGAACAGCAGCGTCCCCGAGGCGTCGGCGACGTCGGTCGCGTACTCGCCGCAGAGGCGCAGCCGAACGTAGTCCTTGGGCAGCAGCACGTGGGCGATCCGCGCGTAGACGTCGGGCTCGTGGCGCTCGAGCCAGAGCAGCTTCGGCGCGGTGAAGCCCGTCAGCGCGCGGTTGCCGGTCTGCTCGATGAGCGCGTCGAGCCCGACGCGCCGCTCGATCTCCTCGCACTCCGCCGCCGTGCGCCCGTCGTTCCAGAGCATCGCGGGGCGCAGGACGCGCCCCGCCTCGTCGAGCACGACGAGGCCGTGCATCTGCCCGCCGAGCCCGATCCCGGCGATCGGCCCGGCCCGCGCGAGCTCGCCGAGGACGGCCTGCGCGCCCGCCCACCAGTCCTCCGGGTCCTGCTCGGCCCACAGCGGCCGCGGCGTCGAGAGCGCATGCGCCGCCTCGGCGCGCGCGACGACCTCCCCGTCGGCGGTGACGAGCAGCCCCTTGACCGACGAGGTGCCGACATCGAGACCGGCGAGCAGGGTCACGGCAGGTCAGGCGCCGAGCGCGGCGTAGACGATCTCGTAGGCGCGGATGGCGTCCTTGGCCTGCTGGGCCTCGCGCAGCGCCGCGTCGTCGATCCGCGCCGCGACGCCGTCGATGAAGCGCCACTGCAGCACGCTGCGCCGGACCGCCCCGACGGCGTCCTCGGTGTACGGGTACAGGTCGAAGCCCAGCCGCTCGCCGTGCTCGCCGTAGCCCGCCCGGCGCAGCTCGACGGCGAGCTCGAGCGTCTCCATGAACGCAGTCGCACCGACCATGTTGTCGTCGTCGAACGTGCCCCAGCCGGAGTTGCCGTGCTGGTGGCCGAGCAGCCCCTCGGCGGCGAGCAGCGCCGCGTACTCGGCGAGGTTCTCCCCGTTCATGATGAGGTGCTGCCAGTCCATGTTGACCTTGACGTTGTCGATCCCGCGGGCGCGCAGCGTGTGGATGACGTGCAGCGTCATGCCGATGTTGCCCATGTGGATCTTCATCGCGGGCTCGGAGTTCTTGTGCTCGAGCAGGAGGACCTGGTCGTGCTCGGCGAGCGCCGACGCCGCCTGGCCGATGCCGTCGATGAGCCGCGCCCAGCTCTCGGCGTAGGGCGTCTGGAAGGGGTAGTTGTAGCCCTCGATCCCGGGCCAGATGATGAGCGGCGCGCCGAGCCGGCCGGCGAACTGCGCGCACTCGACGGTCATCGCCACGGCGGCCTCGCGGGTCGCGTCGTCGGGCGAGCACAGGCCGCCGCGGGCGAAGCGGTTGTCGAGGTGCATCCCGCTGGCGATCGCGTAGATCCCGTGGCCGTCGAGCGCCTCGCGGACCTCGTCGAGGTTGTCGTCGCTGAGCTCCTGGGGGTAGTGGAACTCGTAGTCGTCGATGAGGCCCTCCAGGCCCGCGACGGCCGTCCGCACGTGCTCGGCCGTGCTGCGCTTCGCCAGGTCGGGCTTGTAGCCCGCGGGGTTGAAGCGCGTGACCATCGGTCCCATCGCCCAGATGCCAAGGCTCGTCTTCACGGTCGGTGCTCCTCGCTGGTGGTGATGACGGAGGCGGACGCCGCGCTGCGCCGCGCCGCCTCGATGACGCGCAGCGCCTCGACGCTGTCGCGGGGGTCGACGGGCATCGCGCCGCCGTCGCGCAGCGCGTCGCGCACGCCGGCGTAGAAGCGCTCGTAGGCGCCGGCCTGGACGGGCAGCGACCGCTCGCCGCCCGCGTCGACGTAGCGGGCGGACTCGCCGTCGCCCCAGCCGCCGTCGCCGGGCCGCAGCCCGGCGGCGAGCTGGTCCTCCTGCGGATCCAGGCCCGGCGTGTGCACGCCCGCCCGCGTGCCGCTCAGTCGCAGCGACCGCCCGCCCGTCGGCGCGACGGCGCTTATCCACAGGTGCGAGCGCACCCCGCCGGGGTGCTCGAGCGCCACGAAGACGTCGTCGTCGACGCGCGCGCCCGCGCGCCGCACGGCGATCTCGGCGTAGACGCGCAGCGGCGTCCCGAAGAGCAGCAGCGCCTGGTCGACGAGGTGCGAGCCGAGGTCGAGCAGCAGCCCGCCGCCGTCGGCCGGATCGGGCTGCTCGCGCCAGGCGCTCGCGCCGACGTCCGGCCGGAAGCGCTCGTAGCGCGACTCGAAGCGGGTCGCCGTGCCGAGCTCGCCGGACTCGAGCACCCGCCGGACGGTCAGGAAGTCGCCGTCCCAGCGGCGGTTCTGAAAGACGGTGAACGGCACGCCGGCGGACGCGAAGTCGTCGACGAGCGCGGCCGCCTGCGCGGCGTCGGCGGCGAGCGGCTTGTCCATGACGACGGCGATCCCGCGCGCGAGCGCCGCGCGGGCGATCGGGACGTGCGAGCGGTTCGGCGTCGCGACGACGAGCAGCTCGATCCCCGGCGCCTGCGCCAGGAGCGCGTCGGCGTCGGCGAAGACCCCGGCGCCGGGGTGCTCGGCGCGCGCGCGCGCCGAGCGGGCGGGGTCCGACGTGGCCACCGCGGCGACCTCGAGCCCGGCGGTCGCCGCCACGAGCGGCGCGTGGAAGACCTCGCCCGCCAGGCCGTAGCCCGCGATGCCGACGAGGATCGCGGAGCTCATCCGACCCGGACGGTGCGGCCGAGCGCCGCCGATCGGTACAGCGCGTCGATCGTTCGCGCCTGGCCGAGCGCGTCGGCGCGCCCGAGCAGCGGCGGACGCACGCCGCGGATCGCCGCGGCGGCGTCCTCGAGCTCGATGCGGTAGCTGTCGCCGGCGTCGACCTCGACGACCTCGCGCTCGTAACCGCGCTCGACGACGATCCGCGGCGCGATGCAGTGCCAGGGATCGGCGAGGACGATCCGGCCCTCCGTCCCCGCGATCTCGAGCTCGCTGCGGCTCGGCACGTCCAGACCGCAGTCGATCGTCGCCAGCACGTCGTCCTCGAAGCGCAGGAGCCCCGTCAGGCGCAGGTCGACCCCCGTCGGGCCGGTGACGACGTCGGCCGCGACGCTCAGCGGCTCGCCGCCCGCCGCCAGCCGCGCGCCGCTGACGGCGTAGCAGCCGACGTCCATGAGCGCGCCGCCGTCGAGCGCGCTGTCGAGGCGCACGTCGACGTCGCGCGTGAGCATGAACGAGAAGCACGCGCGCACGAGGCGCACGTCGCCCACCGCGCCCTCCCCGAGCAGCTCGCGCAGGCGCGCGGTCTGCGGGTTGTGGCGCCACATGAACGCCTCGCTGAGCACGAGCCCGGCCGACTCGGCGAGGTCGAACGCGGCGGCGACCCGCTCGGGCCGGCGGTCCATCGGCTTCTCGCAGAGCACGTGCTTGCCGGCCTCGAGCGCGCGCATCGTCCACTCGACGTGCATGCTGTTTGGCAGCGGCACGTAGACGGCCTCGACGTCGGGATCGGCGAGCAGCGCCTCGTAGGAGGCGTGCGCGCGGGGGATCCGGTGCGCCTCGGCGAACGCCTGCGCCGTCGCCTCGCTGCGGCTCGCCACCGCGACGATCTCGGCCTCGTCGGTCTGCCGGGCTCCCGCGACGAGGCGCGCGCCGATGCGCGCCGTCGAGAGCACGCCCCACGCTACCCCCACGAGCCCTCGCTCATCGGCCGGAACGTCGTCGTCATGAGCCGCATCGAGCGCGGCCGCGTGAGCGCGAAGACGACGACCTCGGCGACGTCCTCGGCGCTCATCATCCCCTCGAGCTCGGGCATGTCCTCGCTGCGCCCGGTGCCGATCGCGAAGTCCGTCGCGACGCCGCCGGGGCAGATGTTCGAGCAGCGCACGCCGTGCTCGCGCAGCTCGATGTCGAGCGCGCGCACGAACCCGACCTGGCCGAACTTCGAGGCGTTGTAGACCGCCTCGCCCGGGAACGCGTTGACGCCCGCGACCGACGCGAGCGACACGAAGTCCCCCGCGCCGCCCGCGACGAGGTGCGGCAGCGCCGCTCGCGCGGTGTACACGACGCCCTTGAGGTTGACGTCGAGCATGAGCTCGAGCTGCTCTGGATCGAGCTCGAGGAACGGGCCGTAGGCGCCGACGCCCGCGTTGGCGACGACGATGTCAAGGCGCCCGTGCGCCTCGACGGTCGCCGCCACGAGCGCGTCGACCGCCGCGGGGTCGCGGACGTCGGTGGCAGGCGCCACCGCCCCCGCGATCCCGAGGTCGTCGCCGCTGCGCGAGCCGAGTCCGAGCGCGACGCCCGCCTCCGCCAGCCGGCGCGCGACCGCGGCGCCGATGCCGCGGCTCGCGCCGGTGACGAGCGCGACCTTGCCCTCCAGATCCGTCGCGGCCATCGTCATGCCCTTCCCGACTGCTCACGCCCGCGGCGCGAGATCGAGTCGACGGCGACGGCGAGCAGCAGCACGCAGCCCGTCACGACGAACTTCGTGCCCGAGCTCAGGCCGAGCAGGCCCAGGCCGTTGGCGATGCCGGCGATCACGAGCGCGCCGAGCAGCGCGGCCTTGATGTGCCCGCGCCCGCCGAACAGCGAGGTGCCGCCGATGACCGCCGCGGCGATCGAGTACAGCAGGATCTCGCCGCCGCCCGCGTTCGTGTCGACCGACCGCAGCCTCGAGGCGAGCACGATGCCGCCGACGGCCGCCATGAGCGAGCAGATCGCAAAGCAGATGATGCGGATCCGATCGACGTTGATGCCGGCCCGCCGCGCGGCCTCGGCGTTGCCGCCGACGGCATAGACGTGGCGGCCGAAGCGCGTGCGCCGCAGCACGTAGGTCCAGAACACGAGCAGCACGCCGACGAGCACGGCGACGTAGGGCAGGCCGCGGTTCTGGTTGACGACCCAGACGACGAAGCCCAGCGCCACCAGCAGGCCGGCGATCCGCAGGCCGACGATGAGCGTCGGGTCGTTGGACAGACCGGCCGCGGCGCGCTTGCGCAGGCCCCACATCTGCACCGCGGCATAGGCGCCGACGGTCAGCAGCACCAGCACCCAGGCCGTGGTCTTGGGGACGAAGTCGTTGGCGAAGCCGATCACGAAGTCGTCCTGGAGGACGACCGTGCCGCGGCTGCCGATCAGCAGCAGCACGACGCCGTTCCAGCCCAGCAGGCCGGCGAGCGTCACGACGAACGAGGGAATGCCGATCTTCGTGATGATGATCCCGTGCAGCGTGCCGATCGCGATGCCGGCGCCGAGCGCGGCGAGGATCGCCAGCCACGTCGGGACCTGCGAGCCGTCGGGCAGCAGCAGCAGCGCGGTCAGCACGCCCGCCACGCCGCTGACGTAGCCGACCGAGAGGTCGATCTCGCCGAGCAGCAGGACGAAGACGATGCCCATCGCCACGAGCGCGAAGGCCGCGCCCTGGACCATGAGGTTGACCATGTTGCCCGAGGTCAGGAAGCGGTCGTTCTGGACCTGGAAGACGACGCCGATGACGAGCAGCCCGAGGATGATCGGCAGGCTGCCGAGCTCGCCGCCCTTGACGTTGTCGGTCCAGCGCCTGGCGTACGCGCCGAGCGTCGCGGTCGGCTGCGTTACGGGCGTGGGAAGCGGTGGCGTGACGGCGCTCATCGCGAGGACCTCCGTGCGGGCTCGACGGGTGCGACGGTCGAGCGATGGCCGGCAGTCATGACTCCTCCTGTCCGGGAACCGTGGACAGCGTGCCGGCGGTGATCGCCTCGACGACCTCGCGCTGGGTCGTGTCCTTGGTGGTGAAGCGCGCGACGTCCTGGCCGAGGCGCAGGACCGTGATGCGGTCGGCGACCTCGAAGATGTCGTGCAGGTTGTGCGACACGAGCATGACCGCCAGGCCCTGGTCGGCGAGGCGCTTGACGAGGTCGAGCACCTGTCGCGTCTGGGCGACGCCGAGCGCCGCGGTCGGCTCGTCGAGGATCACCAGGCGCGAGTTCCACATGACGGCCTTGGCGACCGCGATCGACTGGCGCTGGCCGCCCGACAGCCCGGCGACCGTCTGGCGCACCGAGCGGATCGTCGTCACCGACAGCGAGCTGAGCGTCTCGCTGCAACGCTGCTCCATCTTCGTCTCGTCGAGCGACTTCAGCGGCGTGATCTCCTCGCGGCCGAGGTACATGTTCTGCACGACGTCGAGGTTGTCGGCGAGCGCGAGGTCCTGGTAGACGACCTCGATCCCGAGCGCGGCCGCGTCCTTGGGCCCGTGGATCGAGACCGGCTTGCCCTCCCAGAGGATCTCGCCGCCGTCGATCGGGTGGATGCCCGCGATGCACTTGATCGTCACGGACTTGCCGGCGCCGTTGTCGCCGACGAGCGCGGTGACCTCGCCCGGCGTGACGTCGAAGTCGACTTCGTGCAGTGCCTGAACGGCGCCGAACCGCTTGGAGACTCCCTTGAGCTCGAGCAGCGGCACCGTCCCGGAGGACCGCTCGCGCGGTCCTCCGGTCTCGGTGGTCGTGGTCATGACAGCCCGGCGTCCTTGCACTTGGCGGCCAGCTTGCCCGCGCAGATCTCGCTCTGCTTGGGGAAGTCGGGCTCGCCGACGTACTCCTTGATCGTGTCCTTCGTGACGGCGACCGGCTCGAGCAGCACGGCCGGCACGTCGCGGTTCTCGTTGTTGACCGAGCCGGTGACACCGGTCGGCTCCTCGCCCTTGGCGAGCGAGATAGCCAGGGCGGCGGCCGCGTCGGCCTCCTTCTTGATCGCCTTGTAGACGGTCATGCACTGATCGCCGTTGACGATGTTCTGGATGCCCTGCACCGTCGCATCCTGGCCGGTGACCGGGATCTGCTTGAGCTTGCGCTGCTTGAGCGCCGAGATCGCCGCGTTGCCGAGGCCGTCGTTGGCGGCCACGACGCCGTCGATCTTGTTGCCGGACTTCTGCAGCATCTGCTCGAAGATCGTCAGCGCCTTCTGGTTGTCCCAGTCGGGCACGGACTGATCGGCGACCTCGACCCACTCGCCGGACTTGAACTTCGGGTTGATGACCGAGTCGTAGCCCTTCTTGAAGAGCGTCGCGTTGTTGTCGGTCGGCGAGCCGTTGAGCACGGCGATGCGCGGCTTGCTCTTGCCCTCCAGGCACGTGACGATGCCCTCGCCCTGCAGGCGGCCGACGGCCTCGTTGTCGAAGGAGACGTAGTAGTCCGAGTCGCCCTTCAGCGTCAGGCGGTCGTAGTCGATGACCTTGACGCCCTGCGACTTGGCGTTGGCGGCGATCGCCGCGCCGCTGCCCGAGTCGAGGTTGACGAGCAGCAGCACCGTCGCGCCGTTCGTGATCGCCTGCTCGGCCTGCGACTGCTGGGCGGACTTGTCGCCCTCTGCGTTGGAGATCGACGCCTCGACGCCGGCGTCCTTGAACGCGGCCGCCAGGAACGGCCGGTCGACGGACTCCCAGCGCACCGACGACTTGGAGTCCGGCAGCAGGACGGCGACCTTGCCCGTCTTGCCGCCCGACGCCGCGCCGCCGCCGGTGTCGGTCTTGTCGTCGTCGCCGCAGCCCGCGGCGACGAGCGCCAGCGCCGCGACGCCGGCCGCAAGACCGAACGGGATGCCACGATGACCTGAACCTCGCTTGACTCTCATGTGACTGCCTCTCCTCTTCTCGGTCCGAGGACCGTTGGTGGCGCCGCTGGAGCCGCGACGTCGGATTGCCGCGCCGCGAGCTCGAGCGCGCCGAGGACCTCGGCACGATCGCCCAGCACGCCGCAGATGATGCGAACGTCCTCCGCCGCCGAGGGGATGGCGTAGCGGTGGACCGCTTCTCGCAGGGGGTCGAGCAGGACGTCGCCGGCGGCGCTGACCGTGCCGCCGACGATGACGAGCTCGGGGTTGAAGGCGTTGACGATCGCCGCGACGGAACGGCCGAGCACGCGGCCGGCGTCGGCGATCGCGCGCCGCGCCCCGGAGTCGCCCGCGGCCGCGAGCGCGACGACGTCGTCGATCGTGATGTCGTCGCCGTGGCTCGGGCGCAGCAGCTCGGCGATCGCCCGGCCGCCGGCCATCGTCTCCAGGCAGCCGCGGTTGCCGCAGCGGCAGATCGGCCCGGTCTCGTCGACGAGGACGTGGCCGAGCTCGCCCGCGGTGCCGCCGCTGCCGCGGTACACCTCGCCGTGGAGGATGAGGCCCGCGCCGACGCCGTCGGAGACCATGACGTAGATCGCGTCGCGCGCGCCGGTGCCCGCCCCGAGCGTGACCTCGGCGAGCGCGCCGAGGTTCGCGTCGTTGTCGAGGTGGACGGCCATGCCCAGCCGCGAGGAGAGCTCGGCGCTCGGCCGCACGCCCACCCAGCCGGGGAGGATCTTGCCCGCGTGCACGGCGCCGGCATCGACGTCGATCGGCCCGGAGAGGCCGACGCCCGCGGCCAGCACGAGTCCGCGGTCGGCGCCGGCGGCCGCGATGACCTCCTCGGCGAGCTCGACCGCGGCGTCGAGCGCGGCGGACGCGGCGCGATCGACGTCGATCTCGCGCGTGCGCTCGGCGAGGATGGTGCGCGACAGGTCGGCGATCGCGACGTGGATGACGTCGTGGCTGAAGTTGATGCCGAGGACGAGCCCGACCGAGCCGGCGAGCGCGAGCAGGATCGGGGGGCGCCCCTGCTGGGGGATGCGCGCGTCGGACTCGTGCTCGACGACGGCGCCGGCGGCCTGAAGCTCGGCGACGAGCGTCGAGACGGTCGAGCGCGACAGCCCGGTCAGGCGGGCGAGATCGGCGCGGCTGGCGCGGCCGTGGCGGAGCAGCGCGTCGAGCAGCTGGCGGCGGTTGCGCTCCCGGAGGGATTCGAGCGAGCCGGAACCGGCGGGTGCCATGCGGTCAACTGTGACGAAGGAAGCAATGTTTTGTCAAGAGTCTGGCGGATGTATTTCGAAATCGGGCAAGGATTTGTTCGAGGCTCGTCGGTATCTTGATCGGCTCGCCGGGCGCATCCGCGGTCGTTGACCTGCGCGCTCAAGAATCCGCCTGCCCGTCCGACCACCGGGGCAATGATCGAGCCGGTTTCATCGCTGCCCGCGGCCGGCGAGGCCGCGGCCGTCCGCACCGGCACGCCCGTCGCGCGAGCTGCCGCGGCGGCCGGGTCCAAGAGCTTCGCGGGCGAGCTCGCCCGCGCGTCGAGCACGACCGCGCCGGCCGACAAGGCCCCGGCCAGGCCCGAGGGCGAGCGCACCGAGATGGTCAAGGGCCACCCGTTCGCGCGGATCGAGACGGGCGCGGACAAGGGCCTGTTCCTCAACCGGCTGTCCAACAGCCCGCGCGAGGGCCAGGCCTTCAAGCTCGTCGAGCGCGACGGCCGCGTGTTCCACGTCTACGGCAGCGGCAAGGACAAGGTCGTCGCCGAGATCAAGTCCGACCGGGCGGACGCCGCCAAGCCGGGCGCCGCCAAGACCGAAGCCGCCAAGCCGGACGCCGCCAAGACGGAGGCCGCCAAGACGGAGGCCGCCAAGCCGAACGCCGCCAAGCCGCACGCGAGCACGCCGGACCTGCCGACCGGCGGCACGAAGCCCAAGACGACCTGATCGCGGCGAGCGGGCGCGCGCCCGCGGGGACCGCCGCCGCCACCATCGCGAGGAATCGCCGGGAGCGCGTCGAAGCCCGCAAGGATGGCCTCCGCCGCCCGGCCGACCCGCCCCGCCGCCGCCCCCCGGGCGCGGCCCGCGCCCAAGCCGGTCGAGTACAACATCCTGCTCACCGCGACGCTGTGCCTGCTCGCGGCCGGCGCGGTCATGGTCTACAGCGCGTCGTCGGCGCGGACGCTGCTCGAAGGTCAGGGCGACGGGACGCTGTACCTCGTCAAGTACGTCGGCTTCGGCGCCGTCGGCCTCGTCGTCATGCAGGTCCTCGCGCGCGGCGGCCTGGAGCTGCTGCCGCGCCTCACCCCGGCCCTGCTCGGGCTCTCCTTCCTCATGCTGCTCGCCGTCAAGGTGCCGGGGATCGGCGTCGAGATCAACGGCGCGCGGCGCTGGCTCGGCGCGGGACCGCTGCAGTTCCAGCCCTCCGAGCTCGTCAAGCTCGCGCTCGTGCTCTACGCCGCCGGGCTGCTCGCCACGACGCCCGCGCGGCTGAGGACGATCCACGGCGTCACGAAGCCGCTGCTGCTCGTCGGCGGCCTGGCGATCGTGCTCGTGGCCTCCCAGCCCGATCTCGGCACCTCGCTCGTCATCGCCTTCACCCTGGGCACGCTGCTGTTCGTCGCCGGCGTGCCGCTGCGGCTGCTGGGGACGATCGGCGCGATCGGGGTCGTGCTCGTCATGGCGTTCATCGTCGTCGAGCCGTACCGGGCGGCGCGGCTGACGGCGTTCGTCAATCCCTGGGCGCATGCCGATGGGATCGGCTTCCAATCCGTCCAGGGCCAGATCGCGCTCGGCTCGGGCGGCTTCTTCGGCGTCGGCCTCGGCGAGTCGGTGCAGAAGGTCTTCTACCTGCCCGAGGCGCACACGGACTTCATCCTCGCCGTCATCGGCGAGGAGCTCGGAATCGCCGGCATCTGCGGCTTGCTGTTCCTCTACGGCCTCATCGCCTACGCCGGGCTGCGCACCGCCAAGAGCGCAACGACGCGCTACACCCAGCTGCTCGCCGCCGGGCTGACGGCGCTCATCCTCTGCCAGGCGATGCTGAACGTCTTCGCGGTCCTCGGGATCGCTCCGCTGACCGGCGTCCCGCTGCCGTTCATCTCCTCGGGATCGAGCTCGCTGCTCGTCCTCATGGCGACGATGGGGCTGCTGCTCAACGTCGCCGCGCGCAGCACGAGCCACCTGGCGGCGCTGCCCCAGCCGGCCGACCAGCGCGGCGATGCGCGAGGATCACGCGGTGCTGAGAGTGTTGATCGCCGCGGGCGGGACGGCCGGGCACGTCGTGCCGGCGCTGGCGGTGGCGGAGCGGCTGACGGCCGCGGGCGCTGACGTCGTCTTCGTCGGCGGCGAGCGGGCGGAGGCCGAGCTCGTCCCCGCCGCGGGCTACGAGCTGCGCGCGATCCGCGTCGAGGGGCTGAGCCGGACCAACCCGCTGCGCGCCGCGCGCGCGGCGCTGCGCGCCGGCGCCGCCGCCCGCACGGCGCACCGCATCCTGCGCGAGCTGCGGCCCGCCGCGGTGCTCGGCGGCGGGGGGTACGTCGCCGGGCCCGTCGGGCTGGCCGCGCTGGCGCGCCGGGTCCCGCTCGTGCTGACCGAGGCCGACAGCCATCTCGGGATCACCAACCGGCTGCTGGCGCCGCGCGCGCGCCGGGTCTGCCTGGCCTTCCCGATCGATGGGCGGGAGGGCCCGCGCTACCTCGTGACCGGGCGGCCGGTCCCGCCCCCGGCGGCCGACGTCGCCGCCGCGCGGGCGCGCTTCGGTATCGAGCCCGGCGAGACCTGCGTGCTCGTCTTCGGCGGCTCGCTCGGGGCGCGCACGATCAACGAGGCCGCCGTCGAGGCGTTCGGCTCGGCCCCCTTTCGCGTCCTGCACGCCGCCGGCGAGCGCGACCACGCCGCGCTCGAGCCGCGCATCGCGGGCGAGCACTACGACCTGCGCCCGTACATCGACGGCTTCGGCGAGGCGCTGGCGGCCTGCGACCTGTGCGTCGCGCGCGCCGGCGGCTCGATCTTCGAGATCGCCGCGGCCGGCCGGCCGGCGATCCTCGTGCCCTACCCGTACGCGAGCGCCGACCACCAGACCGCGAACGCGCGCTGGATGGAGCGCGCCGGCGCGGCGGTCGTCATCGCCGACGCGGACCTGACGGCCGCCCGCCTGGGCGCGGAGGTCGGCGCGCTGCTCGGCGATCGCTCGCGGCTGGCCGCGATGGCGGCGGCGTCGGCCGCGCTGGCGCGGCCCGACGCGGCCCAGGCCGTCGCCGACGAGGTGCTCGCCGCCGCGCGGGAGCGCGCGCGATGAGCGGGTGGCGCGGCCGGCGGCTGCACTTCGTCGGCATCGGCGGCGCGGGCATGAGCGGCCTGGCCGTGATCGCGGACGCGCTCGGCGCGACGGTCACGGGCTCGGACTCGGTCGACACCGCCTACCTCGTCCACGTCCGCGCCGCCGGGATCGAGCCGGTCATCGGCTACGACGCGGCGAACGTTGCGCCCGGCGGCGACGTCGAGATCGTCGTCTCGACGGCGACCCACGTCGACAACCCCGAGCGCGCGGCGGGGCGCGAGCGCGGCCTGGCCGAGATCCATCGCGGGGCGCTGCTCGGCGAGCTGAGCCGGCTGCGGCGCACGCTCGCCGTCGCGGGCACGCACGGCAAGACGACGACCGCCTCGATGGCGGCGCACGCGCTGCTGTCGATCGGCTGGGAGCCGACGTTCGTCATCGGCGGCGAGCTGCGCACGCCCGGCGACGGGGGCGCGGCGACGAACGCCGCCTACGGCGCCGGCGAGTGGCTCGTCGTCGAGGCCGACGAGTCCGACCGCTCGTTCCTGGAGCTCTCGCCAGAGATCGCCGTCGTCACGAACATCGAGCTCGACCACCACACGACGTACGGCTCGCTCGCCGACCTCGAGGCCGCCTTCGGCGAGTTCCTGCGCGGCAGCCTGCGCCGCGTGCTCGCCGACGTGCCGGAGTCCGAGGCCTTCCTGGATCGCGTGGGCCTCGTCGAGGCCGCGTTCTCCGGCGCGTCGGACATCGAGCTCAGCGCGGCCGGCTCGCGCTTCACGTGGGCCGGTCAGCGGGTGGCGCTGTCGGTGCCCGGCGCGCACAACGTCGCCAATGCCGCCGCGGCGCTGACGGCGTGCGTCATCGCCGGCGCGCCGCGGGCGCAGCTCGCGGCGACGCTCGCCGACTTCCGCGGCGCCGGACGGCGCTTCGAGCGCCTCGGCGAGACCGCGCAGGGGGCGCTCGTCGTCGACGACTACGCCCACCACCCGACGGAGCTGCGCGCGACGATCGCGGCGGCTCGGACGCTCGGTCACCGGCGCGTCGTCGCCGTCTTCCAGCCGCACCTGTTCTCGCGCACGCAGCTGCTCGCGCGCGAGTTCGGCGCGGCGCTGGCGCAGGCCGACGCCGCCGTCGTGCTCGACGTCTATCCCTCGCGCGAGCGCGCGGAGGACTTCCCGGGCGTCACCGGCATGCTCGTCGCCGAGAGCGCCGCCGACGCCGCGCGCGGGCGCCCGGTGCTGTGGGCGCGCGACTTCGACGCCGGCGAGCGCCTGCTGCGCGAGATCCTGCGGCCGGGGGACCTGTGCCTCGTGCTCGGCGCGGGCAACGTCGACGCGCTGGGGCGCAGGCTCGTCGGCGCCGCGGGCTGACCGGGCGCGGCCGGCCGGTCGCTCGGCCGGCGCGGGCCCGATCGGTCGTCAGTCGGTCGCGGTGAGCTGGGCCATGAGGCCCGCCATGTCGATGTAGTGGTGGTTCTCCTTGATGTGGTCGCCCTCGATGTCGAGGATCTGCGCCGCGCTGACGCGGACGTGCCGGTGCGAGGGCGGCAGGTCGCCGCCGGGCATGTGCATCGGGCCGTCCTGGGTTCCCTCCCAGATGAGCTCGAGCGTCACCGTGCCGCCGTCGCCGGCGACCGCGCGCTCGATCGTGCCGTGGGCGTCGGGGAACGCCTCCTTCCACTCGCGGGTGACCTCGAGGATCGAGTCGGCGCCCTCGAAGTGCCGTTGCGTCGCGGGCTCGTCGTAGACGCTGTCGGGGCCCATCATCGCGCGGTAGCGGTCCCAGTCGCCGGCGTTGAACGCCTCGATGCTCTGGCGGGCCACGTCGATCGAATCCATGCTGCTCCTCCTTCGCTGGCAGGATCGGCACGCTCCCGGGCCGGTCACGCTACTCCCGGGGCCGGCAGGCGGCAAGTCAGGCGGGCGGCTCCCACTCGTGCCCGACGAAGGCCGGCTCGGGCACGAGCCGCACGCCGAAGGCGTCGTGCACGCCGCCGGCGATCTCGCGCGCGAGCGCGACGAGCTGTGCCGTCGTGCCGGCACCGCGGTTGCACAGCGCGAGCGTGTGCTTGGAGGAGATCGCGATTCCTTGCGGGTCGCCGTACCCGCGCGAGAACCCCGCCCGCTCGATGAGCCACGCGGCGGAGGTCTTGACCTCGCGCTCGGCGACGGGCCAGGCCGGCGGGCGCACGCCGTCGCCGAGGCGCTGCGCGGCGCGCCGGGCGACGGCCTCGAAGTCGCGCGCGCGCAGGATCGGGTTCGTGAAGAACGAGCCGGCGCTCGCGGTGTCGGGGTCGCCCGGGTCGAGCACCATGCCCTTGCCGCGGCGCAGCTCGAGCACGGCCTCGCGGACGTCGCGCAGCGGCGCGCGCTCGCGCTCGGCGATGCCGAGCCGGCCGGCGAGCTCGGCGTAGCGCACCGGCTCCGAGAGCCCGGTGCGCTCCAGCGCGAAGGTCACGCCGAGGACGAGCCAGCGCCCGGGGTCGCGCTTGAAGGCGCTCGAGCGGTACTCGAAGAGGCACGCCTCGGTGTCGAGCTCGTGGATCGTGCCGGTCAGGCGGTCCAGCGCCCGGACGCCGACGACGACGTCGGCGACCTCCTGGCCGTAGGCGCCGACGTTCTGGATCGGCGTCCCCCCGACGCTGCCCGGGATCCCCGAGAGGGCCTCGACGCCGCAGAGCCCGCGCTCGACGCACATCGCGACGAAGTCGTCCCAGCTCTCGCCCGCGGCGACGTCCAGGCGCAGCCGCCCGTCGCTCATCGCGAACTCGGTCACGCCGGCGGTCGCGACCCGCACGACCGTGCCGGCGAAGCCCTCGTCGGCGACGACGACGTTGCTGGCGCCGGCGAGCACGAGCAGCGGCTCGCCCGCGGCGTCTGCCTCGCGCACGGCCCCGAGCAGCGCGTCGTCGTCGCGGGCGGTCGTCATCCGCGCTGCGGGTCCGCCGAGGCGCAGCGTCGTGAGCTCGGAGAGCGGGGGGGAGGACATCGGGACGGACCCTAGGGGAAGGGTCGCGGACGGCGGTGGCGAAGACCCTCACGATGGCCTCGTTCGCCCGCCGCCGAACGCGCGTGGTCCTCGGCCTCGCCGTGCTGCTCGCCGTGCTCGCCCCCCTCGGCCTGTGGCTGCGCGACAGCTCGCTCGTGCGCGTCGAGCACGTCGCCGTGACCGGGATCGCCGGTTCCCAGGGGCGCGAGATCCGCCGCGCCCTCGAGGCCGAGGCCGCCGGCATGACGACGCTGCACGTGCGCGAGGGCGCGCTCCTGCGCGCGGTGAGCGGCTACCCGGTCGTGCGCAGCCTGCGCACCGAGACGGACTTCCCGCACGGCCTGCGGATCGTCGTCAACGCCTACGAGCCCGTCGCCGCCCTCGAGACCTCCGGCGGCGCGCGGACCGCGGTCGCCGCCGACGGGACGCTGCTGCCCGGCAGCGCGACGCGCGGCCTGCCGGTCGTCGGCGTGCGCTCGACGCCCGCCGGCGATCGCCTCCGACGGGGGGAGACGAGCGACGCCGTGCGCCTGCTCGCCACGGCGCCGCGCGCGCTGCGCGCGCGCGTCGGGCGCGTCTACCGCGGGCCGCACGGTCTCGCGGCGACGATGCAGGAGGGGCCCAAGCTCTACTTCGGCGGCTCGGGCCGGCTGGACGCCAAGTGGGGCGCGGCGTCCCAGGTCCTCGCGCACGAGACCTCGCGCGCCGCAGCGTACATCGACCTGCGGGTGCCCGAGCGGCCGGTCGCGGGCGGCCTGCAGCCGCGGCAGGAGAACACTGAACCTCAGCTTTAGCTTGATGGCAGTGAAACCGCAAATCTCCTGCTCAGGTCGAGAGTCGGCCGATCTGCAACGATTCGTGCGCCGGTAGACTTGGCGTTGACATCTGTTCCAGCCCGTGCTTACTGTGCTTGCCGCAGCACCCGGGTCGGAGAGCAAAATCTCTCAACGCTAACTCAAGGGTCGGACGCGTCCTCATGGAATCCAGCAGCAGCTATCTAGCGGTCATCAAGGTGGTCGGCGTCGGCGGCGGCGGCACGAACGCGGTCAACCGCATGGTCGACGCCGGGCTGCGCGGCGTGGAGTTCATCTCCGCCAACACCGACGCGCAGGCGCTGCAGATGACGGACGCCGACATCAAGCTGAACATCGGCCACGACCTCACGAAGGGCCTGGGCGCGGGCGCCAACCCCGAGATCGGCTTCGGCGCCGCGGCCGAGTCGCGCGACGACATCAAGGAGGCGCTCAAGGGCGCCGACATGGTCTTCGTCACCGCCGGCGAGGGCGGCGGGACCGGCACGGGCGCCGCGCCGGTGATCGCCGAGATCGCCAAGAACGAGATCGGCGCGCTCACCGTCGGCGTCGTCACGAAGCCGTTCGAGTTCGAGGGCAGCCAGCGCACGCGCCAGGCCGAGGAGGGCATCGACCGCCTGCGCGAGGTCGTCGACACGCTCATCGTCATCCCCAACGAGAAGCTGCTGTCGATCGTCGAGCGCCGCACGACGATGCTCGACGCCTTCCGCGAGGCCGACAACGTCCTGCGCCAGGGCGTGCAGGGCATCACCGACCTCATCACGATCCCCGGCCTCATCAACCTCGACTTCGCCGACGTGCGCACGATCATGCAGGACGCCGGCTCGGCGCTCATGGGCATCGGCACCTCCAACGGCGAGAACCGCGCGGCCGAGGCGGCGCGCATCGCGATCTCCAGCCCGCTCATCGAGGAGGACGTCGAGGGCGCGACGGGCATCCTGCTGAACATGACCGGCGGCCGCGACCTCGGCCTGTTCGAGGTCAACGAGGCCGCCGAGATCGTCCGCGAGGCGGCGGCCCCGAACGCGAACATCATCTTCGGCGCGGTCATCGACGAGAGCCAGGGCGACGAGGTCCGCGTGACCGTCATCGCGACCGGCTTCGACCATGGCCGCGCCCGCCCCCGGACCGCCCGCGAGGAGACGCGCGACCGCGCCGTCTCGCGCGATCGCAGCCCGCGGCTCGGCGATCGCCAGCGCTCGTCGCTGGAGATCCCCGACGACGAGATCGAGATCCCGCCCTTCCTGCGCTGATCCCGGACGCGCGCCCGGCCGGCGGCGCGGTGTGGCGACGAGGCCGCAGGCGGCCCTCGATCCGGGTGCGCTCGCCGGCGCCGCTCAGGCGACGGGCGCCGGCTGCGCCGACCGCCCGACGACGTGCCGGTCGCCGCCGGCGCGCTTGGCCGCGTACAGGGCCTTGTCGGCCTGGCGGACGACCTCGCCGGGCCCCAGCTCCCCGTCGATCGCTGCGATGCCGGCGCTCACGGCGACCCGCGGCGTGCCGTCCTCGGGCGCCGTGCGCAGCGCGGCCACGATCCGCTCCGCGGCCGCGGCCGCCTCGCCGAGCGACGCCTCCGGCAGGACGATCGCGAACTCGTCGCCGCCGATCCGCGCCGCGAGGTCCGTCTCGCGCAGGCCGTCGCGCAGCGTCGCCGCGACCCGCCGCAGCACGGCGTCGCCGACGGGGTGGCCGTGGGTGTCGTTGACGGTCTTGAAGTCGTCGACGTCGATGACGAGCAGCGCGCCCGGTGCGTCGTAGCGGCGCGCATGGGCGACCTGGCGCTCGAGCTCCTCGTCGAAGCGCCAGCGCCGGGCCAGGCCCGTGAGCTCGTCGCGGCGCGCGAGCCGGCGCGCGCTGGCGGCCAGCTCACGCTGCTCGTCGACGGCCGCCTCGAGCTCGACGCGGGTCTGCGAGGGCACGACGTGCAGCTCGAAGCGCAGCAGCGCGCCGGCGATGAACAGCCAGGCGCCGATCGCCTGCATGACGTGGAAGACGATCTCGTGGGCCTCGACCGGCTGCGGCGTGCCGTAGCCCAGCGTGTGCAGGAGGATGTGGACGTGCGTCATGCCGCATCCGACGAAGAAGGCGATCGCGGCGGCGCGCAGGACGAGGACGACGCGCGGGCGCGCGCTCGGCATCCGGATGCGCGGCGCGACGACGGCGGCGATCGTGAAGTAGCCCGCGGCCACGGAGGCGGCGAGGACGGCCATCGCGATCGTCGTCATGTGGAGGGATATCGGCCTCCCCGGAGCGCGGCTTGAGCGGCCGGGCTACCGCACGAAGCGGATCGTCAGCGGGTAGCGGTAGGACTCGCCCTGGCCCGCCTTCGCCGCCGCGACGCAGACGAGCACGAGCCACCCGATGGCGAGCGCGACGAGCACCGGGATGAGCAGCACGCCGACGATGAAGAACAGCAGGATGACGGTCGCGACGCCGAGGACGATCGCGTAGAGCATGAACGAGAGGTTGAAGTTCAGGGCCTCCGCGGCGTGCCGGCGCACGTACGCGTCGTCGCGCTTGACGAGGTAGACGACGAGCGGGCCGACGAACGGAAAGCCGATGACGAGGCTCAGCAGCGCCGACAGGTGCGCGGCGAGCGCCCAGCTGCGCGCGTCGTCGCGGGCGTTGTGCGGGCCGGCCGGCGGGATCGCCGACGAGAGCGCATCCGTCCAGCGCGACCCGTCCCAGTAGCGATGGCTCGCCGACCCGCCCGGATCGGGGTACCAGCCCGGTGCGGCGGGCGGGGGCGCGGGCGCGCCGAAGGAGTCCATCGGGCAACTGTAATCGGCGCCGGGCCCCACGGGGCGGCGCCGGCTTTCGGTGCCCCGGAGCGAGCCGGGCGCTCCGCTAGCCTCGGTGCTGTGAGCACTCCGACGCTCAAGCGAACGCCGCTGTACGCCGCGCACGTCGACGCGGGCGCCAAGCTCGTCGAGTACGCCGGCTGGGAGATGCCGGTGCAGTACGCCGACGGCGTCGGCGCAGAGCACGAGGCCGTGCGGACGCTCGTCGGCGTCTTCGACGTCTCGCACATGGGCGAGGTGCAGACCTCGGGCCCCGACGCCGAGGCGTTCCTGCAGCGCGTGCTCTCCAACGACATCTCGAAGATGGCCGTCGGCAAGGCGCAGTACGCGCTCATCTGCGACGAGGAGGGCGGCGTGCTCGACGACGTCTTCAGCTACCGCCTCGCCCCCGACCGCTTCCTGACCGTCACGAACGCCGCCAACCACGAGGCCGACGTCGCCTGGCTGCGCAGCCACGCCGGCGGCTTCGACGTCGAGGTCGAGGACGTCGCCGACGGCTACGCGATGATCGCCGTCCAGGGCCCGATCGCCCGCGAGCGCGTCCAGGCGATCGCCGACAGCCCGCTGCCCGGGCGCATGGAGGCCGGCAGCCGGGTCGTGCACGGGCGCGACGCGCTCGTCTGCGGCACGGGCTACACGGGCGAGGACGGCGTCGAGCTGCTGCTCGACCCGGCCGACGCGCCCGCCGTCTGGGAGCAGCTCGTGCACCGCGGCGCGGTGCCCTGCGGGCTCGCCGCGCGCGACACCCTGCGCCTGGAGGTCAACTACCACCTCTACGGCAACGAGCTGACGCGGCAGCGCAACCCGATCGAGGCCGGCCTCGGCTGGGTCTGCGCCGAGGACACGGGCTTCATCGGCGCCGACGCGGTGCGCCGCGCCCGCGAGGAGGGCACCGAGCACAAGCTCGTCGCCTTCCGGATCACCGGCCCCGGAATCGCGCGCTCCGGCAACCCCGTCATCGGCGGCGGCGAGGTCACGAGCGGCACGATGTCGCCCAGCCTCGGCGTGGGGATCGGCATGGCCTACCTGCCCAGCGCGCGCGCGGCCGTCGGCGAGGCCTTCCAGATCGACGTCCGCGGCAAGTCGCGCGACGCCGTGGTCGCACCCCGGCCCCTCTACACCAAGGAGACCGATGGCTGACGCCAGCTATCCCGATGAGCTGCTCTACCACCCCGATCACGACTGGGCGCGGATCGAGGACGGCGTCGCGACGTTCGGCATCACCTGGTTCGCGCAGGACGCCCTCGGCGAGGTCGTCTTCTTCGACCCGCCGGAGGTCGGCTCGTCGGTCAAGGCCGGCGAGTTCTACGCCGAGGTCGAGTCCGTCAAGGCGGTCTCGGACGTCATCGCGCCGCTGACGGGCGAGATCGTCGAGGTCAACACGGGGCTCGCCGACACGCCCGAGGCGATCAACGACGATCCCTACGGCGCCGGCTGGATGGTGCGCGTCAAGCTCGAGGACCCCGCAGAGGCCGACGGCCTGCTGGACCGCGACGCCTACATGAGCACGCTGTAGGCATGGCCGGCTACACCGCGCTCACCGCCGAGGACCTGCGGATCATGCTCGACGCGATCGGCGTCGGCTCGATCGAGGAGCTCTTCGACGCGATCCCCGCCGGCGTGCGGCTCGACCGGACGATCGACCTGCCGCCGGGTCAGCCCGAGCAGGCCGTCTACGCCGACCTGCGGCGGCTCGCCGAGCGCAACGTCAGCACGGAGGACGAGATCACCTTCCTCGGGGCCGGGATGTACGACCACTACGTCCCCGCGATCGTCGACATGCTCATGTCGCGCTCGGAGTTCCTGACGCCGTACACGCCCTACCAGCCCGAGGTCAGCCAGGGCGGCCTGCAGGTCATGTTCGAGTACCAGACGGCGATCAGCGAGCTGACCGGGCTGCCGGTCTCCAACGCCTCGGTCTACGAGGGCCCGAGCGCCGTCGGCGCCGCCGCCTACCTCGCCAAGCTCGCCAACAAGCGCCCGCGCGTGCTCGTCAGCCGCGGCGTGCACCCGCACAGCCGCGAGACGCTCGCCACGCTCGCCGTCGGCTACGGGACAGAGGTCGCCGAGATCGGCCTCGACGACGGCGTCACGGACCTCGCCGCGCTGCGCGACGTCCTCGGCGACGACGTCGGCGCCGTCATCGTCCAGCAGCCGAACTTCCTCGGCGCGATCGAGGACGTCCAGGCGGTCGCCGACGCCGCCCACGAGCACGACGCGCTCGTCGTCGTCGCCGCCGACCCGCTCACGCTCGGCGTGCTCGAGGCGCCCGGCCACCAGGGCGCCGACGTCTGCGTCGGCGAGGGCCAGTCGCTCGGCAACCGGCTGGACTTCGGCGGCCCGTCGTTCGGGTTCTTCGCCGCGACCGAGAAGCACCTGCGCGCGATGCCCGGCCGGATCGCCGGCGAGACGACCGACGCCGACGGCCGCCGCGGCTTCGTGCTCACGCTGCAGACGCGCGAGCAGCACATCCGCCGCGAGCGGGCGACCTCGAACATCTGCACCTCGCAGGCGCTCAACGCGCTCGGCGGGGTCGTCTACCTGACCTGGCTCGGGCGGCGCGGCATCGTCGACCTCGGCGAGCTCATGCTGCAGCGCACGCACTACGCGCGCGAGACGCTTGCCGCTCTGGACGGCGTCTCGGCGCTGCACGAGCGCCCGGTCGTGCGGGAGTTCGCGCTGCGCCTCGACGTCGGCGGGCTCGACGGCGTCCGGCGCGTGCTCGACCGCTGCGCGGCGGCCGGCGTCAACGCCGGCTACGCGCTGGGGCGCACGTACGGCGAGCACGCCGACGGGCTGCTCGTGGCGATCACCGAGCAGCGCTCGCGGGCCGACATCGACCGCCTCGCCGAGGTGCTGGGCGAGGCCGTCGCCGCCGAGCGCGCGGCCGCCGGGACGCAGGTGACGGCATGAGCGACGGCCAGACGCCGCAGCAGCGCGAGCGCGCCACGACGATCTTCGAGAAGGGCGCCGCGGGGCGGCGCGCGTTCCGCGCGCCCGAGCTCGACGTGCCGCACGTCGACGGGCTCATCCCGCAGGCGGCCCGGCGCGCGCAGCCGCCGCGGCTGCCCGAGGCCTCCGAGCCCGAGATCGTGCGCCACTACGTCAACGTCTCCAAGCGCAACTTCGACCTGGACTCGGGCTTCTATCCGCTCGGCTCGTGCACGATGAAGCACAACCCGCGCCTGCACGAGCGCGTGGCGGCGCTGCCCGGGCACGCGCGGCTGCACCCGCTGCAGGACCCGCGCCGGGCGCAGGGCGCGCTCGAGCTCATGTTCGGGCTGCAGGAGCAGCTCGCCGAGATCGCCGGCCTGCCGCACGTCTCGCTGCAGCCGTCCGCCGGCTCGCACGGCGAGCTCGCGGGCGTCCTGCTGACGCGCGCCTACCACGCCGACCGCGGCGAGCACCGCACGAAGGTGCTCACGCCGGACTCCGCGCACGGGACGAACCCGGCGACCGTGACGATGGCCGGCTACGAGGTCGTCAAGGTCGCGCTCGATGCCGACGGCGGCGTCGACGTCGAGGACCTGCGCGCGAAGGCCGACCGCGACGTCGCCTGCCTCATGCTCACGAACCCGAGCACGCTGGGCATCTTCGACCCGAACATCGAGGAGATCGCGCGCATCGTGCACGAGGTCGGCGCGACGCTCTACTACGACGGCGCGAACCTCAACGCGGTCATGGGCTACTCGCGGCCGGGCGACATGGGCTTCGACATCGTGCACTTCAACCTGCACAAGACGTTCACCCAGCCGCACGGCGGCGGCGGGCCGGGCGCCGGCCCGATCGCGGTGTCCGACCGCATCGAGCAATACCTGCCGCGCCCGCAGGTCGTCCGCCGGCCGTCGGCCAACGGCGGCCCCCCGACGTTCGAGCTCGACGAGGCGCGCCCGAAGTCGATCGGCCGCCTGCGCGGCTTCCAGGGCAACTACGGCGTCTTCGTGCGGACGTACGCCTACATCCGCTCGCTCGGCGCCGAGGGCCTCAAGGACGTCAGCGAGGTCGCGGTGCTCAACGCCAACTACCTGCTCGCGCGCCTGCGCGAGAAGGTCGGCGACCACCTGCCGCTCGCGTTCGGCGAGCGCTGCATGCACGAGTTCGTGCTCTCCGGCGCGCCGATGAAGAAGGAGCTGGGGATCAAGACCCTCGACCTCGCCAAGCGCCTGCTCGACCACGGCTTCCACCCGCCGACCGTGTACTTCCCGCTCGTCGTCGACGAGGCGCTGCTCATCGAGCCGACCGAGACCGAGACGCGCGAGACGCTCGACGCCTTCGCCGACGCGATCGCGGCGATCGTGCGGGAGGCCGCGGAGGATCCGGAGCTTGCGCGCAGCGCGCCGTACTCGACGCCGGTGCGCCGGCTCGACGAGGCGGGCGCGGCGAAGCGGCCGCGGGTGCGCCAGGAGCTGTAGCGGCCCGGCCCGGCCGCGGACCCGGCGCGGCTTCCCCGCGGGCGCGCCGTGGATCGATACGGATGTGCGAGGCCCGCGTCCGGCCCTAGCGTGCGGTCCATGGCTTCAGGCCCATCCCCGCACCTGCTCGAGGTCAGCGGCGTCGTCAAGGTCTTCGGCGAGGGCTCGGCCGCCGTCCGGGCCCTGCGCGGCGCCGATCTGACCGTCGAGGGTGGCGAGATGGTCGCGATCATGGGGCCGTCGGGCTCGGGCAAGAGCACGCTGCTGCACCTCATGGGGGCGCTGGACCGGCCGACCGAGGGCTCGATCGCGCTGCGCGGCAGCCGCTACGACGATCTCGCCGACCGCGAGCTGACGAAGATGCGCGGCGACGTCTTCGGCTTCGTGTTCCAGTTCTTCAACCTCCTGCCCACGCTGACGGCCGCGGAGAACGTGATGCTGCCCGCGCTGATCGGCGGCCGTCGAGCCGCCCGCGACCCCGAGCGCGTCGACGCGCTGCTCGCGCTCGTCGGCCTCACCGAGCGCGCCGGCCACCTCCCGTCGCAGCTCTCCGGCGGCGAGCAGCAGCGCGTGGCGATCGCTCGCGCCCTGCTGCGCGAGCCGCAGGTCGTGCTCGCCGACGAGCCGACCGGCAACCTGGACTCGACCAGCGGCAGCGGGGTGCTCGCGCTCCTGAGGCGCGTCGCCGACGAGGGGCAGACCGTCGTCATGGTCACGCACGACGCCGCCGCGGCCGCGCTCGCCGACCGCGTCGTGCTGCTGCGCGACGGGCAGGTCGTCCGCGAGGTCCCGGGCGGGGACACCGGCCGCGTCGTCGAGGCGCTGCGGGCCGTCGAGGCGCAGCCGGCGCTGTCGGGAACCGCCGGTGCGCCGGCGTAGCCTGCCCGCGGGCGCGCGCATCGCGTCGCCGGCGGGGCTCAGCGTGCGCTCGCTGCGCGCCCGCCCGCTGCGCTCGGTCCTGACCGCGGGCGCGATCGTCCTCGGCGTCGGCATGGTGTTCGGGGTGCTGCTGCTCGTCGGCACGGTGCACTCCACGTTCGACCGCCTGTACGACTCGATCTACGGCAAGACCGACATCGTCATCTCCGGCGAGCGCTCGGTCGGCTCGCTGCCCGAGGCGACGATCGAGCGGGTGCGCGCGGTCGCCGGCGTGCGCTCGGCGTCGGGCGACATCGCCTCGATCTTCCGCACGGTCGACGCTCGCGGGCGCGTGGACCGCGCGATGGACGCGCAGCTCTACGTCGTCGGCGTCGATCCCGCCCAGCCGGACCCGACGACCGCCGAGCAGGTCGCGGGCCGCTCGCCCCGCGCCGGGCGGGAGATCGAGCTGGGCGCCGACTGGGCGGCGCAGCGCGGCATCGCGGTCGGCGACACGATCACGCTGTCGACGTCCGAGGGCCTCGCCGACCTGCGCGTCGTCGGGCTGTTCGAGTTTCGCGGAGGCCTGGATCTGGGCGGCTACGGCACCGCGTCGATGCCGGTCGACGAGGCGCGCGCGCTCATGGACAAGCGCGGGGTCTGGGACGAGATCGCCGTCGTCGTCGACGACGGCGCGCGGCCCGAGGATGTCCGCGCCCGGCTGAAGGCCGCGCTCGGCGACGGCGTCGCGGTCGTCACGCCGCAGACGAAGGGCGACGAGGCCCAGCAGCAGCTCGCCAGCCTCGACGTCGTCCTGTACTTCTTCTCCGGGATCGCCCTCTTCGTCGGGGGCTTTCTCATCCTCAACTCGTTCAGCATGACCGTCGCGCAGCGCATGCGCGAGATCGGCACGCTGCGCGCGCTCGGAGCGGGCCGCGGGCTCGTCGCGCGCTCGATCCTCGCCGAGGCGCTCGTCCTCGGCGCCGCCGGCTCGCTGCTGGGCCTCGCGCTCGGCTTCGGGCTCGCGCTCCTGCTGCTGGAGGCGATGCGCTCCTTCGGGCTGCCGGTCTCTTCGCTGGACATCACCGCCGGCCCCGCCGTCGCCGCGGTCCTCACGGGCCTCGTGGCGACGTGCGCCGGAGCCGCGTGGCCGGTCCTGCGCGCCGCGCGCGTGCCGCCGATCCGCGCGCTCGTCGGCGACAGCCGCGCCCGCCGGCGCCCGGGGCTGCGGCGCGCCCTGCTGGGCATCCTGCTCTTCGTGCCGGGCCTCGTCGTGGGTGGGCTGTTCTGGTTCGGCGACAGCGCGGGCGCCGGGGCGCTCGCCGCGATCGGCGGCATCGGGTCGACGATGGTCATGTTCGTCGGGATGGTGCTGCTCGCCCCGTTCGTCGTCCTGCCGATCGCCTCCGCCCTCGCGCGGCCGCTGCGCGCGATCATGCCCGCCGAGGGACGCCTCGCCGGTGACGCGCTGCAGGCCAACCCGGGCCGCACCGCGGCGACGGCCGCCACGCTGCTCGTCGCCCTGTCGGTCGTCGTCGTCAACGCCACGGTGGCGGCGAGCTTCATCGGGTCGGTCTCCGACGAGATCGACCGGCGCTTCGCGCGCGACGTGACCGTCCAGCCGCTGGCCTACAACGACTTCGCCCCGACCCAGGGGGCCGTGTCGAGCCGGCTGCGCGAGCAGATCGAGGCGCTGCCGCAGACGGGCGCCGTCGCAGCCCGTCGCGCGCTCTTCGTCCCCGAGCTGCCGGGCGGCGGCCAGCAGGGCCTCATCGTCGGCTACGACCCGGCGGACTGGGCGCGCGTCGACGACCCCGCCTTCGAGGGCGCCTCGCAGGCGCAGGCGCTGCGCGGGCTGGCGGACGGCGGCGTGGCGCCCGCCGAGGCCTATGCGAGGGCGGTGGGGCTGCGCGTGGGCGACCGGCTGCGCCTCGAGGGCCCGTCCGGGACGCGCACCGCGCCTGTCGTCGCAATCGCGCGCACGCTGGACGGCGGCGGCCAGGTGCTGCAGATGTCGACGGCCACGCTGGCGGCCGTGTACGGCGTCACGCGCGACGCCCAGCTCGCGGTGCGCGCGCGCTCGGCGGCCGATCGCGAGGATCTGGCCACGCGCATCACCGCGCTGCTGGCGCGAGATCATCCCGGCTTCGAGGCCCTGTCGACCGCCGAGCTGAAGGCTGTGGCCGAGGACCAGATCGCCCAGCAGTTCGGCTTCTTCAACGCGATCGTCGGCATCGCGGTGCTCGTGGGGCTGCTCGGGATCGTCAACACGCTGTCGATGTCGGTCCTCGAGCGCACGCGCGAGATCGGCGTCCTGCGCGCCCTCGGCGCATCCCGCTGGCGCGTGCGCCGGACGATGGCCGACGAGAGCCTGCTGCTGTCGCTGGCCGGGGCGCTCGCCGGCCTCGCCGCGGGCGCGCTCGTCGCGCTCGTCTGGGTCGTCGGGATGCGGGAGACGACGTTCCCCGGGCTGTCGCTGCACGTCCCCGTCGGAACCGTCGTCACGATCGCGGTGCTCGGCGTCGCGATCGGCGTCCTCGCCGCGATCATCCCCTCGCGGCGCGCGGCCCGGCTCGATCCGCTGAGCGCGCTGCGCTACGAGTAGCGGGCGACCGCTGAGCTGACAGGAAACACCCCGCTCATCGGGGTCCCGAGCGGTAATCTCATCAGTGGTGAATACCCACCCCGTCACAGGGGAGATGACATGCCGAGGGCTGATTTTCTGGATGAGAAGCGAAAGGAGATCGACGCGCGGGTGAAAGAGCTCGAGCCGCTCGTCGAGGAGTACCGGCGCCTGGAGGCCGCGGCGGCCGCGCTGGACGGCGTCGCGGACAGGCCCGGCGGCAACGGCCGGCCGCGCCGCGCGCCGGCGCGAGGCGCAGAGCCCGTGCGCAGGCGGCGCGCGGCGCCCGGCCGGGGCGCCGCGACGGCCCGCAACGGCACGCGCGGCGCGGAGGCGCTCGCGATCGTCAGGTCGAGGCCCGGCATCACGGTGCGTGAGGTGGCCGAGCGGATGGGCATCGAGCGCAACTACCTGTACCGCGTGCTCCCGCGCCTCGCGCAGGACGGGCTCATCGTCCGCGAGGCCGGTGGCTGGAAGGCCACGGAGAGCGGGTAGCCCTGACTGTCATGGACGCGCGGGTGACCCGCCGATGACGACGCACGTGTCACACGCTGCCGGGTGGTCGGCCCGCGGGCGCGGCCGGTGTGCGTGTGAGCGGCGGCCTCGGCGCGTTCGCCGTCGCGGTCCGTACTCCGCCGATGGGCCGCGGCGCGTTTGTACGGATGCGACCGCGCCTCGGCGCAGGCGAGACTCGGGAGGCTCCCGAGGAAGGTCCGATCGAGG
Source organism: uncultured Solirubrobacteraceae bacterium (assembly GCA_963769555.1). Lineage (GTDB taxonomy): Bacteria > Actinomycetota > Thermoleophilia > Solirubrobacterales > Solirubrobacteraceae > CADCVQ01. Next base: position 1,671,959 of record CAVYMD010000004.1, on the reverse strand, counting down.
TGCCAGATGCCGTATCCGCCGCGTAGGCACGAGGCGTCGTTCACGATGCCGGCCGACGTATCCGACGTCTTGGACATCTCGGGCGTCTGGGGCGTCTCCGACGCGTTCGGCGCGCGGGCGCCTCGTCGCCGGGGAGCAGGCACCCGTCCTGGCGGCGGCGAGCTGATGGGCGGATCGCGGAAGGGCCGACGCGCCGGCGCCGCGTGGGCGGCGGCCGGCTCATGAGCGCGGCCTCCATCGCCACGGCGCTGACCCGCGCCTACGAGGGCGCCGCGACCGAGTCGATGCCGGCGGCCGAGGCGCGCATCGTCGTCTTCTCCGACCACCACAAGGGCGTGCGCGACGGCGCCGACGACTTCCTGCGCTGCGAGCCGGCCTACTGCGCCGCCCTGGCGTGGTATCTCGAGCAGGGCTACTCGCTCTACGTCCTCGGCGACGCCGAGGAGATGTGGGAGAACAAGGTGCGCCCGGTGCTGCGCGCGGGGACGGGCTACGCCGAGGTGCTCGAGCTCGAGGCGGCGTTTCACCGCGCGGGGCGCTACGTGCGCTTCTTCGGCAACCACGACGACCTCTGGTCGCACGAGTCGGCGGTGTCCAAGCACCTGCATCGGCTCTTCCCGGGGCTCGTGGTCCACGAGGCGCTCAGGCTGTCGCTGACGCGCCCGCAGGCGCCCGACGGCCTGCTCATGTTCACGCACGGCCACCAGGGCACCGCCGACAGCGACCGCCTGCGCTTCCTCAGCCGCCTCGTCGTGCGCTTCTTCTGGCGGCCGGTCCAGCGCAGGTCCGGCTACACCGGGGTGACGCCCGCCCGCAGCCACGACCTGCGAGCCGAGCACGATCTCGCGATGTCCGCCTGGGCCGGGGCCCACGTCGACAAGCCGGTGCTCATCACGGGCCACACGCATCGTCCGGTCTTCTGGGACAGCGTGGCGCCCGCCGCCGACGACGCTGCGCCGGCCGACGGCGGCGCCGCCGAGCGGCGCGCCGATCGCGAGTTCGAGCGGGCCCGCGACCGCAACCGGCCGCGCTCCTACAAGCTGCCGACGCCGTGCTACTTCAACACGGGCTGCTGCTGCTTCGGCGACGGCGACATCACGGGGCTGGAGATCGCCGGCGGCAGGATCAGCCTCGTCCGCTGGCCGCTCGACGACGGGACGCCCCGGCGCAAGGTGCTGGCCGACCGCGATCTCGACGACGTGCTCGACGCGGTCGCCGCCCGCGCGCCGGCTCCGATCAGCGGCGAGGAGATCGGGACCTGACGGGAGCATGGCGTCGGCGGCGCGGCATGGGCCGTCACGGCTCCGGGGCGCGGCCCGCCCGGCTCGTCCGGCGTCGCACGTCCGCGTTCCGTCCCCAACAACACACCCTGAGAGCTTCGAGCCGCTCGCGACAGCGTTCGGGACGCCTCGTGCCGGCACGCCCCCAGCGTCCTCGTGCGCACGCCGATCGGTTCCTCGACCTACGAGAGCGTCCAGATCGTCGGGTGGCGAACTCGTCGCTGAAGCCGTGGCGGGGGGTTGCCTGGGCGGACAGGGATGGCAGCTATTGGGCGGATAGAGCCCAAAGGCTGCCAGGCTTGCGGTCGGAGCGGTCGGGGCGGTCGGGGCGGTCGGGGCGGTCGGGGCGGTCGGGGCGGTCGGGGCGGTCGGGGCGGTCGGGGCGGTCGGGGCGGTCGGGGCGGTCGGGGCGGTCGGCGGTCGGGAGCGGTGGTTGACCGCCGTCGTCCCGCACGTACAGGGGGTTTGCGCTTCTCGCGCATGTGGGCGGTCTCGCTGGCGGCGGCGCGCCGGTTCTCTCCGTGGTCCGGTTGCGGGAGCGGCGGGCGGCTGATCGAGCATCGCGCCGATCCCACGCGCGAGCTGCCGCGAGCGCGAGCCGCTTCGCCACCGGGCGCCCATCAGCATGCCCGCCGCGCAGACGTCCCGCGCGAAGCGTCCCGCCCTGGGACGCAATCCGCATGACCCCCCCCTCGATCGCGCGCTCGCAACCATCTCGCCCGCGCTTGTGCCGGTGCGAGGGGCCGCGCCGTCAGGGGTCTTGCGCGAAGCGTCCCACTGTGGGACGCAATCCGCATGACCCCGGGCTCGCCCAGGCGGCCCGTGGGGGGTCTTGCGCGAAGCGTCCCGCTGTGGGACGCAATCCGCATGACCCCTCGATGGCGCGCACGCAACCATCCGGCCGCGCCTGTGCCGGTGCGCGGGCCGCGCCGCCGGCCCGACGCTCTCGACGACCGCCGCGCAGCCACGCATCGCTGTCCAGCACGAACCGCGGCGCCGCGCCATCGCGCTCGACCACGAGGGCGAGCCCGGCAACACCGGCGTGGCCGATGATCTCGCCGAGATCGCGCTCGCCTCGGAGCACGCCGACGGCGATCCAGCGGATGCACGCGTCGCCGGCCCGCCGGCGCTGCACGTTCATTCTTGCCGTCGGCCCCGCGCCAGCGTAGGGTCCGTCGCCGGCGAGCTACAGGGAGCAGGGACATGAAGCGCGCGACATCGTTGCTGGGAGCCACATTGCTGGCCGCCTTCGCGGGCACGCCCGCCGCGCACGCGGCGCCGGCCGCCTACGACGGCCAGACCGTCATCGTCAAGTACGCCGCCGGGTCGTCGTCGTCGCAGCGCTCGCTCGCCGGCCGCCTCGCGGGCGTCGTCGGGCGCGTCGCCTCCGTGCGCGGCGTCGGCGCCCAGGTCGTGCGCGTCTCCGGCGACCCGGCGGCCGCCGCGCGCCGGCTGAACCGCTCGCGCGCGGTGCTCTACGCCGAGCCCAACTACACCTTCCGCGCGACGGCGGTGCCCAACGACCCGCGCTTCGGCGAGCTCTACGGCCTGCACAACACCGGTCAGACGGGCGGCCGGCCGGACGCCGACATCGACGCTCCCGAGGGCTGGGACGCGCCCGGCCTCAGCGGCTTCCCGGCCACCGGCGGCGCGAAGATCGGCATCGTCGACACCGGCGTCATGTCCGCGCACGAGGATCTCGCGGGCAAGGTCGTCGACTGCGCCGGCGTGCGGTCGTTCGGCGTGAGCCTGCTCCTGGCGGCCCTGTTCTCAGACCCGACGATCGAGAGCGGCCGCTGCGCCGACGACAACGGTCACGGCACGCATGTCGCGGGCACCGCGGCGGCCGTCGCGAACAACGGCCGCGGTGTCGCGGGCGTGGCGTTCGACTCGCCGCTGGCGATCTGCAAGGCGCTCGACAGCCTGGGCTCGGGGCCGGTCGCGGGCATCGCGAACTGCATCGACTACCTCGTGGGCGCCGGCGCGAAGGTCATCTCGATGTCGCTCGGCTCCTCGTCGGACTCGCGCACGCTGCGCGAGGCCGTCCAGCGGGCCGCCCCCAGCGCGCTGCTCGTCGCCGCGGCCGGCAACGACGGCGACTCGCGGGCGAGCTATCCGGCGTCCTATCCGGGGGTCGTCTCGGTCGCCGCGACGGACAAGAACGACGCGCGCGCCTCGTTCTCCAACGCCAACGCCGCCGTCGAGGTCGCTGCGCCCGGCGTCGGGATCCTCTCGACGTGGAGCGACGGCGGCTACCGGAGCCTGTCCGGCACCTCGATGGCGACCCCGCACGCCGCCGGCGTCGCTGCGGTGATCGCCGGGCGGACCGCGGGCGGCCCGGCGGCGTGGCGGGCGAAGCTCGACGCGTCGGTCGACGACCTCGGAGCGCCCGGGCGCGACACCGCCTTCGGCTTCGGCCGCGTGAACCTGCAGGCCGCCACCGGCTGACGCCGGCGGCGCTCGCGCGGCCGGCGTCGGGCTCCTCGCGCCCGATCCTCCCGCTCCACCGGCGCTGAGCTTCGGCACGGATCTGACGCCGAAGGCGGGCCGACGAGCCAGATCGACGGCAACGGCGCGACGACGTCCTACACCTACGGCGGCCTCAACGAACTCGAGGCGGTCACCGAGCCCGGCGACAGCACCCCCACGACGCTTGCATACAGCGCCCACGGTGCCGGCCCTGCCCACCGTGTCGCGCCAAGCGGCCGCACATCGCGGCTCAGGCGTCCAGTCGAGCGGCGCGACCAGCCGGCGGCGAGCGCGGCCGGCGCGACCAGCCGGCGGCGTGCGCGGGCGGCGACCCGCCCGCGCACACGAGGTGAACGACGCCGAGCCCGATCGAGCAGCGCGCCGATCCCGCGCGCGAGCTGCCGCGAGCGCGAGCTGCTCGGTCACCGGGGCGCCATCAGCCTGCCCCGCCGCGCAGACCTCCCGCGCGAAGCGTCCCGCAATCGGACGGCGGTCTCCCGGGCTCCGAGGGCCGGGCCGTGAGGGGTCCTGCGCGAAGCGTCCCGCTGTGGGACGCAATCCGCATGACCCCGGGCTCGGAGGGCCGGCCCGTGAGGGGTCTTGCGCGAAGCGTCCCGCTGTGGGACGCAATTCGCATGACCCCGGGCTCGAGGGGTCGCGCCGTGAGGGGTCCTGCGCGAAGCGTCCCGCTGTGGGACGCAATCCACATGACCCCCTCGATCGCGCGCTGCCAACCAGCTCGCCGCGCCTGCGCCAGGCGCGGGGGCCGCGACCATCGACCCGACGCGCTCGACGACCGCGGCGCCGCCACGCATCGCCGCCACCACGAACCAAGACCAGCTTCTCGCCCGCCTGCAAGCACCGCACCCCGCACAACCGGATCTGCAGACACCTCAAGCAGCCCGGATCCGCGCCGCGCACGGCTAGCAACCGCGCAAGACTGTCGCGTCGGTTCGAACGAGCGGTTCGCTGGGCTCGGCGCGGACGCGAGTCGACGCGAACAGCAGAAGTCAGACAAGCCAGCTGCGCGAGGGTCTGCGAGCTGCCGCCCTTGCCCGGCAGGACCATCGGTTCGGCGCGTGGCCGTCGCCGCTGCCTGCACCCGAACGTCCGCGCGCGACGTCGGCCCCGAGCTACCTGAACGCGACCGGGCGGGGCGCGCCGACCTGGACGTAGACGCCGTCCACCGAGGCCGGCGACATCGTCGTGAAGCTGATGGACGAGAACGTGCCGGTCAGCCGGACGGTTCCGTTGGCGTCGTCGACCGGTGCCTCGATCTGGCCGATCACGTCGCTGCCCGAGACGCTGAGCTGGGCGTCCCCGCTCAGCCGGGTGATCTCGGTCCCGGTCGGGAAGCGCAGCGTCGAGCCGAGCGAGCCGAGGTGCAGGACGGGGTTGGTCACGGGGGCCCCGAACGTGAGCGTGTACGAGTTGCCGGTGGCGGCGTTGAAGTTGATCGCGTCGCTCGTGGTCAGCGGCGGCGTGAAGTCCGCGCGGTCGAAGATCGCCGACGATCCGTTCGTGATGCTCGTGGGCGCGAGCACCCCGGTCCCCGTCAGCGTGACCGGACCCGTGTGCAGCATCCCGCTCGCGGCGGCGGGGCTGCCGGCGACGGACGTCCAGTCGGCGAAGTCGGCGGCCGTCACCGGGGCGAGCATGGGCGGCGGTGGCGGCGGTGGCGGAGGAGGCGGCGGGGGTGGCGGCTCGACGGGCGCCGGCGGCTGCGGCGTGGGTCCGCCCGGCTGCGGAGCCGGGGCCGCGATGGGCGCCATCGCCGCGAGCATGTCGGCGTCTCCGCGAGCCGCCAGCACGCGGGCCTTCGAGAGGATGCCGAGCTGCGCGGCCGGCGCGCCGGCCCTGCGGGCGGTCACCCGTGCGCGGTCCATCGTGCGCGCGAGGATCCTCTTGGCTGCGGTGAGCGCGGCCGTGCGCGTCGTCTCGATCTGGCGCAACTGCTGCGAGAGGGGACGGCGGGCGAGCCGGCGCACCGCCGCGGGGCTGGCCAGGAAGGCGAGACGCGACCTCACCGAGCGCAGCACCTCGAGCTGTCCCGCCAGGAGCACGGGCTTCAGCGCGCGCTCGATGCGCAGATCGCAGGGCTGACTGGGGCACGGCACGGGACGCGTGGCCAGGCGTCGTGCCGCCGCCGTCTCGCTCGTCAGGCGCCGCACGGCACGGCCGAGCGCGGAGATCACGCTGCGCCCGCCGCCGAGCATGTCACGGCGCTCCTTGACGAGCACGGCCTCGCGCGGCTTGACGCGGCCGAGCTTCTTGATCGGCGGCGGCGGCGGGGTGCAGCTCAGCGCGCGCGTGAACTCGTCAAGCGAGTGGATCCGCCCGCGGTTGTCGCGCAGCACCTGGACCATGCGTGCGCGCGAGAGCACGCAGCTGTCCTGGAGGTTCTGCAGGCCGACGGCGACGTTGCGCTCCATCAGCCCGGACGTGGGATCTGAGGGGCAGGGGCCGTTGCGCACCTCACCGGCGTAGTACTCGGCCCAGCCCTCGTTGAAGGCAAAGCCCGACTTCGTCGGCTTGCACGCGTCGATGCTGTGACTGCGCAGATACCCGTAGAACCCGACGTCGGCGGCGAAGTGGAGGGCGCCGCCGTCGAGCAGGTGGCGCAGCACGTGGGCGAACTCGTGCTTCGCCGTCGAACTCGTGAAGCTGGCGCCCATGGCGTCGGTGCGCGTCTTGGACTCGGGGTAGCCGGAGGGCCACCACACCTCGTCGTAGGGCGTGAAGGGAACGCCCGACGTCGGGGCTCCCGCGCGCACGACGGTCACGCCCTGCGGCGGCGCGGCACCGACCTCCGCGACGTAGTCCCGTCCGGCCTGGGAGAAGCCGTTCCAGATCGCACATTGGTAGCCGGTGACGACCTGCGTGCCGTAGTCGCGAAGCGGTGTGTTGTTCTGGCTGCGCAGCGTCGTCGTGAACCAGTTCCAGGGCCACGGCCAGTCCTGCGCCCGCGCGTGCTCGCCGACGAGCACGACCCTGATGCGCCAGTTCGTCTCGTCGCCGCTGACCGTGAAGCTCCAGGCGCCGTTCGCGTCGGCCCGCGTCGTGTTGCGGTGGACGTAGTTGGGCGGGACCTCGGGCAGCCACCGGTAGTGCGTCTGCCACAGCTCGACGCGAGCGCCGGCAAGCGGCTTGCCGTCGGCGCCGCACTTGAACGCGCCCCTGTAGAGCGTCGTGGCGGCCTGCGCGGCAGGCGCGCTCGCACACGCGACGGCGACGATCGCAAGCGCGCTCGTCAACGCTCTGCAACGTGATGAGACAGCCATGGCGACGACCGTAGTGCGACCCTCGCCCGCCCGGCTACGGGGGCGACCCTGTACCCGACCCTGGATCGCCATGCTCAGGGCGGGCTGGGCGCAGCGGTCTCTGCGTCGTCGCCGACCAGCGGCGGCCACGCTCGGCGGTGGCGGCGCGGACCCTCTCGAGCTTTTCACCCGAGACGCCCGCTCGGTGCTAGCTTGCCCGCCGCCGCGGTCTGGTCGATCGGGACGACGAGCAGGCGCTTGCGGCGTTCGCTCGAGTTCCTCGAACCTCGCAAGAAAGGACCATCGCCATGTCGAGGCTTGTCAAGCCGAGCCCGGCGCTCCTCGTCGGCGTCGTGGCGCTCGTCGCCGCCTCCGGCGGGTCGGCGGTCGCCGGCTCGCTCGTCACGAGCGCCAGGATCAAGGACGGGACGATCCAGACCCGCGATCTCAGCCGCGCCGCGCGCGCCGCGCTCAAGGGCCGCAGCGGTCCGCGCGGACTGCCCGGCACGGCCGGCCCGGCGGGCCCCGCCGGAGCGCCGGGCCCCGCCGGCGCGCAGGGGCCGGCGGGCGCGCGGGGGCCGGCGGGCCCGGTCGCGCTGCGCTACGTGTACGGCCCGCGGATCACGGCGTCCGTCGCGAACCAGTACGGCAGCCAGGTGTACTGCCCGGCGGGCGAGTACGTCGTCGGCGGCGGCGTGTGGACGAGCTCGGGCACCCGCGGTGAGATGCAGGTCAACGCGTCGTTTCCGATCGACAGCCCCGCCGACGCCGATGCCGTCGAGGCCGACGGCTGGTCGGGCTTCGTCGACGTGAACGTCGCCGGGCCGCGCGACATGCAGGTCTACGCGATCTGCACCGCGGCGACGTCGGTCACGAGGTCCGCCGGCTGAGGCGTGCCGGCCAGGAGCGCGGGGACCCGGCGAGCTACTGCATCGTCGACCTGCACGCGACGACCGTGCCCTACGAGCCGTCGGAGCTGCGCGAGCGCGTGCACGACACGACCGCCGTCCTGCTGGCGGCCGGCCTGGACTCCGAGCGCTGCATCCTCTTCCGGCAGGGCGACGTGCAGGAGCACACCGAGCTGAGCTGGCTGCTGACCTCGGTCACCGCGCTCGGCGAGCTCGACCGCATGCACCAGTTCCCGCTGGTGGTCGATGAGGCGCTGCTGATCGAGCCGACCGAGACCGAGTCGCGCGAGACCCTCGGAGCGTTCGTCGACGCGTTCGCCGCGATCGTGCAGGAGGCCGCCGACGACCCGGAGATCGCCCGCGACGCGCCCTACACCCCGCCGGTCCGGCGCCTGGCCGAGGCCGGCGCGGCAAAGCGGCCGAGGGTGCGCCGGCAGCTGTGGCGCAGCCCGTCAGCCGATGTAGATCAGCGTCGAGCGGTCGTCGGCCGTCTCGGTCAGGATGTCGGCGAGCGGGCGAGTGGCGGCGCCGATGCGCTCCATCTGCTCGGGCGTCACGCCGCGCGATCGCGAGGAGTTCGGGCACAGCGAGACCGCGAAGGGCGCGCCGACGCCGGCGGCGACCTTCGCGCGCAGGTCGGAGCCGGTGTCGTCGGCTCCGAACACGTCCTCGTCGACGACGCGCACGGCGTCACCGGCGAGTCGCACCTCGGCCTCCAGCCCGGCCCGCGCCGCCGCCGCGGCGAAGTGGTACGCCGACCAGATCGGCTTCGGCTCGGTCGCCGGATCGGTCGCCGCAAAGAAGATGAGCTTCCTCATGTGTCCTCCTCGATGAGTCGTCCCTCGCTCGCGGCGAGCAGGACGCGGGTGTACTCGTGGGCGGGCGCCGCGAGCACCCGGTCGGTCGGCCCCTGCTCGACGATCTCCCCGGCCCGCATGACCGCGATCCGGTCGGCGAACGCCCGGGCGGAGGCCAGGTCGTGTGTGATGAGGATGAACGCCGTTCCCAGGCGGTCGCGCATCTGCGCCATGCGCGCGAGGATCTCGTCGCGCAGCGCGGCGTCGAGCATCGAGGTCGGTTCGTCGGCCACGACGAGGCGCGGCAGCGCGACGAAGGCGCGGGCCACCGCCACGCGCTGGCGCTGTCCGCCCGACAGCTCGTGCGGGAAGCGCCGCAGGAACTCGGCCGCCGGGGTCAGCCCCGCGTCGTGGAGCGCGGCGGCGACGAGGTCGTGGCGCTCGGTGCGGGCGACGCGGGCGACCGACAGCGGCTCGCCGACCGCCTCGGCGACGCGCATCCCGGGGTGCAGCGACTCGTACGGATCCTGCAGGATCAGCGACATGCGGCGGCGCATCCGCCGGCGCGCGCGCCCGCGCAGCCCGGTGACGTCCTCGCCCTCGAAGACGACCCGGCCCTCGTCGGGCGAATCCAGACCCAGGACGATCCGGCCGACCGTGCTCTTGCCGGCGCCGCTCTCACCGACGAGCGCGAGCGTCTCGCCGGCCGCCACGTCGAGGCGCACGTCGTTGACGGCACGAACCTCCTCGCGCGGCCGGCTCCACCCGCGCCGGTCGCGCGCGAAGACGCGCGAGACGCCGTGCAACTCGATCACGGACTCGCTCATGGCTGCTCCGTGGCGGTGGCCGCCGCCGCGCGGCCCGGGCGGCCTGCGGCGGCCAGCAGCGCGCGGGTGTGGGGATGTTGCGGCGCGGCCGCGATCTGCGACGCGGGCCCGGCCTCGACGACGCGCCCGTCCTGCAGCACGACGAGATCGTCGACGGTGCGCGCCACGAGCGGGAGGTCGTGGGAGATGAGGATGACGGCGAGGCCGAGGCGCTCGCGCAATGCCAGCAGCAGGTGCAGGATGCGCACCTGCGTCACGACGTCGAGGCCGGTCACGGGCTCGTCGGCCACGACCACGCGCGGCTCGTTGATCACCGCCATGACGATCAGCACCCGCTGGCGCATCCCTCCGCTCAGCTCGTGCGGGTAGGCGGCGTGGCGCGAGCGGTCGATGCCGACCTCCTCGAGCAGCTCGGCGGCCCGGTCGCGCGCGGCGTGCCCGTCCGGCCGCGTCAGCGCCGCCGCCTCGGTCACCTGACGGTGGATCGTGTACGCGGGGTTCAGCGCGCTCATCGCGCCCTGCGGCACGAGCGCGATCTCCCGGCCCCTGATCCGCGTCGCCGCCGGCCCGGTCAGCGTCCGCAGGTCGTCGCCTCCGAGCAGGATGCGCCCGCCGAGCACCTCCGCCGGCGAGCGCAGCAGGCCCATCAGCGCAAGCGCCAGCGTGCTCTTGCCGCTGCCCGACTCGCCCACGAGCCCGAGCGTGCGGCCCGGCGCGAGGGTCAGGCTGACGCCGTCCACGGCGCAGACGTCGCCGGCGGCGCCGGCGTAGCGGACGCGCAGATCGCGGATCTCCAGCACGCTGCCGGGCGCTTGCGGGGTCGCGGGCCCGCGCTCGCCGTCGACCGGTGCTCGGCGCCTGCGCTTTCCGCCGCCGCTCAGACGCGGATCGGTCCGCTCCTCGAGCGCATAGCCGACGAAGGCGAAGCCGACGATGACGACCGTCAGCGCGAGCCCCGGCGGGACGATCCACCACAGCCACACGTCGGTCAGGAAGGCGCTCCGGGCGTTGGCGAAGAACAGCGTGCTCCCCCAGCTGACCCGGGTCGGGTCGCCGAGGCCGAGAAACGCGAGCGCGGCCTCGAGGAAGACCGCGACGTTGGCCGTGCGGACGAACTGGGCGACCGCGAGCGGCGCCAGGCGCGGCACGACGTGGCGCCCGAGGATCCGCAGCGACGACGCACCCATCGCCTGGGCGGCGAGCACGTGCTGGTACTCGCGGACCTTGACGACGTTCGAGTACAGGACCCGGGCCGGCTTGGCCCACATCACGGCGCTGATGACGGCGACGGTGACCAGCAGGCCGCGCCCGAAGAACGCCGCCAGCACGATCACGAGCACGAAGAACGGGATCGCCAGCGTCAGGTCGACGAGGCGCATGAGCGGCGCTTCGACGCGGCCGCGGAAGTAACCGGCGACGACCGCCACGAGGAGGCCGATCAGCGTGGCGAGCACGGCCGAGAGCACCCCGATGCTGAGCGAGATCCGCGCGCCGAAGACGAGCTGCGCGAAGAGGTCGTGGCCGACATCGTCGGTCCCGAGCGGGAAGTCGCGGCTCGGCGACTGGTACGAGGCGCCGCTGGCGGCCTGCGGATCGTGCGTGGCGAGCAGTGGGGCGAAGACCGCGACGAGCGCCATGACGAGCAGCAGGCCCGCGCCGATCGCTCCCAGCCTGCGACCCGTGGGGGAGACGGTGGCGGTCATCCGGCGCGCGCTCCCCGTCGCCGCACCCGCGGATCCAGCAGCGGGTAGAGCAGGTCGGCGACGAAGTTCGCCGCCAGCACGCCGACCGCCAGCAGCAGGAAGGCGCCCTGCAGCAGCGGGTAGTCGCGCGTCAGCACCGCGTCGTAGATCAGGCGTCCGAGCCCCGGATAGGAGAAGACCGTCTCGACGACCACGGCTCCGCCGACGAGCGTGCCGAGACCGACGAGCGTGACCGTGGCGACGGGGATCAGCGCGTTGCGCTGGGCGTGGCGCCGCACGCCGCGGCGATCCAGGCCCTTCGCCTCGGCCATGAGGACGTAGTTCTCGCGCAGCTCGCCGATCAGCGAGGCGCGGGCGACGAGATACACGGCCCCGAGGTAGCCGAGGGTCAGCGTGACGAGCGGCAGGATCAGCCGCTCGGCGACGTCGCCGACGTAGCCGATGCCGCTGGCTCCCGAGGCCGGCAGCGCGCCGAAGATCGGCAGCAGTTCGAGCTGCACGGAGAAGACGAAGATCAACAGCAGCCCGACGAAGAACGGGGGCATCGCATCGATCACCATCACGGTCGTGAGCGTCACGGCGTCGGTGGCGCTGCCGCGCCGCCACGCGGACGCGAACCCCAGCAGGACCCCGAAGAGCGTCGACAGCACGAGCGCCCCGCCCACCAGCAGCAGCGTCCACCCGATCCGCTCTCCGAGCACCTCGGTGACCGGGCGCGCGTAGCGGACCGAGAACCCCAGGTCGCCCCGGGCCATGTTGGTGAAGTAGTGCCCGAGCTGGACCGGCACGGACTCGCCCAGGCCGAACTCGGTCAGGATCCGCTCGCGCTGCGCCGCCGACACATCTCCCGCCGCCTCGGGCGGCAGGAGATAGTCGACCGGATCGCCCGGCGCCACGCGCGGCAGCGCGAAGTTCAGCAGCAGGGCGACGAACAGCACGACCGCGTAGCCGAGCGCGAGACGTGTGGCTCGGATCAGCACGGACCCGCTCCGTTCGGCACGGCGCTACTCGTAGCGTTGACCCTGCGCGGATGCGCGCCGGCGACGCAGGAGCCCGCCGGCGGCGAGGAGGATCACCGCCGCGCCGGCGCCGAGCACGATCCACAGGGTGCTGCCGCCACCGTCGTCGCCACCGCCGCCGCCGGCGGCTCCCACCGTCGCGTACGGCCTCAGGAAGGAGCGCTTCGTCAGCAGGCCGTGGCCCGTGTCCTCGATCCAGCCGGAGTATGCGGCCGGGCGATAGGCGGCGACGTCGCTGCGGTACCAGAGCGGGATCATCGGCGCCTCGGCCGCGAAGATCCTCTGGGCGTCGTACAGGACCGGCTTGCGGTCCGCGGCGCTCAGCGTCGCCGCGCGCTCCACGAGCCCGTCGAACTCGGCGTTCGACCACCCCGTGAACACGGCCCCGATGCCCTTCTTCCCGGGTGAGTGGAAGAAGAAGTACAGGGTGTCGGGATCGGTGTGGGCATGCCAGTCGAACGTGCCGAGGTTCGCGTCGTGCTTCGGCGGACCGCCCGGCCCGGGCGTCGTGCGCTGGCGGAGGGTCGCCGGATCGAGCGCCTCGGGGTGCAGGCCGATCCCGATCTCGCGGACCTGGCGCTCGACGAGCTGCAGGCCGCGCAGGCCCTCCGCGTCGAGCGACGAGATCAGCACCTGGAAGTCGAGCGGCTTCCCGGCGGGGGTCTGGCGCACGCCGTCGGAGCCGCGTTCGTAGCCGGCCTCGTCGAGGATCTGCTCGGCGCGCTTGCGGTCGAACTCGTGCTTGGCGTCCGGCAGCGCCCATGGCGAGGCGGGATGTATCCAGCTGTCGTTGCCCGGCTGGCCGTCATCCTGCAGGACCTGCTCGACGATCGACTTCGAGTCGATCGCGAGGCTGATCGCCTTGCGCAGGCGCGGATCGCTGAGCGGCTTCTTGCGCGCGTTGAAGCGGATCGAGGTCGACGAGAAGTCGTTGCCGCGCTGCACCTTGACGCCCCCGGCGTCCTCGAGGTTCTTGACGACGCCGGGCGGGACGTCGACGGCGACGTAGTCGACCTGACCGGTGCGCAGCGCCTGCAGGGCCGCCGTCGTGTCCCTGACGATCGGCATCTCGATGACGTCGACGAGCGGCTTGCCCTTGAAGTAGTCCGCGTTGGCCTCGAAGCGGTAGCGCTGGTCGGAGACGATCTTCGTCAGCTTGTACGGCCCGGAGCCGATCGGCAGCGCCTTCGACGCCTTCGCGGGCGCCTTGATGTTCTCCCAGACGTGCTTGGGGAGGATCGGGAGGTCGGCTCCCGGGAGGATCTTGAAGGTCGGCGCCGGCTGCGAGAAGCGCAGCCGCACCGTCTGCGCGTCGACGACGCGGGAGCTCTGGTAGGACGGGACGTCGGTGACGTGGTGCGTCCAGCGTCCAGGCGGCGCCGTCGTCTTGAAGTAGTCGAAGGTGAACTTGACGTCCTCGGCCGTGAGCTTCCTGCCGTCGTGCCAGGTCACTCCGGGCCGGAGCTTGACCTCCCACGTGCGGGCGCCGTCAGAGGGCGTGGCGCTCTCGGCGAGCCACGGCTCCGGATCCTCGGTGGTCTGCGACCAGAACAGGGAGTCGTAGATCATCATCACGAGGTCGTCCGGCCGGCCGGTGGCAAAGGTGATCGTGAACGGCGTCAGGTTGTTCTCAAAGCCGTTGAGCGCGATGCGGACGGTCGTCGCAGACGTCCCGCCGTCGTCCTGCTGGGCGGTCGCCGGCCCCGCCGCCGCGGCGCACAGCGCCAGCGTGGCGATCGACATTGCAACACGTCGTCCTGGCCTCTTACGGAACATGGGATCCCTTCTCGTGGCGCGACGCGCTCACGTCCCGGCCCGTGTGCGGAGGCGACCAGTGCCTCCGTCGGGAGGACGAGCGCGTCATCGCGTTCGTAGGGCTGCGCAGGAGCGCGCAGCCTCCGTTCGGTGTCCTCGCGCCGTGCGTCATCGAGCGAGGACGAGGTCTGGGATGCGCCGGGTACGAGCTCGAGCCGCAGCCCCCGCCAGGCGTCGGAGGACTCATGGCGGCGCTCGCCGGCCACGCGCTCGATCCGCAACCCCTCGAAGCCGGCCTGCGTCACCAACGAGCGCACGCGCGCTCCTCGTCGGCGAGCGCGAACGCGAGGCGCCCGCCGGGGCGCAGGACGCGCAGCGTCTCGGCAAGGCGCGCCCGGGGTCGCTCATGGCCTGAAAGGCGAAGCGTCAGACGACGACGTCGGCGACGCAGGCCGCCTGGGGGAGCGCCGTTGCGTCGGCCACCTCGAAGTCCACGTTGTCGAGCCCGAGCCGGCGCGCCACCTCGAGCATCGCAGTCGTGAGGTCGGTGATGATGGCCGGCGTCCTGCCGGATCCTGGTGAGTGGACTCGCTGAACCCCACCGATGGGATCCAAACGGCTTGCCGCCGCCGCCACATCGGGGCGACATACGGAGCTCTCTGCGGAGCATTACCCACGGCGGGCCCGCCGGCGGCGTCTCGGGCCCGCGGCCGGGGACCCGCCGGACAGGCCGCGAACAGGCGCGGATTCACCTCCTGCGGCATCGCTGGATCCGGTCCCATCGCGCCGGCAGCCGCGCCCGCGCGCGCAGCTCGCGCCGTGGGCCGCCCACCGCGGCGGTAGCCTGCGCCGTCGTGGCCCACGTCATCTTCAGCGGCATCCAGCCGACCGGCCGCAAGCACCTGGGCAACTACATCGGCGCGATCACGCAGTACGTCGCCGGCCAGGAGCGCGGGGACCCGGCGATCTACTGCATCGTCGACCTGCACGCGACGACGGTCGCCTACGACCCCGCGGAGCTGCGCGAGCGCGTGCACGACACGACCGCCGTGCTGCTCGCGGCCGGCCTGGACCCCGAGCGCTGCATCCTCTTCCGGCAGGGCGACGTCGCCGAGCACAGCGAGCTGTGCTGGCTGCTGACCGCGGTCACCGCGCTCGGCGAGCTCAACCGGATGCACCAGTTCCGCGACAAGTCCTCCGCGCAGCGCGAGCTCGTCTCGGCGGGCCTGCTGCTCTACCCGGTGCTGCAGGCCGCCGACGTGCTCGCCTACCGTGCGCACGAGGTGCCCGTAGGCGAGGACCAGCGCGAGCACCTCGAGCTCATGCGCAACATCGCCGAGCGCTTCAACGCGCGCTTCGGCGAGGACACGCTCGTCGTGCCCGAGCACCGGATCCCCGCCGTCGGGGCGCGCGTGCGCGACCTGCAGGAGCCCGAGCGCAAGATGTCGACGAGCGTGGGAGGCGAGCAGGGGACCGTGTACCTGCTCGACGAGCCGGCCGCGATCCGGCGCAAGTTCAAGCGCGCGGTCACCGACTCCGACGACCCGCCGGTGCTGCGCTGCTCCGACGACAAGCCGGGCGTGACGAACCTCATCGAGATCCTCGCGGCGATCCGCGGTGGGACGCCCGCCGCGATCGAGGAGGAGCTCGCCGGAGCGCGCGGCTACGGCGACCTGAAGGTCGCGGTGGGCGACGCGGTCGCCGACGAGCTCGCGCCGCTGCAGGAGCGCTACCGCGAGCTGCGCGGGAACGCGGAGGCGCTGGAGGACGTGTTGGCCGCCGGGGCGGCGAAGGCGCGGGAGATCGCGGCGGCGACGCTCGCCGACGTGCGTGCCGCTATGGGTCTCGGACCCCTATCGCACTGAGTGCGATTCGTCGCTAGTGTCGCGGCCATGGACCTGAGAAACGAAGTCGGCAGATTCCGGGTGAGCGACGTCTTCGGAATCCTGCTCGTCGCCGTTCTCCTCTTCGGCCTGTCGCTGAGCATCGCGCTGTAGCGGGCCGACCGGGGGGTGGGGGGCTGACCGTCAGCCGCTGGCGTTAGCCTGCCCTGGATGACCGCCGCCTCGCTCGAGCTCGACCTGGAGGTCTTCTCCGGCCCGTTCGACCTGCTGCTCACGCTCGTCCTGCGCGAGGAGATCGACCTGCTCGAGGTCCAGCTCGCCGAGGTGGTCATCGCCTACCTCGATCACCTCGAGTCGCGCGGCGAGCTCGATCTCGACGTCGCGACCGAGTTCCTCGTCCTCATCGCCGCGCTGCTGGAGCTCAAGTCGCGCCTCATGCTGCCGCGCGAGGACGACGACCTCGCCGACTTCGAGCCCGGCGAGGCGGCCGAGGAGCTGCTGGCGCGGATGCTCGAGGCCCAGCGCTACCGCCGCGCCGCCGAGCACCTCGGCGCGCGCCTGGCCGGCGAGGAGGGCGTGCGCTACCGCGCTGCGCCGCTGCCGCCGGCTCTGCGCCGCAGGAACCTCGCCGAGGCGGGCGCCGTCTACGACCCGCGCCGGCTCGGCGCGGCGCTCGGCGGGCTGCTGCGCGTGCCGCCGCAGCTCTCGCTCGGCCACCTCACGACCCCGCGCGTGACGACCGCCGACCGGCTCGCGCACCTGCGCGCCCTGCTGCTGCGGGGCGCGACGACGTTCGACGAGGCCGTCCGCGGGGCCGACCGCGTGACGGTCGCCGTCACCCTCTTCGCGCTGCTGGAGCTCTACAAGCAGGGCGAGGCGACCTGGACGCAGCCCGAGCCGTTCGGGGAGATCGCGATCGCCGCGGCCTCGCGGCCGGCCCGCGTGGCCGCCGTGGTGGCGACGTGACCCCGGCCCGTCCGACCGGCGGCGACCGGGGGCTCCTCGCGCCGGCGGATCCCGGCGGAGCGCTCGCGACCCCGGACCGGCCGTCCTCGCGCGGCGGCGTGCCGCGATGAGCGAGCTCGCGCGAATCGTCGAGGCGCTGCTCTTCCTCTCGCCCGACCCCGTCGCCGTCGCCGACCTCGCCGACGCGACGGCGTGCGAGCCCGACGAGGTCGCGGCGGCGCTCGCCGAGCTCGACCGCGAGTACGCGCCGGGCGCGCGCGGGCTGCAGCTCAAGCGCGTCGCGGGCGGCATCGCGCTCGCGACCGACCCCGTCGCCGAGGAGGCGGCCCGCCGCCTGCTCGCCAAGCCGCGCACGCCGCCGCTGACGCCCGCGCAGGCCGAGACGCTGGCGATCGTCGCCTACCTGCAGCCGGTCTCGCGGCCCGAGATCACCCGCATCCGCGGCGTGGCGGCGGAGTCGGCCAGCGCGACGCTCGAGGAGCGCGGGTTCATCGAGGAGGCGGGGCGCTCGCAGTTCGGCGCGGTGCTGTACCGCACCACGGACCTGTTTCTCAAGCTCTTCGGCATCGACTCACTCAAGGCGCTGCCGAGCGTCGCGGAGTGGGATCCTTCGCCCGAGGAGGAGGCCGACCTGCGCGATCGCCTGCTGCGCGCCGGCGAGCAGCGCGCGGGCGACGGCGCGCCGGTGGCCTGACCGGCGCGCGGACGCGGCGGCGTCGGGCGCCGCCGGTGCCGCGGGGACGCGGCGGCGTCCGGGCGCGGCCGGCGGCGCGGGGACCCGGGAGGCGTCGCGGCGGCGGCGTCAGGCGCGCGCGGCCGCGAGCTGACCGCAGGCCGCCGCGATGTCGCGGCCGCGCGTCAACCGCACCGTCGCGCGCAGGCCGTGCTCCTCCAGCAGCGCGTGGAAGGCGGCGATCGTCTCGGGCGCCGACCCGTCGTAGGACCCCGTCGGGTTGTAGGGGATGAGGTTGACCTTGAAGACCTTCGGGTCGAGGATCTCGGCGAGCGCGACCGCCTGCTCGGGGCGGTCGTTGACGCCGGCGAGCATGACGTACTCGACGAAGACGAGCCGGCGCTTGGCGGCATGGAAGCGACGGCACGCCTCGAGCACGTCGTGCAGCGGGTAGCGCTCGTTGACGGGCATGATCCGGGTGCGCAGCTCGGGATCGGCGGCGTGCAGCGACAGGGCGAGGCGGACCGGCATGTCGGTCCGCGCGAGCCGGTCGATGCCGGGGATCCAGCCGACCGTGGAGATCGCCGTGCGGCGGTGCGTGATGCCGATGTCGGGAAGCCGCCGGCAGGCCTCGAGGACGTTGTCGAGGTTCATCATCGGCTCGCCCATGCCCATGAACACCGCGTGGTCGACGGCCTCGATGCGGCGAAAGTGCAGCGCCTGGTCGACGATCTCCGAGGCCGTGAGGTTGCGCCCGAACTTCATGGCGCCGGTCGCGCAGAACGTGCACGTCAGCGGGCAGCCCGACTGCGAGGACAGACACAGCGAGCGGCGTCCGTCGCGGTAGCGCATGAGCACGGCCTCGACCGCGCGGCCATCGGCCGTGTGGAAGAGCGACTTCACCGTGCCGTCGCGGGCGTGCGCCTCGTCGACGAGCTCGAGCGTCGAGAACGGCAGCTCGCCGGCCAGCCGGGCGCGCAGGGCGGCCGGCAGGTTCGTCATCTCGTCGTAGCCGGCGGCGCCGCGCGCGGCCCACTCCCACACCTGGCCGGCGCGGAAGCCCGGCTCGCCGGCGTCGGCGAGCGTGCGGTCGAGGAGCTCGAGATCCACCGCTCGATCGTAGCCCGGGGCCGAGCGCCCTCCCGCCGCCCGGGCCGAGCGCGCGCGCGGGCCGCGGAGCGCGGGCTCCCGTGCCGCGGGCTCCCCTGCCGCGGACGCCGCCTCAGGCGAGATCGTCGAACTCGAAGATCGCGGTGCCGGCCGCGGCGAGCATCGGCACGCCCTCCGCCGCGAGGTCGTGCGCGCCCGTCGTGTGCCAGTGGTCGTCGACATACTGGCGGCGCGCGCCGTCGGGGCCGGTCGCCCACGCCCCGCGGTGCATGCCCGCGGAGGCGTCGCGCGCGAGCCCGACCCACCAGCGCAGCGCGTCGAGGTCGCCCATCCGCGCCGTCATCGCGGTGGCGCGCAGGCCGTCCTCCGTGACGGGCTCGAGGACCATGACGAGCGTCTCCGGGTTCATCGCGACGTGCTCGTCCTGGGTGACGGCGACGATGTCGAACGGGGTGCGGCGCAGGCCGATCCGGCGGACCGGCTCGAACTGCGCGATGGCGGCCTCGAGGTCGCCGCCGGCCGGCACGGCCGCGACGAGGTACTCCGGGAAGAAATGCTCGATCGAGGCGTGCAGGTCGTGCTCGCGAGCCCAGCCGGCCGCGAGCGCGACGAGCTCCTCCCGGGTGGCGTGCAGCGCCAGCGCGAAGTGCGTCATCTCCGGAAAGAACGGGTTGGCCGGCACCTGCGACCATCGTATGGATGCGCCTCGCCAAGTTCCTCGCCCATGCCGGCGTCGCCTCGCGCCGTGGCGCAGAGGAGATCGTGCGCGCCGGGCGCGTCACGATCGCCGGGGCGACGGTCACCGATCCGGCCCGCGACGTCGATCTCGACAGCGGCGTCGCGGTCGACGGGCGCTTCCTGGAGGGGCCCGAGGACCGGATGGTCTTCATCCTGCACAAGCCGCCCGGCGTGCTCTCCACCGCGGCGGACACGCACGGGCGGCGCACGGTCGTCGACATGGTCCCGAGCCGTGGCGCGCGCCTGTACCCGGTCGGACGGCTGGACGCCGAGAGCACTGGCCTGATCATCGTCACCAACGACGGCGACCTCGCCCAGCGCCTGACGCACCCGTCCTTCGAGGTCCCGCGCACGTACCGCGCGACCGTGCACCCGGCGCCGGTCCCCGAACGCTCCCTGCTCATCCTGCGCGAGGGCGTCGACCTCGACGACGGGCGCACCGCGCCGGCCAAGGTGCGCCAGCTGAAGGCCGGGGTGCTCGAGCTGACGATCCACGAGGGCCGCAACCACCAGATCCGGCGCATGTGCGAGGCGATCGGCCATCGCGTTCGCACGCTGCAGCGCGTGCGCTTCGGGCCGCTGCGGCTCGACGGCCTGGCGGAGGGCGCCCACCGGCGCCTGCGCGCCGGCGAGGTCGAGGCGCTGCGCCGCGCCGGCGCCGAAGGCGGCGGACCGCCGGCCGAGCCGACGCGCCGCGCCCGCTGAGCGCCCGCGCCGACTGAGCCTCTAGCATCGCTGCCCTCATGCGGCTCTACGCTCTCCGCGGAGCCTCGTCGGTGGACCGCAACGACGCCCAGGCGATCCTCGGCGCGACGGAGTGGCTGCTGCGCGAGATCCTCAAGCTCAACGACCTGCATCCCAGCGACGTCGTCAGCTGCATCTTCACGCTGACGGACGACCTCAACGCCGAGTTCCCCGCGGTCGCCGCGCGCAACATGGGCTTCTCGCAGGTCCCGCTGCTGTGCGCGCGCGAGGTGCCCGTGCCCGGCTCGCTGCCGCGCGTCATCCGCGTGCTCATGCACTACTACGCGCCCGACGTGCACGTGACCCGCCACGTCTACCTCGGCGAGGCGCGCAAGCTGCGCCAGGATCTCGAGGGCGCCCAGTGACGCTGTCGCAGGGCGAGCGGATCGTGCTCGCGGCGGGGGCGCTGCTGGCCGTCGACCTGCTCCTGCTGCCCTGGCACAGCGTCGACCTGACGGGCCTGAACATCGCCGCCGACCCGACGCGCACCGGCGTGCAGTCGCCCAACGCGGCCTACGGTGTCGTCGCCCTGGCGCTCGCGCTCGCGATGATCGCCCAGATCGCGGCCGGCCGGCTCGCCGCCGCGCGCCTGCCGGACCTGCCGGTGCCGTGGGGTCAGCTGCAGCTCGTCGCCGGCGTCTTCGTGGCCGTCGTGCTCGTCGTCAAGCTCGTGCGCGAGACCGCGTACCTCGGCTACGGCGCCTACAGCGGGGTGCTCGCCGGGATCCTCGTCGCCTACGGCGGCTACGCGATCGCGCAGGAGGACGCGCGCGCCGCGTAGCCGGCCGGCCGCGCCCGCCGGCCGCGGTTCGCCACACTGTGGCCATGGCGATCGAGTTCTCCGAGCGCATCCGGCGGATCCCGTCCTATCCCGTCGCCGACGGCTACGCGCTGCCCGACGACGTGGCGATGCTCGCCTCCAACGAGTCGCCCGATCCGCCCCTGGCGGCCGTCGTGCAGGCCGCCCAGCGCGCCATCGCGGGCGCCAACCGCTACCCCGATCCCTCCAACTCGGCCCTCAAGCGCGCGCTGAGCGGGCGCTACGGCGTGCCCGCGAGCCGGATCGCGATCGGCAACGGCTCCTGCGACATCCTGCTCGCCGCCGGCGACGCGCTGCTCGAGCCGGGAGCCGAGCTCGTCTACGCCTGGCCGTCGTTCAGCGTCTACCCGCACCTCGCGGCGGCGTCCGGCGCGCGCGCGATCACCGTCGCGCTCGACGACGAGGACCGCCACGACCTCGACGCGATGGCGGCCGAGATCACCGCGGCGACGCGCCTGGTCATCGTCTGCAACCCGAACAACCCGACGTCGACCGCGCTGCCGTTCGCCGACGTCGCGGCGTTCGCCGAGAAGGTCCCGCGCCACGTCGCCCTCGTCGTCGACGAGGCCTACTGCGAGTTCAACCTGCTCGACGACCCCGACACGACGCTGGACCTGCTCGACCGCCACCCGAACCTCGTCCTGCTGCGGACGTTCTCCAAGGTCTACGGGCTCTGCGGACTGCGCGTCGGGTTCGCGCTCTGCGGCTCGGAGGACTTCCCGCGCGCGGTCGACCAGGTGCGCCAGCCGTTCTTCTGCAACGCCGCCGCGCAGGCCGCCGCGATCGAGGCGCTCAAGCACCAGGACGCCGTCGCCGAGCGCGTGGAGCGCGCGGTCGTCGCGCGCGTCGAGGTCGAGTCCGGGCTCAACGCGCTCGGCATCGAGCCCGCCGCGTCGCAGGCGAACTTCTGCTGGTTCGATCTGCCCGAGGACGCCGACGAGGCGGCGGTCGTCAAGGGCCTGGCCGAGCGCGGCGTGCTCGTCCGCGCCGGGACCGCCCTCGGGCGCACCGGCGCGCTGCGCGTGACGTACGGCACGCCCGCGCAGAACGCGCGCTTCCTCGACGCCCTCGGTGAAGTCCTCTAAGCTCAGCCCTCGATGATCCGTTCCACCGACAGCGCCCGCAGCACCTGCACGTTCGCGCGTCGGTATCTCGCCTGGCGATTTATCTAGGCGCTCGGCTCACCGCACCTCGTTTCACCGCCCTTTCGCCGAGCGCCCCGCAGGACACCCAGCAGGCGTTCCCCGTTTTCGAAAGGACCGGATAGATCGTGATGATCGTGATGAAGGCGACGGCGACGGATCGGGAGATCCGATCGCTCGTCGAGCATGTCGAATCGGCCGGCGCCCGCGCGCACGTGTCGCGCGGGAGCGAGGTGGGCGTCGTCGGCGAGCCGCTGTCGCCGGCGGCGGCCGACGCGGGCGCAGATGGCATCATCGTCGAGGTGCACCCCGATTCCGACGAGGCGATCTGCGACGGCCCGCAGGCGCTGCGCACCGAGCACGTCGCCGCCTTCGCCGAGCAGGTCGCGGCGATCGCGGGCAGGCGCACGGCGGCGGCGGCGGTCTGACATGGCGCCGACGCGCTCCGAGCAGCTTGCCGGCGTCCGCGACCGGCGCATCGCGCAGGTCTCGCCGCTGACGCCGCCCGTCGATCTGCTCGGGCGCCTGCCGCTCGAGCCCGAGCTCGCCGACGTCGTGCTGCGCGGGCGCGACGTCGTCGCCGCGATCCTCGACCGCGAGGACGATCGCCTGCTCGTCGTCGTCGGCCCGTGCTCCGTGCACGACCCCGACGCCGCGCTGGAGTACGCCCGGCGCCTCGCCGAGGAGGCGCGCCGCCACGACGACGACCTCTGCGTCGCGATGCGCGTGTACTTCGAGAAGCCGCGCACGACGACGGGCTGGAAGGGCCTCATCAACGACCCCCACCTCGACGGCTCCGGCGACGTCGACGCCGGCGTGCGGACCGCGCGCGAGCTGTTGCTGGAGGTGCTGCGGCTCGGCCTGCCGGTCGGCTGCGAGTTCCTGGACCCGATCACGCCGCAGTACATCTCCGACACCGTCTCGTGGGCCGCGATCGGGGCGCGGACGACGGAGAGCCAGATCCACCGCCAGCTCGGCTCCGGCCTGTCGATGCCCGTCGGCTTCAAGAACCGCACCGACGGCGACGTGCAGGTCGCGGTCGACGCGGTCCGCGCGGCCGCCGCCCGGCACTCGTTCGCCGGCGTCGACGTCGGCGGGACCCCGGCGATCATGCACACGACGGGCAACCCGGACGGGCACGTCATCCTGCGCGGCGGCAGCGGCCGGCCCAACCACGGCGCCGACGGCGTCGCCGGCGCGCTCTCGAAGCTGCGCGCGGCGGGGCTCGCCGAGCGCCTCGTCATCGACGCGTCGCACGACAACAGCGGCAAGGACCCCGCGCGCCAGCCGGGCGTGGCGGCGCAGATCGGCGAGCAGGTCGCCGGCGGCGAGGGCGCGATCGTCGGCGTCATGCTCGAGTCCTTCCTCGTGGCCGGCCGCCAGGACGTCGCCGACGGCACGGCGCTGACGTACGGGCAGTCGATCACGGACGCCTGCATGGACTGGGAGACGACCGTCGGCGTGCTCGACGGGCTCGCCGCGGCCGCGCGCGCCCGCCGCGCGGCGGCGTGACCTGCGCGCGATGAGGGTCGCGCTCGCCGGCGTCGGGCTCATCGGCGGCTCGATCGGGCTCGCGGCGCGACGGCGGCTCGGCGCCCACGTCGTCGGCTGGAACCGCAGTCCCGCCGCGCTCGAGGTCGCCATGCAGCGCGGCGCGATCGACGAGGGGGTGACGAGCATCGAGCAGCTCGGCCCGGCCGACGTCGCCATCGCGGGCGTCGCCGTCGACGCCCTGCCGGACACCGTGCGCGCGCTCTGCGACGCGCTGCCGGGCGCCGTCGTGACCGACGTGGGCTCCACGAAGGGCGCGCTCGTCGACGCCGTCCGCCGCGAGAGCTTCATCGGCGGGCACCCGCTTGCCGGCGCCGAGTCGACCGGGGTCGCGCACGCGCGCGAAGACCTCTTCGACGGCGCGACGTGGTACCTGACGCCGCGCGAGGGGACGCCCGGCGTCCTCTACGAGCGGCTGGCCCGCTTCGTGGCCGGGCTCGGTGCCGTGCCGACCGCGATCGCGCCGGCCGACCACGACCGCCTCATGGCCGCGGTCTCGCACCTGCCGCACGTCGTCGCCAATCTGCTCGTCGCCCAGGCCGCGGAGGCGCTCGGCGGCGACACGCTGCCGGCGACCGGCCCGAGCTTTCGCGACGCGACCCGCGTCGCGGGCTCCAATCCGTCGCTGTGGGCGCAGATCTACACGGCCAACGGCGCCGCGCTGGGCGCGCAGATCGACGATCTCGTGCGGCGCCTGCGCGAGGTCCGCGCGCTGCTGCACGGCGACCGCGCGCCGCTCGAGGCATGGCAGGGCCTCGCCGCCGAGCAGCGCCACGCCCTGCTCGAGGTCGGGCTCGCCGGCGGGCGGGGGGCGGCGCGCGAGATCCGCGCCGCGGTGCCGAACAAGCCGGGCGTGGTCGCGCAGATCGCCCTCGCGCTGGGCCGCGCGGGCATCAACATCGGCGACATGTCGCTCGCGCCGGAGGCCGACAACCGCACCGGCGTCATCGCCCTGTGGGTCGGCGAGTCCGACGCCGCGCGCGCGATCGAGCTCGTCGCGGAGCTCGGCTATCCGGCGAGCGCGCCGTGAGCACCGTTCGCTTCATGCCGTCCGGGCGCCTGCGCGGCGAGGTCGTCGCGCCGCCCGACAAGTCGATCTCGCACCGCGCCGCGCTGCTCGGGGCGATGTCCGCCGAGCCCGTGCGGATCTCGAACTACCTCGTCGCCGAGGACACGCTCTCGACGCTGAACGCCCTGCGCGCCGTCGGTGCGCTCGTCGAGCAGCACGACGACGTCGTCGTCGTGCGCGGCGCCGGCCTGCGCGAGGCGCGCGAGCCCGAGGGGACGATCGACGTCGGCAACGCGGGCACGCTCATGCGGCTGCTGCCCGGCTGGCTGGCCGCGCAGGACGGCCGCAGCTTCGCGCTGGACGGCGACAGCTCGATCCGGCGCCGCCCGGTCGACCGCATCGCCGAGCCGCTGGCGCTCATGGGCGCGCGCATCGAGGCGACGGACGGCCGCTATCCGCCGTTCACCGTGCGCGGCGCGCGGCTGAAGGCGATCACGTACGAGCTGCCGGTCGCCAGCGCCCAGGTGAAGTCGTGCGTCCTGCTCGCCGCGCTCGGCGCCGACGGGACGACGAGCGTCGTCGAGCCGGCCGCGAGCCGCGACCACACCGAGCGGATGCTCGCCGGCGCCGGCGTCGACGTCCGCCGCGACGGGCTCACGGTCAGCGTCGGCAGCTCCGACGAGCTCGAGGCCCAGAGCGTCGCGGTGCCGGGCGACCTCTCCTCGGCGGCGTTCATGATCGCGGCCGGGATCCTCGTCAGGGGCTCGCGCCTGCTCCTGCGCGACGTCGGCGTGAACTGGACCCGGACCGGCTTCCTCCGGATCCTGGACCGGATGGGCGCGATCGCCCTCGGGGACTTCGAGCAGCCCGTCGAGGCGGTCGCGACGACCGAGCCGGTCTCCGACATCGACGTGCGGTCGAGCACGCTGCGCGGCGCCGTCGTCGAGGCCGACGAGGTGCCGCTGGCGATCGACGAGCTGCCGCTCGTCGCGCTGCTGGGCTGCTTCGCCGAGGGCGAGACGGTCGTGCGCGGGGCGCAGGAGCTGCGCGTGAAGGAGTCCGACCGGATCGCCGGCGTCGTCGACGGCCTGCGCGGCCTCGGCGCGACGATCGAGGCCACGCCGGACGGCTTCGTCGTGACGGGCGCCGGCGGGCTGCGGGGCGGCGCGATCGACGCCCGCGGCGACCACCGCATGGCGATGCTCGGCGCGGTCGCCGGCCTGGCATCCCGCGAGGGCGTCGAGGTCTCCGGCATGGAGGCGGCGGCGGTCTCCTACCCGGGCTTCGCCGCCGACCTCGCGCGCCTGGCCTGAGGCCGGGCCGGCCGATCCGGGGCGGGCATGCCCACCACGCCTATCCTCAGGGCGATGCTCATCGCCATCGACGGGCCCGCGGGGGCCGGCAAGTCCACGATCGCGCGCGCCGTCGCCGACGCGCTCGGCTTCACGTACCTCGACAGCGGGGCGATGTACCGCTGCGTCGCGCTCGCCGAGCTGCGCGGGGCCGACGACCCGCTGGGATGCGCGATCGGCCTCGACGGCCGGGTGACGCTCGACGGCGAGGACGTCTCGCAGGAGATCCGCACGCCGCAGGTCAGCGCGCGCGCGTCCGAGGTCGCGTCGCGGCCCGAGGTGCGCGAGCGCCTCGTGGCGCTGCAGCGCGAGCTCATCGCCCAGGGCGACTACGTCGCCGAGGGTCGCGACATCGGCACCGTCGTCGCGCCCGACGCCGAGCTGAAGGTGTTCCTCACCGCGACCCCCGAGGAGCGTGCGCGCCGGCGCGCGGCGCAGCTCGGCGTCGACGCCGGGCAGGTGCTCGGCGACCAGCGCGAGCGCGACACGCGCGACGCGACCCGCGAGCACTCGCCGCTGCAGCCCGCGACCGACGCCGAGCACGTCGACACGACGGGGCTCAGCATCGAGGAGGTCGTCGAGCGGATCGCCGGCCTCGCGCGAGCGGTCCGATGAAGGTCGCGGTCGTCGGCTATCCGAACGTCGGCAAGTCCTCGCTCGTCAACCGCCTGACGAACTCGCGCGACGCGGTCGTCCACGAGCGCGCCGGGATCACGCGCGATCGCAAGGAGATGGCGACGGAGTGGAACGGGCGGCGCTTCACGCTCGTCGACACCGGCGGCATGGACAACGAGGACCTCGACCCGATCTCCGGCTCGATCCGCGACCAGGCCCGCGCCGCGCTCGCCGATGCGCAGGTCGCCCTCTTCGTCTTCGACGCCAGGGCCGGGCTGCGGCCGGGCGATGACGAGCTCGCCGACCTGCTGCGCCGCTCGAAGATGCCGGTCGTCGTCGCCGCCAACAAGATCGACAGCGTGCGCGACCTGTCGCTCGCCGTCGAGGCGCACCGGCTCGGCTTCGGCGAGCCGATGCCGGTCTCGGCGGCTCAGGGCCTCGGCACGGGCGACCTCCTCGACCGCCTCGTCGAGCTGCTGCCCGAGGACGACGAGGAGGCCGACGAGGACCTCATCCGGCTCGCCGTCATCGGGCGGCCGAACGTCGGCAAGTCCTCGCTCGTCAATCAGTTCGTGGGCAGCGACCGCGTCATCGTCTCCGAGGTCGCCGGCACGACGCGCGACGCGATCGACCTCCCGCTCGAGGTCGACGGCCGCCGGCTCATCGTCGTCGACACCGCCGGGATGCGCCGCCAGTCGAAGGTCTCCGAGTCCGTCGAGTACTACACGACGCTGCGATCGCAGCGCGCCGCCGAGCGCGCCGACGTCGCGCTCGTCGTCTGCGACGCGAGCGACGGCGTGACCTCGCAGGACATGCGCATCGCCGAGCTCGCGATGGGCGCGAGCTGCGCGACCGCGATCGTCCTCAACAAGTGGGACGCAGCCGAGATGACCGAGGCGGACCTCGACTTCGAGCGCGCGAAGGTCGCCAAGAAGCTGCGCCTGCGACCGAAGGTGATGACCGCCAGCGCGCTGACCGGCCGCCACGTCCAGCGCCTGCTCGTCGAGGTCATCGCCCTCGGCGACCGCCTGACGGGCCGGATCCCGACGCCCGAGCTCAACCGCTTCCTGGGGGAGGCCGTCCAGGCTCGCCAGCCGCCGGCGAAGCAGGGCCATCGCCTCAAGCTGCTGTACGCCGCGCAGATCGGCGAGCGCCCGCCGCGCTTCGCGATCCAGGTCAACAGCCGCCAGCGCGTGACGCGCGACTACGCCTACTACATCGAGAACCGGATGCGCGCCCGCTTCGGCATGGACGGGGTTCCGCTCGTGATCGACTTCATCGAGCGCAAGTCCCGGCGCAGCGAGGACCGATAGCCCTCCTGCCGAGCACGTCCGGCCAGCCGCTGCGCCCCTGCCCGGTCTGCGGGTCAGCCGGGGCCGGTTGCAGGAGCTCGGCGATGAGCATGTCGATCTGCGTGCGGGGTCGTATCGGCGTGAGCTTGATCTGCACCGGGCCGATGTGTCAGAAGACGGCGGCGTAGGCATACTTCGCGGAACCGGCGCGCCATCGGGGGGTGGCGCGTCGGTTTGCGTTCGGCCCCGCGGCGCCGGCGGAGACCCGGCTTCTATCCTTGCCGCCGAGTCATGGCTGCCGACCACCACTACGACCCCGCCGAGATCGAGCCGCGCTGGCAGCGGGTGTGGGCCGACGAGGGGACATGGGAGGTCGCCAACGACGAGGACGACGACCAGCCGACGTCCTACGTGCTGGCCATGCTGCCCTACCCGAGCGGCGAGCCGCACATCGGGCACCTGAAGATCTACTCCGTCTGCGACGCGGTGGCGCACTTCCACCGCCGCACCGGCCGCCGCGTGCTGCAGCCGATGGGCTACGACGCGTTCGGACTGCCCGCCGAGAACCACGCGATCAAGACCGGTCGCCACCCGCGCGACTCGACCGACACCGCGATCCGCGAGTTCAAGCGCCAGTTCCTGGAGTGGGGGATCTCGATCGACTGGACGCGGGAGTTCGGCACGCACGAGCCGCGCGTCTACCGCTGGACGCAGTGGATCTTCCTCGAGCTGTTCAAGCGCGGGCTGGCCTACCAGAAGCAGGCGGCCGTCAACTGGGACCCGGTCGAGGAGACGGTGCTCGCCAACGAGCAGGTCGTCGACGGCCGCGGCGAGCGGTCGGGCGCGCTCGTCGAGGTGCGCCAGCTCACCCAGTGGTTCTTCCGGATCACCGACTACGCCGACCGGCTGCTGGAAGACCTCGACGGCATCCGCTGGCCCGAGCACGTCAAGACGATGCAGCGCAACTGGATCGGCCGCAGCGAGGGCGCCGAGGTGGTCTTCCGCAACGACGACCTCGGCGTCGACTACGCCGTCTTCACGACGCGGCCGGACACGCTCTTCGGCGCGACGTTCTTCGTCATGGCGCCCGAGCATCCCGACGTCCTGCGCCTCGTCGCCGGGACGCCCCAGGAGGCCGCGGTCCGCGAGTACGTCAACCGGGCGCTGACCGCCGACAAGACCCTGCGCGGCGATGTCGACAAGGAGAAGACGGGCGTCGCCCTCGGCCGCACCGTCACGAACCCGGTCAACGGCGAGGCGCTTCCGATGTACGTCGCCGACTACGTGCTCATGGAGTACGGCACCGGCGCGATCATGGCGGTCCCCGCCCACGACGCTCGCGACCTCGCCTTCGCGCAGGCCTTCGACCTGCCGGTGCGGCGCGTCATCTCCGACCCCGAGGACGGCGATCTGCCCTACACGGGCGACGGGCCGCTCGTCGACTCCGCCCCCGAGTTCGACGGGCTGCACAATCGCACGGCGCTCGAGGCGATCGTGACCTGGCTGGAGCGCGAGGGCAAGGGCCATGCCTCGGTCAACTACCGCCTGCGCGACTGGCTCATCTCCCGGCAGCGCTACTGGGGCACGCCGATCCCGATCATCCACTGCCCGGCGTGCGGCGCCGTGCCGGTCCCCGACGCGGACCTGCCGGTCATCCTGCCCGAGGTCGAGGACTACAAGCCGCGCGGGCGCTCGCCGCTGGCGGCCGCCGAGGACTGGGTCGCGACGACCTGCCCGGAGTGCGGCGGCGCCGCCCGGCGCGAGACCGACACGATGGACACGTTCGTGGACTCCTCGTGGTACTTCCTGCGCTACTGCGACGCCGCCAACGACGCCGCCGCCTGGGATCCGGCGGCCGTCGCGCGCTGGATGCCCGTCGACCAGTACATCGGCGGCGTCGAGCACGCCATCCTGCACCTGCTCTACGCGCGCTTCTTCACGAAGGCGCTCGCCGACCTCGGCCATCTGCCCGACGAGATCCAGGAGCCGTTCGCGGCGCTCTTCACGCAGGGGATGATCCTGCGCGACGGCGAGAAGATGTCCAAGAACCGCGGCAACGTCGTGTCGCCGACGACGCTCGTCGAGCGCCACGGCGCGGACACGGCGCGCTCGTACATCCTCTTCATCGGCCCTCCCGAGCAGGACGCCGACTGGTCGGACTCCGGGGTCGAGGGCATGCACCGCTTCCTCGGGCGGCTGTGGCGCCTGTCGGCCGAGGCCGCCGACGAGCTGCCCGACCACCCGCTGCCCGACGAGCTCGGCGAGGACGACGTGCGGCTCATGCGCAAGGCGCACTGGGCGATCGACAAGGTCACGAACGACATGAGCGAGCGCTTCAACTTCAACACCGCGATCGCGGCCGTCATGGAGCTGCTCAACGAGGTCACGCCCGTCAAGCGCGCGGCGGCGTCCCCGGGGGCGGTGCGCTTCGTGCTCAGCAGCGCGGCGTCGCTCATCTTCCCGTTCGCGCCCCACGTCGCCACGGATGCCTACCACCTGCTGACGGGCGAGCGCGTCTGGGAGCAGTCCTGGCCGTCGGCCGATCCGGAGTTCCTCGAGGCGGACACCTTCGAGCTCGTGCTGCAGGTCAACGGCAAGGTCCGAGATCGCGTCGCCGCTCCGTCGGACGCCTCTCGGGAGGAGCTGCTCGCGCTCGCGCATGCCTCGCCGCGGCTTGACCAGTACCTCGACGGCAACGAGGTCGTCAAGGAGGTCGTCGTGCCGGGCAAGCTCGTCAACGTCGTCGTCCGACCCGGCTGAGGCGTTGCCGTGGCGGCGCCGCCCGTCCCCGTCCCCGGCGAGGGCGCGCGGCGCGGGCCGCGCCGCGCGTACGTCGCGGTCGTGGGCGCCGGCGGCGCGGCGAGCCCGGCGGCGCTGTCGGCGGCCGAGGCCGTCGGCGCTGAGCTGGCCGGGCGGGGCGCCGTGGTCGTCACGGGCGGCCTCGGCGGCGTCATGGAGGCCGCCTGCCGCGGCGCCCGCGCCGCGGGCGGGACGACGCTCGGCCTCCTGCCCGGCGAGGACCGCGACGCGGCGAACGCGTACGTCGACGTCGCCGTGGCGACGGGCCTGGGAGAGCTTCGCAACGGGCTCGTGGTGCGCTGCGCCGACGCCCTCGTCGCGATCGGCGGCGAGCACGGCACGCTCTCGGAGATCGCGCTCGCGCTGAAGGCCGGCAAGCCGGTCGTCGGGCTGGGGACGTGGGAGATCGACGGCATCCGGCCCGCGCGGGACCCGCTCGAGGCCGTCGCGCTGGCGCTCGGCGACTGACCTTCGCGCGGCGCGTGGGAGCGTCCGATCCGCGTCGACTCGTCCAGGCCGCCGGGAGGGCACACGGCCTGCGCAGGATCGTTGCGATCCGCGTGTCCGCCGGCGCAGCGTGCGACCTAGCCTCCGGCCATGCCCGATCTCGACCGGCCCCGGCTCGCGCTGTACGTCGCCCTCGGCCTCGCGGTGTGCGTGCTCGGCGCGCGCTACGTCGCCGCGCAGGGCGGCGCGCGAGCCGGCGACGACGCGGGCGCCGGTCGGCCGGCCGCGACGGCCGGCGGCGCCACCCGCTCGCCCGCGGGCACGGGAGGCGGCGGGGCCGTGCCCGGCGACGGGTCGGCCGCCGTCGGCGTTCTGCGCTCGGACGGCGGCCGGGTGACCGTGCACGTGGCGGGCGCGGTGCGCCGGCCCGGCCTGTACCGGCTCGCCGCCGGCGCCCGCATCGACGACGCGCTGCGCCGCGCCGGCGGGCCTCGGGGGCGCGCGGACCTCAGCGCGGTGAACCTCGCCGCCCGCCTGGAGGACGGACGCCAGATCCTCGTGCCCGAGCGCCCGCCGGCGGGCGGCGGGGCAGGCGGCGGCGCGCAGGCCGCGGGCGCGGCGCCCCGTGCGCCCGGCGCGCCGCCGGCCCCGCTCAACCTCAACACGGCGACGCTCGAGCAGCTCGACGCGCTCGACGGGATCGGGCCCGCTATCGCCAAGCGCATCCTCGACTACCGCGAGCAGCACGGTGGCTTCGGGCGCGTCGACGAGCTCGCCGAGGTGCCCGGCATCGGCCCGAAGCGACTCGCGGCGCTCACGCCGCTCGTGACCGCATGACGTGGTCCGCCCGCGGTGACCGAGGCGGTGCACGCACAGCCGTCGCGCCGCGTCCGCGAGGTCCTGCGGCGCGCCTCCTCCGAGTGGGCGGAGGCGCTCGATCGCCATCCGCGCCATGCGCTGCTCGGCGCGTCCGTGGCGGGCCTGCTCACCGGCCCGCGCTGGCCGGCGGCGCTGGCGGCGGCGGTCGCGATCGCCGTCGTGGCGATCCGGACCGGGCCGCTCGCGCTCGGCGCCGTGCTCGCGCTGCTGGCCGGCGCAGCCGTTGCCGACGCGCGACTTGCCGCGCTGGACCGCAGCGCTCTCGCGCCCGGAGCGATCACCGCGCGCGCGACCCTGCTCGAGCACCCCCGCAGGCGCTCCTCGGGGACGCGGGTGGCCGCGGCGCGCCTGCGCGGGGAGCGCGTCCTCGTCAAGGCTGCGGCCCGCGTGCGCTGGCCGGCGACGAGCGCGCCGGGGGCCGTGGTCGAGATCGCCGGCAGGCTGGCTGCGCTCGGGCCGGGCGACGCCTACGAGCGCCGGCGCAACGCCCATGCCGTGCTGCTCGCATCGGCGCTGCGAGCGACCGCGCGGCGGCGCGGCGGTCTGCTCGGCGCGCTCGACGGCGTGCGAGCGCGGACCGAGCGGGCGCTGACCGGCGGCGTGCCCGCCGCGCAGGGCGCGCTGGCGCGCGGCATGGTGCTCGGGCAGGACGGGGCGCTGACCGACGACGTGCGCGAGGACTTCCGCGTCACCGGCCTGGCGCACCTCGTGGCCGCGAGCGGGGCGAACGTCGTGCTGCTCGCGACGCTCGTGCTCGGGCTCGGCGCGGCGCTCGGGCTGGGCCTGAGCGCGCGCCTGTGGCTCGCGCTCGCGCTCGTCTTGGCCTACGTCCCGCTCGCCGGCGGCGGGCCGTCGATCCAGCGCGCGGCGATCATGGGCGGGGCCGGCCTCGTCGCGGCGCTCGCCGGGCGGCCGGCATCGCGCTGGTACGCGCTGGCGCTCGCGGCGGCGCTGACGCTGGCCCACAACCCGCGCGCGGCGGGCGACGTCGGCTGGCAGCTGAGCTTCGCCGCGGTCGTCGCGATGCTGCTGCTCGTGCCCGGTCTGGCCGCGCGCCTGCGGGCAGCGCGCGTGCCGGGTCCGCTCGCCGACGCGCTGGCGATCACCGCCGCGGCGACGCTCGGAACGGCGCCGCTCATCGCCCTGCACTTCGAGCGCGTCTCGCTCGTGTCGCTGCCCGCGAACCTGCTCGCGGCGCCCGCCGTCGCACCGGTCATGTGGCTCGGGACGATCGCCGGGGCGCTCGGCCAGGCGGCGCCCGGCCTGGCGGCCCCGGTGGCCGCGCTGGCGACGCTGCCCCTCGGCTACCTGACGTGGCTCGCCGACCGGGCCGCGGCGCTCCCGCTCGCGGAGCTGCAGATCGCGTCGCCCGGGGTCGGGGGCGTCCTGGCGATCTATCTCGCCGCGGGCCTCGGCGCCGTCGCCTGGCGCGGGCTCGGACGCGTGGGGCGGCGCCGCGCGGCGGCGGTCCTCGGCGCGGGCGCGGCGGCCGCCGCGGTCGCGCTGTGGATCGCGAGCGCGCCGCCCGCGCCGCCGCGCGACCTCACGATCTCTTTCCTCGACGTCGGCCAGGGCGACGCCACGCTCATCCAGCACGGCTCCGTCGCCGTCCTCGTCGACACCGGGCCGCCCGGGCCGCTCATCCTGCGACGCCTGCGCGAGGCGGGCGTGCGGCGCCTCGACCTGCTCGTCCTCACGCACGACGCGCTCGACCACGACGGCGCCGCCGCCGCGGTGCTGGCCGCGATCCCGACCGCGCTCGTGCTCGACGGCGAGGAGGCGACGCCGCACGCGAGGGTGCGCGCGCTCGCCGCCCGCCGGGGGGTGCGGCGGATCGCCAGCGACGCAGGGCAGGTCGTGCGCGCGGGCCCGCTCGAGCTGCGGGTGCTGTGGCCGCGGCGCGTGCCGGCGGCCCCGCCCGGCGCCGAGCCCAACGACCGCGCGACGGTGCTGCACGTGCGCGAGGGCGCGTTCGACCTGCTGCTCACCGCCGACGCCGAGTCCAACGTGCTCGCCGGCCTGCCGCTGCCGCCGGCCGAGGTCATGAAGGTCGCCCACCACGGCAGCGACGACCCGGGCCTGCCGGCGCTGCTGGCCCGCGTGCAGCCGCAGGTCGCGGTCATCTCCGCCGGCGCGCACAACAGCTACGGCCATCCGACGGCGTCGACGCTCGCGGCGCTCGCCGCCGCGGTCCCGACCGTGCGGCGCACCGATCGCGACGGAACCGTGCGGATCGCGGTGAGCGGGGGGCGGGTGCGGGCGCTGCCGTGACCGCGGCGGCCGCTGGCGTTGCTGTGACCGCGGTGGCCGGAGACCGCGCCCTATGGTGGTGCCGCCCCGCGACGCCGCCCGCCGACGCGACGCGGCCCGCCCCGCGACGCGGCTCGCCCCGACCCGCGACGCGGGCCGCATCGCGAGGGAGGCAGAGGTGTGTTCGCGAGGTGCCAGTGGCTGCTAGCGCCGGTGCTAGCACGGACTAGCACCGCGCGGACGAACCCCGCGACGTCGGATCCCCGGGATCGCTCGGATCCCCGCGATGGCTCGGATCCCGGGACCGCTCGGACCCCGGGACCGCTCGGTGAGCCGACTGACCGGCCCACTACCCTCGGCCGCGATGCCCGCCTTCAAGCCCGCCTATCTGATCCACGGCGACGACCACGGCCGGATCGGGGAGCGGCGTGCCGCCCTGCGCGCGCTCGCCGAGCGCGAGTCGGGCTCGGGCGGCGTGGAGTGCTTCGAGGGCGATGCCTCGGCCCCCGACATCGTCGCCGGCGCGCTCGCCGCGATGACGTTCGCGATCGGCCGGCGCTTTCTCGTCGTCGACGGCGTGGAGCGCTGGAAGGACGCCGAGGTCGAGGCGCACCTGCTGCCGGCGCTCGCGGCCATCGACGAGGAGACGACGATCGCGTTCTTCGCGCGCGAGGAGGGCCGCAACAAGGTGAGCCCGAAGCTCGCAAAGGCGGTCGAGCGGGCCGGCGGCGTCGTCGCCGCCGAGCGCGCGATGAAGGCCAGGGAGCTGCCGCGCTGGCTGCAGGGCGAGGCCGACCGGCTGAGCGTGTCGCTGGACCGCGACGCCGCGCAGGCGCTCGTCGGCCACGTCGGCGAGCGCCAGCAACGGCTGCTGCGCGAGCTCGAGAAGCTGGCGCTCGAGCTCGGGCCGGGAGCGCGCATCGCGGCCGAGCAGGTCGACGCCGCCGCGGCCCACTCGGCCGAGCACCAGGTGTGGGGCCTCGTGGACGCCCTCGTCGCCGGCGACGGCCCGGCCGCGACGCGCGCCTACGTCGAGCTTGCCGCGCAGGGGGAGTCCGTCGGACGCCTCGTCGGCCTGCTCGCCCGCCGCGTGCGCGACGTGCTCGCGATCGCCCGCCAGCTCGAGGCCGGCGAGAACCCGGCTCAGATCAAGGCCAAGCTCAAGGGCAGCCCGTGGGCGCTGGACCGCCGGATCGCCGAGGCGCGCCGGTCCGACGCCGACCGCCTCAGCCGCGCGATAGAGGCCCTCGCCGACCTCGAGCTCGCCAGCCACGGGGCCAGCGAGCTCAGCGATCCGACCGAGGCGGTCCGCGCGATCGCGCGGATCGCGGCCTGAGGCCGCGGCCCCGGTCGGACCGAGGAGCCTCCGCGGCCCGACCGTCGGCGGGCCCGCCGCCCGCCGCCCGCCGACACCGGCGCGCCCGCGCGCCCGCGCGCCGGCCGACCGGCCACACGGCGGACCCCGCGAGGCACGGGGTCGCGCGAGGGCCGCGCACCCTTGTGCGGGGTGCGGTGCTTGCACGCAGACGAAAGCGCGTCTGGTTCGTGTTCGCAGCGATGCGTGGCTGCGCCGCGGTCGTCGAGTGCGTCGGGCTGATGCTCGCGGCCCGCGCACCTGGCCCAAGCGCGGCGAGATGGCTGGGAGCGCGGGATCGAGGGTCATGTGGATTGCGTCCCACAGGGGGACGCTTCGCGCAGGACCCCTCCCGGACCGGTCTCCCGTAACCGACGAAGGGAGAGGCGCGCGCCGCCGCCGGCGAGAGCGGCCAGTTGCGCGAGAAGCGGGGGCCCCTCTGGGCGCGGGATGACAGCGGTCAACCACCGCGTCCCGGCGGCTCCCAGCGCACGCCTGGCAGCGCTTGGGCCATATCCGCCCAATAACCCCCATCCCTGTCCGCCCAGGCGTCCGGCCACGGCTTCAGCGAGGGTTCGCACCTCGACGAACGCAGCACACGTTCGACCGCCCGCCGGAGCCGGCCTACGTCGAGCCGCCCGCGACCGAATGTCCCACCGAGATCGGTATCGGCCGCCGGCGCTCGAACGTGCGGAGCCCCTCAGCCCAGCGCTCGGCGCAGCACGTCGCGCAGCGCGCGCTGATCGTCGGCGTCGAGCGCGGCGAGGGCGCCGGGCACCTCCTGCATGACCTGCGTGAGGCGGTCGCGGACCTCGATGCCTCGCTCGGTGACGGCGACCATCCGCAGGCGCCGGTCGTGCTCGGCGGGGCGCCGCTCGACGAGGCCCTGGCTCTCGAGCCCGTCGACGAGCCCGGTGACGTTCGAGTTGTCGCAATGCAGCGCTGCCGCGAGCGCGCTCATCGGGACGGGGCTGCCGGGCTCGAGCGCCTTGAGCGCGAAGAGCTGGGGCGGACTCAGCCCGTGCTCGGCGGCGACGCGCAGCATGCGCGGGCGGATCTCCCAGAAGAGCCGGCCCATGAGCGCCCAGGCCTCCTCGACGGGCGTGGCACGTGTGACCTCGGAAGCCATTGAGGCAGACGATAGTCGAGGCAGGCAACGATTGACAAGCTCAACTAACGGCGCCTATGCTGCACGCCATGTCCGCCGAACGCGCCATCGTCGTCCGCGGCCTCGTCCGCGAGTTCAAGGGCGGCGTGCGCGCCGTCGACGGCATCGACCTGCACGTCGCGGAGGGGGAGATCTACGGCTTCCTCGGACCCAACGGCGCCGGCAAGTCGACGGCCGTCAAGGTCCTGACGACGCTGCTGCCGCCGACCGCGGGCAGCGCGACCGTCGCAGGCCACGACGTCGCGCGCGAGGGCGCGAAGGTCCGCGCGGCGATCGGCGTGGCGCTCCAGGAGGTCGCGCTGGACCCGATGCTGACCGGCCGCGAGCACATGCGCCTGCAGGGCGGCCTGCAGGGGATCCCGCGCGCGGACCGCGCCCGGCGCGGCGACGAGCTGATCGAGCGCGTGGGCCTGACGGAGGCCGCCGGCCGGCGCTCCTCGACGTACTCGGGCGGGATGAAGCGCCGCCTGGACCTCGCGCTCGCGCTGCTGCACAACCCGCGCATCCTCTTCCTCGACGAGCCGACGACCGGCCTCGACGTGCAGTCGAGGACCGCCCTCTGGGACGAGGTCGAGCGCCTCGCGCGCGAGGAGGGCACGACGGTCTTCCTCACGACGCAGTACCTCGAGGAGGCCGACGTGCTCGCCGACCGCGTCGGGATCATCGATCGCGGCAGGATCGTCGCGGAGGGCACGCCCGCCGCGCTGAAGGCGCAGGTCGCCAAGCCGACCGTCGAGCTCGTCCCGCGCGACGCCGGCGAGTGCGCCGCCGCGAGCGCGGCGCTCGCGCCCTTCGGCGAGCAGGTCGCGGCGCGCGCCCCCGGATCGATCGCCGTGCGGCTGCGCTCCGGCGCCGACCAGCTCGCCGACATCGTGCGCGCGCTCGACGGCGCGGGCATCTCCGTCGCCAACCTCGCGCTGCACGAGCCGACGCTCGACGACGTGTTCCTCGCCAAGACCGGCCGCAGCCTCGAGGGCGCGGGCGCGCCGGGGGAGGCGCCCGCCGGCGACCCGTCGCGCCCCGAGCGCGCGGCGGTGTGAGCCCCGCGGCCGCCCAGGTCGGCCTCATCGCGGGCCGCGCCGTCCGGCGCACGCTGCGCAACCCGGCGCAGCTCGTCTTCCCGATCCTCTTTCCGCTCGTCCTGCTCGCGGTCAACGCCTCCGGGCTCGACGCGGCGACGAAGGTGCGCGGCTTCCCCGCGGCGAGCTATCTGGACTTCGCGCTCGCGATCCCCTTCATGCAGGGCGCGCTGTTCGCCGCGCTCAACGGCGGGCAGGACCTCGCGCGCGACATCGAGGGCGGGTTCCTCGACCGCCTGGCGATGACGCCGATGTCCGGCGCCGCCCTGCTGGCCGGCCAGCTCGGCGGGGCGCTGTTCATGGGCGTCGTCAGCGCCGTGCTGTACCTCCTCGTCGGCATCGCCTTCGGCGCGGGCATCGCCGCCGGCTTCGGAGGCGCGCTCGTGCTCCTCGCGCTCGCGATCACGATCTCCTTCGCGTTCGCCTGCTTCGGCACGCTCGTCGCCCTGCGCGCCGGCAGCGGGGAGGCCGTGCAGGGCTTCTTCCCGCTCTTCTTCGTGCTGCTGTTCCTCAGCTCGGCGTTCTTTCCGCGCGACCTCATCGAGCAGGACTGGTTTCGCACGATCGCCACGTACAACCCCGTCTCCTACATGGTCGAGGGCATCCGCAGCCTCGTGATCCTCGGCTGGGACGGGCAGGCGCTCGCGCAGGCGTTCGCGATCGCCCTCGTCGCGATTGTCGGCTTCCTCGCGCTCAGCTCCCGCGCGCTGCGGACCCGCCTGGTGCGCACATGAGCGCGGGGGCCGCGCGCACCCGCTCGGTCGCGCTCGCCGTCGCCCGGCGCAGCATCCACAACGCGTACACCAACCCCGCCGTCCTGCTGCCGAGCATCCTCTTTCCGCTGTTCTTCTTCATCGCGTTCGCGGGCGGTCTGTCGGGATTGCAGCGCGCCCCGAACTTCGACTATCGGTCGGGCTACACGTCGTTTCAGTTCGCCTTCGTGAGCATCCAGGCGGCCGCCTTCGGCGGCGTCTTCACCGGCTTCGCGATCGCCGCCGACTTCGAGTCGGGCTTCGCGCGGCGGCTGCTGCTCGCCGCGCCCAACCGCCTCGGGATCATCTTCGGCTACATGATCTCCGCGATGGTGCGGGCGGCCTTCGTGCTCGGGGTCGTGTTCGTCGCCGGGCTCGTCAGCGGGATGCGCGTCGACGGATCGGCCGGCGACCTCCTCGCGCTGCTGGCGCTGGCGCTGGCGGTCAGCGCGACCTCGACGCTGTGGGCGACCGGCATCGCGATGCGCATGCGCTCGATGCAGGCCGGGCCGGTCATGCAGATGCCGGTGTTCATCCTGCTGTTCCTGGCCCCGGTCTACGTGCCGCTGGACCTCGTCGCGGGCTGGGTGCACGACGTCGCGCGCTACAACCCCGCGACGGCGTTCCTCGAGGCGGCGCGCGGCTTCATCTCGGGCGAGCCGACGAAGGTCGCGATCAGCGCGGCCTGCCTGGCGGGGATGCTCGCGCTGACGCTGCTGTGGGCGCGCGGCGGGCTGCGCAGCGCCGAGCGGGCGGGCTGAGCGCGGGCGGAGGGCGCACGTCGCAGCGCCGAGCGGGCGGGCTGAGCGCGGCCGGGACGCGCACGTCGCGCCCGCGCGGCGGGCGCTCGCGTATATTCGCGGCCGTGGACCTCGAGGACGGCGAGCAGCTCATCTTCGAGGGCCACCCGTCGTGGCGCTCGATCCTCGGCTTCTACCTCAAGGGGGTCGTCGCCGTCGCGCTCGGCGGCGCGGCCGTCGGGGTCGCGACGAGGCTCGCCGGCGACGAGGTCGACGGCGGCCTCGTGACGCTCGTCGTCATCGTGCTGCTCGCGATCGTCCTCGTGGCGGGCTACGTCAAGCGCCTCTTCACGACGTACACGATCACCGACCACAGGCTGCACATCCGGCGCGGCATCGTCGCGCGCGCCGAGCAGCAGACGCTCATCACGCGGGTGCAGAACGTCAACACGCACCAGTCGGTCCTGCAGCGGATGCTGGCAATCGGCAACGTGAACTTCGACACCGCCGCGGCCGACGACTACGACTTCGAGTTCGGGGGCGTCGCGAGCCCGCACGACGTCGTCGACGCCGTCCATCGCGCGCAGCGCATCTCCGACGGCGCGCCGTCGGCCCGCTAGACCGCGCGGCAGCTCCGGACCGTGCCGCGGGGGCGGCTCAGTCACCGGGGGGCGGCTCAGTCGCCGGAGCGGCTCAGCCGCCGGGGTGGCTCCGTCGCCGGGGCGGCTCAGTCGCCGGGGGCGCCGCGGCGCACGCGCGACGCGCGGGACTTCTTGCGGGCGCCGGTGTTGCGGTGCATCGCGCCGCGCTTGACCGACTTGTCGATGAGGCTGACGAGCTCGCGGTGCTCCGTGTCGGCGAGCGCGTCGTCGCCGGCGGTGACGGCGGCCTCGAGGCGGCGGAAGTACGTCCGCACCGCGGAGGTGTAGTGGCGGTTCTCGAGGCGCTCGCGCTCGGAGCGAAGGATCCGCTTCTTCTGTGAGTGAATGTTGGCCATATGCGTGAAAGCGCCGCGGAACTCGGCCGCGGCGGTCCCTAGAGTAGCGCAATCCATGGCGGCCGAAGCGGTGCCAACGTCGGGACGGATCGCCCGCAACACGGCGATCTTCTCGTTCCTCACCGGGCTGTCGCGGATCGCGGGGCTCATCCGCGAGGTCGTGGCCTCCAGCTACTTCGGCACGAGCGGCGCGTTCTCGGCCTTCACGTTCGCCTTCCAGGTCCCGAACCTCGTGCGCAGCCTCTTCGCCGACGCGGCGCTGAGCGCGGCGTTCGTGCCCGTCTTCACCGAGCTCATCGAGCAGGGCCGCCGGCGCGACGCCTACCGGCTGGCGTCGACGTTCGTCGTCCTCATCACCGCCGCGCTGACGGCCGTGACCGTCTTCTTCGTGCTCATGGCGCCGGTCATCATGCCGCCGCTGACGGGCAAGGAGTTCTCGTCCGAGCTCGACGCGCTCGTCGTCGGCCTGTCGCAGGTGCTGTTCCCGATCGTGCTGCTGCTCGGCCTCAACGGGCTGCTCGTCGGGATCCTCAACGCCTACGACCACTTCACGATCCCGGCGCTCGCGCCGCTCGTGTGGAACATCGTGATCATCGGCGCGCTCGTCCTGCTGCGCCCGTACTTCGAGGGCCAGGAGCAGCTCTACGCCTACGCGATCGGCGTCCTGGCCGGCACCATCGTCCAGGTCGCGATGTGCCTGCCGGTCCTGCGGCGCCTGGAGTTCCGCTTCGAGTTCAGGGGCATGAGCTTCCGCGACCCGCGCGTGCGCCAGGTCCTCGCGCTCATGCTGCCGATCACGCTGAGCCTCGGCCTCATCAACTTCAACCTCTTCATCAACTCGGCGCTCGGCTCGAAGGTCTCCGAGGCCGCGCCCCGCGCGATCGACGCGGCGTTCCGGATCTACATGCTCCCGCAGGGGATGTTCAGCGTCGCGGTCGCGACCGTGCTCTTCCCCGCGCTCGCGCGCCTGGCGACCCGCCGCGACACGGACGGGCTGCGCGCGCTGACGGGCACCGGGACGCGCCAGATCTTCCTCCTGCTGCTGCCGGCCGCCGCCTGCACGCTCGTGCTCGCCGAGCCGATCACGCGCCTGGTCTACGAGCGCGGCGCCTTCGACGCGGCCTCGACGGACGTCGTGTCCGAGGCGCTGTTCTGGTTCTCCTTCAGCCTCCCGTTCGCCGGCATCAACCTGCTGCTCACCCGCACGTTCTTCTCGCTGCAGCGGCCGTGGCTGCCGACGGCGCTCGGCGCCGCGTCGCTCGTCGTCAACGTCATCGTCGCGGTGGCGCTCGTCGGGCCGTTCGGGATCTCGGGGATCGTCGTCGCGACCGCCGTCGCCAGCGCCTCGATGAGCGCCGGGCAGGCGTACTTCCTGCGGCGCGAGCTCGGCGGGCGCGTCGAGGGCGCCGAGACGCTGCGGGCGGTCGCGCGCATGCTCGTCGCGTCGCTGGCGCTCGCGGTCGTCGCCTACCTGCTGTGGCGCGTGCTCGACGACGCGCTCGGGCGCTCGCTGGCCGCGCAGGTCGTGTCGGTCGGCGGCGCGCTCGTCGCCGGGATCGCCGTGTACTGCGCCGCCGTCCTGGCGCTGCGCGTCCCCGAGGCGCGCCAGATCCGCGAGCTCGTCACGGCGCGGCGGCGGCGACCGGACTGACCGGTCCCACGCGGGCGGCGCCTTCGTCCATAGTGAGGGGACACGGCCCCGCGCTCGCGGACGGCCGCACCTGAGCACGAAAGGACCGATCGAGATGACCGTCGCGGCGCGAGAACTGCAGACCTGGATCGGGGTCGACGTCGTCGACAGCGCCGGAGAGAAGCTCGGCAAGCTCGAGGACGTCTACTTCCACGGCGACGAGCCGCTCGTGGCCGGCATCCGCAGCGGCATGGCGGGCAGAAAGCACCACGCGGTCACGCTGAGCGGCGCGACGGTCACGCGCGACTGCCTCGCCGTCGCCGTCTCCGCCGAGCAGATCGTCGCGACCGACTCGGGCGGCGTCGGCGCCGACGAGCTGGCCGCGCTCGCCGCCGCGGACGACCGACTGCGCGGCCTCGAGCCCGCCGACCTCGAGGGCTGGGGCGCCCGCGAGGAGCGGCTCAAGGCGCTCGCCGAGGCGCAGGCCAAGGCCGAGGCGCTCGAGGCGGAGGCCCTCCGGCGCGGCGACGAGGAGGCGGCGGCGGCCGAGCGGGCGCGCCGGGCCGACCAGGAGGCCGAGGACGCGCGCGCCGCGCGGCTGGACGCCGAGCAGCGCGCGCGACAGGCACGCGAGGACGCCGACGAGCGCTGAGCGGCTCAGGTCTCGCGCGCCGGCCGCCCTGACCTCGGGCGCCGGTCGTCGCCGGGTCCGGGTCCGGGTCCGGCGTACGGGTACGGGTCCGGCGCGGACGGGGGCGCCGCGACGACGATCGACGCCGTCGAGAGCGGGCT
Source organism: uncultured Solirubrobacteraceae bacterium (assembly GCA_963769555.1). Taxonomy (GTDB): domain Bacteria; phylum Actinomycetota; class Thermoleophilia; order Solirubrobacterales; family Solirubrobacteraceae; genus CADCVQ01. The sequence goes on along the minus strand of CAVYMD010000004.1, from coordinate 1,629,198 downwards.
GCGACGCCCCTGGATGTCCTCGACCGCGAACGCGTAGCACCACGTTCCTGGCTGGGCACTCCAGTCCAACGGGTACGTCGCGCTGCGGTAGTCGGCCGGCAGGGAGGCGAACGGCTGGCCCGCGCCGGCCCGCGCCGGGCAGGTCCCCGCGTAGCGCCAGACGTGCACGGTGGCCGGCAGCGGCGGGCCGGGATCGTCGACGAGCCGTCGCGGCGCGGTCGTCGCGATCGTCGCCTGCACGGCCCGGTCGCGGTGGGCGAGCACGACCGCGGGCGCCTGCGGCGCGCTGAAGACCGGGCAGATCGGGTTGGCGCGCAGCGGTCGCACGCGCCCCCCGTAGCGGCGGACCGCTCCGCGCACGTCGTCGGCCTCGAGGATCCGGCAGCGATAGGAGCCGTAGACCCCCATGCCGCCGCAGCCCATGTGGAGGATCGTGTTCATCGTCGCGCAGCGCCGGTCCTCGTGCGCGAGCCCGAGGATGTGGCCGAGCTCGTGGGCGACGATCCCCGGGCGCAGCGAGGCGTAGTTGCAGCCGCGGCCGAGCCTCACGACCGCCCGCTGCCCGCGGGCGTAGCCGAGCTGCGCCACCCCGCTGCAGCCGAACCCTCCGGAGACGATCCGGACGCGCGCGCGGCTGCGCGCCGCCGGGCGCAGGCGCACCCGCGCGCCGCTCTCGTTCCACGTGCGGACCGCGGCGCGCACGTCGGCCTTGTAGCCGGTCGCGTCGTGGTAGGAGATCGTCCCGCCGGGCCATGCCGCGCCGCCGAGCCGGAATGCGGCGGCCGGCGCCGCCGCGGTCCCTGCGGTGATGAGCGCCGCGGCGACCGCCGCGGCAAGGGGTGTGCGGATCGTGTCCTCCGTGACGGTTCGCGTCGTGCCTGCTGCGCAGGCTACGGCCTGGGGCGGGCGTGCGCGAGCGGGACGGGCGGGAATTCGTCCTACCCTGTAGCCCGTGGCAGACCAGGCCCACATCCGCAACTTCTCGATCATCGCGCACATCGACCACGGCAAGTCGACGCTCGCCGATCGCATCCTCGAGATGACGAAGACGGTCGACCCGCGCGCGATGCGCGCGCAGGTCCTCGACTCGATGGACCTCGAGCGCGAGCGCGGGATCACGATCAAGGCCCAGGCCGTGCGCGTGCTCTACGAGGCGCGCGACGGCGAGACCTACCAGCTGCACCTCATCGACACGCCCGGCCACGTCGACTTCACCTACGAGGTCAGCCGCTCGCTCGCCGCCTGCGAGGGCGCGCTGCTCGTCGTCGACGCCTCGCAGGGCGTCGAGGCGCAGACGGTGGCCAACACGTACCTCGCCGTCGAGAACGGCCTCGAGCTCATCCCGGTGCTCAACAAGCTCGATCTGCCCGGCGCCGAGCCCGAGCGCGTCGCCGAGGAGGTCGCGGACCTGCTCGGCGAGCCGGCCGACGACATCCTGCGGATCTCGGGCAAGACCGGCGACGGCGTGATCGACGTCCTCGAGCAGCTCGTCGAGCTCGTGCCGCCGCCCTCCGGCGATCCGGACGCTCCGCCGCGAGCGCTCATCTTCGACTCCGAGTTCGACCAGTACCGCGGCGTCATCGCCTACATCCGCGTCGTCGACGGCGTCCTGCGCAAGGGCGACGTCATCCGCTCGATGGCCGGCGACACGGTCGCCGACATCGACGACATCGGCTTCTTCACGCCCGCGATGGTCACGTGCACCGAGCAGCTCAGCGCGGGCGAGGTCGGCTTCCTCATCACCGGGATCAAGGAGGTCTCGGCGCTCGCCGTCGGCGACACCCTGACGACGAAGGACGGCTGGTCGCGCAACCCGGACCTCGCAGCCGCTGCCGGGCTACCGCGACGTGCAGCCGGTCGTCTTCTGCGGCCTGTTTCCGATCGACTCCGACGAGTACCCCGACCTGCGCGACGCGCTGGAGAAGCTCACGCTCAACGATGCCGCGCTGTCCTGGGAGCCCGAGGTGTCCGAGGCGCTCGGCTTCGGCTTTCGCTGCGGCTTCCTCGGCCTGCTGCACATGGACATCGTGCGCGAGCGCCTCGAGCGCGAGTACGACATCGAGCTCATGGCGACGATGCCCTCGGTCCGCTTCGAGGTCACGCTGACCGACGGCAAGGAGACCGAGGTCCACATCCCGTCGGACTTCCCCGATCCCGGTCGCATCGCCGAGATCCGCGAGCCGATGATCGAGGCGTCGATCCTCACGCCGAAGGAGTACATCGGGCCGATCATGGAGCTCTGCCAGGAGCGCCGCGGCACGCACAAGGGCATGCACTACCTGTCCGCCGAGCGTGTCCAGCTGCACTACGACCTGCCGCTGGCGGAGATCGTCATCGACTTCTTCGACGCGCTGAAGTCGCGCACGCGCGGCTACGCCTCGCTGGACTACGAGCTGAAGGGCATGCAGGCCTCCAACATGGTCAAGCTCGACCTCCTGCTCGGCGGCGAGCAGGTCGACGCGCTGTCGATGGTCGTGCACCGCGACAAGGCCTACGAGGTCGGCCGCTCGCTGACCGAGAAGCTCAAGGCCAAGATCCCGCGCCAGCAGTACGACGTCCCGATCCAGGCCGCGATCGGCGCCGCCATCGTCGCGCGCGAGACCGTCAAGGCCTACCGCAAGGACGTCATCGCCGGCTGCTACGGCGGCGACATCTCGCGCAAGCGCAAGCTGCTCGAGAAGCAGAAGGAGGGCAAGAAGCGCATGAAGAAGGTCGGTCGCATCGAGGTGCCGCAGGAGGCGTTCCTCGCGGTGCTCGAGCTCGGCGACGGCTAGCCGGCTCGCGGCCGCGATCCCCGCCGGTCGGCGCGCGCGGACGACGCCCGCCGACGGCGCCGGCCTCGGCGCCCGCCGGCCGGCCTTCATCGGCAGCCGGTCAGGCCGGCGCGCGCGCCGCGTCGCTGCGCAGGATCCACAGCGCCGGCGCGAGGACGAGCGCGCAGCCGCCGATCGCCAGCGCCGCGACGCCGAGCACGGTCAGCGCCACCCCGCCGAGCAGCGCCAGGCCGGCGCCGACGAGCCCGGCGAGCAGGTCGTTGAAGCCCAGCAGCCGGCCGCGCTCGTTGCGCGCCGGCGGCGTCCGCCAGCGAGGCGGTCGCCGCCACGAAGGAGAAGTTCCAGCCGACGCCGAGCGCGAAGAGCGCGGCGGCGGTGGCGGGCACGCTGGCGACCCACAGCAGGCTGATGACGGAGGCCGCCATGAGCAGCAGCCCGCCGGCGAGCGACGGCGTGCGGCCGATCCGGTCGACGATGTCGCCGACGACGATGATGAGGCCGAACATGCCGATCGTGTGCGCGCCGATGATGACGAAGACGCTGCTCGCGGCGTGATGGTGGTGGTCGACGACGATCGCTCCGGTCAGCGTCATGACGGCGACCATGACCGCGAAGCTCGCCTGTGCCGCGACGAGCGACGGCACGACCCGCGGGCGCCGCAGGATCACGCGCAGCGGCGCGGCGGGTGCGCGGTCCGCGGGCTCGTCGCCATGCGCCAGCAGCGCGGCGATCCGCTGCGGGTCGGGGCGCACCGCGAGGACGAGGACCATGCCGACGGCCATGAAGCCGGCCGCGGCCAGCCACAACGCGCCGAGCGCGTCCCCCTCCAGGTCGCGCCCGGAGAGCACCGGGCCGAAGACGGCCGGACCCAGGATCGCGCCGAAGACCGACCCGAAGAGGACGAGCGCGATGCCGCGCGCGCGACGCTCGGGCGGGTGCATGTCCGCCGCGGCGGTCCGTGCCAGCAGTCCCGTCGCGCCCGCCGTGCCCACGAGCGCGAGCCCGGCCAGGACGACGGGCGCCGAGCCGCTCGTGCTGCCGAGCGCCGCCAGCAGGCACCCGCAGAGGCCGGCGGCGAAGCCGCCCGCGAGCACCGGGACGCGGCCGACGCGGTCCATGAGCAGCCCGGCGGGCAGCGCGGCGAGCGCGCCCGCGCCGAGCACGATCGCGGGCCCGAGCCCGAGCAGGCCCTCGGCCCCGAGCACGCCGGCGAGCGTCAGCGAGGCGACGGCCGCCGACAGCTGGAGCATCGCCGAGTTCATCGCCAGCGATCCGGCGAGCAGCGCGGAATTGCGCCTGATCGGCAGTCGCTGGGCGTCCGGCACGGAGCGCGAGCCTAGCCGCGTCAGGGCGCCGCTGCCCTTCGATCGCCCGCCCGCCCGCCCGCCCGCCGCCCCGTCTTTCGGCGTCGGACTTGACGCAGTAGATGTCCATGACATATACGTACACCTGCGTCTTCCTGAAAAACGGCGCTGGCGCCCAGGCCAGGCGGCTTACGGGGGAGGTTGCGGTGGCGCGCGGCGCAGACGCCGCGCGCCGCGCGCACCTTCGCCGGATGGGCACCCAGCCACACCATGCTCCCGTCCGTGCAGCCCTCCGCGCTTCAGCTGCGCCCGCAGCGGGATCTGCTGCTCGGATGGCTGCTGCTGCTGCTCGATCGAGCGCCGTCGCACGGCTACGACCTGACGCGGTCGCTGCAGGAGCGCTTCGTCGGCGCCGACAGCTCGGCGATCTACCGGCTGCTGCGCTCGCTCGAGCGCGACGGCTGGGTCAGCTCGCGCTGGGTCGAGGCGACGGCCGGCCCGCGCCGCCGGATGTACTCGCTGACCGCCAAGGGCCGCCGGGGGCTCGACCAGGCGGCGGGGACGATCGCGCTGCACAGCGCGCTGCATCTCGAGTTCCTGAGCGCGTACGGCGGGGCGGTGCGCCGTCGCGGGCCTCCCGCGACCAAGAAGAGCACGGGCGACGGCGACGGCACCGGCGCCGGCGCCTGAGCCGGGCACCACCCCAGCCGATCGCCGCAATCGCCGCACGGCGGTCCGGGGAGGGCTAGCGTTGCGCTGGTGCGCACGATTCCCCTCGCGACCGCCGCCGCGGCGGTCCTGTTCGCGGCGGCCGTTCCCGCCGACGGCCGCTCGCTGGAGAAGACGACGACCTCCTACACGACGATCGGCGGAGACGCGAGGGCGCCCTACTCCAAGCTCGAGCTGCTGACCGGCTGGAAGCGCGTCATCCGCGACGACCTCGGGACGAGGCCCAAGCGGGGCCGCCACGTCCGCCGGCGCTCCCTGCTGTACTTCGCCCAGCTCTCGGACTTCCAGCTCGCCGACGAGGAGTCGCCGGCCCGCGCCGAGGGGCTCGACATCGGCAACAGCGACTTCACCTCCGCCTGGCGGCCGCAGGAGGCGCTCGAGCCGTTCACCGTCGACCAGGTCGTGCGCGCGGTCAACCGCTTCGACCGCAGCCCGATCCGCAACCGGCGCCGGAAGTTCGCGCGGATGAAGCTCGTCATCACGACCGGCGACTCGGCCGACAACCAGCAGATCAACGAGACGAAGTGGGTCGTCGCGCTGCTCGAGGGCGGCCGCCTGAACCCGAACTCCGGCGTCGAGGGGCTGACCTGCGGCCGGATCGCCGCGCCCGCCGGCGAGGCCGCGCGCTACACCGGGGTGCAGGACGACGACGACGTCCTGGAGTCCGGCCGCTTCTACGACCCCGATCGCCCGTCGGGTCCGTTCGCCGCGTTCCCGCGCTATCCGGGCCTCATGGATCGCGCGCAGGTCCCCTTCGAGGCGGCCGGCCTCAGGCGGCGCAGCTACGTCTCGTTCGGCAACCACGACGGGACGGTGCAGGGCAACCTGCACGCGCTCCAGGCGATCGACGACGTCGCCCGCGGCTGCGTCAAGCCGCTCGCCGCCGCCGGCGTGTCCGGGCTGCAGGCGGCGCTCACGACGCCGGGGCGGACGATCGTCGTGCCGCCCGACCCCGAGCGCGGCTTCGCCGACCGCCCGACGTACAAGGCCCTGCACGCGACGGGGCGCCAGGCCGACGCGCACGGCTTCAAGCTCGTCGACGACGGCGAGCTCGCCGCGTCGCGCGGCCAGGCCGCCTACTACGCCTTCACGCCGCGCCGTGGCCTGCGGATGATCGCCCTGAACACCGTCGCCGAGGGCGACCGCATCAACTCCAACGGCAACATCGACGATCCACAGTTCCGCTGGCTGGAGCGCGAGCTCGAGGCCGCCCGCGACCGCAACGAGCTCGTCATCGTCTTCGGCCACCACCCGATCGGCAGCCTCAAGAACAAGGCCCCCGACGAGCAGGCCGGCGACTGCGCGCTGCGCGCGATCACCGGGCCCGGCTGCGACCTGGACCCGCGCAGCTCCGAGCCGCTGCATCTCGGCGAGGACCTGCGCGAGCTGCTGCTCGCCAACCGCCAGGTCATCGCCTTCGTCGCCGGCCACACGCACGAGAACCGCGTCACCGCCTTCGAGCGCCGCGGCGGAGGCGGCTTCTGGGGCATCGAGACGGCGTCGGAGATCGACTGGCCGATCCAGTCGCGCCTGCTCGAGGTCATGGACAACCGCGACCGGACGCTGTCGATCTTCGGCACGCTCATCGACCACGGCGCGACGCTCGTGACGCCGCGGTCCGGGACGCGGGCCGCGGGGTTCGGGCCCGAGATGCTCGCCGCGATCGGGCGCGAGCTGTCGTTCAACGACCCGCAGGTCGGCGTCGGGGCCAAGGCCGAGGGGCGCCCGCAGGACCGCAACGTCGAGCTCGTGCTGCGCGACCCGCGCAGGCGCTGACCGCGTGAGCGAGCTTCCGGACCACGTTCGCCGCAACCGCGCGCACTGGGACGAGTCGGCGGGCCGGTACGCGGAGCCCGGCCGCGAGCAGTGGGCCGCGGCGGAGCCGACCTGGGGCGTCTGGGGCGTGCCCGAGGCGCAGGTGGGCATGCTGCCCGGCGACCTCGCGGGCTGCGACGCGATCGAGCTCGGCTGCGGCACGGCGTACGTCAGCGCCTGGATGGCGCGGCGGGGCGCGCGCCCCGTCGGCATCGACAACTCGCAGGCCCAGCTCGACACGGCGCGCAGCCTCCAGGAGGAGCACGGCCTCGAGTTCCCGCTGCTGCACGGCAACGCCGAGCAGGTGCCCTGCGACGACGCGAGCTTCGACTTCGCGATCTCCGAGTACGGCGCCAGCATCTGGTGCGATCCGCACCGCTGGATCCCCGAGGCGGCGCGCCTGCTGCGGCCCGGCGGCCGGCTGTCGTTCCTCGTCAACGCGCCGCTGCACATGCTCTGCCTTCCCGACGACGAGGACTCGCCGGCGGGCGAGCGCCTGCTGCGCCCGTACTTCGGCATGCACCGCTTCGAGTGGAGCGACGACGACTCGGTCGAGTTCCACCTGCCGCACGGCGAGCTCGTCGCCCTGCTGCGCTCCAGCGGCTTCGAGATCGAGGGGCTCGTCGAGGTCCGCCCGCCTGAGGGCGCGACGACGCGCTACCCGTACGCCTCGCTTCGATGGGCCCGGCGCTGGCCCACCGAGGAGGTCTGGAAGGTCCGCCGGCGAGGACCCTGACGCCGTCCTGTCGCCGCCGCGCCGAACCGATACGTTGCAGCGCGCGGAGACACCGACGACGCGGAGGGACGCAATGACGACGCAGCCACAGCCTGACCCGTTCGGCAGCGAGGCGGGTGGCCCGCAGGGACCGTCCGGGCCGCGGGCCGGGTTCGGTGCGCGCCTGGGGCGTACCTCATCGACGTCCTCGTCATCGTCGCCGTGTCGATCCCGTTCGCGGTCATCGACCCGACGCTGCAGAGCATCGTCAGCCTGCTCGCCGGCATCGCCTACTTCACGATCCTCGAGGGCGGCGCGAAGGGCCAGACGCTCGGCAAGATGGCGCTCGGCATCCGCGTGATCGACCTCGCCCGCGGCGGATCGATCGGACAGGGGCGCGCGTTCATCCGCTACATCGGCCGCTTCGTGTCGGCGATCGTCCTGCTGCTGGGCTACTTCTGGATGCTGTGGGACAAGGAGAAGCAGACCTGGCACGACAAGCTCGCCGGCAGCGTCGTCGTGCCGACCAGCAGCTACCCCGTCGGCTGACGCGGTGCTCCCGACGTCCGAGGGGAAGGGCCCCGGCCTGCGGCCGCTGGCGCTGGGGGAGATCCTCGACGTCTCGATCAAGATCTGCCTGGCGCACTGGCGCACGCTGCTGAAGGCGGTCCTCGTCGTCGTCGTGCCCGTGCAGATCATCGGCACGGCCGTCAACGCCGACTACACCGTCTCGTCGCTGAACACCGGCGGCAGCAGGGCGACGACGCCGGCGCAGACGCTCGAGGAGCTCAACCAGTACCTCGGCGGGATCGCGATCTCGTCCGTGCTGCAGGTCTGCGCCGTGCTGCTGGCCACGGCCGCCTGCTTTCGCGCGATCGCGCAGGCCTATCTCGGGGAGCCGACCGACTGGCGCGCGTCGCTGGCCTACGCGCTGCGCCACGCGCCCTCGCTGGCGCTCATCGCGCTGCTGTACGGCCTCGGCGTCGTCGCCGGGATGCTGGCCTTCCTCGTGCCCGGGATCTGGCTCTACATCGCCTGGGCGCTCGCGATGCCGGCGCTGCTCGTCGAGGGGGTGCGGGGACGCAGCGCGCTGGCGCGCTCGTTCGCGCTCGTCAGGGGCCGCTGGTGGCGGACGTTCGGCGTCATCGTCGTGGGCTTCGTGCTCGCCGGCATCGTCTCGACCGTCGTGCAGGGCGCGTTCCTCATCGGGATCTTCGTCGGCGCCGACAACGACGTCCTCGTCCTCGTGCTGAGCGCGATCGCCGGCATCGTCGGCCTCTCGGTCAGCACCCCGTTCCAGGCCGCGCTGCTGACCGTCGTGTACTTCGACCTGCGCGTGCGCAAGGAGGGCTTCGACCTCGAGCTGCTCGCACGCGAGATCGGCGGGCAGGCGCCCGCGCCCGACGCCGCCGCGCCGTCGCCCGTGCTGCCGTCCGCCGAGCCGATCGACCGGACGGGCGCGCCGTTCTGGCCGCCGCCGCCCGGTTGGAGGCCGCCGGGCGAGGGAACCGGCGAGCCCGCCCGGGCGGACGACGACCCGACGGGCGAGCCGCCGCGGGACGATCCGCCGCGACTTCCCGGGGTGCCGCACGAGTGAGGCGCTGCGCCGCCGTGCTGGCCGCTGCGCTGGCGTGCGCGAGCTGGCCCGCGATCGCCCGGGGCGCCGATGCGACCGCCGCCGAGGTGCGCGCGCTCGCGGTCGCCGCGCAGCGCGACCCGGCCGCGCTCGAGCGGCTGCGCGCGATCGACGCCGTCGACGGGCGCCCGGCGGACCTCGCGACGGCGCTGCGCGGGCGCGAGGGCGACGTGCGGCGGCGGCTGCGCGCGCTCGCGCAGGCGGGACCGCGCGACCGCCGGCGGCTCGCGCAGGCCGATGCCGGCGAGGAGGCCCGCGACGTGCTCGCGCAGCGCCGCTTCCGCGGGACCTCCGTGCCCGCGCCGCTGCGCAGCGTGCGCGAGCGCGTCGGCGAGGCGCTGCGCTCGCTCGGGAGACCGCTCGAGGGGGCGTTCTCGTGGATCGCCGGGCTCGTGCCCGGCGGGCGGCCCGTGGCCTGGGCGCTGCTGGCCACCGGGCTGCTCGGGCTGGCGGCCCTGCTCGCCGGCCGCGCCGGTCCGCGGCGCGCCGGGGCGGCGCACTCCGCGCTCGCGGCCGGGCCGGGCGAGGAGGCGGCGAGCGCGGCGCGCCTGCGCCGCGAGGCCGAGCGCGCCGAGCGCGACGGGGAGCTCGACGAGGCGCTGCGGCTGCGCTTCCGCGCGGGCCTCGTGGAGCTCGACAGCCGGTCGCTCATCGAGCTGCGCCCGGCGCTGACGAACCGCGAGCTGCTGCGCGCCGTCCCGTCGCCGACGCTCGCCGAGCTCGTGCGGGGGTTCGAGGCCGTCGCCTACGGGGGCCGTCCCGCGGACCCCGACGACCTGCGCAGCGCGCGCGACGGCTGGCCGCTCGTCGCCGAGGAGGCGAGCGCGCGATGAGACGGCGATGGCACGCGGGCGCGCCGACGCTGCCGCCGCGCGCGCTCATCGCCGACGAGGCGACGGCGCGATGAGACGGCGACGGGCCGCGGGCGCGCCGCGCAGCCCCGGCGCGCGCGTCGCCGCCGGCATCGTCGCGGCGTTCGTCGCCCTCAACGCCCTCGCCGCCCTCGTCTCTGGCCTGCGGCCCGAGCCGAGCGGGGCGCCGGGCTCGGCGTACGCCACGCAGCCGCGCGGCGCGGCCGCCTACGCCGAGCTGCTGCGCCGCGCCGGGCATCCGGTGCGCTACCTGCGCGCGCCGCTCGCCGAGGCGCGGCTGGAGGCCCGGAGCACGCTCGTCGTGCTCGACGCGCCGGCCCTCGGCCCGGCCGAGCGCGCGGCGCTCGGGCGCTTCGTCCGCGCCGGTGGGCGGCTCGTCGCCGGCGGCCCGCACGCCGGGCGCGGCGTCGTGCCCGGGGCGCCGCGCTGGCGAGCGGGCGCGGCGAGCGTCGTGCGCCCGTCGGCCCCGGTTCCCGAGACGAGCGCGGTGCGCCGCGTCGTGAGCGCGGGCGCCGGGGGCTTCGAGCCCCTCGAGGCCGCGCTGCCCGCGCTCGGCACGACGCCGGCGCTGCTGGCCGTCGTGCGCTCCGGACGGGGCCGCGCGCTGCTGCTGGCCGACGCGGCGCCGCTGCAGAACCGCCTGCTCGCGCGCGCCGACAACGCCGCGCTCGGCCTCGCGCTCGCCGGTCCGTCGCGGCGCGCGGTGGCCTTCGCGGAGTCCGTCCACGGCTTCGGGCCGCAGACCGGCCTGGCGGCGCTGCCGGGCAGGTGGCGCATCGCGCTCGGCGGGGCGGTGCTCGCGGCGCTGCTGTGGCTCGTCTCGCGGGCGCGGCGGCTGGGCCCGCCGGCAAGCCGCGCCGACGAGCCCGCGCCGGCCCGCCGCGAGCACGTCGAGGCGCTCGCGCTGGGGCTGCGCCGCGCGCGCGATCCCGAGGTCGCGCTGGCGCCGGTGCGAGCCGCCGCGCGCGATCGGGTCATCCGCCGCGCGGGCCTTCCGGCCGGCGCCTCGGACGCGACGCTGCGCGACGCCGCGCTGCGCCTCGGCTTCGGGGAGGATGAGGCGCGCGCGCTGACGGGCGAGCGCGGCACCGGCGATGCACTCGCGCTCGGACGCGCGCTGGCGAGAGGATGGCGATGAAGCAGCTGCACGATCTCGTGACGGGCCAGGTCGGCAACGTCGTGATCGGCCAGGACGAGGCCGTTCACGGGCTCGTCGTCGGCCTCGCGGTCGGCGGGCACGTCCTGCTCGAAGGGCCTCCGGGCGTCGCGAAGACGCTGCTGGCGAGCGCGCTGGCGCGCGCGCTGGACCTCGACTTCCGCCGGGTGCAGTTCACGCCCGACATGCTGCCCTCCGACCTGACCGGCACGAGCACGCTGCGCGGCGGCGAGCCCGTCTTCCGGCCCGGGCCCGTCTTCACCAACGTGCTGCTCGCCGACGAGATCAACCGCACGCCGCCGAAGACGCAGGCCGCGCTGCTGGAGGCGATGCAGGAGGGGCAGGTCTCCGCCGACGGCGCCAGCTCGCCCGCTGCCCGACCCGTTCCTCGTCGTCGCCACGCAGAACCCGATCGAGTACGAGGGCACCTACCCGCTCCCCGAGGCGCAGCTGGACCGCTTCCTCATGAGGATCGACGTCACCTATCCGAGCGCCGAGGACGAGCGGCGCATGCTCGACCTCGAGCGCGAGGGGCTGCGGCCGGTCTCGCTCGACGACGTCAGAGCCGTCGCGAGCGCCGCCGACGTCCGCGCGGCGCGCGCGAAGGTCGACGCGGTGGGCGTCACGGGCGCGGTCGCGGGCTACGTCGTCGAGATCGTGCGCGCCACGCGCGATCTGCCGAGCGTCGAGCTCGGCGCGAGCCCGCGCGCGGCCGTCCACCTGCTCGCGGCGGCCAAGGCGGCGGCCGCGATCGCGGGTCGCGGGTTCGTCACGCCCGACGACGTCGCCGGGCTCGCCCTGCCGGTGCTGCGCCACCGGCTGATCCTGCGTCCCGAGGCCGAGCTCGAGCGCTACGACGCCGACGACGCGGTGCGGACGGCGCTCGAGTCCGTGCCGGTGCCGCGCTGACGGCGCCGGCGATGCCCGCGCCCGCCTGCCGCGCCTCGCCCGGCCGCCTCACCGCGCCCGGCCGCCGCGCCGCGCCCGCCCCTCGCGCCTCGCCCGCCCGCCGCGCCGCGCCCGCCCCTCGCGCCTCGCCCGTCCGCCGCGCCGCGCCCGCCGCCGCCACCGCCGGGACCCGGGCGCTCCGATGAGCCCGACCCCGCGCTCGGCGGCCGTGCTCGGCGCGATCGCGCTGCTCTCGCTCGCGACGGGCCCGCTCGTCGCCGGCCTGCTCGTCGCGGCGCTCGCGGGCGCGCTGCTCGCCGACGCCCGCGCGGCGCGCCGGCCGCCGCAGGCGCGGCGCCGGGCGCCGCAGCTCGTCGCCCGCGGCGTCGCGGCGCAGCTCGACGTGCAGGCGCCGGGCGCCGCAGGGCGCCGCGTGCGCATCCGCCAGGCGGCGCCCGCGCACGTCGGGCTCGATCCCGCGGAGGCGCGCGGCGAGCTGGCCGCGCAACTCGTCGCGCGCCGCCGCGGTCGCTGGACGCTGCCGCCGGCGGCGGTCCGCGTCGCCGGCCCGCTCGGCCTTGCGACGTTCGACCACGAGGCCGGCGGGGAGCACGAGCTGCTCGTCCTTCCCGACCTCCCGGCGGCGCGCCGGATCGCGCTCGCGGTCCGCACCGGGCGCTTCGGCGAGAGCGGCCGGCGCACGCGCGGCCCGCTCGGGCTCGGGACGGAGTTCGAGTCGATCCGCGACTACCTGCCCGACGACGACATCCGTCAGGTCAACTGGCCGGCGACCGCCCGGCTCGGGCGGCCGATGAGCAACCAGTACCGCGTCGAGCAGGATCGCGACGTCGTCTGCGTGCTGGACTGCGGGCGGCTCATGGCGGCGCCGCTGAGCGGCGGCGCGACCCGCCTGGACGCCGCCGTGGATGCCGCGACGGCGGTCGGCCTCGTCGCCGACGTGCTCGGCGACCGCTGCGGCACGATCGCGTTCGACGCCGTGGTCCTGCGCCGGCTCGCGCCGCGCAGGCGCGGGGGAGAGGCGCTCGTGCGCGCCGTCTACGACCTGCAGCCCGCGGAGGTGGACTCCGACTACGAGCTGGCCTTCCGCGCCGTCGCCGGCGGCAAGCGGGCGCTCGTCGTCGTCTTCACCGACCTCGTCGAGGAGGTCGCCGCCCGCTCGCTCGTGCGCGCGGTCCCCGTGCTCGCGCGCCGCCACGAGGTCATCGTGGCGGGGGTCGCCGACCCCGACCTCGACGCCCTGCTGCGCGCCCGTCCCGCCGACGAGCTCGACGTGTACCGCTCGGCTGCCGCCCTCGACGTGCTCGCCGCCCGCGAGCGCGTCGCGGCCCGCGTGCGGAGCGCCGGCGCCCGCGTGCTCGAGACCGCTCCGGGGCAGCTCGGGCGCGCGTGCGTCGACGCCTACCTCAGCGCGAAGGCGCGCGCCCGGCTGTGACCCGCGCGCGGGCCGGCGGCCGCCCGCGGACGAGCACGAGCCCCCAGAAGACCGCGCCGACGCCCGCGCCGAGGACGATCCCCGGGACGAGCCCGAAGCCCGAGCGCGTGACGAATCCCTCGATGATCGCGGCGAGGACCACCCACGGCAGCGTGCCGAGCACGACCGCGATCGACGCGCGCGCCTCCTCGGCGAGCGCGCCCGACCGCGTTCGCGGGCCGGGGGCGACGATCGCCCAGCCGACCCGCATGCCGGCCGCGGCCGTGACGGCGATGCAGGACAGCTCGATGATCCCGTGGGCGGTCACGAACTCGGCGAAGCTCGCGCCGTTGCCGTTGGCGATCGCCCCGCCCGCGACGGCTCCGAGCACCGCGCCGTTGTAGGCGAGCACGAGCGCCGTGCCGAGGCCGAAGAGGATGCCCGCGGCGAAGGCGAGGAACGTGACCTGGATGTTGTTCGCCATGACGGCGCTCGAGAAGGCGGCGGTCTCGGCGCCCGTCATGCCGGTGTCGCCGACGGGCTCGACGGCGCCGCGGAACTGCCCGGGCACGAGGCCGACGGCCGCTCCCGTGTCGCCGAGCGCCCAGGCCGCCGCGAGCGCCGCGGGAACGAGCAGCAGCGCGGTCGCGAGCGCGAGCACCGACGGGCGCTCGCGGACGCGCACCCAGTACGTGCGGCCGAAGAACGCGCGCGCGGAGCCGAGCCGCGGCTGGGCGGCGTAGACCGACTGGCGCGCGCGGGCGACGAGCGACTCCAGCCGGGCGACGACCGGATCGCCCGGATGGAGGCGGCGCGCGAGCGCGAGGTCGGCCGCCGCGCCGCGGTACAGGGCGCCCAGGCGCAGGACGGCCCCGGCCTCCCGCCGGCGGCGCCGGCGGGCGCGCAGCAGCGCGTCGAGCTCTCGCCAGTCGGCGTCTCGCTCGCTCATGAAACGCTCTACCTTCATCTCGTGCGGTACGAGGATCGCATCACGATCCCGACGCCGGAGGGCGTGAGCCTCGAGCTGACGCTCGCCGGCCTCGGCTCCCGGGCGATCGCCGGCGCCGCCGACCTCGCCCTCAAGGGCCTGCTCGTCGTGTTCCTGCTCGTCGCCCTGCTCAGCGCGCTCGGGCTCGACGGCGCGCTCGTGCTGCTGCCCGCGGCCGGCCTGGCGATGCTGCTCTACGACGTCGGCTTCGAGACGCTCGCAGGCGGCCGCACGCCGGGCAAGCGCATGACCGGGCTGCGCGTCGTGCGCTCCGGCGGGGGGCGGGTCGACCTCGGCGCGAGCATGATCCGCAACGTGCTGCGGCTCGTCGACGGCCTGCCGCTGAGCTACCTGCCGACGATCGTGTCGATCCTGCTCACGCCTCGCAACCAGCGCCTCGGCGACCTCGCGGCCGACACGGTCGTCATCCGCGACCGGCGCGCGGTCGACCGGCCCGGCCACGCCGCGGCGCCGCCCGGCGCGGACGCCGCGGACGCCGGCGCCGCCCGGGCCGGCGCGAGCTGGGACGTCAGCGCCGTGCCGGCGGACGACCTCGCGACGGTCCGGACGTTCCTCGAGCGCCGCCATGGGCTCGGGCTCGACGCCCGCGCGCGCCTGGCGGCGCAGCTCGACCGCGCCCTGCGCCCGCGCGTCGGGGGCGCCGACGAGTCCGACCCGGAGCGCTTCCTGGAGATCCTCTACGACGCCAAGCGCGCGCGGGGCTGAGGCCGCGGCGCCGGGCCGGCGCCGCGCGCCGGGCACCCGGCCGCGGGAGGTGGCCGCCACCCTGCCGCGGCGCCGGGCCGGCGCCGCGCGCCGGGCACCGGGCACCCGGACAGGCCCGCCGCGGGCGCGCGTCGCCGCGCGCCCGCGGGCCGGACGCAGCCGCCTGCTAGAACTCCGCGCTCGTGACCGTCAACACCGACGTCATCGGCAAGGCCTACCCGCCCGTCGCCTACGCGGTCGGCCGCGAGAAGGTGCGCGAGTACGCCCGCGCGGTCGGCGAGACCGACGCGCTGTACCTCGACGTCGACGCCGCCCGCGCCGCCGGCCACGACGACGTCGTGGCGCCGCCGATGTTCGTCGTCGTCTACTGCTTCCCGGCGGTCCTTCCGGCGCTGTTCGACCCCGAGCTCGCGATCGACTTCTCGCGCATGGTCCACGCCGGGCAGGAGTTCACGTGGGGGCCGCTCGTCGTCGCCGGCGACGAGATCACGACGACGATCAGCGTCGCCGACATCTCCGAGCGGGCGGGCAACGGCTTCTACACGTTCGGCTCGGAGTCGGTCAACCAGCGCGGCGAGACCGTCTGCACGGGCGTCTGGTCGAACATCGTGCGAGGGTCGTGATGCAGCCCGGAGATGAGATCGCACCGCTCGCGGTCACGCCGGACCGCTACCTGACGGTCCGCTACGCGGGCGCGTCCGGGGACTTCAACCCGATCCACATCGACGAGGACTTCGCCAGGGAGGTCGGCCTGCCGGGTCGCATCCTCCACGGCCTGTACACGATGGCGCAGGTCGCGCGGGCGCTGACCGAGGCCGGCGGCGGACCGCAGTCGCTGCAGCGACTGAGCGTGCAGTTCCGCGGCATGGGCCTGCCCGAGCAGGAGCTGCGCGTGACGGGCGCCGTCGAGCGCGTCGAGGATGGCGTCGCGACGCTCGCATGCGGCTGCGAGCAGGGCGGCAAGCGGATCATCCGCAACGCCGAGGCCGAGCTGCGGCTCGGCTGAGCCGGCCGGCCGCCCACCCTCCACGCGTGTCGCGCGGGCGCACGCTCGCCACGCGGACTCGCTCGCCGATCTCATCGATCGCCCAGCGCCGACCGGACGCGGGCGAGGGTCTGCTCCGGCCGGCCGACGATCTGCCGCCAGGTGACCCGGAGCACGAGATACCCGTGGGCCTCCAGGATGGCCTGCCTGTCGGCGTCGTCCTGCCGCGTCAACGGGTCGGCGTGCCAGCGGCCCCCGTCGAGCTCGACGACGAGCCGCCGATCCTCCACGAGCAGATCGGGAACGACGACGCGGCCGTCGAGCCGGAGCCTCGCGTTGACCGTCGGTCGTGGGATCCCGGCGCCGTCGAGCAGGTCGAGCGCGAGGTCCTCCAGCTCGCTGCGAGTGGGGGTCGGGCCGTCGGCGATGATCTCGCGCAGCCTGGCGGCGCCGCGGTGGCGCGGGCAGCGGCGCACGACGTCGAGCAGTTGGCGGACGTTGACCTGCTGCTCCGCCTGGGCCTGTCGCACCATGCGGCGCAGCGGCCTGCTCGCCATGCTCGCGGCCACGTCGAGGATCGTCCGCGCCGGGCTCGTGACGCGGATGCCGTCTCGAACCCAGACGTCCTCTGGGTCCAGGCGCGAGCGGCGCGCTCGGATGCCCGCGACCCCGCGCCCGGCCGACCGGGGGACGAGCACGTCGATGTCCCGCTCCTCCCAGCGCAGCAGCCCGAGGTGCGCCGCCGCCGCGTACGCGGCCAGAACCGCCTCGTGGCCGCACACGAGCACGGCGGCCGTGAACCGCGCCGTCCGCGTCAGCGCCGCGTGCCCGACGGCGTAGAGGCCGCGGAAGACGGGATGGAGGCCGCCCCGGTCCACGCGGACGCGGATCGCCTGCGCGCTCATCCCGCACGCGCGCAGCTGCCGCGTGGCGATCACCCCGTGCTGCTCGCCGGCGACCCGAGCGACCGCCACGTCGTCCGGTCGTGTGGCGAGTTTGTGAGCCTGAGGCTCACTTTCTCGCCGCTGGACGGACACGACGCCATCGTCGCGCCCGGCATGTCACGGCTCCACGCGCGTCGGTGCCGTGTCTGCGCAGGCACACACGCAAACGGCCCGCCTGGTGGCGGGCCGTTCGGTACGTCGGGACTGCGGTGAGCGTGGGGCCTAGCCCACGCCGAGCTTCTCGGCGGCCATGCGGGTGCCCTCGACCCGGTTGGCGATCTTCTGGAACGCGATCTCGCGGGCGTAGTCCGGCGAGCCGTGGTTGGGCTTCTCGTCGATCGAGAACGGCGAGAAGCCGCAGTCGTCGGTCGTGCCCAGGCGCTCCTTGGGAATGAAGTCCGCCGCGCGCACGATCGCGTCGCAGATCTCCTGCGCGCTCTCCGGACGCGGCGACTGCGTCACCGTGACGCCGATGTAGCACATCTGGTCCTCGCGGCTGTGCTGGCCGATCGACTCATACACGGAGTCCTTGTCGCGCTCAGACGCCAACTGGATGAGGAAGTAGCCGGCGTTGATCTTGAACATCTCCGGCAACAGGTTGTTGTAGGGCACGTCGGCCGAATGCACCGAATCGCGATCGCCGCCCGGACAGGTATGCACGCCGATCTTCCTGCGCTCCTCGTCAGAGAAGTTCGCCAGCACCCGGTTGTTGAGCTCGATGAAGTGCGGCAAAAGCCCCGCGCCCGTCCACGGGTTGCGCGGATCCTCACGCGTCGCCAGGCGACCCTCGGTGAAATCGATCGACACGCGCGCCGCACCGACCTCGAAGGCCTTGCGGATGTCGGTCACGCACTCCTGGACGATGTCCTCCTCGAACTCCTCGCGCGTGTAGCCCGCGACCGGATCCTTGAGCGGGTACAGCAGCGCGAGCATCGACGGCGCGATGACCGCCTGCTTCATCGGCTTGGTCGCATACGGCAGCGACTTGGCCAGCGAATCGGCCGCGTAATGGTTGTACTTCAGCGGGCCGCCCGTGAGCTTGGGCAGCTGGCGGCCGTGACCGTCGGCGAAGATCGCAAAGAACTGACCGCCCGGCCCGAGGTTCGGCGCCAGACCCGTCCCCGCCAGCGTGTCGGTGATCGGATAGGTCGCAAA
Organism: uncultured Solirubrobacteraceae bacterium; assembly: GCA_963769555.1. Lineage (GTDB taxonomy): Bacteria > Actinomycetota > Thermoleophilia > Solirubrobacterales > Solirubrobacteraceae > CADCVQ01. The sequence goes on along the minus strand of CAVYMD010000004.1, from coordinate 1,611,079 downwards.
CGACGACCAACGCTGCTCACCGTCGGAGATGATCGGCGAACCCGTCGCCTCGTACCGCTCGATCGAATCCTTGACCGCCGCCTCCTGCTCCTTTTCGAGATCCTCCTTCTGGATCTCCCCCGCGTCATACGCCGCATACGCAGCCTGCAACGTCGCCGGCCGCGGAAGCGACCCCACCGGCTCCGTCGGAATCCCCGTATCGGTCCTCGGATCGTAATCAGTCATACGTTTGCCTCTCCTCGTGTTGATGGCCCGCATGGTGCGTGGCGCACGCGCGTCCCGACGCGGCCGTGACTGGCATCCTCGCTTCGGGGGGACTGGCTCCCGAACATCGCCACGCGAGCGACAGATACAGACCCGTCTTCCTCGTGACCCCGAACATATGGCGCGAGCGCGGCGACGTCAACCGAATGGGGGTTGCGCCGCGCGGCGAAGTGTGCTCGAACCGCCCGGCGCGAGCTGCTCCGGAGGCCGCCCGCGGCCCGCTCGTACAATCGGGCCTGTGCTCACGCCGCGCCAAGAGGTGATCCTGCGCAAGGTCGTCCTGACCCATCAGGCGACGCTGCAGCCCGTCGGCTCGCGCACGCTCGCGGCGTACCCGGAGCTCGAGGCCGGCCCCTCGACGATCCGCCACGAGCTCGCGCAGCTCGAGGAGCTCGGCCTGCTCGCCCATCCCCACACGTCCGCCGGGCGCGTGCCGACCGACTCGGGCTATCGCTACTTCGTCGACCGTCTGCTGCCGGCGACCCGCTCGACCGCGACGCTCGAGCTCGCGCTGACCCGCCGCGAGGTCGACGCGGCGATGCGCGCGACGACCGAGACCCTGTCGCAGATCACGAACCTGCTCGCGGTCGTCTCCGCCCCGCCGTTGGACACCGCCACGATCCGCCACGTCGAGGTCCTGCTGCTGCAGCCGCAGATCGTGATGGTCGTGATCATCACCTCCAGCGGAGGCGTCTCCAAGCGCATCCTCACGTTCGACAGCCCCGTCGACAGCGGCCTCGTCGCATGGTCGGTCGAGTTCCTCAACGAGCAGCTCTGCGGCGTCGGCCTCGGCGCGCGCAAGCTCCACGCACGACTCGCCGACCCCGGGCTCTCGCAGACCGAGCGCAGCTTCCTCGACCGGCTCATGCCGGCGTTCACGAACCTCGCCGCGACCGCCGAGGACTCCCTCTACGTCGACGGCGCCGCCCGGCTGCTGTCGGAGTACCACTTCCAGGACGTCGCGCAGATCAACGCGCTCATGCAGATGCTCGAGGGGCGTGTCACCCTGCTGGAGATGCTGCGCATGGCCCTCGACGAGCGCGACGTCGTCGTGCGCATCGGCGCCGAGAACAAGGCGCCCGCCCTGCGGTCGCTGGCGATGGTCGCCGCCGGCTACGGCCTGCCGCTGCGCCCGCTGGGCACCGTCTCGCTCATCGGCCCGGTCGCGATGGACTACGCCATGACGATCGGCGTCGTGCGCGAGGCCGCCTCCCAGCTCTCCCGGTTCGTCCAAGACGTGTACGACGCGTGACGAAGCGCGACTGCTACGAGGTCCTCGGCGTCGGCCGCAGCGCCGACGAGACCGAGGTCAAGAAGGCGTTTCGCAAGCTCGCGCGCGAGCTGCACCCCGACGTCAACATCCACGACCCGCAGGCCGAGGAGAAGTTCAAGGAGGCCGCCGAGGCCTACGAGATCCTGTCGGATCCCGAGCGCCGCCAGGTCTACGACCGCTACGGGCACGACGGCCTGCGCCGGGGCGGCCAGAGCCCGAACTTCGACGGCTTCGGCTCGATCTCGGACCTCTTCGACGCCTTCTTCGGAGGCGGCGGCTTCAGCGGCGGCTTCGGCGGCGCCGCGGGTGGGCGCCCGGGCGGCGACGTGCAGGTCAGCGTCGAGCTCGAGCTCGAGCAGGCCGTCGCCGGGACGCCCATGGACGTGAGCTACGAGGTCGTCGATCGCTGCGAGCGCTGCCACGGCAACGGCGCCGAGCCGGGCACGCCGATCAAGACCTGCGAGCGCTGCCACGGCAACGGCGTCCTGCAGGCGGTCAGCCGCACGCCGTTCGGCCAGATCGCGCGCACCGTGAGCTGCGACGTCTGCGGCGGCGACGGCAAGGTCGCCGAGAAGCGCTGCACGCGCTGCGACGGCCAGGGGCGCGAGCTGCTCACGCACGTCGTCAGCGTCGACATCCCGCCGGGGATCTCCGAGGGGCAGCGCATCCGCGTCACCGGGCGCGGCCACGCGGGCGACGCGGGCGGGCATCCCGGCGACCTCTACGTCCAGATCGCGATCAAGCCGCACGAGCGCTTCATCCGCGACGGCAACGACCTCGTCACGGTGCTCGACGTGCCCGCGCCGGTCGCCGCGCTCGGCGCCAAGCTCGAGGTGCCGACGCTCGAGGGCGTCGAGGACGTCCACATCCGGCCCGGCACGCAGCCGGGCGAGTCCTACGAGCTGCGCGGGCGCGGGATGCCCCACCTGCGCCGGCCGGGTCGCCGCGGCGACCTGCGCGTCATCGTCAACGTCGTCATCCCGCGCCAGCTCAACGAGGAGCAGAAGCGGCTCCTGCAGCGGCTGGCGGAGACGATGACCGACGCGAACGTCAAGACCGAGGAGTCGATGTTCGCCAAGCTCAAGCGCGTCCTGCAGGTGTGACGGCCCCGCGCCGCCCGCCGGGCGGGGGAGGCCGCGGGCGATGATCCGCCTCGCGATCCGCGTGGCGCGCGCCGAAGCGGAGGTGGCCCTCGCGGAGCTCCTCGAGCTCGCGCCGGCCGGCGTCGAGGAGGTCGACCTCGGCGACACGATCGAGTACGCCGTCTACGGCGCCGCCGGCGAGCTGCCCTCGCTGCCCGACCTGCGCGCCGCCGCCGGGGGCGCGCTCGTCGAGGTCACGACGAGCGAGGTGGCCGACGACTGGAACGAGCGCTGGCGCGAGTTCCACCGGCCGGTCACGATCGGCCGGCGGCTGCACGTGCGGCCGCCGTGGGCCGACCCGCCCGAGCCGCTGGACAGCCTCATCGACGTCGTCATCGATCCCAACCAGGCGTTCGGCACCGGCGCGCACGCCACGACGAGGCTGTGCCTCGAGGCGCTGCTGGCGCTGCCGGCCGGCGGCCCGCTCGTCGACCTCGGCTGCGGCTCGGGCGTGCTCGCGATCGCCGCGGCGAAGCTCGGCTGGGCGCCCGTGGTCGGCATCGATCACGAGCGCGAGGCCGTCGCCGCGGCGCGCGAGAACGCGCGCGTCAACGGCGTCGGGCTCGACGCGCGCGACGGCGACCTGCTGCACGGCGGCGAGCCCGCTCCGAGCGCCCCGACGGTCGTGGCGAACCTGCTGCGTCCGCTGCTCGCGCACGTCGCGCGGGTGGGGTTCGCCGGCGAGCCGCCGCGGGTGCTCGTCGTGGGCGGGCTCCTGCGCGCCGAGGCCGACGACATCGCGGCGGCGTTCGCCGACGGGCAGGGGCTGCGCGAGCGCCAGCGGCGCGAGCGCGGCGACTGGGCGGCGCTGACGCTCGTCCGGTAGCGCGGGGGGCGTGCCGCAGGGGGTCGGGCGGGTTGCGTCCCGCAGAGGGACGGTTCGCGCCCGACGCCCGCTGCGGGCCCGGCGCGCCGCCGGGGTCGGGCGGGTTGCGTCCCACAGAGGGACGGTTCGCGCCCGAGCCCGCTGCGCCGGCAGGATCGCGACCACCCCGCGCCGCGCGGCGTCGGCGGGGATACGCTCCATGGCATGGCCTGGAACGTCCTCATTGCCGGCGGCGGCTTCGGCGGCTTCTACGCGGCGCGCACGCTCGCGCGGGTCCTGCCCCCGCACAGCGCGCAGGTGCGCCTCGTCACCGACGACAACTTCATGCTCTACACGCCGCTGCTGCCCGGTGCCGCCGCGGGCACGCTGGAGCCGCGCCACGTCGTCGTCCCCCTGCGCGAGGAGCTCGACAGCTCGATCCACCTGCGCCTGGCGACGATCACCGGCGCCGCGCCCGAGCGCAAGGTCATCCACGTGCGCGCGCTCGACGGCTCGCGCGAGGAGCTGCCCTACGACCAGCTCATCGTCGCGCTGGGCTCGGTCAGCCGCACGCTGCCGATCCCCGGCCTCGCCGAGCACGGCATGGCGCTGAAGTCGCTGCCCGAGGCGATCGCGCTGCGCAACCACGTCATCCGCACGCTCGAGATCGCCGAGACGCTCGAGGACGGCGACGAGCGCCGCGAGTACCTGACCTACGTCTTCGTCGGGGCGGGCTACGCGGGCCTCGAGGGACTCGCCGAGCTGCAGGACTTCACCGCCGACGTCATCGACCTCTACCCGCGCTGTCGCGTCACCGGCATGCGCTGGATCCTCGTCGAGGCCAGCGAGCGCGTCATGCCCGAGATCGGCCCCAAACTCGCCGACTTCGCCGTCCGCGAGCTGCGCGCCCGCGGCATCGAGATCCGCACGCAGACGACGCTCGACGAGGTCACGGCGGACAGCGCCCGCCTGAGCGACGGCGAGCTCGTGCCGACGCGGACGCTCGTCTGGACCGCGGGCGTCAAGGCGCATCCCGTCGTCGCCGAGTTCGGCCTGCCGCTCGACGAGCGGGGGCGCATCGACACCGACAGCCGCCTGCAGGTCAAGGGCTTCGAGGACGTCTGGGCGATCGGCGACTGCGCCGCGGTGCCCGATCCGGCGCGCAAGGGGTCGCCCTGCCCGCCGACCGCGCAGCACGCGATCCGCCAGGGACGCGTCGTCGCGCGCAACGTCGCCGGCGCGCTCGGCGGCGGCGACCGGGCGCGGCGCTTCACGTACAAGACGAAGGGCGTCTTCGTCGACATGGGGCGGCGCAAGGCCGTCGCGACGACCGGTCCGATCACGTGGAGCGGGACGCCCGCGTGGATGCTCGCCCGCGCCTACCACCTGGCGATGATGCCGGGCATCGGGCGTCGCGCGCGGCTGCTCGTGGACTGGAACATCGGGCTGCTCTTCGGCCGCGACACGGCCGAGCTCGGCAGGCTGGGCGAGGCGCTCTCGCTCGGCTCGGCGCCCGCCGACCCCGAGGCGGGGTCCAACGGAACGGGCGCCGACGGCGTGGCGGCCGACGGCGTGGCGAAGACCGCCGGCTGAGACGGCCGCGCCGGGGGCCGGACGGACCGGGCCGCTTCGCCGGCGATCTATGCTGCTTGCAGATGACGCTGGTCGACACGGTCAAGCAGGACGTCGCCGCCGCGATGAGGGCCGGCGAGAAGGATCGCGTCGGCGCGTTGCGGCTCGTCCTCAGCGAGCTGCAGAAGGCCGCCAAGGAGGGCAACGCCGACGAGCTGGCGATCCTGCGCCGCGAGCGCAAGCGCCGGCTGGAGTCCGCCGCGGCGTTTCGCGACGCCGGCCGCGGCGAGCTCGCCGACGGCGAGGAGGCCGAGGCGCGGCTCATCGAGGCCTACCTGCCCGCCGAGCTGTCCGACGACGATCTGCGCGCGATCGTCGCCGCCGCGGTCGCCGAGGCCGGCGCCCGGTCCCCGAAGGACATGGGCCAGGTCATGAAGGCCGCGATGCCGGTCGTCGACGGCCGCGCCGACGGCAAGCGCGTCTCGGCCCTCGTGCGCGAGGCGCTGGCGCACTGATGCGTCGCCAGATCGAGCTCTCCAACGAGGCCGCCACCGAGCTCGCCGGAAGCGGCGACGCGGTGCTGCGCGCGCTCGAGGGCCACGTCGAGTGCGACCTGTTCCTGCGCGGCAACGTCGTCACGCTCGACGGCGACGAGGCCGCGGTCGACGCCGCCGCGATCGTCGTGCGCGAGCTCGTCGAGCTCATCGAGCAGGGCCACGACATCGCGCCCGGCACGATCGCCGCCGTCACGGGCGCGCTGGACCAGCACCGCTCGCCCGCCGAGATCCTCGAGGACGTCGTCTGGCGCCACCGCTCCACGCAGGTCGCGCCGAAGACCGTCAACCAGAAGCGCTACGTCGACTCGATCCGCCGCAACACGATCACGTTCGGGATCGGGCCCGCCGGCACCGGCAAGACGTTCCTCGCCGTCGCGCTCGCCGCCGCGGCGCTGAGCCGCCGCGAGGTCAACCGGATCATCCTCACGCGCCCCGCGGTCGAGGCCGGCGAGCGCCTGGGCTTCCTGCCCGGCGACCTCATGGCGAAGATCGACCCCTACCTGCGCCCGCTGTTCGACGCGCTGCACGACATGCTCGACGCCGAGAAGGTCGCGACGTACCTCGAGCGCGGCGCAGATCGAGGTCGCGCCGCTGGCGTTCATGCGCGGGCGCACGCTCAACGACAGCTTCATCATCCTCGACGAGGCCCAGAACACGACGCCCGAGCAGATGAAGATGTTCCTCACGCGGCTGGGCTTCAACTCCAAGATGGTCGTCACCGGCGACGTCACGCAGATCGACCTGCCGCAAGAACGAGCAGCTCGGGGCTCGTCGTCATCAACGACATCCTCCAGGGCGTCGAGGGCATCGAGTTCGTGCGCTTCGGCGGCGAGGACGTCGTGCGCCACCGGCTCGTCCAGCGGATCGTCGAGGCCTACGCCGAGCACGCGGAGCACCGCACGTCCGAGCTGCGCCCCGCCGACCGCCGCCGGGCTTGAGCGACACCCTCGAGATCGAGGTCCTCGGGCCCAGCAGGGTCCCGCTGGAGGAGATCGAGCGCCTGCTGAGCCTCGCGCTGGCGTCGGCCGGCATCGACGAGCGGCCACGTCGCCGTGGAGTTCGTCGAGCGCCGAGCGGATCGCCGAGCTCAACCTCGAGCATCGCGCCAGGGCGGGCCCGACCGACGTCCTCTCGTTTCCGATCGACGGGACCGGCCCGGTGGCCGGGCCGCGCGAGCTCGGCGACATCGTCATCTGCCCCGAGCACACCGCCGACCTGCGCGAGGCGATCGTCCACGGCGCGCTGCACCTGACCGGCATGGACCATGAGACCGACGACGGCGAGATGCTCGCCGTCCAGCGCGAGATCATGACCTGGGTCACCCCCGACGGCGAGACGTGAGCGCGATGGCGACGCGCGCCGGCTTCGTCGCGCTCGCCGGCCGCCCGAACGTCGGCAAGTCGACGCTCGTCAACGCGATCGTCGGCCAGCAAGGTCGCGATCGTCTCCGACAAGCCGCAGACGACCCGCCGGGCGATCCGCGGGGTCGCGATGCGCGGCGAGGCGCAGCTCGTGCTCGTCGACCTCCCGGGCGTGCAGCGCCCGCGCGACGCGCTGACGCAGCGGATGCAGTCGCGCGTCGAGCGCGAGCTGGCCGACGCCGACGCCGCCGCTGCTGCGTGCTCAACGGCGAGCAGGGGGTCGGGCCGGGCGACCGCTTCATCGCCGGCGCGCTCGGCCGCGCCGCCGTGCCCGCCGTCATCGTCGTCAACAAGATCGACAGGATCGACCGCGCGCACACGGTCGCCACGCTGCAGGCGGCGGCGGAGCTCGGCATCGGCGACGACATCTTCCCGCTGTCGGCGCGCAAGGGCACCGGCGTCGACGCGCTCGTCGAGCACCTCGTCGGCCTGCTGCCGGAGGGGCCGTTCCTCTTCGACGTCGACGACGCGTCCGACCAGTCCGAGGCCGTCCTGCTCGCCGAGCTCATCCGCGAGCAGATCCTGCGGCGCACCTTCCAGGAGGTGCCGCACGCCGTCGAGGTCATCGTCGAGGACGTCGAGCCTCCCCGCGAGGACGGCCTCGTCCGCGTCACCGCGCTCGCCTGGGTCGAGGCGGAGTCCCAGAAGGGCATCCTCATCGGCGCCCAGGGCAGGATGATCAAGGCGATCGGCACCGCAGCCCGCCGCGAGCTGGAGCGCGAGCTCGGCACGCGCGTGCACCTCGACCTCTCCGTGCGCGTGCGCCGCGGGTGGCGCGGCGACGACGGCCTGCTGGACCGGCTCGGCATCGAGTAGCCCGCCGCGGGCGACCACTAGAGTCCGCGCCGGTGACCGACGCCACGGCGGACATCCTGCTCATCGGGGGCGGCATCGCTTCGGCCAGCGCGGCCGCCGAGCTGCGCGCCGGCGGCTTCGAGGGCTCGATCCTGCTCGCGACGCGCGAGATGGACGCGCCCTACCATCGCCCGCCGCTGACGAAGGGCTACCTGCGGGGCCGCGACGACCGCGAGTCCGGGCTCGTGCATCCCGAGGACTGGTACGCCGAGCACGACGTCGAGCTTGCGCTGCGAACGCCGGTCATGGACCTCGACGTCGGCGAGCGCGTCGCCAAGCTCGGCCGCCGGCTCGTCGGCTTCGAGCGCGCCCTCGTCGCCACCGGCGCGGGGATCCGGCGCCTGCAGGTCGACGGCGGGATGCGCGACGGGCTGCACTACCTGCGCGCCTATGGCAACGCCGACAAGCTGCGCGGGGAGGCCGAGGGCGCCGAGCGCGTCGCGGTCGTCGGCGGGTCGTACATCGCGACCGAGGTCGCCGCGTCGATGACGCTGCTCGGCAAGCGGGTGACGATGATCTGCCAGGAGGATCTGCCGATGGAGCGCGGCTTCGGCCCGGTCGCGGGGCGCTTCGTGCGCGACCTGCTCACCGCCCACGGGGTCGAGATCGTCGGCGGGGCCGACGTCGCCGAGTTCGCGGGGGAGGGGGAGGACGGCCGCGTCGAGGCCGTTCTCACCGCCGACGGGCGCCGCGTGGAGACCGACCTCGTCGTGCTCGGCGTCGGCGCCAACCCGGACGTCATGCTCGCCCGCAAGGCCGGCCTCGAGCTCGGCGAGTCGGGCGGGGTCGCGTGCGACCGCTGCCTGCGCACGTCGGCCGCCGGGATCTTCGCGGCGGGCGACATGTGCGAGTTCGACAGCGTCGTCCACGGCCGCCGGCTGCGGATCGAGCACGAGGAGGTCGCCGCGGAGCAGGGCCGCCACGTCGCGCGGGTCATGCTCGGCTCCGACGAGCCCTACGCCGAGGTGCCGTACTTCTGGTCGGACCTCGCCGACTGGGCGACGCTCGAGTACGTCGGCCCGGCCGACGCGTGGGACGAGGAGATCGTCCGCGGCGAGCCCGCGGCCGGCGAGTTCAGCATCTTCTACGTCGCCGGCGGCAAGGTCGTCGCGGGCCTCGCGGTCGGCCGCTCGGAGGACCTCGACCGCGCGCGCTCGATGCTCGCCTCCGGCGCGAGCGCCGACGAGCTGCGCTAGGCCACGTCGGCGCCCGGTCCTGGCGACGCGCGGGCGCGGTGGGCCCCTCGCGCGCCACGACGGCCTGGGCGCGCCCGGTCGTGGCGACTCGCGGGCCCTGTGGGCCCCTCGCGCGCCAAGACCGCCCCGCCGTGCGGGCCGCGAGCGCCCGGCCGCGCCTAGACTCCCAGCACGATGGAGATCGCCTACGACGAACGCGGCCTCGTGCCCGTCGTCGTGCAGGACTGGCGCACCGGCGAGGTGCTGACGCTCGCCTACGCCAACGCCGAGGCGGTCCGCCGCACGCGCGCGAGACCGGGGAGCTGCACCTCTGGAGCCGCTCGCGCGACGAGCTGTGGCACAAGGGCGCGACGTCGCGGCAACACGCAGGCCGTCCGCGCGCTGCGCCTGGACTGCGACGGCGACGCGCTGCTGGCGCTCGTCGAGCCGGCCGGGCCGGCCTGCCACACCGGCGAGCGCACGTGCTTTCACCACGGCGAGCTGGAGCCGCCCGCGCCGCACGAGGCGCTGCCGGTCCTCGAGCGCACGCTCGCGCGACGCGCGGCCGAGCGGCCGGAGGGCTCCTACACCGTCGACGCTGCTCGACGACCCCGCGCTCGTCGGGCGAGAAGGTGCGCGAGGAGGCCGAGGAGGTCACGCGCGCCGCGCGCGAGGAGAGCGACGAGCGCGTCGACGAGGAGACGGCCGACGTCCTGTACCACCTGCCGTCCTGCTGCGCGGGCGCGGGCGCTCGCTGACCGACGCCCAGGTCGTGCTCGATGGCCGTCGCGGCTGACCCCGCCGCGCTGCCGGTCGAGCCCTCGCTCGACGAGGTCCGCGCGCTCGCGCGCGACCACAACCTCATCCCGCTGCGCCACACCTTCATCGACGACAGCGAGACGCCGGTCGTCCGCGTTCCTGAAGCTGCGCGGCCGCGAGCCGCAGAGCGCGTCGTTCCTGCTGGAGTCCGCCGAGCAGGGCCAGCAGGTCGGGCGCTACTCGTTCATCGGCGTGCGCCCGCGCAAGGTCGTGCGCTGGTCGCTCGGCGACGAGCCGGCGACCCGTACGCGATCGCCGCCGACGAGGTCGCCCGCCACCGCCAGGCGCCGCTGGCCGGACCTGCCGCCGTTCGCGGGCGGCGCGGTCGGCTACTTCGGCTACGACCTCGTGCGCACGGTCGAGCGCGCTCGGCGAGCCCAACCCGGATCCGGTCGGCCTGCCCGACATGGCGCTCATGCTGTCCGACGTCCTCGTCGTCTTCGACCACCTCAAGCACACGATCACGATCCTCGTCAACGTCTACGCCGACGACGACGACGGCACCGCCTGCGGACCGCCTACGACGACGCGGTCGCGACGATCGCACAAGGCGCGCGAGCTGCTCGCGGGCCCCGTCCCGCGCCCGGCGGCGACGCCCGCGCGGCCGCGCCCGCGGTTCACCTCGAACATGACGCGCGAGCAGTTCGAGGCCATGGTCGCGCGGATCGTCGAGTACGTCCACGCCGGCGACGCGTTCCAGGTCGTGCCGTCGCAGCGCTGGTCGGCCGACCTCGACATCGACCCGTTCTCGATCTATCGCGGGCTGCGCGTCGTCAACCCGTCGCCCGTACATGTACTTCCTCGACTTCCTGGACTTCCAGGTCGCCGGCGCCTCGCCCGAGCCGCTGCTGACCGTCAACGGGCGCCACGTCGCGACGCGGCCGATCGCCGGCACGCGGCCGCGCGGCGCGACGCTCGCCGACGACGAGCGCATCGCCGAGGAGCTGCTCGCCGACGAGAAGGAGCGCGCCGAGCACGTCATGCTCGTCGACCTCGGCCGCAACGACCTCGGCCGCGTCTGCGAGTACGGCACGGTCACCGTCGATCGCTTCATGGCGATCGAGACGTACTCGCACGTCATGCACATCGTCTCCAACGTGTCGGGCACGCTGCGCGAGGGCGTCACGGCGATGGACGCGCTGCGCTCCGTCCTGCCCGCCGGCACGCTGTCGGGCGCGCCGAAGGTCCGCGCGATGCAGATCATCGACGAGCTCGAGCCCGTCAAGCGCGGCGGCTACGGCGGCGCGATCGGCTACCTCTCCTACACGGGCGACCTCGACACCTGCATCCACATCCGCACCGTCGTCATCAAGGACGGCCGCGCCCACGTCCAGGCCGGCGGCGGCACCGTCGCCGACGCGGTGCCGGCCTACGAGTTCGACGAGTCCGAGGCGAAGGCGCGTGCGGTGCTGCGCGCCGTCGAGCTCGCCTCGCGCCAGCCGGACTGGCCGTGATGACCTCCGTCCTCGTCGTCGACAACTACGACTCGTTCACCTACAACCTCGTCCAGTACCTCGGCGAGCTGGGCGCGGACCTGGACGTCGTGCGCAACGACCGCGCCTCCGTCGACGAGCTGCTCGAGCGATCGCCCGACCGCGTCGTCGTCTCGCCCGGGCCCTGCACGCCGAACGAGGCCGGGATCTCGGTCGAGGCGATGCGCCGCTTCCCGGAGGCCGGGATCCCGACGCTCGGCGTCTGCCTCGGCCATCAGTCGCTCGCGCAGGCCTTCGGCGGGTTCGTCGTGCGCGGCGAGCCGATCCACGGCAAGACGAGCGAGATCACGCACGACGGGCGCACGATCTTCGCCGGGCTGGCGGAGACGCTGACCGTCGGGCGCTACCACTCGCTCGTCGTCGACCCTGACCGCCTGCCCGATGCCTTCGAGGTCTCGGCGCGCGGCGACGGCGTGCTCATGGGCATCCGCCACCGCGAGCTGCCCGCGGAGGGCGTCCAGTTCCATCCCGAGTCGGTCCTCACCGACGCCGGCAAGCAGCTGCTGGGCAACTTCCTCGCGGGCTGAGGCCGGGGCCGCGAGACGGCCCCGGCGAGGATCGGGCGTCAGCCGCGCGTGACGGGCCCGGCGTCAGCCGCGCGTGACGGGCCCGGCGTCAGCCGCGCGTCACCCGCACGTCGTCGACCGCCGCCTCGACGAGGCTCGCCGTCGACAGGTCGGCCGCCTCGACGACGAGCCGCACGGTCTGGCCGGCGAACGCGTCGAGGTTGATGTTCGACGCCGTCGCCCAGGCGCCGTTGTCGTTGTTCGCCGCACCGAGCTCCTCGAGCACCGTCGACGTGGTCGCGCCGACGACCTTCACCCGCAGGTAGTCGGCCGACGACGAGTTGCTGGCGTGCGCGAGGTAGTACGACAGGCTCAGCCGGTAGCTCGAGCCGCCGGTCAGCGCGATCGGCGGCGAGGTCATCGAGGTCACCCCGCCGTCGACGTCGTGGTCGCCGGCCGACGCACCCGCCAGGCGGCCGGTGACGAGGTCGTTGACGCCGCTGGCGGTGGTTCCGAGCTGCTTGGTTCCGTTCGACGTCGTCGTCTCCGGGTCGCCGCGCTCGAAGAGCCCGAGCGTGGCCGTGTCCGTGCCGCCGGCGTTGCGGGTCCACTGCGGCGCCGTTGCGCTCTCGAAGTCGTCGGAGAAGATCGTCGAGCTCGGCAGGCCGCAGTACTGCGTCTCCTTGCCGATCGAGCGGTAGGGGCAGTCGGCGGTCTCCAGCAGGGCCAGCATCGCCTCGCGGTTGCGCGAGGTCTGCGCCGGGATCGCCTCGTCGGGCGGGTAGAAGCCCGGGTTGGACGTCTTCGGATACATCTCGAAGGTGTAGCCGAAGATCTTGTGCTGGCCCCACAGCCAGTCGTCGATCGTCCCGTCGGCGATGTAGAGGTCGCTGGCCTGCTCGGGCGTGTAGCCGTTCGTCGCGGCCATGCTCTGGCCCAGCGCGGCGAGCGCGTTGCGGTCGTCGAGCGTCATCCCCGGCGCGGTGTCCGCCGTCGTGTAGCCGTAGGGCCACAGGACGAGCTCGGAGTACGTGTGGAAGTCGATGCCCGCGGTGATCTGCTGCTTGCCGCCGACGACGCGCGAGTTGACGAAGTCGCGCACGAGCGCGGTCTCGGGCGCCGAGAAGGGCGCCGTGCCGCGGTAGGTCTCCGAGGAGAACGAGCCGCTCGAGCCGCCGCAGCAGCCCCACTGCCAGGACCAGTTGCGGTTGAGGTCGGTGCCGACGTAGCTCGAGCCGCTGTTGGGCTGGCGGTTCTTGCGCCACATCGCGTAGGAGCCGGTGGCGACGTCGAACTCGGCGCCGTCGGGGTTCATGCTCGGGACGATGAAGAGCTCGCGCGTGTTGACGATCGCCTGCACGCGCGTGTCGCCGGCCTTGTAGCGGCTGACGAGCTCGTTGAGCGTGTACATCGCCATCTCGACGGTGAGGTGCTCGCGAGCGTGCTGGTTGTGCGTGAACAACACCTCGGGCTCGGGCTCGTCGATCGCGACGTTGTCGGAGATCTTCAGCGCCCAGACGTCGCGGCCCTGATAGCTCTTGCCGAGGCTGAAGCGGCTGACGAACGACGGGTTGGCGGACGCGATCGAAAGCGTCTCGGCGCTCATCTCGGCGTACTCGTGGTAGTCGGAATCCGCCGGCGGGAAGGCCGCCGCGCGCGCCCGCAGGCCCTTGGCCCGCGCGGGCAGGCGGGGCTGGGAGCCCCGCAGGACGCGATAGGGCAGCCGGCGCAGGCGGCGCGCGTCGGGTGCCGACGCGGTGACGACGAGCGCGCCGTGGTCGGAGCCGACGATCGCCACGCCGGTGCGCGCCACGGCCGCGCGGTCCTTCGCCGTGCGGACGTTCTCGACGCGGTACGTGCGCACGCGGTCGTCGGCTGCGGCGGCCGCCGCGCCCGGCACGGCCGCGGCGACGGCGAGGGCGGCGGCGAGCAGCAGCGGGTTGGCTCGGGACACGTGCATGGTTGCCTCCAGCGTGCGGTGGTGACGGCGGCCTGTGCCGGTCGCGCGCGCAACGTACTCCCACGCGGCGCGCTCGTGGGGATTCTTCGCGCGGCGCCCGCGTCGGGATGGACCCGCCGCGGGATGGACCCGCGGCGCGGCGGACCCGCGGCGCGTCGCCCCGCGGCGCGTCGCCCCGCGGCGCGGCGGACCCGCGGCGCGGCGGACCCGCGGCGCGGCGGACCCGCGGTGGCGCGCGCCCTCCCCGGGTAGGGAGCCCTCATGCACCGGCTGCGCCGCATCGGCGAGGAGATCCGCGCCATGACCCTCCGCGAGGCGGTCGGCGACGTCGCGCAGGGCTACCGCGAGCACGACCTGCTGACGTTCGCCGCGGCGATCTCCTTCCAGGTGCTGTTCTCGATCATCCCGCTCGCGCTGCTCGGCCTCGGTCTGCTCGGCGGCCTCGGGCTCGACGAGCAGTGGACGCGCGAATGGGCGCCGGCCGCGCGCGACGCCATGTCCGAGCCCGCCTTCCAGCTCGTCGACGACACCGTGCGCCAGGTGCTCGGCTCCCAGCAGCTCTTCTGGATCACCGCGGGGATGGCGCTCGCCGTCTGGAAGATCTCCTCGACGATGCGGACGATCATGGACGTCTTCGACCGCATCTACGGCAGCGACCGCGAGCGCTCGTTCGCCGAGCGGATGCGCGCCTCGCTGCTGCTCGGCGCCGCGGTCGCCGCGCTGCTGCTCGCCGCGACCGCGACGGCGCTGCTCGGCGACCACGCCCTGCGCGGGCTGGGCATCGACATCGGGGCGATCCTCTGGCTGCGCTGGCCGGCCGCGCTCGCGCTGCTGTTCGGCGTCATCGCGCTGCTCGTCGCCCACGCGCCCGCGGAGCGCCAGGGCGCGCAGTGGATCACGTTCGGCTCGCTCATCGTCGTCGCGGCATGGGTGGGCACGTCGCTCGTGCTCGGCTGGTACGTCACGTCGATCGCCTCCTACGGCTCGATCTTCGGCGCCCTGGCGACCGTCGTGGTCACGCTGCTCTACGTCTACGCCTGCTCGATCGCGGTCCTCACGGGCGCCCAGCTCGACGCGCTCGTGCGCGAGCGCGTGCGCTCCGGCTGACGCCCGGCGGCGGCGCGCCGCGCGCGAACCTACAATCGCCCCGCACATGAGCGATCGCGAACCGATGACCCGCACCTACCGCGTCGCGCTCGGCATCGCAAAGCCGATCGTGCGCCTGTGGGGCCGACTGACGGTGGAGGGCGTCGAGCACGTGCCGCTGCACGGCCCGCTGCTCATCGTCGGCAACCACGACTCCTACTGGGATCCCGTCGTCATCGGCATCGCCGCGATGAAGCGCCGCCAGATCCGCGCGCTCGCGAAGTCCTCGCTGTGGGGCGTCAAGGGCCTCAGCAAGGTGCTCGACGGCATGGGCCAGATCCCGATCCTGCGCGGCAGCGGCGACGCCGGCGCCCTGGACGCCGCCATCGCCGAGCTGCGCGGCGGCAGCTGCATCGGCATCTTCCCCGAGGGAACGCGCAGCCTCGGCCGCAAGCTGCGCCCGCGCAGCGGACTCGGCCGACTGTCGGCCGCCGTCCCCGAGGCGACGATCGTGCCCGTCGCGATCACCGGATCGACGGACATCCCGCGCTTCCCCAAGCGCCCCCGCCTGACCGTGCGCTTCCTGCCGCCCGCCGAGGGCCTGCGCCCCGGCGAGGCGCCCGGCGACCTCGCCGTGCGGATCATCGAGGAGCTGCGCGAGCTGGCCCCGATCTCGCCGGCCGGCCGGCGGCCGAAGATCGCCCCCCCGCCCGCCGAGAAGTAGGCTGCGGCGGCAGTGCCCGACCCAGCTCTCACGAAGGCGATCGACACGGTCGCGTCGGGGCGGGACCTCTCGGTCGACGAGGCCGCGGAGGTGCTCGAGGTCATCATGGCCGGCAACGCCTCCGAGGTGCAGATCGCGGGGCTGCTCATCGCGCTGCGCACGAAGGGGGAGACCGTCGAGGAGCTCGCCGGCCTGGCGCGCACGATGCGCGCCCTCGCGACGCCGGTGGCGACGACCCGCGACGAGCTCGTCGACACGGCGGGGACCGGCGGCGGGCGCCCGACGTTCAACGTCTCGACGACGGCGGCGCTCATCGCCGCCGGCGCCGGCTGCGCGGTCGCCAAGCACGGCAACCGCTCGGCGACGGGCCGCTCGGGCTCGGCCGACGTGCTCGAGGAGCTCGGGGTGCGGATCGACCTCGGGCCGGACGCCGTCGGCGCCTGCATCGACGAGCTCGGCTTCGGCTTCATGTTCGCGCCCATGCACCACCAGGCCACCCGCTTCGTCGTGCCGGTGCGCAAGGAGCTCGCCGTGCGGACGATCTTCAACTTCCTCGGGCCGCTGACCAACCCGGCCTGCGCGCGCCGCCAGCTCATCGGCGTCTCCGACCCGGCCTACCTCGAGGTCATGGCCGGCGCGCTGGCGCTGCTCGGCGTCGACCGGGCGTTGGTCGTATCCTCGCAGGACGCGCTCGACGAGATGAGCATCTCGGCCCCAACCACCGTCGTCGAAGTGGACGGCCCCGACCTGAAGACCTACACCGTGCGCCCGGAGGACTGCGGTCTGCCGACCGCCGCCGACCCGGCCGCCGTGCTCGGCGGGTCGCCGCGGGACAACGCGCAGATCACGAGGGCGATCCTGGCCGGCGAGGCGGGCCCGCGGCGCGACCTGGCCGTCCTCAACGCGGGCGCTGCGATCTACGCCGCCGGGCGCGCCGACGACATCGCCGGCGGGGTCGCCGCCGCCCAGGCCGCGATCGACGACGGATCGGCGACGCGCACCCTCGACGCGCTCGTCGCCCGCACCCGGCAGCTCGCCGGCGGGGACGCCGTCGCGTGAACGTCCTCGAGCGAATCGTCGCCGGAACCCGCGACGACGTGCGCCGCCGTCGCGAGGAGATCCCGCTCGCGCAGCTCGAGAGCGCGCTGGCGCGCCGTGGCGAGGACCGCCCGTTCTCCGAGGCCCTGACGCTGCCCGGCGTGTCCGTCATCGCCGAGCACAAGCGCCGCTCGCCCTCGGCGGGCACGATCCGCGAGGGCGCGAGCGTCGCCGACCTCGTCGCCGCCTACGAGCGCGGCGGCGCCGCCGCGATCTCGATCCTCACCGAGGGCAGGCACTTCGGCGGCTCGCTGGACGACCTGCGCGAGGCGCGCGCGGCGTCGAAGCTGCCGATCCTGCGCAAGGACTTCATCGTCGACCGCTACCAGCTCTGGGAGTCCGCGGCCGCCGGCGCCGACGCGATCCTGCTCATCGTCGCCGCGCTCGCGCCGGAGGCCCTCGCCGAGCTGCAGGCCGAGGCGCGCTCGCTCGACCTCGACGTGCTCGTGGAGGTCCACGACGAGGACGAGCTCGCGTGCGCGCTGGAGGTCCTCGACGCCGACGTCATCGGGATCAACAACCGCGACCTGACGGACTTCAGCGTCGACGTCGAGCGCACGTTCGAGCTGCTGGCCGACATCCCGGCCGGCAAGACCGTCATATCGGAGTCCGGCTTCCACTCCCGCGAGCAGCTCGACGCGCTCGAGCGCGTCGGCGTCGACGGCGTGCTCATCGGCGAGACGCTCATGCGCGCCGACGATCCCGAGCTCGCGCTGCGCGCGCTGACCGGCGCCGACGGCGACGGGGACCCGCTCGCGTGAGCGGGCGCGCGCGCCCGCCGCGATGAGCCAGCTCACGCACTTCCTCGCGGCCCTCGTCGGCGGCGCCGTCGTCGCGGCGGTGCTGCTGGTGACGGGGGCGGCCGGCGGCGGGGAGACGACGACCGTCTTCTCGGGGCGGCCTGACCTCCAACCCCAAGCAGGGCGCCCTGACGCCGCGCGAGATCTACAAGCGCGACGCGCCGGGCGTCGTCTTCATCACGGCCGACGTCACGCAGGCCGCGTCGCCCTTCGCGCCCCAGCAGCGCGGCCAGGCGACCGGCTCGGGCTTCGTCATCGGCAAGGGCGGCTCGATCGTGACGAACGCCCACGTCGTCGCCGGGGCGACGCGCGTCTCGGTGCGCTTCGGCGACAACAAGACGGCGCGTGCGAAGGTCGCCGGGGCGGACCCGTCGACCGATCTCGCGCTGCTGCTCGTCGATCCCGACGGGCTGGACCTCGAGCCCCTCGAGCTGGGGTCCTCCAAGCGCGTGCAGGTCGGCGACCCGACCGTCGCCATCGGCAACCCCTTCGGGCTGGACCGGACGCTGACGACGGGCGTCGTGTCGGCGCTGCAGCGCTCGATCCCCTCGCTGCAGCCGGGCTTCACGATCAACAACGTCATCCAGACCGACGCCGCGATCAACCCCGGCAACTCCGGCGGGCCGCTCATCGACGCGCTCGGCAAGGTGATCGGCGTCAACTCGCAGATCGAGACCGGCGGCGGCGGGGGCGGCAACGTCGGGATCGGCTTCGCCGTCCCGATCGACACCGCCAAGGACGTCATCCCGCAGCTGCGCCGCAACGGCTCCGTCCAGCGCGCCTACCTCGGCGTCGCGACGCGCTCGATCGACGGCGCGCTGGACGAGCTGAACCTCGCCTCGCCCGACGGCGCGCTCGTCGAGACCGTCGCGCCCGGCAGCCCGGCCGACCGCGCCGGGCTGCGCGGCGGCAGCGAGGTGCGCTCCGTCGCCGGCGAGAGCGTCCGCACGGGCGGCGACATCATCAAGAGCGTCGACGGGCGCAAGGTGCGCGACGCCGACGACGTGACCGACCTCATCGGAGGGCACCGCCCCGGAGATCGCGTGAAGCTCCAGATCCTGCGCGAGGGGATCCGCCGCAGCCTGACGGTCCGGCTCGGGCGCCGGCCGACCTTCTGAGCCCGCCCGCGCGCGCCGCCCCCGGACCGCCCGGGGCCGCTCTACGATTGAGCGCGATGGAGACGCGCATCAAGCACTGCGGGATCACGAGCCTCGCCGACGCGCACCTCGCCGCGGAGGCCGGCGCCTGGGCGCTGGGCATGATCCTCTGGTCCGGCTCCCCGCGGCGCTGCGATCCGGCCGAGGCGCAGCTCATCGGCGCCTCGCTGCGGCGCACGGTGCACCTCGTCGGCGTCTTCGTCAACGCGCGCCTGGAGGAGATCGACCTCGCGGTCCAGTCGTCCGGCCTGGACTACGTGCAGCTGCACGGCGACGAGGGGCCGGTGTTCTGCTCGGAGGTCGCGCGCCGCACCGGCGCGAAGATCATCAAGGCCGTGCGCGTGCGGTCGCGCGCGACGCTGCAGGCCGCGGGCGCCTTCCACACCGACTTCATGCTGCTCGACGCGCACGTCGAGGGCGTCCCCGGCGGCACGGGGCAGACGATCGACTGGAGCCTCGTGCGCGACGCCAGGCTGCCCGCCCCGCTCATCCTCAGCGGGGGCCTGAACCCCGGCAACGTCGCCGCGGCCATCGCGATGACCGAGCCGTTCGCCGTCGACGTCGCGAGCGGCACCGAGCAGGCGCCGGGGGTCAAGGATCCCGACAAGCTGCTGGCCTTCCGCGAGGCCGTCCGGGGCCCCGCCGAGGCGGTCCCCGGCGAGGCGGTCCGCGGCGAGGCCGGCCCCGCCGAGGCCGGCGCGATCTGCGATCAGCCTGCGATCGACGCGCGTTAACCTGGCGGTCATGAGCTCACGAGCGCGGCCATGACGGATCGCACGCCGATCGTGGAGGCCGGCGTCGAGCACCGCTTCGGCCCCTACGGCGGCCAGTACGTCCCCGAGACGCTCATGCCCGCGCTCGGCGAGCTCGAGACGGCGTGGGTCGAGGCGCGCGGCGACCAGGGCTACCGCGCGCAGCTCGCCGGCCTGCTGCGCGACTTCGCGGGCCGGCCGACGCCGCTGTACCTCGCCGAGCGCCTGTCCGAGCTCGCCGGCCGCGAGATCTGGCTCAAGCGCGAGGACCTCATGCACACCGGCTCGCACAAGCTCAACAACGCGCTGGGCCAGGCCCTGCTGGCCATGCGCATGGGCAAGGGACGGATCATCGCCGAGACCGGCGCCGGTCAGCACGGGGTCGCCAGCGCGACCGCCTGCGCGCTGCTCGGGCTGGAGTGCGTCGTCTACATGGGCGCCGAGGACATCCGCCGCCAGGCCCCCAACGTCGACCGCATGCGCCTGCTCGGCGCCGAGGTCGTCAGCGTCGAGGCCGGGGCGCGCACGCTGAAGGAGGCCGTCAGCGAGGCGATCCGCGACTGGGTCTCGTCCGTCGCCACGACGCACTACATCATCGGCTCGGCGGTCGGCCCGGCCCCGTATCCGGCGCTCGTGCGCGACCTGCAGCGCGTCATCGGCGACGAGGCGCGCGCGGCGCTGCTGGAGCGCGCGGACCGCCTGCCCGACCGCGTCATCGCGTGCGTCGGTGGCGGCTCGAACTCGATCGGGATCTTCACGCCGTTCGTCGCCGACGCCGGCGTGGCGCTCATCGGCGTCGAGGCCGCGGGGGAGGGGATCGCCGGCGGGCGCCACGGCGCGCCGCTGACCGTCGGCGGCCGCGCCGGGGTCCTGCACGGCTCGCTCTCGGCGATCATGCAGGACGCCGACGGTCAGGTCACCGAGGCGCACTCGATCTCCGCCGGGCTGGACTATCCGGGCTCCGGCCCCGAGCACGCCCATCTGCGCGACTCGGGCCGGGCGCGCTACGTCGCGGTCGAGGACGGCGACGCGCTCGCGGCGTTCCGCACGGTCACGCGGCTGGAGGGCATCATCCCGGCGCTCGAGACCGCCCACGCGCTGCACTTCGCGCTGCACGAGGACGGCGAGGGCTCCGAGCTCGACCTCGTCTGCCTGTCGGGCCGCGGCGACAAGGACCTCGCCGAGGTCATCGCCCACGATGGGTAAGCCGGCGCGCGACCGCGTCCCGGCCGTTCACCGGACCGGGCTCGACCGCATCGCGGCGGCGTTCGCGCTGCGCCGCGGACGCGCGGCGCTCATGCCCTACCTCATGGGCGGCTTTCCGGACCTGGCGACCTCGCGCGCGGTGGGCGAGGCGTACGCGGCCAACGGTGCGGACATCGTCGAGCTCGGCGTGCCCTACTCCGACCCGCTCGCCGACGGCCCCGTCATCCACGCCGCCGGGAGCGCCGCGCTGCGCGCGGGGGCCACGCTCGACGGCGTGCTCGAGGTCGCCGAGGCGCTCGCGCCGCGCCTCCCCGTCGTGCTCATGTCCTACGTCAACCTCGTCCTCGCGCGCGGAGCGGAGGCGTTCGCCGCGGGCCTGCGCGACGCGCAGGTCAGCGGGCTCATCGTGCCCGACCTGCCGCTGCACGAGGCCGGCGAGGTCCGCGCGGCCTGCGACGAGGCGGGCGTCGCGCTCGTCCCGCTCGTCGCGCCGACGACGCCCGACGTCCGCCTGGCGGAGATCGCCGCGCTCGCGCGCGGCTTCATCTACGTCGTCTCCGTCGTCGGCACGACCGGGGAGCGCAGCGGCCGCGCCGGCGGGATCGGCGACCTGCTCGCGCGCGTCCGCGCCGGCGCGACGGTCCCGGTGGCGGTCGGATTCGGCATCGCGACGCCGGCGGACGCCGCCGCGGCCGCCGACGCGGGAGCCGAGGGGGTCATCGTCGGAAGCCGCCTCGTGCGCGCGGTCGCGGAGGCCGACGACCCCGCCGCCGCCGCCGGCGCGCTCGTTGCGGACCTCGCGGCCGGGCTCATCCGTTAGGCTGCCGCGGCACATGGGTCTCGTCCTCGCCACCACCGCCGGCCTCATCGCCTGGATCGTCCTCTGGGCGATCGGCTGGAAGCCGCTCGACGCCTTCCTCGTGACGACCGTGGTGCTGACCCTCGGCGCGACCGCGAAGATCCTCGTTCCGTACCTGCCCAACCGGGGCTAGCCGCCCCGGTGTCACGCCGGCTCTGCGCGGCTCTTGCCTGCGTCCTCGGCGCGCTGCTGCCGGGCGCCGGCCTCGCCGCCTGCGGCGACGACGACAGCGCGGTCCCGAGCGGCAGCGACACGCTGACGCTCTACTCCAGCCTGCCGCTGCAGGGGCCCGACCGCACGCGCTCGCGCGACATGGTCAACGCGATCAAGCTCGCGCTGCAGCAGGCCGGCGGCAAGGCCGGGCCGTTCAATGTCACGTACGTCTCGCTGGACTCGGCGACGCGCGAGGCCGGCACCTGGACCGCCGACAAGGTGCTCGCCAACGCCCGCCAGGCCGTGCGCGACGTCAACGCGATCGCCTACATCGGCGACCGCGACTCCGCCGCGACGGCGCTCTCGCTGCCGCTCACGAACGAGGGCCACATGCTGCAGGTCAGCCCGTCGAGCACGTACGACGGCCTGACGCGCTCCAGCCGCCGCCAGGGCGAGCCCGAGCGCTTCTACCCGTCCGGCGATCGGACCTTCGCCCGCGTGGTGCCGCCCGACCGCGTCCAGGCGTCTGCGCTCGTCGGATACATGAAGGCGTCGGGCGTGCGCACGCTGGCGCTGCTCGCCGACCGCCGGATCTACGGCGGCGGCCTGGCCGACCAGGTGCAGCAGGCCGCCCTGCGCCAGGGGATCGCGGTCGTCGACCGCGGCCGGATCGACGCGAGCCGCGGCGACCTCGCTAAGACGGCGCGCGGCGTCGCCGAGTCGGGTGCCGACGCATTCCTCTTCGCCGGCACGACGGACACCGGCGCCGCGCGGATCTTCAGCGCCGTCGCGCGCGCGGCGCCGCGGATGCTCCTGTTCGGACCCGCCGCCGTCGCCGACCACGCGTTCGTCGACGCCCTGCCCGAGGCGGCTCGGGCGAAGATGCGCGTCACGACGCCCGCCCTCCCGGTGCGGCTGCTGCCGCCGAGCGCGCGCCGCTTCCGCGACCGCTTCCGGACGACCTTCGGCCGGCAGCCCGCTCCCGAGGCGCTGCAGGCCTACGAGGCGGCCAGCGCGGTCCTGCATGCGATCGAGTCCGCGGGCCTGAAGGGCAACCGCCGCGAGGCGGTGACGGACCAATTTCTGGGGATTCGGGACCGCCAGTCCGTGCTCGGCGAGTACTCGATCGACGGCCACGGAGACCCCACGCTGTCGACGTATGCGGGAAATCGCATCGCACGCTCGCAGTTCGTGCTCGACAAGGTGCTCAAGGTCGGTGGCTGACGGCGGCCCCCTGCACGGCTGCGGCCAAGCGGCCCTCGCGTCGGTGAACGGGTGTACGATCGGCCCAGCCCACGTGATCAGTCCCCAGGAGGACGGCCTTGAAACTGAATCGATTTGTCACCCTCAGCTGCGGTATCGCCATCTCGGCGTTCGGGATAGCCGCATGCGGAGACGACGACAAGACCGCCGGAACCGACGCCGGCACGGCCGAGAAGGCCGGCGGTACGCTGACGATCTACTCGAGCCTGCCGCTCCAGGGCGCGTCGCGGCCGCAGACGACCGCGATGACCAACGGCATCAAGCTGGCGATGAAGGAAGCCGGCAACAAGGCCGGCGACTTCACCCTCAAGTACCAGTCGCTCGACGGCTCCACCGCGCAGGCCGGCACGTGGACGCCCGAGGCGACGTCGCAGAACGCCCGCAAGGCGGCGCAGGACGAGAACGTCGGCGCCTACCTCGGTGAGTTCAACTCCGGCGCCAGCGCGATCTCGATCCCGATCCTGTCCGACGCCAAGGTCCCGCAGATCTCGCCCGCCAACACGGCCGTGGGCCTGACCTCCGACGAGCCCGGCGCCGACAAGGGCGAGCCGGCCAAGTACTACCCCTCCGGCTTCCGCAACTACGTGCGCATCGTGCCGAAGGACACGATCCAGGGCGCGGCCCTGGCGACCGTCATGAAGGAGGACGGCTGCACGAAGGTCGCGATGACCAACGACAAGGAGGTCTACGGGGCGGGCCTGGCGCGCAACATCGAGAACTCCGCCAAGACCCAGGGCCTCAACGTCCTGTTCAACGACGGCATCGATCCGAAGGCGCCCAACTACCGCGCCCTCGCGTCGCGCGCCAAGAACAGGGGCGCCGACTGCTTCGTCTACAGCGGCATCACCGCCAACAATGCGGTCCAGATCTACAAGGACTTCTCGGCGGCGATCCCCAACGCGAAGCTCTACGGGCCCGACGGCGTCGCCGAGTCCAGCTTCTCGGACCCGAAGAAGGGCGGCCTCCCGAACTCGGTCGGCAAGAAGGTCAAGGTGACGGTGGCGACGCTCGATCCCGACAGCTACCCGCCCGAGGGCAAGGCGTTCTTCGCCGCCTTCGAGAAGGAGTACGGCGACAAGAACCCCGATCCGTACGCGATCTACGGCTACGAGGCCGCGCGCCTGGCGATCGACGCGATCGAGCGCTCGGGCACCGGCAAGAAGGAGGACATCGTCAAGGCGCTGTACGCGACGAAGGACCGCTCCAGCGTGCTGGGCACCTACTCGATCGACGAGAACGGTGACACGACGCTGACCGACTACGGCGTGTACACCATCGACGGTGGCTCGCTGAAGTTCGACAAGACCGTCCAGGCGGCCGCGTAGGCCCAACCTCACGTGAAGGGGGCGGGGCCGCGGCCCCGCCCCCCTCGTGTGCGGGCGGATCCGCAACTCCTCCCCACATCCCGATCCGATGGCAGCCGCCAGCCTCACGACCTCGCCGCCGTCCCGGCTGGTGCGTGGATTCCTGACGAAGTACGGGCTGATCGGCGTCCTGCTGATCATGCCGGTGGCGTTCGGCATCCACGACCTGCGAACCGAGGGCGACCTGTCGCGGTTGGGCAACAACATGCTCGACGGGCTGTCCAACGGCTCGATCTGGGCGCTCGTGGCGATCGGGTACACGCTCGTCTACGGCATCATCGAGCTCATCAACTTCGCCCACGGCGACGTGTTCATGCTCGGCTCGTTCGTCGCCGCCGGGTTCTTCGGGACGATCGGCCTGACGGCCGCGACCGGCGTTGCGGGCCTCGTCGTCGGCCTGCTGCTGACGCTCATGGTCGCCATGATCGTCTCGGGCACGCTCAACGTCATGATCGAGCGGGTCGCCTACCGCCCGCTGCGCAGCGCGCCGCGGCTGGCGCCGCTCATCACCGCCGTCGGCTTCTCGTTCATCCTGCAGAACGTCGGCCTGCTGTGGCGCGGCGGCTCGCAGCAGGGGATCGTCGACCTCATCCGCTCGCAGCGAGAGCTGTTCAGCATCGCCGGCGTGCACGTCACGCACGGCGACGCGCTGGCCGTCGTCGTCACGATCCCGCTCGTGCTCGCGATGACGACGTTCATCAACCACAGCCGGCTCGGCAAGGCGATGCGCGCCACCGCGCAGGACCCCGACGCGGCCCGGCTCATGGGGATCAACGTCGACACGACGATCTCGGCGACGTTCATGATCGGCGGCATGCTGGCCGGCGCGGCCGGTCTGATCTACGCGCTGTACCAGACGACGATCTGGTACTTCCAGGGCTTCACCGCCGGACTCATCGCCTTCACCGCCGCCGTCATGGGCGGCATCGGCAACATCCGCGGCGCCGTGCTCGGGGGGCTCATCATCGGCGTCATCCAGCAGACCTCGGACAACCGCATCGGCAGCCAGTGGACGCCGGCGATCGTCTTCGCCTACCTCGTCCTCATCATGGTCTTCAAGCCGTCGGGGCTGCTCGGGGAGGAGACGCGGGAAGCCGGATGAGCGCCGACGCCCCGTCCAGCCCGGTCGGCGGCTCGCGCCTGCCGCGCCCGGCGCGCCTCGGGATCGTGGCCGGCGCGATCATCGCGGGCTTCGCGCTGCCGTTCTTCTTCGCCAGCGGCGGCGGCTTCATCGACGACGCGACGATCGCCCTGGCCTACGTCGTCATGGCGCTCGGGCTGAACATCATCGTCGGCTTCGCCGGCCTGCTCGACCTCGGCTACGTGGCCTTCTTCGCGATCGGCGCGTACACGATGGGCTACTTCGGCTCGCTGTTCCACATCGAGGCCAACGGCGGCGAGGGCGTCCACCTGCTCGTCACGGGCGCCGCCGCCGAGCTGCCCGGCATCCATCTGAACTTCCTGCTCGTCATCCCGCTGGCGATCATCGCGACGACGATCGCGGGCATGCTCATCGGCCTGCCGACGCTGCGCCTGCGCGGCGACTACATCGCGATCGTGACGCTCGCCTTCGGCGAGATCGTCGGCCGCATCGCGATCAACGGCGACGAGATCAAGGCGTTCGGCACGAAGCTGACGAACGGCCGGCAGGGGATCACGCCGGTCGACAAGATCGACCTGCCGTTCCTGGACCCCTTCACGTCGCTGAACCTCAGACCCTGGTACTGGGTGGCGTTCGTCATGGTGCTCTTCGCGCTGTTCGTGAACTTCCGCCTGCGCGACTCGCGCCTCGGGCGTGCCTGGATCGCGCTGCGCGAGGACGAGGTCGCGGCGATCAGCATGGGCGTGCCGGCGGTGAAGACGAAGCTGTTCGCCTACGGCACGGGCGCCGCCTTCGGCGGCGTCTCGGGAGCCTTCCTCGGGTCGTACCTCAACACGGTCAACGCCGACCAGTTCCAGTTCTCCTTCTCGATCTTCGTGCTGGCGATGATCATCCTCGGCGGCCTCGGCTCGATCTGGGGCGTCGTGCTCGGGGCGATCGCGCTGTCGTTCATCATCAACCGGCTGATTCCCGACGTGCTCAACGGGGTGCCGGGCAAGATCGGCCTGGACTTCGACCTCACCGAGCTGTCGTTCGGGATCTTCGGCTTCCTGCTCGTGATCATGATGGTGCTCAGACCCGAGGGCCTCATACCCGAGCGCCGCCGCCAGATCGAGCTCGAGGAGGGCCTCGAGCAGCTGGCGGGCGACGACGGCGCCTACAAGACGAGCGTGCCGTGAGCCCGGGCCCCGACGATCCCCCGATCCTGTCCGCCGACGGCGTGACGAAGCAGTTCGGCGGCCTGACGGCCGTCAGCGACGTGAGCTTCTCGATCCCGCCCCGCGCGATCGTGTCCCTCATCGGGCCCAACGGCGCCGGCAAGACGACGTTCTTCAACATCCTCACGGGGCTCTACAAGCCGACGCTCGGCACGGTGACCTTCGACGGCAAGGACATCACCGGCGGCCGCCCGGACAAGATCATGGCGCTCGGCGTCGCCCGGACGTTTCAGAACATCCGCCTGTTCGGCACGATGACGGCGCTGGAGAACGTGACGGTCGGCCAGCACGCCCGCATGCACGCGGGGCTGTTCGGCTCGATCTTCCGGCCCCCGCGCGTGCGCCGCGAGGAGGAGCGCGTGCGCGCGAAGGCCGCGGAGTCGCTGGAGTACGTCGGGCTGCGCGCGGCCCTGCACGAGCAGCTGGCCACGAACCTCTCCTACGGCGACCAGCGCCGCGTCGAGATCGCGCGCGCGCTCGCGTCGGACCCCAAGCTGCTGCTGCTCGACGAGCCGACCGCCGGCATGAACCCGCAGGAGTCCGAGGACCTGACGCTCTTCATGCAGCGCCTGCGCGACGACCTCGGCCTGTCGATCCTGCTCATCGAGCACGACATGAAGGTCGTCATGGGCGTCTCGGAGTACGTCACGGTGCTCGACCACGGCGAGAAGATCTCCGAGGGGGAGGCTGCGACGGTGCGCGTCGATCCCAAGGTCGTCGAGGCCTACCTCGGCAAGCAGGAGGCCGAGCGCCAGCGCGAGGAGCAGGAGGGCGCGAGCTGATGGCACTGCTCGAGGTCAACGACATCCGCACGTTCTACGGCAACATCGAGGCCCTGAAGGGGATCTCGGTGACGGTCGAGGAGGGCGAGTGCGTGACGCTCATCGGCTCCAACGGCGCCGGCAAGTCGACGACGCTGCGCTCGATCTCCGGCCTGACGCCGCCGCGCACCGGCGACATCATCTTCCAGGGCGAGAACATCACGCGCACGGCGCCGGCGGAGATCGTCAAGCTCGGCATCTCGCAGTCCCCCGAGGGGCGGCGCTGCTTCTCGCGCATGACCGTCCGCGAGAACCTCGACATGGGCGCCTACCTGCGGCGCGACAAGGAGGTCGGGCAGGACATGGAGCGCGTCTTCGAGCTGTTCCCCCGCCTGCTGGAGCGCGAGCGCCAGAAGGCGGGCACGATGTCCGGCGGCGAGCAGCAGATGCTCGCGATCGGCCGTGCGCTCATGGCGCGCCCGAAGCTCCTGCTGCTCGACGAGCCCTCGATGGGGATCGCACCGATCCTCGTCGAGCGCATCTACGAGACGATCGGCGAGATCAACCGCCAGGGCACCACGATCCTGCTCGTCGAGCAGAACGCCAACTACGGCCTCGCCGTCTCGCAGCGCGCCTACGTGCTCGAGACCGGCACGATCGCGCTCAGCGACAGCTCGGCGGCGCTGCGCGCCAACCCCGACGTCCAGAAGGCGTACCTCGGCGGATGATCGTTCTCGGCATCATCGGAGCGACGGCGCTGTACCTGCTCTTCATCTGGCTGGCGTCGGCGATCGCCGCCAGCTGGCTGTCGGGCAAGAAGGGCTACGGCGAGCGCATCGGGCTCGCGTTCGGGCTGCTGCTGGCGGTCTTCGGCGTGCTCATCTGGGCGGTCGTCCCCGCCAAGCCCACGTCGGACTTCGGCCGGCGCAAGCTCGCGCGGCGCGGCAAGTCCTAGCCCGCCGCGGCGCTCAGCCGGCGAGCGTGTCGCGCAGGGCCTCGTCGAGATCGGGGTGCTCGAACTCGTAGCCGAGCTCGCCGACCCGGCCCGGCACCATCCGCGCGCCGGTCAGGACGATCTGGCTCATCTCGCCGTACATGAGCTTGATCGCCAGCCCGGGCACGGGCGCCACCGCCGGGCGCCCGAGCGCGCGGCCGAGCGCCTTGGCGAACTGCTTGTTCGTCACGGGCTGCGGCGCCGAGGCGTTCACGGGGCCGTGGAAGGCATCGCTGTCGATGAGCGCGACGTAGATGCCGACGAGGTCGTCGAGGTGGATCCACGGCATGTACTGCCTGCCGCTGCCGATCGGCCCGCCGATCCCGACCTTGAACGGCGGCAGCATCTTCGCCAGCGCGCCGCCCTCGGCGTCGAGCACGATGCCCGTGCGCACCATGACCGTGCGGGTGCCGATCTTCGCCGTCTCGGCCTGGCGCTCCCAGCGCGCGACGACCGTCGCCAGCCAGTCGTCCCCCGGCGCCGTGGCCTCGTCGACGACCTCGTCGCGGCGCGCGCCGTAGTAGCCCGCCGCCGACGCGCAGATGAGCGCCTTCGGCCGCGGCTTTGTGTCGAAGATGCTGTGGACGATGTTGCGCGTCCCGCGCTCGCGGCTGTCGAGGATCTCCGCCTTGGCTTTGTCGGTCCAGCGCTGGCCGACGTCCTCGCCGGCGAGGTGGACGATCGCGTCGCGTCCGGCGAGCGCCTTCGAGGGCGCCGCCTCCTCCTTGAGGTTCCAGGCGAACGCCTCGACGCCGAGTTGCTCCCGGGCTCGGTCGGGGTCGCGCGAGAGGACGGTGACCTCGTCGCCGCGCCCCTTGAGCGCCTCGACGAGGTGACGACCGATCCGCCCGGTCGCGCCGGTCACGGTGACTCGCATCGGTCGAGGATACGGACCCGGCAGCGCGCCGCCGGGCGGGCCGTTGCGGCCTAGGGGACCGCGCGCGCCATGTCGGCCTGGATCTCGGTCGCCGTGCGCGCCCGGTCGTAGACGCGGATCTCGTCCAGGCGGCCGGCGAACCACTCGCCCCAGATCGCGTTGCCCCCGAAGCGCAGCGGCCCGCCGGAGGCCGGCATCGCGCCGCTGACGGCGCGCGTGGCGGACTGCGAGCCGTTGGCGAAGATGCGCAGCGTCGCGCCGTCGTACGTCACGGCGAGATGCGTCCAGGCGTTCAGCGGGAGGGCCGACGAGCCGCTGACGCCCTTGTCGGCGCCGGCGAAGACGAAGCCGCCCGGGCGGTTGGCGCTCTGGCCGGGGTACAGCGCGTAGACGAGGCCGGCCGGGCGCTCCTTGAGGATCGCGGTGCGCCAGCCGGTCGACGTCGCCGGGTTGACCCACGCCTCGAGCGTCATGCCGGTCGTGAGGTCGAGCGCGCCGATCGCCGGCGCGGTGACCCAGTCGTCGATGCCGTCGAACGACAGCGCGTTGCCGAAGCGGCCCGCGGTCGTCCGCGTGGGACCGCTCAGCGTCGCGCCGTTGCCGGCGCCGGAGCTGTCGGCGGTCGTCGCGCCCGCGGTCTCCTCGAAGCCGTAGGCGGCGACGAGCCCGGCGGGCGGTGGTGGTGGCGGTGCCGGCGGTGGTGGCGGTGGTGGCGGCGGTGGCGGCGGTGGCGGTGGCGGTGGAGGTGGCGGCGGTGGCGGTGGTGGCGGGGGCGGCGGCGCGGCGTTGTCGACCGTCACGTTGACCGGGGCCGAGGTCGCGCTGTTGCCGGCGGCGTCGCGGCCGACGGCCGTCAGCGCGTGCGCGCCGTCGCTCGCGGTCGTCGTGTCCCACGTCGTCTCGTACGGCGCGCTCGTGTCCTCGGCGCCGAGCGCGGCGCCGTCGAGGCGGAACTGGACGCCGGCGACGCCGACGTCGTCGCTCGCCGTCGCCGCGACCGCGACGCTCGTCCCGGAGACGGTCGCGCCGGAGCCCGGCGCCGTGATCGCCACGGCCGGCGCCGTCGTGTCGGGGATCGTGGCCGCCGCCTCCTCGGAGGGCGGGCCGGTGTTGCCGGCGGCGTCGGCCGCGACGACCCGGTAGCGGTACGTCGAGCCCGCGCCGACGGCGGTGTCGTCGTAGGTCGTCGCCGCGGCGATCGTCGCGATCCGATTGGCCTCGGATGCGACGAAGCCCGCGGTCGTCGAGCGGTGGATTCGATACTGCACGACGCCGACGTTGTCGGTCGCCGCGGTCCAGCTCAGCCGCGCGCGGCCGGCCTCGCCGGTCGCGACGAGGTTCGTGGGCGCGCTCGGGGGCGTGACGTCGGCGCCGCCGACCGGAACGGTCAGGACCTTCGCCACGGAAGGAACGCCCTGATCGCTGACGAGGAACAGCTGGTAGACGCCGGGCGGCACGACGTTCGGATTGGACGGCATGTCGACGTCGAGGCCGCCGGAGCGCCGCGCGAACGTCAGCCACTGGAAGCGCTGGTCCTGGTCGACGTTGTGCGTGATCGAGGACATCCGCACGAGCGAGACCGAGGCGACCGCATCGGCGTCGGGCGTCTCGACGCCGAAGGTGGCCCCCTGCAGGACGCTGCCCGGCACCGACGCGATCGTCGGCCGCGGTCCCTTGAAGAGGTACGGAGGGGAGTAGATCTCGCCGTTGGGCTCGATCGGCATGCTGTAGAGCCGCCCGCCGCCGGCGAGCAGGACGCGGCCGTCCTGCAGCAGCGTCGCCGAGGAGTGGTACAGGCGCGGTCGCTGGTTCGCGGCCGTCAGCGTCCACGCGTCGGTCGCCGGGTCCCAGATCTCCGTGTCCTTCACCGCTCCGGCCGGGTCCTGTCCGCTGGACTCCGTCGTCCCGCCCGAGGCGAGCACGGTCCCGTCGGGCAGGGCGGTCAGCGTGTGGTAGGTGCGCGGTCGGCGCATCGGCGCGACCTCGCGCCAGGCCGGCGCGGCGACGTTCATGTCGATCGCGGCGGCGCGGCCGGTCGCGACGCGGCCCGGTGTGCTCGTGTCGCCGTAGTTGCCGGACTTCATGATCTTGCCCGGCCGGTACATGACCGCGCTGTGGCCCTCGACGGGGCTCGTCCCGACGACCGACCACGTCCCGGTCGAGAGATCGAGCGTGCGCGTGACCTGGTCCGGGCCCGCATCGAAGAGGCGCCCGTCCGAGAGCAGGAACATGAACGGGTACCAGGGGATGCGGCGCGCCGCCGAGGGCATCGAGGACCAGGCGTTCGCGACGGGGTCGTAGATCTCCGGAACCGTGTCCGACGCGTCGCGCAGGGGATACGGCTGGCCCAGCTGGAGGTTGTTGTTGTCGCCGGAGATGACGAGCTGGCGTCCGTCGGCGAGCTGCGTCGACGACGGATACCACCGCGCGCGGGCCATCGCCGGCCCGGCGCTCCAGCGGCGCGTCACCGGGTCGTAGAGGTTGAGCTCCTTCGTGCCCGCCGTCCCGGAGCTGTGGCCGCCGGCCGACATGAGCCGGCCGTCGGGCAGCTTCACCGTGACCGCGCAGAAGAGGTTGTTGCCGCCGCGCGAGATCGGCGTGAACGTCAGCGTCTGGGGATCGAAGAGATGCTCGGAGTTCGGCGCGTACTGGAAGCCGTCCCACATGACGATCCTCCCGTCGGCCATCGGTGTCATGTGAACGGGCACGATCGGAAAGCTGACGACGCCGCTCCACTGACCGACCTGCGCGGGGTCGGGGCTCGGTGGCGGCGGTGGTGGCGGCGGTGGTGGCGGTGGCGGCGGTGGTGGCGGCGGCGGCGGGGGCGGCGGGGGCGGTGGAGGCGCCGGTGGCGGCGGCGGCGGGGGCGGCGGGGGCGGCGGGGGCGGTGGCGGCGGTGGGGGAGGCGCGCCGCCGCCGACCGCCATGGTCATGTCGCTCTGGATCTCGCCGGCGCTCAGCGCGCGGTCGTAGACGCGGATCTCGTCGAGCAGGCCGCCGAAGAACTCGCCCCAGACCGCGTTGCCCCCGAAGCGCAGCGGATCGCCGGACACCTTGATCGGCGGCGACGCCGAGCGGGTGGCGACCTGCGCGCCGTTGACGTACAGCCGGACCGTCGCGCCGTCGTACGTCGCGGCGAGGTGCGACCAGGCGCCCGCGGCGAGCGCGGACGTCCCGTTCAGGCCGAGGTCGGAGGTCGTCCAGACGTGAACGGCGGGTCGGGCCGCGCCGCTGTTGGCGTACAGCGCGTACGCGAGGGTGCCCGGGCGCTCCTTGAGGACGACCGTGCGCCATCCGCCGGTCGTCGCCGGCTGAACCCACGCCTCGAGCGTCATGCCGGCCGTGAGGTCCAGGGCGTCGGCGTCGGAGACGGTGGCCCAGTCGTCGACGCCGTCGAAGGACAGCGCGCCGCCGAAGCGCCCGGCGCCCGTGCGGGCGGGGCCGCTCAGCGTGCCGGTGTGCCCGTGCCCGGTCGCGTCCGCCGCCGTCGAGCCGCTCGGCTCGTCGAGGCCCCAGGCCGCGACCGGTCCCGGGACGGCGCCTCCCGCGGCCGCTGTGGTGTACCACCCAAGTGTGACTGAAAGCACACAGCAGACCAGAAACCGGACCACAGCATGGGTGAGTCTTCACCTGTCCGGCGTGAGGTGCAAGCGCGCGGTGCCAAACGCTACGTTTCCCGCCCGTGACACGACCGGGCGGCTCGCTCGCCGCGCGGTACGGGCGGCCGCGCCGACCGCTGGGTCCCGGCGGCGAGACTCAGGCCGCGGGACGGTACGGGCGGCCGCGCCGACCGCTGCGCGCCGGCGGCGAGGCTCAGGCCGCGGCGCCGACCGCTGCGCGCCGGCGGCGAGGCTCAGGCCGCGGCGCCGCCGCCGTCGGCGTCGATCCGGCGGTGCCGGCGCCGGCGCGCGGAGATGGCCTGATGGCTCGCCGTCGGGATCTCGTCCAGGCGCGGCGCGTCGCAGGCCCGGATCGCCTGCAGCATCCGGGTCCAGCAGCCGAGCTCCGGATCGGCGTGGTAGTGCCCGACCCAGCCCGTGCGCCAGTGGTCGGCCGACCGCTCGCCGTTGCCGGTGAGCGTCACGTACGGCTCACCCGAGGCGATCATCTCGCCGCAGAAGTTGCAGGTGTAGATGAGGCTCATGCGCGCGTCCTTGCGTCGATTTCTCCAGCTGCGAGCAATCCTACGCCAGCGCAGGGACGCCGTGGCACGTACGCGTAGAGTGCGCCCCGACGATGGCCGACCGACCCGACGAGCTGTATCTCATCGACGGCAACTCGCTCGTGTACCGGGCGTTCTTCGCGCTGCCCGAGTCGATCGCGACGTCGACGGGCTTTCCCACGAACGCGATCTTCGGCTTCGCATCGATGCTCGTGAAGATCCTCACCGAGCACGGCACGAAGCCGACCGTCGTGGTCTGGGACGCGGGCGCCAGCGGCCGCAAGGAGGTCTACGCCGACTACAAGGCCGGCCGCGCGACCCGCCCGAACCTGCTCCGGGAGCAGTGGCCGCACTTCGAGCCGCTCGTCGAGGCCTTCGGCTACACGAACACCCGCCTCGAGGGCTTCGAGGCCGACGACGTCATCGCGACGCTCGCCGAGCGCGCGCGCGAGGAGTCGATCCCGGTCGTCATCGTGACCGGCGACCGCGACGCGTTCCAGCTCATCGATCCCGAGGGTCTCGTCAGCGTCATGGCGACCTCGCGCGGGATCACCGAGACCAAGCGCTACGACCACGCCGCGGTCATCGAGCGCTACGGCATCCCGCCCGAGCTCATCCCCGACTTCTACGGCCTCAAGGGCGACACGAGCGACAACATCCCGGGCGTCCCCGGAATCGGCGACAAGACGGCGGCGCAGCTGCTGCAGCGCTTCGGCGACCTCGAGGGCGTGCTGGGCTCCGTCGACGAGATCACGGGCGCCAAGCGCAAGGAGAACCTCGTCAACCACGCCGAGGACGCTCGCGTGTCGAAGGTGCTGGCGACGATGCGCCGCGATCTGCCCGTCGACCTCGACGTCGTCGCCGCCGCCTCGCAGGCGCCCGACCGCTCGAAGCTGCGCGAGGTCTTCCGCGAGTTCGAGCTGCGCGACCCGCTGCGCCGCCTCGAGGAGTTCCTCGGGGCCGAGGAGGCCGCGCCCGCGCCGGAGGCGTCGACCGAGCTGTCCGCGCGCGTGCGCAAGGGCCGGCCGGCCGAGGTGGCCGCGCTGCGCGGCGAGCTCGTGCTCGCCGCGCGCGCGCCCGAGATCCCCGAGGGCGAGCTGCTCGCCGTCGACAGCTCGTGGCGCTTCGCCGTCGCCGCCGGCGACGAGGTGCTGACCGGCACGATGGACGACCCGGCGCAGCTCGTCGCCGCGGCCGGCGAGCGGCCGGTCGTCGCCTTCGACGCCAAGGCGCTCGGCGTCGTGCCGGCGAACCTCGTCCACGACGCGCTGCTGGGCGCCTACCTGCTCGAGCCCGCGCGGCGCGGCTACCCGCTGCGCGAGCTGCTCGAGGAGCGCGGCCTCGGCGCGCCGGGGATCGAGGACGAGGTCGCCGCCGAGGCGCTGCTCGTCGGCGAGCTGTCGGCCTGGCAGCGCGAGCAGATCGCCGCGCGCGACCTCGGGACGGTCATGGAGGAGATCGAGCTGCCGCTCGTCGCCGTGCTGCGCCGGATGGAGCTCGAGGGGGTGCGGCTGAACACCGACCGCCTGTCGGAGATCACCGGCCGCGTCCGCGACGAGGTGCGCGACCTCGAGCGCGCCATCTTCGCCCAGGCCGGGACGGAGTTCGTCATCGGCTCGCCGCAGCAGCTCGGCGAGATCCTCTTCGTCAAGCTCGGCCTGTCGCGCAAGCGCCGCGGCAAGACCGGCTTCTCGACGGACGCCCGCGTCCTGCAGGCGATCCGCGACGAGCACGAGATCGTCCCACTCGTCGAGCGCTGGCGCGAGCTCAACCAGCTCGACAAGACGTACCTCAGCGTCCTGCCGCAGCTCGCGGCGGCCGATCCGCGCTCGCGCATCCACACGACGTTCCTGCAGGCGGCGGCGACGACCGGGCGCCTGGCCTCGACGAACCCGAACATGCAGAACGTGCCGATCCGCACGGCGCTGGGCCGCGAGATCCGCGGCTGCTTCGACGCGGAGCCGGGCAACGTCCTGCTGAGCGCCGACTACTCGCAGATCGAGCTGCGCGTGCTCGCCCACATCGCCGACGAGCCGGTGCTCAAGGAGATCTTCGTGCGCGGCGAGGACGTCCACACCGCGACGGCGTCGAAGGTCTTCCAGACCGCGCCCGAGGACCTCGACCTCGGCCAGCGCTCGAAGGCCAAGATGGTCAACTACGGCATCGTCTACGGCCTGAGCGACTTCGGCCTGGCCGACCGCCTCGGGATCCCGCGCGAGGAGGCCAAGGAGATCATCGACACCTACCTCGAGCGCTTTCCCGCCGTGCGCGCGTTCATCGAGGCGACGATCGCGACGGCGACCGAGCAGGGGCACGTCACGACGCTGTGGGGCCGCCGGCGCCAGATCCCCGAGCTCAAGGCGCGCAACTGGCAGGTCCGCACGCTCGGCGAGCGCCTGGCCGTCAACACCGTCATCCAGGGCACCGCGGCCGACGTCATGAAGCTCGCGCTCGTGCGCGTCGACGCGGCGCTGCGCGACTCGCCCGTGCGGCCGATCCTCACCGTCCACGACGAGCTGCTCTTCGAGGGCCCGCCCGCCGAGGTCGACGCCGCGCGCGAGGTCATCCGCCGCGAGATGTGCGCCGTCTGGCGGCACGACCCGCCGCTCGTCGTCGACATCGGGGTCGGCCCGACGTGGATGGAGGCCAAGTGAGCGCCGGTCGCCGAGCGGGCGGGCGGTGATGGATCGCGGCCTCGCCGTCGGGCTGACGGCGATCGCCGGCGGCTTCGTCGCGCTGCAGGCGCCGATCAACTCGATGCTCGGCAGGCAGGTCGGCACGTTCCAGGCGGCGTTCCTGTCGTTCGCGATCGGGACCGTCGCGCTCGCGCTCATCGCCGGCCTGGTGAAGGGCGGCTACGGGACGCTCGGCGAGGCCCGCCACCTGTCGTGGTACTACCTGACCGGCGGGCTGCTCGGCGTCATCTACGTCACGACGGTCCTGGTCACGGTGCGCTCGCTGGGCGCGGGAGGCGTCGTCGCGGCGACGATCACGGGCCAGCTGACGATGTCGGTGCTCGCCGACCACTACGGCTGGCTCGGCGTCAACCGCGACCCGGTCGGCGCGCTGAAGGTGCTCGGCGTGATCCTGCTGGGGATCGGGACGTACCTCGTCGTGCGCGAGTAGCGGCGACCGCCGGCGGCGTGATCCTGCCGCGGCGGCGGGGCACGACATGCGCACCGAGCGCGCCGCCCGGCGGCGGGATCGCGCGTGCCGTCGAGTCGTGTTGCCTGGACGATGCGCCGGGTGTAGGTTCGCGCCAGCGACCCTCCGCCGACCCTCGATGCTCAGCAAGCTTCGCTCCAACCTCTCCTACGCCAACGTCATGGCGAGCATCGCCGTCTTCCTGGCGATGGGCGGCGGCGCCTATGCGCTGACGATCCCGCGCAACAGCGTCGGCTCAGCCCAGATCAAGACGAACGCCGTGGGCGCGTCGGAGATCGCCGCGGGCGCCGTTCGCGGCTCCGAGGTCAAGGACGGCTCGCTGCGCGCGCGCGACTTCCGGGCGGGCGAGCTGCCGGGCGGCCCCGCCGGCCCGCAGGGCCTCGCCGGCCCGCAGGGTCCCGCCGGCCCGTCGGGTCCCGCCGGGACGCCGGGCCTCGCCGGGGCGCCGGGCCCCGCGGGGGCGCAGGGCCCCGCGGGTCCGCAGGGTCCCGCCGGAGCGCCGGCGATCATCGCCCGCGTGACGCCCGGCACGGCCGTGACGCTCGTCCCGCTGGGGTGCTACTCGATCCAGACGGGCGGCGCAGCCGCGGCGAGCGCGCGCGGCGACCTGCTGACCGGCTGGCTGCACGACGGGGCCAACAACGCCGTCGTGTCGAACTACGTCGTCGTCATCCCCGGCGCGCGCAACCTCACCACCCAGGGCGGCGCGGTCGGCGGGATGCTGCTGTGCAACCTCACGAACTCCCCGGTCAACGTGCCGGCGGGCTGGGCGCTCGGCACGTCGACGATCGACGCCCCGTAGCGCCCCGGCGGGCCGAACCTCCGTCCACGGCGCTCGCGGCGGTGGTTACGATGCCGCGGAGGCTCAGCCTCTCGGCAGGGGACGGACAGACATGGCCACACGACGAACCCGCGGCCGGCGCCGCGACGGCTGGACCGAGGCGCACGTCAGGCGCCTGTTCTGGCGTGCCGGCTTCGGCGCGACGACGGGCGAGGCGGCCTACTGGGCGCGCCGCAGCAAGGGCGCGACGATCGACTGGCTGCTGCGGGGCGGGCCCGGCCCGCCGCGGCCGCGGCTCCCGCCGCCGTCGGTCGACGGCCGCCGGCTGGACCCCGTCAACGAGTACGGCGACGACGTGCTCTGGTGGCTGGACCGGATGGTCCGCGCGAAGCGGCCGCTCAACGAGCGGATGACGCTCTTCTGGCACGACCACTTCGCGACCGTCGACCAGGACCGGCCGCTCATGCTCGCGCAGAACAAGATGCTGCGCCGCAACGCGCTGGGGAGCTTCCGCCGGCTGCTGACGGACGTCACGAAGGACCCTGCGATGCTGCTGTTCCTGTCGCTCGCCGATTCGTCGAAGGAGGACCCCAACGAGAACTTCGCGCGCGAGCTCATGGAGCTCTTCACGCTCGGCAAGGGCTACACCGAGCGCGACATCCGCGAGGCCGCGCGCGCGCTGACCGGCTTTCGCTCCAAGCGGCGCGGCGACGGCAGCGTCGCGGTGCTCTACGACCGCGCCCGCCACGACGCGACGCGCAAGCGGATCTTCGGCCGCAGCGGCGCCTTCGACCCCCGCGACGTCCTGGACCTCTGCATCGCCCACCCGCGCCACGCGCCGTTTCTCGTCACGAAGCTGTGGGATCACTTCGTCGGCACGCCGATCGCGCCAGCGACGCGCACGCGACTGGCGCGCCTGTACCGCCGCGAGGGCCACCGCATCGCGCCCGTCGTGCGCGAGATCATCGGGCACCCCGCGATGTACCGCGCGCTCGACGCGCCCGACATGGTCAAGTCGCCGGTCGTCTACCTCGCCGGCGCGCTGCGCGCCTGCGGCGAGGGGGTCACGCGACGCAGCTGGGTCTGGCTGCTGGACGGCATGGGCCAGCTCCCGTTCCACCCGCCGTCGGTCGCCGGCTGGGAGTGGGGGCCCGCATGGCTGTCGTCGAACTCGATGCACGTGCGCTTCGACGCCGGCAACCACCTGCTGCAGGGCCGCCGCGCCGTGCGCGACGGCTCGATGCCCGCCGACGACACGCCGCGCCGCGCGGTGGCGCGCGCCCGCGCGGCGGTCGGGCGGCCCTGGACCTCGGCGGAGACGGACGCCCAGCTGCTCGCGCTCGCGACGCGGCTGCTCGCCGACGCCCCCGAGCGGCGGCGCCAGCAGAGCGCCGACATGTGCCAGCGCGCGCTGCGCCACCTCCTGCTGACCGGGCCGGACGCCCAGGTGCACTGATGGCGAACGCCGGCGGTCAGGCGCGGCGCGCCGCGCGCGGAGGCGGGCGCTGATGGCGGCCGGGCGCCGGGCGGGCTCCCGCGGCTGCGACGACTTCCGTGCGACGCCGGAGGCGACGCGACGGCGCTTCGCCGGCGCCTCGCAGCTCACGCGCCGCGAGGTCATCGGCTGGGGCGTCGGCGCGGGCCTGTCGCTGTACGCCGCGCGCGCCCTGCCGGTCGCCCGCGCGCTCGAGGCCGCCGCGGCCGACGCGGCGGCGGCGCCGGCCGCGCCGGTGCTCGTCTCCGTCTTCCTGCCCGGCGGCCTGGACCTGCTGGACTCGCTCGTGCCGCTGCACGACTACGGGGCCTACGCCGACCTGCACGCCAACGTCCGCGTCGACGCGCCCGCGCCGCTGCGCGACAGCGCGCTCGGCATCCACCCGTCGCTCACGCAGGGCCCGGGCGGCGGGATCAAGGGCCTCTACGACGCCGGCAAGCTCGGCTTCCTGCCGGGGATCGACTACCCGGACCCGAACCTCTCGCACTTCCACTCGCGCCACTTCTGGGAGACCGGGCTCATCCACGACGGCGCCTCGCCCGGGTGGCTGGGCCGCTGGCTGGACGCCAACGGCAACCGCGACAACCCGCTGCAGGGCATGTCGCTCGGACACGAGCTCTCGCCGGTCCTGCGCTCGCGCAGCGCGCCGGTCTCGTCGGCGACGTCGCCGAGCAACGCCGGCTTCTGGATCCGCGGCACGTGGGGCGCGACGTTCGAGGAGACGATGACGACGTGGACGGCGCTCGCGCGGGCCTCCGGCGGAGGGCCCGGGATGCGGGCCGCCCGGCACGCGGCCCTGCTCGCCAAGCAGGTCGGCGACCTGCTGGGACCGTACGCGGAGAAGGACGGCGCCGACCCGCTCGCGTCGAGCGTCGTCTATCCCGCCGACAGCCGCTTCGGCGACCGCCTGCGAACGCTCGCCGGCCTCCTCGCCACGCCGCTGGGGATCCGCGTGGCGACGATCGAGGCGCCCGGGGACTTCGACACGCACGACGACCAGCGCAACACGCTCAACCGGACGCTGCCCGAGATCAGCCAGGCGCTCGGCGCCTTCCAGGCCGACCTCGAGGCGCGCGGCGTCGCCGACCGCGTGCTGACGTTCGTGTGGTCGGAGTTCGGCCGCCGCCCGCACGACAACAGGTCGGGCACCGACCACGGCGCGGGCGGTCTGGCCTGGGTCCAGGGCACGCGCGCGCGCAGCGGCGTGCTCAGCGAGTACCCCTCGCTGCGCAGCTTCGACGAGCACGACAACCTCAAGGTCACGCTCGACTTCCGCGCGGTCTACGCGAGCCTCGTCGAGCAGTGGCTCGGGACCGACGCGGGCGCGGTGCTGCCCAACGCGGGCTCGCTCGGGCGGATCGGGCTCGTGCGATGAGCGCGCGCGGCCGGCGGATCGGGCTCGCCGCGGTGCTCGCGATCCTCGCGGCCGCGCCGGCGGCGGGGCTCGCCGGCTCGGCGGGCGGCGCGCCCGCGGATGCGCGCGCGGCCGGCGCGCGCACGACCGCCGTGGGCGTCGGGCTGCGCGAGTACCGCGTCGCGCTGTACCGCAGCCGCGTCCGGGCCGGGCGCGTGCGCTTCAACATGGAGAACTTCGGCGAGGACCCGCACGACCTGCAGGTCAGCGGGCCCGGGCGCTCTCAGACGGTCCGCGGCACGAGCCGCGAGGTCGGGGCCGGCGGGCGCGGACGGCTGACCGTGACGCTGCGCAGGCCCGGCGTGTACCGCGTGATCTGCACGATCGGCGACCACGCCGAGCTCGGCATGGTCGCGCGCATGCGGGTCGTCCGCGGGCGCTGACGACGCTTTTCGCCGGCCTCAGGCGGCGGCTGCCGCGCGGGCGGCGGGTCGCGGCGGCGGCCCGTCGAGGACGAACTCCGGCGCGCAGATGTCGCGGTAGTGGGTGAAGGACCAGCGCACGAGCGCCGGCGGGCTGATCGCGCGGATCGCGGGCGACAGCAGCGGCGTCGGCGTGATCCGCCCGACCCAGTTCTGCACGCGCAGCATCCAGCGGTACTGCCACAGGTGGTCCTGCGAGAACGCCCCGTAGCGGGCGAGCGCCTGCTCGCGCGTCTGGCGGCCCTCGACGACGTCGACGAGCTCGCGGCCGAGCGCGAGGCCGAAGTAGAACGCGGGGCGGATGCCCTCGGCGGTCGTCGGCAGGCAGTGCCCGGCGGAGTCGCCGACGAAGAAGACGCCGTCCTCGACGGCGGGCCGCAGCTCGTGCGGGATCCAGTTTCCCTGCCAGCGCTCCGCCGGCACGCCGACGTCCTCGGCGAGCTGCAGCGTCGGCTGCTTGACGTGGTCGCGCGGGTCGAACGAGCCGACGCCGACGCGCAGCTCGCCGTCGGCGGGAAACGACCACGAGTAGCCGCGCCGCACGTACTTCGGGTCGATCCAGAGCTCGAGATCCGGGGCGGGTGGGATTCGATTCGGCGGGTGGACCTCCAGTCCCCGCGACAGGCGCGCGTCGGGCGGCTGGACGTTGTCGCCCGCCCCGAGGATGCGCCGCCAGCCGAGCGCGTCGACGACGAGCGGCGCGCGCAGGTCGCCGCGGTCGGTGTGCACCGTGTGGCCCGTGCGGCCCTCGACCTTCGCCGTCTCGAACTGCGCCGAGCCCTCGGACTGCTCGCGCAGCAGCGCGCAGATGCGCCGGTAGTCGAACGTCGAGAACGTGAAGGGCAGCGGCCAGCGCAGCGTGCGGCCGGGGATGTGCACGACGAGCTCGCCGAAGGTCTGCTGGATCGCGTCGGCCAGGCCCATGCGCTCCAGCCAGGTCGTGGGCGCCGCGCAGGCGCTCGTCTGGCGCTCGCCGATCTCGTAGCGGTCGACGATGAGCACCCGCGCGTCGGTGCGCGCCAGCTCGCGGGCGACCGTCAGCCCGGCGAAGCTCGCGCCGCACACGAGGATGTCCCAATCTCCCTGCAGGGGCGTCCGTGCGTCTCCCCGCTTCGTGGCTCGAATCGGCATGCGGAGGGATTCTAGGGGCGCTAACCTCCCATCCACATGTCAACCATCACCGACGCAGCATCAGAGGCGAAGGTCGTCGAAGGTTCAGACGGCCTGCTGCTTGAGATCGACGGGCAGATCGTCCCCAACTACGACGCCACGTTCACCCTCTTCGAGGAGGGCGAGGTCGTCAGCGGCATCGTCGTCCGCATCGACAACGACGAGGTCCTCGTCGACATCGGCTACAAGAGCGAGGGGGTCATCCCCTCCAACGAGCTTTCGATCCGCAAGTCCGTCGACCCGCACGACGAGGTCGAGCTGGGCGAGGAGGTCGACGCCCTCGTCCTGACGAAGGAGGATCAGGACGGCCGCCTGATCATGTCCAAGAAGCGCGCCCGCTTCGAGAAGGCGTGGCGGCGCATCGAGGCGGCGGCCGAGTCCGGCGAGCCCGTCGAGGGCACGGTCATCGAGGTCGTCAAGGGCGGCCTCATCATCGACCTCGGGGTGCGCGGCTTCCTGCCCGCCTCGCTCGTCGACATCCGCCGGGTGCCGAACCTCGACGAGTACATGTCGACGAAGATCGAGTGCAAGGTCATCGAGCTCAACCGCTCGCGCAACAACGTCGTGCTCTCGCGCCGCGCGGTGCTCGAGGAGGAGCGCAAGGAGCAGCGCCAGGAGATCCTCGACCGCCTGCAGCCGGGCCTCATCGTCGAGGGCCAGATCTCGAACATCGTCGACTTCGGCGCGTTCGTGGACCTCAACGGCATCGACGGCCTCATCCACATCTCCGAGCTGTCGTGGTCGCACGTCAACCACCCGAGCGAGATCCTCACGATCGGCGACACCGTCGCCGTCAAGGTGCTCGACATCGACCGCGAGCGCCAGCGCATCTCGCTGGGCCTCAAGCAGACACAGGAGGATCCCTGGCAGCGCGTCGTCGACACGTACAACGTCGGCGACGAGCTCGAGGGCACGGTCACGAAGGTCGTCACGTTCGGCGCCTTCGTCGAGATCCTCGACGGCGTCGAGGGTCTCGTGCACATCTCCGAGCTCGCGCCGCACCACGTCGAGAACCCGCGCGAGATCGTCGCGCCGGGCGACGAGGTCAAGGTCAAGATCCTCGAGATCGACTCCGAGCGCCGCCGCCTCTCGCTGAGCGTCAAGCGCGTCGAGGGCCAGGTGCTCGAGCCGAAGGTCCTGCCGCCCGAGGAGCTGGCCCTGACCGCCGACGGCGACGAGGGCGCGGGCGAGCTGGACGCGGTCGCAGAGCCGGGCCTGAGCGATGAGGTCGCCGAGGCGGCTGCGGAGCCGGAGGCCGAGGCCGAGGTGGCTGCGGAGCCGGAGGCCGAGGCCGAGGTGGCTGCGGAGCCGGAGGCCGAGGCCGAGGTGGCTGCGGAGCCGGAGGCCGAGGCCGAGGTGGCTGCGGAGCCGGAGGCCGAGGCCGAGGTGGCCGCGGAGCCGGAGGCCGAGGCCGAGGTGGCCGCGGAGCCGGAGGCCGAGGCCGAGGTGGCCGCGGAGCCGGAGGCCGAGACGGCCGCGGAGCCCGAGGCCGAGGAGGCGGGCGCCGGATCCGAGGTGGCGGAGCCTGTCGAGCCCGAAGTGGACGACCCCGCCGCGACCTGACGGCGGGGCGTTGACGCGGGTCCCCTTCGTCGGCCTGACCGGGGGCATGGGAGCAGGCAAGTCGACCGCGCTCGGCGCGCTCGAGCGGCTCGGCGCCGCGACGCTGTCGACCGACGCCGTCGTGCACGAGCTGTACGCCTCGCCCGAGGTGCGTGACGCCGTCGTCGCGCGCTGGGGGGAGTCCGTGGCGCCGGG
The DNA here is from genome assembly GCA_963769555.1 of uncultured Solirubrobacteraceae bacterium. Lineage (GTDB taxonomy): Bacteria > Actinomycetota > Thermoleophilia > Solirubrobacterales > Solirubrobacteraceae > CADCVQ01. The sequence goes on along the minus strand of CAVYMD010000004.1, from coordinate 1,567,457 downwards.
CGGCGTCGTCGATCGCGCGCAGATCGCGGCGCACGCGTTCGCCTCGCCCGAGGAGCGCGCATGGCTGGAGGGCGAGCTGTGGCCGAGGGTCGGGGCGCGGATCTCCGCCTGGCGCGAGGAGGTCGACGCGCGCGAGCCCGCGCCGGCCGCGGCGGTCGTCGAGACGCCGCTGCTCTTCGAGGCCGGCATGGAGGCGATGTACGACGCGACGGTCGCCGTCGTCGCCGACGAGGCGGTGCGCGAGCGGCGCGCCGCCGAGCGCGGCCACGTCGCCATCGACGAGCGGGCCGCGCGCCAGCTTCCCCAGGAGGAGAAGGCGCGCCGCGCGACGTTCACGGTCTCCAACAGCGGCACCGTCGAGGAGCTCGAGCGCGAGCTGGCCGGCGTGCTCGCCCGCCTGAGGCCGGCATGAGCGCGCGGGCGGCCGCGAGGAGCGCCGCCGGACGGCGCCGGCCGGACGTGCGCCGGCGCCGCCGCCGGCGCGTCACGCTGACGGTCGGTGTCGCGCTGCTGGCCGCCCTGCTGGCGAGCGTCGTGCTGCCGCGGCTGCCCGACGTCGTGCGGGAGCTCACGCTGCCGCTCTCCCACGAGGACATCATCCGCCAGCAGGCGTCGGAGAAGAAGCTCGACCCGTCGCTGCTGGCCGCGGTGATCTACGCCGAGTCGCGCTTCCGCGACGCGACCTCGCACGCGGGCGCGCGCGGGCTCATGCAGATCACGCCCGAGACGGCGCGCTACATCGCGCACCTGTCGGGCGGCACGCAGTTCGAGCAGGGCGACCTCGCGACGCCGCAGATCAACATCTCCTACGGCGCGTACTACCTGCGCTATCTGCTCGAGCGCTACGGCGAGAACACGATCCTCGCGCTGGCGGCCTACAACGGCGGCGAGGGCAACGTCGACCGCTGGCTGGCGGAGGCGAGCGTCGCCAAGCGGGCGTTCGTCATCGACGAGATCCCGTTCACCGAGACGCGCGAGTACGTCTCCCGCGTGCTCGACGCGCGCGCGAGCTATCGCGAGAAATACGGCCGCGAGCTGGGCCTGTAGCGCCCCCGCTTGATCGCCCCGGCGGTGGGGTAACGATGCGCCATGGCCGTCGCGACGAAGCCCGCGTCCATCCTGGGACCGCGCAAGACCATCGAGGAGACGCTCGAGTCCACCGAGCTCGAGACGCACCGGCTGCGGCGCAATCTCGGCACGACCGACGTCGTCGTGTTCGGCGTCGGGGCGATGATCGGAGCCGGCATCTTCGTGCTCACCGGCCAGGCGGCGGCGACGAAGGCGGGGCCCGCGGTCACGCTCTCGTTCGCGATCGCCGGGATCGTCTGCGCGCTCGCCGCGCTCTGCTACGCCGAGCTCGCGGCGATGGTGCCGGCGGCCGGCAGCGCCTACACGTACACGTTCGCCACGCTCGGCCAGCTCATCGCCTTCGTCATCGGCTGGGACCTCGTGCTCGAGTTCACGATCGGCGCCTCGGCCGTCGCGGTCGGCTTCGCGGGCTACCTCAACGCGCTGCTCGACCAGGTCGCCGGGGTCGCGCTGCCCGAGGCGATCACCGCGCCGCCGGGCGACGGCGGCACCGTCAACGTCTTCGGCATCGCGATCGTGCTGCTCGTCGGGTTGCTGCTCGTGCGCGGGATCGGGATGACGGCCAAGGCGACGATGCTGTTCGTGGCGGCGACGCTCGGGGTGCTCGCGATCGTGCTCGTCGCCGGCGGGACGAGCGTCGACGCCGGCAACTGGGATCCGTACTTCCCGTTCGGCTGGTCGGGCGTCGTCGGCGGCGCCGCGCTCGTCTTCTTCGCCTACATCGGCTTCGACATCGTCGCGACGACGGCCGAGGAGACCAAGCGCCCGCAGCGCTCCATGCCGATCGGGATCCTCGGCTCGCTGGCGATCGTCACGGTCGTGTACATCGCCGTGTCCGGCGTCCTGACCGGGATGGCGCCGTTCAGGGAGCTCGGCTCGGAGGCGCCGATCGCCGACGCCTTCAAGGGCCTGGGCAAGGACTGGATCGCCGCGATCGTCTACGCCGGCGCGCTGGCGGCGACGCTGAAGACCGTCATGCTGCTCATGCTCGGCCAGTCGCGCGTCGCCTTCGCGATGAGCCGCGACCGCCTGCTGCCCGAGCGCTTCGGTCGCACCCACGAGCGCTTCGGGACGCCGCACAAGATCACGATGGCCACGACGCTCGTCGTCGCGCTCCTGGCCGGCTTCGTCCCGCTGTCGACGCTCGCCGAGCTCGTCAACATCGGCACGCTGTTCGCATTCATGCTCGTCGCCGCGGGCGTGCTGTACCTGCGCGCCGCCGACCCCGGCCGCGAGCGGCCCTTCCGCACCCCGCTCGTCCCGGTGGTCCCGGTCCTCGCGATCGCCGGGTGCCTGTACCTCGCGGTCACGCTGCCCGCCGACACGTGGCTGCGCTTCGTCGTCTGGATGGTCCTCGGCCTCGTCGTCTACGTGCTCTACGCGCGCCACGCGAGCCGCGTGGGCGAAGCGCGCGGCTGACGACGGGCGGCGCCCGCGTCCAGGGGGGTCCGGGGCGTTGCGTCCCGTCCTGGGACGCTTCGCGCCCGACCCCTCGTCGCGCGGGCTGCGGGCCGGTCGCGAGGGCTGCGGGCCGGGCGTACGGGCTGCCGTCCGGGCGCGGGCCTGCGGGCCGGGGGGTCCGGGGCGTTGCGTCCCGTCCTGGGACGCTTCGCGCCCGACCCCCCCGGCGAAACGGCCGCGCGCGCGGCTATCGTGAGGCGTCGTGCCCGAGTTCAAGCTCGACCACATCTTCACCCCGGCGGCCGACCAGCCCAAGGCGATCGCGGAGATCTCGGAGTCGGTGCGCGCCGGCGACCGCTTCACGACGCTGCTGGGCGCGACCGGCACGGGCAAGACGATGACGATGGCCGGAGTCATCCAGGAGCTGCAGCGCCCCACGCTCGTCCTCGCCCACAACAAGACGCTCGCCGCGCAGCTCTGCAACGAGTTCCGCACGTTCTTCCCCGACAACGCGGTCGAGTACTTCGTCTCCTACTACGACTACTACCAGCCCGAGGCCTACGTCCCGAGCAGGGACCTCTACATCGAGAAGGACTCCGCGATCAACGAGGAGGTCGACCGGCTGCGCCACGCGGCGACGGCTGCCCTCTTCGCGCGCCGCGACGTGATCATCGTCGCCTCGGTGTCCGCGATCTTCGGCCTCGGCTCGCCGGAGACCTACGAGATGAACATGCAGGTCCTGCGCAAGGGCGACGTCATCGACCGCGACGAGCTGCTGCGCAAGCTCGTCTCGATCCAGTACACGCGCAACGACACGGCGCTGGGGCGCGGCACGTTCCGCGTGCGCGGCGAGACGCTCGAGGTCTTCCCCGCCTACGAGGAGACCGCCTACCGCGCGACGCTGTTCGGCGACGAGGTCGAGCGCCTGCAGCACTTCGACCCGCTCACCGGCGAGCTCATCGACGACGACCTCGAGCACGTCGCCGTCTGGCCGGCGACGCACTACAACGTCAAGGACGGCATGATCGAGCGCGCCGTGGCGGAGATCGGGCGCGAGCTCAACGAGCGCTGCGCCGAGCTCGAGGCCGAGGGCAAGCTGCTGGAGTCCCATCGCCTGCGCCAGCGCACGCAGTACGACATGGAGATGCTGCGCGAGATGGGCTTCTGCAACGGCATCGAGAACTACTCGCGGATCCTCGACGGCCGCCAGCCGGGCGCGCGCCCGTACTGCCTCATCGACTACTTCCCCGAGGACTTCGTCTGCTTCCTCGACGAGTCCCACCAGACCGTGCCGCAGATCGGCGGCATGTACGAGGGCGACCGCTCGCGCAAGCAGACGCTCGTCGACTACGGCTTCCGGCTGCCCAGCGCGCTGGACAACCGCCCGCAGAAGTTCGACGAGTTCCTCTCGATCACGCCGACGCTCGTGTTCGTCTCCGCGACGCCCGGCAAGTACGAGAGCGCCAACTCGGGGCGCGTCGTCGAGCAGATCGTGCGCCCGACGGGGATCGTCGACCCGCAGGTCGAGGTGCGCGAGACGCGCAACCAGATCGACGACCTCATGAACGAGATCCGCGTCGTCGTCGACCGCGACGAGCGCACGCTCGTCACGACGCTCACGAAGAAGATGAGCGAGGACCTGACGGACTACCTGCTCGAGATGGGCTTCAAGGTCCGCTACCTGCACTCGGAGATCGACACGCTCGAGCGCATCCAGATCATCCGCGACCTGCGGCTGGGGGAGTACGACGTGCTCGTCGGCGTCAACCTCCTGCGCGAGGGCCTCGACCTGCCCGAGGTCTCGCTCGTCGCGATCCTCGACGCCGACAAGGAGGGCTTCCTGCGCGGGGAGACGTCGCTCATCCAGACGATCGGCCGCGCGGCGCGCAACATCGAGGGCAAGGTGCTCATGTACGCCGACAAGGAGACCGACGCGATGCGCGCGGCGCTGTCGGAGACCGACCGCCGGCGCGCGATCCAGCTCGCCTACAACGAGGAGCACGGGATCACGGCGGCCACGATCGTCAAGGGGATCTCGGACATCGCCGAGTTCCTGCAGTCGGAGTCCAAGATGCCCGGCAAGGGCAAGCGCAAGCGCCGCGCGCCGAAGGCCGGGGCGATGTCGCTCTCGGAGCTCGAGCAGACGATCGTCGAGCTCGAGGAGGAGATGCTCGCCGCGGCCGAGGAGCTGCGCTTCGAGTACGCCGCGCGCCTGCGCGACGAGATCCGCGACCTGCGCCGCGAGATCGGCGAGGCGCAGGCCAACGAGGCGCCGGCCTGAGCGGCGGCGCGCGATCCTCCGCCGGCCAGGGTGTGCCGGTGCGCACGCCGGGCGAAGCGGAGCCCGCCGACCGCGCCGCGCCGCGGGAGGGTGTGCCCGCGCGCACGCCGGGCGTGGGGGAGCCCGCCGACCGCGCCGCGCTGCAGGAGGCCGTGCTGGCCTGGTACGACGCGGTCGGCCGGGACCTGCCGTGGCGGCGCACCCGCGACCCCTACGCGATCCTCGTCTCCGAGGTCATGGTGCAGCAGACCCAGGTCGCGCGGGTCGTCGAGCGCTACGAGCGCTGGCTGCGCCGCTGGCCGACGGCGGGCGCGCTCGCCGCGGCGTCGCCGGCCGAGGTCCTGACCGAGTGGGTCGGCCTGGGCTACAACCGCCGCGCGCTGCGCCTGCGCGAGGCCTGCGCGATCGTCGCGCGAGACGGCTGGCCGCCCGACAGCGCCGGGCTGCTGGCGCTGCCGGGCGTCGGCCCGTACACCGCGGCGGCGGTCGCGTCGTTCGCGTTCGGCGAGCACGTCGCCGCCGTCGACACGAACGTCCGGCGCGTGACCGCGCGGCTGGACCGCGCGCCGCAGGCGCTGCTGGCGCCCGCCCGCCCGGCCGACTGGAACCAGGCGGCGATGGAGCTGGGCGCGCTCGTCTGCACCGCCCGCGCCGCGCGCTGCGGCGACTGCCCGGCCGCGCCGTGGTGCCCGTCGCGCGGTCGCGTGCCGCCGGCGCGGCCGCGGGCCCGCGGCTCGGCGACGCGGCCTCGCTTCGAGGACACCGATCGCTGGGTGCGCGGCCGGGTCGTCGCGGCGCTCGCCGCGGGCGAGGGCCTGCCGCCCGCGATCGCGCCGGACCGGCTCGAGCGCGCGCTGGCCGGGCTCGTTCGCGACGGCCTCGTCGAGCGCGGAACCCATGGGGTGGGACTCCCGGGCCGGCCGCGCTAGGGTCTTGCACGCTCGTCCGTCCGCGAAGAGAACTCACGGAGGCACAGTTGGCCCTCGACCGTCAGTCCATCGAGAAACGAGACTTCCCATTCGGCCGCCGCGGCTACGAGCCCGCCGCCGTCGACGCCCACCTCGCCGCGATCGCGCGGGAGGTCGAGGCGATCAAGCGCTCGCAATCCTCCAAGCCGGCGACGACCGATACGCCGCCCGGCCGGCGGGAATCGCTGGCCACCATCGCGAGCGCCCAGGTCCAAGCGATCGTCGAGGCGGCCGAGTCCAGCGCCGCCGAGATCGAGCGCGAGGCCCGCGACGAGGCCGACCAGGCCGCCAGGACGCCGCGCGCGACGCCCAGCGCATCCGCGACGAGGCGATCGAGCGCTCCCAGGAGCACGTCGGCAAGGTCCACGAGGCGACGACGCTCATGCTGCAGCGCGTCGACGCGATGGAGAGCGAGCTGAGCGCGCTCGTCGAGTCGCTGCGCACCGGCGCGAACCGCCTCAACGCCGACCTCTCGCTGCTGTCGGGCAACATGGGCGAGCTGTACGAGGCTGCGGGCAGGCCTCCGGGCGGGGCCACGGAGGCTGCGCCGGCGGCGGTCGTCGAGGACGTCGTCATCGTCGAGGAGGCCGAGATCATGGCGGCCGCGGACGACGCCGATTCGGAGGCGCAGGATGAGGCCGCGGCGCCCGTCGCCGTCGCCGAGGCCGACTCCGCGCCCGAGCCCGACGCCGCTGCCGCCCCCGACGAGGATCTCGAGGGCGCACGGCTCATCGCGCTGAACATGGCGCTCAACGGTCAGTCCCGCTCCGAGACCGACAAGTACCTCGCCGACAACTTCGACCTCAGCGACCGCGGCGCGCTGCTCGACGAGGTCTACGCGACCGTCGAGGGGTAGGCAGCCCGGGCGTCAGCCCGGCTCGCCGGCGGGGCCGAGCACCGTCCGCAGCCGCGCCTCGTCGATGCCGCGGTCGCGCAGCAGGCGCCCGGCCGCGGTGTCGCCGACGAGCATGAGCTCGAGCAGCCGGGCGTCGACCCGCGGGTCGCCGAGATCGCCGAGCGGCTGCGCGTCGGCGCCGAGCGCCACGGCCACCGGCCGGCCGTTGCGCAGGTCGAGGGCGTGGTCGGCCCGCGGCGCCGCGGCGGGCTCGCCTGCCGCCGGCGCCGCGCGAGCGGCGTCGCCCGGCGCGGCGGGGTCCTGCGGCTGCCGGCCCGGCGCGGCGGGGCCCTGCGGCTCCCGGCCCGGCGCGGCGGGGTCCTGCGGCTGCCGGCCCGGTGCCGCGGTGTCCTGCGGCTGCCGGCCCGGCGCGGCGGGGTCCTGCGGCTCCCGGCCCGGCGCGGCGGACGCTCCGGCGGCGGCGGTCGCGCCCGCGGCGGCGTTGGCGCGCTCACGCACCTCGGCCGGCGTCGCCCCGGCCTCGCGCAGCGCGCGGGCCGCGCCGCCGCCCGCGTCGAGCAGCGCCAGCAGGACGTGGGCGGGCTCGATGACCGTGTGACCGAGGCGCAGGGCCTGGCGGTTGGCGCCCTCGAGGGCGGTCTTCGCGTCGGAGCTGAAGGGCGCGATCGGGCCCTGGCCCGACGGCGGGCCGCTGCCCTGCAGGGCGACGACCTTAGCGCGCACGGCCCGGATCTCGACGCCGAGCAGATCCGGCGCGACCCCGGCGACGCCGAGCAGCAGGTGCACCGTCCCGATCTCCTCGTGGCCGAGGCGCCGCGCCTCGTCCTGCGCCAGCGCCAGGCAGCGGCGGGCGCGGTCGTCGAGGTGCTCGAGCATCGCGCGGGATCGTCCCACACCGGGTGAGCGCGCCGCGCAGCGCCGCCGTGGCCGCGCGTCGCGGCGCCCCGACCCGGCGCGCGCGAACGTCTGTTCGCCCGCCTACAATGGATCGGTGGCCAAGCACGATCGCCTCGTCGTCTCCGGCGCGCGGGAGCACAACCTCAAGGACATCAGCCTCGAGCTGCCGCGCGACGCGCTCGTCGTCATCACGGGGCTGTCCGGCTCGGGCAAGTCCTCGCTCGCCTTCGACACGATCTACGCCGAGGGTCAGCGCCGCTACGTCGAGTCGCTGAGCGCCTACGCGCGCCAGTTCCTCGGCCAGATGGACAAGCCCGACGTCGACTCGATCGAGGGCCTGTCGCCGGCGATCTCGATCGATCAGAAGACGACGTCGCGCAACCCGCGCTCGACGGTCGGCACCGTCACCGAGATCTACGACTACCTGCGCCTGCTGTGGGCGCGGATCGGGCGTCCGCACTGCCACGTCTGCGGCGCGCCGATCGAGGGCCAGTCCGTCGAGCAGATCGTCGACCAGGTCATGGAGCTCGCGGACGGCGCGCGCTTCATGGTCATGGCGCCGATCGTGCGCGGGCGCAAGGGCGAGTACGGCAAGCTCTTCGACGAGCTGCGCACCGACGGCTACACGCGCGCCAAGGTCGACGGCGAGCTGCGCCTGCTCGAGGACCCGATCGAGCTCGACAAGAAGTTCAAGCACGACATCTCGGTCGTCGTCGACCGGCTCGTCATGCGCCACGACGTGCGCAAGCGCCTCGCGGACTCGATCGAGACGGCGGTCGCGCTGGCCGACGGGATCGTCGAGGTCGAGCTGCTCGGGGCCGACGCGAAGGTGCTGACGTTCAGCGAGAGCTTCGCGTGCCTGAAGTGCGGCACGTCGATGCCCGAGCTCGAGCCGCGGATCTTCTCCTTCAACTCGCCGCACGGAGCCTGCGAGCGCTGCACCGGCCTGGGCTCGCAGATCGAGATCGATCCCGAGCTCATCGTGCCCGACCACGCCCTGTCGATCGCCGAGGGCGCGCTCGCGCCGTGGGCCAACAGCTCCTCGAACTACTACGAGCAGATCACCGAGGCGATCGCGGAGCGCTACGGCGTCGACCTCGAGGCGCCGTGGGGCGAGCTGCCCGACGAGAGCCGCGACCTGTTCCTCCACGGGACCAACGGCGAGCCGGTGCAGGTCACCTACCGCAACCGCTACGGGCGCCGGCGCTCCTACGCGACGCGCTTCGAGGGGATCATCCCCAACCTCGAGCGCCGCTACCGCGAGACGGACTCCGAGTTCTCGCGCGAGAAGATCGAGGAGTACATGAGCGTGCGGCCGTGCCCGGCCTGCAAGGGGGCGCGGCTGCGGCCGGAGTCGCGCGCCGTGCTCGTCGGCGGGATCGCGCTCCACGAGCTCACCGGGCTCAGCGTCCGCGGCGCGCTGCGCTGGCTCGACGAGGTGGACCTCACCGAGACCGAGCGCCACATCGCGCGCCTGATCCTGCGCGAGATCGAGGAGCGCCTGCACTTCCTGGAGAACGTCGGGATCGGCTACCTGTCGATGGATCGCGCGGCGGCGACGCTGTCCGGCGGCGAGGCGCAGCGGATCCGCCTGGCGACGCAGATCGGATCCGCGCTCGTGGGCGTGCTGTACGTCCTCGACGAGCCCTCGATCGGGCTGCACCAGCGCGACAACGCGAAGCTCATCGGCACGCTCGAGCGCCTGCGCGACCTCGGCAACACGGTCATCGTCGTCGAGCACGACGAGCAGACGATGCGCGCCGCCGACCACCTCGTCGACCTCGGCCCGGGCGCCGGCGAGCACGGGGGCGAGATCGTCGCGCAGGGCACGGCGGCCGACGTCGAGCGCGTGCCGGAGTCGCTGACGGGCCAGTTCCTCGCGCGGCACGCGGGTCATCGCGATCCCCGACAAGCGGCGCACGCCGTCGGGCTACGTCGAGATCCGCGGCGCCGCGGAGCACAACCTCAAGGGCATCGACGTCAAGGTCCCGCTCGGCGTGCTGACGACGGTCACCGGCGTGAGCGGCTCGGGCAAGTCGACGCTCGTCAACGAGGTGCTCTTCAAGGCGATCGGCAACCGGCTGCACCGCGCGCGCCAGCGCCCCGGCAGGCACACGGCGATCCTCGGGCTCGACCAGCTCGACAAGATCATCCAGGTCGACCAGTCGCCGATCGGGCGCACGCCGCGCTCCAACCCGGCGACGTACACCGGCCTGTTCGACGTCATCCGCGACCTGTTCTCCAAGACGCAGGAGGCGCGGGCACGGGGCTACAAGCCGGGCCGCTTCTCCTTCAACGTCAAGGGCGGGCGCTGCGAGGTCTGCCGCGGCGACGGCCAGATCAAGATCGAGATGCACTTCCTGCCCGACGTCTACGTCCCCTGCGAGCAGTGCCACGGCAAGCGCTACAACCGCGAGACGCTCGACGTCCGCTTCAAGGGCAAGACGATCGCCGACGTGCTCGACATGCCCGTCGAGGAGGCGCTGGGCTTCTTCGAGCACATCCCGAAGATCCGCCGCCGGCTGGAGACGCTCAACGACGTCGGTCTGGGCTACATCCGGCTCGGCCAGCCGGCGACGACGCTCTCGGGAGGCGAGGCGCAGCGCGTCAAGCTCGCGACGGAGCTGTCGAAGATCGGCACCGGCAGCACGCTGTACATCCTCGACGAGCCGACGACCGGCCTGCACTTCGCCGACGTCCAGCGGCTGCTCGAGGTCCTGCACCGCCTCGTCGACCAGGGCAACAGCGTCGTCGTCATCGAGCACAACCTCGACGTCATCAAGACCGCCGATCGGATCATCGACATGGGGCCCGAGGGCGGGGAGGAGGGCGGGCAGGTCGTCGCGGCCGGAACGCCCGAGCAGGTCGCGGGGACGCCGGGCTCCCACACCGGGGCGTTCCTGCTCGAGGCCGGCGTCGCGGCGGGCGCGCCGACCGCCAGCCGCGGGCGCAAGCGCAAGGTGGCGGCGGCCGCCTAGCCTCATCGCGTGGACGACCTCGCCGCTCAGGCCAAGCTGTGGACGCAGAAGTGGCGCTGGTACCAGCGCAACGCGCTGCCCTGGAACCGCGCCCGGATCCACTGGCAGCTCATGCGCCGCGAGGCGTTCGCGCGCTGGCCGCTGCATGGCAACGTCCTCGAGGCGCTGCGCGACGGCCGCCTGCAGATCGGCCCGCAGGCGCACCTGGAGCCCGACGTCTGGATCACCGGCGGCGACGATGCCGAGGTCCGCATCGGCGGGGGGACGTTCCTGAACATCGCGGTCATGGTCGCCGCGACGGGGCTCGTCGAGATCGGCGCGCACTGCATGCTCGCCAACGGCTGCTTCGTCACCGACGCCAACCACCGCTTCGACGATCCCGACACGCCCGTCCCGTGGCAGGGCTTCGACTCCAAGGGCCCGACCCGGATCGGCGACAACGTCTGGATGGGCGCCAACGTCGTCGTCACGAGCGGCGTGACGATCGGCGAGCGCTGCGTCATCGGCGCCAACAGCGTCGTCACGCAGGACGTGCCGCCGTTCTCGATCGCCGCCGGCGTGCCGGCGAAGGTGCTGCGCGCGGTCACCTACGGCGACGGCGCGCGTCCCTGAGTCGCGTCAGCCGCCGAAGCGCGCGCGCAGCGCGAGCACGTTGTCGACGTAGCGCTTCGTGTCGTCGAACATCCCGCGCCTGCGGACCGACGACAGCCCCTGGTAGTAGCCGGCCACCGCGAGGCGCACGTCGCCGCCCGTCGTGCGCATGAGCTGCGCGAGGTAGAGCGCGCCGGCGCGGACGTTGTCGGCCGCCGAGTGCGCGTTCAGCGGGGCGGGGGCGAGGTTCTTGTTGACCCAGTCCCACGTGCCCGGCATGACCTGCATGATGCCGCGCGCGTTGGCGGAGGAGACGACGGCGTTGTTGAAGCCGCTCTCCTGCCAGGCGATCGCGGCGGTGAGCGACGCGGGCGCGCCGTGCTGCGCCGCGAGCGCCTTGATCTCGCCGGAGCTCAGCCGCGCCGGGGTCGGCGCCGGGTTGGCGGCCGGGATGACGCGCACGGCGGGGGCGGGCCGCGCGGCGCCGGCCGGGGCGGGCGCGCCGCTGGGCAGCTTGATGACCTCGCCGATGAGCAGCATCGCGTCGGGCTTCAAGCCGTTCATGTAGGCCATCTGGGCCGCCGGGACGCCGGTCTGCGCGGCGAGCCCGGTGAGCGTGTCGCCCGGTCGCACGACGTAGGCGCCCAGCGGGCGCGGCGCGCCGGAGGACGGCGTGGAGGCGACCTGCGCCGTCGCGCCCGCGGCCGGGACGATGCCGGCCCGCGCGAGCGCGGCGCGACCCTCGGCGACCGAGGGGATCCGGATCGTGGTGCCGAGCACGACGTTGGAGCTCTCGCCGAGCCCGTTGAAGGCTGCGACGGTCCGCGTCGTCAGGTTCGACTTCGCGGCGATCGACCAGAGGGTGTCGCCGGGCGAGACGGTGTGCACGACGTGAGCGCCGGCGGCGGGCGCCGCGAGCAGTGCGACGGCTGCCGCCAAGGCGCCGATTGACAGGGGGCGCATGGGCTTCCTCTCCTTCGGATTGAGGTCACCTTGCCTCCCCGGACGTCGCATTTCACCCCGGCGCGCATGGTTACGTCGCCCTGCAAGCTCCGCTGCAGCGGCGTTGCACCGCAATCTGGCCCAAAAGGCCGTCAGCCCTTTGCGGTCATGATGACCAGGCCGACGACGAGCGCCGCCGCGAAGAGCAGGGCGCCCGCGGCGGCCACGCAGACGTGCGCCACGACCAGCGCGCTGCGCCCGTCGCGGCGCGCGTCGGCGGCGCGCGTCGATCCGAACACGACGAGCCCCCAGGCGATCGTGACCGTCAGCGCGGCGAGCGGCGCGGCCCAGACGAGCTCGAGCAGCGCGCCGGTGTCGACGGAGCCGATCATGCCCCGGCCGATGTCGTCGCGGCCTCGGCGCTTCGCTTCAGGCGCTTGCCGAGGGCCGCGGAGAGGAGCATGAGCAGGCAGACGGCGATGAGCATCGGCCCGAGCGCGCCCTCGCCGAAGATCCGGCTCAGCCCGTACGTCAGCGCGCCGATGGCCGCCGCCGCCGGGATCGTGAGCACCCACGCCACCGCGATGTTGCCGGCCAACCCCCAGCGCACCGCCGAGAGCCGCTTGGCGGCGCCCGCGCCGATCACGGCGCCGGTGATCGAGTGCGTCGTCGACAGCGGGAACCCCAGGTGCGAGGCAGTCAGCAGGACCGCCGCGCCGCCGCCCTGGGCGGCGAAGCCCTGCGCCGGGTCCATCTTGATGATGCGGGTGCCCATCGTGCGGATGATGCGCCAGCCGCCGGTGTACGTGCCGAGCGCGATCGCCGTCGCCGCCGACACGATGACCCACGTCGGCGGGTCGGGGCTCGGGCCCGGCAGCGAGCCGTGCGCGATGAGCGCGAGCGTGATGATGCCCATCGTCTTCTGCGCGTCGTTCGTGCCGTGCGAGAGCGAGAGCAGGCTCGCGCTGGCGATCTGCCCCAGGCGGTAGCCGCGGTTGACGGGTCCGGGACGCAGGCGCCCGACCATGCGGTACGTGATGAGGATGCAGGCGGCGGCGGCCAGGAAGGCGACGATCGGGGCGACGAGCGCCGGCACGATGACCTTCTCGAGCAGCCCCTGGCCGAGGATCGCGTCGGCGCCGGCGGATGCGAACGCCGCGCCGACGACCCCGCCGATGAGGGCGTGCGACGAGCTCGACGGCAGCCCGTAGTACCACGTCGCGAGGTTCCACACGATCGCGCCGATGAGTCCGGCGAAGACGACCGTCGTCGTGATGAGCTCGGCGTCGACGATCCCGTCGGCGACCGTCGCGGCGACCTTGAGCGAGATGAAGGCGCCGACGAAGTTCAGGACGGCCGACAGCGCCACCGCGGTCTTGGGCGCGAGCGCCCGCGTCGAGATCGACGTCGCGACCGCGTTGGCGGTGTCGTGGAAGCCGTTGGTGAAGTCGAACGCCAGCGCCGTCGCGACGACGATCACGAAGATGATGTCGCTGTCCACGGTCGGGCCGGCGCGTCAGGCGTTCTTGATGACGATGTTCGCGAGGACGTTCGCGACGTGCTCGGTCGCGTCGATCGCCTCCTCGAGGCGCTCGAAGATGTCCTTCCAGCGGATGACGACCATCGGGTCGATCCCGGTGTCGAACAGCGACGCGACCGCCTCCCGGGTCACCCGGTCGCCGTCGTTCTCCAGCCGGTGGATCTCGATCGTGTAGTGCGAGACGTCGTTGAAGCCGCGCATCCGCGGCATCGCCTCGGCGATCTTGCGGCAGGCCTCCATGAGGATGTGGGCAAGCCGCTGGGCCTGCTCCATCGGCGCCTCGATCTTGTAGAGGCCCAGGTAGTCGGCGACCTCCTCGGTGAGATCGACGATGTCGTCCAGGCCGGAGGCGAGCGCGAGGATGTCCTCGCGGTCGATCGGCGTGACGAACGTCGAGTTCAGCCGCTGGATCGTGTCGTGGGTGATGCGGTCGCCCTCCTGCTCGCAGAGCAGGATCTAGCGGGCGAGGTCGTTGTGCTCCGGAAAGGAGCGCAGCATCTGGTCGAGCAGCTCGGCGGCGCGCAGGACGTTCGCCGCCGCCTCCTCGAAGAGGTCGAAGAACTCGCGGTCCTTCGGAGCGAACACGTTCGAGAGTCGGGCCATGCCCGGACGCTATGTCGTCAGGCGGTCACGGAACGAGGAGAGCTCCTCGGGGTCGATCGCGTAGCCGTGCTCCGGCGCCGGGTAGCGGCGCGTGCGCACGTCGTCCGCGAAGGCGCAGACGCCGGCGACCATCTCGTCCTGCAGATCGGCGTAGCGCTTGACGAAGCGCGCGCCGAGCCCCTCGCGGATGCCGAGCAGGTCGTGGAAGACGAGGACCTGCCCGTCGGTCGCCGGTCCGGCGCCGATCCCGATGACCGGGATCTCGATGCGCGCCATGAGCTCGGCCGCGACGTCGGAGGGGATCGCCTCGAAGACGATCGCGAAGCAGCCCGCGTCCTGCAGCGCGAGCGCCTCGGCGGCGACCCGCAACGCGGCGTCGGCGCTGCGGCCCTGCGCCCGGTAGCCGCCGAGCGCGGTCGCCGTCTGCGGCGTCAGCCCGACGTGACCCATGACGGGGATCCCGGCGCCGGCGATCGCCCGGGCGCGGGCGCAGGACGTCGGGCCGCCGCCCTCGAGCTTGACCGCGTCGCAGCCGGCCTCCTTGACGAAGCGCAGCGCGGTGGCGATCGCCTGCTCGTCGGACACCTCGTAGGAGCCGAACGGCAGGTCGCCGACGAGCAACGGCGTGCGCAGGCCGCGGCGGACGGCGCTCGCGAGCACGAGCAGCTCGTCGAGCGAGACCGGCACCGTGGAGGGGTAGCCGAGGACGGTCATCGCGCCGGAGTCGCCGACGAGCACCATGTCGACGCCGGCGGCCTCGACGGCGCGCGCGCTCGGGAAGTCGTAGGCGGTGACCATGACGATCGGCTCGCCGAGGCGCTTCATCTCCGCCAGCCGCGGCAGCGTGACGGGCAGGCGCTCGATCGCGGCGCTAGCGGAGATCTGGCTGGGGTGGGTGGACATCAGCGCGGCTCCTTCCCGGAGGCGGTCAGCAGGGTGGCGACCTCGCGGTCGACGTCGAGGATGGCGTTTGTGCCCTTCGCCACGTGGACGACGCGCGGCTCGTACTCGCGCAGGTCGGCGGCGTCGTACTGGGCGTAGGAGATGACGATGATCGTGTCGCCGCTGTGCACGAGGCGGGCGGCGGCGCCGTTGACCTGCATCGTGCCCGAGCCGCGCTCGCCGGCGATCGTGTAGGTCTCGAAGCGGGCGCCGTTGTCGACGTCGACGACGTGCACCTGCTCGTGCTCGAGGATGTCGGCGGCCTCGAGCAGATCGGCGTCGATCGTGATCGAGCCCACGTAGTGCAGGTCGCAGTCGGTGACCGTCGCCCGGTGGATCTTGGACTTGAGCATCGTTCGCTGCATGTGGCTAGTGGCTCCCGTCGAGGATGTCGTTGTCGATGAGGCGGACGTCGCCCACCCGCGCGGCGACCGCGACGAGCACCCGCTCGCCGCCGACGCTCGTGACCGGGGCGAAGGTGTCCGGGGCGACGAGCTCGAGGTACTCGGGCTCGACGTCGAGCTCGGCCATCGCGGCCCGGCCGATCGCGGCCAGGACGGTCGCGTCGCGCTCGCCGGCGGCGGCGCAGGCGCGCACGGCGTCCAGGCCGCGGCGCAGCGCGAGGGCGCGCGCGCGCTCGTCGCCGCGCAGGCGCACGTTGCGGCTGGAGAGCGCGAGGCCGTCGGGCTCGCGGACCGTGTCGCCGACCTCGATCCGCACGGGCATGTCGAGGTCGCGCACGAGCCGGCGGATGACCGCGACCTGCTGGGCGTCCTTCTGGCCGAAGAAGGCGACGTCCGGTCCGACCATGTTCAGCAGCTTGGTCACGACCGTCGTCACGCCGTCGAAGTGCGCCGCGCCGCGGTGCTCGCCCTCGAGCGGAAGGCTGACGTCGCCGACGGTCACGGTCGTCGCGAAGCCCGGCGGGTAGATCTCGGCGGCCGGCGGCGCGAAGAGGACGTCCGCGCCCGCGGCGTCGGCGAGCGCCGCGTCGCGCGCCTCGTCGCGGGGGTAGGTGGCCAGATCCGACGCCTCGTCGAACTGCGCCGGGTTGACGAAGAGCGACACGACGACCTCGTCGCAGGCCGCGCGCGCCCGCCGGACGAGCGACAGGTGCCCGTCGTGCAGCGCGCCCATCGTCGGCACGAGGCCGATGCTGCGCCCGGCGCGGCGGGGGCCGTTCAGCGCGGCGCGCAACTCGGCGACGGTGCGCAGCGTCCTCATCGCGGCCACCGGGCCCGCGGGCGTCGCGCCGGGGTCATGCCGCCACCGTGCCGGCGGCGGCGAGGCGCCGCGTGGCCTCGGTGAGCGCGTCGAAGAGCGCGAGCTCCTGCGGCAGCCGCTCGGCGACCGCGGCGCGCTGGCGGGCGACGGTCTCCTCGTCGCCGCGCGCGACGGGCCCGGTCAGGGCGCGCTCGGCGCCGAGCCTGGCCCAGTTGGCGACGCTCGCCTGCACGAGCGCGACGAGCGGCTCGCGATCCAGGCCGGCCGACCGCGCCAGGCGCTCGGCGACGCCCTCGAGCGTGACGAGGAAGTTCGACGCGATCGACGCCGCGGCGTGGTAGGCGGCGCGATCGGCGTCGGCGACGCGCACCGGGCGCATGCCGAGCGCGGCGGCAAGCGCCTCGGCGAGGGCCAGCGCCCGCGGCGTCGCGCCGGCGACCGCCGCCGTCGCGCCGTCGAAGCCGGCGCCCTCGGCGGTGACGGTCATGAGCGGATGCAGCGAGAAGGCCTCGTGGGCTCCGAGCGCGGCGAGCGTCGTCGCGGCGGAGAAGTGGCCGACGAGCCGCCCGGGAGCGACGGCCAGCGCGGCGGCGGCGCGGGCGATCTCGGCGTCGGGGACGCAGAGCAGGACCGCGCCGGCCTCGAACGGCACCGGCTCCCCGCGGCGCAGCGGGCCCTCGACCGGCTGCCCGGCGGCGGCGAGCGCCGCGGCCAGGGCGCGGCCCATGCGCCCCGCGCCGACGATCGCGACGCGATCGGGGATGCGCGGCCTGGCAGGCAGCGAAGACGGTGCTTGCGGTGTCATCATGTCGGTCCAGTCCTCCATCGAGGTACCGGTCGCGTTGGATGGATGGCGCGACGGTGGGACCGTCGCGTCGCGACCAGCGTAGCCGACGCCGGCGCCCGGGCGCTCTACCATCGCGCCGTGGCCGGCAAGGAGGAGCGTCGCGCGCAGCTGACCGCGGTCTACCGCGAGGCGCGCGCGTGCACGCGCTGCCCGGAGCTCGCGAGCACGCGCACCCAGGTCGTCTTCGGCGCCGGCAACGCCGACGCGGACCTCATGTTCGTCGGCGAGGCGCCCGGCGCGCGCGAGGACGAGCAGGGCATCCCGTTCGTCGGGGCGGCGGGCAAGCTGCTCGACGAGCTGCTGGCGGGAGTCGGGCTGGAGCGCGCGGACGTCTTCATCGCCAACGTCCTGAAGTGCCGCCCGCCGGGCAACCGCGACCCGCTGCCGTCGGAGATCGAGAACTGCGCGGGCTACCTCATGCGCCAGGTCGAGCTCATCGAGCCGCGCGTCGTGTGCACGCTGGGCAACTTCTCCACGAAGCTGCTGCGCGGCGAGCCGACCGGCATCTCGCGGCTGCACGGGACGGCCGAGATCCGCGTCCTCGGGCGGCGCGCGGTGCGCCTGTACCCGCTGTTCCACCCGGCCGCGGCGCTCTACACCCGCTCGCTGCTGGAGACGCTCAAGGCGGACTTCGGGCGGCTGCCGGGCCTGCTCGAGCTGCCGCTGCCCGAGCAGCCCGAGCCCGAGCCCGAGCCCGAGCACGAGCCGGAGCCAGAGCCGCCCGAGGCGCCCGCGGCCGAGCTCGCCGAGCCGCGGCGCGCGGCATCCGGGCCCGGCGCGGGCGCGGCCACCGGCGAGCCGGCCCGCGAGGCCGAGCCGGAGGGCCCCGACGAGCGCCAGCTCGGGCTCTTCTGAGGCGCGCCCTCAGGCGCCGACGATGCTTCCGCGCAGGACCGGGAGCACGCGCTCGCCGTAGGTGCGGATCGAGCCGAACGGGTCGGCGCGGCCGATGAGCTGCAGGCAGATCGTCGTCGCCCCGGCGCGCTCCATCTCGCGGATGCGCTCGACGTGCTCCTCGGGATCGGAGGAGATGAGGAAGCCCTCGCGGGCGAACTGCTCGTCGCTGAGCTCGACGTCGGCGCGGCGCTGCATCTCGTGCTGGTCGGCGATGTCGTCGACGTAGACCTCGGGCAGCTGCGTGGGCTTCCAGTGGCGCGCGCCCTCGATCGCGGCGCGCTCGTCGTCGGCCCAGGCGAAGCCGGCCTGGAAGATGATCTCGCCCGGCTCGCGGCCGTGCTCGGCGCAGGCCTCGCGGTAGGCGTCGATGATCTCGGGCGCCCCGGCGGGGTCGCCGCCCGTCCACAGCCCGTCGCCGAAGCGGCCCGCGACCTGCGCCGACTGCGTCCCGAACGCCGAGACGTAGAGCTTCGGGCGCGTGCGGGCGCGCGTCCACAGCTTGGCCTCCTTGAGGCTGAACCAGCCGGCGTCCATCGTCACGGTCTCGCCGTTCCACAGGCGCGTGATCGCCTCCAGGCCGGTCTCCAGGCGCCGGCGCTGCTCCTCGTAGGACGGCCAGTCGAGGCCGAGGGGCGTCTCGTTGACCGACTCGCCGGAGCCCGCGCCGAGGAAGACCCGGCCCGGGTAGAGCTCCTCGAGCGACATGAACGCCTGCGCGACGAGGCCGGGGTGGTAGTGGTGCACGATCGGCGTGACGCCCGTCCCGATCATGCTCTGCGTCGCCTGCCCGAGGGCGCCGAGGTAGACCCAGGCCTGCGTCGCCTGCCCGTCGGGGAACCAGGGCGCGAAGTGGTCGGAGGTGCCCAGGCCGTCGAAGCCCGCGCGCTCGGCGGCCTTGGCCTGCTCGAGCATCTCCGACGGCGTGAACTCCTCTGTCGACGTCGAGAACCAGTACTGCATCGGGCGCTCCTTCCGGCGGGGTCGGGGCGGTGCTACCCCGAGAGGGGCCCCCGCCTGCGCCGACCGCGCGGCGCGGCGGGGCGGGGCGTGCCTACTCGCCGCCCGGCTTGAGCTCCAGGGCGCAGGAATTGATGCAGTAGCGCTGTCCGCTCTCGCCCGGGCCGTCGGGGAAGACGTGGCCGAGGTGGCCGCCGCACCGGCTGCACAGCGCCTCCGTGCGGCGCATGAACATGCTGTTGTCGTCGCGCAGGGTGACCGCGGCGGCGACCGCCGGGTCGGTGAAGCTCGGCCAGCCGGTCCCGGAGTCGAACTTCGTGTCCGACGAGAACAGCTCGGCGCCGCAGCCCGCGCACGCGTACATGCCGTCGGCCTTCTCGTCGACGTAGCGGCCCGTGAACGCGCGCTCGGTCCCGGCCCGTCGCAGCACCTCGTACTGCTCGGGCGCAAGCTGCGCGCGCCAGTCCTCGTCGGTCTTCTGGATGGGGGAGTCGATCGGGGTGTGCTTCATGGATCCACTGTAGTCCCAGCCGGCCGTTCGTTACGCGGCCTGGCGCGCGCAGGGGTCGCCTCAGCGGGCCGGCCCGCCGCCGCGCGAGCGCCCGCGGGCCTGGGCTCGCCGCCGCCTCGGCCCGCGCGCCAGCGAGGTCAGCTGGGCGAGCTGGGCGAGCGCGTCGAGCACGCGCTCGCCGTGCGTCAGGTCGGCGCGGACGTACTCGGCGAGCGTGCCCTCGCGCCCGTAGAAGCGCCACGAGCGCGAGGCGCCGACGGCGCGCAGCAGCGCGGCGGTCAGCGGGCGCGACGCGAAGGCGCCGTGCACGAACAGCAGGCCGCCGGGGGCGACGCGCCCGGGCCAGCGGCCGAAGAGCTCGGCGGCCGCGCTGTAGGGCGTCGCGGGCCCGATGAACAGGACGTCGATCGAGCCCTCGACGCGCGCGACGGTGTCCGGCTCGACGACCAGCACCTCGACGCCCCGGCGGGCGCCGCGGTGGATCGCGGCGAGCGCCTCGGACGGCACCGGACCCGTCAGGACGACCCGGGCGGGGGGGTCGAGCACGCGGGCGCAGGCCTCGAGCCGGTCGGCCTGAGCGGAGCTGAGCACGGCCGCGACGCTACCGCAGCAGGGCCGCATGAGCCGACGCCGTATGAGGTACTAGAGTGCCGACCGTGCCGCCGATCCATCGCCGCGTCGCTGCCGGGCTGCTCGCCGCGGCCGCGCTCTGCGTGCCCGCCCCCGCGCTGGCGCAGACCTCGACGATCCCCGAGGACGGCGCCGGCGTCTCGACGACCCCGCCGGTCCCGCTCACCGATCCGGACAAGGGCTCGGGCTCCCCGACGAGCAGGCCGTCGGCCGCCGACCAGCTCCCGGACACCGGCTCGGACCCGCGGATGGTCCTCATGGCGGGACTCGCGCTGACGCTGCTCGGCTTCGGGCTGCGGCTTCGCACCGCCGATGTCGACGACTACTGAGACGGCGACGCCGGAGGAGACCGAGGCGCTCGCCGCACGCCTCGCCGGCAGGCTGAGGCCCGGGGACGTCGTGCTCGTGTCCGGCGAGCTCGGCGCCGGCAAGACGACGTTCGTGCGCGGCGCGTGCCGCGCGCTCGGCGTCGAGGGGCCGGTGACGAGCCCCACGTTCACGATCGCGCGCCGCTACGACGGCGCGGTGCCGATCTCGCACCTGGACCTCTACCGGCTCGGCGACCTCGCCGACGAGGATCCCGCGCTGCTGGCCGACGAGCTCGGCGAGGACCGCGTCGCGTTCGTCGAGTGGCCCGAGGTGGGCGCGCCCGTCGGCCTGGATCCCGAGCGCGTCGTCGCACGGGTCGCGCTCGAGCATCTCGGCGGGGACCGGCGGCTCGTGCGGGTGGCGCCGTGATCGTCCCGGGCTTCGACACCGTCACGCCGGCGACCGCCGCGGTGGCGTCGTGATCGTCCTGGGCCTCGACACCGCCACGCCGGCGACCGCCGTCGCCGTCCTCGACGACGAGCGGCCCGACGAGGCCGCCGAGCGCCGCCACGAGCCGGCGGCGGGGGAGCGGCCGGGGCATGCGGGGCGGCTCCTCGCGCTCGCCGAGGAGCTGCTCGCCGGCGCCGGGCTGGCCTTCGCCGACGTCGGCCGGATCGCCGTCGGGATCGGTCCCGGCACGTTCACCGGGCTGCGGATCGGCGTCGCGACCGCCCGCGCCCTCGCGCAGTCGAGCGGCGCCGAGCTCGTCGGCGTCTCGACGCTGCGCGCGCTCGCGATCGAGGCCGAGCCGCTCGCGCCGGACGGAGCGGGCGTGCTGGCGGTGATCGACGCTCGCCGCGGCGAGGCGTTCGCCGCGGGCTGGCGCGGCGGGCAGCGCGTCCTCGACGAGGTGGCGATCGCGCCGGATCGGCTCGCGCGTCGCGTCGCCGGCGCGGGCGGCGCGTGGCTGGCGGTGGGCGACGGCGCGCTACGATTTCGGGAGGATCTGGAAGGCGCCGGCTGCACCGTTCCCCCCGACCGTTCGGCGCGGCACGGCGTCAGCGCCCGGGCGATCTGCCGGCTCGCGCTGGAGGCATCGGAGGGGACGGCGCGCAACCTGGTCGTACCCGACTACCTCCGCCCGCCCGACGCAGTGCTCCCACGCAAGAACATCCCGTGACCGGCGGCCCGCTCGACATCCGCCGGCTGACGTACGCCGACCTGCCGCAGCTCATCGCGATCGAGCGGCGCGCGTTCCCGACGCCGTGGTCGCTGGCGATGTTCGTGCTGGAGCTGTCCAAGCCGGCCGGCGTCTGCCTGACCGCGCTGCGCGACGGCGAGATGCTCGGCTACCTCATCTGCTCGCGCTACGACACCGTCTGGCACATCATGAACGTGGCCGTCGACCCCGTCCGCCGGCGCGAGGGCATCGCGACCGCGCTGCTCGCCGACCTCCTGCGCCGCATCGACGGCCACGGGGCGCGCTTCACGTTGGAGGTGCGCGAGTCCAACACCGCCGCGATCGAGCTCTACGGGCGCTTCGGCTTCCGCGCCGCGGGCCGGCGCCGGCGCTACTACCAGGACAACGGCGAGGACGCCGTCGTCATGTGGCGCACCCCCTCGACGCTGGCCGGCCGGTTCGACGACGTGCCCAACGCCTCGCCGGCATGACGCTCATCCTCGCCCTGGAGACGAGCTGCGACGACACCTGCGCGGCCGTCGTGAGCGACCGCGGGGAGCTGCGCTCGAACGTCATCTCGTCGCAGGGCATCCACGACGCCTACGGCGGCGTCGTCCCGGAGATCGCGTCGCGCCATCACCTCGAGCTCGTCAACGAGGCCGTCGACGACGCGCTGCGGCGCGCCGGCGCGACGCTCGACGACGTCGGGCTCGTCGCCGTCACGCAGGGGCCGGGGCTCGTCGGCGCGCTGCTCGTCGGCGTCGCGACGGCCAAGGGCCTGGCCGCCGCCCGCGGGCTGCCGCTGGCGCCCGTCGACCATCTCCAGGGGCACGTCGCCGCGAACTTCCTGCTCCTCGACGGCGCCGACGAGCCGATCATGGAGCCGCCGTTCGTCTGCCTGCTCGCCAGCGGCGGCCACACGCTGCTGGCGATGGTCGAGGACCACAGCGGCTTCACGGTCCTCGGGCGCACGCTCGACGACGCCGCCGGCGAGGCCTTCGACAAGGGCGCGCGGCTGCTCGGGCTGCCGTTCCCGGGAGGCCCGGCGCTCGAGCGCCTCGCCCGCGACGGCGACCCGGGCGCGTTTGAGTTCCCCGTCGCGCGCCGGCTCGCCGGCCTGGACCTCTCCTTCGCGGGCGTCAAGACGTCGCTGCTGTACCGGGTGCGCGACCTCGGCCCCGACGCCGCCCGCGAGCGCGCGGCGGACCTCGCCGCGAGCTACCAGCACGCGATCGTCGAGGCGCTCGCGCTGCGCTGCGAGCAGGCGCTCGCGCAGACCGGCTCGGCGCGGCTCGCCGTCGGCGGCGGGGTCGCCGCCAACGGGGCCCTGCGCGCCCGGCTGGAGTCGCTCGGCGCGACGCTCGGCATCCCGCCGCGCGAGCTGTGCACCGACAACGCGGCGATGATCGCGTCCGCCGCGCGGCACGTCGCGGCGCAGCCGTTTCCGGACTACCTCGGGCTCGACGCCTACGCGTCGGGGGAGCGGGCGCTCGCATGAGGATCGTCCTCTACGGGCGGCCGGGATGCCACCTCTGCGACGACGCCCGGGCGGTGCTCGAACGCGCCGGCGCCGAGTTCGAGGAAGTCGACATCACGACCGACGATGCGCTGCACGCCGCCTATCTCGAGCGCATCCCCGTCGTCACGCTCGACGGCGAGGAGCGCTTCGAGTTCTTCGTCGAGGAAGCCGCCCTGCGCGACCTTCTGGGTAAAGTGAGCCGTCGATGACGACTGGCGAGCGCGTTCCAACGGCGGTAGACCCGGGGGTGTCGCGTGACGGACCGATCGTCGCGGGCGAGCGCCTCTCGCTCGGCGTGGCGGCACGCCTGTCGCGCTACCTGCAGGTCCTCACGCAGGCCAAGAAGATGGGCAAGGAGACGATCTCCTCGCGTGAGCTGAGCGACTACACGCACGTCAACCCGACCCAGATCCGGCGCGACTTCTCGGGCTTCGGCAAGTTCGGCAAGCGCGGCGTGGGCTACAACGTCGACGCGCTCGTGTCGCAGATCCGCAAGATCCTGCGCACCTCGGGCCAGCACAACATCGCGCTCTTCGGGGCCGGCCACCTCGGCCAGGCGATCGCCTCGTCGGACATCTTCGCCGACCACGGCTTCCGGGTCGTGGCGATCTTCGACACCGACCGGCGCAAGGTTGGCCAGGCGGTGGGCCAGACGAAGGTGCGCCACTCCTCCGACCTGCGCTCGGTCGTCGAGGAGGAGGACATCGTCGTCGGCGTCCTCGCGGTGCCCACGGCCGCCGCGCAGTCGATCGCCGACGACCTCGTCGAGGCGGGCGTGAAGATCATCTTCAACTACTCCGAGGCGCTGCTGCAGGTGCCGCCCGAGGTCACCGTCCACACGTCCTCGCCGGCGGTCGACCTGCTCTACGCGCTGTACTTCTACCTGACGTAGAAGCGACCGCCGACCGCGACGTCCATGCCCATCGACCTCGACAAGACGGAGGAGATCTTCGCCTCCTCGACGGACCTCACCGTCGGCATCGAGGAGGAGTTCGCGGTGCTCGACCCGCAGACGCTCGACCTCGTGCCACGCTTCGAGGAGCTGCGCGACGCCGCCGCCGAGCACGACCCCGAGCTCTCTGCCGGCATCACCGGCGAGCTCATCTCCTCGGAGATCGAGATCATCTCGGGCCGCGGCGAGGACATCCACGACGCCCTCGCGCGCCAGCGCGACCGCCGCCGGCGCCTGTTCGCGCTCGCCGCCGGGCACGGCGCCGCGCTGGGCTCGACGGGCACCCACCCCTGGGCGGACTACCGCGAGCAGCGCAACATCGACACCGAGCACTACCGCCGGGTCGTCGAGGGGCTCGGCTACGTCGCGCGGCGCAACAACACCTTCTCGCTGCACGTCCACGTCGGCGTGCACGGGGCCGATCGCGCGGTCCTCGCCTGCGACCGGCTGCGCGAGCTACTGCCGGTGCTGCTCGCCGCCAGCGCGAGCTCGCCGTTCCTCGAGGGGCGCGACACCCTGCTGCACTCCGCGCGCAGCCAGACGTTCACGAAGTCCTTCCCGCGCTGCGGCGTGCCCGACGCATTCGGCGGCTGGCGGGCGTTCCGCGACTACCTCGAGCTGCTCATCCGGACGGGCTCGATCGTCGAGTACACGCAGGTGTGGTGGTCGATCCGGCCGCACGCGTCGTTCGGCACCGTGGAGGTGCGCATCTGCGACGCCCAGATCTCCGCCGCCGAGTCCGAGGGCCTCGCCGCGCTCGTCGTGGCCTGCGTCGGCCAGGCGCTGCGCGACATCGACGAGGGCGTGGCGTTCGAGGATCCTCCGCACCGGCTCATCGAGGAGAACATGTGGCGGGCGATCCGCCACGGGATGGACGGCAACATGATCGACCTGCGGCGCGGGATCGAGGTGCCCGCCCGGGCGGCGCTCGAGGACGTCTGGGCCTGGACGGCGCCCGTCCGCGACGAGGCCCGGATCGACGTCGCGCTCGAGGGTCCGACCGGCGCCCAGCGCCAGCGCGCGGCGCTGCTGGAGGGCGCCGACCTGCGCGAGGTCTACGCTGACACCGTGCGCGAGACCATGACCACGTACGCCCAGGAGGTTCCCGCATGACAGCGCATCGCCGCTTCGCCGACCGCCGCGCCGCAGCCCGGCGCGGGCTCTCGTCATGAGCGCCGCCGACGCCGGCGCCCCGCCGCCCGAGGGCGGGGGTCCCGGAGGCCCGGAGGACCTCGAGGGCCTCAGCGAGGAGGAGCTGCGCGAGGCCTACGAGGCCGAGCTTGCGCGCATCCGCGTCGAGGACGTGCTCGTGCAGACCGTCGTGTCCCTGCTGAACCTCGCGGCCCGCAAGGCGGGCCTGGCCGGCGGCGACGAGGATCCCGACTTCGAGCAGGTGCGCCAGGCGATCGACGGCACGCGGGCGCTGCTGCCGCTCGTCGAGCCCGCGCTGGGCCCCGAGGCCAAGCAGGTCCGCGACGCGCTCTCGCAGCTGCAGATGGCCTATGCCCGTTCGGGGGCCAAGCCCCCGCCCGGAGCCCCCGAGCCGCCGCCCGCACCGGGCGCGACGGGCGGCGCGGCGCCGTCCAGCGGACGCCTCTGGGTGCCGGGTCAGTAGGCTGGGCGCGCTGGTCTGGAGGCGCGACATCCGCGCCCCCACGCCGGTCTGGAGGCGCGACATCCGCGCCTCCGGTTAGTATCCGCGCGCGTTTCATCGCGGTCGGGGGATTGCCGACGCCTGCCCCGCAGGACGTTGCGCCCTTGGCATCAAAGACTTACGGAGGCCGTTCCCTTGAGTGATTTCCTGGTGGATCATGGTGTCGTCGTCGCATTGGTCTGCGCCGGCCTTGCAGTCCTGTACGGCGCACTGACGACCCGGTCGCTGCTGGCGCTCTCGCCGGGCAACGAGCGCATGACCGCGATCTCGAAGGCCGTGCAGGAGGGCGCTTCCGCATACCTGCGCCGCCAGTACACGACGATCGGACTCGTCGGCGTCGTGCTGTTCGTGGTGCTCATCCCCTTGCAGAGCATCGCGGTGGCGATCGGCTTCGCGATCGGCGGCCTGCTCTCGGCCGCCGCCGGGTTCATCGGCATGAACGTCTCGGTGCGGGCCAACTCCCGCGTCGCCGAGGCCGCGCGCGGCGGCATCTCGCCGGCGCTGGACGCCGCGTTCCGCGGCGGCGCGATCACCGGCATGCTCGTCGTCGGCCTGGCCCTGCTCGGCGTGTCGGCCTACTACGGCGTGCTCACGACGATCTTCGACCAGTCGCCCAAGGAGTCCATCGACGCCCTCATCGGGCTCGGCTTCGGCGGCTCGCTCATCTCCGTCTTCGCCCGTCTGGGCGGCGGCATCTTCACGAAGGGCGCCGACGTCGGCGCCGACCTCGTCGGCAAGGTCGAGGCGGGGATCCCCGAGGACGACCCGCGCAACCCCGCGGTGATCGCCGACAACGTCGGCGACAACGTCGGCGACTGCGCCGGCATGGCGGCCGACCTCTTCGAGACCTACGCCGTGACGGCCGTCGCCGTCATGCTGCTCGGCGTCCTGAAGTTCGGCGACGCGAACCTCACGCAGGTCGCGCTGTACCCGCTCGTGCTCGGCGGCGTCGCGATCGTCGCGTCGATCCTCGGCACGTTCGCCGTCAAGTCGGCCGCGGGCAACGTCGAGCGCGCGCTGTACCAGGGCCTCATCGCCTCGGGCATCATCGCGGCGCTCGCCTTCTACCCGGTCACGAACTGGATGATGGGCGACCTCGCCACGCGCACGGCGAGCGTCACCGACATCGCCCCCTCGATCGGCAACCTGTACTTCTGCTCGCTCATCGGCCTCGCCGTGACGGCGCTGCTGTTCCTGCTGACCGACTACTACACCTCCACCCGCTTCGGGCCCGTCAAGAAGACGGCGGAGGCCTCGCAGACCGGCCACGCGACGAACATCATCTCCGGCCTCTCGCAGGGCATGCAGGCCACGGCGCTGCCGGCGATCGTGCTCGCCTTCGGCATCTACGGCGCCTACGAGCTCGGCGGCGTCTACGGCATCGGCGTCGCGGTCATGGCGCAGCTGGGCCTGTGCGGGCTCATCGTCGCGCTGGACGCCTTCGGGCCGATCACCGACAACGCGGGCGGCATCGCCGAGATGGCGGACATGCCCGAAGAGGTGCGCAACGTGACCGACCCGCTCGACGCGGTCGGCAACACGACGAAGGCCGTCACGAAGGGCTACGCGATCGGCTCGGCCGTGCTCGCCGCGCTCGTGCTCTTCGCGGCGTTCAAGATCGAGCTCGAGGACGAGCTGACCGCGGCCGGCAAGGACGTCGTGGCGTTCGAGATCGACCAGCCGCTCGTCCTCATCGGCCTGCTCATCGGCGGCATGATGGTCTACCTGTTCGCCGCGCTCTCGATGGAGGCCGTCGGCCGCGCCGGCGGCGCCGTCGTCGAGGAGGTGCGCCGCCAGTTCCGCGAGCACCCCGGCATCATGGACAACACCGAGAAGCCCGACTACGCGCGCTGCGTCGACATCGTCACGAAGACGGCCCAGCGCGAGATGATCATCCCCTCGCTCATCCCGATCGTCTTCACGCTCATCGTCGGCCTGCTCAGCGTCGAGATGCTCGGCGGCCTGCTCATCGGCGTCATCGTCGTCGGCCTCTTCATGGCCATCTCGATGACCGCCGGCGGCGGCGCGTGGGACAACGCCAAGAAGCTCATCGAGGAGGGCGCGTTCGGCGGCAAGGGCACGCTCGCGCATGAGGCCTCGATCACGGGCGACACGGTCGGCGACCCGTACAAGGACACCTCCGGGCCGGCGATCAACCCGATGATCAAGGTCGCGAACATCGTCGCGATCCTCATCATCCCGCTCGTCGCCTAGCCCGGCGGGACCGGCCGGCCGGGGGCGCGCGAGCGCGCCCCCGCGCCCGCCGGCCGCCTGCTCTACGGTCTGGGTGCGATGGAGTCGTTTCGCACGATCATCGAGCCGTTTCGGATCCACTCGGTCGAGCCGATCCGGATGTCCGACCGCGCCGAGCGCGAGGCGCACCTCGCGGCCGCCGGGATGAACGTCTTCGCGCTGCGCAGCGAGGACGTCCTCATCGACCTGCTCACCGACTCCGGCACGGGCGCGATGTCGTCGAGCCAGTGGGCGGGGCTGCAGCGCGGAGACGAGAGCTACGCGGGCTCGCCGTCGTGGTACCGCTTCCTCGCGGCGGTGCGCGAGCTGTTCGACTTCGAGCACGTCATCCCGACCCACCAGGGCCGCGCCGCCGAGAAGATCCTCTTCTCGGTGCTCGGGGCTGCGGGGCGCGTGATCCCGAACAACACGCACTTCGACACGACGCGCGCCAACGCGGAGTACTCCGGCGCCGAGGCCGTCGACCTGCCGATCGCCGAGGCGCGCACGCCCGGCCTGGAGCACCCGTTCAAGGGCAACATGGACGTCGCGGCGCTCGACGCGCTGCTCGACGAGCGCGCGGCCGACGTGCCGGTCGTCTTCGTGACCGTGACGAACAACTCCGGCGGCGGCCAGCCCGTCAGCCTCGAGAACCTCCGCGCGGTGCGGGCGGCCTGCGACCGCCACGGCGTCGCGCTGTTCCTCGACGCCTGCCGCTTCGCCGAGAACGCCTGGTTCATCCGCGAGCGCGAGCCCGGCCACGGCGACCGCGACGTCGCCGACATCGTGCGCGAGATGGCGGCCCTCGCCGACGGCATGACGATGTCGGCCAAGAAGGACGGGCTGGCGAACATCGGCGGCTGGCTGGCGATGCGCGACGGCGCGCTGGCCGAGCGCTGCCGCAACCTGCTCATCCTCACCGAGGGCTTTCCGACCTACGGCGGGCTCGCCGGCCGCGACCTCGAGGCGATCGTCCAGGGTCTGCGCGAGGTCGTCGAGCACGACTACCTGGAGTACCGCATCCGCTCGACGGCCTACCTCGGCGACGCGCTGCACGCCGCGGGCGTCCCCGTCGTGCGGCCGATCGGCGGCCACGCCGTCTACATCGACGCGGGCGCGCTGCTCGCGCACATCCCGCCGCTGGAGTACCCCGGCCAGGCGCTCGCCTGCGCCCTGTACGTCGAGGGCGGCGTGCGCGGGTGCGAGATCGGCAGCGTCATGTTCGGCCGCCACCCGGACGGCAGCGAGTCGCCCGCCGCCGTCGAGCTCGTGCGCCTGGCGATCCCGCGGCGGACGTACACCCAGAGCCACGTCGACTACGTCATCGAGGTCGTCCTCGCGGTGGCCGCCCGCGCCGGCGAGCTGCGCGGGCTGCGGATCGTGCACGAGGCGCCGACGCTGCGCCACTTCACCGCGCGCTTCGCGCCGGTCGGGTGAGCCCGGGTGGGCTTCCTCCAGGATCATCTCGGCGGCGGCCTCTGGCGCGCCGATCCGCCGTTCTCGTCGGTGACGTTCAAGGTCCGCCACCTCGGCGCGCGCGACTACCGCGCCGGCTTCCGTGAGATCGACGCCACGCTCGACGTCGCCGCCGGCACGCTCGTCGCCGCCGTGCCCGTCGCGTCGCTCGACCTCAACAACCCCGTCATCCGCGAGCGGATGCTGTCGGACGAGTTCCTCGACGCCGCGCGGTATGCCGACGTGCGCTGGGTCGTCGGCGCGATCGAGGTCGACGAGGGCCGCGCGGTCGGCGCGACCGGCGAGCTGTCGATCCACGGCCACACCCACCCGGTCGCCGCGACCGGCCGGATCGGGCTGCCCGGCCCCGGCCTGTTCAGCCCCGAGAACCGCGTCGGCCTCGAGCTGTCGGCGACGATCGACCGCCGCGAGTTCGGGCTGGACTGGCAGGAGGAGCTTCCCGGCGGCGGCGACACGCTCGGCTGGGACGTCACGCTCGAGGCGCTGCTCGAGCTCGTCGAGCAGCCGTAGGCCGCGCACGCGGGGCGTCGCTTGTCATCGCCGTCGCGCCTGCCCATACTTCGTGGCGTCACCCATCGCGGGGAAGACAAAGGCTGGTCGGGAGCTCGGCGCGGGCGCATGGTCCTATTTCGGAGATCCTCGCGCCATCTCACACAACGGCACGACGTTCACCGGCTGGATCTCGACGGCGGGAAATGTGTGGGTCGCTCGCCTGACGGCCGGCGGGAAGCTGACCAAGCACCTGCTCTACCGCGGCCTGGGTCGCGACGACCACAACAATCCGTCGCTCGTCTTCAGGCCCGACGGCCGCCTGATCGTGTTCTTCTCGCCGCACTCCGGGCACACGCTGCCTCCGCCCGGCATCCCCGCCGTCATGCGCTACCGCATCGCGCAGCACCCGTTCTCGATCGACGGCTGGGGACCGCTGCACCGCGTCGCGACGAATGCGCCGGGGGGCCTGGGGTTCACCTATCCCAACCCGATCCAGCAGCGCGGCAAGCTGTGGCTGTTCTGGCGCGGCGGCGGCTGGCTGCCGACGTTCTCCTACACGCAGAACGGCCGTGACTGGGTGCGCGCGCGAGAGCTCGTCCGCTCGGCGTCCGGGCAACGCCCGTACGCGAAGTACGTCGGGGACGGTGACCGGGTCATCCACGGCATCTTCTCCGACGGGCATCCGCAGGATTTCAGGAACAGCCTGTACTACTTTCGCTATGAGGCCACGAACCTGTTCGCGCTGAGCGGCCGGCGCATCGGCAGCCTCGCGTCGGTGCCGTTCGAGCTCGGCAGGCTCGACGTCGTCTACCGGTACTTCGACAGCGGCGGGCGAGCGTGGCCGCACGACATCGCGCTGCAGGCCGACGGCCGGCCGCGGATCGTCTACACCCGCCGGCTCGGCGGCCCCCACGGTCGCGACGCGTTCTGGTACGCCTACCACAACGGACGCAGGTGGGTCAGCCGCAAGATCGTCGAGGCCGGGCGCGGACGCGACTCCTTCAGGTCGGGTGGCGCCTCGCTCGATCACGACGATCCGCGCATCGTCTACCTGTCGCGGACGATCGGCGCGTGGAACCAGATCGAGCTGTGGTTCACCCCCGACAACGGGCGCACCTGGTCGTCGCGCCAGCTCACGAGCGACAGCACGCACTACAGCATCCGTCCCGTGACGCCGCGCCGCTTCGGCGGCCCGAACCGGGTCCTGTTCGTCCGCGGCGACGAGACGACGAAGGGCTACCGGGACTACCGAACGCGGATCCACGCGCTGGACTTCTGAGCGCGCCTCCTCGGCGGCCGCCCGCGCCGTCGGCCGCCCGCAACTGCCGATCCCGCCGGGGTTTCTCCGGACGCATGCGTGCGCTGCTCAGCGGGCTCGTCGTCGCCGCGCCGATCGCCCCGCTCGACGCCGCCCTCGCCGCGCCGGGCGCCCGCGACGGCGCCGCCCTCGCCGCGCCGGCCGGCGGCTCCGCAGCGGGCCGGGCAAGCGTCGCCCGCACCGTCGCGGCCCCGCGCGGCAGCGTCGTCACGAGCCCGCGCTACGTCCCCGTCGCCCTCCTGTACGCACGCCGCGGCGATCGTGCCCGCGGGCGCGGCTCGCCCGCCGGCCCGCTGGCCTTCGTCGCCCCCGGGGCGACCCGGCCGCGGGCGCAGTCGGGCCTGCTTGCGCTGGCCGGCGAGGGCGCGCGCTGGCTGGGTGGCACGCTGGCCTTCGTCGGTGCGACCGCCAAGTCGCCCGACGACGGCGTGCTGCAGACGGTCGACCGCCGCGGAGCGCCGGTCCGGCGGATCGTCGAGCTCGGTCGCGACCGCGCGCTCATGGGCCATGCCGACGTCTCGGCCACGGGCGGCGTCTGGGTCACCCGCGCCTGCGCGAGCTCCCAGATCCGCGGGGCCGCGCTGCCCGCGGCGGCCACGATCGGCGCGACCGAGCCGGCCTGCCGGCTGCGGCTTCGCCACCGCACGCCGCCGTACGCGGCCGCGAGCCTGAGCGTCGGCCGCACGGGCCGCCGGCTGCTGCGCGCCCGGCCGCGCCCGCGCGTGCGGATCGAGGCGCGCTACGGCGCCGGCCGCCCGGGGGCGGTCACGCGCCGCGTCGCGCAGATCGTCGCGCTCGAAGGCTGATCGGGCGCGGGCGCGGGCTCGTCGAGCCGGCCTGAGGCCCGTCCCCGCGGTGGCCCGGGACCGCGCCGGAGCCTGCGCGTAGACTCACGCCGCGGATGGCAGAGCGCCGGCTCCACGGACTGCAGCGCGTGCTTGGGGTCAACGCGCTGTTCTCGACCGCCTACGGCAACGTGGGCTCGTCGATCTATTACGCGCTCGGCCTCGTCGCCGCGCTCGCGGCGGGCCTCACGCCGCTCGTGTTCCTCATCACGGGGGCGCTGTTCTACTGCACCGCGACGACGTACGCCGAGGCGACGTCGATGTACCCCGAGGCGGGCGGATCGTCGCTGTTCGCCCGCCGCGCCTTCAACGAGCTGTGGTCGTTCTTCACGGCCTGGGCGCAGATGCTCAACTACATCATCACGATCGCGATCTCGGCGTTCTTCGCAGCGCACTACGCGGGGCGCTTCACGTGGGTCGGCTTCAAGGAGGGCCCGTGGGACGTGGTCTTCGCCATCGGCGTCGTGGCGCTGCTGGGACTGCTCAACGTGCGCGGCGTCAAGGACGCCGTCACGGTCAACCTCGTGCTGGCGGTCGTCGACTTCCTCAGCCAGGTCGGCATCGTCGCGCTCGGCTTCTTCCTGGTCCTGGACCCCGGCGTCCTCGTCGACAACCTCTCGTTCTTCGGCGAGACGCCCACGCTGACCCAGTTCCTGCTCGCGATCCCGATCGGCACGGTCGCCTACACCGGCATCGAGACGATCTCCAACATGGCCGGCGAGGCCCGCGACGAGGACACGACGATCCCGGCCGCGATCCGGCGCGTCATGTTCGCCGTGTTCGCGATCTACTTCACGCTGCCGCTCGTGGCCCTCTCGGCGCTGCCGGTCGAGTGCATCGACGGCGAGTGCCGCACGCTGCTCGGCGTCGGCCCCGAGCAGGGGGGCTACGCCAACGACCCGATCGTCGGCGTCGTCTCGGGCATCGACTTCGGCGCCCTGCAGGGCGTCGTGGGCGTCTACGTCGGCGTGCTCGCGACGACGATCCTCATCGCGGCGACGAACGCGGGCGTGCTGGGCGTCTCGCGCCTGACCTACTCCATGGGCCTGTACCGCCAGCTGCCCGACGTCATGCGGCGCCTGCATCACCGCTACCGCACGCCGTACGTCGGGATCCTCGTCTTCTCGGGGTTCGCCTGCGTCGCCCTGCTGCCGGGCAAGGCGGACTTCCTCGGCAAGATCTACGCCTTCGGCGCGATGCTGTCGTTCTCCATGGCGCACCTGTCGCTCATCCGGCTGCGCGTGTCGGTGCCCGACGAGCGCCGGCCGTACCGCAGCCCCGGGCGGCTGCGCGTGCGCGGCCACGAGCTGCCGCCGCTGGCCGTCGTCGGGCTCGGCGGCACGGCGCTGTCCTTCGTCGTCGTCAGCGTGCTCGACCTGCAGGTCGGTGCCGCCGGCGTGACCTGGATGGCGCTCGGAATGACCGGCTACGTGCTCTTCCGCCGCAACCAGGGCCTGGACCTCGTGTCGACGCACCAGGTCGAGATCCCCGAGCCCGTGACGCTCACCGAGGCGGAGTACGAATCGGTGCTCGTCGCCTTCGACACGCGCAACTACTCCGCCAAGACGGTCGCCACCGCGGCCAAGCTCGCCGGCCCGCGGCGGAGCGGGATCCACGTGCTCGTGACGATCACCGTCCCGCAGGCCTCGCCGATCGACGCCGAGCTGCCCGACGAGGAGGTCGCCGCGCGCGCGGTCATCGAGCGGGCTCGCCTGCAGTGCGGCCAGCGCGTGAGCGGACACGTCGAACGCGTCCGCCCGGGGCAGACCGGGCGGCTCATCGTCGACGAGGCGCGCGAGATGCGCGCCCATGCGATCGTCATGCCGCTGCCGCCGCGCGTCGGCACGACGCTCTTCGGCAAGACCGTCGAGACCGTGCTCACCGACCGCCCCTGCCGCGTCATCATCGAGTCCGAGCCCTCCGATGCCTGACGGGCGCGGGCTGCACCGCGCGGCGACGATCGTGCTCTCGGCGGCGATGGTCGTGCTCGGCGTCGCGATGCTCGTGCGCACGTTCGGCGCGGGCGGCGGGCCGATCGCGCTCGGCACGATCCTCGGCGTCCTGTTCGTGGCCGCCGGCGCCGGCCGCCTGTTCTTCGCCTGGCGGGGCCCCTGATGTTCCGCCGCGGCCTGGGCTCGCCGACGCTGTTCGCGATCGTCTGGACGTCGCTGGCGAGCGCGATCTACTTCTCGCTCGGGGTCGTCGCCGAGAACGCGCTGGGTCTCACGCCGCTCGTCTTCCTCGGCGCGGCGATCTTCTTCGGACTCACCGCGATGACGTACGTCGAGGGGGCGTCGATGCACCCCGAGCGCGCCGGCTCGACGGTCTTCGCGCGCTACGCGTTCAACGAGCTCGTGAGCTTCATCGCCGGCTGGGCGGTCCTGCTGGACTTCCTCATCCTCATCGCGGTCACGGCCTACGTCGCGGTCAACTACCTCGCCGCGTTCTGGTCGCCGCTGGGGGAGGGCGCCACGGAGCTCGCGATCGCCGTGGCGATCATCCTGTACGTCGCGGCGCGCAACGTGCGGGGCTTCGGCGGCGTCAGCCGCGAGCGCGTCGCGGGGGTTGTCGTGGTCGACATCGCCCTGCAGCTGCTCGTCATCGGCTTCGGGACCGCGCTCGTCGTCGACATCGACGGGCTGCTCACGTCGATCGAGCTCGGCTCCACGCCGCGCTGGGGCGACGTCCTGTTCGCGCTGACGATCTCGACCGTCGCCTTCACGAGCCTGGAGTCGGCGGCCGGGCTGGCGGGGGAGGTGCGCGTCGGGAGCGAGGCGCTCAAGCGGCTCGTCGCCAGCGTGACGGTCTCGGTCCTCGTCATCTATGTCGGGATCTCGCTCGTCGCGGTCGCCGCCCTGCCGGTCACGCCGGGCGACAGCCCGCTGCGCGGCGAGGCGCTCGACGCGCCGGTCATCGCGATCGTCGATCGCTTCGACCCGCGCTGGCTGGCCGAGACGTTCAGGTACGCGACGGCCGCGCTGGCGACGGTCACGCTCGTGCTCGCCTGCCACGCCGCGATGCTCGGCCTCTCGCGCCTGGCCTACTCGCTGACGACCAATCGCCAGATCCCGGCCGTGCTCGGGCGCCTGCACCCCCGCTACGCGACGCCGAGCACCGTCATCGTCGTCGCGGCGGTCATGGCGACGGCGCTCGTCGTCCCGCGCGACCTCGAGGCGCTAGCGGGCATCTACGCGTTCGGGGCGATGACGGCGTTCCTCATCGCGCACGTCTCGATCTGCGTGCTTCGCTATCGCGAGCCCGAGCACGCCCGGCCGTACCTGATCCCGTTCTCGGTGCGGGTGCGCGGCGCGCACCTTCCGCTGCCGGCCGTCCTCGGCGCCGCGATGGCGCTGGGCGGGATCCTCACGCTGCTCGTCTTCCACGACGACGCGCGCGTCGTCGGCGTGATCTGGATGGCGGCCGGGGTCGTGCTCTACGTGGTCCACCGGCGGATCGCCGGCATGCCGATCCTCGGCCGCGTCGTCGTCTCGGAGTCGGCGCTGCGCGGCGACGCCGTGCGCGCCGAGTACGGCTCGATCCTCGTGCCGATCTTCGGCACGGCGCTCGACGACGACATCGTGCAGACCGCCGGGCGCCTCGCCGCGGCCGACGCCGATCAGGAGGGCGTCGGCGCGACGATCGAGGCGATCTGGATCTTCGAGGTGCCGCTCTCGCTGCCGCTCGACGCGCGGCTGCCCGACGCCCAGCTCAAGGGGGCGCGGGCGGCGCTGGCGCGCGCCAAGGCCGTCGGCGAGGAGTACGAGGGCGTCGAGGTGGCGACGGCGACCGTCCGCGCGCGCCGAGCCGGCGACGCGATCGTCAGCGAGGCGCAGCGGCGCGGCGTGGAGGTCATCGTGCTCGCCGCCGAGGAGCCGTCGCGCATCCGCGGCGGAGCGCGGCTGGGCGGGATCGGCGGCCCGCTGGACAACTTCGTGGGGGAGGCGACCAAGCACGTCGTGCGCAAGGCGCCGTGCCGCGTCATCCTCACGGCGCCGCCCGCCGGCGATCGCGACGGCGAGTCCGCTCCGTAGGCGCGGACTCGTCTAGCATCCGCCGCATGATGGTCCTCGTCGTCGGGGCCGGCCGCGTCGGCGCGGCCGTCGCCAAGTCCTCGCTCGCCGCCGGCCATACGGTCTCCGTCCTCGATGAGGACCCGCTGTCGCACGAGCGCCTGGACGCGGGGCAGCCGACCTCGTGGGAGGACGCCGGGGGGCGCTTCACCGTCGGGACGGCGATCGAGATCGACGCGCTGCTCGCGGCGGGCATCGAGGAGGCCGACATCTTCATCGCCGCCACGCGCGGGGACAACACGAACATCCTCGTCGCGCAGATCGCGCAGAAGCGCTTCGGCGTGCCCAAGGTCATCGTCCGCGTCCTCGACCCGGCGCGCTCGGACTGGTACGCCGGGCAGGGCCTGCACACGATCTGCGCCGTCAAGCTCGGCATCACGATGTTCGAGGAAGCGGTCCTCGAGGCGGCCCAGACCTGATGTACGTCATCATCGTCGGAGGCGGCAAGGTCGGGCTCAACCTCGCGCGCGAGCTCATCCGCAACGGCCAGGAGGTCACGCTCGTCGAGCAGGAGCGCCGCGCCTACCTGCGCATCGAGCAGGAGCTCGAGCACGCCGTGCAGTACGGCGACGGGACCGAGCTGTGGGTGCTCGAGCGCGCCGGCATCCAGCGCGCCGACCTCGTCGTGGCCGTCACCGGAGACGACGAGGACAACATCCTCATCTGCCAGGTCGCCAAGGAGAAGTACCTCTGCGAGCGGATCATCGCGCGCTGCAACAACCCGCGGAACCTCCAGCACTTCAGGCTGCTCGGCGTGCAGCCCGCCGTCTCGGCGACCGACCTCATCCTCAACCTCATCGAGCACGAGGTCCCCGGCCACGGTCTCGTGCACCTGCTCGACCTGCCCGACGAGAAGCTCGAGATCATCGAGGTCGAGGTCGCCGAGGGGGCGCCCGCCGCCGGCCGCCGCGTCTCGGAGATCGACCTGCCCAACGGGAGCCTCATCATCTCGGTCCTGCCGCGCGGCAAGACCGGCTTCGTGCCCAAGGGCGACACGGTGATCGCGCCCGGCGACGAGGTGCTCGTCGTCCTCGATCCCGGCCTGGAGCCGTACATCACCGCGCAGTTCGCGCCCAACGGCCGCCCGGCCTGAGCGCTCGCGGGCACCCGCGGGCGGCCGCGAGCGCCCGCGGACCGCGGCTATACTCGCCAACTGCCTTGCCGGGTGGAGTAATCGGCAACTCGCCAGGTTCTGGCCCTGGAATTCAAGGTTCGAGTCCTTGCCCGGCAGTTCCCGCGGCCGGCTTCGCAGCCGCCGGCCGCCACCGCAGGCGCTATGCGGCGGCCTGCTCCATCCAGTCGCGGTACAGGCGCCAGTAGGCGCCCTCGGCCGCGATGAGTTCGTCGTGCGAGCCTTGCTCGACGATTCGGCCGCCGTCGAGCACGACGATCCGGGCCGCCTGGCGGATCGTGCTCAGCCGGTGGGCGATGACGATCGCCGTGCGTCCGGCGAGCAGGCGGCGCAGCCCGTCCTCGATGCGGCCCTCGGTGTGCAGGTCGACGTTCGACGTCGCCTCGTCGAGGATGAGCACGCGCGGGTCGGCGGCGAGCGCGCGCGCGAAGGCGATGAGCTGGCGCTGGCCGGCCGAGAGCTGCGCGCCGCGCTCGCCCACCTGCGTGTCGAAGCCGTGCTCGAGCGCGTCGATGAAGTCGTCGGCCCCGACGGCGCGGGCGGCCGCGCGGATCTCCTCCTGCGTCGCGCCGGGGCGGCCGAAGGCGATGTTGTCGGCGACCGTGCCGCTGAAGAGGAACGCCTCCTGCGGGACGACGCCGAGCTGGCGGCGCAGCGAGGCCTGCGTGACCTCGCGCAGGTCGTGGCCGTCGACGAGCACGGCGCCCTCCGTCGGGTCGTAGAAGCGCGCGACGAGCTTGGCGATCGTCGACTTGCCGGCGCCGGTCGCGCCGACGAGCGCGACGGTCTGGCCGGGCGGGACCTCGATCGAGACGTCGCGCAGCGCCCAGACGGCGTCCTCGCCCTCGCCGTAGCGGAAGCTCACGTCGCGCAGCTCGAGCTCGCCGTCCAGCCGCTCGAGGTCGACGGCGCCGGGCGCGTCGACGAGATCCGGCGCCTCGTCGAGCAGCTCGAAGATCTTGTCGAGCGCGGCCATCCCGGACTGGTAGGTCGTGTAGAGCTGGGAGAGCTGCTGGATCGGGTCGAAGAAGTTGTTCAGCGCCGCGACGAAGGCGACAATGACGCCGAGCTGGATGTCCCCGTCGATGGCCTGCAGGCCGCCGTAGACGAGGATCCCGACGGTCGCCAGCGCGCTGAGCAGCTCGACGGCCGGGAAGTACGCGGCGTTGAGGTTGACCGTCGTCATGTTGACCTCGCGGTTGCGCTCGTTCAGCGCGCGGAAGCGGCGGCGGTGCGCGGGCTCCTGCCCGAAGGAGCGCACGACGCGGATGCCCGACAGCGACTCCTGCAGGTAGACCGTGATCGAGGCGATCGCCGTGCGCGTGCGCGCGTAGGCGTCGGCCGAGGCGATCCGGAAGGCCAGCGACGCGAGCGCCATGACCGGGAAGATGAGGAACGTCAGCAGCGCCAGCTCGAGATCCAGCCAGGCGAGGATCGCCATCGTGCCGACGAGCGTCAGCGAGCTCTGAAACAGCGTCACGACGCTGTCGGTGACGAGCGAGTCCAGCGCCTGCACGTCGTTCGTCATCCGCGAGATGAGCTGGCCCGCCTGGCGGCGCTCGTAGAAGCCGACGGGCTGGGTCTGCAGGTGCGTGAAGATGCGCACGCGCAGGTCCTGCAGCGCGCGCTGGCCGACCCAGCCGACGAGGTAGGTCTGCGCGTACGAGGCGCCCCAGTAGACGAGCGCGCTGACGACGAACGCCGCGACGACGAGGTTCAGCGTCCCGACGTCGCCGGGGATGATGCCGTCGTCGATCGCGAGCTTGGCGAGCGGCGGCGGGGCGAGCGCCGCGGCGGTCGCCGCGAGCAGGGCGACGAACATGAGGATCGTGCGCCGCCGGTAGGGGCGCAGGAGCGCCGCGAGGCCGCGCAGCTTGCGCCCGCGGCCGCCGGTCTGGCGCAGCCGGCGGCGCAGCTCGGCCGTCGTGATCGCCTTGCCGTCGCTCGTGAGCTGCTCGCCGATCGCCTCGCGCGCGTCGTGGCTGTGGTAGTGGCTCACAGGCCCGCGACCTCCGGCTCCAGCGGCTTGCGCGTGAGGAAGACCTGGTCGGGCAGGCCCTTCTGGACGATCTCGCGGTAGAACGGCGAGCGCTTGACGAGCTCGTCGTGCGGGCCGCGGTCGACGAGCCGGCCGCGGTCCAGGACGACGATCTCGTCGGCGAGCGCGATCGTCGACAGCCGGTGGGCGATGATGAGCGTCGTGCGTCCGGCCATCGCCTCGCCGAGGCCCCGCTTGATCTGGCGCTCGGTCGAGGCGTCGATCGACGAGGTGGCGTCGTCGAGGATGAGGATCCGCGGGTCGGCGACGAGCGCGCGGGCGATCGCGATCCGCTGGCGCTGGCCGCCGCTGAGCGTCAGGCCGCGCTCGCCGACCGGGGTGTCGTAGCCCTCGGGCAGCGCGGCGATGAAGTCGTGCGCCTGCGCGCGCCGGGCCGCCGCGACGACCTCCTCGCGCGACGCGTCCGCCCGCGCGTAGGCGATGTTCTCGTGGATCGTCGCGCTGAAGAGGAACGGGTCGTCGTCGACGACCGCGATCTGCGAGCGCAGGGAGCCGGGCTCCACGGAGCGCACGTCGGCGCCGTCGACGATGACCGAGCCGGCCGTCGGGTCGTACAGGCGCGGCACGAGCTGCACGAGCGTCGTCTTGCCCGAGCCCGTCGCGCCGACGAGCGCGACCGTCGTTCCGGGCTGCACGGTCAGCGAGACGTCGTCGAGCGCGGGGCGGGCGCCGTTGCCCGAGCCGTAGGCGAGCGTCACGCCGCGCAGCTCCAGGCGCCCCGAGCCGGGCGGCAGCGGGGTCGCGTCAGGGGCCGCGACGATGCGCGGCTCGCGATCGAGCAGCTCGAAGATCCGCGCTCCGGAGGCCGTCGCGCGCTGCGTGAGGCTCAGCGTCCAGCCGAGCGTGCGCATCGGGCCCAGCAGGACGAGCAGGTAGCCGTAGAAGGCCGTGAACTCCGCCAGCGACAGGCTGCCGGAGATGACCATCCGGCCGCCGAGCAGCAGCAGCGCCGCGACGCCGAGCTGCGGCAGGAAGGAGATGAACGGGTTGTAGAACGCCCGCAGCCGGTTGGAGATCATCGACTGCTCGAAGACGCGCCCGACGCTGACCCGGAAGCGCGCCTCGCGGCGTCCCTCGGCGGCGAACGCCTTGACGACGCGCACGCCGCCGACGCTCTCCTCGACGTCGGCCGTCAGCTCGGCGATGCGCTGCTGGACCTCCTGCAGCGCGGGGCGCGCGCGGCGCGAGTAGCGCTGCGCGATCCAGATGACGACGAGGATCGGCGCCAGCGAGATGAGCGCGAGCTTCGGCGCGATGACGATGACCGCGACGGACGCGAAGATGAGCGTCAGGATCGCCTGGGAGATGAGCACCAGCCCGTAGCCGAGGAAGAAGCGCACGGCCTGCAGGTCGACGGTCGCGCGCGACATGAGCTGGCCGGTCTGCTGGGCGTCGAAGAAGCCCAGCTCGAGCCCGAGCAGATGCTCGTAGACGCGGTTGCGGAGGTCCAGCTCGACGCCGAGCGACACGCGCCCGGCAATGAGCCGGCGCGTGATCGTGAGGCCCAGGCGCAGGACGCCGGCGCCGGCGATCGCCAGCGCCAGCAGCCGCAGGCGGTCGCGGTCGCCGCTCTGGATCGCGCCGACCGCCGCGCCGGTCAGGCCGGGGATCGCGACCGTCGCGACCATCGCCAGCAGGGCGAGGAGGCCGGACAGCCAGACGCCCCGCTTGTAGTCGCGAAGGAAGCCCAGGAGGCGGATGAAGACGGCCATCGGCGCCATTGTAGTTGCTTGGTCAACGACTTTCGGAATTGCTTTCGTGCGCGACGGGGAGGCGGGTGTCATGTCCTGCATCGTGAAGTGGCACGGGTGGGCTCCGTCGCCGCCGGTCCGTCACAGATGCACGCCATACGTGCATGTGTGACGTCTCGCGCCGCCCGCGCCGCCGGTCCGTCACAGATGCATGCGATCGGCGGGGCTCTGCGGCGAGCCGGTCGGGCGGGATGCGGGGCGCGGCTGGCAGTGGCGTTCGGCGCGCGGCGCTGGTGTGGTGCGGCGCGCTTGTGAACGGCGTCGATGAGGGCGGCGGTAGCCGGGGGCTCGTGGCGTTCGGCTCGGGCGGCGTGGTGTCCCGCCGGCGGCGGGGCGTTCGGGGTCGGCCCGGGGGTCGGCGCGCATGCATC
Organism: uncultured Solirubrobacteraceae bacterium; assembly: GCA_963769555.1. Lineage (GTDB taxonomy): Bacteria > Actinomycetota > Thermoleophilia > Solirubrobacterales > Solirubrobacteraceae > CADCVQ01. The sequence goes on along the minus strand of CAVYMD010000004.1, from coordinate 1,525,943 downwards.
TGTGACGGATCGAGCGGCGGGTCGGCCACGGATGCCACAAGTGCATGCGATACGTGAATCTGTGACGGATCCAGCGGCGGGTCGGCCACGGATGCCACAAGTGCATGCGATACGTGAATCTGGGACGGATCCAGCGGCGGGTCGGCCACGGATGCCACGAGTGCATGCGATACGTGAATCTGGGACGGATCCAGCGGCGGGTAGGCGAGCGATGTCACAGATGCATCTCGTGGGTGCAGCTGCGACCCGCCGCCGCCGCCAATCTTCACGCGCAGCGGCCTGCAGGCTCGCCTCGTCGAGCGCGCGCAGACACCACCGCCGCCGGCGCCCTCGACGCGCTCACCATCAGGCGTGACCGCGAAGTACGCTGCCGCGATGCCAGGACCGCCCGCCGGCCTCTGCGACAGCTGCCGCCACCAGCAGGTCGTGCGCAACACGCGCGGCTCGTCGTTCTCGCTGTGCCGCCGCTCGCGCGAGGACGAGCGCTACCCGCGCTACCCGCGGCTGCCGGTGGCGAGCTGTCCCGGCCACGAGCGCCGCGAGGACGACGGCGGCGGCTCGGGCGGCGACGCGAGCGACGGCGAGGAGCCGCGGGGATGAGCGCCGCCGCGCCCGGCGAGCCGCCCGTCCGCTGCTGGCCGACCGAGGACCCCCTCTACCTCGCCTACCACGACGAGGAGTGGGGGCGGCCCGTCGCCGAGGAGCACCTGCTGCTCGAGCGCCTCTGCCTGGAGGGCTTCCAGTCGGGCCTGTCCTGGCTGACGATCCTGCGCAAGCGCGAGAACTTCCGCGCCGCGTTCGCCGGCTTCGACCCGCAGCGACTGGCGCGCTTCGCCGACGCCGACGTCGAGCGCCTCATGGGCGACGCGGGAATCGTGCGCAACCGCGCGAAGATCGAGGCGACGCTCGCCAACGCGCGCGCGACCGCCGAGCTGCACGAGGCGGGCGAGACGCTCGACGCGCTGCTGTGGTCCTTCGCCCCGGCCGCGCCGGGCCCGCCGCCGCGCGGCCTGCACGACATGCCCGCCTCGACGCCCGAGTCCAAGGCGCTCGCGCGCGAGCTGAAGCGGCGCGGCTTTCGCTTCGTCGGCCCGACGACCGCCTACGCGCTCATGCAGGCGACCGGGATCGTCAACGACCACGTCGAGCGGTGCATCGTGCGCGAAGCGGTGCAGGCGCAAATCGCGGCTGCGCGCGCGCACGCCCGGCGGTAGTTGCCCAGCGGCGTCCTCGTCGGGCCGCTCGGCTGCACTCGAGACCTCACGGTGAATCGACCACCGACAGCCAGCGTCGGCGCTGACCGAGGACGTGTCCCACCCCCAGCGGCCTGACGGATTGCACGAGAGCCGAAGAAGTCCGGCACGCCGTACGCGGGGCGGATAGGGTCGCGGCCAGGACGCTTCCGTAACGCAGGTCCGTGGAGGTGGGAGATGGCGAACGTGGCGCAGGACGTCGACCAGGCCGACAGCTCGGCGATCGGCGCGCCGCGCCACGGGGTCGCCCAGGTGCGCGGCCAGCAGCAGGTCCCGCTGTCGGCGCTGCACGAAGGCCGCTTCGGGCGCATGTTCCGCGACCCGCAGGCGCTCAAGCCCGACGACGCGGCGCTCGCGGCGCTCGCCAAGCTCGTCAAGGAGAGCGGCTCGGCGGCCGCCGGCGACAACACGAAGATCCCGTCGGGCTACACGTACCTCGGGCAGTTCATCGACCACGACATCACGTTCGACCCGATGTCCAAGCTGCAGCGCGACAACGACCCCGACGCGCTTGTCGACTTCCGCACGCCGCGCTTCGACCTGGACTGCCTCTACGGCTCGGGACCCGACGACGACCCGTTCATGTACGAGTGGTCGAGCCCGACCAACCGCGGCGTCAAGCTGCTCGTCGGGCGCAACCCGACCGCCAACGGCGAGTTCGACCGCGACGACCTGCCCCGCAACCAGCAGGGCCGGGCGCTGATCGGCGACCCGCGCAACGACGAGAACATCATCGTCTCGCAGCTGCACCTGCTCTTCATCCGCTTTCACAACAGGGTCGTCGATCGCACGCGCAAGAACCAGCGGCTCGCGGGCCGCGCGCTCTTCGAGGAGGCGCAGCGCATCACCCGCTGGCACTACCAGTGGATCGTCGTGCACGACTTCCTCGAGCGGATCGTCGGCAAGGAGACGGCGGTCGCGATCCTCGAGCCCCCCAAGGGCGGCGCGGGGGCCAGGCCCCACCTGAACTTCTACGACCCGCAGAACAACCCGTTCATGCCGGTCGAGTTCTCCGGCGCGGCCTACCGCTTCGGCCACAGCCAGGTCCGCGCGGCCTACGACCTCAACGACACCGTCGTCGGCGTGCCGATCTTCGCGGCGGCCGACAAGCCGGGCCCGCTCGAGCATCTCGGCGGCTTTCGCCGGCTGCCGGCGGTCTGGACGATCGACTGGTCGTTCTTCTTCAAGACGTCGGCGACCGCCAAGCCGCAGCTCAGCCGCAAGATCGACACGAGCATCGCGGCGCCGCTGTTCAAGCTGCCCGGCCTGCCGGGCGATCGGCCGGCGCTGCCGCTTCTGAACCTCAAGCGCGGCCGCGCGCTCAGGCTGCCGTCGGGGCAGGCCATCGCCGCGGCGATGGGAGCGCCGCCGCTGACCACCCAGCAACTCGGGCTGAGCAGGATCGACCTGCCGGCAGCGGGGCGAGCGCGGCTCGAGGCGGCCACGCCGCTGTGGTTCTACCTGCTGCGCGAGGCGGCGACGCTCGGCGGCGGCCAGCGGCTGGGCATGGTCGGTGGGCGGATCGTCGCCGAGGTCCTCGTCGGCCTGCTCGCCGGCGATCCGCAGTCCTACCTGAGCCGCAAGCCGACCTGGAAGCCGATCCTGCCGTCCGCGAAGAAGGGCGACTTCACGATGCCCGACCTCGTGAGGTTCGCGCTCGGTCAGTGACGCCGACGAGCGGCTCGGGGTGGCCCGACGGGCTGCCGGACGATCCCCGCTGCTCAGCGGTCGCCGCGGATCTTCGCGAACAGGCTGCCGATCGCGTGCGCGACCTCCAGGCCGAACGGCTGGTCCTTCTCCGCCTGCACGGGATCGATCTCGGTGAGCTTGGAGGCCGACGGCTGCGGCGGGTCGCCCGCCACCGTGCTCGCGTAGGCGTCGTAGTGGCGCGCCGGGTGCAGCGGGATGTCTGTCCTGAACGTCCCGCTCGGCGACTTGGCGACGTCCTCGAAGGTGTGCGTGATCGGCGGAACGCCCTTCTCGTTGCGCGAGTTGACGGTCACGACGAGCGCGCGCGGGCGCACGGCGCGGGCCGAGAAGTCGTAGTCGATCTGCAGCTTGTCGCCCTTGCCGCGCGTGATCTCGATGTCGGGCGCGCGCGGCGCCATCCGCCGCGCCGGCGGCTTGGCGTTGTCGAGCAGGCTGTCGGGGTTGCGCCAGTGGCGCTTCGTGCCCGGTCCGGTCGGGCTGGACTGGTCGAGGTCGGCGCCGCGGTCGCGCGGCGTCGTGTCGCCCCAGCGACCGGGCCACGTCATCCAGGCGTGCGTGTCCGGCTCGACGATCTCGAGCGTGAGCGCCGGCGCCGGGCGCTTGCCGTCGGCGATGTCGTACCAGGCCTCGGTCTGGTGGTAGCCGGCCTCGAAGTAGGCGGCGTGCGAGCCGCGCGCGACGTAGACGACGGGCGTGTCGCCGCCGCTGCCGATGCGCTCGACGTCCTCCCAGTTGCGCCGCTCGCCCTGGCGGTGCTGGGCGTAGACGGCGACGTCGGGCTCCTCGCGGGGGAGGTTCATGCGCAGCTGGATCGACTCCCAGTCGCCCTCGTGCGTGCCGAAGCCCAGCGCCAGCTGGTAGTCGTTGTAGAAGTACCAGGTCCAGTACTGCAGCCAGAGGCGCCCGTTGACCTCCACCGCGCGCCCGTAGATGTGGTTGTTGAGCTCCGGCCGCGAGGTCCGCAGCCGCACGTACTGCGAGCGGTAGTCCTTGCCGCGCACGCTGATGATGTCGGTCTTCTCGACGGCGCTGCCGTCGCCGTAGGTCGTCGGCCCGAGGAAGCCGAGCGTGAGCTTCTGCTGGCCGGCGGCGGGCACCGCGGCCGCGATGAGCGCGCCGGGCTTGGAGACGTCCGGCACGCGGTGCAGCTCGATCCCGGCCGCCTCGGTGAACTGGGCCGCGTCGTCGGCGAAGTACTGCTCGTTGGCGTCGTAGCGCAGGGCGGGCGCGAAGCGCCGCAGGAGATCGTCGTGCTCGCCCACGTCAGCTGCCCTCCAGGAGGTCGATGCGAAGCGAGAGCGCGTCCTCGTCGCGGAAGCTCACGCGGTAGCCGCGGCCGGCGGCCTGCTTGGCGGCGAGGAACGCGTCGAGGCGCTGCTCGAGGTCGCCCTTGCCGCCGCGGTTGGTGAGGTGGATCTCGAAGTCGTCGTCGTCGCGGCTGGCGGCGATCGTCTCGAGCGTCTCCGTCTCGGGGTTGCCGTCGCGGCCGTTGGCGGAGATGACGTAGTGCGCGGCGGTCACGCGCTCGAAGAACTCGGCGGCGAGGTTGCGGATCGAGCCGTGGTGCGGGAGCTTGAGGACGTCGACGTGCGTGCGGCCGTCCTCGGCGATGCCGGCCGCGTCGAGCCCGCTGAGGACATGGTCTCCGCGCGCGTCGCCGGTCAGCAGCATCGTCCTGCCGTCGCACTCGGCGTGCACGACGATGCTCGACAGGTTGTAGGGCGAGTTGTCGGTGAACGCGGCGGTCGCGGCCCGGTCCTTCGCGCGCGCCTTGGGATGCGCGGCCAGCCACTTGTCCCAGGCCGCGTGCAGCCGGTCGAGCTGCGCCTGGTGTGGGCATACGACGGTGAGCTTCATCGCCCCAAGCGTGATCGTCCGCGCGCCGGCCTCGGGCAGCACGACCGGGCCGTCGAAGGGCTCGTTGACGCCCCAGCCGAGCTGCTCGGCCTGGTCGCGCAGCTCGCGGCCCTGGCCGACGCTCGCGACGATCGCCAGCCCCGCCGCGCGGATCTCGTCGGCGCGCGGATCGCCGACCGGCTCCGAGAGCACGTCGACGGCGGCCGCGCGCAGCTCGTCGGCGTCGTTGCCGATGACGTCGTCGAAGGCGTTGTGCCAGAGCGTCGCGACCTCGTAGCTCGGCTGCTTGGAGTCGAGCTTCTGCGTGACGAGCGCGCCGGCGAAGTCGATCATCCCGTGGACGTGGTCGTCGTCGATGTGGCTGACCATCGCGAGGTCGATCGGCAGCGCGTCGGCGCCGGAGCGCTCGGCGCGCAGCTCCTCCAGGCGCGGGTGCAGGCTCGTCTCCCAGGTGCTCGAGGGGCCGCCGTCGATGAGGACGAGCAGCGGCTCGGCGGCCGTGCCGCCGTGCAGCAGCAGGCAGTCGCCGTGGAACGCCTGCAGCGCCTCGAGCGAGAAGATCATCCTGCCGCCGCCTCCCTCAGACCGATTGGATCGCCCGCAGCGCGTCGACGACGCCGCTGCCCTGGAAGTATCGCTCGCGGCCGAGGTCGGTGGCCGTGTCGCACAGCAGCCGCTTGATCGCGGCGGGCTGGCCGATGAGCTCGGGATGGCGGGCGAGCACGAGCGCCGCGGCGCCCGAGACGTGCGGCGCGGCCATCGACGTGCCGTCGAGGCTCTTCAGGCCGCCGCCGGGCACGGGCGCCGTGATCTTCTCGCCGGGCGCGACGAGGTCGGGCTTGGCGCGCCCGTCGCCCGTCGGGCCGCGGCTGGAGAAGTAGGAGACGCCGTAGGTGTGCGGCTGGTGGCGGTGCGTCGCGCCGACGGTGATGACGCCGTCGGCGTTGCCGGGGTCGGTGATCGACATCTGGCGGTAGCCCTCCGCCGTCCCGGATGCCATCGAGACGAACGCGCGGCCCTCGTTGCCGGCGGCGACGACGACGACGGTGCCGCTGCCGATGAGCCGCTCGCACTCCTCGCACACGGGCGTGCGCCCGCAGGCGTAGGAGCCGACCTCGTGGTCCAGCGACAGGCTGAGGTTGACGCCGTGGATGACGGGCATGGCGGCGTTGGCGTTCAGCCAGCGCACGAACTGCAGGGCGGCGAGAACCGTGAACTCGTCACCCGCGCCGTCGTCGGCGAAGACGCGCAGGTCGTAGAGGCCGATGTCGGGGCAGATGCCGCGGACGTCGTGCTCGCGCGGCGGGTCGGAGTCGGTCGCCCTCCAGTCGGCGCCGAGGATCCCGGCGACGTGCGTGCCGTGCTCGTGCTTGGGCATGTAGCCGGCGCGCTCCTCGCCGCGCAGCTCGAGCTGGTCGACGAGCAGGCTCCAGTCGATCGCGCGCCCGCTGCGCAGGCGCGACTCGATCTCCTTGCGCTGCTTGCGCGCCGGGCCGCCGAGCGTGTCGCGGTCGGCGTCGGTTCCGGCGAGGATCCCCCGCAGCCGCGTGAAGTCGTACGTCGCCCGCACCCGCGTCGTCGCGGACGGCGCGCCGTCGGCGCCGCGCGCGAGGAACGCGGGATGCGTCGCGTCGATCCCCGAGTCGATGACCGCCCAGCAGACGTCGCTGCAGCGCAGGTCGAACAGCAGGCTCGCGGCGTCGGCCTTGACCGTGTTGCGCGACCGCCACAGGGCCGGGCGGGCCGGCCGGTTGCGGTTGACGGCCCACAGCACCGGCCGCCCGGGCGGCGGCAGGCGCTGCAGGTCGCCGAGCGCCTCCGCGGCGAGATCGACGAGCAGGTCGTAGGTCAGGCCGTCGGGCGGCTCGTCGTCGGGCTGCTCGCTGCCGGGCGGGCGGCTCGCCTCCCAGGTGATGCGCCCGACGAGCCCGACGAACCAGATGAGGGTGCCCGGCAGCTCGTCCTCCTCGACCGGCCGGCGGCCCTGCTCGCGCATCGGCTCCTCGAGCCCGGCGACGATCTCGGCGCGCCGCTCGCGCAGCACGTCGGCGACCGAGGTCGCGCTCGTCGGCCAGAGGAGCTGCTGCCACCACGCCGACAGCGGCAGGGCGCTGCGCAGCAGCTCGCCGAACGTCAGCTCGACGGCGACGTGCGACTGGTTGTAGGCGAGCTTGAGCGGCTCGGGCTGCTTGGCGCTGTGGTCGGCGTCGAGGACGGCCTGGGCGAGCACCGCCGTCGTCGAGTCGCGGTGGGGCTCGAGCAGGAGGTCGAGCGACTTGCGCGGGAAGCGCCCGTACTCCAGCCACACGTCGGGCATGACGGGGGAGTCTTGGGTGAAGCGCTTGAGTTGCTCGGTGCCGAAGATCCACGGCCCCAGGTTCCTGAACTCGAGCTTCACGCGCCCAAGCAGACAGGGCGGCCGGCGCTCCGTCAAGCGGGTGCCGCGCGGCGGGCGGGCTCTTGCAGGCGCTCAGCGGACGGCGGGCCGCGCGACGGCGATCGGCTCGGCCTCGCGCAGCCGCGTGGCGAAGTAGTCGCCGGGCTCGATCTCGCCGAGCGCGATGAGGACGATCCGCAGGATGCCCTGGTGGCCGACGAGCACCGGGTGCTCGTGGGCGGCGAGCGCGTCGGACGTCGCCGCGCGCGCGCGGGCGAGAGCCTGCGGCAGCGGCTCCATGCCCGGCACGGGCGCCCCGAACGGATCGCCGCGCCAGCGCTCGAAGTCCTCGCCGAAGCGCTCGCCCGCCTCATCGCGGTCGAGGCCCTCGAACGGGCCGTAGTCGACCTCGGTGAGGCGCTCGTCGACCGTCACCGGCACCCCGCAGGCGTCCGCGATCGCCTGCGCGGTGTCGCGGGCGCGCGCGAGCGGGCTCGTGACGACGGCGTCGACCCCCGCGGATGCCAGGCGCCGCGCCGCGGTCGCGGCCTGCTCGCGGCCGGCCGGCGTCAGCGGGACGTCGAGGCGCCCGGAGTACGCGCCCGCCGCCGAGCGCTCGGTCTGCCCGTGGCGCACGAGCGTGACGACGCGGGCCACGTCAGACCGGCTCGGGCTCGACCCAGCGCCGCTCGGCGTCGGCGCGGCGCACGGCATCGAACAGCGCCTGCACGCGCAGCGCGTCGCCGAGCGACGGCTCGGGCTCGGCGCCCTCGCGGATCGCGGCGAAGAAGCTCCGCGCGACGTGCGCGTAGGCGTCCTTCGAGCTCGCCGCGAGCGGGCCCTCGGTCTGCATCTCCTCGCCGGCGCGGCCCCAGTGCAGGCGCTTGTCGGCGTCCAACCGCACCGTGCCCTCGGCGCCGTGGACCTCGATGACGTCGCCGCGCCCGTGGCGCGCCGTCGCGGTCAGGCTGACGTGGCCCAGCCCGCCGCCGCGGAAGCGGATCAGGAAGACGTAGGCGTCCTCGGCCGTGACGGCGTGCGGGGTCCCGTCGGGCGCGGCGCGCTCGCCCACGCCGACCTCCGTTGCCGCGGCGACCGCCTCGACCTCGCCGAAGGCGGCGAGCAGGAGGTCGAGGTCGTGGACGCCGTAGCCCTGCAGGCGCCCGCCGCCGAGCGCGGCGTCCTGGACCCACGTGAACGGGCGCGAGCCCGGCTCGGCGTGGTCGTCGAAGACGAGCGAGACCGAGACCATCCGCGGCGCGCCGGCGACGGCCGCGACCCGTTCCAGCAGCCGCGCGCGCGTCTCCTGGAAGCGGCGGCCGTAGTTGACGGCCCCGACGACGCCCGCGTCAGCGATCGCCGCCGCGACGGCGCGCGACTGCGCGAGGTCGCTCGCCAGCGGCTTCTCGCAGAGGACGTGCAGGCCGCGGCGGGCGGCCGCGATCGCGACCTCGGCATGCATCGCGACCGGCGTCGCGACGTGGACCGCCTCCAGGCCCGGATGGGAGAGGAGCTCCTCCACGTCGCTCGTGCCGAGCTGCAGGCCGTGCTCGGCCGCCAGGTCGGCGGCGCGCTCGGGCCGCCTCGACCACACGGCGACGGGCTCGAACTCGTCGAGCGAGCCGAGGACGGGGAGCGGGACCTTGGCCCCGTAGCCGCCCCCGAGCACCGCGATCCTGATCGGCTGGCTGGGCATGCGGGAGCGCGCAGGATACGTGCTGTGCCGTCCTCGGCAGGGCGCCCGCCCCGCGGGGCGCCGATTCGTGTGATGTGGCGAACCTCGCTCGTCGGGAGCGGCGGAAGCCGCGGGATCTTCGTGTGCCGTCCCGAAACAGCCCACCCCGAGAGCGTTCACCCGCTCGCGACAGCGCTCGGGACGGCTCGTGCCGGCACGCCTCCTCCATCCTCGTGCAGGACGCCGATCGGGTATTCGAGGTGACGAACATGGTCGTCGTGGAGACCTCCGCCCTGCTCTTCCGCGCAGCGCTGATCGTCGCGATCCGCCGGCGCCCGGCGCCCGGCGCCGCTATCGGCGGCGGCACGCTCGACGGGTGGCTCGTGCTCGGCGTCGATCCCGCGCCGGAGCAACTCGGCGCGGTCAGCCCGCGGCGACCACCCGCGCGTCCACACCGCCGGAGGTTCGATTGGGCTTCCATGGTTGCATGAGCCGCAGCGCGCTGAGGATCGCGCGGGTGGCCGGCGATCGGTTGAGGGTGATGAAGTGGATGCCCGGGGCCCCGGCGGCAATCAGCTCGGAGCACTGCAGCGTCGCGTACGAGACGCCGAGGTCGGCCACGGCCCCGTCGTCGCCCCGGCGGCGATCGAGCTCACGCACGAGGCCGTCGGGAAGGTGCGCGGCCGACAGCTCGGTCATGCGCCTGATGCCGTCGCTCGAGAGGATCGGCATGACGCCGGGGACGATGGGCACGTCGATGCCGGCGGCGCGGGCGCGATCGACGAAGTCGAAGTAGAACGCGTTGTCGAAGAACATCTGCGTGATGAGGAACTGCACGCCCGCGTCGACCTTCGCCTTGAGGTGGCGCAGATCGTCCTCGGGCGAGACCGCGTGGATGTGCGTCTCCGGGAAGGCAGCGCCGCCGATCGCGAAGCCGTAGTCGGCGGCGAGCATCGCGACCAGCTCGCACGAGTACTCGAGCCCGCCCTCGGTCTTCGTCCACCGGGTCTCGCCACGGGGAGGATCCCCGCGGAGCGCGAGCACGTTCTCGATCCCCGCGTCGCGCATCTCGTCGAGCGTTCGGCGCAGGTCGTCGACGGTCGCGTTGACGCAGGTGAGGTGGGCCATCGCGTCGAGGCCGAACTCGCGCTGGATCCGCTTGACGATCTCGATCGTCTTCTCGCGGGTCGAACCGCCCGCGCCGTAGGTCACGGACACGAAGCTCGGCTCAAGCGGCGCAAGCTCCGACAGAGCCCTGAGCAGGTTGGCCTCTCCCTCGGGCGTCTTCGGCGGGAAGAACTCGAAGGAGAAGACCGGCTCGGTGGCGGCGGCGTACGTCTCGTCGATCCGGGTCACGGCGCGTAGCGTACGAGGCGCCGGGCGAGCACGCTGGGTTCCCTCAGCCAGGGGGGTCCGATCGCTGATGGGACGCAATCCGCATGACCCCGGGCTCGCCTGGCGGGCCGGTGGGGGGGCGTGCGCGAAGCGTCCCACTGTGGGACGCAATCCACATGACCCCGGCTCGCCTGGCCGGCCCGTGAGGGGTCGTGCGCGAAGCGTCCCACTGTGGGACACAATCCGCATGACCCCTCGATCGCGCGCTCGCAGCCATCTGGCTGCGCGGGTACGGCGGTGCGCGGCCGGGGTCCCGGAGCGCCCCTCCACCGCGCCGGCGGCACTCCGGCGGCTGCGGCCAAGGACTGCTGCGTCTCGTCCAACCGGGAGCGGGCCGGGATCCCGGCCCCGGCGCCCGCACCGCGAACCTGACGACAGCGCGCGACTCAGTTGGCGACCACGTTGATGGACAGTCCGGGGAGTTCGTAGCCGCCGTCGGTTGCGTACTGGGAGGCGCGCTCCTCGATCGCCACCCGCACCGAGTGCCGCTCCTCGTCGTCGAGATTCTCGATCGCGAGTGCGACCGGGCCTTGGAGCTCGCTGGCGAAGATCCACAGCTCGTCCGAGTCCTCGAAGCGCCAGCTCAGCTCCATCTCCTCGACCTCGACCTCGCCGAATCCAACCTCGGTCAGGAGAGGGGTGATCGTCGCGGCGTCCGGCATCGCGAACATGCCGGGCCCGCCGGGGGCGGAGGGCTCCATCAGGCCACGGTCGATCAGCAGCCCGGCGGAGAGGGTCATCCACGGGTTGCGCCGAGGCTCGCCCCATGTCGAGAAGGCGAGGCGGCCACCGGGCCGCAGCACCCGGCGCGTCTCGCGCAGGGCCTGGAGCGGCTCGCTCAGGAGCATGTAGGTGTAGCGGCAGAGCACCGCGTCGACGCTTGCGTCATCGAGCTCGATGCGCTCGGCGTCGAGGACGCGGAACTCGGCGTTGGAGATGCCGAGCTCCTTCGCCACGCGCTCGGCCCCCTGCACCATCTGCGGTGAGAAGTCGCTCGAGATCAGCCGCCCTTCCTCCCCCAGACGGCTCGCGGCGAGGAAGCCGGTCTCGCCCGTGCCGGCGGCGAGCTCAAGGAACGTCTGCCCGGGCCTGGGATCGACCTGGTCCACCAGCCAGTCGCTGACCTTGCGGGTCGATCTCCACGTCAGCTTGCGCCGCCGCTCCCAGGGCTTCGCCATCCGCTCCCAGAGCTCGTAGCTGTTCCGCCGGCGCTCGGCGAGTGCGTCCTGTGGAGTGGTCATCGCCGGATCTCGCCTCGCGATCGGTCGAGCGTGGGCGGCGGGCCCAGGATCTCGATCGCGTACCGGGCGGCCCTGCGCGCGAAGTCCTCGGGATCGGGCGCGATCGGGTCGGGCGGGGCCTCGCCGGGCACCACGGGGATGCCGATCTCCCGGAAGAAGCCGTCCAAGCCGATGCCCGCGGGACCCTCGACGCCGGCCGGCGCGAACGAGGCGAGGAACTCGGCCCGCTCGGAGGTGACGAGGAAGGTGTGCGGGACGCCCTTGGGCCCCAGGACGAAGTCGCCGGGCCCGGCCTCGAAACGCTCCTCGCCGACGAAGACCGTGAGCTGGCCGGCGAGCACGTACCACGTCTCGTCGGCGTCGTGATGGACGTGCAGCGGTGGCGCCGCGCCGCGCGGCTCGCTGCAGAGCACCTGAAGCAGCCGGCCCTCGGTCTGGGCGGCCGCGGTCTTGAAGGTGTAGCGGCCCGCGGTGGGCGGAAACCAGATGTCCGTCAGTCCGGTCTCCTTTGCCGGCAGGTGACCGCCGCTGAGCTCTTGCTGAGTCTGAGCCATCGATGCCTCCTCGCTGATCGACTGTCCGAGGGGCCAGCGTGGCGCAGGGACATCATGCCGTCAAGGACACTGATTCATGAGTAGCATTCCATTCAGTCATGCTCTCGCCTACTCGGCTCAAGGTGCTCGCAGAGCTCGCCGAGCGCGGCTCCTTCTCCCTCGCGGCGGACGCGCTCGACTACACCCAGTCCGCCGTCTCCAAGCAGGTGGCGGCGCTCGAGCGGGAGGCCGGAACGCGGCTGGTCGTGCGCGAGGTGCGGCCCGTCCGTCTCACTGCGGCCGGTGAGGCACTCGTGCGCCATGGCCGAACCATCCTCGAAGGACTGGCGGCCGCCGATGCCGAGCTCGAGGCGATCGCGGCGCTCGAGACGGGGCGCCTGCGGATCGGTACGTACGCGAGCGTGGGCGCGACGCTCGTCGTCCAGGCCGTGGTCGCCTTCAGGCAGCGCCACCCCGACGTCAGGATCACGTTGCTGGAGGCGGGCCGCGACAAGCTCGTCCAGGGCGTGCGCGCCGGCGACCTCGACGTGGCGGCGGTCTTCGACTTCCCGGCCCTCGGCGCCACCGTCGACGACGGCCTCGAGAGCCGACACCTGCTCGACGAGCCCCACGAGCTGCTGCTCCACCCCGACCACCGCCTCGCGCGGAAGAGGACGATCGGGATGGCGGACCTGCGTGACGAGGACTGGCTCTTCCCCACGCTGGGCCCGGACTCTCCGACGCAGAAGCTGTTCACGGCAGCCTGCGCGGCGGCCGGCTACGAGCCCAGGATCGTCTTCCGGGTGAACGACTGCGAGATGATCCAGGGGCTCGTCGCCGCGGGCGTCGGCATCGGCTTCCTCCCTCGCCTCGCCCTTCACCCGGTACACCCCGGCGTCGCGATCAAGCCGGTCGCGGAAGCTCCCAGCCGGCGCATCCTGGCGGTCGCCCTGCCCGGCATGCGCTCCGCCGCATCGGACGCCTTCCTCGCCCTGCTGGAGGGGTACGCCGCGGCGTACCCCGAGCTGCACGGGCCGGCGCGGGTCTAGTCCTCAGGGGTCTCCGTGCCCGCCGCTCGCAGCCGGACTCGGATCTCCGCGTCCGCGTGCTCGTTCGTTGCTCGACGGGGCGCGCATGCGGGCTCGGCTTGACCGCAGGCGCGTCATACTTCGCAGATCCGCCGCGCAGCCATCGCGCTCCTCGTCGTGCTCGGGTCCCTCGCGCTGATCGTGGCCGCACCTGCGCAAGCGACGCTCACGCCCGCGCAGTTCGCCGCAGTCGATGCGGTCTACGTGGCCTTCGCGGCCTTCGAAGACGGCGCGACCAGCCGCGAGCGTGCGGCGGCGCGCGCGGCCTGCACCGCGCTTGGCAGCACCGACGCGCTGCTCTCGGCGTTGCGCCGCGCGTGCTCGCCCCAGCTGAGAATCGGGCACGCGCTCGGGCAGAGCCAGCGCTGCAAGAGCCGCCGGTCGTGCACGCTGGCCGTGCGCGCGGTGCAGCGAGCGGCGGGCGACTACCTCACGCTGGCCCGCGCCGCCAACCGGGTCGTCGACGAGTCCGGCCTCGCGCCGGCGTGCTCGCGACAGCTGCGCCGCAGCGCGGCCGAGCTGCGCTTCGTCACCGCCATGCGCAGCAGCTACGCGCAGCTCGAGCGTGCGATGCGCGCCCGATCGAAACCTCTCACCGAGCGCGCGCAGCGGCGCATCGAGGCGCTCGGGCTCCCCGACTCGCGTTCGGCGGCCCAGCAGCGCGCGGACTACCGCGCCGGTTGCGCACCGCCCGGCTGAACGCTGCGCAAGCGCTCTCGCCGGTTCGCCGTCCCCCGGGGCCGGTCGGCGAAGTCGGCAACAGTCTCGGCGGGCCGGCCGGGGGGTCCTGCGCGAAGCGTCCCGCTGTGGGACGCAATCGGCATGACCCCGGGCTCGGAGGGCCGGCCGCGAGGGGTCCTGCGCGAAGCGTCCCGCTGTGGGACGCAATGCGCATGACCCCCTCGATCGCGCGCTCGCGACGATCCGGCCAGTCTCTACGAGGCATGGACCGATCGAACTCTCTCTCTCTCTCTCTACATCCACGACAAGGAGGCCACTGAGCTCGCCGCAGCGTGAGCCGCAGGCATCACCGACGAGTGAGCCGCGAAGCTCTTGCACCACGTCCCGGGATCTGACTCCCGTGTCGCAGGACCGGCCGCGCCTCACGTTCGTTCGCGCCCGGCCGGCCGCCGTCGCGCCGCCGGCGAGCCCGGTGAGCGCCCGCCCGGTCAGCCCGCGCCGCCGGCGGCTCCCAGCAGCCCCGGCGCGACCTGCTTCTTGCGGCTCATGACGCCCGGCAGCTCGATCGCGCCGTCCTGCACCGGCGTGTCGAACGCGCGCTCGGCGATCGCCTCGCTGCCGGCGACGAGCAGCCGCGTGTGCTGGGCGAGGATGTCGGTCAGCATGAGCGCGAAGAGGACGTCGTCGCGGCGCTCGCGCAGGGCCTCGGCGGCGGCGAGCAGCTCCTCGGAGCGCTCGAAGGCCGCGCGCCCGACGGTCTCGATCTGCGCGATGCTCAGCGTCCGCCCGCCGTCGAGCTCGTACTCCTTGAGGTCGCGCGTGACGAGGTCCGAGGCGGCGACGTCGGCGACGTCGGAGCTGCGCTCGAACATCTCGCGCCCGAACTCCTGCGCGTCGAGGTCGAGCAGGTCCTCGAGGTAGGCGGTCGCGCGGTGGTCGCGGTCGGTCGTCGTCGGCGACGTCAGCAGGACCGTGTCGGAGAGGATCGCGCCGAGCAGCATGAGGGCGGTCGCCTGCTCGGGCTCCTCGCCGGCCTGGCCGAAGCGCTCGATGACGAGCGTCGAGGTCGATCCGACGGGGTCGAAGATCGCCGTCACGGGCAGCTTCGTCTCGATCGAGCCGATGTGGTGGTGGTCGAGGATCTCGACGATCTCGGCGGTCTCGACGCCCGGCACGCTCTGGCCGCGCTCGGCGTGGTCGACGAGCAGCACCCGGCGCGGCTTGGGATTGAGGAGATCCGAGCGCGTGACGAGGCCGATCGGCCTGCCGCCGCGGTCGACGGCGACCGCCGCCTGGTAGTGGACCTCCTTGATCTGGTCGGCGACGTCGCGCACGAGGTCGTCGACTCCCACCGTCAGCGCGTCGCCCTCGCCGAGCGCGTGGCAGGGCTCCGAGAGCGTCACCATGCGCGAGGTGACGTAGGAGTCCAGCGGCGAGACGACGACGCACGTGCCGCGCTCGGCGGCGACCTCCAGGACGCGCTCGGTCGGCCGCGTGCCGTTGGAGAGAACGAGCAGCGCGACGCCGTTGGCGATCGCGGCCTCGGTCGCGTTGGGGCGATCGCCGATGACGACGACGTCGCCGGGCTGGACCTTGCTGTTTGCCATCGAGTGCATCGCCTGCACCCAGACGCGCCCGAGGATCTCCAGCTCGGGATCGCCCGCCAGCAGCTCGCCCTCGAGCACCTCGACGATCGCGCGCACCGGGGTCGGGGCGTCCAGGCGCGAGGCCTCGCGCGACTCGCGGATGTAGCGGCGCGCGAGCGCGCGCTCGGTCAGCAGCCCGACCAGCACGCCGTCGTCGCCGGCGATCGGGACGAGGTCGATGCCCTGGGATGCCATGAGCAGCCCGACGCTGCGGACCGGGTCGCCGCGCTGGGCGATCGGGAAGCTCGTGCGCATGACGTCGCGCACGCGCAGGTAGGCGTGGGGGAGGTGGACCGGCAGCGGCGCGCCGCTGCGCTCCAGCAGCCACTCCGTCTGCGCGTTGACGACGCCGAGCCGGACAGGCACGTACTCCGCCGAGTCGCCGTCGAGGCGGTTCTTGAGCTCCGCGTAGCCGATGGCGGCGGCGATCGAGTCCGAGTCGGGGTTGCGGTGGCCGCAGACGTAGACCCGGCTCATCCGGTGTTCCTCAGCCCCCCGGCGATGCCGTTGATCGCCAGCAGGCTTGCCCGCACGAGACCCGGGTCGTCGGGGTCGCCGCCGGGGGCGCGCAGGCGGCGCAGCAGCTCGAGCTGCACGAACGACAGGGGATCGATGAACGGGTTGCGGCGAGCGAGCGCGCGCTGCAGGATCGGCTCGCGGTCCAGCAGCGCCTGCTCGTCGCGCACGGCTCCGAGCTCGCGCAGCGTGCAGTCGAACTCCGTCTCGATCGCGCCCCAGATCCGCTCGCGCAGCTCGTCGCTCTCGCACAGCGCCGCGTAGCGGCGGGCGATGTCGAGATCGGCCTTCACGCAGGCCATCGCGGCGTTGGAGATGAGCGCGGCGAAGTAGGGCCACTCGCGCTCCATCTCGCGCAACAGCTCGACCCCGTGCTCCTCGCGCGCGGCCTGCAGCGCCGTGCCGAGCCCGTACCAGGCCGGAAGAACCGTGCGCGACTGCGTCCACGAGAAGACCCACGGGATCGCGCGGAAGTCCTCGATCCGCGCCGACGCCTTGCGCCGGGCCGGCCGCGAGCCGAGCTGCAGGCGCGAGACCTCGCGCACGGGGGTCGCGGCGTGGAAGTAGTCCGCGAAGCCGGGGTCCTCGTAGACGAGCCCGCGGTAGGCCGCGGTCGAGACCTCGGCCATCCGCGCGACGACCGCCTCCCAGCGCTCGAGGCGCTCGGACGGGCCGCCGCCCGAGCGGTCCAGCGTGCTGACGAGCGCGGCGCTCGTCGTCAGCTCGAGCTCGCGGTGGGCGATCTCCGGCAGCGAGAACTTCGCCGACAGCATCTCGCCCTGCTCGGTGACCTTCAGGCGCCCGGCGACGGTGCCCGGCGGCTGCGAGCGCACGGCGGTGTAGCTCGGCCCGCCGCCGCGGCCGACGGCGCCGCCGCGCCCGTGGAAGAACTGCCAGGCGACCCCGTGCTCGCGCATGACCTCGGCCATCTCGAGCTGGGCGCGGTAGATCCGCCAGCCCGAGGCGACGTAGCCGACGTCCTTGTTGGAGTCCGAGTAGCCGACCATGACCTCCTGCTCGCCGACGGCCTCGACGGCGGCCCGGTAGACGGGCGTCTCGAGCAGCACGCGCATCGTCGCCGGCGACTGGGCGAGCGCCTCGCCGAACTCGAACAGCGGGACGATCCGCAGCTGCGCGCCGACGCCGCCGGCCTGCGCGAGGCCGACCTCCTTCATGAGCAGCAGCACCTCGAGCAGGTCCGCCGGCCCGCTCGCGCCCGAGACGATGTAGGAGCCGATCGCGCCGGGGTGGCGGCCGCCCAGCAGCTCGTGGAGCGTGCGGAACGTCTCGACCGCCTCACGCGTGGCGTCGCCGAAGCCGCTGATGTCGAGCGGGATGAGCGGGCGGCGGTCGCCGATCTCGCGGCTCAGGATCGCCATCCGCTCGGCCTCGGGCAGCTCGGCGTAGCCCTCCTGCACGCCGAGCTGGGCGAGGATCTCCGCGATCGCCGCTCGATGCACGTCGGCGTGCTCGCGGATGTCGAGCAGCGCGAAGTGAAAGCCGAAGACCTCGACCTGGCGGATGACGTCGCGCAGCTCGTCCTCGGCGACGAACTCGGCCTGCTGCGTGCGCAGCGCGCGCTCGGCGGTGCGCAGGTCGTCGAGCAGCTCGCCCGGCCGGTCGTAGGCCTCGACCCAGCCCTTGCGGGTCGCCCGCACCCGCGCGCTGAGCAGCTTGAACAGGCGCCGGTAGGGCTCCTCGGGATTGCGCTCGCGGGCATCGGCGGCGTCGTCGGGCAGCAGCGCCTCGAGCGAGCCCAGCAGCACGCTCAGCTCCTCGGGCTCGCCGGCGACGCGCGAGGACATGGTGATCCGCCCGGCGAGCGCCGCGATGCGCTCCTGGTGGTGCTGCAGGCAGGTGTCCTTCATGAGCGCGAGCGCCGCCGCCGTCATGCCCGGCGTGACGTTCGGGTTGCCGTCGCGGTCGCCGCCGATCCAGGAGCCGAACGTCAGCAGCGGCGGCACCGGCACGTCGGCGTCCGGATACGACGTGCGGACCGTCGCCTCGAGATCGCGGTAGATCTCGGGCACGGCCTGCGCGAGCGTCGAGGTGAAGTAGATGAGCCCGGCGCGAACCTCGTCGAGGACGGTGGTCGACACGGCGCGCAGCTCGTCGGAGCCCCACATCTCCTGGACCGCGGCGGCGATCTGGCGGCGGATCTGGTCCTGGCGCACCCGCGTGGGCCGGCGCTCGTCGAGGTCGCGCAGCAGCGCGAAGATCCGCGCGAGCTTGGAGACGGTCGTGCGACGACGAGCCTCCGTCGGGTGCGCGGTGAGCACGAGGCGGACCTCGGCGTCGGCCAGCGTGTCGCGCAGCTCGTCGGCGCTCGTCCCGTCGGCGGCGAGCTGGGCGACCGCGGCGTGCAGCGACCCGCGGCGCGGCGCCGGCGCGGCGTCGAGCGCGCGGATGCGGCGCACGCGGTCGAGATCCTCGCCGAGGTTCATGAGCTGAAACCAGCGCGTGAGCATCCTGATGAGCAGCACGATCTCCTCGAGGTCCAGGCCGGCGACGAGCTGCGCGAGCTCGTCGGCCGCGGCCGCGTCGCCGCTGCGCGAGCGCTGGCCGAGCTCGATCGCCCGGCGGTGCAGCCGCAGCGCGTCCTCGCCCTCGACCGCGCGGATGACGTCGTCGAGCACGCCGCCGAGCAGCGCCTCGTCGTCGGCGTACGTGCGGATCGCGGGCTCGGCGGCGGGGGCGGCGGTCACGCGACCGAGGGTACCCGCGGCCGCGGCGGGCGGTCGGGCGCGGGCCGCGCGACCGGCTCCGGGATGCGCCGGGCGGGCGGGCTCACATCCGCCGGAAGTGGGCGGCGCCGGGCTGCGGCGTGGCGTCCGAGCGGAAGTACAGCGCGCGGCCGAAGCGGATCCCGGCGTCCGACGGCAGCAGGGCGATGATGAGCACCCGCGCGGCCTCGTTGATCTGCTCGAACTCCTCGGCGCTGACCTGCGGGAAGAACGTCAGCGCCATGACGAGGACGAAGGTCGCGAAGCCGAGCAGCTGCGCGAGCGTCGTGGCGGGCGAGGCCTTGGCGGCGGCGTCGGGGTCGTCGACGGATTGAAAGAGGATGTTGCGCCCGAATCGGATGAGCGCGTCGGAGGGCAGCAGCGCGCCGATCAGGAACATCGTCAGCGTGCCCATCTCCGAGAGCTCCTTCGAGGTCACCGCGGCGCCGTCGGCGGCGAAGAGCGCGAGCAGCGACAGCAGGCCGAAGGCCCCGAACGCGAGCAGCTGCGGGACGGTCAGCGTCGGACGCGAGCCGGCGCCCCGCGGGCCCGGCGGCTGGGGCGGTGGGGCCGATGCTCCTCCTTCCACGGGCGCGAGCCTAACCCACTCCGCGGGGGCGCAACGACCGCGGACCGGTGGGCGCGACCTGCGTCCGGTGGTCATCGCGCTGCCCCCCGTAGCCTCTTCGTCCAGGCTCGGCTGCTAACGTCGAGCGCGGTAGGGGACGCGGCGAAACAACCTGCATGCTTCCCCGGAAAGCAGTGCGATGACCTCTCGGATCTTCTCCATCCGACCCCTCGCCGGCGCGGCACTTGCGATCGCCGCGCTTGCGTTCCTGCCCGGTGCCGCCCGCGCCGCGGTGGCCGACGAGGCGCGCATCGAGGCCGAGTGGATCCTGCAGGCGCAGCTGCCCGACGGGTCGATCGCCACGCAGCTCGACCACGCACGGATCTGGCCGTACCTCGCCAACTTCGCCGCCATCGGGCTCGCCCGCGCGAGCGAGCTCGCCGGCGACCCGCGGTATGCCGATGCCGCCTGGCGCTGGCTGCAGTGGTACGCGGCCCATCAGGACGCCTCGGGGTTCGTGACCGACTACGACGTCGTCGCCGGCCGGCCGGTGAGCACCGGTCAGATGGACTCCACCGACGCCTACGCGGGGACGTTCCTGCTCGCGGCCAAGGCGACGTGGCTCGCGACGCAGGATCGCGCGCGGGTGGGCGGCCTCGCCACCGCGATCACGGCCGCCGTCAAGGCCATCGAGGCCACCCAGCAGCCCGACGGGCTGACGTGGGCCAAGCCGGACGCGCGCGTGAAGTACCTCATGGACCAGGGTGAGACGTATGCCGGCCTGCGCGCGGCCGTGACGCTCGCGGGCGTGTTGGGCGACGGCGCGCTGCGCACCCGCGCGTCGCGCGCGTCCAAGCGTCTGCGCACCGGCGTCGCCGGGCTGTGGAACCCGGCAACCGAGGCCTACGACTGGGCGGTGCACGAGAACGGCGTGCGCCAGCCGACGAACTGGGCCGTCCTGTACCCCGACGCCCTGCAGCAGGCCTGGGCCGTCGCGTTCGGCCTCGCGCGCGGCGAGCGCGCGGCGTCGATCATGAGTCGCTTCGAGCGCTTCCACCCGTCGTGGGACAGGCCCGCGACGATCACCCGCTTCCGCGCCGGTCAGAGCGCGACGGGCTACTGGGCCCCGGCCGCGTGGGCCTTCGGCCGGGTCGACCAGCCCGAGCGCGCCCGGCTGGCGGCCCGCCGGATACGCCAGGCGGCCGACGCCGCGGGGCGCGCCTGGCCGTTCACCCCGTCGGACTCCGGCCAGCTCGTCGTGCTGGCCGACCCCAGCCGCGACGCGCTCAACCGGCAGCTCGGGTACTGACCCCGACCTCGAGCAGCAGCGCGACCGCCTCGGGCACGCCGCCGGCGCTGCGCCACGGCGCGGGATCGTCGGGCAGCGCCGCGTACTCGCCGGTCCGCACGCGGATCGCGCGCAGGCCGGCCCCGATCGCCCCGCGCACGTCCTTGCCCGGGCGATCGCCGACGTGGACGGCGTCCCGCGGCTGCACGCCGAGCGCGTCGAGCGCCGCCCGGAACGGCGCGGGATGCGGCTTGCGGCGCTCGCGGCCGAACTCGTCGGACCAGACGACGACGTCGAAGGCGTCCTCGAGCTCGAGCCGGCGCAGCTTCGCGCGCTGGATCGCGACGTCGCCGTCGCTGACGAGCCCGATCGGGACGGCCTCGCGCAGCCGCGCGAGCGCATCGCGGACCCCCGGAAACGGCTCGATGCGCGCCGGCTCGGCGCCCCGGAAGGCGGCCAGCAGCGCCGCGAGCGGCACGTCGCCCGGCGCGCCGACGCGCTCGAGCGCGCGATCGACGATGCGGCCCCGGTCGGAGCCCTCGGCGGCGATCGCGACGAGCGCCCGCTCGAAGGGCTCGCGCTGCACGCCGTGCTCGGCGGCGGCCGCCGCGACCGCGCTCCAGGCGCCGGCCAGCCAGGCGCGCTGCTCGTAGAGCGTGTCGTCGAGGTCGAACAGGACGGCCGCGATCACGCCGGCACCGCCCCGGGCTCGCGCAGGTCGGGCTCGTCGAGCGCGAGCAGCGGCGCCGTGAGCGGATCGGTCAGCACGTCCGCGATGCGCCGAGCCGCGTGGCCGTCGCCGTAGGGGCACGGGACCGCGTGGACGCGCGCCTGCTCGGCGGGTGTCGCGAACGCCGTGGCCGCGGCCAGCGCCCGCTCGACGTCGAGGCCGGTGAGGATCGAGGTTCCCGCGTGCACGCCCTCCCAGCGCGGCGTCGAGGAGCGCAGCACGACGACCGGCGTGCCGAGCCACGCCGCCTCCTCCTGCAGGCCGCCGGAGTCCGTCACGACGACGCGCGCGCCGGCGATGAGCTCGAGCATGTCGAGGTAGGGCACGGGGTGAAGCAGCGTCAGGCCCTCGACGGCCTGCAGGGCGCCGAGCGCGCCGGCCCCCTCCAACCGCGCGCGGGTGCGCGGATGGACCGGGAAGACGACCGGCGCGAGGTTCGCCGCGAGCTCGCCGAGCAGCGCGACGAGGCGCTCGAGCCGCTCCGGGTCGTCGACGTTCGACGGCCGGTGCGCGGTCACGACGACGCCGCCGCGCGCCTCCGGCGCCAGCCCGCGGACCCCGCTGTCGCGCAGGACGTCGACGATCGGGTTGCCGACGACGTGCACGCGCTCGGCGGGGACGCCCTCGTCGGCGAGGAAGCGCGCCGCGAGCTCGGTGGGAGCGAAGTGCAGCGACGCCAGCGCCGCCGCCGCGCGCCGGTTGACCTCCTCCATCGAGCGCGCGTTGAACGACCGCAGCCCGGCCTCGACGTGCGCGATCGCGGCGCCGTGGCGGCGTCCGGCCAGGCAGAACAGCGGGACGGTGTTCGTGTCGCCGAGGACGAGGACGACGTCCGGCGCGCTCGCGCGAACCTCGTCCAGCGCCATCGTCAGCATCGCGCCGGTGCGCTGGGCCTCGTCGCCCTGCAGCGACCACGTGGCGTCGACGCTCAGGCCCATGCGCTCGTGCAGGACGTCGACGAGCGCGGGGTCGTAGTGCTGGCCGGTCGCGACGACGCGCACGTCGAGCCCGGGGCGGGCGCGCAGCTCGCGCGCGACGGGGGCGAGCTTGATGATCTCCGGGCGCGTGCCGACCGCGACGAGGATCCTCATCCGCTGAAGACCTCCTCGAAGTGGCGCGCCATGCGGACCCCGGGGCGGAAGCCGAGCCGCTCGCGGCGGGGCGCCTCGCCGGCGACGCCGCGCAGGTACTCGCCGACGAGGTCCGCGCCGGCCGCGATCGAGAGCGGCAGGGCTCCGGAGAAGCGCGGGTTGACCTCGACGAACGCGATCGCGCCGTCGTCGGCGACGAAGCCCTGGACGTTGGCGGCGCCCTCCAGGCCGAGCGCGGCGACGAGCGCCCACACGCCCGCGAGCACCGCGTCGTTCTCGAAGGTCAGGCCCTTCGTCGAGATGCCGGCCTTCGTCTCCAGGCGCCAGCGCGGGACGGCCCCGGCGAGCGATCCGTCGCGGTCGACGAGGCAGTCGACCGTGAACTCGCGCCCGGACAGCCGCGTCTGCACGATCGGCTCGGGGACGTGGCCGAGCGCCCACTCGAGGTCGGCGCGCGTGTCGGCCGCGACGACGCTGCGCGAGCCGCGGCCGAAGCGCGGCTTGACGATCCACGGGCCGGGCAGGTCGTCGGCGCTCGCGAGGCCGGTGCCGGGGGCGGGGATCGCCGCGTCGCGCAGCAGGCGCGAGAAGGCCCACTTGTCGCGGCACGCCTCGACCGCGAACGGGGGCGCCAGCCAGGTCCGCGCCCCGGCCGCGGCAAGCTGCTCGCCCGCGCGTCCGAGCGCCGCCATCTCCTCGGTCACGGTGCTGATGATCGCTCCCGCGCCGCGCTCGCGCGCCAGGGAGCAGACGGCGTCGGCGAAGGCGGGATCGTCGCCGCGCGGAAGCGTCGCGCGGGAGGTGGCCAGCGCGAGCCCGACGGCTTCCTCGTCGGCATCGGCCGCCACGACGTCGACGCCGCGCGCGACGAGCTCGCGGATGACCGCGACGCCGGCCGCTCCGCCCGCGCCGGTCACGATCGTCGTCGGCGCGCCGTCCAGTCCAGCGCGGCCGGTCACGGCTCAGCCACGCGTGCGCGACCGCCGCCGTGCCGGTTCGCCGAGCAGGCGCCCGAGGACGCCGGGCGGGCGCACCTCGGCGTGGGTCTCGTGCGGCGCGGCGCCGTTGCGCCGCCCGTAGCCGGTCTGCTCGAGCAGGCGGCGCTGGGCCCACAGCCGCAGGTCGACGAGCTCGGGCTCCAGCGACGGCTCCCACTGGTGGCGGGCGACGGCGTCCATGATGCCCGCGAGCACCGCCGGGTGCTGCTCGGTGCGGGTCGCCTCCAGCAGCGACGCCGCGACCGGGGCGATCCCCTGCTGCACGGCGACGTGCACGGCGGCCAGGCGCGCCATCGGGTCGGGGTCGACGAGCGCCGCGCGCAGCGTGGCGCGCGCGCGGTTGCGCCGGTTGGCGCGCGCGAGCGAGCGCCACAGGGCCGACACGATGAGGAGCGCCAGACCCGCGGCGAGCGGTGGCAGCCAGAGCTCAAGCGACAGCTTCATGAGGCCTCCCGGCGGCCGCGTCGTGGCGCGGAAGCACGAGGTAGAGGAACAGGATGTATCCGCCCAGCGTGTAGGCGAAGGCGAACGCCCCGCCGACCCAGTCGTGGAACAGCAGCAGCGCCGAGCGCCCGGCGAACAGGCCGGCGGCGAGCGACATGACGATCCGCAGGACGTTGCCGATGGCGACGACGATCAGCGCGACGCCGAGCGCGCCGAACCAGCGCCGCCGCATGCGCCTGGGCCCGAGCAGCGACAGGCACCCGATCGCCAGCAGCGACGACAGCGACGAGCACGACACCGTGATGCTCGCCAGCAGCGACGGCTGGCCGCTCGGATAGATCTCGATGATCGACCCGTACGGGACGCGCGTGCCGTCGGCCCCGAGGGCCAGCAGCACCCAGGTCACCGCATGCGCCTCGAAGACGCGAAACGGCTGCTCGACGAGGATGAAGCCCACGACCGTGAAGACCAGGATCGCGAGGATGCGGACGTAGGCGTGGCGTGCCGAGCTCGTCATGTCGCCGGCGCGGGGGTCGGGGAGGGGGCGTCGGCGGCGCGCGAGGTCTTGCCCCAGGCGTAGCCGCTGCCGAGGATCCCGTCGAGCCAGGCCTTCGTGCACAGCGCGACGGAGACGATGAACAGCGGCAGGAAGAACAGCAGGATCGGGGCCTCGCGCCGGTCGGCCTGCGCGAGCAGCAGGCCCGCGCTGAGCTCGAGCAGCGGGCCGAGCAGCAGCAGCGTCCACAGCAGGAACAGGTTGACGGGATCCTGGTTGACGGGCGCGAGGCCGAGGCCCCACACCGCGAGCACGAGGAAGCCGAGGCCCGAGAGCACCGGGATGTGGAAGACGAGCAGGAACATCGTCATCTCGATCTTCTCCATGCGCGAGAAGATCGCCGAGCGCCAGACGGCGGCCCGGTAGTCGCGCCAGACCTGCTGATGGCCGCGCGCCCAGCGGTAGCGCTGGCGCCAGAAGCGGCCGACCGTGATGACGCCCTCCTCCTCGTCGACGGCGGTCACGTCGTAGCGCACGCGCTGGCCGGTGAGCATGAGGCGGATCGTCAGGTCGGTGTCCTCGGTCACGCTCTCGACGTTCCAGCCGCCGAGCTCGCGCAGGCTCGTCGTGCGCACGGCGCAGTTGGCGCCCCCGTAGGCCGGCAGCCGGTAGATCGACTGGCGCCCGTACTCGTTGACGAGGTACCCCGCGAGGTAGTCGATCGCGACGAGCCGCGAGATGAGCGAGTCGTCGGGATTGGAGATCTGGCAGCGCCCCTGCACCGCGGCGATCGAGGGGTCCTCGAAGTGGCGCACGAGCCGGCGCACGACGTCCGGGCGCGGCTGGTGGTCGCCGTCGAACACGACGACGACGTCCGCGGAGACGAGCGCCAGCGCCGCGTTGAGGGCGGCCGACTTCCCGCTGCTCTCCTCGGGGCGGCGGTGCAGGCAGGTGAGCGTGGGGTGAAGCTCGGCCAGCGACGTGAGGATCGCGCCGGTCTCGTCCGTCGAGCCGTCGTTGACGACCATGAGCTGCAGCAGATCGGCCGGGTAGTCGAGCTCGAGCAGGCTGGCGACGAGCCCGCGGATGACCTGCTGCTCGTTCTTGCAGGCGACGATGACGGCGACCCTCGGCCGGAAGCCGGTGTCGACGGGCGCGGCCTCGAGGTCGCGGGGCGCGCTGCGCAGCGCCGAGATCGCGAAGGCCAGGTGCCGCGCGAAGAACAGGATGAACACGACCTGCAGGAAGACGCCGACGATCGTGATCGTGGCGCCGGCGCCGAACGCGCCGGCGGACGCCAGCGTGAGGCCGACGAGCGCGACGAGCACCCAGGGAGCCCCGGCGGCCCCGCCGCCGGGGCGGACGGACCGTGCGTCATGTCCCCGGCGCGGCGTCAGTCGCAATCCCTGCCCGTCCCTTCCGTCGCTCCCTCGATGGTACGCCGCGGGCCGCCCCATGTGGGACGGCCCGCAGCCGGCGCACCCGGCAAGTGCCGTGTCCGCCGCCTAGGCGACGAGACCACTCCCGATCGAGGCCAGCAGCCGCTCGGCGCTGTCGGCCTGTGGGTCGGTGGGGGACAGGTCCCAGGCGAATCGCTCGACGGCGAATGCCTCGGCGCAGCGCATCCGGGCCTGGAAGCCCCGGTAGCGGGCCTGCGCCTCGATCGCGTCGAGGTCGACGAGCCTGTTCTTGAGGACCTGCGAGTGGTGCTCGCGCAGGGCGTCGAGCTTCTTGTCCATGAAGCCCTCCACGTTGACGAACAGCGTGGGGGAGAACGACCTCGACGTGGGCGCCTCGTAGGTGAGCAGGCGCTGCGTCCGGCGTCCGGCCGACAGGCTCATGCGAGCCGTCACCCGGTGGTCTTGATGCGTGTCACTCAGCGAGTGGGTGTAGATCAGGTCGGCCTCGACCTCGCCCAGGACCTCGTCGATCAGGTCGACGGTGCCGCGGTCCTCGGGCACGGCACCGTCGCGGAAGTTGCCCCAGAAGAGGCGCGCTCCGAGCACCGCGGCAGCCGCTTCCTGCTCGCGGACCCGTGAGCTTCCCGCCTGCGGCCCCTGCTCTCCCGTGGTCATGATCAGCAGGGCGACGCTGTCCCCGCGCGCCACATGGGCGGCGAGGGTGGCGCCGCAGCCCAACTCGACGTCGTCGGGATGGGCTCCGATGGCCAGGATGTTCATGCTGACTCCGTTCGGTTGTGCCGACGAGGTGCCTAGTTGGTGGACGTGGCGACGGCCTGGGTGTGGCGCCGCTTCTTCCACTGCATGCCGGCGAATCCGATCCCCAGCAGCCCGGTGATGCCGAGCAGGCCGAGCGGCGCGACGGGCACGACATCCGGGCCCCTGGCTCCGCAGCGCGACTGGGCGACGATGATGTCGCCGGTTCCGAGCGCCCCGCCGGTGAGCCGGACGTGGATGGCGTTGACGACGATGCTCGTGTCGCCCGCGCCGTCGGTCGGACGGATCTGCTCGTTGAGCGTGACCGATCCGATGCCGCCGGCCAGCGCGATGACGGTGTTGGCGGGCGGGTTGACCGGGACCGCGTTGCCGTCGACGGTGGCCGTCGTCAGCGTCGACGAGCCGCTGGAGCCGTCGCCGTTGGAGGTGCACTCGCTGGCCACCACGTCGGCCGTGATCCGGCCGGCGCCGATGTCGACGTTCGTCACGTCGGCCGAGCTCTTGGCGAAGCCGGAGTGCGAGCCGAGGTTGCCGCCCTCGGTGCTGACGTTCAGCACGCCGGTGGTGAGCGTGCCGACCTGGGTCGTGCTCGCGAGGCTGTCGGTGAACGGGCCGTCGCCGTCGGACGGGTTCGTGAACGAGACCTCCGGCCGCGGCGCGGACGTGATGTCGCCCACGATCGGGATGCCGGTCAGGCTGATCGACTCGCCGAAGGCGCCTCCCGACACCTCGGTGACGTCGGCGAGCGCCGGGCCCGCGAACGCGAGCGATGCGGTCACCGAAATACAAGCTGCTGACACGTGAAGCGGGCGCAGCCGACGACGGCCGGCTGCTGCGCGGCGATACATGAGGTGAACCCCCCGAGATGTGGTGATGAGCTAGTCGCGGCTTCGCAACTGCGGGAGGAAGGTCGTCCGTTACTCGTCGCCCCAATGCCTGCTGCGGCATGCCGCACCCTGCACGGACGACCGTCCCAGAGTTTCCGGTGCCATGTCAAACCAGTTTCCACGTTTTTAGCCCTCTTCCGTCATCTGCGGGACGTTTCTAGACCCCCTTGTCCCGGGTTCGCGGTGGGCTGGGATCCGCGTCGGCGCGGGCGCGGCCGGTCCGGGCGCGGATGCCCTGCTCAGCGCCCGGCGATCCGCCCGCGGACCTCGGCGAGCACGACTCCGCCTGCGCTGCCGCGCAGGACCACCTCGTCGCCGTCGGCGAGCCAGCGCTCGCCGCCGAAGATCTCGGCGAGCGATCCCTCCGATCCGGGCCCGGGTCCGCTGATCGTGCCGGTCGCGAAGACGTCGCCGGCGCTGAGCCTGGCTCCGTTGACGGTGAGATGGGCGAGCATCTGCGACGGCGTCCAGTACAGGCCCGAGGCGTCGGGGCGCGAGACGACCTCGCCGTTGAGCTCGATCTCCAGCGCCGCGGCGAGCAGCCAGGGATCGCTCGCGCGCAGGTACGGCGCGGGCGCCGGATCCTGCGGCGGCGGCGCGACGCGGGCGCCGGCCAGCGCGTCGAGCGGCGTGATC
This sequence comes from uncultured Solirubrobacteraceae bacterium, assembly GCA_963769555.1. Lineage (GTDB taxonomy): Bacteria > Actinomycetota > Thermoleophilia > Solirubrobacterales > Solirubrobacteraceae > CADCVQ01. The sequence goes on along the minus strand of CAVYMD010000004.1, from coordinate 1,497,933 downwards.
CAGGCCGACATCGAGGTGGCGAACGACTTGCCCAGGAACGGCCCGAGCGGCTCGTACTCGTAGCGCTGGACGTCGCGCGCGCTCCAGTCGTTGACGAGCACGACGCCGAAGATGTGTGCCTCGGCGTCGTCGATCGCGATCGGGCCGGTCGCCGACGGACCGCAGACGTAGCCCAGCTCGCACTCGAGGTCGAGCTGGGCGGTCGGCTCGAGCCGACCGGGCCCGGTCTGGCCCTGCGGGCGGCGGATCTCGCTGCCGCTGACGACGATCGTCGACGCGCGGCCGTGGTAGGCGATCGGCAGCCGGCGCCAGTTCTCGCGCACCGCGGGGGCGCCGGGGCGGAAGATGCGCCCGAAGTTCGTCGCGTGCTCGAGCGAGGCGTAGAAGTCCGCGAAGTCCGGCACGCGCACCGGCAGGACGGGCTCGCAGTCGGCGAGCGCGACGCGAGCCGCGGCCGGCGCGTTCGCCCCCGCCGCCTGCACGGCGCGCCAGGCCGCGGGGCCGAGCTCGATGAGCGCGTTGAGATCGGGGCCTGCGAGGGCGCGGCGCAGCGCGGCGGGATCGACGGCGCCCGCGCGTCCGGCCTTGCCCGCGCGTCCCGGCTCGGCGGCGCCCGCGCTTTCCGGCCCGGTCGCGCCCGCGCGTCCCGGCTCGGCGGCGCCCGCGCTTTCCGGCCCGGTCGCGCCCGCGCGTCCCGGCTCGGCGGCGCCCGCGCTTTCCGGCCCGGTCGCGCCCGCGCGTCCCGGCTCGGCGGCGCCCGCGCTTTCCGGCCCGGTCGCGCCCGCGCGTCCCGGCTCGGCGGCGCCCGCGCGTCCGTCGTCGAGCCTCAGGAGTGCCGCGAGCAGCACGCCGTCGCCGTCGAGCAGCGCGGGCTGCGGCGCGCCGCCACGGACGCGCACGACGCCCCACGGCAGCGCGCGCTCGGTCGGGGGCGAGGTCGTCATCGCCGTCTCAACCTAGCCCGCGCGGTCGTGGCAGGCGAGGGCGGACGCGTCGCGCCGCGGGCGAGCCGCGGCGCCGGACCCCTCGCGCGCCATGACGGTGCGGTCTGGTGTGGTCGTGGCGTTTCGGGGGCGCGATGAGCCCTTCGCGCGCCATGACGGTGCGGCCGGCCGGTGTGGTCGTGGCGTTTCGGGGGCGCGATGAGCCCTTCGCGCGCCATGACGGTGCGGTCTGGTGTGGTCGTGGCGTTTCGGGGGCGCGATGAGCCCTTCGCGCGCCATGACCGTGCGGTCCGGCGGGTCGTGGCGTCGCAGGGGCGCGATGAGCCCTTCGCGCGCCAAGACCGCGCGGCGGCGCCCCCCCGGGGGGCGAACCGGGGCGGCGCGGGGCCTCTCATCTGCATGCGGGAGTTGGCAGACAGGGTTGCGGCGCTCGCGGCGCGCCAGCACGGCCGGATCAGCCACGGCCAGCTGCTCGCGGCCGGCGTCGATCGCGAGCGGATCAAGCGGTGGAGCGCCGACGGCCGGCTGCGACGGGTGCACCTCGGCGTCTACGCGGTGGGCCACGTCGCGCCGTCGGAGCTCGGCCGGCTCGCGGCGGCAGTCCTCGCCTGCGGCGAAGGGGGAGTCGCGAGCCATCGCGCCGGCGCGCACGCGATGGTGATCGTGCGAGGCCGCGTGCCGCTCCCCGAGGTGACGGTTCCCACGCTCGGCGGCCGCAGGCGGCCCGGCATCGTCGTGCACCGGGTCCGGTCGCTCGACCCGCTCGACACGACGACCATCCGCGGCATCCCGATGACGACGCCCGCGCGCGTACTGCTCGACCTGGCGCCGCGCCTCACGCCGTCCGAGCTGACGCGCGCCTGCCACGAGGCCTGGATCCACCACGCGGTCGCCGAGGCCGACGTGCGGGCGTGCATCGCCCGCAACCCCGGCAAGAAGGGCGCGGCCAAGCTGCTGCGCGCGCTCGGCGCCGACGTCACGCTGAGCGGGCTCGAGGACGGCTTCCTCGCGCTGCTGCGCCGCCACGGTCTGCCCCTGCCGCGCACGAACGTCGATCGCGAGGGCGACAGGGTCGACTGCCACTGGCCAGGGCGCGACCTCGTCGTGGAACTGCTCGGCTACCGCTTCCATGCCAGCAGGCGCGCGTTCGAGGCCGACATCGCGCGGCGGCGGCGCTCGCGGCACCTCGCGTACACCTACGGCGACGTGTTCGAGCGCGGCGCGCAGACGGCCGCGGAGCTGCGGCGCCTGCTGGCCTGAGCGCTACGCCGGTGCCCGCTCGGGGGAGGCATGCCGGCGCGGCGCGCAGACCGCCGCGGAGCTGCGGCGCCTGCTGGCCTGAGCGCTACGCCGGTGCCCGCTCGGGGGAGGCATGCCGGCGCGGCGCGCAGACCGCCGCCGAGCTGCGGCGCCTGCTCGCGTGAGCGCTACGCCGGCGCCCGCTCGGAGGAGGCGTGCCAGCTCAGCGCGTAGGCCGGGTCGTCCAGCTCGCGCGCGAGCGTCGTCAGGCGCAGCGGCCGGAACGTGTCGCACATGACCGCCAGCTCGTCGGTGCGCGTCGCGCCGAGCGAGGCCTCGACGCGGCCGGGCTGCGGCCCGTGCGGCAGCCCGCTGGGATGCAGCGTCAGCGCGCCGGCCTCCACGCCGGCCCGCGAGCCGAACTGGCCGTCGACGTAGTAGATGACCTCCTCGGACTGCAGGTTGGAGTGGTGGTAGGGGATCGGCACCGCGAGCGGATCCCAGTCGAGGTTGCGCGGGCAGAACGAGCAGATGACGAAGTTCGGGCCCTGGAAGGTCTGGTGCACCGTCGGCGGCTGGTGCAGGCGGCCGGACTTCGGCTCGAAGTCGTGGATGTTGAAGCTGTAGGGGTAGACGTAGCCGTCCCAGCCGACGACGTCGAACGGGTGGTAGTCCAGGACGAAGCGCTGGTGGCCGCCCCGCGCGCGGACGACGAGCTCGTGCTCGCCCGACGAGCGGTGCGTCTGCAGCGACCGCGGCGGGTGGAAGTCGCGCTGCGAGAACGGGGCGTGCTCGAGCAGCTGCCCGTAGCGGTTGCGATAGCGGTTGGGCGTCTCGATCTCGCCGGGCGTGTGGAACGTCAGCCACGTCTGCGGGCCGTCGTCCATGCGCACGCGGTACGTGGTTCCGCGCGGGATGACGACGTAGTCGTGGCGCTCGTAGGGCAGCGCGCCGAAGATCGTCTCGAAGGCCCCCGAGCCCTCGTGGACGAAGACGACCTCGTCGCCCTCGCCGTTGCGGTAGAAGCCGTCGAACTCCTCGACCGGCTTGCAGATCGCCATCTCGACGTCGCCGTTGAACATGAGCACGCGGCGCCCTGAGACGGGGTCGCCCGACGGCGCCAGCCCGGCGGTCGTCGTCAGCCGGTGCACGTGCGCGTCGGGCACCCACTCGTCGACGACGAGCGGCTCGAAGTCGCCGACCTGGGCGACGTCGCACGGCGAGCGCAGGTGATAGAGGATCGACTCGTTGCCCGAGAAGCCCTCGTAGCCCATGACCTCCTCGACGAGCAGCGCGCCGCCGTCCTCGTCGCGGACCTGGGTGTGCCGCTTGGCCGGCACCTCGCCCATCGACACGTAGCGCATCAGAGATTCCCCCTCAGGGCCTGCTCTCGCTCGATCGCCTCGAACAGCGCCTTGAAGTTTCCCTCCCCGAAGCCGCGCGCGCCATGGCGTTCGATGATCTCCAGGAAGATCGTCGGCCGGTCGCCGAGCGGCCTGGTGAAGATCTGCAGCAGGTAGCCCTCGTCGTCGCGGTCGACGAGGATGCCCAGGCGGCGCAGGTCCTCGACGGACTCGGCGATCTCGCCGACGCGCGCGGGCACGCCCTCGTAGTAGGACTCCGGCGTGCGCAGGAAGCGCACGCCGCGCTCCTGCAGCGCCTCGACGCAGGCGACGATGTCGGTCGTCGAGACGGCGATGTGCTGCACGCCGGCGCCGCCGTAGAACTCCAGGTACTCGTCGATCTGCGACTTGCGCTTGCCCTCCGCGGGCTCGTTGATCGGCAGCTTGACGCGGCCGTCGCCGCTCGTGACGACCTTCGACATGAGCGCCGAGTACTCCGTCGAGATGTCGTCGTCGGAGAAGTGGATGAGCTCGGTCATCCCGAAGACGTCCTCGTAGAACTTCACCCAGCGCTCCATCTCGCCGAGCTCGACGTTGGCGACGACGTGGTCGATGCCGGCGAGCAGCCCGGGCTGGGCCGGATCGCCGTCGTGCTCGACGTCGGCGTAGCCGGGCATGAACGCGCCCGTGTAGCCGGCGCGCTCGACGAAGCGGTGGATCGTGTCGCCATAGGCGGCGATCTCCGCCAGGCGGACGGTGCCGCGCTCGTCCTCGAGCGCGTAGGGCTCGCGCAGGCCGAGCGCGCCGCGCGCGACCGCCTCGCGGTAGGCGGCGTCGGCGCTCGGCACCGACAGCGCGACGACCTTGACCCCGTCGCCGTGGACGCGGTGATGCGCGGCGATGTCCGTGCCCTCGTGCAGCGAGCCCGTCAGCACGACCCGGATGCGACCCTGCCGCAGGACGTGCGACGTGCGGTCGCGCAGGCCCGTCTCGAGGCCGGCGTAGGCGATCTCGGTGAAGCCGAACGCGTGGCGGAAGAAGTAGGCCGCCTGCGCGGCGTTGCCGACCCACAGCTCGATGTGGTCGAAGCCGTGCAGGGGCATGTGGTCGCGACGGTCGGTCGCGGAACGGTCCTCAAGCGGCAGCGTGCTCATGTCGCAGCTCCTCGATCGATTCGTCGGTGCAGGTGTCGAAGAAGCCGCCGACGATCTCCTCGATCTCGGCGACGGACTCCGCTCGGTACAGGACGGGCTGGTACTGGGTGATGTCGTAGTCGACGGTGCCCATCTCGCCGAGATCCAGCGGGCGCAGCTGCATGGCGCGGAACTGGCCGATCTCGCCGTAGCTGGAGAGGATCCCGGCGCCGTAGGCGCGCAGCTCGCCGCCCTCCATGACGACGCCGAACTCCAGCGAGAACCAGAACACGCGCGACAGGAAGCGCAGCGACTCCTCCTCGCGCAGGCGCCGAGCGGCGACGCCCGCGCGCCGGTGCAGCTCGCCGAACGTCGGCGTGGCGAGGAGGTGCCCGTGGCCGATGACCTCGTGGATGATGTCCGGCTCTGGCGTGTAGAGCGGCATCGCGGGGTGGCGCACGTACTGCGTGGAGTGAAAGACGCGGTCGCCGAGCGAGGTGTAGAACTCGCGCAGCTCGACGAGCCCGGCGGCCGGGACGTAGCTCCAGCCCGTCAGCGGGCCGACGCGCTCGCTGACCTCGTCGAGGCCGGGCACGCGGTCGGTGGGGAGCGCGACGCGGGCGAGCGCCTCGCGGTACTCGGCGACGGCGAGCTGCTCGTGCAGCGGCGCGAGCTCGCGGCAGACGGTCCGCCAGACCTCCTGCTCGTCGGCGTGGTAGTCGATCCTCGGCGCGGGCAGGCCGGGCCGCCAGGCAAGGGCGGCGGCGGCGATCTCGTTGCGGCGCCGTCGGTAGTCGGGGTCGTCGGCGCCGGGATGGCCGTCGTGGAGATGGACGGTGACCTCGCCGCCGGCGCCGGTCGTCACCGGCGAGTACAACTGGGCTTCCTCGAACACGTGTGAGCTCCTCTCTCGTCCCGTCACAGCGTCCGCTACGCGGGCCGCGGTTGCAAGTCTGAGCACCGGGACAGGGCAATCAGCGCAGAAATGACGCCGACCGACGTGAAAGACTGGGCAACATGTCCATAGATCAGCTTGACGCCCGGCTCATCGCGACACTGCGCCGGCTCCCGCGCGTGGGCCTGCTGGAGATCGCCCGCCAGCTCGGCGTCGCGCGCGGAACCGTCCATGCGCGGCTGGCTAAGCTCGAGGCGCGCGGCGTCATCACGGGTCACGGCCCGGAGGTCGATCCCGTCGCCATGGGCTATGCGATCAGCGCGTTCATCCTCATCGAGCTCTCGCAGGGCGAGCTGGCCGCCGCGGTCGCGGTCATGGAGTCGATCCCCGAGCTGCTGGAGGCCGACGCGATCTCCGGTCCGCAGGACCTCATCTGCCGCGTCGTCGCGCGCGACACGGCGCACCTGCAGGAGATCGTCAACCAGCTCACCGCCACGGCGGCGATCCGGCGCTGCACGAGCTACATCGTGCTGACGCGCCAGGTGCCGCCGCGCACGATGCCGATGATCGAGGCCGCCGCGCAACCATGAGAGGCTCCGCGCGTTAGGACACGATGAGAAGGACGGCTCGACAGGACCGCGCGGGGGTAGGGAGCGAGCGCATGCCCAGGCGACCGCGCTCAGACCTGCGCCCCGAGATCCAGGCGCTGCGCGCCGTCGCGGTCGCGACCGTCGTCCTCTACCACGTGTGGCCGGAGGCGATGCCCGGCGGCTTCGTCGGCGTCGACGTCTTCTTCGCGATCTCCGGCTTCCTCATCACCGCGCACCTCGTGCGCGAGGCCGAGGCGACCGGCGGGCTCGAGCTGTGGGCGTTCTGGGCGCGCCGCGCGCGGCGCCTGCTCCCCGCCGCGCTGCTGACGCTCTTCGCGTGCGCGGCGGGCACGCTGCTGCTCGTCCCGCAGGTGTACTGGCAGCAGTTCCTCACCGAGATCGGCACGAGCACGGCGTACGTCCAGAACTGGCAGCTCGCGGCCGACGCCGTCGACTACCTCGGGGCCGAGAACCGCGCCTCTCCGGTCCAGCACTTCTGGTCGCTGTCGGTCGAGGAGCAGTTCTACATCGCCTGGCCGCTGCTCATCCTGCTCGCCGCGTGGGCCACGCGCCGCAGGCTGGCGATCGCGGGCGTGCTGCTGACCGTGACCGCGCTGAGCCTGTGGTACTCGATCGCCGAGACGGCGGCCAACCCGGCCGCCGCGTACTTCGTCACGCCGACGCGGGCGTGGGAGTTCGGCGCCGGCGGCCTGCTGGCGCTGCTCGGGACCTCGCGCCTGCCCGACGGCGTGCGCGCGGCGCTGTCGTGGGCGGGCCTCGCCGCGGTCCTGTACGCCGCGGTGGCCTACGGCGCCGGCACGGCCTTCCCCGGCTGGGCCGCCGCGATCCCGATCGCCGGCACGCTCGCCGTCATCCACGCCGGGATGCCGGAGGCGCGCTGGGCGCCGTCGCGCCTGCTCGCGCTGCGGCCGGCGCAGTTCCTCGGCGACATCTCCTACTCCGTCTACCTCTGGCACTGGCCGCTGCTCGTCTTCGCGCCGTTCGCGATCGCCGGCGTGGGCCCGGTGGCGCTGCGCGTCGCCGTGCCGGTCCTGACGGTGCTCCTCGCCTGGGCGACGAAGGTCCTCGTCGAGGACCCGGTGCGCCGCAGCCAGTGGCTCTCGGCGCAGCCGCGCGTGACGTTCGCCGCCGGCGCGGCGGCGACCGCCGTGCTGGCGCTCGTGATCGCCGGCGGGGCGACCCACGTCCAGGCGCAGATCCACGCGGCCGAGCGCGAGTCCGACACGCTCGTGTCGCACCGACCCAGCTGCTTCGGCGCCGCGGCGCGCGATCCGCTGCGCCCCTGCGAGAACCGCGACCTGCGCGCCAAGGTCGTCCCGCTGCCGGTCGCCGCCAGGGACGAGGACAACGCCCCGTGCCGGGACTTCCGCAAGGAGCACGGCGTCAGCGTCTGCGACTTCGGCGCTCCGCCCGAGCAGGCGACGCGGACCGTCGCGCTCGTCGGCGACAGCCACGCGTCGCACTGGCGCGCCGCGCTCGACGTCGTCGCGCGCGAGCGCGGCTGGCGCGGCCTGTCGATGACGCGCACGAGCTGCGCGTTCTCGGCCGCGACGAAGATCACCCCCGAGCCCACGCGGACGCGATGCCTGCGCTGGAACGACGCGCTGCCAGACGTCCTGGCCGACCATCCCGAGATCGACACGGTGTTCACGTCGGCGATCACGGGCGACACCGTCAACGTCCCGGCCGGCCGCACGATGTTCGAGGCCAAGGTCAACGGCTTTCGCAAGGCCTGGGGGACGCTGCCCGGGACGGTGAAGCGGATCGTCGTCCTGCGCGACTCGCCGCGGCTCGCGAGCAGCACCGTCGACTGCATCGACCGCGCGATCGCCGCCCACGAGCGCCCGGGCCTGTCCTGCGCCGTGCCCCGCAGGTCGGCGCTGGACCCCGACCCCGCGGTCAGCGCCGCCCGCCAGGCCGGTCCCCCGCGGTTCGCCGCCGTCGACCTTACGAGCAGCATGTGCAGCGCGCGCCTGTGCTATCCGGTCGTCGGCGGCTCGCTCGTCTTCAAGGACCTGCACCACTTCACGGTCGTCTTCGCCAGGACGCTCGGCGTGCCGCTCGGGCGCGAGCTGCGGCGCGTCGTCCCCGACGAGCGCGGCGGCGACGAGCCTCAGCCGCGGACGCGGGCCGGGCAGCCGGTGCGCACGGCCTCGGCGATCATCTCGCCGCGCAGCAGGTAGCCATCGCGGGTCGCGTGCAGGCCGTCGCGCAGCGTCGCGGCGCCGGCCTTGACGGCGTGCTCCCAGTCGACGACGACGAGCCGGCGGTCGCGCTTCTTGGTGCGATGCAGCACGCGGTTGATGCCCCGGTAGGCGCCCTTGCGCCGCGGCCGGATGATCGTCGGCCAGACGACGCAGGTGTCGCGCGCGAAGAGCTTGAGCGTGCGCCGCAGCCGGCTCGAGAAGCGCCGCGCGCTCGGGCCGTCGTTCGAGCCCAGGCTGATGACGGCGGTCCCGGGCATCGACCCGCGCAGCGCCATGCGGATCCGGCGCATCCCGTACGGGGTCGTGATGCCGTTGCGCACGTCGGACGTCACGGGCAGGTCGGAGAGCAGCCCGCTGAGGAACGGGCGCGTGCCGACGGCCAGCGAGTCGCCGACGACGAGCACGTCGTCGCTCGCCGCCCGCGCGGGAGTGGTGGCGAGCGCGAGCCCCGCGAGGAGCGCCGCGAGGAGCGCGACCGCGCAGCGCGGGGCGGTCACCGGCGCGCGATGACCCGAGGCGCTCACAGGTGCTCGGCCCTGCATCTCTGACTCCCGACGTCGCCCGGCGGCCGCGTCGTGCGGCCGGGGGCGAGACTACCTATCCGGTCGCCCGCAGGCGTCGGCTGTACGTCGTGGGATCGCCCGCGTCGGCGACGGCCTCGACCTCGAGCAGGACGGTCAGCCCGCGGCGGCGATTCATCGCGCGGCGCAGGCGCCGCACCTGTGCGGCGGTGAGCTTGACGCGCACGAGCCGCGACTCGCCGGCCGGCAGCCGTGCGCGCGTCCGGCGCAGGTCGACGGCGGCGGCGCGCTTGCGCCTGCGCGGCTTCGTGCGCTCGCGCACGACGCCGGTGACGGTGACCTTGCAGTTGGTGTCGCAGCGCACGCGCAGCGGCAGCGAGCGCAGCGTGAACAGCCGCTCCGTGCGCAGGACGCGCACGTCGAGCTCCGGGCCGAGCGGCGGCGGCAGCGTCGGCGCCTTCGGCGGCGGCGGGTGGCCGATCGCCCGCAGCGCGACGCACGGCGGGGCCTCGGGGGCCGCGAGCGCGAACTGCTGGACGCGGTTGTTGCGCGTGTCGGTCACCGTGAGCGTTCCGTTGCAGTCCACGACGACGCCGGTCGGGTTGATGAACTGGCCGGGGCCGGTTCCGCGCCCGCCGAAGGTGCCCAGCCGCTCGCCGTCGGGGCCGAAGCGCTGCACGCGGCTGTTGCCGCGGTCGGCGACCCACAGCTTGCCGCCGGCGTCCAGCGCGATCTGCGCCGGTGCCGAGAGCTTGCCGAGCTTGCGCCCCGTGCCGCCGAACCACCTGATCTGGCCGCCCTGGCCGTCGAAGACCGTGATCCGGTTGTTCGTCGCGCTGACGTAGACCCGCGAGCCGTCGGGCGTCGCGGCGACGCCGCGCGGCTTGCCGGCGCCGGTCCAGGCGCCGAGGTAGACGCCGCTCGTCGTGAAGCGCGCGACGCGGCGGTTGCCCGTGTCGGCGACGGTGATGATGCCGTTGTCGTCGATCGCGATCGCCATCGGGTCCAGGAGCTGCCCGGGGCCGCTGCCCTGCGATGCGATCGAGCGGACGGGCAGTCCCGTCCCGCGCGCGAAGACGATGATCCGCGCGCGGCGCTCGTCGAGCACGTAGGCGTCACCCGCCGTGTCGAAGGCGACGTCGATCGGCCGGCGCAGGATCGTCGGGCCGGGCGCCGGGGAGCCCCAGCTCGACGCGACGCTGCCGTCCGGGTTGAGCAACTCGATGCGCCCGTTGATCGAGTCGGCGACGGCGCGGTAGCCGTTGCGGTCGGCGCCGACCCCGAGCGGCGCGTTGAACTGGCCGGGGCCGCGGCCGGAGGCGCCGAAGGAGCGCAGCAGCTTCCCGGTGCGGTCGAAGACGTCGATGCGGTCGTTGCCGGTGTTCGTGACGTAGAGCGCACCGGACGCGTCGGAGGCGATCGCGCGGGGGTAGGCGAGCTGGCCGGGGCCGGTGCCGTAGTGCCCCCAGCGGGCCTTGTAGCGGTAGGCCGGCTTGGGCCCGAAGCGCACGACGCGCTGGTTGATGTCGTCGGCGACGAACACGCGCCCGCGCGGATCGATCGCGACGCCGAACGGGAAGCTGAACTGGTTGCCGCGCGCCCCGCGACCGCTGCCGACGGTGCGCATGACGCGCCCGCCGAAGTCGGTGACGACGAGCCGGTGGTTGTGGTCGTCGGCGATGACGAGCCGGTGGCCGTCGTTCGCCAGGCCGCGCGGGTTGGCGAGCCGGCCGGGCGGGACGATCTCGGCGGCGCCCGAGCCGTCGAGGTTGAAGCGCTGGACGCGGTCGTTGCGGCTGTCGGAGACGAAGAGCAGGTTGCCCGCCGTCGTCATGCCGCCGCCGGCGGGCGCGTCGTTGCCGCCGCCCTTGCCGAAGTGGAACTGCCCCAGGCCCGTGCCCCGGCGCCCGAACGAGCCGACGAGGTTGCCGGCGGCGTCGAACCGGTCGATCCGGTCCGAGCCGTCGGCGACGAAGAGGGTGTTGTCGCGCGCGACCGCGATCGCGCCGACCGACGACAGCTCGCCGGGACGCCGGCCCGCGCGGCCGATCTCGCGCCGGAACGAGCCGTCGGGACCGAAGACCTGGACGATGCTCGACGACTGGTCGCCGACGTAGACGAGGCCGTCGGGGCCGATCGCCACGGTCTGCGGGAAGCGCAGCACGCCGCCGCCCCGCTGGCCGATCTGCGAGCTCGCCGTGTACGGGCAGGCCGGCGTCGCCCCCGGGCACGCCGCCTGTGCGGACGAGGCCTGGGGGACGAGGATCGCGAGCGCGAGCGCGCAGCCCGAGATGGCCCTGCGACGGCGGGATTGGGTTCGGCGCATCGTCCTCACAACCACCGGGGGCGACGATAGTCGCGCCGCGCGACCGCGCCGCAGGGCGCGTTGCATGGGTCGCGGACGCCAACCTGGACCTCCGGGCGTTGACCTTGGCGCCCGAGGCGGTACCTTCGCGGCGGTTGGGCAATCGGCGGCGCGAGAGGACACGACTTGGACGAAGCGGCGAACCTGCTGACGCGGCGAAGCGCACTGCGCGGCGGCGCGCTCGGCGTAGCGGCGTTCGTGCTGCTCGACGGGGCCGCAACGGCCTCGGCGAGGACGTCGCGGGCGCTCGTGCGCTCGCGCCTGCTCAAGCGCGGCTGGAGGCGCGCGCGGTTTGCGCCGCATGTCGGCACGAAGGTCAAGCTCCGTCCGCAGGGCGGCCCGGCGACGCGCGCGGTGCTCGCCGGCGTCGAGGATCTCTCGGCCGGCCTCGCGGGCGCGCAGGACGCGTATCTGCTGCGCTTCCGCGGTCCCGGCTCGCTCGTGCTCCAGCAGGGGACCGTCGGCGTGCGCCATCCGCGCTTCGGCGTCGTCGAGCTGTTCGTCACCCCGGGGACGCGGACGGAGCGCACCCAGGAGTACCTCGCGATCGTCAACCGCAGGGTGCCCGCGAGCGCTCGCCGGTAGGCGCCGCTCAGGCGTCCTGCGCGGGCTGGGCCACGTGGCGGGCGAGCCACGCGCGCAGCCGCTCGGCCGGCACCGCGCCGACGACGCGGTCGACCTCGCCGCCGTCCTTGACGATGAGCAGCAGCGGGATGCCCTGCACGCCGTAGCGCTCCGCGATCTTGGGAGCGCCGTCGATGTCGAGCTTGACGACCTTCATGTGCCCCGCGAACTCACTGCCCATCCGCTCGACGATGGGGGAGACCTGGCGGCAGGGCCCGCACCACGGCGCCCAGAAGTCGACGAGCACCGGCACCGAGGCGACGAGCTCCTCCTCGAAGCCGTCGGGATGCGCCTCGACGATCCAGGGCAGCGCCGTGTGGCACGAGCTGCAGCGCGGAACGCCGCTGGGCGTCGGCCGCACGCGGTTGCGCGTCGAGCACGACGGGCAGCCGATGATCGTGGGCTTGGCGGCCATCTTCCCAGCCTAGACGGCGGGCGGGCGCTCGAGCGTGCCGGCGCGGGTCGGGTCCGATCCGGATCGTGCAGGCGGGCGGATCGCGTCCCCAGGGTTGGTGTACCGGGATGTGACGGGCGGGGGCTGGTGTACCGGGATCTGACGGGCGGGGGCTGGTGTAGGGGGATCGGACGGGCGGGGGCTGGTGTACCGGGATCTGACGGGCGGACGCCCGCCGCCGCCCCCTGCGCTCGGCACATGCCGAAATGGCATGCGTCACGGACCTCGCGACTCGGATGTCACAGATGCATGCATGGCGTGAATCTGTGACACCCCGACGGCTTGCGGCGCGACGGGTGCCATCTGTGCATGCCCGCGCCGGCATCCGGGAGCCGTCTCGGTGTCGGAGCCTCGGTCTGCCGCGGCGGGCGGCTCAGCGAGCGCGGCCCGGCCGCAGCCGCGGCGGGCGGCTCAGCGAGCGCGGCCGGGCCGCAGCCTCGGCGGGCGGCTCAGCGAGCGCGGCCCGGCCGCAGCCGCGGCGGGCGCGGGATGCGCGCCTGGCGCAGCGCCGCCTTTGCCGCCGCGTGGCCGTTGACGCCATGCACCGCGCCGCCGGGGAACGTCGACGCGCTGCCGATGAAGAGCCCGCGCAGCGGGGTGGAGTAGGGGTTCAGCGAGGGCACCGGCCGGAAGATGAGCTGGTCCATCGCGTAGCTGCCGTGGCCGACGTCGCCGCCCGGCAGGCTCGCGTTGCGCGCCTCGAGGTCGCCCGGCGCCATGACGTGCCGGGCGAGGATGCGCTCGCGGAAGCCGGGGGCGAAGCGCTCGATCTGGCGCTCGATCGTGTCGGCGAAGGGCTCGCGCTCGCGCGCCCAGTCGACGCCGGGCGGCGTGTGGCTGTAGGCCCACGCCGTGTGCTTGCCGGTGGGCGCCCGCGACGGGTCGGCGATCGTCTGCTGGCCGGAGAGCAGGAACGGCGCCTCCGGCAGCCGGCCGCCGGCGACCTCGTGCAGCGCGCCGCGCAGCTGCGCCGCCGTGCCGCCGACGTGCACGGTGCCCGCGCGCCGGACGTCCTCGTGCTCCCATGGGATCGGCGCGTCGAGCGCCCAGTCGAGCTTGATCGTCTGCGGGCCGTAGCGAAAGCGCACCATCCGGCGGGTGTAGGCGTCGCCGAGCGCGTCGCCGGCGAGCCGGACGAGCCCGTGCGGCGTCGTCGTCGCGACGACGGTGCGCGCCGCGATCCGCTCGCCGCCCGCGAGCTCGACGCCGGTCACGCGCCCGCGCGCGGCGAGCACGCGCGCGGCGGGCGCGCTCGCGCGCGTCTCGCCGCCGAGCTCGCGCAGGCGGCCCGCGAGCGCGGCGGTGATGGCGCCCGCCCCGCCCTCGGGGCTCGGCCAGCCGACGGCGTGGCCCAGCAGGTTCAGCCAGACGCCGGCGATCGCGCTGCCGGCGCCGTCGAGCGGCGCGTCGCCGTGCAGCGAGGAGCCGTACAGCCACGCTGCGCCGTCGCCCTCGAAGAGCTCGCCGGCGAGCGCCTCCGCCGAGAGCAGCAGCAGCCGGACGAAGTCGAGCATGCCGCCGAGCTTCAGCGCGGGCAGCAGGCGCGCGGGGCCCGTGGCGGGCGGAAAGCCCGCGAGCATCGTCGCCCGGACCGCCTCGAAGTGGTGCAGATAGGGCGCGACGAGCTGCTCCCAGCGGTGCCCGTCGCCCGCCCCGAGCGCCTCCAGCGTGCCCGTCGTGTAGGCGAGGTCGCGCGCGAGGATCGCCGCCCGGCCGCGCGGCAGGGGGTGCGCCATCGCCAGCTCGGGCTGGATCCAGCGCAGGCCGTGGCGCTCGAGCCCCAGATCGGCGAAGACTGGCGAGGCGATGCCCGCCGGATGGACCGCCGAGAAGACGTCGTGGCGAAATCCCGGCAACGTGAGCTCCGCGGTCGACGCGGCGCCGCCGAGCGTGGCCGCGGCCTCGACGCAGAGCACCGAGCGCCCGGCCTGCGCGAGCGTGATCGCCGCCGTCAGGCCGTTGGGGCCCGCCCCGATGACGATCGCGTCGTAGCGGTCGGCGCTCACGACGTCCCGCCGCCCTCCTCGGCGCCGCTCTCGTCCGGGGGCTGCGCGGTGCGCCGCGCGATCTGGTTGACCATGCTCGACTCGGGCCGCTCGTCGCCCCAGAAGGCCTGCTGGGCCTTGCGCCCCTGCGAGCGGTAGGCCTGCTCGAGCGTGACCGGCAGGTCGTCCCACGTGCCGGCGGCGCGGAGGTAGTCTTGGCCGTCGAGCTCGTAGGCCAACAGCCGGTTGCGTCCGCGGCCCATGAAGTGGCCCTCGTGCGTGTCGAGGCAGATGACCGCCAGCGGCGTGCACCCGGGCGGGTAGGCCGGCGGCTGGTCGCGCCCGAAGCGGACCATGAGCTCGCTCAGGCGGGCGGCGTAGCGATCGAGATCGTCGGCGTGCTCCTCGCGCGTGAAGAAGCGGTTGACGCTGACGTAGCCGCGCAGGATCGCCGGCGTCCGCGGTGTCAGCGCGCTGATGACCTCGATCTCGAAGGTCTGGCCGGCCAGGCCGCCGCCGCCGATGGCGGTGAAGCGCCCGAGGTCGCTCGCGTAGTCGGGCCATCTCCAGGGCTCGGCGAGCGCGGCGAGCGTGCGCGACGCCGACGCGACGGGCACCGGGTCGTAGGTGTGCCAGACCTGCTCGTCGCGCGGGCGCTCGGGCGGCGTCGGCGCGCCGAGCTTCGCGTGGCGCAGCCGGTACTCGGGCCGGTAGGCGTCGCGCGCGGCCGTCGTCTCGAACGCGATGCCGTGGCGCCGGCGCCCGTCGTCGAGGTAGGCCTCTTGAAACCAGGGGCCGATGAGCCGCGCGGCCCCGGCGAAGAGCTGCTCGCGGTCCAGCGTGCCGCGCGGGGTGTGGGCGGCGTCGAGGATGCGCTCGCGAAAGAACGCGCGGTGGAAGGCGAGCACGTCGGGCGCGCGCAGGCGGCGGTGACCGAGCTGGTGCCAGCGCGTCGTCAGGATGGCGAAGGCGATCCGCAGGTCCTCGACGTCGCGCAGCTCGGCGCGGCGGGCGTAGTACGCCGCGTTGAGGAAGTCGGTCACCCAGCCGACGGCGTCCGGCCCGCTGATCGACGTCCCGCTCATCCGCGCCAGGTGGATCGGCTGGGAGCGCCAGCCGCGCCGCGCGACTGCCGCGGCCGCGACGACGCCGGCGGCCGTGCTCGCCCCTCGTGCGACCCGCTTGGCGTCCATGACGGGCAGGCTAGTCGCTGGCGTGCGGCCGCCGCGGGCGCCTGCGTGCGCGCCGTTCCCGGGCCGACGAACCTCGGCCGCCGCGCCGTCGCCGCGCCGCCGTGCGCGCCGTTCCCGGGCCGACGAACCTCGGCCGCCGCGCCGCCGCGGGCCGCCGCTCGCCGCGGGGGTCGCTCAAGCCGAGGTCCGTCCAGGCCGATGGAGGGTCGTAGTCGACAACTCTTCTATCGACAGGGCGGCTCGTTCATGAGCAAGTACAACCCGCAAGGCACCTCCGCAGCTGGGGACGGGGACACGGACGTCCCGGCCTTGCCGCCCAATGGAGTGGAGGTGCGGTGAGCACAACCGAGCACGAAGGTCAGCGCGCCGGCGACGGCGGCGGGGTCGAGCCCGTGCACGTCCTCTGGATGACGGCCGGCCTGGGCTGCGACGGCGAGTCCGTCGCCATGACGTCCGCCACGAACCCCAGCCTCGAGGATCTGCTCAGCGGCGTGATCCCCGACAGCCCGCGGGTCATCATGCACAACCCCGTGCTCGCCTTCGAGAACGGCGACGACTTCATGCGCGCCTGGTACGACGCCGAGAACGACGTGCTCGACCCGTTCGTGCTCGTCGTGGAGGGCGCGATCGGCGACGAGCGCCTCAGCGGCGAGGGCCACTGGAGCGGCTTCGGCGTCGATCCGATCGACGGCCAGCCGATCACGGTCAACGAGTGGGTCGACCGGCTCGCCCCGAAGGCGGCGGCGGTCGTCGCGATCGGCACGTGCGCGACGTACGGCGGCATCCCGGCGATGAAGAACAACCCGACCGGCGCGATGGGCCTGCCCGACTTCCTCGGCTGGTCGTGGACCTCGCGCCTGGGCCTGCCCATCGTCTGCATCCCCGGCTGCCCGGCCCAGCCCGACAACATGACGTCGATCCTGCTCGAGCTCGTGCTCTTCGTCGCCGGGATGGTCCCGCCGCCCGAGCTCGACGAGCGCCACCGGCCCACGCGCCTGTTCTCCCGCACGACGCGAGAGGGCTGCAGCCGCGCGGGCTTCACCGAGCAGGGCCAGTTCGCGACGACCTACGGCAACGATCCGCGCTGCCTCGTCAAGCTCGGCTGCAAGGGGCCCGCCGCGATCTGCAACGTGCCCCAGCGCGGCTGGATCAACGGCATCGGCGGCTGCCCGAACGCGGGCGGGATCTGCATCGGCTGCACGATGCCCGGCTTCCCCGACAAGTACATGCCGTTCATGAACCCCGATCCGTGGGGCAACGCGGCCGCGAACTTCCAGCGCTTCACCTACGGGCCGCTGTTTCGCCACTTCCGCAAGCGCAACCTGCTGCTCAAGTACGAGCAGGAGCCCTCCTGGCGCGGACCGCAGGCGGCGCCTGACGGCGCGCACGATCGTCCCCGGCGAGACGAGGACCGGTGATCACGCTCGGCGAGATCCTGCGCTGGATCCTCTACCGAACGCGGAGCGCCTACTTCCGCCTCGTGCGCGGCCTCATGCGCGGCGACCGGCTGCTGTGGGGCTCCGAGCGCAAGTTCCGCGCGCTGCTGGAGGCGGCGCCCGACGCGATGGTCATCGTCAACGACCACGGTCACATCGCGCTCGTCAACGCCCAGGCCGAGAGGCTCTTCGGCTACCGCCGCCAGGAGCTCATCGGCAAGGGCATCGCCGAGCTCATCCCGCGGCGGATGCGAAGCCGGCACCGCCATCACCTCAAGGGCTACATGCGCGACGCGCTCGCGCGCCCGATGGGCGGCGATCTCGAGCTCTACGGCCTGCGCAAGGACGGCAGCGAGTTCCCGGTCGAGATCAGCCTCAGCCCGATCGAGACCGACGAGGGCACGATGGTCTCGAGCGCCATCCGCGACATCACGGAGCGCAAGCGCGAGCTCACCGAGCTGGCGACCGCCGAGGAGCTCTTCCGCGGCGCGTTCGACAACTCGCCGATCGGGATGGCGCTCACGGACGAGAGCGGCCGGATCGTCCGCGTCAACGCCGCGCTGAGCGAGCTGACGGGCCGCAGGCCCGAGCAGCTCTCCGGGATGCGCTTCGACGCGCTCATCCATCCGGTCGAGTCCGCCGCCGACAGCCCCCACCTCGAGGCGCTGCTGGCCGGCTCCGAGCCGGGCTACAAGGTCGAGACGCGCTTCCAGCACGTCTCGGGCGCACCGATCTGGGTCGCGCTGCAGGCGACGACGATCAGCGACGAAGAGCGGTCGACGCGGCGCCTGCTCGTGCAGGTGCAGGACATCACCCATCGCCGCCACTACGAGGAGAACCTGCACTACCTCGCCACGCACGATCCGCTGACCGGGCTGCACAACCGCGCGAGCTTCGCCGAGCAGCTCGACGCGCACGCCGACGTCGTGCGCCGCTACGGCTCCGACGGCGCGCTCGTCCTGCTCGACCTCGACCACTTCAAGTACGTCAACGACACGCTCGGCCACCAGGCCGGCGACAAGCTCATCGCGCGCATCGCCGACGTGCTCTCCGGGCGGCTGCGTCACAGCGACGTGCTGGCGCGGCTGGGCGGCGACGAGTTCGCCGCGCTGCTGCCGCGCGCCACGGTCGCGACGGCCCAGCGCGTCGCCGAGGACCTGCTCGACGCCGTGCGCGCGGAGCGCATCGCGGTCCCGGGCACCGGCGAGCGCACGATGACGGCGAGCATCGGCATCGCGATGTTCGAGGCCTCCGAGGGCCTGCGCGGCGAGGACGTGCTCGTCAACGCCGACCTCGCGATGTACGACGCCAAGGAGGCCGGGCGCAACCAGTTCTGCCTGCACGTCGCCGGCGAGCCGGCGCAAGCGCGGATGCAGGGGCGCATCACCTGGGCCGAGCGCATTCGCGTGGCGATCGACGAGGACCGCTTCGCGCTCGTCGCCCAGCCGATCTTCGAGCTGGCGACCGGGAACGTCACGCAGTTCGAGGTCCTGCTGCGCATGCGCGACGACCACGACGACCTCATCCCGCCGGGGGCGTTCCTCTCGACCGCGGAGCGGCTGGGCATGATCCAGCAGATCGACGCGATGACCGTCGCCCGCGCGCTGCGCGCCGTCGCCGAGCACGGCGGCACGGACACCGGCGGACCGCGGGTGGAGATCAACCTGTCGGGCGCCTCGATGGGCCACCCGGAGATGCTGCGCATCATCGAGCGCGAGCTGCGCGAGACCGGCCTGGATCCGAGCCGCGTCATCTTCGAGATCACCGAGACGGCCGCGATCGCGAACATCGGCAAGGCGCGCGAGTTCTCCGACCAGCTCGCCAAGCTCGGCTGCCGCTTCGCGCTGGACGACTTCGGCGCCGGCTTCGGCTCGTTCTACTACCTCAAGCACGTCCGCTTCGACATCCTCAAGATCGACGGCGAGTTCGTCCGCGACTGCTGCTCGACGACCACCGACCGCCTCGTCATCCAGGCGGTCGTCGACATCGCGATGGGCCTCGGCAAGCAGACCGTGGCCGAGCACGTCGGCGACGACGCGACCGTCGCGCTGCTGCGCGAGCTCGGCGTGACGCACGGGCAGGGCTTCCATCTCGGCGAGCCGCAGCCGCTGGAGCTCTTCCTGCCGAAGCTCTACCTGCCGTCGCCGCCGCTCAAGCTGTCGGCCTGAGCGCCGGGCGGTCGCCCGTCAGGCGCTCGACGCACCAGCCGGGGTGGGTGATCGGCAGCTCGTGGCGCGCCGTCGGGTGAAGCGCGGTCGCGACGTTCGGGTGGCGGCCGGCGATCCGTGCCGCGCGGCCGGGCACGGGCACCCGGTCGCGGGCGCCCTCGGCGAGCAGGACGGGGACGCCCGCCGCGTCGAGCGCGGCCAGCGGCTCCTCGTGGCCGCCGCGGCGGATGACGCCGTTCATGGCGCCGAGATACGAGGCCCAGGTGTGCTGCACCGCCATGGCCGAGATCGTCACGGGCCACTGCGGCTGCAGCGCGACGGCGAGACGGCGCGACGCCGTGCGGTGATCGGCGCGCCAGCGGCAGACCGCGCGCGAGCGCGGCCCCTCCAGCGCGAACAGGCGCTCCATGGTGCCCATCGCGGCAATCCGCTCGTCGGCCTCGTCCGGTCCGCTGAACAGGGGCGCGCAGATCAGCACGACGCGCGCGACGTCCGCGCGGCGGGCGGCCCAGTGCAGCGCGACGAGCGCGCCGAGCGAGTGGCCGGCGACGGTCAGGGCGGCGCCGTCGAGGCCGAGCGCCGCGACGGCGCCGTCGAGCGCGCCGGTGTGGTCGTCGAGGTCGTAGCGCTCGCGCCGCGCATCCAGGGAGCGCCCGAAGCCCAGCAGGTCCGGGACGACGAGCCGGGCGCGGTCCGCCAGGACGTCGTAGCGCGAGCCGAAGACGTCGCCGCTGGCGGTCAGCCCGTGCAGGAGGAGGTAGGCCTCGTCGTCGCGGCCGGGGCCGCCGCCGGCCGTGCGCACCGACAGCTCGCCGGCGCGGCCCTGCCGTCCGGCGCCGGGCCGCCAGCTCCGCACGGCGGCGGAGCTGAGATGGCGCGCGAGCCAGCCCGCCGGCAGGGCGAGCGCGCCGGCGGCGGCGAGGCCGCGCGCCGCGGACCTGCGGTCGCTCATCGCCCGGTGCGCGCTCGGCCCGCCGCGGTGCGGCGTCGGGCGGCCGCGCCGTGGCGCCGCGCGCACGCGCGCCGCGCCGCTCCGCGCCGGGCGGCGCTCCCGGCGCGCGCGCGGCACGCGGCGAGCCGGCGCCGGCGCTCGGCGTCGCGTCGCTGCGCCGCCGTCAGCACCGGGACCGGGACGCCGTTGACCGCCGGGGCGGTCGCCGGCGGCGGCGCGTCCGGGTCGCCGCCGACGCGGCGGCGGTTCTCCCAGCGCGTCGGCGCCGCGCCGCAGCCGACCTGCAGCCACACGGCCTGGCCGCGGTCGACGACGAGCGACAGGCGCTCGCGGACCGTCCCGGCGGGCTCCTCGCAGGTCAGCTCGTAGGCCTCCCGGCGCTCGGCGAAGGGCCGCGTCGACGGGCCGATGTGCCAGTCCAGCACGCCGTCGGCGGGCACGCGCGTGCGCGCGTCGAGCTCGTCGGCGAGGCTCAGGGGAGCGCGCCGGCCGCCGGGGCAGGCGGCGACCGGGGACCCGGCGCAGAATGGGCTGGTGAGCGTCTCGAAGCGCTTGCGCAGGCGCAGCACGCGGCCGGCGGGAGCCGTCCCGCGCAGGACCGCGTGGTCGGCCGGGTCGGCCGCCGCCTCGGCGGCGACGAGCAGCGCCTCGCCCAGCCCGCCGCCGCCCCGTGCCGCGGCGCTCGCGCCGGTCCACTCGTCGACGACGCCCGTGCTGTAGTCCATGTGGAAGTCCCCGTCCGCCGGCCCCATCTCGATCGTGTAGCCGTAGCCGCCCGTGGCGGAGTAGGTGTCGTCCTCGGTCGTGCCGGTCGTGTCGTAGAGCTGGAACCCGAGCCGGGAGTCGTAGCCGGCCGCCTCGGCCACGGCGTCGCCGACGCGCCGCATGCGCTCCTCGTCGGGCATCTCGCCGGCGACCGACGTGCCGGGCGGGCGCAGCACGAGCGCGCCGAACGTGTGCAGCGAGACGAGCGTCGTGACGTGGTGTGAGCGCACGTAGTCCCAGACCGCGCGGACCTCCGGCTCCGAGCGCGGCCCGCGGCCGTGGTAGGTCTGGTCGGTGGGGTCCGAGGAGGAGCCGGCGCCGCCCCACAGCGCGCCGTAGTTGCGGTTGGGGTCCACGCCCCAGGCCAGCTCGCACGGATACGCCGGGCCGAACAGCTCGCCGTCGCAGTTCTTGCGCCGGTAGGCGAACTGGCCGCCGGGGGGAGCGAGCGCCTGCGCGGTCGTGACGTCGACCTGCTGGCCGAGGAGGCGGTCGCCGGGGTCCACGGCGCTCCTGGACGCGATGAAGCCGTCGGGGTTGACGAGCGGCAGCACGACGACGCGCACCCGCGCGAGCAGCCGCGCGACGCGGGCGTCGTCGCGCTGCGCCACGAGCAGGCGGGCAAGCTCCATCGCCGCCTCGAGCGAGGGCCACTCGCGCGCGTGGTGCAGCGCCATGACGAAGAGCACGGGGCGGCCGTCGTCGGCGCCGACGTCGCGGGCGATCTCCAGCCCGGAGATCTCGCGGCCCTGGAACGACCGGCCGAAGACGACCTTGCGCACGAGGCCGTCGTGGTGGCGGGCGAGCGACTTGAGCTCGGACTGCACGTCCTCGTACGTGCGGTAGCCGGTCCGGCCGGAGGGCAGCGGCGAGCCGGTCGCGCCCGCGCGGGCGGAGTAGCGGCGGTCGGCGGCCCGCGCCAGCGCGAAGGCGCCCGCGAGGTCGGCGACCCTGACCGAGCGCGCCAGCCCCGACGCGGCGACGAGCGCGTGCTGCGCGGCGTCGCGCACGACGACGTCGGCCCAGCCGGGTCCGCGCGACTCGGTGACGTCCAGGCCGGACGCCTCGAGTGAGCGGATGCGCTCCGCGCTGCCGCGCACGCGCACGAGCGCGGGCGGCGCGGCGGCCGCAGCGGGCAGCGCGAGCGGCGCCAGCCTGAACGTCACGCGGGCGCGGCTGCCGGCACCGCGCCGCCGGCAGCCGCGGGCGGCGATCCGCTGTCCGGCCCGCACCCAGGCCTGGGCGACCTCGCGCCCGCGGAAGCCCTCGGACGTGGCGAGCGCGACGCGGCCGGCGCGCAGCTGCAGGTCCCAGTCTCCGCGCCCGCGCAGGCGCACGTCGAGGAAGCCGGCCGCGGGCGCCCGGTAGGACCGCGCGACGCAGGCACCGGGCTGGGCGCGCAGCGTCTTGGAGACCGCGGACTGGGCCGGCGCGGCGTGCGCCGCGCCGCCCGGCGCGACGATCGCCGGCAGAACGACGAGCGCAAGCGCCCGCGCGAGTGGCCTGATCGGTGGCAACGTCGTTCTCCCCCCGCGGACGCGCAGCTCAGAAGCGCCGCTTGAGCATCCCGAACGCGCCGCGCATGACCTTGCGCTGCAACCGCTTGCCCTTGCGCGAGGAGAGGAACGAGCCGACGGACTCCAGGCCGCCGCCGAGCGCGTCGGCGCCCTGCTTGTGCTCGTCTCCCTCCGGAGCGCGGCGCCGCGGCTCGGCCTCGGCCGGCTCTCGCCGCGGCGGCGGCGCGGGAGCGCGCGCCGGAGCGCGCGCGGCGGCCTCCGCGGCGGCCTCCGCGGCGGCGGCCGCCTCGGCCGCCTCGGCCGCGGCGGAGGCCCGCGCGGCGAGCAGCTCGCGCGCGCTCTGCGAGTCGATCCGCTCGCCGTACTTCGCCCACAGCGCCGAGCCCTCGGCGATCGCCTCGAGGTCGGCGGCCGGCTTCATGAGCGACAGCGGCGGGCTCATCCGCGTGTGCACGAGCGGCGTCGGGACGCCCTTCTCGGAGAGCAGCGTCACGGCGGCCTCGCCGATGCCCATGCTCGTCAGCAGCGCCCCGACGTCGTAGAGCTCCGAGGTCGGGAACGTCGAGACCGTCGCCCGCAGCGCCTTGGCGTCGTCGGGCGTGAAGGCGCGCAGCGCGTGCTGGACGCGGTTGCCGAGCTGGCCGAGGACGTCGGAGGGCAGGTCCTTCGGCGTCTGGGTGACGAAGTACACGCCGACGCCCTTGGAGCGGATGAGCCGGACCGTCTGGACGACAGATCCCACGAACGCCTTCGAGGCGCCGTCGAAGAGCAGGTGCGCCTCGTCGAAGAAGAAGACGAGCTTGGGCTTGTCGAGGTCGCCCGCCTCGGGCAGCGATTCGAACAGCTCGGCGAGCAGCCACATGAGCGCGGTCGAGAACAGGCGGGGCTTGTCCTGCACGGCCGCGAGCTCCAGGCAGGAGACGATCCCGCGCCCGTCCGGCGCGGTGCGCAGCAGGTCGTCGACGTCGAACAGCGGCTCGCCGAAGAGCTCCTCGCCGCCGCCGGTCTGCAGGCCGACGAGCGAGCGCAGCAGCACGCCGACGGTCGCGCCCGACAGGCCGCCGATGCCCTCGAGCTCGTCGCGGCCCTCGTCGGAGTCCAGGAACGTCAGCAGCGCGCGCAGGTCCGAGAGGTCGAGCAGCGGCAGGCCCTTCTCGTCGGCGTAGTGGAAGACGAGGGCGAGCGACTGCTCCTGGGTCTCGTTGGCATCGAGCACCTTGGCGAGCAGCTGGGAGCCGAAGTCCGAGACCGTCGCGCGGATCGGCACGCCGGGTCCGATCCCGCCGAGCGACAGCAGCTCGACCGGGAAGGCGGTCGGCTCGAACGGCTGGCCGAGGTCGTCGGCGCGCTCCTGCGCGCCGCCGCCGGTCTCGCCGGCGACCGCGAGTCCCGACAGGTCGCCCTTGACGTCGGCGACGAAGACCGGCACGCCCGCGGCCGAGAGCTGCTCGGTCATGCCCTGCAGCGTCTTCGTCTTGCCCGTGCCGGTGGCGCCGGCGATGAGGCCGTGGCGGTTGACCATCCGCAGCGGCAGCCGCACGGCCGCGTCGGGGTGGACCGCGTCCTCGTGGACGCCGCGCCCGAGATCCAGCGCTTCGCCCTCGGTCGCGTAGGCACCGGCGATCGTCTCGACGAACTCGGCCATGGCGACGCTCCTGAGCTTGTGGTTTGCGCTGCGCGAACAACGCTAACCGAAAGGCGTGGCTCGGAAGGCCGGTCCGCCGGCGCGCAGCGCCGCCGGGCGGCGCGGAGATCCCGGCCGCGGCGGGCGCGCGGCGGGCCGGGCGCACGCCGCGCCCGGCCCGCCTCCGCCACGCCCGGTCGCTACGGCGTCGTGTGCGCGGCGGCGAAGAACACCTGCTGCGAGCCGCCCGGCACGTTGTAGCCGCGGATGCGCAGCTTCCACGTCCCGCCCGCGATCGGGCCGCCGACGCTCACGCGCTCGAACACGCCGGAGGCCGACGGGCTGGAGGCGCGCACGACGCCGCCCGGGTCGACGAGCGAGAGGTCCACGTCCTTGTGGAGGGCAGGGGCCTCAGGCCACCAGATCGCGGCGTTGAGCTGGTTGTTCGTCGCCGGCACGCCGATCGGCACGTCGATCGTCTGACCGTTGCCGACGTTGACCGACCCGCGCCAGTAGTGGCCGTTGACCGGCAGCTTGAGCCGCGCCGCGCCGCTGGTGTTGTTGAACGGGTACGCCTGCGTCCCCGAGAGGATCATGAAGGCGTACACGTGGCCGGGGTCGATGCTGCCGGTCCCGCCGCGCAGGAAGTTGCGGACCAGGGCGGCGGCGCCCGCGGCGTGCGGCGTCGCGGCGCTCGTGCCACCGAACACGCGGGTTCCGCCCGAGCTGCTCGCCGTCTCGACGTTCGTCGGCGCCTGGACGTCGGGCTTGACGCGCCCGTCGCCCGCCGGACCGCGGCTCTGGTAGCCGGGCGTCGCGAGGCTCTGGACGTCGATCGCGCCGATGCCGAGCGCCTTCTGCGCGACGGCCGGCACGTTGACCGTGCTCGCGCCCGAGCCGTTGTTGCCGTTGGCGGCGATGACGACGGCGCCGGCGTCGAACGCGTTGTCGGCCGCGGTCGAGATCGCGCTGACCTCGTTGCCGCCCGCCTGCATCTCGGCGACGATGACGCGGTCGAGCACGTTGACGGCGCGCTGGAAGCCGTTGACGGACGCGGCCCCGCTCAGCCCGCCGCAGCCGGCCGGGTAGACCTTGAAGCTGTCGACGGCGATCGCCGTCACGCCGCGGAACGCGTTGCCGAGGTTCGAGTTGCCCGAGATGATCGCCGCCGACGATGTGCCGTGGTTCCAGCAGTCGTCGTCGGGATTGCCGGGGCCGGGGACCGTCAGGTCCTCGCGGAACGCCAGGTGCGACGGGCCGTTGAACAGCGTGTGCGAGGCGCGCACGCCGGTGTCGAGCAGGCCGATCCAGCCGGTTGTCTGGCCGAGCGCGAAGTACGGATCGCTGCGCATCAGCGCGCGGGCGTCAACGACGTCGTCGCCGGGCGGCTTGATGCCGGTGTCGTCGAGCTCGACGTAGTCGACGTCGGGACGCTCGGCCAGCCGCTTGACCGAGCCGAGCGGGACGTCGGCCACGACGCCCTTGATGAGCCAGAAGCGGTCGGCGACCTCGGCCCCGAGATCCTCGAGCTCGGAGGCGAGCTTGTCGTAGCCGCCGGCGCGGCGGGCCTGGAGGTCCTTGACGATCTCGTCGGCGCGCGCCTGCGCCTCCTGGTTGGCCGGCGAGTCGCGCGGCTCCTCGACGACGGGATCGGGCATCCGCGGGATCTGCTGGTCCTCCTGGAAGGTCACGAGCACGCGGACGCGCTCCTTCGGATCGCCCGAGGCGAGCCGCTGCTCGAGCAGCGGATCGATCCGGCCCTGGAAGGTGAGCACGTTGGGCTGCTCGTCGCGCTTGCGCTCGGTCGTCGCGGTGTCCAGCAGCGGCGCCTTCACGGTCCTGGTGGCGTGATCGACGGCGCCCTTCGTCGTGAGCTCGGCCTCGTGCACGGCGACGGCGCTGCTGCCGATCTGCCTCGGCTCGGCGGCGCCCGCGGCGGGTGCGACGCTCGCGGCGGCGAGGACGGTGGCGAGGCCCGCGACGACGTGTCGCATGGGGCGCAGGACACGCGGGCGGCGGCCTGGATCGTGCTGGCGGCTGGGATGCTCGGGCATCGGAGTTCCTTTCGGGACGCTTGCTGACACCCGGCAGCGGGTGTCACGGGTCGCGGTCAGGAGCATCGGGCGGCCGTCGCGATACGAGCGGTTGTGTGCGGTGCGTCACGCCGGCCGTGCGCCTCGCCCCGGCTCGCGCCGCCGCCGCGGGTCGCGGCTCTGCCCCGAGTCGATTGCGTAGTTTCGGGTGCGCCGATGCATGGATTGCTGCGGATGAACGCGGGTGCCGGGCTGGCGTAGCGTCGTGGCATGAACTCGGCTCTCACGACACGGATGGCATGCCTCGCCGCCGTCGCCGCGCTGACGGGCGGGTGCGGCGGGGAGATCTCCGTCGACTCCACGGGCGGCGTCTCCGTCAACGACAAGACGCTCGACATCGCCGAGATCCCGTTCACGCTGCGCTACCCGGTCGCGTTCCGCGAGGCGACCGACGCGAGCCTGAAGGAGATCAACGCGCTGGCCGTCGTCGGACCCTCGCCGGACAGCTACGTCGCCGTGCGCCGCAACGGGACGGAGGCGATGTCGCTCTCCGCTCTCGAGGCGCAGGCGCGCCGCGCGCTCGGGAACTCGATCGCAGGCGTCGCGCGGGGCAGGCACTCGGGCATCGGCATGATCGCGATCACGATGCGCGCCGCCGGTGACGGTCGCTGGGCGAAGATCTACGGGTTCTCGCTCGCCGGCGCGACCTGGCTCGTCGACTGCCGATCCACCAGGGCCGACCTGTCGGCGATGCGCTCCGGATGCGCGCGGGCGCTGGATTCGATCGAGCCGCGCGGCTCCTGAGTCCGGTCTGTGTGACGGTGCTCTCACAAGGTTGACTTGCTCGGCGCGCAGGAGGATGGTGGCGCCGACAACGGGGGTCGGGTGAGTGAGCCGGTGAATCCTGGTGGCGGTGACGCGGCGACGGTGACATGACCGACGTCGCGACCGGCTTCCTGCAGGCCGTCAGCGCGTTCTGCGCGACGCGGCTCGGACGGGCGTCGTCGACGACGTTCAAGGACGCCGGATCGCTCGTGACGTCGCTCGGCGACGGCGTGCCCGACAACACCAAGCCGGCCTGGCAGCAGCTCAAGTCCGACATCGAGGCGGACGCCGAGCTCGTCAAGCCGATCGTCAAGGCGATCGGATCGCAGACCAAGCTCATCGGCAAGATGGCGTCGGACTCCATCGCGGACGCCAACGCGGGCACGTTCACGACCGCCGAGGCGGGGCGCATCGCGGTGCGGATCGGCACCGCACTGCTCGCCATCGACGAGGCGGTCGACATCGTCGCCCGAGAGCTGTCGAAGGACGCCGGGGGCGTCGTGGACGACGCCAAGCGCCGGCAGCTCATGGGCATCTGGAACCCGTGGGTGAAGCCGTTCAAGGATCTCGGCGACGGCGCCGGCAAGCTGCTGGACTCGCTCGGCGACCAGGTGCTCGGCATCCCTCGCGCCTCCAGGGAGCTCGGCGGCGTGCTGAGCTTCGACCGCGACAAGTTCCGCCTCGCCGCGCAGCTCGCCTCGACGTCGCAGCGCGACTTCGGCGTCCTGCGCCTCGACGAGACGCGCCTGGAGGCCTTCCTCGGCTTCGCCCGCCGCGAGTTCCTCAACCCCTCGGAGGCACAGAAGGCCGAGCTCGTCGAGCGCGACGGCAAGTGGTGGCGCGCCGACGAGGCCGTGTTCGGCGTGCGCATCTTCACGATCATCAAGCCCGGCCTGCAGAACGACCCGCTGCTGAAGAAGGTCATGCCCGGCTCCAAGGATCCGGAGACCATCAAGCCGACCGCGGTGACGCTGGACTCCGTCGACGGGCTGTATCTCGGCGACGGGCAGGGGGCGGGCAACGAGCGGCTCGTCCTGCCGGTGCAGTTCGACTTCCCCGCGGTCGAGCTGCGCGAGCTCGGGCTGGGCATCGTTCGCAACAAGGCCAGGGAGGTCACCGGCCTGGAGGTCACGACGGTCATCGCGGCGCGGATCGGCGATGCGGTGGGGCTGCAGGTCGGCGGCGCCGGCGTGTCGATCGCCCTCGACGGCCAGCCCGCCGGGGCGGCCGTGTTCCCATGGGCCGTGGCTCCGCGCTGGCCGGACGCGATCGGCCTGCGCGTCAAGGCGGGGCCGGTGAAGGGCGGCGGCTACCTCGAGCGCAAGGTGCGCACGTACGGAAGCGGCGACGCCAAGGTCGAGATCGTCGAGTTCGGCGGCGTCATCCAGCTCGAGATCCTCAAGGTCGGCGTCTTCGCGATCGGCATCCTCAGTCCCGAGCCCTTCTCGCTCGTGCTCGTCATGGGCGTGCGCTTCCCCACGCCCATCGAGCTGAGCTTCGGCTTCACGTTCAACGGCGTCGGCGGCCTGCTGGCGCTCAACCGCCGCGTGGACACCGGCGAGCTCATCAAGGGGATGCAGTCGCACTTCATCGACCGCGTCCTGTTTCCCGACGATCCGGTCGCGGAGGCGCCCAAGCTGCTCGATCAGGTCGCCAAGGTCTTCCCGCCGCAGGAGGGCGGCTTCGTCGTCGGCCCGATCATCGAGCTCGGCTGGGGCTCGCAGGCGAAGATCGTCGAGGCGAAGATCGGCGTCATCCTGTCCCTGCCGGACCCGAAGCTCATCCTGCTCGGCGCGGTCCGGATCCGGGCGCCGTCGAAGGCGACGCCGCTGACGGACTTCCGCTGCGAGGTCTACGGCGAGATCTCCGCCGACCGCCTGCTCATCATCGCGACCCTGCGCGACTCGAAGATCGCCGGCATCTCGATCTCCGGCGACATGGGCCTCCTGATCCAATGGGGCGGCGGCGGCGCGTTCGCCCTCTCGGTCGGTGGCTTCCACCCCCGCTACGACGAGGCGCCGGCGGATCTCAAGGGGCTGCAGCGCCTGACGATGGACCTCTCCCCGCCGGCGGTCGTGAAGATCGTCATCAAGGCGTACTTCGCGGTGACCGCCGGCGCGGTCATGGCGGGCGTGCGCGGCGACCTCAACGCCGACGTCGGCATCGCCAGCGCGCACGCCTGGCTGCAGCTCGACATGATCTTCCGCTGGTCGCCGCGCTTCGGATTCGCGATCGATCTCGAGTTCGGCATCGAGATCGAGGTCTTCGGCGCGAGCTTCGCCTCGATCTCCTTCCGCGGCACGCTCGAGGGCACCACGCCCTGGCGCATCGAGGGCAAGGCCACCGTCGACGTGTGGTTCCTGCCGACGTTCCACCTCAAGATCGGGCCCTTCACGTGGGGCGACAGCCCGCCGGCGATCGCACCGGCCGTCAGCCCGCTCGCGCTCGTCGCCGAGGCGATGAGCGCACCCGAGGCGTGGAAGGCGCTCCTGCCGCTGGACGGCGACCTGCTCGCGACGCTCGGCCGCGCCGACGTCCAGGGCCTCGTCGGGCATCCGCTGGCGGCGCTCGAGGTCACGCAGTCGCGGCTGCCGCTCGAGACGCACATCGACCGCATCGGCAGCGCCGGCGTGACCGCCAACCGCGTGGGCATGGGGCTCGCGACGACGAGCGCCGGGCCGGCGGACGCCGTCTCGACCGTCCGCGCGCCGTTCTCGCCGGGCCAGTTCCTGGCGCTCGAAGGCGAGAAGCTGCTCGCCCGCTCGGGCTTCGACGATCTGCCCTCGGGCTGCCGGATCGGCGCGGCGACGACGCCGGTGGCCGGCACCGCGTCACACGCCGAGATCCGCTGGCACACGTACTTCCGCGACGAGCAGGAGAGCGAGCTGCTGCGCTTCGACCCGCGGATGTTCACGGAGATGCTCGTCGACCACTCGCTCGTCGGCCGCCACGTCGCCGAGCGCGAGAACCCGTACCTCGCGCGGGCCGCCAAGGTCGATCCCGATCCCAGCCGCACCGTCTCGGTCCTGCCGCGCGGCGCCGCGACGGTGCGGATGGCCGACGACGGCGCCGCGGTCCTCGCCGACCTCGGCGTGCTCAGCGCGACGGAGGCCGCGCGCGTCGCCGACGCCGTCAACGCGAGCGGCCTC
Source organism: uncultured Solirubrobacteraceae bacterium (assembly GCA_963769555.1). Taxonomy (GTDB): domain Bacteria; phylum Actinomycetota; class Thermoleophilia; order Solirubrobacterales; family Solirubrobacteraceae; genus CADCVQ01. The sequence goes on along the minus strand of CAVYMD010000004.1, from coordinate 1,467,950 downwards.
GGCAGCGTCGCCGCCGTCGCCGTGGGGGCGATGTGATGGCCGACTTCGAGCAGGTCAAGGCGATCCGCGGGGCCAGGCTCTCCGACCTGTCCCAGCACGTCAGCGACGTCCTGGCCCTGAATCTCGCCAAGGAGGAGGAGTTCCAGGTCGGCAGGGTCACGATGGCGGCCTTCGACTTCGCGCCCTACGCGCTCACCGGCCTGTCGGCCGCGATGCAGACCCCGGCGTCCGGCTCGCGCGCCTCGACGCACGTCACGCTGCCGCTGACCGACGACAAGGGCGGGACGGACGAGGCCGAGCAGGACGTCACGCTCTACGGGCCGGGCGACGTGCTCGGCATCGATCCGGGGCAGATCGTCCGCCGCTATCCCTCGCCGGGCAGCACGAACGCCGAGGAGACCTTCCACGCGCACATCGAGCTCGACCGTCCCGAGCTGCCGTGGGCGTTCAGCGCGCGGACGAAGGGCGACCAGATGCCGGCCTGGCTGGCGCTCGTCGTCTTCGAGCGCGACGAGGTCGAGTGGGAGCCGGCCCAGGCCGGGCTGCAGCCCGTGGCCGCCGTCGCCGCATCGACGCTGCCGCCGCTCGGCGTGGCGTGGGCGTGGGCGCACGCGCAGGCGGTGAGCGGCAGCGCGTCGCTGAGCGCGCGCCTGTCGACCGCGTACGCGCCGGTCAACGTCGCGCGCCTCGTCGCCGCGCGGATCCTCACGCAGAACACGAACTACGTCGCGTGCCTCGTGCCGACGACCGACGCCGGCCGCCGCGCCGGCCTCGGCCTGACCGGCGGGACGCTCGGCCCGGCGTGGACGCCGGCGGACGGCACGGTCCGGCTGCCGGTCTACGACCGCTGGGAGTTCCGCACGGCGCCCGACGGGGACTTCGCGCGCCTCGCGCGCCGCCTGAAGGGCGTCGCCGCGCCGTGGGAGATCGGGCGCCGGACGATGGACGCCTCGCGACCCGGCGCGCCGCTGCCCGACCTCGGCGCCGGCGACCCCGGCCGCCGCCAGGTCATCCGCTGCGCGGTCTTCTCGCCCGCGCCGCAGCCGGCCGGCGCCCCGTCGGACACGGCGGCGTGGAGCGCCGCGCAGACCGACGCGCTGCAGGCGGCGCTCGAGCGCCCGGCCGTCATCGAGGGCAGCGCGGGCACCGACCCGGGCGCCCTGCCCGACCTGCCGATCGTCGGCCCGCGGATCTACGCCAAGGGCCAGCGCGGGACGTCGACGATCCCGGCGGGCGACTGGTTCGCCGAGCTGAACCTCAAGCCGGTGCACCGCGTCGTCGGCGGGCTCGGGACGCGCGTCGTCGTCAAGGACCAGGAGCCGCTCATGCAGGCCGCTTGGGCGCAGGTGGGGGAGGTCGACAAGGCCAACCGCGAGCTCGCGCTCGCCGAGCTCGCCCGCAACCTCGCGACGTCGCTGCACCGCCGCCTCGACGAGCTGCAGCTCGGCCGGCTCGTCCAGCTCACGCGCCCGCTCGCGCCCCGCGTCAGGCTCGACGGGTCGCGGCTCACGCTCGCCGGGCAGACCGTGCGCAGCGCGACGCCGGAGGCGGCGCTGGCCGGCGCGTTCCGGCGCGCGGTGCGGGTCGCGGGGCCGATCGCGCGGCGGCTCGCGTCAGGCGAGCGCGAGGCGCTCGCCGGGATCGTCGGCGCCGGCGAGGCCGCACGCGACTTCACGCGGCCCTACGTGGACGTCGACGGCGTCGGCGGGCTCTCGGCCGCGGCACTCGGCGCGCTGGACTCCGGCGCGCTGGCGACCGCGCTGGGCGCGTCGCCGCGCGAGGCGCTGGCGAAGGTCACGAGCGCGTCGGCGCTGCTCGCGGGCTCCCCGACGCTCGCGACGACCGTGACCACCCCGCAGGCGTGGCGGGCGCCCGACACCTCGTTCAAGCCGGGCGCCGTCGCGACGGAGCGCGTCGTGGCGAAGATCCGCGAGCGGATTCCGGCGGACGTCGCGCAGGACGTCGTGGCATCGCGCTGGCTCGGAGGGCTCGCCGCCGGAGTCGCGGTCTCGGCCGCCGGCGCGGCGGCGTCGCTGAGCGGCCTCGCGCTCGACCTCGACACGAAGGTCGCCGCCGTGCCGGTGCGCGTGCGACCCGGCGGCGCGGGGCTCGGCGGCGTGTTCGCCACAGCGCCGGGCGCACCGGGCGCGCCGGCCGCGAGCCCGGGCGCGATCGCTCGCGAGCCGGGCGCGGGGGTCGCCGCCGGGCCCGGGGCGCTCGCCGCAACGCCGCCGCGCGGCGCGAACGCCCTCATGCTGCGCGGTGGCGCGCTGCGCGGCGCGCCGCCCGTCGCCGGGCTCTCGCCGCTTGCCGCCGGTGGTCTCGCGGGAGCGATCGTGCGACCCGTCGGTCCTGCCCCGGGCGGCGGGCCGGCCGCCGGCGCGGCCGGCGAGCGCGCCCGCCTGGATCGCTTCAAGACGCCGCAGGGCGCGCAGCTGGCGAGCTGGATCGCGCGCGCCGAGCGGGTCACCGCGGCCGACGTCCGCGCCCAGATCAGCGCGCTCGTCGACGCCCCGGGCGCGCTGACGCTGGCCCGCACGCCGGCGCGCGAGGTGCTCGCGGTCAGCCGGCGGGACCTCATGACGCGACTGGAGCCGTCGCGCACGGTCATCGCGGCGACGAAGGGCCGGCTCGGCGTCGGCGCGCTCGACTTCGACCCGTTCGTCGAGCGCCTCATCCGCCCGATCATGGCGGCGCCGCGCTTCGACCGGCCGATGTACCAGGCGCTGGACGACTACGACCGCGAGTGGCTGGTCCCGGGGCTCGGCAAGCTCAAGGAGCCCGAGCTGGTCACCCTGCTGTCGACGAACGACGAGTTCACGGAGGCGTTCCTCGTCGGCCTCAGCGACGAGATGGGACGCGAGCTGCTCTGGCGCGGGTACCCGACCGACTCCCGCGGGACGTACTTCCACCGCTTCTGGAACCCCAACGAGGACGAGCTCGCGTCGCAGATCCACCGCTTCACGAAGACGCGGCTCGGAAGCCACGTGACGATGGGCCCGCCGGGGCAGTCGGGTCTCGCGGTCGTCGTCATCCGCGGCGAGCTCGTGCGCCGCTACCCGGACCTCACCGTCATGGCGCTGCGCGAGCAGGGCCGCGACGCGGCCAACCTGCCGCTGCTGCCCGAGACGCCCACCGGCCCGCCGAACGCGGCGAAATCGCTGTTTCACGCGCCGCTGCCGCCCGACGTCATGCTCGCCGGCCTGGACATCACCGTCGAGGCCCTGCGCCAGCCGGGCTGGTGGATCGTGCTCGCCGAGCACCCGCAGGCGACGCGCTTCCGCCGCGCCGAGCGCGACCTCGCCGGCCACGAGGTGCGCTTCGCGAACCCCGGCGGCCTGCCCGACGGCGCCGCGGTCGCGCAGGCGCGCATCGAGCACCCCACCCGCATCGCGTTCGAGGCCGGCGACTTCCTGCCCTCCATCTGAGCGAGCGCCATGGCCGACCGACTCCATCCCGACGTCATCGCCGCCCATCGCGACGTGGCGCGCCTGCTCGAGCAGCGCGGTGAGCTGCTGCGCGAGTCGGCAGCCGCCGGCACCGTCGACGTTTCGCGCCTCGCGGAGCTGGACGGCCGCATCGGCGGGCTCCTCGACGCCGTCCTGCCGCTCACCGATCCGTGCGACGCGAGCCCGACCGAGCCGCTCGTCCTGCTGCCCGTCCGGCTGGAGACGCGGTTCGGCGCGCGCGGCCGCCGGACGACGCTGCGCGTGCGCATCTACCCGGACGAGATCCACGTCGACGACGTCGCCCGCGGGCTGACCGACGAGGAGGTCCAGGCGGGCCGCGCGTACTGGGCGCGCGCCTGGGTCGACCCGGTGCCGGAGGGCGCGTGGCCCGAGCTGCTCGCCGCGGTCGGTCCGGAGCGGGCCGAGTGGGTCGCGCACGCCTGCACACCCCTCAATCTCGCCGAGCGGACGAGCGCCGCGCCGCCGAGCTTCCCCGAGCCGCCGGCCCGCGGTGCGCGCAACGTGGTGGCCCGCGCGCTGCCCGACCGCTTCGTCGTGCTGGCGATCCAGGGCGACGAGGTCTCCCAGGCCGTCGGCCGCCCGGTCGCGGCCGATGTGCGGCTCTCCCCGCTGCCGCTCGAGGGCGACGAGGTCACGCGCGACCGCGACGCGCTCAGCGTCCCTCCCGGCTCGGAGTGGCTCGTCGACTACGAGCGCGCGGTCGAGGTCGGCATGGCGGTGACCGTCACGCTCGCGGGCGGCAACGCGCCGGTCGATCGCGTCATCGCGCTCGGCACGCGGGCAAGCCTCAGCCCGCAGGCCGGCGCCGCCGAGCTCGAGGACGTGCTCGCCGGCCACCGCTACGGACGCGGGCTGGGCCTGCTCGCGCAGGGCACGCCGACGAACAACGCCGACGCCGAGCGCTCCCCGTATCGCGCGCGGCGCGAGCCGCAGCCGCCGGCCCTCACGCCCGCCGCCGCGCCGCCGGGCTCGGACGTCGCCGCGCTCGCCGAGCTGCTCGGCGTCGACGCCGCCACGCTCGCGGGCCTCGTCGGCGAGGGCACCGGCGAGCAGGCGCTCGCGCGCCGCGTCAACACCGCGCTGTGGGCGCCCGGCTGGGGCGAGTTCCTCAGCCGCCTCGACGCACAGGAGGTGCCGGGCGTCACCGACGGCCAGCGCGAGTCGGCGCGCGGGCTGTTCCGCGATCACGTCCGCGGTCGCGGGCCCGCGCCCGCGCTGCGCGTCGGCGCCCAGCCGTACGGCGTCCTGCCCGTCTCCGACCTCGGCGCCTGGGTGTCGCAGGCGGGCGAGACCACCGCCGGGATCGTCGGGGTCGTGCGCAGCCTGCTGACCCGCTGGCGCGTCGCGGCGGCGGTCAACGTCCCGCGCATCCGGCCTGGCCAGCCCGACGTCGACGCGGCGATGCTCGAGGTCCTCGGCTCGAGCCCCGTCATGCAGGGCCTGCGCGTGCGTCCCGTCCTCACCGACGACGTGTCCGACGCCGTGATCGCCGGCCTGGGCGCCGGCCGCAGCGCCTACCAGGCCGAGAACGTCGCGGCCGCCGCGGTCGCGTCGCAGCTGCTCGGCTCCGCGGCGCCGAAGATCGTCGTCGGCTCGCTGCACGCGGCCACGCGTCCGCTGCCGCTGCCGCTCGCCTCCGAGCGCGACCCGGCGTTCGTCGAGGCGCTACTCGCCGGCACGCGCACGCCGGCGGCCGACAGCGTCCTGCAGGCGCTGCTCGCGCTCGCGTGGGACTCCAGCGAGCTCGACGTCGCCAAGGCGGCGCCCGCGACGGTGCTCCCGACGCTGCTGGAGTTCATCGAGCTCGAGCCGGCGCTGAAGGCGCGCGCCACCGCCATCGTCGCACGCGCCGACCGGGCCTCGGCCGAGGAGCTCCACGGCGTCGTCGCGGACCTGCTCGATGCCGGCGTCGAGCTCGGCGGTCCCTCGGTGCTGCGCCGCTTCCAGCCCGTCGAGCAGGTCTCGGTGTCGCTCGCCGAGGTCGCGCTGTCCGCCCCGCCGACCGCCCAGGCGCAGACCCTCGCCGCCTCGGCGCTCGCCGGCTGGGTCTTCGCCATGGGCTACCGCAGCGAGGTGCGAGCCGCGATGCAGGCGCTCGCCGGCTCCGACGTCGCGGCGCGCGCGCTCGCCGTCGCCGAGGCGCTGGACTGCAGCTCGCACCGGCTGGATGCGTGGGCGACGGCGATCGTCGCCCAGCGGCGCGCCAGGCAGGCCGCGCGCGGCGGCCGCGGGCTGACGATCGGCGCCTACGGCGTCGTCGAGAACCTGCGCCCGCAGGCCGGTCCGTCGCAGGACGGCTGGATCTACGCGCCGAGCACTCGCCACGCGACCGCGGCCGGCATGCTGCGCAGCTCGCAGCTCAGCCACCTGAGCGCGTCCGCCGGCGACGGCGACGGCGGCCCGTTCGCGATCGACCTGTCGAGTCGCCGCGTCCAGGCGGCGGCCCACGTCATCGAAGGCGTCCGCCAGGGGCAGCAGCTCGGCCCGCTCGTCGGCTACGAGATCGAGCGCGGGCTCGCGGCGGCGCGGCTCGCGCGCCTGCAGCTCAGCCTGCGCGCGATCGCGCCGAGCGTCGAGCTGCGCCTGCACGGTGCCCAGGCGCAGGACACCGAGGCCGCGCGCGAGTCGCTCGCGGCGCGCAACGTCGTCGACGGCGTCCTGCTCCTGCACCGCCACGCGCCGGGCGATTCCGCGCTGCGCGCGCGCCTGGATGCGCCTCCGAAGAACGCCTACCTCGAGCCCGGCGACTGGGAGCCGCTGACGGACGCCGAGTGGGACGCCGTCACGCGGGTCATGCGCAAGGCCGCCGACACGATCGACGCCGTCGCCGACATCATGCTCAGCGAGTCGGTGCTGCAGTTCGCCGGCGGCAACCCGCAGCGCGCCGCCGCGGCGATGGATGCGATGGCCACCGGCGCGAGCCCGAGCGACACGATCGACGTCCTCGAGGCGCAGGACAGCGGCGAGCGCCTGACGCACCGCGTGCTCGCGGTCGTCGGCGGCGGCCGGCCGGCCTCCGCCTGGAACGCGGAGCGTCCTCGGGCGCGCGTCGAGCCGAGGCTGGAGGCATGGGTCGCCGCGCACCTCGGGGATCCCGCGAACGTCGTCGTGGCCGACACCGGCGCGGGGAGGATCACGCTCGAGCAGGCGGACCTCGCGGCCCTCGATCTCGTCTTCGGCGGCGATCTCGTCCGGCTGGAGCGGTCGCTGCGGGCCGCGCTGCCCGGGCTCGACGGCGCGGCGCTCGCGATCGCGCGCGACCCCGGCTGGCCGGCGCCGCTGCGCGCGCTCGGCCAGGTCGCCGGCCTGGCGAGCACGCTGCGCGCGACGATCGCCGGCGCGCGGCCGCTGCTGCCCGCCGAGCTCGCGCGGCCCGGCGTCTCGCCCGAGCGCGACCTCGAGGCGGCGCTGCCGGAGCTCGTGGCGCGAGCCGCGGCGCTGGCGGCGTCCCTGGCCGCGGCCGTCGCCGCGCTCGCCCCGGCGGTCGCGGCGATCCCGGCCGACGGCATCGTGGAGGACGACTCGGCGGCGTCCGCGCTGGGACGGGCGATCGGCACGCTGGACGCGTTCGGCGTGGCCCTCGAGCCCGACGCCTCGCGTCCGCTGGACGTCAGCTGGGTGCGAGCGGCATGGGAGGCCGCGGAGGCGCGCGCGCTCGCCTGCCAGGCCGCCGTCGCGGAGGTCTCGGGGCTGCCGGCGGACACACCCGCGAGCCTCGTCCTCGACGGCGTCCAGGAGGCCGTCGGCACCGTCTTCGGCGACGGGTTCCTCGTCGTCCCGCTCCTGTCGCCGTCGGGCGCCGGCGAGGCCTTCGCCGAGGCGCTCGCCGCCCCGGCGTTCCCCGCTCCCGCGCAGAGCGCGCTGCGCCGCTGGGTCCGCGACGTCGCCACGGTGCGCCCGCAGGTGACGCGCCTCTCGGAGGCGCTGCTGCTCGGCGGCGCGCTGCGCGGCCCGCGCAGCCTGCGCGCCGCGCAGCTCTCCGAGCGCGGCGAGGACGGACCGGCGCCGGGAACGACCCACTGGCTCGCGGGCCCGCTGCCGGCCGACGGGCCATGGCCGCAGTCGCCCGTCGCGCATCTCGTCGTCGACGAGGTCGGCAGCATCGGCGCCGCTGACGCGGTGGGCGGTCTCACCGTCGACGCCTGGGTCGAGGACCTGCCCGCCCAGGTCGGCCCCAAGGCCGACCCCGACGACCCGCGCCCGGGGCGCGCCCGGACCGCGCTCGCGATCCGCGCCAACGCCGCATCGGCGCGCCCGCCCCAGTCGCTGCTGTGCGCGGTCTCGCCGAACGGGGCGCGCTGGACGACGGCGGCGCTGCGCGGCGTCGTCGAGCAGACGCTCGAGCTGTCGAGGGCGCGCATGGTGACGCTCGAGCGGATGATCGGCGACGGCCTCGTGCTGCCGGCCCTCTACACCCGCAGCTCCTCGTTGCAGGGCGAGCGGCCGGCGCTGCACTTCGGCAAGCTCGCCACCGTCGCGACCGAGGTCCCGATCAAGTTCGTCAAGGAGTCCGGGCCATGATCAACCGCCCCGTCGAGATGCTGAGCACGGTGGCGCTCGCCGAGTCGATCGCCGCGATCGCGGCGATCCCCCCGGCGCTGACGCGCCTCGAGCCGCAGTCGGTCTCCGGCGACCCGGGCCCCGGAGCGCGGGCGCCGATCGCCGATCCGCTGTGGATGATCGGGCGCCAGTGGCAGCTGGGCGAGCTGCTCGGAGAGGACGCCGGCAGCCCGGTGTCCGTGCGCGTCACGAGGCGGGCGCTGCCGATCACGGCGTGGGCGCCGGCGGGCCGCGCGGACGGCGCCGAGGCGGCGGTGACGGACCCGACGTGGCGACCGTGGCCGGAGGGCGCGGTGCTCGACGAGCTCGTCGAGCACGTTGCGCGAGCAGGCGCCGAGCGCGGGCTGCGCTGGCGGGCGGAGACCGGCGGCCAGCTCGCCGACATGCTTCGCGAGGCCGGCCAGGAGGCCGCGGCGGCCGGCCTGCTGGACGCCCATCCGCTCGCGCTCGCCGACGACCCCAACGACCCCGACGGGAGCCTGGACCCGGCTGCGCAGCGCCTGTTCGTCGCCCTCGAGGGAAGCGTCCCCGACGGTGGCGCGGCGCGCGCGGCGCTCGAGGCCGGCGAGCCCGGCTGGGTCGCGTCGGCCGCCGATCCGGGCGTGGCGCGCGCGATCGCCGCTGAGTGGCTGGCGTGGGTCGCGGGCTCGCCGGACGCGGGCGGCGCCTGGACGACGGCGCGGCTGGAGCACCGCTTCCTGCTGCGCTTCGGACACGGAGACGACTCCGTCGTGCTGAGCGCGACCGCCTTCGGGCCCGGCTCGGCGCGCTGGCATCACTTCGAGTGGCTGCCCGGCGCGCGCGTCGCGCTCGACGGTGACGCCGGGCTTTCCCCGGCCGGCGAGGAGGCCGACGTCATGCTCGCCACGCCGCTGCGCTACCCGGGCATGCCGGCCGACCGCTACTGGCAGCTCGAGGAGGGCTCCGTCGACGTGTCGGCGATCGAGGCACAGCCGCACGACCTCGCCCGCCTGTGCCTGGCGGAGTTCGCGCTCGTCAGCGGCGACGACTGGCTCGTCGTCCCCGTCGACGGCAGGCTGGGCGCCGTCAACCAGGTGCGCGCGGTCGTCGTCACGACGACGTTCGGCGAGGCGCTGGCGATTCCCGAGGCGGGCGCGGAGCGCCGCGGCCGGGGCTTTCGCATGTTCGAGGTCACCTCCGCCGGCGGCGACTCGCTCGACGGCGTGGTCCTACCGCCGATCGCGGCGACTCCGCTGCTCGGCGATCCGGTCGAGGAGGTCGCCTTCCTGCGCGACGAGACGGCGAACTTGGGCTGGGCCGTGGAGCGCATCGTCCCCGGCCGCAGCGGCGACCCGCGCCAGCGCTCGGCGGAGCCGCCCCCGCCGCGCCCCGTCCCGCCGCCCGACCTGGACCCCGGCGACGTGCTCTACGAGCTGCTCGTGCCGGTGCCGCGCCACTGGATCCCGCTCGTCCCGGTCCGCACGGCGCCGGCGGTCGTCGCGCTTCGCAAGGGCGCGCTGCTGGACGGAGACGAGCCGATCCTGCCGTCGGGCGTGCTGCTCGCGCCGACGCCGCTGACGTTCCCGGCCGAGGAGATCCCGCGCGAGGGCATCGTCGTCCGCGCGGTCCCCGCGCTCGCGCGCCGCGCGGACGGCAGCTACGCGCGGTGGACGGGGCACCGCATCTCCACCGGGCGCGGCGAGGGCTCCAGCGGCCACGCCTCCGACCGCGCGACCCCGGCGCGGCGCCCCGCGATCTGACGAGGACGACAGGCTGCACCCGCTCGGCATGGGCGTCGGACACGTGGGACGGCGACCGCGAGGCGACGACCCCGTCGAGCTGCGCCGGCAGGTGACGATCACCGTCCGCGACGAGATCGCTCACTTCTACGGCTCAGCGCGTGCGCGAGCTCGGCCTGTGACGACACGGCGGGTGTGGCGAGAAAGTGAGCCTCAGCCTCACCTTCTCGCCACACCGACAAGCGGAGCCGGGCTTCGCGGGCGGGCCTTCGACGTCGAGGCGGTGTGGGTATGCGCGTATGCGGCGCACCACGATCTCGCTCCCCGACGAGCTGGCCGCGCGCCGGATCGCGAGGCGCGCCGACGCTCGATGCCTGCCTCGGCGATCGCGCGCGACGCCCTGACCGCATACCTCGGGATCGGCGGCCCCGACGATCAGCGCGAGCTGCCGTTCGCGGCACTCGGTCGCAGCGGCCACTCCGACACCGTCCGCGAGATGGAGGTGCTCCTCGAGCAGGAATGGTCCGCGGATGCTCGCCGTCGTTGACACGGGCCCCCTGTATGCCACCGCGGACGCTGACGACGACCACCACGAAGCCTGTCGCCGCGTCCTCTCGCGCGACGATCTGCGCCTCGTCGTCCCTGCCCTCGTCGTGGCTGAAGCGACCTACTTCGTCGGCCGCCGGCTCGGTGCCGCGGCCGAAGCCGCCTTCCTGACCGGCGTGGGGACGCTCGACGTCGAAGGCCCCGCCCGCGAAGACTTCCACCGCATCGCCGAACTCGTCGAGCAGCACGCGAACTCCCCGCTCGGCGGTACCGACGCCTCGGTCGTCGCGCTCGCCGAGCGCATCGGCGCCACCATCGTGATCACCCTCGATCGCCGTCATCTCGGCGAAAACCGCGACACGCCGACGCGTTCGAGTTGCTCCCGTAGCCCGCCGGACCCGGGTCTCCGAGCCGCCCGCGGCATGCCTTGGCGTTCGTACGCGGACCGCAGACGTCGGGATCGGCGGCGTGTTGGCACGCTTCAGACCGCGGGCAGTCCCTTGCAGCTTCGGCGGCCATCGGCGGCGTGCCTCTCGTGATACGCGTTCCGGCACACGGTTTGGAACACACGTGGCACACGATTCGCCGGCCAAGCAGGTCCAGAACCACGAAAACCCTGCGACAGCAGGGCTTCCACGATGCCGGAGGAGGGACTCGAACCCCCGACACGCGGATTATGATTCCGCTGCTCTAACCGACTGAGCTACTCCGGCGGGGTCGCGAAGTGTAGCCGGGCGTCGCGCGCTCGGGCGGGGCCGAACACGCGTGCGACGGCGGGTGGGCCGTTGGCCGTAAGGTGCGCGTCGTGCACGGCCCCGAGACGACGGAAGGAACTGCGTGAAGACGTTCGCCCGGAAGATCCGCAAGCCCCTGTACCTCGTGCCCGCGATCCTCGTGATCGGGCTGATCGTCGCGGGCATCTTCGTCTTCGGCGGCGGCGACGACGACGAGCAGAAGGCGGCCGATCCGTCGCTCGGCTTCGCCCAGGGCGACCCGTCGGCGCTGCCGGGCGGCAGGGGAAAGCCGTCCAAGCAGGCGCCGCGCGTGCGTATCGGCGTCGTCGACGTCGCGCGCCGCGAGGGCCGGCTGGCCGTCGCGCAGGCGCGCGGGACGATCATCGAGCCCTTCCGGGTGCGCATCCGCGTCAGCGCGGCGCCGAAGCAGAAGGTGACGGTCAACTGGCAGCTGGGCTGCTTCCGCAACCGCAAGACCATCGTCGGCAAGGGCGCCTACTCCACGAGGACGCCGGACGTCCGCGAGGTCAAGCTGCCGATGCGGGGCGCGGAGACCTGCATCGCGACCGCCGGCGCGCAGCTCACCGAGAACGAGGGCGAGGGGCGCGTCAAGGTCACGGTCATCTCGGGCTGAGGACCGGCCGGGGCTGAAGGCCGTCTCGGGCCGAGGACCGGCCGGGGCTGAAGGTCGTCTCGGGCCGAGGACCGGCGGGCGCGCGCCGGGAGGCGCATCCTGCAGGGCCGGGTCCGAGCGGTCAGACGACGGCGCGCCCCGAGGGGCGTCGGGGCGCGCGCGTCGTCGTCCTGCTAGGGAGCCGGAGCCGGGGCCGGAGCCGGGGTCTCGGGCTTGGGGGCGGGCTTGGGGCCGTGGAACTTCACGCGGCGGATCTTCATCTCGGGCGTGAAGCCCGTGGCGTCGCAGCGGCGGTGCAGGCGCGTCGTCCAGCCCGCGACGCTGACGCGGTCGCCGGCCTCGGGCATGTCACGCGTCTCGTCGCCGTCGCGATCGGCGAATCGGACGCGGACGTCGGTCACGGCGTAGGTCTTCGTCTCGCCCCGGTCGGCGCGGGCGTGACGGTTCGTGCGCTTGACGTCGACGACGACGTCGCCGCTGAAGCGGTCGTCGCGCCTGGTCTCCGTGTCGGCGCCGGCCGTCTGGAGCAGGGTGTGCGACACGAGCAGCCCGCGGGCGATGTAGCGGGCCTTGCGCGGAGCGCAGCGGTCGCGGCGCTTGGACGAGCCGCGGTTGCGGCTGCGCTGTGAGCGGTCGCGATTGGCGCTGCCGCGCTCATGGGACTTGCCCTGCTCGGCGCGCTGGCTGCCGGCACTGTCGGGTCGCTTGGCCTGGGCCGGCGCTGCAACCGCCACCGCGGCCACGGTCGCCGCAATGGCGAACTTCCTCATGTGATCTCCTCTGCGTCGGGACATTGCCCATAGAACCGGCTGGCGCCCTCGAGGTTGGCCGGTGGCGGCCGGATCCTGGACGAACGGTCGAGAGATAGCCTTGCGAGCCGCGTGACCGATCTCGCCCAGGCCGTTGCCACGACCGTCGAGCGCTGCCTGCGCGTGCGCGCGGGGGAGACGGTGCTCGTCGTCGCCGATCCGGACAGCACCGACGTCGGCGAGGCGCTCCTGGCCGCGGCGATCGCGGCCGGCGCCGACCCGGTCCTGACGATCCTGCCGCCCCGGGCCGAGCGCGGGACCGAGCCGCCCGCGCCGGTCGCCGCCGCCCTCGAGGCGGCCGACGTCTTCCTCGCGCCGTGCCTGCCGTCCCTGTCGCACACGACCGCGCGCAGGCGCGCATGCGAGGCGGGCCGCCGCGGCGCGACGCTTCCGGGCGTCACGGCCGAGATGCTCGCGCGGCTCATGAGCGCCGACTTCGACGCGCTCGCGGCCCGCTGCCGCGCCGTCGCCGCGCTGCTGGCGCAGGCCGACGAGGCGCACCTGACGTGCCCGCGCGGCACCGACCTGCGGCTGGACCTGCGCGGTCGCGCCGGCATCTCCGACGAGGGTGACCTCAGCGCGCCCGGGGCCTTCGGCAACCTGCCGTGCGGGGAGGGCTTCTGCTCGCCGGCGGGCGGCGAGGGCACGATCGCGACCTCCGCCCTGGCGCTCGTCGGGCTGACCGACGAGCCCGTGCTGCTCACGGTGCGCGACGGCGCGCTCGCCGGCGCGGAGGGCGGCGGCGACGCCGCGCAGCGCTACCTGGCGCTGCTCGACGCGCACGGCCCGCTCGGGCGCAACCTCGCCGAGCTCGGCGTCGGCACGAACGACCGCGCGACGCTGACGGGCAACATCCTCGAGGACGAGAAGATCCTCGGCACGGCGCACGTCGCGTTCGGCGCGAGCGCCGGGATCGGGGGGACCGTCACGGTCCCCGTCCATCTCGACGTCGTCGTGGCCGACGCGAGCCTGCGGATCGGGTCCACGGCGGTGCTCGAGGGCGGGCGCTGGCTGCTGGACGCCTAGCGTCGCGGCGCGCCGCCGGCTCGGGCGATCCGCTCGAACAAGCGACCACGGCCGGCGGCGGTATGTGAGAACGTCATGCACCCGATGGCCGCGCTCGACGACATCCTGCTGACGATCCCCAACATCTCCGAGGGCCGCGACGCCGCGGCGATCGCCGCGATCGGCGAGGCGTTCGGGAGCACCGGCGCGCGCCTGCTCGACGTGCACTCCGATCCCGACCACCACCGCACCGTCTACACGCTCGCGGGGCCGCTGGCAGCGATCGTGCCCGCGCTCGTCGCCGGCGCGCGGGCCTGCCGCGAGCACATCGACCTGCGCGAGGACCGCGGCAGCCACCCGCACGTCGGCGCGCTCGACGTCGCGCCCGTCGTCTACCTCGACGACGCGCGGCGCGGCCCCGCCTGCGCCGCCGCGCTCGTCGCCGGCGAGGAGCTCGGCCGCCTCGGCCTGCCCGTCTTCCTCTACGGCGTGCTCGCCGACGGCCGCACCCGCGCGCAGCTCCGCCGCGGCGGCCTGAGCGCGCTGACCGAGCGCGTCGCGGTCGGCGACGTCGCGCCGGACTTCGGTCCCGCCGAGGTCGACCCGCGCAGCGGCGCCGTGCTCGTCGCGGCGCGCCCGCCGCTCGTCGCGTTCAACGTCGAGCTCGCCGCGCCGGGGACCGTGGAGGACGCGCGCATGATCGCCGCGCTCGTCCGCGAGGGCGGCGAGGAGGGCCTGCCGGGCATCCGCGCCATCGGCCTGGACCTGCCCGCGCGCGCGGGCGTCGCGCAGGTCTCCGTCAACGTCGAGAACCACCTCGCCACGCCGCTGGCCGAGGTCGTCGCCGCGGTCGCGCGCCACGCGCCCGTCGCCGCCTGCGAGCTCGTGGGCCTCGCCCCCGAGGCGGCGTTCCGCGGCTTCCCGGACGGCCTCGAGGTGCGCAACCGCCGGACGCTCGAGGACGCGCTGGGCGCCTGACCCGCCGCCGCGGGCCGCGCGCCCGACGGGCGCGAGCGGCCAACCTCTAAGCTCGTAGCCGATGGCGCAGACGAAGAAGAAGCGGCGCAGCAAGCACCGCGGCAACGCCGCCGGTGTCATCGAGTCGCGCGGGCGCACGGGCCGGCCGCCGACCGCCGCCGAGCGCAAGGCCTCCGACCGCGAGGTCGCCGCCCAGCGCCGGCGCGACCGCATGATGCGCGAGCCCTCCTGGCGGGGCGCCGCCCAGCGCGCCGCGCTCGCCGCGATCGTCTTCGGGGCGTTGCTCGTGTTCGCCTTCAAGACGCCCGTCGCGCAGGCCGTCTCGCTGACGGCCTTCGTCTTTCTCTTCTACATCCCGCTGGGCTTCTACACCGACCAGTTCATCTACCGCCGCCGCCTCAAGCAGGAGGCGAGCAAGAAGGCCAAGGCCAAGGCGCCGCGATGAACGTCGAGATGTTCACCGTCGGGATGGTGCAGGAGAACTGCTTCCTCGTCTGGCCCGAGGGGGGCGAGCGGGCCGTCATCGTCGATCCGGGCGAGGAGGCCCCGCGCCTGCTGGCCGCGATCGAGCAGGCGGGCGTCACGCTCGAGGCGATCCTGCTGACGCACACGCACTTCGACCACGTCGGCGCGGTCGCGCCGGTCGCCCGCGCGACGGGCGCGCCCGTGTACTGCCCGAAGCTCGAGGTCCCGGTCCTGCAGGACGTCATGGCCTACGTGCCGTGGCCGGGCTTCGGGCCCTACGAGTCCTGGGACCCCGAGCACACCGTCGAGGGCGGGGAGACGCTCGAGCTCGCCGGGCTGACGTTCGACGTCGTCTTCACGCCGGGCCACAGCCCCGGCCACGTGACGTACGCCGTGCGCGGCGAGCGGGCGCTCTTCTCGGGCGACGTGCTCTTCGAGAACTCGGTCGGCCGGATCGACCTGCCCGGCGGCGACGGCCCCACGCTCATGGCGTCGATCGCCGACCTGCTGGACCGCTTCGACGACGACACCGTCGTCCATCCCGGGCACATGGGGATCACGACGCTCGGCCGCGAGCGCGCCTCCAACCCCTTCCTGACCGCGCTCGCAGACCGGCGGTGAGCGAGCGCCTGCAGGTTCCGCGCGGCACGTATGACGTGCTGCCGCAGGACGCCGACGCGCGCGCGGCGCTCGAGGCGACCGCGCGGCGGATCCTCGAGGGCGCCGGCTACCGGCGCATCGAGACGCCGGCGTTCGAGGCGACCGAGGTGTTCTCGCGCGGCGTCGGCGCGTCGACGGACATCGTCCAGAAGGAGATGTACACCTTCGACGACGGCGGGGGGCGCTCGATCACGCTGCGCCCGGAGGGCACCGCGCCGATCTGCCGCGCCTACGCCGAGCACGGCATGCACAAGCTGCCCCAGCCCGTGAAGCTCTGGTACCTGTCGAGCTTCTTCCGCGCCGAGAAGCCGCAGGCCGGGCGCCACCGTCAGTTCTGGCAGGTCGGGGCGGAGGCGATCGGCTCCGACGATCCGGCCGTCGACGCCGAGACGATCGTCCTGCTCGCGACGCTGCTGTCCGAGCTCGAGGTCGGCGGGCTGCGGCTTCGCGTCTCGAGCCTCGGCACGCCCTCCGCGCGAGAGACCTACCGCGAGCGCCTCCAGGCGCACCTGCGCGCCAACGCCGATCGGCTCTCCGACGACGTGCGCGCGCGCATCGACCTCAACCCGCTGCGCGCCTTCGACTCCGAGCACCCCGGGACGCGCGCGGTCATGGCCGACGCGCCGCTGCTGCTCGACGAGCTCGACGCCGCCGACGCCGAGCACTTCGCCGCCGTCCGCGACATGCTCGACCGCGCAGGCGTGACCTACGAGGTCGACCCGACGCTCGTGCGCGGGATGGACTACTACACGCGCACCGTGTTCGAGTTCACGTCCGACGCCCTCGGCGCGCAGAGCGGCGTCGCCGGCGGCGGGCGCTACGACGGCCTCGTCGAGATGCTCGGCGGCGCGGCGACGCCGGGCTGCGGCTGGGCGGCCGGAATCGAGCGGATGCTGCTGGCCTCCGGCGGGCTGCCCGCCGCGCCGCCGCCCGTCGACCTCTACGTCGCCTACGACGAGGAGTCCAGCCGCGCGACCGCCTTCGCGGTCTCCGACCAGGCCCGCCGCGCGCGCCTGAACGCGCAGCTCGAGCTCGGCGGACGGTCGCGCAAGGGGCAGCTCAAGCACGCCGATCGGATCGGCGCGCGATACGTTGCGATGGTGGACGGCGACAGGACGGTGCTCAAGGACATGCGCTCGGGCGAGCAGCAGGACGTCGCCTCCGCCGACGTCGTCGCGCAGATCCTGCGTGGGCGGGGCATGCGATGAAGCGCGCGCCGCGCGCCAACGCCTACCGCGACAGCTGGGCCGGCGACCTCGACGCCGAGCGCGCGGGCGGGAGCGCTCGCGTCTCCGGCTGGGTCCACGGCCGGCGCGACCACGGCGGCCTGATCTTCATCGACCTGCGCGACCGCTCCGGCATCGTCCAGCTCGTCTTCCACCCCGAGAACGGGACGGACCTGTTCGCGGCCGCCGAGGCGCTGCGCGGCGAGTACGTCGTCAGCGTCGAGGGCGAGGTCGTGCGCCGCGAGCCCGGCCAGGTCAACCCGAACCTCGCGACCGGCGAGATCGAGATCCAGGCGCGCGAGCTCACGCTCCTGGCGGAGTCGCTGACGCCGCCGTTTCCGCTGGACTCCGACGTCGAGCTCGACGAGATGCTGCGCCTGCGCCACCGCACGCTGGACCTTCGGCGCCGGCGCATGCTCGATGCCCTCGTGCTGCGCCACGACGTCGTGCGCACGATCCGCGAGACGCTGAGCGAGGAGGACTTCCTCGAGGTCGAGACGCCGATCCTGACGCGCTCGACGCCCGAGGGCGCGCGCGACTTCCTCGTCCCGTCGCGGCTCGCGCCGGGCGCGTTCTACGCGCTGCCGCAGTCGCCGCAGCTCTTCAAGCAGCTGCTCATGGTCGCCGGCTACGAGCGCTACTTCCAGATCGCGCGCTGCTTTCGCGACGAGGACCTGCGCGCGGACCGCCAGCCGGAGTTCACCCAGCTCGACCTCGAGATGTCGTTCGTCGACGAGGACGACGTCATCGACGTCAACGAGCGGCTCATGGCGAAGGTGTTCGCGCTCGGCGGCCTCGACGTGCAGCAACCGCCCTACCCGCGGATGACGTACGCCGAGGCGATGCTGCGCTTCGGCTCCGATCGCCCCGACACCCGCTTCGGCCTCGAGATCGCGGACGTCTCCGAGCACCTGCGCGGATCGCAGTTCAAGGTCTTCTCCTCGGTGCTCGGCGGCGGCGGCGCCGTGCGCGCGATCAACGCCGGCGCGCGCGAGGTCCCGCGCAAGGAGCTCGACGAGCTGACCGAGGTCGCCAAGCGTCATGGCGCGGGCGGCCTGGTCTGGGCGTTCCTGCAGGACGACGGAAGCTGGCGCTCGCCGATCGCGAAGTTCCTGTCGGCCGAGGAGATCGCGGCCGTCGGCGGCGCGCTCGCGGCCGAGCCCGGCGACCTGCTGCTCGCGGTGGCCGACACGCAGGACGTCGCCGCGGGCGCGCTGGGCGCGCTGCGCCTGGAGCTCGCGCGGCGCTGGCAGCTCGTGCCGGAGGGCCGCCACGACGTGCTGTGGGTCGTCGACTTCCCGATGTTCGGCTACAACGCCGACGAGGAGCGCTGGGACGCCCTGCACCACCCGTTCACGGCTCCGACCGCGCCGAGCGGCAACGACGCGGCGGCGCTCGCCGCGGCCGACGGGCCGGGGGCGTGGCGCTCGCGCGCCTACGACCTCGTGGTCGACGGCTGGGAGCTCGGCGGCGGCTCGATCCGCATCCACGACCCTGCCGTGCAGAACATGGTCTTCTCGGCGATCGGGCTCGACGCGGACGAGGCCGAGCAGCGCTTCGGCTTCCTCCTGGAGGCACTGCGCTACGGCGCGCCGCCCCACGGCGGGATCGCGTTCGGGATCGACCGCATCGTGACGCTGCTCGCCGGGGCCGACTCGATCCGCGACGTCATCGCGTTCCCGAAGACCGCCTCGGGCTCGGATCCGCTGACGGGCGCGCCGGCGGCGGTGGACGACAGGCAGCTTCGCGAGCTCGGCCTGCGCTCGGCGGCCGCGCCCGGCCGGTAGCGCGGAGGCAGGCCTGGACGGCGCCCTGGACGCCGTCCTGGACGGCCGTACTAGCCGGCCCGGAGCCCGCTCTTGGACGAGCGTACGGGCGCCGACATCCGGGGCATGGACCAGCTCTCTCGCCCACTTCTGATCGTCTTGGCCTCCACGATCGTCCTCGCCGCGCTGTGGCTCGCCGCGCTGCGGCCGGGGCCCGTCGCGGTCAGCGGCGCGACGGCTCCGGTCCAGGCCGTGGCGAACGCCCGCGAGGCGTCGGCCGCATCGGACGCGGCGAACAGCCGGCTGCAGGCGCGGAGCGGCGGCACGGCCACCACGCCCGGCGCGCCCGCCGCGGCACCCGCCGCGAAGGCGCCCGCCCCGGTGTCCCGGGCGACCGAGCCGGCCGCGGCGCCCGCCGACCGGCGCGAGCCGCCGGCCGTGCGCGACATCCGCGCCGGCGGCAAGGTGGTCGTCCTGCTCTTCTGGAACTCCAAGGGGGCCGACGACGCCTCGACCCGCGCCGCCGTCCGCGGCCTGGACCGCCACGACGGCAAGGTCGCCGTCCACGTCGTCCCGATCGCGCACGTGGGCCGCTACGAGGCGATCACGAGCGACGTGACCGTCGCCCAGTCGCCGACGACCCTCGTCGTCGACGGCGCCGGACGCGCCCGCACGATCGTCGGCCTGACCGAGCGCGGCGAGCTCGCGCAGGCGGTCGACGACGCGCTGGCCCGCCGCCGCTGACGACGGGGCCGCACGCCCGGACGGCGGTCTGGCGGCCGGACCAGAAAAGTCTGATGTCCTGAAAGACAGTCGCTGAATGTGGAAGTGACGCGGTACCGTTGTGGCCAGCGACTCACAGGTGGACCTCGGCGATGGGTGACCGCGGTCCGCGGCGCATCGCTGCTGTCCGCAACCGAACCTAGGGGGACGATCGCGTGCCGCTCGTCAGGCACTGGGATGGCAGGTCGCACAGCCCGCTGGGCCGACACATCTTCACGCTGTTCACCGGCGGCACGACCGCCGCGGCCGAGTCGCAGCGGGCCGATCTCACCGGGCTCGAGGCCGAGATCGCGCTGCTGCGCGAGGACAACGCCCGCCTGCGCATCGCCCAGGCGCAGCGGCCCGATGCCGGCAGCCTCATCGCGCGCGTCAGGGCGATGGTCGAGCAGCTTCCGGACGGCGGCGATCGCCACCCCGACGACCAGGGCGACGAGATCTTCCACCTCCTCAGCGAGGCGATCGTCATGCGCAACGTGCTCATCGACGTCTGCGAGGAGGTCGGGCGCGCCTCGGTCACCATGCAGGGCCGCCTCGAGGAGATGACCGGACAGCCGTCCGCCGGCGCGGTCCCGGCCGGCCTGGAGGCGCTTTCACCTTGAGCTCCACGGCACATGTCGTTCACCTGCCCCCGCGAGCGCCGCCCAGTCCCGACAGATGACCACATTGTCATGTTGCTCTTAGGCCGCCGTTTTCTGGAATAGCGTCGGTGAGGACATCGGCGTGGAAGTAGGGGACGATGCTCATCCAGCCAGTCGCTCAGGTCCAGAGGGATGTCGCGCGCTCGGCGGAGCACCCGGGCCGATGAGCGCGGGCGCTCGCGTCTCGCGGGGGCTCGACGTCCTGATGATCACCGAGGGCACCTACCCGTACGCGGTCGGAGGCGTGAGCTCCTGGTGCGACTACCTCGTCAAGGGCCTTGCGGACGTCAACTGGCGGATCCTGCCGGTCGTCGGCCCGGACCTGGGCCACGCCCTGCGGTTCGCGCCTCCGGGCAACGTCGTGATCGAACGGCCGATCAAGCTCTGGTCGGAGGCGCTGCCGCACTGGAGCCCGAAGCGCCACGGCGAGCCCGGGACGCGCCTGGATCTGCCCAACGTCCTCGTCCGCGGGCTGCTGGGCTGGGACTCGCAGCTCGACGAGCTGCACGACGCGCTGGTCTGGTGCCGGCGCCGGCCCCACCGCGTCCGCAGCGTCTTCCGGCACCACGCGGGCTGGGAGGGCTTCGTCGCCGGTCTCGAGGAGGTCCTGGACGAGCGCGCGCCGCAGGCCGCGCCGGCGCCTCCGCTCGACACCTGCCACGCGGCGACGCTCTACCAGACGCTCTACTGGGTCGCGCGCACCGCCGCGCAGCGCACGCCCCGCGCCGACCTCCTGCACGTGACCGCCGCCGGCTGGGCCGGCATCCCGGCGACGATCGATCGTGTGCTGCACGGCACCCCGATCGTGCTGACCGAGCACGGCGTCTACCTGCGCGAGAGCTACCTCGCGGCTGTGCGCGGGATGACCTCCGCGGGGCATCGCTTCATCAGCACGCGGCTCGTGCGCGGGCTGACCAGGTCGGCCTACGCGGCGGCGGACGTCGTCTGCCCGGTCACCGAGGCCAACGCCGAGTGGGAGCGTGGCCTGGGCATCCAGCCGGGACGGATCGAGGTCATCCGCAACGGCGTCGACGAGCCCGGCGAGCCGGTGCCCGCGCCGCGCTCGGCGACGGTCGTCGCGGTCGGCCGCGTCGACCCCCTCAAGGACGTCCACACGATGCTGCGCGTCGCCGTCGAGGTCACGACGCGGATGCCGGAGGCGAGCTTCCGCTACTTCGGCCCCGTCACCGCCGGCCAGGACGCCTACGGGCGCTCCTGTCATGAGATGCACGAGGCGCTAGGGCTCGGCGACCGCTTCCGCTTCATGGGGTCCACGAGCGATCCGGACGGCGCGATGCGCGATGCGGACGTCGTGCTCATGACGAGCATCTCGGAGGGCCTGCCCATGACGCTGCTGGAGGCGATGGGCCAGGCGCGGCCCGTCGTGTCGACCGGCGTCGGCGGCGTCCCGGAGGTGGTCAGGGGGTGCGGCCTCGTCGCGCCGCCGGGCGACGTGCACGGCCTGGCCCTGGCGGTCCTCACCCTCCTGCGGGACCCCGACCTGGCCGAGCAGCTCGGGCGCCGCGGCCATGCCCGCGTGCGGCGCTCCTTCGCGCGCAGCGAATGTCTCGGGGCCTACCGCGCCGTGTTCGAAAGCGTGGCGCAGCGCGAGGCGCTGGCGGGATGACCGCGATCAGCCCCCACGCCGCGCGCGCGCTCGTCGAGGCCCGGCTGGACCGCGCGCCGCAGGACGCGCTGGAGGCCGCCGTCGTGCTCGAGGCATGGGGCGGCGTGCGCCCCGGCTCGGCCCTGCGGCTGGGGGCGGCGGCGACGTTCGCCGACAGGCGCGGCGCCGATCGGGACGCCGCGAGCGCCGCCCCGGTCAGGCTCGACAGGTCGATGCTGGCCGAGGGACTGGCGACGCTGATCGCCATCGTCGCCATCGCGCTGTGGACCGGCCCGTTCGTCGACGCCATCGGGACCGCCACCTGGGAGCGCGCCGTGCGCATCGCGCTGCCGCTGGCGCTGGGCCTGCAGTGGGTCCTGCGCAGCCGCTACGTCGGCCGGCCGGGCGGCCTGGCTGCGCTGCGCCGCGACTGGCAGCGCTGCCTGCTCGCGCTCGTCGTCCTCGAGGGCCTGGCGCTCCACATGGGGCTCAGCGAGCAGGTCGCGATCCTCCTCATCCTGACGTGGGTCTGCGGCCCGGTCATGATGCGCCGGGGCTGGGGGCACGTCTACGTGCTCGCGCTGATCGGCGTCTCCGTGGCGGTCAACAGCGGCGCCGATCCGCTGCCCCTGCTCGCGGGTCTCGCCGTGCTGACGATGCTCGGCGCGATCGTGGCGGTGACGTCGCTGCAGTCCGGTCACGACGCGGCGGGCCGCGCCCAGCGCGCGACCGCCGCCGGGATCTCGGGCGCCGCGATCGGAGGACTCCTCGTGGCCGACACGTCGATCGGTTGGGGCGGCGACGGCAGCCTCGCGGCGATCGCGCTGCTGCCGTCGTCGATCGGCGGGTTCTGGGCCGGTGTCCATCTCTGGCGCCTGCAGGCCGAGCTTCCTCTGGCGCTCGCCGGCGTGGGGCTCGCCGATGCCGACCGGCGGACGCTGCGCGGGCCGGTCATGGGCTCCCTGGGCGGCGCGCTGGCGCGACTCGTGGCGATCACCGCGCTGCTCTCGGCCGCCGTGCTCATCGCGGTTCCCAACGCGACGAAAGCCGACGCGCGGTCCGGCACGCAGGGGCACGCCGGCGTCGCCGAGGCCGGGTCCGGCGCGATCGTGCCGACCGAGCACCTGGCCGGCGACGTCGCGCTGCTGCTCGGCTTCGGGCTCCTCGCGCTGGCCACGCTGCTGACGAGCCTCCTGCATGCGCTCGGCCATCCGCTGCGGGCGCTGCTCGCCCTGGGGTGCGGCCTCGCCGTCGAGATCGGCGTCGGCCTCGCGGGCGTGACGGCCGTGCCCGGGTCCGGACTCGTGGCCGGCGCGCTCGTCGCCGTGCTCGTCGGGCTCGCGCCGACGGTGAGCATCTGCCTCCGGCCGGCCCGGGTGCTCGCGACGACGATGTGGATCCAATGACCCGGCCTGCGACGTACCCAACCGACCTCAGGCCCTTCTCCGGGCGAAAGGCGATGTGACATGACGACCCCGGGCAGGACCCATCCGCCCTTCGCACTCGCGCTCGCGTGCCTGCTGCTTGCCGTCCTCGCGCCCTCCGGCGCCGCGGCGGCGACGCCCCACGCGGGGCAGCAGATCGACATGAAGGTGCTGCTGCTGTCAGCCGACGGCCGCGAGCCCGACTTCGCGGCCTGGAAGACCCTCCTCGCGCGCGAGGGCGTGCCCTTCGACACGATCGTCGGGACGCGGGACCCGGACATCACATCCGCGAAGCTCGCGGTCGGCGAGCGCGCGCGCTACCAGGGCGTCGTCGTGGCGTCGGCCGACGGGACGACGGCCGGCGGCCGGCCGGTCTCATGGGAGAGCGGCTCCGGGGTCATCGCGTTCAGCGAGGCGGAATGGACGGCGCTGAAGAACTTCGAGCGCAGGTTCGCCGTGCGCCACCTCATCTCCGATGCCTACCCGGGCCCGTCGGTCGGGATGAACCATCCCGAGGCCTGGGGCCCGCTGGACGGCACGACCGCATCCCTCAACGCGCCGGGCCTGCAGGCCTTCCCGTACCTCGCCGGACCGGTCGCCTTCGACACGGGCACCTACAACGAGTTCGCGGCGCCGTGCACGGCGATCGATCCCGCCTGTCCGTCCATGAGCTTCACGCCGCTGCTGCAGACCGGCGGCGCGACCCTGCTCGGCACCGCCGTGACGAAGGACGACCGCGAGGAGATGGTCGCGACCTTCAACCAGAACGAGCACCAGATGCAAGCGCAGCTGCTCGGCCACGGGATGCTCAACTGGGTGACGCGGGGCGTGTTCCTCGGTCGCAACCGCGCCTACCTCGCGGTCCACGTCGACGACGTGTTCCTGCCCGACGACAAGTGGGACCCCGTGAGCAACACCACGCCGGAGGACACGGCGCCCGGCCAGCAGGACCTGCGCATGACGGCGGCCGACGTGACGCGGCTCGTCGCCTGGCAGAACGCCAACGCGTTCAAGCTCGACATGGTCTTCAACGCGGGCGGCAGCGTCGAGGCCGGCGGCGACAAGGAGCCCCTGACCAAGGCGTTTCTCGCTCAGAAGGCGCAGTTTCCGTGGATCAACCACACCTTCGACCACGCGAACATCGACGGTCCGCCGCCGGCGCCGGCGCTGACCGAGGCGCAGATCGTCGCGACGATCAAGGACAACCAGGACTGGGCCGGCAAGAAGGGCCTGCCCAACTACGACTCGAGCGAGCTCGTGACCGGCGAGCACTCCGGGGTCGGCACCACGAACCCGCCCAAGCCGCCGAACCCCAACCTGGCGCAGGCGCTCGCCAAGACGAAGATCAAGGCGATCGCCTCCGACAACTCGCGCGAGACCGGCCAGCGGGCGATCGGCCAGGCGCTGACGTTCCCCCGCCACCCGATGAACGTCTTCTACAACGTCGCGACGTTCGACGACGCCCTCGACGAGTACGACTGGCTGTACCTCGACAGCAACCACCCGAGCGGGCGCGGCAACTGCGCCAACACGGCGACGACGACCTGCTTCTCGGAGCCCACGACGCGGGAGCAGCTCGTCGACCGCGAGGCCGGCGGGGTGCTGCGTCACATGCTCGCCAACGATCCGCGTCCGCACTACGCCCACCAGTCCAACCTCATCGGCGATCCGACGGACCCCGACGTGGCCAACCGGGGGGACGGCATCCTGCTGAAGGTCGTGTCCGAGGCGCTGCGGCTCCACCGCGGGTACGTCACGGCCGGCTTCGAGCGGCCGACGCCGACGCAGAGCACCGAGCAGCTGCGCCGGGAGGCGGCGTGGCGAGCGGCGCTCGCCGCGGGTCGCGTCACCGCGTCCATCCAGGACGGGGCGGTCACCATCTCGACGACGTCCGGCTCCCCGGTGTTCGTGCCGCTGACGGGCACCGCGGGCGGCGACCTCTACGGCGGCCAGGTCTCGGGCTGGCTGTCGGTCGACGGCGGGAAGACCGTCGTGCGCGCCCTGGCCGACCCGGACAACACGAAGGTGCCGGAGATCTCGGGCAAGAACCACCCCGGCGACACGGTGACCGCGACGACCGGGACGTGGAAGGGCACGCCGGCGATCGTCTACGCCAAGCAGTGGCAGCGCCGGACGAGCGAGGAGACGCTCATCGAGATCCGCGGCGTCCTGGAGCGGATCGCTCCGTGGACGTGGTTCGACATCCCGGGCGCCACGCAGGACAGCTACACGCTGACGTCCGACGACGTCGGGCAGGTGCGCGTGGTCGTCACCGCCGCCAACGCGATCTCGAGCTGGAGCATGGCGATCTCCAAGGCGTTCGATGTCAAGCGCTGAGTCCCCGGCCGGGAGCGCGAAGCGCGGGCGGCCGGGGCCGGGCGCCCGCGAGCCGCCGCGCCGCTGGTTCGGGGCGGCGGGCTCCGCACGCGACGACGCTCGCGCCGCGAGCCTCGAGGCCGAGGCCGCGCGCCTGCGCGAGGAGAACCGCCGGCTGCGCGAGTCGCTCTCGCCGTCGGCCGGCGTCGGCGAGGAGCTCATGACCCTCTCGGGCCAGCGCCCGCTCGACGCGCTCGACGACGTCGCCATGAGGGCCATGGGCCTGCGCGACGACCTCGTCGAGATCTGCAGGCAGCTCGCTCAGACGGCGATGACGCTTCAGACGCGGCTGCGCGAGCTGACGCCGGATGCGGGTGGCCCCGCGGCCGAGCAACCGCCCGTGCCGGGCGAGCGCTCGGCGTCGTAGGCGGCCGCACGTCGCGGGCGTCGAGGGGGTGGCGGAGGTCGCGACCGGCGCGTGCCGGGCACGGCGCGACCGGCGCGCGCCGGGCACGCCGGGCCCCGCGCCCCGGCTCACCCCCGGCGGCGGGCCGGGCAGGCGCGGCCGGGGCCGTCGAGGTCCAGCGGCGCGAGCGTCGAGTTCATGCGCAGCCGTCGCGCCTTCGGGCACAGCGAGTCGAGCGGGCCGGCGTACTCGACCTCGTAGACGGGCTTGCGCCGCCGCGCGAACGGGGCGAGCCGGCCGCACTCGTCGTACTCGAAGCACTGCTCGACGACCGCGAAGTCGTACGCCGGCGCGAGCGACGGGACGAGCTCGAGCGCGTTCTTCAGGCCGATCGCGAGCCGCAGGCCGTGGGCGGTGCGCGCCAGCCAGCGGGTGAAGCGCAGCGCGTCGCGGCGGGTGAGCGGAAAGCCGGTGTCGTCGGCGTAGCCGTCGACGTTGTCGGGCTCCACAGCGTCGAAGCCCTTGCGCGCGCACGAGCGCATGCGCGCCTCCAGGATCGGGCCGAGGACGTCGAGGCGGCGGATGTCCAGCCAGCGCTCGCCGGGCCATCCATTGGGCTCGCCCATGACCTTCTCGGGGAACCGGCGGTGGTCGGAGCGAAAGTCCTCCGAGCTGCCCGCGCTCATGTAGCAGATGACGTAGCGCCCGCCCCGCTGCAGCCGCCGCACCGTCGCCGCCGAGGTGCTCTCGCCGTCGACGTCGAGCACGCGAACGCCCTTGGCCACGGCGATCCTGCCCTGCAGCTGGTACTGCCACGGGCCGTCGACCGGCGTGCGGCGCTGCTCGGACTGGCGGCCGTCGGACTCGGGCAGGACGATCGCGACGGCGACCGTGGCCGCGAGCACCACCAGGGCGGCGAGCCCGAGATGCCTCGCGTTCCAGCGGCGGCCGCGCGCGGCGTGCACGAGCGCAGGATCCCACCGCGCGCCCGTTCCCACAACCGGGGGCTTGGCGACCGTGCCGCGGCGACGGGGACGGTCACCCGGAGGGCGGCCGCGCGGCCGATCTAGACTCGGGGAGCGTGCCGGACGAGCGATTCGAGGACCACCTGAGCAGCCCGCGCGGTCGCGGGCGCGCGATCGACGGCGCCCGGCACGGCGCCGCCGGCGGCGCCGCCTGCGGCGATCTCGTGCGCCTGTCGGTCGCCGTCGACGGGCAGCGCGTGCGCGCCGCGGGCTTCGAGGCCTCCGGCTGCGGCGCGACGATCGCCGCCGCCAGCGCCGCCGTCGAGCTCGCCGAGGGCGCCGGGCTGCTCGACGCCGCGCGGATCGGCGCGCCGCAGATCGCCGCCGCGCTGGGCGGCCTGAGCGCCGGCAAGCTGCACGCCGCCGACCTCGCCTCCGACGCACTGCACCGCGCGCTCGGCGCCGCCGCGCGCGCCGGCGCAACGCTGCCGGCGAGCCCCGGTCGCACGCTCGTCGCGCTGTCGGGCGGCGTCGACAGCGCCGTCGCCGCGCTGCTGAGCGGCGGCGACGTCGCCGCCGTCACGCTCGAGCTGTGGGCCGACGCGGACAACGACGGCGAGCGCTCCTGCTGCTCGGCGGCCGCGGTGCGCGGCGCGCGGCGCGTCGCGCACGGGCTCGGCCTGCCGCACTTCACGCTGGACCTGCGCGCCGAGTTTCGCGGCGGGGTCGTCGACCCGTGGCTCTCCGAGCACGCCGACGGGCTGACACCGAACCCCTGCGTGCGCTGCAACGGCCACGTCCGGCTGGACGCGATGCTCGATTTCGCCGACCGGCTCGGCGCCGCCACGCTGACGACCGGCCACTACGCGCGCCGCACGGACGACGGCCTGCTGCGCCTGGCAGCCGACGAGGCCAAGGACCAGACGTACATGCTCGCCGCGCTGTCGCGCGGCGCGCTCGCCCGGCTGCGCTTCCCGCTCGGCGACCACACGAAGGCGCAGGTCCGCGGGCTCGCCGAGGAGGCGGGCCTCGAGGTGGCCGGGCGCGCCGAGTCGCAGGACCTCTGCTTCCTGGCGGGCACCGGGCGCGCGACGTTCCTCGCCCGTCACGGCGCCCTCGGCGACCGGCCCGGCGACGTCGTCGACCGCCGCGGCCGCGTGCTCGGGCGCCACCGCGGCCATCACGGCTTCACCGTCGGCCAGCGCCGCGGCCTCGGGATCGCCTCCACCGAGCCGCTCTACGTGCTGGCGACCGATGCCCGCGCGAACACCGTGACGGTCGGCCCGCGCGCCGAGCTGGCGACGAGCAGCGTACGGGTCCGCGGGCTTCGGATGCACGGCGAGACGCCCGACGCGGTGCGCCTGCGCTACCACGCGCCGGCGCTGCGCTGCCGGCTGGACGGCGACCGGATCCACCTCGACGAGCCGTTCGACGGCGCGGCGCCCGGGCAGACCGCGGTCTTCCTGCGCGGGGACGCGATCGTCGGATGCGCCACAATCGCCGCCTGATGACGATGACGACCGACGAGATCCGCGAGGCGTTCCTGGCGTACTTCGAGGCCCGCGACCACAAGCGCCTGCCGTCGGCGTCGCTCGTTCCCTCGGCCTACGACGCCTCCGTGCTGCTGACGACGGCGGGCATGCACCCGCTCGTGCCGTACTTCAAGGGCGAGGAGACGCCGCCGCACCCGCGCCTGGCGACGGTCCAGAAGTGCTTTCGCACGACGGACATCGACAACGTCGGCAACACCGCTCGGCACCTGACCTTCTTCGAGATGCTCGGGAACTTCTCGATCGGCGACTACTTCAAGCAGGAGGCCGTGGAGTGGGCGTGGGAGCTGTCGCAGACGGGCTTCGGCTTCGATCCGCAGGACATCTGGATCACGGTCTTCGAGGGCGACGAGGAGCTCGGCCTCGGCCCCGACGAGGAGGCGATCGACGCCTGGCTGTCGGTCGGCGTCCCGCGCGAGCGGATCGTGTTGTGCCCGCGCTCGGAGAACTTCTGGCAGGCCGGCCCCAGCGGACCGTGCGGTCCCTGCAGCGAGCTGTACATCGACCGCGGCCTGGACTTCGGCGCCGCGGACGACCTGCCCGGCGGGGAGAACGAGCGCTTCCTGGAGTACTGGAACCTCGTCTTCACGCAGTACGACCTCGGCCGCGACGCCGAGGGGCGCGCGACGCTCGAGCCGCTGCCGGCGAGCAACATCGACACCGGGCTGGGCCTGGAGCGCATGGCGGTCATCCAGCAGGGCGTCGAGACGATCTTCGACACCGACACGTTCGCCCCGCTCATGGCGCTCGGCCGCGAGCTGGCCTCGAAGGATCCCGACGAGCGGGCGCTGCGGATCCTCGCCGACCACTCGCGCGCGATGGCGTTCCTCATCGCCGACGGCGTCGTGCCGTCCAACGAGGACCGCGGCTACATCCTGCGCCGGATCATGCGCCGCGCGATCCAGCACGGACACCGGATCGGCATCGAGCCCGGCTTCCTGCCGCGCTTCGCCGAGCGGGTCATCGCGATCATGGGGCGCGCCTACCCCGAGCTCGAGCGCGAGCGCGAGCCGATCATGCGCTGGGTGCGCTCCGAGGAGGAGGGCTTCGGCCGCACGCTCGAGCAGGGCACGAGGCTGCTCGAGGAGGTCGTCGAGCGCGCGCGGACGGCGGGCGGCGACCCGCCGACGATTCCCGCCGAGGACGCCTTCCGGCTGCACGACACCTACGGCTTCCCGTTCGACGTCACCCGCGAGCTCGCGGCCGAGCAGGGCCTCCAGGTCGACAGCGCCGGCTTCGCGACGCTCATGGACGAGCAGCGAACCCGCGCCCGCGAGGGCGGGCGCTCGGGCGTCGCCGCCACGGGCGGGGTGCGCGAGCACGCGCGCGAGCTGTCGCGCGCGGCGGGCTTTCAGACGGACTTCACCGGCTACGAGACGCTCGAGCAGCACACGACGGTCGGAGCGCTGGACGCCGACGGCGAGCGCGTGCTCGTCAAGCTCGCCGAGTCGCCCTTCTACGCCACCGGCGGCGGCCAGGTCGCCGACGCCGGCACGATCGAGTGCGAGCGCGGGGACTGCGCGACGCGCGTCGTCGACGTCGTGCGCGTCGGCGACGACCAGGCCGTCGTCGTCGAGGTGCAGCGCGGCACGCTGCAGGCCGGCGAGCGCGTCGTCGCGCGCGTCGACCGCGCCGCGCGCGTGGCGACCGCCGCCAACCACACCGCGACCCATCTGCTGCACGCCGCGCTGCGCGAGCAGCTCGGCACGCACGTGCGCCAGGCGGGCTCCTACGTCGGGCCCGACAAGCTGCGCTTCGACTTCACCCACGGCGAGGCGCTGGACGCCGAGACGCGCCAGGCGATCGAGGACCGCGTCAACGAGTGGATCGTGCGCAACGACGCCGTGCGGGCGATCACGACGACGCTCGAGGAGGCGCGCGCGCTCGGGGCGATGGCGCTCTTCGGCGAGAAGTACGGCGACGTCGTGCGCATGGTGCAGATCGGCGACGGCAGCTTCTCGCGCGAGCTGTGTGGCGGCACGCACGTGCGCTCGACCGCCGAGATCGGCCTCTTCAAGCTCACGAGCGAAGGCTCCAGCGCGTCCAACGTGCGGCGCATCGAGGCCATCACCGGCCCGGCCGCGATCGGCGAGGTGCGCCGCCACGACGCGCTGCTGCGCAGCGTCGCCGGCACGCTGGGCACCCCGCCGGCGGAGGTCCCGCAGGCCGTCGTCGCCCTGCGGGCCGAGCTCAAGGCCGCCGCCAAGGCGGCCGCGGGCAACGGCGGCGCGGCGATCGACGCCGATGCGCTCGCCGCGACGGTGACGCAGATCGCCGGCGCCGACGTCGTCGCCGAGATCGTCAGCGGGGCCGGCGACGCCAAGCAGCTCATGGACGTCGCCGACCGGGTCAAGGGCAAGCTCGGGGAGGAGTCGGTCACCGTCCTCGGCGCGGCCGTCGACGGGCGCGTCCACCTCGTCGCCGCGGTCACGCCGGCGCTCGTCGCGCGCGGGGTCAAGGCGGGCGCGGTCGTCAAGGCGGCCGCCACCGCGGCCGGCGGCGGGGGAGGGGGGCGCGACACGATGGCGCAGGCCGGCGGCCGCGACCCCGGCAGGCTCCCCGACGCGATCGCGGCGGCGCGCGCGGCGATCGAGGCCGCGCTCGCGCAGTAGATGTCCGCTGTCCCGGGGCAGCGCGTCCTCGCGCTGGACTACGGCGCCGCCCGCTGCGGGTGCGCCCTGAGCGACCCGACGGGGACGCTCGCCACGCCGATCGAGCCGGTCCTGCGCCCGGGGACGCGCAAGGGCCTCGCGCGGGTCTGCGACCTCGTCCGCGAGCGCGACGTCGGCCGCGTCGTCGTCGGCCTGCCGCTGTCGCTGTCGGGCGCGGACTCCGCGCAGACGCTCGAGACGCGCGCGTGGGCCGCGCGCCTCGCCGAGCGCGTGCCGGTCCCCGTCGAGCTGCACGACGAGCGCTTCACGACGCTGCTGGCCAGCCGCGATCCGGGCGATCCGTCGGCGTCGGAGGACTCGCGCGCGGCCGCGCACCTGCTCACGGGCTGGCTCGCGACGCACGATGCGCGGGAGGCCGGATAGCGTTCATGACGAATCCCACGGCCAGATGAGCAGGTCACGCCGAGACGAGCCCGGTGCAGGCCGCGACCGGACGGCCGAGGAACGCGAGCGCGCCCGCCTGGAGCGCGAGGCGCGCCGGGCCGGGGGCAGCCGGCCGGCGACGCCGCCCGTCCCGCCCGCCGACCCCGCACCGCAGCCCGAGCATGCAGACCGCACCCCGACCCGACGCCAATCGCGAGCGCCCGATCCCGCCGGCCCCGGCGCGGGCGGCGCGCGCGGCCGCCTGCGCAGGCCGGGCGCGGCGCGCGCGGCGCGAGGCTCCGGCCCCGAGCGCGACGTCGTCGTCGAGCCCCCGCCGCGACCCGCGCGCGCGCCGAGCCGCAACGGCGAGCCCGAGCTGCGCCGCATCCAGCCCGACCCGCCCGCCCCGCCGGCCGCGCCCGCCGGCGCGCTGGTCGACGAGACCGAGCGGCCGATCGGGATCCGCCGCGCGCGGCGCCCGATCGTGACGCCGCCGGGCGAGAAGCGCACCGGGCCGGCCCGTCGCCGCCGCTCGCCCGGACGCCAGGTGCTCGGGCTGCTCGCGCTCGCGACGCTCGCCGTCGTCGTCGTCGGCACGCTCATGCTCATGCAGCCGTTCGGCAGCGCCGAGGGCGACGAGGTCCAGGTGACGATCCCCTCCGGCTCGAGCTCGCGCGAGATCGGCGACCGGCTGGCCGACGCGGGCGTCGTCGGCTCCGGGCTGCTGTTCAGCATCCGCGCGACGATGTCGGGCAAGCGCGACAGCCTGCGCTCCGGGCGCCACACGCTGCGCAAGGACATGACGTACGGCAACGCGATCGCGGCGCTCAGCGAGCGCCAGACCAGCCAGGCGGCGCCGACGGTCAAGGTCACGATCCCCGAGGGCCGCTCGCGGCGCGAGATCGTCCCGATCGCCCGCAAGGCGGGCCTCGAGGGCGACTACCTCGAGGCGTCCAAGCGCTTCAAGGGCGCCCTGAGCCCGTTCGCCTACGGCGCCCCGCGGGGCACCCGCTCGCTGGAGGGCTTCCTGTTTCCCGCGACGTACGAGCTCGCGGTCGGCGCGCCCGCGCGCGACCTCGTCGACCGCCAGCTGCAGGCCTTCAAGGACAACTTCGCCGGGATCGACCTCGCGCCCGCCAAGCGCAGGAACCTGACCGGCTACGACGTGCTCATCATCGCCTCGATGGTCGAGCGCGAGGCGCAGGTCGCGCGCGAGCGCCCGCTCATCGCCGCGGTGATCTACAACCGCCTCAAGGACGGCATCCCGCTCGGCATCGACGCCACGACGCGCTACGCGCTCAACAAGCCCAGCGGCGCCCTGCGCCAGTCCGAGCTGGCGGCCGACTCGCCGTACAACACGCGCAAGCGCGCCGGCCTGCCGCCGACGCCGATCGGCAACCCGGGCCTGTCGTCGATCAAGGCGGCCGCCAAGCCGGCGAAGGTCAAGTACCGCTACTTCGTCGTCAAGCCCGGCACCTGCGGCGAGCACGCGTTCTCCGAGACCGACGCCCAGTTCCAGCAGGACGTCGCGCGCTACAACGCCGCCCGCGCGAAGGCCGGCGGCAGGTCGCCGACGACGTGCTGACCGCGCCGGGGCCGCCGCGCTACGGCGTGCTCGGCTGGCCGGTCGGCCACAGCCGCTCGCCGGCGATGATGCGCGCCGCCGGGCTGGAGCGCTACCAGCTCCTGCCGGTCGCGCCCGCCGTCCTCGCCGAGACCGTGCGCGCCCTGCCCGGCGCGGGCTTTCGCGGCGCGAACGTCACGATCCCGCACAAGGAAGCGGCGCTCGCGGTCGCGACGAGCGCCAGCGACGCCGCCCGCGAGATCGGCGCCGCGAACACGCTGAGCTTCGCCGGGGACGGCGAGATCGCCGCCGAGAACACCGACGCGCCCGGACTGGTCGCAGCGCTCGCCGGGCGCCCGCTCGGCTCGGCGCTCGTGCTCGGCGCAGGCGGCAGCGCGCGCGCCGCGATCTGGGCGTTGCGCCGCGCGGGCGCCGAGGTGTCGGTCTGGAACCGCACGCCGGGACGCGCCGAGGGGCTCGGGGCGCGCGTCGTGCGCGGCGCCGCCGGCGCCGACGTGCTCGTGAACTGCACGAGCGTCGGGCTCGACCGTTTGTCCACGCCGTTCAAGGATCTGCCGCTCAGCGCCGATGCGCTCAGCGAGTACGCGACCGTGGTGGACCTGGTCTACAAGGCAGGCGGAACGTTGCTGATACGAGAGGCTGCACAGCGCGGGATCGAAACGGTCGACGGCCTCGAGATCCTCGTTCGTCAGGGCGCGTTGAGCTTCACCCTGTGGACCGGCCGGGCGGCGCCGCTCGATGCGATGCGCGCAGCCGCGCGCCACCCAGGATCCGAAGCCACATGCTCCCCGAACCCATCCCACTGAAGCCGCCGTCGCGCCAGGAGGAGGGTCCTCCCGGGGTCACGAAGCCGCGCCAGCCGGGCGGGCCGGCGCGCTTTCTCACCGACGTCATCGTCGATCTCGGCCTCGTCGAGCGCGAGCGCGTCAAGTCGGCCATCGAGGAGGCTCGCCGGGCCGGCAAGCTGCCCGAGGACCTGCTCATCGAGGACGGCGCGCTGACGCCCGACGGGCTCGCCCGCGCGGTCGCCGAGCGCCACGGCCTCGACCATCTCGACCTCGGCCGCTTCCAGCCCGACATGACGGCGGCCAACCTCATCTCGATCCCGGCGGCCAAGCGCTACGAGGCCGTGCCGGTGGCGTTCATCGACGAGCGCACGCTGCTCGTCGCGATGGCCGACCCCGCGAACGTGCTCGCCGTCGACGACATCGCCCTGCTGACCGGCAAGGAGATCCGTCCCGCCGTCACGAGCCGCGAGGACATCAACGGGCTCATCTCGCGGCTGACGCGGATGGACCGCGTCGTCGCAGAGGAGCTCGCCGACGAGGCCGAGACGGGTCCGGCGGAGGTCGTCGACCTGCGCGAGTCCGCCGACGACGCGCCGGTCATCCGGCTCGTCAACCAGATCATCGCCCAGGCCGTCGAGCAGGGCGCGTCGGACGTCCACCTCGAGCCCAACGGCACCGAGCTGCGCGTCCGCTACCGGATCGACGGCGTGCTCATCGAGAGCGCTCGCGTGCAGCGCCGCATGGTGCTCGGCGTCATCAGCCGCGTGAAGATCATGAGCGACCTCGACATCGCCGAGCGCCGCGTGCCCCAGGACGGCCGCGTCGGCCTGACGATCGACGGTCACCACATCGACCTGCGCGTCGTGACGCTGCCGAGCGTCCACGGCGAGTCGGTCGTCATGCGCATCCTCGACAAGACCAACGTCGTCATGGACCTCGACAAGCTCGGCATGGCGGCCCCCGAGCGCGAGCGCTTCGAGCGCGCCTTCCACCAGGCCTACGGCGCGGTGCTCGTCACCGGCCCGACCGGCTCGGGCAAGTCGACGACGCTCTACGCGGCGCTCTCGAGCCTGAACACGGTCGAGAAGAACATCATCACGATCGAGGACCCCGTCGAATACCAGCTCGACGGCATCACGCAGGTGCAGGTCAACACGAAGGCGGGGCTGCACTTCCACACCGGCCTGCGCTCGATGATGCGCGCCGACCCGGACATCATCATGGTCGGCGAGATCCGCGACCGCGAGACCGCGCAGATCGCCGTCGAATCCGCGCTGACCGGCCATCTCGTGCTCTCGACGCTGCACACCAACGACGCGGCGAGCGCGATCGCGCGGCTCATCGAGATGGGGATCGAGCCGTTCCTCGTCTCCTCGGCGATCGACTGCGTCGTCGCCCAGCGCCTGGCGCGCAAGCTCTGCCAGCACTGCAAGGAGCGCCAGATCATCACGGCCGAGACGCTGCGCGCCAACGGGATCCGCAGCCAGTTCGACATGGAGGCCTACGGCGCGACGGGCTGCCCGCGCTGCAACCACTCCGGCTACAAGGGGCGCGTCGGGCTCTACGAGGTCATGACCGTCAGCGACGAGATCCGCAAGCTCGCGCTCGCCCGCGCGCCGGCGCCCGAGATCGCCGAGGTCGCGCTGCGCCAGGGGATGCGCCTGCTGCGCGACGACGGCATCGAGAAGGTCCGCAACGGCCTGACGTCGATCGCCGAGGTCACGCGCGTGACGGGCACCGGCGCGGTCGCCGTCGAGACCTGAGCGCCGCGCGGGCGCGGGCCGTCAGCCCGCGGCCGCCGTCGAGACCTGAGCGCCGCGCGGGCGCGGCCGTCAGCCCGCCGCAGCCAGCCACGACGCGGCGGCGCCGGCGACCTCGTCGCGCACGTCGGCGTCCTCGCCCGCCAGCCAGCCGAGGATGAACGAGCCCGACGCCGCGAGCGTCTGCACGCGGTGCACGTCGACCGCCGTGCCGAGCTCGAGCCGGGCGAGGTTCTCCACGAGCTGCCAGACGTCGCGCGCCCCGTAGGGCTCGCGGATGTCGGGCTCGTCGAGCACCTCCAGCGCCTCGCCGAGCTGGGAGTGCAGGGTGGGCGTCAGCGCGACGACGCGCTCGTCGACGCGCGCCGCGAGGTGGGCGCGGAGGTCCTCGGCGCGCGCGCCGGCGCCGGCGCCGGACGTCGTCAGCTCCGTGAGCAGGGCCGCCCACAGCTCGTCGAAGCGCTCGTCGAAGACGCGCGCGTGGATCTCCTGGCGGCGCTCGTCGGCGACGCGCTCGGCGCGGTGCAGCCAGAAGCGGTCCAGCGGGCCGGAGGCGTCGCGCGGCGCGCCGGCCAGCCCGCCGCGCAGCCACAGCTCGACGACGCGGTCGGCGAGGGCGAACGGGCCGAGCCGCTCGAGCTGCGCGCCGGCGTACAGGGCCGCCGCGGCCTCGAGCTCGACCTCACCCATCGTCGGCTCCGCCGCCCGCGGGCAGCCCGGCGGGGTCCTCGCGGGGCGGGGCGTCGCCGGGCGCCGCCCCGGGCTCGAAGCCGGCGGCGCGGTAGGCGTCGTCCTGGTCGAGCGTTTCCTGCTCGAGCAGCGCCCGCGCCAGCGTCTCGAGGCGGTCGCGGTTGTCGGCCAGCGCGCTGCGGGCGCGCTCGTAGCAGGCCTCGACGATGCGCCGCACCTCGCTGTCGACGAGCTCGCGCGTGGCGTCCGAGCTCGGCGACGGGCGGCTGTTCTCCTCGCCCGGCGGCGGGATGACGGAGACGAGGCCGATGACGTCGGACATGCCCCAGCGGCCGACCATCTGGCGGGCGATGTGCGTGACCTGCTCGAGGTCGGACTCGGCGCCCGTCGTGACGTTGCCGTAGACGAGCTCCTCGGCCGCGCGGCCGCCGAGCGCGCCGACGATGCGGCCCTCCAGGTAGCGCGCGTCGTAGCCGTAGCGGTCGGCCGAGGGCGACTGGAACGTCACGCCCAGCGCGCGCCCGCGGGGGACGATCGAGACCTTGCGCACGGGATCGGCCCCCGGCTCGAGCATGCCGAGCACGGCGTGTCCGGCTTCGTGGTAGGCGGTGCGCTCGCGCTCCTCCTCCGACAGCGTGATCCTGCGCTCGGCGCCGAGCACGATGCGCTCCAGGGCGTCGGCCAGATCGGCCGTCCCGACCTCCGCGTGGTCGCGGCGCGCCGCGATGAGCGCCGCCTCGTTGACGAGGTTGCGCAGGTCGGCGCCGACCATGCCCGGCGTCGTCGCCGCGATCCGGTCCAGCCGGACGTCGTCGGCGAGCGGGACCGAGCGCGTGTGGATGCGCAGGATCATCTCGCGGCCGTCCTTGTCGGGCGGGTTGACCGTCAGCCGGCGATCGAAGCGCCCCGGCCGCAGCAGCGCGGTGTCGAGCACCTCCGGGCGGTTCGTCGCGGCGAGCACGATGACGCCCTCCGAGCCCGTGAAGCCGTCCATCTCGGTGAGGATCTGGTTGAGCGTCTGCTCGCGCTCGTCGTGGCCGCCGAAGCCGCCGCCGCTGCCCCGCGCGCGGCCGATCGCGTCGAGCTCGTCGATGAAGATGATCGACGGCGCCGCCTTCTTGGACTGGTCGAAGAGGTCGCGCACCCGCGACGCGCCGACGCCGACGACCATCTCGACGAACTCCGACGCGCTGAGCGAGAAGAACGGCACGTCGGCCTCGCCGGCGACGGCGCGCGCGAGCAGCGTCTTGCCGGTGCCCGGCGGCCCGGAGAGCAGCACGCCCTTGGGGAACGTCGCGCCGAGCTTGCGGTAGCGCTCCGGGCGCTTGAGGAAGTCGACGATCTCCTTGAGCTCGTCCTCGACCTCGTCGATGCCGGCGACGTCCTCGAACGTGACGCGCTGGTCGCTGGAGTCGTAGCGCTTGGCCTTCGAGCGCCCGAGCGCGAGCGGGCCGCCGCCGGCGGCGGCCGCGCTGCGGCGCAGGAAGTAGATGATGAGTCCGACGATGAGCAGCGTCGGGCCGAAGGAGATGATGAGCGTCGCCAGGAACGAGCGGCCCTCGTCGATCGGGCGCGCGTTGACCTCGACGTCCTTCTCGAGCAGCAGCTTGAGCAGCTCGTCGTCCTGGGCGAACGTCGGGCGCACCGTCTCGAACGTCGTCTCGGGGCCCTGCTTCTCGAACTTCACGCCCTTCTCGAAGCGGCCCTGGATGACGTCGTTGCGGGCGTTGACCTCGCTGACGTTGCCGGCGGCGACCTGGTCGCGGAAGACCGTGTAGGGCACCTGCAGGCGGCGGTCCTCGCTGGAGGGGATGAGCTGGCCGAGGACGATGTTGATCGCCAGCAGGATGAGCAGGAAGCGCCAGAAGCGCCGTGACCCGGGCGGCCGGGGCACGCGGTCGCGGAGGTCCGGGGACTTGCCGCCGTCGGAGCCGGGGGCGCGCTCGCCCTCCACCCGCCAGGGCTGACGACCGGATTTCCTGTCGGGGCGGGAACGCGTCCGGGGCTCGACCATGCGTTGCAGGGATCATACGGTCGTCCAGGTTGCGCCCCTCGCGCGGAGGTCCGGGCCCGCGGCCTCCGATAGCGAGCCGAGTGAACTTCGACTTCGCAGACCTACTGCTCGAGGTCATCGAGCGCAACGCCTCCGACCTGCATCTCACGGCCGGGGCCCATCCGACGGTACGGGTCCGGGGACGCCTCCAGCCGCTGGAGGACTACCCCGTCATGACCACCGAGCAGACGCGGGAGATCGTCTACTCGATCCTGACCAACGACCAGCGCCAGCGGCTGGAGACCGATTGGCAGCTGGACTTCGCCTACGCGATCCCCGGCCGGGCTCGCTTCCGCGTCAACGCCTACTACCAGCGGGCGGCGATCGGCGCCGCGTTCCGGCTCATCCCGTTCTCGATCAAGACCGTCGAGGAGCTCGGCCTGCCGCCGATCATGCACGAGCTGGCCAAGCGCCCGCGCGGCTTCGTGCTCGTCACCGGCCCGACCGGCTCGGGCAAGTCGACCTCGCTGGCCGCGTTGATCAACGAGATCAACGAGTCGCGCGAAGAGCACATCATGACCGTCGAGGATCCGATCGAGTTCCTCCACGGCCACAAGAAGTGCATCGTCAACCAGCGCGAGATCGGCTCCGACGCGAAGTCCTTCGCGGCCGGCCTGAAGGGGGCGCTGCGCCAGGACCCCGACGTCATCCTCGTCGGCGAGATGCGCGACCTCGAGACGATCCACACCGCCCTGACCGCGGCGGAGACCGGCCACCTCGTCTTCGCGACGCTGCACACGCAGGACACGCCGCAGACGATCGACCGCATCATCGACGTCTTCCCGGCCTCCCAGCAGCAGCAGGTCCGCGTCCAGCTCTCCGTCGCGCTGCAGGGGATCATCACCCAGCAGCTGCTGCCGACCGCCGACGGCGCCGGCCGCGTCGCGGCCTGCGAGGTCCTGCTCGCGACGCCGGCGATCCGCAACCTCATCCGCGAAGGCAAGACGCACCAGATCTACTCCTCATTGCAGACAGGAGGCAGCCTCGGCATGCAGACGATGGACACCGCGCTGGCGACGCTCGTGCGCGCCGGGAAGATCACCCAGAAGGTCGCAGAGTCGCGTTCCTCGACCCCGGAGGAGCTGCGCCGCCTGCTCGGCGCCGCCTCCTTCGCGCCCATGTAGATGAGCACCTACGTCTTCAAGGCGGTCGACCTGACCGGCCGGCAGGCCAAGGGCGAGGTCGAGGCCGAGTCCAAGCAGTCCGTCGCCGATCAGCTCAAGAAGAAGGGCCTGATCGTCGTCGACATCGCCGACAAGCGCCAGGCCAAGGAGATCCAGCTTCCCTGGGCCAACCGGATCAAGCTCGGCGACCTCGCGATCCTGACCCGCCAGCTGGCGACGATGGTCTCCAGCGGCATGACGATCCTGCGCGCGCTCTACGTCCTGGAGGCGCAGACCGAGAACAAGAGGCTCACCGAGCAGATCGTCGCGGTGCGCAAGGACGTCGAGGCGGGCCTGCCGCTGTCCGACGCGCTCGAGCGCCACCCCAAGACCTTCAACCCGCTCTACGTCGCGATGACGCGCGCGGGCGAGACGGGCGGCGTGCTCGAGGAGTCGCTGCTGCGGATCTCCGACCAGCTCGAGAACGAGGAGTCGCTGCGCCGCCAGGTCAAGTCGGCGATGGCCTACCCGATCGTCATCCTGAGCTTCGCGATGATCGTCATGCTCGGCATGGTCGCCTTCATCGTGCCGGTCTTCGCCGGCGTCTTCGAGGAGATCGGCGGCGACGCCGAGATGCCCGCGATGACGCGCTTCGTCATGGGGATCTCCGACCTCGTGACCGGCCGCTGGTACCTGCTCATCGCCGGCACCGTCGCGATCGTCCTCGGCTTCGTGAAGTTCAAGAAGACGCCGCGGGGGCGCGCGCTGTGGCAGCGCTTCCTGCTGCGCATCCCGTTCAAGATCGGCGACATCTTCCACAAGGTCGCGCTCGCCCGCTGGTCGCGGACCTTCTCGGCCCTCATGGGCGCCGGCGTGCCGCTGCTGCAGGCGATCGACATCACGTCGCAGACGGCGGGCAACATCGTCGTCGAGGAGGCGATGGCCGAGGTCACGAAGAGCGTCAAGGCGGGCGGCACGATCGCCCAGCCGCTCATGGACTCCCCGGCGTTCCCCTCGATGGTCGGCCACATGGTCAAGGTCGGCGAGGAGACCGGCGCGCTGACGACGATGCTCTCGAAGATCGGCGACTTCTACGAGGACCAGGTGGCCGCGTCGGTCAAGGCCCTGACCTCGATCCTCGAGCCGGTCATGATCGTCTTCGTCGGCGGCATCGTGGGCTTCATCGTCATCTCGATGTACCTGCCGCTCTTCAGCGTCTACGACCAGATCAAGTAGGGGAGGCGGGCGGGTCCGCAGGACCCGCCGCCCGGTCGGGCCGGGGTGGGTCGGGTCGTGGGGGTGCGATGGCCGTGGCGCGTTCGGTTCGCGATCGGGCTCGGGCGGGCCTCGTCCGCGCGGCTGCGGCGCGAGCGCCGCGCGGCGTCGTGCTGCCTGAGACACTCGGTCACATGGCCTCCTCCGACGTCGACGTGGTCCGTCGCGCCTGGGAGGCCTTCGCCCGCGGCGACGTCGATGCAGCCGCGCGGAGGCTCGACCCGCAGGTCCGCTGGTACGGCGCGGGCGACCCGGGCGCCGACGGGGCCTGCCACAGCCGGCGGGACGTGGAGGCGGCCGTGCGAGGCCTCCTCGCAGCGGGGGCGACCGCCGACCTGCTCGACGTGCGCGACGCGGGCGAGCGCGTCGTGGTCCTCCTCCAGAGACGGCTGCCCGCCGGGTCGCAGGCCGCCCCGCCGCCTCACGGCGAGCTCGTCACCGTCCGCGACGGCCGGATCACCGAGATGGTGAGCTACCCGACGGTCGAGGAGGCGCTGGCCGCAGCGGGCCTCGGCCCCGCCTAGCGGCCGGCCCGCCGGGGGCGCGCGGCTGTGGGTCGTGGCCGTGGGTGCCGGGCTGTGGGTCGTGGCCGTGGGTGCCGGGCTGTGGGTCGTGGCCGTGGGTGCCGGGCTGTCGCTCATCCCCACGGGCGCCCCGTTCGTCGCTCCGCCCGCCGCCCGCGGCAGGGCGGGACGAGCCGCGCACGATGCTGCATCGCCACCGGTGGGCGGCGCGGGCGTCGCGGTGTCACAGATTCACGTATGGCATGCATCTGTGACATAGGAACGGTCCGTCTGTGGACGGATGCCACTCCAGCATGTCCGGGGAACCTGTCCGGGTCCGCCCGTGCGCGGGGCACCAGAGCGGCCGCGCTCACCCCACCGCCGGCCCGCCCGCCCGCCCCGCGTACACCAGAGCGGCCCGGGCTCACCCCACCGCCGGCCCGCCCGCGGGCGTCACCCGGCGACCGGGCTCGCCCGGCCGCCGGCCCGCTCGCGGGCGCGCATGAACTCCTCCTGGACGTTGCGGACCGCTTCGATCCGGCGCTCGGTCTCCTCGAGCCGCAGACGACCGCGCGGGGTGAGCCGGTACAGCCGGCGGCGGGGTCCCGAGACCGACTCCGTCCAGCCCGACTCGACGCAGCCGTCGCGCTCGAGGCGGCGCAGCATGCGGTAGACGATCGAGCGGTCGGCGTCGACGCGGTGGGCCGCGATGCGCCGGCGCAGCTCGTAGCCGTGGCAGGCGCCGTCCTCGAGCAGGAGCAGCAGCCAGCCCGTGAGCAGCCATGGATCGCAGTGCGACGGCTCGTCCGTCATGGGCGCCGCGCCACCGGAGTGGAAGCGATCGGCCCGGCTACGCGGCCGCGTGGGCAAGCGCCGGGGTCAGCAGCTCGGGCCGGTAGAAGCGCTCGCCGTCGACGATGGAGAGGCCGTGCGTCGCGGCCGTGTACTCGATCGTCGTGCGCCAGCGGCCGGCGTCCATCGAGCCGGCCGGCACGCGGTCGAAGACGTAGGGCTCGTGCAGGGCCCAGTTGCGGTGGATGTGCGCCTCGTCGACGTCCGGGTACACGTGCAGGAAGCGCTCGACGCCGACCGAGCGGTCCTCCCTGAAGAGCTCGTAGCCGGTGATCCACGCGTCGCGAAAGCGCGTCACGAGGTCGAGCGGGAGGCGGTCGGCGGCGATCAGCCCCGTCGAGTACACGTCGACGTCGAGGGGGATCGTGCGCACCGCGAAGCCGGGCTTGCGGTGGTAGGTCGTCATCTCCATCCACGTCGGCATGACGTCGATCTCGCCGGACGCGAGCGCCTCGTCGATGTTCTCGGACAGGTCGACGATCTGCGGCGCGCCGAGGCCCATGTGGGCGAGCGCGCCGGCGTACTCGTCGGTGAACCACGGCATGCTCCAGCGCGCGGCGCGCCGGCCGGGCAGGTCCGACGGCCGCTCGAGGCCGGAATCGGCGCGCACGACCGCCGTGATCGGGTTGCGCTGGTGCGACACGGCGGCGAAGCGGACCGGCAGGCGGCCACGCAGGTCGGTCTGGGCGGCGAGCAGGTAGGCCACGCCGCTGATGGCGAAGTCGGCGTAGCCCTCCGCGATCGCCTTCGGGCGCGTCGTGAAGCCGGCGAGCGAGTAGTCGGCCGCGCGGGCGCAGCCGACGAACTGGACCTCGATGCCCTGCTCGGCGAACAGACCGGCCTCCTGCGCCGCGAAGGCGGGCATGTGCATGCCGGTCACGCAGCTCCGGCACCAGCCCATGAGACGAACACGTTCCATGCCAGCACTCCTTCGTCGTCGTTGCGGCCCGGCCCCCGCAGCCTGACGGGAGCTTGCTGGCCGCGTGCCGTGCGATCAATCCGTAGCGGCTACGGGTTTTTGATCACAGCCACCGACCGCTCGTCCGCACGCACCGCCAGCGCCTCGGCCAGCACGTCGCGCGAGGGCGCGCCGAGCTTGCGCAGCGCCGCGGCGACGTGCGTCTCCACGGTGCGCTGCGAGATGAACAGCTCCTCGGCGATCTCGCGGTTCTTGCGCCCGGCCCCGGCGAGCTGCGCGACCTCCGCCTCGCGCGGGGACAGCTCGTCGCCGTAGGGCCGCCGGCCGCCCCGGCGCCGGGCGGGCGGCGGCACGTCGTGGGTGCGGAACTCGGCGCGGACCTGCGTCGCGTCCCAGCCCGCCCCGAGCTCCTCGAAGGCGAGCAGAGCTCCCTGCAGCGCGACGACCCCGGCGCCGTCGCCGGCCGAGAGCAGGCAGCGGCCGCGCCCCGCCCGCGCCATCGCCGCCTCGTAGGGAGCCGGCAGTCGGCGCGAGATGCGCTCCGCGGCCGCGTAGTGGCGGGCGCCGTCGGCATGGCGGCCGTCGGCCTCGGCGAGCAGCGCGTCGCACAGCCGCGCCGCGGCCCGCGCCGGGGGCGCGTCGCGGCCCGCGACGCCGGCCGCGAAGCGTGCCGCGAGCGCC
Organism: uncultured Solirubrobacteraceae bacterium; assembly: GCA_963769555.1. Classification (GTDB taxonomy): domain Bacteria; phylum Actinomycetota; class Thermoleophilia; order Solirubrobacterales; family Solirubrobacteraceae; genus CADCVQ01. The sequence continues at coordinate 1,424,465 of CAVYMD010000004.1, read as the reverse complement.
GCCGCGCCGCCCCGGTCGCCGCGCGCGAGCAGCGCCGCGACGGCGACGGGGACGAGCTCGCGTCCCCAGATCCAGATCCGCTTGCGCACGAGCACCTCCAGGCCGCTCGCGGCCGCGCGGAGGGCCCCCGCCGCGTCGCCGCGCGCGAGCAGGATCCGCGCCAGGCCCGAGGCCGCCGCGATGCGCGATCCCATCCAGCCGCGCGCGACCGCGCGCTCGAGGATCGCCCGGAAGCGATGCTCGGCGTCGCGGATGCGCCCGCGCGCGAGCAGCAGCGGCGCGAGGTGGATCTCGTTGCCGGTCGCCAGGCCCGGGCCCCCGGTGCCGCGCTCGGTCAGCTCGAGCAGCCGCGGCCCGAGGTCCTCCCAGCGGCCGGTGCGCCAGTCCAGCGCCGCGCGCGCGCTCTCCAGCCAGGGCATCCAGGAGACGTGGGGGAGGTCGTCGAGCAGGCGCTCGACCTCGTCGAGGAAGTCCGCGGCGCGCGCGAAGTGCCCGGGCCCGATCGCGGTCGCGGCGACGGCGTGGCAGGCGTGCAGCACCGCGATGCGCTCGGCGACGGTCGTCCCGTCGCGCGGGATCTCCTCGGCGGCGGCCCAGCCCTCGGGATCGCCGACGGACAGCAGCGTCGCAGCGCGCTGGCCGGCGACGGCGATCCGCAGCGGCGGGTCGTCGACGCGGGCGGCGGTCTTCACCATCCGCCGCAGCCACGCGAGGTCGTGCTCGACCGGTCCCTGCCCGACGACCGGCGATGCGAGCGTCATCATCGCGCGGGCCGCGAGACCCGGCTGGTCGCCGAGCTCCTCGACCGAGCGCGCCATCTCGCGCCGCCAGTGCCCGGTGTCGCCCGTCTGGTAGCGCAGCCGGGCGACCCGGTAGCGCAGCTCGCCGCGCGTGCCGGCGTCCATCGGCTCGTCGTCGCGGATGCGCTCGAGCAGCGCGAGGGCGCGGTCCGGCGTGGCGCTGTACAGCGCCGACGTGCCGAGCTTGACCGCGATCCGCAGCATCGCCTCGCGCTCGAGCCCCTCGGCGCCGAGCGCCTGCTCGAGCAGCCGGGCCGCCGACCGGTCGTCGCCGATCGCGCCGGCGGCGTCGGCGGCCTGCTCGGCGTAGCGCGTCCACTCGGCCACGAGGCCGGCCTCCTTGAAGTGATGGGCGAGCTGGGCGAGCGCGGGGGGCTCGGGTCCCGACTGCAGCGCCTCCGCGGCCCGGCGGTGCAGCCAGCGCCGCTCCGGCCCCGGGATCTCGTCGTAGACCGCCTGTGCGGCGAGCGCGTGCAGGAAGCAGAAGCGCCCATCGTCGCGCTCCTCGAGGACCGCGGCCGCCAGCGCCGTGCCCAGCGCCCTGATCGCCTGCGGGACGGCAAGCCCGGCGACCTGGGCGACGAGGTCCTCGTCGACCGGCGTCGCGAGCACCGCGGCCGCACGCGTCACCAGCCAGGCGTCGTCGGACAGCTCGCCCATCCGCTCGCGCAGCGACTGGCGCACCGCGGGGGGGACGCCGAGGCTCTCGAGCTCCTCGACCGTCCGCCAGCCGTCGACGAGCTCGAGCTGCCCGCGGTGCAGGCGCACGACCTCCTCGAGGGCGAACGGCAGGCCCGCCGTCTGCGCGTGCAGATGCGCGGCGAGCTCCTCGGAGATCGCGTGGGTGCCCAGCAGCGCGCAGGCGAGCTCGGCGACCTGCGGGACCGACAGCGGGTCGAGCTCGATCGTGGCCGGCCGGGCGCGTGTGCGCAGGCTCGCCGTGAACGCGGGCAGCGAGGACGGCGACGGCAGCTGCGCCGAGCGGTGCGTGAGCATGAGCGCGAGCCCGGTCGGCTGGTCGCGAGCGAGGAACTCGAGGAACTCGAGCGTGCTCTCGTCGGCCCAGTGCAGGTCCTCGAGGACGCAGACGAGCGGCCCGTACGCGGACAGCAGCTCGCGCAGCGCCCGGAAGATCCGGTGGCGCTCGGCGCGGGGGTCGCCGAGCGGGGAGGGCGGAGGCGGCAGCACGTCGGCGAGCTCGGGCAGCAGCGGGGCCAGCGCTCCCGCGACCGGGCTCAGCGCGACCGGCGGCGCGTGCGCGCGGAGCCCGCACAGCGCCTCGAGCACCGGACCGAGCGGGAAGGGCTCGCGCAGGCGGTGGCAGGCGCCGCTCAGCACGGTCGCCGAGCGCAGCGGCGGGGCCGCGAGCGTCCGCGCGACGAGCGCGCTCTTGCCGACGCCGGCCTCACCGGTGACGAGGACGAGCGCCGGACGCGCCGTCAGGGCGCTCGCGAGCTCGGCGAGCTCGACGTCGCGCCCGATGAGCGGACCGGGCGAGCGCGAGCGCGACCGGTGCTCCCGGCTGGCGACACCCGTCTCACCCTGTACGTCTCGCTGTCCCACGTCATGACCGCGGCGAGTCGCGCGCTCACCTCGATCGCCCGGCGACGGCCAACGTAGGTGAGCCAGCCGCGGTTCGTAAGTGTCCAAATCACATAGGGCGCGCCGTGAGGACTGCGCCTAGGGACAAAAATCAGTACCGGCTACCGATTGCGCGCGGCGCGCCACCGATGCAGGCTTGCGATCGCCCGGAGGGATGGGCGCGCAGGCTCGTGTCCGCGTCGCAGCCGGGGGGAATCGTCGAACGAGTTGAAGGTGGTGCGGCGTGTGGCGCAAGCGGTCTGACGGACAGGGCGCAGGTGGAGCCGGCGGGCCGAGGTGCCGGCGGCGTGGGCGGCTGGGACTCGGCGCGCTATCGGCCGCGGCGATGCTGCTGTCGGCGTTCTCGCCCTCGCCCGCCGGAGCGGCGCTGCCCGACACGCTGTTCGACCTGCTGGCGCTCGACAGCCCCGAGCCGCAGCCGTTCGCCCTGCCGGCGAGCAACGGCGGCAACCGGTTCCCCGAGCGGCTCATGGACGCCGCCGACCTCACGGGCGACGGCGTGCGCGACATCTTCGCCTCGGGCTACAAGGTCGACGTCGCGGGCAAGGTGGACGCCGGGGTCGTCTTCCTCTTCGACGGCGCGACCCGCAAGCTCGTCTACCAGCTCAACCCGCCCGAGCTTCAGACCGGCGCGCAGTTCGGCTTCAACATGGCGGTCCTGCCCGACGTCAGCGGCGACGGCAAGGACGACATCGCCGTCGGCGCGCCCTACAAGGACGTCTACACCGGCAGCGGGCCCGGCTGCGGCGCGCCCGAGCCCAACGGCTGCAACGAGGCGCAGGGCGTGGCGTACATGTTCAGCGGCGCGACCGGGCGGCTGCTGCGCACGATCGACAACCCCAACCCGCAGGCCGACGAGGGCGTCTTCGCCACGTTCGGCGCGCGCCTCGGAGATGCCGGCGACGTGACGGGCGACGGCAAGCACGACCTCATCATCGGCGCGCCCGCCAACGACGTGCCCGCCGGATGCGGCTTCGCCGTGCCGATCGCCGCCGACTGCCGCAAGAACGAGGGCGAGGCGTTCATCTTCAACGCGGTGACGGGGGCCCTCGTGCGCACGCTGCGCATCCCCGCGGCCGACCGCCAGGAGGCGGCCTGCTCGACGACGAGCTCGTCGTCGCGCTGCGGCAACCTCAGCAACGCCCACAGCCCCGGCGACGTCGATCGCGACGGCGTGGCCGACCAGGTCGTCGCCGCGTACTCGCTGCGGCGCCCGACCATCACCGCGCCCGACTGGTTCGGCCGCGTGTACGTCTTCAGCGGCGCGACGGGCGCCGTGCTCTCGCGGATCGACCAGCCCCAGCCCGACAGCAACGCCTTCTGGGGCCTGCAGGACACCGCTCCGAACACGCCCGGCGACCTCAACGGCGACGGCGCCGCCGACATCTACGTCACCGGGTTCAACCAGGACGGCTTCAGCGGCCAGCCCAGCGCCGGGCGCGGCTGGGTCTTCGACGGGGCCCGCTCGGTCGCGACGGGGGCCGGCGTCGAGCTCTTCGAGCTCCGCGACCCGACGCCCCAGTCGTCCGAGGCGTTCGGCTGGGCGGCGAGCCGCACCGACTACAACCGCGACGGCCATCCCGACGTCTACCTGAGCGGACTGCAGGGGATCAACACGGAGACGTACGTCTTCGACGGCCGCGACGGCTCCCTGCTCAAGACGCTCGGCCTGCCGCCGTCGGAGGTGCAGCCGAACGTCACGGGCAACAACGGCAGCGCGCTCGGGTGGAGCTCGCGGGCGCCCGGCGACCTCAACGGCGACGGCGAGCCCGATTACGTCGCGGCCGCGCCGTTCCAGGACGTCGGCGCCAACCAGGACCAGGGGCGCGCGTTCTTCTTCCTCTCGAACGTGCCCGTCCCGCCGCCGCCACCACCGCCCCCGCCGCCCGTCCTGCCGGCGCCGATCACGACCGTGAAGCCGCCGCCGCCGCCCGCTCCCGTCGTGCCGCGCTTCACGCGCTGCCCGTCGACGAGCGTCAACGTCATCAACGGCACGCCGGGCAAGGACACGATCGGCGGCACGGCGAAGGCCGACCGCATCTTCGCGCTGGCCGGCGACGACGTCGTCAAGGGGCTCGCGGGCGACGACTGCATCGACCTCGGCGCAGGTGACGACCGGGCCAACGGAGGGCGCGGCCGCGACCTCGTCGTGGGCGGCAGCGGCCGCGACCGCATCGGCGGCGACGCGGGCCGCGACCGCCTGCGCGGCGGGTCGGGCGACGACCGGCTGCACGGCGGGCCCGGCGACGACGACCTGGCCGGCCAGAGCGGCGACGATCGCCTCGACGGCTCGACGGGCAACGACCGCGTCGACGGCGGGCCGGGTCGCGACCTGCTCATCGGCGGGCCCGGTGTCGACCGGCTGACCGGGTCCAGCGGCGACGACCGCCTCATCGGCGGATCCAGCAGCGACCGGCTCAGCGGCGGCAGCGGCAACGATCGCGTCAGCGGCGGTAGCGGCCACGACAGGATCAGCGGTGGGCCGGGCCGCGACGTCCTGCACGGCAACACGGGCAACGACACGATCAGCGCCCGCGACGGCGCGCGCGACACGATCGACTGCGGCACGGGCCGCGACAGCGTCACGGCCGACCGCTTCGACCGCGTCGCCCGCAACTGCGAGCGCGTGCGGCGGTTCTAGCCTCCCGGTCAGGATCCGCCGATCCGGCGGCGGCGCGGCCGCCGGGCACGCGACCGCCGCGCCGGGCGCCGGCCGTCCGGGGTGGGCTCAGCCGCTCTCCCCGGCGCCGGCCGGCGCCCTCGCGGCGCGCCGGCGCAGGCGGTCGACGCCGAACGTCGCCAGGAGGCCCGCGACGACGAGCGCGACCGTCCGCTCGGCGCCCTCGAACGCCGACTCGCCCGTGAGCATGTAGGCGACCGTCACCGCGGCGAGCGCGAGGGCCAGGACGCCGACGGCGATCGACGCCGCCGCACCCGGCGCGAGCCGGCGACGAACGATGCGCACGCTCTTGCCGAGCTTCGCCAGCTTGATCGCCTTGGCGAGCTTGAAGGCCTTGAAGGCCTTCGCTACGACGAGCAGCCGCAGGGCGGGGGCGACCGCGAGCGCGAGCGGCACGAGCGGCGAGGACAGCACGACGACGAGCAGCTCGAAGCGGTGGCCGTCGACCCACGCGCGTCGATCGCGCACGACCGTGAGCATGACGGCGACCTCGACGGTGAAGACGATCCAGATCGTCCAGTGCGTGAGCGTCTCGACGGTCGCGAGCGCGCCGTGCGGGTGCGTCAGGCTCAGCGCGAGCAGCGCCAGCACGGCGAACGCCGCCGCGAGCACGGGCGCGCGCAGCCGCCGCTCCCAGGCGGCACCGCGCGGATCGGTGTGCTGCAGATCGGCCATCGGCGGGCCGGACGCTACGCGCCGGTAGCGTGTCGTGCATGGCCGACCGCCTGGGATCCGACCGCGCGAACGGGCTGCTGCTCGTCGCGGCGATGGTCGGGCTCATGTTCGTCACCGAGACGATCGACCAGATCGGGCTCGCCGACCTGGACCGCTACGGCATCCATCCGCGCGACGTCGACGGGCTGGGGGAGATCCTCGCCGCTCCGTTCCTGCACGTGGGCTTCGGCCACCTGCTCTCCAACAGCGTGCCGTTCGCGCTCATGGGCGCCGCGATCGCGCTCGGCGGCCTGACGCGCGTTGCGCTCGTGACGCTCATCGTGGCGGCCGTCAGCGGACTGGGCACCTGGCTCATCGCCTCGTCGAACTCGATCCACCTCGGCGCCAGCGGCGTCGTCTTCGGCTATGCCGCCTACCTCGTCACCCGCGGCCTGCTGAGCCGGCGCCTCGTCGAGCTCGCGGTCGGAGCCGTGGTCGTCGTGGTCTGGGGCATCGGCCTGCTGCAGGGCCTGCTGCCGCAGGAGCGCATCTCCTGGCAGGCGCACCTGTTCGGCGCGGTCGGCGGGGTGATCGCGGCCTCGGTGCTCGCCGATCGCTCGGCGCCGCGCCGCGAGGCCTGACGGCGCGCCCCGACAGGTCAGGCGAGGAGCCGATCGAGCGCCGCGCCGTCGAGGTCGTGCTTGGCGACGAAGCCGCGGGCGCCGGCGCTCACCGCGCGGTCGGCGAACAGCGGGTCCTCCGAGCTCGACGTCAGCACGACGGCCGCCGTGCAGCCGCCGTCGGCGAGCCGCCGGGCCACCTCGAAGCCGTCCATGTCGGGCAGCCGCACGTCGAGCAGCACGACGTCGGGCCGGAGCGCGGCCGCGGCGTCGAGCCCGCTCCGCCCGTCGCGCGCCTCGCCGACGACGTCGTAGCCGTCGGTCCGCAGCAGCCGCCCGGCCAGCGCGCGGAACGCGGAGTGGTCGTCGACGATGAGCACCCTGGTCGCCACCGGGCCATTGTCGGCGCCGGCGCCGTGCGGCTCAACGTCGAACCGGTCGGCGGCGTCCGCATGGAGGGTGAGGGCGCACCCGGGCCGCTGTACAGTTCGCGCACCTCACGGGGGTAGGCAGGGGGGCGCGTGCTGCGACGGAGCATCAGGACTCAGATCACGACGAAGGTCGTCGCGCTCAGCGCCGCGGCGGCGCTCCTGCTCGGAGCCGCGCTCGTCGTGCTCATCGTCGCGGTGACCGGCCAGCGCGACGCGGCGCGGACGGCGTTCGAGTCCCAGCAGGCGCTCGTCCTCGCCAACCAGCTCGAGAACTCCCTGCTGTCGATCGAGAGCGGGCTCAACAGCTACGTCGCGACCCGCAACCCGCGCTACCTCGAGAGCGTGCGCAAGGCGCTAGCCGGCTACCCGGCGGTGACGCGCGAGCTGACGCGCCTCGTGTCCGAGGACCCGGCCCAGCGCCGCGACGTGCTGTCGATCGGCCGCAAGATCAGGGACTACCACCAGATCTGGGCGACGACGCTCATGGAGATCGCCGCCGAGGAGGGCTTCGGGCAGGCCCGCAACCAGATCGAGACCGACGGCGGGCGCAACCGGCTGACCGCGATCCGCCGGGAGTTCGATCGCCTCTCGGCAAGCGAGCGCGCGGTCGTGCGAGCCCGCGAGCGCAGCGCAGAGCAGCGCTCGGCGCGCGCGATGCGCTTCGGCGTCGGCGGCCTGCTGCTCGTGCTCGTGCTCGCTGCCGGCATCACCCTGTACCTGCGCCGCGCCGTCCTGCGGCCCGTCGGCACCGTCGCGGAGGCGACCGGCCGGCTCGCGGCCGGCGACCTCACGACGCGCGTGCCCGACGATCGCGACGACGAGCTCGGCGACCTGGCACGCGGGTTCAACACCATGGCCGACTCCCTGGAGCGCGGCCGCGTCGAGCTCGAGCGCTCCAACACCGAGCTGACGCGCTCCAACGCCGAGCTCGAGCAGTTCGCCTCGGTGACGTCGCACGACCTGCAGGCGCCGCTGACGACGATCTCGATGTACGCGGAGCTGCTCGAGCGCCGCCGCGACGGCCACGACGAGGAGGATCTCGAGCTCGTCGAGGGCATCCGCGGCGCCACGCAGCAGGCGCGGGCGCTCATCCGCGACCTGCTGGAGTACTCGCGCGCCGGGCGCGGCGACGTCGACCTCGAGGAGCTGTCGGCCGGTGCCGTCGTCGAGCAGGCGCTCGAGGCGCTCGCCGGCGACATCGAGGAGCGCGGCGCGCGGGTCGTCGTGGGCGACCTGCCCGTCGTGCGCGCCGACCGGGCGAGCCTGGCGCGCGTCTTCCAGAACCTCGTCGGCAACGCGCTGAAGTTCGCCGGCGACGAGCCGCCCCGCGTGTCGATCGAGGCCGAGCGTGAGGCCGACGACTGGCGCTTCTCGATCCGCGACAACGGGATCGGCATGGACCCCGCCCACGCCGAGCGGATCTTCGAGCCCTTCCAGCGCCTGCACGGCGAGGAGGACTACCCCGGCACGGGCATCGGCCTCGCGGTCTGCGCGCGGATCGTCGACCAGCTCGGCGGGCGCATCTGGGTCGCGAGCGCGCCGGGCGAGGGCAGCGACTTCCGGTTCACCCTGCCGGCGACCGACCGCGCCGGCGCCGAGCGGACCCCGGTCCGGGCGAGGGCCTGAGCGCATGCGACGCGCGCTCCTCGGCCTCTTGATCGTGCTCGCCGGCGCGCTCGCGGGCTGCGGGCAGGGTGACCGCACGGCGGCGACGGCGACGACGACGACCTCGACCGGCTCCAAGCACGCCGGCCCGCCGATCCGCATCGGCGTCAAGAACTTCACCGAGCAGGCGATCCTCGGCGAGCTGTACCGCCAGGCGCTCGAGGCGAGGGGCTACGAGGTCGAGCTCAAGCGCGCCGTCGGCAGCACGGAGATCATCCATCGCGTGCTGCGGCGCGGCGTCATCGACATGTACCCCGAGTACGTGGGCGTCCTGCTGTCGGAGATCGCCGGCGACACGTCGCGCCCGAGCAGTCCCGCGGCGGCCCTGCGCGCCGCGCGCGCCTACGAGCGCAAGGCGGGGTTCGCCGTCCTCGCCCAGACCCCGTTCTCGGACGCCAACGCGCTCGGCGTCAAGCCGGAGTTCGCAGAGCGCCACCGGCTGCGAACGATCGCCGACCTGCGCCGCCTGCCGGGAACGGTGCGCATCGCGGCGCTGCCGGAGTTCCGCACCCGCTACGAGGGGCTCACCGGCCTCGCCGACCGCTACGGCCTGCGCGACGTGAAGGTCACGGCCGTCGACGCCGGCGGGCGCTACCCCGCGCTCGACAGCGGCGACGTCGACGTCGCCCTCGTGTTCACGACCGAGGGTCAGCTCGCGGGCGAGAACTACGTCGTGCTCGGCGACCCGCGCCGCCTGTTCGCCTCGGGCCACGTCGCGCCGATCGTCAACGACGAGACGCTGGCCGCCCACGGACCCGGCCTGCGCGGCGCGATCGACGCGGTCACACGGTCGCTCACGACGACGGCGATGCGGGAGATGAACGCCGCCGTCGACCTCACGGGCCGCCCGCCCGCCGCCGTCGCCAGGACGTTCCTGCGTGCTCGCGGGCTCGCCCGCTGACGGCGGCGGTGCGCAACGCCCGCCGGCGCGGGCCGGATCTACCGCAAAGCGGCGAAACCGCTAGCCTGCGGCCGATGGAGAGCACGATCCGCGTGGCGGTGTGCGACGACGCTCGCGCGGTCAAGTTCTTCCTGCGCCAGGTCCTCCAGGAGGAGGGCGACATCGAGGTCGTGTCCGCCGCCAGCACCGGCGAGGAGGCGCTGCAGAACCTCGCGGGCAGCCCGGCCGACGTCATCCTGCTCGACCTCGTGCTGCCGGACGTGCCGGACCCCGCCGCGCTCGTCGCCACGATCCGGGAGCGCTCGCCGCAGACGGCCATCGTCCTCATCTCGAACCTGCCGCCGTTCAGCCTCGAGAAGGAGGCCGAGCGACTCGGTGCGGACGGCTGGATCGCGAAGGCCGCCAAGCCCGAGCAGCTGCGCGACGCCGTGCGCCGGGCGACGAGCGCCGCCGCCGGCTAGACGTTCGCGCGCAGGAACGCGAGCGCCGCCGCGCGCTGGTCGTCGGCGGCCAGCAGCGCCGGGTACTCGAGCACGACGAGCTGCCCGCCGACGACGTAGACGTAGGGCTCGGCATGGTGCTCGTCGCCCGGCGACATGCCCGCGACGAGCTCCTCGCCGGAGGCCGACACGAGGTCGAGGCCGACGTCGAAGTGCTCGGGCCACAGCTGCACGCGCCCGGCGCGGGCGGCGGCGGGAAGCTCGCAGCGCAGCGTCTCCAGGACGTTCGTCGCGAAGCCGAAGACGTCGGCGAGCGCGGCGACCGACGGCGCGTCGGCGTCCAGCGGCTCGCGCTCCTCGCCGCCGGGGCCCGCGCGGACGAGCGCGGGACCGTCCACGCGCACCTGCTCGTCGTCGCCGAAGAAGGGCGTGCCGAAGCCTCCGCGCGTCCAGCGCAGGCCGATCTTGCCGTTGGCGCGCTCGCGGGCGGGGGAGACGGTTCGCTCGGCGACCTCGTGCAGCGCGTCGCGCGTCGCCGCGTACGCGGCGGGCAGCGGCCCGAGCCGGCGGTAGGCGCCCAGCCAGCGCTCGGCGCACCAGTCGCCGAGCGCGGGGTCGGCGGCGGCGAGGTCGTCCCACAGCACGTCGCCCGTGGGCAGCGGCGACACGACGCGGCGGCCGGGCGGCGGCGCGCCGCGCGCGGCCGGGTCGTCGGCGAACCACGGCGGCTCGGCGACGGCGGGCGGGGAGGGCTCCAGCACGCGGACCTCGTGGGCGCCGCCCAGACGGGCGGCGGCCTCGCTGCGGGGATCGCTCATGCGTCGGCTGTCCCGGGGGCGGCCGATTCGTTTCACGGCTCGCGGCGACGCCGATCGCGGGCCCGGCCCGGACGCGGGAGCACGAGATGTCTGCGCCGACCGCGGCCCCGCCCCGACCTGGGAGCACGAGACATCCGTAACGAGAACGGGCCTCGGCGGGACGCCCGCCCATGGCCACCACCACCCTCACCTGGCATCGCGTCGCCGGGCTCGACGAGCTCGGCGAAGGGCGCGTGCGGACCGTCGTCGCCGGCCCGAAGTCGATCGCCCTCACGCACTACGACGGACGCTACGGCGCGCTCGACAACCACTGCCCGCACCAGGGCGGGCCGCTGGGCGAGGGCACCATCGAGAACGGGCTGCTGCGCTGCCCCTGGCACGGCTTCGACTACTGCCCGCTGACCGGCGCGCCCCCCGGCGACTTCGTCGACACCGTCGTGACATATCCCGTCGAGGAGCGCGACGACGGCATCTACGTCGGCGTCGAGCAGCCCGCCGAGCACGAGCGCACCGTGTCCGACGCGATGGCCGAGACGATGGTCGCGTGGGGCGTCGAGCACGTCTTCGGCATGGTCGGGCACTCCAACCTCGGCCTCGCCGACGCGATCCGCCGCCAGGAGGAGGCCGGCCGCCTGACGTACATCGGCATCCGCCACGAGGGCGCCGCCGCGTTCGCCGCATCGGCCTACGCGAAGCTCACCGGCCGCCCCGCCGCCTGCCTGACGATCGCCGGCCCCGGCGCGACGAACCTGCTCACGGGCCTGTGGGACGCCAAGGTCGACCGCGCCCCGGTGCTCGCGCTCACCGGTCAGGTCGAGGCCCAGGTGCTCGGGCCGGGCGCCTTCCAGGAGGTCGACCTCGCCGCGGCGTTCGCGCCCGTCGCGGCCTGGAGCCAGACCGTCCTGCCGAGCTCCAAGCACGCCGAGCTCATGAACCTCGCCTGCAAGCACGCGATCCTGCGCCGCGACGTCGCGCACCTCGTCTTCCCCGACGACGTGCAGACGATCCCCGCGCCCGACGAGCCCGTGGGCGGGCCCGAGGGCCGCCTCACGGCGCTCGACATCGCCCCGCCGGCACAGCAGCTCGCCGACGCGCTGCAGCTCATGCGCGGCGCGAAGCGGCCCGTCTTCATCGTCGGCCACGGCGCGCGCGAGGACATGGACGCCGTCACCGCGCTCGCCGAGCGGCTGCACGCACCGATCATCACGACGTTCAAGGCCAAGGGGGCCGTCGCGGACGCCCATCCGCTCGCCGCCGGCGTCCTCGGGCGCAGCGGAACCCCGGTCGCGAGCTGGCTCATGAACGAGTCCGACCTGCTCGTCGTGCTCGGCGCGTCGTTCTCCAACCACACCGGGATCTACCCGCGCAAGCCGATCGTGCAGGTCGACTTCGACCCGCTCGCGCTCGGCAAGTTCCACGCCGTCACGGCCCCGGTCTGGGGGCAGCTCTCCGTCGTGACGAGGCTCCTCGCCGACGGGCTCGGCGACGAGCTCGCGGCGACCGACCAGCGCCCGGACGTGGCGGCGCGCCGCGCGCTGTGGGACGCCGAGAAGGCCCGCCGCGCGCGCGACGACCGCGGCTGCGGCGTCAACAGCGCCGCCGTCTTCGCGGCGCTGACGCGCCGCTGCCCCGACGACGCCGTCATCGCCGTCGACGTCGGCAATCACGCCTACTCCTTCGGGCGCTACTTCGAGTGCTCGCGGCAGTCGATCCTCATGTCGGGCTACCTCGGCTCGATCGGCTTCGGCTACCCGGCGGCGATGGGCGCCTGGGCGGCGACGCACGGCGACCGGCCGATCTGCGCGGTGACCGGCGACGGCGGCTTCGCGCAGTACATGGCCGAGCTGCTGACCGCCGTCAAGCACGGGATGAACATCACCCACGTGCTGCTCAACAACGGCCAGCTCGGAAAGATCTCCAAGGAGCAGCGGGCGGGGGAGTGGGACGTCTGGCAGACCTCGCTGCACAATCCGGACTTCTCGCGCTACGCCGAGCTGTGCGGCGCGCTCGGCGTTCGCGTCACCGAGGCCGGCGGGCTCGACGACGCGCTCGAGCGCGGTTTCGCCCACGACGGCCCGGCCCTCGTCGAGGTCATGACGGACGCAGAGCTCGTCTGACCGTTGGAAGTTGTGTGCCGCGCCGTCCTGCGGTTAGGGTGAACGCAGCCGGTCGACCGTCGGGGGTGGGGACGCCACACGGGGCCGGCGATACGCATGCCCCGCCGATCTCTCCGTCCAACGCTCTCGGGCAGGCCACGGGCCGTGCTCGCCGCCTTGCCGCTCGCCGCGGTGATCGCGCTGCTGGTCTGGGGCGCCGTGCCTGCGAGCGCCGGCCACGGCGGCTACCCCGAGCTCAGCACCCTCGGCGTCAAGGCCGATCGCGCTGTCCTCGAGGGGCGCAGGCTCAGCGTCCGCGTCCGGGCCGAGCGGACCGTGCGCCTCAGGCTGGCCGTCGTCCACGGCGACGGCACGCGGGCCTGGGCGCGCGCCACGGTCAAGCGCGGCACGCAGACGGTCATCCGGCGCCTGAACCTGCGGCCGCTGCGCTTCGAGGGGCTCGAGCTGCGCGCCACGGCACGCCGCGGCGGCCGGCCCGCGCGCGACTTCATCAAGCTCAAGACGTCGCCCTACGACCGGCTGACCGGCCTCGGGGTCCAGGCCGGACGGGCGGTGCTCGACGGCCGCACCCTGCGCGTGCGCATCCGGTCTCGCAGGTCCGCCCGGATCGCGTTCGCCGTCGTCAGCGGGGGACGGTCGCAGGCATGGGTCAGCGTGCGGCTCGGGCGCGGCACGCGGACGCTCGTCCTGCGCCTGAACCGCCGTCCTCGCAGCGTCGCCGGGGCCAGGCTGCGCGTCACGGCCTATCGCGGGCGCCTGCGGGCACGCGAGTTCATCGGCCTGCGGGTCCTCACGCCGACGCCTCCGCCGCACGGGCCGCCGCCGCCACCGCCACCGCCTCCGGGCCCGCCGCCGCCACCACCGCCGCCGTCCAACAACCCCCCGACGGCGATCTCGCTGTCCAACGCGACCGTGGACGAGAACAGGCCCGCGGGGACGACCGTGGGCACGCTCAGCGCCACGGACGCCGACGCGGGCGACACCCTGACGTTCTCCCTCGTGGCGGGCGCCGGCGACGCCGACAACGCCCTGTTCGACATCTCCGGCATCACGCTGCGGACGGCCGCCCCGCTGGACTTCGAGGCGCAAGCGACGCGCTCGGTCCGCGTGCGCGTCTCCGACGGGCGCGGGGGCACGTTCGAGCGGAGCTTCACGATCGACGTGACGAACGTCAACGACGCGCCCACGGCCATCGCGCTGTCGAGCGCCTCGATCGCCGAGAACCAGCCCTCCGGGACCACCGTGGGGCTGCTCAGCGCGACCGACCAGGATCCGCTCGACACCCACACCTTCCAGCTCGTCAGCGGCGCCGGCGACGCCGACAACGCGTCGTTCTCGATCGCGGGCGCCGCGCTGAGGAGCGCCGCCGCGTTCAACTTCGAGGTCAAGTCGAGCTATTCGATCCGCGTGCGCGCGACGGACCCCGGCGCGGCGACCGTCGAGCGGCAGTTCACGATCACGGTCACCGACGTCAACGACCCGCCGACGAACCTCGCCGTGTCGCCGTCGAGCGTCGAGGAGGGCAAGCCCGCCGGCACGACCGTCGGCACGCTGACGGCGACCGACGAGGATCTGCCGGGCGACACGTTCGCGTTCACGCTCGTCGCGGGGGCGGGCTCGACCGACAACGCCTCGTTCACGATCTCCGGCAGCATGCTGAAGACCGCCGCGGTCTTCGACTTCGCCACGAAGAGCAGCTACGCGATCCGCGTGCGCGTGTCCGACGGCAGGGGGGGCACGTTCGAGAAGGCGCTGACCGTGACCGTCGACGACGCGAACCTCGCGCCGACGAACATCTCGCTGTCGTCGTCGAGCGTCGCCGAGAACGAGCCGGTCAACACCGTCGTGGGCACGCTGAGCGCGACCGACCCGGACCCCGGCGACGCCCACACCTTCACCCTCGTCGCGGGGGCGGGCTCGGCGGACAACGGCTCGTTCAACATCGCCGGCACCTCGCTGCGCACGAGCGCGTCGCTGGACTTCGAGACGAAGGACACCTACGCGATCCGCGTGCGCGCCACCGACGGCGGCGGCCTGTCGTTCGACAAGCAGTTCACGATCACCGTGACGAACGTCAACGAGGCGCCGACGAACATCGCGCTGAGCAACTCGTCCGTGGCGGAGAACGAGCCGTCGGGCACCGCCGTCGGCACGCTGTCCAGCAGCGACCCGGACGCCGGCGCGACGCACGCCTACAGCCTCGTCGCGGGCGCCGGCGACGCCGACAACGCGAAGTTCCAGATCGTGGGCACGGCGCTGCAGACCGCGACGGGCCTGAACTTCGAGACGACGCCGACGGCGAGCATCCGCGTGCGCTCGACGGACAACGGCTCGCTGACGTTCGACAAGCAGTTGACGATCACCGTCACGGACGTCAACGACGCGCCGGTCGCCGATGACGAGACCTTCAGCGGCGCGAACGCCGCGATTGGCAACACCGCCCACGTCGTCGACGACCCGACCGACGGCGCGCCCGACCCGGTCGGGCCGCAGAAGACGATCAGCGGCGACATCCTCGACGGCGACACCGACGAGGACGCCGGCGCGACGCTCTCCGTCGTCCCCGGCACGATCGCGACGAACGACGGCGGCGAGGTGCTCATGGAGGCCGACGGCGACTTCACCTTCCACCCGGCGCCCGGTACCAGCTGCACGGATCCGTCGGACTTCTTCGACTACACGCTGACGGACGGGATCGCGACCGACGTCGGGCGCGTCACCATCGAGATCGACGGCTGCGTGTGGTACGTCGACAACGCCGCCCCCGGGAACTCGGGCACCTCGCGGGCGCCGTTCGACACGCTCGCCCAGGCCGAGAGCGCGTCCGGGACGGGCCACACGATCTTCGTCTACGACGGCGACGACACGACGACGGGTCTCGGCGCAGGCTTCGACCTCAAGGACGGCCAGCGCCTGCTCGGCGAGGCCGCGACGCTGCAGATCGGCGCGACCGTGCTGGAGACGGCGAAGCCCCTGAAGCGGCCGACGCTCACCGACAGCAACGCCGACGTCGTCTCGCTCGCCTCCGGCAACACCGTGCGCGGCCTGCAGATCGACCCGTCGGGGACCGGCGGCGGGATCGCCGGCGACGCCGGAGACGCGGGCGGGACGATCGACGACGTCCGGATCATCGACACGGGCACCGGCGGCACGCAGCCCGGGATCGACCTCGACGGCACCTCGGGCACGTTCACGTTCTCGGACCTGACGGTCGACAACACGGCCGCCGGCGGCGCGACCGGCATCCGACTCGACAACGCCGGCACGGCGAGCTTCGTGCCGGCCGGGACGATCTCGGTCGCGACGAGCGGGGCGCGGGGCCTCGACGT
The DNA here is from genome assembly GCA_963769555.1 of uncultured Solirubrobacteraceae bacterium. Classification (GTDB taxonomy): domain Bacteria; phylum Actinomycetota; class Thermoleophilia; order Solirubrobacterales; family Solirubrobacteraceae; genus CADCVQ01. The sequence goes on along the minus strand of CAVYMD010000004.1, from coordinate 1,408,408 downwards.
CACGGCCACGAACATGGGGACCGGCAGCGTCTTCGACGAGATCTCGGTGACCGGCTCGCCGAACGGCGGCGTGCGGATGGTCAACGCGACCGGCACGACGACGCTCGGCGACGGGGCCGGCATCGACCTCGCGCTGACGACGATCTCCGGCGCGGCGCCCGCCTTCGAGCTCTCGAACGCCGGCAGCGTGACGGTGCCGTCCGCCGGCACGGCGAACGTCAGCGCGACCGGCGGACCGGGGATCGACGTGACCGGCACGAGCGGCGCCTCGCTGAGCTTCGACAGCGTGTCGTCGAGCGCGAGCGGGTCCGACGCGATCAACCTCGAGGGCCTCGGAGGCGGCACGTTCAGCGCCACGAGCGGCGCGCTGTCGGGCTTCGCCGGCATCGGCTTCGACCTCGACGGCGGCTCGGGCACGGTCTCGTACGGCGGCGCCGTCCAGAACGGGTCGGGCAAGAGCGCCGACATCACCGGCCGCTCGGGCGGGAGCGTGACGCTGAGCGGCTCGATCGCCGACGGAGCCGACGCCGGCGGCGGCATCACGCTGTCTGGCAACAGCGGCGGCTCGACGACCTTCAGCGGATCTTCGAAGGTGCTCGACACCGGCTCCCAGAGCGGCATCGACATGAGCACGAGCAGCGGACACACGCTCAACGTCACCGGCGGCGGCCTGGACATCGACGCCACGAGCGGCGAGGGATTCAAGGCGACGGACAGCGGCACGGTCAACGTGGCCGGCACGGGCAACACGATCGACACGGCGACGGGGCGGGCGCTGCGCGTCGCGAACACCGACATCGGGGCCTCCGCGCTGACCTTCCAGCGAATCTCCTCCAGCGGCGCGGCGAACGGCATCCTGCTCGACACGACCGGCAGCGCGGGCGGGCTGACCGTGGCCGGGACCGGCACCGCCGGCTCCGGCGGCACGATCGCGAGCTCGACGGACGCCGGCATCGCGCTGACGGGCGTCGGCGGCGGCGTCGACCTGACGCGGATGAACGTCACGGGCGGGTCGGACGACGGCATCCGCGGCTCGTCGGTGACCGGCTTCACGTTCGCCGACGGCTCGGTGACGGGCAACGGCGACGCCGTCGGCGAGCACGGCATGGACTTCACCGACCTGACCGGCACCGTCGCGCTGACGAGCGCCACCGTGACCGGCAACGCGGAGAACAACGTCGCGATCGAGAACGGCAGTGGGACGCTGAACGCGACCGTCACGGGGGGCAGCTACGGCAACAACTCCTCGACGATCGGCAACGACGGGATCCTGCTGCGCGGCACGGGCAGCGGCGCGATGAACGCGAACATCCAGAGCGCGACGTTCACGGACAACCGCGGCGATCACGTGCAGATGACGACCGACGCGAGCACGACGGTCACGCACAACCTGACGGTGAACAACGCGATCATGACCACGACGAGCGGCTCCGTCGTCGGCGGCGGCATCACGATCAACCCCGGCGGGAACGCGACCGCCGACGCGACGCTGACGAACAACAACATCCAGGGCGCGGTCGACAGCGCGATCGTCGTCGACGGCCCGGGCAGCGCGGGGGCGCCGCAGCCCGTCGGGATCGACGCGACGATCACGAACAACACGATCGGCACGGCGGGGGTCGCCAACTCGGGCTCCTCGACCGGCGACACGATCACCATCAACTCCAACGGCGGCTCGGTCGTGCGGGCGCTCGTCACGGACAACGTCCTGCGCCAGTACGCCAACGTGGCGGGCATCAACCTCACCATGAACGACGGCGACTCCAACCTCGACGCGACGGTGCGCGGCAACACGATCGCCAATCCGGGAGGCTTCGCGCTGTACGGGGTCCAGTTCCGCTCGGGCACGACCGGCGGGACCGAGACCTTCACGACCTGCCTGGACCTCGGCCACCCGTCGACGGCCTCGCTGAAGAACACGCTGACCGGCTCGGGGGCGCCGACCGACATCCGCGTCCGCAAGCTCGCGAACACCTCGATCCGCCTGCCCGGCTACGCGGGCGGCGCGGCGGACACGGCCGCCGTCAATGCCTACCTGCAGTCGCGCAACGACGCCGGCGGAACTCCGACGGTGTCGACCTCCGCGGCCGGCACCGGCACGTTCATCGGAAGTGGCACATGCAACCTGCCCTCGCCATAGGATGACACCGTGAGCGAACCGTTCCTCGCTGAACTGCGTCTCATGAGCTTCGACTTCGCGCCGCGCGGCTGGGCGCTGTGCGACGGCCAGATCCTGCCGATCAGCCAGAACCAGTCGCTGTACTCGCTGCTCGGCACGACGTACGGCGGCGACGGGCGCACGTCGTTCGCGCTGCCGGATCTGCGCGGGCGCACGCCGATCCACCGCGGCGAGAGCTTCGCGCTCGGCGACAAGGCCGGTTCGGAGACCGTCACCCTGGCGCAGGGGCAGGTGCCCGCCCACCGCCATACCGTGAAGGCCTCCTCGGCGAACGGCGACCAGCCGATCCCCTCGATCCTCGCCGCCGCCAACAACCTCTACGGCCCGCCGGACAACCTCACGCCGATCGAGCCGGCGACGATCGGCACCGTCGGCGGGCAGGCCCACGAGAATCGCCAGCCGTACCTCGTGGCCAGCTGGTGCATCGCTCTTCAAGGTCTCTTCCCGAGTCGCAACTGATGAGCGAGCCCTTCGTCGGAGAGATCCGTATCTTCGCCGGCAACTTCGCTCCGCGCGGCTGGGCGTTCTGCGAGGGCCAGCTGCTGACGGTCGCGGACAACGACGCGCTGTTCAGCCTGATCGGCACGTTCTACGGCGGCGACGGGCGCACGACGTTCGGACTGCCCGACCTGCGCGGCCGTGTGCCGGTCCACCAGGGCACCGGGCCGGGGCTGTCGGGCTACTCGGTCGGGCAGAAGGGCGGCGCCGAGGAGATCACGCTCACGAGCGCCCAGCTTCCCGCCCACACACACGCATTCTCGGCATCGACCTCGGGGGGCACGAGCGCCAGCCCGCAGGACAAGGTCGTCGCCAGCGCCCCGTCGGTCACGACGTTCATCGCCGAGGCGCCGTCGACACCGCTTGCCGCGTCGATGGTCGGCGATGCCTTCCCCGGGAGCGCGGCGCACGAGAACCGCATGCCCTCGATCGCGATCCACTACATCATCGCCCTCACCGGCATCTACCCGAGTCGCAACTGATGGCCGAACCGTTCCTTGCCGAAGTGCGCGTCGTGCCGTTCAACTTCGCTCCGCGCGGTTGGGCCTTCTGCGACGGCCAGCTGCTTCCGCTCGCGCAGAACACGGCGCTCTTCTCGCTGCTGGGCACCACGTTCGGCGGGGACGGGCGCACGACCGTCGGCCTGCCGAACATCCAGGGACGGGCCGTCCTCGGACCCGGCCGCGGACCGGGGCTGAGCGACTACCGCGCGGGCCAGGTCGCCGGCGGCGGGACCGTGACCCTGTCCGAGGCCCAGGCAGCCCAGCACACCCACGCTCCACGCGCGAGCCCCGATCCAGCGGAGTTGCAGGCGCCCGCGCCCGACCGCGCCCTCGCGCGCAGCGGACCGGGCTTCGCGTACCAGAGCGACACGGCGGGCGCTCTCGTCTCGATGGCGTCTCAGACGCTGAGCTCGGTCGGCAGCGGCGAGGCGCACGACAACCATCCGCCGCTGCTCACCCTGAACTTCATCATCGCGCTCGTCGGCCTCTACCCGCAGCGCTCGTGAGCGGGGCGGCGCCCGCCGTCACCCTGCGCTCCGCGCGCCGCGAGGACCGCGACTTCCTCGAGCGCCTGTACGCGAGCACGCGCACGCAGGAGCTCGAGCAGGTGCCGTTCAGCGACGAGCAGAAGACCGCCTTCCTCGCCCAGCAGTTCGCCGCGCAGAGCGCCCACTACGCCCGGCACTACGCGGACGCGTCGTTTCTCGTCGTGCTGCTCGGCGCCGACCCGATCGGCCGCCTCATCGTCGACCGCCGCGCGGACGAGCTGCGGATCATCGACGTCGCGCTGCTGCCCGCGCACCGCGGGAGGGGCATCGGAACGCAGCTCATGCGCCCGCTGCTCGACGAGGCCGACGCCGCCGGTGTGCCCGTCAGCATCCACGTCGAGCGATTCAACCCCGCCCTGCGCTGGTACGCGCGGCTCGGGTTCACCGTGCGCTCAGACGAGGACGGCGTCTACCTGCTGCTCGAGCGCGCCCCGCGGGCCGTTCACGCGAAGACCGCCTCGTAGCGCGCCCCCGCGTCGGCGGCGATCGGGACGAGGAAGATCTCGAACGCGCCGAGGCGGGCATGCTCCAGGCGCCGGATCCCCTGACCGAGCAGCGGCTCGGCCGGCCCGCCGAAGACGAGGCTGAACGGCGTGCGGCTCGCGCCGCCGGCCGGCGCCACCCCTGCGGTGCACTCGTCGAGCGAGAGCTCGATCGTCGTCTCGCCGGCCGCGCAGGTGAACGTGTCGCCGACGAGCCCCTCGAACGTCTCGGGCGTGACACTGCGGAGGTCCACGGCGCGCATTCTACGAGCGAGCGGCCTGCGCACGGTCGGCCGGCTCGGGAAGCGCGACCGGGTCGAGCAGCGCACGGCCGGCCGGCTCGGGCATCGCGCGGGGGTCGAGCAGCGCACGGCCGACCGGCTCGGGAAGCGCGAGGGGGTCGAGCAGCGCACGGCCGGCCGGCTCGGGCATCGTGAGGGGGTCGAGCAGCGCACGCAGCGCGCCGACCACGTCGCGTGGCTCGTCGTGGACCTGGCGCCAGGTGAACCGCACGACGCGCCAGCCCAGGACCATGAGCTGCTGATCGCGCCGCCGGTCGTGCTCGAAGGACAGCCGCGCGGCGTGCGGGTCGCGGCCGTCGACCTCCGCGATCAGGCGCCGGGAGGGCCAGGCGAAGTCGGCCTCGGCGCCGCCACCGGCCGCAAACGGCACCCACAGGTTGACCGTCTCCGGCGTGTTCCCGGTCGCCCGGCAGAGCGAGAGGAAGCGCTCCTCAAGCTCGCTGCGCGTCAGCGTGCTGCCGGCGCCGTGCTCGCGCAACACGGCGCGCAGGACGCCCGCTCCCCGCCGTCCGTTCGCCCGCTCGAGGACGGCATCGACCGCCGCCATGTCGAGCGTGCGCAACACCGCGGCCCGGTCGCACGCGCGCTCGAGCTCGCGCCGCGTCGCCGACTCGGCGAGGTCGAGCAGCGTCCTCGCGAGCGTCGTGCAGGGCACGCCGTCGATCTCGGTGAGGTCGTCGTCGTGCAGCGTCGCCGCGTCGTGCACGCGGATCCCCGGGCGCCCGCGCCCCCGGCGGCCCGGCGCGGTCACGTCGATCCGGCGCCCGCGACGCAGGCGCAGCTCGTGCAGCTCCGCGCAGGCGCGGTGCGAGGCGGCGGCTCCCCGGCCGCAGGCCAGAACGGCGGCCAGCAGCCGGCCGACGCGGGTCAGCTCGGCGTGCCCGGTCGCGTAGATGCCCCGGTGCACGCGTCGCAGCCGGGCGCGGGCCACGCGGCTGCGGACCCCGCTCGGCGAGAGCCCCAGCTCCACGAGTTGCCGGAGGGACACGAGGCCGTGCTGCGCCTTTGCGCGCCGAGCGATCGCGTGGTCGAGCGCCGCCTCCCCGCGCTCGCGTTCGTCGTCGTGACGGCTTGCCATGGCCACCATGCTGCCGTCGCGCGCGTGACGCGACTACGCGCAGCTGCAACGAAACCGCGCAGCGCGACGCACGGATCACCGCGGGCGGTCGCGCCGGCGCCGGGTGTGGTGGGTTGCGTCCCGGATGGGGACGCTTTCCGCCGGACGGGTCGTGGGCGCCCGCGGTCCCGGGCGGCGCCCGCGGGCGCGCGCACCGCGGGCGGTGCGCCGAGGGTCCGCCGGGGGTGGCGGGGGTGTGGTGGGTTGCGTCCCGGATGGGGAGGCTTTCGACCGGACGGGTCGTGGGCGCCCGCGGTCGCGGTGGTGCGCTGGTGGTGGGCTGGGGGTGTGGTGGGTTGCGTCCCGGATGGGGACGCTTTCCGCCGGACGGGGTCGTGGGCGCCCGCGGTCGCGGTGGTGCGCTGGTGGTGGGCTGGGGGTGTGGTGGGTTGCGTCCCGGATGGGGACGCTTTCCGCCGGACGGGGTCGTGGGCGCCCGCGGTCGCGGTGGTGCGCTGGTGGTGCGCTGGGGGTGTGGTGGGTTGCGTCCCGGATGGGGACGCTTTCCACCGGACCGATCCAGACGCCCGCGGCGCCCGCACCGCGAGCGGTGCGTCGAGGGTCCGCTGGTGGTGGGCTGGGGTCCGGTGGGTTGCGTCCCGGATTGGGACGCTTTCCACCGGACGGGTCCCAGGCGCCCGCGGCGCGGGCGGTCCCGCGGCGCGGGCGGTCCCGCGGCGCGGGCGGTCCGGGCGGTCCGGGCGGTCCGGGCGGCGCGGGCGGTGCGCCGAGGGTCCGCCGAGGCAGCCGGTCCGCGCCCGCGTAACGGCGCGCCGCCGCGCGTGGACCCCGCAGGCATGGAAGCACCGGCCTTCGGCGGACTGCTGGTCATCGTCGCGATCGCCTTCGCCGTCCCGTTCGTGCTCGGCCTCATGCCGCGCGTCGGGCTGCCCGCGGTCGTCCTGGAGATCGTGCTCGGGATCGTCGCGGGCCCGTCGGTGCTGGGCATCGTCGAGATCGACGAGACGATCTCCGTCGTGGCGGTCATCGGGCTCGCCTTCCTGCTGTTCCTCGCGGGCCTCGAGGTCGAGTTTGAGCACCTGCGCGGCCGGGTGCTCAGGCTCGCGGGGGGCGCCTGGGTCGCGTCCTTCGCGATCGCTGTGCTCGTCGCGCTGGCGCTGAGCGCCGGCGGCTTCGTGCAGACGCCGCTGCTCGTCGCCGTCATCCTGTCGGCGACCTCGCTCGGCGTCATCATCCCCGTGCTCAAGGACGCGGGGGAGATCGCCACCCCCTTCGGGCAGCTCGTCGTGGCAGCCGGGACCATCGCCGACTTCGGCGCGATCATCCTGCTGTCGATCCTCTTCACCGGCGAGGGCGGCACGGCCGCGACGCTGCTGCTCATCGGGGCGCTGCTCGGCATCGCCGCCGCCCTCTACGTCGCCGTCACGGGGGCCGCACGCTCCAGCGCGGTGATGGGCGACCTCCTGCGCCTGCAGGACACGACCGCCCAGATCCGCGTGCGCGGCGCGCTCGTCGTGCTCATCGCGTTCGCCGCGCTCGCCGAGCGACTCGGCCTCGAGGTCATCCTCGGCGCGTTCGCGGCGGGCGCCGTCCTGACGCTCGTCGATCCCGATCGGCGCATGACCCATCCGCTGTTTCGCACGAAGCTCGAGGCGATCGGCTTCGGCGTCTTCATCCCGGTCTTCTTCGTCTCGAGCGGCGTGCGCTTCGACCTCGACGCGCTGCTCGCCTCCTCCGAGGCGCTCATGACGGTCCCGCTCTTCCTCGGCGCCCTGCTCGTCGTCCGCGGGCTGCCGGCGCTCGCATATCGCGACCTCGTCGGCGGCCGCCGGACGGTCGTGGCGGCGCTGTTCCAGGCGACCTCGCTGCCGTTCATCGTCGCCGCGACGGCGATCGGCGCGCAGCTCGGCCTCATCGGCGGCGCCGAGTCGGCCGCGCTCATCTGCGCCGGGCTGCTGTCGCTCGTGATCTTCCCGCTCGCCGGACTGACGCTCATGCGCTCGGCCGGGGCGATGCCCGCCGCGGCCGATCAGCGCACGTCGACGGCCACGTGACGATCGGGGCCGATCGTGAGCGCTCGGCGTCCCTCGAGCAGCTCGAGCAGCTCGTTGCCGACGACCTCGCGCCGCCAGCCGCGCAGCGTGCGCACGTCGGGCGGCGGCGAGCCGTCGCGCGCCGCGAGCACGATCCGCTGCAGGTCGGCGCGCGCGGCGATGAGCTCGTACGCGAGCTCCTCCTCGAGGGCGCGGGTGCGGACGAGCGCCTCGGCGAGCGCGATGACGGGCGCGTCGAGCGCGTCGGGGTGCGCGGGGCGCTCGCCGTCGACCGGGATCGGCGGGCGGTCGCGCCCTCGCGCGACGGCCTCGAGGATCGGGCGGCCGCGGCGGCGCAGGGTCGGCTCGTTGATGCCGCGGATCTGCTCGAGCTGGCGCATCTCCGAGGGGCGGCGCTTGGCGATCTCGACGAGCGCGGCGTCCGACAGCACGGACGGGATCGGGCGGTCGCCGGCGCGCGCGGTCTCCTCGCGCCACTCGACGAGCTCGCGGGCGATCGCGCGCAGCTTCGGGTCCAGCGAGTTGACCCGCGGCAGCCGCGCGAAGATCGCGTCGGGATCGCGCTCGTCGGTCGAGCTCGCCAGCGCGACGCACTCCTCCCGCGCCCACCCCAGCCGGTTGCGCGCGGAGAGGCGCTCCTGCAGCGCGCCGGCGGCCTGCAGGATGTGGCGCACGTCGTCGCGCGCGTAGTCGATCTGCTCGGCGCTCAGGGGGCGGGCGTCCCAGCGGGTGAAGCTCGCGCTCTTCTTCAGGCGCACGCCGAGCAGCTCGTTGAGCAGCGGCTCGTAGCCGAGCTGGGCGCGCAGGCCCGCGAAGCCGGCGGCAAGCTGGGTGTCGAAGAGGTTCGTGACGTCGGTCTGCCAGACGCGCCGCAGCAGCGCGACGTCCTGGCGGCCGGCGTGCATGACGATCTCGACGGCCGGATCGGCGAGCACCTCGGCGAGCGGTGAGCAGTCCAGCGAGTCGTCGAGCGGGTCGAGGACCTCGATGCGGACCTCCCCGTCGGCCTCCTCGGCGGCGGCCTGCACGAGGCACAGCAGGGTCCGATAGCGGCCCTCGCCCATGAACTCCGTGTCGATGCCCAGGCGCCCGCGAGCCCGCGCGAGATCGGCCAGCGCTGCGACGTCGCTGCTGCTGGCGAGATCGCTCACGAGGTCCTAGTCGTCGCGCCGTTCGCTCTCGGCGACATAGAGCTGTCGCAGCAGCCAGACGCAGCAGGCGCCGACGATGACGATGAGCGCGAAGCCGACGCCCGCCAGGCCCGGATTGAAGACGATCGCGATGATCGCGACGATCACCAGCGCGCCCACGGCGGCCTGCACGAAGAGGTTGTTCATCGGCTCATCCTGTCGTCGGGGGAGGGGAAGGGGGAGGCCGCCGCCGGGCGCGGCGCCCTCATGGGGCGAGCACCGTCGGCTCGGTCGGCAGCGCGGCAGGGTCGAAGCGGGCCAGCAGCTCGCCGAGCGTGGGCGTCTCGCGCTCGTCCGCGAGCCCGACGGAGCGAGCCAGCTCGGCGCGGACCTGCGCGGGCGCCTGCCCCGCGGCCGCGCGCCGGGCCAGCGTGACCGAGCCGTGGCGCTTGGCCAGGCGGGCGCCGTCGGGGCCGAGCATGAGCGGGACGTGGGCGTACCGCGGGGCCGGGAGACCGAGGACGGCGGCGACGTGAAGCTGCCGCGGCGTCGTCTCGATGAGGTCTGCGCCGCGTACCACCTCGCTGACGCCCTGTGCCGTGTCGTCGATGACCACGGCGAGATTGTAAGCGGGCGCGCCGTCGTTGCGGCGCACGACCAGATCGTCGACGACCGCCTCGCGGCGCCCGAGCAGCCGGTCTTCGAACGCGACCACGGCCGCGCCGGCGCGCAGGCGCAGCGCCGGCGGGCGCCGCGAGCGCTCGCGCTCGGAGCGCTGCGCGGCCGTCAGCTCGCCGCAGGTGCCGGGGTAGGCACCCCCGGGCAGATCGCCGTGCGGCGCCGATGCGGCCTGCCGGATCTCCGCGCGCGTGCAGAAGCAGGGGTACAGGTGACCGCCGGCATCGAGTTGCGCGATCGCGCCGGCGTAGCGGTCCAGGCGCTCGGACTGGCGCACGGGCGGCTCGTCCCAGTCCAGGCCGAGCGCCGACAGGTCCGAGAGCTGCTGCTCGGCCGCGCCGGGACGCACCCTGCCCGCGTCGAGGTCCTCGATGCGCAGGAGGAAGCGAGCGCCCTGCGAGCGCGCGAAGAGCCAGGCGAGCAGCGCCGTGCGCAGGTTGCCGAGGTGCAGCGCGCCCGTGGGGGAGGGGGCGTAGCGGCCGGTCGCGTCCCGGTCGGAGGCCGGCGGGGTCAGCGGGTGCGAGCTCGCGGGCGGGCGGAGCGCCCGGATTCCTCGCCGATCGGCACGACGGTGACCTCGGGATCGATGCCGACGTGAACCTCGACGACGAGGCCGCTCGTCGTCGCCAGCAGCTCGCTGACGCGGCGGCCGGCGACGATCCGCTCGGTCTGGGCGACGCCGGCCGCGGCGAGGAAGCCCTCGAGGTCGGGTCCGTCGACGTCGAGCACGTCGAGCTTGAGCTGCTCGACCCGCGCTGCCGGCGCTCCGGCGCCCGGCGCCGCGTGCAGGAGCACCGCGGCGAGGTCGTCGGGCACCCGGTCGGCGCGCGTGACGACGCGGTCCAGCAGCGCCCTCGCGGTCGCACCGGGACCGAGCTCGGCGAGCCACGTCGCCAGCTTCTCCGGTCCGAGCGGGACGCCGTCGACGCGCGCCTCGAGCAGGCCGTCGGAGTAGATCATCACCGACGTGCCCTCCGGCATCGGCAGGACGGTCTGGCGCTGCCCGGTGGAGAAGCCGACCCCGATCGGCGGCGACGAGGACACCGTGACCGGGCGGTGCCGCGACGGCCCGACGACGATCGGCGGCGGATGCCCCGCGCTGGCGTAGGTCAGGGTCCCCTCGACGGGGTCGTGGATCGCGGCGATGACCGTCGCGAAGTCGTCCGACAGGCGCCCGTCGAGCGTGCGGCCGGAGATCGCGAGCGCCTCGCGCGGCGACAGGCCGGCCTCGAGGTGCGCGCGGACGGTGAAGCGCACGAGCGTCGTCTTGGCGAGCGCCTGGCGCCCGTGCCCGGAGACGTCGCCGAGCAGCAGCGCGACGCGGCCGTCGGGCAGCGCGAACGCGTCGTAGAAGTCGCCGCCCGCGGCCGGCCCGTCGGCGGGCCGGTAGGCGACCGTCGTCAGCAGCTCGCCGAGCCGCGAGGGGACCGTGGGCAGCAGCGCGGCCTGGAGCAGGCCGATGTCCTCCATGAGGCGCTCGCGCTGGCGCTCGAGGCGGCGGGTGCGGGAGGACGCGACGATCGCGTTGATGCCGAGCGCGAGCACGAGCAGGCCGAGCACGGCCAGCGCGTACTTCGCCCAGGAGACGAGGACGTGGCCGACCGACGGCTGGCGGTCGCCGGCGGCCGGGATGCTCCGCAGCGCCGCGATCGTGTCGGCCGCGGAGGGAAGGCGCGCGGTCGTGCCGCCCGGAAGCCGGCGCAGGCGCGTGATGGCCTCCGTGGCGGGCGTGCGCAGCGAGGGCTGCAGCGGCGTCGTTGGGATCTCGGCGGCGGGGGAGGCCGGTGCCGCGGGCCCGAAGATCCGAAGGCCGGCCGGCGCCGGCGTGCGGCTCGCAGCGACGGGCGGCGCCGAGCCGGCGCGGGAGGCCGCCCGGCGACGGCGCGCTGCGCGCCGCGGGTCGGGCTGCGCGGCGCGGCCGTTGCCCTGCTCGACGGAGCTCGGCGCCGTCGGCGCTGCGCTTGCGGGCGCGGCGGCCGCCGGCGTGCCGGCCGACTGCCCCGAGGGGGACGACTGGCCCTGCGAGGAGCCGGAGGCCGGAGGCCTGCCGACCGCGGACGCGGGCTCTGCGCCGCGATCCTCGTCGTCGGGCCGGGTCGCTGCGCCGACCGGCGATGCCGCGGGCGCCTCGGACGGCGCGGGCGCGGGCGCGGGCGGAGCTCCCTGCTCGGCGGGCGCGGCCTGCGCCGGGGCGGGTTCGGCCGGCCGGGGGCTGCCGGCCTCGGACGGGTTGGGCGCAGGCTGCGCCGCGGGCGGCGGCGTCCCGGAAGTGGGCGCGGACGCCGGCTCCTGCGCCGAGCGGGCCGCGACCGAGCCGCGCGAGCCGCGGTTGGACTTGCCGTTCGCCAGCGCGTTGCCGCGCTTGGCCTGCCCGGCGGCCTTCGCGCCCTGGCCCGCCGAGCGAGCCTGCTTGTCCTTGCGCCCGCCGTCGCCGGCGGCCGGTTGCACGGCAAGCGCCGCGACCAACAGGACGCACGCGATCATCTCGAGCTGCGATCGACGACTACTCATGGCTCGCGACGCGCGCGACGACGCGCGCAACTCCTCCCCGTCGGCATCCGTACCCCTCCGGCATGTCTTCATTCTGCCGACGGCACGCGCGCAAGTCCAGCGCGGGCGCCCGGCTTCCTGCAGAAGTTGGCTGCGCGAACGCGCACGCTCGTTGCGGGATCTCGCAAATCGAGGGTCACGGCGGATCGACTAGCGTGGGGCCCATGGCCGCCCCAGACGAGACCCAGCCCGCCGAGCCGCTGCCCTGCGCACCGTGCCGGGGGACCGGCGAGGTCGTCTCGAACCTCGGCGGCACCGCGCAGAAGGTCCGCTGCCCGTGGTGCGATGGCACCGGGATCCAGCAGCCCGGCCATGACGCACGCGCCGCGCGCAGCGCGGCCGGCGACGCCTGAGCGGCCCCTGAGCGGCGCCTGAGCGGCGCCCTTCGCCGCGGCTCGGCCGGCCGCGCGCTTCGTCCGTCCGTCCAGAAGCCGGCCATCGGCTCGTCGTCGGCGTGCCCGGCGTCCGATGAGCGACGCATGCAACGGCCAATGCGCACGATCAAGGGCACCCTGCTCGCGAAGGCGGACGACGGATCGACCGTCCCTCGCGGGCGCAACGGCGCTGTGGCACGGCCCTGCACTACTCCGTCAAACGGATCCAGGAGGGATCTCATGCTGCAGAACCTGCGCCACCGCGCATCCGACGAGTCGGGCTTCACGCTCATCGAGCTGCTCGTCGTCGTCCTCATCATCGGCATCCTCGCCGCGATCGCCCTGCCGACGTTCCTCGGTCAGCGCGCCAAGGCGCAGGACTCCTCGGCGAAGTCCGACTCCCGTAACGCGGTCTCCCAGATGGAGAGCTGCTTCACGGACGCCGAGACCTACGTCGGCTGCACGACCGGCAACGCGGCCACCGTGGTCGCCTCCGACGCGAGCTCGTACTCCGTGCGCGCCACGTCGAAGTCCGGCAACACGTTCACGATCGCGCGCAGCAGCGCCGGCGTCTACACGCGCACCTGCGACACGAGCGCGGGCAACACGAAGGCGGGCTGCAACGGCACGAGCTGGTAGCCGTCGGGCCACATCCGCAGCAGGACCAGGGGCGGGCCTTCGGGCCCGCCCCTCGTCGTCGTCGCACGTTCGTCCAGTTCGCAGCGGTTGCGCTGCGGCCCGACGCACGGCGCAGCCGATCACGACGTCATGCGGCGCAGGCGTCTCAGCGACGAACAGGGCTTCACGCTCATCGAACTGCTCGTCGTCGTCGTCATCATCGGCGTCCTCGCGGCGATCGCACTGCCCACCTTCGTCGGTCAGCGCGACAAGGCCCGCGACGCCGCCGCCAAGGCCGATCTGCGCAACGCCGTCACGCAGATGGAGAGCTGCTTTCGCAACGCCGAGGAGTACAACGGCTGCCCCGACGAGACGACCCCGCTGGCGCCCGACGTGACGCCCGCCGTGCTCGCCGGCGGCTCGCGCTGGAGTGCCGTGCGGATCTCGGACTCCGGAACGAGCTTCACGATCGAGAAGACGGCCGACGGCACGATGCTGCGCACGTGCGACGTGCCCGACCACGGTGGCTGCAAGCCCGACAGCAGCTGGTAGGTCGCGCCCGTCCAGCGCCGCGGGCGCTCGATCAAGTAGGTCCTGCCCGCAGCCGATAGACGACGCCATGCGCCGTCGCAACATTCCACGCGGACGCGCGAGCGGCGAGGCCGGCTTCACGGTCGTCGAGCTCATGGTCGCGTCGACCGTCCTCATCGTCGGGATGCTCGGCGTGCTGTCGATGCTGACCGGGGCGCTCGGCGCGACGGCGACGAGCAACAAGCGCGTCGCGGCGACGAACCTCGCCCGCGAGCTCGTCGAGACGGCGCGCGGCCTGTCCTACGAGGACCTGGACTTCGTCACGACCCGGCTGCAGGCGCGCGGGCTGGGCGCGGGCACGCCGTGGACGATCGCGCGGCGGGGCGTGACGTACACCGTCACCGCGACGACGTGCACGTTCGACGACCCGTCCGACGGCTACGCCGCGACCCCGCCGGCGAACGCGTGCTCGGCGAACGCCGCCGGCTCGGACAGCAACGGCGACGACTTTCGCCGCGTGACGTTCAAGCTGGACTACGCCGACTCCGGCAAGGCGCGCTCGACGACGCAGACGACGCTCGTCGTCAACCCCTCCGGCGGCCTCGGACCGCGGATCCTCTCGATGAGCCCGCTGACCCAGACGATCACGAACCCCGCCATCACGAGCGCCACGATCGGCTGGACGACGACGCCCGCCGTGAGCCTGCACTGGGACCTCGACGACGGCGTCAGCTCGGGGAACGTCGCCGGGGCCTCGCCGTACACCGCGACCTGGAGCCTGGGAACGGTCGGCAGCGGCAGCGAGGTGCTCGACGGCTCCTACACGATGGCCGCCCAGGCCTTCGACGACCGCAACGTCCCCGGCGAGACCAAGCGCGCCGACATCGTGCTCAACCGCCGCGCGCCGTACGCGCCGACGGGCTTCGCGGGCGGCCACGACACGCGCTCCGGCGACTGGGTCGACTTCGTCTGGGCGCTGAACCGCGAACGCGACGTCCTCGGCTACCGCGTCGTCTGGACCGGCCCGGACGGGGTCATCGGCAACGGCAACGACGAGCAGGTCTGCCCGGCCCCGGCGGCCGGCTCGATGCTGTCGCGCACGACGACGACCTGCGCGGACTTCAGCCCGGCGCCCGGGTCCCAGAAGTACTACGTCGTCGCGATCGATCGCGACGCCTCCAACAGCCTGCGCGACGGCGACCCGAGGCTGCTGACGATCGATCCGGCCGGCGCGCGGCCGAACAAGCCCGTGGGGCCGCTGACGGTCGCGACGGTCAACAGCGCGCCGCGCCTGAGCTGGAGCGCGCCGCCCGGCGGAGCGAGCTTCTACCGCGTCTACCGCGACGGGGTGCTCGTCGGCTACGCCGACCGCTACGACACCTCGACGGCGACGACGTACACCGACGCGGGCGCGGGCACGGTCGCGCACACGTACTGGGTCACGGCCGTCAACGACGCCTACAACGAGTCCGACCCGCTCGGGCCGGTCGTCTGGCTGCCATGAGACTGCGTGCCGAGCACGGCTTCACGCTCGTCGAGCTGCTCGTCGGCATGACGATCTCGATCGTCCTGCTGTCGGCCACGCTGCTGACGTTCAACAACCTCTACCAGGCCACGCACGACAGCGACGCCCGGCTCGACACGGCCGAGATGGCGCGCAACGCGCTCGACGTGCAGGCGCGCCAGCTGCGCAACCTCGCCAAGCGGCTGAACAACACGCCCGTCATCGACACGGTCGGGCCCTACGACATGATCTTCCAGACGTCGGACCCCAGCCGCACCTGGGTGCGCTACTGCCTCGACACGACGAACGCGCCGGCGTCGACCGAGCGCGGCCGGCTGTGGGTGCAGGAGCTGTCGCTCGTCGCCGCGGCCGCGCTGCCGGTGACGACGCTCATGCGCAGCGGGTGCCCGGCCGGCCTGCCGCCGCTCTGGCTCGGCTCCGGCTGGACGAGCACGCGCCTCGTCGCCGATCACGTGACCAACCGCCGCGCGGGCCTCGACCGGCCCGTGTTCGCGTACGCCTGCACGACGAGCCCGACGTGCGCCGCCAGCCCGGCGACGTTCGACCAGATCGTCAACGTCACCGCGCAGACGATCGTCGACACGACGCCGGGAACCGGCCCGGCGGAGCTGCGCGTCACGAGCGGCGCGTACCTGCGCAACCAGAATCAGGCGCCGGTCGCCTCCCTCGTCGCGAGCCCGGCCTCGGCCTCGCGGACCGTCCTGCTCAACGGATCGGGGTCGACGGACTACGAGGGCCGGACGCTGAACTACTACTGGTTCAAGCAGGTCATGCCCGCGCCGGCGCTCATCGACTGCGCCAGCCCGACGATCACCGGCGGCGGCGCGCTGCGCACGCTGTGGGGGGCCGCCGGCTTCATCGGCCAGAGCATCACGCTCAGCCACACGTTCCCGCTGACCGACGGCGCCGCCGGCGCGACCCGCAACATCGGCCTCGTCGTCTGCGATCCGGGCGATCGCTTCGGAACGGCCGGCATCACGTCCCCGATCCCCGTGCAGATCCCGAACTGAGGAACCCATGTCGCGCCATCGCCTCCACAACGAAGACGGCTGGGTCCTCGTCACGGGAATCGTCCTCATGGCCGCCATGGTGACCGTCGCGCTCGCGTCGCTCGCGGTCGTCGACACCGGCCAGAAGCGCACCCGCGAGCAGCGCGAGCGCGAGACGGCTCTGAACCTCACCGAGGGCGTGCTCTACAGCCAGGGCTTCGCGCTGGCCCAGCGCTGGCCGGGCAACGCCACGGCCGGCGCGAGCATGCCGAACACCTGCACGCAGACCGCCCAGGCCGCGCCGCTGCAGCAGTTCTGCCCGACGCCCGGCACGCTCGCCGCCGCCAACGGGTCGCCCGCCACCGCGAACTTCGCATCGGTCGACGTCCTCGCCAACGTGACGTGGACGACGCGGATCCGCGACAACGGCGTGCCGCAGTCGGGCGCCTTCGTGACGTCCCTGGCCGATGCCGCGCAGACCGGCACGAACACCAGGACCGGGCTGCCCTACGTCTGCCCCGGGCCGTGCAAGTGGGACGCCAACGGCGACCGTCAGCTCTGGGTGCAGGCCAGCGGCATCGTGCGCGGCAGGCCGCGCAGCATCGTGGCGCTGCTCAAGCGCGAGCAGTTCGCCGAGGCCTTCGCGCGCAACGGCGTCGTGGCGGGAAGCTTCGAGGTCACCAACAGCGGCAACAAGGCGATCATCGACTCGACCGGCTCGCAGGTCGTCGTGCGCTGCACGAGCACCGGGCCCGCCTGCACGGACTACGACGCGGGCAAGAACCAGGTGCTCCCAGCGACGATCGTCCGCGATGCGGCCTACCCGCCGGCGATGACCCCCGCGCAGATGGCGCGCTTCAAGAGCGCGGCGCAGACGGCCAGCCCGCCGACGTACTACACGTCGTGCCCGCCGACCTACGAGGGCCCGGTCGTCTACATCGACGTGCCCGCCTCGACGATCTGCGCGGACTCCAACAACGCCGTCTACAACTCGCCCACCGAGCCGGGGATCGTCATCATGCCGCGCGGCCGGCTGGGCGCGCTGCAGGGCACCTACTGGGGCCTGCTGTATCTCGCCAACGAGCAGAACTCGTCGGGCACCGTGCTCGAGCTCGCGGCGAACTCGGAGGTCCACGGCGGCGTCGCGATCGACGGTCCCGGGCGCCTCGTCGTCGGCCAGGCCAGCGGCCCCCGCGCGACGATCGAGTTCGACGACCGCCCCTTCAACTCGCTGTCGACCTACGGCACGACCGGCCTCGTCCAGAACACCTGGCGCGAGCTGCCGGCGGGCTGACGCTCGCCTTCGACGCCCCCGTCCACCACACTCGAGGAACGTGTCCATGCCCGTCGCACTGCCGTTCGCCGCCGTCTTCGGCCTGATCGTCGGGTCGTTCCTCAACGTCGTCGCGCACCGCCTGCCGGGTCGCATGTCGCTGGCGATGCCCGCCTCGCACTGCCCGTCGTGCGAGACGCCGATCAAGCCCTACGACAACGTGCCCGTGCTGTCCTGGCTCATCCTGCGCGGGCGCTGTCGCAGCTGCGCCGCGCCGATCGCGGCCCGCTATCCGCTCGTGGAGGCCGGGACCGCGCTGCTGTTCGCGGCGGTCGTCGCCGTCCACCACGGCGACACGGCCGCGCTCGTCCTCGGCCTCGTGCTCGTCGCCTTCCTCGTGCCGATCGCGCTCATCGACCTCGACCATCGCATCATCCCCAACCGCCTGACGCTGCCGGCGGCCGTGCTCGCGGTCGTGCTCGGCACGGCGCTGGACCCCGGGGGGGAGGTCGAGCGCCTCATCGCCGGCGTCGCCGCCGCCGCGCTGCTCGGCCTGCCCGCCCTGCTGAACCCCAAGGGCGTCGGGCTGGGCGACGCGAAGCTCGTGGGCGTCCTGGGCCTGTACCTCGGCGCCGCCGTGGCGCCCGCGTTCTTCGTGGCCTTCATCGCCGGGACCGTGATCGGCATCGCGATCATCATGCGCAAGGGGATGATGGCCGGGCGCAAGACGGCGATCCCGTTCGGGCCGTTTCTGGCCCTCGGCGGGCTCGTCGGCATCCTCGCCGGCAGTCAGCTCATCGACCTGTACCTCACGGCCTTCTAGACGAAGGGGCCAGACCCCGGCGCTCCGGGTTCTGGACATTCAGGCCATCTTGCGGGCCGGCGTTGCGTCCGCGCGCGACTGCGGCCGATGTCCGTCAGGTCGATGGCACGCACGCGATCAACAACCTTCGTGGGACTGACGATCGAGCCCGGACGCATCGCCGCGGCCCAGGTCGCGGTCAACGGCTCGATCCGCGTCAAGGCCGGCGGGCGCGCGGAGCTCGAGCCGGGCGTCGTGCGCGACGGCGAGGTCGCCGACACGAACGCCCTCGCGGAGGCCCTCCAGGGACTCTGGGCCGAGCACGAGGATCTCGACAGGAAGGTGCGCATCGGCATCGCCAACGCGCGGATCGTCGTGCGCACGATCCAGCTTCCGCTCATCGACGACCCCAAGCAGCTCGCCAACGCGGTCCGCTTCCAGGCCGCCGACGAGATCCCGATGCCGCTCGAGGACGCCGTGCTGGACTTCCACTCGGTGGGCGTCGTGGACACCGCCGACGGCCCCCGCCAGCGGATCGTCCTCGTCGCGGCCCGCCGCGAGATGATCGCCGACGTCCTGACCGCGACGCGCGCCGCGGGCCTGAAGCCGGCCGGGATCGACCTCGCCGCCTTCGGCATGGTCCGCGCGCTCCGGCAGCCCGACGCCGACGGCCCCGAGCTGTTCGTCTCGATCGGCGGCCTGACGAACCTCGCCGTCTCCAACGGCGGCGTCTGCACCTTCACCCGCGTCGCCGGCGCCGGCCTGGAGAGCCTCGCCGTCGAGCTCGCAGAGCGCCGCCAGCTCACGCTCGAGCACGCCCGCATGTGGCTGCACCACGTCGGCCTGAAGACCGATCTCGCGGACATCGTCGGCGACGAGGACGTCGTCGCCGAGGCCCGCCGGGTGCTGCAGAACGGCGTGCGCCGGATCTCGCTGGACGTGCGCGCCTCCCTGGACTTCCACGAGGGCCAGCTCGACGGCCGCGCCGCGATCGGGCGGGTCGTCATGACCGGTCCCGCCGTCGCCGTCGCCGGCTTCGCGTCCGCGCTGCAGGCCGAGCTCGGCCTCGACGTCCACGAGCGCGTCGTCGAGGGCGAGGGCGAGCTCGAGCTCGACACGCTCGACGCCGGCTGCCTCAGCGTCGCGGCCGGCCTCGCCGTCGAGACGGGGCCGTCGGCGTGAAGGCCGTCAACCTCATCCCCGTCGAGGCGCGCCGGAGCGGGCGCCCGACGCTGCCCGCGGCCGCGGTCGCGCCGTATGCCGTGCTCGCCGTGCTCGCCCTCGCCGTCGTCCTGGCAGGCACGTGGGCGCTCGCGGGCAAGGGGCTCGCCGACAAGCAGGCCGAGCTCGCGCGCGTCGAGCGCGAGGCGCAGGCGGCCGAGGCGAAGGGCGCCTCGCTGGCGCCGTACACGACCTTCGCCGCGATGCGCAAGGCGCGCGTCGAGACCGTCGCCGGACTGCTGCAGGGTCGCTTCGACTGGGCCCACAGCCTGCGCGAGGTCGCGCGCATCGTTCCCTCCGACGTCGACCTGACCTCGATGGTCGGCACCGTCTCGCCCGAGTCGCGGGTCGAGGGCAGCGGCGGCGTGTCGCTGCGCGGCTCGCTGCCCGTCCCCGCGCTGGACCTCATCGGCTGCGCGAAGAGCCAGTCGCGGGTCGCCGTGCTGCTGGCCCGCCTGCGGGCGATCGACGGCGTCGACCGCGTCAGCCTCGCCAGCTCGGAGAAGAGCGACTCGGCGTCGCTGAACGCGACCGACTGCCGCGCGACCGTCGGGATGCCGCAGTTCCAGCTCACCGTCTTCTACAAGGCGCAGGACGGCATCGTCCCGTCGGCGCACGCGACCGCGACGACGGCGGCGGGCGCCGCGCCGGGCGCCGACAGCGGCGCGCCCGCCGGAGGTGCGAAGTGAGCGCCCAGGGTCGCATCGTGTTCGGCGCCGCCGCGCTCGTGGCCGCCGTCGCGGGGTTCTGGTTTGTGGCGATCGCGCCCAAGCGCGCCGCGCAGGCCACGACGGCCGACGCGATCGTGCAGGCGCAGGTGCGCCGCGACGCGGCCGTCGCCATGCTCTCCGACGCCGAGCACGCCCGCTCGCGCTACATGCGCGACTACGCGACGGTCTCGCGTCTCGGCAAGGCCGTGCCGGCCGACGACGACATCGCCTCCCTCGTCTTCCAGCTCGAGACGATCGCGCGCGCCCACAAGGTCGACTTCCGCGCCGTCAAGCTGACCGGGGTCGCGGCGCCGCCCGCGGCGCCCGCGGGCGCGGGCACTCCCGGCACGAGCGAGGAGGGCGGCGACCCCACGGCGCCCGCCGCCCCGGCCGCGCCCGTCGTCGCGCAGCCGCCGCCCGGCGCCGTCGTCGGATCGGCCGGGCTGCTGACCGTCCCGTTCACGTTCACGTTCGACGGCGGCTACATGAAGCTGCAGCGCTTCCTCAAGGCGATCGACGGCCTGGCCAACGGCGACGGCGACCACATCTCCGTCCGCGGCCGCCTGCTGACCGTCGACGGCTTCTCGCTCATGGCCGGCCGCAACGGCTACCCCAAGCTCAAGGCGCTCGTCAGCGCCACCGCCTACCTCGCGCCGAAGGCCGACGGCGTGACGGCCGGCGCCTCGCCGCAGGGACCGGCCGCCGCCTCGGCGTCGCCGACCGCAACCGCCCTGATCACCCCCGACGCAGAGGAAGCCGGACGATGAACGCAGTGCTCGACCCCCTGCGCAGGATCACCCGCGAGCTCGTCGCGCGCAAGCTGTGGCCGATCGCGGCGCTGCTGCTCGTCGCGGTCGTCGCGGTGCCGGTGGCGATCGGCTCGTCCTCGGCGCCGGCGCCGGATCCGCTCGCGCCCGCCGCCCCCGCCGCGGGGGCCGCCGCCGGCCAGCGGTCGCTCATCACCGCGGTCGACCAGCCCGTCAGCGCCAAGGCCGACCGTCCGGGCAAGCTCGACGACCCCTTCTACGACCCGCCCGCCCCGCCCAAGGCGGTCACCGCGATCGCCGGCGCGGGATCCGGCGCGACCGGGCAGGGCTCCGCCGCGCCGGCGCCGCCCGCCCGGCTGCCGAGCGCCGCGCCCAAGCCGTCGGCCCCGCCCGCGCCCGCGCCGACCGCCGCTCCCGCCGAGTCGCCGGCGGCCGCGCCGGCGCCGCGCTCCTCCTACGTCCGCACCGAGCTGCGCTGGTATCGCACGCGGCGCGGCGCGGCGCGCCCCGTCGCCCGCCTGACGCCGCTCGGCGCCGGCCCGGCGGCGCTGTTCCTCGGCGTCCGGCGCACGCGCCGCCCCTACGCCGTCTTCCTGCTCGGTCCGCACGCGATCTCGGCGGGCGAGGGCGCCTGCGAGGACCGCGCCTGCCGGACCGTCCGCATGCTCCCCGGCCAGCGGCGGATCGTCGTCGTGCGCGAGCCCGGCGGCGAGGCGCGCATGTACGGCCTCGAGGTCGAGTCGATCGCGACCGTGAGCGCCGGCGACGCGCACGCGCGACGGATGCGCGACAAGGTCCATCCCGACGGGCGCGAGGCCATGCGCGCGATGTGGCAGGACGCCGCCACCGCCGAGGCGCTCGGTCCCTTCGGCTACGACGCGACCGCGGGCCTGCTCACGCTCGACCGCGCCGCGGTGACCCCGGCGAAGGCCGCCGGGTAGCGCCACATAGACTGCGCAGCGCCATGGCGCTGCGCTTCGTCACAGCCGGGGAGTCCCACGGCCCCGGCCTCACCTGCATCGTCGAGGGCCTGCCCGCGGGCCTGCGCCTCGACGAGGACACGCTCAACCGCGACATGGCGCGCCGCCAGCTCGGCCACGGCCGCGGCGGGCGGATGAAGATCGAGCGCGACCGCGCCGACGTCACGGGCGGCGTGCGCCACGGGCGAACGCTCGGCGGCCCGATCGCGCTGGGGATCGCCAACCGCGACTACGCCAACTGGGAGGAGCGGATGAACCCCTGGCCGGTCGAGGCGACCGTGCCCGAGGTGCACCTCCCGCGGCCCGGCCACGCCGACCTGGTCGGGACGCAGAAGTACGACTTCACCGACGTGCGCGACGTGCTCGAGCGCGCGAGCGCTCGCGAGACCGCCGCGCGCGTCGCCGGCGGCGCCGTCGCGCGCTCGTTCCTGCGGGCGCTCGGCGTCGAGATCCGCTCCCATGTCGTGCAGATCGGCAGCGTCCGCGCCCCCGAGCGCGACGCCCCGCCGGCCGTCGAGGACTTCGACGGCGTCGACGACGACCCCGTGCGCTGCCTGGACGGGGAGGCGAGCCGCGCGATGGTCGCCCACATCAACGTGCAGCGCAAGGCCAACGAGTCGCTCGGCGGCGTCTTCGAGGTCATCGCCTTCGGGCTCGTCCCCGGCCTGGGCTCGCACGTCTCCTGGGAGGAGCGCCTCGACGGCCGGCTGGCCGGCGCGCTGTGCTCGATCCAGGCGATCAAGGGCGTCGGGCTGGGGGAGGGCTTCGATCTCGCGGGCAAGCCCGGCTCGGAGGCCCACGACGAGATCTTCTGGTCCGCCGAGCGCGGCTACTTCCGCGAGACCAACCACGCCGGGGGCCTGGAGGGCGGCATGACGACCGGCGATCCGCTCTACGCCCGCGCCGCGATGAAGCCGCTGCCGACGCTGACCAAACCGCTGCGCTCGGTCGACATCGCCACGAAGCAGCCGGCGCAGGCGCTGCGCGAGCGCACCGACTCGTGCACCGTGCCCGCGGCCGGCGTCGTCGGCGAGGCGATGGTCGCCTTCGTGCTCGCCGACGCGTACCGGCTGAAGTTCGGCGGCGACCACATGAACGACGTCATCGCGGCGGTCGACGCCTACCGCGAGCGGATCGCCCGCCGCACGTCCGCGTAGGGCCGGCAGGCATGGCGCTCGTCTTCGTCGGGTTCATGGGGGCCGGGAAGTCGTCGGCGCTCGACGACGTGCTCGACACGGACGCGCTCGTCGAGGACCAGCTCGAGATGCCGATCGCGTCGTTCTTCGCCGCCTACGGCGAGCGCAGGTTCCGCCAGCGCGAGGAGCCGATCGTCCTGCGGGCGCTGCGCTCCGGCGCCCCGGCGGTCGCGCTCGGCGGGGGCAGCATCCTGTCGGAGACCGTGCGCGCCGCCCTGCGCGAGCACACCGTCGTCTGGATGGACGTCTCCGACGAGACGGCGTGGGAGCGCGCCGCGGGCGACGACCGCCCGCTCGCCGCCGACCGCGGCGCGTTCGAGGCCCTGCACGCCGAGCGCCGCCCGCTCTACGAGGCGGTCGCCGACGCCTACCTGCCCGAGGGCGACCGGCTCGTGCGCCGCGCGCTGCCCGCGCTGGAGGCGCTCGCCGGCGCGCCGGACGGCACGAAGCTCGTGTGGGCCGTCGCCGGCGGGCGCGAGTACCCGGTCTTCGTCGGCCGGGGCCTCATCGGCGGCCTGCCGCGGCCGGGGCGGCGGGCGTTCGTCATCACCGACCCGAACGTCGGCGAGCGCTACGGGGCCGCGCTGCGCGACACGCACCACACGATCACGATCCCCGCCGGCGAGGAGCACAAGACGCTCGCCGTCGCCGAGACCGTCTGGCGCGAGCTGGCGACGCGCGGCATGGGCCGCGACGACCACCTCGTCGCGCTCGGCGGCGGCGTCGTCGGCG
The DNA here is from genome assembly GCA_963769555.1 of uncultured Solirubrobacteraceae bacterium. Lineage (GTDB taxonomy): Bacteria > Actinomycetota > Thermoleophilia > Solirubrobacterales > Solirubrobacteraceae > CADCVQ01. Next base: position 1,384,688 of record CAVYMD010000004.1, on the reverse strand, counting down.
ACCTCGCGGGCTTCTGCGCGGCGACCTACCAGCGCGGCGTGCCGGTCGTGCAGGTGCCGACGACCGTCGTCGCGATGGTCGACTCGGCCTACGGCGGCAAGACCGGCGTCGACCTGCCGGAGGCCAAGAACTACGTCGGCGCCTACCACCAGCCGGCGGCGGTCATCACGGACGTCGACACGCTCGCGACGCTGCCCGCCGCGGAGCACGCCGCGGGCTACGCCGAGGTCGTCAAGACCGCGCTCATCGCGGGCGGCTCGCTGTGGGAGCGCGTCGCCGGCGGCGCGCCGGTCGACGAGCGCGTCGTCCTGGACTGCGCGCGCACGAAGGTCGCCGTCGTCGCCGCCGACGAGCGCGACGGCGGCGCGCGCCAGCTGCTCAACCTCGGCCACACCGTCGGCCACGCGATCGAGACCGTGACCGGCTACCGGCGCTACCGCCACGGCGAGGCGATCGCCCTCGGCCTGCTCGCCGCGCTGCGCCTGGGCGGGACGGACGACCTGCGCGCGCAGGTCGCCGGCCTGCTGGGCGCCGCCGGCCTGCCGACGACGCTGGACGGCGATGTCGACGCCGAGGCCGTCGTCGCGGCGACGCGGCTGGACAAGAAGCGCGTCGGCGACCGCGTGCCGTTCGTGCTCGTCCGCGCGCCCGGCGACGTGCGCTTCGGCGAGCGCGTCGACGCCGCGGACGTGCTGGCCGCCGTCGAGGAGCTCGCCCGCGTCAGCGCCTGAGGGCGCCCAGCGGGTCGCCCCAGCCCGTCAGGGAGCGCGGCGGGGGAACGCGGTAGCCGAGGTAGAGGTTGTCGCCGATGTCCCCGCCGGCCCACTTCGCGAAGCTCTCGGCGAAGCGCTCCTTGCGGGGAGCGCAGCCGCCCGACCGGCCCCCCTCGCAGCCGTACCCGGCCGGCGTGGCGGCGTCCAGCCGCGCGCCGAGCGCGTCGGGCACGATCGCGTCGTCGACGACGTGGGCGAGCTCGTGCAGGACGAGGCGGCGGATGCCGCGCACGCCGCCGGCGCGGTAGACGCCGCCGAGGTCGAGCTCGATCTCGTAGCCCTCCGGCGTGGACCGCGTCACCCCGGCGACGCCGTCGCCCGGCCGGCCGAGGCTGATCGTCACGAGTCCGGCGACGAGCCCGACGAGGCGCCGCGCCTCGGGCCGTGCCCCGGCGACGACGTCGAGCACGACCTGCCGGTCGCTCGCAGCGATCCCGGGGGCGAAGCGCAGGGCGCCGGCGGCGGGCAGGGTCGTCGCGCCCGGGTCGCCGGCGCGCAGGACGTAGCGAGCGCCGCCGGTCGCGGCGCGCCCGTCGCCGCCCGCCGCGGGGATCCCGAGGGCGAGCACGGCGAGCAGGAGGGCGGCGAGCGCCAGCGATACGGGGAGGAGGCGCGCGCCGCTCATCGAGGCCTCATCGGACGGCCCGGACGGTCGCGCGAGCGTTCGGCGCGGGCGTCGGCGAACCGACGACGGAGGCGCGCCCGCGGTCGCCGTGCCAGAGTTCGCGCCATATGGCCGGCTCGCGCAACCGCATCCACGTCATGCACGGCGTCAACCTCGACCAGCTCGGCCGCCGCGACCCGGCGCACTACGGCGGGCTGACGTTCCTGCAGCTCGAGCAGGCGATCGACGGCTACGCGGACGAGCTCGGGCTCGACGCGCGCTTCTTTCAGACCAACCACGAGGGCGAGTTCGTCGAGGAGCTGCACCGCGCCGAGGACCTCGCGGACGGCCTGCTCATCAATGCCGGCGCCTGGTCGCACTACTCCCGCGCGATCGGCGACGCGCTGCAGTTCGCCGGGGTGCCCGCCGTCGAGGTCCACCTCTCCGACGTCATGTCGCGCGAGCCCTGGCGCCACGTCTCGGTGCTCGCCGAGGGCTGCGTCGCGACGGTCGCCGGCAAGGGCGTCGAGGGCTACCGCGAGGCGCTCGTCGCGCTGAACGACGCGCTCGCGTCGTGAGCGCACGGCTGGCAGCCGTCCGCGACGCGCTCGCCGAGCGCGAGCTCGACGCCCTGCTCGTCTCCGACATGGCCAACCTGCGCTGGCTGACCGGCTTCACGGGCTCCAACGGGGCCGCCGTCGTCGGCCCCGCCGCCGCGCGCTTCGTGACGGACTTCCGCTACCTGACCCAGTCGGCCGAGCAGCTCGATCCGCTCTGGGAGCGCCAGATCGAGACCGACCTGCTCAAGCGCGTCGCCGAGGGGCTGCCGGCGGGGCCGCTGCGGCTGGGCTTCGACGACGGGCACCTGACCGTCCGCCAGCACGGGCGGCTCGCCGAGCTCGTGGACGGGCGCGACGTCGAGCTCGTGCCGGCAGGCGGGATCGTCGAGGCGCTGCGCGCCGTCAAGGACGCCGCCGAGATCGACCGCATCCGCGCCGCCGCGCGCCTGGCCGACGAGGCCTTCGAGGAGGTCGTCGGCGCGGGCATCGTCGGGCGCACGGAGCGCGACGTGGCGCTCGACCTCGAGATCGCGATGCGCCGCCGCGGCGCCGAGGGGCCGTCCTTCCCGCCGATCGTCGCGGCGGGCGAGCACGGCTCCCGCCCGCACGCCGAGCCGCGCGGAGTCGAGATCCCGGCGGGCACGCTCGTCGTCATCGACTGGGGCGCGCAGCTCGACGGCTACGCGTCGGACTGCACGAGGACGGTCGCGACCGGCGAGCTCGATCCGCGCGACCGGGCCGTCTACGAGGTCGTGCTCGCGGCGCAGGAGGCCGCGCTCGCCGCCGTCCGCCCCGGCCCGAAGGGCAGGGAGGTCGACGCGGTCGCACGCGCGATCATCGACGCGGCCGGCCATGCCGAGCACTTCGGGCACGGCCTCGGGCACGGCGTCGGCCTCGAGGTCCACGAGGGCCCGCGCCTGTCCAAGCAGGGAGACGACCCGCTCGCGGCCGGCAACGTCGTCACCGTCGAGCCGGGCATCTACGTGCCGGGCGCGATCGGCGTGCGGATCGAGGATCTCGTCGCCGTCACGGCCGACGGGGCCGAGGTCCTCAACGGGCTGCCCAAGACCCTGCGGACCGTCCACTAGCCGCCCCCCGCCGTCATGCAAGCCGGCGCGGGCGCCGATTGTCCAGGTGTGGACACGCGCCCCCTCGACGAATGGCCTTGGTGGCTCGCCGCCCTCGCGGGCGTCGCGGTCATGAGCTGGCTGTCGCTGACCGGGTTTGCGTGGAGCGACTACGAGAACGAGGTCTCGGCGACGTTCCGCTCGCTCGCCGACGCCGACCTGCGCGGCTTCCTGACGCAGGTTCCCGCCTACGGCGGCTCGCTCGTGCTGCGCGCGCCGTTCGCCGGCGGCGCGGCCGCGCTCGGCGGCGGCGAGCTGGCGATCTACCGGGCGGTCTCGATCCCGTGCCTCGTCGCGCTCGCCGCGCTCGGGATCGCGCTCGTGCGCCGCATGGGGCGGCGGGGGCGCAGCGCGGGCGTCCGCGCGCTCGTCCTGGGCCTCTGCGTCGCGAACCCCGTCACCGTGCGCGCGCTGGAGATCGGCCACCCGGAGGAACTGCTCTGCGCCGCGCTCGCGATCGGCGCGGTGCTCGCCGCGGCCGACCGGCGCATGGTGCTCGCGGCCGTGCTCCTCGGCCTCGCGATCGCCGCGAAGTCCTGGGCGGTGCTCGCGATCGGGCCGGTCCTGCTCGCGCTGCCCGCACGGCGCGTGGCGGCGCTCGCGATCGCCGGCGCGGTCGCGCTCGCCGTGCTCGCCCCGATCCTGCTCGCCGACCCGGGCGCCACCGGCGCCATGGTCGAGGGCGCGAGCACGACCGGCGCGATCTTCGCCCCCTGGCACGCCTTCTGGTTTCTCGGCGAGAGCGGCCACGTCGTCATCGGCGGCTACGGCATCCCCAAGCCCGCCGGCTATCGCGTGGCGCCCGAGTGGCTGTCGCCGCTGACGCACCCGCTCATCGCGCTGCTCGTCGTGCCGCTGTCGCTGGCCTGGGCGCGCGCGCGGCGCACCGCCGACGGGCCCGGCGGCGAGCAGGTGCTGCTCCTGCTCGCGCTCCTGCTGCTGCTGCGCTGCGCGCTGGACCCGTGGAACGTCGTCTACTACGCGCTGCCGTTCCTCCTGGCGCTGCTGGCCTGGGAGGGGCTCTGCCGTCCGGACCGCCCGCCCGTCGTCGCGCTCGCCGCCACGGTCGCCGTGTGGGTGACGTTCGAGCGCGCCCCGGCGTGGCTGAGCCCCGACATGCAGAGCGTCGCCTACCTTGCATGGGCGGTCCCGCTCGCGGCCTGGATGGCGCTCGGCGCGTTCGGCGGGCGCCCGCGGGTCGCGCCGCGCGCCGCGCCCGGGCGCGTCGCCGGCGGGATGACCGCGGCCCCGCGGCGCGGGGCGGCCGGGCGCGGCCACGTGCTGCAGCCCTGAGCGGGCCGCAGCGACCGCGCATTGCAGCGCGACCGGGCATCGGCTATAGCTAGACGCGGAGGTGGCGTGACAGCAGCCGAACATTTCGACGCCGTCGTCGTCGGGTCCGGGTTCGGAGGATCCGTGACGGCCTATCGCCTGGCCGAGGCCGGGCACGGCGTCTGCCTGCTCGAACGCGGCAAGCCATTTCCGCCGAACTCCTTCCCGCGCTCGCCGCTGGGCATGAAGTCCCAGTTCTGGGATCCGAGCGAGGGGCTGCAGGGGATGTTCAACCTCTGGAGCTTCAAGGACATCGACGCGATCGTCGCCAGCGGCCTGGGCGGCGGGTCGCTCATCTACGCCAACGTGCTGCTGCGCAAGGACGAGCAGTGGTTCGTGCGCGAGGAGCCCGGCAAGGGCTCCTGGAAGGGCGGCCACGAGTACTGGCCGGTCACGCGCGCCGACCTCGACCCGCACTACGACCGCGTCGAGCGGATGATGAACGTCCAGCAGTACCCGCTCGACCAGCACCCCTTCGACAAGACGCTCAAGACGCTCGCCTTCCGCGACGCCGCCCACAAGCTCGGCCTGGACTGGCGGCTCGTGAACCTCGCCGTGACCTTCGCCAACGACGGCGAGCCGGCGCGCGTCGGCGAGCCGATCAGGGAGGCGCGGCCGAACATCCACGGCGCGACGCGCCTGACGTGCAAGCTCACCGGCGAGTGCGACCTGGGCTGCAACCACGGCTCGAAGAACTCGCTGGACTACACGTACATCACGGCCGCCTGGCACGCGGGCGCGGAGATCCGCACGCGCCACGAGGTGCGCTCCTTCGAGCCGCGCGAGGGCGGCGGCTACACCGTGCGCTACGTCGTCCACGACCCCGAGGCGGAGGGCGTGAAGACCGACACGAGGTCGCTCGAGCTGCGGACGATGACCTGCGACCGGCTCGTGCTGTCGGCCGGCACGCTCGGCACGACGTACCTGCTGCTGCGCAACCGCGCGGCGTTTCCCGGCCTCAGCACCGCGCTGGGAACGCGCTTCGGCGGCAACGGCGACCTGCTGACGTTCGCGCGCAACTGCCGGACCGAGGGCCCGGACGGCAAGAAGGTCCCGCGCGTCCTGGACGCATCGCACGCGCCGGTCATCACGAGCGCGATCCGCGTCGCCGACGCGCTCGACGGCGGCGAGGGCCGCGGCTTCTACCTCGAGGACGCCGGCCAGCCGGAGTTCGTCGGCTGGATGCTGCAGCTGCTCGACGCCCCGCGCTCGATCTTCCACGACCTCCCCAAGCTCATCAGGGCCGGCGGGAACTTCATCACGCACAAGGACACCGACATCGGCGACGAGGTCTCCGAGCTGATCGGCGACTGCGGCGAGTCGGCGGGCTTCATGCCGCTGCTCGGGATGGGCCGCGACGTGCCCGAGGGGATCATGTCCCTGCGCAACGACGGGCTGGCGGTCGACTGGCGCAAGAACGGCGCCTCCAGGCCGTACTTCGAGCGCGTCCGCGAGGTCTCCAAGGCCGTCGCCGAGGAGATGGGCGGAACGTTCCTCGACAACCCGATCTGGCTGCTGAGCCGCGTCGTGACGGTGCACGCGCTCGGCGGCTGCCCGATGGGCCGCGACGACCGCGAGGGCGTCGTGGACCCCTGGGGCCGCGTCCACAACCACCCCGGCCTGCACATCGCCGACGGCTCCGTCATGCCGGGCCCGGTCGGCCCGAACCCGAGCCTGACGATCGCCGGGCTCGCCGACCGCTTCGCCGATGCCATCCTCGAGGACATGAAGGAGCAGCCGTGAACCCAGCGCCACCCCCACCGGCAGACGAGGGCGGTGGCGCCGCGGCCGGCGCCGGCCCGCCCGCGAGCGAGCACCCCGCGTCGCTCGAGTTCACCGAGAAGATGCGCGGCTTCATCATGTTCGGCGAGGACGACTTCGACAAGGGCTTTCGCGCGGGCAAGCGCTCGCGCACGAAGATCATGTTCCACGTCACCGTCCACATGGACGACATCGAGCGCTTCGTCGCCGACGAGCAGCACCCGGGCAGGATCACCGGCCACGTGCAGTGCGACGCGCTCGGCGGGCGCCTGGAGGTCCGGGAGGGCTGGTTCAACCTCTTCGTCGAGGCGGGCGAGCACGGCGAGCGCAAGCTCATGAAGTACCGCCTCTTCTTCGAGGACGGCGAGGGGCACCCGATCACGCTGCGCGGCTTCAAGGACGTCGAGAACGACCCGGGCTTCGATCTCTGGGCGGACACCTCGACGCTCTTCACGTACATCTACAAGGGCCACGTCGAGCCGCAGGACGACGACGGCGCCGAGATCGTCGCGGGCGGCATCCTGCACATCCGCCCGACGGACTTCGCCGTGCAGATGACGACGCTGCGGGTGCACCCCGCGCATCGGGTCGACGCGATCGCGCGCTTCGGCAAGCTCTTCGCCGGCGACCTGTGGGAGGTCTACGGGCCTCACGCCAAGAAGGGCTGACCCCGCCCGCGTGACGACCGCGGCCGCTCACACCGACGAGGTCGTCGAGCTCGACATCGCCGACGGCGTGCCGTGCAACCTCGTGCACGTGCGCGGCCGCCACGCGCCGACGAAGGGCCCGGTGCTGCTCGTGCACGGCGTCGGCGTGCGGACCGAGATCTGGCGCCCGCCGACCCCGCGCTCGATCGTCGAGGCGCTGGTCGACGACGGCTACGACGTCTGGATGGAGACCTGGCGGGCGAGCATGGACGTCCCGAACAACACGTGGACGCTCGACCAGGCGGCCGTGCTCGACCACCCCGTCGCCGTGCGCAAGGTCTGCGAGCTCACCGGCGCGGACTCGATCCAGGCGATCACCCACTGCCAGGGCTCGACGAGCTTCATCATGGCGGCCTGCGCGGGGCTGCTGCCGCAGGTGCGCACGATCGTCGCCAGCGCCGTGTCGCTGCACCCGGTCGTGCCGCGCATCGCGGCGCTCAAGCTCAGGTACGTCGTGCCGCCCGTCTCGCGCCTGCTCGGCTACCTGGACCCGCGCTGGGGCGAGCAGGGCGCGCCGTGGCTGCTGCCCAAGCTGCTGACGGCGTACTGCAAGCTGTCGCGGCGCTCCTGCCACAACGGCGTCTGCAAGGTCTCGAGCTTCATGTTCGGCTCAGGCAACCCGACGCTGTGGACCCACGAGCAGCTCAGCGACGCCACGCACGAGTGGACGAAGGGGGAGTTCGGGCCCGCGCCGCTGACGTTCTTCCGGCAGATCTCGCGCTGCGTGCGCGAGGGACATCTCGTCAGCGTCGAGGGGCGCCCGGAGCTGCCCCAGAGCTTCGTCGCCGCCGCGCCGCAGACCGACGCGCGCTTCTCGTTCATCACGGGCGGGGCGAACAACTGCTTCCTGCCCGAGAGCCAGCGGCGCACGTTCGAGTGGTTCGAGCGCCGCGAGCCCGGCCGCCACTCATTGCACGTCGTGCCCGGCTACGGCCACCTCGACGTCTTCGTCGGCGAGCGCGCCGCGCAGGACTGGCACCCGATCATCCTCGGCGAGCTGGCGAGGGCGTAGCCGGGTGCGCCGCAAGACCCAGACCGGCGACCCCGCGCGGCTCGGCGGGCCCGAGCGCGCCGAGCGCCTCATGGGCTTCATGGAGCGAAACCTCGGCTTCGTGCCCGGCTTCCGGCGCGCGCACGGGCGCGGCGTCGCGCTGCGCGGGCACTTCACCGCGACGCCCGAGGCCGGCGCCCTGACGACCGCCGAGCACATGCAGGGCGACCGCATCGAGGTCGTCGCGCGGCTCTCCAACGGCGCCGGCAACCCGTACACCGTCGACCGGACCTCGGACACGAAGGGCGCCGTCCTCGGGTTCGGCGTGCGCTTCGAGCTGCCGTCCGGCGGGCACAGCGCCTGGGCGTCGCTGAACATCGAGAGCTTCCCCGCCCGGCGACCCGACGACTTCATCGGCCTGACCGCCGCGCGGCGCAAGGGGCTGCCGACGGGGCTGCCGAACCCGCTGCGCTTCGTCGCCTACCTCGCGACGCATCCGCAGGTGTGGGCTGGCGTGCGGCAGATCCTCGGCGTCCGGACGACCGCGAGCTTCGCGACCGCCGCCTTCAACGGGCTGCACGCCTACTGGGCGATCGACGCCGAGGGGCGCCGCCAGGCGTTTCGCTACCGCTGGGTCCCGGTCGCCGGGGTCGAGGGGATGAGCCCAGAGAACGACCGGCTGCTGCCGCCGCAGTACCTCGTCGGCGAGATCAAGCAGCGCGTCGGGCGCGGGCCGGTGTCGTGGGACCTCGTCCTGCAACTCGCCGACCCCGGCGATCCGACCGACGACCTCACGCGGCGCTGGCCGGCCGAGCGCCGGCAGGTGACGGCCGGCCGGCTCGTCCTCGACCGGATCCACGAGGATCAGGAGCACGTCGACGGCCTCGTGTTCGACCCGATCGTCGTCCCGCCCGGGATCGAGCCGTCCGACGACCCGGTCCTGCACTTCCGCTCGGAGGCCTACAAGGCCTCCCACGATCGCCGCAGTGCCGAGCGCAAGCCGCAGATCAAGCCCGAGTAGCTTCGCCGGCGCGGGGGGGAGGGGCCTGACCGGCCGAGGCCCGGAGGCGGGCGCGTGTCGGCCGCGACCGCGCCCCGGGAGTGGCGGGTTCGGCCGCGACCGTGCCCGCGGCACGGCGGGCGCGCTGCGGACTCGACCGCGCCCCGGGGCGGCCGGCGCGCATCGGCCACGACCCGCGTCCCAGGCGCGGCGGGCGCGCTGCGGATACGACCGCGCCCCCGGGGCGGCGGGCGCGCTTCGGCCGCGACCGCGGCGCCGGGGCGGCGGGCGCGCAGTGGCCCACGGCGGATCTGGCGGCCGACCGCGGGAGCGGGCGGGCACGGGGGATCCCGCGCATGCAGATGTGGCACCCGTGAGCCGGACGGCCGTCGAGGTGTCACAAATGCATGCATGACGTGAATCTGCGACACCGCGACGGCGGATTTGGTCACGGGTGCCACGTGAGCATGCTCTGCGCGGGTCCGGGCGGACCCGACGGCGGGGAGGACTCCGACGACGAGCCGGGGAGGACTCCGACGGCGCGGCCGCGCTGACCGCCGCGACCGAGGACCGGATGTGCAACACTGAATGAACAATCATTCAGTTTCTCGAGAGGATCCCATGGCCTGGACCGCAGCAGACATCCCCGACCTCGCCGGCCGCACCGCCGTCGTCACCGGCGCCAACGGCGGGCTCGGCATGGAGACCGCGCGCGAGCTCGCCCGCCACGGGGCGCACGTCGTCATGGCCGCGCGCGACCAGGACAAGGCCGCGGACGCGGTCGAGAGCATCCGGGGTGAGGTTCCGGACGCGTCGCTGGAGGTCGTCGAGATCGACCTCGCCTCGCTCGAGTCCGTGCGCGCGGCCGCCGCGACGATCCTCGCCGAGCACGAGGCGATCGACGTGCTCGTCAACAACGCCGGCCTCATGGCGATGCCCGAGCGCCGCACCGAGGACGGCTTCGAGTCCCAGCTCGGCGTCAACCACCTCGGCCACTGGGCGCTCACCGCCCGCCTGCTGCCGGCGATCCTGCGCGCGCCCGCCGCACGCGTCGTGACCGTCACGAGCGTCGCGCACCACATCGCGCGCGCCGTCGGCCCGGACAATCCGCACCTCGAGGGCAGCTACGGCCCCTGGAAGGCATACGGGCGCTCCAAGCTCGCGAACTTCCACTTCGGCATCGGCCTGCAGCGGGCCTTCGAGCGCGCGGGCGCGCCGGCCGCCAGCCTCATCGCCCACCCCGGCCTGACGAACACCGACCTCCAGGCGCGCACGGTGCGCGAGAACGAGCGCGACTTCTGGGGGAGCACGTCCCACGCCCTCGCGGCGCGCGCGGGCATGAACCCCCGGCAGGGCGCGCTCTCCCAGCTGCGCGCCGCGACCGATCCGGCCGCGCCGGGCGGGGCGTTCTACGGCCCGCGCTGGGTCTCCAGCGGCGCCCCCGTCCGCAAGCCGGTCCTGCGCCGGGTGGGGCTGGACACCGCGATCGCGCGGCTGTGGACGATGTCCGAGCGCGAGACGGGCGAGCTCATCGACGTCACGGCGGCCGGGCGCTCCGCCGTCCCGGCGCCGGCGCCGGCATGAGCGCGCGCCCCGCGGCGCCGGACCCCCCGGACCGCGCCGGCATGAGCGCGCGCCCCGCAGCCTCGGCCCGCCCGACCCGCTCGGCCCGCCCCGACCGCGCCGGCGCGGTGCGCGCCGCGCTGCGGCGGCTCGTCGCCGAGCGCGGCTTTCACGGCGCGTCGATGGGCGCCGTCGCCCGGGAGGCCGGCGTGGCGACCGGCACGGCCTACGTCCACTACGCCTCCAAGGACGAGCTCGTCGTCGCCGCCTACGCCGAGACGAAGCTGAGGCTCGGCGAGGCGGCCGTCGCGGCGGTCGATCCCGCCGAGCCGCCCGAGCGGCGCTTCCGGGCGCTGTGGGTCGCCGCCTACGGTCACCTGCTCGAGCACCCCGACGACGCCCGGTTCCTCATCCAGGTCGACGGCAGCCCGTACGCCGGCGCCGCCCATGCGGCCGTCGTCGAGCGCGAGGACGACCCGCTGCTGCGCGCGGCGGGCGCGCCGGACATGGCAGGGCGCCTGCTGGAGCTTCCGCTGGACGTGATCTACGAGCTCGGCCTCGCGCCCGCGACGAGGCTCGTGGCGCGCGGCGTCGCGCTCTCGGGCGAGCAGGTCGCGACCGTCGCCGAGGCCTGCTGGCGGGCGATCAGCCGGCCCGGCTGATCCGGGCGCGGAGCCCCCCGCCGGGCGCCCGCGCCGCGCCCGCGACACGATGCGCGGCTTCACTACCCTTGCCCGGCCATGATCTCGACGAACCAACTGAAGAACGGCAACCACATCGAGGTCGACGGGACGATCTTCAAGGTCCTGGACTTCCAGCACGTCAAGCCCGGCAAGGGCGGCGCGTTCGTGCGCACGAAGCTGCGCCGCGCGAGCGACGGCAACGTCATCGACCGGACGTTCCGCGCGGGCGAGAAGTTCCGCTCCGTGCACACCGAGGCGCGCAAGATGCAGTTCCTCTACGGCGACGGGACCGACGCGCACTTCATGGACGCCGAGACCTACGAGCAGATCGCCGTGCCCGAGAGCTCGGTCGCCGACGCGCTGCGCTGGACGAAGGCCAACGACACCGTCGACGTCCTGTTCATCGACGGCACCCCGGCGGACCTGCAGCTGCCCTCCTCCGTCGAGCTCGAGGTCACCGAGACCGAGCCCGGCCTGCGCGGCGACACCGCCTCGGGCGGCGGCGACAAGCCGGCCGTGCTCGAGACGGGCGCGAAGATCCGCGTTCCGCTCTTCGTCAGCGTCGGGGACCGCGTCAAGGTCCAGACGGCGAGCGGCGACTACATGTCGCGCGCCTGAACCGGGCGGGCGCCGTGTCGCGCAGAGCCGATCAGCGCCGGGACGCGGTCTTCGCGATCTACCAGGCCGAGCTGACCGCGCGCGAGCTCGAGGACGTCCTCGAGCGCGACGCGTCGATCTTCACGCGCGCGCTCGCCTACGCCGCGCAGGACCGCGAGGAGGAGCTCGACGCGCTCGTGGCGCGCCATGCCAAGGGCTGGACGATCGACCGCATCGCGCCGCTGGAGAAGGCGATCATGCGCGTCGCGCTGCTGGAGATGCTGCACCCCGACGCGGCCCCGGCGGACACCCCGATCCCGCCCGAGGGCGCCATCGACGAGGCCGTCGAGCTCGCCAAGACGTACTCGGGCGCCGACGCCCCGGGCTTCGTCAACGGCATCCTGGCGGCGATCCATCGCGAGATGGGCGACAATCCGCCGACGTCATGAGCCAGGCCGACGCGACCATCGACGAACTCGTCGGCCGACTCGAGCGGGCGGCCGAGCAGCTGCGCTCGGGCGACCTGAGCGCCGACGCGGCAGCGACCGTCGTGGAGGACTGCGCGGCGCTGGCATCCCAGGCCTCGGCGGAGCTCGAGCGCCGCGCCCGCGAGGCCGAGCGCGCGCCGCTGCCCGGCCAGGACTCGCTGCTGTAGTGACGAGCCGGTCGGCACCGCGGCCGGGAGAGCCCACCTAGTGCCCTATCCGGTGGCGCTGCAGCGCATCGTCGAGGACGAGCTCGCCGCGCTGACGTTCTCCGCCGAGCCGGGCACCGCGCGCCTCGTCGAGACGATGCGCTACAGCCTGCTCGCGGGCGGCAAGCGCATCCGCCCGGTCCTCGCGCTCGCGACCGCCCGCGCGATCGGCCGCGACGAGCGCGACCTGCTGCCCTTCGCGACGGCGCTCGAGCTCATCCACACGTACTCGCTCATCCACGACGACCTGCCCGCGATGGACGACGACGACATGCGCCGCGGCCGGCCCACGGCGCACGTCGCCTTCGGCGAGGGCGTCGCGATCCTCGCCGGGGACGCCCTCTACGCGGAGGCCTTCCGCCACGTCCTGAGCCACCAGCGCGGCGAGCCGGGCGACATCCTCGCGGCGATGGCCGAGCTGGCGGCCGCGACCGGCGTCGACGGCATGGTGGGGGGCCAGTTCCTCGACGTCGCGGGGGAGCAGCGGACCGCCGACGACCTGCGCCACCTGCACGAGCTGAAGACCGGGAGACTCATCTGCGCGTCGGTAGAGTGCGTATTGCTTATCGATGGTATGAGCCGCCCCGATACATCCGCCTACCGAGCCTTCGCGTCCGAGCTCGGGGTCCTGTTTCAGATCGTCGACGACATCCTCGACGTGACCGGCACGGACGTCGCGCTCGGCAAGCCCCACGGCAGCGACGAGCGCCACGGCAAGCGGACGTACGTCAGCGAGTTCGGCCTCGACGGCGCGCGCGAGCTGGCGATGCGTTCACATCGCCAGGCGCGGGCATCACTCGCGCAGGCCGCGCCGGCCGGAGCCCCCGAGCTCGAGCAGATCACCGACTTCATCGCCACCAGGACCTCCTGACACCCACATGACCCTCCTCCAGCACATCGACCGCCCCCAGGACCTCCACCGCCTCAGCGAGGACGAGCTCACGCGCGTCGCCCAGGAGGTGCGCGAGCACATCATCGCCACCGTGGGCGAGATCGGCGGCCACTTCGGGGCGAACCTCGGCACCTGCGAGCTCGCCGTCGCCCTGCACTCGCTGCTGGACTCGCCGCGCGACAAGATCCTCTGGGACGTCGGCCATCAGGCCTATCCGCACAAGGTCCTCACCGGCCGCCGCGACCAGCTCGCGACGATCCGCCAGTACGAGGGGCTCGCGCCGTTCTGCTCGATCGGCGAGTCCGAGCACGACATCATGGGCGCCGGCCATGCCTCGACCTCGATCGGCTACGGGGTCGGCCTCAAGGAGGCGATGCGCGCGCTCGACGTGCCCGACCCGGGCCGCGTCGTCGCCGTCATCGGCGACGGGGCCATGACGGGCGGCGTCGCGTTCGAGGCGATCCACCAGGCCGGCGGCGCGGGCACGCCGATGGTCGTCGTCCTCAACGACAACGGCATGTCGATCTCGCCGAACGTCGGCGCGCTGTCGCGCTCCTTCAACCGGATGCGCCTGCACCCCAAGCTGTGGCACACGCGCGAGTCCGTCGAGTCGCGCCTGAGCGAGCTGCCGGGCCTGGGGCGCAGGATCGAGCGCTTCGGCCCGCAGATGAAGGAGTCCATCAAGGCCTTCTGGGCGCCGGGCCTGCTCTGGGAGGAGCTCGGCTGGGCCTACACCGGCGTCATCGACGGTCACGACGTCCACGAGCTGCGCGTCGCGCTGCGCAGCGCGCTGGCCGCCGAGCGCCCCGTCGTCGTCCACATCGCGACGGTCAAGGGCAAGGGCTTCGCGCCGGCCGAGGACGGCGGCCTGGAGGGCATGGAGCGCTGGCACGCCGCCAAGCCGAAGTCGATCTTCAACGGTGTCGTCGCGGCGCCCGCCGCGGCCGCGCTGCCGGCGCCGCCCCCGCAGTACACGCAGGTCTTCGGCGAGGCGCTCGTGCGCGAATGCCGCCGCGACCGGCGCGTCGTCGGCATCACGGCCGCGATGAACACCGGCACGGGGCTGAACATCCTCCAGAAGGAGCTGCCCGACCGCTACTTCGACGTCGGCATCGCCGAGCAGCAGGCGATCCTCTTCGCGTCCGGCCTGGCGCTCGAGGGCGCCAAGCCCGTCGCGGCGATCTACTCCACGTTCCTGCAGCGCGCCTACGACCAGATCGTCCACGACGTCTGCCTGCAGCGGCTGAACGTCGTCTTCGCGCTGGACCGGGCCGGCCTCGTCGGCGACGACGGCCCCACCCACCACGGCGTCTTCGACATCGCCTACATGCGCTCGCTGCCGAACATCGTGCTCATGGCGCCGCGCGACGAGGCGATGCTCGTCCACATGCTGCGCACCGCGCTGCTCTACGACGACGGGCCGATCGCGCTGCGCTACCCGCGCGGCGAGGCGCCGGGCACGCCGCTGCCGCGCGTTCCCGAGCCGATCGAGATCGGCACCGGCGAGATCCTGCGCGAGGGCGACGGCAAGGTGGCGATCATCGGCTACGGCACCGGCGTCGCGAAGGGTCTGGAGGCGGCCGACCGGCTCGCGGACAGCGGGCTGCAGGCGACGGTCGCCGACGCGCGCTTCGCCAAGCCGATCGACGCGGCGCTCATGGCGCAGCTCGCGGCCGAGCACGAGCTGCTCGTGACCGTCGAGGAGGGCGTCCTCGCCGGCGGCTTCGGCAGCGCCGTCTGGGAGACGCTCAGCGACGGCGGCGGCCACGTCCCGCGGATCCTGCGCATCGGCCTGCCCGACCGCTTCGTCACCCACGGGACCCCGGCGCTGCTGCACGCCGAGGTCGGCTTCACCGGCAGGCGGATCGCCGAGCGCATCGAGGCCGCGGTGGCGGCGCGCGCCGTGGCGGGGACGTAGGACACTTCCCGGCGGCGCGTCGATCGCGCCGCCGTCCCATGCCCGCACCCAGCCCACTTCGCACGCTCGCCGGCGCCGTCGCCATGGCCGCGCTCTGCCTCGCGCCGGCCGCCTGCGGTGGCGGAGCGCCGGTCGAGCAGGTCCGCGTCCTGCGGATGAACCCGGGCACGCTCGTCTCCAAGCAGCCCCAGGCGCCGACGACCGTGCGGGTCTCGCTGGCGAGCGCGGCCGGCACGGGCCTGCCGCCGGCGATGGCGGTGCCGCAGGTCGGCTCGATCGCGGTCGGGGCGACGAACGCGGGGCGCCTCGTCAACGGCCTGCAGCTTCCGGCGACCGGCCCGGACTGGGTCACGTACGACCCGATCCGGCACATGGTCCCCAATCGCGCGGACCGCCGCTGGGGGACCGACCGCCTGCTCTCGTTCCTGCTCTTCGTCCTGCGCGACTACCGGCTCGCCAACCCGGGCGCGCCGCCGGTCGTCATCGGCGACCTCAGCCGCCCGTACGGCGGGCCGTTCGGCAGCGACCACGGCGGCCTGGGCCACGCCTCCCATCAGAACGGCCTCGACGTCGACGTCTACTACCCGCGCGTGGATCGCACGCTGCAGGCGCCGACGAAGGTCGCGCACGTCGACCGGGCGCTCGCGCAGGACCTCGTCAGCCGCTTCGTCGGGGCGGGCGCGCAGTACGCGTTCGTCGGGCTGCGCGTCGGGCTCGGGGGCCCGCCCGGGATCGTCCAGGCGATCGAGCACCACGACGACCACGTGCACGTGCGGATCGCCAACCTGCGCCGCTGAGGCGCCGGCCCGCGCGCCGCCCGGCCCCGGACACGAAACGACCCGCCGGGGAGGGCGGGCCGTTTCAGGGAGGAGAGACACTGCTATGTGATTATTGGGTCCAGCGAGGGCGAGCAATGGGTGCTACCGACCTATTCGGGAGAGGCCGAGGTGCTCGCCACCCACGAACAGTGTCCTGGCTGACCGGCCAGTCATGGGTGAGAGAGGTCACACAAGGGCCGCGCGGACCGCTCGGCCCGGCCACTGGGTACCGTTGAGCGCTGTGGCCCGCGTGCGCCTGGACACCCTCTTGGCCCAACGCGGCCTGTTCGACTCGCGAACGCGCGCGGCGGCGTCCGTCATGGCCGGCGAGGTGCGGCTCGGCAGCGCGGGCGCGCGCGCGCAGAAGCCGGGTCAGCTCGTCGACCCCGAGGTCGTGCTCGCCGTCGACGAGGCGCCGCGCTTCGTCTCCCGCGGCGGCATCAAGCTCGCCAACGCGCTCGAGCGCCTGCGGATCGACCCCCGCGGCCGGCGCTGCCTCGACGTCGGCGCCTCGACCGGGGGCTTCACGGACTGCCTGCTGCAGGCGGGCGCCGAGCACGTCGTCGCGCTCGACGTCGCCTACGGCGAACTGGCCTGGGGCCTGCGAAACGACGAGCGCGTGACCGTGCTCGAACGCCGCAACGCGCGGGCGATCGCGCCGGCCGACCTGCCCTACGCGCCGGATCTCATCGTCGCCGACGTGTCGTTCATCTCGCTGACGAAGGTGCTCGGCCCCGTGCTCGCCTGCGCGGCGCCCGCCCACGACGTGCTCGCGATGGTCAAGCCGCAGTTCGAGGTGGGCCGCGCCAACGTCGGCAAGGGCGGCGTGGTCCGCGACCCGGCCCAGCGCCGGGCGGCGCTCGTGGGGGTCGCGGCGCACGCGCGCGACCTCGGGGCGGCGGTGCTCGGCTTCGCCTCGTCGGGCCTGCCCGGGCCCAAGGGCAACCGCGAGAGCTTCGTCTGGCTCGCCGAGCGCGGCCGGCCCGGCGACGTCGGCGCCGACCTCGACGCCGCCGCGCGCGCGGTCGAGGACGGCGAATGAGCGCCCGGCGGGCGGTCACGGTCCTGACGCACGGCCGCCCGCAGCAGGTCGCCGCGGTGCTCGACGAGCTCGTCGCCGCGGCGCGCGCATGCGGCGTCGCGCTGCGCATGGACCCTGCCGAGACCGCCAAGCACGGCCTGCCGTCCGACGACGTCGTCGTCGCCGACGCCGAGCTCGTCGACGACGTCGAGCTGTGCGTGGCGCTCGGCGGCGACGGGACGATCCTCAAGGGCCTGCGCGAGTACGCCGGCACCGGGGTGCCGGTGTTCTCGGTGAACTTCGGCGAGGTCGGCTTCCTCGCGACGCTCGAGCCCGAGGAGCTCGCCGACTACGGCTTCGAGCGGGCGTTCGCGGGCGACTTCGACGTCGTGCCGCTGCCGATGATCGCCTTCCCGAGCGCGAGCGGGACCGTCCACACCGCGATCAACGACATCTCCTTTCACCGCAAGGTCGGCGGCCGCGTCGCGCAGCTCTCCTACGGCGTGCAGGGCGAGGAGGTCGGGTCGGTGCGCTGCGACGGGCTCGTCGTCTGCACGCCGGCCGGCTCGACGGGCTACAACCTCGCCAACGGCGGCCCGGTGCTCGCCTGGGGCGTGGAGGGCTTCGGCGTCTCGTTCATCGCGCCGCACTCGCTGACCGCGCGGGCGCTCGTCGTCGCGCCGGCCGACACGCTGACGGTCTCCAACCGCGGCCGCGAGCCGGTCGACGTCTCCGTCGACGGGCGGCCTGTCTGCGAGATCGCGCCCGGCGAGGACATCCACGCGCACTTCGAGGCCGGCGCGACCGCGCTCGCCCAGCTGCCCGCGTCGTCGTTCTACAAGCGGCTGCGGGCGAAGTTCGGGCGCCTCTCGTCCTAGCCGCCCGGCCGCGCCTGCGCAACCGGGCGCGCGCATCGCGACGGCTTGGCGAAGCGACGTGCGCGATGCGCCGCGCGGGGCCGCCGCGAACGCGGGTCCGTCGGGTCGCACTGGTACACCGTGGGCCATGCTCTGCGAGTTGCGCGTCGAGAACCTCCTGCTCATCGAGCGGGCCGAGCTTCGGCTCGCGCCCGGCCTGAACGTCCTGACGGGGGAGACGGGCGCCGGCAAGACCGTGCTGGCCCATGCCCTGGACCTCCTGCTCGGCGGCCGCGCGAAGCCCGGCGTCGTGCGCCCCGGCGCGGCGGAGGCCTACGTCGAGGGCGTCTTCGAGCTGCCCGCGGCGCTGCGCGGCGAGCTCGGCGAGCGCCTGCCGGCCGACGCCGAGGAGGTCGTGCTCGCGCGCCGGATCGGCGCCGACGGACGCACGCGGGCGCTCGTCAACGGCCGCTCGGCGACGGTCGGCGACCTGCGCGAGCTCGCCCAGCCGCTCATCACCTTCTACGGCCAGCACGAGCACCGCCGGCTCACGCTCGCGGCGGCGCAGCTCGACGTCCTCGACGGCTTCTGCGGCGAGGCCCAGCTCGCGCGGCGGTCGAAGGTCGCCGCGGCGCACGCCTCCGCCCGCGAGGCCGAGGCCGCCCTTGCCGAGCTGCGCGACCTCGCGGGGGCGCGCGAGCGCGAGCTGGACCTGCTCGACTTCGAGCTCGCCGAGATCGAGGCCGCCGATCCGAGCGAGGAGGAGGCGCT
Source organism: uncultured Solirubrobacteraceae bacterium (assembly GCA_963769555.1). Taxonomy (GTDB): domain Bacteria; phylum Actinomycetota; class Thermoleophilia; order Solirubrobacterales; family Solirubrobacteraceae; genus CADCVQ01. Next base: position 1,366,019 of record CAVYMD010000004.1, on the reverse strand, counting down.
GGCGCTGCGTGCCGAGCGCGAGCGCCTGCGCCACGTCGAGGCGCTGCGCGGCGCGGCGCTCGGCGCGGCCGAGGCGGCCGGCGCCGACGAGTCCGGGATCGCGAGCCTGCTGTCCTTCGCCGGTCGCGGGCTGCTCGGCGCCCGCGACATCGACCCGGCGCTCGACGCGCTCGGGGAGCGCTGGCAGGCGCTGGCGCTCGAGACGGGCGACCTCGCGCGCGAGCTGCGCGCCTACGCCGACGGGCTGGACGCCGAGCCCGGGCGGCTGGACGCCGTCGAGGAGCGCCTCGCCGTGCTCGAGCGCCTCGAGCGAAAGCACGGCGGCACGATCGCCGGGGCGCTCGCCCATGCCGAGACGTGCCGGGCGCGCCGCGCCGAGCTGGCCGGCGCCGAGGTCGCGATCGAGTCCGCCACGGCTCGCCTGGAGCAGGCGCGCGCCGCGCTGGCTGCCGGCGCGGGCGCCCTGCGCAAGGCGCGGGCCGCCGCCGCGCCGAAGCTCTCCAGGGCCGTGCGGGCGCGGCTGGACGACCTCGCGATGAAGGGCGCCGCGTTCGAGATCGAGCTGACCGAGCGCGAGCCCGGGCCGGCGGGGGCCGACACCGTCGAGTTCCTCATCGCGCCGAACCCGGGCGTGCCGGCCGGACCGCTGCGCGAGACCGCGTCCGGCGGGGAGCTGTCGCGCGTCATGCTCGCGCTCATGGGCGTCGCCGCGCAGGGCGCGGGCGGCGGGCAGACGCTCGTCTTCGACGAGGTCGACGCCGGCATCGGGGGGCAGACCGCCCGCGCCGTGGGCGATCAGCTGCGCGACCTCGCCGCCGGCCGCCAGGTCATCTGCATCACGCACCTGCCGCAGGTCGCCTCGCTCGCCGCGCGCCACTTCTCGATCGCCAAGGACCTGTCGAGGACGCCCGCGCAGACGACGGTGACCGAGCTGCGCGACGGCGAGGTCGTCAGCGAGCTCGCGCGGATGCTCGGCGCCGACGACGACGACGCCGACGGGGCGGCGCGCCGCCACGCCGAGGAGCTGCTGCGGGCCGCATAGCCATCGGCCGACGACCGCCGATCGGCGCGGGCCGTCTGGCCGCGGCCGACGACCACCGATCGGCGCGGGCCGCCTGGCCGCGGCCGACGACCACCGATCGGCGCGGGCCGCCTGGCCGCGGCCGACGACCACCGATCAGCCGCCGGGGCAACCTGCTCGGGTCCCACACCCGGCCGCGGCCCTCGTGACGGCTAGGCCTGCTCCTCGGCGACCCGGCGGACGGCCTCGCCGCGGTGCCAGACGACCTGCTGCGGGAACGGGATCTCGATGCCCTCGAGGTCGAAGGCGTTCTTCAGGCGCTCGCGCAGCTCGCGGCTGACGGGGTACTGGTCGGCCGGGCGCGTCTTGACGACAAGCCGGATGACGATCGCGTTGGAGCCGAGCTGCTCGACGCCCCACACCTCGGGCTCCTCGAGGATGTCGTCGCGCTCGTGCCAGAGACCGTCGGCGACGGACTTGATGACGCGCTTGGCCTGCTCGATGTCCGTGTGGTAGGCGACCTCGATGTCCAGCAGCGCGCGCGACCAGTGCTGGCTCTTGTTGCCGACGCGGCGGATGTCGCCGTTGGGCACGTGCCAGACCGTGCCGTCGACGGAGCGCAGGCGCGTCGTGCGCAGCGAGACGGCCTCGACGGTGCCCGACGTCTGCTGGTCGAGGTCGACGATGTCGCCGACGCCGAACTGGTCCTCGACGAGGATGAACAGGCCCGACAGGAAGTCCTTGACGAGGCTCTGGGCGCCGAAGCCGAGCGCGATGCCGAGGATCCCGGCGCCCGCGAGCAGCGGGGCGAGGTTCAGCCCGACCTCGCCGAGGACGAGGAAGGCCGCGATCGCGTAGATCACGCCGCTCGCGACGCTGCGCAGGACGCTCGTCAGCGCCGTGATGCGCTGCTCGCCGCGCAGGCTGATCTCGCTCGTCTCCAGCAGCGCGGCGGGCGTCCGGCGGCGGATCGCGCCGAGCCGCTCGCGCACGGCGCCGGAGTGCAGCGTGCGCAGGGTGCGCTTGACGCCGCGGCCGACGAGCCGTTTGACGACGAACGCGATCGCGACGATCGCGAGGATCGTCAGGGTCGTCCCGAAGAGCTTGTCCGCGAGCTCGGCCAGCGCCGAGTCGCCTGTGCGGTCGAGCACCAGGCGGCAGAAGATCCCGGCGTCGGCACCGCAGACCTCTTCCAGGCGCGTGCTCGAGACCGCTGAGAGCGGGAGAAACACGGCGTCGAACACGCTAGCAACCCTCCCGCGGCGATCTTCGCCCCCCGTGGAGAGGCCGCCCTAGACTGCTCCGATGGCCGTCGCCGTCGCCCGCGAGCTCACAGGACCAGCCCGCCTGGGCCGGCGCACGAAGCTGCTCGTCAAGACGCTCGACCCCGGCGCCATCGCGGTCCTCGACCACAAGGACCTCGACCGGGTCTCGGCCGAGGACCTCATCGCCGCCGGCGTCGTCGCGGTGCTCAACTGCAGCCCGTCGTCGACCGGGGCGTACCCCAACATGGGACCGCTGCTGCTCGTCCAGGCCGGAATCCATCTCGTGGACCTGCCCGACGCGATGCTGTTCAAACGCCTGCGCGACGGCGAGGAGATCACCGTCCGTGGCGGAAGCGTCGCGCGCGGCTCCAAGACGCTCGCCAGCGGCGCCGTCCAGGAGCCGGCCGCGGTGCGCGCGGCGACCGACGAGCGCCGGCGCGAGATCGGCGACGCGCTCGAGGCGTTCGCCAGGAACACGATCGAGCACATGCTCGAGGAGCGCGAGCTGCTCTCGGGCCGGATCGAGCTGCCGCGCTTCGACACGGACTTCCGCGACCGCCCGTCGCTCATCGTCGTGCGCGGCGTCGACCACCAGCAGGACCTGCGCATGCTGCGGCCCTACATCCGGGACGTGCGCCCGCGCATCATCGCCGTCGACGGCGGGGCCAACGCCCTGCTCGACGAGGGCTTCCGGCCCGACATGATCGTCGGCGACATGGACTCCGCCAGCGAGGAGTCGCTGCGCTGCGGCGCCGAGCTCGTCGTCCACGCCTATCCGGACGGGCGCGCGCCCGGCCGCGAGCACCTCGAGTCGCTCGGGCTGCCGTTCAAGCTCGTCCCGGCCCCCGGCACGAGCCAGGACGTCGCGATGCTCATCGCCGCCGAGAAGGGCGCCGAGCTCATCGTCTCGGTGGGCTCGCAGTTCAACCTCGTCGAGTTCCTCGACAAGAACCGCCGCGGGATGGCGTCGACGTTCCTCACGCGCCTGCGGCTGGGCGAGATCCTCGTCGACGCCAAGGGCGTCAACCGGCTCTACCGCCCGCTGCCCGGGCGTCGCCCGCTCGTGCTCGTCGCGCTCGCCGGGCTGCTCTGCCTGCTGGCTATCGTCGTGCTCACGCCGGCACTGCGAGACCTCGCCGACCTCATGTGGCTCAAGGTCGAGGTCGTGCTCGGCCTGGAATGAGCCCACCCCGCTGACATGTTCGACTTCCGCTATCACGCGCTGTCTCTGGCAGCCGTCTTCATCGCGCTCGTCGTCGGGCTGCTGCTCGGCGTCGCGATCGGCGACAAGGAGCTCGTCTCCTCCGCCCGCCAGGACCTGCGCAACTCGCTGCGCTCCGACGTGCGCGAGGCCAACGGGGAGCGCGACGCGGCGCAGGCGCGCGTGCGCGAGCAGCAGCGCTTCGCCGACGCCGCCTACCCGATCCTCACGAGCAACCAGCTGCGCGGCCGGCGCGTCGGCCTCGTCCTGCTCGGCGGCGACGACGACGCTCCGGACATCGTCCGCAAGGCGCTCGAGCCGACCGGCGCCGATCTCGCGCTCGTCGCCGTCGTGCGCGAGAGCATCGACCTGAGCGCGGTCGGCGAGCGCGCGCGGGGCACGCGCTACGCGGCGGTCGCGCGCGATCCGGAGCTCGTCGACGATCTCGGCCGGCGCGTCGGCATCCAGATGGTCCTCGGCGGCCGGCTCGTCGGGCAGGTCCGCTCGGCGCTCCTGCAGTCGCTGAGCGGCCGCTTCGGCGGCCTCGACGCGGTCGTCGTGCTGCGCTCGGCCGAGAAGCCGGCCGACGAGCAGGTCGCCGAGCGCACGGCCGAGCTGTACGACGGCATCGTCCGCGGGCTCGAGCAGACCGGCGTGAAGGTCGTCGGCGTCGAGCGGCGCGCGAGCAAGCCGTCGAGCATCGCGTGGTTTCGCGAGCGCGACCTCTCGACGGTCGACAACATCGACGAGACCGCCGGCCGCTCGGCGCTCGTGTTCGTCCTCGCCGGCGCGCAGGGCTCCTACGGGCGCCGCGACAGCGCGCAGGCGCTGCTGCCGCCGGTCGTCGGACGCGTGAGATGAGCCCTCCGGGGGCGGCCGCGGTTCTCCCGCGCAGCCGCCCCGCGACCCCCTTTGTCCGCTCGCCCCGCTAGGTTCCCGTCCCGGTGCAAGCCCTGCCGTTCGTCCTCTCGCTGCTCGTCGCCCTGGCCATCACGCCGCAGGTGCTCGCCCGGCTCTCCGAAGCCGGCCTGACGCGGGAGAACTACCGCGGGCGGACGCTGCCGGTGCCGCTGGGCATCGCGATCGTCCCCTCGGCGCTCATCGCGCTCGTCGTCGTCGTGCCGCTCGCGCGCCTGGCGGACCTCGACATCTACCCCGACAACCTCGGCTTCGCGGTCGTGTTCATCCCGGGCATCGCGCTGCTGGGACTCGTCGACGACGCGCTGTCGGGCTCGGGCCGCGGCTGGCGCGGCCACGGGCGCGACGTCCTGAGCGGATCGCTGTCGACGGGCCTGCTGAAGGCCGGCGGCACGCTCGGGCTGGCGATGCTCGTCGCGTCGTCGCTGCCCGGCTCCAAGGCGGAGTTCCTGCTCGCCGTCGCGGTGCTCGTGCTCGCCACGAACGCGTTCAACCTGCTCGACCTGCGCCCCGGCCGCAGCGCGAAGGCGTTCGTGCTGCTCGGCATCGGCCTGACGGCCGCCACGCAGAACACCCTGGCGCTCGCCGGGCTCGGGATCTTCGTCGCGCCCGTGCTCGTCGCGGGGTTCTACGACCTGCGCGAGAAGGCGATGCTCGGCGACGCCGGCTCCAACGCGATCGGCGGGCTGGCCGGGCTGTGGATCGTGCTCACGCTCGACACCGACGGTCAGCTCATCGCCCTCGGCATCCTGCTCGCGCTGAATCTTTTCGGGGAGTTTCGGTCGATCTCGAACGTCATCGAGAAGATTCCGGGGCTGCGCCACCTAGACTCGCTCGGGAGGCCCAAGTGAGCATGCCGTCGGCACAACACCGCAGGACCCGCTTCATCTTCATCACCGGTGGCGTCGTCTCCTCGTTGGGCAAGGGCATCGCGGCGGCCTCGATCGGGCGCCTGCTCGTGTCCCGCGGCCTGTCGGTCGGCCTGCAGAAGTTCGACCCCTACATCAACGTCGATCCGGGGACGATGTCGCCCTACCAGCACGGCGAGGTGTTCGTCACCGAGGACGGCGCGGAGACCGACCTCGACCTCGGCCACTACGAGCGCTACACGGACGCCAACACGTCCCGCGCATCGAACGTCACGGCCGGCGGCATCTACAACGCGGTCATCCGCCGCGAGCGCCGCGGGGACTACCTCGGCGGCACCGTGCAGGTCGTCCCGCACATCACCGACGAGATCAAGCAGCGCGTCAAGCTGCTCGCCGAGACGCAGGACGTCGACATCGTCATCACGGAGATCGGCGGCACCGTCGGCGACATCGAGTCGCTGCCGTTCCTCGAGGCGATCCGCCAGTTCCAGGTCGACGTCGGCCGCCGGGACTGCATGTTCATCCACCTCACGCTCGTGCCGTACATCGGCCACGCCGGCGAGCTGAAGACCAAGCCCACGCAGCACTCGGTCAACGAGCTGCGGCGGATCGGCATCCAGCCGGACATGCTGCTGTGCCGCTCGGAGAGCGAGCTGGGCACCGACATCCGCAAGAAGATCGCGCTGTTCGCGTCGCTGCCGGTCACCGCGGTCATCAGCGCCAAGGACGTCGACAACATCTACAAGGTGCCGCTGTGGTTCGCCGACGAGGGCGTCGACGACCTCATCTGCGAGCACTTCGTCATCGATGCGCCGCAGCCCGACCTCGCCGAGTGGGAGGAGGTCACGCGCCGCGCGACGGAGGCCCGCGACAGCGTCCGGATCGCGCTCGTCGGCAAGTACGTCGCGCTGCAGGACGCCTACCTGTCGGTCTCCGAGGCGCTGCGCCACTCGGGCTTTCACCACGATTGCCGAATCGAGATCGACTGGGTCGACTCCGAGTCGCTGGAGACGGACGCCGGCGCGCTCGAGCGCCTGGGCACCGCCGACGGCGTGCTCATCCCCGGCGGCTTCGGCGGGCGCGGCATCGAGGGCAAGATCCGCGCCGCCCGCGTCGCGCGCGAGCAGCGCATCCCGTACCTCGGCGTCTGCCTGGGCATGCAGATCGCCGTCATGGAGTTCGCGCGCCACCTGGCCGGCATGGAGGGCGCCAACTCGACCGAGTTCGATCCCGAGACGCCGCACCCGGTCATCGACCTGCTGCCCGAGCAGAAGGAGGTCTCCGACCTCGGCGGCACGATGCGCCTCGGCGCCGACCCCGTGAAGATCCACGCCGACACGCGCGCCCGCGAGCTGTACGGCGAGGCCGTCATCTACGAGCGCCACCGTCACCGCTACGAGGTCAACCTCTTCCTGCGCAAGCGCCTGGAGGCGGCGGGGCTCGTCGTCAGCGGCACCTCGCCCGACGAGCGCCTCGTCGAGATGATCGAGCTCGACGACCACCCGTTCTACGTCGCCTCGCAGTTCCATCCCGAGTTCAAGTCGCGCCCCGAGCGCCCGGCGCCGCTGTTTCGCGACTTCGTCGGAGCCGCGCTCGAGCGGGCGCGCGAGACCGCCGCCGCGCCGGACGAGTACCGCGCCTCGCGCGGCTGAGCCGGCCGGCGCGCCGCGGGCCGGCGTGTCGAGACCGTCGCGCGCGGGTATCCGCGCGGTCGCGCGGTGCGCCGGCGCGCACCGCGTCACACTGACGCCATGCGACCCGCCTCCGACCCCGAGCGCCGCCGCCTCAACGAGACGTTCGCCCGGTTGTGCTCCATTCCCAGCCCGTTCGGATCCGAGCGCGCGATGGCCGATGCGGTCGCCCGCGAGCTCGGCGCGATGGGCGTCGACGTCGAGGAGGACGGCGCGGCCGCCGCGGTCGGCGCGCAGTCCGGCAACCTGCTGGCCCGCATCCCGGGCCGCGGCGAGCGCACGATCCTGCTCTGCGCGCACCTCGACACGGTGCCCGAGCCGGGCGTCGTCGAGCCCGTCGTCGTCGACGGCGGCTGGGTGAGCGCGGGCGACACGATCCTCGGCGCCGACAACAAGGCGGCGGTCGCCGTCATCCTGGAGGTCGCGCGGCGCTGCGCCGTCGAGGGATCCCCGGTCGGCCTCGAGCTGCTGTTCACGGTCAGCGAGGAGAACGCCCTCGCGGGCGCCAAGGCCTTCGACGTCTCGAGCCTGCGCAGCGCGTGGGGCTACGTCTTCGACCACGCCTCGCCGATCGGCGAGGTCATCGTCGCGTCGCCGACGTACTACCGCTTCGAGGCCGAGTTCTGCGGCACGACGGCGCACGCCGGCATCCGCCCGGAGGACGGGCGCAGCGCGATCGAGGCCGCTGCGCGCGCGATCGGCGCGATGGCGCTCGGTCGCATCGACGAGGAGACGACGGCGAACGTCGCGACGATCGAGGGCGGCCAGCAGGGCGGCACGAACATCGTCGCCGGGCGCTGCCGGATCGTGGGGGAGACGCGGTCGCTCGATCCGGCCAAGGCCGAGGCGAGCCTCGCCGACGTGATCGCCCACGTGCACGACGCCGCGAACACGCCGGCCTGCTTCTGCGACGCCGACGTCACGACGCAGCGGCTCTTCGACGGCTACCGCCACCGCGACGACTCGCCCGCCGTCCTCGCCGCAGAGGAGGCGCTGCGCGCCTGCGGCTACCAGCCCGTGCGCCGCTCGACCGGCGGCGGCTCGGACGCCAACGCGTTCGAGGCGGCGGGCTTTCACTGCACGAACCTCGCCAACGGCACCGAGCGCAACCACGAGCCCGACGAGCGGGTCGCCGTGGCGGCGCTCGAGAGCATGCTCGACGTGACCTACGCGCTGCTGGACGCATGCTCCGCCTGAGGCGCGCGACGGTCATGGTCGCCGGGCCACCCGACGCGGCCGAGCAGCGCCTGTCGATCCAGCTCGACGGCGAGCGCCGCACGGCGGTCGCCGACGTCGGGCTCGTCGGCGCCTCGCAGGTGGGCGACGAGGTCGTCGTCAACGTCGAGGCGCTCGAGCTGCGCCTGGGCTCGGGCGGCTTCGACATCGTGCACTGCAACCTCACGCGCGGCCTGGACGGCGACGGGACGCCGGGCGCGCACGTCATGAAGCTCAACTACACGAGCCTGCAGCACGCCGTCCTGCCCGTCGAGGAGGGCGATCCGGACACCGTGCCGCCCGCGCCGGAGCTGCCGCTCGGGCGGCCCGCCGCGGTGCTCGGGCTGCACGGCCAGCTCGCCCCGCTGGCCTGGGCCTTCGCCCGGGCGACCGAGGGGGAGGGGCGCCTGGGCTACGTGCAGACGGCGGGCGGCGCCCTGCCGGGCGGGCACTCCTGCGTCGTGCGCGACCTGCGCCGGAGCGGGCTGCTCGCCGGCCACCTGACCGCCGGGCCGGCCTACGGCGGCGCCGACGGCGAGTCGATCACGACGGCCGCCGCGCTGCACCACGGGCTCGGCGAGCTCGGCTGGGAGGCGGCGGTCGCCGGTCCCGGCCCGGGCATCCTCGGCTCCGGGTCGGCGCTCGGGCACGGCGGCCTCGCCGCGCTGGACTCCGCCCACACCGCGCTCGCACTCGGCTGCTCGACGGTGCTCGTCGCGCGGATGTCCTCGACGGATCCGCGAGTGCGCCACCGCGGCCTGAGCCACCACACGCGCACGGTGCTCGACCTGCTGCTCGCGCCGGTCGTCGTCGCGCTGCCGGAGGGCGAGGAGCCCGCCGACGAGCGCCACGAGTGGTGCGCCTTCGCCGCCGACGTCAACGGCTACGCGGCGAGCGGCCTGCCGACGCGCTCGATGGGCCGCGAGGATCCGCTCTTCTTCGCCGCCGCGCTGGCGGCCGGCACGGCGCTTGCGAGGCTGCGATGAGCAGGGATCCGCCGATCGAGCCGCTCGGCGCCGAGACGCCGTTTCAGGGCTCGCAGTTCTCCGTGCGCGTCGGGCGCTTCCGCCACGCCGACGGCGAGGAGGTACAGCGCGAGTACGTCGAGCGCGTGGCCGCCGCCGCGGTCGTCGCCTACGACGACGAGCACGTCTGGCTCGTGCGCCAGCCGCGCGAGGCGATCGGCCAGCACACGCTCGAGCTGCCCGCCGGCAAGCTCGACGTCGAGGGAGAGTCGCCGCTGCAGACGGCGCGCCGCGAGCTGCGCGAGGAGATCGGCCGCGACGCCGAGCACTGGCAGGAGGTGCGCGCCTACTACTCCTCCAGCGGCTACAGCGACGAGCTCGTCCACGTCTTCGCCGCGACCGGGCTGCTGGCGTGCGACGCCGAGCCCGACCCCGGCGAGCGCATCGAGATCGTGCGCTGGCCGCTGGCCGACCTCGACGGCGCCCTGGCGGCGACGAACGACGCCAAGACAGTCATCGGGCTGCAGTGGCTGCGGGCGACGCTGTGACGAAGCGCGCCGCGGCGACGTCGCGACGTCCTTCGGCCGTGGGCGACAGCCGCGCGACGCGGGCGGCGCACGCCGCGTTGCACCGGAATGGACCGCCCGCCGCACGGCGAACCCAGGGCACATGGCCGTCGCCCGCACCGATCCCGGAACCCGCCGGTTCGAGCACCACGTCCTCGACTTCCTGGCGTACCTCGAGTTCGAGCGCGGCCTGTCGCGCAACACGCTGGAGGCCTACCGCTCCGACCTGCTGCAGTTCGGGCACTTCCTCGCTCGCGAGCGCCTCGACGCCACGACGCTCGGCCACGCCGAGCTCGCGCGCTTTCTCTCGGAGCTGAGCGCGGGCGGGCCGCAGCGCCCGCCGGTCGCCCCGGCCACGATCCAGCGCAAGACCGCCTGCCTGCGCTCGTTCTACCGCCACCTGCGCCGTGAGGAGATCATCGCCCACGACCCGACGGCCGACCTGCGCGCGCCGCGCAAGAGCCAGAAGCTGCCCCAGGTGCTCACCCGCGACGAGGTCGCCAAGCTCCTCGCCGCACCGGGCGGCAGCGATCCCGCCGCGCTGCGCGACCGCGCGCTGCTCGAGCTCATGTACGCCTGCGGGCTGCGCGCCAGCGAGGCGGTCGACCTCACCGTCGGCGGGGTCGACCTGCGCGGCGGCGTGCTGCGCGCGCGCGGCAAGGGCTCCAAGGAGCGCCTCATCCCGGTCGGCCGGCAGGCCGTCATGGCGGCGCGCGCGTACCTCGAACACGGCCGGCCGAAGCTCGTGGGCCTGCACGAGGAGCGCCATCTCTTCGTCAACCACCGCGGGCGCGGCCTGACGCGGCAGGGCCTGTACAAGATCGTCCAGCGCCATGCCGCGAGCGCCGGCCTCGCCGGCAAGATGAGCCCCCACACGCTGCGCCACACGTTCGCCACGCACCTGCTCGCCGGCGGCTGCGACCTGCGCTCGCTGCAGGAGATGCTCGGCCACGCCGACGTCGCGACGACACAGATCTACACGCACCTGTCCGCCGATCGCCTGAAGGACGTCTACTTCCGCGCGCATCCGCGGGCCGGCGCCGGGTCGCCGCCGCCTGCCTGACAGAATGCCGGGGTGCGACGCGTCCCCACCGTCCTGACCGCCGCGGCGCTCGTCGCGCTGCTCGCGGGCTGCGGCAACAACCGAGCCGCGGTCCCGAACCTCGATCTCGTCCCCGGCCCGAAGGGCTTTCGCGACGTCGCGTTCGCCGAGCAGGGCATCCGCTTCAAGGCGCCGACGAACTGGCGCGTCGTGCCGGGGGAGACGGACGCCCATGTCGCCACGGTCGCGATCGGGGCCGCGCAGGTCGGCATCTGGCGCTACCCGCGCACCGAGCCGCTGCCCGAGACGCGCTCCCAGCTCGGCGCCGCGCGCAACGCGCTCGTGGCGCAGATCGAGAGCCGCGACCCGACGTTCAAGCTCACGAAGACCCGGCTCATCGTCAAGCCCGGGCTGCGCGCCGTCGAGGTCGTGGGCATCGGGACGAACCTCACGAACACCTCGGTGCAGCGCTCCATGCGCTCGCTGCACGCCTACGGCCGCGGCGGCGAGGTCGTCATGGACGCCTTCGCGCCGCCCAAGCAGTTCGCCCGGATCGACGCGCAGACCTTCGGCCCGATGACCCGCTCGCTGAAGCTGCGCAAGCCGACGAGCCCGTGATCGCGCGGCGGGCGTTCGTCGTCGTCATGGACGCCTGCGGCGCCGGAGCGCTGCCCGACGCGGCGGACTACGGCGACGCGGGCTCGAACACGCTCGCGCACGTCGCGCGGGCGGTCGGCGGCCTCGACCTGCCGGTGCTCGGCGGGCTGGGGCTCGGCTCGATCCTCCCGCTGGACGGCGTCGCGCCCTCCGCCGATCCGGTCCTGCACGGGCGCCTGGGGGCGCAGGGGCCGGGCAAGGAGTCCACGACCGGGCACTGGGAGCTCATGGGCGCGATCGCGCCGGCGCCGCTGCCGACGTATCCGGGCGGGTTTCCCGACGAGATCGTCGCCGCGCTGCAGCGCGCCACCGGGCAGCGCTTTCTCTGCAACCGCCCGTACAACGGCATCGCGGCGATCGAGGACTTCGGCGCCGAGCATCTCGCGAGCGGGGCGCTCATCCTCTACACGTCGCAGGACTCGGTCCTGCAGATCGCCGCGCACGTCGACCGCCTCGGTGAGCGCGAGCTGCACGAGGTCTGCGTGGCGGCGCGGGCGGTCATGACGGACGAGCACGCCGTCGGCCGCGTCATCGCGCGCCCGTTCGACGGCGAGGCGGGGGCGTTCCGGCGCACCGAGGGGCGCCACGACTTCTCCGTGCCGCCGCCCGGCCGCACGTATCTCGACGAGCTCGCGCACGCCGGGGTGGCCGTGCACGCGGTCGGCAAGGTCGCCGACCTCTTCGCCGGCCGCGCGATCGACCATGCCCACCCCGGGGCGACGAACGCCCGGGCGCTGGAGCAGACCACGCGCCTGGTCGAGGAGCTCGACGCCGGGCTCGTGTTCACGAACCTGGTCGAGACCGATCAGGTCTACGGCCATCGCAAGGACGTCGCCGGCTTCCACGCCGCGCTGCGGGCGATCGACGCGAGCGTCGGGACGTGGCTCGCCGCGCTGCGCCCCGGCGACCTGCTCGTCCTCACCGCCGACCACGGCTGCGACCCCGCGGCGGCGCACAGCGACCACACCCGCGAGCACGTGCCCCTGCTCGCCTGCTTCGACGGGCATGGCGGGCGCCGCCACGACGGCGCGCTCGCGGACGTCGGCGCGAGCGTCCTGCGCTGGCTCGCGGGGGTCGACGCGCCGGGCCTGCCGGGCGCGTCGTTTCTCTGACGGCGGGGCCGCCCGCGAGCGGCGCCCTGCGCACCTGGCGAGCCCGCCCCGCGCCCGTCGCCCGGCGCCCCTGGCGAGCCGCGCACCTGGCGAGCCCGCCCCGCGCCCGCGAGCGGCGCCCTGCGCACCTGGCGAGCCCGCCCCGCGCCCGGCGCCCGGCGCCCGGCGCACCCTGAGCCCGCCCCGCGCCCGGCGCCCCGCGCGCCGCCGCGACGGGAAAGGACGGTCAGCGTCCCCGCGCGCGGTTGGCCGAGCGCGGCTCCGGCCGCCGTCGCGATACTGGATCTGTGCCCGAGCTTCCCGAGGTCGAGACGATCCGCCGCCGGCTCGCGCCGCTCGTCGAGGGCCGCGCGCTGCGCACGCTGGAGGTCCTCGACGCGAAGTGGTGCGCGCCGCTCGGGCCCGGCGACCTGCGCGATGCCCTGGAGGGCAGGGCCGTCGAGCGCCTGTCGCGGCGGGGCAAGTACCTCATCTGGGAGGCGCACGATGAGGTCTACCTGCTCATGCACCTACGCATGACGGGCACGATCCTCTACGACGCGCCGCCCGGCACGCCGTACGTCCGCGTCCGCCTCGAGCTCGACGACGGTCACGTGCTGAGCTTCTGCGACCCGCGCCGCTTCGGCACCGGCGAGCTCGTGCTCGGTGGCGCGGCGCTCGACGCCTTCCTCGCCGCGCGCCTCGGCGTCGAGCCGCTGGGCCCGGAGTTCACGACCGAGCACCTCTACCTGCAGACGCGCAAGCGCCGCACGCCGATCAAGGCGCTCCTGCTCGACCAGCGCCGCGTGGCGGGCGTCGGCAACATCTACGCCAACGAGGCGCTGTTCCGCGCGCGGATCCACCCGCTGCGCAGCGCCGGCGCCCTGAGGCGCGCGCAGGTCGCGGCCCTGCGCGACGCGGTCGTCGCGTCGCTCGAGGCCGGGCTCGGTGCCGGCGGCGCGTCGATCGACGACTTTCGCCACCCCGACGGCGTCAAGGGCGCCTTCCAGAACGAGTTCCTCGTCCACAGCCGCGAGGGCGAGCCCTGCGCGGTCTGCGGCGAACCGGTGCGCAAGTTCGTCGCCGCGGGACGCGGGACCTACGCCTGCGAGTCCTGTCAGCCGCGCCCGCGGGCGCGGCGCCGGGCGGGCTAGCGAGTCCGTCGCGCCGGCGTAGCCCTCGCGCCACGCTGGGTGGCGGGCGGCTCGGGCGTGTGGAGCGTGGCGCGAAACGCTTCGTAGCGATGGATTTCCCGCCACGCCGGGTGGCGGGCGAGGCGGGCGTGTGGACTGTGACGCGAAACGCTTCGTAGCGATGGATTTCCCGCCACGCCGGGTGGCGGGCGAGGCGGGCGTGTGGACTGTGGCGCGAAACGCTTCGTAGCGATGGATTTCCCGCCACGCCGGGTGGCGAGGCGCGGCGGGCGTGTGGACTGTGGCGCGAAACGCTTCGTAGCGATGGATTTCCCGCCACGCCGGGTGGCGAGGCGCGGGGCGTCGCAGATCTTTGCCGGGCAGGGGGGCGAACCCGGACGCGCCGGCGCCTATCACGGACATGACCGCACGCGACGGGATCGCGCCGGACCTCGAGGTCGCGAGGCTTGCCGAGCGCCAGCACGGCGTCGTCGACCTCGCCCAACTGCGCGCGGCGGGGCTCGGGCGCGGGGCGATCGACCTCAGGCTGCGCTCCGGTCGCCTGCACCGGCTGCACCGCGGCGTCTTCGCGGTCGGGCACGCGCGCGTCTCGCGCGAGGGCCGCTGGCTGGCCGCCGTGCTGGCGCTTGGCCCCGGCGCGGCGTTGAGCCACACGAGCGCCGCCGCGCTGTGGGAGCTGCGCCGGACGAGCGCCGCGGCGATCCACGTCACGGTGCCGACGGCCGGTGGGCGCTCCCGCCGCGCGCGGATCCTCGTCCACCGATCGGTCACGCTGCGCGCCGCAGACATCGAGGAACGCGACGGCATCGCCGTCACGTCGGTCGCGCGGACGCTGCTCGACCTCGCCGGGATGGTGAGCACCGGAGCGCTGGAGCGCTCGATCGAGCGCTCGCTCGCGCTGCGCCTGTTCGACCGCGACGCGATCCTCGCGGCGATCGAGCGAGATCCGAGACGCGAGGGCGCCGGCGCGCTGGCGCGCATGGCCGTGGCCGCCGACGACGAGCCCGCGCTGACGCGCTCGCAACTCGAGGCGCGCATGCTCGACCTCTGCGACGCGCACGCCATCGCTCGACCCGAGGTCAACGCGATCGCTGCGGGCCACGAGGTCGACTTCCTCTGGCGCGGGCACCGGCTCGTCGTCGAGGCCGACGGCCACGAGGACCACGGCACGCGGATCGCCTTTGAGCGCGACCGCGCGCGGGACGCGCACCTCATGCTGCACGGTCTGCGCGTCCTGCGGGTCACGTATCGCCGGCTCGTCGACGAGCCTCGCGAGGTCGCCGCGACCGTGCGCGCGCTGCTGGCCTCACCCGCGCCGGCGGCCGGCGAGCGCGGCGCCCACGCTCCTGGCTCGTGAGCAGGTCGCCGGGCATCCCGCGCCGGCGGCCGGCGAGCGCGGCGCCCACGCTCCTGGCTCGTGAGCAGGTCGCCGGGCATCCCGCGGCGGCGGCCGGCGAGCGCGGCGCCCACGCTCCTGGCTCGTGAGCAGGTCGCCGGGCATCCCGCGCCGGCGGCCGGCGAGCGCGGCGCCCGCTACTGGCTCGTGAGCAGGTCGCCGAGCATCCCTGACTGGTCGGCGGCCGCCGTCTCCTCGTAGCCGCCGATGAGGATGCCGTCGACGACGACCTGCGGGAACGTCATCATGCCGGTGCGCTGGGCGAGCTCGATGACCCTCTCCGGGTCGCCGGCGAGGTTCTCCTCGCGGAAGTGGATCTCGCGGGCTTTGAGGAGCATCTTCACGCGCGTGCAGTACGAGCAGAACTCGGTGGTGTAGACGACGACGTCGGGCATGACTTCAGAAAGTATAGTGCCCTGTTCGCGGCCTCAGTCGACGAGCAGGTCGGCGAGCATCCCGGCCTGGTCGGCGGCCAGCGTCTCCCGATACCCGCCGAGCAGCAGGCTGCCGACGTAGACCTGGGGGAGCGTCCGCAGGCCGGAGCGCTCGGCGAGCCGCTCGTGCTCGTCCGAGCCCTCGGCGATGATGACCTTCTCGTATGGGATCTCCCGGACGTTGAGCAGGTTCTCGACCGAATGACACAGCGTGCAGACCTCGTCGGTGTAGACGGTGACGGGCCGCATCGTCAGTCGGCGAGCAGGTCGTCCAGCATCCCGTTCATCGAGGCCGCCTGGACCTCGGTGGCGCTGCCGAGCGGGATGATGCCGAGGAACGCCTGGGGCAGCTTCATCGAGCCGGCCCGCGCGCCGAGCTCGTGGTGCTCGGGCGAGTCCAGCGTGACGAGCGTCTCCTCGTACGGGATCTTGCGCTCGTCGAGCAGCTCGCGCAGCTGGGCGCTGAACTTGCAGCCCTCTTTCGTGTAGATCTGCATCGTTCTCATGGGGGCGAAAGTGTAATGGGAGGCTCACTGAAGACCGAGGCGGTCGTGCTGCGATCGCTGCGCTATGGCGAGGCCGACCGCATCCTGCATCTCTACACGCCGACGCGCGGGCGGATCGGCGCGATCGCCAAGGGAGTCCGGCGCACGAAGAGCCGCTTCGGCGGCCGGCTGGAGCCGTTCTTCCGCCTGAACATGGTCCTCTACCAGGGGCGCAGCGAGCTGCTGACCGTCACCGCCGCCGAGACCGTCGACGGCCACCCGCGCCTGCGCGAGCACGGGTCGGCGCTCGACAGCGCCGCGCGCGCGTGCGACGCCGTCGGCCGCCTCTTCGAGACCGACGAGCCGCATCCCGGGGTCTTCGCGCTGCTGTGCAACGAGCTCGCGCTGCTCGACGCCGGGGCGGGACGCGAGCGCTCGCACGCCACGCACGCAAACCAGCTCGCCTTCCGCATCAAGCTGCTGCTCGCCGCCGGGCTCGCCCCCCAGCTCGCCGCCTGCGCGGTCTGCGGCGAGGCCGACCATCTCGCCGGCTTCAGCGGCTCCGCGGGCGGCGTCGTGTGCACGGCGTGCGAGGCGACCGGCTTCGCGCTGGGGGAGGAGGCGCACTCGTTCATGACGGCCGCGCTGGCCTCGAAGCTGGCCGACGCGCCGCCCGCGAGCGAGCGCGCGCTGCGCGAGGCGGAGCGCGCGATCCACGAGACACTGGAGCATCACGCGCACGTCAGGTTGCGCGCGGCCAGTCCCAGATAGGATCGCGCGCCATGGGAGTGGCTCGAGTGGGTACCAAGTGGGTCTACGACTTCGCCGAGGGCTCGAAGGAGATGCGCAACCTCCTCGGCGGAAAGGGCGCCAACGTCGCCGAAATGACGCGCATCCTGGGCGCAGACCGCGTTCCAGCGGGCTTCACGATCACGACGGAGGCGTGCGTCTCCTACATGGAGAACGGTCAGAGCGTCCCCGACGGCATGGAGGGGGAGGTGGACGAGGCGCTTGCGCGGCTGGAGGAGACGGCGGGCAAGACGCTCGGCGACCCCGACGACCCGCTGCTGGTCTCCGTGCGCTCGGGCGCGCGCGAGTCGATGCCGGGCATGCTCGACACGGTGCTCAACCTCGGCCTCAACGACCGGTCCGTCCAGGGCCTGGCCGACCGCACCGGCAACGAGCGCTTCGCGTGGGACTCCTACCGGCGCTTCGTGCAGATGTTCGGCAACGTCGTGCGCGGCATCCCCGGCGAGCGCTTCGAGGGCGCGATCGCGCAGGCCAAGAAGGACAACGGCGTGACGCTCGACACCGAGCTCGACGTCGGCCACCTCAAGGAGCTCACCGCCACCTTCCGCGAGATCTTCAGCGACGAGACCGGCGAGGAGTTCCCGCAGGAGCCGCGCGATCAGCTCGAGCAGGCGATCCGCGCGGTCTTCGACTCCTGGACCGGCGACCGGGCGGTCGCCTACCGGCGCATCAACCGCATCCCCGACGACTGGGGAACGGCCGTCAACGTCCAGCAGATGGTCTTCGGCAACAAGGGCGACACGTCGGGCTCCGGCGTCGCGTTCAGCCGCGACGAGGTCGACGGCTCGCCCGAGCCCTCGGGCGACTTCCTCGTCAACGCCCAGGGCGAGGACGTCGTCTCCGGCGTGCGCACGCCGCTGGACATCTCCGAGCTGAACGAGGCGCTGCCGGGGGTGCACGAGCAGCTCATGGACATCCTGCGCACGCTCGAGGCGCACTACAAGGACATGCAGGACACCGAGTTCACGGTCGAGGAGGGGCGTCTGTACATGCTGCAGACGCGCAACGCCAAGCGGCCCGCCCAGGCGGGGGTGCGCTTCGCCTGCGACGCCGTCGACGAGGGCCTGCTGACGAAGGCCGAGGGGATCGCGACGATCGACTGCGAGAAGCTCGACGCGCTGCTGCACCCGACGTTCGACCCCGACGTCGACTATGCGGTCCTCGCGCGCGGCGTCGCGGCCTCGCCCGGGGCCGCCCAGGGGGCGATCGTCTTCAGCGCGCAGGACGCCGTCGATGCCGCCGCCGACGGTCGCGACGTCATCCTCGTGCGACCGTTCACCGAGGCCGAGGACGTCGCGGGCTTCCACGCCGCGAAGGGCATCCTCACCGCCGAGGGCGGCAAGGCCAGCCACGCGGCGCTCGTCGCGCGCGGCATGGGCCGTCCCGCCGTCACCGGCGCGAGCGAGCTCGACATCGACCTCGACAAGAAGGAGCTGCGGGTCGGCGACACGCTGCTCGGCGAGGGCGACCACATCGCCATCGACGGCACGACCGGCCAGATCACCGTCGACGACGTGCCGCTCGTCGAGCCGCAGATGAGCGTGCACTTCGAGCGCGTGCTGGCGTGGTCGGACGAGTTGCGCCGGCTCGGCATCCGCACGAACGCCGACACCCCCGAGGACACGCGCAAGGCGCGCCAGTTCGGCGCCGAGGGCATCGGCCTGTGCCGCACCGAGCACATGTTCATGGCCGCCGACCGCCAGCCGAAGATGCGCGAGATGATCCTCTCGGACAGCGTCGAGGAGCGGCGCGCCGCACTCGACGAGCTGCTGCCGCTGCAGCAGCGCGACTTCGAGGAGATCCTCGAGGCGATGGACGGGCTGCCGGTCACGATCCGGCTGCTCGACCCGCCGCTGCACGAGTTCCTTCCGCCCGACGAGGACGACCCGCGGGCGCACGCGCTGCGCGAGGTCAACCCGATGCTCGGGACGCGGGGGTGCCGCCTGGCGATCCTGCACCCGGAGATCTACGAGATGCAGGTCCGCGCGATCATGCGCGCGCAGTGCGCCGTGACGAAGAGCCTGGGCCACCCGCCCAAGCTCGAGGTCATGGTGCCGCTCATCGACTACGAGCGCGAGCTGGAGATCATCAAGGAGCTCATCCTGCGCGTCGCCGAGGAGGAGGGCGTCTCGCGCGAGCACTACCTCGTCGGCACGATGATCGAGCTGCCGCGGGCGTGCTTCCTGGCGGACACGATCGCCGAGCAGGCGGACTTCTTCTCGTTCGGGACCAACGACCTCACGCAGACGGCGCTCGGCTTCAGCCGCGACGACATCGAGGGCAAGATCCTCGCGCCGTACATCGAGAGCAAGATCTTCGATCGCTCGCCGTTCGAGACGCTCGACACGCCGGGCGTCGGCCAGCTCGTCCGGATGGGCGCGTGGCTGGGTCGCAAGACGAAGCCCTCGCTGAAGCTCGGCATCTGCGGCGAGCACGGGGGAGACCCCGACTCGATCGACTTCTTCCACAACTCGGGCCTGAACTACGTGTCGTGCTCGCCGTTCCGCGTGCCCGTCGCGCGGGTCGCCGCCGCCCAGGCCGCGATCCGCCGCGGCGACGACGGCGGCTGGTGACCGTCGCGCCGGCGGCCGCTCGCCGCCGGCGCAACATCACCAGGGCGCTACGTCGCGCAGGACCTGCGCTCGCGCACCTTGGAGCTGCCCGCTGCGCGCTTGTCCCCGCGCAGCGTCGCCGCGGCCGTCCTGCCGGGCCGCAGGTCGCTGCGCAGCCCGACGACGCGCGCGCTGACGCGGACGTCGCGCCCGACGCCGCGGATGTGCACGGTCCGGCAGTCGCGCCCGCCGCGGAACGTCAGCGAGCGGCCGTCGGCGAGCTTCGCCGAGATCGCGTAGCTCGCGGCGCCCGCCGCCGGCAGCCAGGAGATCCGCACGACGGATCCGCTGCGCGACAGCCTGATGCGCGGCTTGGCGACCGGCTTGCGCGCGGGCAGCGTGTAGCTCACGACCGGCTTCGTGTCGATCGGCACGCCGTTGCGCTCGACGATCGCCTCGACGCTGCGCCGCCCGCCCGGCCCGCGCGCGGGCTTGAACCGCTGGTCGAGGCACAGCAGCCGCACGCCGATCTTCGGCCCCCGGCAGCGCTTCCCCCTGGCCTTGGCGACGATCGTGCTCTGGACGCCGCGCCCGCGCTCGACGAGGCGCAGCGACGCCCCTTCGGGCACGACGTAGGACATCCGCAGCACGCGCCGGCCCTTTGACGCCTTCGTCACGCGCGCCGTGGAGCTGAACGGCGTGTCGGCCGTGGCGCGGTCGATCCTGCCGATCGGGTTGGCGGGGTCCAGGCCGGTGATGACGTACGTGCCCGGCTTGGGGTTGACGAGGATGACGTGGGTGGCCTTCGCGCCGTCGTCCTCGATGAGCATGTAGCGCCCGTGCGCGCTCGCGCTGCGCGCATCGGCCGGGGAGCTCACGTCGAAGCCCGGGCCCCGGACGCGGACCTTCGGCGGCCCCGACGTGCCCGCGACGCGAAGCGCCACGGCGTCGACGCCGGACGAGATGGCGATCGCGCGCTCGCCCCCGCCGGCGGCGCGCCGTGCGACGGAGCTTGCGACCTTGTAGGGCCCGAACCCGCACTCACCGCCGGCGATGCTCATCTGGCCGGACGCCCACCTGTAGCCGGCGCCCGCCTCCAGCTTGATCTTCGTCTCGACGGTCTTGACGCGCCAGGGCGCCCACCACTTCCAGTTGCTCTTCTTCTTGATCGTGTAGACGGTGATCGATCCGCCGTCGACGCAGGCGGCGGCGCCGACCGACGTGACCAGCGCCTCGGCGCTGCCGCAGATCGCCGACACGCACCCGCGGATCTTGCCGCTGATGCTGTAGGTGCGGTAGGCCGTGTCGATCCAGCCGTCGATCCGGCCGTTGAGCTTGATCGTGTCCTTGATGTTCAGCCCGGCGTCGACGCTGAGGTCGATGTGGCCGCCGGCCCGCAGCGTGGCCGTCGCGTCGCCGACCTTGTGCGTGAACGCCGAGACCTTGCCGCTGATCTCGAACTTCCATCCGCGCGTCGCGGTCCCGCCCGTGAACAGCAGCTTGCCGTCGATCTCCAGCGGGGCGGTCGTCACGCGGTTGGCGAAGAACGCGGCCCCTACGTCGCCGCGGATCGTCAGCGGGTCGCCCAGGCACAGACCGAACCCGATCCGGTTGAGGTCGAACCCGGGCTCGATGATCTTCAGCGGCTTGAGCACCGAGGGCCCGCCGAAGTTGTCCACCAGGCCTCCGAACGAGACGATCTTTCCGTTGCTCGTCGACGAGAACGCGGTGAGCCGCGGCTTCGTCGACGTCGGCAGCTCGAGGTCGCCCACGCCCGACCAGCGGTGGCTCGTCACGGGCGCGCTGCACTCGAGGTAGGGCTTGGCGTCGACGGTGGGGGGCTGGCAGAGCTCGCTCTGGCCGACCCCGCTGCCGATGTAGGAGTAGCACAGCGAGCCGACCGGGAGATCGGCGATCCACGCGAGCGGCGTCCTGAGCACCAGACCCTCGTAGAGCACCTTGCTGGGGTTCACGCGCAGCGTCGCGGTCGTCGTGACGCGGCCGGGGGCGCGGTCGGTGGGCCGGATCTTCGGCGGCCCGTTGCGGATCGGGTCGGGGAGGCTGACCCGCAGCGGCAGGTCGGCATAGCGCTTGCCCTGGGCGTCGATGCCGAGCAGCATCTCGAACGTCCCGTCGACGGCGAGTCCGAACAGCTCGGTGTTGCTTGGCACGCTCAGCGCGCCGAGGCGCTCGGTGGCGCGCCGCCCGCTGCCCGGCAGCTGGAGGTCGAGGTTGCCGCGGAACGCGACGAGGTTGCCGACCTTGATCTCGGTCCCGTCCGCCTGCAGGCGCCCGACGAAGTTGTTCGCGGTGCTCGGGACGTCGATCGTGATCTGGCCGTTGCGGCTGATCGGCACCCCGTTGAGCTTGATGCCGGTGCCGAAGGCCAGGAAGTACTGCTTGGCGTTCGACGTGGCCGTCAGGCAGTCGTCGGCGGTGATGTGGACGACCCCGAACGTCAGCGACCTGCTGCAGCTCGAGCTCTCCGGTGGCGGGCTGGCAAGCGGCTGGACCGTCGTCGTCACCTCGGCGATCGAGCTGTGCACGGGGTTGGCCGAGTCCTTCACCGTCAGCTTCGTGACGTACGCAGCGGCCTCTCCGAACGTCGTCGTGACCGTCGTGCCGGTCGCGTCGGTCGCGCCGTCGCTCGTGAAGTCCCACTCGTAGCTGTGCGGGGACCGGCCGCCCGACGAGGACGCGGTGAAGGTGACGGTCTCGCCGACCGTCGGGTTCTCCGGCGATCTGACGACCTGGGCCTCGAGGGGCTCGACGACCGTGATGCCGATCTCCCGGGAGGCCTCCTGGCCCCGCTGGTCGCGAGCCTTCGCCCGCACGACGTGGCTGCCCGCCGCCGAGAACGCCCGCGTCAGCTGGCTGAACCTGCCGAAGCTGGGGGCCTCCATCGGCCCGTTGTCGACCTGGATGCGGATCTCGGCAGCGTCGCTCGTCTGGACGTCGAAGCGCACCTCCTCGCCGATCTGGGGAAACCAGCGGTCCGCCGAGAGGCGCACATCGAATGCGGCCGCCGGCCCGGCGCACAGCGCCGCGACGAGCAGCCCGAGGACGCTCGCCGTCAGCGCGATCCGTCGTCCGGATCGTCGAAACCCGTGCCTACCCCGCGTACGCATGACGGCTCCCTCACATGAATGAACGTGCAGGGGCGGGACACGAGTCGCGACCGGCGTGCGTGACCCCTGGACCCGCCACGGACTGCAGCGAACGTACGCCCGGGGAATCGCACCGCGCTTGACCGTTGTCAGGCGGCGAACAGCTTTTCGGTGCAGCCGGCCCGAATGCGTCGGGCAGGCAGGCGCCTACGCGCAGGACTTGCGCAGGCGCACCTTGCGCGACCCGCGGTTGCGCTTGCCGCCCTTCAACGTCGCTCGCGCGGTGCGCCCGGGCCGCAGATCCTTGCGCAGCCCCGTCACGCGGGCGCTGACGCGGACGTTTCGCCGCACCCGCCGGATGTGGACCGTGCGGCAGTTGCGCCCCGCGCGGAACGTCAGCGAGCGCCCGTCGCCGAGCTTCGCCGAGACGACGTAGCTCGCCGCGCGGGCGGCGCGCAGCCAGGCGATCCGCACGACGGATCCGCGCCGGTACACGCGGACGCGCGGCTTGGCGACCCGCCGCCGCGACGGCAGCCGGTAGCGCGCGATGCGCTTGGTCTCCAGCGGGATGCCGCCGCGCTCGACGACCGCCTCGATGGTGCGCGCGCCGCCGGGCCCGTCGGCGGGACGGAACGTCTTGACGAGGCAGCGCCGCGGGCTGCTCTTCGGGCGCCCCTTGCAGCGCGCCGGGCGCGCGCGCCCGACGAGCGTCCGCTGCGAGCGCCGGCCGCGCTCGACGATCCGGACGGTCGAGCCCTCGGGCTTGAGGTAGGACATGCGCAGCGTGCGGCGCCCACGCGACGAGCGCGTCACGCGCGCCGATGCGGACAACGGCCGGTCGGGCCCCGCGGACTGCACGACGCCGACCGGGTTGGCCGGGTCGAGCGCGGAGATCGTGTACGTGCCGGCCGGGGGCTTGACGAGCATGACGTGCGTCACCTTCTCGTCGGCGTCCTCGAGCAGGACGTAGCGCCCGCGGACGGCCGCGGTCGACTCCGTCGCCGGCGAGCTGATGTCGAGGCCGGGCCCGGTGACGCGGACCTTCGGCGCGCCGGTGGTACCCGGGATCTTCAGGGCGAACTGCTCGGCCCCGCGCTGGATCCGCACCGTGGCGTCACCCGCGGCGGCGGCCCGGGCCCGCGGCGTCTGCTTGACCTTGTAGGGCTTCAGGCCGCAGTAGCCGGCCATGATGCTGATCTCCCCCGTCGACCACTTGTAGCCGGCCCCGAGCTTGGCTCCCTCGATGATCACGCAACCGGCGACGCCCGTCGAGGTGACGAGGCCGATCGCGCCGCCACACTTGCCGAGAACGCAGGCCCGCACGTCGCCGCGCAGGTGGAACTTCCCGGTGTCGAGCTCGAGCCAGCCCGCCGCGGCGCCCGAGAGCGAGAGCTTGTCCTTTGCGACACTCAGCTTCGCGTCGGCCGAGAGGTCGATCATGCTGGGGCGGATCGTCACCGTGACCTCGCCGAACTGCTTGGTGAAGAGCGACGCGGCGCCGGCGATCGTCAGCGACCAGTCCTTCTTGGCCGTCCGGCCGACGTAGTGGATCGAGCCGTCGAGCTCGATCGGCGGCTTCGTGAAGCGGTTTCCGAGGATCGAGACCCCGATGTCGCCGCGGATCTGCACGGGCGAGCCCTCGCAAAGGCCGAGGCCGATGCGATTGAGGCCGACGCCCTCGATGAGCTGCTTCGGCGAGAACACCGAGGGCCCACCGAAATTGTCGATGAGCAGGCCGAGCGCGTTGATGTTGGAGCCGCTCATCATCGTCGCGGCGGCGAACCTCGGCGCGGCGGCGGTGGGGAGCTCGAAGTCGACGATTCCGTACCACGGGGTGCCGGTCGGCTGCGTGAAGCAGTCCAGGAGGAACGGCTTCTGGTCGAGCGGCAGGTCCGGGCAGCGGCCCTTGGCCGCGGCCTGGGTGAAGGCGTAGCAGACGCCGCCGAGCGGCAGGTCGCCGATGAAGGCCGCCCTCGTGTGCAGGACGACGTCCTCGTAGTGGACGTGGTTCTTCTCGGCGAGGAGGCTGACCTCCGTCGTCGGACGCTGCGGCGAAGCGCCGGAGATCGGCGGGCCGTTGCGGATCGGATCGGGCAGCTGCACGTTGAGCCGCAGGATCGAGAAGTACTCGTCGCGCTCGACCCCGATGCGCAGGGTCGTGTCGCCCGTCACGGGCTGACCTCCCAGCGTCGTCCCCGGCCGCAGGCCCCACGTGCCGCCCAGCGCGCGCAACGCCTGCCGGCTGCCGGGCGGCAGGTCGAGGTCGAGGCTCATCGTGTCGCTCTGAGCGCCGGGGGTCTTGCGCAGCACGACCTCGCCGACGTTGACCTTGACCCTGCCGACCCTGAGCCGCCCCCCCTTGTGGTCGCTGTCGGGCTCGTCGATCGTGATCGGCAGGGTGGAGGACGGCTGCGTCTGGAGGGTGATGCCGTTGAGATCGATCCTGCCCCCGAGCGCGAGCCATCGGCCGGGCCTGCCCGGCACAGGCGACAGGCAGTCCGCCGTCGTGATCTGCGTCAGCTGGAAGGTCAGCTCCTTCTTGCAGGCCGGCGCGGTCGGGGTGCTGGACCCCGGCGGCGGGGGCGGCGTGCGGGGCTCGCCCACGCTGACGACGCGGGTGAGGTGCTGGAAGTGCCGCCTGGGCTCACGGGCGTCCTCGACGACCATCCGCACGACGTACGTCCCCGGCGCCGGGAAGATGTGGCCCTGGACGCGTCCCTTGGCGTTGAAGTTCGTGGAGTCCTCGAAGTCCCACTGGTACTCCAGCGGCGGATGCCCGCCGGACGCCTCGGCGACGAACGTCACCGGCTCGCCGGCGCGGGGATCGCTCGGGTGCCAGGTCACGTCGGCCGCGAGCGGCTCGACGACGTCGACGTAGGTCTGCGCCTCGGCGCGCTGGAGCGACTCGTTGCTGACGACGACGGTGACCTTGTGGCGGCCGGCGGTTCCGAAGGAGCGCAGGAACCTCCCGGGCTCGCCGGCCTGCGCGGGCTCGACCGGGCCGTCGTCGACGTGGAAGAAGTAGCTGACGTCCGGCTCCGAGGGGGTCGCCTGGAAGGACATGTACTCGCCCACCTGCGGGTGGTGCTGGTTGGCGACGATCGAGACGCTCAGGGCCGCCGCCGGCGTCGCGCCGAGCCCGAGCGTCAGGAGGGCGAGTGCGGCGACGCGCAGCCCGCGGGCGGTCCCGCGTCGCGCCCGGCCGGCGGTTCCGCGCGGCAGCGCCGTCGTGAACGTGCCAAACCGTGGCCGGCGCATCTGTGCCCCCTTGCGTTGGATCGAGTGCGTCGCCCGTGGCGCGCACCCGGCGCGGCCGAGGCGCGGCGCTGCGCCGCGGCCGACGGTCCCGAATCTAGACCATGAGACCCGAAGGCATCGGGTCCTCGTCAGCCGTCTGACATGCGCCCGGCGGGTGTCGAGAGATGGATGTTTTGCTCGACTTCCTGTGCAGTGGTCGCTACGGTCCAGCCGCGGCTTGCGCTGTCGGACCGGCAGCGGGCTGCTTGAGGTAGGGAGGGTTGCGTGCTGGTATCCCGAGGATCCGCCCACCTGCGACGCGGGCTCGTCGGAGCGCTTCTGGCCTGGGGCTGCCTCGCGCTGCTGCCCGCGGCCGCCCAGGCGGGCGTCGCCGCCGGCGCCGCACCGACGTTCCCGGCCGAGGTGACGGTCGGCCCGGCGGCGATCCCCGTGAGCATCACGCTCTCCAACGAGGACACGCCGCCGAACCTCTCCAACACGATCTGCAACTTCGGCGATCCGTTTCCGTGTCCCGCCGGCGATCCGGGGATCACGCTCATCCCCTCGTGCGGCCAGCTCGGCGCCTTCTCTGTCTGCACGCCGGCCGGCGCCGACCCCGACGTCTTCGCCCCGTCGGCGACCGGGACGGGCGCGCCCGGCACCGCGTGCGCGGGCATGGTGTTCGACATCGTCGAGATCGATCCGGCCTTCGGCCAGCTGCGGTTCACGCCGCAGGGCGGCGCGAGCGTCGTGCTGCCCACGCCGGGCTCGCTGTGCACGATCGAGTTCGACGTGTCCGCCTTCCAGGTGCCCACCGTCGACCAGAACCCGATCGCCGCCGGCTTTCAGACCGTCCAGATCGTCGACAACACCCAGCGTGCCTCGGAGGCGACGAGCTTCATCACGGCGTCGGCGCGCGGTACGTCGCGGGGCACGACCGTCAATCCGGCGCCGCCGGGCTGCGAGCCCAGCGGTCCCGGCTCCTGCGACCCCGTCGCGCCCGCGCGGGCGAGCATGACCGTCATGGCGCCCTCGAAGGGCTGTCGCAGGCGGTCGTTCCGCGTCGTCGTGCGCGGGATGTTCATCGAGAGCGTCGTGTTCAAGGTCGACGGCCGGCGGATCGCCCGGCGCACCCAGCCGAACGCTCGCGGCGACAGCTTCAGCGTGAGGGTCAGGCCGGGCCTGTTGAAGCCCGGCCGGCACCGCATCACCACCCAGGCCCGCTTCGCGCTGCGCAAGGGCGCGAGGCCGAGGACGTTGAGCCGCTCGTTCCGGACCTGCGCCTAGCGGGGCCTGAGCGTGCTCGGAGCGCGAAGCAGTCGGACCGACGCCCATGAGGACGGGCGCGCCGGTCGATCGAGTCGTCGGGCGCAGGACAACGGAGAGGGAGCAGGCATGCATCTGCGGGTGAGGTCGGTCAGGTATCGGATGCGGCGCGGCACGACCGCGACGTTCATCGCGCTCCTCGGATGCCTCGCGCTCGCCGCGAGCGCGCAGGCAGGCATCGGCGGCGGCGCGGCGCCGACGTTCCCGACGACGGTGACGGTGGGCGACACCGGCATCGCGGCGTCGATCACGATGACGAACACGAACACGGGTGCCGACGCGACTTCCACGAACACGGTCTGCAACTTCGGTGACGGGTTTCCGTGTCCGGCCGGCGATCCGGGGATCACGCTGATCCCGTCCTGCGGACAGCTCGGCGCGTTCTCGGTCTGCAACGCCGGCGGGGCCGACCCCGGCGTCTTCGCGCTCCCGGCGACCGCGCAGGGTCAGGTCGGGACCGCCTGCGCGGGCATGGTCTTCGACGTCACGGAGATCGACGCGACCTTCGGGCAGCTTCGCTTCACGCCCCAGGGCGGGGCGCACGTCACGCTTCCGGGCAACGGCGCGCTCTGCCGGATCGGCTTCACGATCAGCGTCCTGAAGTCTCCGACCGTCGACCAGAACCCGGTCCTCGCGGGCAATCAGACCGTCCAGATCACCGACAACACGCAGCACAGCGAGGGCATCACCGCATCCGCACGCGGCACCTCGCAGGGCACGACGGTCCTGCGCGCGACGCCGACGATCGCGACGACCGCGTCGGCCGACATCATGCTGGGGGCGGGCACGCTGACCGACTCGGTCGTCGTGAGCGGCCGGGTCAACCCGGCCGCCGGCGCGACGGTCGACTTCCGGCTCTACGCGCCGGGCGATACGGCATGCACGGGCACGCCGGTGTTCTCCGCGCTGAGCGTTCCGTACCCGGTCGGAGGCGGGCCGGTCACGTCGCCGGCGTTCACGCCGACCATGGCGGGCACGTACCGCTGGATCGCCTCGTACTCCGGTGACGCCAACAACGCGCCGATCGCCGGCGCGTGCAACGACGCCAACGAGAACGTCGTCGTCTCCAGGGCGGCCCCGACGATCGCGACGACGGCGTCGCCCGACATCGCGCTCGGCGCCGGGACGCTGACCGACAACGCGACGGTCAGCGGCCGCGTCAACCCCCAGGCCGGGGCGACGATCGCCTTCCGCCTGTACGGGCCGAACGACGCGACGTGCGCCGGCACGCCGATCTTCGAGTCGCTCGGCGTCGCCTACCCGGTCGCCGGCGGGGCGGTGACGTCGGCGGCGTTCACCCCGACGATGGCGGGCACGTACCGCTGGATCGCTTCGTATTCCGGTGACGCCAACAACGCGCCGATCGCCGGCGCGTGCAACGACGCCAACGAGAACGTCGTCGTCAACCGCGCCGCGCCGACGATCGCGACGACGGCATCGCCCGACATCGCGCTCGGCGCCGGGACGCTGACCGACAACGCGACGGTCAGCGGCCGCGTCAACCCCCAGGCCGGGGCGACGATCGCCTTCCGCCTGTACGGGCCGAACGACGCGACGTGCGCCGGCACGCCGATCTTCGAGTCGCTCGGCGTCGCCTACCCGGTCGCCGGCGGGGCGGTGACGTCGGCGGCGTTCACCCCGACGACGGTGGGCACGTACCGCTGGCGCGCGACGTACTCGGGCGACGCCAACAACGCGCCGATCGCGGGCGCGTGCAACGCGGCCAACGAGAACGTCGTCGTCTCCAGGGCGACGCCGACGATCGCGACGAACGCGTCCCCGAACACGACGCTGGGCGCCGGGACGCTCACCGACAACGCGACCGTCAGCGGCCGCGTCAACCCGCAGGCGGGGGCGACGATCGACTTCCGCCTGTACGGGCCCAACGACGCGACGTGCTCGCGTACGCCGGTCTTCGAGTCGCTCGGCGTCGCCTATCCCGTCGGAGGCGGGCCGGTGACGTCGGCGGCGTTCACCCCGACCGCGGCGGGGACGTACCGCTGGCGCGCGTCGTACTCCGGGGACACCAACAACGCGCCGGTCGCCGGCGCGTGCAACGCGGCCAACGAGACGACCGACGTCGCGAGGCGAACGCCGACGATCACGACGCTGGCGTCGCCGAACATCACCCTCGGCGCCGGGACGCTGTCCGACCAGGCGACGGTCGCCGGGCTCGTCAGCGCCGTCGCCGGCTCGACGGTGACGTTCCGCCTCTACGGCCCGGACAACGCCGACTGCAGCGGCGCGTCGGTGTTCAGCGACAACCAGACGCTGACGCTGAACGGCCAGGGCACCGGCGGCACGGCACAGTCGGCGGCGTTCACGCCGACGGCGCCCGGCGTCTACCGCTGGGTCGTGACGTTCGACGGCGACGCGAACAACGCGCCGGTCTCCGGCACGTGCGACGAGGCGACGGAGACGCGCACGGTCACGCCGCCGCCGCCACCACCGCCGCCGCCACCGCCCGTGGCGCCTCCGCCGCCGCCGCCACCACCGCCGACCGGAGGCGTCCTGAGCTCGACGCCGGGCACGGCGGCGATCAACGGCAAGACCGGCTGCCCGGGCAAGCCGTTCCGCGTGAGCGTCCGCGGCAAGCAGATCGTGAGCGTGGTCTTCACGCTCGACGGCAAGGTCGTCGGCAGGCTGAAGGGCCGCAACCGCGGCAGGTTCTTCAGCAAGACGATCGACCCGCGCCGCCTGAAGACGGGCACCCACCGGGTCATCGCGCGGGTCACGTTCAGCGAGCGCAGCGGGACGCGGCCCAGGACGCTGCGGGTCGTGTTCAGCAAGTGCGCGAAGCGTCGCGCGGCGCCGAGGTTCACCGGCTGATCGGGTGCGGGACGCCGTCGCGCCGTTCCGGACTCGTCCGGGACGGCGCGGCCGTTCTCAGCGGTAGGCGACGATCGAGAGCCGCTTGACGTCGAGCACGCCCTCCGGGTCGGGCTCGGCGGTTCTCGCCACGATCGTGAACTGCAGGTCGCCGCCCGAGCGCCTCGCGCCCCTCAGGGCGTCCGTGATCGGCAGTCGCTTCTTCATCCGGATCGCCCGCGCGAGCGGGCGGTTGTCGAAGCGGCGGCGATCGTCGGGGGCGTCGCAGTGCCCGGCGGCGCCGAAGCAGCCGCCGTGGCCGAACACGTTGAACGAGCCGACGTAGCCGACCTCGGCGTCCTTGCCCGTGTCCGGGCCGGCATCGGGGTTGTTGAGGTAGACGAGGCCCTCGTAGGAGCTGCCGGTGTGCTTGATCCCGCCGATCTCGAGGTCCGCGCTCGCGAAGTCGCCCGCCGGCACCGCGAGCTCGGCGGCGACCGGCTCGGTGACGATGATCTCGCCGGGCGTCCCCGCGCCGGGCGACGCGACGAGCAGCGTCTCGAAGTCGGCGTAGTCGAAGCCGAGGGCGTTGGCGTTGAGCACGTCGCCGACGGTGAGGTTGAAGGGCTCGAGGACGATGTTCTCCCAGCCGGGCGAGGGCACCGCGTTCAGCGGGCCGCGCTGCTGCCACAGCCACCACATGCGGTCGATCATGCAGTGGTGCGCCCAGAAGACGGGGTCGAACGCCGCGTAGCCGACGTTGCCCATCGTCCCGCCGACCCAGCCGTGCACGCTGTCGTGGATGTCCTCGCACGCGTCGCTGAAGACGAGGAAGCTCGGCTGCCCGAGCACCGTGCCCAGGTCGTCGGCCGTCGGCAGGAAGTCGGGCGGGCTCGGGTCGCGCGAGGTCTCCTTGACGAGCGGGCGCCCGTCGCGGATGTCGGCCTTCGTCACGAGCGTCTTGGAGGCGTGCAGCGGGTTCGGCCCCCCGCCGGCCTCGGCATCGGCGAACGGCCCGGGGATCTCGCGCGTCGTCGTCCAGTCCCACCACGGCAGCGTCACGCCGTCGACGCGGTCGGCCAGCGCCTGCTCGAGCCGGTAGAGGTAGGCGCGATGCCACGGCAGGAAGATCCGCTGCGGCGTGTGGTGCGGGCAGTCCCAGTACGGGACGCCGTGCTTGCCGGCGTGTTCGAAGAACCCGCGATCGTCGCCGCGGGCGTCGACGCTGATCTGCTTGATCTGCTCCCAGGCGCTGCGCAGCGCGGCGCTCTCGTCGTCTGAGAGCAGGGCGGCGTTCTTGCGGTGCACGATGTCGTCGCGCTCGAGGCGAGCGGTGTTGGCGACATCTCCTCCGGTGGCTTCCATGACGACCCCTCGGTCAGTTTCTCCGGTGCGCCGATCCTAGATCCGCGCACCGGCCGAGGGGGGAAACCTGGGGCCGGCTATCCGGGCGGCTGGGCCTGCTTGAGCTGCTCGACGTCCTTGGCGATGTCGTCGATTCGGCCCGAGAGCTCGTCGATCGCCTGCTGGGGGTCGGCCGCCGGCCGGTCGGCGAGCTTCTTGACGGCGTCCTCCAGCGACGCCACGCGATCCTCCAGCCCGCTGTCGGCGCCGCCGTCCCGCGCGGCCGCGCGCGCGTCCTGCACCTGGCGGCTGAGGCGGTCGACGCGGTCGTCGAGCGTCGACACGCGGTCGGCGCTCGCGGCGTCGCCGCGCGAGCCGGCGCCGGCGCCGTCGTCCCTGGCGAGGGCGTAGATCGCGACGGCCAGCGCCGCGACGGCGATGACGCCCACGATCATGAGGCCGGTCCGCAGCGAGCCGATCATGTCCTCGAGGCGCAGCAGGACGATGTCGGGATCGGGGGCGGCGGTCACAACCCGCTCCTCGCGGACAGGCGGCGGGGAGGGCTGCAGGCGCTCCGTCGGGCGGTCGGGGGGCTGCGTGTCGCTCGGCATCGGCGATGAGTCTGCCCGCCGGGCGCCGTCGCCAACCGCCGGAGGCGACCGCGCGGACGCGGCGCCTCCGGCCCTGCTCGGCTCAGCGGGTGCGGATCGTGAGCCGCGCGACGACGGTCGTCGACTTCCCGCGCGCGTCGCGCGCGACGATGTACGCCCGCGCGCTGACGGAGCGCGAGCGCCGAAGCAGCGCGGCCGTCGTCCGTCCGACGGAGACCTTCACGCTGCGCCGCGCGTTGCCCGGCGCCTGGTAGGACGCCGTCGGCAGCGTGCGCTTGCGGCCGCCCAGCGGCCTGACCGTGCGCAGCTTCACCGTGCCGTTGCACGGCCCGTCGCTCGTCCGGCAGTCGACGAGCAGGCGGATCGTGCGGTTGCGCGACAGGCGCGCCGTCTTCGTCAGCAGGCGCACCGACGGCACAACGTCGACGCGCTCGCGCGGTGAGATCGCTCCCAGGCACTCGGCGTCCTGCGCGACGCGGGCGCGGAAGTACGACGACCGCGTCGTCCGGACCTTCGCCGCGAAGTCCCCGTCGGCGGCTGCCTTTGCGCGCGCGACCGTCGCGTAGCGGCGCGACCGCAGCGAGCGGCGCTGGATCTCGACCTCCTGGCCGGCCTGGCAGCGGGCGGCGTTGGCGAACGCCTCCAGCGTGCCCTCGAGCGTCACGGTGCGCCCGCGCCGGATCCGGCTGGAGCCCGCGACGAGCTCGAGCGCGCGGCCCGACAGCGCCGCGGCCTGTGCGGGTGGCGGCGGCGGGGGCGGAGGCGGCGCCGCGCCCGGGGGCGGGGGAGGCGGCGGCGGCGGGGGAGGCGGCGGCGCGGTGTTGTTGGAGCGCAGGATGTACACCCGTCCGACGTCGACGGCCCCGGCGCGGTCGAAGCGCCCGGCGCCGACGGCGAAGTCCAGGAAGCCGTCGCCGTTGATCTCCCCGAGCGGCGCGAGGCCGACCCCGAACGTGCTGCCCGGCTGCTCGTCGGGATCGAAGATCGTCTGCAGCGCGTCGCCGGTGAGCGTGTTGAAGAACGAGACCTCGTGCCTGACGTCGCCGCCGAACTCCCCGAGCAGGATCTCGTTCTCGGCGCTGCCCACGAGGTTGCCGACGCCCGCGGCGGTCGTCCCGAAGCCGCGGTGGGCCGCGGGGTTGGGGCTGCGGAAGCGCTCGAGGTCGACGTTGTTGCCGCTCACGAGCGATGCGCCGTTCATGAGGAAGCCGATCCCCTCGGCGCGATACGTGTCGCTGTCCTGGCCGGCCGCCGGCAGGTAGACGTCGGGCGCGACCGAACCGCCGGCGTTGCCGACCGCAGGCTGGTTGTAGATCGTGAAGCCGAAGATCGAGCCCGGATCGGGATCGGGATGGCGGTAGGTCTGCAGAATGGCGCCGGTCGAGCCGTCGAGCAGCAGGTTGACGCCGACGTCGAAGTCCTCCTGATTGTCGGGCCCGCTCAGCGGATAGTCGACGCGGAAGGCCGACACGACCACGTCCGGCCGGCCGTCCGGCACGCCCGAGACCTGCGCGGCCGGGCAGAAGCCGGCGGCCGTCGGCGCGGTGTTGCACTTGCCGAGGTCGCCGACGGGCGCGACCGAGTGACCGAACAGCTCGAGCTGGTTGACGACCCGCGTCTCGGGGTCGTCGGCCTGCGCGTAGGGGTTGCGGATGTTCCACGTGGCCGTGCTGAGGATCGTGTCGGGGCTCGTGGCGACGATGTTCTCGCCGAGGTACATGTACGTGCGTCCCGAGCGGATGCACGTGTCGACGGCGGGCGTGTCGTCGCAGGCGGGGTTCGTGGCCTCGGTGTACTTGTAGGCCGAGGCGCCGACCACGATGTCGGGCGAGCCGCCGCCGTTGAGGTCGCCGCGCAGGACCGGCTCCGGCGTGGTCGGGCAGGTGCCGACGCCGAAGCTGCCCGCGCAGGGCGCCTGGCCCATCGGGTTGAGCACCGTGCGGCCGAACCAGGGACGCGCGCGCGCCGGCGCCGAGGACGGCGCGATCCGCTCGGTCGCGTCGGCGATCTCGTCGACGTCGGCCTGCGGCATGTCGAGGCGCTTGAGGACCGTGAACGTCTTGCCGTCGATGACGTAGACGCGGCCGATGTCCTCCGCGACGCCGTCGGCGGCGGCGGGGCTCGCCCGGTCGACGAAGAGCGCGCTGGCGACGATGTCCGGGATGCCGTCCGGCGGCCCGACCGTCGCGCTGTCGCAGTACGGATCGGCGTCGGTGTTGCCGAGCGGGCAGCTTCCGAGGTCCGTCGGCGTGGCGCCGCCGGTGGCGTTGCGGCCGATGCTGCCGACGTAGAAGCCGAACCCGGCCGAGCGGTTCTCGGTCAGGCCGCTGCCGCTCGCCGTCTCGGGCTCGGGGGCGGGGATCGTGCGGATCACGGAGCCGTCGGCGCCGCTGATGACGAGCACCTCGCCGTTCTTGGCGCCCGTCCCGTCGTTGAGGATGCGCGTGCCCTGCGCGGTCAGCAGGTCGTCGATGCCGTCGGCGTTGAGATCGCCGCCGTTGACGATCCCGAACCCGAAGGCGTCGGCGGCGACCGCCGACGGGCTGTCGACGCGCTGGATGTCATAACTGCGCGGGAGCCCCGGCGCCTGCGCGGACGCCGCCGTGCACCAGGCGCCGGCGATGGTCGTCATGACGAGCGCCGCGGTGACGGCGCGAATGGTCCTTGCGTAAGACACGATCTCCCCCTCAGTTTTTCGGCGCATCGACCCTAGACAGAACAGCGACGTTCGCGCAACCGGCAATGTAATGGACCGATCGGCGACGTCAGTCGACGAGCAGGACGGCCTTGCCGGCGACGCGCCGCTCCAGCAGCGCGGCGATCGCGGGGGCGACGTCGCGCCACGAGGCCTGCAGGTCGATCTGCGGATCGAGCTCGCCGGCCGCCACGAGCGCCGCCAGCCGGGCGAGATCCGCGGCGCCGGTGCCCGTCCGCTCGAGCTCCTCGAAGACGAACAGCCCGTGCAGCGTCGCGCCCGGCGAGCCGCGGAACAGCGCGCGGGTGGGGAAGGTCGTCTCGGCGTCGCTGGATGCGAAGGAGACGACGACGCCGCGCGGGGCGACGCGCTGCAGGACGGCGCCGAGCGTCGCGCCGCCGACGCCCTCGACGACCGCGTCGTAGCGGGCGTCGCCGTCGAGATCGAAGACGACCTCCGACGCGCCCAGCTCGCGCAGGCCGCGCGCGCGCTCGGCGTTGCGCGAGACGGCCGTCACGTGCGCGCCGGCGCGCGCCGCGAGCTGGACGGCGAAGCGCCCCACGCCGCCGCTCGCGCCCGTCACGAGGACGCGCCTGCCGAGCACGAAGCCGCAGATCTCCAGCGCGCGCAGGGCGGTGACGCCGGCGACGGGCAGGGTGGAGGCCTGCGCGAACGTGACGTCGCCGGGCAGCTCGGCGAGGTGCGTCGTCGCGACCGCGGCGAGCTGCGCCCACGCGCCCTCGGGCACCATCCCGACCACGCGCGCGCCCTCGGGCGGGCCGCTGCCGTCGGCGGCCGCGCGGCGCACGACCCCGGCGAGGTCCCAGCCGGGGACCGATCCCGCGGGGCGGTCGGGAAGCTGGCGCGACTCGCCCCGGTTGAGGGAGAACGCCTCGACGGCGACGAGCGCCTGGGAGGGCAGCGGGTCGGGGTCCGCGACCTCCGCGAGCGCGACGTGCGGGGCGCCGGGCGTGGCCGTCAGGGCGAGCACGGCGCCAGCGTACCGCCGCCCGCCGCGGCGCCGCCCGCGACGGGGGGCGCGGCTGCGAGAATCGCCCGATGGACGCCGCCACCGCCCCCGGCACCGTCGCGCAGCGCTTCGCCGCGCGGCGCCGCGCCTGGGAGGAGGCGCAGCTCTCGCCCCTGGCCGCGCGCTCCTACCCGGCGCGGCGCGCGACCGACGAGCCCGACTGCGCGCTGCGCACGCCGCTGCAGCGCGACCGCGACCGGATCGTGCACTGCAAGGCGTTCCGGCGCCTGAAGTACAAGACCCAGGTGTTCGTCGCGCCCGAGGGCGACCACTTCCGCACCCGGCTGACACACACCCTCGAGGTCACCCAGATCGCCCGGACCGTCGCGCGCGCGCTGGCGCTCAACGAGGACCTCACGGAGGCGATCGGGCTCGGGCACGACCTCGGCCACCCGCCGTTCGGGCACATCGGCGAGGCCGTCCTGGACGCCTGCCTGCGCGAGCGCTACGGGGGCGGCTTTCGCCACTACGAGCACTCGCTGCGCGTCGTCGAGGCGCTCGAGCGCGGCGGCGCCGGGCTGAACCTCTGCGCCGACGTGCGCGACGGGATCGCCTGCCACTCCGGGCGCGCGCCGCTGCCGGCGACGCTCGAGGGGCGCATCGTGCGGATCGTCGACCGGGTCGCCTACATCAACCACGACATCGACGACGCGCTGCGCGCCGGGGTGCTCGACGACGCGGCGCTGCCCGCCGACGCGATCGCCGTGCTCGGCGACAGCGGCTCGGCGCGGATCGACGCCCTCGTCCACGACCTCGTCGAGCGCTCCGAGGCCGCCGGCGACATCGTCCAGGGCGAGGAGGCGGGCGCCGCGATGGCGGCGCTGCGGGCGTTCATGTTCGAGCGCGTGTACCTCGGCGAGGCGGCACGCCAGGAGCACTCGCGCATCGAGCGCGTCCTGCGCACGCTGTTCGATCACTACGCCGTCGACCCGGACCTGCTGCCCGACGGCGGCGGCGCCCCCGGCGCCGGCGACGCCCAGCGCGTCACGGACTACCTCGCCGGCATGACCGACCGCTACGCCGTGCGGGCGTTCACCGCCCTCAGCGTGCCCGCGTCGTTCACGCTGTAGCCGTGGCCCTCTACACGAACGAGTCCAAGGAGCGCGTGCGCGACGCCGTCGACATGGTCGACCTCGTCTCCTCGCGTACCGAGCTTCGCCGCGCGGGGGCCAACCGCTACACCGGCCTGTGCCCGTTTCACGACGAGCGCACCCCGTCGTTCGGGATCAACCCCGCCGAGAAGGTCTACTACTGCTTCGGCTGCCAGGCGTCGGGCGACGCGTTCTCGTTCGTCATGGACACCGAGGGCGTCGACTTCAAGGGCGCGATCGAGCTGCTCGCCGATCGCTACAAGGTCGCGCTCGAGCTCGAGGACGAGGACCCGCAGGCGGCCGAGAAGCGCCGGCGCCGCGAGCGCCTGCTCGAGCTGCTCGAGCGCACCGCGACCTACTACGCGCGGATGCTGTGGGAATCGAGAGAGGCCGAGCGGGCGCGGACGTACCTCGCCGAGCGCGGCCTCGAGGAGGGCACGCTGCGCGAGTTCCGCGTCGGCTACGCGCCGAGCGCGTGGGACACGGTGCTCAACGCCTCGCGCCGGGCCGGCTTCGGCAACCGCGAGCTCTACGACGCCGGGCTGGCGATGCGCTCGGAGAAGAGCGGGCGCATCTACGACCGCTTCCGCTCGCAGATCATGTTCCCGCTGGCCGACGCGCGCGGCCGGGTTCGCGGATTCGCGGGACGCACGCTCGGCGGCGAGGGCGACCGGCGCCCGAAGTACGTCAACAGCCCCGAGTCCGACCTCTTCCACAAGCGCAGCCAGCTCTTCGCGGCGGACCTCGCGCGGGCGCCGGCCGCCAAGGCGGGCAGCGTCGTCGTCGCCGAGGGCTACACCGACGTCATCGCGATGCACCAGGTGGGCGTGCGCAACAGCGTCTGCATCATGGGCACCTCGCTGACCGAGGAGCAGGTCGCCGAGCTCGCCCGCCTGGCGCCGGTCGTGCAGCTCGCGCTGGACTCCGACAGCGCCGGCCAGGAGGCGATGCTGCGCGCGGCGAAGGTCGCCGCGGGGCGCCGGCTCGAGCTGCGCGTCGTGCCGCTGCCCGCGGGCGAGGACCCGGCCGAGCTCGTCCAGCGCGCGGGCGGCGAGGAGATCGAGCGGCGCATCGCGCAGTCCGTTCCGTTCGTGCGCTTTCGCGTCCTGCGCGCGCTCGACGCCGGCGACCTCACCGACGCCGAGGGCAAGGACCGCGTGCTCGGCCGGCTGCGCGGCGTCTTCGCGACGCTCCCGCCGAGCGTCATGCGCGAGGATCTGCTGCGGATCGTCGCCGACCGGATGGACCTCTCGCAGGACCTGCTCGGCTCGCTGCTGGGCCGGCCGGCTCAGGACGGCGGCCCGCAGCCGCAGGAGGCCGGACCGCAGGCCGAGCGCCGCGCTCCGGCGGCGCTCGGACGCCGCGAGAAGCAGGAGCGCACGTTCCTCGAGCTGTGCATCGCGCTGCCCGAGCTCGGCGGGCCGGCGCTCGCCGCACTCGACCTCGAGGAGGACCTCTCGACGCCGGCGGCGCGGCGCGCCGCCGCGCACCTGCGCGAGCATCTCGACGCGCCGACGGACGCGGTCGAGGGCGACGAGGAGCTCAGCGCCGTGCTGCGCGCGCTCGCCGTCCGCGCCGCGAGCATGGGCCGGGCCTCGCCGGCGCAGTTCCGCGCGGAGCGGCTGCAGCTCACCCTGCAGCGCCTCGAGCGCGAGATCCACGCCGCGCGCGCGGCCGGCGAGCCGATCACGGGCCTCGCCGAGCGGCGCAACGCGATCAAGGCCGAGATCGACGCGACCATGACCCAGGTCATGGAGGAGGGCGCGGGCGCCGGCTGAGGTGCAACCCGGCGCATGAGCGCGGGTGCGGTGGCTAGCATCCCGCCGATGTCGAGGTGGGGCAGTTCCCTGATGGTCGCCGTGGTCGCGCTCGCGCTCGCGCCGGCGCTGGCCGTGGCCCAGGACCCCGGACCGGCTCCCGCGCCGCCGCAGACCCCGGCCGCCGACGAGCCGTCCGAGACCGCTGCGAAGTACCGCAAGAAGGTCGTCCCCGCGAAGGTCGACGATCCCCTCGAGCTGCTGCAGTCGCCCGGCGACAAGATCGTCCTGTCGGACGAGCGCTCGACGACGCGCTGGGCGCACGCCAACGAGACGTCGAAGATCCGCCGCTACATGCGCAGCAGATCTCCCTCGATCACCCGGCTGCGCTTCCTGACCGAGGATCGCGTCGCCGAGGTCTACCTCGTCCTCGAGGCAAGGGCCGACGCCAAGGGCCGCAGGTGGCTGCGCATCCGCGTCCCCAAGCGCCCCAACGGCCGCACGGGGTGGGTGCGCGAGGACGCCCTGAGCCAGCTCTACGTCGTGCGGACGCGGCTCGTCATCAACCGCCGCACGCTGTGGGCGCGCCTGTACAAGAAGGGGCGCAAGATCTGGAGCGCCCGCGTCGGCGTCGGCAAGCGGGGCACCCAGACGCCGCGCGGCAACTTCTACATCCGCGAGCGCCTCAAGGGCCTCGGCAACGGCGACGTCTACGGGCCCTGGGCCTTCGGCACGAGCGCGTACTCCAACCTGTCCGACTGGCCCGGCGGCGGCGTCGTGGGCATCCACGGCACCAACCAGCCCAAGCTCATCCCGGGTCGTCCCTCGCACGGCTGCATCCGCGTCAAGAACTCGAAGATCCGCAAGCTCGCTCGGCTCATGCCGGTCGGCACGCCCGTTCGGATCCTCTGAGCGGTCGCGCCTGCCCCCGCGGTGCAGCGCAAGATGTGCTGCATCTGCTGGTTAATCGACGCAGAACCCGCTAGTTTTCGCCCCGGATCCAGTTCACATGCCGGACTTGTAGGGGGGAAGGCGATGTCTGCAGGTCAAGGAAGAGCACGCGACGACGGGTTGCGTCGACGGATGGTGCCACGCTGGATCGCCATGACCGCGGGGTGGCTCGTGGTCGCCGCGGCGCTCGCCGTGGCTCCGAGCGCCGCGCTCGCCGGGGCGGGCTTCGGCATGGGCGTGACGCTGCCGGCATCGTCGACCGTCGGGGACACGAACCTCCCGGGCGCGCTGACGATGACGAACCTCAACACGGCGCCCGACCAGAACAAGCCGGCGACCGTCTGCAACTTCGGCGATCCGCTGCCGTGCCCGGCCGGCGACAACGGCATCGCGCTCATCCCGTCCTGCGGTCAGCAGGGCGCGTTCTCGGTCTGCGTGGCCGGCGGCGCGGACCCCGGCGTCTTCCGGCTGTCGCCGACGGCGACCGGCGCGGCGGGCACCGCCTGCGCAGGGATCACGTTCACGGTGACGCCGCTCGGCGACTCCTTCGGCACGTACCGCTTCAACCCGCCCGCCGGCACCAACGTGGTCCTGCCCTCCAGCGGCACGTTCTGCCGCATCGACTTCACCGTCGACGTCCTGAAGGTGCCGACGATCGACTCCCAGCCCGGCGTGGCGGGCGCGCAGACGAACTCCGTCGGCGACGCCACGCAGTGGACCGCGCTGGGCGGCGAGGGCGCGGGAACGGCCTCCGCTCGCGGCACGGCGACCGGCCGGACGGTCAACCCGCCGCCGCCGCCTCCGCCCCCGCCACCACCGCCGCCACCTCCGCCCCCGCCGCCGCCGCCACCGCCGCCGCCACCACCGCCGTGCGTGCCTCCGCCGGGGCCGGCCGGGCCTGGGCAGGTGCTCTGCAGCGTGCCGATCACGCCGAGCTCCACGCCCCCCGGCAGGGCGAGGATCAGCGGCAAGTCGGGGTGCGCGGCCCAGAACTTCTGGGCCACGGTCTCGGGGCGCCAGATCCGCGTCGTCACGTTCTACCTCGACGGCAAGCGCGTCAGGACGCTGCGCAAGCGCAACTCCAAGGCCGGCTACCGCTACCGCGTGCGCCCCGGGCGGCTGAAGAGCGGCACGCACCGGATCATCGTCAGGACGCGGTTCACGGCGGCCAGCGGCACGCGCAGCCGCACCCTGCGGATCGTCTTCCAGCGCTGCGCCCGCCGCGCGGCCGCGCCGCGCTTCACCGGGTAGCTCCCGCCCGGACCCGCCGACCGGGGGCGCGCCGCATGGCGACGCGCCCCCGGCGGCGCGCTAGGCTTCGACGGCGCGATCGGGGGTAGCTCAATCGGCAGAGCATTCGGCTGTTAACCGAAGGGTTGTGGGTTCGAGTCCCACCCCCCGAGTCTCGCGGGAGGGCAGCGCGTCGCGCCTGCCCGCGTCTGAGCGCGCCGCGCTTGCCCGCGTCCGAGCGCGCCGCTAGCTTGCCGCGCATGGACGGTCGGGGAGGTCGTCGGGGGTCGTGGTCGGCGCGCGCGTGCGGCGCGCTGCTGCTCGGCGCGCTCGCCGCCGCGCTCGGGGCTCCGCTCGCGCATGCGTCGGTGAGCGTCGACGACATCGTCGTCGACGAGGGCGACGGCCCGGTCACCGCCACCTTCACCGTCACCCGCAGCGCCGCGCTGCTGGCTGGGGCCATCACCGTCGCCTACGCGACCGCCGACGGCACCGCGCGCGCCCCGGCCGACTACCTCGCCGCGTCGGGCTCGGTGTCGTTCGCCGCCCAGCCGCTCGGCGGCGTGCAGACCCAGGTCGTGTCGATCACGGTCCAGGGCGACGCGCTCGACGAGGCCGACGAGACGTTCGCGCTCGGCCTCTCGGGGGCGGAGGTCGCCGACGGCGAGGGGATCGCGACGATCGTCGACGACGACCCGTCGCCGGGCGTCGGGGTCGTCGACGCCCCGCCCGCGGCCGAGGGCGGCGTCGCGCAGTTCCGGATCGCGCTGGGGGCGCCGAGCGGCCGCGACGTCGCCGTGTCGTTCGCGACCGCCGACGGGACGGCCGTGGCGGGGCGCGACTACGTCGCGCGCGCCGGCTCGGCCGCCATACCGGCCGGGTCGACGAGCGTGACCATCGGCGTGGCGCTGCTCGACGACGACCTCGACGAGCCCGACGAGACGTTCGAGCTGCGGATCGGGTCGCCGGTGAACGCCGTCGTCACGCGCGCCGCCGGCGTCGCGCGGATCGTCGACACCGACGAGCCGCCCGCGCCGGCCGGGGGCCCGCCCGCGCCGCCGGCCGGCCCTGCGGTCGGCGCGCCCGCGCCGCCGGCGGCGACGGGCTCGGCGGCAGGCCCGTCCCTGCCCCGGCTGGGCCTGTCGGCGCCGCGCCTGCGCCGCCCGTGGTCGATGCTCGTGACCCTGTCCTGTCCGCGCGAGTCGGGCCGCTGCCGCGGCCGGGTCACGATCTTCAGCCGCCCCGTCCGGCGCTCGCGGATCCGCGCGCTGCGCAGCGAGCGCCGCCTGGGACGGAGGGCGTTCAGCCTTGCCGGCGGCACGTCGCGCACGCTGGCGATGGCGCTCTCACCGCGCGACCGCGCGCTGCTGCGGCGCGCCGGGCGGATGCGGGTGCGCGCCTACGCCGTGACGGACGACGCCGCCGGCAGGACCGGCGTGCGGCGCGTCAACGGCACGCTCATCGGCCGCACGAGTCACTCCGGCTGAGCCGCCGGGACGGCGACCGCGAGGCGCTCGACGAGGCCCGCCGCGCGCCGCGGCCCGTCCTGGCAGGCGGCCCACGCCTGCAGCGAGCGTGCGCCCGCCCGCAGCTCGGGACGCGCGAGCGCGCGGCCGACGG
The DNA here is from genome assembly GCA_963769555.1 of uncultured Solirubrobacteraceae bacterium. Taxonomy (GTDB): domain Bacteria; phylum Actinomycetota; class Thermoleophilia; order Solirubrobacterales; family Solirubrobacteraceae; genus CADCVQ01. Next base: position 1,323,880 of record CAVYMD010000004.1, on the reverse strand, counting down.
CGAGCGCCAGCGCCCGCGCTCCGACGAGCCGGCCCGGCAGCCGCACGCCGACGCCGGCCCACTCCGCGCGGGCGGCGTTCTCGTTCATGTCGCCCGCCGCCGGCACGATGACGACCGCGCAGCCGCTGGCGAGCGCGCGCGCGACCGTGCCGTGCCCGCCGTGGCAGACGACGAGATCGCACGCCGGCATCGCGCGCGCGTAGGAGATCCAGTCGACGAGCCGGGCGTTCGCCGGCACGGGCACGGGCGGCGCCTGGCGGTTCGTCGACGCGAGCACCCGCACCGGCAGCCGGGCGAGCCCCTCGAGCGCGGCCCGCAGCAGGGTCTGCCCGGGATCCTGCGACGTCGACGGAGCGACGAGCACGAGCGGGTCGTCGCCGGGCGGCAGCTCGGGCTCGGGCGCCGGCGGCTCCCACATGAGCGGACCGACGACGTGCGTCGCCGGCGGCCACGGGCGCGGGTACTCGAGCTGGGGGAACGTCGCGACGAGCGCGAGGGCTTCGCTGATGCCGCCGTGGACGCGCTGCAGCGGCGCGAGGCCCAGCCGCCGGCGCGTCTCGTTGAGCTGCTCGCGGCCGAGCTGCAGCCCGTGGCGCAGGAGCGGGTCGGCGCCGCGCCAGAGCGCCCGGCCGGCGCGCGTGCGCGGCAGCCGCGCACCGCAGGAGTAGGGGGCGCTGCCGGGCGGCATGCGCGGATCGAGGTGGGGGATGACGGTGGCGACCGGCACGCCCTCGAGCTCCCCGGCGAGCGCGGGCGCCAGGGTGAGGATGTCGGCGACGACGGCGTGCGGGGCGACGTCGCGGACGAGCTGCAGGGTCTCGCGGGTCGCGCGCTCGACGGCCTGGTAGGGCGACAGCGGCCGCTCGCCGGTCGGGAAGACCGGGTACTCGGGCGCCGCGGCGAAGCGCATCCCCTCGCGCTCGACGTCGGCCTGCCAGCGCCGCCACGTCTGCAGCGTGACCTCGTTGCCGCGCCGGACGAGCTCGCGCCCCAGCGCGATGACCGGGAAGGCGTGGCCCGGGTCGCCGAAGGCGCCGAGCAGGATGCGCCGGGTCAGGCCGCCAGCTCCGCGATGAGCCGCAGCTGGTCGAGCCGGTCGCCCTTCGTGAAGGCCAGCGGGCTGACGCCGAGCGTCCCGACGCCGGCATCGCGGTAGACCGCGAGGCGCTCGCGCACGTGGTCGCGCGTGCCGCACAGCGACACCGTGTCGATGAGCTCGTCGGAGAGGCGCGCCATCGCCTCCTCGCGCTTGCCGTCGAGGTAGAGGTCCTGCACCGCGCGCGCCTCGTCCTCGAAGCCGTAGCGCCCGACGAGCGCGGTGTAGAAGTTCTTCTCGCGCGAGCCCATGCCGCCGACGTAGAGCGCGAGGAACGGGCGCATCGCGTCGCGCGCCGCCTGGAGGTCGTCGGTCACGAAGACGTTGACCTGCGGCGCGACGTCGAATCCCTCCAGCGAGCGCCCGGCGCGCGCGGCGCCCTCCTCGAGCAGCGGCCGCAGCTCCGCCACGTGCTCGGGCGAGAACAGGGTGGGGATCCAGCCGTCGGCGATCTCTCCCGCCAGGCGCGTGTTGTTCGGGCCGATCGCCGCGAGGTAGATCGGGATCTGATCCTGGACGGTGCCGATCGTGAGCTTCAGCGCCTTGCCCGGCCCGTCGGGCAGGGGCAGCGTGATCGTCTCGCCGTCGAACGCGAGGCGCTCGCGGGCGAGCGCCTTGCGGACGACCGCGACGTACTCCCGGGTGCGCTGGATCTGGCGGCCGAAGCGCTGGCCGTGCCAGCCCTCGGCGACCTGCGGACCCGACGAGCCGATCCCCAGCAGCATCCGCCCGCCGGAGAGCTGGTCGATCGTCGCGGCCGTCATCGCCGTCATCGCGGGGCTGCGGGCGGGCATTTGGAAGATCGCCGACCCCAGCTTGATCGTCGTGGTCTGGCCGGCGAGCCAGCCGAGGATCGTCGCCGCGTCGGACCCGTAGGCCTCCGCCGTCCAGACCGAGTCGTAGCCGAGGCGCTCGGCCTCCTGGACGATCTCGAGCTGGTCGGCCGAGGAGAGGCCGAGGCCCCAGTAGCCGAGGTGGACGCCGAGCTTCATGCGTGCAAGATCCCTTTCATGGACAGGAGTTCGGTTGCCGCGAGCGACGTGCTGGCATACGGTGGCCGAGCCCCGACGAACGGAGAAGGAACCCTATGGCAACGTCTCGCGAGCAAGCGCTGACAGAACTTCGACGGTCCATCGACGTGCTGCCTGAGCGAACTCGCAAGGCAATGCTCATCGGACTCTCGGGCAACACGGTCATCACCGGTGCGTTCACCGGCGACGGCGGCGTCTGCCCGATGATGGCCGCCCACCGCGAGGGCGGGCGCACGAGCTGCGTGTCCTTCCCGGAGGCGTGGGACCGGTTCACCGGCGTCGCCGGCCGGCAGATCGTCCGGCCCGCCACGGCGTACGAGGTCGCGACCCTGCGCGCCCAGATCGAGGAGAGCCTGAAGCCCAGCCCGACGGCGAGCTCGAGCATGCTCGCGGAGGCGATCGCCGAGCATCAGGCGACGGTCGAGGCGCGCCGCCGGCGCTCGCGCTACACGGGGCCCGCGGTCGACCTCGTCGCCGCGATCGACGAGCACATGGCCACGGCCCGCAGCCGCCGCAGCCGTGAGGCCGATCAGGTCGGCCTGGACTGGCTCTTCGAGGACGCGCTCGTGCTGCCGGACGACTTCGGCAGCGAGAAGGCCGCCGAGCGGCCGGCCCAGCCGGAGTTCGACTTCGACGAGGCCGAGTCCGACCTGGCCCACGGCTAGGAGCCGACGTTCAGCGGCCCGCCACCGGGCTGCTGGAAGATGATCTCCGGCACGACGCAGCCGGGGCTCAGCGCGAGCAGCAGCCGCACCGAGGCGACGATGTCCGACGTCTGGATCATCGCCTCGGGCGGCAGGTGGCCCTTGACGAAGTCCGTCATCGGCGTGTCGACGAACGCCGGGCACAGGGCGGTCGACTTGATGCCCAGGCTCGCGAGCTCCTTGTTCATGGCCTCGGTGAAGCCGACGACGCCGGACTTCGTGGCGGAGTAGATGCTCAGCCAGCCCTGGCCCTCCTTGCCGGTGATCGACGCCGTGTTGACGACGAGCGCGTTGCGGTGCTCGGCACCCGCGGCGGTCAGCATCGCCAGGCACTCGCGGTAGAAGAGCGGGACCGAGCGCAGGTTCGTCGCGATCTGCATGTCCATGCGCTTCGTCGCGAGCTCGCCGATCGGACCGCCGATCCCGACGCCCGCGTTGTTGACGAGCACGTCGAGGCGGCCGAAGCTCTCGCGGTGGGCGGCGACGGCCCGCACGACGTCCTCCTCGCGGCCGACGTCGGCCGCGATCCGGGCGACCTCGAGGCCGGCGCCGAGCAACTCCTCGTAGGCGGCCTCGAGCTTCTGCGGGCGGCGCGCGACGAGGGTGACCGCGTGGCCCTCCTCCCCGAGCATCCGCGCGACCGCGAGGCCGATCCCGCTCGAAGCTCCCGTCACGATCGCCGCTCGCCGTGCCACCGGCGCAATCCAATCATGCGAGGGCCTAGAGTCCAGCGTCATGGCCCGTCTGCTCCTGTCGTTGCTCGCGGCAGCCGTGGCGCTCTCCGCATGCGGTTCTGACGACGGCGGACGAGCGCCCGCGCCGCCGCAGCCCTCCGCCGCCGCCCCGGCGAGCTTCCCGTCGTCGAAGGGCAAGACGATGGACGAGCTCATCGCCGGCCTGCCGAAGGGCGCGATCCTCAACGTGTCGAGCTTCGCCGGCCAGAAGGTCGGGCGCAACCGCCTCGGCTTCGCGATCGTCGACCGCGCCAACAAGCAGATCGACGTCTCGGAGGTCGCGGTCTACACCGCCAAGCCGGACGGCAGCGAGCTGCGCGGGCCGTTTCCGGCGCGCAAGGAGTCGCTCGCCGTCGACACGCGCTACCGCAGCAAGCAGACGTCCTCCGACCTCGCCAGCGGCGACTCGTTCTACGTCGCCGACGCCGTGTACGGCTCGCGCGGGCCGCACGTCGCCCTCGGCCTCGTGCGCCTGGACGGCAGGCTCGTCGTCGCCGACCCGGTCGCGACGATGTCGATCGGGCAGCGCAACGGCCCGCCGGACGTCGGCGACGCGGCGATCAAGGTCCACACGCAGACGGCCGCCGACGTCGGCGGCGACCTCACGAAGCTCTCGACCCGCGTGCCGCCGCCGCGCGAGATGCTCGACACCGACTTCGCCGACGTGCTGGGCCGCAAGCCCGCCGTCCTGCTCTTCGCGACGCCGGCGCTGTGCCAGTCGCGCACGTGCGGCCCGGTCGTCGACATCGCCGAGCAGGTGCGCGCGCAGAGCGGCAAGGGCGTCGCGTTCATCCAGCAGGAGATCTACCAGGACAACGATCCGGGCAAGCCGTCGCGCTCGCAGGTCCGCTCGTGGCGCCTGCCGACCGAGCCGTGGGCGTTCGTGATCGATCGCCGGGGCAAGGTCGCCGCCCGCTTCGAGGGCGTCTTCTCGGTCGGCGAGCTCGCGCGCGCCGTCGACGACGTCAAGTAGCGACCGCGGCCACCGGCCCGGCCGGTGGTACCCTGCCGGGCAACCTACTTCTGGGCCATCCGCCACAAACATGACCCACGCCGACGCCCTCATCACCGACCTCTACTGCCTCACGATGGCCGCGGACTACCTGCACGAGGGGGCCGCCGACGAGGTCACGACGTTCGAGCTGACCGCTCGCGAGCCGCGAGCCGTCACGGTGGCCGGGGTCCATGAGGCGCTCGACTTCCTCAAGGGCATGCGCTTCGCGCCCGCCGATCTGCGCTGGCTCGCCGCGCAGGACCCGGTCACGTTCGACGAGCCCGTCCTCGAGCGCCTCGCGCGCCTGCGCTTCGGCGGCTCGGTCTGGGCGCCGCGGGAGGGGACCCAGGTGCCCGCCGGCACGCCGCTGCTGCGCCTCACGAGTTCGCGGATCGAGGCGACGCTCGTCGAGACGCCGCTGCTGGCCGCGGTGAACTACGCCGTCCGCATCGCGACGAACGCGACGGCGATCGTGCGTGCCGCCGCCGGCCGGCCGGTCTGGGACTTCTCGATGCGGCGCCTCGACGGCCTCGGGGCGGGGCAGGGCGCGGCCCGCGCCGCCTACCTCGCCGGCTTCGCGGGCACGGCGACCGCGGCCGCCGCGCGCGATCTCGGGATCCCGGCGACCGGCACGATGGCGCACGCAAAGGTCATGGCGCGCGGCCGCGACGGCGAGGTCGACGTCTTCTGCGACCAGCTGCGAGCGCGCCCCGGCGGCGCGACGCTGCTCGTCGACACGTACGACACGCTGGACGGCGTCCGCCGCGCCGTCGCCGCGCAGCGCCTCACCGGCGCGCGCCTGAAGGCGATCCGGATCGACTCCGGCGACCTCGCCGCCCTCGCGACCGCGGCGCGCGAGCTGCTCGACGAGGCCGGGCTGACGGCGACGCAGATCATCGTCAGCGGCGACCTCGACGAGCGCAGGATCGCCGAGCTCGCCGGCGAGAACGTGCCGGTGGACGCCTTCGGCGTCGGCACGCGGCTGCGCAGCGGCGAGCCGGTCGCGGCCGTCTACAAGCTCGTCGCCCAGCCCGGCCGCGAGGAGCTCGAGCTGCGCCACACGATGAAGCTCTCCACCGGCAAGGAGAACGACCCCGGCGCCCACCAGGTCACGCGCCGGCCCGACGGCACGCACGTCCTGCACCTCGCCGACGAGAGCCCCGCGGGAACGCCGCTGCTCGAGGAGGTCATGCGCGACGGCGCGCGCACGGCGCGCGCGCCGCGGCTGGAGGAGGACCGCCTGCACGCCGCGGCCGAGCGCGAAGCGTTCGCCGGTGCCGGCCCCGCGCCGCTGGAGCGCTCCGAGCGCCTGCTCGCGCTGCGCGAGCGGATCGTCGCCGCGCAGGGCGCGGACCGCCCGAGCGCGCACGGGTCGCGGACGGCGCTCGTCGTCGTCGACGTCCAGCACGACTTCCTGCCCGGCGGGGCGCTCGGCGTGCCCGGCGGCGACGCGGTGGTCGAGCCGCTCGCGCGCGCGGCGGGCGCCGCCGACCTCGTGGTGCGGACCCGCGACGCGCACCCGCCCGGGCACTGCTCGTTCGCGACGCGCGGCGGGACCTGGCCGGCGCACTGCGTGCGCGGCACCCGCGGCGCCGAGCTGCACCCGGAGATCGCCGCGCTGGACGGCCCGGTCGTCGACAAGGCCACCGAGCCCGACGCCGACGCCTACTCGGGCTTCGACGGCACCGGACTCGCCGACCTGCTGCGCGAGGCCGGCGTCGGGCACGTCGTCGTCGGCGGCCTGGCGACGGACTACTGCGTCCGCGCGACGGTGCTCGACGCCCTCGCGGCCGGCTTCCGGACGACCGTGCTCGCCGACGCCGTCGCGGCCGTCGACGTCATGCAGGGCGACGGCGACCGCGCGCTGGAGGAGATGGTCGGCGCGGGCGCGCGGATCGCGTCCGGATGGGGCAGGGAGGACTCGAACCTCCGTCTAACCGATTATGAGTCGGCTGCTCTGACCAACTGAGCTACTGCCCCGTGGGCAGACCGTATCTCGCGCGGCACGCGGCATAATCCCCGCCCGGGCAGGCACCGAGCGACGCAAGGGGTTCGATGGGGTTCTTTCTGCGCAGGATGGTCGGAGACAAGACGGACGCGCTGACCCGCGAGCAGCTCGAGGAGGTCGCCGAGGGCGCGCTCGCCATGCAGGAGCAGCTCGCGCGGGACGTGCTGTCGCTGGCCGAGGTGATCGGGATGCCCGAGTCGCACGCCGCGGAGGACCAGCGCATCGTGCGGGCCCGCGAGACCGTCCAGCGCCTGGGGATCTGATCCGCCGCGTCGGCGTCTCCGCGGTCGCGGCCTGCCTCGCGACCCTCGCCGCGCTCAGCGCCTGCGGCGCCGCGGCGCCGCAGGCGACCGTCCGCTCGCAGACGGCCACCGTGGCGCGGCCCGCCGCGGCGCCCGCGCGGCCGTCGCTGTGCACGAGGCCGCTGCGCGGGCGCGTCACCGGCCGCGTGCAGGCGGACGCCGCGAGCGAGCTCTCGGGGCTCGTCGTCTCGCCCACGCGGCCCGGCGTGCTGTGGACGCACAACGACTCCGGCGACGCCCCGCGCCTGCTCGCGGTGACGCGCTCGGGGAGGACCGTCGCCGACGTGACGCTGAGCGGGGCGCAGGCCGTCGACTGGGAGGACATCTCGCGCGGGCCGCGCGGCACGCTGCTCGCCGGCGACATCGGCGACAACGCCGCCGCCCGCCCCTCGATCGTCGTCTACCGCGTCCGCGAGCCGCGCGCGTCCGGCGCCGTCGCGGTCGACGCGCGCTACGAGCTGCGCTACCCCGACGGCGCGCGCGACGCCGAGGCGCTGCTCTACGACCGCGCCGCGGGCGCGATCGTCATCGTCTCCAAGAGCTTCGGCGGGCGCGCGGGCGTCTACGTCGCCACGCGGCCGGCGCCCGGCAGCGTGACGACGCTGCGCCGCCGGGCGACGATCTCGCTCGGGGTGGGGGAGCCGGTCACCGGCGGCGACGTCTCCGCCGACGGGCGAACGATCGCCCTGCGGACCTACGACCGCGTCTTCGCGTGGCGCCGGCGGCCGGGCGAGTCGGTGGCCGGCGCGCTGCGCCGGCGCCCGTGCGGCGCGGGCGTGGACCTGCTCGGCGAGGGGCAGGGCGAGGCGCTCGCGCTCGAGCGCGACGGGCGGGCGTTCCTCACCGTTCCCGAGGGGCGGCGCCCGGCGCTGCGGCGCTACGAAGAGCGCCGGGGCGCCTGAACGGCGAGCCCGTGTTTGCCCGCCGGAGGGCCGGGAAACACGGCTCGCGAACCCGCCGAGAGCCGGTCTGGCCCATATCCCCCGCCACCCCTGAACTCTCGGCAAACGCGCGCCCGGTGTGACCCCACCGGGCGCGCCTCGTTCCGGGCCCGCTTCGGTCCCCCGCAAAGGAAACGGGACACCCGCCGTCGAACAGGGTGTCGCCCATGAAGCGATCCGCGACGCCAACGACGACTCCCGAGTCGCTCTCCACGTACATCCAAGCCCGCTTCGACGACTTCTCGCGTTCACAGAAGGACGTCGCCCAGTACATCGTCGACCATCTCGACGAGGTCGCCTTCCAGACCGCCGAGGAGCTCGCACGCCGCGCGAACACGTCCTCGAGCACGGTCGTGCGCTTCTCGCAGGCGCTCGGCTTCGAGGGCTATCCCGAGCTGCAGCACTCCGCCCGCGAGGAGTACCGCCGCCGCCACGCGGCCACCACGGCGCCGGTCGGGCCGGGTCCCGCGGCGCCGCTGTTCTCGCTGGACCAGAGCGAGTTCGAGACGATGCTCGCCGCCGACCACCTCAACGTCGAGGACACGGCGCGCAAGGTCTCGCGCAGCGAGGTGGAGTCCGCGGTCGAGGCGATCGCGACGACGCCCCGCCTGCTCGTCGCGGGCACCGACCAGATGGCGTTCTTCGCCTCCTACCTGCGCCACCTGCTCATGCTGCTGGACCTGCGCGCCGAGATCGTCGCGAGCCCCTCGCAGGAGGCGCTCGGCCGGCTGAGCCGCATCGACGAGGAGACGCTCGTCATCGGCCTCTCCGCCGGCCGCCCGCACCCGCTCGTCGTGCGCGCGATGAAGCTCGCCCGCCACCGCAAGGCGCGCACGATCGCGATCACCGACGCGACGCTGTCGGAGGTCGCCAAGCTCGCGCAGATCAGGCTGTACTACTCGTCCAACAGCCCCGCCTACGTGCGCTCGCACACCGCGCTGCTGAGCATGGTCCAGGCGCTCGCCTACGGCGTCTACGCGCGCGACGCCGACGGCTACGCGGACCGCATCAAGGCCTTCAAGCTGAAGTAGGGTTGCTGCTGGCGAGGACCGCCGCCGCATGCGATGCTGCGCCGCCCGAGACGGAGCGCTCAGAGATGCAACCCGGTGGCGACGCAGAGTGGCCGAACGACGACGCGCCCGACACCGGCGACGCGGACGGCTGGTACGACCGCGCGTCGGCGCTCGCGTCGCGTCCCGACCGCGCGCGCGAGGCGGAGGACGCCTACCGCGCCGCGATCCTCGCCGGCCACGAGCGCGCGCGGCGCGATCTCGGGCTGTTGCTCGCGGGCCAGGAGGGCCGCGAGGAGGAGGCCGCCGCGATCCTGCGCGAGGCGATCCGCGGCGGTGAGAGCCTCGCCCTCAACGATCTGGGCAACCTGCTCTTCGGCCAACCCGGCCGCGAGGACGAGGCGGAGACCGCCTACCTCGACGCCATCGCGGCCGGCCACACGGTGGCGCTGAACAACCTCGGCCTGCTGTACGCCCGCCAGCCGGGCCGCCGGCGCGAGGAGGAGGCCGCCTACCGCGAGGCGATCGATGCCGGCGAGGCGGGCGCCCACAACAACCTCGGCTGGCTGCTCGCCCAGCAGGCCGGGCGCGAGCAGGAAGCCGAGGAGGCGCTGCGCGCGGCCGCTCGGGCGGGCGACGCGCAGGCGATGCACAACCTCGGATGGATGCTCGCGCGGCAGGGGGGCCGCGCGGCGGAGGCCGAGGCCTTCCTGCGCGAGGCCATCGGCGCGGGCCACAGCGAGGCCTACGGCCCGCTCGGATGGCTGCTCGCCAGACAGCCCGAACGCCTCGACGAGGCCGTGCAGGCCTACCACGACGCCGCGGCCGCCGGCCTCGTGAGCGCCTGGCAGATCCTCGGGAGCGTGCTCGCGACGAAGCCGGGGCGCGCGGAGGAGGCCGAGCAGGCCTACCGCGACGCGATCGCGGCCGGCGTCGACGCGTGGCACGACCTCGGCGCCCTGCTCGCCAGCCGTCTGGGACGCGCCGACGAGGCCGAGGCCGCGCTGCGCGCCGCGATCGACGCCGGCGACGCGGACGCGTGGCGCACGCTCGGGCGGCTGCTGGCGCGGCAGCCCGGCCGCGAGCGGGAGGCCGAGTCGGCGCTGCGCGCGGGCATCGAGGCCGGGGATGGAAGTGCCTGGGACTCGCTGGGATGGCTGCTGCTGCACGAGGCCGGCCGCGAGGGGGAGGCCGAGGAGGCGCTGCGCAGGGCGATCGAGGAGGGCCCGCACGGCGCGCACCACAACCTCGCCACGCTGCTGGCCCGCCAGGACGGCCGGGAGGACGAGGCCGAGGCGGCATGGCGCCAGGCGATCGCGGTCGCGGCGACGGACGGCGAGCTCGAGCACGCCGCCACGGCGCTCGGAGACCTGCTGGCAAAGCGCGGTGACGCGGCGGGCGCACGGGCCGCGTTCGAGCTGGCAGCGCCGCTTCAGGCTCGGCGCAAGGCGAAGATCAGGCGACGCGGACGCCGCCTGGGCTGACGGCTCGCGGCCACCGCCGGCCTGAGCGCTCGCCGCACCTCGCACCGGCGGCCCGCCCGGGGCGCACCTGGCGCGCGGGTACAATCGCCCTCGTGCGAGACGAAGCGACATTCCGCGTCAAGGCCGGCCTGGCGGAGATGCTCAAGGGCGGCGTCATCATGGACGTCGTCGACGCCGAGCAGGCGCGCATCGCCGAGGCGGCGGGCGCGGCCGCGGTCATGGCGCTCGAGCGCGTCCCCGCCGACATCCGCCGCGACGGCGGCGTCGCGCGGATGTCCGATCCGGCGATGATCAAGGGCATCCAGGAGGCCGTCACGATCCCGGTCATGGCGAAGGCGCGGATCGGCCACATCGCCGAGGCGCAGGTGCTCGAGGCGCTCGAGGTCGACTACATCGACGAGTCCGAGGTCCTCACGCCCGCCGACGAGCACAACCACATCGACAAGTGGGACTTCTCGATCCCCTTCGTCTGCGGCGCGACGAACCTCGGCGAGGCGCTGCGGCGCATCGGCGAGGGCGCGGCGATGATCCGCTCCAAGGGCGAGGCCGGGACGGGCGACATCGTCGAGGCGGTGCGCCACATGCGCTCGATCCGCTCCGAGATCCGCCGGCTCGGGACGCTCGACGAGACCGAGCTGCCGTCCGCCGCCAAGGAGCTCGGCGCTCCGCTGGACGTCGTCCGCGCCGTCGCGCACGAGGGCGGCTTGCCGGTCGTGCTCTTCTGCGCGGGCGGCATCGCGACGCCGGCCGACGCCTCGCTCATGATGCAGCTCGGCGCCGAGGGCCTGTTCGTGGGGTCGGGGATCTTCAAGTCCTCCGATCCCGAGCGCCGGGCGCGCGCGATCGTCGAGGCCTGCACGCACTTCGCCGACCCGATGCGCGTCGCGCAGGCCTCCGAGGGCCTCGGGCCGGCGATGGAGTCGCTCGAGTCGCGCGGGCTCGGCGACGAGCAGCTGCTCGCCCAGCGCGGCTGGTAGCCGCGGTGCGCATCGGCGTGCTGGCGCTGCAGGGCGGCTTCGCCGCCCACGCGCGGATGCTGCGCGGCCTGGGCGCGGAGGTCTGCGAGGTGCGCGTGCCCGCCGACCTCGACGGGCTCGACGGGCTCGTCATCCCCGGCGGGGAGTCGACGACGATGACGCTCGGGATCGAGCGCGAGGGGCTCGGCGATCCGCTGCGCGAGGTCGTCGCCGCGGGCACGCCGGTGCTCGGCACGTGCGCGGGGCTCATCATGCTCGACCGCGCGCACCTGGGCGTCATGGACATCGAGGCGCGGCGCAACGCCTTCGGCCGCCAGGTGCGCTCCTTCGAGGAGGATGTGCAGATCGCCGGGATCGCCGACGGCCCGGTCCGCGCGGTCTTCATCCGCGCGCCCTGGATCGCCGACCACGGCGACGGCGTGGAGATCCTCGCGACGGTCGACGGGCACGCCGTCGCCGCGCGGCAGGGCTCGCTGCTCGCGGTGTCCTTCCACCCCGAGCTCGGCCGGGACACGCGGCTGCACGAGCGCTTCCTCGCCGGCTGCCGCCCCGCCGCCGTCGACGTGCCATAGCCGAGGCCGCCGCGCGCGGCGTCCGCCGCCTCCGGGAGCCGCGCAGCCGACGCACCCGGAAGAGGAATTTCCACATCTCGGTCGGACGCGGCGGCACAATCGCTCCTGGGACGAACCGGCAAGCGGAGTCAGGAGGCGTTCATGTGCGTGCCAGGGACCGTGGAGACCGTCCGCGCTCGAATGGAGCGGGAGGGCCCGCCTGCGCCGATCGAGCCGCTCCGGCTCAGCCGCCGCGCCGCGCTGCTCGGGGGCGCCGGGGCCGCGCTCGCCGCCGCCGTTCCCGGCCGCGCCCTGGCGCGGCGCGGTGACCCCGCCGGCACGCGGACGGCCGACCTGACGCACACGTTCTCCGAGGACTTCCCGCTGTATCCCATCGGGCCGGGGGTGAGCCGGTCGACGCTGGTCACCGTCGAGAACGACGGCTTCTACGCGCAGACCTGGTCGTTCGGCGAGCACTCGTGCACGCACATGGACGCGCCGGCGCACTTCACGGCAGGCGGGCGCACGACGCCGCAGCTCGACCTCTCCGAGCTCGTCGCGCCGGCCGTCGTCGTCGACATCGCCGCACGCGCCGCGCGCGAACCCGACACCGTCGTCACGCCCGACGACCTGCGCTCCTTCGAGCGCCGCCACGGGCGCATCCCGCGCGGCGCCGTCGTCTGCATGCACTCGGGCTGGGAGGCGCGCGCCGGCAGCGTCGCGACCTACCGCAACCCCGATGCCGGCGGCGTCATGCGCTTTCCCGGCTTCGGCCTGGCGGCGGTGCGGTGGCTGCTGGCCGAGCGCGACGTCCGCGGCATCGGCGTCGACACGCTCTCGCTGGACCACGGCTCGTCGACGACCTTCGACGTGCACTACACGTGGCTGCCCGCCGACCGCTACGGGATCGAGAACCTCCGCGGCCTCCGCGCGCTCCCGCCGCGGGGCGCGACGATCTACCTCGGCGTCATCCCCTGGAAGGAGGGCTCGGGCGGCCCGTGCCGGGCCTTTGCGGCCTGGTAGCACCGGCGAGCCCCGTCCGTCCCGCGGCGAGACGTTCTTCCTCGCGCGCAACGAGGACCCGCCCCACACCAGATTCACCGGCCCGCAGTCCCCCGCGTCGGCAACCTCCGATCGGCTCGCGTTAGCCTGGACCGGGTGAGCATCGCCGCCCGGACCACGTTCGCATTCGACGACAGCTACGTCCGCGAGCTCGAAGGCCTCTACGTCCCGTGGACGGCGCAGACGGCGCCCGCGCCGCGGCTGCTCGCGCTCAACGAGCAGCTCGCCGAGGAGCTGGGTCTCGACGCCGACGCGCTGAGAGCGCCCGAGGGCGTCGCCGTCCTCGTCGGCAACGCCGTGGCGGAAGGCTCGACGCCGGTGGCGCTGGCCTACGCCGGCCACCAGTTCGGCGGCTACTCGCCGCGGCTCGGCGACGGCCGGGCGCTCCTGCTCGGCGAGGTGATCGACGTCCACGGCCGGCGTCGCGACGTGCACCTGAAGGGCTCGGGCCGCACGCCGTTCGCGCGCGGCGGCGACGGCATGGCAGCCGTCGGCCCGATGCTGCGCGAGCACGTGATCGGCGAGGCGATGCACGCCCTCGGCATCCCCACGACGCGCGCGCTCGCCGTGGTGGCGACCGGCGATCAGGTCGTGCGGGAGTCGCTGCTGCCCGGCGCGGTGCTCGTCCGCGTCGCGGCGAGCCACATCCGCGTCGGCACGTTCCAGTACGCGGCGGCGAACGGCGGCCCGGCGCTCGTGCGACGCCTCGCCGACCACGCGATCGCACGCCACCACCCGGGCGCGCTCGAGGCCGAGAACCCGTACCTGGCGCTGTTCGAAGCCGTCGTCGACGCGCAGGCGTCGCTCATCGCCCGCTGGATGCTCGTCGGGTTCGTCCACGGCGTCATGAACACCGACAACATGACGATCTCCGGCGAGACGATCGACTACGGCCCGTGCGCGTTCATCGACGCCTACGACCCCGCGGCGGTGTTCAGCTCGATCGACGACGGCGGCCGCTACGCGTATGGCAACCAGCCGCAGATCGCGCAGTGGAACCTCGCGCGCCTGGCCGAGACGCTGCTGCCCCTCGTCGACGACGACGCGGACGGCGCGGTCGCCGCGGCCACCGCGGTGCTCGACGCGTATCCCGAGCGCCACCGGGACCGCCTGCGCCGCGGGATGCGCGCGAAGCTCGGCCTCGCCGAGCCCCGCGCGGAGGACGCCGACCTCGCCGACGACCTGCTCGCGCTCATGCGGGCGCAGCGAGTCGACTTCACCTCGGGCTTTCGCGCCCTGTCGGCGGCGCTTCGCGACGGCTGCGAGGAGGCACTGGCGCCGTTCGGCGAGTCGCCCGCGTTGGACGCGTGGCTCGAGCGCTGGCGGGCGCGGCTGTCGCACGAGGCGTCCGACGCCGCGGCGATCGCGGACGCGATGGACCGCGTCAACCCGATCTACGTCCCGCGCAACCACCTGGTGGAGGAGGCGCTCGAGGCGGCGACCGCCGGCGACCTGGAGCCCCTGCACCGCCTCATGGAGGCGCTGCGCGCGCCGTTTCACGAGCGGCCCGGCCTGGAGGCGTACGCCGCGCCGGCGCCTGCGAGCTTCGGCGCGTACCGCACGTTCTGCGGGACCTGAGGGCCCCGCGTCCGGACGAGATACATGGACGACGACGACGGCCCTCTCCCCGTGCGCCAGCAGGCGGTCGTCGTCGCCTATCTGCTTGCCGGGCTGTGCCTGCTCGTCCCGCTCGCCGTCGTCGGCTCGACGTTCGCCGGCACCGCGCTCTGGCGGCGGGGGCTGCGCACGCATGGGCCGGCGGTCATCGGCCTCGGCATCGCCTGCATGGTGCTCGCCGTCACCGCGCTGCGGTAGCGCCGACGACCGCGTCGCGGGAGCGCGCCGCATCGGGCGCCGCCGCGGGCGGCCGCGGCCGGCCTCCCGCCCGGCGGAGGCGGTCCGCGGCAGCCGCCCGGCGTGCGACGAGCCGCTCAGCCGGCCTGCGCGTATCCCTTCAGGCCGCCGAAGTCCAGCAGCACGCAGGGCTCGTCGCCGACGGTCCACGCGTCGTGGCCGGGCGGCATGTTGAACGTCTCGCCCGGGACGTACTCGTGCTCCGAGCCGTCGTCCATCCGAACCGTCATGCGTCCTGAGATGACGTAGCCGACGTGGGCCACCTGGCAGCTGTCCGTGCCGGCGATCGGCTTGACGTCTTCGGACCACTTCCAGCCCGGCTCGAACGTGCCGCGGCCGACGGCCCCGGTGTCGAGATTGACCAGCTCCACCTTGCCGTGGGCCCTGAACTCTCGAACCTCGTCGGGAGCGTCAAAGCTCTTGCCTTCGAGACCGCTCATGTGTGCCTCCTCGATCCGTGGGTGTGCGGCGAGCACGCGCTCGCCGTGTGGGGGTCCGTCGGGTGCGGGCGGGCCCGCCGGCCCCACTATCGACCCCCTCGCGCGCCCGGCCATCCGTACATTCCCGCGAAGACCGTGGCCCCACGTCCACGGGGGGCTCGCGCCCTTCGCTCCCAGCCGATCTCGTGACCGGCGGGCCGCGGACCGTTACCGTCCAGGTCGGAGCGATGCAAGGGGACCGTCGTGGCACGTGGCCGGGAACACGCTGCATGGGTGGGGCCGCTGCTGGCCGTCCTGGCCCTCGGGATCGCGGGCTGCGGCGACGACGATGCGGGCGGGTCGGCCGGAGGGAAGGAGGCGCGCGTGGATGCACAGCCCGGTGAGGTGGCGTGCGGGCATCCGTTCCGGTTGCCGGCCCCGGGTGGGCTGCGGGTGGCCGGGCGGTTCGCCGAGGTCGTGCCGGCCGGCCGGCAGACGGTGAGCGGCACCGTCGAGGTCACGAGCCGGGAGGCGTTCGCGGGAGTGACGGCGCCGGCCCCCGACGTGTTCCTCGTCCGCCACGGGCTGGTCGTGACGACGCCGCCGGCGCAGGACGCGGTCGGTGTCCGGTGGGAGCCGGCGGCGGGCGAGACGCGGAGCACGGCCGCGTCGGCGTCGCTGACGTCGTGCGAGCCGGGAGGCGGGCGCCTGGCGCCCGGGCGGTACGAGCTCTACGCGCGGGTGGTGCTGGCCCCGGACGCCGGGGCGCCGCTGCGGGCCTTCGGCGGCCCGTGGCCGCTGCGCGTGCGCTGACGCCGACGGGCCCGCGCCCCGGGGAGTGCTCATCGCACTCCCCGATGCGCGGGCCGCCGGGTCGGGTCAGCCTGTGACGATGCTGATCCCGTACTGCGAGGCCACCGTGGTGTACGGCTGGGCCCAACCGGTGGAGCCGTTGGTCGCGATCACGTTGCCGCGAATCCAGGCCTGGCCGGAGCCGTCGATGGCGTAGAACGCGCCGCCGGAGTCACCGGGCTGGATCATCGTGCCGCCGGTGAAGGCGATCACGGGTGACTTGCAGCCGCTGGACGTGCACACCTGGGCATTCGTGTCCGTCGCCGTGTGCGCGCAGTTCTCGCCGGTGGTGCGACCGCTGTGGCAGTAGTCGCTGTAGCCGGTGTAGGCCGCGCCGGCCGCCGTCACGGGGCGGCTCGTCGTGCTCGTGACGCCGCCGGTGTAGACCCGGCCGGCGTAGCTCTGGCCGCCGAGCAGCTCCATGTCCATCGGATGCCCGGTGACCGACGGCAGGCGCCGCCCGGAGACCACGCCGTAGGTGCGCGCGCCGGATTCCGTCAGCGCGGTCGCGCCGTTGGCGAAGCAGTGGCCGGCGGTCACGCTGAACACGGTCCCGGCTCCGTTGCGGACCGCGTAGCCCGCCGAGCAGATGCCGCCCGCGTTCGTGATGCCCGCGCCACCCCAGAACGACGGGATGTCGTCGCGCCGGTTCCACGAGTCCTTGATGCCGGCCTTGCGCACCCGCGCCCGGCTGACCTCGCGCCGCTGCTCGGCGTCGGACATGCTCGTGAGCTGCGACACGACGGACGCCGGGGCGTCGGTGTCGAGCACGATCTGCCCCGTGTCGGAGTCCATGTAGCTGCCGAACGTGTAGCTCGTGCCGTTGTCGGCGACGTAGTCGGCGATCCGCCGCTGGATCGTGGCCAGCGCACGGGCCGCGGCCGGTGACGCGGTGGCCCGACCGCGGGCCGAGCGATCCGGCGCACGGTCGGCTCCGGCACCTGCGGCGCCTTGAGCGCCGGCCGGCTTGCCTGCCGCGCCGGCGAACGACGGCGCGCTCGCCAGCGCGGCGAGCGCGCAGACGAGCAGTGCGAACGCGGCGACCAGGCGCGACCGCATCGGGTGCAGATGGATGGACAGTTGCTCATGCATGTCGAGAACCCCTCGTGAATGACTCACCGAGCCCCATAGCTCGATCTATCGATGGGTGAGAGAGGGCACCCGGCGTCGTGATACACGGCGATGACGAACTGAGCGCAACCGCACACAAGGGAGCCGCCCGCCGGCGGGCTCGGCGAGTCGACCGCCCCGGACCACGTCCGCCACCTGCACACCCGGGACACACCACGTGCGCCCGGCCGACGAGTCGGCGCCTGGGCTCAGATCGCCAGCGTCCCCCGCGTGGCCCGCTCCCCGGCCCGCAGAAGCAGCGCGAGCCGGCGCGCGTTGCGAGCGACGGGAACGCGGATCGTCCGCGGGCGTGGCCCGACGACGAAGCGCCGCCCGCGGGCGGTGAGGATCGCGCCGCCCGAGGCGGCGACGCGGATGCGGGCCACGCGCCCGCGGCGAGCGACGAGGCGCAGCTGCGTGAACGCCGGGCGCAGCGCCTTCACCGTCAGCGTCGTCCTCGCGACGCCGCGGCGACCGAAGCGGTCGCGGGCCACAAGCCGCAGGACGTGACGCCCCGGCAGCAGGCCGGCCAGCCCGATCGAACCCCCGCTGCCGAGCGCGCGGCGCCCCTCGAACCAGCGCAGGGAGCGACCGACGAGCGCCAGGCCCGTGTCGTCGCTCGCGCGTCCGCTGAGCAGCACCGACGCCTCGTTCGTCGTCGTCGCGCTCGCCTTCGGAGCCTCGATCCGCGCCCGCGGCCCGGCGCCCGGCGTGCGGAAGGGCACGGACGTCGCGCTGCCCTCGTTGAAGCCGTCGTTGACGCGCACTCTGATCTGCGAGCGAGCGCTGCGCGGCAGGGCGGAGGTCCGCACGCGCAGCGAGCGGCCGCCGGCGCCGAGCGCGAGCACCTTCGGCCGGCCCGCGCCGAGCAGCTCGACGGATGCGAGGCTGAACTGCCCGTCGGGATCGCGCGACGTCCAGCTGATCGTCGTGAACGTGCGTCCGACCTTCGGCCGCGCCACGCGCACCTTCGGCGCAGCGCTGCTGCGCTCGCGGGTGGCCACGAGCTCGTCGTCGACGACGAGCTCCAGTCGCGCCGCCCCGGCGGCCGGGACGAGCACGTCGGCCATGCCGACCGGCGGCTGGCCCTCGACGTGCGCGAACCGCACCTCCGGCCTCACGTCGGTCAGCACGGCCCCCGTCCTGCTCTTGACGACGAGGTGCGCCGGGCTGCCGGCAACCGACGTCGACGCCGCCCCGGTCGCGGGTTGCACCCGCATGATCTGACCGTCGCCGGATCCGATCGTCGCGGTCACCCGCAGCATTCGCGGTGCCGCCTGCGAGGCCCGGATCCGGGGCGGGTTCGGGCCGCCGCGGGAGCGGTCCACGACGAGATCGAAGCCGTCGAGCGAGCCTCCGGCCTTCAGCCGTTCGAGCACGAGCTGCCAGTTGCGCGGCGACAGCCACGTCGCCGGGTCGTCCAGGAACACCGAGCAGTAGGACATGAAGTCCGTGAACGGCGCGGCGATCGTCCCAGGTCCGCCGAGGACCATGTACGCCGAGGAGCCGCCGGTGACCGGCCGGCGGTCGAGCGCGATGCCCTGCAGGAGGCCGATCTCGTCTGGCGGCCACGGCACGCCGACCTGGCCACCGGTCCCGCCACCGCAGGCCTGCGAGGCATGCTCGAGCTCGAACATGTGAAACAGCTCGTGGGCGACGGCCGACAGCGGCCGGCGGTTGGGGTCGGCGAGCGCGTACTGGCGGCCGGACTCGGTCACCCCGCCGATGCCGTTGCCGATCCCGAACGCCTTGCCGTCGATCGGGAAGCGGTCGCGCGCCTCGGCCACCTTGTCGAGCATCTCGGCAGAGGCGTTGGCGCATGCCGGGCAGCTCCCGTCGGGGTTGTTGGGCGGGCGCGCACCGCAGCGGCCTGCGCCCTGGTCGGCCGCGTTGCAGCGCAGGATCGCCGTGACGTCGACGCTGCCCGCGTTGGGCACGATCCGCAGCTGGTCGTCGGCCAGCGGCGTGACGACGTCGGCCAGCGCAAAGGCGCGGAACGCGTCGATCCGCGGACGGCTGTCCAGCGAGTTGAGGAGGTCGATGGTCGAGATGTAGACCGGCCGCGTGCGCGTGAACGCGATCGACGACAGCGCCAGCAGGTTGTTCGCGCGGGCGCCCGCGGCCTCGGGAACCGCGACGGGGAAGCGGATGCTGAGCGGGTTGACCTCGGCGACGAGGCGGATCGTGCCGGTCGTCCACGACGGTGGCAGGGTGAACTCGTAGGCAGCGGTGCTGGTCTGGCGCTCGGCGAGCGTCGCCCGGCTCGGCCCGAGGCCGAGGTCGCGCGGGCCGCCGGCGGGCGACAGCGGCGGCCCGAGCGACGTGAGCGACGTGAGCGCCGAGCCCGACTCGCGGAAGCCGTGCAGCAGCAGGCGCACCGCGCGCACGGAGCCCGCGAGCGGCCCGAGCGACGCGGCGTTCGCATAGACGCGGACCACGGTGCGGCCGCCGGCGGCGAGGCCGACGCCGGGATAGCGCGTTGCGACGTGTCGCGGCAGGCCGGGCGCGGACGCCGTCGGGTTCAGCAGGCCGCGCAGAAGCATCCCCTGCGTGCCCTGCGTGACCTCGATGTCCTGCACGCGCAGATCGACGCCGCTCGAGGGCGTGATGACCTCGATCGTCACCGTCGACGACGCGGTCCGTCCGCGCACGTCGCGCACCCAGGCGGTCACGCCGTGGCGCCCGGGCGTGAGCCCGGGGACGACGAGTCCGTCGAACCGGCCTCCAGACACCTGGCCGGCGGCGTTCTGACAGGGGTCGGGGAACGTCTCGGGCGCGTCGACGACGAGGCAGAGGCGCTCCAGACCGGCGTCGGCACGGACGGTGCCGGCCGCGCGGACCTCGTCGACGGACTGGAAGAGCCGGCCCGCCGTCGGCTGATCGAGCGTGACGGTCGGCGGCGGCGGTTGGGAGGGCGCCACGACCGCGCCGTCCTCGAACGAGAGGTTGTCGATGCGCGCGCGCTTGGGCTCGCCGGCGTCGTGGCTGGCCGTGTCCTGCCCGACGTCCAGTCGGACGGACGCGATCGTCGGTGCGCCGGTGTCCGAGGTCAGGCCGACCAGGGTCGAGACCGAGCCGTCGGGGTTCAGGCGGAAGTCGGGCGTCGGCGGGCTCTGGCTCGTGTTGCGGCTCTGGCCGACGAGCGCGCCCGTCGCGCCGGGACCGGCGTAGGCGCGCAGGCGCACCCACGTCCCGCCGAGCTCGCCCTGGTCCTGGTCGAGCAGCCCGGCGAACATCGCCACCTGGCTGACCGGGGAGGTGAAGTCGATCGTCAGCGTGTGGCACGCCGGCACCGGCGCGCACGGCTGGGACCGCGGCACGGCCGAGCCGAGGAGACGCGGCGCGGACGACGTCCGCCGCGTGCCGCTGTCGAGGATGATCGGGGCCGGCTCGCCGGGGAACGACACGCCGGCGTATTGCGTCGTGACGACGTCGCCGGGCACCGTCGCCGCCGTGCTCGGGTACGTGTCGAAGTCGATCGTCCGAAGCGTCGCCACCGCTGGCGCCGACAGCGCGGCGCAGAGCACCAGCGTCAGTGCCGCCGCGAGCAGTGAGCGGGCGACCTGCCCGCGATATCGCTCAGTCATTGCTTCCCCCCAACGACGAACCGAGGCGATGTTAGAACGCGATCGCGCGCGGATGTGGAAATCTCGCTACGACCGGCTGGGTCGAAATTCGTGACGTGATGGCGCTACACGACGAGCCCGTGGCGCACCGTGTTCTCGGTGACGACACGCGGCTCGACGAAGTGCAGCAGGTAGTCGTGGCCGCCGGCCTTCGTGCCGGTGCCCGACAGGCGGTTGCCGCCGAATGGCTGGCGGCCGACCATCGCCCCGGTCGTCGAGCGGTTGACGTAGAGGTTGCCGACGGGCGAGCGCGCGACGACGCGCTCGATCGTGCGCGGGTTGCGGCTGAGCAGCCCGCCGGTCAGGGCGACCGGAAGCTCGTCGACGCGGTCGCAGGCCTCGTCGACGGAGGCGACGGACTCGATCGTCAGGAGCGGGCCGAAGATCTCCTCGTGCAGGACGCGCGAGTCGCGCCGCAGGCCGGTGGCGACGACCGGTGCCACGTACCAGCCCTCGGCGGGGACGTCCGGCGCGGCCGTCGCGATCTCGCCCTCCTCGGCCGCCATCGCGGCGTAGCGCAGCACCCGCTCCTGCGCCTCGCGCTCGATGAGCGGCGGGACGTCGGTCGAGAACTCGTCGGCGGGGCCGACCTGCAGCCCGGCGACGGCGCCGGCCAGGCGCTCGACGAGCGTGTCGTGCACGGCCTCGTGGACGAGCACGCGCGATGCCGCCGAGCACTTCTGGCCCGCGTAGTGAAACGCGGACTCGACGATCGCGGGGATCGCCTCGTCGAGGTCGGCGTCGGAGTCGACGATGAGGCAGTTCTTGCCGCCCATCTCGGCGACGACGCGCGTGAGCTGGCGCGCCCCCGGCGTGACGTCGGCCGCCGTGCGCAGCAGCTCGAGGCCGACCGGGCCCGAGCCGGTGAAGGCGATCGTCGCGACGGCGGGGTCCGCGGCGAGCGCCGCGCCCGCCTCGCCGCCGCCGGGCAGCAGCGAGATCGCGCCGGCCGGCACGCCGCCCGCGCGCAGCGCCTCGACGACGCGCAGCCCGCAGCCCGGTGCCTGTTCGGCGGGCTTGAGCACGACGGTGTTGCCGGTGGCGAGCGCCGCGGCGGTCATTCCCATCGGGATCGCGAGCGGGAAGTTCCACGGCGCGATGACCGCGCAGACGCCGCGCGGGACGTAGCGCTGCTCGTTGCGCTCGCCCGGGACCTGCAGCAGCGGCGCGCCCCCGTCGCCCTGGAGCTCGAGCGCGCCGCGGGCGTAGAACTCGAGGAAGTCGATCGCCTCGCAGACGTCGGCGTCGGCCTGCGGCCACGGCTTGGCGCACTCGCGGACGGCGAGCGCCGCGAGCGACGCGCGCCGCTCGCGCATCCACGCGGCGGCGCCGAGCAGCGCGGCCGCGCGCTCGCCCACCGGGGTCGCCGCCCAGGCCGGGAAGGCGGCCTGCGCGCACGCGACGGCCGCGGCGGCCTCCTCCGGCGTCGCGGACGCCGCGAGCGCCACGACGCGCTCGGGCCGGCCGGGGTCCGTCGAGACGAGCTCGTCGCCGTCGCGGCGGTCGCGGCCGATCCAGACGGGGACGCGCAGCGGCAGGCGCAGCTCGCCCATGCCGACGGCGAGCTTCGAGCGCTCCGTCGCGCGGCGCAGCTCGAGGACCGGCTCGTTGGCGAACGCCGGCAGGCTCATGGCGACGTCTCGGGCGGCGCGAGGAGCTGCTCGAGCGGGACGCCGTGCGCCTGCTCGGAGAGAAAGCTCTCGTTGGCCGTGTTCTCCAGGAGCCGGCGCACGAGGTAGGCCATCCCGGCGACGAGATCGCCGACGGGGCAGTAGGCCCGCACGCGCAGGCCGCGGGAGGCGAGCGCCCGCCCGAGGTCGTCGCCGAGGCCGCGCAGGATCTGGAACTCGACGTCGCCCTCGCCGCCCCCGAGCAGGCGGTTGCGCGCGATGGCGTGCGCCACGGAGCGCAGGTTGTGCGACGCGATCGCGACGCGGACGAGCGGGCGGGCCTCCAGCAGCCGCGCCGTCAGCGCCTCGAAGTTCGCGTCGCAGTCGCCCTTGTGCTCGAAGACCGGCACGCTCCAGCCGTGCTGGCGGGCCGCCACGACCTCGTGGTCCCAGTAGGCGCCCTTGACGAGCCGGACGACGAGCGGCTGCGCGCGCGCGGTGCGCCCGGCCCAGTCGAGGATCGTGTCCAGCGTCTGCGGCGAGTCGCGCAGGTAGGCCTGCAGGACGACCCCGGCGGACGGGCCGTCGGCGAACTCGGGCTCGGCGAGCAGGTCCAGGACGAGGTCGAGCACCGCCTCGCGCGAGTCCAGCGACTCCATGTCGATGTGCAGGTGCGCCCCGATCTCCTTCGCGTCGCGCAGCAGCGCCCGCAGGCGCGGCGCCGCGTCGCGCTGGCCGCGCTCGGGCGCCTCGGGGCGCAGCAGCGGCGTCAGCGCTGACACCTTCACGGAGAGGTTCGCGCGCGGCAGCGGGCCGGTCGCGTCGCGTTCGAGCAGGGGCCGCTCGTCGAGCTGCGCGTAGGCGCCGCCGAGCGCGCGCAGCGCCTCCTCGCAGCGTGCGGCGTAGCGGTCGGCCTCCTCGGAGGTGACCGTCGCCTCGCCGAGCAGGTCGACGGATGCCGCGATCCCGTCGCGCCAGAGCTTGCGCAGCGTCGGCAGCGCCGCCTCGGGGTCCTCGCCGACGATGAAGCGGTGCGCCATGTGGCGCACGCCGGCGGCGCCCGCCGCGCCGAGCGCGGCCCGCCCGGCCTTCGTGTCGCCCATCCGCATCGCCGCGCGCAACGACGGCGGCTGCGTGTGGACCTGCGCCAGGAAGCTCGTGAGGTGCGCGGCGAGGTCGTCGAGCGAGCGGCAGGCCGGGACGACGTCGACGAAGCGAAACAGCGCGGCCCGCAGTTCCGCGTCCTGCGCGGCCAGATCCATGGCGCGGTCGTCGAGCGCCTTCAGCGGGCTGCCGCGGCGCTTGGGAAAGGCCTCCGACAGCGCGCGGCCCTCACGCTGGATCTCCAGCTCGAGCGGCGCCGCGGTGTCGACGTCGGGGCCTATGGCTGCGTCGCGTTCTGGGGCGGAGGCGCGAGGTCGGGCACGGTCGACGTGTCCTCGGCGGGCGGGATCTGCTCGGCGCCGGTCGCGCCCCTGCCGGCGTCGATCTTGCGCGAGCCGCCGGTGCGCGGGTCGCCCGCCGTCTGGCCGGCCGGCGGCGGCGCCGGCGCCGGCGCCGCGCGGGTGGCCGGCGCGGCGGGCGGGCTCGTCGCGGCAGCCGGGGCCGGCGTCTCGGCGGCCTCGCGCTCGAGGGCCGCGTCGCGCTCGCGCTTGGCGCGGGCGCGGTCGCGCGCCTTGGCGAGCTCGACGGCCCTGCCACCGGCGTCCACGGACCCGGGCACGACGACGACGTCGGCGGGCTTGGGGTCCCTGGGCGCGTCGGCGGGCGCGGACACGCTCGGGCTCGACGCGGGGTCGCTGCCGCCGAAGACGCCGGCGACGAAGAGCGCCAGCAGGACGGCGACGACGACGACGACGATCGGCAGGAGGACGGGCAGGGGCAGCTTCGGCCGCCTGGATGTGTCGCGGCGGTTGCCGCGCGACCGCGCCGAGCGCTCCGAGCGCGCGCTGCCCGCGGCGGTGGTCGAGTCCCGCCGGCGGGAGCCTCGCGTCTCGGACCGGCGCCGCGGCGGGTCGCGATCCGCCTGCCCGGGGCTGTCGCCGCGCAGTCCGAGCGACTCGAGCACGGACGCCATGAAGCCGCCGGCCGACGCACGCAGGTCGCGGTCGCGGTCGCGGCGCGGCGTCTCGGCCGCGGGCGGCGCCGGGGGCCGGGGGTCCCACGCGGGCTGCGGCTGCGCGGGCGGCGGCGGGTCCGGCGCGGTCGACGAGGGCGAGTAGGGCTGCTCGGAGGGAAGGGGGTGGGCCTGCGCCCAGTCGGGGCGCTCGTCGACGGCCGGGGGCGAAGGCTGCTCCACATGCGGTTGCTCGGAGGGGAGGGGCAGCGGCACGCGCGGCGCGAGGCCGGCCCGGAAGACGTCGGCGACGCCGAACTCGCGCGTGGGCTGGTCGACGGTGGCGGACGTCGGCCCGTGGCCGGCGCCGTTCGCCGCCGGCGACCCCAGCGGGGCGGGCTCCGGCTTGGGGTCGGCGTCCGGCACCGCCGTGGCGAGCGCGGCGACGATCCGCTCGGCGACAGCGGGGTCGAGCGTCGGATCGGGCGGGTCGCGGTACGCGCGCTCGGCGGCCTTGAAGCGCGCGACCGGCGCGCGGCACGTCCAGCAGCTCTCGAGGTGCCGATCGAGCCGCTCGCGATCGGCGTCGGAGATCGACCTGCCGGCCCGCGCCGCCAGCAGCGCCGGGACCTCGGCGCAGACGCCCTGCGCGCCCGTGCCCGCGCGCGCCGCGGCCGCCGCCCGCGTGGCGTTGATGAGCAGCGCCTCCGGGTTCAGGTTCGACGTGTCCGGCGTGGAGACGACCGCCATGCGAAAGCCGGCGAACGCGTCCTCGGCCGCACCGACGGCCTGGTCGTCGCCGGCGACGTGGCGGCAGTAGGCGAGCACCGACGGCCCGCGCACCGAGCAGAGCGCCGCGAGCGCGGCGGGATCCCCGTCGCGCACGCCGGCCGGGGTGACTGCGGCAGCGGACATCGGCCCCCAGGCTACCGCCACGCGGCGACGGCGGGGACATCGCAACGCGGCCGCCTGCAGGGGTTCGCGGCTGGGCCCGCCGCCGCCCTTCCGCCAGGCTCTACAGTCGGGCGGACATGCACGGGGAGACAGCGCACGTCGCCGGCCCGACGGCGGCTGGACCCCGCTCGCGGGCGGCCTGAGGATGCGGCTGCTCTTCGTCCTGGACCACTGGCCGGAGCTGTCGGAGACGTTCGTCGTCAACGAGCTGCGAGCGCTGCGCCGGCTCGGCCACGACGTCGGCGTCCAGGCCGCGCAGGCGGCCGCGCACCCCAATCCCGAGGCGCCGGAGGACGTCGACGTCGCGCTGCTGTGCGACGACGCCGGCCCGGGGACGCTGCGCGACCTGTTCGGCCTGCTGGCCCGCCAGCCGCGCGCGTGCGCCCGCGACCTCCTCGCGCGGCGCCGCTGGGCGCGGGAGGAGTGGGTCCGGCCGCTGCGCGCGCTGGCCCCGGCGGCGCGGCGCGTCGGCGCCGCGGAAGGCGTGCACCTGCACGCGCACTTCGCGGCGGGGGCGGCGCTCGACGCGATGCGCCTGGCGGCGCTCACCGGCCGGCCCTTCAGCGTCACCGCCCACGCCTTCGACATCTTCCGGACGCCGCGCAACCTGCGCGAGAAGCTCACCCGCGCCGACGCGGTCTTCACCGGCTGCGACTACAACGTCGAGCATCTGCGCCGGCTCGCTCCTGAGGCGCGCGTGCACAAGGTCGTCATGGGCGTCGACGCCGCCGCGTTCACGCGCCGCGGGCCGCTGCCCCAGGGCCGCCTCGTGCTCGCGGTCGGGCGGCTCGTGGAGAAGAAGGGCTTCGACGTCCTCGTCGACGCCGTCGCCCTGCTTCCCGACGTGCGGGCGCGGATCGTCGGCGACGGGCCGCTGCGCGGCGAGCTCGAGCGGCGCGCGGCGCGAGCGGGCGCCGGCGACCGCGTCGAGTTCGCCGGCAGCCTGCCGCCGGCGGGCGTCCGCGCGGCGCTCGAGGCGGCCGACGTGCTCGCGATGCCGTGCGTCGTCGCGCGCGACGGCGACCGCGACTCCATGCCGGTCGTCGTCAAGGAGGCGATGGCGATGGAGCTGCTCGTCGTGGCCAGCGACGAGGTCGGTCTGCCCGAGTGCGTGCTGGCGCCGTGGGGGACCCTCTGCCCTCCGGGTGACCCCGGCGCGCTCGCGGAGGCCCTGCGACGCGCGCTCGCCATGAGCCCGCAGGAGCGCGAGCGGGCGGGCTCCGCGGCGCGCGCCTGGGTGCGCGAGCACGCCGACGTGGACCGCGAGACACGTCTCCTCGCGAACGTCATCGCGGCAGCCAGTTGACAAGCCGGCCACCGGACCACGGATACTGAGGCCCGCGTGCTGTCAGACATCATCGCTCCAGGGAAGCTGCGCGCCGGCGATCCGCAGGCGCTGGCCGTGCTCGTCGCCATCGGCGGCTGGGCCGTCGTGCAGTACTGCGAGCAGGCCGGCGTCGGCGACGAGGTCGCCACCACGGTCGCGCTGACCTTCGTCGAGTTCCGCCGCCGAGCGATCCGCGGCGGCGACGGGCCGCCCCCCGATCTGGACCGCATCCTGCTCGACAGCGTCCGCGACGCCGTCGACGAGGTGCGCGGCGGACCGCCGCCGCCCGAGCAGTCGCGCGCCGCCGAGGAGGCCTTCGCCCGGGCCAACGCCAAGCCGCTGTCGCCGCGCCTGGCGACGCAGGTGCTGCACGCCCTCGTCGGCGCCGCGCCGGTCGAGGGCGACCCGATGGCGGTGCGGACGGCGTCCGAGCGGGCCTACGCGGAGGCGTACGCCGCGGCGGCGGCGGCGCCGCCGGTCGCCGGCGAGGGGCGTCTCGCACCCGCCAGCCCGCTCCTGCAGGGGGCCGCGGCCGAGTCCGCGGCGCCCCCGACGCCTCCGCCGGCTCAACAGCCGCCGCCGCCTCACCAGCCCGTCCAGCCGCCGTATCACGAGCCGGTCCAACCGCCGCTCCCGGACCCCCTCGCCGAGCAGGCGCAGCCGCCCGCCGCGGCCGCGCCGCCCCCACCCGACCCGCGAGCCGCGCAGCCGCCCCCGCCCGATTGGCCGTCCGCGGCCCAAGCGCCGCCCCCGACGCAGGCGCACGAGCCCGTCGCTCCGCCGCCGCACGAATACCCGCCCCAGGCCGCGCCCCCGCCGCCGCACGAGTACCCGCCCCAGGCCGCGCCCCCGCCGCCGCACGAGTACCCGCCCCAGGCCGCGCCCCCGCCGCCGCACGAGTACCCGCCCCAGGCCGCGCCCGAAGGCACCTACGACCCCGGGGCACGGCGCGGCGTCGGGCAGCAACCGCTCTCGGGGCGGCCGCGCGCGCGGCCGGAGCCGCCCGAGCCACCGGCGCGTCGTGCGGGCCGTCGCGGCAAGGGCGCACGGCGCAAGCGCGCTCCGGGCAAGGCCGCCTCGCGCAAGGGCATGCTCCAGCGCAGCCCGAAGGGCGATGCGCGCCCGGCGGCCGGCCGCGTGCCGCCGCTGCTCGCCCGCTGGCAGGCGCTCTCGCCGACATGGCGGGCGGCCGCGGGGGCCGCCGTGCTCATCGTCTTCGTCCTGGCCCTGCTGAGCAGCCGCGGCGACGACCGCGCGGCGCTCGCGCCCGAGCCGACCGCCCCTCGGGCCACGACCGAGGCGGGGCAGGTCGTGCGCGGCGCGCCGCGGGCGGCGATCGCCGCGAGCGGCACGACCGTCGAGGTCGTCGCGATCCGCAACGCGTCCTGGGCGAAGGAGATCCGGGCAACGAAGCCGAGCGACGGCACGCGCTGGGTCACGGTCTCCGTCCGCGTCAAGAACCTCACCCGCCGCGAGCTCGTGCTGCGCGGCCTGGCCTACCGGATCCTGACCCGCCGCAGCCTCGTCGTCGGGCCGACGGTGGCCGACGTCGCCGACCCCGACAAGAAGCTGCGCGACGGCCGGGTGCCGGTCGGGGCGCGCGCGAGCATGCACCTCGGCTTCGAGGTGCCGCAGGACGCCAAGGACCTCATGTTCGCGCTGGAGCCCGGCGGCCTGCAGGAGCCGACCGTGCTCGTCGCGCTCGGCAACGACGCCTAGGAGCGGCTCGCCCGCCGTGCCCCCGCCGGGGGCACGAGCACGCGCAACCGCCGCGTCAGCGAGACCGTGCGCCAGCCCGCGTCGATCGCCCAGCGCTGCTCGGGCGTCGCCTGGGGCGGATAGAAGCCCCGCCCGACGACGAGGACGTCGTAGCGGCCGCGGCGCAGGGCGGCCTGGAAGCTCGCCTCGTCGCGGTAGGGCGTGAGGAAGCCGTCGACGAAGCGGCCCATGAACTCGACCTCGTTCTCGATCCGGGTGCCGAACGCCGGCCAGATCGGCACGAGCCCCGCCACCGTCCAGTCGGCGGCCAGGGCGATGCGCGCGTGGTCCGGCGCGGCGTCGAGCATCGCGTCGACCCCGGGGTCGATGTTGCGATAGCGCCCGTCGTTGATGCGGTCCTGCATCCGGTCGGCGGCGGCGAGCCCGCCGACGAGGGCCGCGAGCGCGGCGACGACGAGCACGACGCGGCGGTCGCGCAGGCGCCAGAGCGCCCAGCCGCCGACCGCCAGCGCGGCGAGGCCGGCGACGGCGAGCGTGACGTCGCGGGTGCCGCGCACCTCGTAGCCGAGGTACGCGCCGTAGAGCGCGCTGCCGGCGAGCGCCGCCTCGAGCGCGAGCGCCGGCGCGCGCGGCAGGCGCGCCGTCGCCCAGACGACGGCCGGCACCGCGAGCAGCAGCGCCGGCACCGCGTAGCGCGTGTTGGAGTTCGCCAGCGACGGGTCGCCCTCCAGGCCGAGCGCCGTCGCCGGCGTGACCGTGTACAGCGCCGCGAGGACGATCGCCCCGGCGACGACGCCGATCGTGCGCCGCTGCGGCGCCGCGCCCCGCCGGCGCGCGAGGACGAGCGCGACGAGAACGCCCGCGGCGCAGGCGACCGGCGTCCAGCCCAGCCCCTCGACGACCTCGCCGGCGAGCTGGCGCAGGACCTCGGGGTCGCCGGCGTAGTGGGCGATGGAGAAGCCGACCTGGTCGCGGATGACGTCGGGCGGCGCGCCGAAGATCGTGATCCCGAAGGGCGCGACGTTCAGCGGGAAGACCGGGTTGCCCGACAGCGCGAGGTTGCGCACGAGCCAGACGAGCGTGCCGAGCAGCGCCAGGCCGCCGACGAGCAGGCCGTCGCCGAGGATGCTCGCGGCGGGCCGCCGCGCGCGGGCGCCGGCGGCCGCCGCCAGCCGCGCGGCGACCCAGACGGCGATGACGACCGGGACCGAGCTGACGCCGTACCACTTCGTCCCGCAGGCGATCGCCAGGCTCGTGCCGGCGAGGACGAGGTCCGAGCGCCGGCCGCTGCGCGCGTGGCGCAGGAGGAAGAGGCCGCCGATCGTGAACGTCGCCCACATGAGCGAGTCGGGCAGCGCGCGCGGGATCGTCGCCAGGCCGACGACCGGCAGCGACGCGATCGCGGCGGCGGCCAGCACCGACCCCGCCCACGAGGCACCCAGCTCGCGGGCGGCCGCGACGACCGCGACCCCCAGCACGACGAGGAAGAACGTGATCGGCAGGCGCACGAGGAAGTCGTTGTGCCACGGCAGCACCGCGCTGAGCAGCAGGACGTCGCCGTTGTTGGGGTAGTTGCCGTGGGCCAGCAGCGGCGTGAACTGGTCGATCTGCCAGACCGTCCCGTGCTGGATCCAGCGCCCGACGTTGGGCAGGTGGAACGTCAGCGGGTCGACGCCGACGAGCTCGTCGCCGGCCCAGCGGCCGAGGTCGGCGAGGGCCGCGGCGGCGGCGAAGACGGCGGCCGGCACGGCGAGCGCCCACGACGCGGCGCGGCTCGGCGGCTGGGGCGGGCGGCGATCGCGCATCGCCGGAGCGCTGACGACGGGCCGCACGAGCGCGGCGAGGCCGACGGCGAGCGCGGACGAGAGCAGGACCGTGCCCCGCGTGAGCACGCCGAGCATGAGCGGCAGCAGGTGGATCGCGATGAGCAGCGCGGTCCCGACGACGACGCTCGCGAGGCCGAGCTCGAGCGCGTCGAGGTGGCGCAGCCGGCGGCGCACGACGAGCGCGGTCGCGGCGGCGACCGCGAGCAGCATGGCGGCGAAGAGCGCGGCGCCGGCGAGAACGTCTCCCAGGGGCATGGCCGCGCGGAGGCTAGTGGGCCGTGCGCGGACGTTGCACCCGGGAGCGCGGGAGGCACCGGATGGTCGCGGTTCCGCCGGCGCTGCGGAGCCGAAGGCGTAGGCCGAGGCGGAGCGGCGTCGGCGGGCGCGGGCGCGGCGGCGGCGCGGCCCGGCGCGGGCGCGGGCCGTATCGTGACGCTGTGAGAGCGCGCGGCCGCAGCCCGGCATCCGTCGTCGCCGGTCCGAGGCCCCGCGGGCCGGCCGGCGCCCGCGCCCGGGGCGGAGGATGAGCGCCGGCCGCCCGCAGGCGGGCACCGGCCTGCGCATCCGCGCGGCCCGCGGCACGATCGTCAACGCCGTCTTCCTCGTCGGCGTCAACACGCTGAACCTCGTGCGCGGCTTCCTCGTCGCCGCGTTCCTGACGACGGCGGAGTACGGCGTCTGGGGCGTCGTGCTCGTCGTCCTCTTCACGCTCATGTTCCTGCGCCAGGTCGGGATCGGCGAGAAGTACATCCAGCAGGACGAGGACGACCAGGAGCTCGCCTTCCGCAAGGCGATGACGTTCGAGCTCGCGCTCGCCGGCGTCGTGCTCGTCGCCGGCCTCGCGCTCGTGCCGGCGCTGGCGGCGATCTTCGGCAACGCGGCGATCGTCGCGCCGGCGCTCGCCGCGCTGCTCATCGTCCCGGCCCAGGCGCTGCAGGCGCCGCTGTGGATCTTCTACCGCGAGATGAACTTCGTGCGCCAGCGCAAGCTGCAGACCGTCGAGCCGGTCGCGGGCTTCGTCATCGCGGTCGCGCTGCTCATCGCGGGCTGGAACTACTGGTCGCTCATCGTGGGCGCGATCGCGGGCGCATGGCTAGGCGCGCTCGTCTCGCTGCGCGCCTCGCCGTACCGCTTCGCCTGGACGTGGGACGCGCAGACGCTGCGCTCCTACGCCTCGTTCTCCTGGCCGCTGTTTCTCGCCGGCATGTCGGGCATCGTCGTCGGCCAGGGGCTGCTCATCGTCGGCGAGGCGAAGCTCGGCCTCGCGGGCGTGGGCATCATCGCGCTCGCATCGACGATCTCGCAGTACTCAGACCGCGCCGACCAGGCGATCACGCAGACGATCTACCCGACGATCTGCGCCGTCAAGGACCGCGCGGACCTGCTCTACGAGGCGTTCGTGAAGTCCAACCGCCTGGCGCTCATGTGGGGCGCGCCGTTCGGCCTGGGGCTGGCGCTCTTCGCCGAGGACCTCGTGCAGTTCGGCATCGGCGAGCGCTGGCGGCCGGGCATCGGGCTCATGCAGGCGATCGGCGTCTCCGTCGCCGTGCACCAGATCGGCTTCAACTGGGACGCGTTCTATCGCGCCCGCGCGGAGACGAAGCCGATCGCCGTGGCGTCGGCGATCGCGATCGTCGCCTTCCTCGGGATCGGGCTGCCGCTGCTGGCGACCGAGGGGCTGCGCGGCCTCGCGCTCGCCACGCTGCTCGTCGAGGCGGTCAACTTCGCGACCCGCATGGTCTACCTGCGGCGGCTGTTTCCGGACTTCCGCTTCCTGCGCCACGCCGGCCGCGCGCTGCTGCCGAGCCTGCCGGCGGTCGCGCTCGTCGCCGGGCTGCGGCTGGCGTTCGGCGAGGAGGCCACGCTGCTCGCCGCGCTCGGCATGCTGGCCCTCTACGGCATCGTGACGCTCGCCGCCACCGCGCTCCTCGAGCGCCGCCTGCTGCGCGAGATCGTCGCCTACCTGCGCCGCCGCCCCGCGGCCGGCGCGACGGTCTGAGCGGCTCGTGCGGGCGGTTATCGTGACAGCACCGAACACCACGGCCCGGGAGGCGCGACATGCCGTTCATGCTCAAGATCCGCTGGGAGATCAAGGACGGCTCGGAGCAGGAGTTCCGGGCCAATCAGGAGGCGCTCTGCGCCGTCATGCTCGAGCATCCCGGCGTGATCGCCTACCACGCGACGTACCCGTCCGAGCGCGTCAGCGAGTGGACCGAGCTCTACGCGACCGACGAGTCCTTCGCGGCCCATCTCGACAACGAGCAGGGCAAGGCTCCGCTCGGCGCGGTCATCGGCGCCTGCGACAACATCGTCTGCGAGTGCTGGGGGGATCCGAGCGACGCCACCAAGGAGCTGCTCGCCGCGTTCGGGACGGTCTACCGGGAGACCGCCGTCAACGCGTTCGTGCTCAATCCCCGCGCCGACAGGGACTCGCTCGTCTGAGCGGATCGCCGGGCGCCCGCGCCGCCTACCGCGCCGCGGAGAGCAGGAACGCCAGCAGCGACAGGTGCACCTCGCGCTCGATCTTCGGGTAGATCGCGGGCACCGGCTGGAAGCCGCCCTCGCCGTCGGTGTCGTTGCCGCACTCCAGCGTGAAGGAGACGACGTTGCGGGCGGGCGGGTCGGGCTCGAACTGCAGGCTGAACGCGTAGTCGCAGGCGGTGCCGGTCGCCGGATACAGCGACAGCGACGGCTCGACGTCGTAGCGCGAGCGGGCGACGGCGCGCGGGTCACTGCCGGCGGCGGACGTGATCGCGTCCGCCATCCGCGCGCCGATGCGGGTGTGCGCGTCGCGCTGCGCGACGGGGATGTACTCGCCGTAGGCCCCGCCGGGCGCGCCGTCGCGGCGCTGGTCCCAGACGGGATTGCGGTAGTTCTGCGACGGGTCGCGCGTCTGGTTGTCGTCGATCCCCCACGGGTGGAGGATCTTGCGGCTGAAGGAGTGCACGTCGACGTAGAACTCGACGCGGCGCTCGCGCAGGACGTGCTCGACGTTGCGGGTCTCGGGCTCCGACGCGGCCGAGGGCCCGATGTAGACCTGCGCGTCGCACGGGTTCTTCGAGGCCGAGACGGCGACGTCCCCGGCATCGTCGTAGTAGCGCTCGAAGTCCCACGCGATGGGGTGGTTGCGGTTGAGGTCGACGCCGACGCAGATCGTCCCGCGCGGGGCGGGGCGGCGGTTCTTGCGCCACAGCGCGTTGGCGGGCGCGGACTGCGAGAAGGCGCGGCCGTCGGGGTTGACGAGCGCCAGGACGCTGAGCTCGGTGCGCTCGACGATCCGCCGCACGTCGCCCGCCGAGATCGTCGCCGCCGGATAGACGATCTCGCGGGCGGTCGTGACGCGGTCGGTGAACGCCGGGATCTCGAGCTCGCCGCCCGCCGCATGGGCGCGCAGCAGGCCGCCGAGGAGGCTCAGCAGCGCGTCGGGCGGGACCCACTCGCGGGCATGCGCGCCGCCGGTCAGCAGGACGGGCCGGCCGCCGGCCGCCCCGGCCACCGTGACGTAGGAGACCTCACGGCCCTCGTGGGTGCGCTCGGGCAGGACCGTGCGCGAGCACACCGACGGGTGCTCCTCGGTCAGCCGCGCGAGCCCGTCCTCGATCTCCTGCGGAGTGGAGGGGTAGGCCATCAGCCGCCGTCCTCGTCCTCGCCGGGCGGCTCCTCGTCGCCGGCGGCGTCGAGCCTGGCGTACAGGGTGCTGCGCTCGTCGGCGAGCACCGCGGGCTCGATGACGACCTCCACCTCCACCTCGCGCTCGGCCAGCGCCGCGAGCGCCTCGTCGCTGGCGTAGCCGGAGACGCGCCAGCGGTCGCCCTCGACGCGCCGCGCGCTCGTGCGCTCGACGTCCAGGCCCTCGATGTCGCCGAGTCGCCGCATCGCGGCGGTCGGTCCGGCTATGCGGATGAGCTGCATGCGCGTGCCTTCCCTTCTGCGCGTGAGCGCCGACCCTCTCACATCTCCCGGCGCCGGGCGAGCGCCCGGCGCGCCGTCAGCCCGAGATGGCGGCCGGGGGCCGCAGCAGCGCGGCGACCTCGTCGCGCCCGGCGGCCGTCAGCCCGAGATGGCGGCCGGGGGCCGCAGCAGCGCGGCGACCTCGTCGCGCCCGGCGCGCCGCGACGCCTGGATCGCGCGGCGCTCGCGCAGCGCCCGCCGCAGGCCCGCGAGCGCGGCCAGCCGGCCCGCGACCTCGACCGGCGCCAGCCGCCGCGGGCGGTTGACGCGCAGCTCGAGCGCCCAGCGGCGCGCGAGCGGGCGGGCGGCGGCGGCCGGGAGGCAGCGCACGGCGCACCAGGTGCTGTTGCGCGCGACGTAGAAGCGCAGGCGCGCCATCGAGCGCGTCGTGGCGCCGAGGCGGTGAGTCACCCGCGCCGAGGGCACGAGCAGCGCGTGATAGCCCGCGAGCACCGCGCGGAACGCGAGGTCGACGTCCTCGTAGTACAGAAAGAAGCGCTCCTCGTAGCCGCCGAGCTCGTCGAAGACGTCGCGCCGGAAGACCGGCGCCGCGCCCGGCGCGGCGAAGACCGGGTAGGGAGCGGGCGGCAGCGCGTCGAGCGGGCGCTCGCGCAGCAGCTTGTAGGCGTAGCCCTCGGGGGCGTACTGGTCGCCGGCGCTCTCGATGAGCCCGGTCGCCGCGCTGACGAGGACGCTGCCGAGCGCCCACGTCGCGTCGTCGCGCGGCGCGGCCGTCAGCCGCTCGAGCCAGTCCGGCGCCGGCGTCGCGTCGCTGTTGAGGACGCAGACCCACGGCGCCGAGGTCGCGCGCACGCCGCGGTTCGCGCCGCCGGCGAAGCCGAGGTTGCGCCCGATCTCGACGACGCGCACTCCGGGATGGCGGTCGCGCAGGAGCGCCAGCGAGCCGTCGCGCGAGCCGTTGTCGGCGACGAGCACCTCCTCCGGGGCGAGCGTCTGCGCGGCGAGCGCGGCGAGGCAGTCGGGCAGCAGGCGCTCGCCGTCGTAGTTGACGATGACGACGGCGACGCCCGAGCTCACGGGGCCCGGCCGCCGGCGGCGAGATCGAAGCGCGCGATGAACGCGTCGACGTCGGGGCTCATGAGCAGGTCGGCGTGGCGCCTGACGTCCTCCGTCGGCCAGTCCCACCAGCGGATGCGCAGCAGCGCCTCGACCTGCTCGTCGCTGAAGCGCCGCCGGATCTCGCGCGCCGGGTTGCCGGCGACGATCGCGTAGGGCCGCACGTCCTTGGCGACGACGGCCTTCGTCCCGACGACGGCGCCGTCGCCGATCGTCACGCCGGACATGACCGTGCAGCCGTTCGTGACCCATGTGTCGCTGCCCACGACGATGTCGCCGCGGCCGTGCGTGAAGCCGTCCTCGTGGGCGCCGGGCAGGTCGAGCATCGCCCGCAGCCCGTACTGGGAGACCCACTCCGTGCGGTGCTGGCCGCCGACGTAGAAGTCCGCGTCCGGCGCGACCGAGGCGAAGTTGCCGATGAGCACGCGCCCCGTGTCGCCGGCGTACTTGACGACGTTCGGCGCGTAGTAGCTCATCGTGCCCATGACGAGCGTGCCGTCGGCGATGTGCTGCTGGGCACGCTCCTGCAGCGCGACGGAGCTCTCGGCGCGGTTCAGCGAGCGGTGCAGGCGCCGGACGGACTCCACGCGCGCCCGGGCGGCGCGGGCGCGCTCGACGACCCGCCGGGCCTGATGGGCGGCGCGTCGGGCGGGGCTCGGCATCGCGGGCAGTCTAGATGGAGCGCCGGGCGCCGGCCTGATGGCGGCGCGCCGGGCGGGGCTCGGCATCGCGGGCAGTCTCGATGGAGCACCGGACGCCGGGCCTGATGGCGGCGCGTCGCGCGGGGCTCGGCATCGCGGGCAGTCTCGATGGAGCACCGGACGCCGGGCCTGATGGGCGGCGCGTCGCGCGGGGCTCGGCATCGCGGGCAGTCTCGATGGAGCGCCGGACGCCGGCCGCGCCCGGCGCCGGCGCGCGGGAGTACCCTCGCTCGGGTGGCTGGCGATCCCGCGCTCGCGGAGCTCTACGAGGCCAAGGCGCACACGTACGCGGCGTTCGGCAACGGCGCGATCGCCGCCCACGCGCGGCGCCTGCTCGCGCCGGGCGGGCGGGTGCTCGACGTCGGCTGCGCCTCTGGCGGGCTGCTCGCGCTGCTGCGCCCGCACGCCGGCCACCTCGCCGGGCTCGAGCTGTCCCCGACCGCCGCCCGCGCGGCAGCCCAGATCGGCGACGAGGTCGTCTGCGGCGCGCTCGAGGACCCCGACCTGCCGCTCGCCGCCGGCGGCTACGACCTCGTCGTCCTCGCCGACGTGCTCGAGCACCTCACCGACCCGGCCGCCGGGCTGGCGCGCGCGGCCGGCTGGTGCCGTCCGGGGGGCGCCGTCCTCGTCAGCGTGCCGAACGTCGCGCACTGGCATGCGCGCCTGACGCTCGCGCGCGGCCGCTGGCCGCAGACCGACAGCGGGACGTTCGACGCCGGCCATCTGCGCTGGTTCACCCGCGCGTCGCTGCGGGCGCTGCTCGAGGCCGAGGGCCTGCTGGGCGTCGAGCTGCACGCGATCGTCCCCGCGCTGCGAAACCACGTGCGGCCGACGCGGCTCGCCGGGTTCGCCGAGCCGGCCTGGCAGGCGCTGGGCCGCCGCGTCCCGGGGCTGCTCGGCTATCAGCTCGTCGGGATCGGCCGGCGCCCGTAGCGTCGTCGACGGTCGCGGAGCGCGCGATCGAGGGCGTCGGGTCGATTGCGTCTCACAGCGGGACGCTTCGCGCCAGACCGTCCCGGGATCGCCCCGCCGCGCGTGGGGTCATGCGAAATTGCGTCCCACAGCAGGACGCTTCGCGCACGACCCTGCCGGGGCCGACCCGCCGCGCCTGGGGCGGGGTCGGGTGGATTGCGTCCCACAACGGGACGCTTCGCGCCAGACCCTGCCGGGATCGCCCCGCCGCGCGTGGGTCATGCGGATTGCGTCCGCAACGGACGCTTCGCACCAGACCCTGCCGGAGCCGGCCCGCCGCGCGTGGGGTCATGCGGATTGCGTCCCACAACGGGACGCTTTGCGCACGACCCTCCCGGGCCATCCCACCGCGCCCGGGGTCATCCGAATTGCGTCCCACCAGGGGACGCTTCGCGCACGACCCTCCCGGGCCATCCCACCGCGCCCGGGGTCATGCGAATTGCGTCCCACCAGGGGACGCTTCGCGCACGACCCTCCCGGGCCATCCCGCCGCGCCCGGGGTCGGGGTCGGGGTCGGGGTCGGGTGGATTGCGTCCCACATCGGGACGCTTCGCACCGGACCCTGCTGGGATCGCCCCGCCGCGCCCGGGGGTCGGGTGGATTGCGTCCCACAGTGGGACGCTTCGCGCACCACGCTGCCGGCGCCGGCCCGCCGCGCGTGGGGTCATGCGAATTGCGTCCAACAGCAGGACGCTTCGCGCACGACCCTCCCGGGTCGCCCCCCGCGCCGGGGGTCATGCGAAATTGCGTCCCACAGCGGGACGCTTCGCGCACGACGTCTGCACGGCGGCGTGCTGACGGCGGCCCGTCCTCGGTGATCCGGACCTGCCCGACCTACTCGGATCGGCCGCAGATCGCCAGCAGCGGCGAGCACCGGTGCCGGCGCCAGGTCGTGGTCGCGAGCACCGGTGCCAGCACCGGGTCGCGGTCGGCGAGCACAGGTGCCAGCGACAGGTCGCGGTCGGCGAGCACCGCGACCCCTCCGGGTCTACGCCGACGACGTGAGCACCGCCGGCCGCGGCCCCTCCGGGTCGACGCCGACGACGTGAGCACCGTTGACCGCGGGCCCCGTTGCCCGGTGGCCCGCCTCCACACCCCGCCCAGCGTGCAAGCCGCCGACACCCGACGGCCCGCTGGCCCGCCTCCACACCCCGCCCAGCGTGCAAGAGGCCGACACCCGACGGCCCCACGGCCCTCCTCCACACCCCGACCAGCGTGCAGCCAATCACTAGGCTGCCCCGTCCATGGGCCTCAAGGACGTCCGCTACGACATCAACCACGGCGCCTCCCGGCGGCTGCTCATGCCGACGCTCGAGCGCTGGGCGGCGTCGCACCCGCCCGACGCCGAGATCCTCGAGGTGGGGGCGGGCCACTACGACCACCGGCCGTTCTTTCGCTGCACGCTGACGAAGTTCGACGCCGACGACGCCCAGGGCCCCGACATCGTCGGCGACGCGCACGCGATGCCGATGGACGACGGGCGCTTCGACGGCGCGCTGGCGATCAGCGTCCTCGAGCACGTCGAGGACCCATACCAGGTCGTGCGCGAGATGTTCCGCGTGCTCAAGCCCGGCGCGCCGGTGCTGGCCTGGATCCCGTTCACCTTCGGCGTGCACGGCTTTCCGGAGGACGTCAGCCGCTTCACGACGTTCGGCATGCGCCGGCTCTTCGAGCGCGCCGGCTTCGAGGTCACGCGCGTCGACGAGAAGCCCTACTCCGGCGCGTTCCTGCAGCTCTCGAACCTCGTCCACTTCCTGCTGCCGCGCACCGACCACCGCCGCTGGGTGCTGCCGCTCAACAAGACGCTGTTCTTCCTGGCGCGGATGGGCTATCCGCTCGACGAGCGCTTCTCCAAGCTCAAGCTCAAGACGCTCTACACCGGCGCCGAGATCGAGGCCCGCAAACCGCTCACCTGAACGACGCGCGGCTCGGCCCGCCGAGCAGCTTGCTCACGCGGTCCAGCACGAAGGGCCCCAGCGTCGCGGCGAAGACGGGCGTCATGTGCGTGGTGTCCTTGTGGACGAGCACGCCGCCGACGACCGGGAAGCACATCCGCCTGCTGCACATGTGGTCGTTGAGGTCGAAGAGGTGCACGCGCCTGGACCGCGTCCGCCGCGCAGCGACCGCGGCCGGGTCGCGGCGCACGGCCCGCCTGCGCGAGATGGCGCAGGCGAGGTCGGGC
This sequence comes from uncultured Solirubrobacteraceae bacterium, assembly GCA_963769555.1. Taxonomy (GTDB): domain Bacteria; phylum Actinomycetota; class Thermoleophilia; order Solirubrobacterales; family Solirubrobacteraceae; genus CADCVQ01. The sequence continues at coordinate 1,284,750 of CAVYMD010000004.1, read as the reverse complement.
CGGCGGCCGGCGAACAGCGCCTGCTCGACGCACAGCGACGCCTCGTCGGTCGTCACCGGGGTGTCGCGCAGCACGACGATCTGGCGGACCGTCTTCGGGAGCCGGTTCCAGGCGCGCATGTAGCCGCGGACCTGGTACTCGTACTCGCTCTGGCCCTTCGGCGCCCGCACGTCGAGGCCGGCGAGCTCGGAGACGAAGACGGTCCTGACCTCGCGGTGGCGGCGCAACCACCGGTAGACCTCCCTTCGCCACTTCGCGCAGTTGCGCCGCCGCTCGAGTTCGTAGTCCGGCTCGGCGGTCGACAGGGGGCAGCCCGAGCGCGTCATGGAATAGCCGCGCCAGCGCCGCGCCTGCGCGACGACCTCCAGCGCCCCGCGCCAGTGGGCCGCATGGCTGTCGCCGATGAGCGCGATCGAGCGCTCGGAGACCGCCCGGCGCACGCCGAACTGGCACGTGTAGGGCAGCCGCGTCCTGATGACCGTGCAGCGCGCGTTCGGCGCCAGGACGGCGTCCTCGGGCGAGGGCACGACGGCGAGCCGCAGCGCGCGGTTGAAGCAGCGCGGGCGCCCGCGCGACGCGGCGCCGAAGCAGCGCGGCTCCGACAGCGGGCGGATCCGCGCGATGACGTTGCCGCCGCTGGGCACGAGGTCGCGGCACGCGTCGGCGGGCGTGCACGGCCAGGTCGTCACCGCCTGCCAGGAGTAGCGCCCGATGCTGAGGTTGACGACGCTGAGGTCGAAGACCGCCTCGATCGAGCGCTTGCTCGCGCGGAAGATCGTCGCGCCGACGAAGCGGCTCTCGACCGGGGTGCCGAACGGATCCAGCCGGGAGTAGACGAGGCCGGGCTTGTCCTCGCGCCGCGGGATGACGCACACCTGCGAGCGCGGCGTCGGGAGCTTGCCGTAGTACAGCTGCACGCACAGCGCGGCGCCGGATCCCGCCGCGAGCTGCGCCGGCTCCCAGTCGCCGGCGGTCGTGAGGCGCATGAGGATCTCGGTCCCGACCTGGCCGAACGTGGCCGAGCGCAGGTCGAGCGGGCTGCCCGGTGCATCGACCTTGTCGAGGTGCGGCTTGGGCTCGCGATCGACCGCCGCGGCGGCGCTCGCCGAGGCCAGGAGGAGGCCGACCAGCGCGAATGAGAAGATCCTGAGGATGGTGCCGGGTGATTTCACGGTCCGACATCATGGCCGGTCAGCGCGACGTTGCGCGGCAGCCCCTGCAGATCGGTAATACGACTGACCCCGAAGGAGAACGTATGACGCAACCCCGCTGGTCCCGTGCGCTCGTGACGATGGCCGTCCTGGGTCTGCTGCTTGCAGCAGCTCTCACCGTCGCCGCGTCGAGCGAGGCCAAACGTCCCAGGATGAAGGCCTGCAAGACGAGCTCCTTCAAGTACCCGGACCGCAAGCTCGGCGGCTACTTCACCCAGCTTCGCGTCCGCGGCACGAGCTGCTCGCGGGGTCGCAAGGTCGCGCTCGCCTACTACAAGTGCCGCCGCAAGCGCGGCGTCGAGGGCACCTGCAGGTCCAGGACCGTCATGCGGTATCGCTGCAAGGAGACCCGGCGCGCGCGGGACAAGCAGGAGGGCGTCTCGTTCAGCGGCACCGTCGTCTGCCGCCGCGGCAAGTACGGCTACATCAAGCATCGCTACCAGCAGAACCTCGGCGAGTAGCGCGATCTCGGCCAGCGACGGCGAACCGGACGAGGTCGCCGTCGCGCCGATGGTCGACGCGACCGTCGGCGACGAGCAGATCGAGGTGCCCGAGCACCTCTGACAGCGTGAGGTAGGCCTGCGTGACCGCCACGTTGCCCCACAGGGCCTGCGCGATCTCGTAGGCCGTGCTCGGCCCGCCGGTCTCCAGCAGCCGGCGGATCTTCTCCGCCCGGCGGTCGTGCAGCCGGAAGCGCTCGTCGATGAGCGCGACGTGATCGGTGACCGGCTCGCCGTGGCCGGCCAGCACGAGGTCGACGTCCGTCATCGCCCGCGTCGCGCGCAACGACTCGATGTAGATCTCCAGCGCGTGCGGGCGCTCGGGCGGCGGGGCGCCGTCCGCGCTGTCGCCGCCCGGCCGAAGCGGCCGCGAGATGAGCGGGTTTGAGGAGATGTGCTTGATGAGGTGGTCGGCGCCGAGCACGATGCGCCGCCGCTCGTCGTGGAAGATCGTGTCCGACGGCGAGTGGCCCGGGCGGTGCAGCACGCGCAGCGTGCGGTCGCGCAGCACGAGGTCCGAGCCGGCCGCCAGTGGGCGCGTCACGGTCGCCGCCGCGCCCCACGCGCGGAAGCTCTGCGAGACGGCGAGCAGCGCGTAGCGCACGTCCTGCGGGATGCCGTGCTCGGCCATGACCTGCTCGGCGAAGGCGTCGTCGGCGTCCATGCCCTCCTTCCAGCGCTCGACGCGCGGCGCGAGCAGGTCGAGCGCCGCGACCTCGGCGCCGGAGCGGCGCGCGAGGATCGACACGAGGCCGAGATGGTCGATGTGCTGGTGGGAGATGACGATGAGCTCGAGGTCCTCGACGCGGCGGCCGTGGGCCGCCAGCGCGCGCTCGAGCTCGTCCAGCGCGGTGCCCGAGTTCGGGCCGCTGTCGACGAGCGTCAGCGGGTCGTCGTCGATGAGGTACGTGTTGACCCGGCCGACCTGGAACGGCGTCGGGATCGGCAGGCAGTGGATCCCGGCCTCGGCGGCGCGCGCGAGCGCCGCCTGCGCGTCGCTCATCGGCGGGGCGTGCGCCGTGGCCGAACGCGGGCCGGTACCCGCCCGCCGCGCGGCGTCATGAGCGGATGATGCCCAGCACCTCGTCGCGGCGGCGCTCCATGTCCTCCACGGAGACGAGCGACTCCAGGCACAGGCGCATGAGCGGCTCGGTGTTCGACGTGCGCACGTTGAAGTGCCAGTCGTCGTAGTCGACCGAGACGCCGTCGAGGTGGCCGATCCGCCCGTCCGCGTAGCGCTCCTCGATCGCGGCGAGCTTGGCGGCGCCGTCCTGCACCTCCGAGTTGATCTCACCGGAGATGAAGTACGTCGAGTGGTAGCGGTCCAGCAGCTCCGAGAGCCTGACGCCGTCGACGCTGAGCAGCTCGAGGATGAGCAGCGCCGGGATCGTGCCGCTGTCGGCGCAGTAGAAGTCGCGGAAGTAGTAGTGGCCGGAGACCTCGCCGCCGAACATCGCGCCCTCGTCGCGCATCCGCGTCTTGAAGAACGCGTGCCCGACGCGGTTGGGATGCGCCGTGCCGCCGGCCTTGCGCACCGTGTCGGCGACGGCGCGGCTGGCGCGGACGTCGTAGAGGATCGCCTCGCCCGGCGACTTGCGCAGCAGGGACTCGGCGAGCAGCGCCGTCAGGAAGTCGCCGTCGACGAAGCGGCCGCGGTCGTCGATGAAGAAGCAGCGGTCGGCGTCGCCGTCCCAGGCGATCCCGAGGTCCGCCCGCTCCTGCACGACCTTGCGCATGATGAACTCGCGGTTCTCGGGCAGCAGCGGGTTGGGCTCGTGGTCGGGGAACTCGCCGTCCGGCGTCCAGTAGGCGGTGACGAGGTCCAGGCCGAGGCGCTCCAGCAGCGGGCCGACCATCGGCCCCGCCATGCCGTTGCCGCCGTCGACGACGACGCGCAACGGCTTGATCGCCGCCGGGTCGACGAACTTCAGCGCGTCGGCCTGGAAGCCGGCGTAGACGTCGACCTCCTCGACCGACCCCGCGGCGGCCGGGTCGGGCTCGCCGAGCCCGGCCGCGATCCGGCGCCTGACGTCCTGGATGCCGGCGTCGCCCGACAGCGCGATCGCGCCCTCGCGCACGAGCTTGGCGCCCGTGTAGGCCTTCGGGTTGTGCGAGGCGGTGCACATGAGCCCGCCGTCGAGCCCGCGCGAGCCGACGAGCCAGTAGAGCATCTCGCTGCCGACCATGCCGGCGTCGACGACGGTCGCGCCCTCGGCGAGCATCCCGTCGCGATAGCGCGCGGCGAGCTCGGGCGCGCTCAGGCGCATGTCGCGGCCCAGGCCGATGCGCAGCTCGCTCGTCGGCCGGCCGCCGAGATCCGACAGCACGTGGGCGAACGCGCGCCCGATCGCCTCCGCGACGTCGCCGTCGATCTGCTCGCCGTAGAGGCCGCGGATGTCGTAGGCCTTGAAGATCTCGTCTGGGATGGGCATGCTCATCGGGCGCGAAGCGTATGCGATGCGCTGTTCGGACCGGCACGGCGCCGCGCCCGGGATCAACGCCATCCAAGGAGGCGGGAAAGATGCTCGGTGGTCGCTCCTATGCGAACGTCACCTCGACGCTCGCGCTCGTCGTCGCCCTGGGCGGGACCGGCTATGCCGCCGTGACGCTGCCGCGCAACAGCGTCGGCAGCGAGCAGCTCAAGCGCAACGCGGTCGCCAACTCGGACATCAGGTCCGATGCCGTGACGTCGAACAAGGTCAGGGACGGCTCGCTGCGCAGCAGGGACTTCCGCAGCTCCGATCTGCCCGTCGGCGCCACCGGCCCGCAGGGACCGCAGGGGACGCCGGGCATGCAGGGACCGGCCGGCGCGAAGGGCGACAAGGGCGATACCGGCGCGTCGCCGGTGACGCGCTTCGCCCGCGTCAACGCCGGCCGCACCGTCGTCGCCGCAAGCCCAGGCACGAGCGCGGCCCCGGACCCCGGCAACAGCAACTACACCCGCGTCACGTTCGACCGCGACGTCAGCACGTGCACCCTGTCGGTGATGGCGGGCGCCGTCGACGGGACGAACTTCGTCGTCACGCGGCGCGCGAACGCCGAGAGCCTGGGCGTGTCGGGGTCGGGCGCCGGCAGCATCGTGCGCGTCATCATCACGGACGCGGCCGGGACGGCCGTGACGTCGTCGTTCCACCTGATCGCGTTCTGCTGACGAGCGCCGCGGCCGGCTCGCCGAGAACGAACGCCTCCGGGTTCGCGCCGGGGGCTGGGGCCCGCGCGCGGCCGCACTAGAATCGGCCGCAATGTCCGGTCACTCCAAGTGGGCGTCGATCAAGCACAAGAAGGCGATCGTCGACTCACGGCGCGGCAAGCTCTTCACGAAGCTCGCGCGGGCGATCACGACCGCGGCGCGCGACGGCGGCGGTGAGCTCGAGGGCAACCCCGCGCTGCAGCTCGCCGTCCAGAAGGCGCGCGACGCCTCGATGCCGAAGGACAACATCGAGCGCGCGATCGCCAAGGGCACCGGCGCCGGCGCCGACGCGGCCCAGATCGAGGACGTCCTGTACGAGGGCTACGGGCCCGGTGGGGTCGCGCTCCTGATCGAGGCGATGACCGAGAACCGCAACCGCACCGGCGCCGACGTGCGCCACGTGCTCGGCAAGCACGGCGGCAGCCTCGGCGAACCCGGCTCGGTCGCCTACCTCTTCGACAAGCGCGGCCTGATCGTCGTCGACGCCGAGCGCTACGGCGAGGACGACCTGATGCCCGCGATCGAGGCGGGCGCCGAGGACATCGCCGAGGACGGCGGCGTGTTCGAGGTCACCACCGAGCCGTCGGACCTGACGGCCGTGCGCGCCGCGCTCGAGCAGGCCGAGATCGAGATCCAGTCGTCGGACATCGCATGGCTGCCGAAGGCGCGCGTCCCGATCGAAGAGGCCGATGCGGAGAAGATCATGCGCCTGATCGACGCGCTGGAGGACAACGACGACGTCGACGCGGTGCACGCGAACTTCGACGTCGACGCCGAGGTCCTCGAGCGCATCGCCGGCTGACGGCTCGCCCTACTGCACCCAGGGACGCGCCTGCTTGACGACGAGGCCGCCGGCGGCGTCGAACTTGAACTCGACGTCCATCGCGAAGCCGTCGTCGTCGAGCTTGTCGTAGACCTCCCGGAAGCGCGCGTGGATCGTCGCCAGCGCGTCGGTCAGCACGGCGATCTCGCCGGCCGAGAGCACCGGCGCGTCGTCCCGGGTCAGCGTCGAGCGGCGGATGTACTGCGTTTCGTACTCGCCGCGCGGGCCGATCGCGGAGATGAGCAGCTCGTCGGGGGTCGCGTCGGGGTCGGGGTTCGTGACGAGCGACTCGCCGACCTGGACGTTGACGTAGAAGCCGGGCCAGTTGGCGTCGTAGGGGTTCTTCGTCACCGCGACGCCGTTGGCGGCCTCGTCGTCGAAGTTGGGGTGCACGAGCACGCCCATCGCCGCCGAGAGATGGTCGATGCGATGAAACTCGCGCTCGTCGTAGGCGCGCAGGTTCCACAGCGAGGCCCAGACCTGGCGGACCGTGCGCGACAGCTTGCCCTCGTGCGGGCGGTGCGTGAAGGAGTCGTAGAGGCCGGCGCCGTTGAAGCCCTCGAGGTCCTCGTTGTTCGTCGACGAGCGGCAGCGGACGGACTCGATGCCGTCGAACTCGAAGCGCTCGTGCAGGTCGCCGATCGCCCTGGCCAGGCTGCGCGGCAGATCCCCCTTGCGGATGCGCCGGCGCAGCTTCTCCAGCGCCGCGTCGCGCCGCAGCGCGTCCGCGGCCAGCTCCGCGTCGCCGACCATCTCGTCCGCGTCGTCGTAGAAGCCGTTGTGCTGCATGAACTCGTCGTAGAAGGAGAACGGGATCGCGTAGCCGTCGGGCACGACGCTCGCCGGCAGCATCCGCCGCAGCTGCGCGACGTTGGCGGCCTTCGCGCCGACGCGGTGCGCGTCGCCGTGGCCGAGGCGGTCGAGGTCGACGATCTGCGTCAGCGACAGGTCGCGGCGAGGGGCCTGCGCCGCGGCGGGCCGGATGCGCTCCAGCCAGGCCTCGACCTCCTGCGGCGTGGCCGGCTCGAGCGCGAAGTCCTCGGCGCCGACCTCGTAGCGGACGACCCGGCCGAGCAGCCGCGCGATCCGCTCGTGCCCCGCGGCGCCGCGCACGTAGGCGTTGGGCGTGTCGTTCTGCCTGGCCTTGAGGTTGATGTGCGACAGGGGCGTCTGCGGCGTCTCGCTGATGACGCCGGCGACGTGCCCGAGGTCGTTGGGCAGGGTGCGAAAGAGCGCGACGTCGCGAACCGTCGGCGGCCGCGACGCGGTCGGGTCGACGGCGCCGAGCACGCCGAAGCCCTCGCCGAGGTTCAGCGCGACGTAGGAGACGTTCGAGAAGAGCTCCCTGGTCGACACCGTCCGCACGCCGAGGCGCCGCAGCTCGGCCGTGTCCCGGAGCAGGAGCGCCTCCTGCGTCTCGCCCGCCGGGTGATAGGCGAGCCTGCCCGCCGCGAACGGCATCGCCGCCGCCACGAGCCCGAAGGCGAGCCCGACGTGCCGGGCGCCGACCGGGTCGGTCGGCCAGAACTCCAGCGCGTAGAGCCCCTCCTCGGCGCCGCCGGCCGGCGCGAAGCGGTCGTGGGCGACGATCGTGCCGGCGAGGTTGGAGCGATCGTCGCGGAAGTACGTGATCGCGTTGAAGGCCTCCAGCGACAGCCCGCTGCCGAGCGCCTGCGTCGCGAAGTCCCAGTGGTAGGAGAACGTCTGCGTGTTGATGAGATACAGCCGCGGGTCCGGCGTGTCGACGCCGACGACGAGCAGCTTGCACTCCTCGGCGCCGAGCTGGCCCGGCACGTCGTCGCGGCGCGCGAGCGCCTCGAACGTCGCCCGGTCGGGGACCGCTCGGGCGCCCTGCGAGAGCGGCAGCTCGATCGGCGCGCTGGAGTCCGTCGTTGCCATCCGGATGCTCGCCTCCGGCGTTCGAGGATCGGCTCGGCGCCTTCGATGCTACGCCCGGGGCCCGCGCGCGTCCACGCGCGGCCCGCGCCTGCCGGTCGGGCCCGGGTCGGCGGGCCCCCGGCGGCCGCCCCCGGTCAGCCCGGGTCGGCGGGCGCCTCCGGCGGACGGCGCGCGCGAAACAGCCTGCGGTCGCCGGCAAGGCCCTTGATCCTGCGCTCGCCCGCGAACGACCAGGCGAGCTCGCGGCCGACGGCGTCGTGCGTCGCCTCGTCGGCGAGCACGCTGCCGGGCCGGGCGATCGCGGTGAGGCGGCTGGCGGTGTTGACGGCGTTGCCGTAGATGTCGCCGTCGCGCTCGCGCGCCTCGCCGGTCGCGACGCCCGCGCGCAGGCGCGGGAAGGCGCCGGCCTCGGCCTCGGCCGTCGCGGCCTCGACGAGCGCCAGCACCGTCCGGACGAGGGCGACCGGGTCGGAGGAGACGAGCATGACGGCGTCGCCGATCGTCTTGACGAGGCGCACCGGCGCTTCGAGGGCGCCGCGGGCGAGCTCCTCCAGGCGGCGCGCCACGCGACCGAGCTCGTCGGCCGGCACCTGCCCGCCGAGCCAGGTGAAGCCGACGAGGTCGGCGAACGCGACGCTCATCGGCTCGTCGCCGGCGAACGCGCCGCGCCGCAGCACCGCGGCGTCGACGGTGTCGCCGCGCAGCAGCTCGCGCAGGTGCAGGGCGAACGCGTGCTCGAGCGTCGGCGCGAGCGACGGCAGCAGCACCCGCGCCGCGGTCGCCAGGCGCTCGGCGACGACGTCCTCGGTGTCGCCAGGGGACATGAACGCCTCGCCGACGAGCAGGCGGACGGCGGCGGCGACCTGTGCCATCGCGCGGCCGATGACGCGGTTGACGTCCACGAGGCGCTCGGGCGGAAGCCCCGCGTCGAGCGCGAGGCGCATCCGCTGCGCGGCCGCGAGATCGACGTCGCTCAGGCGGGCCTCGTCGGGGCCGATCGGCGCGAGGCCGAACGCCGCGAGCGCGCGGACGAGCAGGTCGGCGTCGATGTCCGCCTCGGCGGCCACGTCGGTCGCCGTGCGCCGCGGCTCGCCGCCCAGCACGCGGTCGACGGGCAGCAGCGCGAGGCGGTTGTCGGCGGCGGCCGCGGCGATCTCCGACAGCGTCGCGCCGTCGTCGAGGAGCCGGCGCACGAGCGCCAGGCGCGCCTCGCGGGCCGGGCTTTCCAGGCCGGTGAGCAGCGCCTGCGCGGCGAGGTCGCGGGCGTCGAGCGGTCCGCCGGCTGCGGGGTCGTCGGCTGCGGGGTCGTCGGCTGCGGGGTCGTCGGCTGCGGGGTCGTCGGCTGCGGGGTCGTCGGCCATGCCGTCTCCCCGCGCAGCCGGTCGCTAGGAGGCGGCGAGCCTGCGGCGGCGGATGAGGAGGTCGCCGGCGATCGAGCCCGGCGGGCCCCCGGTGACGACCGTGATCGCCGGAAACCACCAGCCCCAGAGGCCGTCGAGGGCGCCCTTCGCGCAGAGCCCCACGAGCGCCACGAACAGCAGACCGTGCGTCATGCCGATCGGGAAGACGGGGATGTCGAGGTCGGCGAAGCGGTGCATGAGCAGCGGGACGAGCAGCAGCGCGTCGACGACCGCGAGGACGAGGATGACGTTCAGGCGGCGGGTCACGTCGGCGGAGTTCACGGCGGCGATCGTAGTGACAACCGGCCGGGCGGGCGGCGAGCCCCGGGGCGGGACCCCCGGCGGGCGCCGCCGATCGGCCCTGCCCGGCGTCCCGGGCCGGGACCCCGGCGGGTGCCGCCGATCGGCCCTGCGGGGCGGGCCCGCGCGGGAGGCATCCGACGGCGCGCGCAGAATCCCAAGCGATGATCGTCCTCGGCATCGATCCAGGCACCGCGAACACCGGCTTCGGCGTCGTCGAGCGCCGCGGCAGCCGGCTTCTCGCCCTCGACGGCGGCGTCATCACCACCCGTCCGGAGGCGCCCATGCAGATCCGCCTCGCGAACATCCATCGCCGCGTCGGCGAACTGCTCGACGAGCACAAGGTCTCGGTCCTCTCCATGGAGGACATCTTCTTCGGCCGCAATGCCAACAGCGCGTTCGCGGTCGGCCAGGCGCGCGGCGTCGTCATGCTCGCCGCGGGCCAGCGGAGGCTGCCGTGCGTCTCCTACACGCCGCAGCAGATCAAGTACGCCGTCTGCGGCTCGGGCCGCGCGGAGAAGGACCAGGTGGCCAGGATGGTCCAGATGCTCCTGTCGCTCGAGGCGCCGCCGCGGCCCGACCACGCGGCCGACGCGCTGGCGATCGCGATCTGCCACGCCAACGGGGCGCCGCACGCGGCCGCCGTCGCCGAGAGCGCCGTCGTCCCCGGCTCCGCGCACGGCGAGCCCGAGCCCGCGCCCGACGAGATCCAGGTCTACCGGGGCCGCGCGTGATCGCGCTCATCCGCGGCGAGGTCGCGGTGCGCCGCGCCGACCACGTCGTCGTCCTCGCGGGCGGCGTCGGCTACCGGCTCGCCGTCTCGGCAGAGACGCTGCGCAAGGTTCCCGCGGTCGGGCGGGACGTCACCCTCCACAGCCACCTCGTCGTCCGCGACGACGCGCTCGCGCTCTACGGCTTCGCCGCCGAGGAGGAGCGCGACCTCTTTCTCGCGCTCATCGGCGTGCAGTCGGTGGGGCCGAAGGTCGCGCTGGCCGTGCTGAGCGGCGGCACGCCGCGCGAGCTCGTGACCGCCCTGGCCACGCGCGACGTCGCGCGGCTGCAGGCCGTGCCCGGCATCGGCAAGCGCACCGCCGAGCGGATCGTGACCGAGCTGCGCGAGAAGGTCGGCGGCATCGAGACCGAGCAGGAGATCGTCGTCTCGCGCGGCGACAGCCCGCGGCGCCTGGCGCGCGACGGGCTCGTCGAGCTCGGCTTCACGCACGTCGAGGCCGACGAGCTGCTGCGCGACGCGCCCGACGACACGCCCGAGGCGCTCATCGCCGGTGCCCTTCGCGTCGCCCACCGCGCCCGCACGACCGGCGTCGGCGACGGCGCGAGCGGCTCGTGAGCTCGGCCCCGCGCATCCAGACCCCCGAGCAGCTCGTCGAGGAGGACGAGCTGGACCGCTCGCTGCGCCCGCGACGCCTGGAGGAGTTCGTCGGCCAGCCGTCGCTGAAGGAGCAGCTGCAGATCTCGATCGAGGCCGCGCGCGGGCGCGGCGAGCCGCTGGACCACGTCCTGCTCGCGGGCCCGCCCGGCCTGGGCAAGACGACGCTCGCGCAGATCGTCGCGGCCGAGCTCGACGCCCCGTTCGTGCAGACCGCCGGCCCCGCGCTCGAGCGCAAGGCCGACATCGCCGCCTTCCTCACGGCGCTCGAGCCGCGCAGCGTCTTCTTCGTCGACGAGATCCACCGCCTGCAGCGCGCCCTGGAGGAGACGTTCTATCCGGCGATGGAGGACCGCCAGCTGCCGATCACGGTCGGCGTGGGCGCCGGCGCGCGCGTCGTCACGCTCGACCTTCCGCCGTTCACCCTCATCGGCGCGACGACCCGCACGGGCCTCCTGACGGCGCCGCTGCGCGACCGCTTCGGCCTCCAGCACCGCCTCGAGCACTACGAGCTCGACGACCTCGCGACGATCGTGACGCGCTCGGCGCAGATCCTCGACGTCGCGCTCGAGCCCGGGGGCGCGATCGCGATCGCCGCGCGCAGCCGCGGGACGCCGCGCGTCGCCAACCGCCTGCTCAAGCGGGTGCGCGACTACGCCGAGGTGCGCTGCGGCGGGATCGTCACGGCGGGCGCCGCCGACGAGGCCCTGGCGATGCTGGAGATCGACGACCTCGGCCTGGACCGCCTCGATCGCGAGCTGCTGCGCGCCCTGTGCGCGAAGTTCGGCGGCGGGCCCGTCGGCCTGTCGACCCTCGCCGTGACGGTGGGGGAGGAGCAGGACACCGTCGAGGACGTCTACGAGCCCTACCTGCTGCAGTGCGGCCTGCTCAAGCGCACGCCGCGCGGGCGCACCGCGACGCGGCGCGCCTTCGAGCACATCGGCCTCGAGCCGCCGGCGGGCGCCGCCGAGAGCCTCTTCTGAGCCCGCCGGCCGGGGGGGCGGGGGCCCGCGGACGGCTTAGGCCGGCGTTAACAGGACGTTCTCTAGGCTTACCTGCGCAATGGCCCATCTGTTCATCTGCCCGAGCTGCGGCACCCGGACGAGCGAGTCCGACAGGACCGCCGGCTTCTCGCGCCAGGCCAAGGGGTGCTCGAAGTGCGGCTTCGGCTTCCTCTTCGAGCTGCTCGACGACTACTACCCGGCGCCGAACGCGGCCTTCTTCGTCTGCGACCAGGAGGGTCGCGTGATCGGCTGCGGGCGCGGCTCCTTCGAGCTGACCGGCCTCAACGACGAGGCCGTCATCGGCCGCAAGGCCAGCGAGGTCCTCGGCCTGCAGTTCGAGGACGGCAACGACCACGTCGCCACGGTGCTCGAGTGGGGCGTGCGCGCGCTCGGCAAGCCCGTCGAGGTCAACGCCGAGGGCGATCTGCCCGCGACGGCGACGGCCGACCTCTTCCCGGCCTACGACGACGACGGGGGCCTGCTCCTCGTGCTCACCCCCGCCAAGTAACCTCATCCCCGGCCCGTGAGCGATCGTCAGCGCAATCTCTTCGTCCTGCTGCTCGTCGCCGGGCTGCTCGTCGCGTCGGCCCTCGTGCTCGCGGCGAAGCCGACGAAGCTCGGCCTCGACCTTCAGGGCGGCGTCGAGCTCGTCTACCAGGTCAAGCCGCGGGCCGGGCAGCCGCCGCCGGACGGCGAGGCGATCCAGCGCACGATCGACGTCATGCGCGAGCGCGTCGACAACCTCGGCGTCGCCGAGCCCGAGATCCAGCAGTCCGGCAAGGACCAGATCAACGTCGCGCTGCCCGACGTCTCCAACCTCGAGGAGGCGGTCAAGCAGGTCGGCACCGTCGCCCAGCTGGCCTTCTACGACTGGGAGACCAGCGTCATCGGGCCAGATGGCAAGCCCGACCCGACGAACGTCGCCGTCACCGGCGGGACCGCCGGGGGGGACGCGAGCAGCCCCGCCGCGCTGTCGCTCTACGAGGCCGTCCAGCGCGCCGCGAAGCGCCCCGCGAAGTCCGAGCCCGACAACTCGCGCGACGGGAGCCTGTTCTACGCCGTCGATCCCGAGAAGAAGCGGGTCTTCGGCCTCGGCGAGGAGACGCGCGCCGAGGCCCTCGCCAACGCGGCCGAGGCCAACTTCAAGGGCGCCGAGGTCGTCGAGGTCAAGCCCGACACCGTTGTCGTGCGCGCCGAGTCGCGGGGCAGCGCCGAGAAGCCCAACAAGTGGTTCGTCCTCAAGGACGACGTGGCGCTGGAGGGCAAGGAGCTCAAGGACCCCGAGCAGAACTTCGACAGCGGTCCCGGCGGGTCGGGCGCGCCGATCGTCACGTTCCGCTTCAGCGACAAGGGCCGCAAGATCTGGGAGCAGGTCACGAAGAACATCGCCGAGCGCGGCGCCAACAGCGTCGGCATCCTGCCCGGCCAGACGGCCGACCAGGTCGTCCAGCACTTCGCGATCGTGCTCGACAACGAGCTCGTCTCGACGCCGTTCATCGACTTCCAGCAGAACCCCGAGGGGATCGACGCCCGCAACGGCTCGCAGATCGAGGGCGGCTTCACGATCCAGTCCGCCCAGGAGCTCGCCAACGTCCTGAAGACCGGCGCGCTGCCCGTGCAGCTCGAGCTCATCTCGAGCTCCCAGGTCTCCGCGACGCTCGGCCAGCAGGCGCTCAACCAGGGCCTCACCGCGGGCATCGCCGGCTTCGCGGTCGTCGCGCTCTTCCTGCTGACCTTCTACCGCCTGCTCGGTGTCATCGCCGTTGCCGCGCTCGCCGTCTACGGCGTCTACTTCTACGCGCTCATCAAGGCGATCCCGGTCGTCCTCACGCTGCCGGGCATCGCCGGCCTGATCCTCACGCTGGGGGTGGCCGCCGACGCGAACATCGTCATCTTCGAGCGCGTCAAGGAGGAGATCCGCGGCGGTCGCTCGATCGTCGCCGGCATCGCGACGGGCTACAAGAAGGGGCTCACGGCGATCATCGACGCCAACGTCGTCATCGTCATGGTCGCCTTCATCCTCTTCGTGCTCGCCACGGCGGGGGTCCAGGGCTTCGCGCTGACGCTCGGCCTGGGCGTCATCGTCTCGCTGTTCACCGCCGTGCTGGCCACGCAGGCGATCCTCGGCACGATGGCCAAGTCGCGCCTGCTCGCGCGGCCCTCGGCGCTCGGCGTCAGCAAGCCCAAGGGCGACCGGCTGCGGATCGACTACATGGGCTACTCGAAGTGGTTCTTCAGCGCCTCCGGCGTGATCCTGCTCGTCTGCGCCCTCGCCCTGGGCTCGAAGGGGATCAACTTCGGCATCGACTTCGAGTCCGGCACGCGGATCAACATCGACGTCAAGGAGAAGGTCGACGAGAACGCCGTGCGCGACGTGCTCGCCGGCGAGGGCCTCGGCGACGCGAAGATCCAGCGCATCACGGGCGACAAGGAAGCCAAGGGCGCCAGCCAGTTCCAGATCAAGACCGACAACCTCAGGCCGCTGGAGGTCACGAGGGTCTACGACGCGGTCGCCAAGAAGTACGACCTCGCCGACACGCCGAGCTCGACGTCGATCGGCCCGACGTTCGGCAGGACCGTCGCGAACTCGGCGGTCATCGCGATCCTCGCGTCGCTGCTCGTCATCTCGGCGTACATCGCGCTGCGCTTCGAGCCCAAGTACGCCGTCCCGGTGCTCATCGCGCTCATGCACGACATCCTCATCACGGCGGGCGTCTATGCGCTCCTCGGCCAGGAGGTGACGACGGCGACGGTCGCGGCGTTGCTGACCATCCTGGGCTACTCGCTCTACGACACGATCATCGTCTTCGACCGCATCCGCGAGAACGTGCCGCGCATGCCGCGCGCCGCGTTCTCCCAGATCGTCAACCGCTCGATGTCCGAGGTCATCGTCCGCTCCCTCGCGACGACGTTCTCGACCGCGCTGCCGGTGCTCGCGCTGCTGCTGTTCGGCGGCGAGACGCTGCAGGCGTTCGCCTTCGCGCTGCTCGTCGGCACGATCTCCGGCACGTACTCGTCGATCTTCATCGCCGGCCCGGTGCTGACCGCCTGGAAGGAGCGCGAGCCCGTCTACCGCCGCCGCCACGCGAGCATCGCCGCCGAGCACGGCGGCCTGGTCCCGGCCTACGCGACGGGCTCGGCGAGCGAGCAGATCGAGCAGGAGAAGGCGCGCCGGCTCAAGCGCGGCCAGCGCCTGACCGCGCCCGACGATCCCGAGAACGTCTCGCGCGAGGAGTTCGACGATCTCGTCCGCGACCTGCACGCCGATCCGGCGCCGAAGCGCTCCGCGGTGGCCGACCCGCCCAAGCCGGCCCCCAAGCGCCCGCCCGCGCCGGCGCCCGACGACGCCGCCGACGCGCTGCCCGAGGACACGACGATGCCGCGGCGGGCCGCCGACAAGTCGAAGTCCAAGCGCTCCTCGGCGGCCGCCAAGCGCCGCGGCAAGCACGGGAGGCCCCGCTGATGGGCGCGCTCGCATGGACCATGATGGGCCTTGCCCTGTGGCATTTCACGATCTTCCTGCCCGACCGCTGCTGGGCGGGCATCATCGGCGCGTGGCTGGGCTGCGTCATCGGCGCGGTGCTCTTCGGCGCCGCGATCCACGGCTTCTCGATCCCCGGCCAGAACGCGACGGACATCGTCACCGTCCTGGAGGCCATGCCCGGCGCGCTGCTGGGCTATGGGGTCTTCTACTGGCTGGGCATGCGCCAGGAGGCGGCGGCCGCAGCCGAGGACCCGCTGGCGGTCTAGCACCCCCGGGCGCCGCTCGCCGTCGCCGCCCGCCGCCCGCGCGCGGGCGGGCGCGGCCATGCAGGCGAGAGGACTTCGGCGCCGCCGCGCGTAGTCGTGCAGCGTGGCCGAGGGAGCAGGCTCCAAGCGCATCGTGGTCGCGCCCCGCGTGCGGCCCCCGTCGCCGTCGGCCGTGCCCGCCGCCGCGCGGGCGTCCGCGCGGGCCGCGCCGATGAGCCCGCGGGGCTGGACGCCACGGCGCCTGGGCATCGCCGGCGCGCTCGGCGGGGCGGCGGCGATCGCCGGCGCGGTCGTGTTCAGGTCCGGCTTCGGGATGCTCGGCGGCGGCGAGGGCCCGCGCCTGGCGGTCGGCTTCGGCCTCTTCGCCATCGGCATGATCGTCTTCTGCGCCGCGCTCGTGGCGCTCGCCGGGATCGTCGTCGGCGCCGTCGCCGAGCAGCGCGGCTGGGCCCGCACGGCGGGCGCGATCGCCGCGCCGCTCGCGATCGTCTGGGCGCTCTGGGGGCTCGGCGCCGTCGGCTACGCCGTGCCCGCCGTGGTCTCGCTCGTGCTCATCGGCGGGGTCGTCGCGGCGCTGCGGTAGCGCCGCGGGCGTTCCGTCGGGCGCCCGACGTAGCGTCTGCGGTCGTGCCCGCGCCTCCCGCCCGCCTGCAGATCGACCCGTGCGACGTCGCCGCCGCGCTCGCGCTCGAGGCGCAGCTCGGCGTCAGCCATCCCCTGGCGCAGGTGCTCGTCCGCCGCGGCCTCGGCGACCCGGCCGCCGCGCGCGCGTGGCTGGCCGCCGGCGAGCGCCACGACGCGTCGGCGTTCGCGGGGATCGACGCGGCGACCGCGCTCGTGCTCGATCACGTCAGGCGCAGCAGCCGGATCACGATCCACGGCGACTACGACGTCGACGGCGTGACCTCGACGGCGATCCTCGTCGGGGTCCTGCGCGAGCTCGGCGCCGACGTCGACTGGTTTCTGCCCAGCCGCGCCGAGGACGGCTACGGCCTCTCGACCGCGACCGTCGAGCGCCTCGCCCGGCGCGGAACGCGGCTGCTCATCACCGCCGACTGCGCGATCACGGCCGTCGAGGAGGTCGCGGCCGCGCGCGCGGCCGGCATCGACGTGCTCGTCACCGACCATCACAGCCCGCGCGCCGACGGCCGGCTGCCGGATGCGCCGATCGTCCACCCGGCGATCTGCGGCTACCCGTGCGCCGACCTCTGCGCCGCGGGCGTCGCCCACAAGCTCGCCGCGGCGCTGCTGGCCGCCTCCGGCCGCGATCCGCTGCTGGCCGACCGCGACCTCGACCTCGTCGCGCTGGCGACGATCGCCGACTGCGTGCCGCTGCTCGGCGAGAACCGCCGGCTCGTGCGCGAGGGCCTGCGCGCGCTCGCCGCGACCACCCGTCCGGGCCTGCGCGCGCTGATGGCCGTGTCGCGCGCCGACCCGTCGCGCATCGACGCCCGCGCTGTCGGCTTCCGGCTGGCGCCGCGGATCAACGCCGCCGGGCGGATGCAGCGCGCCGACGCCGGCCTCGAGCTGCTGCTGACGACCGACGCCGAGCGCGCCCGGCAGATCGCCGACGAGCTGGACCGGCTGAACTCCGAGCGCCGTCACGCCGAGACGCGCATCCTCTTCGAGGCCGAGGCGCTCGTCGCCCAGGCCGGTCCGCGCGCGTCCTACGTCCTCGCCGGCGAGGGGTGGCACAAGGGCGTCATCGGCATCGTGGCGTCGCGGATCGCCGAGCGCCATCACCGGCCGGCCGTCCTCGTGGCGGTGGACCCCGCCACCGGCGGCGGGACCGGCTCGGGGCGCTCGATCCCCGGCTTCGACCTGCTCGCCGGGCTCGACGCGGCGAGCGCGCACCTGGCCCGCCACGGCGGCCACCGGGCGGCGGCCGGCTGCGAGGTGGCCGACGCCGCCTCGCTGAGCGCGTTCCGCGACGCGTTCGAGGCGCACGCGGCCGCGACGCTCACGGCCGACGACCTCGTCCCGCGCCGGCGCGTCGACGCCGTCGTCGCCGGCGACGAGCTCGGGCTCGGCCTGGCCGAGGAGCTCGAGCGGCTCGCGCCGTTCGGGATCGGCAACCCCGGCGTCTGCCTGCTGCTGCCCGCCGCGCGGTGCAGCGACCCGCGGACGATGGGGGAGGACGGCAAGCACGTGCGCTTCACGGTCGCGGCCGGCGGCGCGACGGCGCGCGCGGTCGCCTTCGGCACGTCGAAGGTCGACTGCGACGAGCTGCAGGACGCGACGTTCTCGCTCGAGCTCAACGAGTACAACGGGAGCGTCGAGCCGCGCCTCGTGCTGCGCGACACGCGCCCCTCGGCGCCGGCGCCGATCGTGCTCGCCGGCGAGCCCGAGGACTACCTCGCCGCCGCGTTCGCCGAGCTCGAGCGCCCGCTCGCCGATCTCGCGCTCGGCGCGCCGGGCCAGGCCGGCCCGGTGCGCGACCGTCGCGGCGGCGGCATCGCCGGCACGATCGCCGCGCTCGTGCACAGCGGTGAGCCCGTCCTCGTCGTCGCGGCCGACGCCGTGCTGCGCCTGCCCCACCTGCAGCCGATCCTCGGCGGCTTCACGCTGTGCTCGCACGACGCGCTCGAGCGCGACCCGTCGCCGGCGCGTCCCGCCGGGCGGCCGCAGCCGCACGTCGTCCTGCTCGACCCACCGGCCGGCCCGGTGCGCTCCCACGGCCGGCTCACGCACCTGGCCTGGGGCCCGCCTGAGCTACGCTTCGCAGAGCAGATACACGAGCGGGAGTACGCACTGCGTGCTCCCCTCACCGCGACGTACCGCGCTCTGAGGGCGGCGGGCGGAGCGGAGGGTGAGGAGCTCGGGCAGCTGCTTCGCGGCGACGCGACGACGCCCCGGCCGGCGGCACTGGCCGGCCGCGTCCTCAGGGTCCTCGCGGAGCTCCGGCTCGTCAGCCTCGACCCGAATCGCAGGGCCCTGACGGTCCCGCCTGCGCAGCGCACCGCGCTCGAGCAGTCGGCAGCATTCCGGGCATATCAGCAGCGATATGAGGACGGTCGGAGATTCCTGAGCGAGGTGACAGCAAAGGCGGCGTGAGGGCCCCGGCGCGCCAGCGCGTCCTCGACGACACGCGCCGCGCCCCGGTCGACGCGGTCACCGCGGGCCACCACCCCTCCGTCGACCGCGCCGATCTCACCACGCTCGAGCGCGGGCTGCTGTCGGACATCTTCGCGATCGTCGAGGAGCACGCCGAGGCGTCGGCGGTCAAGATCGATCGCAAGCAGGTCGAGTCGGCGTTCGTCTTCGCCTGTGAGCACCACGCCGACCAGCGCCGCCGCTCCGGCGAGGAGTTCATCGTGCATCCCGTCGGCGTGGCGAAGATCTGCGCCGGCATGCGCCTGGACACCGAGACGCTGTGCGCCGCGCTGCTGCACGACACCGTCGAGGACACCTCGGCCTCGCTGGCCGAGGTGCGCAACGTGTTCGGAGACGAGGTCGCCAACCTCGTCGACGGCGTCACGAAGCTGACCGGCATCACGTTCCAGTCGCGCGACGAGGCGCAGGCCGAGAACTACCGCAAGATGATGGTCGCGATGGCCAACGACGTGCGGGTCATCCTCATCAAGCTCGCCGACCGCCTGCACAACATGCGCACGATCGGCGCGATGCCCAAGCAGAAGCAGATCGACAAGGCCAAGGAGACCCTGGAGATCTACGCGCCGATCGCGCACCGGCTGGGCATCCACGCCATCAAGTGGGAGCTCGAGGACCTCGCCTTCGCCTCCCTGCACCCGCGCAAGTTCCAGGAGATCAAGGGCCTCGTCAACCAGCAGCGCGACGAGCGCGAGCAGTACGTCGACAAGGCCGGCACCTACCTGCGCCGCGAGCTCGAGGCGCTCGGCATCGAGGCGACGATCTCCGGCCGCGCCAAGCACTTCTACTCCATCTACTCGAAGATGACGAAGAAGGGGCGCGAGTTCAACGAGATCTACGACCTCACGGCGATGCGCGTCATCGTCGACTCGGTCAAGGACTGCTACGGCGCGGTGGGCGTCGTGCACTCGCTCTGGAAGCCGCTGCCGGGGCGCTTCAAGGACTTCATCGCGATGCCGAAGTTCAACATGTACCAGTCGCTGCACACGACGGTCATCGGGCCCGAGGGACTGCCGCTGGAGATCCAGATCCGCACACGCGAGATGCAGGACATGGCGGAGTTCGGGGTCGCCGCGCACTGGATCTACAAGGCGGGCGGCGACGGCAGGGCGCAGTCCGCCGGGCCGGCCTCCGACGGCGACGCGAAGCTCAACTGGCTGCGCTCGATGCTCGAGTGGCAGCAGGAGACCTCCGATCCCAAGGAGTTCATGGACGCGCTGCGCGTCGACCTCATCGAGGACGAGGTCTACGTCTTCACGCCCAAGGGCGAGGTCAAGTCGCTGTCGGCGGGCGCCACGCCGCTGGACTTCGCCTACGAGGTGCACACCGACGTCGGCCACCGCTGCGTCGGCGCGAAGGTCAACGGCAAGCTCGTGCCGCTGCACTACGAGCTGAAGTCCGGCGACATCGTCGAGGTCATGACGTCCAACCGCGAGCGCGGCCCCTCGCGCGACTGGCTGGCGGTCGTGCGCACGACGCGCGCGCGCAACAAGATCAAGCAGTGGTTCAAGGCCGAGTCGCGCGACGACACCGAGCACGCGGGCCGCGACATCCTCCATGAGCAGCTCAAGAAGCAGGGGCTGCCGGCGCAGAAGATCGTCTCCTCGCCGCTGCTGGCCGACGTCATCCGCGAGATGGGCTTCAAGAAGGCCGACGACTTCTACATCGCGCTCGGCGGCGCGAAGATCTCGGCCAAGGTCGTCGTCAACAAGCTCATGCAGCGCCTCAAGCAGGGCGAGGCCGCCGAGGGCGCGACGCGCACGATGGCCGAGGACCTGCTCTCCACGCGCCGCCAGCGCCGCCAGCCGACGAGCACCTCCAAGCAGTACGGCATCACCGTCGAGGGCGTCAGCGACGTCATGCTGCGCCTGGCGAAGTGCTGCCGCCCGGTTCCCGGCGACCCGATCGTCGGCTACATCTCGCTCGGCCGGGGGATCACGATCCACCGCGAGGACTGCCCGAACGCCGTCGCGCTGCGCAAGGATCCCGAGCGCTTCACCGAGGTGCACTGGGAGGGCGACCACGAGACCTCGTTCAAGGTCGAGCTGCAGGTCGACGCCTGGGATCGCCACCGCCTGCTCGAGGACCTCTCGCGCACGTTCGCCGAGGCGGGCATCAACATCCTCGAGGCGCGCTGCGTCGTCTCGCACCCCATGGTGCAGAACTGGTTCGTCGTCGAGGTCGGCGACCTGCAGGTCCTCAAGGCGGCGATCAGCCGCCTGCGCAACATCGACTCGGTGTTCGACGCCTACCGCGTCACGCCGGGCGCCGGCGCCTGAGCGGCTCCCGGCGCCTCATCCGCCGACGCCGGCCGCGTCGCCGCGCAGGCGCTGCAGGCCGAGGCGCACGCGGCCCTTGACGGTCCCGAGCGGAACGCCGAGCTGCTCGGCGATCTCCACGTGCGTGAGCTCGCCGTAGAACGCCAGCGTGACGGCCACCTGCTGCGCCTCGGGGAGCGCGGCGACCAGCGCGCGAAGCTCGTCGCGCCGCGCGTACTCCTCCACGCGCTCGGCGACGCACAGCGGTGCCGGCACGCCGAGCACGTGCTGCTCGGCGGCGCGAAGAGCGCTGTGGCGCCCGTGACGCCGGGCGACGTCGATCGCCCTGCAGCGCACGATCGTCAGCAGCCACGGCGCGCACCCGCCGTCCTCGCGGCGATACGCGGTGCGGGTCCTCCAGATCGAGCAGAACGCCTCCTGGACGGCTTCCTGCGCGCGCCCGTCATCGCGACAGACCGATCGCGCCACCCGGAACGCGTGGGCTCCGTAGCGGTCGTACAGGACCTCGAACGCGGAGGCGGATCCGGCTTTGACGTCACGCATGATGTCGTCGTCGCTGGCTGCCTCCCGATGGCGAGCGGGCAACCCGGCGAGCGACCGACCGTCATCCGGCGAGGCGGGGGCCATCGGTGCTCCTTTCTGGGCGCGCGCCTGCCGTTCCGACAGGCGACGATCCCATGTCATCCCGACACTCTCCCCGCGTCGGCCGGAAATCAACCTCGCCGGCACGAGAGCCGGGCCCGAGCACGCCGCCGCCCGCGCGGCGAGCCGCGCCCTGGTCCCGGTCCCGGTGAGCCTCGCGCTCGCCGCGTCCGTGCGTCGCGACGATCCGCTCGCGCTACGAGCCCGCCCGGCGCGCGGAAGCCCGCGAACCCGAGCAGAGCACGTGCACGGTCGTGCCGTAGATCGTCGTCGTGCGCTGTCCGGCCCGGATCGGCCGGCCGCAGCAGGGGCATCTTCGTGCTCGTGTCGCGTGCGTCGTCGCGAGCTCGTCCTGGATGCGCGTCAGCAGCGCTCCGCGCTCCCCGGTGGCCGAGTGTCCGGCCGCCGGCGCCCCACCTCTGTCCGTCACCATCACCGTCTCCCGTCATACGTCAGATACCGCGAGGCCGGGTGGGCCTTCCTGGCCACCTGACCCTCCAGCGAACACCGATACCCGCTTGCAGACGGTCGCGATCATGCTTTTTCGTGGCCGGTCGGCGTGGGCGTCAGGCGAAATCCGAAGCGTCGCCCGGATGGGTCAGGAGACGACGCCGAGCGCGCCGGGCCGCACGCCGAAGACCGCCTCGGTGACGTCGCCGAGGTGGTCGCCGTCGACGTGCAGCGGGATCGGGCGCCCGTCGGCGGACACGCAGCGCAGCTCGGCCGCGTCGCGGAAGTCGAGGATCTGGCGGTGGCCCACGATCGAGCGCTTGGAGGACAGCAGGCGCAGCGCGATCCCGGGGATGTCGTGCGGCCTGACCCCGCGCAGCGCGACGCCGGCGAGCGTGCCGCTGTCGAGCGCCGCGCCCTCGGCGATGTAGATCGGCTTGTCGTCGAGGTACGTGAACTGCTCGCCGTTCTGCACGAGCGTCGTGATCGCCCGCTCGACGCGGCCGTCGACGTGGACATCCATCCGCGGCGGTCGCACGACGTAGTGGCGCAGGACGGTCTCGACCGCGGCGTAGACGAAGAAGTACTCGCGCAGCCGGTGGCGCTTGAGCCCCGGCGACGCCTCGATGCGCTTGACGACGCTCGCGTCCAGGCCGAAGCCGCTGGAGTACGTGAACGCGCGGCCGTTGGCGGTGCCGAGGTCGATCCGCCGCGGGCGCCAGTCGTCGG
The DNA here is from genome assembly GCA_963769555.1 of uncultured Solirubrobacteraceae bacterium. Classification (GTDB taxonomy): domain Bacteria; phylum Actinomycetota; class Thermoleophilia; order Solirubrobacterales; family Solirubrobacteraceae; genus CADCVQ01. Next base: position 1,262,075 of record CAVYMD010000004.1, on the reverse strand, counting down.
CCATCGCGAGCAGGTGCTCCGTCGCGTCGACGATGTCGCCCGGGATCCCGAGCATCTTGCACAGCACGTTCGTCGCGCCGCCGGGCAGGCAGGTCAGCGGGGTGTCGCAGCCGGCGAGGCCGTTGGCGACCTCGTTGACGGTCCCGTCGCCGCCGAAGGAGACGACGACGTCATAGCCCTCGCGCGCCGCCTCGCGGCAGAGGTCGGTGGCATGCCCGCGGGCCTGCGTGTCGATCGCCTCGACCTCGTAGCGCCCGTGCAGCGCGGCCACGACGAGGTTGCGCAGCCGCGCCGACATCGTCGTCGCGTAGGGGTTGGCGACGACGAGCATCCGCTTGCGCACGGCGGGGGCGTCGAGCCCGGCGGACTCCGCGAGCCGTTCGAGCTGATCGATCGTCACGGCCGGGAGCCTAGAGCCAGCCGCGGTTGCGGAAGAACAGGAGCATGCCGGCGAGCAGCGCGACCATGAGCCCGACGACGATCCAGAACGCGTGGATCGATCCCTGGCCCGGGACGCCGACGTTCATGCCCCAGATGCTCGCGATGAGCGTCAGCGGCAGGACGACGACGCTGATCGCCGTCAGCGCCTTGAGGATGTCGTTGACGCGGTGCGAGAGGACCGACTCGTTCGTGGACTCCAGGCCCTCGACGACCTCCTTGAAGTTCTCGAGCATGTCCCAGATGCGCTCCGACGCGTCGTTGATGTCGTCGAAGTAGATGTCCAGGCCCTCGGGGATGTAGCGCTTCGTGCGTTCGAGGTCCTGCAGCGCGGTCCGCTGCGGGCGGACGATCTTGCGGAAGTTGATGATCTCCTGCTTGACGTTGGAGATGTCGCGCACGATCTCGCCCGAGCGGCCCTCCCAGATCTCGTCCTCGAGCACCTCGAGCTTGTTGCCCATCTTCGCGAGCATCGGAAAGGACGCGTCCACGCAGTCGTCGACGATCTTGTAGAGCAGGTAGCCCGGGCCCTTCGTGAAGAGCGACTCGCGGATGTCGTCACGCGTGCGGCAGCGCTCGAAGAGGTACTCCAGGGGCTGGATGGGCTCGTTGGGCAGCGTGATGACGAAGTCCGGGCCCACGAAGATGTCCAGCTCGGCGGCGTTCAGGCGCCCGACGGCCTTGTCGTAGCGGGGGAAGTGCAGCACGACGAAGAGGTAGTCGTCGTACTCGTCGACCTTCGGGCGCTGGTTGCGCGAGTAGACGTCCTCGTAGTCGAGCGGGTGGAACTCGAAGTGCTCCTCGAGCCAGGTGCGGTCCGCCGCGCGGGGCCGCTCGATGTGGATCCAGCGCAGCCCCTCCGCCTCGACGGTCTCGACGTTCGGGGCCTCGGCCTCGGCCTCCGGGGGGCCGGCGCCGCGCCCGCGACCGCGCACCGGGCGTCCGAATCGTGGCTTGGGAAGGTTAGGCACGGTTGATATTGTGCCTGCGCAGAGCTGGACACATCCAGAGGGGTGGAGGGACAGGCCCTGTGAAGCCCCGGCAACCAACCCGCAGCACGCGGGAAACGGTGCCAATTCCTGTCAGATGTGGCACAAGGCCCCAGCGCCTTCGCCACAGGACCCGGACGGCGAATGGAGTTTCATGGCGGCCAAGCAGCTGAAATGCAGGGAATGCGGCACCGAGTACCCGCTCGAGGCGCGCTACGTGTGCTCGCAGTGCTTCGGTCCGCTCGAGGTCGGCTACGACCGCGAGCGGCTCGGCGACGTCGGCGAGGTGCGGCGGCGCATCCAGGGCGGCCCGCAGAACATGTGGCGCTACCACGACTTCCTCCCGCTCGAGGGGCCGCAGCCGCGCACCCGCACCGGCCTGCCCGCCGGCTGCACGCCGCTCATCCGCGCCGACCGGCTCGCCGAGCGCCTCGGCCTCGGTGAGGTCTGGGTCAAGAACGACGCGGCCAACCCGACGCACTCCTTCAAGGACCGCGTCGTCTCCGTCGCCGCAACCCGCGCCCGCGAGCTCGGCTTCGACACGCTGGCGTGCGCGTCGACCGGCAACCTCGCCAACTCCGTCGCCGCGCACGGCGCGGCCCTCGGGATGGCCTCCTACGTGCTCATCCCGGCCGACCTCGAGGAGCAGAAGGTGCTCGCGACCGGCGTCTACGGCACGAACCTCGTCAAGGTGCGCGGCAACTACGACGACGTCAACCGCCTGTGCACCGAGCTGTCGGGCGACCGCGAGAACTGGGCGTTCGTGAACATCAACATGCGCCCCTACTACGCGGAGGGCTCCAAGACGGTCGCCTTCGAGATCGCCGAGCAGCTCGGCTGGGAGCTGCCGGACCGCTGCGTCGTGCCGATCGCGTCGGGCTCGCTGTACACGAAGATCGCCAAGGGCTTCCGGGAGTTCATCGACGTCGGCCTCATCGAGGGCGACGTCCCGACGATGAACGGCGCGCAGGCGACCGGCTGCTCGCCGGTCGCGACGGCGTTCCACGACGGCCGGGACTTCTGCCGGCCCGTCAAGCCCCAGACGATCGCCAAGTCGCTGGCGATCGGCAACCCGGCCGACGGTCCGTACGCGCTGGACCTCGCGCGCACCTCGGGCGGCTCGATCGAGTCCGTCAGCGACGACGAGATCCGCGCCGGCATCCGCCTGCTCGCCGAGACGACGGGGATCTTCACCGAGACCGCCGGCGGCGTGACGACCGCCACGCTGCACAAGCTCGCCGAGGCGGGCGCGATCGGCCCCGGCGAGCGCGTCGTCCTCGTCATCACCGGCGACGGGCTGAAGACGCTCGACGCGGTGCGCGACTCGTTCACCGCCCACGAGGTCGATCCGACGATCGAGTCCTTCGAGGCCGCGTTCGCCGACGCGGCGCAGGTCTAGGATGCGGTCCTGATGGCGATCACCGTCAAGCTTCCGACCCAGCTACGCGACGCCGCGGGCGGCGCGACGTCCGTCGAGGCCGAGGGCGCGACGGTCGGCGAGGCGCTCGAGCACGTCGTCGAGACCCACGGCGAGCTGCGCGACCGCCTCTTCCAGGGCGGCGACCTGCGGCGCTTCGTCAACGTCTACCTCGGCGGCGAGGACATCCGCTTCCTCGAGGGGCTGCAGACCGAGCTCTCCGACGGCGCCGAGCTGACGATCCTGCCCGCGGTCGCGGGCGGCTGAGCGGCTCCTCGCGGCGCGCCCGCCCGCGCTGCGCCCGGGTGTGCGACGCCTCCACCTGGGTGGGCCCGAGCTCGGCGGATCGCGAGGCAGCATGGATGCATGTCCATCCTTCGCACAGCACTCGCCACCGCAGCCGTCGCCGGCGCGGTGGCCGCCCCCGCCGCCACGGCCGCGGGCGCCTCGACGACGCTGTCCTCCGAGCAGGCCCCGACCCGCGTCGCGGCCTGGGAGGGCATCGTGGTGTGGTCGCGCTACGACGCGCCCACCGACTCGTACACCCTCGTGAAGTCCGTCGGCGGGGGCGCGCCCGCGGCGGTCGGCGTGGCGCCGCGCAGCGGCGGGCCGTTCGACGTCGACCTCGGCACGAACCGCTCGGGCTCGACGTACGCGGTCTACACCCGCGACGGCGACATCTACCGCCTGAGCCTCGCGACCGGCCGTGAGCGCATGATCTCCAAGCTCAGCTCGCCGACCCTGGACGAGCGCGACCCGACGATCCAGCGCGGGCAGATCGCGTTCATCCGCCGCGAGCGCGGCTTCGACCAGCTGCGCATCGGCGACACGACGAGCGGCTCGCGCGGCAGCCGCCTGATCGTCAGGCGCCGCTCGATCCTGAGCGCCGAGCTCGGCATCCGCCACATCGCCTACGTCGAGTCGGTGCCGTCGGCGTGGCGCGAGCTGCACGTGCGGGTGCGCAATGTCTCGACCGGCCGCGACCGGCTCGTCTACCGCGCGGCGTCGGGCGGCGCGAACGCCGCCGGCATCACGCGGCCGACGTACGTCTTCCGGCCCGAGGCGTTCGTCTGGGCGCGCACGAACCTCGGCTCCGGCCAGGGCAACCGGATCGTGCGCTATCGCCTGCGCGGCTCGAAGCTCGCCTACGCGAGCGGGTCGCCGCGCTACGCCTCGACGGCCTGGGCGGGCGACGACCTCGGGGTCGCGACGGCGACGTCGCTGACCGGCGGGGAGACGCCGGGCGCGTGCGAGGACAACGGCGCGAACCACTGCCTGGTCGCGCTGACCGGGCCGCTCGCCTTCGATCGCAGGCCGTAGGCCGACCGCCGGGCCGGCGCACCGCGAGTGCGCCGGCCCGCGCGCGCCGAGCCGACCGGCCGGCAAGGCGCGCGACCATCGACGTTGAATCGACCCGACCGGCGTGGTACAAGCAAGAGGCGTGGAGGCTCCGAACAGGAACGTTCGAGAGGAAGGGAACACGTCATGGCAGACAAGGAGATCGAGGAGCGCTTCGAGCTCACCGGCAAGTTCACCGCGGCAGCGCTGACCGCCGAGAACATCGAGCGCATCAGCGACGGGATCGCCAAGCAGCTCGCGGCGGAGGCCGCGGCCGCCGGGGACGAGATCGACACCGCGTTCCACGTCCGGCTCGGTGGCGGCCACAGCCGCAGCTTCAGCCGCACCGCGGACCACAAGAACGTCGTCCACAGCCGCGTCGTGGTCAGCGGGTCGGGCCCCTTCTAGGGCCGGCGCTCCCGGCGGGGCACCCGCCCCGCCGGCGCGAGCCAGGAAGGGCAAACGTCTGCGGAAGGATCTCCCGCGATGTCGGACAACATGCAGGTCATCGTCAAGGTGGCGGAGCGCTGCAACCTCGACTGCGCGTACTGCTACATGTACTCCGGCGCCGATCAGAGCTGGCGCCGGCGGCCGGCCAGGCTCGCGCCCGTGCTGCGCGAGAAGCTCGTACAGCGCTGCGCCGAGTACCTCTCGGCGCGGCCGAACGCGATCGTGACGCTCGAGTTCCACGGCGGCGAGCCGCTGCTGCTCGGCAAGCCGGCCTTCGACGCCCTGCTCGGCGACGTGCGCGGCGAGCTCGGCTTCGAGCGCGCCTCGTGCTGCATCCAGACCAACGGCACGCTGCTCGACGACGAGTGGTGCGAGCTCTTCGAGCGCCACGGCGTCTGCTGGTCGATCTCCAGCGACGGGCCGCCGGAGATCCACGACCGCTTCCGCGTCTCGCACGGCGGCCGGCCGAGCTCCGCGGCGGTGGAGCGCGCGCTGCGCCTGTCGGTGGAGCGGCGATCGGCGCTCTTCGGCGGCGCGCTCGCGGTCGTCGACCCCTCGACGGACGGCGCGCGCGTCGTGCGCTGGTTCCACGAGCTCGGGATCGAGAGCCTCGACCTGCTGCTGCCCGACGCCAACCACGTCTCCGCGCCGGCCCACCTGCCCGGTGGCGGCGACCACGACGCGCTGCTCGCCTACCTGTGCGCCGCCTTCGACGCGTGGATCGCCTGCTCGGACCCCGGGTTCCGGATCCGCCTCTTCGAGGAGATCATGAAGGGCATCTTCGGCCGGCGCAGCCGGCTCGACGCCTTCGGCGGCGACCTGTGGGGCATGATGGTCCTCGAGAGCGACGGCAGCTACCAGCTGCTCGACGTGCTTCGGCTCGGCGGCGAGGACGAGGTCGCCACGGGGCTGAACGTCGAGGAGCACAGCTTCGACGCCTACCTCGAGGCGACACGCGACGGGTTCCCCGACGCCTGCGAGACGTGCCGCGGCTGCCCGGTCTTCTCCGTCTGCCGGGGCGGCTACCAGCCGCACCGCTTCGACGGCGTCGACTACGACCGCCCGAGCGTCTACTGCGACGTGCTCTACGGGCTCATCGCCCACATCGACGGCTTCGTGCGCGCCGTGACGCCGCCCGCGATGTGGCAGCCCGCGGACTCCGAGCCGGCGCACGCCTGACCCCGGCGGCGCCCGCCTTGGCGCCCGCCGCGGACGGCGCCCGCCTTGGCGCCGGCCGCGGGCGGCGCCCCGCGTCGCGCCGGCCACGCGCCAGACTGTGGGCATGGCGTCCGACCGCCTCGAGGAGTACCGGCGCAAGCGCGACCCGCGCCGGTCGCCGGAGCCCGCGGGAGACCCCGCGGGCGGCGGCGCGGCGGGCGGGAGGCGCTTCGTCGTCCAGGAGCACCACGCCACGCGCCTGCACTGGGACCTGCGCCTCGAGCACGACGGCGTCGCCGCCTCGTGGGCCATCCCCAACGCGATCCCCGAGGACCCGCACGACAACCGCCTCGCCGTGCGCACGGAGGACCACCCGCTGGAGTACCTCGAGTTCGAGGGCGACATCCCCAAGGGGGAGTACGGCGCCGGCAGCATGCGGATCTGGGACCGCGGCACCTACGAGACCCACGAGTTCGGCGACGACAAGGTCGAGGTGACCTTCCACGGCGAGCGCCTGCGCGGCCGCTACGGGCTCTTTCCGCTCAAGAAGCGCAAGGGCGAGCCACCCGGCAAGGACTGGATGATCCACCGCATGGATCCGCCCGAGGACCCCGGGCGCGGGCCGATGCCCGAGCGGATCGCGCCGATGCTCGCCAAGGCCGCCAAGGGCCTGCCGCCCGACGACGCGCGCTGGGCCTACGAGATCAAGTGGGACGGCGTGCGCGCGATCGTCTACTCCGAGCCGGGGCGGCTGCGCCTGGAGAGCCGCAACCACAACGACATCACGGCGGCCTATCCCGAGCTGCGCGCGCTCAACCGCGCGCTGAGCTCGCACCGCGCGATCCTCGACGGGGAGATCGTCGCCTTCGGCGAGGACGGCAAGCCGAGCTTCGGGCGCCTGCAGAGCCGGATGCACGTGTCATCCGAGAGCGCCGCGCGGCGCCGCGCGAAGGACTGCCCGGTCGCCCTGCTCATCTTCGACCTGCTCTGGCTCGACGGCCACGCGCTCACCGACCTGCCCTACGAGGAGCGCCGCGAGCGGCTCGCCGCGCTCGGCCTGCAGGGCCCGCGCTGGCAGACGCCCGACCACGTCGTCGGCGACGGCGCCGCGGTGCTCGAGGCGAGCCGCGCGAGCGGCCTGGAGGGCGTCGTCGCCAAGCGCCTGGACAGCCCGTACCTGCCCGGCCGCCGCTCGCCCTGCTGGCTGAAGGTCAAGAACGTGCGCCGCGAGGACGTCGTCGTCGGCGGGTGGCTGGCGGGGGAGGGGCGCCGCCGCGAGCGGATCGGCGCGCTGCTCGTCGGCGTGCCCGAGGACGGGCGCCTGCGCTACGCGGGCCGCGTCGGCACCGGCTTCACCGACGCCGAGCTCACCCGGCTGGCGGCGACGCTCGAGGAGCGCCCCGACTCGCCCTTCCAGGGCGGGCCGGCGCCGCCGCGCGACGCGGTCTGGGTGCAGCCCACGCGCGTCGCCGAGGTCGAGTTCACGGAGTGGACGGCGGACGGCATGCTGCGCCACCCGTCCTACAAGGGGCTGCGCGAGGAGGCGCCGGCGGCGGCGTTTCTCGACGCGGGCACGCCGGTGCGCGACGGCCTGGAGGTGCGCGTCGAGCGGCGCACGCTGAAGGTGACGAACCTCGACAAGGTCCTGTATCCCGTGCCCGGCCTGACGAAGCGCGACGTCATCGACTACTACGTCGCGATCGCCCCGGCGATCCTGCCGCACCTCGCCGGCCGGCCGCTGACGCGCGTTCGCTTCCCCAACGGGATCGACGGCAAGAGCTTCTTCGAGAAGCAGTGCCCGTCGCACCGCCCCGACTGGGTCGCCACCGCGGCCGTGCACCTCTCGAAGAAGACGGTCGACTTCTGCGTCTGCGAGGACCTGCCCACGCTCGTCTGGCTGGCGAACCTCGCGGCGCTGGAGCTGCACACCTCGATGCACCTCGCCGACGCCCAGGACCGGCCGGCGACGATGGTCTTCGACCTCGACCCGGGGCCGCCCGCGACGATCGTCGAGTGCTGCCGCGTCGGGCTGTGGCTGCAGGGCATGTTCGAGAACCTCGGCCTGCAGGCGTTCGCCAAGACGTCGGGCTCCAAGGGCCTGCAGATCTACGTGCCGCTGAACTCGCCCGGAGCGACCTACGCGCAGACGAAGGGCTTCGCGCGCGCCGTCGCCGAGCTGCTGGAGGCCTCCGAGCCCGAGCTCGTCGTCGCGCGCATGAGCAAGGACGCGCGCGCGGGCAAGGTCTTCATCGACCACAGCCAGAACGACGAGCACAAGACGACGGTCTGCGTGTACTCGCTGCGGGCCCGCGAGCGCGCGACGGCGTCCACGCCCGTGACCTGGGACGAGGTGCGCGCGTGCCTCGACGCCGGCGATCCCGAACTGCTCGTCTTCGAGGCGCGCCAGGTCGTCGAGCGCCACGCCGAGCACGGCGATCTGTTCGCCGGCGTGCAGTCGATCGTGCAGGAGGTGCCCTCGCTCGGCTAGATTGGCTCGCCATGGATCCAGAACGCCTGCGGGCGATACCGGTGTTCGCCTCGCTCGACGACAAGACGCTGAAGGGGATCGCGACGTTCGCCATCGAGTCCTCCGTCCCGGTGGGCAAGCACCTCGTCAAGGAGGGCGACTACGCCTACGAGTTCATGGCGATCGAGGAGGGCAACGCGGAGGTCGTCCGCGGGGGCGAGAAGATCGCCGACCTCGGCCCGGGCGAGTTCTTCGGCGAGATCGCGGTGCTCGAGAAGCGCCTGCGCACCGCCTCGGTCATCGCGACGACGCCGATGCGGCTCATCACGCTGTCGCACTGGGACCTCAAGCGGGTCGGCAGCGCGATGGACCACATCCGCGCCACGCTCGAGGAGCGCAAGCGCCGCGCCTGAGCCGGGCGGGCTGAGGCTGCGGGCCGCCGCCGCGGCAGGCTGCCGCCGCGGGCCGCCTGCGAGCAGCCGCCGCCGCAGGCCACCGCCGCAGGCCGCCTGCGAGCCGCCGCCGCGGGTCCGCCGCCGAGGCGCCCGCGCCGCTTGCACGCCCATGTAGGTTGCGGGTCGTGAGCTACGCCGACCTGCCCGCGCTCGAGGGCGTCGAGCACCGCTACCTCGACGTGCGGGGCGCCCGGCTGCACGTCGCCGAGCTCGGCGCCGGCCCGCCCGTCCTCCTGCTGCACGGCTGGCCGCAGCACTGGTGGACGTGGCGCGAGCTCATGCCGCTGCTCGCCGTCCGGCACCGCGTGCTCGCGCTGGACCTGCGCGGCTTCGGCTGGAGCGAGGCGACGCGGCGCGGCTATCGCAAGGAGGAGCTCGCCGACGACGTCGCGGGGGTGCTCGACGCGCTGGAGATCGAGCGCGCCGACCTCGTCGGCCACGACTGGGGCGGCGTGATCGGCTTCCTCGTCTGCCTGAACCACACCGGCCGCGTGGGGCGCTTCGTGCCGACGAACACCGGCCACGTGTGGCCGACGCTGACGCTGAAGGGGATCCCCAAGCAGCTCGGCGCGATGGCCTACCAGGGGCTGCTCGCGAGCCCCGGCCTCGGGCGCCTGATCCACGCGTCGCCGCGCGTCGTCGGCAAGGTCCTCGGCTCGATCGCGACGCAGCCCGACGCCGTGCTGCCGGCCTACCGCGACGAGTTCGCGCCGCGCTTCGACGATCCCGCGCGAGCCCGGGCGGCCGCGCAGCTGTACCGGACCTTCCTGCTCTACGAGTACCCGCGCTGGGTGCGCGGCCGGTACGCCGGCCGCCGCCTGACGACGCCGACGCTGTGGCTGCACGGCCTCGGCGACCCGTTCTTCAAGCCCGGCATGTTCAAGGACATCGTCGACCACGCCGACGACGTGCGCATCGAGTACCTCGCCGAGTGCGGCCACTTCCCGGCCGAGGAGTGCCCCGAGGCGGTCGCCGAGCACCTGCTCGACTTCTTCGCCGGCCGGGGGTGACTGGTCGCGGGCGCGCGATCGAGGGGGCTCGCGCGGGTTGCGTCCCACCACGGGACGCTTCGCGCAAGACCCCCCGGGGCCAGCCCGCCAAGCCGGGGTCATGCGAATTGCGTCCCACCACGGGACGCTTCGCGCAAGACCCCCGGGGGCCAGCCCCTCACGCCGGGGGACATGCGAATTGCGTCCCACCACGGGACGCTTCGCGCAAGACCCCTCCCGCAGGCGTGCTGGCGGCGGCCGGCGCCGTCCGCGCTCGCGGCGGTTCGCGCGCACGGCATCGCGAAGCGAATGCCCGGCGACCAGTCCTTCGTTGGCCGAGAAGTAGCAGTGATCGGGCTGCAGCCGCGCTGTCGTCGTCGGTCGTCGGTCGTCCGGTTTCGGTCGTCGGTACCTCGGTCGTCGGTCGTCGGTCGTCCGGTTTCGGTTGTCCGGTCGTCGGTCATCGACCCGAGCCTGCCCGACCTCCTCGTATCGGCCGCAGACGCCCTGCTCCCGACTTGCTCCCGATCCGTCCGTGTCCGCCGGGAGCAGCCGGTCGTCAAGAACGGCGAACCGCGCCGTAGCACCTAGGGACGCAGCAACCGCGGGCGCGTCGCCTCGATGACCGCGGGAAGCAGCCGGGCGCGCTCGACGCCGCGCGCGCTGAGCGACAGGCGCAGGATCGCGGTGCGCGCCGAGGCGGGGGAGCCCGCCGCCCAGACGAAGTTGCCGAGGCTGTAGGCGACGAGCCGGCGCCCGGGGAGCCGGCGGACGGGCTGCAGCACGTGCGGGTGGGCTCCGATCACGGCGCTCGCGCCGGCGCCCACCGCGGCCTGCGCGAGCCCGCGCTGGCGCGCGTCCTCCGACATCGAGCGCTCGACGCCCCAGTGGAACGTGGCGACGACGACGTCGGCCGAGCGGCGAGCGGCCGCGACGCTCGCGACGATCGCGGGGACGGTCGCGCTCGACGTGCCAGGCCGTCCCGGCGACGCGAAGAACGACGCCGGCCCGATGTCCGAGAAGCCGACGAACGCGACGCGCAGGCCCAGCCGCCGAACGACGCGGGGGCGGCGCGCGCCGGCGAGCGACGCGCCGGCGCCGACCGGCACCGCGCCGGCGCGGCGCACGGCGCGCAGCGTGTCGAGCAGGGCGAGACTCCCGAAGTCGCCGGCATGGTTGTTGGCGAGGTTGAGGACATCGAGGCCCGCGTAGCGCACGGCGGCGGCGAGATGGTCCGGCCGGCCGCGGAAGTTGAACTCCTTCGGCACGGGCGCGCCCCGCCCGGAGACCGCGCACTCGAGGTTGCCGAACGCGATGTCCGCCGAGCGCAGGACCCCCGCCACGCCGCTCCAGGGGTGGCGCGGGCCGAGCCGGTCCATGACCGCGAGGACGCCGTCGCCGAAGTTCGCATCGCCGAACGCCGCGAGGCTCACGAGTCGCGAGCGCACGGTGATCGGCACCGAGGCGCGGCCCGCGGCCGCGACCCGCAGGCGATAGCGCGGCCGCACGTTCGTCGGGCGGTACGCCAGCGAGAGCGCGCCGCGGGCATCCGCGCGCGCGGTCTTGATCGTCGCCCAGCGCCCGCCGAAGAGGCGCTGCAGCTCGACCGGCCCGCCCGCCGGCGCGGCGCGGACGCGAAGCGGGATCGCGACGCCGACGGCGCGCACCGCCGGCCCCCGCAGGAGGGGCGGCTGAGGGGCCGCAGGCGCCTGAAGGGCCGCAGGCGCCTGAGGGGCCGGCGGCTGCGGCGGGCCGGGGTGGGCCCGGGGGACCGGGGGTCGGACCTGCTGCGCGGCGGCCGGCGAAACCGCCGCGAAGGCCGCGGCGGCGCAGCCCCCGGCAAGGGCGAGGAGCCCCCTCCTCACGATGTACCGGGATCCGGTTCGCCAGGGAGTGAAATCCTGTGTGCCATGTACGCCTGCGCTGAGCATCGCAGCTACTGTCGCCGGTGCGTGACCTCGTGAGCCGCAAGGACATCATCAGCCTCGTCATCGTCGTCGTCGCCGTGGCCATGGCCATCGCCGTGCCGCTCGTGGCCGACGAGCCCGACCGCGCGGGAAGTCCCGCCACCACGACCGCGACCACCGACGAACCGACGCTCACGACGTCGGCGGCCGCACCCGTCGCGACGGTGACCGTGGCCCCGGCGGCTCGCCCGCCGTCGGCGCGCGAGCAGCGCGCGGCGCAGCGGCGCGCGCAGGTCCGTCGCGAGCGTGCGCGGCGCTCGGCGCGCTATCAGGCGGCGCTGCGCAAGATCCGGGCGCGCCGGGCGGCCCGGCGCGCGCGAGCACGGGCCAGAGCCCAGCGCAAACCTGCGCCGGCACGGGCGCAGACGCCGCCGGCCGCGCCTCGGCCGCCCGCGGTCGTCAGGCCGCCGGCCCCGCCGCCGCCACCCGCCGCGCCGCAGCGTCGTCCACCGCCGCCGCCTGCGCCGCCCCCGAAGACGACGTTCGACGACTCCGGCTGAGCTCTCGCGCGTCCGTCAGCGGCGCGGGCACTTCACGGGCCGCAGCCGGGGGCCGGCCACGCAGCCGTCGTTGCGCCGCGGAGCGCGATGGCGGCGGATCCTGAAGCTCGCGAACTTGCCGGTCCGGCCGGACTTGGCGACGTAGATGCGCAGCAGCACGCCGGACCGGAACACGCGCTCGAAGCCGCGCACGTGAACCGTCCGCGTCCGTCCGGCCTTGCCGCGCAGGCGCATCGTGCGCTTGCGATACGGGCAGTAGCGCCGGTGGCCGACGCAGCGGCTGACGATCGTCACCCCGGGCCGCGCGCGGACGGTCAGCCGCCTGACCCTCGCGCCGCGCCGCGTCGTGTACCCGGCGATGCGCACGACGGGGAAGGGCCGCAGGCGCGGCAGCGGGCCGCTGCGCGCGGGTCGCGAGGGAGACGAGGCGGGCGGCCGCGGAGCCGGGGCGGGGGCTGGGGCTGGCGCCGGAGGCGCCGGGGGAGGTGGAGGGGCCGGCGGAGGCGGAGGCTTCGGGGCCGGCGGCGGCGGAGGAGGCGGGGGAAGCGGGTAGTCCTGGGCGCCGGCGCCCGCGGCGACGAGCGCCGAGACGAGCACGATGGCAAGGCAAGCGAGCCATGCGAGGAGGCCGCCCGTGCCACCTGGTGGCGAGCTCCCGCGGCCGGCTTGCGTGCCACGCCCCATACCGCCACCGAGGCTATACCCCGGAATGCAAAGCGTCCACCCCGAGGGTCACGCGGCCAGCCCGCGCTCGGCCCGCGCCGGGCGACGGCGCGCCGCGGCGCGCGCGGCGCGGCCCGCAAGTCAGGGAGTCTCGGCGTGCGAGTGGCTTCCGAACAGCATCCCGAGCAGGCTGAACGCGAACAGCATCGTGCCGACGCGCTGGCAGTTCGCGCCGTCCAGCCAGGCCAGCCGGGCGGCGAGACGCCCGCGTGGGTGCAGCATCGCGAGGATGACACCGGCGAGCACGAGCTCGTTCAGCGACGCGGCGGCATCGGCGGCGCGGACGGGCTCGGCGCGCCCGGCCCAGGGACCGATCGGCAGGCCGGCGGTGCGCGACAGCACCCAGACGCCGATGACCGCGAGGCTCCCGACGGCCACCGGGCGCAGCCAGCGCACCTCACGCGGATGGCGGTAGACCCAGATCGCCCACCCGACCTGGGCGTAGGCCAACACCGCGAAGAAGACGCCGAACAGCCAGTAGTGGCCGGCGTGCTCGACGAACGCCTTGGCGTGGATGGCGCCCGCGGACGCCGCGAGCAGGACGAGCAGAACGATGCGCGGCGAGCGCTCGGCGGCGGCGACCGCCTGCGGGCCGGGCTCCCTCGCGCCGGGGCGAGGGGCGTCGGCCGGCGCCGCGATCGGAGATTGGGAGGGCAGTGCTGGACTCACCGGCGCCTAGCGTGAAGCATGGCGGCCCGCGCCGCGCCCGGCGGAGGACTCCGCCGCGCCACGTCCTCGGGCGCGCGGAAGGCGCGCGGGTCGCCCGGGTGGATCGCGGCGCCCGCGCCGGCTACGCGAGCGCGGCGGCGAACGTCAGCAGAAGGCCGCGATGTCGAATGGGACGTCCGCCGCCAACGCCCCGGTGTCGGCCATCTCGACGCGGATCGTGTTCGCGCCGAGCGTGCTGGACTTGCGCACGAATCCGTGGGCGATGCTGTCGACGGTGAGCGCGAACGCGCAGCCGTCTCCCGTGACGGGTGCCGGGAACACGACGTCCACGCTCCCGACGAGGCCGTCCACGACGGTGATGGCGCCGCTGCCGGCGAGGACCGACGGGACGCCGCCGGCAAAGCCGATCCGAGCCCAGGCCGCCGCGGCGGGCGCCCCCGCGTCACCCTTGGGTCCCTGCGCTCCCCGAGGACCCGCCGGTCCCCGCGGGCCCCGCACCGAGCCGCTGAAGTCTTCGGCGCTCAGCGAGCCGTTCCTGATGTCGCTGTCGGTGAGCGAGCCGTTTCTGATGTCGCTGCCGGTCAGCGAGCTGTTCCTGATGTCCCTCCCACGCAGCGAGCTGTTCTTGATGTCGCTGCCGGTCAGCGAGCTGTTCCTGATGTCGCTCCCACGCAGGGAGCTGTTGCGGACCTCCGAACTGCGGACCGCGTTCTTCTTGATCTGCGAGGCGCCCACGCTGTTGCGGGGCAGCTGTATCGCCGCGTAGCTGATGCCCCCGAGGGCGACGAACAGCGCCATGCTCGCCACGACGTTGGCGTACGTGAGGCGTCTTGCGATCCCGCGGAGCATCCTGTCTCCTTTGCGGGGGTCGGTCCATCGACCGTACCGCCGGGCGACGCGGGGCGAGCCGGTCTACGGATCCCGGGCGGGCGCCAGCGCGCCCGGCAGGATTTGAACCTGCGACCTCTCGCTCCGGAGGCGAGCGCTCTATCCACTGAGCTACGGGCGCGTGGGGACGCAGGCTACAACGCCCCGCGCCCCGTCCGGGCGCGGGGCGCGCGCGGCTCAGGCGGTGCCCAGCGGGGCCGACACCGGCGACGTGCAGAAGGCGCACCGCTTGGCGGCGGCCGGGATGTCGGACAGGCACTCGGGGCAGGTCCGCGTCTCCTCGTCGGTGGCCATCTCGGTCTTGCGCCGCGCCATGAGCGCGTTCACCGGTTTGATGACGAAGAAGAAGATCGCCGCCGCGACGATGACGAACGCCAGCAACGCGTTGATGAAGTCCCCGTAGAGGAACTTGCTCCCGTTGATGGTGAACGTCAGTGCCGAGAAATCGGGTTGACCGCCGAAGGCGCCGATGAGCGGCGTGATGAGGTCCTTGACGAGGGCCGCGATGACCACCCCGAAGGCGGTGCCGATGACGACCGCCACGGCAAGTTCCACCAGGCTTCCTCGCAGCAGGAACTCACGGAACTCCTTCATCATCACAGACCTCCTAGCAACGGATGTCACAACCTGTCACCGGAGAACCTACCGGGCTGGCGGTACGCTCGCCGCAATGGATCTGTCGCTTTTCTTCGCCGGAACGGCCGGCTCCGTGCCCTCCGCGGGGCGCGGGCTGCCGGCGCTGCTCGTCCGGCGTGGAGCCGAGCGGATCCTCGTCGACTGCGGCGAGGGAACCCAGCGCCAGCTGGTGCGCTCGGTCGGCCTCGCCGACCTGACCGACGTCTTCCTGACCCATCTGCACGCCGACCACTGGCTCGGCCTGCCGGGCATGCTGAAGTCCTTCGAGCTGCGCGACCGCGACAAGCCGCTCACCGTGCACGGCCCCCCGGGGACCGCGGCGCTGCTGGAGCGCATGCGGCCGGTCTTCGGCCGCCCGCGCTACGGCCTGTCGATCCGCGACCTCGAGGCCGGCGAGGCGGTCCGCCGCGGCGATCTCGAGATCGTCGCGTTCAGCGTCCGCCATCGCGGGGCGGCGTTCGGCTACGCGCTCGTCGAGGACGCCCGCCCCGGGCGCTTCGACGCCGAGCTCGCCGAGCGGCTCGGCGTCGCGCCGGGCCCGGACTTCGGGCGCCTGCAGCGCGGCGAGACGGTCGCGGGCGTGAGCCCCGAGCAGGTCGTGGGCCCCGCCCGCCCCGGTCGCAAGGTCGTCGTCACCGGCGACACCGCGCCGACGGACGCCGTCGTCGTCGCGGCGCACCGCGCCGACGTCCTCGTGCACGAGGCGACGTTCGCCCACGAGGATGCCGAGCGCGCCGCGGCGACCGGGCACAGCACCGCGCGGCAGGCCGCGCAGGTCGCCGCCGACGCCGAGGTCCGGCTGCTCGCGCTCACCCACCTGTCCTCGCGCTACGCGGGGCACGAGATCCGCGACGAGGCGCGCGAGGTCTTCCCCGACACGGTCGTCCCGCGCGACTTCGACACGATCGAGATCCCGCTCGCCGAGCGGGGCGAGCCCGAGCTCGTCCGCTGGGAGCCGGCTGCGCGCCGCGCGCCGCGCCGGCCCGAGGCCCAGGGCTCGCGGGCCTAGGAGCCGGCCGCGGCGCGCGGGCGCCGAGTCCGCGGGACCGATCCCTGCGGCGGCACGCGGGCGCCGCTCGCGCCCCCGTGAGAAAAGTCCGCAAGGCGACGCCGTGTCTCTATGCTGCCCGTCGCGATCCGCTGAGATCCGGAGTAGAACGAACGATCACGGAAGGATGACGATGTTCCTCAAGCGACGCCCGCAGCTGACCTACGCCAACGTCGTCTCGTCGCTGTGCCTGTTCATCCTGCTCGGCGGAAGCTCCTACGCCGTCGCGACGGGCTCGATCGGCAGCGCGCAGGTCCGCGACAACTCTCTGCGATCGCGCGACATCCGCGACAACGACCTCACGGGTCGAGACATCCGCGACCGCTCGCTGCTGGCCGCCGACTTCCGGGCCGGCCAACTGCCCCCGGGCCCCGCCGGCGCCGCCGGACCGGCGGGCCCGGCCGGGCCGCTGGGCCCGCTCGGCCCGGCCGGACCGGCGGGCGACCGGGGCGCGGCCGGACCGGCGGGCGAGCGGGGCGCAGCGGGCCCGCAGGGCCCCGCGGGGGCGACGGGCGGGACCGGGCCCGCAGGGCCGATCGGACCTACGGGACCGGCCGGCCCACCGGGCCCGACGGGTCCGGCCGGCCCGACCGGCCCCGCCGGCGCGACCGGGCCGGCGGCGTTCGTGACCGCGCTGCAGAACTCGGCCTTCACCGGCAGCCCGCCGAACGACGCCGAGGGCTGCACGGTCGCAGCGGAGTGGCGCGAGTGCGCGCCCGTGACGGTCACCGTGCCCGCCGGGCGCACGTACCTCGTGACGATCCAGTCGACGGGCGCCTATTTCGCCTACAACGACACCAACCGCGTGCGGATCTGCTCGTCGGTGCGGGCATCCAACCTGATGTTCCAGACGACGGCGGCCACGAAGCCCGCGTCGTGCCCGTTGCGGCCGGTCGGGATCAGCCTCTCCAACGAGCTCAAGGCGTCGGCGGCGAGCGCGGTCGCGCAGCTCTCGGGCGGCGGATCCGGGACGAGCTGGGTCGTCTCGACCGCGATCCGCCCGGACGCGGCGCTGCACTTCTACAACGGCTTCGACTACTCGACGGTCCACACGGTCGTCACGGTCGCCGCGCTGGCGTGAGCCGCGGCGGGCCCGCGCCGGGACCGCTGCTAGGCTCGATGCATCAGCTCCTTCAACCCGGTCCCGTGAGGCCAGGAAGGACGGAACCCGTGCCAGACCCCAAGGTCGTCCTCGACGGCGACGACATGCGGCGAATGCTCACCCGCATCGCCCACGAGATCGTCGAGAACGGCGGCGACGCGGGGCGGCTCGCGCTCGCCGGCATCCACCGCCGGGGCGCCGTGCTCGCCGCCCGCCTGCAGGTCCTCCTGCGCGAGCTGCACGACGTCGACGTGCCGCTCGGCACGCTCGACATCGCCTTCTACCGCGATGACGTCACGATGCGCGGCGGCTCGCCCGTCGTCCACGCGACCGAGCTGGACTTCGACGTCGACGAGCGCACGATCGTCATCGTCGACGACGTCCTCTTCACCGGGCGCACGGTGCGCGCGGCGATCGAGGCGCTCTTCGACTACGGCCGGCCGGCGCGCGTGCAACTCGCCGTGCTCGCCGACCGCGGCCACCGCGAGCTGCCCTTCCGGCCCGACTACGTCGGCAAGAACCTCCCGACCGCGCGCGGCGAGCGCGTCTTCGTCCGCGTCCGCGAGCTCGACGGCGAGGACAGCGTCACGATCGCCGAGCACGAGGAGGTGGCGCACGCATGAGGCACCTGCTGTCGATCGCCGACCTCACGCGCGAGGACATCGAGCGCATCCTCGACCGCGCGGCGGCCTTCGAGGAGGTCTCGCACCGCGACATCAAGAAGGTCCCGGCGCTGCGCGGCCGGACCGTGCTGAACCTCTTCTACGAGGCCTCGACGCGCACGCGCTCGTCCTTCGAGCTCGCCGCCAAGCGGCTGAGCGCCGACGTCGTGAACTTCGCCGCCAGCGGCTCGAGCGTCGAGAAGGGCGAGTCGCTGAAGGACACCGTGCTGACGCTGACCGCGCACTCGCCCGACGCGATCGTCATCCGCACGCCCTACGCGGGCGCCGCCCACCTCGTCGCGGGCTGGACGACGGCGGCGATCGTCAACGCCGGCGACGGCAAGCACGAGCACCCCACCCAGGCCCTGCTCGACGTCTACACGCTGCGCCAGAAGCTCGGCTCGCTGGAGGGGCGCAACATCTGGATCGTCGGAGACGTGGCCCATTCGCGGGTCGCGCGCTCGAACATCCTCGCCTTCCGCGCGATGGGCGCCGACGTCACCGTCTGCGGCCCGCCGACGCTCATCCCGCGCGGGATCGAGGCGCTCGGCTGCGCGGTGCGCTACGACCTCGACGACCTGCGCGAGGCCGACGTCGTCTACGCGCTGCGGATGCAGCGCGAGCGCATGGACCAGAACTTCGTCCCGAGCCTGCGCGAGTACGCCGCCAACTACCAGATCAACGGCCGGCGCCTCGGGCCGCGCCAGGTGCTCATGCACCCCGGCCCGGTCAACCGCGGCGTCGAGCTGTCGGGCGAGGTCGTCGACTCGCCGCAGGCCGTCATCACGATGCAGGTCAAGGCCGGCGTCGTCGTGCGGATGGCGGTGCTCTACGAGGTCCTCGCCGGGGCGCGCGACGAGCGCGGCGCCCCGCGCCCGACCGAGCCGCAGCTCGCATGACGCCGCACGAGCCACCGCGCCCCGGCGCCGGCGCAGGCGTGCGCCTCGTCAGCGCGCCGGCGCGCCCGGCCGAGCTGCTGCTGCGCGGCGTCCACGCGCTCGACCCGCGCAGCGACCTCGACGGCCCGCACGACGTCCTCGTCCGCGCGGGCGAGATCGCCGAGATCGCCCCCGCCGGGACGCTGAGCGCGCCCGCCGGGGCGGAGGTCGTCGACGGGGAGGGACGCCATCTGTTCCCGGCCTTCGTCGACCCGCACGTGCACCTGCGCACGCCCGGCCAGGAGCACAAGGAGGACCTCGAGACCGGCACCCGCGCCGCGGCCGCCGGCGGCTACTGCGCGGTCATCGCGATGCCGAACACGGCGCCGGTCGTCGACAGCGGGCCGCTGCTCGGCGCGCTGCTGGACGCCGCCGCGCGCGAGGCGCGCGTGCCGGTCGGCTTCATGCCGGCGATCACGCGCGGCCTCGAGGGTCTCGAGCTGACCGAGATGGCCGAGCTGCGCGCGCTCGGCGCCGCCGGCTTCACCGACGACGGGCGGCCCGTCGCCGACGCGGGCGTCTTCCGCAGGGCGCTGCAGTACCAGCGCCTCTGCGGCGGGGTGCTCGCGCTGCACGAGGAGGACCCGGCGCTGTCGGGCGCCGGCGCGATGCACGAGGGCGACGTCAGCGCGATGCTCGGCGTGGCCGGGATCCCGAGCGTCAGCGAGTCGACGATGATCGCCCGCGACTGCGCGCTCGCCGAGTACGAGGGCGCGCGGATCCACATCCAGCACCTCTCGGCGCGCGAGTCGGTCGAGATCATCGCCGCCGCCAAGGCGCGCGGCGTCGCCGTCACCTGCGAGGCCAGCCCGCATCACCTCACGATGACCGACGAGGACGTGCGCGGCCTCGACACGCGCCGCAAGATGAACCCGCCGCTGCGCGGCGAGGACGACCGCCAGGCGCTCATCGCGGGGCTGCGCGACGGCGTCATCGACTGCATCGCGACCGACCACGCGCCGCACGCGCACGACGAGAAGGAGGTGCCCTTCGAGCGCGCGCCGATGGGCACGACCGGGCTGGAGACCGCGTTCGCCGCCGTGCACACCGACCTCGTCGTGCCCGGCCACCTCGAGCTCGCCCTCGTCGTCGAGAAGCTCACGGCGGGCTTCGGGCTGCTGGACCTCTTCGTGCCGCGGATCGCGGCCGGCGAGCCCGCGAACCTCGTCCTCGTCGACCTGTCGGCGGAGTGGGTCGTCGGGGAGAGCGGCTACGAGAGCCGCTCGGACAACTGCTGCTTCGCCGGCCGCACGCTGCGCGGCCGGGTGCTGCTGACGGTCGCCGCCGGCGCCGTCGCCTACCGCGAGCGATCGACGATCCTCAGCGTGACCGGGGGCGGCTCGTGACCGCGTCCGCCTACGTCCTGCTCGAGGACGGCTCGCGCTTCGACGGCGTCGCCGCCGGCGCGACCGGACGCGACAGCGCCGCCACCGGCGAGGTCGTCTTCACGACGGGCATGTCGGGCTACCAGGAGTCCGTCACCGACCCGAGCTTCGCCGGCCAGGTCCTCACGTTCACGTACCCGCACATCGGCAACTACGGCGTCAGCGAGGAGGCGATGGAGTCCGACCGCGTCTGGGCGCGCGCCGTCGTCATGCGCGGGGCGACGAACACCGAGGACGCCCCGACCTGCGAGCGCGGCTGGCTGGACTGGCTGGCCGACTGCGGGATCCCCGCGATCAGCGAGGTCGACACGCGGGCGCTCGTGCGCCACATCCGAGAGGCGGGCTCGATGCGCGGCGGGGTGTTCGGCGCCGAGACGCCCGAGGCGCAGGCGCGCGAGCTCGTCGCCGCCGAGCCGCCGATGGCGGGCGCCGACTTCGCGCGCGTCGTCACGCCGGCGGCGATGACCGTCCACGGCGCGGGCGACGGACCGCGGATCGCCGCGATCGACACCGGCATCAAGAGCTCGATCGTCCGCCACCTCGTCCAGCGCGGCGCGGTCGTCGAGCTGCACCCGTGCACGGCGGGTCCCGACGAGCTGCTCGCCGGCGACCCCGACGCGATCTTCCTCGCCAACGGGCCGGGCGACCCCGCCGCCCTGGACCACGTCGTCGACACGCTGCGCGCGCTCGTCGGCCGCAGGCCGGTGTTCGGCATCTGCCTCGGCCACCAGCTGCTGTGCCGCGCTGTCGGGCTGGAGACGTTCAAGCTGCCCTTCGGCCACCGCGGCGGCAACCATCCCGTCAAGGACCTGCAGACCGGCGGGATCGAGATCACCTCCCAGAACCACGGCTTCGCGGTTCTCGGGCCGGGCGGCGAGCGCACGATCGCCGGCGACGAGCCGGTGCGCTGGGAGACGGACTTCGGCGCCGCGCAGCTCAGCCACATCAACCTCTACGACCGCACGGTCGAGGGGCTCACGCTGCTCGACGTCGCCGGCGCCACCGTCCAGTACCACCCGGAGGCCGGGCCCGGGCCCAACGACAGCCTCTACCTCTTCGACCGCTTCCTCGAGCAGATCAGGGCGGCGGCCTGATGCCGCGCCGCGACGACCTGCAGCGCATCCTCATCCTCGGCTCGGGGCCGATCGTCATCGGCCAGGCGGCGGAGTTCGACTACTCCGGCGTGCAGGCCTGCAAGGTCCTCAAGGAGGAGGGCTACGAGGTCGTGCTCGTCAACTCCAACCCGGCGACGATCATGACCGACCCGGAGTTCGCCGACGCGACGTACGTCGAGCCGCTGCTCGCCGGCCCGGTCGCGCAGGTCATCGCGCGCGAGAAGCCCGACGCGCTGCTGCCCACGCTCGGCGGCCAGACGGCGCTGAACCTCGCCAAGGAGCTGCACGAGAACGGCACGCTCGCCGAGCACGGCGTCGAGCTCATCGGCGCCAACTACGACGCGATCTGCCGCGCCGAGGACCGCGACCAGTTCCGCACGACGATGGAGCGTGCGGGCCTGCAGATGCCGCGCAGCGCGATCGCGACGACGCTCGCCGAGGCCGAGGACGCGATGATCGACATCGGCCTGCCGATCATCGTCCGCCCGGCGTACACGCTCGGCGGGCGCGGCGGCGGGATCGCGCGCACGCCGGAGGAGTTTCGCGAGATCGTGCGCGGCGGCATCGACGCGTCGCCGATCGGCCAGATCCTGCTCGACGAGTCCGTCCTGGGCTGGGGCGAGTTCGAGCTCGAGGTCATGCGCGACCACAACGACAACTGCGTCATCGTCTGCTCGATCGAGAACATCGACCCGATGGGCGTCCACACGGGCGACAGCGTCACGGTCGCCCCGCAGCAGACGCTCACCGACCGCCTCTACCAGAAGCTGCGCGACCAGGCCTTCGTCGTCATGCGCGCGGTCGGCGTCGAGACCGGCGGCTCGAACGTCCAGTTCGCGGTCAATCCCGAGACCGAGGACATCATGGTCATCGAGATGAACCCGCGCGTGTCGCGCTCGAGCGCGCTGGCCTCCAAGGCGACCGGCTTCCCGATCGCGAAGATCGCCGCGCGGCTGGCGGTCGGCTACGCGCTGGAGGAGATCGACAACGACATCACGCGCGCCACGCCGGCGTCGTTCGAGCCGACGATCGACTACGTCGTCGTGAAGATCCCGCGCTTCGCGTTCGAGAAGTTCTCCGGCGTCGACGAGCGTCTGAGCACGCACATGAAGTCCGTCGGCGAGTCGATGGCGATCGGGCGCACGTTCCAGCAGGCCTTCGCCAAGGCGATGCGCAGCCGCGAGCTGGACTCGATCCCGCCGACCGGCGGCCCGCTCGAGGACCTGCTCACGCGCCTGGAGATGCCCGGCCCCGATCGCTACGACGTGCTGCTGGCCGCCTTCCGCGCCGGCGCTTCGCCGGAGGAGGCGCACCGCCGCACGAGCATCGACCTGTGGTTCCTGCGCGAGCTCGCGCAGCTCGCCGCGGACCCCGAGGCGCCGTTCGCCGGCGAGCGCACGTACAAGGCCGTCGACACGTGCGCCGCCGAGTTCGCCGCCGAGACGCCGTACTTCTACTCCTCCTGGGAGCCCCATCCGCCGCGCCTGGACGGCGACGCGAGGGTGCGCCACGAGGTCCGCCGCGGCGACCGGCCCAGCGTCGTCATCCTCGGCGCCGGCCCGAACCGGATCGGTCAGGGGATCGAGTTCGACTACTGCTGCGTGCACGCGGCGATGACGGTGCGCGCCTCCGGGCGCGACGCGGTCATGGTCAACTGCAACCCCGAGACCGTCTCGACGGACTACGACACGTCCGACCGGCTGTACTTCGAGCCGCTGACGATCGAGGACGTCCTGGGGGTCGTCGACATCGAGCGCCCCGAGGGCGTCATCGTCCAGTTCGGCGGCCAGACGCCGCTCAAGCTCGCCGCCGGGCTGCAGGAGGCGGGCGTGCCGATCCTCGGCACGAGCGTCGACGCCATCGACCTCGCCGAGGACCGCGGGCGCTTCGGCGCGCTGCTCGAGCGGCTGGGCTTCGAGGCCCCGCCCTACGCGACGGCGCACGGCGTGCCGGAGGCGCTGCAGGCCAGCGAGCGCGTCGGCTTCCCGCTGCTCGTCCGCCCCAGCTACGTGCTCGGGGGACGCGCGATGGAGATCGTCTACTCGCCCGACGACCTCGCCGACTACCTCGCCCGGACCGGCAACGGGCGCGAGCGCGAGATCTTCCTCGACCGCTTCCTCGAGAACGCGATCGAGGTCGACGTCGACGCGCTCTGCGACGGCGAGCGCGTCTGGATCGGCGGCATCATGCAGCACGTCGAGGAGGCGGGAATCCACTCCGGCGACAGCGCGTGCGCGCTGCCGCCGCACTCGCTGGGCCCCGAGATGCTCGACGAGATCCGCTCGCACACGCGCGGCATCGCGCTCGGGCTCGACACGGTGGGCCTCATCAACATCCAGTACGCCGTCACGCTCGACGGGCGCCTGTTCGTCATCGAGGCCAACCCGCGCGCCTCGCGGACCGTCCCGTTCGTCTCCAAGGCGATCGGCGTCCCGCTGGCGAAGATGGCCTGCCGGCTCATGCTCGGCGAGCGCATCGAGGAGCTCGGCCTGCCCGACGAGGCGATGCCCACCGACCACGTCGCCGTCAAGGAGGCCGTGCTGCCGTTCGACCGCTTCACGGGGTCCGACGCCCTGCTGAGCCCCGAGATGCGCTCGACGGGCGAGGTCATGGGCATCGCGCGCGACTTCCCGACCGCGTTCGCCAAGGCGCAGGCCGCCGCCGGCGCGCGCCTGCCGAACGAGGGCACCGTCTTCATCACGGTCACCGACGGCGACAAGCCCGGGGCGTACGCGATGGCGTCGCGCCTGGAGGACCTCGGCTTCCGGATCGTCGCCACCGCGGGCACCGCGCAGGCGATCCGCGGCATGGGCGCCCGCGTCGACGACGTGCTCAAGAAGGTCGGCGAGGGGTCGCCGAACGTCGTCGACCGCATCGAGGCGGGGGAGATCGACCTCGTCATCAACACCCCGACGGGCTCGGGCGCGCGCGCCGACGGCTGGGAGATCCGCCGCGCCGCCGTCGCGCGCGGCATCGCCTGCATCACGACGGTCTCCGGCGGCCACGCGGCGGTCCGCGCGATCTCGGCCGCGCGCAACGGCGAGCCGAAGGTGCTCTCGCTGCAGGAGCTGCACCGCAACCGCTCGCGGGTGGGATGAGGCCGGTCGCGCCGCTCGGGCGCCGCCGCGTGCCGGTCACCGCGGCGCGCGACGTGGGCGCCTATCGCGTCCTGGAGGCGGCCGACTTCGGCGCCCCGCCGCCCGCGGCGGGCCAGTTCTACATGCTCGCGGCGGCCGAGCGCTGGGGCGCCGGGGAGGACGAGCGGCCCTACCTGCCGCGCGCCTTCTCCTTCCTGCGCGCAGCCGATGGCACGCTGAGCTTCATGCTCGAGCAGGTCGGCCCGGGCACGCGCCGGCTGGCGGAGCTGGAGGCGGGCGACGGGCTCTGGCTCACGGGGCCGCTCGGCGAGGGCTTCCGCGCGCCGGGGGACGGCCGCCGGGCACTGCTCGCCGGCGGCGGCGTCGGAGTGCCGCCGCTCGCCGCGTGGGCGACCGCGCTCGGCGGCCGCGCGAGCGCCGTGCTCGGCTTTCGCGACGCGCTGCACGCCGCCGGGGCCGAGCTCGTCGAGGACGCCGCGGTCATGGTGGCCACCGACGACGGCTCGATCGGTCATCACGGCCTCGTCACCGACCTGCTCGCCGCCGAGCTCGACCGCGACCCGCACGCCGTCGTCTACGCCTGCGGGCCGCCCGCGATGCTCGAGGCCGTCCGCGCGCTCTGCGAGCGGCGCGAGGTCCCGGCGCAGCTCGCGCTCGAGGCCGGGATGGCCTGCGGCTTCGGCGCCTGCTACGGCTGCGTCGTCGCGCTGCGCGGCGGCGGCTACGCGCGCGTCTGCGTCGACGGTCCGGTCATCGACGCCGACCGCCTCGAGGAGGTGTCGGCACATTGACCGAGTTCTGCGGACTGACGCTCTCCGGCCCGATCGTCAACGGCTCGGGCACGTTCGACGCCATCGCCGCGCGGCGGGCCTTCGGCGACGCGCTGCTGCACGCGTTCCCCTTCAGCGCCTTCGTCTCCAAGACGATCACGCTCGCGCCGCGCGCCGGCAACCCGCCGCCGCGGCTGTGGGAGACCGCGGCCGGGATGATCAACTCGATCGGGCTGCCCAACCGCGGCCTGGCCGGCTACCTCGAGCACGACCTGCCGCAGCTCGCCGAGCTGCCCGTGCCGCTCATCACGAACGTCATGGGCTCCACGGAGGCCGAGGTCGCCGAGCTCGTCGAGGCGGTCGGCGCGCGCGGCGAGATCGCCGCGATCGAGCTCAACGTCTCCTGTCCGAACGTCAGGACGGGGCTCGACATCGGCGCGGACCCCGCCTCGCTGGCGTCGCTCGTGCGCGCGGTCCGGCCGCTGACGGCCAAGCCGCTCATCGTCAAGCTCACGCCGAACACCGCCGACGTCGCGGCGGTCGCCGTCGCCGCCGAGCGCGAGGGGGCCGACGCCGTGTCGCTCATCAACACCCTGCGCGCGATGGCGCTGCACCCCGCCGGGGACGGCCCCTGGCTGGGCGGCGGCACCGGCGGCCTGTCCGGTCCGGCGATCCGCAGCGTCGCGCTCGCGCAGGTCGCCGCGGTCGCCCGCGCGGTCTCGATTCCGGTCGTCGGAATGGGGGGTGTCGCGCGCGGAAGCCACGCGCTGGACCTGCTCCGCGCGGGCGCCACGCTGGTCGCCGTGGGCACTCAGAACTTCCTCGATCCTTGTGCGGGATCACACATCGATTCCGAGCTGAAATCCCTGCAAATTCCGAAGACACCGCCAAATGGTCTAAATCAACGTGAACCTCGACCTGAGGTCGATGTCAAATCGGGGGTATAGGTCGGATTCCGCTTGCGACCCCGAGGTGAAGATGCAAGGATCGACCGCGTCGATGCCGCCGGCTCAGAACACCGCTACGAAGCACTCGGCGGCGCCCGAACGCTCGCTCACGCAGCGTCTTGACGCGCTGAACCGAGCGAACCTCGTCCGCACCCGCCGGGCGACGCTGAAGAAGGACCTCAAGGCCGGGCGCACCTCGATCCACAGTCTGCTGGAGAATCCGCCCGAGTACATCGCCACGGCGAAGGTCTTCGACATGCTGCTCGCCGTGCCGAAGTACGGGCGCGTGAAGGTCAACAAGGTCCTGACGCAGTGCCGCATCTCGCCGAGCAAGACGATCGGCGGGCTGTCGGAGCGCCAGCGCACGGAGCTCGTCAAGCACCTGCGCCACTAGCCTGCGGCGCCGTGCCTCCGGCGGTCGTCATCACGGGCCCGTCGGGGGTCGGCAAGGGCACGCTCATCCGCTCGCTGCTGACGCGGATGCCGCAGCTGCAGCTCTCCGTCTCGGCCACGACCCGCCGCCCGCGGACCGGCGAGACGCAGGGCGCCGACTACCACTTCATGACGCCGGAGGAGTTCGAGGCGCACGTCCGCGCCGGCGACTTCGTCGAGCACGCCGAGTACGCCGGAGCGCGCTACGGCACCTTGCGCGCCGAGCTGCAGACCCGCGCCGCCGGCGGCCTGCCGGTCGTGCTGGAGATCGAGGTCCAGGGCGCCCGCCAGGTGCGCGAGACGATGCCGGATGCCGTCCAGGTCTTCATCGCGCCGCCGTCGCTGGACGCCCTGCGCGCGCGCCTCGTCGGCCGCGGCACGGACGCGCCCGAGCAGGTCGAGGCGCGCCTGCAGACCGCCGAGGCCGAGCTCGCCGCCCAGGACGAGTTCGCGCGCGTCGTCGTCAACGACCGCCTCGAGGACGCCGTCGAGGAGCTGGTCGCGATCGTGCGCGAGACGACCGCCGCCGCCTAGGCCGCTACCCTCAGGGCCATGATCTCTCCCCGCATCGACCGCCTCCTCGAGAACGTCGACTCCAACTACGCCTCCGTTCTCGTCGCGGCCAAGCGTGCCCGGCAGATCAACTCCTACTACCACAACCTCGGCGAGGGGACGTTCGACGAGTTCCCGCCGCCGATGGTCGACACCGGCTCCAAGAACTACCTCACGATCGCGCTCGAGGAAGTTGCCGCCGGGAAGATCAAGTACCAGTACCGCTAGGCCCGATGCGCTGACATGGCCCGGATCCTGCTCGGCGTCAGCGGCGGGATCGCCGCCTACAAGGCGCTGGAACTCGTGCGCCTGGCGACGGCCGCCGGCCACGCCGTCCGGGTCGTCCAGACGCCGGCGAGCCTGCGCTTCGTGGGCACCGCCTCGTTCGCCGCGCTGACCGGCGCGCCGGTCCTGACCGACGAGTTCGAGCGCGACCCCGCCCGCGGCGCGTTCCCGGGCCAGACGCCGCCCGACCACGACCCGCTCAGCCACCTCGAGCTCGTCGGCAACGCCGACATCCTCGTCGTCGCGCCGGCCTCGGCGAACACGATCTCCAAGCTCGCCGGCGGCCACGCCGACAACCTGCTCACGAGCGCCGCGCTCGCGGCGGCCTGCCCGCTGCTCGTCGCCCCGGCGATGAACGACCGCATGTGGGCGCACCCGGCGACGCAGGCCAACGTCGCGCTGCTGCGCAGCCGCGGCGCGACCGTGCTCGAGCCCGGCAGCGGGCGGCTGGCCTCCAAGGGCGAGGAGGGCGCCGGGCGGCTGCCCGAGCCCGCCGCGCTGCTGGAGGCGATCGAGGCCCTGACGCGCCTCCCGGCCGCCGCGCCGCTGCCGGACCTCGTCGGGCTGCGCGTGCTCGTCACCGCCGGCGGGACGCGCGAGCCGATCGACGCCGTGCGCTTCGTCGGCAACCGCTCGTCCGGGCGGATGGGCTTCGCGCTGGCCAGCGAGGCCGCAGCGCTCGGCGCCGCGGTCACGGTCGTCGCGGCGAACGTCGCGCTCGAGCGCGACCCGCGCGCGCAGTACGTCGACGTCGAGACCGCCGCCGAGCTGCATGCGGCGTGCGCGAGCGCGTTCGAGTCCGCCGACGTGCTGCTCATGGCGGCCGCCGTCGCCGACTTCCGCCCGGCGCGCAGCTTCGCCGGCAAGCTCAAGAAGGCCGGCGAGGAGCGCATGCGCGTCGAGCTCGAGCGCACCCCGGACATCCTCGCCGAGCTCGCCGCGGCTCGCCGCGAGAACCAGACGCTCGTCGGCTTCGCGGCCGAGCACGGCGCGGGCGCGCTGCGCTACGGGCGCGAGAAGCTCGCCCGCAAGCGCGTGGACGCCGTCGTCGTCAACGACGTCTCGCGCGCCGACATCGGCTTCGACGCGCCCGACAACGAGGTCACGATCCTCACCGCCGCCGGCGAGACGCATGTCGCCCTCGCCTCGAAGGCCGAGGTCGCGCGCGCCGTGCTCGACGCGGTCATCGCGCTGCGCGCGGGCACCGAGGCGCCCGAGCCCGCGGCCTGACCGGGGGGGCGACCTGTCGCGCCCGTGCCCGCGGGCTGCCACGATGGGGGCCGGATGGAGCCCACGGGCACCGAGCGACGGCTCACCGAGGCCGAGATCGAGTCGGCCGCCGCGCTCGCGCGGCGCGTGACCGAGAACGTCGCCCGCGCCGCCGAGGTGCGGCCCGACGTCCTGCGCCAGCTCGTCGTCGCCATCCTCGCCGAGGGGCACGTGCTCATCGAGGACCTGCCGGGCGTCGGCAAGACGACGCTCGCCCGGGCGCTCGCGCGCTCGCTGGACCTCGAGTTCGCGCGCATCCAGTGCACGGCCGACCTGCTGCCGGCCGACGTCGTCGGGACGAACGTCTTCAACCAGCGCGAGGGGCGCTTCGAGTTCCGCCCCGGCCCGATCTTCGCCAACGTCGTCCTCGTCGACGAGATCAACCGCGCCTCGCCGAAGACGCAGTCGGGGCTGCTTGAGTGCATGCAGGAGCGGCGCGTCACCGTCGACGTCCACACGCACGAGCTCGCGCGCCCGTTCGCGGTCCTCGCGACGCAGAACCCGATCGAGTACGAGGGCACGTACCCGCTCCCGGAGGCGCAGGTCGACCGCTTCATGGTGCGCCTGTCGCTCGGCTACCCCGACCCCGCAGGCGAGGCCAGCATGCTCGCCGCCCACGAGACCGGCGATCGCGTCGCCGACCTCGAGCCGGTCGCGGCGGCCGCGGCCCTGCTCGCCGCGCAGGACGCCGTCGGGCGCGTGCGCGCCTCCGAGCCGCTGCGGCGCTACATCGTCGCCCTGCTCGGGCACACGCGCGCCGATCCCCGCGTCGAGCTCGGGGCCAGCCCGCGGGCGGGGCTGCTGCTGCTGCGCGCGGCCAAGGCCCACGCCCTCCTGAGCCGCCGCGACCACGCGCTGCCCGACGACGTGCAGCGGATGGTGCCCGCCGTGCTGTCGCACCGCATCGTCCTCGCGCCCGACGCCTACGAGTCGACGGGCGAGCGGATCGTCGCCGACGCGGTCGCCGCGACGCCGGCGATGTAGCCCGATGCGGCGAGCGCGCGCCACCGGCCTGCTCGCGATCGCGTTCGGGCTGACGGCGGCCGTCTTCGACACGGAGCCGCTGTGGGTGCCCGCCGTGACGCTCGCGCTGCTCGCCGCGGGCAGCGCCGCCTGGGTGGCGCTCGCCGCGCGCCAGGTGCGCGTCACGCGCACGCTCGGCGCCCGCCGCGTCGCGGAGGACGCGCCGCTGGCGATCGCGATCGAGGTGAGCGCCGGGGCGCTGCCGCTGCCGCCCGCGCGGCTCGCCGACCCGCTGCTGGCGGCGCCCGTGCCGCTGCAGATCGGCCCGCGCGGCGCGCGCGTGCGGATCGAGGCGAGCTTCGGCCGCCGCGGGCGCCGCGTGCTCGCGCCGCCGACCGTCGTCGTCGCCGACCCGCTCGGGCTCGCCGTGCGCGAGGTGCCCGCGCGAAGGACCCGGGGCGACGACGAGATCCTCGTCCTTCCGCGCATCGAGCCGGTCGTCGCGGCGCGCGGCGGCGGCGAGGCGGCGCACGCGCTGCGGCGCGCGCGGATCGTCGCCGGCGCGGAGACCGACCTCGACGGGATCCGGGCGCTGCGCGCCGGCACGCCGGCCTCGCGGATCTTCTGGCAGGCGCTCGCGCGCGGCGCCGAGCCCCAGGAGCGGGTGCTCGCCTCGGCGAGCCAGAGCAGCCCGCTCGTCGTCGTCGATCCGCGCGAGGGCGCGAGCGAGGAGGCGCTCGACGCCGCGGTCCGCGCGGCGGCCTCGCTGGCTCGCGCGCTGGCTGCGACCGGCGGCTGCAGCGTCCTGCTGCCCGGCGACCGCCGCCCCGTCGAGCTCGGCGAGACGCTGGCCGGCTGGGCGCGCCTGCATGCGCGCCTGGCGCTGCTCGGCGACGGCGCCGGGCCCGCCCTGGCGGGCGTCGCGCAGCGCAGCGGCCCGATCGTCTTCGTCAGCGCCCGTGTGCGCGACCGGCTGCCCGACGCGTTCGGCCCGGGTCACGGCGCGCCGCGCGTGCTCGTCGTCCCCGGCGCGCTGCCGTCGCGGCACGCCGCGTTCGCCGTCGCCGGCTGCAGCG
This sequence comes from uncultured Solirubrobacteraceae bacterium, assembly GCA_963769555.1. Taxonomy (GTDB): domain Bacteria; phylum Actinomycetota; class Thermoleophilia; order Solirubrobacterales; family Solirubrobacteraceae; genus CADCVQ01. The sequence continues at coordinate 1,231,349 of CAVYMD010000004.1, read as the reverse complement.
GCTACGTGCGCGGAGCGCGCCCGCCGGCAGGCGCGCGCCCCGCGCCGGCCGGCGCCGGGGCAGGGGGCCGGTCGTGAGCGCGCGACCCGCCGCCGCGCTCGGCTCCCGCGCAGCGTCCGCGCAACCGCTCGACGCCGCGCCGCGGACCGCGCTCCTGCCCGCCCGCGTCGCGCGGATCAGCGGCTTCATCGGGCTCGCGGGGTTCGCGGCGCTGGCCTGGGCCGACATGGTCGAGCCCGCCGCGTCCGGCGCGCTGCTGGGCTGCGTCGGCGCGGCGGCCCTCGGCGGCTGGCTGCTGACCGGCGTCGCGCGGCGACGGGCGCGGGCGCGGGCGCGGATCGCCGCGACGCTGCTCGTCGGCGCCGGCCTGCTGCTGCTCGCGCTCGCCGTGTCGGGCGTGCCCGTCCGGCTGCTCGCGCCGCGGGCGCTCGACGACCTCGCCGGCGGCCTCGGCCAGGGCTTCGGCGCCGTCTCGACGGTCCGCACCCCGTACAGCGGGCTGGACGAGTGGACGCGGATCGCGCTCGTGCTCTCCGGCTGCGCGCTCGTCGCCGTCGCCGCGCTGCTGGCGTTCGTCCCGCGGCGCGGAGGCGCGTTCGGCGTCCCGGCGGCGGCCGCGGTCGCGCTCGGCGCCCTCTACACGGTGCCCGTCATGCAGCACGACATCGCGGCGCCGTCGCTCGCGGGGCTCGCGTTCACGCTGCTGCTCGCGGTCTTCCTCTGGCTGGAGCGCGTCGAGCGGCGCGCCGCCGGCCCGGCCGTCGCGATCGTCGCGGCGGCGGGGCTCGCCGCGGTCGTCGCCGCGCCCGCGCTCGACCGCGGGCGCGCGCTGCTGGACTACGAGGAGCTCGCGCAGTCGCTGAGCCCGTCGGCGACGACGACGTACCGCTGGGACCACGACTACGGCCCGCTCGCCTGGCCCCGCGACGGGCGCGAGGTCCTGCGCGTGCGGGCCGACCGCCGCGCGTACTGGAAGGCCGCCAACCTCGTCGCCTTCGACGGCCGGCGCTGGCTGCAGGACGGCGACCGGGGCCGCGACCGCGCCGAGACGCGGGTCTACGACCGCCGCTGGGTGCAGACGATCCGCGTCACGATGCGCGCCCTGCGCACGCAGCAGTTCGTCGGCGCGGGCGCGACGCTCGCCATCGACGAGTCCCCGCGGACGGCGACGAGCCCGTCGCCGGGCACGTTCGTGACGACGGGGTCGCCGCTGCGACGCGGCCAGGCCTACCGGGCCGTCGTCTACAGCCCGCAGCCGACGGCGGCTCAGCTGCGCGCGGCGCCGGCCGCCGTCCCGCCCGGGCTGTCGCGCCGCTACGCGCTCGTCGGGCTGCCCGGCGCCCCCCTCCGGACCGGTCCCGCGGTCGCCGTCCCGTGGTGGGGCGAGGCGGGCCCGCCGGTGCTCCTCGACGGGTCCGGCACCGACGCGCGCCCCGCGCTCGACGCCTCCCCGTACGGCCCGGTCTACGCGCTCGCGCGGCGGCTGCGGGCCGGCGCCGCGACGCCGCTGGAGTACGTGCGCGCCGTCGAGCGCCACCTCGCCGACGGGTTCGCCTACACCGAGACCCCGCCGCCCAGCGAGGCGCCGCTGGCGGACTTCCTGCTGCGCGACCGCGCGGGCTTCTGCCAGCAGTTCTCGGGCGCGATGGCGCTCCTGCTGCGCCTGGGCGGCGTGCCCGCGCGCGTCGCGAGCGGCTTCTCGCCGGGCAGCCTGGACGGGGACCGTCGCGAGTACGTCGTGCGCGACATCGACGCGCACTCCTGGGTCGAGGTCTTCGTGGCGGGCATCGGCTGGGTGACCCGCGACCCGACGCCCGCGGCCTCGCCGGCCCGCTCGCAGGTCGCCGACCTGCTGACCGCCGAGACCGCGACGCCCGCCACGAGCGGCGGCAGCGAGCGGACGCTCGGCGCCCGCCCCCAGGCCGACGCGCCCGGCGCGGCCGCCGCGGCCGAGCCGGCCGGCCGGGGCCCGGGCGCGCCGCTGCTGGCCGCGGGCGGTCTCGCCGTCCTGTGTCTGGCCGCCGCCGCGCTGGCGCTGGCGCTGCGCCGGCGCCGGCGCCCGGCGGACGACGCCCACGCCGACGCGGAGCTCGGCGATCTGCTGCGGGCGCTGCGCCGCAGCGGGCGCCCGCCGGCGCCGGGGCTGACGCTGCGCGCGCTCGGGGAGCGCCTCGGCGCGCCGGCGGCCGCCGACTACGTCCAGACGCTGGCCGACGCCCGCTACGGCTACGGCGACGCGCGCCCGACGCGCGCCCAGCGCGGCGACCTGCGCCGCCGGCTCGGGGCGGGGCTCGGCTGGCGCGGGCGCCTGCGCGCCTGGTGGGCGCTGCCGCCGCGCCTGGGCCGCGGCTCCCGGGAGGCGCCGGCCGGGCGCCGCGCGCGGGACGCGGGCGGCGCAGCGCACTGAGCGTCCACGCCGCCGGCCGGCCCGCGTATCCTCGGTGGGGATGTCCGCGGACGACGTCTACGTTCTCTTCCAGAACGGCATGCGGCTCCTCGAGGAGCGCAACTTCCATGCCGCCGCCGTGCCGCTGCGCCGGGCACGCGACCACGAGCCCGACAAGACGTCGATCCGCGAGGCGCTGGGGCGCGCGCTGTTCGGCGCGCAGCGCTACCGGGAGGCGGCCGGCGAGTTCGAGGCGGTCGTCGAGCGCGCGCCGACGAACGACTACGCGCTCTTCTGCCTCGGGCGCTCGCTGCAGCAGCTCGGCCGCCACCAGGAGGCCCGCAAGCCGCTCGCGCTCGCCTGCTGCCTGCGTCCCGAGCGCGACGACTACCGCCTCTACCGCGACCGGTCCCGCGACCTCGCGGCGTAGGCCCCCGCCGGTTCCGGCGCCCCCTGTCGGGGCCAGGGGGCGGTGCTAGACTCGCCACACAGCTTTCGCTCCGGCTTCGGGCCGGAGGCCGTACCGGAAGTGGGCGCTCGCCCGCTTTTTTTATGGCCGTGAGGAGGTTTTCAGTGAGCACCATCCAGACGGATATCGAGGCCCGGCTCGCCGCCAGCGAGCCCGATGTCGAGGTTCTGCTCGCGGAGATCGTGGGCGGCTCGACGGTGCGTCTGTTCATCGACCATCCCGACGGCGTGACGCTGGCGCTCTGCGAGCGCGTCACACGCGCGCTGCCCGAGGTCCGGGAGCGCTACGCGCTGGAGGTCTCCTCGCCCGGGACCGAGCGCCCGCTCTCCAAGCCGCAGCACTTCAGCCGCTTCCTCGGTCGCCGCGCGAGGGTGCGCACCCGCGACGCCCTCGACGGCCACAGATCCTTCACCGGCGAGCTCGTCGGCGCGTCGGAGGACTCGGTGACGATCGCCGCCGAGACGGGGGTCGTCGCCATCCCGTACGCCGAGATCCATCGTTCCAACCTCATCGAGGAGTAGTCATATGTCACGCGAGATCCTTGATGCCATGGTCGCCCTTGCCAAGGAGAAGGGGATCCCTGTCGAGAAGCTGCACCTCGCGCTCGAGGACGCGCTGCTGTCGGCCTACAAGAAGCAGCCCGGCAGCGCGAAGTACGCGCGCGTCGCGCTCGACCCCGAGACCGCGGACTTCCGCGTCATCGAGCTCATCATCCCCGAGCGCCTGGAGGCGCACCTCATCGTCGAGACGATCGACGAGGGCACCGTCTACGACCCCGAGACGGGGGAGATGGTCGAGCCCGCCGACCCGGAGATCGACCCGGCGAAGTTCGAGGAGTACAAGGACCAGATCGAGGAGCGCGACGTCACGCCCGGCGACTTCGGCCGGATCGCCGCGCAGACCGCCAAGCAGGTCATTCTCCAGCGCCTGCGCGAGGCCGAGCGCGACATGATGTTCGAGGAGTACCGCGACCGCGTCGGGGAGCTCATCACCGGCATCGTGCAGCAGTCCGACAGCCGCTACACGCTCGTGCAGCTGCGCGAGCGCGTCGAGGCGCTGCTGCCCAAGAGCGAGCAGGTCGACGGCGAGCGCTACGACCACTCCCAGCGCGTCAAGGCCGTCATCAAAGAGGTCTCGCCGTCGACGAAGGGGCCGTCGATCATCGTCTCGCGGCGCGACCCGGAGCTCATCAAGAAGCTCTTCGAGCTCGAGGTGCCGGAGATCGCCGACGGGCTCGTCGAGATCGCCAACGTCGCCCGCGAGCCCGGCTACCGCTCGAAGATCGCGGTCGTCTCGCACGCCGACGGCGTCGACCCGGTCGGCGCCTGCGTCGGCCCGCGCGGCTCGCGCGTGCGGATGGTCGTCTCCGAGCTGCGCGGCGAGAAGATCGACATCATCCCCTACAACGACGAGCCCGCCCGCTTCGTCGCCAAGGCGCTCAGCCCGGCGCGCGTGCGCGAGGTCCTCGTCGACGACGACGGCAAGCAGGCGACGGTCATCGTCCCCGACGACCAGCTCTCGCTGGCGATCGGCCGCGAGGGCCAGAACGCGCGGCTCGCCGCGCGCCTGACCGGCTGGCGGATCGACATCAAGTCCGAGACCGAGTTCGCCGCAGAGGAGCAGGAGGCCGGCTACGAGGAGGAGGAGACGCAGGGCCGCTGCGCCGCCGTCATGTCGACCGGCCGTCGCTGCCCCAACGCCGCGCTCCCCGCCTCGCGCTACTGCGGCCTGGACTCCCATCAGGCGCTCGCCGGCCAGCCGACCGACGACGTTCCCGCGACCGAGGCGGAGGCCGCCGCCGCGCCCGTCGAGGTGCCCGCCGAGGACGCGCTCGACGAGGTGTCCGCCGAGGCCGCGCTCGCCGACGCCGCGGACGACGAGGCCGCGCTCGACGAGGCCGCGGACGACGAGGCCGCGGACGACGAGGCCGCGCTCGACGAGGCCGCGCTCGACGAGGTCGCGGAGGAGACCTCATAGGGCCCCGGCGCCGCTGCGTCGGCTGCGGCGCCTGCGCCGCCAAGGAGTGCCTGCGACGCTTCGTCCTCGAGGACGGGCGGCTGCGCGCCGATCCCGAGCAGCGCCGTCCGGGACGCGGCGCGTACGCCTGCGACGAGGCCTGTGCCCGGCGCGCGTCGCAGCGCGGCGGGTTCTCGCGCTCGTTTCGACGGGCGGTCCTGGCGGACCTCGACCTTCTACACTCACCCTGATGGCCAAAGTCCGCGTACACGAGCTCGCCAGGACCCATGACATGTCCGCCCAGGACGTGCTCGACAAGCTGCGCAAGGCCGGGATCAAGGTCAAGGCGCCGGCTTCCGCGGTCGACGAGGACGCCGCCAAGGCGGCCATCGAGGGCCGCCCGCTGCCGACGAACGGCGCGGCCGCCAAGCCCGCGGCCAAGCCGCCCAAGCCGACCCCGAAGCCGCCGGCCGTGCGCCGCGCGCCGCCCGCGCCGCCCGCCGCCTCCGACCGCGCGGCAGCGGCCGCGCAGGCCAAGCGCCAGGCCGAGCAGTCCGCCGCCGCGGCCAAGCCGGGCAGGCCCGCGACTCCGCCGCCGGCCGCGCAGCCGCCGGCGCAGCAGCCGCAGGCTCAGCAGCAGCAGCCCGCCACTCCGGCGCCGGCAGGCGACGGCGAGCCCGCCAAGCACCGTCCGACGCGCTCCTCGCTGGCCGGCGAGCGCGCGCCCGGCGCCGCCGGTCCCGGCGGCCGCCGCCGCGTCGTCATCGACTCGCAGGCCTCCCGCCGCACGCCCGGCCAGCAGCAGCAGCCGCCGCGCCGCCAGCGCCGCGGACGCCGCCGCCGCGGCACGTACGACGACACGGTCGCCCCGCTCAACGAGGCCGCCGCGACGCACACCGACCTCGTCCGCATCAACTCCGGCTCGACCGTCAAGGACATCGCCGAGTCGATGGGCGTGCCGGTCCCGGACATCATCAAGAAGCTCATGATGCTCGGCGAGATGGCGACGCTCACGCAGACGCTCTCCGACGAGGCCGTCGGCGTGCTCGCCGAGGAGTTCGGCAAGGAGGTCGAGATCGTCCACGCCGCCGACGAGGTCGAGGCCGAGCCCGTCTACGAGGACGCCGACGAGGACCTCAGCGAGCGCCCGCCGGTCGTGACGATCATGGGCCACGTCGACCACGGCAAGACGTCGCTGCTGGACGCGATCCGCCTGACGGAGGTCGTCGCCGGCGAGGCCGGCGGCATCACCCAGCACATCGGCGCCTACCAGGTGCACCACAACGAGAAGCTCGTCACGTTCCTGGACACACCGGGCCACGAGGCCTTCACCGCGATGCGCGCCCGAGGCGCCCGCGTGACCGACATCGCGGTCATCGTCGTGGCCGCCGACGACGGCGTGAAGCCGCAGACCGACGAGGCGATCGACCACGCCAAGGCCGCCGACGTGCCGATCGTCGTCGCCGTCAACAAGATCGACAAGGAGGGCGCCGACCCGACCCGCGTGCGCACCGAGATGACCACGCGCGGGCTGCAGCCCGTCGAGTGGGGCGGCGAGACGGAGTTCGTCGACGTCTCCGCCAAGACGAGGGTCGGCCTCGAGGATCTGCTCGACACGCTGCAGGTCGTCGCCGAGGTCGAGGAGCTGAAGGCCAACCCCAGCGCGCCGGCGTCCGGCGTCGTCGTGGAGTCGAAGCTCGACCCGGGCCGCGGCCCCGTCGTCACGATCCTCATCCAGCGCGGGACGCTCAGCATCGGCGACGCGCTCGTCGCCGGCGCCAACTGGGGGCGCGTGCGCGCCATGCACGACTTCACCGGCGAGCGCGTCAAGGAGGCGCGCCCCGGCGACCCGATCGAGGTGCTCGGCTTCGACGGCGTCCCCGAGGCCGGCGAGTACGTCCGCGCCGTCGAGAACGACCGCCGCGCGCGCCAGCTCGCGCACGAGCGCGAGCAGCGCCTCAAGCAGGAGCAGCACGCCCGCCGCTCGGGTCGCAAACGCTCGCTCGAGGACGTCTTCAAGGAGATCCAGGCCGGCGAGCTCAAGGAGCTCAACCTGCTCGTCAAGGCCGACGTCGCCGGCTCCGCCGAGGCGCTGCAGGACGAGATCGCCAAGCTCCCGCAGGACGAGGTCGCGGTGAACATCATCCGCAGCGGCGTCGGCGGCATCAACGAGTCCGACGTCATGCTCGCCGCCGCGTCCGACGCGATCATCATCGGATTCAACGTGCGCCCCGTCGGCGACGCCCGCGCCGTCGCCGAGCGCGAGGGCGTCGAGGTCCGCAACTACTCCGTCATCTACAAGGTGCTCGACGAGCTGCGCGCCGCCATGGAGGGCATGCTCGAGCCCGACGAGGTCGAGGACGCGCTCGGCCACGTCGAGGTGCGCCAGATCTTCCGCGCGTCGAAGATCGGCATCATCGCCGGCTCCTACGTCACGGACGGCAAGATCACCCGGGGGGCCAAGACGCGCATCGTCCGCGACGGCACGATCGTCTACGACGGCGAGATCGCCTCGCTGCGCCGCGTCAGCGAGGACGTGCGCGAGGTGGCCGCGGGCTTCGAGTGCGGCATCGTGCTGCGTAACTTCCAGGACGTCAAGGAGGGCGACATCCTGGAGGTCTACGAGACGCGCAAGGTCGATCGCGCGCTGGCCTGAGGTCGTGGAGGAGGACGCGTACGTCGCGCTGCTGCTCGTCCATCTGCACTTCCCCGAGGCCGGCTCGCTGAAGGCCAAGCGCAAGGACCTCGCCTCGGTGAAGTCGCAGCTGCACGGCCGCATGGGGCTCACGGTGTCCGAGGTCGGCCACCAGGACCTCTGGCAGCGCGCCACGCTCGCGGGGGCGCTCACCGGAGGTTCGATCGGGCTCGTCGAGAGCTCGACCGACCGGGTCGAGCGGTTCCTGCTCGAGCGCTTCCCCGAGAGCTGCCGCGTCGAGCGCACGGTCAGGTCGTTCGAGGACATTTGGGACTAGGATGAGCGCGGACCGGATGAGGCGCGTCGACGAGGCCGTCAGACAGGTTCTTTCGGACGCGGTCGCGCAGGATCTCCAGGACCCCAGGATCGGTTTCGTCACGATGACGAGCGTCAAGACCACTTCAGACCTCCGCCATGCCCGCGTGTACGTCAGCGTCCTCGGCGACGACGCGCAGCGCGCCGCCACGCTCGCCGGGCTGCAGTCCGCCCACGGCGCGTTGCAGCGCCGCATCGCTCGCGAGCTGCGGCTGAAGCGCACGCCGACGCTCGAGTTCCTCTACGACGACACGATCGACCGCGCCATGCATCTGGAGGAGATCCTGCGGCGCGAGGCCCAGGAGACGTGACCATCGCCGGCACGACGGAGGACACGCGCGCCGACGTGCTGGGCGCGCTCCGCGACGGCGAGCGCTTCCTCCTCGTCACGCACGAGAACCCCGACGGCGACGCGCTCGGCTCGCTCGTCGCGATGCAGGGCGCGATGCACGCGCTCGGCAAGGACTCGGCCATGTTCATCGCGCGCGGCGAGTTCCCGCTGCCCTACGAGTACGCGTTCTTCGAGTTCGACGGCCTCGTCTCCGACGTTCCCGCCGACGTCGCGCAGCGGACGGTCGTCTACCTGGACTGCGGCAACATCGACCGAGCCATCGAGATCGACGCGGCGACGATCCTCAACATCGACCACCATCACGACAACACCCGCTTCGGCACGATCAATCACGTCGACCCGGGCGCGTCGTGCACCGCCGAGATCGTCTGGGAGCTCATGAACGCGCTGGATCTGCCGCTGACCGAGCAGATCGCCGAGGCCCTCTACGTCGGCCTCGTGACGGACACCGGCCGCTTCATGTACGAGAACACGGGTCCGGCGGCACACGTCATGGCCGCCGACCTCATCCAGGCCGGCGTCGACGTGCACGACATGTACCGCCGCCTGTACGAAGGCGTGCCGGAGCCCAAGCTCGCGCTGCTCACGCGCGCCCTCACCCGCATGCAGCGCTTCGACGGCGGGCGCCTGACCGTCGCGCGGCTGACGCGCGAGGACTTCGCCGAGACCGGTGCCGAGGACTCCTACACCGAGGGCATCATCGACCACCTGCGCGCGCTGCAGGGGACGAAGGTCGCCGCGCTCGCGCGCGAGCTGACGTGCGAGGACAAGCGCGGCGCGTCGAAGGTCTCTCTGCGCGCGACCGACGGTGCCGTCGACGTCTCGCTCATCGCGCGCGCGCAGAGCGGCGGCGGGCACCGGCAGGCGGCCGGCTTCGCGACCGAGATGGCGTCCGGCGAGCTCATCTCGTTCCTGCGCCAAGAGGTGGCCGCGCAGCTCGATGGGTAGTGCGCTCCGGACAGGCCGCAGCGACACGCGATCAGGAGGTGACCGTTGATGGAGGCGTCGGACAGCGAGGTTCTGCCCGGCAGGTGCAGGGACTGGAGGGCGCTTCTCGGACCGGGCGTCGTCGTCGTCGACTGCTGGGTGACGTTCCCCACCGCGGGCTGGATGATGGAGCTCGTCAAGTCCGAGCAGCAGGGCGACGACCCGCGGCAGCTCGTCCTCGAGCGCCGCGTGACCTTCCCCGAGGGCTACCAGCCGCCGGTCGTCCGCGGGCTGGACATCCACTGGGAGGAGCAGACCGACGTGGAGTACACGTCGGTCAGGATCCTGCCCGACGAGCTGACGCTCGAGGTCGACGACCGCCGCGACGCGCCGCCGCCGCCGCCGGCCGGCGCGGGATAGCGCGCGGCGGACCGGGCGCGGGCCGGCGCTCCGGGCCGGCCGCGACCCGCCCGGCGGCCGGACGCCGCGCGCAGGCACCCGGCCTCATGACGCCGCGCGTCCGAGTCGCGCGGCTGCCCTAGCCTGACGGCATCGACGGCATCCTCCTCATCGACAAGCCGGCCGGCAAGACGTCGCACGATGTCGTCGCCGCCGTGCGCCGCGAGCATCGCGGCCGCCGCGTCGGCCACGCGGGCACGCTGGATCCCTTCGCGACGGGCCTGCTGCTCGTTCTCGTGGGCCGCGCGACGCGCATCCAGCGCCACCTCATGGCGCTGCCCAAGCGCTATGAGACGATCGCGCGACTCGGCTGCCTGTCGAGCACCGGCGACCCGGAGGGCGAGATCACCGTGACCGGCAACGTGCCGCCCGACCCGCCCGCGCTGCCGACCGGCGAGCTCATGCAGCGCCCGCCGGCCTACAGCGCGGTGAAGGTCGGCGGCCGCCGCGCGTACGCGCTGGCGCGCGCCGGCGAGGACGTCGTGCTCGAGGCGCGCCCGGTCGTCGTGCATCGCTTCGAGCAGCTCTGGCGCGACGGCGATCGGGCCGCGTTCGAGATCGAGTGCTCCGCCGGGACCTACGTGCGCGCGCTCGTCGCCGAGCTCGGGGACGCCTACTGCGAGCAGCTGCGCCGGACCGCGATCGGCGCCTTCGAGGTCGCCGACGCCGACCCGGCGCGGCTCCTCCCGCTCGGAGAGGTCCTCGCTGGGATCCTGCCGTCCGTGCGCCTCGGCCAGGAGGACGCGCGGCGTGCCGGGCACGGGGCGGCGGTCGCCGCCCAGGGGCCGGCGGGGGCCGGCGAGGTGCTCCTGCTCGACGACGACGGTCCGATCGCGATCGCCGAGCCGCGGGACGGCGGCCTGAAGCCCGTCGTAGGCTTCCGCGCGTGAGGACCACGCCGCTGCCAGAGGTCCAGCCGCGCGCGCGGCGCGTCGCGGTCGGCACGTTCGACGGCGTGCACCTCGGCCACCGCGAGGTCATCCGCGGCGCCGACACCGTGCTCACCTTCCAGCCGCACCCGACCGCCGTCATCCAGCCCGGCGCCGCGCCGCGCCTGCTGACCGACCCCGAGCGCAAGGCGCAGCTCATCGCCTCGCTGGGCGTGCAGGAGCTCGTCGTCATCCCCTTCGACGCCGAGTTCGCGGCGCGCTCGGCTCAGGAGTTCCTCGACGACGTGCTCGTCGGCGCGCTCGGCGCGACGCACGTCGCCGTGGGCGAGAACTTCCGCTTCGGCCACCGGGCGCAGGGCGACACCTACCTGCTGCAGGCCGACGACCGCTTCGCGACGCGGGTCGTGCGGCTGCTGGAGATCGACGGCGAGATCGTCTCCTCCAGCCACATCCGCGGCCTCGTGCTCGGCGGTGCGCTGGAGTATGCCGGCCGCCTGCTCGGCGACCCGTTCACGCTCGCCGGCGAGGTCGTCCACGGCGACGAGCGCGGCCGCGAGCTGGGCTATCCGACGGCGAACCTCGTGCCCGACGCGGCCTTCGTGACGCCCGGCCACGGGGTGTACGCGGCGCGCGCGACGACGAGCGCGGGGGAGACGGTTCCCGCCGCCGTCAGCATCGGCGTGCGGCCGACGTTCGTCACCGGCCGCGGGGAGCTCATCGAGGCCTACCTGCTGGACTTCTCGGGCGACCTCTACGGCAGCCGCCTGCAGCTCGAGTTCCTCAAGCGGCTGCGCGGAGAGAAGCGCTTCGACTCCGTCGACGCGCTCGTCGCCCAGATGGGGCTCGACGTCGAGGCCGCCCGCGCGATCTACGCGCAGGCGGCCTGACGGCGCCGCTCGGCGCCGGCCCCGGACGAGCGCGGCGAGGTCGCGCGCAGGCGGCCTGACGACGGCCTCGCGGCGCCGGCCTCAGGCGAGCGCGGCGGCCGCTCTGCGGCCCGTCGCAAGCCCACCGAGCGCGACGGCGACGACCGACGCCTCGACGACCAAGCGCGTCTCGCTCCACTTGCCGACGGCGTCGACCGCGTGGATGACGACGAGCGCCGCCAGGCCGCCGGCGACGCTCGCGCGCACCGCGCCCTCGCGGATCGCGGTGGCGATCGGGTCGCCGAACGGGTCGGCGCCGGCCGGCGCGGAGCGCGCGGGCCCGCGCGCCTCCGGAGCGAGGGTGGGCGCGGGCAGGGCGAGCGACCGGCGCGACGACGTGGCGGGCATGGCGGGATCCTTTGGGAAGGGGGCGATGCGCGCATCCTCCGCTCGGCGCCTGAGCGCAGCCTGAGCGTGGCCTGGGAAATCGTCGAGAGCGCCACGCCGAACGCCGCGCGTCCCCGATCTCGCCCCCGAAGTTGCTACCTTTGCCCGCGCATATGGCACTGACCCAAGAACGCAAGCAGGAGCTCGTCAGCCAGTTCGGCGACAGCGATCAGGACACGGGCAACACCCGCGTGCAGGTCGCGCTGCTCACCGAGCGCATCAACCAGCTCACCGAGCATCTTCGCTCCAATACGAAGGATCACCACTCGCGCCGCGGGCTGCTCATGCTCGTCGGGCGCCGCCGCCGGCTTCTGAACTACTTCCAGAAGCACGACCTCGAGGGGTACCGGGCGCTCATCAAGGAGCTCGGGCTTCGCCGGTGACCGTCCTCGCGGCGGGCTCCGAGGTCCCGGAGTTCACGCTGCGGCGCGAGGACGGCGAGCCGTTCACGCGCGCTGACCTCAAGGGCGCCACGACGGTGCTCGTCTTCTACCCGTCGGCCTTCAGCTCGGTCTGCACCGACCAGTTCCAGATCTACCAGGAGGTCCTCGAGGACTTCGCCGCCCAGGGCGCCACGCTCTACGGCGTCTCGATCGACCAGACCGACAGCCAGGTCGCGTTCCGCGAGTCGATGGGCGTGACGATCCCGATGCTGTCCGACGCCCACCCGCAGGGCGCCGCGTCGCGCGCCTTCGGCGCGCTCTTCGAGCCCACCGGCGTCTCCAACCGCGCGCTCGTCATCGTCGGGCCCGACCAGAAGGTCCTGTGGTCGTGGGAGGGCGAGCACCCCGGCAAGCTGCCGGGCGCCAACCTCATCTTCGACGGCCTGAGCGCCGCCGTCTGAGCCGCCGGGCCGGCGCTCAGCTGCCCGTCGCGACGAGCCCCGGCACGCGCTCGGCGCGGTGGTCGAAGATCGCCTCGACGTCGCGCCGCACGAGCAGCGCGTCGGCGAGCGTCCCCAGCGGCCCGCAGCCGACGCGGTAGCGCACGACGTCGCGCATGATCGTCTCCGCGCCGGCCGCCTCGAAGACGTGGGTGTGGTGCCAGAGCGCGTAGGGCCCTCGCACCTGCTCGTCGACGAAGCGGTGCGGGGGATCCCACTCGGCGATCCGCGTGAGCCACCTCACGGGAACGCCGCGCACGCGCAGGCGGTAGCGGATGAGCGTTCCCGCGGCCATGAGGATCGGCTCGGGCGTGACGACGCGGAAGCGCAGCAGGGGCGGCGTGATCGCCTCGAGGTTGCGCGCGTCGGCGAAGAACGCGAAGACGTCGTCGATGGGGGCGGGCAGGCGCTGCTCGCGCCGGAGGGTGCGGATGTCCATGCAGGGACTACGCTGACAGACGGATGGAGGATCTCCGGTCGGCACCGTCGCCACCGCTGCGCGACGACGATCACGTCCGCGGACAGCCCGACGGCGTGCTCGTCGTGCTCTACGCGGACTTCACCTGCCCGCGCTGCGCGCTCGCCCACGAGCGGCTGACGAGCGTGGGCGCGCGCGTCGCCTTTCGTCACATGGCGCTGCGCGCAAAGCACGAGCGGGCGGTCCCGGTCGCCTGCGCCGCCGAGGCCGCGGCCGCGCAGGGGGCGTTCTGGCCGTTCGCCGACGCGCTGTACGCCGACCAGGGCCGCCTCGACGACCCCCACCTGTGGCAGCGCGCCCGCGCGCTCGGCCTCGACCTGGCCCGCTTCGACGAGGACCGGCGGGCGCCGCAGGCCGTCGACCGCGTGCAGCGCGACACCCGCGCCGCGCTCGCCGCCGGCGCGACGACGACCCCGACGCTGTTCGTCGACGGCGCCCCGCTGCCGGGGATTCCGGACGGCGAGGCCCTACGGCATCTGGGCTACGATGAGCGCGTTCGGATACCGAAGCCACGATAAGACGCTGGTGCGCCGACCGACGGGCGCACCCGAACAAAAGGACAACTTCATATGAGTACTGCCGAGACCCGTGTCTCCGTTGAGATCGCAGGATCCGAGATCTCCTTCGAGACCGGCAAGATGGCCAAGCAGGCCTCCGGCGCCGTCGTCGTCCGCCAGGGCGACACCATGGTTCTGAGCACCGCGACCGCGGGCGGCCTCCGCGACGTCGACTTCCTCCCGCTGACGGTGGACGTCGAGGAGCGGATGTACGCCGCGGGCAAGATCCCCGGCTCCTTCTTCAAGCGCGAGGGCCGCAGCACGGAGAAGGGCACGCTGATCGCGCGGATGATCGACCGTCCGCTGCGCCCGCTGTTCCCCAAGGGCTGGCGCCGTGAGACGCAGCTCGTCTCGCTGACGCTGAGCGTCGACCACGTGCACCCGTTCGACATCCTCGCGATGAACGGCGCGTCCGCCGCGCTGATGGTCTCCGACATCCCGTTCCCGATGCCCGTCTCCGCGGTGCGGATCGGCAAGGTCGACGGCAACTTCGTCGTCAACCCCAACGAGGAGGACTCGTTCGAGAACTCGGATCTGGACCTCGTCGTCGCCGGCACCGAGGAGGCGATCCTCATGGTCGAGGCGGGGGCCAACGAGGTCTCCGAGGCCGAGATCCTCGACGCGCTCGACATCGCCCACGGCGAGATCAAGAAGCTGTGCGCGCTGCAGCACGAGCTGCGCGAGAAGGCCGGCAAGGCCAAGATGGAGATCGAGGTCCCCAAGGTCGACGAGGGCCTGTTCGCCGCCGTCCAGCAGTCGCATGGCGCCGCGCTGGACGATGCGACGCAGATCTTCGACAAGCTCGAGCGCCAGAACGAGTCCGCCCGCATCATGGAGGAGGCCGTCGCGGCCCACTCCGGCGATGCCGAGGACGCGGCCTTCGAGGAGCGCCGCGCGGCCGCCCGGATGGCGGTCGACAAGCTCGAGAAGACGATCATCCGCCAGCGCATCGCCGTCCACAAGAAGCGCCCGGACGGCCGCTCGGAGAACGAGATCCGGCCGATCTCGATCGAGGCCGGCCTGCTGCCGCGCGCCCACGGCTCGGCGCTGTTCACGCGCGGCCAGACGCAGGCGATCTCCGTCGCGTCGCTCGGCACGCTCAAGGAGGAGATGCGCCTCGACACGCTCGGCCTCGAGACGAAGAAGTACTACTTCCACCACTACAACTTCCCGCCCTTCTCGGTCGGGGAGGCGGGCTTCATGCGCGGTCCCAAGCGCCGCGACATCGGCCACGGCGCGCTCGCCGAGCGCGCGCTGACGGCGATGGTGCCGTCGATCGACGAGTTCCCGTACACGATCCGCGTGGTGTCGGACATCCTCGAGTCCAACGGCTCGTCGTCGATGGCCTCGGTCTGCGGCTCGTCGCTGTCGCTCATGGACGCCGGCGTGCCGATCAAGCGGCCCGTCGCCGGCATCGCGATGGGGCTCATCAAGGAGGGCGACGACTACGTCGTGCTCACCGACATCGCCGGCGTCGAGGACCACCTCGGCGACATGGACTTCAAGGTCGCCGGCACGTCGCAGGGCATCACCGCCCTGCAGATGGACATCAAGATCACCGGCGTCACGTTCGACATCCTGCGCGACGCGCTGACGCAGGCGCTCGAGGCGCGGACGTTCATCCTCGGCGAGATGGCGAAGGTCATCGCCGAGCCGCGACCGGAGCTCAGCGAGCACGCGCCGCGGATCATGACCGTGCAGATCGACACCGACAAGATCGGCCTGCTGATCGGCAAGGGCGGCGAGACGATCCGCGGCCTGGCCGAGGAGTTCGAGTCCCAGATCGACGTCAACGACGACGGTCAGGTGCTCGTCTACTCCGCCAACGGCACGCTCGGCGAGGCGCTCGCCGAGCGGATCCGGTCGATGACCAAGGAGGTCGAGGTCGGCGACGACTACCCCGCCGCGAAGGTCGTCAAGACGACGACGTTCGGCGCGTTCGTCGAGCTCTCCAAGGGCACCGACGGCCTGCTGCACATCTCCAACGTGTCGCCCGGCCAGCGCGTCGACACGGTCGAGGACGTCCTCAACAAGGGCGACGAGATCCACGTCAAGGTCGTCGAGGTCGATCGCGAGCGCGGCCGCATCGGGCTGCGCCTCGCCGAGGACCCCGACATCGCCGGCAAGACGAAGGAGGAGCTCGTGGCCGTCGGCAACGGCGGCGGCGGCGGCGGGAGCCGTCCGCCGCGCGACCGCGGACCCCGCGGCGGCGGCGACCGCGGCGGCGACCGAGGCGGCGACCGCGGGCGGCGCGGCTCCGGCCGCCCGCGCCACGGCGACCGCGATCCCGACCGGGGCTGACCCGGCGGGACGTGGCGACGACCGTTGTCGAATCTCGGACGCCGAGCGGCGACGGTCCGTCGTGGCTGACTGCGATCTGACGGTCCTGGACTCCGGCGTCCGGGTCGTGACGGAGGCGATGGCCACCGTCCGGTCCGTGACGCTCGGGGTCTGGATCGCGACCGGCTCGGCCTCGGAGTCCGAGGCCGACGCCGGCCTGTCGCACCTCGTCGAGCACATGCTCTTCCGGGGGACCCAGCGCTTCGGCTCGCTGGAGATCGACCAGATCTTCGACACGATGGGCGCCGAGCTCAACGCGGGCACGAGCAAGGAGAACACGTCGGTCTACGCGCGCGTCATCGACGACCACCTCGCGCATGCCTTCGACGTCGTCTCGGACATGGTCTGGCACCCGCGGCTCGACGAGGCCGATCTCGCCACGGAGCGCGAGATCGTGCTCGAGGAGATCGCGATGTACGAGGACGAGCCGCAGGACCGCGTCTTCGACGTGCTCGGCGAGGCGATCTTCGGCGAGCACCCGCTCGGCCGCCCGGTCATCGGTCGGGCCGAGGTCATCGCCGCGACGACGGCCGAGGGGCTCGCGCAGTTCCACGCGCGCCACTACGCGCCGGGCGACATCGTCATCGCGGCCGCCGGGTCGCTGGAGCACGAGGCGGTCGTCGAGCTCGCGCGGGCCATCGACGTGCCGCGGCGCGCGCCGGCGCCCGCCGTGCCGCCGGTGCCGGCCGAGCTGCCTCCGCGCCTGCGCTTCCTGCGCAAGGAGACCGAGCAGTACCACCTGACGATCGGCGCGCCCGGGCTCGCCCGCGACGACGAGCGCCGCTTCGCGCTGCGGGTGCTGGACGGCATCCTCGGGGGCACGTCGTCCTCGCGCCTGTTCCAGGAGGTCCGCGAGGCGCGCGGCCTCGCCTACAACGTCTTCTCCTTCCAGGCGCTGAACGCCGGGACCGGGCAGATCGGCGTCTACCTGGGCACCCGGCCCGACAACGTCGCCCCGGCGCTGCGGGTCGTCGCCGACGAGCTCGACCGGCTGCGCGCCGACGGCGTCACGGCCGAGGAGCTCGAGCGCTCCAAGGAGAACGTCAAGGGGCGCATCGTCCTCTCGCTGGAGTCGACCGCGGCGCGCATGAACCGGCTCGGCTCGGCGGTCCTCAGCGGGCTGCCCGTGCTGACGATCGACGAGGTCGTCGAGCGCATCGAGTCGGTCTCCCTGCAGGAGGTGGACGACCTGCTGCGCGAGCTGCTCGCGCCCGAGCGCTTGAGCGCGGCGGCGATCGGCGCCGACGAGGACGCGTTCCGCGCCGCGATCGAGCCGATCGCGCCCGGCCTCGCCGCCGAGGCGACGGCTCGATGATCCGCGTCGCGGTCGCGGGCGCCGCCGGCCGGATGGGCCAGGCGGTCGTCGGCGCCGTGCAGGGCGCCGAGGACATGCGGCTCACCGGCAGCGCCGATCCCGAGCTCGGGACCGCGCTCGCCGACGTCCTCGGCGACGCGGACGTCGTCGTGGACTTCACGCGGCCCGACACCGCGCTCGCCAACGCGCTGGCCTGCGTGGAGGCCGGCGTGCACGTCGTCATCGGCACGACGGGCTTCGACGTCGAGCCGCTGCGCGCGGCCGCCGAGGGGTCGGCGGCGAACGTCTTCATCGCTCCGAACTTCGCGATCAGCGCCGTGCTCATGATGCGCTTCGCCGCCGAGGCGTCGCGCCACATGGCCAAGGCCGAGATCATCGAGCTGCACCACGACCGCAAGCTCGACGCGCCGTCGGGCACCGCCGCCCGGACGGCCGAGCTCATGGACGGCGACGTGCCGATCCACTCCGTGCGGCTGCCCGGCCTGCTCGCCCACCAGGAGGTCATCCTCGGCGACGTCGGCCAGTCGCTGACGATCCGCCAGGACTCCTACGGGCGCGAGTCGTTCATGCCCGGGGTGCTCATCGCCGTGCGCCGCGTGGGCGAGCTCGAGCAGTCGTTCGTCGTCGGGCTCGAGCACCTCCTCCCCTAGCGCCAGGCCGGCCGATGCCCGAGCGTCCGACATCCTCGCCGCGCCGCCGGAGCGCGAGCGCATGAGCGAGGGGATCACGGTCGCCGTCACCGACCACGCCGTCGAGCGCTTCCGCCAGCGCGTCGGCACCCGCCGGGGCGGCTTCGACGTGCGGCCGGAGATCGCCGGCCGCGTGAGCGAGGCGTGGTCGGCGGGCCGCGTCAGCGACCGCCCGCCGCCGGGCGCGGCGCAGGACGCCGCCCGCGGATCGGTCTACGTCCGCGACCTCGTCGACCGCGGCGTCATCTTCGTCTGCCGCCACGATCGCGCGTCGCGCGAGCTGCTCGTCGTCACGCTCTGGGAGGACGAGCGCTACGGCACGCCGCGCGTGGACCGGCGCTTCACCGACGCGCTCAAGGACGACGACCGCGCGCTCGTCGACCCCGGCCGGCGTTGGCGCGAGCGCCGCGACGGCGGCTGAGCGGAGCAGCGGTTCCTGTCAGCCCGAGCCGTCATCCTGCGTAGGGGACAGAGAGCAGAATGGCGCCAGGACCCACCTGCGCGCCGTCGCGACCGCTGAGAGGAAGGGCTTCGTCATGAACAGGATCCTGATCGCGCTGGTCGTCCTGGGAGGCGCCGTGTGGCTCGCGTCGTCCTCCGCGTCCGCGCAGCAGGCCTGCCCGCCCGGCCAGACGGGCAACTTCCCGTACTGCTCGACCGTGCCCGCCGAGTGCGACAAGGCGACGGCGAAGCTGTCGCTGCTGCGCGGCACCTTCAGCGCGCGGGACCGCACGATCTCGATCCTCGCGCCGATCACCCGCCTGGCCTCCGGCAACGCCCAGGTCAGGCTGCACGCCGCCGGGCGGTTCACGAACTTCAACGCGCGCGTCGACAGCGCCAACTCGCGCATCCGCGTCATCCAGCGGATCGCCGCGGCGCAGGCGCGGCTCGGCAGCGGGATCCTCACGCTGCGCTATCCCGGCGACGCGGACACGCGCTCGCAGACCGTGCGCCTGCGCGCCGCCAACAACAAGGCGCTGCTGACGGTCACCCGGCCGACGATCAGCAACACCGGCCTCCTCCAGAGCCGGGGCACCGTCTCCAGCAGGGCCCAGGGCGTCGTGCGCGTGCAGCTGGAGTACGTCAACCGCGACACCGGCCGCACCGTGACGCGCGAGTTCAAGGCGCGGATCTCCGACGGCCGCTGGGAGCTGCGCACCCAGCTGACCAACGAGGTCATCCTGGAGATCATCCGCCGCTGCGGCACGGTGCACTCCTACACGCTGTTCACCGGTTACTTCCCGCGTCGCATCCGCGGCGAGATGCGCTCGCTGCAGGTGCTCGGCAAGCAGTAGACGCCGTCGCGACGCCGCCCGGGTCCTCGCCCGAGCGGCCGTTCAGCGCTCCGGCCGCCACCCGCACGCGGCCCTGAAGCGCGCGTTGCGCACGCGCTCGCCGTCACGGCAGACGTTGTAGATCCCGCTCGGCGCTCGCAGGGCCGCTGCGAGCGCCCGACCGGCGTCGTCGACGTGCAGGGTCGCGTCGAAGCGCGGATCCGGGCGCTCGCGAGCGGTGCCCGGGCCGTCGAGCAGGCCCAGGCGCAGCACGACCCCGCTCCCGCCCGCGCTCGCGAATCGCGCGACCTCGCGCTCGGCGTCGAGCGCCGAGCGCAGCGGGGCGGCGACCGCGCCCAGGGGCGTGTCCTCGTCGGCGGGCGCGCCCGCGTCGGCGGGCGTGACCCCGTCGGCGGGCGCGACCGCCGGGTAGACGAGCGCCACGGTCGGCAGGACGAGCGCCTCGACGCCCGCCGCGAGGGCCGCGTCGACGAGCACGCGCGTCGCGTCGCGCCGCAGGCGGTCGTTGGCGGCCCAGGCCGCCGGGTCGCCCATCCGCTCCGGCGGCGGGATCCGGGTCGCGAGATGCATGACCGCGCGGGCGCCGCGCAGCGCCTCCCGCACGGCCGCGGGATCGAGCAGGTCGCACTCCGCGCGGCCGGGGGCGCGCACCTCGTGTCCGCCGGCGCGCAGGCGGGGGATCGCCGCGCGGCCGAGCACGCCGCCGCCGCCGGTCAGGAGGATGCGCATCGCCCCGCCCCGCCGGTCAGGCCATGATCTCCACGCCGTACTTCGC
The DNA here is from genome assembly GCA_963769555.1 of uncultured Solirubrobacteraceae bacterium. Classification (GTDB taxonomy): domain Bacteria; phylum Actinomycetota; class Thermoleophilia; order Solirubrobacterales; family Solirubrobacteraceae; genus CADCVQ01. The sequence continues at coordinate 1,211,255 of CAVYMD010000004.1, read as the reverse complement.
GGCCAGCGCGGGCAGGGCGTCCCAGTCGGGCTGCACCTCCGGCGGCGGGATCACGCGCTCTGCGGCGGGCACCCCGGACTCCCGGATGAAGCGCTCCAGGCCGGCGGGAGCGAAGATGAACAGCAGCCGGGCGGGTCCCGCGTCGACCGAGTACGTGTGCGCCACGCCGCGCGGGCCGAGCAGGAAGTCGCCCGCGCGCGCCTTGATCTCGCGCCCGCCGACGAAGAACGTCAGCTCGCCCTCGAGCACCCAGAAGCCCTCGTCCTCGTTGTGGTGGACGTGCATCGGGATCCCGACGCCCTCGGGCGCGAGGATCTCGACGAGCGCCAGCCGGCCGTCGGTGTCCTCGGATGCCGCCTTGATCGTCGCGAGCTCGCCGGTCCACCAGAGGGCCTCGCCCTCGCCTGCGGACAGCGCGATCGGTTGTCTGTTCTGCGTCGTCGCCATCGTCCTCTCCCAGCATCGGATTGGGGGTTCAGCCGCTAGGATGTTCCATGCGAATGCTTTTGTCAAGAATTCTATTCTCACGACTATGACGCGACGCCCCTACGACATGGGCAAGCGCGCCGAGGCCGTCCGGCGCACCCGCCGGCGCATCCTCGACGCCGCGATGGAGGTCCACGACGAGCAGGGCATCGCCGCGGGTCGCTGGCCCGACATCGCCGAGCGCGCCGGCGTCTCGCTGGCGACGATCTACCGTCACTTCCCGACGCTCGAGGAGCTCGCCACGGCCTGCGGGGAGCTGACGATGCAGCTCGTCGACCCGCCCGCGCCCGAGCGCGCCGCGGCCGTCTTCGCCGGCGCGGCCACGCCCTCGGAGCGGATCGAGCGGCTCGTGGGGGAGGTCTACGGCTTCTACGAGCGGGCCGGGCGGATCGTCGACAACGTGCGCCGCGACCGCCGCGACCTGCCCGTGCTCGAGCAGGCCCACGAGCAGCTCGAGGCCGGCATCGGCGCGCTCGTCGACGAGGCGCTCGAGCCCCTCGCCGCCGGCGACCGGGAGCGCCTGGTCGTGCGGGCGCTGCTCGACGTGCGCGCCTGGGAGGCGATGCGCGAGCGCGGGCTCGACGGCGGCGCCGCCCGGGAGGCGACCTGCCGGCTCGTCCGCGGGATCGTGGCGGTGGACGCGGCGGACGCGGCGACCGGCTGAGCGCCCGCGGGGACCGAGCGGGGCCGCGGCGCCCACGGCCGGAGCCCGGCCGAGCCCCCGGCGGGGTCGAGCGGGGCGCGGCCCATGGCGGGAGCGCGGCGGAGCGCACGGCCGCGGCCGAGCAGGACGCGGCGCCCACGGCCGGAGCCCGGCGGAGCGCGGCGACACGCGGGCGCCGCGCGACCACGCTCCGGCGCATGCTGAATCGCCACCCGTCGACGGATCGTGCCTCGAGACGTCACAGATTCACGCATGACATGCATCTGCGACACCCCAGCGGGCCGTGGGCGCACGGATGCCACTCAGGGATGCCGCTCGGGCGGCCCGGGCCCGGCGTCGTCCGCCATGCCCGCCACGACCCCTCGACGACCCCCCGCGCAACGATCCCGCCCGCCACGACCCCACGACGACCCCCCGCGCAACGATCCCGCCCGCCAGCACCCCACGACGACCCCCCGCGCAACGATCCCGCCCGCCAGCACCCCACGACGACCCCCCGCGCAACGATCCCGCCCGCCAGCACCCCACGACGACCCCCCGCGCAACGATCCCGCCCGCCAGCACCCCACGACGACCCCCCGCGCAACGATCCCGCCCGCCAGCACCCCACGACGACCCCCCGCGCAACGATCCCGCCCGCCAGCACCCCACGACGACCCCACGCGCACGGAGGCCACCCAGGCATGCCGCCCATGCGGCCCGGACCCGGGCCCGGGCCCGGGCCCGGGCCCGGGCCCGGCGTCGTCCGCCGCGCCCGTCAGGGCCCCGCGACGAGCTCGCGCAGCCGCGTGTGGCGCAGGCGCGCGTCGGCGCGCCGCACCGCGACGTGCAGCGCCGCGCGCTCGCCGACGACGACGCACACCTCCTGCGCGCGCGTCACCGCCGTGTAGAGCAGGTTGCGCGTGAGCATGATGTGGTGGCCGCGGAAGACCGGTACGACGATCGCCCGCGCCTGCGAGCCCTGGGCCTTGTGCACCGTCGCCGCGTAGGCGAGCCTCAGCGTGTCCAGCGCGTCCGCCGGCAGCGAGACGCGGCGGCCGTCCTCGCCCGCGAACAGCACCCGGTCGCGGTCGGGATCGTGGTGCAGGAGCACGCCGCGCTCGCCGTTGAAGAGGTCGTGCTCGTAGGAGTTGCGCGTCTGCATGACCTTGTCGCCGACGCGCAGGCCGCTGCCGGCGATCGCGGAGCCGTCGGGGTTCAGCCGCGCGCGCAGCTCGGTGTTCAGCGCGTCGATGCCGAGCGGCCCCTTGTGCATCGGCGCCAGCAGCTGGACGTCGGCGGCGGGATCGAGGTCGTAGTGGGCGGGCAGGCGCGCCGCGGCGAGCTCGCAGACCTCCTCGAAGATCGCCTGCGGCCCGCTGCGCTCGATCCAGAAGAAGTCGCGCACGTCGTCGTCGGCCGGGACGAGGTCGGGCAGCTCGCCGGCGTTGATCGCGTGTGCCGCGCGCACGATGAGCGAGCGCGCCGCCTGCCGGAAGACCTCCGTCAGGCGGGTCGAGGGGACGTGCGCGGGCGGGTCGAGCGCGAGCAGGTCCTCGAGCACGCGCCCGGGGCCGACCGGCGGCAGCTGGTCGACGTCGCCGACGAGCAGCACGTGCGTGCGCGGGCCGACGGCCGCCAGCAGGGCCTCGGCGAGGTGGACCGACAGCATCGACGCCTCATCGACGATGAGCACGTCGCAGCCCGCGATCGGATGCGACGCGTCGCGCGTGAAGCCCTCGTCGGGCGCCCACTCCAGCAGCCGGTGGATCGTCGTCGCCTCGGCGCCGGTGAGCTCGCCCAGGCGGCGGGCGGCCTTCCCCGTCGGCGCGCACAGCCGGGCCCGGCAGCGGTGGGCCTTCAGCAGGTCGACGAGCGCGCGCATCGTGGCGCTCTTGCCGGTGCCCGGACCGCCGGTCAGGATCGAGAGGCGGTGCTCGAGCGCCTGCGTCACGCCGCGCCACTGGTCGTCGCTGGGCACGAACGGCCCGCTCGCGGGCCGCTCGACGTCGCCGAGCTCGAGCGCGGGCTCGCCCTCGAGCAGGCGGCGCACGTGCGCGGCCAGGCGCCGCTCGACCGCGTCCAGGCGCGCCTCCGCGACGCGGCCGCCGTCGTCGGCGACGACCCGCCCGCGCGCGGCGAGCACGTCGATCGCGTGGTCGACGTCACCGCCGCCGAGCAGGCGCGCGGCGCGCTCGGCGAGCTCGGCGCGCGGCAGGTGGCAGTGCCCGTCGCCCTGCGCCTGGTCGAGGGCGTGCATGACGCCCGCGGCGAGGCGGTCGGGCGCGTCGAGCGGCGTGTCCAGCGCGCGGGCGAGCGCGTCGGCGGTCGCGAAGCCGACCCCGTCGAGCTCGCTGATCGCATAGGGCTCGCGCTGCAGGCGGGCGATCGAGCCAGCGCCGAAGTGGCGCGCGATGCGCCCCGCGGACGCCGCATCGACGCCGTGCGTGTCGAGGAAGAGCCGCAGCTCGCGCAGCTCGCGCTGGCTGCGCCAGGACCGCACGGCCGCCTCGATCCGGCGAGCGCCGATGCCGGGCACGCCGCCCAGCACGCCCTCGGGGTCGCGGTCGATCGCCGCGATGACCTCGCCGGCTCCGTGGCGCTGCACGAGCAGCGCCGCTCCGCGCGGACCGACGTGCTTGACGGACTCCAGGTAGGAGATCACGGCCGCGTCGCTGACCGGCTCCAGGATCCGCACGCGCTCGACGGCGAACTGCCAGCCGTGGCGTGGGTGGCAGCGCCAGCCGCCGGCGACGGCGACCGACTCGCCCTCGCGGACGTGGCCCACCGCCCCGACGAGCACGACGGGCTCGCCGTCCCCGGCGAGGGCGTCGAGCACCGCGAAGTCCCCGTCGTTGACGCTCCAGCGCACGTGCACGATCTCCGCCTCAAGCTCGCCGGCGGAGGGGTCGCGCGGCGAGGCGTCCTGGTCGCGGTCGGCCATCGAGGCGAGTCTTGCACGCACCCGTGACGGTGCCGTATGGTCCGGTGTATCTACACGTTCATGCACTACCTGACGGACGAGGAGATGGCGCTCGCCGAGCAGGCCCGGCTGATGTGCGCCTGTAACAAGCTGCGTCGCAGCGCGCGCGGACTGACGCACATCTACGGCCACGCCCTCGCCGGCAGCCGGCTGAAGATCACCCAGCTCCCGGTGCTCATCGTCCTCGCGAAGCTCGGCGAGCTCCCGGTCACGGTGCTCTCCGAGAAGGTCGGCCTGGATCGCACGACGCTGACACGCAACCTCAAGGTGCTCGAGCAGTACGGCCTCGTCGCGACGCGCGACGACGACGACGACGCGCGCGTGCGGGCCGTCTCGCTCACGCTCGAGGGCTCGCGGATCCTCGGGGCCGCGCTCAAGCGCTGGGCGGTCGCGCAGGAGGAGGTCGAGCGGCGCTTCGGACGCGAGCGCCTGCAGGCGCTCTACGGGGAGCTCGAGGCGCTCGCGGAGGCCGTCGCCGCCTGACCGCGGCCCGCGGCCCCGATGCCCGGGCCCCCGAAGTCGATCGTGGTCCGCGCCGTCTGGCGCCGCAGGCGCCGGCCGGGCCAGCCGCTGCGATAGCCGACGAGCGAGATCATCGCCGGAACGAGGACCGTGCGCACGAGGAATGCGTCGATGAGCAGGCCCGCGGCCATGACGAAGGCCAGCTCGCGGAACGCCTCGATCGGGACGAGCGCCATCGCCCCGAAGGACAGCGCGAGCACGATCCCGGCCGCCGAGATCGCGCGCGCCGCACCGGTCCCGGCCGTCACGATCGCCTGCTCGAGCGGCTGCCGGCGCGCCTCGTCCCAGACGCGGCCGACGAGGAAGATGTTGTAGTCCGAGCCGAGCGCGACGAGCAGCACGCCGGCCGCGACCGGGACGTAGTACGTCAGCTCCGCCTGGCCGAGGATGCCCTGGAAGAACGCGACGCCGACACCGAGCGCGGCGAGCGGGCCGAGCGTCGCCGCGGCGACGAGGTACAGCGGCGCGACGAGGCCGCGCAGGAAGAGCACGAGCACGAGCAGGACGGCGAGCAGGACGGCCGGCACCACGCGCCAGAGGTCGTCGACTGTGCCGTCGATCGTCTCCTGAGACAGCGCGGTGTCGCCGGCGAAGCTCGCCGAGACCATGGGCAGGCCGGCGCGGTCGAGCAGGCCCTGGACGCCGGCATGCAGCCGGCGCACGCGCTCGATCGCTCCGGCGCCGAGCGGGTCGGCGCGCAGCACGATGACGTAGCGCGCGGCGTCGCCGCCGGCCGCGAGGACGGCGCCGAGCGGAAGCTCGGTGGGGTTCGACGCGGGCCCGACGACCTGCGCGACGCCCGGCTCGGCGTCCAGCAGGCGCTGCAGCCGCGCGAGCTCGTCGCGCCGCGTCGCGATCCCCGGCTGCTCGACGACGAGCAGCGTGGGGGAGAGGATGCCGGGCACGAACCCGCGGCTGGCCTGCCCGTAGGCGACGCGCGCGTTGCTGTCCGCCGGCAGCCCGCGGATGAGCGGGTTGCCGAGCTTCATCCAGGCCAGGCCCGAGCTCATGACGACGAGCGCGAGCAGGCAGACGCCGATCGTCCGCCGCGGCGCCCGGACGGCGAGGCGGACGAGCGGGCGGGCGACGCCGCGACGCCGCGGCGCGTGCGCCCCGCGGCTCGCCGGGCTCGGCACGTAGGGCCAGAACAGGCTGCGGCCGAGCAGCGCCAGCGTGGCGGGGATGAACGTCATCGAGACGAGCAGCGCGATGAGCACGGCCATCGCCATGCCCGGCCCGAACGCCTTGAGGAACCCGAGATCGGCCACCACGAGCGCCCCGCAGGCCGCCGCGACGGCCAGGCCGCAGGTGAGGATGATCGGCGTCAGCTCGGCGGTCGTGCGCCGCGCCGCGTCCGCCGCCGAGTCGCCCTCGGCGAGCTTGCGGCGAAAGCGCGACAGGAAGAAGAGCGAGTAGTCCGTCACGACGCCGAAGAGCAGGGCGACCACGATCGGCTGGACCTCGCTCGGGACCGAGACGCCGACGAGACGGCCGAGCGTGGCGACGAGGCGGATCGAGATGAGGTACGCCAGCCCGACCGTCACGAGGTTGACGGCCGGGGCGAGCACCGAGCGGAAGTACAGGCCGACCGCCGCGAGCACGAGCAGCAGCGTCGCGAGCTCGACGAGCGGGAGGTTGTCGCCGATGACGTCGGCCTGCTGGCCGCGCGCGGCGATCGCGCCGGTGGCGCCGACGAACGCGCCGGGGGCGGCCGGCGACACGTAGTCGTCGGCGAGCCGTCGCGCGGCGGCGATGCGCCCGTTCTGACCCACGCTCGGCGGGAACAGCAGCGGCACGAGCATCGTCGTCGAGCGCTCGCGGACGAGCGGCGCGACGCCGAACGCGTTGGACACCGGATAGCCGCGGGTCTCGCGCAGCAGCGGCAGGTTGCCGCGGTTGAGCTCGACGGTGCTCTGCAGGATGAGCCCCTGGGCGGCCGGCGACAGCCCGTCCGGGTCGCGCGCCACGAGGATCGTGCGGCTCAGCAGCGGGAAGCGAAACAGCTCTGCCGAGCGCTGCTCGGTCTTGATCGCCTCGGCCCCCGCGGGGACGAGGTCGCCGAGGGCGCCGACCTGCGCCTCGCGGATCGAGGGCAGACCGAAGGTGACGCCGACGGCGATCGCCACCCAGCCGACGACGATCGCCAGGCGGCCGCGCACGATGAGGTCGGCGAAGCGCTCGGCCACCGAGCGGCCGTCGCCCGCGGCGGCGGCGGGCCGCCCGGGCTCGGGGCCGGCGGCGCCGGCGGCGGGCCGCCCGACCGCGGGGCCGGCGCCGCCGCCGGGGGGCCGCCCGAGGTCGCGGGAGGCGGGCGTGCCGAGGACGTCATCGAACGCCGGCCGCACGGCGCGGCCGGATCGCCCGCGCCGCCCGGCGACCGCGACGAGCGCGGCGAGGAACGTCCCGACGGCGCCCGCCGCGAGCGCGCCCGGCAGGCCGACGCGCCGGCGCACGACGAGGACGGCCCGTGCCAGTGCACCGATGACCAGGCCGGCGAGAGCGGACGCGCGCACGGCCTGATCCTAAGCGGCGCCGGTCGCGCGGCGCAGCGCCTCGAGGACGCTGCCCGGCCCGCGCAGGCGCTCGAGCAGCCGCGCCCCGTTGCGCACGGCGTCGACGAGCCCCCCGACGGGCAGCCCGCCGACGATCGCGCCGGCGATCGTCGCCTGCGCCGGCGACAGCGCGCCCGCGCGCCGAGCCTCGGCGACGGCGCGTCGCAGGCCGCTGCGCAGCGCGTCGGCGAGCACCTTGTCGCCGATGCGCCGCTCGCGCATGAACGCTGCGCGGGCGTCGGCGCTGGCGAGCGCGAGCGCGAGCTCCTCGCGGGTCACCCGCAGCCGGCAGGCCGCGCCGTCGAGCGCCGACAGCCCGATCTGCTCGCCGACCTCGGAGAGCCCCTTGGGGTTGCGCCACGGCCGCGGGTCGCAGGGGTCGCGAACCTCGAGCGGCCGGTACGTGCCTCCGCCGAGCGCGAGGTACCCGCCGACGAGCGCCGCCGCGACCGCGACCGCGGCGACGAGCGGCAACCCGCCGGAGAACGACCGGGCTGCGATCCCGATCGGCAGGAGCGCGAGCAGCGCGAGCGCGCCGGCGAGCAGGAAGGACCGGCTGAACGCCTGCGTCGCGGCACGCCGCAGCTCGTCGGCGAGATCCTCCTGCAGCCGCGCCAGGGCCGGCCGGTCGGCCGGCTCGACCTCGATTTCCGAGAACGCGGGCGCGAGATCGGGCAGGCGCCCGTCGGCGCCCTCGATGCGGTTGGCGATGGCCTCGGCGAGGCCGATCTTCACGCCCGGCGGCAGCGGGGCGTCGAGGAGCTTCGCGCTGCCGGCTCGCTGCGCGGCCGTCTGCTCCTTGCGCAGGTCGGCGGTGAAGATCGGCGTCAGCAGGACGAGACCGAGCACGACGCCCGCGTGCCGCGCGCCGATCGTCCAGGCGCCGGGCTCGAGCAGCGGCCCCGACCGGCCGACGATGCGCATGATGAGCGCTGCGAGGGCGAGGCCGAGACCGACGCCGACGAGGACCTGCGGCGCCACCGTCCACGCGGCGGCGGAGCCCGGCAGCAGGCCGAGCGCAACGAGCCCGCCGGCAAGCGCGACGGCGCCCGCCGACGCCCGCCGCAGGCTCGAGCGCAGCGCTCGCGCGATCGGCGCCGCGGCGAGCGCGGCGAGCGGCATGACCGACACGATCGCCGCGGCGGCGAGCGGCGAGCGGCCCCAGCCCTCCGTGACGAGCAGCACGAGCAGGAAGAGCGCCGCCGTCAGGGCGGCCGAGACGAGCGTCAGCGCCGCCACCGCCGCGAGCGGCGGCGACGCCCCCCGCCGCGGATCGGCGGCCGCGGCGCGGCCCGCGCGGATGACGACGGCGAGGACGAGCGGGACCTGCACGACGAAGATCGCCTCCCACGCGACGAGTTGCGTCAGCGCCCCGCCGCACGCGGGCCCGAGCGCCGCCCCGGCGATCCCGGCCGCTCCCCAGATCCTCGATCCCACGGCCCGGCCGCGCTCGTCGACGAGCATCGCGAGCGCGGCGATGACGACGGCCGCGCCGCCGACGGCCTGCGCGCAGCGCGCCGCCACGAGCAGTTCGAGCGTCGGCGCCAGCGCGCAGGCCAGCGAGGCCGCCGCGAAGAGCGCGATTCCCAGCCGCCAGACGCCGCCCGCGCCGTGGCGGCGCACGATCGCCGCCGCCGGCAGCGCGACGAGCGCGAGCACGAGGTTGTAGGACGTCAGCACCCACGCGACCTGCGACACGTCGGCGTCGAAGTCGCGCAGGATGTCCGGCAGGCCGAGGGTGACGACGGAGGAGTCGGCCAGGACGACGGCGACGGCGACCGCGACCGGCCAGACCGGACCGGCCGCGCGAGAGCCGGTAGCTGGCCCGGCGGAGGGCGCGACGGTCACGTCGACGATGCTGTCACACGCGCCGGTCCACGCCGCAGCCGGGTATCCTCGCGAGTGTCACCCGCGTGACGGAGCCGATTCCGGCGACGCGCGAGGGGTACAGAGGAGAGTCATGTGCCGACCTGTCCTGATCTCACTGCTGCTGGCCACCCTCGCGATCGGGGCGTGTGGAACCGACACCCCGAGCGGCGCGGACCTCTCCGACGCGGCCGCGAACGCCGCGGAGCGGGCCAGCGACCTCGCCAAGCAGACCCGCGCGCTGCAGGAGGAGATCACCGCGACCGCCCGCTCGATCGTCGAGGACCCCGAGGCCCGCAAGGAGGCCGAGCAGACGCTGCGCGACCAGGAGGACCGCGCACGGGCGCTCGCCGAGCGCGCCGCGGAGCTCCCCGAGGATGAGTCCGCCCGCGCCCAGCTCGTCGCCGCCAACGAGCGCGCGGCCGAGGCCGCCGCCGACCTGCGCACGTACGCCGAGTCCAACAGCGACACCGCGCTGCGGCAGGCGCGCGAGGCGCTGCAGAGCGGCGAGCAGCAGCTGCGCAACGCCAGCGAGGAGCTTCTGAGCAGGGCACCCGACAGCGCGCGCAAGGCGCTGGAGGAGGCGCGCAAGCGCCTGCCGTCGATTCCGCGGCCGTAACCCGCGGCGCGCCGGAGGCGCCTGGCCGGGGCCGTTCACCCCGGTTCGGCTGCGATACTGGGGCCGTGCTCGAGCTCGGATCGATCCTCACGGCCATCGTCACCCCGTTCGGGGAGGACGGCGCGGTCGACGAGCAGGCCTTCGTGGACCTCATGCACCATCTCGCCGGCGAGGGCTCGGACGGCTTCGTCGTCTGCGGGACGACCGGGGAGGCCGCCACGCTCGACGACGACGAGCACCTGCGAGTCATCGATCTCGCCGTCGCCGAGCGGCCGCCGGGCATGACGATCGTCGCCGGCGTGGGCTCCAACGACACGCGCCACGCGGTCCATCTGACGAGCCGCGCCTGCGAGCTCGGCGCCGACGCGCTGCTCTCGGTCAACCCGTACTACAACCGCCCCAGCCGGCGCGGCATCGTCGCGCACTACGGTGAGGTCAGCCGCGCCGCCGACCGCCCGATCGTCCTGTACAACATCCCCCAGCGCACGGGCTCGGACATGCCCAACGACCTGCTCGCGGAGCTCGCCCAGCTCGATCACATCGAGGCCGTCAAGCAGGCCAACAACGACAATCTCGCTCCGGTCGACGGATTGCGGATCTACGCCGGCAACGACGAGATCCTCGCGTCCGTCCTGGACATGGGCGAATCAGGAGGCATCTTGACCGCAAGCCACATCGTCGGACCCGACATGCGCCGCATGGTCGACGAGCCCGAGCACCGGGCGGAGATCCACGAGAGCCTGCTGCCGGTCTTCGAGGCGATGAGCGTCGCGCCGGCGGCGGTTGCCAACAAGGCGGCGCTGAACCTGCTCGGCCATGCCGTCGGCGATCCGCGCCTGCCGTACGTCGCGGCCGACGAGCGCGAGACCGCGACGATCCGCGCGATGCTGCAGGACCGCGGGCTGCTCGTCGAGGCGACGGCTTGAGCGGTCCACTGCGTGTCCTCCCCCTCGGCGGTCTGGGGGAGATCGGCAAGAACATGACGGTCATCGAGTACGAGGACCGGATCGTGCTCGTCGACGTCGGCCTGCGCTTCCCGACGGCCGAGATGATGGGCATCGACCTCGTGCTGCCGGACTTCGCCTACCTGCGCGGGCGCGTGAGCGACATCGAGGCGATCGTCGTCACGCACGGCCACGAGGACCACCTCGGCTGCCTTCCGTTCCTGCTGCGCGAGCTCGGCGTGCAGGACGCGCCGCCGGTGTACGGCGGGCCGCTGACGATGGCGATGGCGCGCTCCAAGCTCGACGAGCACCGCCTCGCCCGCGACGTCGAGGTCGAGGACGTCAAGTGCGGCGAGATCATCGAGGCCGGCCCGTTCGACATCGAGCTCATCCACATGACGCACTCGATCCCGGACGCGAGCGCCGTCGCGATCAAGACCGACCTCGGCACGGTCCTCGTGACCGGCGACTACAAGTTCGACCAGACGCCGGTCGACGGCGTCCCGGCGGACGTCTCGCGCCTCGCCGAGCTGGGCCGCGACGGCCTGCTGCTGCTGTGCGGCGACTCGACGAACGCCGACCGTCCGGGCTTCGCGCCGAGCGAGCGGATCGCCGGGCCCAACCTGCTCGACGTCTTCAGCCGCTGCACGGGCCGGATCGTCGTGACGTCGTTCGCCTCGAACATCCATCGCGTCCAGCAGGTCGTCGACGCGGCGGCGGCTTTGGACCGCAAGGTCTGCCTCATCGGCCGCTCGATGAAGAAGAACTCGAACATCGGCCGCTCGCTCGGGCACATCAAGATCCCGGACGGCATGCTCATCGGGCCTCGCGAGGTGTCCAACTTCCCCGACCACCGCGTCGTCGTCATCTCGACCGGGTCGCAGGGCGAGCCGCTCAGCGCGCTGCGCCGGATGGCCCATCGCGACCACCCGCAGATCGAGCTGCACGCCGGCGACACCGTCGTCTTCAGCGCGACGCCGATCCCGGGCAACGAGCGCGCCGTCAACGAGACGATCGACCGCCTGTACCACATCGGCTGCGACGTCATCACGACGAAGGACGCCCCGATCCATGCCTCCGGCCACGGCTATCAGGAGGAGATCAAGCTCATGCTCAACCTGACGCGGCCGAAGTACGTCATGCCGTTCCACGGCGACCACAAGCGCATCCACCTGCACGGCAAGCTCGCCGAGGCGGTCGGGATCGACCCGGCGAACATCTTCAAGGGCGAGAACGGCCTGCCGCTGGAGCTCACCGCCAAGGGCGCGAAGTTCGTGAAGAAGGAGCAGTCGGGGATGATCTTCGTCGACGGCGTCGACATCGGCGACGTGACCGACGTCGCGCTGCGCGACCGGCGGATGCTGTCGGCCGACGGGATCTTCGTCGTCGTGGCGACGATCTCCGAGCAGGACGGCTCCTCGGTCGCCGAGCCGGAGGTCATCTTCCGCGGCGTGCCGTACGCCGCCGACGCCGACAAGCTGCTCGGCCAGCTGCGCGACTGCGTCGAGTCGTCGCTCGATCGCGCCGCAGGGGAGGAGATCCGCGAGATCGACCTGCTCCAGGAGATCCTGCACGACGACCTCGCGGCGTTCGTCTACGACAAGATCAAGCGCCGCCCGATGGTGCTGCCGGTCGTCGTCGAGGTGTAGGCGGCCTCGCCTCCGTCACGCTCCCCGGCGGGTCCGAGCGCCGGGTGACGGGGCGCGCGCGGGGCCGAGTCGCCGGGAGAGCGCCGGTCGGCGGGCGCTGCGGTCACCGCCGACGCGCCTGGCGATCGCCGCGACGCTCATCCCGAACACGTCGCGCGGCGCGGCGCGGCCGCGGGCCCGTCGATCGGGTTCAGATCGCTGCGGGCCATGTTCCCCGTGCGACTTGCCGTCCAACCGGGTGCGTGGGCACATGCTGGTGTGCCACCCGTGCGCGGTCCGAGCCGACGGGTGCCAGAACTGCATGTCATACGTGAATCTCCGACGGCGCGCGTTGCGCGAGGCCCACGGGTGGCAATTCAGCATGCCCGGCTCGCCGTCTGGCGCGCCGCGTCGGTGGCAGCGGTCCCTGGCGTCGGGTCGATGCGCGGGACGCTCGGCGTGGGTGGATCTGCCGATCCGACGGCCTCGCGGCCAGCCGCAGCGGCTGGCCCGCGAGCAGGATCCCGCCCCGGGAAGCAGGCCGCGCCGGTCGCGCGGCAGGTTCCACAGCAGGTGGCTGTGGTGCTCGGCGGCGCGCCCGCGGGAGCTGCGGCGCGCGGCACGGCAGGCGACAGCCGCCGCGGCGGACGTACGTGCGCTCGCCGCCGATGCGCAGGGTCTGCAGGCGCAGCTCGTCCGCGCGGCAGCGCGGCAGCGCGGGCGCGTGCCGGGCTCCTTCCCGGTCGACGGGTCGAACGGCAGGACCCGGCCGTCCAGCGCCAGCGCGGGCGTGCGGGAAGGCCTGCGGACGCGGACGCACTGGCTGATGCGCGACGTGCGCAAGCGGGTGTCGGACGCCCGCTCGAACGCCTCGGCCCGCACGGGCGACTGGGCCGGCCGGACGGGAGGCGCCGCGGCGAGCGCGGCGCCGGCGCCGGCGGCCGCGAGCGCGGCCCCCGCCACGAGTCCGAGCCTCATCGGGGCATGGTCGCGTGCCTCCCCGGCGTCAGGCGAACGGCGCTACAGCAGCGCGTCGGCCCACTGGACCGCGTCGCTGTAGGCGATCGTCAGCGCGTTGCGGGCATGGCCCGCGAGGCACGGCGCGTCGAACTCGCCGCGCTCGAAGGCGATCGCCTTCTCGAGCACCTTGCCGGCGACGCCCTCGTTGCGCATGATCGCCGCGCGGACCTGCGGCGCGAGCGGCAGCTCGCCGAGGATCGTCTCCATCGGCGCGGCGAGGATCGCGTCCAGCAGCGAGAACAGCCCGGCCGTGAAGCCGTGCGCCGCGCTGTCGCGGTCGTAGGAGGTCAGCACGAGCTCGCAGGTCCGAGCCCGGACGAGGGCCGTCGACAGGAGCGCATGGGGGCGGTGCTCGAGCCCGCTGAGCACGAGCGCGACGGCCCACTGGCGCACGGAGCGCGTGCCGAGCAGCATGAGCGCCTCGCGGACCGAGCCGACCGTCCGCGGCAGGCCGTAGAAGGACGAGTTGACGTGGCGCAGCAGGCGGTAGCTCAGCGCCACGTCGCGGCGGATGATCTCCTCGAGCGCGTCGAGGTCGACGCCGCGGCTCTGCAGCTCGTTCAGCGCGCCGAGCGCGGCGCCGTGGCTGACCGGCATCGCGGCCCCGGCGGCGAGCGTCGGGCGCTCGTAGAACAGGCCCTGGAAGAGGTCGGCGCCGGCGTCGCGGAAGACCTCGAAGGCGTCCTCGCTGTCGATCCCCGCGACGAGCGTCCGGACCGAGCCGCCGCGCAGCCGCTCGATCTCCCGCAGCGTCTCGTGGTGGCCGAGGCGCACGACGTCGAGGCGGACGATGTCGACGCGCTCGAGCAGCGCCTCCTGCCCGGCCTCGCCGGCGTAGTCGTCGAGCACGAGGCGAAAGCCCTGCCGGCGCAGCTCGCCGAGGCGCTCGAGCAGCCTGGGGGTGACGTCCGGCTCGCGCGCGAGCTCGAGGACGACGCGGTCGGGATCGAGCTCCAGCGGGTCGTGATCGAGGAGGTACTGCGAGGAGACGCGCAGGTAGGCCGGATGGGCGGGCGAGTCGAGCTCGCCGCGCCACGCCTCCGTCCCGGCGACGCCGTCGCGGAAGATGAGCTGAAAGCCCACGGTGCCGAGCGCGCGGTTGAGGACCGGTCGGCGCGAGGCGACCGGACGCGCCCGGTCGGCCGAGGACACGCCGTCGTGCGAGAGCGTTGCCATCACCGCGTTGATCGGACGCTCCGCGCGGCGGGCTTGAGCCCTGCGCGCCGGCCTCGACGAACGGTCGACCCCCGCCTTCGCGGTCGTCAGTCGCCGACCGCGGCCAGCGCTCGGCGCTCCCTGCCCGAGAGCGGCAGCGTCACGACGAAGCGCGTCCCGCGGGCGCGGCCGGCGCCGTTCATCGTCGGCGACTCGATCGCGACCGTGCCGCCGTGCGACTCCGCGACGGCGTGGACGATCGACAGCCCGAGCCCGGACGAGCTGCCCCGATCGCCGGCGCCGCGCACGAAGCGCTCGAAGACGCGCTCGCGCAGCTCGCCCGGGATGCCCGGGCCGTCGTCCTCGACGGTGAGGCGGACGAAGCCGTCGACGCGCTCGACGGAAGCGACCACCTGCGTGCCGCGCGGCGTGTGGCGGATCGCGTTCTCCATGAGGTTCAGCGTCAGGCGGTGCAGCTCGTCGCGGGCGCCGTCGACGACGGCCCGGCTGACCTCGATCGAGACGTCGTGGCCGTCGGAGATGACGCCGAGCTCGGCGGCGGCCTCGACGAGCACCTGGCCGATGTCGGTCGGCGCGTGCGGGGCCTGGCGCGCGGCGTCGTGGCGCGCGAGCAGCAGCAGGTCGGCGACGAGGCGGCGCATCCTCCGCGAGGAGCGCAGCGCGGAGTGGGCGGCCTCCTCCTGCTCGCCGTCGAGGCTCTCGGCGAGCAGCTCGAGGTTGGCGAGCACGCTCGTCAGCGGGGTGCGCAGCTCGTGGGAGGCGTCTGCGACGAACTCGCGCTGGCGGCGCAGGGCGTCCTCGGTCTCGGCGCGCGACGTGTCGAGCGCCTGCAGCATCCCGTCCAGCGTGCGCGCGAGCTCGGCGACCTCGTCGTCGGCCTCGACCTCGGGGATCCGCTCCGCCGGGTCGCGCGTCTGCTCGATCTTGCGCGCGGTCGCCGTCAGCTCGGCGATCGGCGCCATCGCGCGGCGCGCGACCATGAGCCCGGCGAGCAGCGCGAGGCCCGAGCCGCTCAGCACTCCGATGATGAGGAAGAGGCGCAGGCGGGCCACCGTCGCGTCGACCGTGGCCAGCGGGCGGGCATACTGCAGGAACAGCGGCAGCGAGACGATCTCGCCGACCGGGCGCGGGATCTCGCGCGTCTCGACGAGGTAGCCGTCCTCCTGCGTCGAGGCCGCGCGGGGCGGGCCGAAGTCCTTCGTGTGCGCCGTGCTCTCGAAGAGCACGCCCTCGCGGCTGATGATCCGCACGACGGTCGAGCCGTCCTCGTAGGCCGCGAGGTCGGGCTCCAGGCCGTCGAGGTCGTAGCTGCCCAGCTGCGTCTGCACCGGCGCGGTGAAGCGGATCTTCGCCTGCAGCAGGTCGGCGGCGTCGGAGACCTCGCGGTCGAAGTCCTGATGCAGGCGCTGGGAGGTCAGGCCGCCGACGGCGCCGGCGAAGCCGCAGAGGATCACGAGCGTCAGCAGCGCAGAGCCACCGGCCAGGCGCCAGCGGATCGGAACCTGCCTAGGCGCGGAGAACGTAGCCTGCGCCGCGGATCGTATGGAGGAGACGCGGCTCATCGCCGGCTTCCAGCTTCCTTCTCAGGTTCGATACGAAGACCTCGATGGTGTTCGTCGTGGCGAAGGGATCGTAACCCCAGACCTCCTCGAGCAGCCGCTGGCGCGGCACGACGATGCGCTCGTTGCGCATGAGGTACTCGAGCAGCTCGAACTCGCGCTGGGTGAGCTCGATCGCGCGGTCCGAGCGGCGCACCTCGTGCGTGTCGGGGTTGAGCTGCAGGTCGCCGACCGTCAGCGAGGCGCTGCCGCGCGGGGGGCGGCGGCGCAGGAGCGCGCGCAGGCGCGCGAGCAGCTCCTGGCGCTCGAACGGCTTGACGAGGTAGTCGTCGGCGCCCGCGTCGAGCCCCGCCACCCGCGCGTCGACGGCGTCGCGGGCGGTCAGCATGAGGATCGGCACGTCGCCGCCGTCGCGGCGCAGCGTGCGGGCCACGTCGATCCCGTCGAGCTTCGGCAGGCCGAGGTCGAGCACGACGAGGTCGGGGCTGAACTCGCGCGCGTCGGCGAGCGCGGCCTCGCCGTCGAAGCTCGCGCGGGCCTCGTAGCCCTCCATCCGCAGGGAGCGCAGCAGCACCTGGGCGATCTCCTGATCGTCCTCGACGACGAGCACGCGTGGCGGACGCTCGGACATGGCCTCCCCAGGGTAGGGCGACGGCTGAACCCGCGCTAAGTGCAGGGCTCCCCGGCGCGCATGGGAGGAGGTCCGTGCAGGAGCGCCCGCGGTGGCCGTCGAACATGGTCGACGGCGCAATCATGGCCGCTGCACGCAAGCCCGCACCCCGCCGCCCGCCGGCCAGGACCAAGCCGCGCGCCCGCGCGCGGCGCTCGTCGCTGGGCGCCCTCGGGCTGCCGGCGCTCGAGCAGCGCCACATGGACCTCATCGGCCTGGCGCTCGTCGCGCTCGGCGTCTTCCTCGCCTTCCCGCTGTACCTCGGCTGGGACGGCGGCGCCGCGGGGCAGGCGGCGACGCGCGGCCTGGCCTATCTCCTCGGGCAGGTCGCCCACGCCGTCCCGGTCGCGGTCGCGTGCGCCGGCGCGATCCTCGTCCTGCGCCCCGTGCTGCCCGCCGTGCGGCCGTTTCGCGCCGGGGCCCTGTGCCTGTTCGCCGCCCTGACGCTCATGCTCGCGGCGGGCACGTTCGGCATCGGCCCCGACGGCGCTCGGACCGGCTATTGGGACGCCTCCTTCTTCGAGCTGCGCGGCGGGATCGCCGGCGAGGCGCTGCTGTACTGCGTCGCCGCGGTCGCCTCGACGATCGGCGCGCACATCCTCGCGGTCTTCCTGCTCGTCGCCGGCGTCCTGCTGCTGACCGGCGCGTCCGTCGCCGGCGTGCTGCAGACGACCGGCGCGGGCCTCGCGGACACGACGCGCGCGCTGACGCGCGCCGTGCCGGTGCCCGCGCGCCGCCTGGCGCCCCTGCCCGACGCCGAGGAGGACGCGGAGGCCGATGCCGCCGACGACCCGCCGGCGCGGGCTGCGCGCCGCCACCCGCCGGAGCCGGCCGACGACGAGGTCGTCGTGCGCGCGACGCACGTCGAGGCGCCACCGCCCGCACAGCCCGTGCACGTGGGGCGCGGCGGCTTCTGGTCGGGCGCCGCGCGCTACCCGGACATCTACGGCGAGCCGGTTCCCGACGAGGACGAGCCGGGGATGGGCCACGACGACCCGCTCGGCGCGGACGCCTCGCCGGAGCCCGAGCCGGAGCCCGACCCGCCCGCCTACGACGACGAGCCCGGCGACCCCGATGCGACCGCGGTCATGCCCGCGGGGCGCCGCGCGACGTCCGCCGGCGACCTCACGCCGCAGGGGCGCCTGCGCGCGAGCGTCACCGACGACCCCGCGTTCCAGTGGCGGCTGCCGAGCCCCAGCCTGCTCAAGCGCTCCTCGGCCGAGCAGTCGCGCCCGGACACCGCCGGCCAGGAGAAGACCGCCCGCGCGCTCATCGAGGGACTCGGCCACTTCGGGGTCGAGGCGAAGGTCGTCGGCACCGTCGCCGGGCCGCACATCACCCGCTTCGAGCTGCGCCTGGCGCCCGGCATCAAGATGAGCAAGGTCGCCCAGCTCAAGGACGACCTCGCCTACGCGCTGGCGGCGACCGACATCCGCATCCTCGCGCCGATCCCCGGCAAGACGGCGGTCGGCGTCGAGGTGCCCAACCAGCGCCGGCGGATCGTGCAGCTCGGCGACGTCTACCAGGACGCGCCGGCCGGCTGGTCGCCGCTGACGGTCTGGCTCGGCAAGGACGTCGGCGGCAAGGCGATCGGCGCCGACCTCGCGAAGATGCCCCACCTGCTCGTCGCCGGCACGACCGGCGCCGGCAAGTCGGGCGCGATCAACGCGATGCTCTCGAGCGTCCTGCTGCGCGCCACGCCGCACGACCTGCGCCTCGTCCTCATCGATCCCAAGCAGGTCGAGCTCAACCACTACGAGTCGATCCCGCACCTGCTCACGCCGGTCATCACGAGCCCGCGGATGGCCGCCAACGCGCTGCAGAACCTCGTGCGCGAGATGGAGCAGCGCTACTCGATCATGTCGCTGGCCAAGACGCGCTCGCTCGTCGAGCTCAACCGCTCGCGCGTCAAGCGCGGCGACCCCGAGCTGCCCTACATCCTCTGCGTCATCGACGAGCTCGCCGACCTCATGATGGTCGCCCCGGCCGACGTCGAGGACTCGATCATCCGCCTCGCGCAGAAGGCCCGCGCGGTCGGCATCCACCTCGTCCTGGCCACGCAGTCGCCCCGCGTGGACGTCATCACCGGCATGATCAAGGCCAACGTCCCGTCGCGGATCGCGTTCTCGGTCTCCTCGCAGACCGACTCGCGCGTCATCCTCGACTGCAACGGCGCCGAGTCGCTGCTCGGGCAGGGCGACATGCTCTTCTCGCCGGTCGGCTCGTCGCGGCTGCAGCGCATCCAGGGCGCCTACATCGACGAGCCGCAGATCGAGGCGCTCACGACGTTCTGGCGCCGCCAGGGCGAGCCCGAGCTGCGCGAGGACCTGCTCGACGAGGTCGAGGCCGAGGACGAGACCGGGACGGGCGGGTCGGGCCCCGACGAGTTCAGCCCCGACGAGGACCCGCTGCTCGAGGACGCGATCCGGCTCTGCGTCGAGATGGGGACCGCCTCGACCTCGATGCTGCAGCGCCGGCTGCGTCTCGGCTACACGCGCGCCGGGCGGCGTCATCGACATGCTCGAGCGGCGCGGCGTCATCAGCGGCTACGAGGGCTCCAAGCCGCGTCAGGTGCTCGTCGGCGCGGGCGATGTCGAGCGCTTCCTCGTCAACCTGCGCGAGCGCGACGGGGGCGCCGGCGCGGCCCCCGCCGCCGAGGTCGAGGCCGAGGCCGCCGAGCCGGAGCCGGTCCGCGAGTAGCCTCTCCGCCATGCCGGACATCGGGGCATCGCTCCGCGAGGCGAGGATGCGCGCGAGGATCGACGTCTCGGAGATCGAGGCGCAGACGAAGATCCGCGCGAAATACCTGCGCGCGCTCGAGAACGAGGAGTGGGACCTGCTGCCCGGTCCGACCTACGTCAAGAGCTTCCTGCGCACGTACGCCGAGGCGCTCGACCTCGACGCCAAGCTGCTCGTCGACGAGTACAAGCTGCGCCACGAGCACCTCAGCGAGGTCGAGCTGCAGCCGATCAGCGCCGCCGCGCCGGGTCGCGAGCGCCGCCGCAGGACCCCGACGCTGCCGCCCTGGTTTCCGATCGCGCTCATCTTCGCCGGGCTCGTCTTCGCGCTGTTCCTGCTCGGCAAGGCCGGCAACTCCCCCGACGAGGAGGTCGCCGCGCCGCCGGCGACGACGGCGACGACGAAGCCGCCGCCGGCCCCGCCCGCGGTGACGCCCCCGCGCCCGGTCGGCCAGGACGGTCAGCCTGCGGATCGAGGCCACCGGCCCGGTGTACGTCTGCCTGAAGGCGGGCGACCGCACGCTCGTCGACGGGCGCACGCTGCAGGCCGGACAGCGCACGAAGACGTACCGCTCGCGGCGCTTTCGCCTGACGGTCGGCAACAACGCCGTGCGCCTGCGCATCAACGGCCGCGCGCGCCGCGTCTCGCGCATCGTCGGACCCGATCGGCCTGGAGATCACGCCGGAGCGCGGTCGCCAGCCGCTGTCGTCCTCCAAGCGGCCCGCCTGCGCGTGAGCGGCGCCCGCCGCCGGCCGGCGCGCCCCGGCGCCGCGACGACGAGTCGGCCGCGCCGATGAGCGTCCGCGCCGGGATCGTCGTGACCGGGACCGAGGTCCTGACCGGGCGGGTCTCGGATCGCAACGGCCCGTGGCTCTCCGAGCGCCTGCTCGAGCTGGGCGTGGATCCCATCGCGATCACGGTCGTCGGCGACCGGCCCGACGACATCCTGCGCGCGCTGCGCTTCCTCGCCGAGGAGGGCTGCGAGCTCGTGATCACGAGCGGCGGCCTGGGCCCGACCGCCGACGACCTGACCGCCGAGGTCGTCGGTCGCCTCCAGGGCCGCGAGATGGTGCTCGACGAGCCGCTGGAGGCCCGCATCGGCGAGATCCTGCGCCCGCTCATGGCGCGCTGGCCGCACCTCGACCCCGAGGCGATGCTCGTCTCCAACCGCAAGCAGGCGGTGATCCCCGCGGGCGCCGAGATCCTCGAGCCGGTCGGCACGGCGCCGGGGCTCGTCGTCACGCCGGCGGCGGGGGAGGGCCCGACCGTCGTCGTCCTGCCCGGCCCGCCGCGCGAGCTTCAGCCGATGTGGCGCGCGGCGCTGCAGACCAGCCCGGCGCTGCGCGGCGCGCTCGCCGGCGCGGTCGAGTACCGGCGCGGGACGCTGCGCCTCTACGGCATCCCGGAATCCGAGATCGCGGCGACGCTGCGCGCGGCGACGGCCGCGGGGATCGACCTCGACCGCCTGGAGGTCACGACCTGCCTGCGGCGCGGCGAGGTCGAGGTCGTCACCCGCTACGAGCCCGCCGAGGCCCCGGTCTACGAGGCCTTCGCCGCGCTCGTGCGCGCGCGCCACGAGCGCGAGCTGTTCTCCGAGGACGGCTCGACCCTCGACGACCAGGTCTTCGCCGCCCTGCGCGGGGACGGCTCGGCTGCTGCGCAGACGATCGCCGTCGCGGAATCGTGCACCGGCGGCCTGCTGACCGCCCGGCTCACCGACCGGCCCGGCGCGTCCGACGTCGTGCGCGGCGGGCTCGTCGTGTACTCCGACGAGGCGAAGGTCGCGCTCGCCGGCGTCCCGGCGCAGCTCATCGAGCGCCACGGCGCCGTGTCCGAGCAGGTCGCCGGAGCGCTCGCCGACGGCGCCCGGGCGGCGCTCGGCGCCGACGTCGGCGTGGGCGTCACGGGGATCGCCGGGCCGGGCGGCGGCAGCGAGGAGAAGCCGGTCGGCCTCGTCTGGCTGGCGGTCAGCCATGCCGACGGGCGGCGCCTGGCGCGCTCGGCGACCCTGCCGGGCGGCCGCGCCGACGTGCGCGACCGCTCGACGACCGTCGCGCTGCATCTCGTCCGCCGGCTGCTGCTGCGCGGCCTGATGCGCCTCTTCGTGGCGCTCGACCTGCCCGCCGGCACGCGCGCGGCGCTCGCCGCGTGGGCCGAGGCGGCCGCCCCGGCGGGGCTGCGCCGGGTGGCGCCGGAGAACCTGCACCTGACGCTCGCCTTCCTCGGCTCGCGCTCGGAGGACGACGCGGCCACGGCGGGCGCGCTGCTCGCCGGGCTCGAGGGCGGCGCTCCCGGCGAGCTGCGCACGGCCGGGGCGCTGTGGCTGCCCGGCCGGCGCCCGGGCGTGCTCACGGTCGCCCTGGCGGCCGGCGACGGGCTCGGCGCCCTGCGCGAGGACCTGCTGTACGGCCTGCGGGCGGTGATCGGCTTCGAGGCCGAGCGGCGCCCGTTTCGCCCGCACGTCACGGTCGCGCGCGTGCCCCGCGGCGCGCGCGTCGACGCCCGCGCGGCGCTGACCCCGCCGGCCCCGGAGCTCTCGTTCCGGGCGCCGGCGCTGACCCTGTACCGGTCGCACACCGGCGCCGGCGGGGCGCGCTACGAGGCCCTGGCGCGCGTCGCGGCCGGCTGAGCGGCCGCGCCCCTCGCCGGGCCGTCGGCGAGCCGCTGGCCCGTGCCGTCCGCAGCCTGGCGCAGACTCTGCGCAGCCTCGCGCGCATCGTGTCTTGTCCCGTGACGGGCGCCCGGCCTAGCCTGCGATTCCGTCCGATCCGGCCCGTACCGTGCGCTGTCCTTCCCAGTGCAGAAAGGCTTCTGAGTACCCATGGCTCTCACCGACACCGAGAAGGCCGCAAAGGCCCGCAACGACGCTCTGCAGGGCGCGCTCACGCAGATCGAGCGCGAGTTCGGCAAGGGAACGATCATGCGCATGGGCGACGAGGGCGCGCAGGTGAAGGTCAACGCGATCCCCACCGGCGCGCTGTCGCTCGACCTCGCGCTCGGGATCGGCGGCATGCCGCGCGGCCGGATCGTCGAGGTCTTCGGCCCGGAGTCCTCGGGCAAGACGACGCTCGTCTACCACGTCCTCGCCGAGACCCAGAAGCTCGGCGGCATCTGCGCCTTCATCGATGCCGAGCATGCGATGGACCCGCTCTACGCGCGGGAGATCGGCGTCGACATCGACGAGCTGCTCGTCTCCCAGCCCGACTACGGCGAGCAGGCGCTCGAGGTCTGCGACATGCTCGTGCGCTCCGGCGCCGTCGACCTCGTCGCGATCGACTCGGTCGCGGCGCTGACGCCGCGCTCCGAGCTGGAGGGCCAGATGGGCGACCAGACCGTCGGCCTGCAGGCGCGGATGATGAGCCAGGCGATGCGCAAGCTCGCCGGCAACCTCAACCGCACGCAGACGCTGTGCCTCTTCACGAACCAGATCCGCGAGAAGGTCGGCGTCATGTTCGGCTCGCCCGAGACGCAGCCCGGCGGCCGCGCGCTGAAGTTCTACGCCTCCCAGCGCCTGGACATCCGCCGCATCGAGACGCTCAAGGACGGCACGGAGGCGGTCGGCAACCGCGTGCGCGTGAAGGTCGTCAAGAACAAGGTCGCGGCGCCGTTTCGCCAGGCCGAGTTCGACATCGAGTTCGGCAAGGGCATCTCGACGTCGGGCTGCCTGCTGGACCTCGGCATCGAGCACAACATCGTCACGAAGTCCGGCTCGTTCTTCTCCTACGGCGACGACCGCCTCGGCCAGGGGCGCAACAACGCCAAGGCGTTCCTCGACGAGCACCAGGAGATCGCCAAGGAGATCGAGGCCAAGGTCTACGCGGCGCTCGGGATCGGCCAGGACCTCGTGGCGCCGATCGAGCGCGACGAGGACGCTGCGCCGGTCGTGATCCCCGCCGCGGTCGAGGCGGCCTAGGGTCGCGGTGTCGGGGCGGCAGCAGCGCGCCCTCGAGCTGGCCTACCGGCACCTGAACCGGCGCGACCGCACGCAGGCGCAGATGCGCCGCCACCTGGCCGCCAGGGAGGTCGCCGAGCCCGACGCCGACTTCGCGGTCGCCGAGCTCGTGCGGCTGGGCTATCTCGACGACGAGCGCTACGCGCGGACGTTCGCCGAGGACCGCCGCTCGCTCGACGGCTGGGGCGCCGGGCGCATCGAGCGGCGGCTGCTCGAGCTCGGCGTCGATCGCGACCTCGTCGCCGCCGCGATCGCGCAGCGCGGCGGCGAGGACGAGCTGCAGGCCGCGCTGGAGCTGTTGCGCCGTCGCTTCCGCGAGCCGCCCGCCGGCGAGCGCGAGCGCGAGCGGGCGCTCGGCTTTCTCGCCCGCAAGGGCTACGAGCTCGAGCTCGCCTACGACGCCGTGCGGGCGTTCGAGCGCGCGACCGCCTGAGCCTCGGCGGCCTGCCCCGGACCCGAGCCGCCGGGGCTACCCTTCAGCCGAGCATGAAGCGCTACCACGTCACGACGTTCGGCTGCCAGATGAACGAGCACGACTCCGAGCGCATGAAGGGCATGCTCGAGTCGCTGGGCTACGCCGGGGCCGACAGCGCCGAGGACGCCGACGTCATCCTCTTCAACACCTGCTCGATCCGCGAGAAGGCCGACAGCCGCTTCGTCGCGCACCTGCAGCAGGCCAAGGGCCTCAAGCGCCGCGATCCGGAGCGGATCATCGGGGTGGGCGGCTGCTGGGCGCAGTCCGTCAAGGACGAGGTCTTTCGCCGGTTCCCGTTCGTCGACGTCGCGTTCGGGCCGGGGCAGGTCCACAAGCTCGCCGAGTTCCTCACGTGCGACTCGCTGACCGCGCAGGGCTACTTCGAGTTCGAGGGCTTCACCGGGCACCTGCCGCACAAGCGCGAGCGCGAGGTCCAGGCCTGGGTGCAGATCTCGGCCGGCTGCAACATGGTCTGCTCGTACTGCATCGTGCCCTCCACGCGCGGGCGCGAGGTCTCGCGACCGCTCGAGGAGCTCGTCGAGGAGATCCGCGGGCTGGCCGCCGACGGGGTCCGCGAGGTCACGCTGCTGGGCCAGAACGTCAACTCGTGGGGGCGGGGCCTGCGGCCGCAGCCGCGCACGTTCGCCGAGCTGCTGCACGCCGTCGACGCGATCGACGGCATCGACCGGGTGCGCTACACGAGCCCGCACCCGTCCGACATGAAGGAGGACGTCGTGCGCGCGCACGCCGAGCTCGCGAGCGTCTGCGAGCACATCCACCTGCCGCTGCAGTCGGGCTCCTCGCCGGTCCTCAAGGCGATGCGCCGCACCTATACCCGCGAGCGCTACCTCGACCGGGTCGCGCTCATCCGCGAGCACGTGCCCGACGCGGCGATCACGACCGACATCATCGTCGGCTTCCCGGGCGAGACCGAGGCCGACTTCGCGCAGACCCTCGAGGTCTGCGAGGAGGTCGGTTACGACGGCGCGTTCACGTTCGTCTTCTCGCCGCGGCGCGGGACCGAGGCCGGCGCGATCACCGACGGGCTCGTGGCGCACGAGGTCAAGGTGCAGCGCATGCAGCGCCTCGTCGAGGTCGTCCAGCGGCGTGCCGCCGAGCGCGCGCAGCGCTTCGTCGGCCGCGACCTCGACGTGCTCGTCGAGGGCACGTCGCGCACCGACCCCTCGCGCCTGCGCGGGCGCTCGCGCCACAACAAGGCGGTGAACTTCAGCGGGCTCGCGTCGCCGGGCGAGATCGTGCCCGTGCGGATCACGGGCGCGACGAGCCAGACGCTGACCGGCGAGCTGTCGCTGCTCGCGGCGGCGGCGGCGGGCGGACGCTGACCAAGACCCCACGGGCGGCAGCCGGCTTCAGGCGGCGCGCACCGTTCGCCACGAGTCGAGCGTGATCTTCAGGATCACGATCGTGATCGCCAGGCCGATGAGGGGGTCGGCGATCGCGGCGCCGGCGGCGATCGCGAGCGCGCTGGCGATGACGGCGAGGCTGACATAGGCATCGGCGCGGGCGTGCGCCCCGTCGGCGACGAGCGCCGGGCTGTCGAGCCGGCGGCCCGCGCGCGTGCGGATGAGCGCCGCCCACCAGTTGCCGGCGAAGCCGGCGGCGCCCGCCAGCGCGAGCGCGACGAGGTGCTCGGGCTCGTGCGGGTTGATGAGCCGGTCGACGGCCTCGTAGCCGGCGACGCAGGCGCTCACGAAGATCGCGAGCACGACGGCGAGCCCGGCCCAGCGCTCGGCCCGAGCGCTGCGCAGGGCGAAGGCGATCGCGAGCGGGATCGCGGTGGCGGCGTCGCCGAAGTTGTGGATGAGGTCGGCGAGCAGGGCGACGCTGCCCGAGGCGACGAAGATGAACAGCTGCAGGACCGCGGTCGCGCTGAGCACGACGAGCGCGAGCCCGACCGCCCGCAGGCCCGCCCGCGAGCGCTTGATCGACTCGTGCACGAGGCCGTGGCTGTGGCCGTGGCCGTGGCCGTGGCCGTGGTCGTGGCCGTGGCCGTGCTCATGCTCGTGACCGTCGCCGTGCTCGTGGCCGTGCTCATGCTCATGACCGTCGCCGTGCTGGTGACCGTCGCCGTGCTCATGACCGTCGCCGTGCTGGTGACCGTCGCCGTGCTCGTGACCGTCGCTCTGCTCATGCCCGTGGCCGTCGCCGCGCTCACGCCGGTGCTCGGGCTCGTGCCCGCCGTGCGAATCGCGCGCGAGGTCGCGGTCGCGCGGACCGTGACCGCCGGCCTGGGCGCGCTCGCCCGCCGGTCGGCGCCCGGACGCGTCGTCGCCTTCGCCTCGGGTCGTCGAATCCCCCATCGGGGGCGGATGGTATTCGTCCTTCGTCCGTCCGCGCCCTGTGCGAACATGTGTTCGTGCGCTGGGCGAATCTCACGACCGAGCGGGACGCGGCGACACGGCTGCCGGGCTACCGCGATCCCGCCGTCGTGCGCCGCTTCGACGCGCCGGAGGCGCTCGACGTGCGCTTCTACGAGGTGCGCGCCAGGTCGGCGCTCAACCGGGTCCCGGAGGCGTCGCAGATGCCGTTTCGCTGGACCATCAACCCCTACCGCGGATGCACGCACGCTTGCGTCTACTGCTTCGCCCGGCCGACGCACGCCTACCTGGACTTCGGCGCCGGGCGCGACTTCGAGCGCGAGATCGTCGTGAAGGTCAACGCGCCGGAGGTCGTCCGCGCGGAGCTCGGCCGGCCCTCCTGGAAGGGCGAGCACGTCGCGATGGGGACGAACACCGACCCCTACCAGTGGGTCGAGTCGCGCTACAGGCTCATGCCCGGCATCTGGGCGGCGATGCGCGACGCGCGCAACCCCTGCTCGATCCTCACGAAGTCGCCACTGCTCCTGCGCGACCTCGACCTCCTGCGCGAGGTCGCGGCCGTGACCGACGTCCACGCGAACCTCTCGATCCCGACGCTCGACCCCAAGGCCTGGCGCGCGACGGAGCCGCACACGCCGCATCCGCGGGCCCGGCTGGAGGCGGTCGCCGAGCTCAACCGCGCGGGGATCCCGACCGGCGTCCTCGTCGCGCCGCTCATGCCCGGCGTCAACGACGCGCCCGAGCAGATCGGTCCGCTGCTGGAGGCCGCGGCGGAGGCGGGAGCGACCGGCATCGGCGGCATCGCGCTGCACCTGCGCGGCGAGGTGCGCCAGATCTTCATGGCCTGGCTCGCCGATCACCGGCCGGAGCTCGTCGCGCGCTACGAGGAGCTCTACGCGCGCGGCGCGTACGCGCCGCCCGCGGAGCGCCGCCGGCTGGCCGCCCTGCTGCGCCACCCGGGACTGCCGCCGCCGAGCCGCTTTCGCAGCCGCGAGGAGGAGCAGCGCGCCCGCGCTCCCGGCGACAGGGCGCGGCGCGCGCCGCGCGACCTGCAACTGCAGACCTCGCTGTTCTGAGCCTCCCCGGCCGAGGACGATGCGGCACGGCGGGCGCTCAGCGGTGGCCGAGCACCTGGTAGGACTTCATCGCGCCGCCGATCATGCGCGGGCCGTAGCCGGTGAAGAGGGTGTAGGAGTGCACGGTGCCGTCGCGGCGGGCGATCTCGTCGCGGACCGCCTTCGACAGCGCGGCGTCCAGCGACCAGCGTCCGTTGCGGATCTTGGCGCGGAACCTGCGGGTCACGTGGCGCCCGCCGACGTCGTAGACGAGCTGCAGGCGCACGACGCCGCGAGCGACCCTCGTCACCCTGCCGCGGCTTTGGAGCCGGTCGCCGCGCAGCTTCGGGCGTGCCGCCGTCAGGCGCGCGGAACGCCGCGCGGCGCGCAGGCGAACCTCCTGCGGGCGCGTTCGGCTGTTGCCCGGATAGGTGATCGTCAGGATGCCGGTCGCGCGCCGTGCCTGGCCGGCGGGGATGGAGCGCCTGAGCTTCAGGCGGCCGCGCCTGCTGTCGATCGAGGCCTGGAACGTCGTGCGGCGACCGCCTGCATGCAGCTCGACCTGCGCGTCACCCGAGGCCCGTCGCGTGATCGGCGCGATGAGGTCCAGGCGCCGCGCGCGAGGCAGGATGCGCGCCCGCGAGATGCTGAGCTTCGTCGGCTCGCTGCCCAGCGACGCGGCGCCGGCGCCGGCGCCCTCCGCGTCCGCCTCCGCCTGCGCCCGCATGGCCGCGGCACCCTCGCCCGCGCCGCCCGCGCCCGCGCCCGAGCCGGCGCCGGGGTAGGGGCTCGAGCCCGAGCCGGGGGGCGGCGTCGGGACGATCGGCGCGCCGGTGGCGCCGGCGCCGAACAGCTCGACGAACCGCGCCGACGCGCGCGGCGAGCGGCCGCCGAACAGCCGCGCGTCGAGATTGGAGTCCGAGAACTCGAAGTACGTGTGGTAGCCCATCGCGCTCGTCCTGATCCACTCGTACATCGACTCGATGAAGTAGGGCTCGTCGCCGCCGCCGTTGCCGTCGTGGCGATGGCCGAGGCCCCACTCCGGCAAGGAGATCGGCTTGCCGTGGGCCGCGGCGAACTGGCGCTGCCAGGCCAGGCCGTTGCGCTGCGTGACGTACTCGTTCCAGCGAGCGACCGCATCGCCGTTCCACGGACCCCAGCTCTGGTCGTAGATGTCCATGCCGACGTAGTCGACGTAGGCGTCGCCGGGCCATGCGCTCGCGGCCTCGAGCTGGACGCCGTCGACCCAGGAGCTGCCGTTGCTCGCCGTCCAGTCGAACTTGAAGTTCGCGCCCGCGACGCCGCGCATCGTGCGCACGATCTGGCGCCAGTACTCCGCGAAGTCCGCGGGCCCGTTCGGCACGCCGATCGACCAGCGATACCAGCTGCCGTTGAACTCCCAGCCGACGCGCAGCGTGGCCGAGCCCTCGCCCGCGGCGACGAGCGCCAGCGCGAGCGTGCGGAAGTGCTCGTTGTAGGCGCCGCTCGCGCCCTGGGCGAGCGTCCCGCCGGTGTCGGGCAGCATCGGGACGGAGTAGACGACGCGGTGGGCGTAGCGCGTCGCGTTCCAGCGCGCCGAGGTCCAGCCCACGTCGGTGATCGAGCTCCAGCTCGTCTTGGAGAGCATGTCGTGGACGCGGTGCACGGAGCGGCCGAGCCGGCTCTCGAACGCGCCGACGCCGTCGACGTTGCCGGAGCCGGCATAGACGCCGAGCGTGACCCCAGGGTCGGCGGCTCGCGCCGACCTGGAGAGGGCCGCAGGGAGGACGAGGGTCAAGCAAACGGCGATGAGGCCGATTACCCGTGGCGGAAGGACGCGACGGTTGAAGGGCACCTACCGCAGGTCGGCCCCAGAACGTCGTCCCCGCAGCCGCGGGCGCCGATCTCGAACACCTGTCCGCCGAGCCGGCCCGGCTCGGCCGACCGAGGCCGGCGCACGCCCGCCCGGAGGCGAGCGGCACGCCCGCCCGGAGGCGAGCGGCACGCCCGCCCGCAGGCGAGCGGCGCGCCCGCTCAGCGCTTGTCGAGCTGACCCGTCTCGAACTGCATGGCGATGTCCTCGCCGCCCGACTTGCGGGTCACCCGGGCCGCCGTCTCCGGCGCGACCCCGCCGAGCAGCGTGCCGACCTTCAGGCCGACGGGCGCGACGTCGACCTCGCCGCGGTTTCGCTCGATCGCGCGCAGGGTCGCCTCGGCGACCTGCTCGGGCGTCTTCGTGCCGACGCCGAACGGCAGCTTGACGTTCGCGTCGGCGAACATCCCGGCGTCGCGGATGAAGCCGGGGAAGATCGTGGAGACGCCGACGCCGGTGCCGTGCAGCTCGGCGCGCATCGCCCCGGCGAAGCCGCGCAGGCCGAACTTCGTCGCGTTGTACATCGAGCTGCCCGCCGTCGCGGTCTTGCCGGCGAGCGAGGACATGAAGACGATGTGGCCCGAGCCGCGCGCGACCATCCGCGGGGCGAGCGCGTGGGTGAGCAGGATCGGGGCGTGAAGGTTCACGCGCAGGGCGCGCTCGATCTGCGCCTCCTCGTAGGTCTGCAGCCGGCCGGAGGCCGGGACGCCGGCGTTGGCGACGAGGATGTCGACGTCGCGATGCGCCTCCGCGAGGGCGCGGACGGCGTCCGGATCGGACAGGTCCGCGGCGGCGACCTCGCCGCCGATCTCGCCGGCGAGGGCGACGAGCACGTCGCCCCGTCGGCCGGACAGCACGACGCGCGCGCCCGCGGCGGCGAGGCGGCGGGCGATGGCGTGGCCGAGGCCACCCGTCGCCCCGGTGAGCAGCACGGTTCTTCCCCCGACGTTCATGGCGCCAAGACTACGACGCGAAGACGGCGACGGTCGCCGTGAAGCCGTGCAGGAAGTTCTCGCCGCCGACGGGACCGATCTCGCCGGCCGCGAAGAAGCCCGCCGCGGGGACGTTGCCGAGCGTCCCGGCGAGCGCGGCGGCGTCGTGGTCGGGCACGCCGAACATGCCGCGGCCGCGGCCGTTGCAGGTGAACATGAGCGCGCCGGCGGGCGCGTCGGAGCCGAGCGCCTGGCGGCGCAGCGCGAGCGCCTCGTGCAGGTCGCGGTCGGCGGACGCGGCGTCGCGGGCGTGGACGCGCACGACCTGGCCCTCGTGGATCGTCGCGCCGACCGCGATCGTCCCCGTCTCGGGGTCGCCGCCGAGGACGCTGCGCACGAGGAAGTCGCCGTGCTGGTGGTCGCCCTGGCCGGTCTCGACGACGATCCCCAGCAGCATCCCCTCGGAGAGCATCTCGCGCTCGGCGTCGTCGAGGCGGTCGAGCACCGCGCGCAGCGCGCCGAGCGCGGGGCGCCCGGAGAGCTCCTTGATGAGGCGGCCCTCGCCGGAGGTGATCTCGAGCTCGGGGCCGATCGGCGTGGCTCCCTGCGACACGCACGGCAGCAGCTCGACGCCGTCGAAGCGCACCCCGACGGCGCCGCCGGAGACGACCCGCTCGCCGAGGAACAGGGCCGCCTGGCCGCGCAGCGTGCGCACGCTGGACACGCCGCCCAGGATCGGCACGCCCGGCGACCGCTCGGCGATCTCCGACAGGATCGCGTCCGTCGGGAAGGAGTAGGGGTCGGGCAGCAGGATCGCGCCGCCCGCGCCCTGCAGGTCTGGCACGCCGGCGACCGCGACGCCCTCCTCGACCTCGGTGACCTCGGCGTGGAAGGTCGAGACGATCCCGTTCTCGAACGCCGCGGCCCACACGGAGATCGCCGTGCCACCCTCGATCTCGCGCCCGTCGCCGACGACGCCGCCCGCGCCGCAGCCGATGAGCACGTCGGGCTGCAGCGCGTCGTGGACGCCCTCGAGCGTCGCCTCGGGCGCCGCGAGATGCGCACCGCACGCGAAGACGACCGCGAGGTCGATGCTGCTGCCGGCCATCTCGGAGGCGACCTTCGCTGCCGCTTCGACCGCGCCGGCCCGCGGGTCCGATGCGGTCGACAGGCCACACGCGATCCGCACGCTCATCGTCAGTGGACCTTACTCGCCCCGTGCCGGCGCCCATACTGCGTCGGGTGGCGTCAGCAGTCCTCGCCCTCTTCGGCCCGACGGGCGTCGGCAAGACCGACGTCGCGATCGCCCTCGCCGAGCGGATCCGCACGCGCGGCGGGCGTCCCGTCGCCGTCTCCGCCGACGCGCTGCAGGTCTACGCGGGCCTGGAGGTCCTCACCGGCGTGCCGGACCGCGCGCAGCGCGCCCGGCTGGAGCACCGCCTCATCTCGTTTCTGCCGATCGACGCGCGCTTCTCCGTCGCCGACTACGCGCAGCTCGCGCACGCCGAGATCGACGGGCTGCTCGCGGAGGGCGCGACGCCGATCGTCGTCGGCGGCACGGGCCTGTACCTGCGCGCCGCGCTGGCCAAGCTGACGCTGCGACCGCCGCCGCCGGAGGGCGTGCGCGAGCACTGGCAGGCGGAGCTGCTCGCCCGCGGCCCGGAGGCGCTGCACGCCGAGCTCGCGCGCGTGGCGCCGTGGGCGGCGCGGTCGATCGGCGAGCGCGACCGCCACCGGATCGTGCGCGCGCTCGAGCTGCACGACCAGGGCGCGCTCGAGCCGTCCGACCGCCCGAGCCAGCTCTGGACGAGCGACACCCGGCATCCGACGCGGCTCGTCGGCCTCGTCCGCGACCGCGAGGAGCTCTACGCGCGCATCGAGGCGCGCGTCGACGCGATGGTGGCCGCGGGCGCCGTCGAGGAGGTGCGCCGCGCGCACGCCGCCGGCGCGTCGGAGACGGCCCGCGTGGCGCTCGGCTTCGAGGAGCTGCTGGCCGGCGACGTCGACGCGATGAAGCGCCGCACGCGCAACTTCGCCCGCCGCCAGCTGACCTGGATGCGCAAGCTCGCGGGCGTGGAGGTCGTCGACGTCGGCGGGCGGTCGGCCGAGCAGGTCGCCGCGGCGATCGACGCCGGCGGCGCGTGAGGGGCGGCCGGCCGGCGACGAGGCCGGCAGGCGGCGAGGCCGACGGCAGCGTCGACGACGGCCGCGACGGCGAGGGCGGGAGGCCCGCGAGGGCCCCGCCGGACATAGACTCGGCGCCGTATGGCCCCCGAGATCGCATTCGAGAAATGGCAGGCGCTCGGCAACGACTACCTCATCTTCGAGCTGTCGTCACTGCCGTTCGAGCTGACGCCGCCGCGCATCCGGCGCATCTGCGACGTCCACACGGGCGTCGGCTCCGACGGCATCCTGCTGCTGTCCGAGGCCGGCGAGCCGGGCTTCGTGGCGCGGCTGCAGATCTTCAACCCCGACGGATCGGAGTCCGGGCTGTCGGGCAACGGGGCGCGCGAGGCCGTCATGTACCTGCGCCGCAACGGCTGGACGGACCGCGACCGCTTCTCGATCCAGACGGGCGCGGGGGAGATCCGGCCGCACATCACCGGCCCGGACACCTGCACGCTGGACATGGGGCGCGCGCGCACGGCCTCCGAGGACTTTCCCTCCGGCGCGACCGACGGCCGCGGCGAGCTCGAGGCCGGCGACCGCGCCTGGGCCTTTCAGCACGTGCACGTCGGAAACCCGCAGTGCGCGATCCACCACCCCGACCTCGCGGGGCTCGAGGCGCTCGACCTGGCGGCGGTCGGCCCGGCGATCGAGACCCATGAGCTGTTTCCCAACCGCACGAACGTGTCCTGGTTCGCCGAGCTCGAGCCAGGCGTCATCCGCGCGCGGATCTTCGAGCGCGGCGTGGGGGAGACGATGTCCTCCGGGACCGGCGCCAGCGGCGCGGCGATCGCCTACGCGCTGCGCGGCGGCGACTCGCCCGTGACCGTCCGCCTCGACGGCGGCGAGCTCGTCGTCGACGTCGCCGAGGACCTGCACTTCGACCTCACCGGCTGGGCGCGGCCCGTGTACCGCGGCACGCTCGCCGACGACTTCCGCACCGAACTGGAGACCACGTGAAGCCCTCAGAGCGCCTGGACCTGATCCCCCCGTACCTGTTCGCCGAGCTCGAGCGCAAGATCGCCGCCAAGAAGGCGCAGGGCGTCGACGTCATCTCGCTGGGCATCGGCGATCCCGACCGGCCGACGCCGGCGCTCATCGTCGACGCGATGCAGCAGGCCGTGACCGAGCCCGGCACGCATCGCTACCCGTCCAACCGCGGCCGGCCGGAGTTCCGCGAGGCCGTCGCGGACTTCTACATGCGCCGCTTCGACGTCGAGCTCGACCCGGCGACCGAGATCATGCCCGCGATCGGCGCCAAGGAGTGCATCTTCAACCTCAACCTCGCCTTCTGCGACCCGGGCGACGCGGTGCTCAGCGCCGACCCCGGCTACCCCGTCTACACCGGTGGGCCGCTCATGGCCGGTGCCGACCCGGTGCTCATGCCGCTGCTGCCCGAGCACGGCTTCATGCCGGACCTCATGGCGATCTCCGACGCCGACCGGGCGCGCGCCAAGCTCATGTTCTTCAACTACCCCAACAACCCGACGGGCGCGGTCGTGCGCGAGGGCTTCTTCGAGCAGGTCGTCGACTACGTCGGCGGGACGGACATCCTCCCGGTCCACGACAACGCCTACTCCGAGACGACGTACGAGGGCTACCGCGCGCCGTCGTTCCTCGCCACGCCCGGGGCCAAGGACGTCGGCGTCGAGGTCTTCTCGCTGTCGAAGGGCTACAACATGACCGGCTGGCGCTGCGCGGCGATCGTCGGCAGCGCCGAGGCGATCGAGCACTACTGGCGGCTGAAGACGAACATCGACTCGGGCCTGTTCGAGGCCGTCCAGCTCGCCGGCGTCGCGGCGCTGAGCCCCGACGCCGACGGCGACAAGGCCGAGATGAACGCCCTGTACCTGCGCCGCCGCGATCTCGTGGTCGAGGCGCTGCGGGGGATCGGCGTCGACGTCAAGCCGCCGAAGGGGACGATCTACATCTGGGCGCCCGTGCCGGCGGGTTTCGGCAGCGCGGCGGCCTACTGCGAGCACGTCCTCGAGGAGGCCGGCGTCGTGGTCTCCCCGGGCGGCGCCTACGGGCCCAACGGCGAGGGCTTCTTCCGCATCTCGCTCACGACGCCCGACGACCGCCTGCTCGAGGCCGTCCAGCGGCTCGGCGCGCTCGCGGGCTGAGGAGGCCGGTCGGATGCTCACATCTGCACGCATGCTCGGGATCGTGCTCGGCGGCGCCGTCGTGCTCGGCGCCTGCGGCGTCTCCGAGGAGACCAAGGTGCGGGCCGTCGCCAAGGAGTTCCGGCGCGCGATCGACGCCGGCGACGGCGCGCGCGCGTGCCGCCTGCTGACGCCGGGCGCCCGCCGGCAGATCCCCGACTGCCCCGAGAACGTGGCCAGCGTCGATGCCGGCGCGACCGGCGACGGCCCGGTCTCGATCCGCGGCGCCAAGGCGACGCTCGCCGCGCGGGGTGCCGGCGACTCGGGCGGCGACGGGGGCGCGGGCATGGCCGGGCGCCCGATGACCTTCGTGAAGGTCGACGGCACCTGGCGCGTCGAGGCGCTCGGGCCCGGCAGCGAGGACGCGACGAGCGAGCGGGCGACGGCCTACGAGCGCTGCTGGCGCGCCGCCGGCGCGAACATCGCCACGCGCCCGCAGGACCTCGCCTTCGCCGCCGCCGACACGGCCGTCATCGCCGTGCGCGAGGACCGCGTCTCGGCCAAGGGCGGCGGCTGGCGGATCTTCTACGCGCTCGCCCCGGGCACGCGCGACCCGGGTCTCGAGGAGGTCATCGCCGCCCCGGCGGTCGCGGGCGCGGTCGCCTACGTCAAGGACGCGGCGAAGAACCCGGAGGTCGTGGCTCGGGCGCGGGCGTGCGAGGGCGGCGAATGACCGTAATCTAGGCTGCAGGTTCGTGCGCTACTGCGGCATCGACGTCTCGGCCAACCGCGCCAACCAGCAGCTCTGCACGCTGCACGAGCGGCGCGCGGGCGAGGGCGAGGGCGTCGAGCTCGTCGCGACGTTCTACGCGCCCGGCGACGTGGAGGCCGTGGCGCGCACCGTGCTCGGCTTCGGCGGCGAGGCCGTGACCGCCGTCGACGCGCCGTCCGGCCACCGGCTGGACCTGCTCGCGCGCGGGGCACCGCTGCGAGCGCGGCTCGGCGTGCCCGAGGGGCGCTTCGAGCGCCATCGCGTCTGCGACGCGCTGCTGTTTCGCCGCCGGCTGCCGCTGTATCCGGTCCCGTCGGCCAACCAGGCGCTCGCCAACTGGGAGCGCTGGATCGGGGTCGGCTTCGAGCTCTTCGCCGCGCTGGCGCCGCTCGGCGTCTTCCGACCGGACGCGCAGGGCGCCGTCGAGGGGCCGGTCGGCCACGGGGCGCTGCGCTTCGGGCGCCTCTGCGAGACCTATCCGGATGCCGTGTTCTGCTCGATGATCGGCCACCGCCCGCCGCCGAAGCGGACCCCCTGGGGGCTGCAGCAGCGCATCGCCGCCCTGCGGATGCGCGGGGTCGTCGACGCCGACGGCGGGCTCTGGCACCGCACGCTCGACGAGCTCGACGCCTGCGCGGCGGCATACACCGCCTACGTCCTGGCCGGCGGCGGGGGCTCGTGGGTCGGCGACCCGGGCGAGGGCGTCATCGTGCTCCCGGTGCCGCGGCTGCTGGACCGCTACGACCCGCTGCCGCCGCCCGCCCGGGCCCCACTCGCCTGACCCGCGCTCCACGCCGGGTCAAATCCCATCCTTTCCGATGGACTTCTTTCCGGGCTGACGTGATAGAAGAAGACGGCGTGTACGAGCCATCGGGGAGCGGGACGGGGATCGGGGACGACGGCGGCGAGTGCGCCGGCGGCGCACGCGGCCGCCCGCGGCGATCGGTGCCGGGCGACGCGCCGCCCATCGTCGGGGTGCTCGCCGACCGCCGGGCCGCGGCGAAGGCCGCCGACTCCGGACAGGTCGTGCAGGCCCTCGGGATCGCCTTCGAGCGCGCGCCGATCGGCATGGCCCTGCTCGATGCCGGCGGGCGCTATCTGCGCGCCAACGCCGCGCTCTGCGGGCTGCTCGGCCGGCCGCCCGAGGACGTCGTCGGACGGCCCGACCGGACCTTCACCCATCCCGAGGACCGCGAGGCGGACGAGCGCGCGGCCGCGAGAAGCCTCGATGGCGAGCTCGACGCCTGGCAGGCCGAGAAGCGCTTCGTGCGACCCGAGGGCGGCGTCGCCTTCGTCATCGCGAGCATGACGGCCGTGCGCGACGAGGCGGGCGGCGCGACCGCCTGGCTGGGCCAGTACCAGGACGTCAGCGAGCACAAGGCGCTCGAGCAGCGCCTGCGCCGGCTCGCCGACGAGGATTCGCTGACCAGCGTTCCCAACCGGCGCAGCTTCGAGGCCTCCGTCCAGCTCGCGCTCGAGCTCAGCGCCCGCCACCACATCGCGGGCTCGCTGCTCATGATCGACCTCGACGGCTTCAAGGCGATCAACGACACCCACGGCCACGCGATCGGCGACGCCGCACTCGCCGCGGTCGCCGGCGGGCTGCGCGAGCGGCTGCGCAGCACCGACCTGCTCGCGCGGGTCGGCGGCGACGAGTTCGCGGTCCTGCTGCGCTCCACGGGACGGCGCGGAGCCGAGGAGGTCGCCGACGCGCTCACCGAGCGCGTCCTGCAGACGCGCCTGGCGCCCGGCATGCCGGAGATCGTCCTGAGCGCGAGCGTCGGCGTCACGGAGTTCGGCGCCGAGCCGCTGCCCACGCTCGCCGAGCTGTTCGCCGCCGCCGACGCCGCCATGTACGCGGCCAAGCGCCGCAGCTCCGAGAACTGACCCGGGCCCGCGACGCCAAGGTCTGCGTCGAGTCCGACGATCCGGGGGGCGCGCGATCGGGGTGCGAAGGGCAGGTGGGGAGGCAGCGACCGTTTCGCGCGGGGCCGGCCGGGTAGCCGCTGAGGACCCGTCCGAAAGGAGGTGGGCCACCGTGCTCACCGTTTCGCCGACCGCCGCGGAGGCCATCACCAAGCTCGTCGAGAGCGCCTCGGCGCCCGACACGGCGGGCATCCGCATCGCCGCGGGCCAGCCGACCGAGCAGGGCACGCCGCTCTCGCTGTCGCTCGTCGACGGGCCGCAGCCCGACGACGAGGTCGTGCAGGAGCGCGATGCCGCCGTCTTCCTCGAGCCGCAGGTCGCCCCCTATCTGGCGGACGCCATGCTCGACGCCCAGGTCAGCGACGGCGAGGTCGCCTTCGCCCTGCGCGACGACGCCGGCGCCCCGCCGCCCTCACCCAACGGGACGCAGCCGGACTGAGCGACGGTTGGAGCCCCGGCCGGGGGATCCCCGGCCGCAACTAGACTGGCGTCATGCAGCGATCGCGCCAGGGCCGGGTCGGCGAGCACGCGGCGACCGCCTCGGCCGCCCAGGAGGGCCGCGCCAGGCAGCGCGCCTTCTGCATCGCCGCGCTCGAGGAGGGCGACGACCTCTCCGAGCTGCGCGAGCTGCTGCGCACCGCGGGCGTCGCGGTCGTCGGGCAGACCGTCCAGCACCGCGACAAGCCGCACCCCAACTCCTATCTCGGGCCCGGCAAGCTCGAGGAGGTCAAGGAGGCCGCCAAGGCCGCCGACGCGAACGTCATCGCCTGCGACGACGAGCTGAGCCCGCGACAGGAGCGAAACCTCGAGTCGGCGCTCGGCATGCCGGTCGTCGACCGCACCTCGATCATCCTCGACATCTTCGCCGGGCACGCCCACAGCGCCGAGGGCAAGCTCCAGGTCGAGCTCGCCCAGCTCGAGTACAACATGGCCCGCATGCGCGGGCTGTGGACGCACCTCGAGCGGCTCGGGGCGAGCGCCGCCCAGCCCGGCATCGGCGCCCGCGGACCGGGCGAGTCGCAGATCGAGACCGACCGGCGCCTCGCGCGCAACCGGATCACGGCGCTGCGGCGCAAGCTCGTCGGCGTCTCGTCCTCGCGCGCGACGATGCGCGCCGAGCGCGAGCGCGCGCACCTGCCGCAGATCGCGCTCGCCGGCTACACGAACGCCGGCAAGTCGACGCTGCTCAACCGCCTCACCGGCGCCGAGGTCGGGGTCCGCGACCGCCTCTTCCACACGCTGGACCCGACGACGCGCGAGCTGCGCATCAACGGGCGCCCGTACCTGCTCAGCGACACCGTCGGCTTCATCCGCAAGCTGCCCCATCAGGTCGTCGACGCGTTCGCCGCGACGCTGCACGAGACGCGCGAGGCCGACCTCGTCCTGCACGTCGTCGACGCCTCCGCCGAGGAGGAGGAGATGGCGGCCATGCTGCGCGCCGTCGACGGGACGCTCGAGGACGTCGGCGCCGGCGACCGCCCGCGGCTGCTCGTCCTCAACAAGGCCGACGCGCTCGACGACGAGCGCCGCGAGGAGCTGCGCTTCGCGCATCCCGACGGGATGCTCATCTCCGCCGTCACCGGCGAGGGGCTCGACGAGCTCGGCGAGCGCATCGAGGAGGAGTTCCGCCGCTCGCTGCGGACCGTCGAGCTGCTGCTGCCCTACGCCGAGGGAGCGCGCCTGGCAGAGCTGCACGACATCGCCGGCGACCTCGAGCGGTCCGACACCCCCGACGGCGTGCGCGTCCGCGCGCGCCTGCCGGTCACGATCGCCGAGCGCTACGCGCGCTACTCGGTCAACGGCACCCACGCGTAGCGCGCCGCCGCGCCGTGCCCCGACGCCGAGCAGCGCAGCCGCCGGGCGGCCCTCGGAGACCGTCGTGAGCGGCGCCGCGGTCCTGCGGGTCCGCCGCCTGGACCCCGCGGCGCGGCTGCCCGCACGCGCCCACGAGGGCGACGCGGGCTACGACCTGTGCGCGCTGCACGCCGCGCGCCTGGCGCCCGGGCAGCGCGCTGCGATCGCCACCGGCATCGCGATCGAGCTGCCGGCGGGGCACGCCGGGCTCGTGCTCCCGCGCAGCGGGCTGGCCGCGCGCCACGGGATCGCGATCGTCAACGCTCCCGGCCTCATCGACGCCGGCTACCGCGGCGAGCTGAGGGTGCTGCTGCTGAACACCGACGCCGCGGCCGCGTTCGAGATCGCGCCGGGCGACCGCATCGCCCAGCTCGTCGTCGTCGCCGTCGCGGCGCCGGCGGTCGTGGAGGCCGACGCCCTCGCCGCGAGCGAGCGCGGCGAGGGCGGGTTCGGCTCCAGCGGGGTGTGACGGCGGGCCGGCGAGCCGGCCCACCCGCCGCTACTTGACGAAGCCCTCCTCGCGCAGGTAGGCCGCGGCGACCTCCTTGGCGGACTGCTTCTGGAGCTCGACGCGGCGGTTGAGCTCGCGCATGACCTCCTCGGTCATCGGCTCCTGGACGGCCTTCAGCGTGTCGACCGTGTCGGGACCGAGCTTGTTCTCGAGCGTCGAGTCGCGCACGCCGAGCGTGATGTGGTACGGCGGGTAGAAGCTCTTGTCGTCCTCGTAGGCGACGTACTTGTCCAGCGCGAGCTGCGGGTCGGTGCCGAACGCGAGCGTCAGGTCCGACTGGCCGTTGTCGAGGTCGTTGAACTTGCCGTCGGAGGAGACGAACTTGCCCTTGAAGCCGTAGATCGAGCGCAGGCCGAGCAGGCAGTCCTGGCGCTGGCGGCACTCCGGGAATCCGGAGATCGACAGGTTCGGGTTCTTCTCGAACAGCTCTGAGATCGTCTTGGGGTTGCCGGCCTTGTCGGCCGTGGCCTTCGTCGAGGCGATGACGTAGGTGTTCTGGAACGGCGTGCGCTCAAGAGCCGTGATGTCGTTCTTGGCGTACTCGGCCTTCGCCTCCTCGTAGGCCTGGTCGGCGTCCTTGGGGACGTCCTTCGTCTTGACGCCGAAGAACGACGTCAGCGCGGTGCCCGTGTACTCCGGGTACATGTCGACGCCGCCGCTCTTGAGGGCCTTGTAGGCGACCTGCTCGGAGCCGAGGTTCAGCCTGCGCTTGACCGTGTAGCCGAGCGCCTCGAGCGTCTGCGCGTAGACCTCGCCGAGGATGAACTGCTCGGTGAAGTTCTTGGACCCGACCGTGATCGTCTTGGAGGCGTTGGCTGGATCGCTCTTGATCACCTTGCCCGCGGCGTCGCCTCCTCCGCCGGCGTCGGACGCCTTCTCGTCGTCGCCGCAGGCGGCGAGGCCGAACACCAGGCCGAGAACCGCCAATGGCGCGAGCATCCTGCGATGGGTCGAGGTCATGTGGACCGGATTCTCCTTCGATTGGGGAGTGCGAACCGCCGGCGCCCGGCCGGCACGACGGGCTTCAGGCCCGCCGGGGTCACCGCCCGCTCCAGGCGGGCGAAGGCGAAGTCGACGGCGAGCGTGATGACCGCGACGACGATCGCGGCGCCGAGCTGGCCGACAAAGCCGTAGGTCTGCGGCGTGATGATCGGCTCGCCGAGCGTCTGGACGTTGGCCAGCGGCGCGATCGTCGCGGTCGCCACGACGTTGACCGCCGACGTGCGCAGGCCGCCGAAGATCGTCGGCATGGCCAGCGGCAGCTCGACCTTGCGGACGATCTCAAGGCCGGTCATGCCCTGGCCGCGAGCGGCGTCGACGGTGTCGCGGTCGACCTGGCGCACGCCGACGTACGTGTTCGTGACGATCGGCGGGATCGCGAGCAGCACGAGCACGGCGATGACGTTCGTGTAGCCCAGGCCGATGAACGAGATGAAGAACGCCAGCAACGCCAGCGAGGGCACGGCGCGGCCGATGTTCGACGTCGCCGTCGCCACGAAGTCGCCGCGGCCGATGTGCCCGAGCCAGAGCGCGAGCGGGATCGCGGCCAGCGAGGCGATGAGCAGCGCCACGATCGAGACGTACATGTGCGTCGCGCCGAACCCGGCCAGCTCGGGGATGCCGCCGATCTGCACCCCGCCGGAGACCGACTCGCGCTCCTGGAAGATGAACTTGATCGCCTCGCCGAAGTCGCCGAGCAGCGCGAGCGGGACGGTCATGCGCGCGCTCGCTGCC
Organism: uncultured Solirubrobacteraceae bacterium; assembly: GCA_963769555.1. GTDB lineage: Bacteria > Actinomycetota > Thermoleophilia > Solirubrobacterales > Solirubrobacteraceae > CADCVQ01. The sequence continues at coordinate 1,170,178 of CAVYMD010000004.1, read as the reverse complement.
AGGGGGTGATGAGCCGCTGCGCGCCGAGGATGAGCAGGTCGAACGCCGCCGCCAGCAGCACGGCGAGCCCGCCGGCGACGACGACGTTGGACTTGAAGTACTTGTCGATGAGGATCTCGCTGCCCAGGCCGCCGGCGCCGGCGAAGACCGCGAGCGCCGCCAGGCCGACGGTCGTCGAGGTGGCGATCCGCAGGCCGGCCATGATCTCGGGCACGGCGATCGGCAGCTCGACGCGGTAGAGCACCTGGCGCGGCGTCATGCCCTGCCCGATCGCGGCGTCGACGGCGTCGGGCGGCACGTTGCGCAGCCCGGTCGTGATGTTGCGGAAGATGATGAGCAGCGTGTAGGAGACGAGCGCGACCATCGCCGTCGTGTAGCCCAGGCCGGTGATCGGCTGCAGCAGGAAGAACGCCGCGACGCTCGGGATCGCGAAGAAGATGCCGCTCACGGTGATGATCGGGCCCGTCAGCCAGCGCCGGCGGTGGGCGAGGACCGCCAGACCGAGCGAGATCGCGAAGCCGATCGCGACGGGGACGACCGTGAGGTAGACGTGCTCGAGCAGCGGCGTCCAGTAGCGATCGATGTTCTCGACGATCCAGCCTGGGCAGAACCCCTGCGTCGACGCGCACGTGTCGGCGCTGCCCGGCGTCTCGATCTTCAGCTGGGCGAGCGGGAGCAGGTTCATTCGCGCAGCAGGTCGGCGGCCGGCGGCGTGGCGGCCGGGGGCGCCTGCAGGAAGTGCTGGATGACCTCCAGCGAGAGGATCCCCGCCAGCGCCCCGCGGGAGTCGACGACGGCGCCGTAGCGGGTCTCGCTCGTCAGCAGGTCCGCCAGCGCGTCGCGCAGGACGTCGTCGAGGTCCAGCAGCGGCTCCGCGCGCGAGCGCACGTCCTCGGTCACGCGCTCTCCGGTGAGCGCGCGGTCGCTGAGCCAGCCCTTCGGCCGCCCGGCCTCGTCGACGAGCATCGCGTAGGGCACGTCGGCCTCGGCGATCGCCGCGCGCGCCTCGGCGGCGGGGGTGCCGACCCGGATCGCGGCGGCGGACCACAGGTCGATGTCGCGCACGCGCTGCAGCGCGAGGCGCTTCAGCGCGCGGTCCGAGCCGACGAAGTCCTCGACGAAGCGGCTGGCCGGGTACATGAGCAGCTCGGCCGGCGGCGCGTACTGCGCGAGCTTGCCGCCCTGCTGGAGGATCGCGATCCGGTCGCCCATCTTGATCGCCTCGTCGATGTCGTGCGTGACGAAGACGATCGTCTTGCGCAGCTCGGCCTGCAGGCGCAGGAACTCGTTCTGCAGCCGCTCGCGGTTGATCGGGTCGATCGCGCCGAAGGGCTCGTCCATGAGCATGACCGGCGGGTCGATCGCCAGCGCGCGGGCGACGCCGACGCGCTGGCGCTGGCCGCCCGAGAGCTGGCTCGGGTAGCGCGAGCGCGTGTCGGCCGGCAGGCCGATGAGCTCCAGCAGCTCGTCGACGCGCTCGTCGATGCGCCGCTTGTCCCAGTTGGCGAGCTTGGGGACCGTCGCGATGTTCTCGGCGATCGTCCAGTGCGGAAACAGCCCGACGTGCTGGATGACGTAGCCGATGTCGCGCCGCAGCTCGCTGGGCTTGCGGTTCTTGACGCTGTGGCCGCCGAGCAGGATGTCGCCCGACGTGATGTCGATCATGCGGTTGACCATCCGCATCGCGGTCGTCTTGCCGCAGCCCGAGGGACCGACGAAGACGCAGATCTCGCCGGCGGGGACCTCGAGCGAGAGGCCGTCCACGGCTGCGACGTCGCTGCCGGGGTAGCGCTTCGTGGCGTCGCGAAACTCCAGCGGCTGCGCCGTGGATCGGTCGGACGGGCCGGACACGGCCGCGATACTACCCAGGCGGCCCGAACGGAAGCGCGATCACCGTCACACCCCCGCCGCCCGGCGGGCCTCCGCGTGCGCGGCGTCCTCGAGCGTGTCGTCGAGCTGCGCGAGTCGCTCGGCGCCGAGCGCGCGCCGGATGAGCCAGTCGGCGAACCAGGCGTTCTTGGGCAGCAGCGGGCCGTGCAGGTACGTGCCGATGACGCCGTCGCGGCGCACGCCCTCCGCGCCCGACGAGCCCGTGTTGCCATGCCCCTTCAGGACGCGTCCGAGCGGCTCCTCGCCGGTCCCGAGCTCGGTGCGCCCGGCGTGGTTCTCGAAGCCCGCCAGCACCCGCCGCTCGCCGTCGCCGTCGAGGTCGACCTCGATCGCGACGTTGCCGATCAGGCGCGGTCCGTCGGAGCGCACGGTCTGCAGGTCGACGAGGCCGAGGCCGGGGATCTCCTCGTCGCCGAGCGCGTAGCCGTTGCCGAGCAGCTGGTAGCCGCCGCAGACGCCGAGCACGAGCGCGCCGCGCCGCGCGGCGGCGTGCAGCGCCTCGCGCTTGGTCTGCACGAGGTCCAGCGCGCAGAGGCGCTGGTCGCGGTCCTGGCCGCCGCCGAGGTAGAAGAGGTCGTGCGCGCCCGGGTCGACGGGCTCGCCGAGGCCGGCGGCCGTCAGCGCGAAGCCGATCCCGCGCCACTCGCAGCGCTGACGGAGCATGAGCAGGTTGCCCCGGTCGGCGTAGATGTTCATGAGGTCCGGGTACAGCGCGCAGACGCGCAGCGTCTGGGCCTGCCCCTCAGCCACGCAGCATGACCACGGTCGTGCCGACGTGCTCCTCGGTCGCCGCCACGACCCGCGCCGGCAGCGCCGTCAGGCCGACGGCCCGCGCCTCGGCCTCCACCGCCGCGAGCTCGACGCGGTCGAGGTGCAGGACGTTGTCGCTCGCCGTCCGCACGCCGTTGGCGCCGAGCACCTCGCGGATGCGCTCGATCGCGACCGTGTCGCCGTGGTCGCGCAGCGCGACGGGCTGGCTGGAGTACAGCGCGCCGTCGACGATGAGCCGGTCGGGCAGCGGCAGCAGCACGTGGTCGGCGTCGAAGGCCTCCAGCGCGTCGGCGAGGGCGATCGCGACGAGCCCGCCGGGCGCGACGTGCACCCGCGCCGAGCGCAGGAAGCCGCGCCGGCCCTCGCGCCCGAGCAGCTGGACGGTCTGCATCGGCGCCATGACGACCGCGAAGTCGCGGCGGGCGAGGTCGAAGGAGCCCGCGTCGCCGACGACGGTCTCGACGTGCAGGCCCTCGGCGCTCGCGCGCGTGCCGAGCACCGCGAGCAGGTCCGGGTCGAGGTCCAGCGCGACGACCTCGTGCCCGCGCCGCGCGAGATCCAGCGCGATCCGGCCGGTGCCCGCGCCGACGTCGAGGATCGGGCCCGCGGCGGCGGCGGCGAGCCCGCGCCACAGCTCCATGTCGGCGTCGTAGCGCCCGCACTCCACGTCGTGCCAGATGACCTCGCTCATGCTCGCCCGCATCCTCTCGCGTCTGCGCTCCGGGCGGCGCGACGGCGTGCCGCGGTCATGCGAAGGACCCCTCGGCCGCGCCGCGCCGGACGAGCAGCTCGCGCAGCGCGAGCATCGCGGTGTAGGTCGGCAGCGCGACGAGGCGGCCGTCCCCGTCGGCGAGCGCGTCGTCGAGGCCGCGCTCGAGGGCCGGCACGACGTGCAGGCGCTCGGGCGCGACGCCGGCGTACTTCAGCCGCAGCGCGAGCTCCGCCGCGCGCGTGCCGCTGCACGTCACGCGCCGCACCCGGCCGGCGATCGCCTCGAAGTCGGCGTCCCAGACCCAGGAGACGTCGCGGCCGTCGGCGACGTTGTCGTTGAGCACCGCGAGGACGTCGTGCTCGCCGGCGTCCAGCGCGAGCGTGCGCAGCACCTCGTTGGCGCCGGCGGGGTTCTTCACGAGCAGGATCGCCAGCTCGCGGCCGCCGACCCGCACGGTCTCGGCGCGGCCGAACGCCGCCTGCGTGGCCTCCAGGCCCGCGACGATCTGCTCCAGTCCGGCGCCGAGCGCGCTCGCCAGCGCCGCGGCGCCGAGCGCGTTGTAGACGTTGTAAAGGCCGGGCAGGGGGAGGGCGACGCGGGCGCGCTCGGCGCCGATCGACAGCTCGAAGGCCGCCCCGCGCGTGCCGTCGAGCGTCACGTCGCGCGCGACGACGCCCGGCTCCGGCCGGCTCGAGTCGCCGTTGGGGCAGTGGTAGCGACCCAGGTGGCCCATGTAGACGGCGTCGTAGACGTAGGGGGCCCCGCAGCGGCGGCAGTGCTTGGAGTCCGACGCGTGCGCCATGCCCGCCAGCGCGACGCCGTCGTCCTGCACGCCGAAGTACGTCACGCCGTCGCTGCGCCGGCGCCCGAGGTCGGCGACGAGCGGGTCGTCGGCGTTGAGCACGAGCCGCGTGGCGGGCGCCGCGGCGACGGTCGCCGCCCAGCGGTCGGCGATCGTCTCGAGCTCGCCGTAGCGGTCGAGCTGGTCGCGAAAGAGGTTGGCGAGCAGCAGCGCCCGCGGGCGCAGCTCGGGGACGACGCGGTCCAGCCAGAACTCGTCGACCTCGAAGAGCCCGGCGTCGCCGTCGATGCCGCCGCGCCGCGCGGCGCCGAGCAGCACGCTCGCGACGCCCCCGGCCATGTTCGCGCCGGCGCGGTTGTGGACCAGGCGCGTGCCCGAGCGCTCGAGGATCGCGGCGACCATCGCGGCCGTCGTCGTCTTGCCGTTCGTCGCCGAGATGACGGCGCTGCCCTCGGGCAGGCGGCCGGCGAGGCGGGCGATGGCGCGCGGCTCCATCCGCATGAGCAGCTTGCCGGGCAGGCTCGTCGCGCCGCGCCCGCTGCGCCGCGAGAGCTCTCCCGCGGCCCGCGCGAGCGCGACCTTCGCGCCGAGCATCACGCCGGCACCAGGACGCGCAGCGCGCCGGGCACGACGCGGATCGTCGTCGGCGTCGTCCCGATCGGGTCGCCGTCGGCGTAGACCGTGAACGGGCGGTTGGCGTCGACGTGCACCTCGCGGGCGCGCAGGACGCGGACGGCAGGGCTGTCGACGTGGCGGCCGCTGAACGCCCTGGGCAGCGTCGTGAGGAAGCGGCGCTTGGAGACCGCGGCGATGAGGACGACGTCGAGCAGGCCGTCGTCGAGCAGCGCGTCCGGCGCCAGGCGCATCCCGCCGCCGTAGCAGCACGAGTTGCAGACGGCGACCGAGTAGCCCGTCGAGACCACGGGCTCGCCATCGAGGCGCAGCTCGAAGCGCGCGGGATGCCAGGCCGCCAGGGCGCGCAGCGCGCCGTAGACGTAGACGAGCTTGCCCAGGCGCGACGGGGCCGCGTTCGCGATCCGGTTGGCGTCGGAGTCGAAGCCCAGCGACGCGATCCCGACGAACGAGCGGCCGCCGACGTCGCCGATGTCGAGGTCGCGCCGCACGCCGCCGGCGACGACGGCGCAGGCCGCGCCGATCTCGCGCGGGATCCCGAGCGCGCGGGCGGTGTCGTTGCCGCGCCCGCCCGGCAGGATGCCGAGCACGGCGCCCGGCACGTCGCGCAGCGCCCCCGCGACGCAGCCGATGAGGCCGTCGCCGCTGAGCGTGACGGTCACCTCGCCGGCCTGCGCTGCGCGGCGCGCCAGCTCGCAGCCGTGCGCGAGGTCGCGCGTGACCTCCGTGCGAACCTGCAGGCCGTGCTCGCGCAGCGCGCGCTCGGCGCGCGGCAGGAGCCGCCCGGCGCGGCCGCCGCCGGCTGAGGGGTTGCACACGAGGGCGACGGCGCGATCCACGCGGGCAACTATCGCAAGGCCCGCCGGCAGCGGGTGCGCAGCGCCGCCGCGCTCAGCCCAGGACGAGCGTCTGCAGCCGCTCGGCGATCGCGACCGGGCTCGGCTCGGTCGCGGCCTCGGCGGTCTCGCGGTCCGACGCGCCGGTCAGCACGACGGCGCCGTCGATGCCCGCCGCGTGGGCGGCGCCGAGGTCGGCGTCGACGCGGTCGCCGACCATGAGCGCCCGGCCCGGCCCGAGCCGGTCCAGCGCGGTCTGCACGAGCGTCGGCTCCGGCTTGCCGACCGTCGTCACCGTGCGACCGCATGCGGTCTCGACGGCCGCGATGACGGCGCCCGAGCCGGGCCAGAGGCCGTCGGCGGCGGGGAACGTCGCGTCCCGGTTGGAGCCGAAGAGGTGGGCGCCGCGCAGCGCTGCCTGCGTCGCCTGGCGCAGCTCGTCGTAGTGGAACTCCGGATGGAACGCGACGACGACGACGTCGGCGCGGCTGGCGAAGGCCGTCCCGTTGACGATCCGCAGGCCCGCCGCCTCGACGGAGCGATGCAGCGCCGCGGAGCCGATGACGACCGCCGCGTGCCCGGCGAAGCGCTCGGCGAGGACGAACTGCAGCGCGCCGCCGACGGTGACGACCTCCTCGACGGAGGCCTGGAAGCCCAGGCGCCAGAGCTTGCGCACGTACTCCTCGGTGCTGAGCTGCGTGTCGTTCGTCACGAACGCGACGCCCTTGCCGGCCGCTCGCAGCGCCGTGACGGCGTCGGCGGCTCCCTCGGTCGGCTCGTCGCCGACCCAGACGCAGCCGTCGAGGTCGAGCAGGACGTGGTCGTAGCGGGCGACGAGGCGACTGAGCGGCACGAGCGCAAGTCTGACCGCTGGCGCGCGGTCGCGGGCCGCGACCGACGGGCGACGGCGCGCGCGCGGTCGCGGGCCACGGGCCGCGACCGACGGGCGACGGCGCGCGAGCCATTACCCTCTCGCACCGTGCGACATGCGCTCCCACCGCTCGCGATCCTGCTGGCCTCGGCCGCGCTCGGCGCCTGCGGCAAGGACGACGCGCTGACCCGCGCCGCGACGACGACGACCCCGACGGCGGCGGCGACGGCGACGACGGCGACCGCGACGTCGACCGTCCCGCAGCGCCGCTCGCGCGACGGCTGCCGCGCCGTGCCCGCCCCGGAGCCGGCCGCCGACCCGGACCGCCGCCGGCCGAAGAAGCGCCTGAGCCGCTCGCGCCGCCACAGCGCGGTCATCGCGACGAACTGCGGGACGATCGTCGTGCGCCTCGACGTCGCGCGCGCGCCGAAGACGACGTCCTCGTTCGCCGGCCTCGCCCGCAGCGGCTTCTTCGACGGCCTCGCCTTCCACCGCATCGCCAAGCCCGGGGGCAACGACTACGTCATCCAGGGCGGCGACCCGCTCGGCACGGGCAACGGCGGGCCCGGCTACGCCGTGGTCGAGCGGCCGCCGAAGGACCTGCGCTACGTCCGCTACGTCGTCGCGATGGCCAAGACGCAGGCCGAGAAGCCCGGGACGTCGGGCAGCCAGTTCTTCATCGTCACCGCCCGCGAGGCCCCGCTTCCACCCGAGTACGCCCTGCTCGGCAAGGTCGTCGGCGGCAAGGACGTCGTCGGCCGGATCGCGGCGGTGCCGACGGATCCCGCCACGGAGGCGCCGCTGGACCCGGTCGTCATCTCGTCGGTGCGCATCAGCTCGTCGAAGCAGGGCTAGGGCCGGGGCCGTCCGCGGGTACGGGCCGGCGCTCCATCACGTCGTCCAGCCCGTCCAAGGAGGCTCCATGAGATCGGATCCGCTTCGCCACCACCTCGGACATCGCGGCAGGGGAGCGTTCGGGGACGGGCTCGTCCCGCGCATGGCCGAGAAGGTGGCCGACGCGATGGGCACCGTCCAGTTCGTCCTCGGCTCGACGGTCGTCATCGTGGCGTGGGTGCTCGTCAACGGCGTCGTGGCGTTCCTCGGCGACTCGTGGACCGGGCTGCTGAACGGGCGCGGCTTCGATCCCGCGCCGTTCATCCTGCTCAACCTCGTCTTCTCGGCGGTCGCCTACTACTCGGCCTCGATGGTCATGATCGCCCAGAAGACCCATGCCAGGCGCGACGCGGCCCGCGAGAAGGCCGACGCCGAGCACCGCGAGGAGATCGCGCACACGCAGATCGACCTCATCAACCGCAACACCGAGCTCACCGAGCAGATCCACCTGCTCACGCGGGAGGTCCGCGACCTCCTCGCGCGCCGCCCGGCCGGCTGAGGACCGCCGGCATGGCGGCGCACCTCGCTGCCGGGATCAGAACAGCGAGGCCTGCTCGGGCGGGTCCAGGCAGTCCGGCGCATCGTGGCGCGCGTCGTTGACGGCGCGGCTGACGGGCCGGAAGGCGAGCGCCGGCGGCGCGCCGGGGGCGAGCGCCTCGTGCAGCGCGGGCGGCGGCGTCGACGGATCGATCCAGAGCGCCTCCTGCGCGGGGTCGAGGATGACCGGCATGCGGTCGTGCAGGTCGCGCACGGGCCCGGCCGCCGCGGTCGTCACGATCGCGCACGAGCGCAGCGGCTCGACGTCGCGCCCGGCGCCCTTCGGCCGCCACGAGGACCACAGCCCCGCGAAGGCGAACGGCGCGCCGTCGGGGCGGGTGATCCAGTGCGGGACGCCGCCCGACCACTCGTAGAAGCCGTCGGCGACGACGAGGCAGCGCCGGCGGACGAAGGCGTCGCGGTAGGCCGGCCGCTCGGCGACGGTCTCCGCCCGCGCGTTGATCGTCTTGACTCCGATCTCGCCGGGGTCGCTCGCCCAGAACGGCACGAGGCCCCAGCGCAGGAGCATGCCCTCCGGCTCGGCCCCCTCCTCGCGCTGCACGACGGCCGGCACGTCGTCGCCCGGCGCGACGTTGAAGCGGCGGCGAAGCTCCAGGCGCTCGCCGAGCGGAAAGCGCGCGCGCAGCTGCGCCGGGTCCGGCGTCGCGAGCGTGTAGCGCCCGCACACGGCGGCTACCCGCCGGCGCGTGCGGCCCGGGCCTTCGCCCGGGCGCGCGACTGCTTGCGCTTGCCGACGACCGCCAGGACGGCGAGCGCGACGATGACGACGAGGACGCCGAGGACGATCGTGCCGAGCGTCGAGCCGCCGCCGAACGGCAGGAGCACGACCGTCGCCAGCCCGAAGCCGATGACGAACAGCAGGACGACGATCGCGAGGATGATCAGGCCGCTGCGCGCCCGCACCGCCAGGCTCGCTCCCTGCGGCGGAGCCAGGAGGCCCATGAGGCGCAGGGCGAAGAGCTGGCGGCTCGAGGGCGCCTCCTGGCCGAGCTTCTCGACGGCGGCCTTGAGGTCGTCGGGGCGCCGCTCGGCGAGCGCCAGCGAGGCCTCGGCCATCCGCCGCAGCTGCATGCGCTCCTGCGGCCGCGCCGCCGCGATCGCCTTGCGGAAGTGCTCGCGCGCGGTCTTGGCGTCGTAGCGCTCGGAGGCGCGCGCCCCGAGGATCGCCTGGGCCGCGGCGCGGTGGCGCGTCTCGGCGAGAAGCTCGTCGTCGGAGCGAGACTCGAGCGCCGTCATCGCCGCCAGCGCGCTCTTCTGTTCGACGCGGACCTGCCGCTGCTTGGCCATTTGGGGAGTGTATGCGGGTCGGCCTGACCGGCGGCCGGCGATCCCGCATAATCACGCGATGCTCCGCGCCCTCGCGCTGCTCGCGATCCTCCTGGCGGGCCTTGCCGCCGCCCCGGCCGCCCACAGCCAGATCGGCCCGCGCGTGCCGGCGCCGCTGACCGAGCCGCCGCCACCGCCGCCGACGCTGCAGAACCCCAACGACGATCGTGGCCTGAGCACGCTGCAGAAGCTGCTCATCTTCGGCGCCGCGGTGCTCGTGCTCGGCACGATCGCCTTCGCGATCGTGCGCGACGCGCGGCGCGCCGCGCCGGTCGACGAGCGGCCCCACCGCGGCGGCGCGCACGCCGGCGACGGCGGGGGCAAGGCCGGCACGGCCAGGTCGGCGCGCGAGCGCGAGCGCCAGCGGCGCGCCAAGCGCGCCAAGCTGAAGGCCGCCAAGCGCCAGCGCCGGCGTAACCGCCCGCACTGAGCGCCGTTGCAGGCCCGCCGTCTGCGGGTAGGCCCGCGGGACGATGGACCTCGATCTCGACCATCCGCCCGCGGCGCTCACCCGCCTGCTCGACAGCGCGGAGGAGAGCGGCTGCGTCAACCTCTCAGAGCTCGACCAGATCGCCCGGCGGCTCGACGTCGGCGAGGACGAGCTGCCCTCCCTGCACGAGGCGTTCGAGGCCCGCGGGATCGACGTCTCCGACGACTGCGGCCGCAGCGACGTGCCGCCGACGAGCTACGTCAACACCGGCCTGGCGGTCGCCACGACGGACGCCCTCGGGCTGTTTCTCAACGAGATCCGCCGCCATCCGCTGCTGACCGCCGAGGAGGAGGTCGAGCTCTCCAAGCGCGTCGAGCAGGGCGACGCGGCCGCCAAGGAGCGGATGATCAACTCCAACCTCGCGCTCGTCGTCTCGATCGCCAAGAAGTACCCCCAGAACGAGCTGCCGCTGCTGGACCTCATCCAGGAGGGCATCTTCGGCCTCATCCGCGCGACCGAGAAGTTCGACTGGCGGCGCGGGTTCAAGTTCTCGACCTACGCGACGTACTGGATCCGCCAGGCGATCCAGCGCGGCCTGGAGAACAAGGCGCGCACGATCCGCGTGCCGACGAACATCGCCCAGCGCGAGCGCAAGATCCAGCGCACGCGGCGCGCGCTGGCGACGAAGCTCGGGCGCGACCCGACGAACGAGGAGATCGCCGCGGCGGCCGAGCTCGAGCCCGCTCAGGTCGACGCGATGGACGACCTCACCCGCACCGTGACGAGCCTCGACCGGCCGCTCGGCGACGACGGCGAGTCGGGCCTCGGCGACCTGCTCGGCGACGAGCGCGCCGGGCCGGCGGAGGAGCTCGAGATCGCGCTGCGCGAGGAGACGCTGCGCCGCGCGCTCGACGAGCTGCCCGAGCAGGAGCGCGAGGTCGTCGCGCTGCGCTACGGCGTGACCGGCGCCGAGGGGCCGGTCGGGATCCGCGAGGCCAGCCGGCGGCTGGGGATCACGCAGCCCGAGACGCGCAAGCTCGAGCAGCGCGCGCTCGAGCGCCTCGCCGGGGTGCGCGAGCTCGAGGCGCTGCGCGAGGCGGCGTAGCCGCGTCGCGCTCGCCGGCCTTGGGCAGCCTGGTCCGGCGCGGGACGGCGGGGGGCGGGCCGCCGCGGGCGCGGGCCTCCCGGGCGGGCTGCTAGCCGCGGACGAGCTTGCGGGCGAGCTTGCCGATCGCGACGACGGCGGGCGCGTCGGGCGCGTAGTCGATCGGCGCGACGGCGGCCCGCTCGGCGTGGTGGAAGCACTCGTCGTAGGGGATCGCGCCGATGACGCCGAGGTCGTGCTCGTCGGCGAAGCGCTGGACGACCTCGAGCTCGCCGGGGCGCACCTTGTTGGCGAGCAGCGCCAGGTGCTCGATGCCGAGGTCGCGGGCGAGCGCGAGGACCCTGCGGCCGGACTCCAGCGACTTGAAGTACGGCTCGACGACCGCGTAGAGCACGTCGACGTGCTTCGCCGTCCCGACCTTCAGGTGCTCGGTCGAGGCCTCGGTGTCGAGGATGCAGATGTGGTTCTGCGAGTCCGACGCGCCGCCGACGACCGCCCGCATCGCCATGTGGTAGCGGCCCATGCAGCCGGTGTCGGCCTTCTTGGGCTCGTGGGCCACGAGCACGGTGACGCCGTCGGGCGCGTCCATGCCGTGCGCCGCGCGGATCTCGTCGATCGTCTGGGTCAGCTCGTAGCGCCCGTCGACGACCCGCACGATGTCCGAGGACATCGTCGGCAGGTCGGTCAGCCGCTCGGCCGCGATCCCGACCGTGAGCGGCAGGTTCGGGTTGAGGTCGTTGTCGAGGGCCAGCACCTCGTAGCCCTGCCGCGCGAGCTGTCGCGCGAGCGTTCCGGAGATCGTCGTCTTGCCTGCCCCACCCTTACCTGCGATCGCGAGTTTCACGGGGCCGACACTAGGGCACCGGCGGTGCGCGGGCAAACTCCGGCGGGGCGGGCAGCGCGCCCAGCCGCGGCCCGGGGTCCGAGCGGGCGCCGCCCGGCGCCGTCGCGCCGCGCGTCCGCGCGGAGCCCGCCATGCTCGCGGCCGGAGTCCGACTCGGCGCGCCGGCGCGTCCGCGCGGAGCGCGGCATGCTGCCGCCCGTATCCGCAGGTGGAACCCAGATCAGGCAACGGGCAATCAGCTCATGAGCGTCGCACCTACCCCTACGGACGCGAGCTGATCATCGCCGGCCCGACCGCCTTCGAGGAGCTCCCCGAGCGCCACCACGCGCGCATCTCGGCTGGCTGCGCCGCCGCCTGCCGGCCGCCACCGCGGCATGAGCCGGCCCGGGTCGACCGCGCTCCGGCCGTCCTGGACCATGGGAGCCCGGAAGCCATCGGCCGCGCGAGCGATCCTGGGTGCAATCCCGGGACCGACCCGGCCGCACCGTTCGGCGGACAGGCCGTCCGGCCGGCGATGCCTGAGTGGCATCCGTGGCCTTGACGGCCGTTCGCCTGTCACAGATTCACGCCATGCATGCAGATGTGACACCCGTCGGGGCACCGGCCCCACGGATGCCATCACAGCATGTGCTGGTCGGCGAGGCGCGGCCGAAGCCCGGCGTCGTCCCAGCGCGGCCGCGCCAGGCGGCGCCGAGCACGGTGCCGCCGGCGGGGGCCGGGGCCCGGCACTCGCCCAAGTCCACCGGCGCACCGCTGGCGCCGAGCGCAGTGCCGCCCGCGCGGGCCGGGGCCCGGCACTCACCCAAGCCCACCGGCGCACCGCTGGCGCCGAGCGCAGTGCCGCCCGCGCGGGCCGGGGCCCGGCACTCACCCAAGCCCACCGGCGCACCGCTGGCGCCGAGCGCAGTGCCGCCCGCGCGGGCCCGGGCCCAGCACTCACCCAAGCCCTCCGGCGGTGCTCGAATCCCCCGCCGGAACCGCCCGAACCCACCGACACCGCCCAAACCCCCCAGCGGCCCGCCCGAGCCCACCCGCACCACCCGAGCCCACCCGCACCACCCGAGCCCACCCGCACCACCCGAGCCCACCCGCACCACCCGAGCCCACCCGCACCACCCGAGCCCACCCGCACCACCCGAGCCCACCCGCACCACCCGAGCCCACCCGCACCACCCGAGCCCACCCGCACCACCCGAGCCCACCCGCACCACCCGAGCCCACCCGCACCGCCGGCGCCCGGCGGCGCGCCGGGCGCTCTCGCCCGGCGCCCGGCGGCGCGCCGGGCGCTCTCGCCCGGCGCGCCGACCCCCTGCGTCAGAAGGAGGGCGCCACGTGCCGGAACGTCCCGGACACCGGCGCGGAGTCGCCCATCGTCGCGACCGCCGCGACCGCCGCGGCGTCGTGGCGGATCGCCGGCAGGGAGCCGGCCACCTGCGAGCGGATCGCGGCCGCGAGCGTGGCGGGGGTGATCCCGAGCGTCGCGATCGCGGCGTCCAGCGAGCCTCCCAGCAGCGTCGTGACGTTGCAGGCGATCGGCCCGGTCAGCGGGATCGAGCAGAGCGGCAGGGTGCTCGTGATCGACGTGAGCACGGCGCGCATGTCGATCGGCGGCGGCACGATCTCGACGGTGCCGTGCCGCGCCGAGCCGCTGAGGTCCGGGTTGTCGTCGACGAAGACGCCGCCCACGACCCGCGAGCCGCCGCTGACGCGCACGTCCGGCGCGCCCCCGGCGGGCGCGCGGCGGTGCAGCGCGTAGACGATGCCGGTGAACGTCCCGCCGCCGCGCACGGCGACCGCGCCCGAGCCGACGACGACGGCGGCCGCCGAGGGGTTGCCCGCGGTGTCGAGCACGCAGGTGCCCGTGCCGTCGCCGATCTGCTCGATGAAGATGACCTTGCCCGCGCTCCCGGCGGGCAGGCACGAGTCGCCCGAGGCGACGCTGCCGCCGCCCCCCGGCGTCGTGGCGTAGTACGTCCCGCTCGCCTGCGCCTGCTGGCGCAGCATGGCGATCTGCTGGGCGCCGATCGTCGCGTCCGAGCGAAACTCCACGACGTCGTTGGCCTGCAGCAGCGGGGCGACCGTCGTCATCGACGTCGCCTTGTAGATCCCCATGAGGCAGCCGGCCAGCTCGGCGTCGTCGAGCAGCGAGCAGCGCAGGCCGATCGGCCCGCGGATGAGCGGGTTGCCGCCGCCGGTGAGCTCGCCGAGCAGCGGCCCGACGACCCCGCCGGTGATCGGCTGACCCGCCGTGTTCGCGAGGTCGGCGCCCAGCCGGCCGGTGACGACCGCGAGGTTCTTGGGGAAGATCGGCGCCTGCCCGGCCTGCACGAGCGCGACGACCGCGCGCCGCCGCCCGCCGACGTGCGCCTCGGCGCGGACCCACATGCGCCGCGGCCGGGGCGTCGGGCTGGCGGCGAGCGACGGGTCGTAGGCGAGCCCGCCGAGCAGGCTCGAGTCCCAGGCGGTGCGCCCACCGTCCTCGCAGGTCGTCACCCACCACGTGGACGCCGCCCCGCCTCCGCCGCGATAGGTCTGCGCGAGGATGCTCTGGACCTGCTCGCGGGGGCTGGGGCTCGCGCTCGCGGGCGGGGCGTCGAGCGTCCCCGTCAGCGTCTGGCCGCTGCACGGGGCCGCGGGCGCCGCCGGGTTGGGCAGCTGCGCGGTGCCCCGCGGCCAGTTGCGCCCGAGCAGGAACGCCTGCGCGTTCAGCGTGGCCTCGGCGAGGTTGAAGGCGCTCTCGCCGGCGCGCTCCGCGCGGGTCTGGCCCGTCTGCGCGTCGACCGAGGACAGCAGCGCGAATCCCAGCGTGATGAGGACCGCGATGACGAAGATCGTCGTGACGAGCGCGGAGCCGCGCTCCTGGCGAATCGTGGTCACGGGCAGCTGACCTCCTTGAACAGCAGTGTCTGCAGGCCGAGCGCATTCGTGACGGTGACGGCGACCTCGGTCGACGCGCTCGTCGCCGTCACGAGGATCGAGTTCCCGCCCGCGGTGATCGCGCCCGAGGCGCTCAGGGTGACCCCGCGCAGCGTCTCGCCGCCCCCGCTCGCGTTGAGTGTCAGCAGCGCCCGGCCGGACTGGCAGGGCCCGACCGTGATGTCGCCCGGCGTGACCCGCGGGGCGAGCGCGCCGCGCATCGCGCTGCCGGAGTGCAGCGCCAGCGGGCGCGTCCGGGCGGCGGTGCCGCCCTCGAGGCGCAGCGAGATGCCGACCGCCCGGACCGGGCTGCCCGAGCCGTAGCGGAAGACCGGCTCCGCCGCGCTGTTGACGACGCCGCTCGCGAGCTCCACGTGCGTCCAGCCGGGGGAGGTGGACGGGCAGGCGCCGCCCGGGCTCGGCGAGCCCACGGTCCCGGCGCGCAGGCCGTCGAACCAGAGCTTCCCCGTCGCGCCGTCGACGCAGATGCGCGCGACGTGCGTGCCGGAGGCGCCCGTCGCGCTCTCGCCGGGCCACGCCGTCGTGCGGAAGACGAGGTCGTTGCCGCCCGCCGAGATGACGGTCTCCGGCTGGGCGCCCGAGGCCGGCGGCGGCGCGCCCGCGTCGCGCAGGACGCTGACGATCCGGCTGACGCTGCGCCGGGCGGTGTCCTCCGCCTCGGTCCTGCGGCTGCTGCTCGCCACGCCGCTGTTGAAGTTGTCGAACGCGAGCAGCGCGGCGAAGATGAGGATGAGCGTGATGCCCATCGCCACGATGAGCTCCACGAGCGTGAAGCCGTCCTCGCCGGTCCAGCGCGGGCGCGGGGAGGTCATGCCGCGCTCCGCGGGCCGCTGACGACGGCGCGCTGGGTCACGGTCGCGACGCGCGAGGACCCGGGGTAGGTCCACGACACGGTCGTCCTGACCGACGTCGCGTCCGCCGCCTGGCGATCGAACGCGACGTTGCCCTTGCCGGCGCAGAACGTCGTGTCCGCCCCGCTCGAGACGAGCCCGGCGAGCGCGCCGCCGCCGCCGAGCAGGCCGTCGACGACCGACCCGCGCGTGCCGAACAGGCTGCACACCGCGTCGACGAGCTGGCCGCCGCCCGTGATCTGGATCCCGAGGACGTTGAGGTTCAGGCTGCTCGAGCCGCTGCCCGACCCGGAGCTGCCGCCGCCGCCGTCGCCGGGCGGCAGAGGCGTGCACGGGGTTCCCGGCGCCACGCCGACCCCGTCGGAGGGGTCGTCGAGCACGCAGGTGTCGATCGTCGTGGTGAACGTCGTGCGGCGGCGGACCGTCGTGAACGTGGCGCCGGCCGCGGGAGCCGAGCCGATCACGGCCGCGCTGAGCCGCGCCGCGACGTCGGTGGCGTCCGACAGCCCCGCGTACGGCATCTCGCGGACGCGCTCGAGCTGCTCGCGGGCGAGTCCCGTCGCGGCGTCGCGCGAGAGGTTGTCGCTCGTCACCCGGTTGCCGACGTCGAGCACCGTCATGACCCCGAGCGCGCCGACGAGGAAGATGGCCATCGCGACCATGACCTCGATGATCGTCATGCCGTCCTCGCCGCTCCCAGGTGACAGGTGTGCGGTGGCGCCCACGTGGATCGCCCTCAGTTCGTGCAGGCGTCGGCGACCGGCGGCAGGCTGAGCTCCTTGAGCGCCAGCATCTTGCCGAGCAGGCAGGGTCCGTGCTTCGGGGGGGCGCTCGGCGTGCTCGAGGCGGGCTCGCCGCCGCGCTCGATCCGCGTCACGTCGATCCGCCGGCGGACGGGCCTGCCGTCCCTGCCGAGCGTCGTCAGCCCCACGTGCTCGCCGGCAGGGACGTCGACGTAGCGGCACAGGCCCTGCTTGCGCCGGCACTCGACGTCACCGGTGACGAGCGTGGCCGGGGCGATCGCGAAGACCGCCTTGTCGCGCTTGGGCGAGTACTTCACGAAGACCGCGATGACGCGACCGCCCGCCAGGAACGTCTGGTTGCGCGGGATCGCCCGGTGCAGCTTCGTGGGCCAGCGCTCGCCGTAGCGGACGTCGACGGCCGGCGCGCTGACGGGTCGCGGCGCGCTCTCGCCGTCGCCGATGGGCGACGCGGGCGTCCGCGGTCGCGTGCGGTCGGGGTTCGTGATGACGACGGGGACCGGCGCTCCGGGCGTCGTGCTCGGAGCCGGGCGCTTCGGGCTCGGCGCGCTGCGCGGAGCTCCGCCGCCCGAGGGCTTGGCCTCGCCGCCGCCGGACGCGCCGCGCGACGCCGGGGGCTGGAAGGGGTCGACCTTGCCGCTGCGGCGGGCCGGCCTGCGCGCGGCCGCGCCGTCGCTGCGCGCGAGCAGGCGCTCGGCGCGTGCGGGCAGCCTGCCGGCCGCGGGCGCGGCCGGCGCCGACGACGCCTCGGGGGCGTCCGGCGGCGCGGACCTCAGGAAGAACAGCGGAGCCCCGACGGTGACGATCAGCGCGATCGCGGCGATCGGCCACAGGCCGCGGCGCCGGATCTCGTAGATGACGTTGCGCAGCATCATGTCCCTCGCTTGACGGGTGGTTGTGCGACGGGGGGCCGGGGTGGGGGCGCGCCCTCCGACGCGATGTAGGCGGTCGCGTTGACGATCGCCTTCGTCATGGCGGTGTCCGGGTCGACGCGCTTGAACGCCACGCCGTCGACCGTGAGCAGCCGCCCGTCGATCTTCAGCTTGCCGCCCGCCGCGCGCACGGAGCGCCGGACGGTCGCGAGGATGTCGACGAGGTCGCGGTAGGAGCCGGTGAACTCGAACGTGAACGGCAGCATGGAGAGCCCGCCCGCGGCCGGTATGGCGCCCGGCGTCGCCGGCGTCGCGGTCGCGCCGTCGGCGGCGCGTCCGGCGCCGTCCTTCAGCGCGACGAGGCGCAGGTCGCTTCCGCGGGAGCGGGCGCGGCGCTGCAGCTGGCGCAGCATCGTCGAGACCGCGCCGCGCGACGGGACGGCCTTGTCGAGCCGGCGCAGCTCCGACAGCAGGCTGCTGAAGCGGGCGCGCGACGCCGTGTAGGCCGCCACCTGCTGGTTGGCCGTCCGCAGCCTGGCCTCCTGAGCGGCGACGTTCTGCCGGCCCTCGGCGCGCTCGGTGCGCTTGGGGCCGATCGCCAGCAGCCAGAGCGCGGCGAGCAGTGCGGCACCGACGAGCAGCGTCAGCACGAGGGACTTGCGCTCGGTCGTCATCGCGAGCCTCCGTTCGACGTTGCGGCGTTGTAGTTCGGCGACGCGATGCTTCCTGCCGGCGGCCCGGCCGCGGCCGCGGCCGGCGTTGCCGGCGCCGCTGGGGCGGGCGTCGCCGGCGCTACCGGTGTCGCGGCCGCGGTGGTCGCCCTTGCGGGGCTGTTCTTGAAGTACGCGACGAGCCCGAAGCGCGCGGTCTTCGCGTCCCCGTTGCGGCAGTCGCCGCCACCGGACCCGACCTGGCGGGCGGTGGGCTTGTCGAGGCGCTCACTGCGGCTGAAGCCCACGTCGGTGACGCCGGTCAGGCCGTGCAGCGCGTCGATGTAGGAGGGCACGAGACCCTCGCGGAGCGCGCAGCCGGCCAGCTCGAGGGCGGGCGCCGACAGCGCTCCGCGCAGGCCGCCGGTCGTGCCGTCGGTCGTCCCGCCGTCGACCGCGACGGTCGGCGTCAGGGTGCCCTTCGCCGACGTCAGCCAGACGCCGCCGGGGGAGACGTCGGCCAGCTCGACGAGCGCGCGATCCCAGTTGAAGCGGGTGCTCGCCACCGTCGTGATCGCGTCGCGCCGCGTGGCGGTGGCCCGCGCGAAATCGTCGTAGGGCTTCAGCGCGGCGGCCTGGCGCTCGGCGGCCGCGAGCTGGGTCGTCAGCGTGCCGAGCCGCTCGCGGTCCGAGCTGACCTGGTTGGAGATCGCGACGAGGTAGACGATCGTGGCGGCGAGCAGAGCGAGCATCGCGCAGGCGCCGCGGGCGGCCGCGGTCAGCGGAGCGGACTCGCGATCGCGGGCCGTCGACGGCGGGCGCAGGTCCGGGCGCATGCCGCCGCCGTCGCGCGTCAGTCCGATGACGACGTCGAGCCGCTCGGGCGCGATCGCGACGTCGGAGAGGCTCGGCCAGCTCTCGCGGCCCGCCATGAGGACCGGGAGGTCGAGCTCGAGCTCGAGCGCCTCGGCGACGCCGGGCCAGGTCGTCATCGACCCGGTCAGGACGACG
Source organism: uncultured Solirubrobacteraceae bacterium (assembly GCA_963769555.1). GTDB lineage: Bacteria > Actinomycetota > Thermoleophilia > Solirubrobacterales > Solirubrobacteraceae > CADCVQ01. The sequence continues at coordinate 1,151,424 of CAVYMD010000004.1, read as the reverse complement.
GCGCCGATCGGGCGCGCGTCGGGCCGTGCCGCGTAGACGCCGCGCGAGGACTGCACCTCGGCGACGACGCGGCGCATTCCCTCGCGGACCTGCTGGGAGACGGCGTCGCGCAGCTCGTCGGACACCGGGGCGGTCGAGCCGATGACCGGCATGGCGCCGAGCCCGAGCGAGGCGACGTGGGCGCGGGCCTCCTCATGGCCGATCTCGAGGCGCTCGGCGAGCCCGGCGGCGATCGACTCCGAACCCGCCGACGCGGCGCGGACGAGCAGTGGATGGCCGTCCTCGGCGACGACGACGTTCGTGAGCGCGCCGGCCTGCACGTAGAGCGTGGCCTCACCGGGGAGGGTGCGGCGGTCCAGCGCCGCGACCATCGCCAGGCCCGAGAGCGCGATGCGCTTCAGGCGCAGCCCGGCGCCGTCGAGCGCGTCGACGAGGCGGTCGATCCCGTCGATCCGCGCGGCCGCCATGAGCAGCCGCTGCTGGCTGGGATCGCCGTCGGGCGAGGACCCGACCCGGCGGTAGTCCACGACGAGCTGATCGAGGCCGACCGGCAGCTGCTCGGCGGCGAGGTGGTGGACCGCGCCGTCGAGGTCGCGTCCCGTGAGCGTCGCGGGAAGCTCGACGAGGCGGACCATGAGGCGCGGATGGGCGAGCCCGACGCGGACGTCGCGGGGCAGCCGGTGCTCGCCGAAGAGCGCCCGCAGCTCGGCTGCGAGCCCGTCGGCGTCGACGACCTCGCCGTCGACGACGAGGCCCGTCGGCAGGGGGCGGACGATGGCGTGGCGCACCCGGCCGCCGTCGCCGCCGACCTCGAGCGCCACGATCGCGTCGGCGCCGATGTCGACGGCCACGACCGGGGCGCGGCGACGCGCCGAGCGGCGAGCGAGCTCGCCGACGCGCGAAGTGGTGAGCCGCACGGTTTGCTGGTTGATCATTGCGCAACAGGGTGCCGGGTGCCCTTGAGGACGTTGGACGGATGACCGACTTCGGCGGGCTTCTCGCGGCCCGTCGGAGAGGCTCGTGGGAGCCCCGCGACGGGTCCGCCGATCACGTTCGACGGGCCCGCCGGTCAAGTTCGGCGGCCCCCGGGTCGATGACGGATCCATGACGCGCGTACGAGGCCTGCCGCTGGGGCTCCTGCTGTTCGTGGTTCTTGCGGCGTTCGGCCTCCAGCTCCACGACGCCCAGCAGAAGACCCGAGACGCGGCGGAGCGGCGCTTCCAGCAGCGCGCGAACATCTCGGCGGCGCTCACCGAGTCGGTCTTCAGCGCGCTCGGCAGCGCATCTGCGGCGGACCTGCGCAAGCGCCTCGGCGGCCCGCTCGCCCGTCGCCGCAGGAACCTCGACAAGCTCGTCAGGGACGGCAGGCTGGGCTATGCCTCGGTCGTCGACGCCGCCGGTCGGAGGCTCCTGCACTCCGGCGTGCCGGGCCCGCCGCGCGGCGCCGGGGACGAGACGCCCGAGGTCCTCTCCGACGTGCAGCCGTCGGCGGCAGGCCCCGTCGTCGAGTTCGCATCGCCGTTCTCCACGCCCGCCGGCAGGCGCGTCCTCGTCAGCGGAGTACCGGTCGCGACCCTGCGCCCCTTCGTCGAGGACCTCCTGCGCCGGCTGCCGAACCCCGACGGCAGCACGCTGACGATCGGCGACAGCAACGGCGCCGTGCTCGCGCGCGTCCGGCCGCCGGGCCTCGATGACCGGCCCGGCCCGAAGCTGACTGTCAAGTCGCGCCTGCCGGGGACGACCTGGCACCTGCGCCTGCGCGCCGACCGCGCCCGCGTGCTCGCCGGCGCCGGCGGCGGCGCGTGGCTGAGCTGGGCACTGCTCGCCGGCCTGGCGCTCGCGATCCTCACCGGCCTGTGGCTCTTCGCCCGCGTGGCCGCGTCGTCGCGGCACATGAGCGTCGCCAACCGGGCGCTGCGCGAGGGCGAGGGCAAGCTGCGCGCGCTCGTCGGCGCGCTCGAGGAGGGGGTCTTCCTCATGTACGCCGACGGCCGGACCGAGCTGCTCAACCAGTCCGCCAAGGAGCTCGCCGAGACCGAGGCCGAGGTCATCCCCGAGCAGCCGACGGACTGGCTGCTCTTCAGCGACGACGGCGTGCCGCTGGACCCCGCCGAGACGCCGGCGGGCATCTCGCTCGCGCGGGGGACCGCCGAGCGGCGCGTCATCGGCATGGACCGGCCCGACCGGGAGCGCATCTGGCTGGACATCAGCACCCGGCCGCTGTTCCGGCACGGCGAGTCGGCCCCGTACGCCGTCGTCTGCTCGTGCACCGACGTGACCGAGCGCCAGCATCTCGAGGCGCATCTGCTCGACCTCGCCGACCGCGACCCGCTCACGGGTCTGTGGAACCGCCGGCGATTCGAGCAGGACGTCGCCCACCAGCTGGACCGCTGCCGGCGCTACGGCGAGCAGGCGGCGATCGTCGTCATGGACGTCGACGGCTTCAAGCAGGTCAACGACGTCCTCGGCCATCTCGCCGGCGACGAGACGCTCTGCGCGATGGGCGACGCGCTGTCGGCTCGCCTTCGCTCCACCGACCGTGCCGCCCGCCTGGGCGGCGACGAGTTCGCGGTGCTCCTGCTCGACGTCGGCGACGACGACGTCGACCAAGTCGCGAGCGAGCTCGGCGACGAGTTGTGCAAGGCGGCCGCCTCCGTGCAGGAGCGCATCGCGCTGCCGGTCAGCGTGGGCACGGCGCGGCTGGATCGCTCCACCGGCGGCGTCCTCGACGCGCTCGAGGCGGCCGACAAGGCGATGTACGCCGCCAAGCAGAGCCGCGGCGGGCGCCTGGCGCCGGTTGCCCCGGCGCGGCCGGAGGTCGGCGCGACGGCCGAGATGGCGAGCCTGCGCGCGCTGCTGGCCGCCGTCAATGCGCGCGACAGCTACACCGCCATGCATTCGCGGGAGGTCGTCACGCTCGCACGCGGCGTCGCCCGGCATCTCGGGCTCGACGCGGCGCAGACGAGCGTGGTCGAGCACATCGCCCTGCTGCACGATCTCGGCAAGATCGCGATCCCCGACGCGATCCTGCGCAAGCCCGGGCCGCTCACGCGCCACGAGCGCACGCTCATGCGCCAGCACCCGGTCGTCGGCGCCCAGATCCTCGCCTCGATGCCCGAGCTCGCGCACCTCGCGCCCGCGGTCCGCGCCGAGCACGAGCGCTGGGACGGGCAGGGCTATCCCGACGGGCTCACCGGGGAGGAGATCCCGATCGCCAGCCGGATCGCGCTCGTCTGCGACGCCTACCACGCGATGACGTCGACGCGGCCCTACCGGCGAGCGATGTCGAACGCCGCCGCGCGGGCGGAGATCGGCCGCGAGGCGGGCGCGCAGTTCTGCCCGCACGCGAGCGCCGCGCTGCTCGAGCTGCTCGCGGCGTCGGCCGTCCCCGCCTAGCTCAGAACGTCACCGTCCAGCCTTCGCGCCCGCCGTCCGCCGCCGTGTAGGCGACGCCGCCGGCCTTCAGCCCGCCGGCGTCGAGCAGCGTGATCGTGCCGCCGCCGTTGCCGAGCACGACGCCGCCGGTCAGCGCGACGCGGAGCGTCTCTCCGGCGGCCAGCGGCCCACCCGGGACAGGGCAGGAGCGCTTCGTGCGATCGGCGATGCGCCAGCCCGTGAGGTCGACGGGGTCGGGCGAGGAGTTGAGCAGCAGCACGCTCTCGGCCTCGGGCGCCGGGCCGGCCGGGTTGACCATCGCGGCGACGATCCGCATGGCCCCGCTCTGCGCGGCGCCCGGACCCGCGCCAGCGCCCGCGTCGAGCGGGTCGCCCGTGCGGTCGTCGGTGTGGAAGGCCTGGCTCTGGAAGGCCAGGAAGATCGCGACCCAGCGGCCGCCGGCCGGAAACGACAGCACGAGCGCGCCGTCCTGGCGGATCCCGTTGTCGCGGCGAAAGCGCCCGCTCGAGCCCTGGTTCATGTGGATGTCGTGCACGCCGTTGGCGGGCTGGAAGCCGAACACCTTGTCGGTCACGCCGGGCTCGGGCCCGAAGCGCTGGCCGAACGCGTGGACCGTCGCCTGCGGCTCGGCGACCGCGCGCCGCAGCCAGTGGTCGAGCAGGTCGGCGAGGTCGTTGTCCGGGCCCGCGACCGCGGCCGGCAGGAGCCGCATCTGCGCGCGCTCGAAGAGATTGCCCCGGATGTAGTCCAGGTGCGGCCCGTCCGCGCCCGGGGCGAGCGGGTGCCAGCCCGACGCGAGCCGCCCGAGCATCGTCGTGACGGGGTGGCGGAAGTCGTCGGCAACGAGGTACAGCAGCTCCGACGGCGCCTGCTGGGACTCGACGTTGACGGCGATGCGCCACTGCTCGCCGGCGTCGTCGGCGAGATGCACCTGGTAGTGCGGCGTGTCCGTCCCGTCCTCGCGGCGGGTGTCGAGCGCGCGTGCGGCGAGCACGCCGTAACCGTCGAGCGCCATCGTGCACCCATCTTGCCGGTCGCGGCGGGCGCACGCATCTCGCACGGCGCTGGAATCCGCGGCCGCGCCCGGCGCCGCGCTATCCGTCGGCGCCGATCCAGGCGGCCGGCGTCGAGCGCAGATGACCGGTCACGGCACGCAGGAAGTCCTCGCGGCCGAGCAGGTAGAGCAGCCCGCCGGTCGTCGCCGTGACGCTCGCGTGGTGCTCGACGTCGTGCAGCAGCGCGATCTCTCCGAAGCAGTCGCCGGGGCCCAGCGGCCGCGCGACCGTGCCGGCCTGCGCGCGGAACGCGCCCTCGGCGATGACGTGCAGCCGGGAGCCGTGCGCGCCGTCGCGCAGGATCACCTCGCCGGGCTCGACCGCGCGCGGCAGCGCCCGCCGTGCCAGCGTCTGCAGCGTGGCCGGCGCGACCGCCGCCAGCAGGGCGTCGCCGCGCAGCGCGGCCAGCACCCGCTCCGGCGCGTCGGTCCGCGCGTCGGCGCTCAGGGCCGCGCCCCAGCGTGCGATGACGGCGACCGGGAGCACGAGCGCGGCGGCGAGCAGCGCGCCGCGCACGCCGAGCGCGGCGACGAGGACGGGCGCGACGAGCGCACCCGGGACGGCGGCGATCCGCGCAGCGGCCTCCGCGACGGCGAACGCCCGCTGCGGGCTCGGTCGGCCCGCGACGCGCTGCAGGAACGTGCGCGCCGTCGTCTCTGCGAGCGCGAGCCCGGCGCCGAGCACGGCGAAGCCGAGCAGCGCCGCGCCCGGGCTGTCGGAGAGCGCGACGAGCGCCGGGCCGGCCGCGACGAGCGCGGCGCCCGCGTCGGCGCCGGCCGGCATCCGGCCGCGCGCGAGCAGCCGTGCGGCGAGCGCGCCGCCCGCGAGCGCGCCGGCGGCCCACGCGGCGGCGAGGAGGCCGGCGCCCCGCACGCCGAGCCCGGCGTGCTCGAAGGCGACGACGACGGCGAGCACGGCCAGGGCGCCGCGCGCGAGGCCGGTCGCGAGGAGCAGCGCCGCCGGCACGCGCAGCTCGCGGGCGGCGAGCAGCTCGCGCGCGCCGCGCAGCAGCTCGGAGGTGACCGTCGAGCGCGCCGGCGGCGTGACCCGGGAGGCCCCCTGCGCGGGGAGCCGGGCGAGCACGGCCGCCGTCGCTGCCGCGGCCGCCGCCGCCAGCGCGAACCCGGCCCACGGCGCGAGGCCGGCGGCGGCGAGCGCGCCGAGCAGCGCCCCGAGCACGGCGGCGACGCGGTCCCCGGCGCGCTCCAGGGCGGCGGCGGCCGCGAGCCGCGGGGTGTCGCGCGCGACGGCCGGCAGCAGGCGGGCGTGCCCGGCGGACCGGCCGGCCGCGAGCAGCGAGACGACGGCGGCGAGGACGAGCACGACGCCCAGGGCCGCGCCGGCGGCGGCCGCGACGGCCAGCGCGACGAGCGCCGCCGCGGTGCCGCGGGCGATCGCGTCGAGCGCCGCGCGCCGCGCGCGGCCGTCGACGAGGCGCGCGGCGTACGGTCCGGCCAGCGCGCCCGGCAGGACGCGGGCGAGCACCGCCAGCGCGACCGCGCTCGCGCCCCCGGCGCGGTAGGCGACGATCGCCAGCGTCAGGCCGAACGCCCACAGCGCGAGCGACCCGCCGGCGCGGGCGAGCAGGAGCAGCCGCAGCTCGCGGCTCCCCAGCGCCTCTCGAAGTGCCGCCGTGCCGCGCACGCCGGCGACCCTACCGCGGCCCGCGCGATCCTTCCGTTCGCGACGCGCCGGGAACCGGGCGCGGGTCGCACGGAGGAGCCCGGCGCCCGACCCGCGGGAGTCCGGCCGGTCAGCCGAGGCTGATCATGACGTGCTTGAGCTCGGTGTAGTCCTCCAGCGCGTAGGCGCTCATGTCCTTGCCGTAGCCGGACTGCTTGAAGCCGCCGTGCGGCATCTCCGAGACGAGCGGGATGTGGTCGTTGACCCAGACCGTGCCGAAGCGCAGCGCCCGCGCGGCGCGCATCGCGCGCCCGACGTCGCGCGTCCAGACGCTCGCCGCCAGGCCGTAGTCGACGCCGTTGGCCCAGGCCAGCGCCTGCTCGTCGGAGGCGAAGCGCTGCACCGTCACGACCGGGCCGAAGACCTCCCGCTGGACGAGCTCGTCGTCCTGCGCGAGGCCGGCGACGACGGTCGGCGCGTAGAAGCAGCCCGGCCCGTCGATCGCGGCGCCGCCCGTGACGCGCTCGGCGCTCGCGGGGGCGCGATCGACGAAGCCGCCGACGCGCTCGCGCTGCTGCGGGGAGACGAGCGGGCCGAGCTCGGTGCCCTCCGCCGCCGGGTCGCCGATCGCGAGCCCGGCCGCCGCCGACGCGAGCCGGGCGACGAAGTCGTCGTAGACCTTCGGCCCGGCGAGGACGCGCGCGGCGGCCGTGCAGTCCTGCCCGGCGTTGAAGTAGCCGGCGACCTTGACGCCCTCGACCGCGGCCGCCACGTCGGCGTCGTCGAAGACGAGCACGGGCGCCTTGCCGCCGAGCTCGAGATGCACGCGCTTGAGCGACTGCGAGGCCGCGCGCGCGATCTCCCTGCCCGTCGCGACGTCGCCCGTCAGCGAGACCATCGCGACGTCGGGATGGCGCACGAGCGCGGCGCCGGCCGGCTCGCCGTGCCCGAAGACGACGTTCAGCACGCCGGCGGGCAGGTGCTCGGCGCAGATCTGCGCGAGCAGAGCGGTGCTGAGCGGGGTCTGCTCGCTGGGCTTGAGGACGACCGTGTTGCCGGCCGCCAGCGCCGGCCCGACCTTCCAGACGGCCATCATGAGCGGGTAGTTCCAGGGCGCGATCTGACCGACGACGCCGACCGGCTCGCGGCGCAGCATCGAGGTGTAGCCGTCCATGTACTCGCCGGCGGCGCGGCCCTCCATGCAGCGCGCCGCGCCGGCGAAGAAGCGCAGGTTGTCGACGACGAACGGGATCTCGTCGCGCATCGCGGCGATCGGCTTGCCGACGTCGAGCGACTCGGCCTGGCTGAGCTGCTCGCCGCGAGCCTCGAGCGCGTCGGCGATCCGCAACAGCGCGAGCGCGCGCTCGCCCGGGATCGTGGACGACCAGCCCTCGAAGGCGCCGGCCGCGGCGGCGACGGCGGCGTCGACGTCGGCGGCGTCCGACAGCGGCGCCGACGCGATGACCTCGCCGCTGGCGGGACTGCGGACGTCCTCCGTCGCCCCGTCCGCCGCGGCGGCGAACGCGCCGCCGATGAAGTTCTCGATCGTCGTCGGCGTAGCCGTGCTCATCGGGATGCCTCCTGCTCTGCGAGCGCGTCGCCGAGCGCCTCGGCGACGGCGGGGTGGGTGATGCGCCCGTCGGCGACGTTCACGCCGAGGGCCAGGTCGGGGCAGTCCTCCAGCGCGCGCGCGATGCCCATCCCGGCGAGCTTGAGGACGAAGGGCAGCGTCGCGTTCGTCAGCGCGTACGTCGCGGTGACCGGCACCGCGCCCGGCATGTTCGTCACGCAGTAGTGGGTGACGTCGTCGACCTGGAAGGTCGGGTCGGAGTGCGTCGTCGGGCGCGAGGTCTCGAAGCAGCCGCCCTGGTCGATCGACACGTCGACGAGGACCGCCCGCGACTTCATGAGCCCCAACTGCTCGCGCGTGACGACGTGCGGCGCGCGGGCGCCGTGGATGAGCACCGCGCCGATGACGAGGTCGGCGCTGGGCAGCATCTGCTCGATCGCGAGCGTCGAGGAGTGCACGGTCGACGCGCGCCCGCCGAAGAGCAGGTCGAGCTCGCGCAGGCGGTCGATCGAGCGGTCGAAGACGAGCACCTCGGCCTGCATGCCGATCGCGATGAGCGCCGCGTTCGTGCCGACGACGCCGCCGCCGATGACGAGCACGGTCGCCGCCGCGACGCCGGGCACGCCGCCGAGCAGGACGCCGCGCCCGCCGAGCGGCTTCTCGAGCATGAACGCGCCGGCCTGCGTCGCGATCTTGCCGGCGACCTCGCTCATCGGCGCGAGCAGCGGCAGCCGCCCGCGGGCGTCCTCGACGGTCTCGTAGGCGATGCACGTCGCGCCCGACGCGCACAGTCCCGCGGCGAGCTCCGGGGCGGCGGCGAGGTGCAGGTAGGTGAAGAGGGTCTGGCCGGGACGCAGCAGCGCGACCTCGGCCGGCTGGGGCTCCTTGACCTTCAGCACGAGCTCGGCCTCGCCCCAGACGTCGGTCGCCGCGGGGACGATCCGCGCGCCCTGCGCCTCGTACTCGAGGTCCTGGATCGCGCTGCCGACGCCCGCGCCGGCCTGGACGAGCACCTCGTGCCCGCCGCGCGTCAGCTCGCGCACGCCGGCGGGCGTGATCGCGACGCGGAACTCGTCGGTCTTGATCTCGGTCGGAACTCCCACCTTCATGTCGTCACCTCGAAGCGGCGTCCGCGCCGCCCGGCTCGGGGAACAGGTCGTCGGATCCACGTCGGCCCAGCGGTCTGATCATCCGCGACGCGGACGGTGCGCGCGACGGTCACGGCACCGGCTCGCGCCCGCGCGGCGATCACAGCGTCAGCTCCCGGCCGCGCAGGGCCAGCCAGAACTCGATGCGGTCGCGCGGGCTCGACAGCGAGCGGCCGGTGAGCTCCTCGACGCGCCGCATCCGGTAGCGCAGCGTGTGGCGATGGCAGAAGACGTGCTCGGCCGCGTGCTCCCAGTGCCCGTTGTGCTCGAGGTAGGCGTCGAGCGAGCGCAGCAGGTCCTCGGCGTACGCCGGGTCGCCGTCGGCGATGCCCGACAGCACGCCGTCGCAGTAGGCGCGCAGCGCTTCGTCGTCCTGCAGCGCGAGCAGCAGGTGAAAGGAGCCCAGGTCGCGGTGCGAGGCGACCTCGGGCGCGTCGCCGTCGGCGAGGCGCACGGCCTCCAGCGCGCAGCGCGCCTCGTGGAAGCTGCGCCGCAGCGCCTGCGCGCTCGCGACCCGGCTCGCGGCCGCGCGCACGGCGCCCTGCTCGCCGGCGAGCTGCGCTCGCACGCGCCGCGCGATGTCGACGGGGTCGCCCGCGGCGCCGTCGACGACCGCGCACAGCAGCGGCCCGCGGACGGCGACGAGTGCCGGGATGCCGGCGCGGGCCAGCGCCGCGTCGAGCAGCGGCTCGGCGGCCACCGCGTCGCCGGTCGCGAGCGCGAGCACGGCGACCTCGTCGCCGAGGCCGAAGGGGCGCAGGCGGGCCGCGAGCTCCTCGGGCACAAGGCGCCCGGTGAGCGCCTCGGCGAGCACGTCGCCGGCGAGGCGCCGCTCGGTGTCGCGGGCGATCCGCAGGCGCATGAGCTCGAGCGCGACGACCGTCGCCGCCTGCTGGACGATCAGCCGCTCGAAGTCGCCGAGCGCCGCTCCCTCCTCGCAGATCCCGGCGAGCCAGGCGTGGGCCGCGGCGCCCTCGCGGCCCGTCACGGGCACGACGAGCGCGCGGTCGCCGAGCACGGGGGAGGGGTCGCCGTCGCCTGCGAGCGCCGCGCGCAGCGCGGCGAGGTCGCCGGGCGCGATCGCCGGGCTCGCCGCGATCGTGTCGCCGCGCCCGCCGAGCACGGCCGCGCCGCCGCCGATCGCCTCCGCCAGCACGCGCGTGAGCTCGCCCAGGCCGCGCTCCTCGAGCACGAGCCGCTCCAGCCGGCGCTGGATCGCGGTGCTGCGCCGCAGCGCGTCGTACTGCTCGCTGACGAGGTGCGAGAAGGCGCGCTCGGCGATCGCGATGAACGGCACGTCGTAGGGCACCTCGAAGACCGGCAGCGCGTGGGCCCGCGCCGCGTCGAGCAGCGCGGGGGGGAGCTCGTCGTAGGCGAAGCCGACGCCGAGCCCGAGGCCGGCGATCCCGTGCCCGGCCAGCCGCGCGACGTACTCGCGCTGGCGCTCGTCGCCCTCGAGCTGGATGCCGGTCGTCAGCACCAGCTCGCCGCCGCGCAGCCACGGCGTCGGGTCGAGCAGCTCCGTGCTGTGGACCGAGCGCACGGCGGTCTGCCCCGCGGCGTCGCCGGCCGCGAGCTCGAGGCCGTTCTCGTCGAGCAGCGCGCGCACGGTGAGCACTTCAGCCCGCCCCCTCGACGCGCGCGGACGCCTCGGTCAGGACCGCCCGCAGGATCGCCTCGATCTCCGCGAACTCGCTCGGGCCGGCGACGAGCGGCGGGGCGAGCTGCACGACGGGGTCGCCGCGATCGTCGGCGCGGCAGATGAGGCCGCGCCGGAACAGCTCGGGCGCGACGAACCCGCGCAGCAGCCGCGCGCCCTCGTCGCCGGCGAAGCGCTCCCTGGCGTCCCGGTCGCGCACGAGCTCGATCGCGTGGAAGTAGCCGGCGCCGCGGACGTCGCCGACGATCGGGATGTCGCGCAGGCCGTCGAGCATCGCGCGCAGCGCGCCCTCGTGGGTGCGGACGCGGCCGCAGAGGTCGTCGCGCTCGATGACGTCGATGTTCGCCAGCGCGACGGCGGCCGCGACCGGGTGGCCGCCGAACGTGAAGCCGTGCGCGAAGGAGGCCGCGCCCTCCAGGAACGGCTCGGCGACGTGGTCGGCGACGATCATCGCGCCCATCGGGACGTAGGCCGAGGTCAGGCCCTTGGCGGTCGTGATGATGTCCGGCACGTAGCCGTAGCGATCGCAGCCGAACATGTGCCCGAGCCGGCCCCACGAGCAGATGACCTCGTCGGAGATGAGCAGCACGCCGTGGCGGTCGCAGATCTCGCGGACGCGCTGGAAGTAGCCCGGCTGCGGCTCGAAGCAGCCGCCCGCGTTCTGGACCGGCTCGAGGATGACGGCGCCGACGGTCTCGGCGCCCTCCTCGACGATCCGCGCCTCGATCGCGTCGGCGGCCCAGAGCGGGTCGCGATCGGCCGGCCAGCGATAGGCGTTCGTGTTCGCCACGTGGCAGCCGCCCGGGACGACGGGCTCGAACGCCGTCTTGAGGGTCGGCAGGCCCGTCGCCGCGAGCGCGCCGAGCGACGTGCCGTGGTAGGCCAGCTCGCGGGCGACGATCTTCGTCCGCCGCTCGTCGCCGCGCATCCGGTGGTAGGCGCGGACGAGCTTCCACGCGGACTCGACGGCCTCCGAGCCGCCCGACGTGAAGAAGACGCGCTCCAGCCCGGGCGGCGCCAGCCCGGCGATCCGCGCCGCGAGCTCGATCGCCCGGGGGTGGGCGTAGCTCCACGTCGTGAAGAAGTCCAGCTCGCGCATCTGCGCGGCGGCCGCGTCGGCGAGCTGGGCGCGGCCGTGGCCGGCGTTGACGCAGAAGAGCGCCGACAGCCCGTCGAGGTAGCGCCGGCCGTGCTCATCGACGACGTGGCAGCCCTCGCCGCGCACGATGATCGGGATCTCGGCGTCCTCGCCGTAGGCGCCCAGGCGCGCGAAGTGCATCCAGAGGTGGCGGCGCGCGGCCGCCTGCAGCCCGGCTGGATCGATCGCCGGCCGGTGGGCCTGCCGGGTCACGTCGGTGGCCATCTCCGCTCCTCTCGGGACGCATCGCTGGGCGTCCGTCGTCGCTGTCCGCTTCGGACAACCGTAGCGGTCGTCTTGGGTCAGCTCAAGAGGCTTTCCCGATAGAACCTGGAAATCGGTGTTGTCCAGTTCGGCCAAGCCGGATGGATAACCTTCACCTCCCGGACCATTGCGCGCTCGTCCGCCGCGGCCTACCGTCGGTGCCACCCGGCGGGCGTCGAGAGGACGCGCCGCGTCCGGGCGCCCGACCCGCAGACCCGCCGCGACCGCGCTGCCGCTGACAGGCGGCCCGCGCGGTAGCGTCACCACCACGAGCCCGATGCCCGCACGCCAACCCATCGCCACCGTCCTGTTCGACGAGTCCCACGGCGAGGCGTGGACGATCCGCCCCGAGATCGCCCGCGCGATCCAGCCGTCGCACCCGCAGGACTCCTCCTACGAGCTCGCCGCGCAGGCCCTGCGCGCTCGCGAGCTCGCCGTCGTGGCGCACACCGACGGGGGCCTGGACGCGGGCGCGCTGGGCGGCGCCGACGTCCTCGTCCTCGCGCATCCCTCCGATCCGCGCTGGGAGCGCACGGTCCCCGGCGGCTCGCCGCGGCTCTCCGACGCGGAGCTCGACGCGATCGAGGCCTTCGTCCGCGACGGCGGCGGGCTCGTCGTCCTGGGGGAGGAGGAGGAGGACAAGTACGGCGCCAACCTCAACGCGCTGCTCGAGCGCTTCGGCATCCGCATCGCCAACGACGCCGTGTCGGACTACGACCACCACGACGGCGCCCCGCACTGGGTGCTCGCCGAGCTCGCGCCGGCCGCGCGCGCCGGCGGCGTGGACCTGCTCGCCCGCGTCGGCAGCGCCTGCTTCTACCGCGCGGGCCGCCTGGAGCTCCGCAACGGAGCGCGCGCGCTCGCCCGGGCCGCGCAGTCCGCCTCGACGCCGGGCGCGACGCTGCTCGCCGCGACCGAGCACGGCGCGGGCCGGGTCGTCGTCGCCGCCGACTCCGACCTCTTCGGCGACGACTGCCTGGGCCAGCACGACCACGCGGAGCTGTGGTGCAACCTCGTCTGCTGGGCCGCCGGCGGCGCGTTCCGGCGCCCGTCGTCGGACATCGAGTCGACCGCCCGCGCCGACGCGCACTGGCCCGCGCTGCGCGACGCCGTCGACCGGCTGCGCCTGCGCCAGCTCCCCGACGGATCGGTCGACCTCGACGAGCACGACGCCGCCGAGCTCACCGCCGAGGTCGAGCGCATCACGGAGGCGCTCGCGGGCCTGGCGCCGCACTTCCCCCACCAGGCCGACCACCTGCCGGCCGTCGCCGACGACCTGCGCCGCTGGGTCGCCGGGGGCTTCGGCACCCCGGACTTCGGGCCGTCGCTGGACCTCTTCCATCCCGAGCTCCGGCGCACCGACGCGATCGAGCACCTCGTCCTCTTTCCGATGCTCAAGCAGAACGGCCCGCGCGACCGCGTCTTCGAGGCGCTCATCGTTCGCGTGCCCTGGCCGGCCTGGCTGGCCGAGCTCGAGGCCATGCGCTACGACAACCCGAAGTTCGTGCCGGTGACGTTCGTCGACCACACCGCGGGCTACGACAGCGAGTGCGCCGTCCTGTTTCCCGAGACGGTCACCGTCGCGGGCGCGCCGGCGCACCACTTCGGCGCGATCTTCTGCGACCGCGAGGCCGAGCGCTTCCGGCGCACGATCGGCGCCGCGGCCGGGCTGCTGCAGATCAACCTGCCGCCCGACGCCGCCGGCCTCGTCGCCTCCCAGCCGCTGTCCGAGCAGGCCTACGCGCTCTGGGACCTCATCCACGACCGCGCCCACAGCCACGGCGACCTGCCGTTCGACCCGTTCATGATCCGCAAGCGGATGCCCTACTGGATGTACGCGCTGGAGGAGCTGCGCTGCGACCTGACGGCCTTCGGCGAGGCGGTCGAGCTCGAGCGCGAGGGCGTCGGCATCGCGCGCTTCGTCCAGTACGCGATCGTGCTGGACCGCATGCTGCGCTTCCCCGTCACCGGCGACCGCGTGCGCAACTACGACGGGCTCGGCGGCCAGCTGCTCTTCGCCTACCTGCACCGCACGCACCGGCTGCAGTGGACCGACAACCGCCTGACGATCGACTGGGACGGGCTCGCCGACGGCGTGGCCGAGCTGCGCGCCCTCGTCGGCGACCTGTACCGCACCGGGATCGACCGCACGCAGCTGCAGCACTGGGGCGCCGCGCACGACCTCGTCGCGCGCTACGTCCCGCCCGCCAGCGGCTCGCGCTGGGTCGCCGGCGCACGGCCGTTCGCCGACGGCGACGAGCCGCGCGCGACGGTCGACCTCGTGCTCGACGACGAGTTCCCGCTGTCGATCTTCTTCAGCTCGCTGCGCACGGCGATGGCCGACGCGCTGATGCGCCCGGCGCGGCCCGCAGCGTAGGCGGCGGCCGGTTCCGCGCAGTCTCCGGGCGAGCGCGGCGGCGCGAGGCGCGCTCGGCGCGGCGCGTGGAGACCCGCGGGACCGGGGACGCGGTCCGGCGCGCCTCATGCATGGGTGGCACCCGTGCGCGCCAGGCCCGTCTCGACGTCGCAGATTCACGTCCGGGCTGTCAGGCGTGCCGCTTCGACGGGGGCCGCACCCTGAGTCCGCGCGACCTCGATGGCGGTGTCGTGTGCAGCTGCGCGGCCTCGAGCTGTGCGAGTGCGGCGATGAGCGGGGCGTCGAAGCGGATCGTGTCGCCGGCGGCAATCCTGGCGGCGGGGTGAGCCTTCATGTGGCGCCGATCGGCGTCGCGCCGGCTGTGAGCGGAACCCAGAGGGCGCGTCAGCGAGCCTCTTGCGCGCATTGGCCGAGGCGGGGCCGTGTCAGGCGACGCGTAGGCGCTGTCGCTCCGGTTGGCGTCGGGGCCGGCGTCCGCCGTCGCGGACGGGTGCGGGGAGCTCGAAGTGCAAGCGCCCGAGCATGTTGATGAGATCCTTCGACCATCGACAAGCCGAAAAATCCCTGCTCAGGCGGACAGCAAAGCGGCCCCGATCATCGGGGCCGCCGCTGTTTCATGCACGATCCGGGCTAAAGCGGGGCCGGACGCGAACGCCCGGCCCCTCTCCCGACGATGGGTTCAGTGTGTCACCCGGAAAAGCAGCCGCGGAAGATGTTGCTCGTCGCCGACGTGTACGTCACGTTGCCGTTCATGAGCCGCACGCCGGCGTACAGCTCCTCGCAGAAGCCCGGGTCCTGGTTGAGCGTGTGGCCGCTGGCCCTCCACGTCAGCCTGAACTCAAGGCCGCGAGACGACGAGAACACGGTCGCGGTGGTCAGGTCGAAGATGAGGTCGTCGGGGTTCCCCGGACCGTCCTGCTCCCAGAGGCGGATCTTGACCTGCTCGCCCGCGTTGATCCGGTTCTGCGCTTCGGACTGCGTCATCGGAATGTGGCCCGTGACCTTCACGTCGTACAAGTTCGCCGTCGACGTGTTCAGGACCTCCAGCTTCGCCGCGGGCGGGGAGAGCGCGCTCGCAGGGCTCGCAAGGCTCAGCAGCGCGCCCGTGGCCACGAGGGACACGAGCAGCGTCCGGACGATGCGCGCCGGGGCGATGTTGATGTTGGTAGAAACGTTGCGTCCTCCAAGACGCCCTGGGACCGACCGTCGGCGGGCGCGCTTGTGGACCGTGGATGTGACGAGCGTGGTGGGCATTTGAAGCCTCCTGTTGTTGGTTGACCCTGCTCGTAGCGAGAGACGCCCCGGCCCGCCGATCATTCTGTGACGTCGCACACGGAGACGTCGTTGCGCGGGCGTGAGCGGACGGAGAGGATGGAAGCGCCGTGACCCCGGAGCTCCAGCCCGCGTCGCTCGGCGATCACATAGATCGGCTCTACCGCGCGGCGTGGGCGCTGTGCGGCTCGCGCGAGGACGCTGAGGATCTCGTGCAGGACACGTTCGCGCGCGTGCTCTCCAAGCGGCGCGACATCATGACCGAGGACCCGCTGCCCTACCTGCTGCGCGTCATGCGCAACACGTTCATCTCGTCGCTACGCAGCCGCGGTCGCCGCCCGCAGACCGCGCCGCTGGTCGACGACGAGCCGCACGCGATCGCGCCGCCCGCTGCGTCGCCGCCGGCGGCGCTCGCCGCCCGCGAGGTTTTCGCCGCGATCTCGGCGCTGCAGACCGACCATCGCGACGTGCTGGTGGCCGTCGATATCGTGGGCCTCAGCTACCAGGAGGCCGCCGACGCTCTCGGGGTTCCCGCCGGGACGATCATGAGTCGGCTGTACCGCGCGCGCGGCAAGGTCGCGGAGGCGTTGGGCGCATGACCGCCAGCCGGAATATCCGTCGCGCGCACGGCGTTAGTGTCACGAGGACTCGATGACCGCCCGACGCCTTCCCGATCCCGAGCTCAGCGACGATGAAGCCGCCGAGCTCGCGGCATTCCTGGACGGCCAGTTGTTCGCCGAGCGCCATGCCGCCGTCGAGGCTCGCCTCGCCGAGAACCCCGCCTTGGCCGCCGCCGTGGAGCGCCGGCGCTCGGCCGCCGGCCTGATCGCCGCTGCGGCCGGGCAGACGCAGGCGCCGCACGCGCTGCGCCTGCGCCTCGACGATCTGCAGGCTGCAGCGTCGCGCCCGCGGCCGCGTGCGCGCAGGAAGTGGCTCGGACTGGCGGCACTCGCCGGCGCTGCCGCGGCCGGCGCGGCCGCCGTCGTGCTGGCCTTGTCCGCCGACACGCTGAGCGTCCGCGGCGTCGTCGCGGCGGCCCTGCGGCCGCCGGTGGCCACCGCATCGCTTGATCCGATCCAGCCAGGTCTGCTCAAGGATCAGGTCGAGCGCGTGCGCTTCCCCAACTTCGCCGCGAAGTTCGGCTGGCGGCCCGCCGGCGTCCGCGCCGACAGGCTCGACGGCACCGACACGCGAACCGTCTTCTACGACAAGGATGGCCGCCGGATCGCCTATACGATCGTCGGCGGCGACGCGCTCGAAGCACCCCAAGACGCGCGCCGCGCGATCGTCGACGCAATCGAGCTGCGGACGTTGCGGACGCAGAACCGCACCGTCGTCACGTGGCGCCGCCAGGGCCATACCTGCGTACTGTCCGGGACAGACGTCGACGCCCGCACGCTGCTGACGCTCGCCGCCTGGAAGGCGAAGGGCGCGGTGCGGTTCTAAGCGGCCCGCGCCAGCGCGGCGAGGCCAACCGCCGCAGTCTCGGGCCGCTACCTCCGAGCCAGGAGGCTGCAGTCGCCGCCGGCGCCAGGGTCGTGCTCGGATCCGTCCGGGCACACCGAGCCGGGTTGTGTGGCACCCGTGCGCGCCAGGCCCGTCGCGACGTCACAGATGCATGCGTCCCTGCGGGCGGGGATCGCCGCCCGGCCAGGCCGCACGCGGCGCTGCGGCCAGCCGGCCGGCCGCAAGGGGCACCGCGTGGTCCCGCCGCGCCGCGAGGGCCCTCTACGCTGAGCCCCGGTGAAGAGCTTCGCATCCGACAACTACGCGTCCGCCCACCCGGACGTGCTCGCGGCGATCGCCGAGGCCAACGACGGCCACGCGGTCGCCTACGGCGAGGACCCCTGGACGGCGCGCGCCGAGGAGCTGCTGCGCGCGCACTTCGGCGAGCAGGCCGTGCCGTACCTCGTCTTCAACGGCAGCGCCGCGAACGTGCTGTGCCTGCGCGCGCTGTGCCGCCCGTGGCAGTCGGTCATCTGCGCCGCGCAGGCGCACATCAACGTCGACGAGTGCGGCGCGGCGGAGGCGATCGCCGGCGTCAAGCTGCAGGCCGTCGCCACGACCGACGCCAAGCTGACACCCGAGCACGTCGAGTGGCAGCTCGGGCGCCTCGGCGACGAGCACGCCGCGCAGCCGCGCGTCGTGAGCGTCACGCAGAGCACCGAGCTCGGCACGCGCTACACGCCCTACGAGCTGCACGCGCTCGCGCACTTCGCCCACGAGCGCGGCCTGCTGCTGCACGTCGACGGGGCCCGGCTGGCCAACGCGGCCGCCGGGCTGGACGCCACGCTGCGCGAGCTCACGACCGACGTCGGCGTCGACGCCGTCTCGTTCGGGGGCACGAAGAACGGCCTGCTGCTCGGCGAGGCGGTCGTCTTCTGCGATCCGGCCCACGCGGAGGGCTTTCAGTACCTGCGCAAGCAGACGCTGCAGCTCGCCTCCAAGGGCCGCTTCCTCGCCGCCCAGTTCGTCGCCCTGCTCGAGGGCGACCTCTGGCGGCGCAACGCCGCGCACGCCAACGCGATGGCCGCCCGGCTGGGCGACGCGCTCGCCGGCCTGCCCGGCGTGCGGCTGACCCAGCCCGTGCAGGCCAACGAGGTGTTCGCGGTCCTGCCCGCGGCCGCGACCGAGGCGCTGCGGCGCGAATGGCGCTTCTACGACTGGGACGCGCCGGCCGGCGAGGTGCGGCTCGTCTGCTCGTGGGACACGACCTCCGGCGAGGTCGACACATTCGCGGCGGACGCCGGCGGCGCCTGCCGCGCGGCCGCGCCGGCGTAGCAGACGGGCCCAGGGCATCCGTTGGATCTCCTCCGCACGTACATAACGGCGATGGCCCGAGATGCCGATGATGGAGATATGGGTATGAGCACAGTCATGGATCGCACCTACCGCATCGCACCCGACGGGCGCAGCGTCGTCTGCCACGTGCTCGTCGGCCGTGACGACAACGCGTCGCTCGGCGATGCGCTGGCCTGGCGGCGCGACGAGATCGGCCGCGACGAGCTGCGCGAGGCGGACGCCGTCATCGAGCTGCGGGCCCTCATGACGCTCGACGACCTGCTCGCCTCGGCGCGCGAGGTCGGACCCGACGCCACGGTGACCCTCGCGCGCGAGCAGGCGGGACTGCTGTGCCAGATCGCCGGCGCCTACGTCACCGAGCGCGACACCGACAGCTACCAGTCGCCCGAGGAGCGCGAGCGGATCGCGCGCCTGCGCGACCTCGCAGGCCCGCTCATGGACCTGTGCTGCGACTTCGCCGCCGCCCATGACGAGGCGCGCGAGCATCTCGTGAACGTCTGAGCCGCCGAACGCCGGCGCGCCCGGCCCGACCGCGCGCAGGTCCGGCGCTAGATTCCCTCCCGAGGTCAGCAGGCGAGGAGGACTCCGACGTGAGCCGAGGCAAGAAGACGAAGAGCAGGACGATCCGCCGCGAAGGCGGCGGCGCGCAGCGCGGCGCGTCGGCGCCCGAGCGCGCCTCCGGCGAGGCGCCCCCGGCGGACGCCGCGCAGGCCGCGGCCGGCGAGACGCCCCCGGCGAACGCCGCGCAGGCCGCGGCCGGCGAGGCGCCCCCGGCAAACGCCGCGCAGGCCGCGGCCGGCGAGGCGCCCCAGGGCAGCGGCTGGGACCACGATCCTCCGCCGGCGAGCAGCGCCGGGGCGTCGCGCTCCGGCGCGCACGGAGGCACCGTCACGCAGCCGATCTTCGGCGGCGCGGACGAGGAGCTGCACGACCCGCGCAACCAGCAGACCACCGAGGAGATCCACGCCGAGCGCGACGCCGAGACCGAGACGCAGCTCGCCGACCTGCGCCGCATCCTCGCCAACAGCCTCGCCCAGCGCGGCGCGGACCATCCCGGGACGCTGCACGCGCGGGCCGACGTCGCGATGGCGCTGTGGCACGCGGGTCGGCACGACGAGGCGATCGAGATCGAGGAGGAGCTCGTCACGGACACGGCGCGCGTCCACGGCGAGGAGCATCCCGAGTCCCTCGCGGCGCGCTCGAACCTCGCCTCGTCGTACTGGACGGCGGCCCGCGTCGACGAGGCCATCGAGATCGAGGAGTCGGTCCTCGCCGACGCCGAGCGGATCCTCGGCCCGGACCATCTCGCGACGATGACCGCTCGCGCGAACCTCGCCTTCTCCTACGCGACGGCCGGGCGCAAGGACGACGCGGTCGACCTGCAGCGCCAGGTCGTCGCCGACCGCGAGCGCGTGCTCGAGGCCGACGACCCCGACACGCTCGACGCCCGCTCGAACCTCGCCTCCGCGCTGTGGAACGCCGACAAGGTCGACGACGCCGTCGCGGCCGAGGAGCGCATCGTCGAGGAGAGCTCGCGGATCCACGGCGACGACCACCTCGACACCCTCCAGGCGCGCGCCGCGCTGGCGTCCTCCTACCGCCTCGCCGGGCGCAGCGAGGAGGGCAGGCAGCTGCAGGACCGCGTCATCGCCGACAGCGAGCGGCTGCTCGGCGGCGACCATCCCGCGACGCGCGCCGCCAGGCGCACGCGCGAGCTCAACTAGCCGCGCCGGTCCCGCAGAAGCACTGCAGGTCGCCCGTCACGGCGACGACCCCGAGCAGCCGCCCGCCGGCGTCGACGACGGGCACCCGGCGCGCGTCGCTGGCGAGCGCCAGGTCGCGGCCGGTGGTCGCGGGAGCCTCGGGCGACACGGTCGGGCCGCTCGCGGCGACCTCGAGCGCCGGGCGGGCGGGGTCCAGGTCGCCGGCGACGTCCTGCGGCGTCAGCGATCCCGCGTAGCGGTCTCCGGCGGCGACGAATGCCAGCCTCCGGCTCGCGCTCTCGGCGAACCAGTCGCGCACGTCGCCGACGGTCGCGGTCGCGGGCAGCACGCTGAAGCGCGCGTGGATGACGTCACGGACCGCCAGCCCCTCGGCCTCGTCGATCCTCGTTCGTGGCATGCGCGCATCATCGCAAGCCGCCACAATCCGACCGTGCCCGGCTTCGCCACGCTCGCCGCCGACCCGACGGCCAGGCTCGACGCGCTCGCCCTCGCTCTCGCGGGCGAGCTGCGCGAGGTGGACGAGGCGGCGGCGCTCGCGTGCCTGGATGCGCTGGCCGCCGAGCTCGCAAAGGAGGCCGAGGCGACGGGCGAGCTCGACGCGCTCGGCGAGGTGCTCGGCGCCCGGCACGGCTTCGCGGGCGCGCGCGACGAGTACGACCACCCGGATCACTCCATGCTCGACCTCGTGCTCGAGCGCGGACGGGGGCTGCCGATCACGCTCTCGGTCGTCTACGTCGAGACGGCGCGGCGCGCCGGGATCGCGCTCGCCGGCGTCGGCCTGCCGGGGCACTACGTCGTCGGGCGCTTCGCGGACGGCGCGGCGCCGATCCTGCTGGACCCGTTCGGCGGCGGGACGCGCATCGCGACCCCGCCCGGACCGGGCGTGCGCCCCTGGACCCCGCACGAGACCGCGCTGCGCATGCTCAACAACCTCGTCGGCTCCTACGCGCGCCGGCACGATCTCGGTCGCGCGATCCGCGCGGCCGAGATGCGGCTCGAGCTGCCGCTCGACCGCGACCTGTTCGAGGCGCTGCGCGCCGAGCTCGGCGCCCTTCGCGCGCGCCTGAACTGACGCGGGCCGGTCTCTCTCCTGCGCCGCCCCGGCGACCCGCGCGCGGGCTAGTGCCCGCCGACCTCGTCGGTCTGCGCGGCCAGCGTCTGCGCGTCGACGCGCGAGACGGGCCTGCCCTCCTCGAGATCCTCGACGTCGCTCTGCGCGCCCCCGTGGGTCGTCGCGTCGGCCCGGTCGCCGCCGGCACGGTCGATCGCGTCGTCGGCCGGGTCGCGGTCGGTCACCTCACCGCGCACGGCGTCGCCGAGGGCCTGGGCGTCCTGCGCGCGCTCGGGCGGAGGCGGACCGGGATCGTCGAGCATCTCGCGCGGCACGACGCCCTCGGTGTCGGCCCAGGAGTCCTCGCCGCCCTTCGCGTCGGCCGGCTCGCGCACGCCGCCGCGGTAGTCCCTCGGATCCTTCTCAGCCATGTCGCACTCCTCTTGCATCGAGTTCGCTGCGTACAGACCGCCTACCCGCCCCGAGCGGGCGGCATGAGCCGCTACGGTGCGCCCGTGGACGCCCGCGAACGCTGGAACGAGCGCTATGCCGGACCGGGCTTCGTCCCGTTTCCCGACGCTCCGGCGCCGTGGCTGACCGCCCACGAGCACCTGCTCGGCGGCGGGGGCCGCGCGCTCGACGTGGCGTGCGGCGACGGGCGCAACGCGCTGTACCTCGCGCGCCTCGGCTACCAGGTCGACGCGATCGACGTCTCCGACGTCGCGATCGCCGCGCTGCGCAAGGCGGCGCGCGAGCGCGGGCTCGCGATCGCGCCGCGCGCTGTCGACCTCGAGCGCGAGCCGCTGCCGCCGGGTCCCTATGACGTCGTCGTCACGATGCACTTCCTGCAGCGCTCGCTCTTCGAGCCGCTGCAGGCCGCGCTCGCGCCCGGCGGGGTGCTCGTCTACGAGACGTTCGCCCGCGCCCACGCCGAGACGCTCGGCCACAGCTTCAACCCCGACTACCTGCTCGAGCCCGGCGAGCTGCTGCGCGCCTTCCCTGCGCTCGAGGTGCTCGACCATCGCGACGGCGTCGTCTCCGACGGCGGGAGCGCGCGCGGGGTCGGCAGCCTCGTCGCCCGCCGCCCGGTCACCCGCGACCAGCCTGGCCGCACGGCGAGCGCGACCCGCAAGGATCCGATCGGGCTGACCGTCATCGGCGGTTTCCTGGGCGCCGGCAAGACGACCCTGCTCAACAGGATCCTGCGCGACGCGGGCGACCGCCGCCTCGCCGTCCTCGTCAACGACTTCGGCGCGATCAACATCGACGCGGAGCTCGTCGAGTCTCGCGAGGGGGAGACGATCAGCCTCCGCAACGGCTGCATCTGCTGCAGCGTGGGCGGCGACTTCATCGGCGAGCTCGCGCTGCTGCGCGATCGCGCCGACCCTCCCGAGCACGTCGTCGTCGAGGCCAGCGGCGTCGCCGACCCGGGCGCCATCGTGGTGCTCGGCGACATGCCCGGCTACCGCAGGGACGCCGCCGTCGTCGTCGCCGACGCCGAGACCGTGCGCGAGCGCGCGGCCGCCGAGGCCACCGGCCACCAGATCCTCGGCCAGCTGCGCGCCGCCGACCTGCTCGTGCTCAACAAGACCGATCTCGTCGCAGGGGAGCGCGTCGCCGAGCTGCGCGCCTGGCTGCGGGAGGTCGTCGGACCGTCGACGGCGATCGTCGAGACCTCCCACGGCGCGGTTCCGGCCGACGTCGTGCTCGGGATCGACCCCGCCCGAGGCCGCGCGACCCGCGCGACCCGCGACGAGCGCGACGAGCGCGACGAGCACCACGCGCACGACGGCCCGGAGCACGACGGCCACGCGCACGATCGCGCGGGCCACGCCCCGCATCCGAGCTTCGAGAGCTGGAGCTGGAGCGGGCCGCGGCCGCTGAGCGGGACGGCGCTCGTCGACGAGCTCAAGGCGCTGCCGGACGGGATCGTGCGGGCGAAGGGCCTGCTGCACCTGCGCGAGGACGCCGCGCACCGCTACGTCCTGCAGGTCGTCGGGCGCCGCTTCAGCATCGAGGCCGACCGGCGCTGGGCCGACGGCGAGCGGCCCGCCTCGCAGCTCGTCGTCATCGGCCTGCCGGGCTCCGTCGACGCCGAGCGGCTCGCCGCGACGCTCGAGCGGCTCTCGGGGGCGGGCGCGTAGGCGGCCGACCGGCGCTCGTGCCACCTGGGTCTGGGAGCATCGGGCGGGCATGGCAGCCGTCCTGAAGACGACCCTGGCGGCGCTCGCCATCACGCTCGCCGTCAGCGTTCCCGCTGCCGCGCGCAACGGCTCGTACACCCGCTGCCCGGCGGCCGGCGACGCGACGATCGTGAAGGTCAGCCGGGCGGGCTGCGAGGAGGCCGGCGCGGTCGCGGCGGCCCTCGCCGCCGCCCCCGAGCGCGACGATGCCGCGATCCTGCGCGCCGCCGGCTGGGCGCCGCTGCACGCAGGCCCCGTCGAGGGCGCCGGCACGTACGACCTCGTCGCGACCCGCGGGCGCGCCGCGCTGCGGATCCGCCGGCCCGGCGAGGCGCCCGACCTCGACGGCTGGGCCGCCGGCCGCGAGCTGCTCTTCTCGCGCCGCACGCTCGTCGGCGGCAGGCGGGCGCCGAGCGACGCCGTGCTCTGCACGTCGGCGTTCCTCGTGCGGCTGGGCTCGCACACGGGCGGCCTCAGCGCGGCCCACTGCGCGGGGCTGCGCCGCGACGGCACGACGCACCGCCGCAACGCGGCGCTGCGGCGCCCACCGCAGCCCGGGATCGTGCTCGGCCGCGTGCAGCGCAACCTCGAGCGCCGGCGCCTGGACGCGCTCGTCCTGCCGGTGCCGTCGGGCGCGGGCCGGCCGTCGGCGTCCGTCGTCGAGCGCGGCGTCGGGCGACCGCCGTGGTTCGTCGCCGGCACCGCGCGGCCGCTGCTGGGCCGCCGGGTCTGCTTCGCCGGGCGCACGAGCGGCCACGACCGCTGCGGGCGGATCGTGCGCTCGTATCCCGGCACCCGCCTGCCGTGCACGACGATCACCGCGCGCGAGGGCGACAGCGGCGGGCCGGTCTACACGCGCCCGCGCAGCAACGGGACCGTCTACGCCGTCGGCATCACGACCCTCGTCTTCGGCCTGTTGCAGAAGATGTGCTTCACGCCGCTGAAGCCGGTCCTCAAGGCGCTGCGGGGGCGGCTCGTGACCGCCGGCGGGCGCTGAGCACCGCGCCGACCGTCGCCCCGTAGGCGACGCACGGCGGACACGGCAGTCGCGAGGGCGCGTCGCGGGCGGTCGCGGGCTTGCCTGACCCGACGTGCAGGCGCGCTTGCGCGGCGGGGGACGAGCTGTACGATCCGCTGCTCGGCCACGGATAGCGGGGGAGTCAGCCTTTGCGCATCAAGATGGTCTCGCTGGAGGACGGCATCACCTCCTGCGGGTTTCGCAAGATGGCCGCGTTCGTCGCGCGGATCAACGAGGACACCGAGTCCTGCTACGTCTCGACGAACCGCTACCGCAACATCCGCAACGGACTGCGCGGCACGCTCGGCAGCGCCGGCTCGCTCGAGGACGAGGACATCGACCTCGCAGCGCGCCATCTCGTCGAGGCCGACCTCGTCGGCTTCTCCTCGATGACCGGCTACGCGGACCTGACGCGGCGGCTCATCAAGCGCGTCAAGGAGCTCGACCCTTCGACGTTCGTCATCTGGGGCGGCATCCACGCGATCATCCAGCCCGAGGACGCGATCCTCGCCGACGTCGACGCGATCTGCACGGGCGAGGGCGAGTTCGCCTTCGAGGAGCTGCACGGCCTCATGCTCGAGGGCCGCGACCACACCGCCGTGAAGAACTTCTGGTTCAAGCAGCCCGACGGCAGCGTCGTCAAGAACCACTTCCTGCCGCTCATGAGCACCGACCAGATGGAGTCGCTGCCCTTCCCGCAGTACGGCGAGGGGGAGACGATCTACGAGAGCGGCCAGGGCTTCGGGCCGATGAACGCCCGGCACTACATCGACAACGACGGCCTGAGCTACACGACGCTGTGGTCGATCGGCTGCCCGTTTCACTGCACGTACTGCGGCAACACGAAGTTCATCTCCAACGACGCCAAGTACAAGCGCATCCGCCATCCGAGCGCGCGCTACATCGTCGACGAGATCAAGACCGCGCGCGCCCGCTTCCCGCACCTCAGCCACGTCTCGTTCCACGACGACAGCTTCATGGCGATCCCCTACCGCGAGATCGAGGAGTTCGCCGAGCTGTGGAAGGCCGAGCTCGACCTGCCGTTCGCGGTCTACGGCGTCATCCCCAACTACGTCAAGCGCGACAAGTTCGAGCTGCTGACCTGGGCCGGGATGAATCGGGTGCGGATGGGCATCCAGAGCGGCAGCCGCCGCACGCTGGACTTCTACAAGCGGCCGTCGCCGCCGGAGAAGATCCTCGCCGCCGGCGAGGTCAACGCCTCGTTCGCGCCGACGTACCACATCCCGCCGGCCTACGACATCATCACCGACAACCCGATCGAGACCCGCGAGGACATCCGGGACACGCTGCAGCTGCTCTACGACATGCAGCGGCCGTACACGCTGTTCATCTACTCGCTGAAGGTCATCCCGAACACCGAGCTCGAGAAGGCGATGAAGGAGCGCGGCGTCGACATCGAGGAGATCTCGGCGACGTTCATGGCGATCCCGCCGCGGCTGAACAACCTCCTGCTGTACCTGCTGACGATGTGGCGCCCGCCGGAGTGGCTGTGGAAGCGCCTGCTCAGCCGGGTCCGGGCGAGCACGGAGGAGCAGCCGACGTACCCGCGGCTCGGCAGGTGGCTGCGCGGGATGTACCTCTCGCGCCGCGCGCTGAGCCACCTCGTCAAGCTCGACTTCTCGGCGATCCCCGGCCGCACCGGCTACTACTTCTGGCGCCTGGGGCTCATCGGCCTCTGGCGCAGGCACCTCACGCGCCGCCTGCCGCGCCCGCCGCGGCCCGAGAAGGAGATCGCGCGCGAGAAGCGCGCGCAGAAGATCGCCGCGTAGCCGGTCGTCAGCCGCGGGCGGGCATGTCGCTCGCGGCCAGCGGTGCTCCGTCGGCGCCGGTCGCGGCGGCCCAGCTGATGTTCAGCTCGAGCTCGGGCGGGCGCCCCTTCTGCCCCGCGACGCGGATCCTGCTGACGGAGTGCGTCTGCGGCTTCACGTCCGTGACGAAGGACGCGTTGCGCAGGCCGGCGATGTGCCGCACGGCGGCGTCGAGCTGCAGCGCCACGCCGTCGCTGATGGCCCGGTCGAGCATCGCTCGCTGCTCGGCCGCCAGCTCCCCGCCGACGACCGCGCCACCCTCGATCAGCGCGCGGATGCACGGCACCCGGCGCGCGGGATCGGCCGAGCAGCGCAGGCGCAGCGTGCGGCCGTGGGCGAACGGGATCCGCCGCGTCGCGATCTGCACCCATCCGCTCATCGTCACCTCGAGGCTGCCCTCGCCGGCACATCTGACGGCGACGCCGGCCAGCCGCAGCTGGGGCGGCAGCATCTGCTCGATATGCCTGCTCAGCACGCTGTCCGGCCCCGTGGCATCGGGCCCGAGATCGAGCGCGACCCCCGGGCAATACACGATCGACACCTGCATCGCGTCGAGCTGCGGCTGCGCCGCGGCAACCGGGTCCAGGGCACCCGAGCGATACACGCACCCGGCGGTGTTCGACTCCTCGACGGCGATCGCGAAGCGCAGCCCGGCGTCCGGTGCCGGCGGCGCGCGGTAGGGCGCGACGCCGTCCCTGACGGGCACGCGTCCGAGTTGCTCCTGGACGTCGCCGTGCCCGTCCAGCGAGAAGAACCTCGCCACGAGACCGCCGGCCGGCAGCAGCGTGCGCGGCGCGTTGCTGAGCCTCACCCGCATCGGCTAGGCACCCGTCAGCGCGGCGACGCCGGGCAGGACGCGGCCCTCGAGCAGCTCGAGCGCCGCGCCGCCGCCCGTGGACAGATGCGTGACCTCGTCCTGCAGCCCGAAGCGCGTCAGCGCGGCGCCGGAGTCCCCGCCCCCGACGACGGTCACGGCCGAGCTGTCGGCGACGGCGCGCGCGATCGCGTACGTGCCGGCCGCGAACGGCTCGATCTCGAATGCCCCGACGGGGCCGTTCCAGAACACGGTCCCGGCCGCGGCGATGAGCCCGGCGTAGCGCTCCCGCGTGCGCGGGCCGATGTCGATGGCCTCCCAGTCGTCGTCGACGTCGATCGGGTCCGACACGCGCAGCCGCGCGTCGGCGCCGAAGCGATCCGCGACGACCAGGTCGACCGGCAACTCGACGTGCTCCAGCGCGCCCGGCGTCGCGAGCACGCGCCGGGCGGCGTCCAGGCCGGCCTCGTCGCAGAGCGAGCGGCCGATCCGCCGGCCGGCCGCGGCGAGGAAGGGGTAGCTCATGCCGCCGCCCAGCAGGAGGCTGTCGGCGACGGCGGCGAAGCGCGTCAGGACGCCGATCTTGTCGGCCGCCTTCGCGCCGCCGAGGACGGCTACGAACGGCCGGGCGGGCGCATCGAGCAGGCATCCGAGCGTCTGCACCTCGCGTGCGAGCAGGAGCCCCGCGACGGCCCGGCCGACGTGGTGCACGACGCCCTCCGTCGATGCGTGCGCGCGGTGCGCCGAGCCGAACGCGTCGTTGACGTAGACGTCGGCGAGCGCCCCCAGCCGCGCCGCGAGCACGGGGTCGTTGGCGGTCTCCCCGGGCTCGAAGCGGATGTTCTCGAGCATGACGACATCGGCCTCGGGGATCTCGTCGAGGCTCGGCGCGAGCGCGACCGGCACGCCGAGCAGCTCGGCGAGATGCGCGGCGACCGGTCCCAGCGACCAGCGCAGATCGCGCCCGCGGGGCCGGCCGAGGTGCGAGACGAGCAGCAGGCGCGCGCCGCGCGCGCGCAGCGCCTCGAGCGTCGGGATCGCCAGGCGGATGCGCGTGTCGTCGGTGACCGCGCCGGCGTCGAGCGGGACGTTGAAGTCCACGCGCACGAGCACGCGCCGGCCCGCGACGTCGCCGACGTCGTCAAGCGTCCTCAGAGCTGCGTTCGGCACGAGCGTCGCATCGGGGATCACAGGCACAGTAGTCACCTTCCCGGCGCCGGCGGGGGCGCGGCGCGCACGAGCGCGGGCCCGGCACCTCGCCGGCGGCGATCGCGATCCCGCGCGCAACCCGCGATTCGCTCGGTGATTTCCAGAGAGAGCGGGTAGGGCCCTTGTCACCCGACCATTGGAGAGAGACGACATGGAAGACGAGCAGGTCGAGCAGCCGACACCCGATCCCGCCGATTCCGAGATCGCCGCCGCGGTCGACCGGCAGGCCGCGGCATCCAGCGGAGCCGACGCGCTGCGGGCGCCGGAGGTTCCCCACGACGCGAGCGCGGCGATCGCCCGCGCGGAGGAGCACATCGCGAGCCTCAACATGGACAAGGAGCGCGCAGCCGCAAAGCGGGCGATGTAGGCGCGCCCGGCGATCCCCGGCGGGCCGGGCGTGTTGCCGCCGCGCCTCCCGGGTAACCCGCCCCGCGTGCCGACCGGCTACCGATCCCGTCTCCAGGAGCGTCTGCCGGCGGTCGCCGAGAGCGTCGCGGCGATGCGGCATGCGGTGGTCGCCTGCGCCGAGGAGAGCGGCGCGTCCGCGCGCCAGTGCGAGGACATCGCGCTCGCCGTCTCCGAGGCGGTCGGCAACGCGGCCGTCCACGCGTATCCGGAGGGTCGCCCGGGCGACGTCACGCTCGTCGCGTGGGCGGACGAGCGACTGCTGCACGTCGTCGTCAGCGACGACGGCGTCGGCATCCATCCCCGGATCGACTCGCCGGGCCTCAAGCTCGGGCTGGCGATCATCGGCCAGATGGCCGAGCAGCTCACGCTCGAGAGCCGCCAGGCCACGCCGGGGCTGCGCGTGCACATGACGTTCGCGATCGACTGAGGCGCCGCCCGGCGCCGGAGAGCGGCCGCCGGCGCCGGAGGGCGGACCTACACTGCCGGGCATGCCGCACGGCGCCGAACCCGGCATCGATCCCGACGACCTGCGGACCTGCCTGCGGGTTCTCGACGCCCTCGACGATCTGCCCGTCGAGCACCCGGACGCGATCGCCGTCCGCCGCGCCACGGCGGCGATCTTCAAGTCCGTCAAGCTGCGCCGCCGCGCCGAGCGCAGGGCGGCTGTGCTCGCCAACGACGACGCC
This sequence comes from uncultured Solirubrobacteraceae bacterium, assembly GCA_963769555.1. Taxonomy (GTDB): domain Bacteria; phylum Actinomycetota; class Thermoleophilia; order Solirubrobacterales; family Solirubrobacteraceae; genus CADCVQ01. The sequence continues at coordinate 1,122,197 of CAVYMD010000004.1, read as the reverse complement.
GTCACCGCAGCGACCGCGACGGGCGCGCCCGGGCGCATCGACGACGAGACGCGCGGGCTGCCGCTCGCCCCGGCCGCCGCCGGAGCCAGCGCCGGGACCCTCGTGCGCGCCCGCGGCTGCTACGTCTGCAAGCGCCGCTTCCGCGAGGTCGACGCGTTCTACCACCAGCTCTGTCCGGACTGCGCGGCCCGCAACCGCGCGCGCCGCGACGCGCGCACCGACCTCGCGGGCCGGCGCGCGCTGCTCACCGGCGGGCGGGCGAAGATCGGCATGTACATCGCGCTGCGCCTGCTGCGCGACGGCGCGCACACGACCATCACGACCCGCTTTCCGCGCGACGCCGCCAGGCGCTTTGCCACGATGCCCGACAGCGAGCGCTGGCTGGATCGGCTGCGGATCGTCGGGATCGACCTGCGCGATCCGGGCCAGGTCATCGAGCTCGCCGACGACGTGAGCTCGCGCGGCCCGCTCGACATCCTCGTCAACAACGCCGCCCAGACCGTGCGGCGCTCCGCGGAGTCCTACCGGCTGCTCGCCGAGGCCGAGGCGGCGCCGCTGCCGGCCGGGCCGCTGCCGGAGATGGTGGCCCTGCCGTCCGCGGGCGCCGCGAGCGGCGCGCACCGGCTCGGAGGGCGCAACGGCGACGGCGAGGCCGAGCGCAGCGGCGACGGCGACCCGGACCGCAAAGGCGACCGCAACGGCGACGGCGACGGCGAGCGCAACGGCGCGGGGCACTGGAGCCCGACGCCGGCCGCGCTGGCGCAGCTCGCGCTGACGGCGGGCTCGGCGTCGCCGGCGCGGATCGCCGCCGGCAGCGCAGTCGACGCCGCCGGGCTCGTGCCCGACCCCCACGGCGTCAACAGCTGGGTCCAGCGCGTCGACGAGGTCGACCCCGTCGAGCTGCTCGAGGTGCAGCTGTGCAACATGACGGCGCCGTTCATCCTCGTCGGCCGGCTGCGCCCGGCCCTGGCCGCGTCGAGCGCGCGTCGCAAGTACATCGTCAACGTCTCGGCGATGGAGGGGCAGTTCGGCCGCGGCTACAAGGGCCCCGGGCACCCGCACACGAACATGGCCAAGGCCGCGCTGAACATGCTCACCCGGACGAGCGCCCACGAGCTGCTCGGCGACGGGATCCTCATGACGAGCGTCGACACCGGCTGGATCACCGACGAGCGCCCGCAGCCCACGCGCACGCGCCTGGCGGGGGAGGGCTTCCACGCGCCGCTGGACCTCGTCGACGGCGCGGCGCGCGTCTACGACCCGATCGTCCGCGGAGAGGCCGGGGAGGACGTGTACGGCTGCTTCCTCAAGGACTACGAGCCGGCGCCGTGGTGATGCGGCCCGAGCCGCCGACGCGGTCGCGGTGACCTCGTCCGAGCGCCCGAGCCCGGTCGGCCCCGTCGGCCGCCTCGGGCGCTGGGCGGCGGCGCACGCGCGGGCGGTCGCGCTCGTCTGGCTCGGGCTGGCGCTCACGCTCGGGGCGCTCGCGCCGCGGGTGGAGCACGCGCTCTCCGGCGCCGGCTGGGAGGTCGTCGGCTCGCAGTCCGTCGCCGCGCGCGACCTCATCGAGCGCAACTTCGCCGGTCGGGGCAGCTACGCGCTGCAGGTCGTGGTGAGCTCGCGCACGCTCACGGCGTCGGACCCGCGGTTCGGCCGCACGCTGCGCCGCGTGCAGCGGCTGCTGCGCGACGACCGGCGAACGGGGGAGGTCGTCATGCCGCGCCCGGGCGCCGGGCTGTCGGCGGACGGCCGCACGGCGCTCGTCGTCGCCGGGTCGGACGCCGCCCCCGACGACATGGTCCGCGCCGCCGACGACCTCAAGCTCCGCGTCGCCGCGGCCGGCGGCCCGACCGTCCGCGCCGACCTGACCGGCGCGCCCGGCGTCTGGTCGGACTTCAACCGCGACAACAAGGAGGCGATGCTGCGGTCGGAGATCATCTCCTGGCCCGTGACGCTCGCGATCCTGCTCGTCGCGTTCGGCTCGCTCGTCGCGGCCGGCCTGCCGCTCATGCTGACCGTGCTCGGCCTCGTCTGCGCGGCGGGACTGCTGGCCGCCGGCGGCCAGCTCTTCGACATCTCGATCTGGGCGATGAACTTCGCGCTCATGTTCGCGCTCGCGCTCGGCATCGACTACGCGCTGTTCATCGTGGCCCGCTTCCGGCAGGCGCACGTCGACGAGGGGCTCGCCCCGGGCGAGGCCGTGGCCCAGGCGATGGACACCGCGGGCAAGGCGGTCCTGTTCTCGGGCCTGACGGTGCTCCTCGCGCTCTCGGCGGTCGTGCTCGTGCCGAGCCCGGCGTTTCGCACGACGGCGGTCGGGATCGGCCTCGCCGTGACGTTCGTGCTCGTCGCGTCGCTGACGCTGCTGCCGGCCGCCCTGGGATCGCTCGGCGGGCGGGTCAACAGCCTCGCCCTGCCGTGGATCAGGCCCGGCGGGCAGCGATCGCCACGCCTGGCGAGATGGGCCCAGCGGGCCTGGGAGCGCCCGCTGCTCTTCGGCCTCGCGGGCCTGCTCGCCGTCGCGGCGCTCGCCTGGCCGGTCGCGCACCTCGAGACCGGCATGCCGTCGATCGCCGTCGCGCCCGAGGAGGACCATTCGCGCCAGGGCTTCGAGCAGCTGCAGCGGGGCTTCGGCCCGGGCGCGCCGGCGGCCCTGCAGGTCGTGGCGCCCGCGCGCGCCGGCCGCGAGCTCAGATCCGTCCTGCGCGCCGACCCCGGCATCGCGGGCGTCGGACCGGCGCAGCCCGGCGGCGGGGGACTCGTGCTCGTCCGCGCGATCCCGGCCGCCGCGTCGGGAGAGGCCGTCGGGACGGCGATCGACCGCCTGCGCCCGAGGCTGCCGCGCGGCGCGCTCGTCGGCGGCATGGCCGCCGAGAGCCACGATCTCGAGCTGGCGCTCGCCGACGCCGCGCCGAAGGTCGTCGCGCTCGTGCTGGCGCTCGGCTTCGTGCTGCTGCTCGTCGCGCTGCGCGGGCCGGTCATCGCGCTGTGCGGCGTCCTGCTCAACGTCCTGGCCACGCTTGCGGCGTTCGGCGTCGGCAAGCGGATCTTCCAGGACGGCGCGCTCTCGGGCCTGCTGGGCTTCGAGTCGCAGGGCTACCTCAACGCCTGGGCGCCGATCTTCTTCTTCGTCATGCTGTTCGCGCTGGGGATGGACTACACCGTCTTCCTGCTGGCCTCGGCCAAGGAGCGCTGGGACCGCGCGGCCGACGCGCGCGACGCAGCGGTCGAGGGCATCGCGAGGTCGGGGCCGGTCATCACCGCCGCGGCGGCGGTCATGGTCGCCGTCTTCTTCACGTTCGCGCTCTCGCGCCCGCTGCCGCCGAAGGAGATGGGCGTCATCCTCGGCATCGCGGTGCTCATCGACGCCCTGCTCGTGCGGCTCGTCCTCGTGCCCGTCATGCTGCGCCTGCTCGGGCGCGCGGCCTGGTGGCTGCCGCCCTGGCTGGACCGCGCCCTGCCCGACGTGCGCTTCGGACATCGCTGAGCGACCGGAGCGCCATACAGTGCGCGGATGGCGGCGCAGGAGCACCAGCGGGTCGACGTCCAGTTCCCGGGACGAGCGCACGGGCCGGTGCGCAACATCCTGGTGCGCATCGCGATCGCCGTCGGGCTCGTCACCTTCGTCGCGGTGCTGACGTACCTCGGGCGGTCCGGCTACACCGATCCGGAGGACGGCTCGGTGAGCCTGCTCGACGCCTTCTACTACTCGACGGTCAGCATCACGACGACCGGCTACGGCGACGTCCGGCCCGTCACCGACCAGGCACGCCTGCTGACGACGCTGCTCGTGACGCCGGCGCGGATCCTCTTCCTCATCCTGCTCGTCGGGACGACACTTGAGATCCTTGCCCAGCGCAGCCGTGACGCCTACCGCCGATCGCGATGGAGGAGAACCTTGGAGAACCACGTCGTCATCTGCGGATTCGGGGTCAAGGGGCGCAGCGCGCTCGGGACGCTGCTCGCCCAGGGGGTCGCGTGCGAGCAGATCGTCGTCATCGACGACCGCGTGGACGCCCGCCGTCGCGCGACGGCCGAGGGCCTGACCGCGGTCGCCGGCAGCGCCGCGTCGGCCGACGCGCTGCGGGAGGCGGGCGTGGGCCGGGCGCGCTCGATCGTCGTGGCCGTCGACCGCGACGACACCGCCGTCCTGGTCACGCTCACGGCCCGCTCGCTGAACCCCGGCGCCACGATCGTCGCCTCCGTGCGCGAGCAGGAGAACGTCGCGCTCCTGCACCAGAGCGGCGCCACCACGGTCATCACGTCCTCCGAGGCGGCAGGCCGACTGCTGGGCTTCGCCGTGCGCCAGCCGCAGGTCGCGGGAGTCCTCCAGGATCTCATCAGGCTCGGCGAGGGGCTCGACATCGCCGAGCGCGCGGTCAGCGCCGGCGAGGCCGGCTCGCGCGAGAAGCTCGGCGTGCCCGGTCCGATCGTCGCGGTCATCCGCGGCGACCGGGTCATGCGCTTCGACCAGGCGGGGGCCGCGGAGGTCGAGCCAGGCGATCGCGTCGTGTACCTGCGCAGCCACCGGCGCTGAGCCCGGGAGCGGCGCCCTCGGCGCGTCGCGCTCAGCCCGCCGCGGAGAGGGCGGCGGTCGGCAGGCTGCCCTTCACGCTCGCCGCGAAGTCCATGCCCGGGGCGGTCAGCCGGCAGCGCCGGACGCGCTTGAGCTCCGGCGTGGCGAGCGGGTGGTGGATGTGGGGCATGAAGCCCTCCTCCTCGACGAGCGGCCAGTCGAAGGGCTGGCGCACGACGACGGCGCCGGCGTCGTCGAGGCAGCGCAGCCACACGACCCTCGCCCCGCCGGTGATCTCGCGGCTGTTGAGCTGCTCGGCGGGCAGCGACACGAGCAGCTCGCGCCCACCCGTGTCAGGCCGCTGCGCCTGTTCGAGCGTGAGCGTCGCGCGCGTCACGCGCAACGGCTTCTCGGGGACGTCGGATCCGGGTTCGCCGCCGCCGGGCAGCAGGACCACGAGCAGCACGCCGATCGCCGCCGCGACCACCAGGACGCCCGCGGCCAGCAGGGCTCGGGGGTTTCTCACCGCGCCATCATGCCAACCGCCGGGCGCGGGCGGGCCGGCGACCGATCGGCCGCCGGCCCACTTCAAGCCGGGTGGCTATCGCGGCCCGCGGCCGCGGGGGCGCGTGGTGGACGTCGCGGCGCTCGGCGCCGCGACGGCCGCCTGGGCATCCACGATGCCGTAGCCGTACGTCGGCTCGTAGGCGCCGCGCACGTCCGCCGGCGGGTGGCGCGCGGTCGTCTCGAGCGCCGTGATCGTGTTCTCGTCGGAGCGTCCCTGCGCCGTCAGCAGCGCCGCGACGCCGGCGACGTGGGGCGTCGCCATCGACGTGCCCGCGTACTCGTCGTAGTCGGCGGTGTAGCCGCAGACGGCCGACCTGCCGGTGCCGACGGGGACCGTCGAGAGGATGTCCTCGCCGCACACCGGCGCCAGCGAGCCGCCGGGCCCGGCGACGACGTCGCGCTCCTGGTTGAACCCGAAGTTCGAGAACGCCGAGCGGGCCTCGCGCTTGTCGGTCGACACGACGCAGAGGGCCCCGCTGTCGAAGCCGGGCGTCCCGCAGATCGACGCGAAGTCGTTGCCCGCGGCGGCCACGACGACGACGCCCTTGCTGCGCGCGTACGTGATCGCGTCCTGGACGTCGGCGACGACGCCCGTGATGACGAGCGCCTGCGCACCGGGCAGCGCCCCCAGCGACAGGTTGATGACGTTCGCGCCGTGGTCGACGGCGTAGCGGATGCCGGCCGCGATGTCCTCGAACGAGCCGCCCTCCTCGTCGAGCGCCTTGACGGGGATGATCTTCGCGCCGGGCGCGACACCCGCGATGCCGATCCCGTTGTCCGTCGCGGCGGCGGCGATGCCGCTGACGTGGGTGCCGTGCGTGCTGCTCGACGCGCGCCGCGCCTCGGGCCCGGACTGCCAGTCGCCGTTGCCGCAGGATCCCGCGGACGGGCAGTCCAGGAACGTGGCGCCCGCCAGCAGCTTGGACTGCAGGTCCGGATGGTCGAGGTCGACGCCGGCGTCGACGACGCCGATGACCGCGCCGGTCCCGTCGGAGGTCGCCCAGGCCTGCGGGGCGCGCACCTGCTGCGGGCCCCACTGCTTGGCGAAGTACGGATCGGACGGGACGGGCGGCGGGGCGGCCGTCGCCGCCGGGGCGACGGCGAGCGCCGCCAGGCATGCCAGCAGCGTCAGGACGGGTCGGGACATCGGGTCAGCTCCCTGTCTTCGTGGTGGCGGCGCGCGGCTTGCGCGCGCCGGGGTCGCATGCGGTGACGGCCTTGCGCTGGCCGCGATCGATGACGATCTGCTCGCTTCGGGCGGGCCTGCCGCCGGGCGGATCGCAGGTGACGTTCCACGGCTCGATGCCGGCCGGGACCGTCGTCTCGCTGCCGGGCACCGCGCCGAAGACCTCCAGCGTGCCCGTCCAGCCCGACGTCGCCAGCCAGTTCTGCACCGACAGGACGTAGTGGCCGGGCTCGGGGTAGTCCAGCGCGATCGTCTCATCGGCGGTCGAGCTGGCGCTCGAGGCGACGATGTTCTCCGGGGCCTTGGTGCCCTTGTAGAGGTACAGGTCGTAGTCGTCCCCGTCGGCGCCGTCGATCTGCGCGCGGATCTGGCGCGCGGCGGCCGGCGAGACGTCGAACTCGAAGTCCCGCGTCCCGACCTGCTCGGTGCCGCCCGCCGCGGGCGGCAGCGCCGGCTCCGCGGAGGAGATGTCGATCGACTGGGCCGGGGCCGGCGAGACCTCGCTCGTCGTCTTCGCCTTGGCCACGGCGGGCCGCGTCGAGGGGTTGACGTGCCACTCGAAGCGGCCGCTCGGCCCGACGGTGAGCGTCGTGTCGAGGACGTCGTCGATGAGGATCGGGTCCTTCGTGGACCCGTCGGCCTGGATGACCGGCGACGTCGCGGTCTTGAACTCCTTGTGCAGCGTCAGCGTCGAGCCGGGCGCGGCCGTGCCCTCGAGGATCGCGTGACGCGCGCTGCTCGCGGTGCTCTCCAGCGCCTTGAAGTACGCCTCGCGGTTGCCTCCGCCGCCGGGCTGCTTGCCGTGGTACTCGGCGATCACGCCGACCGGGTAGGCGGGGTGGAAGCCGACGCCGACGAGCGTGCTCTCCTCGGAGGCCTTGCCGATCTCGAACGTGAAGCCCAGGCCGCCGGTGGCGTAGTAGCTCCAGTCCTCGGTCGTCCCGCTCGTGTCGTAGAGCTCGTAGCTCTTCTGGCTCGTGTAGCCGTTCTCGGCCGCCATCGCGTCGCCGAGCTGCTTGTAGACCGGCTCGTCGGGCGGGTCGCCCTGGGCGCGCAGTCCGGGCGGGCGCAGGACGAGGTCGGAGTACGTGTGGTTCGTGATGAGCGTCGTGACCTGCCGCGACGAGACGAGCTCGCGCACGTTCTGGGTCTCGGGCTCGGAGAACGGGCCCGCGCCGCGGTACGTGTCGTCCGTCGGCGTGAGGCCGGCGCCGCCGCCGCCCCACAGGCCGCCGTAGTTGCGGTTGGGATCGACGCCGAGGTTGCGATTGGACTGCAGCCCGCACTCGCCGGGAGCGGGGAGCTGGAAGTCCTGGATGCGGCAGTTGCGCCGCTTGTAGGCGAAGCTCGGGTCGACGACCGGCTGCTGGGAGTCGATCGGCGCCTCGCGCGAGAGGTTGAAGCCGTCGGGATTGACGACCGGGACCATGATCACGCGCGCCTGCGAGAGCAGGTCGACGACGCGCTCGTCGCCCGCGTTGAAGGACTTCACGAGGTCGATCGCCCACTCCATCGGCATCTCGGCGGCGGGCCACTCGCGGGCGTGGTGGACGCCCATCTGCAGGAACACCGGCTTGCCGTCGGACTGCGCGACGTCCTTGGAGAGCTCGATGCCCTCGACCGAGCGGCCCTCGAGCGAGGGGTGGTTGAGCGTGACCGGCTTGACGAGCGACGGGTTCTCCTCGACGAGCGCCTTCATGTCGGCCTGGAAGTCGGCGAGATGGCGGTAGCTCGTGCGACCGCTCGGCATCGGCTCGACGTCCGTCGGCGAGGCCGCGCTCAGCGCCTTGCGATCCGCCGCGACGACGTCGGGCGTCACGACGGTGTAGGCCAGCCCGGCGCGGGTGAGCTTCAGCGCCTCGGCGGCGCTGTAGAGCATGACGTCCTGGGACGTCTTCGTCGCGTGCTCGGTCTGGTCAAGACCGGTCGCGTCGAGCGCATCGCGCGAGCCGGGCGTCGGCAGCGCGACGCGGACGAGCCGGATCGTCTCGCCCGTCGGCGCGGGCAGCGGGATCGACCTGACGTTCAGCGCGACGGAGTCCGTGGGGCCCGACCGCCGGCACGCCTGCACGAGGAGCACCTGGTCCTTGGCGGCGACGCCTTCCGCGAGCTCGCTCAAGCCGTAGGAGGCCGAGCCGGCGACGCGGTCGCCGGAGGCCTTGTCGAAGACCGCGAGGTCCCAGTCGCCGGAGCCCTGGCCTGACAGCCGAGCGCGGACGAGGCCGTCGGCGGAGGCGGTCGTCGTGCGCTGGATCACGCCGGCGCCGGACGCCGGGCGTGCGATGCACGAGCGCTTCTGCGCATCCGTGCTCTTCACCGTCGTGTCGATGAGATCGGCGACGGCCATCCCGGGGAGGAGCCCGAGGAGAACGGGCGCGCAGACGGCGCCCAGCATGAAACGTTTCATCTCGGGCTGCTACCCGGCATGCGCGGACGCAGCCGGCGCCGGCTGCCCCGGCCGGCGACCCGCGCGCCGGGCGCGCTCGCGGCGAGTGCCGACAATCCCACTGAACGTCAGCGTTCGTGGGCGATCCGCGGGCCGGCGGACCGCGACCCGGCCCGGAGCGGGCAGCCGTGCCGAGCATGCGCGGGCCGTGTCAAGCGCCGTTGACCGCAGGCCGCGTGTCGGCCGGGTGCGGTCTCAGCCGCCCGGCGGCGGGTCCGCCGGCCAGTCCGGTCTCAGCCCAGCCGGCGGCGGGTCGGCAGCTCGGGCGCCGGCTCGAGCTCGGGCATCGTCTCGGGAGCGCCCGCGAGGCGCCTGGCCAGGCGCGCGGTCCAGGGACTCGCCGTCAGGCCGTGGGCATAGACGCTGACGAGCACCGTCCACGTCGCCACGAGGAAGATCTCCTCCGTGCGCGGGCTGTCGAGCTCCTCGAGCACGAGCAGCGCGAAGAGGATCGACGCCAGGCCGCGCGGACCGAACCACCCGGCGAAGAGGCGCGTCTCGAGCAGCAGGCCCGATCGCCAGAGCGCCGCCAGCACCGAGACGACGCGCACGACCGCGAGGCTCGCCACCGCATAGGCCGCGACGCGCCACGTGAGCTCGTGCACGAGCGGCCCCGCGAGCACCGCGCCGAAGACCGCGAACGTCAGGACGCTGAGCAGCTCGCCCTCGTCCTCGGCGAAGTCCTGGATGCCCTCGCAGTGCTCGCGCGCGAGCCGGCCGAACGCCAGGCCGGCGGTGAACGCCGCGATGAAGCCGTTGCCGTCGATGAGCGTCGCGCCGGCGAAGGCCGCCACGGCGATCGAGATCGTGGCGAGCTGCCGGTAGACGCCGTCGATGCGATCGACGACGGCCGGATGGCTGAGCACCCACGCGCCGCCGGCGCCGGCGGCCAGGCCGGCGAGCAGCCCGAGGCCGACCTGCTCGGCGACGAGCGTGCCCCAGTCGCCGACCCCGCCGGGGTCGACGTCGGCCGCGGCCCACGCCAGGCAGACCGTCACGACCGGCACCGCGATCCCGTCGTTGAGGCCGCTCTCGACGTTCAGCGCCTGGCGGATGCGGACCGGCAGCCGCTGGTCGCTGACGACCGCCTGGCCGAGTGCCGCGTCGGTCGGCGCGAGCACGGCGGCGACGAGCGCGGCCTCGGCGAGCGTGAGGTCGGGCAGCAGCACGAGCGCGACGAGGGTTCCGAGCACGAGCATGACCGGCATCCCGATGCCGAGCAGCCGGCCGGGCAGCCACCACTCGGGGCCGAGCACGCGCAGGTCGATGCGGATCGCGTCGGTGAACAGGACGAGGACGAGCGTCGCCTCGACGATGACGCTGACGACCTCGCCCTCGAGGCCGAGGTCGACGAGGCCGAGGCCCGCCGTCCCGACGATGAGGCCGAACGTGACGAACACCATCGGCGCGGTGACCGGCGCCATCGCCAGGCGGCCGGACACGAGCGCGTAGCCGAAGATCGCGATGGCGAGCACGAGCAGTTCGACCACACGCCGATCCTGTCACAGCCCTCCGAGCCCGCGCCAGCGACGCGGTCCCGGTTCAGCGCGCGCCGCCGGCCATCCGCCGCGCCTCCGGCAGCGCGCGCAGTCGCAGCATCGCGACGACGCCGAGCGCCGGCCCGATCGCCAGCGGGACGAGCGCGAAGCGCCAGCCGACGGCGTCGACGAAGACCGGCACGAGGCGGATGCTGACGATCGTCAGCAGGAAGCCGAGCGCCGTCTGCAGCGTGAGCATCGAGCCCGCGTAGCGCGTCTCGGCGAGCTCCGTCGCCGCCGTCGAGAACTGCGCCGAGTCGGCGATCACCGTCGCCCCCCAGACCGAGATGAGCACGACGAGCGCGACGAGCGGGGCGCCGAAGACGGCCGCGCTCGCGAGCGCGCACGTGGCGCTCAGCGCCATCGCCGCGCTCGTGAGCGCGGTGCGGCCGAACCGGTCGGCGAGCCGTCCCCCGGCCACCGCCCCCGCGAAGCCCGCCAGCCCGATCGCCGAGAACGTCAGCAGCGCCGCGGTGAGCCGGCCCGCCGGCTCGCCGGCCCGAGCCGTGCTCGCCGCGACGTAGGCGGGCAGCCACGCCCAGAGCGCGTAGAGCTCCCACATGTGGCCCAGATAGCCGAACGTCGCCAGCCGCAGCGAGCGGTCGCGCATCGCGCGCACGGCGTAGCCGAGATCCAGCGGCGGCGACGGCGCGCCGTAGGGCCCCTGGCGCACCGAGCCGATGAGCGCCGCGGCGAGCACGGCCGCGAGCGACGTGACGACGATGACGCCCTCCCAGCGCACCCCCCCGAAGCCGCCGACGAGGTGCGGCGACGCCGAGCCGAGCGTCAGCGCGCCGACGACGACGCCGATCGCCAGGCCGCGCCCGCTGCGGAAGTGCGTCGCGACGAGCTTCATCCCGGGCGGGTAGACGCCGGCCAGGCAGACGCCGACGAGAAACCGCGACGGCACCGCGAGGCCGAGGCCGCCGGCGGCGAGCAAAGCGAGGTTGGCCGCCGCGGCGCCGAGCGCCGAGAACGCGATGAGGCGCCGCGGCTCGATCCGGTCGGCGAGGTTCAGCAGCGCGCTGAGCAGGCTGCCGGCGACGAACCCGGCCGGCACGGCGCCCGCCAGCCATGCCGCTCCCGCCGGGGACAGGCCCCAGGCCCGCTCGAGCGCGGGCACGACCGCGGTCGCGCTGAACCACGTCGCCAGCGCGAGGACCTCGACGACGCCGACGAGCGCAAGCGCCCGGCGCGGGGACACGCGCGCGGCCTCGGGCGGGCCGTCGCCGGGGTGGGTCGTGCTCGGCAGGATGCGCCATCGTACGCCGCGCCCGGGCGGCGCCCGCGGCGCCCGCGACGCGCGCGGGCGGCGGCCCGCCCTGTTGCGCCGCGGCGCCCGTCGTGGGACGGTTGACGCTCGTGGCCGGCGGGCCGCCCCGCCGGGACGTCCGCAGTCGGCGCGACCGACGAGCAGGCTGCTCAGAGAGGCTGGAATGGCTGATCGATCCGACGACACCTCGCCGCTGGCCGCGCTGGCCGCGGCGATGAGCGAGAGCCGGGCGCGAGCCGACGGCGCGGGGGAGGGGGTGCCGGACGAGCCGGTCTTCAACCTGACCTGCGAGGCGGGGCGAGCGGGCCCGTTTCCGTGCCGCGCGATCTCGCTGGAGAGCTTCCTGCCGCTCAGCGCCATCGGCGGCGGCGGGGGCAACGACATCTGGGGCTGGACCGACTCCGAGACCGGGCGCGAGTACGCGCTCATGGGCAAGACGACCGGCACCGCCTTCGTCGACCTCGCGGCACCCGACCGGCCCGTCTACCTCGGCGACCTGCCCTCGCACCAGCGCGACACGGAGTTCTCGACCTGGCGCGACATCAAGGTCCACGCCGACCATGCCTTCATCGTCAGCGAGAAGGCCGGCCACGGCATGCAGGTCTTCGACCTCACGCGCCTGCGCGGCGTGACCGAGCCGCGCGCCTGGACCGAGGACGCCCACTACGACCGCTTCAGCACCGCCCACAACATCGCGATCAACGAGGACACCGGCTTCGCCTACGCGGTCGGGACGAACACCTGCGCCGGCGGCCTGCACATGATCGACGTCCGCACGCCGACGCGCCCGTCGTTCGCGGGCTGCTACAGCGAGGACGGCTACACCCACGACACGCAGGCCGTGACCTACCACGGCCCTGACGCGCGCTTCGCGGGCCGGGAGATCTGCTTCAGCTCCAACGAGGACACGCTGACGATCGTCGACGTCACCGACAAGCGCTCGCCTCGGCGACTGTCGCGCACCCCCTACGAGGGCTCGGCCTACACCCATCAGGGCTGGCTGACGGAGGACCACCGCCACTTCCTGCTCGGCGACGAGCTCGACGAGGTGCGCCGCGGAGTGCCGACGACGACCTACGTCTTCGACGTCGCGGAGCTCACGGCCCCGGCGCTGCTGACGGCCCACCGCGCCGAGACGCCCGCCATCGACCACAACATCTACACGAAGGGCGACCGCGTCTACCAGGCCAACTACCGGGCGGGCCTGCGAATCCTCGACAGCTCGCGGATCGCCGACGGCGAGCTGCGCGAGACCGCGTTCTTCGACATCTATCCCGAGGACGACGCCGCCGAGTTCAACGGCGCCTGGAGCTCGTATCCCTACTTCGAATCGGGGATCGTCATCGTCAGCGGGATCGAGCAGGGGCTCTTCGTGCTGCGGCCCGACTGAGCCCCGCCGCGGCGGCCGCGGCCCTCCGATATGGGTGAGGGCGCATTGCGGTGAACGGGGGGCGGAGGCTGGACAGTGTCTGGCACATCTAGTACCGTCGCCGGCCTCATCCTCGTCATGACCGCCATGGGGGCACCATGATGTCCGGCCCACCCCGACGTATCGGCGTCGTCGCGCTTGCGGCCGCTCTGCTGGCCCTGGCGCCGGCCCCGGTCCTCGCCGCAGGCAGCGCAGACAGCGACCCGCGCATCGCGCCGGCGACGGCCGCAGCGACCGCTGCCCAGGCCGCCCCGGGGCCCGTGGCGCGACCGGCGTCGCCCACGAGCCGGCCATCCGACGGCGACCGCCTCCACGGGCTCACCACGCTGCTCGCCACGTTCCTTCTGCTCGTGCTCGGCGCCGTCGCGCTCTGCGGCTGGTCCTGGCGCAAGCTGCGCCGCCGGAGAGGCGCGGGGCCGTGGGTGGGCGCGTCGCACGCGACGACGCCGGCCGAGCAGCCGCTCTTCGAAGAGGATCCGATCGAGGTCGAGCTGCAGCGGATGATCGCCGAGCAGATCGCGACCGTTGCCGCGACCGGACGACGGCCGGGCGGTCCGGCCTGACCGGCTGCGACGCGCGGCCGGACGACCCGTCGCCCTGCTAGGCCGCGAGCGCCGGCTCGGCGACGGGCGCCGGCTGCTCGATGACGATGTGCGCCACGGGGAGCAGGAAGCGCGCGCAGGCGCGCCCGACGAGGTCGTGCGCCAGCCAGTTGGAGCGGTGCTCGGGGTGCGTGGCGATGAGCAGCTCGTCGGCGTCGAAGCCCACGAGCGCGTCGGCGATCGCGCACATCGGGTCCGCGTCGCCGACCCGTCCCTCGACGCTCACCCCGGCGCCGCGCAGCGCGCCGACGCAGGCCGCCAGCCGCGCCGCCGCTCGGCGCCGCGCGCCGTCCTCGTCTGAGGTCCAGTGCCGGATCCGGCTGTTGAGCGCCGGCGCGACGACGAGCACCTCGGTGTCGCGGTGGGCGGCGATGACGGCGTGCAGGGTCTCCGCGCCGACGGTCTCGTTGGCGACGACGAGCACCCGGCGCGGCGTGCGGGCGGCCTTCCTCCGGCCGGAGTGGATGCTGCGGGGAAGCTGAGGGGCCTGCTGAGTCATGGCGACTCCCGGTATCGAGGGGACTGTCTGGAGAGAGGCGCCGGCGGGCGCGCGCGATACACCCGATGTGCCGACCGCCTCTCGGCGGAGGGCCGGCCTCGCGCGTGCCAGGAGGGGCCGGCCCCGGTCGCGCGACGCGATCGAGCTGGGACGGTCCGTATGCGGCGCGTGCCAGCGCGTGCTAGCGCCGGTGCTAGCACCCGCTGGCACCTCCGTCAGATGGCCATGGGTGAGCGCTCGCGCCGGCGCTCACCCAGCCTGTCCCTGCCGGCCGCGCCTGCCTGCTCGGCTCGCGACCGGGGTCGCCCGCCGCATCGGCTCACGTGGAGAGTGGTCACGGCGCCGACGCGCCACGCCGCGCCACCGCCACGCCGCGCCACCGCGCGACCGCCGCGCCGCGCCGCGCGACCGCCGCGCGCCGCGCGACCGCTCTCCGCCTTGCCGAGAACAGCGGGATCTGCGAGGGTCGCCGCCGGGCCATCGAGGATCGGGGAGGGTCTGATGAGCGATGTCGCCGCCGGCCCGCCCGCCGGCGGAAGCGATAGGGGAGACGGCCCGCGAACCCCCGCGGTCCCGCCTCTGCTGTTCGGCGTGCTCGGCGCCGCGTCGCTCGTCGCGCTCATCCTCGTCCTGCTCATCTCCGGCGGCGGGGGTGGCGGCGACGTGGCCGCGCCGTCGAGCAACGCCGCGGCGGCGACGCCCGTCAGCCAGGAGCGCGTGACGCTGTCGATCTCGATGGACGGCAACGGAAGCGGCGAGGTGCGCATCGCGCCCGGGGACATCCGGTGCAAGCGCTCGTGCGAGCGCTCGATCCCGGTGGGCGCGCGCGTCACCGTGGTGGCGTTCCCGGCGCCGGACTCGACGTTCGAGGGCTGGGGAGGGGGCACCTGCAAGGGCGCCGACGACTGCACGTTCGTCATGGACGGCGAGCAGTTGCTGACGGTCACGTTCGACGGCTCCGACGCCGACTCGTCCTGCGACGCCGGCGCCGTCGAGATCGACCCCGCGTGCGGCGGCGACGCGGCCGATGCCGACGCCGACGAGCCGCCGGAGGACCCCGATGCCGGCGGCGCGCCGGCCGCGGTCGACTCGGACTGCGACGACGGCCGCGACAACGACCGCGACGGGCTGACCGACTTCGAGCAGGACCCCGACTGCACCAGGACGGGCAGCGAGTCCGGACGGCCGGCGACGACGACCACGCCCAAGCCGGTCGACGAGTGCCACGACGGGATCGACAACGACCAGGACGGCCTCACCGACCGCAAGCAGGACCCCGACTGCGTCACCGGCACGACCGAGAGCGCAGCGGGGCCGTCGGCGTCGCAGGGGCGATCGGACTGCTCCGACGGGCGCGACAACGACGGCGACGGGCTGACCGACTACGCCCAGGACCCCGGCTGCACCGCGGACGACACCGAGGCGGACTGACCGCCGGCCGCCGCCGCTACCCTGCGCGTCCGAATGTCCGACGCTCGCGTCCTCTTCGTCTGCATGGGCAACATCTGCCGGTCGCCGACCGCCGAGGGGGTCATGCGCGACCTCGTCGAGCAGGCCGGTCTCGGCGACCGGATCGGGCTCGACAGCGCCGGCACCGGCGCCTGGCACGCCGGCGAGCCGCCCGACCCGCGCTCCGTCGCCGCCGCCGCCCGGCGCGGGGTGCGCCTCGACGGCCAGGCGCGCAAGGTACGCCGCTCGGACTTCGAGCAGTTCGACCTCCTCCTGGCCCTCGACGATGAGAACGCGCGCGATCTGCGGCGCGCGGCGCCCGACGCGGACGCCGCGGCCAAGGTTCGGCTGCTGCGCGAGTTCGATCCGGATGCCGGCGGCGACGACCTCGACGTGCCCGACCCGTACTACGGCGGCGCCGACGGCTTCGGTCACGTGCTCGACCTCGTCGAGGCGGCCTGCCGCGGGCTGCTCGACGAGTTGCGCGGCCGTGTCGGCGCTGCGTGAGGCGCTCGGCCGCGCGCTCGGGCGCCCGGTCGCCGGGCTGCGCCGGATCGCCGGCGGCGACCTGAACGACGCCTACGCCGCCGAGCTCGGGGACGGCGAGCGGGTCTTCGTCAAGACCGCGGCGGACGCCGCGCCGGGCGCGTTCGCAGGCGAGGCCGCGGGGCTGCGCTGGCTCGCCCAGCCCGGGGCGCTCCCCGTCGTGACCGTGATCGCGGCCGCCGACGAGCCACCGCAGCCGCGCTTCCTCGCGCTCGAGTGGATCGACGGCGGGCCGTCAGGCGAGTCGACCGACGAGCTGCTCGGCCGGGGCCTCGCCGCGCTGCACGCCGCGGGCGCCCCGTGCTTCGGCGGCGACGCCGACCTCGTGCTCGGCCCGCTCACCCTGCCCAACGCGCCGCTCGCCGGCTGGCCGGAGTTCTACGCCGAGCGGCGCCTGGAGCCGCTCGCGCGGATCGCCGCCGACCGCGGCGCGCTGCCGGCCGGGGCGCTCGGGCTGCTCGACCGGCTCACCGGCCGGCTCGCCGAGCTCTGCGGGCCCGCCGAGCCGCCCGCGCGGCTGCACGGCGACCTCTGGAGCGGCAACGTGATGACCGCCGCCGACGGGCGGCCGTGGCTCATCGACCCCGCCGCCTACGGCGGGCATCGCGAGGTCGACCTCGCGATGCTCGCGCTCTTCGGCGGCGGACGCCCGCGCGTCCTGGCCGCCTACGACGAGGCCGCGCCGCTGGCCGCCGGCCACGAGGAGCGCGTGGAGCTGTGGCAGGTCATGCCCCTGCTCGCCCACGCCGCGCTCTTCGGCGGCGGCTGGGGCTCCTCGGCGGTGGCGGCGATGCGCCGCTACGTGGCCTGACGGCGCGCCGCGCGAGCGCGCCGGCGCCCGGCGCCCTGCGGGGCGGCCGTGCCACGCGCCGGCGTGACGGGGGGGTCCGCGGGGAACCCGCCCGAGGACGTCTGGTCGTAGGCGGCGACCTGCGTGCCGGCGCGGCGCACGCCCGTGCGCCAGCGCCAGACCGTGCCGTCGCGGGCAGTCTCGATGCGGATCGAGATCTCGTCGCCGGCGAGGACGGCGACGGGATTCTGAAGCGGAAAGAACGCGTGCGCCCAGCTCGAGCCCTTCGACGGCGGGTCGGTCGCGAGCACGACGCCCGGCGCCAGCCGCGCGCGAAACCAGCCACAGGTGCCGTGCAGGATCCCGGCCGTCGTGACCGTCAGCGTGATGCTCGCGTCGAAGTCGGGCGTGGCGGACTCGTCGAGCTCGGTGGCATGCAGCAGCCCCGGCTCGCTCAGGAAGCCGTCGGACTCGAGGTGGGGCATGTGGACGTTGTTGACCTGGTAGTGGCGGATCGGCGAGAGGTCGAGCCCGTGGCGGTCCGGCGGCCGGTCGTGCAGCATCGCGTAGAGGCGGTCGGTCTGGACCGGCGCCACGTGCAGCTCGACCGCCTCCGGGACGATCCGCGCGCCCGGCTTGAGGAGCCGCTGCCGGGCGTCGGCGAGATAGCCGACCATGCCTTCGCCCATCCCGAAGTTCCAGAGCGTCTCGGTGATGAGCACGTCGGCGGGCTCGGGCAGCTCGACGTCGTAGGAGAGGTCGTTGAGGAACTCGACGCGATCGGAGAAGCGGTTGAGCAGCGCAAGCTCGCGACCGAGCTCGACGATCGGCCCCTCCTCGATCGCGAAGACCCGCGCGGCGCCCGCCTGGCAGGCGAAGTACGCCAGCAGCCCGGTCCCGGTCCCGATGTCGACGACGACGTCGCCGGGGCGCACGACCGCGAAGATCGCCTGGCGGTAGCGGTCGACGCGGTCGGCGTCGGCGAGCAGACCCGCGTGGTACTCGAGGATCCCGATGTTCTTCAGCCACTCCATGTGCCGCCAACCTAGTGCCGACCGGCCGCGCGCGGCTCCCGGACTCGCCGGGGCGGGCCGAGGCCGCCGACGAGCACGACGAGAAGCCGGCCTCCGCGGACCCTTGACGCACGCCCTTCAGGTGCGTTAGGAACGCCCTGAGCGAACACAGGCGGCCGGGCGGAGGGCAGACACATGCGAGCACATCGGACCAGCTTCCCGCGAGACGCCCTCCGGGGGCGGGCACTCGCCGTCGCCGCGGCGCTGCTGGCGGCGCTCGCGCTGCCGGCCGCGCCCGCCGCCGCCGCGCCGGCGCCGAAGGTCGTCGTGGACTCTGCCGGGGGCCTGCCGGACGCCGGCCGGCCGGGCCTGTGGACGGGGGCCGTCGAGCGCGACGGCCCGCGGATCGCCGGGATTCCCGAGTGCGAGGCCGTGAGCTGCGAGCGCGTCAAGGTGAAGGTCAAGCTCGCCCACGACGTCTGGCGCGAGCGCTCCGGCGGCCTGCTCGTCGCGATCCGCTTCACCGACCCCACGCCTGACGACAGCCTCGCGCTCGTCGTCTACCGCGACGGCGTCCGCATCGCGGCGTCGACGGCGCAGGTCGCGACGGCCCAGGCGGTCGTCATCCCGCGCGCGGGCAACGGCGTCTACGACGTCTACGTCGTCGACGCCGTCGCGTACGGCAACAGCGAGCCCAGCCCGCGGATCGCGTACGAGGGCCTGGCGCAGGCCGTCTACGACCCCGCCCGCCTGCCGCTGCGCCAGCTGCTTCCCGACCTCGTCGCGCTGCCGCAGCAGAACGTCACGTTCGGTCCGCCGTTCGAGATCTTCGACGATCCCGTGCCGGAGGGATCGTCGTGTCATCTCAGCGAGATCGAGGAGAGCGGCGCGCGCGTCTGCCTGCGCTTCGACCAGCTGCTCGCCAACACGGGCACCGGTCCGCTGGACGTCCGCTTCGAGCAGCCCGCGGGGATCGCCCCGGTCGACGATCAGCAGGTCCCGGTGCGCCAGCGCATCCAACGCTCCGACGGCGGCCACGACGACGTCTCGACCGGCAGCGTGCTCTGGCACGCGATCCACGGCCACTACCACCTCGACGGCTTCGCGCAGTCCCGGCTCTGGGCCGTCGACGCGGGCGGCGCCCGCGCCGGCGCGGCGCCCGTCGCGACAGGCGCCAAGGTCTCCTTCTGCATCGCCACGACGAGCATCCACCCGGCGTTCTGGGGCGCCCGCGCGTTCGGTCCGAGCGCGTACCCGGCGCCGGACTGCCTGGAGCCCGACTCGACGAGCGACGGGCTGGACCACTTCAAGCAGGGCCTGTCCGTCGGCTGGGCCGACGCGTACGACTGGTTCCTGCCCGGTCAGTACGTCGAGGTCGGCGACGTGCCCGACGGCGACTACATCCTCGACACGACGGTCGACCCCGGGGGCCGGCTCGTCGAGAGCGACCGCACGAACAACTGCGGCGCCGTGCGCGTGCGCCTCAGCGACATGGGCACGCCCGAGCCCGCGGCCGAGCTGCTGGGTCCCGGGCCTCCCTGCGGACCCTGACGGCGACCGCGCGCCGTCGTCGATCGGAGGGCGGTCAGCTGCGCAGGATGCGTGCCTTCTGCTGCTCGAACTCGGCGTCGGTGAGCGCGCCCGAGTCGCGTAGCCTGGCGAGCCGCTCGAGCGCGGAGAGGGTGTCGCCTCCGGCCGGCGTCGCGTCCGCCGGTCCATGGGCGGGCGCAGGCGACCGGGTGGCGGCCGCGGGGCGGACCTCCCCGCGCGCCGGCCCCTCAGCCACGTTCTCCCAGTCGATCGCGATCCGCGCCGGGTCGTCCGGATCGACCCTGACGGGGAGTGAGACGCCGGGGCCGATCGGCGCCGAAGCCGGCACGATGTACTGGTTCGCGACCCGGTACGGATCGCGACCACCGACGTGCACCTCGAGATCGAGGTCGAGATTGAACCGCTGCGCGCCCCTCGCCGGGGTGCCCATCGCAACGATCACCGCCTCCCCGGCGATTCCGTCCACGAGGAGGCGCCGCTGGTCGCCGGCCTGATCGGCGAGATCGCCGAGCTGCTCCTTGGCATGCCCGAGCATGTCGCCCATCTGGGACATCATCCCGCCGAGTCCCGGCTTGTATCCGGCTTGTCGCTGCTGCTCCTCCTGCAGCACCCTGGCCTCCTTCGTGATGCCGGCCAGGTCCTTGATGCCCTTGAACAGTCGTCCCATGTTCCCTCGCTTGTGCGGAAAGGCGAAGCCGTGCCGCGACTCTATCCCGCAGGCTGCTGAGCAGCGTCGCGCGGCGCGTCGCGCGGCTCCCGCGTCTCGCGCACGTAGGTCAGGACGGTCGCGACGACCGTGATGATCGGGACCGAGATGAAGATGCCGATGACGCCCGCGAGGATCCCGCCGGCGGCGATCGCGAGGATGACCGCGATCGGATGGACGTTCACGGTGCGCCCCATGATGATCGGGTACAGCAGGTGCCCCTCGACCTGCTGCACGGCGACGATGAGCGCGAGCACCATGAGCGCCTTGACGACGCCACCGCTGACGAGCGCGATGAGCACCGCCGCCAGACCGGCGGTGAAGGCGCCGACGAGAGGGATGAACGCGCCGAGGAATGTGAGCAGCATGAGCGGCGCGACGAGCGGCACGCCGAGGATCGCCAGGCCCGCGCCGATCATCGTCGCGTCCGCCGCGCCGACGAGCGCGAGGCCGCGCACGTAGCCCGACAGCGCGGTGTACGAGCGCCGCGCGACCTCGTCGAGTCGCGCCCGCGCGCGGCCGCCGAAGGTGTCGACGATCCAGCGCCAGATGTCGGGCCCGTCCTTGAGGAAGAAGAACAGCAGCAGCAGCGTGATGATGAGCCCCGTCAGCACCTCGCCGACGAGCACGGCGCCGTGCACCACGCCTCCCGTCAGCGCGCCGCCGGAGTCGCTGATCTGCGCGATCGCGTCGTCGATGCGCTGCTGGATCTCGGTCCTGCTGAGGTGAAACGGCGCTCCCGCGAGCACGTCGCCGGCCTCGCGGATGCCCTGCTTGATGCTGTCGGCCAGGTCGGAGAACTGGCGGCCCACCGCCGCGCCGGCCATCGCCAGCGCGGTGGCGAGCGCGGCGACCGCGGCAAGCAGGACGGTGCCCGCGGCCGCGCCGTCCGAGAACCGGTGGCGCACGAGCCAGCGCGTCGGCGGGCGCAGCGCCGTGCTGATGAGCAGCGCGATGATCAGGGGAAGGACGACGACGCGCAGGTAGGCCAGCGCATAGGCCGTCACCGCGATCGCCGCCACGATCGCGAGCAGCCGCCAGGCGATCGCCGCGCTGACCGACAGCCAGCCAGGCACGGGCCCACGCGCGGCGACGATCGGCGGCCGGGGACCGTCCGCGTCCTGCGCTGTGGGCTCCGAGTCCGCCGTCATCCGCCGCCCGAGTCTAGGGATGACGCGGTCGCGGCCACCATCGCGCTCGGCTCGTCGGGCGTGGCGGCCGGCATCTGCAGCGGCTGACGGCGCGGGGCGCCCGGGGCGCTTCGCTACGCTCGCCCGAAGGCGACGAGGAGGAGCAGGGGATGACGATTGGTGCCGGATTTCACGCGCTGTGGCCGACCCCGATCGGGCTGCACCGCTATCCCGACGCCGCCACGCTCAACCCCCTGCTCGTCGGCGC
This sequence comes from uncultured Solirubrobacteraceae bacterium, assembly GCA_963769555.1. Taxonomy (GTDB): domain Bacteria; phylum Actinomycetota; class Thermoleophilia; order Solirubrobacterales; family Solirubrobacteraceae; genus CADCVQ01. The sequence continues at coordinate 1,100,688 of CAVYMD010000004.1, read as the reverse complement.
GTTCGCCGAGGGACGGGCCGCGCAGGAGCGCCGGCGCGGAGATGAGCCCGGGCCGTTCTTCGCCAGCGACGACGACCTGCTGCACCGCGTCAAGCTGCCCGAGTGGCAGGACTTCGTGCAGTTCCTCGTGTCGAGCCTGGGGGAGACGGCGCGGCAGGCCAACCGCGAGGCGTGGGCCGGCCAGGAGCTCGAGCTCAAGGTCGCGATCCAGGGCATGTGGTTTCAGTGCAGCCGCGGCGGGGCGTTTCACGACGTCCACACGCACGGCAACTGCTCGTGGTCGTCGGCCTACATCGTGCAGATCGACGAGCCCGAGCAGCGCGTCGCCCATCCGGTCTACGGCGCGGCCAACGGCGTGACCCGGCTCTACGGTCCGCCGTTCAACGCCCTCGGCGGCGCGTTCGTCGACGTCGGCAACGCGTACCTGCAACCACCCCACCAGGACATCGAGCCGCTGCCGGGGCAACTCGTCCTGTTTCCGTCCTGGCTTGCGCACCAGGCGATGCCCTACGACGGCGACAAGGAGCGGATCATCATCTCCTTCAACGCCAGCATCCACGCCGCGCAGGGCGATCAGCTGCACGGCTACAGCGCGAGCTGACCGGCCCGCCGGTCCGGCGCGTTCGCTGCGGCGGCCGTCGGGGCGGGGGAGTGGCGACGCTCAGACGATGAAGGTGTTGCCCTCGATCGCCGGCCTGCGAAGGCGGTCCGCGTCGGCGGCACGGCCCGCCGCCGCGTAGGCCTCGGCCAGGTTCTCGCGGCTGCCGATCGTGTCGGGGTGCTCGGCGCCGAGGACCCGCTCGAGCACGCCCACGAGCGGCTCGTAGATCGCGATCGCCTCCTCCGTGCGGCCCGCGTCGTGATACATGCTGGCGAGGTTGTTGCGGGTGCCGAGCGTCGTCGGGTGCTCGGCGCCGAAGGCGCGCTCGAGGTCGGCGACAAGCGGCTCGAGGAGCGCGATCGCCTCCTCCGTGCGACCCGCGTCCTGGTAGGCGTTGCCGAGGCTGCTGCGGCTGTTGAGCGTGTTGGGGTGCTCGGCGCCGAGGATCCGCTCGCGGTCGGCGCGCAGCGGCTCGAGGAGCGCGATCGCGTCGTCGAGGCGGCCGGCCGCGTGGTGGGCGTTGGCGAGGCTGGCGCGCGCGGCCAGCGCGTCGGGATGCTCGGCGCCGAGGACGCGCTCGAGGTCGCTGACGAGCGGCTCGAGGATCGCGACGGCGTCCTGCGTGCGGTCGGCCGCGTGGTAGGCGCTCGCCAGGTTGGCGCGGCCCGCGAGCGTGTCGGGATGCTCGGCGCCGAGGATCCGCTCGAGGTCGGCGACGAGCGGCTCGAGGATCGCGATCGCGTCCTGCGTGCGCCGGACGGACTGGTAGGCGTTGGCGAGGTTGCCGCGGCCGGCGAGCGTGTCGGGATGCTCGGCGCCGACGACGCGCTCGAGGTCGGCGACGAGCGGCTCGAAGATCGCGATGGCGTCCTCGGCACGGCCGGCGGCCAGGTAGGCGTTGGCGAGGTTGCCGCGGCTCGCGAGCGTGTCGGGATGCTCGGCCCCGACGACGCGCTCGAGGTCGGCGACGAGCGGCTCGAGGATCGCGATCGCGTCGTTCGCGCGCCCGTCGGCCTTGTAGGCGTTGGCGAGGCTGCCGCGGGTCAGCAGCGTGCCGGGATGCTCGGCGCCGAGGACGCGCTCGCGCTCGGCGCGCAGCGGCTCGAGGAGCCCGACCGCGTCGCGGGCGCGCCCGGCGGCCTCGTAGGCGTTGGCGAGGTTGTTGCGCGCCAGCAGCGTGTTGGGGTGATCGGCGCCGAGGAGCCGCTCGACGTCCGCCAGCAGCGGCTCGTAGAGCGCGATCGCGTCCTGCGCGCGGCCGGCGGCCTGGTAGGCGTTGGCGAGGTTGCCGCGGGTGCTGAGGGTGTTGGCGTGCTCGGTGCCGAGGATCCGCTCGAGGTCGGCCAGCAGCGCCTCGTAGCGTCCGACCGCCTCCTGCGCGCGGCCGGCGGCTTGATGGGCGCCGGCGAGGATGCCGCGGGTGGCCAGCGTGTCGGGGTGCTCGGCGCCGAGGAACCGCTCGCGGTCGGCGAGCAGGGACTCGAGCGTCCCGATCGCGTCCTGCGTGCGGCCGGCGGCCTGGTAGGCCGCGGCGAGGTTGCCGCGCGTGAGCAGCGTGTTGGGATGCCCGGCGCGCAGCGCGCGCTCGAGGTCGGCGAGCAGCGGCTCGAGCGTCCCGATCGCGTCCTGCGTGCGGCCGGCGGCCTGGTAGGCGCCGGCGAGCTCGTTGCGCGCGCCCAGCGTGCCGGGGTGCTTGGGGCCGAGCGTCCGCCGCTGCTCGGCGACACGGGACTCGAGGCCGGCGATCGCGTCTTCCTGCCTGGTCACCGCAAGAACCCTAGGGGACATCGATCCCCACGAGACCGCTCGGTGTGAAAGCATTGCCCGATGGGCCTCTTGGATCGTTTCAAGGGATTGGCCGGGCCACCCGCCACGAATCTTCCGGAGGGGGACGAGCTCCCGCCCTGGCTGCGTGACGCCGCACCGCAGCCGTTCGGGCCGCAGCAGGGGGGCCCGGAGTTCGGCGCGGGCGCCGCCGGCGCCGGATCGCCGGACCCCTATCGGCGCGCTCCGCCGCGAGCCCAGCCGTCCCGCGGCATGTCGGCGCCCGCACCGCCGCCCGCACCGCCGCCGCCGGCGGCGCCGCCGGCGAGCCAGCCTGCCGCGATTCCGCCGTGGGCGCAGGCCGCGCCCACCTCACCACCGGCGCCGCCGGCCTACTCGCCACCGCCACCGGCCTACCAACCACCGCCGACACCGCCACCGGCCTACCAACCACCGCCGACACCGCCCCCGGCCTACCAACCACCGCCGACACCGCCCCCGGCCTACCAACCACCGCCGACACCGCCCCCGGCCTACCAACCACCGCCGACACCGCCCCCGGCGTACTCGCCACCGCCGGCCCACCAACCTCCCCCGACACCGCCCCCGGCGTACGCGCCGCCGCCGGCCTACTCACGACCCCCGGCAGCGCAGTCGGGACCGAGCTCCGCGGAGATCGTCAACGGGCTCACCGACCTCGTCCTCGAGAACTGGCGCAGCTACCCGCTGGACGACGAGACGCGGTCGCTGCTGCAGGTCAGCCTGCCCTACCTCACCCAGCGCGACTGCTCGGCGGACGCGATCCTCGCCGGCCAGACGGCCGCGCGGCTGGGCTACATCGCGCGCGCGGCCGAGTACGCCGAGTTCCCGGCTGCGCGGGAGACCGACGAGGGGCTGTTCGACGAGTTGGCCGAGGACCTCGAAGCAGCGGACAAGCGGGGAGACTCGATCGCCAACGCCATGGCCGCGTTCGCGGCCGACCTCGCCATCAGCGAGCCGGTCGATCCGCCGCCGTCCGACGGCGGTCCGAGCTGGAGCGTCCCCGGCGTCGACGGGTCCGTGCGCGGCCGCCTGCGAGACCAGCTGCTCAAGGGCGTTCTCTGTCCCGGCGACGTGACCCGTCCCGAGTTGCAGCAGGTGTGGAAGTACGGCTACTTCCTGCGCTGCATCGAGGAGTTCTTCTTCGACGACGAGTGACCCGCGCGCCTGGGTGACGTACCGGCCCGTCCAGCCGGCGTCATCCACGATCGACGCGACGCGCCGGCGGCGTGCAGCGGATACTGAGCCATGCTCATCATCGACCTGCTCGTCGGCGCCGTGATCGCCGTGGCCGCGATCTATGGCTGGGTCCTGGGTCTCGGCCGTGCGCTGCCGGTGGCCGGCTTCGCCGCCGGGATCGTCCTGGGGTCGCGGGCGCCGCTGCTGCTCGGCAGGGAGCTCGATGCCCAGTACGCGCTGCTGATCGCGCTGCCGGCGGCGCTGCTCGCCGGCGGGATCGTCGCCGCGCTGGCGGAGCGGCTGGCCCCGTCCGCGGAACGCCTCGTGGGCCGCTCGCTGCTGGTCGCCGGGTTGACGGGGGCGTTGCTCGTCGGGGCGTCGGGGGCCGTCGCGGCATGGGCGTTCGCGCCGGCCGTGTCCCAGGTCGGCTCGGTCCGCGAGGACGTCCGGCGCTCGCAGGTCCTGGAGCGCTTCAACGCCGTACTGACGCCGGCCGGATCGCCGCGCCAGGAGGCTCCGCGGCCCGACCCGCGGCGGAGCTCACAGCGCAGGAAGAGGACCCCGGCGAAGGCCGCCGGGCGCGGGCCGGGCCTGCTCTCGATTCCCGTCGTCAGTCGCGCCGACCGCAGCCTCGTGAAGGTGCAGACCGACCGCTGCGGCGACGGGTACCAGGGCAGCGGCTGGATCGCCGGCCACGGGATCGTGGCGACGAACGCGCATGTCGTGACCGCGTCGAAGATGGTGTCGGTCGTGAAGGGCGAGGATGGCGCGTCGCTGCGCGCAACGGTGATCTGGTTCGACGGCATCCACGATCTCGCGCTCCTGCGCGTTCCCTCCCTGAGGGACGCTCCCGCGCTGGCCCTGGCCGATGATCCGCAGCCGGGGACGCCCGGGTACTCGCTCGGCTTTCCCGGCGGCCGCAAGGACATCCGGCGCGCGCGGTTCGGAATGACGACCGCGAACGTGCGGCTCCCCGGCATGGAGCTCGAGAACAAGGCCGGCGTCTCGCTGAGGCTCAGGGAGCGTCTCGTGGCCGTCATCCGCGGCATCGACGGGCCCGGCGGATCGGGCGGCCCGGTGATCGACCGTCAGGGCCGCGTGATGGCCACCGTGTTCGCCGGGATCGAGGAGAACGACATCGTCCTGGCGGTTCCCAACCGCATCGTCCGCTCGGCCTTGCGGCGGGCTCGCGGGCGCGTCGGCGTGCCCGCATGCGGCGACCCACCGATCAAGCCCACGCCGAGGGAGTCGATCGCCGCGCGCAACGCGTGAGTGGGCCGCGACCCAGGGGAGGGGGAGCGCCACACATGCGCTAGGCTCCATATCAGCCTATTCGGATGTGAGGTTGCTCTGATGGAGACGCCGGAACCGGTCGTGAACCGGACGCTGTGCGATCGGTGCGCGCGGCATGGATGACTACGACCTCATCGTGATCGGGTCCGGAGGCGGTGCCTTCGCGGGCGCGATCCGGGCCCGCGATCTCGAGCGCAGCGTGCTGATGGTCGAGCGGGCGACGACCGGCGGAACCTGCGTGAACGTCGGGTGCATCCCGTCCAAGGCGCTGCTGGTCGCTTCCGAGCGCGCGCGGCTGACAGGCCGGCCATCCCTGGCCGACGCGCTGGCGAGCAAGCGCTCGCTGGTCGACGAGCTGCGCCAGGCCAAGTACGTCGATCTGCTGCCCGAATACGGCATCGACCTTCGTCATGCGTCCGCGCGCCTCGTCGACGGCCACAGCGTCGACGTCGGCGGCGAGACGCTCAGCGCGGAGGCGATCCTCATCGCCTCCGGCGCGCGCCCCGCGGTCCCCGCCATCGAGGGACTGCGCCAGGCGGGCTTCCTGACGTCCACGAGCGCGCTCGAGCTGACGCAGGCGCCGCCAACTCTCGCGGTGCTGGGCGCCAACGCGGTGGGTCTCGAGCTCGGGCAGATGCTGGGCAACTTCGGCTCGCAGGTCACGTTCATCGCGCGGCGCGACCTGGCACCCAACGGCGAGCCGGAGATCTCCGCCCAGCTCGCCGGCGTGCTGCGCGACGCCGGGCACACGGTCCTGGCCGGCGCGACGACGACCGCCGTGAGCGTCGACGGCGACGAGAAGGTGCTCCGCGGCACCGGCCCGGACGGGCCGTTCGAGGTGCGCGCCGACGAGATCCTGGTCGCGACGGGCCGCACGCCGAACACCGAGGACCTCGGGCTCGCCGAGGCCGGCGTCGCGGTCGACGCGCACGGCGCGATCGTCGTCGACGAAGCGCAGCGCACGAGCGTCGCGTCCGTGTTCGCCGCCGGCGACGTCACCGCGCAGCCGCGGTTCGTCTACGTCGCGGCCGCGGCCGGCGCGGCCGCCGCCGAGAACGCCTTCGGATCCGGCGACCGCGAGCTCGACTTCGGCGCGCTGCCCCAGGTCGTCTTCACCTCGCCGGCGATCGCCCAGGCCGGGCTCACCGAGGCGCAGGCCCGCCGGGCGGGACTGGACGTCGACGTCCGCGTCCTGCCGCTCAGCGCGGTCCCGCGGGCCCTCGTCAGCGGCGACACGCGCGGCCTGTTCAAGCTCGTCGCGCAGGCCGGCAGCGGCCGGCTCGTCGGCGTCAGCGTGCTGGCCGACGGCGCCCCCGACGTGATCCAGGCCGCCGTCCTCGCGATCGAGCGCGGCATGACCGTCGACGAGCTCGCGTCCGGCTGGGCGCCCTACCTCGCGATGGCCGAAGGACTCAAGCTCGCCGCGCAGACCTTCACGCGCGACGTCGCCAAGCTCTCCTGCTGCGCGGCCTGAGGAGCGTCGAGATGCCAAGGACGACACGCGCCCCGTTCGAACTGCCGGCGCAGCCGCTGGAGCCCGACATCGCCGCGAAGTACTTCCGCGGCCTCGGCGACGCGACCCGGCTGCGGATCCTGCAACTGCTGCGCGAGCGCGAGCACTCCGTCGGCGACCTCGCCGAGCGACTCGGAGCACCGCAGCCGAAGGTCTCCAACCACCTCGCGTGCCTTCGCTGGTGCGGCTTCGTGGTCAGCCGCCGCGAGCACCGCACGGTCACCTATCGCGTGGCCGACGAGCGCGTCGGGCAGATGATCGACCTCGCGCTGGCGCTGCTGGCCGACAACGCCGAGCACGTCGCGGCCTGCCGGCACATCGACGCGGACGTCAGCGACTCCCGTCGGGGGCGGTGACGCTGAGCCGGCCCCGGCCCGTGGAGAGATCCATGGTCCCCTCGAGCAGCGCCGGGCGCCTCGTCAGCCAGCCGTAGCGCTCGTCGGCGGTCTTGAAGCGAATCCCGCCGGTGAAGTGCCACAGCGAGGCGTCCTGGTCCTCGCGGCCGAAGTAGCCGAGCTCCTCGATCTCGATCGTGGCTCCGTCGGCGGTCTCGATGACGCCGGTCCGGCGCGCTCGACAGACCAGTTCGGTCTGCTCCTCGTACAGCGACCAGCGCAACTCGCCCTCGACGCTTGGGCCGGCGACCGCGCCGTGGCCACTGCCGATGTAGGCAAACGGCAACGCGTCGCCCTCCTGCACCGCTTGCGCGTCAGGGTCGTAGACGAGATCGACGTCGAACAGTCGGGCTCCGCTCATCTTGGGACTCCTCTCCGGCCGGTTCACATCACGCAAGCAACATATCAGCATTATCTGATCTGACTGCCCGGCTTCGAGGCCCGGGCGCGCCGGTGGGGAGTGGGGGAGGCCCGTCCAGTTGCCCGGCCGGTCGCCGGCGGATGTCGCCCTCTAGCGTGGGTGGGGCATGAGCCTCGTCGACGCCCTGCCCACCGACCCCAGCGCCGATGCGCTCTACGACGCGTTCATGGCGTGGACGGCGCGGCAGGGCCTGAGCCTGTACCCGCATCAGGAAGAGGCCGCGATCGAGCTCTTCAGCGCCAACAACGTGGTGCTCGCGACGCCGACCGGGTCGGGCAAGTCGCTCGTGGCGGTCGCCGCGCACTTCGCGGCGCTCGCCGATCGCCGGGTCACGTTCTACACGGCGCCGATCAAGGCGCTCGTCTCGGAGAAGTTCTTCGCGCTCTGCGCGATCTTCGGGGCCGACAACGTCGGGATGCTGACCGGCGACGCGTCGGTCAACGCCGATGCGCCGATCATCTGCTGCACGGCCGAGGTGCTGGCGAACATCGCGCTGCGCGAGGGCGCGGGCGCCGACGTCGGCCAGGTCGTGATGGACGAGTTTCACTTCTACGCCGACGGCCAGCGCGGCTGGGCGTGGCAGGTGCCGCTGCTGACCCTGCCCGGCGCGCAGTTCCTGCTCATGTCGGCCACGCTCGGGGACGTGAGCGGGATCGCCGAGGACCTGGCCCGCAGGACGGGCCGCGAGACGGTGACCATCGACGACGCCGAGCGGCCGGTGCCGCTCACGTATGCCTGGTCGGTCGAGCCGATCCACGAGCTGCTCGAGCAGCTCGTCGCGGACGATCGGGCGCCGATCTACGTCGTGCACTTCACGCAGGCCTCCGCGATGGAGCGTGCCCAGTCGCTGCTGTCGGCGAAGCTGTGCACGCGCGAGGAGCGCGACGCGATCGCCGACAGGCTCGGCGCGTTTCGCTTCACGGCGGGCTTCGGGCGCACGCTCTCCAAGCTCGTCCGCGGCGGCGTCGGCGTGCACCACGCCGGGATGCTGCCGCGCTACCGGCGCCTCGTCGAGCAGCTCGCGCAGACCGGCCTGCTGAAGGTCATCTGCGGCACCGACACGCTCGGGGTGGGCATCAACGTCCCGATCCGCACGGTGGTCTTCACGAGCCTGGCGAAGTACGACGGCACCCGCCACCGGATGCTCAAGGCGCGCGAGTTTCACCAGATCGCCGGTCGCGCGGGACGCGCCGGCTTCGATACGTCCGGTCACGTCGTCGTGCAGGCCCCGGACCACGTGATCGAGCGCACGCGCGCGCTCGCCAAGGCCGGCGACGATCCCAAGAAGCGCCGCAAGGTCCAGACCCGCAAGCCGGCCGACGGCGAGGTGAGCTGGACGGAGGAGACGTTCGCGCGCCTGCGCGACGCCGTGCCCGAGCCGCTCGTGTCCAAGATGCGCGTCGACCACGCGATGATCCTCAACGTCGTCAACCAGCCGGCGGATCCCGTCGAGACGATGCGGGCGCTCGTGGAAGACAACCACGAGGACGAGCGCGGCCGCCGGCGCCTCGCCGAACGGGCCGGGGAGCTCGGAGACGAGCTCGTCGCCGCCGGCGTCCTCGTGTGGCTGGCCTCGCCCGACCCGGACGGCCGCACGCTGCAGCTCGCCGTCGAGCTGCAGGCCGACTTCGCGCTCAACCAGCCGCTCGCGTCCTTCGCCCTCCAGGCGTTCGCGCTGCTGGACCCCGAGTCCGACAGCTACACCCTCGACGTCCTGTCGGTCGTCGAGGCGATCCTCGACGACCCGTTCCCCGTGCTGATGGCGCAGTCCCACAAGGCGCGCGGCGAGGCGGTCGCCGAGATGAAGGCCGAGGGCATCGAGTACGACGAGCGCATGGAGCTGCTCGAGGAGGTCAGCTATCCGAAGCCGCTGGGGGAGCCGCTGCTCGACGCCCTGCGGGAGTACCGCGAGACCCACCCGTGGGTGCGCGAGTCCGACCTGTCGCCGAAGTCCGTCGTGCGCGACATGTACGAGTACGGGCGCACGTTCACCGAGTTCGTCGGCTTCTACGGGCTCGCACGCTCGGAGGGCCTGGTCCTGCGGTACCTCAGCAATGCCTACCGGGCGCTGCGCCAGACCGTGCCCGAGGAGGTCAAGACCGACGAGCTCGACGAGATCGTCGAGTGGCTCGGCGAGACGGTCCGCCAGACCGACTCGAGCCTGCTCGACGAGTGGGAGGCGCTCACGGACCCCGAATCGGTCGCCCGCGCGGCGGCGGCGATCGCGGCGGGGGAGACGTCCCCGCCGCCGCGGCCGATCACCGCGAACGCCCGCGCGTTCACCGTGATGGTCCGCAACGCGATGTTCCAGAAGGTCCAGCTCGCGGCGCGCGACCGTGCCGAGGAGCTCGCGCAGCTCGAAGCCGCCGCCGCGGCGCTCACCGACCAGCCGCGCAGGGTCACGATGACCGCCGACGACTGGCGAACCGCGCTGGACGCCTACCGCGAGGAGTACGAGTCGATCGAGACCGGGGCGAACGCCCGGTCGCCGCAGCTGCTCATGATCGACAGGGACCCTGCCGAGAGCGAGGGGCGGACATGGACGGTGCGCCAGATCATCGAGGACCCCGACGCCAACCGCGACTACGCGATCGTCGCGACGGTCGACCTCGACGCCTCGGACGCCGCCGGAGAGCCGGTGATCCGCACGACCTCGTTCCGATCGGACCACCTCGCCTCGCCGTAAGGGCGAAGGCAGCTCTGGCCCGGGCAGCGCGCGCGGCTTGAGGGAGCACCCGTCACCGCCTGTCACCGTATCTCGACCGCTCCTGCTGATGGCGACTGCGGCCCCCTCAGCGCCTCGGGGGCGCTGCGCTCGAACGCCGGCCAGCCGACGTCTCTGATCGTGACCGCCTCGCTGTTGCCGTTGGAGGTCTACGAGCTCTCGTTGCGGCTCTCGCCGCTGAAGCTGGGAACGATCGCCGTCAACCTCGCGGTCGTTGCGTACCTGCTGTGGGCCAAGCGGCTGTTCGGTCTCCGCGGCGGAGTCGCGGCGGAGCATCGCGAGCGCGCCAGGACGATCTTGTCGCGCAGCGGCTTGCCGCGCAGAGGAAGCTCGATCTCTTCGCGGGTGGCGGGGTGCTCGCACTCGGGCCTCTCGGGCGCAGTCACCTGCACCGTCTGCCGGTTCGGCGCGAGTGGGGGGTTGCCCTTGGCTCGCGGTGCTTGACGACGCCGCGAGTTTCGACGCGGACCGAATCGCGCGGCGATGCTCCCGCCGGCGTCTGCCGCGCGACCGCGATCCCGAGCATCGCGACTTGCATGATGGCGCCAGGCACGCCATTATGACGCCAATGCCCAGCATCCAGATCAAGGACGTCCCTGAAGAGACCCACGCCGTGCTGCGTCAGCGCGCCGCGGCGGCCGGCCAATCGCTTCAGGAGTATCTGCGCGCAAGGCTCATCGACGAGGCGAGCGCCCCAACCGTCGAGGAGGTCCTGGCCAGGGCGGGAGGGCGGGCAGGCGGCTCGGTCCCGTTCTCGGATGCGGTCGAGGCGTTGCAGCAGGATCGTGCTCGTCGTTGACGCCAGCGTCCTGGCGCCGGCGCTCGCCGATGACGGGGCTGACGGTGACAGGGCTCGTGCACGTCTCCGCGGGCAGGCGCTGGTCGCTCCCGAGCTCGTCGACCTCGAGACGACCTCGGTCATTCGCCGCCAGCTCCTGGCCGGGCATCTCGATGCGCGCCGAGCTCGGCTCGCGCTGACCGATCTCGTCGAGCTGCCGCTGCGCCGTGCTCCACATCGGCCTCTGCTGGCTCGCTGCTGGGAGCTCAGGCAGAACATCACCGTCTACGACGCCGCCTACGTTGCGCTCGCCGAGCTCCTCGATGTCGTGCTGATCACCGCTGATGCACGGCTCGCGAACGCGTCCGGGCCACGGTGTCAGTTCGACCTGCTCTAGCAGCGCGTGTCGAACGACGGTCGCAGGCGTGCGCCCGCGCTCGCGCGATCCGGTGGATGATGTGCGCGTGGCATATGACGAAGACCTCGCCGATCGCATCCGTGCGTTGATCGCCGGCGAGCCCGACCTCACGGAGAAGCGGATGTTCGGCGGACTGGCGTTTCTCATCGGCGGCAACATGTCGGTGGCAGCCAGCGGCCAGGGCGGCCTCATGGTGCGCGTCGACCCCGAGCAGACCGATGCGCTCCTCGACGAGCCGCACGCCGCGCCGTTGGTGATGCGCGGGCGCGCGATGCAGGGCTGGCTGCGCGTCGACCCCGAGGGCGTGTCGACGTCGTCCCAGCTCGAGCCCTGGGTCGCGCGCGGCGTCGCATACGCGCGCTCGCTGCCGCCCAAGGGGTGACGCGGGCAGACCGGTCACGTCCGCGTCGATGAGTCTCCGCGTGGGCCAGGTCTACCGATGCCACCGCGAGCCGCCGAGGGGACGCGATGCGAGTACGAGTCGGCATCGCAGTGGCTCCGCACCGAACCGAGCTCAGTCGGCCCACCAGTCGCGCCGACCCTCCACGTCGTCGCGCGGGTCCTCGCCGAGATTGGGCGCGCCGAAGACGAGGAGCTCGAGGCCCTCCGGCCCGCCCTCGTAGCCTCGCCACGTGCCGGGGGGGACGCGCACCACGTCCCACGTCTTGACGTCGACGATCTCGTCGTCGAGCTTCATCCGCCCGCTCCCGCTCACGACCACGTACACCTCCTCCTGCGCCTTGTGCGTGTGGCCGTACGGGAAGCGACAGCCCGGCGGGATGCGCTGGTAGCCAAGGCCGGACTGCTCGAGCCCGAGCGCCCTGCTTGCGAGGCGGAACTCCAGGTCCGGCGCGCCGTCGAAGTTGGACCCGACGTCGTCCAGATCCTCCTTGAGGTTCCTGAGCGTGAACGGCACGGCCGCGATTCTACGGTTCGACCTCCGTTCTCCGGAGCCCGCGAGGCCCGTACATCCACGCGCTCGCAACAACGGACCGACCCCCGTCGGTGGGCCAGGGTTGCCGGGCTGCTGCACGCAGGATGCCATCGTCCTCCGCGACGCCGGCGGGTGTTGGCGGTCCGTTCACGTGCCAGGGCTTGGTGCGGGGAGTAGCGTGATGGTGTCTATTGGATCGGCGCGGGGATCTCCGAGACTCGTCGTCGAGCCGCCTTGGAGGCCCGTTGTGGCCGGCCCGCCGTCAGGCGATCGTCCCGAGAAGCACGAGAACGGGCGCTTCCGCCGACAGGATGCGAACGGAACCCCCGCTACAGGGGGCGGGCTCGCCGACAGCGATCGGACGCTCGCCGCCAGCGATCAGACGCTCGCCGACACAGAGCAGACGCTCGCCGACACAGAGCAGACGCTCGCCGACACAGAGCAGACGCTCGCCGATACAGACCAGACGGTGGCCGACGCCGACCACGCCGGCGGCGAGCGGGATCAGGCGCTCGCCGACACCGACCAGGATGCGTCTGATCGCGATCAGGCCGCGAGCGATCGTGACCTCGCGCACGGCGTCGACCGTGCAGCGCATGAGGTCAGCCGCGACATCCGTGAGCGCACGACGCGTCGAGCGCGAGCAGACCGCGGCGCGCGACTGCAGAGCGCCGACGAGCGAGACGCGACGGCACGACCCGTGCCGTCGCCGACCTCAACACCGCGCTGCTCATGCACACGGACGGGCCGTCGCCGACCTGCACCGCGGTCTACGGACCAGATCGACACGTCCTCCCAGGCCACCACGATGACGCTCGCGGTCGCCGGACACACGCCGCCACTGATCGTCCGCGCCGACGCCACCATCGACATCACAGGGGCGCACGGAACGATGCTCGGCTGCCATCGAAGACCCGACGTTCGTCACGTGCCAGCTCGAGCTCGCGGCCGGCGACGCGATCGTCATCTGCAGCGACGGGATCTACGACACCGCGCTGCATGGCATCCGTGTCGATGAGCAGCGGCGTCGCGCACCTGCTGTCCGGCTCCTCCCAGGCCAGCGCGCAGGACCTCGTCGACCGGCTCACGCGTGGCATTGCAGGAGGCCGATCGTCCTCTGCGCGATGACGTCTCCATCATGTCTCTGCGTCGCACGCCCGAACGCTCGTAGAACGACGGTCCGATGACATGCCTCCGGCGACAACAATTTCATGCCCGATAACGTGCGTTATGTAAAGCCGTCGCTGCGAGTCGGACGTGGCGACATCGGTTTGGGTGAAGCTCATCCCCATCGCGCCTACGACAGCCTGATTCAGCCCGCGTCGGCGGGCGGGAGCCGGCCTGGCGCGGCGACGACGATGCCAGCGGCCCGGGCGCCATCGGTGAGCCGGTGGTCGTAGGCGATGAACGCGGTGAGTGCGTCGCCGAGCAGAAGCGCTGACGCCAGATGCAGCGCGTCGAGGGTACGTAGCAGCGGATCGCCGAGGTCGCTTGCGACGTCCTGGACCGCGCGGTTCAGGGGGATCAGATCAAGGTCGCCCACCAGCGCGCGAGCCTCGGCCAAGACCGGGTCGCCGGCTCTCCGTGCGGCTCGCAGGACCTCCACCCTTCCGAGCTCGCTGCTGACCACTGGTTGCTCGCTGTGCACGTTCAGCCACTCGCGCAGCGCTTCGGTCTCGGCTTCGCGCCGGACCAACTTCATGAGCGCAGAGGAGTCCAGGTAGATCAAAGGCGTTCCTCGCGCTCGGCATCGAGCAGCTCCTGATTGGTCGGCTCGCCGGCAGCGATCGGGATGGGACGTGGTGACCGCAGGCGCCCGCTCGGACTGGTCGCCGGAACGAGCCGTCCGGAGGCCACGAGTCGATCCCTCGTGCTGCGAGCCGCGCCCGGCGGCGACAGCAGCGCGACGAGTTCTCCGCGCTCGGTAACTTCGACGGTCTCGCCCGCCTTGACCAACGCGAGGTAGCGCGATGCGTTCTGCCGGAGTTCCCGGACACCGATGCGTTCCACGTCAAGCACAGTAGCATGTTAGGTGCTACATCTCTGGGAAGTCCCCAGGTGCGCGAGCGGACTACGCGGCTGCTGCGGCGGCGGCGAGGTCGGCGACGTCGCGCCCGAACTGGTCGACCGCGTCCCAGTCGGTGTAGTCGTAGTCCTGCGACGCGTCGGTCGGGTGTCCCTTCGTGCGCATCATCAGTCGCATCAACTGGCGGGTGAAGACGTCGTACTCGCGGTACTGCAGGCAGCCCGCGATCGGCTCGGTCCTGGCTGGCGTCCAACCGGTGTCGGCGCAGAACTCGTCGATGCAGTGCTGCGTCGCGGCGCGCGCCTCGTCACTGTCCTCGGCCGCGGAGAGCGAGACGGAGAAGAACAGCGACGGGCGCTGCTCGAGCGCCTCGCGGCGTGTACCGACCCAGTCGGCGATCGCCCGCTGATGACGCCCCTTGTGCAGCGACGCGCCCACCACGACGATGTCGTAGCGCCCGGACTGGACGTCAGCCGCGCTCGCGACGTCGCGCAGGTCGACCTCGAGGCCCTGCGCGCGCATCGACTGCGCCATGCGGTCGGCGATCTTTGCGGTGTGGCCGTGGGTGCTGGCGTACACGACGAGCGCGCCTGCGTGCTTGACGACGTGATCGGGAGAAGCGGTGAGTGCGGTCATGACATGAGCCAACCCGTCATCGCCCGGCGTGCCATCCGCAGCTCCTGCGGACACGGCGTGCGGACAACCACCGACGCGTGAGCGGCGAGTGAGGACCGCGCTGGTGTCGGTTCGTCTTCGCGAAACCCGCCGAGGTCCCGACCGTCCTTGTCGAGCGATAGGAAACCGCGCGTCGATGCTGCGGAGCATCCTGACGCGATCCAATTACCGGCAGAGCAGGACGCGCTGGCCTGAGCTCGCGTGGACACTTCGCTCCGCGCGCGCAGCGCAGGTCTCGCTGCTGTCACCGCGAGCCCCGTGATCGTGGCTTGCAGCTGGGACCGAGGCGGTCGTTGCGGGACGCGCGGATCTTGTTTCGGCCCTTGCCACAACTGACGCGGTTGGCCCCGGCTCCGCCGCGCAGGCGGTCGTTGCCGCTGCCGGCTCGAGCGTGTCGGCGCCGTCGCCGCCGGACAGCCCGTCGTCGCCCCCCTGGCAGTACAGGCGGTCGTCCCCGGCGCCTCCGGAGATCGTGTCGCGGCCCGCGCCGGCCGTCAGTCCGTCGTCGCCGTCCTGGCCGCTGAGGCGGTCGTCCCCGTCGCCGCCGGAGATGCCGTCCCCGCCCGCGTTCGCCGCCGGACCCATTCGCGCACTCCGCGGGACCCGGGATGAAGTTGTGGCGCCCGCGGCCGATAAGCAGGCAATGGTTCGCCTGCCCAAGAGGACGCGCATGCTGGGAATCGGCTGCCTCCTGCTCGGCCTGGCGCTCGTCGCGCTCAGCGTCCTGCTCGCCGCCTCGAGCCAGCGCGGGCGCACGCTCGACAGCGCCGACCGCGGGCTGGCGAGCGTCGCGCAGGCCGAGACCCAGGCACTCGACGAGTACTTCGGGCGGGCGCGATCGGTCATCCTGCTCATGGCCCAGAATCCGGCCATCCAGGGGCTGCGCGAGGGGCGTGGCCGCTCGATCGACCGGCAGAGGCACGACGCCAACGCCGCGCTCGACTACCTGGAGCGGCTGTACGTGGACAGCATCGGCGAGGCGTGCGTCATCGACGTCCGCGGCGTGGAACTGGCCCGCGTGGTCGACGGCGTCTGGGCGAAGCACTCCGATCTGTCGCACGAAGAGGCCGGAAACGCGTTCTTCGGGGCCAGCTTCAAGCTGCCCGCCGGCCGGGTCCATCAGGCGCTGCCGTACGTCTCGCCGGACACGAACGAATGGGTGATCTCGAACTCGACGCGGCTGCCCGGGCGCAGCGGGGCCGCGCGGGCGATCGTGCACTTCGAGGTCACGATCGACAGCTTCCGGCGGGCCGCCGGCCGGGTCGGCCGTGGCGTCGTGACGCGCGTCGTCGACCCCACGCTCGGGCGCGTCGTCTTCGACAGCCGCCGGCCACAGGGCCGCGGGGGGTCGCTCGGCTACAAGGCCAGCCCCGCGCTGCTCGCCGCGGTCGCGCGGACCGGCCCGGCCCGGCGCGACGCGCTGGCGTCCGTCGGCGGGCAGCGCGTCGCCGTCCGGAGCCTGTCGCGCACGCCGGGGAACCTGAATCGCTGGCACGTCGTCGTCAGCGCTCCCGCGAGCGCCGCCGCGGCCGGATGGGCCCCGGACACGAGCACGGTCCTGCTGCTGCTCGGCAGCCTGGCGTTCTTCACGGTCGGTCTCGTGACGTTCAGGGCGTATGCGCGTGTGCTGCGCCGCGCCGCGCTGACCGACGACCTCACCGGCCTTCCCAACCGTACGCTGCTGCTCGACCGCGCGCAGACCGCGGTGCACGACGCGCGCCGCTCCGGCCTGAACGTCGCGATGTTCATCCTCGACCTCAACCGCTTCAAGGAGATCAACGACACGCTGGGCCACGACGAGGGCGACCGCCTGCTGCTCGAGGTCGCCAAGCGACTGACCGGGGCCATGCGCGCCGGCGACACCGTGGCCAGGCTCGGGGGCGACGAGTTCGCGATCCTCGCGGTCGGCCTCTCCGACCCGCTCGAGTCGATCCAGCTCGCCGAGCGCATCGACTTCCTCCTGACGCGGCCCGCGGCGCTTAGCGGCATCGAGGTCGATGTCACCGGGAGCATGGGCATCGCGCTCTACCCCGACCACGGCGACGACGTCACGATCCTGCTCAAGCGCGCCGACATCGCGATGTACGAGGCCAAGCGGTCGCGGCTGCCCTATTCGGTCTACGAGACCGACTCCGATCCCTACGCGGCCGAGCGCCTCGCGCTCGTCGCCGAGCTGCGCCGGTCGATCGAGCGAGAAGAGCTGTTTCTGCACTACCAGCCGAAGTTCGAGCTCGGCACCGGTCGCCTGTGCGGCGTGGAGGCGCTCGCCCGCTGGGAGCACCCCGTCCGCGGCCTCGTGCCGCCCGACGAGTTCATCCCGGTCGCCGAGCACACGGGGCTCATCCGGCCGCTCACCGATCTCGTGCTCTCCAAGGCGCTCCGGCAGGTCGCCGTCTGGCGCGACGCCGGCCATCACATTCCCGTCTCGGTGAACCTGTCGGCTCGCAGCCTCTTCGACAACGATCTTCCGCGGCGCGTCGGCGAGGCGCTCGCGCGCCATGGCGTGTCGGCCGACCTGCTGGCGCTCGAGATCACCGAGAGCGCGGTCATCGACGACCCCAACCGGGCGATGTCGATCCTCCGCGACCTCGACGCCATGGACATCCGGCTCGCGATCGACGACTTCGGCACCGGCTACTCCTCGCTGGCCTACCTCAAGCAGATCCCGGTCGCCGAGCTGAAGATCGACCGCAGCTTCGTCATCAGCATGATGGGCAGCGTCGAGGACAGCGCGATCGTCCGCTCGGCGATCGACCTCGGCCACAACCTCGGCCTCGCGGTCGTCGCCGAGGGCGTCGAGGACGAGGCGACGCTCGACGAGCTCGCTCGCCTGACGTGCGATACCGCGCAGGGCTACTTCCTCGCCCGTCCGCAGACGTCGGACATGATCGACGTCCTCCTCGCCGAGTCCGCCGAAGCCAACCTCAGCTGACGCGCCGCGTCGCAGGGCCGCCGGCGATCGTGGGACGGCGCGGACGGCGCCGACGACGCCGCGACGCGGACGCGGACGCCGGCGCGGGCGCGCTGCGACTCGCACCCGCGCAGTTCCGTGACGAAGTCGTTGCGAAATCGTCACGGTTTCGTCTTGGACCGCAACGCGCGCCGCCGCAGGATGCGGGCATGCGCTCTCACCCACCGATTCACATCACGATCCCGGGCACAGACGTCGATCCGCGCCTGCCCGAGACCATCGACGGCGTCGTCATCCATCGCGTGCCGCACCTGCACCCGGACGACGTGACGGTCGTCGACGGCATTCCGGTCACGAGCGTCGCGCGCACGATCGTCGACTGCGCCGGGGACATGTCGATCGACGAGGTGCGGGCGATGTTCGCCACGGCCAGGCAGCGCGGCCTGCTCGACCTCGAAGCCGTGCGCGCGTCCGTCGCGCGCGTCGAGTGGCGCCCGTCGCTGGCCATGCTGAACGAGGTCATCGACGAGTTCGACCGCTGAGCAGGCGCAGCGGAGGGTCGTAGGCCGCGGCGAGGCGGGCGAGCGTCAGGGCGCCGAGCATGAGCCCGAAGTCGCGCAGCGCGATGTCGTAGAAGCCCGAGTACGTCAGGAGACTGAGGACGATGCCGCCCAGCCACGCGGCCACGACATATCCGCCGTAGCGCGGCTTGATCGCGACGAGCAGACCGGCGAGGATCTCGACGGCGCCGACGACGTACATGAGCTCCTGGCCCGTGCCGGGGACGATGTTGTTGATCCACGGGGCCAGGTAGGCCGGCCAGTCGACCATCTGGTTGAAGAACTTGTCGACGCCGAAGGCGATCGGCGCGACCGCGAACGCGAGCCGCAAGAGCGCGAACGCCTGATAGCGCGAGTCCGACCAGTCGGCCCGCGTGCTCGCGGGTGCGGCGCGGTGGGTCGAGGCGCCGAGGTGCGGTGTCGTGGCTGCCATGGGATACCTCTCTTCTGCGAGTCGCCGGACGCGGTCTGCGTGCGGCCTGTGTCCCTGTTGGCGCGTGCGCGGCCGGCGACCTTACGCCGCCCGCGGCGGCCATCGTCCGCGTAAGACGGCGCCGCGCCGCCGCGCTCACAAGACATGCTCGAACTCACCTTCCTCATCCTGCTCGACCGGATGGCGAACTGGGGCCTGTCCCCCGTGTTCGCCACCCGCACGATCCCCGCCGGCGCTCCCGCGCTGCGCGCCCTCCTCGCCGACCCCGCCGGCCAGTGGCGGCTCGTCGACGGCATCGACCCGCGCCTGCGTCCGCGAGCGCACGTCGAGCCGGCCCGGACGGAGCGGCTCGTGTCGGTGCGCGTCTCGCTGCGCGGCCGCGACGCCGCGTGGCTCACCTGGATCCTCAGCCCCGGGCCCGGCACGACCGAGGTCGACCTCGCCGCCCAGATCGAGTCGCGCGCGGTCCTCGTGCGCCTGGCGATGAAGCTCGGGGGCCGGCGCTGGCTGCGCAGGCGCCTGGAGCGGACGCTCGGCACGCTCGCCGTGCTGGCCCATCGCGCCGCGGAGGACCTCGACGACGTCGAGCGCCACGCCGAGATCGCCCCCGGCCCGCAGGCGCCAGGCACGCCGACGACGCCCCGCGCGTGAGAACCTCGGCCGGGCGGCGACGCGCGGGCGCTCATGGCCACGACAGGTTCGCGCTCCTCGCGGCGGCTGTGAAGCTGCGCCGGCGCGCCTGGCAAGAGCGCGAGCTGCCGCTCGAGCCCGAGGTAACCGCACCCCCCGTCCGCGCACGCGATCGGCGCGGCGCCGGTCCGAGCGCGGCGCCCGGTGGTTCGGATATGAGGGGCGGTCCCTCATGCGCAGCGATGGCGCGGCGCGCAGCATGAGCCGGGCCAAGGACGACCGGGAGGCCCCGATGCTACGAAGCGCCGCGATCGCCGTACTGTCCATGCTCTCGCTCGCGGCCCCCGCAGCCGCCCAGATCGGCGGGCCGCCCACACCGCCACCGCCTCCTCCCCCGCCTCCGCTCGGAACGCCTCCAGCCGTGGTCCCGCCGGCGGCGCTGCAGGGGATCTACCGCGGCGACGACGGCTCGGCCTACTACCAGCGCGTCGTCGGCGCCAGGATCGTCGGCTTCGGCGAGCATCCATCGGCGGGCAAGGACTACGCGTTCGTGTTCCACGGCGAGCGCTCCGCCGACGGAGCGAGCATCACGGGCACGTTCTGGGACGTCGCCAAGGGCGCCCGCACTGGCTCCGGTCCGCTGACGCTCGCGATCTCGCACGGCGGGGCGCGGCTGACGGTGGCAGCCGGCGGGCCCGTCGGCGCCACGACGTTCGACGCCTTCCCGGCTGAGAACGTCCCGTGGCCCGGCGCGCGCGAAGCGGGCTTCCAGTCGATCTCGGCGACCGACCTCGACGGCGCGTTCGCCGGGACCGATGGCAGCCGCAGCTACGTCCGCGAGTCGGGCGGCTCGGTCGTCTGGGTCACCGAGGCATCGCACAAGGCCGGCGTGCGTCCCCTCTGGGCGTCGGTCTTCGTCGGCGCGCGCGCCGACGGCGGCGCGATCCTGGGCGAGTGGTGGGACGTTCCCAAGGGGACGCGCGAGCAGATCGGGACGTTCGGGGCGCTCTCGGCGAACAACCTGCGCGAGACCGCCGTCGAGCAGCGCGTCCAGGGTTCGGCGCAGACCTACGCTCGCGGGCTCGAGCCGGACTACCGCGTCGACCTCGACGAGATGGCTGCGGCGATCAAGCAGGCGTTTCTCGGCAAGGTGACCGGCTTCGGGTTCGCCATCGTGAAGGACGGCAAGGTCGTGCGCCAAGACGGCGGCGGCTGGCGCCGGCTGCGCGTCGGCAGGCAGGCGCGCCGGCCGTTCGGCCCGACGACCGAGAACGACGGCGGCAGCACCGGCAAGCTCGTGACGGCGGCGCTCGTCATGCGCGCGCTGCAGTCGCGCGGCAAGACGGTCGACGAGCGCGTCGCGAGCTACCTGCCCGCGGGGTGGAAGCGCGGCCCGGGCGTGCGGCGGCTCACGTTCCGGCAGTTGCTCGACCACACGGCGCAGCTCTACTACGCGGGCAAGACGCTGTGCGCCAACGATCCCTACGACTGCCTCAAGCAGGCCTTCGAGAGGGGCCGCACCCGCCCGGACACGAACCCCGCTGCCGCGGCCGAGTACCACAACATCCACTTCGCGGCGATGCGCGTGCTCCTGCCGTTCCTCATCCAGAAGGTGAAGATGACCGCCTACTTCGCGGCGGTGAAGAACACGAGCAAGCGCAACGAGCGCTTCTCGCGGGTCTTTCGCAACTACACGGTCTCGGTGCTCCGCAGGTACGGCATCCTCGCGGACTTCAGGTACCGGACCTCGAACAACGCGTGGTGGTACGACTTCCCGACCTCGGCGCGCAAGGCGCTCCCGGCGGACGACTCGTATCTGGTCGCGGGCTCGGGCTCGCTGCGCACGAGCGCGCGGGAATACGGAGAGTTCCTCGGAGCGATCGACAGCGGGCGGATCGTCACCCGGGCCGCCTACGCGCAGATGAAGTCCGGCTACCTCGGCTTCGACATCCTCGGCTCGCCGAGCCTGGCCGACGGCGGGCTCGGCGAGTACTGGCGCAAGAACGGCGCCTGCGGCGGCTGCGGGAGCCAGCTCGTGGTGCTGCCCGACCACGTGGCGGCATACGTGACGTTCAACTCGGACAACAACACCTACACGCCCAACGCACGGGAGATCCTGCGCATCGCCCATCGCAACGCGCTGGACTGACGCGCACGCGCGATGCGCGGCGCCGAGCCTCGCCGGACGTGCGGCACGGCTCGGCGCGCCGTGGCTCAGGTTCCGCGGGCGGCACGCCCCGGGGCGGCGGCGCGGCGCATCCGCTCGACCGCCGACGAGAACTCGAGCCATCCGGAGAACGTCACCGACGCTCCGTCCGGTGCCTCGATCTCGCCCTCGGGCCGCTCGGCGGCGGGATCGAGCAGCAGGTGCAGGGTGATCAGCCTTGGCTCGATCATGCGCCGATGATCGGCGACGACGCGGCCCGGCGCATGAGGATCGCCCCCCTATCTTCTCGTCGCCGCCGGCCCCGGCGCGGGCGCTCTCACCCCGCCGCCTGCTCCTCGCCGCCGGCTCCCGGCTCGCGCACGCGTTCACCTCCTGCCTCCTCCTCGCCGACTCCGGCGAGCGCACGCGCGAGCGCCGTCCGCGACCGGATCCCGAGCTTGACGTACGCGTGGCCGAGCTGGTTCTCGACCGTCTTGGCGCTGACGTAGAGGGTCTGCGCGATCTCGCGGTTGGACAGCCCGTCGGCCGCCATCTCGCAGACGCGACGCTCGGCGGCGGTCAGCGACTCCACTCCGCTGAACTGCAGGCGTCGAGGCCGGGCGCCCGAGGACAGAAGCTCGAGGCGCGCCAGCTCGAGGAGCCGCAGCGCGCCGCAGCCGCGGGCCACCTCCGCGGCCTCGCGCAGCACGTCGCAGGACTCGCGGCGCGATCCCGCCCGCCGCAGCGCCGCTCCGAAGGCCAGCAGGGCGCGCACGTGCTCCAGGCGCGACGGCGAGCCGGCCAGGACCTGCACGGCCTCGCGCAGCAGCTGCACGCCGCGCTCGCCTCCCTCGACGACGCCGGCAGCGCGCAGGCCGACGCCCAGCCCGGTCGGCGCGCCCCAGCGGCGGGCCAGCCGGAGCTGCTCGGCCACGAGTCGCCGAGCCTCCGGGACACGGCCGAGCGGCGCCAGCAGCTCGGCCGCCTCTGCGCGCCAGGCGATCGCGGGGCCGTCCCAGCCGACGGCGACCGCCCGTTCGCCATAGGCCAGGAAGTCCGCCAGCGCGTCCTCGTGGCGGCGCTGCGCGCGCCGCAGCATGCCGCGGGCGACGAAGGCATGCGCCGCGTGGATGACGACCGCGCCGTCGACGCCCCCGGGCACGCCGGCGAGGATCGCCTCGGCCTCCTCGAGCTCGTCGCGCTCGACGAGCACCAGCGCGAGGCAGCCACGCGAGAACGGCTCCGCCAGCGGCGGCAGCGATGCCGACGCGAACGGCCGTCGTGCATCCGTCTCGGCGCCGAGCAGGTCGCCGGCGCGATAGGCCACCCAGGCCCGCGTCGCCGACGCGGCGCACATCCCCCACGTCGAGCCGCGCGCCTGCGCCTCGGCGAGCGCGGCCGTCATCGTCGCGTACGCGTCGTCGTAGGCGTCGGCGAACGTGAGGTGATAGGCCATCTGGTAGAGCGACGTCGTGTCGGCGCCCTCGTGGGCGACGAGCGCCCCGCCGTCCAGCGCGCGGCGGCACAGGGCCACGGCGCGTTGCGCGCTGCCGACGCGGCGCACCTCGCGCAGCGCCAGCGAGATGAGCCGCAGCCGCTCGGCCGGCCCGCAACCGGCCGGCTCGCGCAGCCCCGCCGTCAACCGGTCGCAGACCTGGGCCGTGGCCGGGTGCGTCGCCGCGTGCCAGGCCAGCTCGCCGCGCAGGCGCTCGAGCGGCTCGCCGCGCAGGTCCGGCAGCGACGCGATCGCCTCCTCCAGGACGGCGACGCAGGCCGCGACGGAGGTCATCTGCGTCGCGCGTGCGAGGAACAGCCACAGCGCCGCGCGCGCCGGTAGGTCGGCCGTGGCCTCGATCGCCGAGCGCAGGTGCACGAGCGCCGCCGGATCGCCCGGCTCCGCGAGGTACTCCGCCGCCCCCAGCCGCGCGAGCACGGCGGCGAGCACCCCGCCGCCGGGACCCTCGCCCAGCGCGCGGCGCAGGAAGCGCACGGCCTCGCCCGGGGCCCCGCGGTCCAGCGCGGTCTCACCCGCGGCCAGCAGGATCGCGGCAGCGTCGGCGTGGGTGCCCGGCTCGACGTGCAGCAGGTGTCCGGCCGTGCGCTCCGGGGGCGCCGTGCCGCGCGCCAGCAGCTCGGCCGCGCGCGCGTGCAGCGCCGCGCGCCGGACCGCCGGCAAGTCTTCGAGCACCGCGTTGCGGACGATCGGATGCGCGAACGACAACGGAAGTTGGGAGGCGAGCACCTCGCGACGCACGAGCGCGGCGATGCCCGCTTCGGCCGTCTCGAGATCGATGCCCGCGACCTCGGCGACCTCGCGCACCGTGGAGCCCTCGCCGAGCACCGCGACACCGGCCGCGATCTCGGCGACCGGCAGCGTCTCACCCGCCAGGCGCAGCAGCACCGATCGCGCGACGGTCTCGGTCGTCAGGCCGACGACCCGCTCGGCGCCACCGGGTCGTCCGGCCACCCCGTCGGAGATCAACGCCGTCGCGAGCTCCCGGACGTAGAACGGAACTCCGCCGGTGACCTCGAGACAGGCGTCGCACAGGGCGGCGTCCGGCGCCTCGGGAAGCAGATCGCCGAGCAGCCTCGACGTGCCGTCGAGGCTCAGTGGAGCGGGACGCAGGATCACCGCATCGGGCGCTGCCGGCGCCGCGAGCAGCGTGCGCGCCGCGATCTCGTCTGCGAGCTCGCGCGGGCGGGCGGCGACCGCCAGCACGACCCCCAGGTCGGTGAGCCGTCGCGCCAGGTAGGCCACGAAGCGCACCGACGCCGCGTCGGCCCAGTGCAGGTCGTCGACGACGAGCAGCAGCGAACGCTGTGCCGACAGCCCGGCGACGAGCCAGTACAGCCCGTGCAGGACGGCGAACTCGTCCGCGGCCGGCGCGCCGTCCATCCCGAGCGCGCGCCCGGCGTGGCCGCCGGCGCCGTCGAGCAGCTTGGAGCGCCGCCGCGGGTCTCCGAGCGACAGCTCGCGCTCGAGCAGCTGGCGCACGACGCCGTACGGGTCGCTGCGCTCGAGCTGCCCTCCGCGCGCGCGGAGCACGAGCCACCCCCGGGCGGCGGCGGTCGTCGCGGCCGCCTCGAGCAGCCGCGTCTTCCCGATCCCGGCCGGCCCCTCGACGAGCACGAGCGAGCCGGCCCCGCCGGCCGCGGTGTCGAGAGCCGCGAGCACGGCCGCCAGCTCCGTTTCTCGCTCCCGCAACCGAAGCCCCCGTCCGGCGCGCTCGCCCATGGGCCGATCCTCCCACACGCTCGCGGGCCTCCGGCGGCGCGGGCCGGCGCCCGCGCGGGCCGGGGTCAGTCGCCCCGGTCGGGGCCCGGCATGCCGTCGCGCACCTCGAGCTGGGTCGACCCGGGCCCGAACCACAGCGTGCGCTGCGGAAACGGGATCGAGTAGCCCTCGTCGTCGAGCCTGCGCTTGATCGCCTGCGCGACCGCGTCGCGCGCGCGCCACATGTCGACGACCGGCGCGCTGTGCCAGTAGCGCACGGCGAAGTTGATCGAGCTGTCGCCGAACTCGAAGACGAAGGCCTCGGGCTCGGGTGCGACCTCGATCTCCTCCACCGAGCCGACCGCGTCGAGGATCGCCCGCTGGGCGCCGCGCAGATCGTCGTCGTAGGCGACGCCGACGAGCAGCGTCGTGCGCCGCATCGGCGTCGTCGTCCAGTTCGTGATCGGGTTCTGCAGGACCTGCGCGTTGGGGATGTACACCGTCTCGCCGTCGAACGTGCGCAGCCGGACGACCCGCAGGTCGACGTCCTCGACGACGCCCTCGTGATCGCCGGTGACGATCTGGTCGCCCGCGACGAACGGGCGCCGAAGCTGCAGCAGGATCCCGGACACGAGGTTGGACAGGATCTCCTGCAGGGCGAAGGCCAGCGCGATGCCGCCGATGCCGAGCGCGCCGAGCAGCGGCCCGACGCGCACGTCGACGGTCGCCAGCGCGTAGAAGATGCCGACGATGACGGCGAGGTAGCCGGCGAACCTGCCGAGCAGGCCGGCGAGGGCCGGCGCCACGCCGGTCCGGCCCAGGGCCGCCGCGACCGCCTTGCGCGCGATGACCGCGACGACGACGGACGCGACGACGAGCGCGCCGGCGAGGATCCACTGCTCCGACGTCACCGCGCCGATGCCGGATTCCGCGACGGCGGCCTTCGAGGCGTCGGCGACGTCGCCCTGCGCGAGGAGCGTCAACAGCATGGACGGGACGCTACGCGCCGGTCTGGACGGCACCGCGGTGGCCGAGCCTCCCGGGCCCTCGGCGCAAGGCGCGAGAAGCCGCTCGAGCGCGACCGTCTGCGAGGCGGTCGGCCTCCGTCGAGGCTCCTCGACGCGGACCCGCGGCGATGGACCGGGCCCCGCCGCGGCGCGGCGGGGCCCGGGCCGTCAGCCGGTCGTCTCGGTCAGCTCGATGCGGTCGATCGGCGTCGCGATGATCGAGGTCTCCGACAGACGCCACGGCGCGCCCGCCGAGCACTGCACGTGAAACTCGGTCGACGCGCCGACCGTGCGGGTCATCTGCATCGACATCGTCGTCGGGGTCTGGCGGTCGTTGACGATGATCGTGCCCATGGAGGACTGCGTCGGCCCCCCGGTGTCGAGCGTGCAGGTGCCGTTCAGCGAGCCGTTGGCGCCCGTCAGCGCCTCGATGAGGTTCGTCTCGCCGGCGAAGGCGGTCATGATCGTGTTGGCCTGCACGCTGTAGGCGCCCGCGGGCACGGTCAGCGACGCGACCTTGACGACGACGTTCGCCGGCTGGTTCTCCGGCCCGGCCTTGCGGATCGCCTCGTAGGCCACGCGGGTCGAGCTGGAGCCGCCCTTGCCCTTGGAGCGCAGCAGCCGCTGCGTGCCCTTGGAGAGTCGGTTGGACGTGATCGAGCCCTTCTTGATGTCGGCGGCGCGGATCGTGCCGTTCTTGATCTTGCTGCTCGTGATCAGGCTCCCGCCGACGGCGCTTCCCGCGCTGGCCATGACGAGCGCGATGATCGCGATGACGATGGACGGCCCTGGAAGTCGAAGCTTCATGTGTACCCCTCCCTGGTTTCTGCGTTGACCCCCCGGTCTAACAGGGGGCGGGGGCCGGCAATCCCCTTGCTGTTCGCCGGCTGACACGCGCATCGCCTCCCACGCGGCGAGCGCGGCGTGCGAGGCTTTGCCATATGCGCAAGCTACAGAGCCAGGGCGTCCACCACATCACGATCGTCGGCGCCGACCGGCAGACGTCGATCGATTTCTGGGAGGGCGTGCTCGGGATGCCGTTCGTCTTCGAGCAGCCCAACCTCGACAACCCGGCCGAGAGCCACCTGTACTTCGACCCGGGCGACGGGCGGCTCATCACGGTCTTCACGAACGAGGAGCGCGCGGCCGACCCGCAGCGCACGGCGACCGATCCCGGCTGCGTGCACCATCTCGCGTTCGCGCTCTCGCAGGCGACGTTCGCCCAGGCGGTGCAGCGGCTCGACGAGCGGGCGATCGCCCACAGCGGCGTCAAGGACCGCGGCTTCATGGACTCGATCTACTTCGAGGACCCGCTCGGGCTGCTCATCGAACTGGCCTCCTACCGCTTCGAGCCGCCGGCCGGCCACACGCACGCCGACGTGCTCCTCGAGGCGCACCGCATCCGCGTCGAGCGCGGCGACTACAACATCGACCGAGAGCACCTCGCCGATGCGATCGAGGCGCTCGTCATGCGCTCGCGCGCCTCGCTGTCGGACGACCGCGCGCCGAAGGCGGCATACCGGTGAGCGAGAACCCCGCGCCCACGGCCGGCGACTCAGGCCTGACGCGCGAGCAGCGCGCCGCGCTCGAGGCGCAGGGCGCGATCTCGTGCGTGACTGCCGCCGGCGGCGCCAGCGTCCTCACGATGCCCGAGGCGCGCGGCTCGCCGATGCTCAACCGCGCCGTCGGCCTCGGAGTCGAGCGGCCGGCGACGGAGGCCGACGTCGACGAGGCGCTGGCGGCGCTCGCCGGGGCGGCCGGCTTCTACGTCGCGGTGACGCCGGACGCGGCGCCGGCGCAGTTGCCCGGCTGGCTGCGCGAGCGCGGCCTCGAGCCCGGCTGGGGCTGGATGACCTTCCGCCGGAGCGTCGAGGCACCGCCGCCCGCCGACACGGCGCTGCGGCTCGCCCAGACGTCCGATGCCGCGGACGCCGCCGCGTTCGCGCGCGTCGTCCGCGCGAGCTACGGCCTGCCGCCGGCGCTCGAGCCGCGCCTTGCCCGCGCTCCCGAGGCTGGGTGGCACTGCTGGATCGCCTACGACGGCGACCGGCCCGCCGCCGCGGCCGGCCTCTACGTCACCGGCGCCACGGGCTACCTCGGCCTCGCCGGGTCGCTGGAGGAGGCGCGCGGCAGGGGCGCGCAGACCGCGCTGCTCGCGGCGCGCATCCGGCGCGCCGCCGAGCTCGGCTGCGACATGCTCGTCACGGAGACCGGTGAGCGCACCGGCGACCGCCCGAGCGACTCGTACCGCAACATCCTGCGCGCCGGCTTCGAGGAGGTCGCGGTCACCGCGAACTGGCTCGGCCGGCGTCGCTGAGCGCGGCGGCGGGCCGGGCGCGCTCGCACCGCACGCGGGTCCGGCGGTCCTGGCATCCTGTGGCCGTGCAGGAGCTTGCGGGCAACCCGATCCTCGCCGACGCGGACGCCGCCCTCGCCTGCGCCGACTGGGAGCGCGCCCGCGACGTGTGCACCGCCGCGCTCGCCCGGTGCCCGGGCGATGCCGATCTGCTCGACCGCCTCGGCCAGGCGCACTGGTGGCTCGGCGACCTGCCGGGCTCCGTCGCCCGCCGTACCGAGGCCTACGCCGCCTATGCCCGCAGCGGCGAGCACCGCGCGGCCGCGCGCGTCGCCCTCTGGCTCGCCGTCGAGGACGCGCGCGGCGCGTCGATCGCCAACGGCTGGCTCGCGCGAGCCCAGCGGATGCTCCACGGGCTGCCGGAGAACGCCGACCACGGCCACCTCGAGGTCCGCCGCGCGAAGTGGGCCTCCGATCCCGCCGTCGCCGAGGTCCACGCCAACCGCGCGCTCGACCTCGCCCACGCGGCGAACGACCTCGACCTCGAGGTCAGCGCGCTCTGCCAGGTCGGCCTCGCGCACATCGGCCAGGGGCGCGTCGCCGAGGGGATGACCGCGCTCGACGCCGCGATGGCGGCCGCGATGGCCGGCGAGGCGACCGATCCGTGGGCGATCGGCGACGCCTGCTGTCAGATGCTGACCGCCTGCGAGCGCCTGGCTGACCTCGAGCGCGCCTCGGACTGGTGCCGGCGCGTCATCGAGTTCACCGAGCAGCGCCGCTTCACGCCGCTGTCGGGGCTGTGCCGCGCGTACTACGGAGAGGTCCTCACGACGATGGGCGACTGGGAGCGCGCGGAGGCCGAGCTGCTGGCCTCGCGGCGGACGTTCGCGGGCAACCAGCGCGACCGCGACGTCATCCCGCTCGCCGGCCTCGCCGACCTGCGCATCCGCCAGGGCCGGATCGACGAGGCCGCCCGCCTGCTCGCGGGCCACGAGGACGACGCGGTCGCGCAGCCGGCCGTCATCGCGCTCGCGCTCGCGCGCGGCGACCCATCCGCGGCGGTCGAGCTGGCCGAGCGGCGCCTCGACGTGCTCGGGCCGCGCAACCCCGCCGGCGTGCCGCTGCTGGCGCTGCTCGTCCGCGCGCGCCTGGCGGCGGGCGACGCCGGCGGCGCGCGTGCCGCCGCCGGGGAGCTCGCCGACGCCGCTCGCCGGCTCGGGCAGGAGCACGTGACCGCGCGCGCAGAGGTCGCCGCGGCGGAGATCGCCGCCGCCGCGGGCGACGACGGAGCGGCGGCGCACCTCGAGTCGGCGCTGGAGATCTTCGAGCGGCTGGGCATGCCGCTGGAGGAGGGCCGCGCGCGGCTGGCGCTGGCGCGCGCGCTCGCGGCGCGCGGCTCGGCGCCCGCGACGCAGCAGGCGCGCGCCGCGCTGGACCTCTTCGAGCGGCTCGGCGCGTCCGCCGACGCCGACGCGGCCGCGGCCCTGCTGCGCGAGCACGGCGCGCACGGCCGGGTGCGGGCGCGGACCGCCGGCGCGCTGACGGCGCGCGAGCAGGAGGTCCTGGCCCTGCTGGCGGACGGGCTCACGAACCCCGAGATCGCCGAGCGGCTGTTCATCAGCCGCAAGACCGCGGGCCACCACGTCAGCCGCATCCTCATGAAGGTCGGCGCGCGCAACCGCGCCGAGGCCGCCGCCCACGCCGTCCGCGAGCAGGGGGCCGGACCAGCCGCGAGATAGGGCACCTGCCCGATGCGCGCGGGCACGCGCCGGGCGCATGATCGGCGCATGCCGCACCGCATCCGCTCCCGCAACCGCATCCGCGCCGGCGCGGCCGCGCCGCACCTGCCGCACGTTGTCGGCCACCGTACCCGCGCCGGCGCCGGCGCGGCCGCGCGGCGCCTGCGCCGCACCGCTCTGCTCGCCGCGCTCGCCGCGCTCGCCGCGCTCGCCGCGCCCGGTGCCGCGCTCGCCGACAGCCTCGTGTTCATCAGGTCAGGCGACGTCTGGCTGGCCGAGGCGGACGGGTCGGGCCAGGTGCGCGTCACCGCGGGCGGGCGCTACGGCTCGCCGTCGATGGCCGACGACGGCACGATCGTCGCCACGCACGGCGCCGGCGACCTCGTGCGGATGCGCCAGAACGGCGAGGTGCTCTCGCGCTTCGCCGTCATCGGCTCGGGCCCGAACTCCGGCACGTTCGAGGGGCCCTTCGATCCGCAGGTCTCGCCCGACGGCAGCGCCATCGCCTACTGGTTCCTGCAGCGCACGAGCTGGTACGACCCGGGCTGCAACTGCCTGCGCATCGACACGCGGGCGCACGCGACGGTCACCGCCGCCGACCGCTTCACCGACCCCACGGGGCGTGAGGCCGGGGCCTACCGGGCGCCCTCCTGGATCGGGCGCACGAACCGCCTGCTCGTCGCCGACCACGCGCAGGTCGGCACGTACGTCGCCGGCGGCGACAACAGCGCGCTGCAGCGCTGGTATAACGACTACCAGCGCGCCTGGGCGATCGCCCGGCTCGAGCTCACGCGCGACCTGTCCAAGCTCGTCGTCGCGCACGGCGACGTCGTCACGGGCCCGACGCGGCTGCTGCTGTACTCGACCAACGGGCAGCCCTGGACCGACGACGGCCCGCCGTACGACAACTTCGACCCCACTCGCCCCCGGCCCAACCCGCCGACGGTCGCCTGCGCGCTGGACCGCGGCCAGCCCGTCTCCGGGGTGAGCTGGTCGGCCGACGGGTCCCGCCTGGCCTTCGGCCAGCCCGACGGCGTCTGGATCGCCAACGTGCCGGCCTCGCTCGCGGACTGCGCGGCGATCACCGGCGGCCTCGCGATCCCCGGCGCCTCCGAGCCGGACTTCAGCCCCGCCCCCCTCCTGCCGGGCCCCCGCCTACGGCCCGGCGCGGAACCCGGCGCGCCCGCCGCCGGCGGTGGATCCGCCGGCGGCGGCGCCGGCGCCGGCGCCGGCCGGAGCCCGGCCGGACGGGGCGGCGACGTCGATCCGCCGCGGCTGGCCGGCGTCCGGCTGCGTCCCGCCGCCTTCGCGGCCCGGCGCGGCTCCACGGTGCTGCTGCGCCTGTCCGAGCCCGCGCGCCTCACGCTCTCGATCCACCGCGGCCGGCGGGTCGTGCGACGCGCGACGGCCGCCGCCGGACGCGGCGCGCGCAGGGTGCGGCTGGCCACGCACGGCCTGCGGCCGGGTCGCTACCGCCTCGTCCTACGCGCCCGCGACGGCGCCGGAAACGTCTCCCAGCCGATCGCGCGCAGCTTCCGCGTGCTGCGCCCGTGACCCCTTCCCCAACCCAACCCGACCGACCGACCCGACAAGAGGACCCCATGACCGCTCGCACCACCATGACCGCCCGCGACCGGCTGTTCGTCTATGGCGTCGCCGTGCTCGTGCTCGAAGTCGTCGTGCTCATCCCGATCGCGGTGATCGCGAACCTTCCCTCCCAGTTCGGCGCCGCCGGCACCGACGCCGCCGCCGAGCTCGTCTCGCGCGGCACGGCGATCACGGCGCCGGGCGTGACGCTCGTCGTCCTGGCGCTCGCGCTGCTCGCGCTGCGCATCGAGGGCGGCTGGGCGATCGCCGGCGCGATCGGGACCGGCATCATCGGCGTCCTCATGCTCGTCGGCGCGCTCGGCGAGGCGTTCGCGCCCGCCACGGCCGACGTCTCCAAGGCCGTGCTCGTCGTCTCCGGGATCGGCGTCGGCGCGCTCGGCCTCGGCATGGCCGCGCTCGCCGCAACGGCGCTGCGCGCGCGGCCCGCCGTGCGCCCGCCGGGCCCGCCCGCCCCGGTCACGCCCGGCTCGACGGCGAGTGGCCGCGATCATGCCGCGCGGCACGTGTCGCTCGTGGCGGACGCCGCCGTCGCCGGCCGGCGACCCGGCAGCCCGCGCATGCCGCCGCTCGCCTGACGGGCGAGCCGGCCGGCCGGGACCGCCCGCCCGCCGGCCGGCTCGCCGCGGCCTACTTGTAGGCGATCCCGGCGCTGGCCGGCCCGGCGAGCGGCAGCACCTCGACGCGCTGGAAGCCGACCTCCCGGCACCAGCCCTCGAAGTCCGCGCCGGTGTAGTCGAACGCGTCGCCGAACTCGATGAGCATGTTCAGCGACATCATGAGCCCGAAGGCGTTCTCGCGCCGCGCGTCGTCGATGAGGTTCTCGACGACGATGAACGCTCCGCCCTCGGGGAGCGCGTCATAGGCGGCTCGGATGAGGTGCATCTTCTTCTCGAGGTTCCAGTCGTGCAGGATGAGGCCCATCGTGATGACGTCCGCGGAGGGCAGCGGGTCCTCGAGGAAGTCGCCCGACGCGACCGTCACGCGATCGCTCGTCCCGGCGGCCGCGACGGCCCGCTCGGCGATCGGCGCCACGACGGGGAGGTCGAACGTCGTGCAGCGCAGGTGCGGGTGGCGCGCCGCGAGGATCGAGCACAGCTGCCCGGTCGCCCCGCCGACGTCGCAGACGGTCTCGTAGCGCGAGAAGTCGAACGCCTCGGCGAGCGCGTGGAAGTTGCCCGCCGAGATGCCGGCCATCGCCCCCATGAACTGCTCCAGGCGGTCCGGGTCGCTGTAGAGCTCGGCGAACATCGGCTTGCCGGTGTGCTTGATCTCGTTCTGCGGCTCTCCGGTCTTCAGCGCCTCGGTCAGGTCGCCCCAGAAGCCGTACAGCCGCGCGTTCATCATCTCGAGGATCCCGCCGATGTAGGCCGGGCTGCGCGTGTCGAGGAACGCCGCGCCGTCGGGCGTGTTGGCGTATTGCGCGCCGGGCCCGTCGCCATCGCGATCGAGCATCCCCAGCGCGACGAGCGTGTCGAGGAAGTCCCAGATGCCGCGCTCGTGCAGTCCTAGCCGCTCACCGACCTCGGCGCCCGTGAGCGGCCCGTGCCCGAGATGGGTGAAGAGCTTCATCTCGACGGCCGAGAGCACGACCTTCGACGGCCAGAAGCCCGTTCCCACCTG
This sequence comes from uncultured Solirubrobacteraceae bacterium, assembly GCA_963769555.1. GTDB lineage: Bacteria > Actinomycetota > Thermoleophilia > Solirubrobacterales > Solirubrobacteraceae > CADCVQ01. The sequence continues at coordinate 1,067,763 of CAVYMD010000004.1, read as the reverse complement.
CATGATGTGAGAAGGGTCGAGCTGCGCCTGCGTCATGTGAGTCCTTTCGCCATGGGCGCGTGACCGCCCGCTCGTGAAGACCTGACCCTACGGGGAGCCTGCGCCCCGCGTCGGGCTCGACGTCGGCGGGCGAACAGCGGGCTCAAGGTCTGCGCGCGGGCGGTCGATGCGAGCTCGTAGGAACCTCGTGCGTCTCGCCCGATCCTCCCACGCCGGTCCCGCGATCCTCGCGGTCGCGACCGCCCTGCTCGTCGCGATCGCGACGCCCGCCGCCCAGGCCGCGTCCTTCGGCTGCCAGGCCAGCGCGGCGCGCGGCACGGTGCTCGGCGGCGCCCTCGTCGAGCCGGTCGTCGCCAACCGCGGCGCGGCGGAGTGCCGAACGGCGTCCGGCGGCCTCTCCGCGCCGCTGCCCGCGCCGCTCAGCGCGGGCGCCGTCGTCGCGACGACGACCTTCGGCGGACCCGACGGCGGGCAGACCGCCCTCGCGGCCGGCGGCCTTGCGGACCTGCGCGTGCTGTCGCTGCCGACGCTGCCGATCACGCTGCCCACGGCCGGCATCCCCGACGCGCTTGGCAGCGTCGCCGTCCCGATCACGGGCCTGCTGCAGACGCTGCTCGGCGGCACGGCCTCGATCACGCTCGACCTGCGCCCCGCGCTGCAGGCGCTCCTGCCCGCCGGGCAGCTGCCGACCGCCGAGCTGCTGCGCGTGCAGGGCGCGCTCGCCGGCGCCGAGGCGACCTGCCGCGACGGCGTGCCGAGCCTGAGCGGCAGCTCGAGCGTGATCGGCGTGACCGTCGCCGGGCTGCCCGTGCCCGCCGGGGCGCCGATCGACCGGACCCTCGCGCTCGTCGACACGAGCAGCATCGACCCCTCGGACGTCGACCTGGCGACCATCGCCCTGCCGCCGGGCCTGAGCTTCACCGCCCCCGTCACCGGCCCGCTGCTGCAGACCGCTGTGCGAGCGGTCCTCGACGGCCTGCCGGCGATCGCGGTGCCGGGAACGCTCGCGCGCGTCAAGGTGACGCCGGGCGCGCAGGCGCGCAGCCTCGGGGGGCTGCACCAGAGCGGCCCGCGGGTGGAGGTCTCGATCGCCGGCCAGAGCGTCGCCGACCTCGTCGTCGGCGACGCGCTCGTCGGCGTGAGCGGCGCCTGCGACGAGCCCACCGTCGAGGCGGACGCGCCGGCCATCGACCCCGGCGAGCTCGAGGCCTCCGACCTCGTGCTCGGCTGCACGAAGCGGCGGCTCGTCCTGACCGACGTGCAGGAGCGCGGCGGGCGCGTGCGGCTGCTCGGCGTCGCCGACCGCAGCCTCGCGGGCCGGCGCGTGCGGATCCGCTTCACCCACACCGGGCGGACGGTCGCGCGCGCGACGGTGCGGCCCGAGGGCGGCTTCAGCGCCAGCGCGCGCCTGCCCGCCAAGCGGCTGCGGCGCACGAACAAGGCGCGCTACCAGGCGGTCATCGGCCGCGAGCGCTCGCTGTCGCTCAAGCTGCACCGGCGCATGGTGCTGCGCGCGGCGCGCGCGTCGCGCGGCAGGGTCACGCTGAGCGGGCGCGTCGTGCGGCCGCTGGGCAGGCCGGTCCGGACGATCACGGTCAGGCGGCGCATCTCCTGCAAGCGCAGCGAGACCGTCGGGCGGGTGCGCCCGCGCCGCGACGGCACGTTCCGGATCACGGTCGACGCGCCCGAGGATGCGCTGGCGACCGTCTACCGCCTGAGCACGCGCGTGCGCAAGTCCACGCGCAACCGCAAGACGTTCCCGACGTTCACCCTGCCGCGCGCGATCTCGCTGACCTGAGCGCGGTCCGGTCCGAGCGACCGGTACGGTGCCGCGGTGGCCGCGTCGCTGTCGCTGTGCCTGCTCGCGCGCAAGCCCGCGACGCGGGTGCGGGCGCTGCTCGCGCTCATGCGCCCGCTCGCCGACGAGATCGTGCTCGCCGCCGACCGCACCGGCGACCCGGACATCCTCGGCCGCTGCGCCGGCCTCGCCGACCGCCGCTTCGAGGTCGAGCCCGCGCCGCTGAACCGCCACCTCGGCTGGCTGCTGCACGAGTGCCGCGGCGACTGGGTCCTGTGGCTGGAGGACGACGAGGTCCCGAGCCGCGCCCTCCTCGACGACCTGCCGGCGGTGCTCGCCGAGCGCGGCCCCAGCCAGATCGCCTTCCCGCGCCGCTGGCTGCACGGCGACAGCGGCCGCTTCATCGCGTCCGCGCCCTGGGGCGGCGACCTGCAGACGCGGCTGCTGCGCAACGTGCCCGGGCTGTGGCGCTTTCCCGGGCGGCTGCACGAGCCGATCGAGGTGCTGGGCGAGCGCCGCTGCGCGGAGGCGCCGATCTATCACGCCGACCTCCTGCTCGCCGGCGCCGACGCCCGCCGCGCCAAGCGCGACGCCTACGAGGCGCGGCGGCCGGGCCTGCTCGCGCACGGCCGCCCGATCAACCTGCACTACACGCCCGAGGACGTGCCCGGCCTCGAGCTCGAGAGCGTCCCCGCGGCCGACCGCGCGCTCGTCGACGCGGTCGCGGCCGGGCGGGTCGCGGCGCCGCGGCGGCGGCGCCTGCGGGCGGCGCGCGTCGAGCGGATCGACCTCGGGGCGCGCGACCGCTTCAGCGCCGCGCGTCCCGCTCACGCCACGACGCATCGGGGCACGATCGAGCTCCTGCGCCCGCGCGAGACCGCTCCCCCGGGAGCCTGGCTGTCGATCGCCGCCCGCGTGCGCAACCGCGGCGGCGAGCGCTGGTCGGCCGGCGAGGGCGCGGGCCCGCCGGTGCGCGTCGGCCTGCGCTGGATCGGCCCCTCCGGCGACGTCTTCGCCGAGGAGCGCCTGCTGCTGCCCGAGAGCGTCGCGCCGGGGGCGACGTCGCGCGTCGCGCTCGCGGTCCGCGCGCCACGCCGGCCGGGCGCCTACGAGCTCGAGCTCGACCTCGTCCACGAGCACGTGACGTGGTTCGGCAGCCCCGCGCGCATGGCGCTGGAGGTCGTCGCCCGCACCCCGGCGGCGCCGACCGAGGCTCCGCGGCAGGCGGCGTGCCGCTCGCGCGAGCACGCGCAGAGCTGGGTCCCGCCGCTGCGCTCGACCGGGATCGAGGGCGCGCACGTCCTCGAGCTCGAGCCCGCGGCCGACGAGCGCGGCCACCTCACCGAGCTGCTGCGCCACGCATGGCTGCCGGACGACGCCGTGCCGCTGCAGTGGAACCTCGTCGTCAACGGGCCGCGCGCGCTGCGCGGGATGCACTGGCACGAGCGCCACGTGGACTACATCGCCCCCGTCGCCGGCGAGCTCGTCGTCGCGCTCGTCGACCTGCGCGTCGGATCGCCGACGGAGCGCGCGGCCGTCACGCTCGAGCTCGACGCCGCCCGCCCCGAGGTCGTCGTCATCCCCGAGGGCGTCGGGCACGGCTTCTTCACCCCGCGCTCGTCGGCGCTGCTGTATGCCGTCACCCGCTACTGGGACGAGGGCGACGAGTTCGGCCTGCGCTGGGACGATCCGGCGCTCGCCCTGCCCTGGCCGGCGGCGACGATCGACGCCGTCGTCTCCGCCCGCGACGAGGCGATGCCGACGCTCGCCGACGTCGCCCGGCTGCCGGCCTGGTCAGACCGTCTCGACGGCGTCCCGGGCTGAGCCCAGCGCCGCGCGCAGATCGCCGATCGCCCGGACGACGGCGAAGCCCTCGGCGCCCGTCGCCCGCGGCGGCGGACCGCCCGCGCAGTGCGCCACGAAGTCGCGCAGCTCGCGCACGAGCGGCCATTCGCGCTCGAGCTCGACGCGCCGCTCGCGCGCCGGCGCGTCGAGGTCGCCGCCGTGCAGCAGGACCTCGACGGCATCGGCCTCGGGATCGCGCAGGACCGCCGAGCCGAGCGTTCCCGTCACCTCCACGCGCCGCAGCCGGTGCGCGCTGACCGAGGACGCCTCGATCGTCACCCGCGGACCGTCGCCCGCCGACAGGACCGCCGACAGCTCGGTGTAGCCGCCCGGCAGCCCCGGGTACGGCGTGCCCGACGCGAAGCGCACCGGCGGAAGCTCGCCGAGCACCGCGATCGCGATCGAGAGGTCGTGCGGGACGAGCGTGTCGACACTGTCGACGCGGAAGTGAAACGGGCCCCTGCCGAGCCGCGTCGTGCGCACGCCGCGCACCTCGCCCAGCTCGCCCGAGCCGGCGAGCTCGGCCAGCGCCTCGATGCCGGGATGCCAGCGCCACTTGTGCATGACGAACAGGCGCTCGCCGAGCGCGGCGACGAGCCGCGGCTCGTCGGCGGGGTCGGTGATGAGCGGCTTCTCGCAGAAGAGCGGGCAGTCCAGGCGAGCGGCGTCGAGCATCGCGCGCGTGTGGTCCGGCGCCGGCGTCACGACGACGACGCCGTCGGCGGCGGCGACGTCGTCCAGCGACGCGACGATCGCGTGGGCCTCGCCGTCGCGCGCCCGGCCGACGCTCGCCTCGCCGCGTGCGACGACGGTCACGCGCGCGCCGAGCAGCCTGAGGTCGCGCAGGATGTTGCGCCCCCAGCGCCCGCAGCCGATCTGCACGATGTGGGGCGTCGGTCCGCTCACCGGCGGGACCCTAACGGGGCGGCGCCGTCCAGACCGGCCGGCCGCCGGCGATCGTCATCGCGACGAGCGGCACGCCGGGGCGGTAGACGAGGTGCGCGTAGGACGGCGCGTCGAGCAGCACCGCGTCGGCGCGCGCGCCGGGGGCGAGATGACCGAGGTCGGGACGGCGCAGCGCGCGGGCCCCGCCGAGCGTGGCGGCGGCGAGCGCCTCGGCGGCGGTCATCCGCATGTCGCGGACGGCGAGCGCGATGCAGAACGCCATCGACGTCGTGTAGCTCGAGCCCGGGTTGCAGTTCGTCGCGATCGCGACCCGGACGCCCGCGTCGATCGCGCGGCGCGCGTCGGGGTAGGGCTGGCGCGTGGAGAAGTCGGTCGCCGGCAGGAACGTCGCGACGGTGTCGCCGGCCGCCAGCGCCTCGACGTCGTCGCTGGTCAGGTACGTGCAGTGATCGGCCGACGCGGCGCCGAGCTCGACGCCGAGCCGCACGCCCGGGCCGGGGCCGAGCTGGTTGGCGTGGATGCGCAGCCCCAGGCCGGCGGCGCGGCCCGCCTCGAGCACGGCGCGCGACTGGTCGGCGTCGAAGGCGCCCTCCTCGCAGAAGACGTCGATCCAGCGGGCGTGCGGGGCGCAGGCGTCGAGCATCTCGCCGCAGACGAGCGCGACGTAGTCGTCCGCGCCGGCGCCCTGCGGCACGACGTGGGCGCCGAGGAGCGTCACGTCCTCGGTCAGCTCGGCCGCGAGCTCGCACAGGCGCCGCTCGCCGTCGACGTCGAGCGCGTAGCCGGACTTGATCTCGAGGTGGGTGATCCCGGCGCGCAGCGCCTCGGCCCGCCGCGCGGCCGCGAGCGCGCGCAGGTGCTCCGTGCTCGCCGCCCGCGTGGCGGCGACCGTCTCGCGGATGCCGCCGGCGGCGTACGGCGCGCCCGCCATGCGCGCGGCGAACTCGTCGCCGCGCTCGCCGGCGAAGACGAGGTGCGTGTGGCTGTCGACGAAGCCCGGCACGACGCAGCGCCCCGCCGCGTCGATGCGCTCGTCGGCGTCGGCCCGGCCGGCGCGCTCGACGGCGACGACGCGCTCGCCGTCGATGACGAGCGCCGCGTCGCGCACCTCGCCGAGCCGCGGGTCGTTCGTGACGAGCAGGCCGATGCCGTCGACGACGAGCGTGCTCACGGCTTCGGCGCCTCCCCTGGCCGAGCGCCGCGGGGCATCGCGAGCGTGCTCATGACGCGAGCGCGGCCCGCAGCGCCGCCGCGACGTCGATCGACACGTGCGCCCCGTCGCGCACGATCCGGCGCCCGGCGACCGTGACGTCGCGCACGTCGGCGGCCGTCGCGCAGAACACCGCCCCCTCCAGCGGCGGCACGCCCGCCAGGCGCACGGAGTCCAGCCCGATCGTCGTGAGGTCGGCGAGCGCGCCGGGCGCGATCCGGCCGCCGTCGGGCAGCCCGAGGCTCGCGTAGCCGCCCGCCGTCGCGGCGCCGAGCAGCTCGGCGGCGGCGAAGCGCCCGCGCTCGCCCGAGGCCAGGCGCTCGCCGAGCTCGAGCGCGCGCGCCTCCTCGAGCAGGTCGATGATCGCGTGCGAGTCGCTGCCGAGCGCCAGGCGCGCGCCGGCGCCGGCGAGCGCCCGCGCCGGCCCGATGCCGTCGGCGAGGTCGCGCTCGGTCGTCGGGCACAGGCAGACCGTCGCGCCCGCCGCGCCGAGCAGCGCGACGTCCGCGTCGCAGACGTGCGTCGCGTGGATCGCCGTGAAGCGCTCGCTCAGCGCGCCGGCCTCGCCGAGCAGCGCGGTCGGCGTCAGCCCGTGGGCGTCGAGCGACGCCGCGTTCTCCGCGGGCTGCTCGGAGACGTGCGCGTGCAGCGGGGCGCCGCGCCCGGCGGCCCACGCGGCGACGGTCCGCGCCGAGGCCGGGTCGACCGCGCGCACGCTGTGGATCGCCGCGCCGGCGCCGCCGAGCCGCTCGACGCGCTGCGCCCACGCCGCGGCGCTGCGATCGCGGAAGCGGGCGCTGCCGCCGCGCAGGTAGCAGACGTCGAGCAGCACGATCCGGATGCCGGCCTCGGCGGCGGCGGCGAGCACCGCGCGCCCCATCTCGTTCGGGTCGGCGTACGGCGTGCCGCCGCGCGCGTGGTGCAGGTAGTGGAACTCGCCGACGAGCGTGATGCCCGCGAGCGCCATCTCGGCGAGGGTCGCGCGAGCGAGCGCGAGGTAGCCGTCGGGGTCGAGCGTCTCGGCGAGCGCGAGCATCTCCCCGCGCCAGGTCCAGAACGAGCCGGGCCCCTGCGCGCGCCCGCGCAGCGCGCGCTGGAAGGCGTGCGAGTGCGCGTTGGCCAGCCCGGGGATCGTCAGGCCCGCCAGCCGCTCGGCGTCGCCGGGGTCCGAGCCCGGCTGCACGCGCGCGATCCGCTCCCCGTCGAGCGTGACGAGCACGCCCGCCTGCGGCTCCCCGCCGCCGAGCCAGGCCAGCTCGCACCACAGCGCCGTCACGAGCCGACCCGCTCGACGAGCCTGCGGGCGCGGGCCTCGAACGCGGCGCGGTGACGGCGCTCGAACTGCTCCCACGTCATGAACGTGCGCGGGTCGTCGACGCGGTCGAGGAAGAGGACGCCGTCGAGGTGGTCGACCTCGTGCTGGAACGTCCCCGCGGTCAGGCCGCGGCGCACGACGTCGTGCGCCCCTCCGTCGCGGTCCAGGAAGCGCACGCGGACGTTGACGTGGCGCGGCACCGCGCCGCGCAGGCCGGGCACCGACAGGCAGCCCTCGTTGATCGCGAAGCGCTCGCCGTCGAGCGGCTCGATGACCGGGTTGACGACGACCGTCAGCGGGATCGGCGGCTTGTACGGATAGCGCGGGTTGCGCCCGTCGACCTCGACGACGGCGATCCGCAGCAGCTCGCCGACCTGCGTCGCCGCCAGGCCGGCGCCGTTCGCAGCGCGCTTCGTGTCGACGAGATCGTCGATGAGGCCCTGCACCGCGGGCGTGGCGAGCTGCTCGGCGCTCACCTCGGCCGCCCGCTCGCGCAGGACCGGGTCGCCGACCGTGAGGATCTCGCGCACCGCCATCGCCTAGCCCTCCTCCCGCATCGGCAGGCGGACGCCGCGCTCGGCCGCGATGTCGAGCGCCCGCTCGTAGCCGGCGTCGGCGTGGCGCATGACGCCGGTCCCCGGGTCGGCGGTCAGCACGCGCTCGAGCTTCTGCGCGGCGAGTGCCGTGCCGTCGGCGACGCACACCATCCCGGCGTGGATCGAGCGGCCGATCCCGACGCCGCCGCCGTGGTGGATCGAGACCCACGCGGCGCCGCTCGCCGTGTTGACGAGCGCGTTGAGCAGCGGCCAGTCGGCGATCGCGTCGGACTCGTCGGCCATCGCCTCGGTCTCGCGGTAGGGCGAGGCGACCGAGCCCGCGTCGAGGTGGTCGCGGCCGATGACGACCGGCGCGCGCAGCTCGCCCGCGGCGACCATCGCGTTGATCCGCAGGCCCAGGCGCGCGCGCTCGCCGTAGCCCAGCCAGCAGATCCGCGCCGGCAGCCCCTGGAAGGCGATCCGCTCGCCCGCGTGGGCGATCCAACGCGCGAGCGCCTCGTCCTCGGGGAACTCCTCGAGCACGGCGCGGTCGGTCGCCGCGATGTCCGCCGGGTCGCCCGACAGCGCGACCCAGCGAAACGGGCCCCTGCCCTCGCAGAACAGCGGGCGCACGTAGGCGGGCACGAAGCCCGGGTAGGCGAAGGCGCGCTCGAAGCCGCCCAGGCGCGCCTCGGCGCGCAGGCCGTTGCCGTAGTCGAAGACCTCGGCCCCGGCGTCGAGGAAGCCGACCATCGCGGCGCAGTGCGCCGCCATCGCGGCGCGCGAGCGGCGCACGTACTCCTCGGGATCGGCGACGCGCAGATCGCCGGCCTCGCGCAGCGTCATGCGGTCGGGCACGTAGCCGTTCAGCGGGTCGTGGGCGCTGCACTGGTCGGTCACGACGTCGGCGGGAAAGCCCGCGCGCAGCAGCGCCGGCAGCGCGCCGGCGGCGTTCGCGCAGAGCCCGATGCTGACCGCGCGGCGCTCGTCGCGGGCTGCGAGCGCGCGCGCGACCGCGTCGTCGAGCGAGTCGGCGACCTCGTCGAGGTAGCGCGTGGCCAGGCGCCGCTCGATGCGCGCGGGGTCGACCTCGACGCAGAGCGCGACGCCGCCGTTCATCGTCACGGCCAGCGGCTGCGCGCCGCCCATCCCGCCCAGTCCCGCCGTGAGCGTGATCGTCCCGGCGAGCGAGCCGCCGTGGCGGCGGCGCGCGATCTCCGCGAAGCACTCGTACGTGCCCTGCACGATGCCCTGGCTGCCGATGTAGATCCACGAGCCGGCGGTCATCTGGCCGTACATCGTCAGCCCGAGCGCCTCGAGGCGGCGAAACTCGTCCCAGGTCGCCCACTCGGGCACGAGGTTGGAGTTGGCGAGCAGCACCCGCGGCGCCCACTCGTGCGTGCGCACGACGCCGACCGGCTTGCCGGACTGCACGAGCAGCGTCTCGTCGCCGCCCAGCGTGCGCAGCGTGCGGACGATCGCGGCGAACGCCGCCCAGGAGCGCGCGGCCCGGCCGGTGCCGCCGTAGACGACGAGCTCGTCGGGGTTCTCGGCGACCTCCGGGTCGAGGTTGTTGTGCAGCATCCGCAGCGCCGCCTCCTGCGGCCAGCCGCGACAGGAGATCTCGCTGCCGCGGGCGGCGCGCACCGGGCGCGGACCGCTCATGCGAGCGCCCCGACCGCGTCCTGCACGGCCGCCAGCAGCGCGTCGCCGCCGGCGAGGCCCTCCGCCGCGGCCAGCTCCGGCGCGAGCCAGCGGTCGGGCCCGGCGCCCGCGACGCCCGCGGCGCGCACGGCCGCGAGCGCCGCGCCGGTCCCGGCAGCCGGTCGCAGCGGGGCGCGCAGCTCGATCGCGCGCGCCGCGCAGGCGAGCTCGACGGCGAGGATCCGCGTCAGGTTGGCGACGCACGCGCGGAGCTTGCGCGCGGCGGCCCAGCCCATCGAGACGTGGTCCTCCTGCATCGCGCTCGTCGGCAGCGAGCCGACGCTCGCCGGCGACGCCAGCCGCCGGTTCTCGGCGACCATCGCCGCCTGCGTGTACTGCGCGATCATGAGCCCGGAGTTCACCCCCGCGTCGGGCGCGAGGAACGGCGGCAGCCCGGCCGAGCGCGAGGCGTCGAGCAGCCGGTCGGTGCGCCGCTCGGCGATCGCGCCGACCTCCGCGATCGCGATCGCGAGCGCGTCGCAGGCGAACGCCAGCGGCGCGCCGTGGAAGTTCCCGCAGGACTCGACGCGCCCGTCGGGCAGGACCATCGGGTTGTCTATCGCGCTGCGCAGATCGGCCGACGCGACGCCGTCGGCGTGGGCGAGCACGTCGCGCGCGGCACCGGTCACCTGCGGCGCGCAGCGCAGCGAGTAGGCGTCCTGCACGCGGTCGTCGCCGTGGCGGTGGCTGGCGACGATCTGCGAGCCGGCGAGCAGCGCGCGCAGGTTCGCCGCGCTGAGCTGCTGGCCCGGCTGCGGGCGCAGCGCGACGAGCCCCGCCTCGAACGCGCGGTCGGTGCCGAGCAGCGCCTCGACCGACATCGCCGCCGCGACGTCGGCGACGCGCAGCAGGCGGCCGAGGTCGTGCGCGGCGAGGACGAGCATCCCGAGCATCCCGTCCGTCCCGTTGACGAGCGCGAGCCCCTCCTTGGCGATGAGCGTCAGCGGGGCGACGCCCGCCGCGGCGAGCGCCTCGGCGGCGGGCGCGAGCGTGCCGTCGCGCAGGTGCGCCTCCCCCTCGCCGAGCAGCGCGAGCGCGCAGTGCGCGAGCGGGGCAAGGTCGCCGCTGGCGCCGAGCGACCCGTGCTCGGGCACGACCGGCGTGACGCCCGCGTTGAGCAGCTCCAGGATCCGCTCGGCGACGACGGGGCGCGCGCCCGAGCAGCCCATCGCCAGCGTGCGCGCGCGCAGGAGCATCATCGCCCGCACGACCTCGCGCTCGACGGGCGGCCCCATGCCGGCCGCGTGCGAGCGCACGAGCGCCCGCTGCAGCTCCTCACGCCGCTCCGCGGGGATGACGACGTTCGCCAGCGAGCCGAAGCCGGTCGACACGCCGTAGACGGGCTCGGGCGCGTCGAGCGCGCGCTGCACCGCGGCGGCGCTGTCGCGCATGAGCCCGCGCGCCCGGTCGGTGAGCGCGACGCCCGCCTCGCGCCGGGCCACGGCCACCACGTCGGCCGGCTCCAGCCCGCTGCCGCTCAGCTCGACGAGGCCCACGCGATCACGATAACCGCGCGACGCCACGCGGGCGAATGCGGCCGCGCGCGCGGCGCGACCGGGCATTCGCGACCGCCGGGAGACGGAATCGCCGGGATGCTCGGTCCCGTGCTTTCCCCGGATGCGCGGGCGGCGGCCGGCGGCGAGGATGACCGCAGCGCGCGGATTCCGTGCGGCGAGGATCCCCTCCGCCGTCCGTCGCCCGCCGGGAACAGGAGCTCGATATGGACGATCACGGCCTCGCCATCCCGCCCGCCGAATCCGGCGCGGACGGGCCGGACCGCCGCGACCCCCACACGCCACTGCCGCTGCGAGCCGATCTGCTTGCCGCCATCCTTCGCCTCGACGCGCCGCACGGAGTGCTCTCCGTGTACGCCGCGACCGATCCCGCCGATCCCGATCGCGCGCGCATCGAGTTCAAGAACGCCTGCGCCGACCTCGAGCGCGCGGCCCGCGACAACGGCTCCGGCAAGGAGGTCCACGATGCGCTGCAGACCGCCCACGCGGGCGCGCGCGCCGCGCTCCACGGCGGCGCGGCGATCGCCGGGTTCGTCCCGCTCGGCCCGTCCGGGGCGGACGCGATCTGGGTCGCCCTGCCGGCCGCGGTGCCGGCGACCGTCGTGCGCGACGCGGGCCCCTACGCCCTGCCGCTGCTGTCCATGATCGAGCGCTTCGGCGAGAGCGGCGTCGTCACCGTCGCCCGCGACCGCCTCGCGCTGTACGACTGGGCCAACGGCTCGCTCGAGGAGCTCGAGCGCCGATCGGTCGACGTCGACACGGGGACGTGGCGCGTCACCCAGGGCCCGTTCAACGCCGCATCCGCGGGCGCGAGCGGGGCGATCTCCACGGTCGGCTCCAGCGACGACTACGACCACAAGCTCGAGGACGCCACGGTGGCAGAGCTCGCCCGCGTCGCGGCGGAGCTGATCGCGGCGCACGGCGCGCAACGGCGCTGGGAGCGGCTCATGTGGTTCGGCGACGCGGCGGTCGTGGCTGCCGCGCGCGCCTCGCTGCGCGACGACAAGCTCGTCCACGTCGTCGGCGACGAGGCCCAGATGCTCGGCGAGGCACCCGCCGCGCTGCTCGAGCGCGTCCGCCGGACGAGCGACGAGCGCTGGAGGGACGACACCCTGGTCCGCGTGCGGGCGCTCGCCGAGCGGCGCCCCGCCGACCGCGTCGAGAGCCTCGAGGAGACCGGCACGCTCGCCGGCGACGGCCGGGTCGGCGAGCTGTACGTCACGGTGACCGACGACGTCGTCGTCGACGAGCACCACCGCCGCGTCAACGCGCTGCTCGCCGACGTCGTCCGGCACGGCGGGCAGGTGCGCGGGCTGCGGCGCGCGGGCGAGGAGGACCAGGCGGTCGTCGCCACGCTGCGCTGGTGACGCGCGCGCGGGCCGCGACGCGCCTACACTCGCTGCGCGGCGAGTCCCTGCGGGACCTGGGCCGCGCGTCCCGATGATCGAACAGCACGAAGTCGCCGCATACCTGCTCGAGCGGCCGATCTCGGACGATGGCGCCCACCTGCGCCCGCACGATGGCGCCCTGCCCTCGCCCCCGCTCGCCGGCGCGCCCGCGAGCTGACATGGCCGCCCCACGCAACCTCGTCAACCTCAAGGACGTCGGCAAGGGCTACGGCAGCCGCACCGTCCTGCGCGACGTCACGCTCGGCGTCGCGGCGGGCGAGCGGATCGGCGTCGTCGGGCGCAACGGCGACGGGAAGTCGACGCTGCTGCGGCTCATCGCCGGCGTCGAGGAGCCCGACGCCGGCCGCGTCACCCGCAGCCGCGACACGGCGCTCGCGCTGCTCGGGCAGGGCGACGAGCTCGACGGGTACCGGACGATCCGCGACGCCCTCGTCGGCCGCCGGGCCGATCACGAGTGGGCCGCCGACAGCGCCTTCCGCGCGGTGCTCGACGGCCTGCTCGGCGGCGTCGGGCTGAGCCGCTTCCCGGCCGGCATGGACACCGAGATCGCCTCGCTGTCGGGCGGCGAGCGGCGGCGGATCGCGATCGCCCGCCTGCTGCTCGGCGGGCCCGAGCTGCTGCTGCTCGACGAGCCCACGAACCACCTCGACGTCGAGGCCGTCGACTGGCTCGCGCGCCACCTCGCCGCTCGCCGGGGCACGCTGCTCGTCGTCACCCACGACCGCTGGTTCCTCGACGCGGTCTGCAGCGCCACGTGGGAGGTCGCCGACGGCGCCGTGCACCGCTACGACGGCGGCTACGCCGCGTACGTGCTCGCGCGCGCCGAGCGCGACCGCCAGGCGTCGGCCCGCGAGGACCGCCGCCGCCAGCTCGTGCGCAAGGAGCTGGCGTGGCTGCGGCGCGGCCCGCCCGCGCGCACGAGCAAGCCGAAGTTCCGCATCGAGGCCGCCAACGAGCTCATCGCCGACGAGCCCGAGCCGCGCGACCGCGCCGAGCTGCTGCGCTTCGCGACGGCCCGCCTCGGCGACAAGGTGCTCGACGCCGTCGACGTCTCGCTGGGCTTCGGCGACCGCCCGCTGCTGCGCGAGCTGACCTGGCGCCTCGGTCCCGGCGACCGCGTCGCGCTCGTCGGCGTCAACGGGTCGGGCAAGACGACGCTGTTGTCGCTGCTGGCCGGCGTCCTCGCGCCCACGTCCGGCACGGTGCAGCGCGGCGCGACCGTGCGCCTCGCGCGCCTGTCGCAGGACACCGCCGAGATCCCCGGCCACCTGCGCGTGCTCGAGTCGCTCGAGGCGGTGCGCGGCAGCGCGCGGCTGAGCGACGGGCAGGAGATCACGGCGAGCCTGCTCTGCGACCGCTTCGGCTTTCGCGGGGATCTCGCGCGCACGCTCGTGCGCGAGCTCTCCGGCGGCCAGCGCCGCCGCCTGCAGCTCATGCGCCTGCTCATGGACGAGCCCAACGTCCTGCTGCTCGACGAGCCGACGAACGACCTCGACATCGAGACGCTGACCGCGCTGGAGGACCTGCTCGACCGCTGGCCCGGGACGCTCGTCGTCGTCAGCCACGACCGCTACTTCGTCGAGCGCGTCTGCGACGACGTCTACGCGCTGACCGACGACGGCGCGATCCGTCACCTGCCCGGCGGCATCGAGCAGTACGTCGCCGCCCGTGCGCAGGGAGCGCCGCCGCCGGCGCCCACCGCCGCCGCCGGCGGCGGCGCGCGGCGCGGGTCGGAGGATCGACAGCCGGCAGCCGCCGCCGGCGCCCGCGCGCGGCGGGAGGCGACGGACGGCGGGCCGGCGAAGGCGCGCGGCGGATCGGGCGGGGCGCTGCGCCTCGCGCGCAAGGAGGTCCAGCGCCTCGAGCGCGCCCTGGAGCGCCTCGCCGGGCGCGAGCGCGAGCTGCACGACGCGATGGCCGCCAGCGCGACCGACCATGCCCGCCTCGGCGAGCTGCAGGGCGAGCTCGACGCCCTCGTCGCCGAGCGCGAGGGGCTCGAGACGGCCTGGCTCGAGGCCGCCGACGGGCTCGACACCTGACCGCGCCGGCCGCGCGTCCGCGGTGCGGCGACTGGAGCTCGCCGCGCACAGCGCCCGTCGCCGCAGCGGCGGGCGCCGCCGAGCAGGCCCGGCGCCGTCGCGCGGGCCCGCGCGCGCAGCCGAGTGATCCGCCGGCCTGGCGCGCCCGCACTACCGGCGACGGCACACCGCCGTCGCCCCCGGCGCAGTGCGACGCGAGGAAGGAGCAGCACCCATGCCCATGACGCGAACCGAGGCGGTCCGCCGCGCGCTCGCGGTCGCGATGCTGAACGTCGTCGCGGTCACGCACGTCATCGATCTGTCGCACAAGGTCGAGGAGGGCGTCGTCTACATGGCGGTGCTGTTCTCGGCGCTCATCGTGGCGAGCATCGTGCTGGCGGGGCTCCTGCTCCGCCGGGGCCGGCGAGGCATGACCCTGACGTGGGCCGGGGTCGCGGTGATCGCCGCGACGACGCTCGCCGGCTACACGCTCAGCCGCGTCGTGGCGCTGCCGCAGATGGCCGACCACGTCGGCGACTGGACGAGCGTCGCGGGCATCTGCTCGGTCGCCGCCGAGGCGCTGCTGCTCGTGCTCGCCGCCCGGGCGATCGCCTCGCCAGCCGGCGCCGCCGCCCGCCGCCGCGTGAGGATGGCGGCTCCGCGGCCGGCGGCGGTCGCGCTCGCCGTCGCGCTCGCCGGCTCGCTCGCCGGCTCGGCGGGCCTGGGCGGCATCGACGAGGCCCGCGCGCACGGCGCCGCGGACGTCGCACCCGCTCCCAAGGTCGCGCCCGCTCCGGCCGGCGCCCCGGCGCACGGCGCCGCGACGGTCGCGCCCGCTCCGGCCGGCGCCCCGGCGCACGGCGCCGCGACGGTCGCGCCCGCTCCGGCCCGCGCCCCGGCGCACGGCGCCGCGACGGTCGCGCCCGCTCCGGCGCACGCGACAGGCCACCAGCAGGCTGTCGCGTCGTCCGCGGGGAGCGTCGAGCCGCTCGCCGCGGCCGGCCACGCGCGCGCGGCCGGCCCGGCGATCCTGGCCCCGGCGAACCTCGCCGCCACGCTGCTCGCCGTCGCGTTCACCGCCGGCGCGGCCGCGAGCCTCGCCGGGAGGACGAGGCCTCCGGCCCGCGGGTGAGCAGGCGCTACGGTTGCTGCACCACGACTCAGGGGAGTTCACCATGATCCGTCCGCGCCTTCGGGCACTCGTCGCGGTCTCGCTCGCGACCCTCGGACTCGCCGCGACCGGCGCGACCGCCGCGACCGCCGCGACTCCGTCCTTCGCCCCGGCCGCCTCGGCCGCCATCCATCCCGGCGCTTCGACCAACACCGCCGGCGGCCAGTGCACCGCGAACTTCGTCTTCACCGACGCCTCCGGCGGCATCTACCTCGGCCAGGCCGCCCACTGCTCGGGAACCGGCGCCGCGACCTCGACGAACGGCTGCACCGCGACGTCGCGGCCGCTCGGCACGAAGGTCTCGATCGAGGGCGCCACCGCCCCCGGCACGATGGTCTACAACAGCTGGCTGCTCATGCAGGCCCGGGGCGAGACGAACCCCGACGCCTGCGCCTACAACGACCTCGCGCTCGTCGCGCTCGATCCCGCCGATCACGGCAGGGTCAACCCGACGGTGCCGTTCTGGGGCGGGCCGACCGGCATCGCGACGGCCGTCGCGCGCGGCACGCGGGTGTTCAGCTACGGCAACTCCTCGCTGCGCGCCGGCATCGACCCGCTCAAGCCCAAGACGGGCCTGAGCCTCGGTCAGTCGGGCGGCGGGTGGAACCACACGGTGCTCACCGTCACCCCCGGCGTGCCGGGCGACTCGGGCAGCGCGTTCCTCGACGCGCAGGGCCGCGCCTTCGGCGTGCTCAGCACGCTGCAGTTCGCGCCGCTGGCCGGCTCGAACGGCGTCGGGGACCTCAGCCGCGAGCTGGCGTACGCCAACGAGCACGGCGGCCTCGGCGTGCAGCTCGCGCTCGGCACCGAGCCGTTCAGCAGCTCGCCGCTGGCCGGCGCGACCCCACTGCGCCGGCTGCGGCTCGCCCCCTGACCGCCCGCCCGCCGATCGCCCGCAGTGCCCTGCGAGCCTGCGGTGGCGGCCTCCTCGGCCGGCCTACCCGTACGCCTTCGCCGCCGCCGCCTCGAGCTTGCGCGCCGTGCCGTCGACGTCCTCCGGGTCCGAGAGGAAGTCCCGCAGGATCTTCCGCTCGCCCTGCCCGGGCGTGCCGCCGAACGCGGCCGGAGCCCGCTCGGACATGTCGAAGCGAAACATGTCGGCCGCCGCGATCGCCGTCGCGGTCGTGCGGGTCAGCTCGTCGGAGTACGCGCTGTCGGGCACGTTGCGGTTCGGCGAGGAGAACCCGCCGCGGCCGACCCACACCGACGCTGCCTCCGGCGTCGCGAGGAACTCGACGAGCGCGCGCGCGGCCGGCGTGTCCCTGAGCATGACGATCGAGTCGCCGCTCCCGACGACGGCGCTGCCCGTGTCGCCGAACGTCGGGAACGCGAACACGTCGTAGCCCGTCTCGGGCTTCAGCGTCGTCTTCGCCGCGACGACGCCCGGCGCGGAGTCGCCCGCGATGACCATCGCCGCCTTCGGCTTGGCCGTGAGGACGTTGGACACCGAGGTCGGCACGTCGGTCCGCAGCGCGCCCGACCTGCCGCCCGCGATGTTCGACGTGTCGGCGAGGATCTGCGCCATCGCGGTCAGCGCCTCCTTCACCGATGCGTCGGTCCACGCGATCTCGTGGTCGGAGAGCTGGTCGTACTTCTTCCCGCCCGCCTGGCGCAGGTAGATGTTCTCGAACAGATCCGTGAGCGTCCGTCCGTCGCCGCCGGCCAGCGAGTAGGCCGGCGTGCCAGACGCCTTCAGCGTCCTCGCCGCCGCGAGGAACTCCCCCCACGTCCCCGGCGTCTCGACGCCGGCGTTCTGGAACGCCCGGACGTTGAACCACACCGTCGACTTGTTCGCGCCCTTGAAGACGAAGCTCTTGAGCTTGCCGCCGATCGTGCCGAGCCTGACGAGGTCCTCGGAGTAGTTGGCGCTGACGGTGGCCTTCGCGAACTCGAGCGACTTCAACGCGCCCTTGCGGTCGAGGTCGGCGATGAGCCCCGGCTGCGCGACCGTCGCGAGATCCGGCGGGTTGCCGCCCTCGACCGCCGTGCGCAACACGGTCGGGACGTCGTCGCCGGCCGGGTCGTACCTGACCGTGACGTCGGGGTACTTCTTGGCGAACGCGTCGAGCACCGCCTGGAAGGACCTCTGATCGTCGCCGGTCCAGGTGCCGACGACCGAGAGCGCGCCCGAGACGTGGGTGCTGCCCGAGACGTCGAAGCTGCCCGCGACCTTCTTGGCGCCCGAGGAGGATTCGTCCTTGCCGCCGCCGCAGCCCGCGGCGACGAGGGCGCACGCCCCCAGGACCGCCAGGCCGCAGCGCTGAGCGCGCTGCCTCATGCCCTTCGCTGGGCGGCCACCGCCCGAGCGCCGTCGGGATGGACCTTGCTGATCGCGCCGGATGTGACCTTCGCCACGGCTGATCTCCTTACGTCCGCTGGCGTGTCAACACACACTCTTCCACTTTGCCGGTAAGAGCAAGGCAACGACATGTGGTGAACGCGATCGCCCGCGCCGGTGGACACCCGGCGGGCGCCGCCTGAGGCGCGCATCGAACACCCGTCCAGATTCCCGCCCGCGGGCGGGTCCACCGTCCGTCCAGCCTGGCGTCCAGTCGTCGCGTTAGCCCGCCCGCAGGCCGTTCTGGGTCCCTATGACGACGACCCGGATCACCGCTCTGCTCGTGACCCTCGCCTGCGTCCTCGGCATGGCCTCGAGCGCGCAGGCCCGCACCCCGTGCCCCGCGGAGACCGCCACGGCGACGGCCGCCAACGCCGGCGAGGTCAGCGATGCCATCTTCTGCCTGACCAACCAGATCCGCGCCGCCCACGGCATGTCGCCGCTGCGCCGCGACGCCCGGCTCGACGCCGCCGCGGCCCTGCACAGCCGCGACATGGGCCTGCGCAGGTTCTTCGATCACGACAACCCCGACGGCCTGTCGCCGGGCGACCGCGCCGCCGCGCAGGGGTACCCGAGCGGCGTCGGCGAGAACATCGCCTACGGCTATCCGAGCGCCCGCGTCGTCGTGCTCGGCTGGATGGCGAGCGCCGGGCACTGCCGCAACATCCTCGGATCGGCCGCCGACATCGGCGTCGGCACCGCGGTGGCCGCCGTGCCGTACTACTCACAGGAGTTCGGTGACTATTACTCCCGGCCGGCTCCGACGGCGCCGCGCAACGGCTGTCCGTACAACGTGAACCTCGACACGCTCGTCGTCCCCGATCCGCTCCCGGCCGCCGCGCCGCCCGCGTCCGCGCCGGCCGCCGCCCCGGCCGCCGCGCCGCCGACCGCGACCACGGCGGCCACGGCGGCCACGGCGGCCAGGAGGGCCAGGGCGAAGGCCAGGGCGAAGGCACGGGCGCGCAAGCGGGCCGCAGCGCGGAGGGCCAGGGCACGGTTGCGCAAGCTCTCGGTCGCCCCCCGGCGATTCCGCACGCACGGGGCCGCCCCGCGCCGCGGCACGACGATCACCTACAAGCTCACGCGGGGCGCGAGCCTCACCTTCCGCGTGCAGCGCGCCGTCGGGCGCGGGCGCTACCGCACGGTCGGCACGATGAGCCACCGCGGCAAGGCCGGCGTCAACCGGCTGCGCTTCAGCGGCCGCGTCGGGCGCAGGACGCTGCGTCCGGGCAGCTTCCGCCTACGTGCGGCGGTGCGGGGCGCCGAGGGCGCGCCCGCCCGGTCGGTCGTCACCCGCTTCACCGTCACCGGCCGCTAGTCGTCGGCCGCCGCGCGCGGCAGCCCGCGCTGGCGGCGGCACAGCACGCAGAGCACCGTGACGTCGTCGGGCCGCTCGGCGTCGTGCTCGATGTACTCGTGGCGGCGCTCGCCGGCGAACCAGACGTGCCCGCAGTCGGCGCACGGCCGCGTGCTCGGGTGCGGCCAGGACTCGGGATGGCGGTCGTCGCCGCTCATCGGCTCGACGCCGCGCGGGCGGCGCCCTGGCGCGGGCTCAGGTCGCCGCTGGAGACCTTGAACGCGATCGTGTCGATGTAGTCGCGGCGCCCGTCGCGGGTGCGCTTGGAGGCCTGCGCGGGCGTCACCACGAGGTCGGCCAGCGCGCGGGCCGATGCCGGGTCGAAGCAGCGCGCCTCCAGCCACTTCGCGGTCTCCTCGTCGTCGAAGCCCGCGTCGGTCCACGCGCGCGCCGCCGCGGCGGGGTCGTCGCCGCGGTCGGCGAGATCGCCGTAGCGGCTGATCGTCTCCACCTTCGTCCTCGACCTCGACCAGTGCATGCGTGCCCCTCCCTGACGCGGTGACCGCGTTCTACAGCATTCAGGCCCGTCGTCACAGCCGGTCGAGCTCGGCTCGCGCGCGCTCATGGTCGGCCGCGGCGCCGTCGCGGCGCGACCGGGCCTCGGCGAGCGCGGCCTCCGCTTCGTCGAGCGCCGTCGCGGCCCGGTCGCGGCGCTCCTGCGCGGCCTGCATCGCACGCGCGGCGCTCTCGGCGCGCCGCCGCGCGACGAGCTCGGCCGATCGGGCCTCGGCGCGCGCCGCTTCGCGCTCGCGCTCGGCCTGCCGCGCGGCCTCCGCGCGCTCGCGCTCGGCGCGGCCATCCGGCCCGGGGGCGGGCGGCGGTGCCGGCGCCTGCGCGCCGGCCCCCTCCCCCAGCCCGAAGCCGACGTGCCGCAGCTCGCGCTCCAGGCGGCCCGTCCGCACCTGCTCGCGGGCGCCGACGTCGAGCGCGGCGGCGTGCAGCGTCTCGGCGACGCGCTCGAGCACCGCCGGGCTCGGCTCGCCCGAGCCCGCCGCGAGCGCCCCGCGCGCGGCCTCGACGAGCGCGTCGACCGCCGCGCGCTCGCGCTCGCCCGCGGCCCGCAGCGCCTGGCGGTCGCCGCCGCCCGCGAGCAGGCCCTCCTGGCAGGCGCGCAGCGCGTCGCCCGCCGCGAGCAGCTCGTCGAAGGCCGCGGGCTCGGCGCGGACGAGGCGGTTGACGGCCCAGGCGGCGACGGACGGCTTGCGCAGGCGCGCGACGGCGCCCGCCTCGTCGCGCCGACCCTCGGCCCGCAGCGCCCGGGCGAGCGCGGCGCGGCCGGCGACGAAGCCGTCGCGCTCCCCGCCGTAGAGGTCGTCGGCGTCCACCGGCCCATGGTGGCGCGGCTGCGCCCGGGACGTCGGCCGGTGCGAAGGAGCGGGCTCGCCCTGCGGCCCTCGGAACCCGCCGAGCGCCATACTGGCTGCATGCCCGCCCGCGTCGTCCTCTTCTCGACGGACTCCTGCACGTACTGCGGCCACGCCAAGTCGCTGCTGAGCAAGCGCGGCGTCGCCTTCGAGGAGGTCAACCTCAGCGACCACCCGGAGCTGCAGGCCGAGCTGGCCGAGGTCACGGGCCTGGACAGCTTCCCTCAGATCGTCGTGGACGGCGAGCCGCTCGGCGGCCTCAACGAGCTGCGCGCCGCCGACAAGAGCGGCGTGCTGGCGGGCTGGAGCGCCGCGTAGGCGGCGGGACCACCGCGGCTACGATCGGGCGGTGACCGCCGTCCCGCCCCAGCACACGTTCTACGAGGCCGTCGGCGGCGAGCCCACGTTCCGGCGCATCGTCGCGCGCTTCTACGCGGAGGTCGCCCGCGACTCCCCGCTGCGCGCCCTGTACCCCGAGGAGGATCTCGGCCCGGCCGAGGAGCGCCTGCGCCTCTTCCTCATCCAGTATTGGGGCGGCCCGACGACGTACTCCGACCGGCGCGGCCACCCGCGCCTGCGGATGCGCCACGCGCCCTTTGCGATCGGACCCGCGCAGCGTGACGCGTGGCTGCGCGCGATGCGCGTCGCCGTCGACGAGGCCGGACTCGCCGAGCCCCACCGCGAGCAGCTGTGGAGCTACCTGGAGTCCACGGCGGCGCACATGGTCAACCGCCCGGGCTGAGCGCGCGCCGCAGGTCCGCGACGAGGTCCTCGGCGGCCTCGACGCCGCACGACAGGCGCACGAGATCGGCGGGCACCGCGGCCGCGGAGCCCTCGACGGACTGGTGCGTCATCGCCTGCGGGACCTCGACGAGCGACTCCACGCCGCCCAGCGACTCGGCGAGCGTGAAGATCTCCGTCGCGCCCGCGATCCGCACGGCGTCGGCGTGGCGGAAGGACACCATGCCCGAGAAGCCGGGCCAGCGGACGTCCCGGACGCCGTCGGCGCCGCGCAGGAACTCGCTGACCGCGCGCCCGTTGACGGCGTGCGCGGCCATCCGCAGGTGCAGCGTGCGCAGCCCGCGGTGCACGAGGAAGCAGTCCAGCGGAGCCGGCACGGCGCCGACCGCGTTCTGCACGAAGCGCACCTGCTCGTGCAGGTCGGCGTCGCGCACGACGACCGCGCCGCCGACGGTGTCCGAGTGCCCGCCGAGGTACTTCGTCGTCGAGTGCACGACGGCGTCGGCGCCGAGCTCGAGCGGGCGTTGGTTGACGGGCGTGGCGAACGTGTTGTCGACGGCGACGAGCGCCGGCCCCTTGCGCGCCACGACGCCCGCGACGTCGACGACGTTCAGCAGCGGGTTCGTCGGCGTCTCGACCCAGATGAGGCGCGTGTCCTCCCGGACGGCCGCGGCGACGGCGTCGAGGTCGGTCTGGTCGACGAGCGTGTATCGCAGGCCCCAGCGCGTGAGCACCTTGTCGACGAGCCGGTAGGTGCCGCCGTACAGGTCGGCCGGCAGCACCACGTGGCTGCCGGCCTGCGCGACGACCGTCATGAGGGCGTGGGTGGCGGCCATCCCGCTGGAGAACGCGCTGCCGTGACCGCCCTCGAGCTCGCCGAGCGCCCGTTCGAGCGCGGACCGCGTCGGGTTGGCCGAGCGCGAGTAGTCGTAGTCCTCCACGAACTCGCCGGGCGCGCGCTGGGCGTACGTCGAGGTCTGGTGGATCGCGGGGATGACCGAGCCGAAGTGCGGGTCGGGGTCCAGGCCGGCGTGCACGGCGCGGGTGGCGAAGCGGGCGTCGTCGGGCAGGCGGCTCATGTCGCGGACCGCCCTCGGGACTCGACGGGGGCGGTCGGGTGACGGGGCGCCGTCATCGCGCCAGCGCCTCGAGCAGGTCGGCGCGCGTGAGGATGCCGGTCGCGCGCCCGTCGACGGTCACGAGCACCGCCTGGCGCTCGCCGGACAGCAGCTCGACGGCCTCCTCGACGAGGTCGTCGGCCGGCACGGACGGAAACGGCGCCTCCATGACGTCGACGACGTGCGCGCCGAGCAGCTCGGGGTCCTCGACGACGTGCTTGAGGAGTCCGCGCTCGCCGATCGAGCCGACCATCGCCGAGGGGTCGTGGGCGGAGACGACCGGCAGCTGCGAGACGCCGTGGTCGCGCAGGAGCGCGACGGCGTCGCGGACCTCGTCCTGCGTCGAGACGGTCACGAGCGGCGGGGTCTCGCGGCTGTCCTGCTTGCTGCGCACGAGATCGCCGAGGGTCTGCGTCGACGAGCGCTCGAGGAAGCCGTACTGCGTCATCCACGCATCGTTGTAGACCTTCGACAGGTAGCTGCGCCCGCCGTCGGGCAGGATGACGGCGACGAGCGCCGCCGGGTCGTCGATCCCGGCGGCGACCTCGAGCGCCGCGACGAGCGCGAGCCCCGACGACCCGCCCGCCAGGATGCCCTCGCGCTGGGCGAGCCTGCGCGTCATGAGGAACGCGTCGCGGTCGGACACCGTCACGTAGCGGTCGACGATGCTCGGGTCGAACGTCTTGGGCCAGAAGTCCTCGCCGACGCCCTCGACGAGGTAGGGGTGCACGCCGTCCTCGCCGGCCGAGAAGATCGAGCCCACGGGATCGGCGCCGATGATCTCGATGTCCGGGTTGCGCTCCTTGAGGTAGCGGCCCATGCCGGTGATCGTGCCGCCCGTGCCGACGCCGGCGACGAGGTGCGTGATCGCGCCGCCGGTCTGCTCCCACAGCTCGGGGCCCGTGGAGCGGTAGTGCGTCTCGGGGTTGGCGGGGTTGTCGTACTGGTTTGGCCGAAAGCCGCGCGGGATCTCGCTGGCCAGGCGCTCGGCGACGCTGTAGTAGGACTGCGGCGACTCGGGCGCGACGTCGGTCGGGGTCAGGACGACCTCGGCGCCGTAGGCGCGCAGCAGGTCGATCTTCTCCTTGGACTGCTTGTCGGGCATGACCGCGATGACGCGATAGCCCCGCAGGCGGGCGGCGATCGCCAGCCCGGTCCCGGTGTTGCCGGACGTCGGCTCGATGATCGTGTCGCCCGGCCGCAGGTGGCCGTCGCGCTCGGCGGCGTCGATGAGCGAGACCGCGACGCGATCCTTGATCGACCCGCCGGGGTTCAGCGACTCCACCTTGGCGACGACCTGCGGCGTCAGCCCCTTGGCCAGGCGCGACAGGCGCACGAGCGGGGTGTCGCCGATCGCGTCGAGGATCGAGTCGTGGATGGCGCTGCCAGTCGCGCCGGGGTCCTCGGGTTCGGCCATCGGCTCACTGTACGCCCCGCGTCGGGCCGGTGACGCCCCGCGCGGCGACTCGAGAGCCCGCCGCCGGCCGCGCCCGTGATGTCACGGTGACATCCGTGGTGGCACCCGGGCTCGGCCTGTCACACATGCATGCATGGCGTGAATCTGCGACACCCCGGCGACGCGCTTGGCGACGCCTGCCACCCCGGCATGCGGCGAGGTGCTACCGCTTCGATCCGCGCGGCGGGCGGCGGAGACCTAAGATCTGCGCCCATGGCGATCGTGCGGCTACGCGGGCAGCTCGAGAAGCTCGCCGGGGCGTCGGAGGTGCCGCTCGAGGGGGCCAGCGTCTCGGACCTCCTGGCCGCGCTCGAGCGCGAGCACTCCGGCCTCGAGGGCTGGATCCTCGACGAGCGCGGCGTCCTGCGGCGCCACATCAACGTGTTCGTCAACGGCGAGCCCGCCGAGCCGGAGACCGCCGTCGCCGGCGCGGACCGCATCGAGATCCTGCCCGCGATCTCGGGCGGATGACGCAGGCTCGATGACGCGGCTGCTCGTCGGGACCCGCAAGGGCCTGTTCGTGCTCGAGGGCGAGGCCGGGGCCGAGCTCTCGATCGCCGCGCGGGCGTTCGAGGGCGACCCGGTCGACTACGCGATGCGCGACCCGCGCAGCGGCCGCTGCTTCGCCGCCGTCACGTCGCCCTTCTGGGGTCCGCGGATCTGGTTCGCCGACGAGCCCGGCGGCGAGTGGCAGCCGGCCCGCGGCGTGGCGCTGCCGAGGGGCGGCGAGGCGGCGCTCAAGCGCATCTGGGTCGTCGTCGCCGGCGAGGCCGAGGGGCGCCTGTACGCGGGCGGCGACCCGGGGGTCCTGTTCGAGAGCCGCGACGGCGGCGAGTCGTGGGAGCTCAACGAGGCGCTCTGGCGCCACCCCTCGCGACCGCGCTGGCGCAGCGACTCCGGCGGCCTGTCGGTGCACTCGATCGCGCCCTGGCCGGGAGACCCCGAGCGCCTGGCGCTGGCGATCTCGGCCGCGGGCGTCTGGCTGACGGAGGACGGCGGCGCGACCTGGGGCCACGGCAACGACGGGATCGTCGCCTCCTACCTGCCCGAGGAGGCCCGCGCGACCGCGATCGACCTCTGCGTGCATCACCTCGAGCGCGCGCCGCGGCGGCCCGAGCGGCTGTACCTGCAGTTCCACGGCGGCGTCTACCGCTCCGACGACTGCGGCCGCTCGTGGACGGACATCGGCGGTGGCCTCCCGCACGACTTCGGCTTTCCGATCGTGCTGGACCCCGCCGACCCCGACAGCGCGTACGTCGTCCCGGTGACGTCGAGCGACCGCGTCACCGACGGGCGCGTCGCCGTGTGGGAGACGCGCGACGCCGGCGCGACCTGGACGGCGCGCGACGACGGCCTGCCCGGCGGCGACGCCTACCTCTCGATCCTGCGCCAGGCGTTCGCGACCGCCGGCGAGGGGGCCGGCCTGCAGCTCTACTTCGGCGCGACGTCGGGCGAGATCTTCGGCTCGACCGACGCCGGGGCGCGCTGGTTCACCGTCGCGCGGCGGCTGCCGGCGATCGCCTCCGTGCGGGTGGCGTGACCGGCTGACGGCGCGCCCGCGCGCCCAATACGCTGCCGCGATCATGACTGCGCAAACGACTGCCGCCGCCCGCCGCTCGTGCCTCTCCGTCCCGGGCTCGTCGGCCTCCATGCTCGCCAAGGCGCCGCTGCGCGGCGCCGACGAGGTCGTCGTCGACCTCGAGGACGCCGTCGCCGCCTCGGCCAAGGACGAGGCGCGCGAGACCGTCGTCGCCGCGCTCGCCGAGGCGGTGTGGCAGGACGCGCGCTGCAGCGTGCGCGTCAACGCGCCGCGCACGCCGTGGTGTCACCTCGACATCGCCGCGGTCGCCTCGCACGCCCACGGGCCCGACTCGATCATCGTCCCGAAGGTCGAGAGCGCCGGCGACCTGGCGTTCGTCGACCGCCTGCTCGACGGCGTCGAGGCCGCCGCCGCGACCGGCCGCGCGCCGCTGCGCGTGCAGGCGCTCATCGAGACGGCGGCGGGCGTCGCGCGGCTCGACGAGATCGCCGGCTGCTCGCCGCGGCTGGACTCGCTCATCCTCGGCTACGCCGACCTGTCGGCCTCGCTGGGCCGCGCGGCGGGCGCCGGCGCCGAGCTCGACTCCTGGCGCGCGATCCAGGACGCGATCCTCGTCGCCGCGCGCACGCACGACGTCGCCGCGATCGACGGCCCCTACCTCGGGATCAAGGTCGACGAGGGCTTCACGGCCGCGGCCGAGCGGGCGCGGGACATGGGCTTCGACGGCAAGTGGGCGATCCACCCCGCCCAGGTCGCGGCGCTCAACGAGCTCTTCACCCCGTCGGGCGAGGAGGTCGAGCACGCCCGCGCCGTCATCGACGCGCTGTCGCAGGCCGAGCGCGAGGGCGGTCGCGGCGCCGTCGCGCTCGACGGCCAGATGCTCGACGAGGCCGTCCGCGTCGCCGCGCTGCGCGTCCTCGCCCGCGCCGGCCAGGCGGCCTGAGCGCGCTGCCAGACTGGCTGGCGTGACCGCGCCGCGCGCCAGCTCCTACGACGCCGTCATCGTCGGCGGCGGCCACAACGGCCTCGCCGCCGCCGCCTACCTCGGGCGGGCGGGGCGGTCCTGCCTCGTGCTCGAGCGCCGCGACGCGGTCGGCGGCGCCGCCGTGTCCGAGCGCGCCTTCGCCGGCGTCGACGCGCGCCTGTCGCGCTACGCCTACCTCGTCAGCCTGCTGCCGCGCCGGATCGTCGAGGAGCTCGGCCTGAACGTGCGGCTCGTGCCGCGCGCCGTCTCCTCCTACACCCCCGACCCGCGGACGGGCGGCCGCGACGGGCTGCTCGTCGACGGCGCCGACGCGGGCGCCACCCGCGACTCGTTTCGGCGCATCACGGGCGGCGACGCCGAGCTTCGCGCCTGGCGGCGCTTCCACGCCGGGCTGCGCGCCTTCGCCGGGCGGATCTTCCCGACGATGACCGAGCCGCTGCGCGCGCGCGACGAGCTGCGGCGGCTCGCGGCCGACGACGAGCTGTGGCGGGCGATCGTCGAGCAGCCGCTGGCGACCGCCGTGGGGCATGCGTTCGCCGACGACCTCGTGCGCGGCGTCGTGCTCACCGACGGGCTGATCGGCACGTTCGCGGCGGCCGCCGACGCCGACCTGCGCCAGAACCGCTGCTTCCTCTACCACGTCATCGGCGGCGGCACCGGCGACTGGGCGGTCCCCGTCGGCGGCATGGGCGCGATCAGCGCGGAGCTCGAGCGCGCCGCGCGCGCCGCCGGGGCCGAGCTGTGCACCGGCTGCGAGGTCACGGCGGTCGGCGGCGGCGAGGTGCGCGCCGAGACCGCCGGCGGAGCGACCCGCGCGATCGGCGCCGGCACCGTGCTGGCGAACGTCGCCCCCGCCGAGCTCGACCGCCTGCGCGGCCGCCCGCCCGCCGGCCCGGCTCCGGAGGGCGCCCAGCTCAAGGTCAACCTGCTGCTCTCGCGCCTGCCGCGGCTGCGCGACGACCGCGTCGCGCCCGAGCGCGCCTTCGCGGGCACGCTGCACGTCAACGAGACCGCCGAGCAGCTGCAGACCGCCCACGACGAGGCGGCGGCCGGCCGCATCCCGTCGCTGCCACCGTGCGACGTCTACTGCCACACGCTGAGCGATCCGAGCATCCTCGCCCCGGAGCTCGTCGCGAGCGGGGCGCACACGCTGACCCTGTTCGCGCTGCACATGCCCGCGCGCCTGTTCGGCGCCGCCGGCGATCGCGACGCGGCGCTGCGCGCCACGCTGCGCTCGCTGGACGCGGTGCTCGCCGAGCCCATCGAGGACT
This sequence comes from uncultured Solirubrobacteraceae bacterium, assembly GCA_963769555.1. Classification (GTDB taxonomy): domain Bacteria; phylum Actinomycetota; class Thermoleophilia; order Solirubrobacterales; family Solirubrobacteraceae; genus CADCVQ01. Next base: position 1,040,167 of record CAVYMD010000004.1, on the reverse strand, counting down.
GCATCCTGCGCGCTCCGGACGGCTCGCCGTGCGTCGAGGCCCGCTCGCCGCTCGACCTCGAGCGCGAGCTGCGGCTGCCGGGCGGCAACATCTTCCACCGCGACCTCGCCTGGCCGTTCGCCGAGTCCGAGGACGAGGTCGGCCGCTGGGGCGTCGAGACCGACGACCCGGCGATCCTGCTCTGCGGGGCCGGCGCGCGCCGCGGCGGCGGCGTCAGCGCGATCGCGGGGCACAACGCCGCGATGGCCGCGCTGCGGCGGCCTGGCGCGCCCGCGCCGCGACGGCCGGCCGGGGCGCGATGACGCGCGCGGCGGCGCTCGTCGACGCGGCGGCGATCGCCCGCGACGCCGCCAGGCTCGTGCGCGTGCCGAGCGTCACGGGCTCCGAGCGCGCCGCGGTCGAGGAGGTCGTCGCGATCGCCCGCGGCCTCGGCCTCGACGCCGAGCTGCAGACGTTCGACCTCGCGGCCCTGCGCGCCGCTGCGGGCTACCCGGGCGAGGAGGCGCCGCGCGACGAGCTCGCCGGCGCGGTCGTCACGCTGCGCGGCGCCGACCCGGACGCGCCGCGGCTGTGCCTCAACGGCCACGTCGACGTCGTCGCGCCGGGCGCCGAGCCGTGGCGGCGCGACCCGTGGTCGGGCGCCGTCGAGGACGGCGTGCTGCACGGCCGCGGCTCGGCCGACATGAAGGGCGGCGTCGTCGCGGCGCTGCACGCGCTCGCCGCGCTGCGCGCCGCCGGCGAGCCGCCGCCAGGCGACATCGTCCTGCAGGCGGTCTCCTCGGAGGAGGACGGCGGCCTGGGCACCTTCGCGGCGCTCGAGCGCGACGACCGCTTCGCGGCCTGCCTCATCCCCGAGCCGACCGAGCTTCGGATCGTCTGCGCCCACGGCGGCGCGCTGACGTTCGCCGGGACCGTGCGGGGCCGCTCGGCGCATGCCGCGCTGCGCACCGAGGGCGTGTCGGCGATCGACCGCTACCTGCCGATCCACGCAGCGCTGCACGCGCACGAGCGGGCCGTCAACGCGCGCCCGCGCCACCCGCTGCTCGCCGGCCACCCCCTCCCCTACCCGCTGCTCGTAGGCCGTGTGAACGCGGGCCGCTGGTCGAGCCAGGTGCCCGACGAGCTGACCTTCGAGGGCCGGCTCGGCGTGCCGGTCGGGGAGTCGCTCGCGCAGGCCCGCGCCGGCCTCGAGCGGGCGGTCGCGGAGGCCACGGACGACCTCGGGCCGCCGGTGCGGATCGCCTGGACGGGCGGCCAGTTCGCGCCCGGCGAGACGGCGCCCGACGACCCCTGGGTCGGCGTCGTGCGCGCGGCCGCGGCGGCCGAGCTCGGCGCCGCGCCGGAGGTCGCGGGCGTCGCCTACGGCGCGGACATGCGCCAGTTCTGCGCGCGCGGCATCCCCTGCGTCATGTTCGGTCCGCGCGGGATCGCGCTCGCCCACGCCGCCGACGAGCGCGTCGCGCTCGACGACCTGGCGGCGGTCGCCCGCGTCGTCGCGCGCTGCGCCATGGCGCCTGCGGCGCGCTGAGCGGCTCAGCGCCGCGGCAGCGTGTCGCGCAGGGCCTCGATCGCCGTGCGGCTCAGCGCCGCGGCAGCGTGTCGCGCAGGGCCTCGATCGCCGTGTGGCGCGGCGTCCAGCCGAGCTCGCGCCGCGCCTTGGTCGTGTCCATGATCGCGGGTCTGGAGATCGCCTCCGCCCAGCCCACGGCCGGCGGCGCGAACGGCAGCGCCGCGAGCAGCTGGGCGGCGGCCTGGACCGGCCCGCTGGGCACCGCCACCGCCAGCAGCCCGAGCTCGCGCGCGATGTCGACCGCGGTCGGCACGCCGTCGGCGGCGATGTTGTAGGCGCCCGGCGGGCCGGCGCCGACGACGCAGAGGCGCAGCGCCTCGCCGACGTCGTCCTCGTGGATGAGCTGCACCGGCAGCGGCGCGACGAGCGCCGGGATCGGAACGCGCAGCGGCAGCATGCCCGCGAGGCGGCGCCCGAGCGGCTCGAGCAGCTCGGGCAGCAGCGACTTGGCGCCGACGCTGTGCGGCCCCAGGACGATCGGCGGGCGCAGGACGTAGAGCCCGATCGACGGGTGCTCGGCGGCCGCGTCGGCCAGCAAACGCTCGATCTCGGCCTTCTCCCGCGCGTAGAACAGGTGCTCGGCCGGCCGCGTCGGCCACTCCTCGGTCATCCGCGCCGGGTTGTCGCGGCCGAACCCGTAGGCCGCCACCGAGGAGGCGTAGACGAAGCGCCGGACCCCGGCCGCCGCCGCCGCCTCGAACGTGTTCAGCGTGCCCTCGACGTTGATGGCGCGTATCGCGCGGCGCCCGCCCGCGCCGGTGATCATGAACGCGAGGTGCACGACGACGTCGGCGCCCGCGAAGGCCTCCTCGAGCGCCGCCGGGTCGCGCACGTCGCCGCGGCGGTACTCCATCTTCTCCCAGCCGTGCTCGGCGGGATCGAACGGGCGCCGCGCGATGCCGACGATGCGCCCGATCCGCTCGTCGGCCTGCAGGAGCGGGAGCAGGCCGAAGCCGAAGGTTCCCGTCGGGCCGGTCACGGCGACGGTGAGGGCATCCGGGGCGGTCGAGGTCACGACGCGACGGTAGCGCTCCCGGGCGGGCGCGGCCAGGCGGCGGGCCGCGGTTGCTGCGAGGCTGGTCTCAGACGACGATGCGCCTGGCCATCATCAGCGACACGCACATGCCGCGCGGGAGCCGGCAGATCCCGCCCGCCTGCCTGGAGCGCTGCCGCGAGGCCGACGCGATCCTGCACGCCGGAGACCTCGCCGACGTGCCGGTCCTCGAGCTGCTCCACGGGCTCGGGCCGCCGGTGCACGCGGTCTGGGGCAACGTCGACACGGCGGCGGTCCGCGCGCGGCTGCCGAGCCGCCTGGAGGTCGAGCTCGGCGGGGTGCGGGTCGGGATGACCCACGTCCCCGGCCCGGCCGAGGGCCGCGCCGAGCGGCTGCGCGCCAAGTTTCCGGGCTGCGCCGCCGTCGTCTTCGGCCACACGCACATGCCCGAGCACGGCGAGGCCGGCGACGTGCAGATCTTCAACCCGGGATCGCCCACGGAGCGCCGCCGCGCGCCCGCCCACACGATGGGCCTGGCGACGATCGCCGGCGGCCGGATCGCGTTCGAGCTGCTGGTCGTCGCCTGACGCGGCGCTAGTCGCAGAAGGGGATCGCGGGAACGCCGATCATCGTGACCCGCTCCGAGTCCGTGTCGACGGCGAACTCGAGCCGGCCGCCGCCGCGCTTGGGCACGCGGTGGATCGTGATGCCGAAGACGGAATCGGTGCGGTGATCGGCCCGGGCCCTGGGGAATGCGGCCCTGATCGCCTCGGCCTTCGAGCCGATCGAGACGCCGCGCGCGGCGGCGCCGCCGGTGATGACGACCGTGCGCACCTTGCGCGGCGAGGCCTCCGTGAGGTCGACCGAGCCCTTCAGCGGAGCGCGCAGCGGAGCCGAGCGCGCGTTGGGGCCCTCCAGCTCGCAGCCGGGCCCGACCTTCCCCAGCAGCCGGGCGGAATGCAGCGCGCCGTAGGTGCGGCCGAGCTTGACGCGCCCGACGCCGGTCGCCGTGATCTGCCGGTCGGGCGTCGCGGGAACCTCCTCGGCCGATGCGGCCCCGCATCCGGCCACCAGAAGCGCTGCGATCATGGGCGCTGCGACCCGCACCGCCAGAGGGTATCGCGCCGTCATTTGTTGCTCGCGCAATCACCTGATACGATTCCGGACGGCGTCGTGTGGGCAGCCCCCCTCCTGGGCCTTCCACGATCACCCGGCCCCCCTCCTCTCCCCTCTTCCGACGTGCCGCCCAGCATGGGTGCGCAACGAGCAGACGGGTCGTGGTGGGTCCGCGAACAACGGCGCCTCGACACATCCGAAAGGGAATGCATGGCTAGGACTACAACGACGAGCGCGCGCCGCCGCGGCGAGCACAACGCACCAGTGAAGCGTCCCCGTCGCCGGACGGCGACCGAGGATGCCGGGCGCCATGGCGCACGTGTCCAGGCGGAGATGACCGCCGACTCGCTGCAGACCTTCCTCAACCAGGCCTCGCGCTACGCGCTGCTCACGGCCGTCGAGGAGATCGAGCTGGCCAAGCGGATCGAGCGCGGCGACATCTCCGCCAAGGACCGCATGATCAACGCGAACCTGCGCCTCGTCGTCTCCCAGGCGCGCCGCTACCAGGGCCTCGGCCTCCCGCTCGGCGATCTCGTCCAGGAAGGCACCCTGGGCCTCATCCGCGCGGCCGAGAAGTTCGACTGGCGCAAGGGCTTCAAGTTCTCGACGTACGCCACGCTCTGGATCCGCCAGAGCATCCAGCGCGGCCTGGCGAACACGTCGCGGACGATCCGCCTGCCGACGCACATCGAGCAGCGCGAGCGCCGCCTGGCGCGCGTCGAGCGCGACCTGACCGCGAAGCTGTCGCACGACCCCACCGACGAGGAGGTCGCGGCGGCGGCCGACATGACGGTCGCCGACGTCCTCGCGCTGCGCGAGGCGCGCCGCCACGTGACGAGCCTCGACGTGCCGATCGGCGACGACGGCGACAGCAACCTGGGCGACTTCATCGCCAGCGAGCGCCCGGACCCGAGCGCCGAGGCGGAGTCCAGCGAGCTCGAGCGCACCGTCGCCGACGCGCTCGGTCGCCTGTCGGGTGACGAGCGCAGCGTCGTCGAGCTGCGCTTCGGCCTGCGTGACGGGCGGGAGCGCTCGATCGAGGCCACGAGCCGCGAGCTCGGCCTCACCCGCGACCGCGCCCGCCAGCTCGAGGAGACGGCGATGCGCACCCTCGGCGACGAGGCGTCGCTCGCCGGCCTGCGCGAGGCCGCGTAGCGCCACCGGCCCAGAGGCCGGACGACCGAGCAGGATCCGAGCGCCCGCCCGGCGGGCGCTCGGTCGTTGCGGGGCCGCGCGGCGCTCAGCCGCCGGGTCCGCGGAACCTGATCGTGCCCTGCCGAAACGCCGTCGGGGGCGGAGCGGCCCCGGGAGGCTCGTCCGCCGGGTGCTCCGGCTGGGGCGCGGCCTCCGGCGAGGACGCCGCGCCGGGTTCGGGCGCCGCCTGCGACTCGGCCGGCTCAGGCCCGCCGGCGGACTCCGCCGCGGCCGGCGCGGCAGCGTCAGGCTCCTGCGCGTCGGGGGCGGGCTCGCCCCCGGCGAAGGCCGCGTCGTCGTCGCCCGCGGCTTGCTCCTGCGCGGGGGCGCCGCCGTGCTCCTGGCCGCCGAGACGGATCGCGCCGTGGCCGACCTCGCCGGCGGCCATGGTCTGCAGACCCTCGTCCGCGGGCTCGGATGCGGCCGCAGGCTCGGACTCGTCCGCGGGCGCGGATGCGGCCGCAGGCTCGGACTCGTCCGCGGGCGCGGATGCGGCCGCAGGCTCGGATGCGGCCACGGGCGCGGCCGCACCCGGCGCGGGCACCCTCAGCAGCGGCGGACCGCCGCCGGCGCCGGGCGCCGGCTCGCCGCGGCGGCCGCGCACCGCGAGCGCCACGCCGAGCAGGATCGCGGCGACCGCGATCGCCGCGGTCGGCGCGTCGGCGAGGGCGACGAGCAGGTGCATGCGAGCAGCCTACGCGGCGGCCAGGTCGAACACGTCGGCTGCCGGCGCGCCCATGACGCGCGCCGCAAGCTCGGCCTTGAGCACGTCGAAATGGGCCTCCTCCTCGTCGCTGCGACCGTCCTTGCGCGCGAGCGTGATGAACTCCTCCGTGACGAAGCCCTCGCGCAGCAGCAGCCTGACCGACCGCTGCCCGTCCCCGATCTCGAAGACGAAGCGCTCGAGCACGTAGCCGCGCTCGGGCATCGTCATGGCAGGGTCGACCGTGAAGCGGTCGCCGGTCACCGCGCGCACGGCGGCCTCGAAGCCGTCCCGCGCGCCGGGTCCGCCGAACGCCGTCCGAATCGCGATCGAGCGCCGCTGCGGCGGGCCGTCCTGCGACAGCTCGGGGAGCGCGCGCTGCAGGGCCTTGAAGGCGACCGCGACGCCGCCCGGCGAGCCGGGCCCGTGGTAGCCCAGCAGGTCCTCGAACGTGTACGCGAGCGTCCGGCCGCGCTCCTGGACCTCGATCGTGTCGGTCATCGTGCATCTCCTCTCTGCGCCGGGCGGGCCGGCGTGCGGGCGGTCGCGGGACTGCGGTCGGCGCTCAGCATGACGACCCCGCGCCGCGCCGGCGTCGGCGCCGGCGATCGCCGCCGGCCGCGGGCTCCGCGCGGCGGTCCGCGGCGTCGCCACCGCGAGCACAGGCGCACGACGTCGCGCGCGCATGCGAGGCTTCGGCGATGCGCATCCCGGCCGGCAACCCCATCGCGGCCCTCGCCCTAGCCCTCGCGCTCGCGCTCGGCGCCTGCGGCGGCAAGGCGAGCGAGCGCGAGGTCGCGACGCTCAGCGGCGACGGCTTCTCCGTGGCGATGCCCGGCGCTCCCAAGCGCTCCACGCAGACGGTGGCGACCCCGGCCGGCCCGGTCTCGGTGACCGCCTACATCACCGAGGGCGGCTCGGAGGGCTTCTCGATGAGCGTCGCGCGGATCCCGTCGGGCGTGAAGGGCGACCTCGACGGCGCGGTCCGCGGCGCCGCCGCGAACGTGCGCGGCACCGCGCGCGACGTCCGGCGCACGACGTACCAGGGCTTTCCGGCGCGCGACGTGCGGATCGCGAACGCCCGCGGCGACGACGGCTCCAGGGCGACGGTCTTCGCCCGGCTCGTCCTCGCACGGGGGCGCCTGTACCAGCTGCAGTTCGTGCAGGAGGGCGGCGACGTCACGGAGCCGCCGGCGGCCTATCCGCGCTTCCTCTCGTCGCTGAAGCTCGGCTGACGGCCCGCGCGCGACCGCGCGCGCGCCAGATCGAGGACGTTCCCGCCGGGGCCGCGTCGGAGCTCCGGGCGGTGGGTAGCCAGGGGCCATGTCAACTTCCGAGAAGAAGATCACCCAGTACCTCAACGAGGCCCACGCGATGGAGGTCGCCCTCGTCCGGGTCCTCCAGGAGCAGGTCGCCGTCACGCCGCGCGGGCGCTACAGGACCGCGCTGGAGGCCCACCTGCGCCAGACGCGCACCCACGCCGACCGCGTCGCCGCGCGCCGCGGCGAGCTGAACGGCGGCGGCAACCCGATCGCCGCGATCGTCGGCGGCGCGCAGGACGCGATCGCCCAGGCCGTCGCGCTCGCGAAGTCGCCGCTCGATCTGCTGCGCGGCTCGGGCGGCGAGGAGAAGGTGCTCAAGAACGCCAAGGACGCCTGCGCGACCGAGGCACTCGAGATCGCGACCTACCTCGCGCTCGAGCGTCTGGCGAGCGCGCTCGGCGACGCCGACACCGCCCAGCTCGCCGCGTCGATCCGCGCCGACGAGGAGGCGATGCTCGAGCGCATCCAGCGCGAGCTGCCCGCGCTCGCGCAGGCCGTGGTGGAGGCCGACGTCCATGGCCGCGGCTCCTACGACATAGCCGAGACCGGCGCCGCGGACGCTGTCCGCAGCGCGGCGCGCTCGACGCGCAAGACCGCCAAGGCAGCCGCCGGCGACGCCAAGCGGACCACCAAGGCAGCCGCCGGCGATGCCAAGCAGACCGCCAAGGCGGCAGCCGGCGACGCCAAGCGGACCACCAGGGCAGCCGCCGGCGACGCCAGGCAGACCGCGGCGCGCCAGACGCGGCGGGTACCGGGTGCGGCGCGCGCGGAGGGCGCGATCAAGGGCGTGGTCGCCGCCGAGGGCGACCTTCCGATCGCCGGCTACGGGTCGCTGACCGCCGAGGAGATCGTCGCGCGGCTGCGCGAGCTCTCCCAGGTGGACCTCGCGAAGGTCGAGGCCTACGAGCGCAAGACCGACGGCCGCACGACGGTGCTCGAGCGGATCGCCTCGCTGCGCGGCGACGAGCCGTGGGCGGGATTCGACGACGCGACGGCGCAGGACGTCGTGACCCGGCTGCGCGACGCCGACGACGAGACCGCGGGGCGCGTGCGCGAGTACGAGCGCGCGCACAAGGACCGCGCCACGGTCCTGCGGGCCACCGAGCGCGAGCGCGCGCACGCCTGACGCGCAACCGCTGCCGGCCACCCGGCCGACCGCTGCCGGCCACCCGGCCGCCCCGCTCGGCGGGGCGGCCGGACGCCGCCGCGCGCAGCGGTTTGCGTTTAGGCCTCCGGCGCTCGGCTCATACTCTCCTCAGGCTCGGCCGCTGCCCACCGCGGTCGCCGAGTCCATAAGATCGCAGCGCGGAACGCGCAAGCGGCGAAGCACTGCCGCGCGGACCGCGGCTCGTATCCGGGGAACGAGGGAGGTTTGCATGGGATCGCAGTCGCCGACGCTGGTGCGATGTGAGCGTTGCAAGGCCGTCATCAGCAGCTCCGTGGCCGCCGACCTGATCCGCGATGGCGCCGCCTGCGGGGTGTGCGGCGGAACCATGGTGCTCTGCGACAGCCATCTGCGCTCCCGGACGCCCGACGCGATGCCGACGTCGCCCGAGCGCCGCCTGCTCGGCGTGTTGCGCACGGCGGAGGGCCGGCCGGTGGGGTTGCACGCGCTCGCCGAGGCCGGGATCGACGATCCTGCGACGACGATCTACGAGCTCGAGCGGGCGGGCCACCGCATCGAGCGCGCGTACTCGGAGGCGACGGCGGGGCGGCGCCGCCTGCTCGGCTACCGCCTGCGCGGCGGGCCCGTCCCTCAGGCCAACGCGTCCCAGCCGAGCAGCTCGCGGTAGCTGCGCGTCAGCTCGTCCCAGGCCGTCTGCAGCTCGCGGCGGGCGGCGTCGAGGATCTCCGGGGGCGCGGGCTCGGGCTCCCAGCGATTCTTGATCGGCTCGGTCGCGACGAGCGCCTGAACCTCCTGCGTCGCGGTACGCAGGCGCTCATGGGCACGGCGCAGGTCGCGGCGGTCGTCCTCGGTCAGCTGCTCGGGCGTGGTCGGCATCGGGCCCATGATGCCAACTCTCGCCCGCGCTCCCGGCGGCGCCGCCCGGCGGACGCGGCCGCCGCTCACGCGTCCGGTCCGTCGCTCTGCCCGCGCTCCCGGCGGCGCCGCCCGGCCGGCGCGCTCGCCGCTCACGCGTCCGGCCCGTCGCTCCTCCCCGCGTCGATCGCGGCGAGCACGCCCTCGGCGATCCGCCGCGGGCGCGGCCCGATCCCGAGCACCTTGGCGAGGTCGCCGCGGGGGTCGACCTCGAGGACCTTGGCCCCGGCCTCGACGGGTACGCCGTCGTGGACGAGCCCGCGCACGATGCCGCGCAGCGGGGCGGCGATCTCGCGGCCGGCGATCGAGGCGAGCGGCTCGCCGGCCTCCACGGGCTGCGCGATCCGCGCCCGCGTGCGCATGACGCCCGTCGCGGGCGCGTAGACGAAGCGGTCGCGCGCGTGCCCGGCGAACGCGCGCGGCTCGCCACCCAGCGGCAGCGTCGGCCCGCGCTCGACGATCGCGCCGAGATCGTCGCCCCACTGCGTCTCGACCGCGAGGTCGGTCGTCTCCCCGGCGACGAAGTTCGGCCCCAGCCCGATCGTCAGCGGGGCGAGCCCGCGCTGGCACTCGGGCTGGGCGCGCTTGCGCATGCGGGCGTCGACGAGCACGTCGGGACGGACCGCCGCCAGGACCTCCGGCAGGGCGGCGGCCGTCAGCGCGAGGTCGCCGGACGCCGCGCCGAGCTCGCACACCGCGTCGACGCGCCGGGCGCGGACGCCCTCGAGCTCGCAGGCGCCGTCGAACATGGCGTCGGCGAACGCCATGCCGCGCCGCGGCGCGGCCGGGAGCGCGACGTCGTGGACGACGACGGCGTGGCCGCTGCGCAGCAGCAGGTGGGCGACCGCCGACCCGACGTCCCCGCAGCCTCGAATGAGCACGCGCGCCACGGCCGCACCGTAGCCGCCCGCTCAGGGCAGGCGGCCGATGATGGCGCGCGCGAGCGCCTGCGCCGAGCCCGGCTCGTGGTCGAGGAACAGCGAGGGCTCGATGAGCTCGAGCTCGAGCACGGCCGGCGCGCCGTGGCCGTCGCGCAGGATGTCGACGCGCGCGTACAGCGGCGTGCCGAAGCGCTCGGCGACCCAGCGGTGCGCCCGCCCGGCGAGCTCGAGGACGTCGGGCTCGGGCGAGACGCGGCGCATGTCCTCGGCGGCGAACAGCCCGTCCTCGGGCGCCTGCCCGAGCGCGAGCAGCGGCCCCTTGCGCATCGTGTGCGAGAGCGCGCCGTCGATGTGGACGAGCGCCGTCTCCGCCTCCGGGCCGTCGACGGCGTCGAGATAGGGCTGCAGCAGCACCGCGAGGCCGTCGGCGTGCAGGGCCGCGACGTGGCGGCGGGCCTCGTCCCGGCGCACCTCGTCGTAGACCGCGGCGCCGCGCGCGCCCGCCGCCACCGCGGGCTTGACGACGAAGCGCCCCGGCGGGGGCTCGAACGCCGCGCCGGGCGCGAGCCGCTCGGTCGGCACGGCGCGCACGCCGGCGCGCTCGAGATCGTTCAGGTAGCCCTTGTCCGCGTTCCAGGCGACGACGTCGGGCGCGTTGAGCAGCCGCGGCCCGAGCGCGCGGCCCCATCGCAGGAACCGCTCGAGCGCGAACGTGTAGTCCCAGGTGGAGCGCAGGACGACGAGGTCATAGCCGTCCCAGCCGCCGCGCGGCGTCCGCGTCCAGACCTCGGGGCGCGCCCGGATGCCGAGCTCGCACAGCGCGTCGAGCAGGAGCCGCCCCTCCGCGTCGAGGCCGGGATGCTCGGCGCACGTTGCGAGCGCGACCGCTGGCGCCATCGCCGGTCGCGTCCTCAGCCGACGAACTCGATGTCGACGGCCGCGCCCGCGGGCAGGACCTCGCAGTCCTCCGGCACGAGCGCGATGACGGGGAGCCCGAGCATCGACGTGAGGATGTGGGAGCGCTGGTCGCCGTTGGGCGTGACGTGCCAGCCGTCGTCGTGCATCTCGGCGTGGCAGCGGATGACCGACGTGCGCCCGATCGTCCCCTGCAGGTCGGTCGCCGCGATGCCGCGCGCGGTATGCAGCGTGAGGTCGCGCCCGAGCATCCCGAAGATCGCCGGCACGACGAGCACGCGAAACGCCGTGAGCGCGGACGCGGGGTTGCCCGGCAGCGCGAAGGCCAGCGCCCCGCCCGGCGCGACGTAGAGGCAGACCTGCCCGCCGGGCTTGAGGCTCACGCGGCAGAAGACCTCGCGCGCGCCGAGCTGCTCGAGCGCCGGGCGGACGTGGTCGTGGGGGCCGACCGACACGCCGCCGACGGTGACGACGACGTCCGCTCCGTCGAGCGCCTCTCGGAGCGTCGCGACGGTCGCCTCGCGGTCGTCGCCGACGCGCACGTTCGTCGCGATCTCGGCGCCGGCGACGTGCGCGGCGGCGCTGAGCGCCGGGGCGTTGGCGTCGCGGATCTGGCCCGGCTCGAGCCGCGGCCCGGGCGACACGAGCTCGTCGCCGGTGCTCACGAGCGCGATCCGCGGCCGGCGCGCGCAGACCGGGCGCGAGATGTTGACGGCGGCCAGCGCGCCGATCTCGGCGGAGCCGAGCAGCGTGCCCGCGTGCAGGATCGTCTCCCCCGCCCGGATGTCCTCGCCGGCGTAGCGCACGTCGGTTCCCGCGGCCACCTCCTCGTTGACGATGACCGCCCCGTCCTCGACCTCGGTGAGCTCCTGGCGCACGACGGCGTCGGCGCCCTCGGGAATGACGGCGCCGGTCGACACGCGGATCGCGGTTCCGTGCTCGACGGGCGCCCGGGCGAGCGCGCCGGCCCGCGCCTCGCCGGCGATCTTCAGCGCGACCGGGGCGTCGGTCGTGTCGGCGGCGAGGACGGCGAAGCCGTCCATCCCGGAGGAGTGAAACGGCGGCAGGTCGGTCGGCGCGACGGCGTCCTGCGCGAGGATGCGGCCGAGCGCGTCAGCGAGCGCGACCTCCTCGCCGTCCAGGCGCGAGACCTGCTCGAGCGCGAGCTGCCTCGCACGCTCGATCGAGATCCGCTTCGGCTCGCCGCTCATCGCGACCGCAAGCTATCGAACGGCCGGGCCAGGGCAGCGCCGGCGGATCGGACCGTGCGCGACCCCGGCCCGCCGCTCATCGCGAGCGCACGCCATCGAAACGCCGGGCCGAGCCGCGCCGGCGGATCGGACCGTGCGCGACCCCGGCCCGCCGCTCATCGCGAGCGCACGCCATCGAAACGCCGGGCCGAGCCGCGCCGGCGGATCGGACCGTGATCGGCCGCCGGCTCGCCGCCGTAGGATGCGACGTGCCCGCAAGCGCAGCGAGCGGGTGCCCATCCTCAGCACGCACGCCCATGATCGTCTACCACGGCACCACCGTCGACTGCCTCGAGGGCATCAAGCGCGAGGGCCTGCGCCCGGGCACCTATGTGGCCCCGAACGTCGCGCTGGCGCGCGACTACGCCTTCGATCGCGCGATCACGATCGGCGCCGACGGGTGCGTCGTCTTCGAGCTCGACGTTCCCGACGCGTCGGTCGAGCGGGTCGAGGCCTGGTGGTGGACCGGCGAGCAGCTCCTCCTGCCGCTGGGCTGCACGGCGGACTGCATCCTGTCGATCGACGACTCAGACCCGCGGGCGTTCCAGGCCACGGAGGCCTGAGCCGTCCCGGCTGCCTCGTGCCGCGACCGCCGTGCCGCGACCGCCGTGCCGCGACCGCCGTGTGGCGCCCGCCGTGCCGCGACCGCCGTGTGGCGCCCGCAGTGTGGCGCCCGCCGTGCCGCGCCGGCCGTGTGGCGCCTTGTACCCCGCATGGGGGGCACGATCGGCCACGCACTGCCAGGCCGCGCGCGGCGCGCACTGCCAGGCCGCGCGGCACGCCGGGCCCGCTGAGCCGCGGATGCCACCTGCGGCCCACGCCGTATCGGGCTGCGCAACCCGGTCGTATGCCTGCTAGGCGGCCGCGCGCACGACGACGCGCTCGCGCGCGACGAGCGCGACGCGGAAGTCCTCGCCGCACACGCGCAGGAAGTGCGAGGCGTTCTGCGCGCGCTGCAGCTCGCGGCGAACGAGCTCGGCGGCCTGCTCGTCGGTCATCGCAGGCGTGCGCTCGACGAGCTCGAGCGTGACGCGGTAGCGCGCGACGCCCTCCTGCGGGAACGTCCGGGAGTGCACCCCGACGGCGAGGTCGTCGGCGCTGAGCGCCTGCAGGTAGGAGGCGTTCACGGCCAGCGCGAAGTCGGCGGCGAGCAGCCGCCTGGCGGCCTGGTCGCCGAGCGTCTCGTCGCGCTCGAGCATGTCGATCTGAAGGGTGTAGCGCATGGAGTCGTGGTGCATGAAGAGCCTTGATCGGGGGGATTGGCCGCGCAGCGCGGATCGGCTGCGTGGGCGGGTTATCGGCAGCGGCCGCGAGATCCGCTGCGAGGCGCGAGCGTGAGGGTCGCTCCGGCGGGCTGGACGTCGCGCGCCTGCCGGTGCCGGCCCAGGGGGCCGGCGCTCGCTGCTCCCACTATAGAAGAGTGCCCGGCGGCGCTTGACACGGCGCGCCGCGACGGCAACGATCCGGCGCGTGCCGATCTACGACTACGCCTGTCCGACCTGCGACGAGCGCTTCGACGAGCTCGTGCGCTCCGATGCCGAGCCGCCACCGTGCCCGTCCTGCGGCGACGCGAGGACCGAGCGCCTGCTGTCGACCTTCCTCACGCCGAACATGGCCTCCGGCCAGCGCCGCTTCCAGCGCGACGCCGGCGCCGCGATGGCCCAGATGGGCTGCTGCGGCGGCGGCGGCTGCGGCACGCACGCGGGCTGATCCACCGCCCGTGGCGGCGGTGAGATGACCGTCGACCTCGCCGAGCTGCGGCCCGAGGCGATCGAGGCCGCCGACGCCCGCGCGCTCGAGCTGCTCGCCGGCGGGCAGGCCAGCGAGGCGGTGTCGCTGCTGCGCGGCATCGTGCACCGGGCGGTCACCAAGCACGGCGACGAGGACGTCCTCACCGGCATGGCGCAGTCGCGCCTCGCCGAGATGCTGCGCCGCACGGGCGCGCCGGAGGCCGAGCAGCTCGGGGCGCTGACCGACGCGGTCAAGGCGTTCTCGGCCTCCGTCGGGCCGACCGACCCGCAGACGACCGCCGCCTTCGGCCGCCTGGCGCACGTCGCGCTCGCCGCCCAGGCGGTGGAGATCGCCGTCACCGCGGGCATGCAGGCGATCGGCGGGCTGCAGGCACGCGGCGAGGGCGAGTCCGCCGAGGCCGGCGGGATCTATGCCGCGCTGGCAATGGCCGCTGCGGCCCGGCGCTCGCCGGCGGCGCCGGGCGCGGCCGAGCGCGCCCACCGGCTGACGCAGGCTGCGGGCGGCGACGACGCCGACCGCCGCCGCGCGCTCGCGGCCTGGCGCTCGCTCGGCCAGCCGCGGCGCCTCGCGATCACCGGCGAGCTGTCGCTCGTCGCCTTCGGCGCCCCGCCGCAGCTCGTCGCCGAGCTCGACCACGTCGCCGAGGACGGCGCCCAGGACCAGCACACGCACGGGCTGCGGCCCGAGGCCGCCCGCGCCCTGCGCGAGCAGATCGCCTCGGCGCCGTTCGCCTACCGCGCCTCGGCGGGCGGCTTCGAGGTCGTCAGCCGGTCGGGCGGGGCGGCCGCCGTGCGGTTCGGTCCCGGCGTCGAGGTCGCGCTCGACCGCGCCGGGCTCGACGCCCTGCGCGCAGCGGTCGCCGACGCGCTGACCGGCGGCGGCGAGCCGGAGCCCGGTCGCAACGATCCCTGCACCTGTGGATCGGGCCGCAAGTACAAGCGCTGCTGCGGGCGCTGACGCCGGGGGGCTTCACGGACCCCGTACACTTGTTCGTGCACAGCGTTGCCCGCGGTCCTCATCGCCTTCCTCACTCGCGAGTGGCTCCCCCCTGAGGGTGGCGAGATCGGACGGGCGTCATGCCCGAGACCCCGGACCCATCCGTCGAGACGGCGGTCGCAACGCGTGTCGGCTCGATGTCGGCGGCCATCTCCAACGCCGTCGTCGGCCTCCTGCGCGACTACACCGGTCGCGGCCCGACGCACGCGCGCACGACGATCGGTCCCGACACGATCGTCGTGACGCTGCGCGACAGCCTGACGAAGGCCGAGCGCACGCTCGCAAGCAGCGGGCAGGCCGCCCAGGTCCTCGCGATGCGGCGCGCCTTTCAGAACACGATGCGCGCCGAGCTCGTCGCGGCGGTCGAGCGGCTGACCGGTCGCACCGTCGAGGCGTTCCTCAGCGACAACCTGCACGACCCCGACGTCGCCGTCGAGATCTTCCTCATGGAGCGCGACGTCGACGGTGACGGCCACAACCACAACCACGACCGCAACCACAACCACGGCGTCGGCGACGGCGACGGAAAGGCTCACCGGGCCGCCGGCTGATCGCGGGGCCGGCGCCGGGCCAGGCCGCGGGCTCGCCCCGACGGCGCCGTCCGGGCGCGGCCGTCAGTCGTCGAAGCGGACCGTCAGCCCCGACGGAAACGAGCCGTCGAAGCGCAGCCGGCCGTCGCCGCCGCGGGCGCGCCGCAGCCGCGGGCCCTCCAGCAGCGCCGCCGCGAGCGCCGGCATCTGCGCGCGCACGATCTGCTGGCCGTAGCACGTGTGCATGCCGTGCCCGAAGAGCATGTAGTCGCTCCAGGGGCGGTCGACGCGAAACTCGTCGGGATCCTCGATCGCGCGCCTGTCGTGCATCGCCGACAGCGTCGCCGCGAAGATCGTCGAGCCCGCCTTGACGGTCACCTCGCGGTCCGTGCCCGCGGCGATCGTCGTGTCCTGGGGCACGTAGCGCAGCAGCGCGAAGTTCTGCGGCCGAAAGCGCGAAGCCTCGAAGACGTAGGCCGCCACGAGCTCGCGGTTGCCCGCGCGCGCGGCCTGCTGGGCGCCCTCGAGCTCGTCCTCGCGCTCGAGCAGCTCCTCGACGACGCGCGCGAGGGCGTTGGAGATCGTCGGGATCCAGCCGGTCATCGTGCCGAGGAGGTTGTGACGGATCGCGATGTCGTGGAGGTTGGGCTCGCCCTGCTCCTGGTAGCGCAGCAGCCGCGTCAGCACGTCGTCGGGCACGTCCTCGCCGGCCTCGATGCCGCGCCTGCGCTCGCGGACGAGCCCGTCGAGGTGCGAGCGCCACTCGGCGGCGTCGGCGAGCGCGCGCTCGCGGATCGTCGGCAGGTTGCCGACGTTGATGAAGAGCTCCTCGAAGACGTTGCGCGCCCAGCGCAGCTGGGTCCTCGGGTCCGGCCCCGGCGTGCCGAGGTACTCGCCGACGACGCGGCCCACGGCCGGGTCGGCGAGCTGCGAGACGACGTCGATCCTGCCCTCGTCGCGGTGCTCTCCAACGAGGTCGCGGGCCAGCTCGTAGGTCCGGGCTCCGAGCGCCGGCAGGTCCTCGCGGGTGACCGCGCGATCCAGCGCCGCGTGGTCGTGGTGATACAGCGGCGTGTCGTCGACGCCGAGGATGAACGGCCCCGTGATCGCCGTCATCTTCGGGCCGTAGAGGTCGACCGTGAAGCGCGCGGGATCGCCCAGGACCTCCTTGACGTCCTCGTTGAGCGTGACGATCGTCGTCGAGCCGGCCGTGACGATCGGGTTGTGGCGGCGCATGACCGCGAACGTCTCGTCGGCGCCGCGGTCCGCAAGCCTGCCGAGGAGCTCTGAGACCGTCTCGGCGGCCCGGTCGCGGTCGTCGCGCAGCCGCGCGGCGGCGGCCCTGATCTCGTCGGCGATCCCCACCGCTATCCAGCCGTGCCGTCGGCCAGGGCGGCCAGCCCGGTCATCCCGGGAACGAAGAGGTACTCGCCCCCGCGCGTGCGGACGAACACCTCCTGCGGTGTCAGGAAGAACGGCGGCCGGCCCTGGATCGTCATCTTGCCCGTGCCCCGCGGGTCGCCGAGCAGGAAGTCCTTGTCGTGGCCGAGCCCGAAGATGTTGCCCGCGTTGAGCCACTGCACCTGCACGCCCTCGAACTGGCGCGAGATGCTCGCCTGGAAGCTCACGAAGACGAGCCCGCGGTCGGTCCCGTCGTCGTCGAGGACGCCCTGCGGCAGGACCTCCCCGTACGGCATCCCGCGTCGGATCATCCGGTGGCGGAAGCTCAGGTGCCCCTCGAAGCCGAGCGCGTCGCGCGGGTTGGAGCGCCGGATGTGCGCGCCGACGGGGCAGCGCATCCCGTCGAGGTCGCCGTCGTAGCGAAAGTCGTTGGCGCCGGGGTCGCCGGCGTCGAACGACTCCGGCGGGCGGTCGGGGTGCTGCTCCAGCGGCGCGCCGTTGTCCCAGCGGCCCACGACCTTGGCCGACAGCATGCGCTCGTCGCCGGCCTCGTAGAGCTTGGCCGCGTCGCGGATGACCCGCCGCCAGCGCGCGACGTCCTGGTAGAGCTTGCGCCAGACCATGTACGTCCCGCTGCGACCCAGCGGCGCGGCGGGCGCGGTGGGCAGCCTGCGCTTGGGGTCGGAGCGCGTGTCCTCGTCCGGATAGCCAAGGATGAACTCGCCGGGCGCGAGCGGGCGCCATGCCCCGCCCGCCAGCGGCACGCCGCCGCCGGCCGCCCTGTCGTCGCTGGAGCCCTCGACCGCCGGCTGGGCGAAGCCGTCGGCGTAGCCGAAGTGCTCGCGCGAGCCCTCCAGCAGCGCGGTCTCCTGCTGTGCCACGACGCGCACGCCGCCTACCTCGTCCATCGCGGCGCGCATCTTGCCCAGCGCGCGGCCGCGATCGTCGGGCTCCTGGGCGTTGATCGTCAGCAGGACGTGCGCGTCGCTTCCGCCCAGGCCCGCCTCCCAGTCGTCGGGGTCGTTCGGCCCGACGTCGCCCAGCAGCGTCGCGCGACTCGCCATGCCGTGGCGAAACTCGCTCGAGAACGTGTCGACGACCGCATCGGACACGCCGAGCGCGCGCAGCCCCGCGGCCGTCACCGCGACGTTGAGCGTCGTCAGCGGCTTCTCCCCCTCCGGCCACGGCGCGGCCGTCGTGACGTGGTCGATGAGCCCGGCGAACCACTCCCGCGCCTGCTCGGGAGGGCACTCGATCTTCACGAACGCGTACGTCGTGCAGTCGAAGTCGTTGCCGTAGGCGCGCAGGATGTCGCCCTGGATGTCGCCGAGGTCCATCCGCGTGACGTCCGCCATCAGGCCGCGCTCCCGAACTCCGCCAGGAACTCCCGCTGCAGATCCGCGGGCTCGAGGCCCTGCGTGCGAACCGCGAAGTCGATCATCCGGTCGCGCTGGCGCAGGCAGCGCTTGACGGTCTCGACGGTCGACTCGCCGTAGGCGGCGAAGAAGATCCCCGTGTTGATCTGGTTGTGCTTGAGGTACGTCTTCAGCGCGGGGCCGCTCGCGCTCACGGGGCAGCCCACGCAGCGCCCCCAGATCTCCTTGGCCTCGGGGGCGAGCTTCTCGCACAGCTCGTCGAGGTAGCTGTCGAGGTCGCCGTCGAAGTTGCTCGTGAAGATGAGGTAGGGCAGGTCGAGGTGCTCCTCGTGGCGCTGCCCCCAGGACGGGTCGTTGTGGAAGTCCCGGACGATGACGAAGCGCCCGATGTGCGTTCGCTCCAGCTTGGCGAGCGGGCTCGGGCCGGGGTCGCGCAGGCCCCGCAGGTAGTCGGCGAGCGCGTCCTCCTCGCCGGGCATGACCGGCGTCATCGCCATGAAGGCGTAGGCCTGACCGGCGACGTTCGCGGAGGAGGCTCTGCCTAGATGCATCGCTGCACGTCCGTCAGCAGGGTCCGGTAGGCGGCCGCGAACGCGTCGGGGTCCATCCGCTCGGCGTTGCGCTTCAGCGGGGCGAGCTTCTCGTCGAGCTCGAGCGCGCGCTGGACGATCGTGGCCGTCGCGTCGGGGTAGGCGCAGTAGTAGTGGTCGGCCTCGGTCTCGTTGGCCTGGATGTAGGCCTTGAACGGCGCCGTCGGCAGCGGCTTGGGAAAACCGTAGGAACTGCCCCAGAACGCCGTCATCCCGCTCGTGAGGATGTGCGAGAAGGCGTCGATGTACTCCTCCCAGCCGCCGTTGAAGTTGCTCTCGAAGTACATGTGGGCGTAGCGCAGCCGGCGCTTGGTCTGGGGCGGACCGTTGTAGGGGATCTTGCGGATGACCGACCACCGCGCGAAGTGGATGAACGACAGCCGGCGCAACGTCACCGTCAGCTTGGGAACGGTTCGCGTGGCGCGGAAGAGGATCGGCAGGAAGGCCTCGCCGCGCTTCGTGATCGTGCTGAAGACGGTGATCGCGATGACCTGGCCGTCCGTGTTGCGCGGCTGGGTGCCGGTCGCGGTGATGGGAGTGGCCGACGGGACGCGTGCGCTCACGTTGCGCGCAACGTATGCGACGGCTTCGCGGCGCGTCAAGGGACGAACGGGCACGCCCGGCACCCCGCGCGCCGAGCCGGCGCGGCCGAGCCTCACCCGGCGCGCGGCGGCGCCGCGGCCACCGCCGCGCGCGTCGCGGGCCGGGCCGGGCTCAGGGCTCGGTGCGGACGACCCGCATCGCCCGGCAGAGCGGCAGCCCGAGCACGTGCGTGCGCGTTCCGAAGCGCACGGTGCAGGGGCCCTCGAACGGCTGCCGGTCGAGGACCTCCAGCGCGTCGCCCACGCTGACGCCCAGCTCCGACAGGTAGCGCAGCTTGCCCGGGTCGGCGTCCGACACGCGCACGAGGCACGCGGCGACGCCGATCGGAATGCTGTCGAGCGCCTCCGTGGCGCCCTCGTCGATGACGAGGTCGCGATCGGGGATCGGATCGCCGTGCGGATCGTGCGTCGGGTGGCCGAGCTTGGCGGCGATCCGCGCCTCGAGATCCTCCGAGAGCACGTGCTCGAGCGCGTCGGCCTCCTCGTGGACGCGATCCCAGGGGACGTCGAGGTGCTCGGCGAGGTAGAGCTCCAGCAGCCGGTGGTGGCGCAGCATCTCCAGCGCGAGGCGCTCGCCGGCGACGGTGAGCCGCACGCCGTGGTAGGGCTCGTGGATCGCCAGGCCGCGCTCGGCGAGCCGCTTGACCATCGCCGACGCCGACGCCGGCGTCACGCCGCAGCGCTCGGCGAGCGCGTTCGTGCTGACCGGCCCGCCGGCGGCGCGCTGCAGCGAGTAGATGGACTTCGCGTAGTCCTCGATCGCGTGGCTCTGGCGGTTTCCCTGCGTGGACGCCATGCCCGCCTCAGACGCTCACGAGCAGGCCGGTCGCGAACATGAGCCCCAGGCCTGCGAGCAGGCCCGCGACGACGCTCGGCTGCAGGCCGCGCTCGCCGTCGCCGCGCAGCAGGGGCGCGAGCTGCACGATGACCTGGGCGATCGCGCCGGCGCCCGCGCCGAAGAGGAACGCCGCCAGCGACCCGTTGAAGGCCGACGCGCCGATCCAGGCGCCGAGCACGGCCGGCGCGCCGGCGATGAGGCCGAGCGCGGCCAGGCGGCGCAGCGTGGGCCGCGAGCCGGCGATCGGGGCGACGATCGCCAGGCCCTCGGTCGTGTTGTGCAGCGCGAAGCCGACGACGAGGAAGGCGCCGAGCGCAAGCGCCCCGGTCGCGTAGGAGGTGCCGATCGCCAGGCCCTCCCCGAGGTTGTGCAGCCCGATGCCGACGGCGACGAGCGTGGCGAGCGTCGCGCCGCTCGCGCCGGCCGCGGCGCGCGTGCGGCGGCGCTGCCCCAGCCAGGAGCCGACGCCGGCGAGGACGAGATAGGAGACCGCCGCGCCGAGGAACACGAGCGCGACCCCGCCGAATGCCTGCGACCCCTCCCCGGCGAGCTCGACGCCCTCGAGCGTCGCGTCGATCCCCAGGAAGGCGAGCAGGCCGACGGTGAGCGCCATGACGGCGCGCAGCCAGCCCGGCGGGATGCGGCGGATCCACGGCAGCCAGAGCATGCCCAGCGCGATCGGGATGACGCCGACGTAGATGCCCAACAGCGCCATGAGGCCGTAGAAGCCGGCGTCGGCGCGCGGGGTGAGGACCGCGACGGGGATCTCGTGCGCGATCGTCCCACCGCTCGAGGTCAGCAGCGAGACCTCGTAGGCCTCCCCCTCGATCCACGGCTGGGAGATGACGATCTTCTCCGACGCCAGGCGCCCGATCTCCCTCTCGGCGCCGCTGAAGGGCGCGAAGGCGTCGTTGACGACGACCTGGGCGACCGAGACCGCGTCGGGGCCGTCGTTGCGGACCGTCAGCTCGATCGTGCCGGGCGTCAGCACGGTTCGCTCGACGGCGAGCTCCTCGGCGGGCGGGCCGCGGCGCTCGCCGAGGCCGGGCCCGCCGAGCGCCGAGAACGTGCCGATCGCCGCGACGATGAGCAGCAGCGGCACGAGGCCGAGCACCCAGGACGGCACCCGCCGCGCCGCGCCGCGCGCCTCGCCGGCGGTGACGTCCGCGGCCTCCATGGCTAGTCGACGACCTCGAAGAAGCCCATCCAGCCGAGCTCCGTGAACTCCGACTGGTGGGCGTGGAACATGAACCTGCCGGCGTGCGGGAAGCGGATCTCGAGGATGCCGCGCTGGCCCTGGCAGAGCATGACCGTGTCGGTGAACTCGCTCGGCTGCTTCGACGTCCCCGTCGGGATGTACTCGAAGAGGTTCCCGTGCAGGTGAAACGAGTTGATGAGGTCGTACTCGAGGACGTTGACGAGGTACAGCCGCACGAGCTCGCCGCGCTTGACGCGGATCGGCTGCTCGGCGTAGGCGAAGCCGATCGTGTTCGCGGCGTAGATCTCGTTGGAGCGGTCGAAGTTCGTGTCGAAGCCGTTCATGACCATGACGAGCTCGTCGGCGCGCTCGCGCGGCTCCTTGGGGTCGATGATGAACGTCCCGTACAGGCCTTTGGCGATGTGCTCGGCGAGCGGGCGCACGTGGCAGTGGTACAGGTGCAGCCCGTACGGCTCGGCGTCGAACTCGTAGACGGTCTCGCCGCCCGGCGGGATGTCGCCCGCGCCGATTCCGCTCACGCCGTCCATCGCCGCGGGATGGATGCCGTGGAAGTGGATCGTGTGCGGGTGGCGCCCGCCGTTGACGAAGCGGATGCGCAGGCGGTCGCCCTCGGTCGCACGCAGCGTCGGCCCCGGGATGCGCCCGTTGTAGGCCCAGGCCGTGTACTTCACGCCGGGCGCCAGCTCGATCTCCTTCTCGGAGGCGGCGATCGTCCACTCGCGCAGCGTGCGCCCGTCGGGCAGGCGGCTCGTCCTGCCCCGGTCGAAGTCGCGCAGCAGCTCGTGCGGGTCGAAGCCGTTCGCGGCGTGGTCGACGCGGCCCCCGCGAAAGCCGTGATCGCCGCCGCCCGCCGCGTGCGCGCCGGTCGCCGCCGTCTCGTGCTCGGCCGCCGCGGCGCTGCCGTGCGAGTGCGGCACGGCCTGGTGCAGCGCGGTCGCGCCGAGCCCGACCACGGGCACGGCGCGCAGGAGGTTGCGTCGAGTCAGCCTTCTCACGACCGTGATTATGGCACGACTAAATCTTTTGTTGCCCCAGATGGACGAATGGACGTCCTGCGCGGGCGAGACGCCTGCCCGGGATCGACGCGCGGACGCCGTCCTCGCGCGCGGCCGGCCTAGGAGCAGCCGGACTGGGCGCGCGCCCGCCGCGCCGGCGGGCCGGGACGCAGGACGACGCTCGCCCCGCGAGGACGCGCCGCGCCGGACGCCGGCTCGATCCGGACGCGGTAGGCGCGTCCCGGCGCGAGACCGCGCAGCCGGGCGCACACGACCTGGCCGCCGACGCTGCGCGCGACCGTCTGCGCGCGCGAGGCGACCGGGCGCCCGCGCCACCGCAGCGGGCGCGCCACGAAGTGCACCCGGGCGCCGGCGCAGCCCGCCTCGACGAGCCCGTAGGCGAACGCCCGCCGGCGGCCGGCACGGCGCGCCGCGAGCGTGCGCAGCACGGCGCGGCGAGCCGGGGCCGGCCCCGCGCCGGCGCCGCCGAGCAGGCGGCCGAGCAGCAGCCCTCCCGCCGGGAGGCGCCCGGCGAGCACGATCGCGCCGTCGGGCTGCGCGACCGCGCCGAAGGCGCCGCCCGACGCGGGGTCGCCGCGACCTGCCCCCGGCGCGGGACGAAGGGCGGCGCCGCGACCTGCCCCCGGCGCGGGAGGAAGCGCGGCGTCGAACGAGCAGTCCAGCCGGCCGGAGGGCGTCAGCCGCGCGGCGACCGCGGCGCCGTCGCCTCCCGACCCCGCGACGACGACGCCCTGCGGGGTGGGCGCGAGCGCGCGGGCGGCCGACCACGGGGCGCGCGACCCGGCGCCGAGCTGCGTGCGCACGACGCCGCCGCGCCCGAACGACGCGTCGAGCGCGCCGCCGGCGGTGAGCCGCACGAGCACGGCCTGGCGGAAGCCGCCGACATCGGTGCCCTGGCCGGCCGCCAGCAGCGTCCCGCCGCGGTCGGCGACGAGCGCGTCGAGCCGTGAGTCCGCGCGGCGCGCCGCCGAGGCGCGGCCGAGCTGGGCGAGCACGCGGCCGGCCCGCGCGAAGCGGCGGTCCAGCCGGCCGGACGCGGTCAGCCGCGCGACGAACCCCCGCGAGGACCCGTCCGGGGCGCTCGCCCGCCCCGCGAGCGCGATCGCGCCGTCGGGCGACGTCGCCAGCGCGGCCGCCCGCGAGCGGGCCGGCCGGCGCGCCCCGCGCGCCCCGAGCTGGATGAGCGCGAAGCCACCGCTGCCGAACGCCGGGTCGGGGACGCCGCGGGCGCTCAGGCGGCCGACGACGACCTGCTCGCCCGGCTCGCCCTCTCCGTAGGGGTCGTCGCTCGGGACGCCGGTGCTGCCGGCGACGACGATCTCGCCCGTGGGCAGGAGCGCGAGCGCCGCCAGTCCGGCGCCGTCGGGCATGCCGCCGCCGCCCGACAGGTCGCGCAGGACGACGCCGCCCGCCCCGAAGCGCCCGTCGAGCGCGCCGCCCGGGAGGTAGCGCGCCACCGCGATCTGCTCGCCGGCGACGCCGGCGACGATCGTCGCGCCGTCGGGCGCGACGGCGACGGCGCCGGCGCGCTGCGGCGCCGGCCCGCCGGGACCGAAGCGGTCCAGCCGGCTGCCGCCGCCGGCGAAGGTCGCGTCGAGCGCGCCGCCGGGCGTGTAGCGCGCGACGAGCGACCCCTCGCCGCCGGCCCCGCGCAGGTCGCCCGCGACCGCGATCGTCCCGTCCGGTCCGATCGCGGCGGCGGCGGCGCGGGCGCCGCCGCCGAACGGCGAGCTCGCCAGGCCGCCTTCGCCGAAGGCCGGGTCGGGCGCGCCGGGCGCGCCGGGCGCGGCCTGGCCCGCCGCGCCGGCGGCCGCGGCAAGCGCCAGCACGCCCGACGCGAGCCCGGCCAGGAGCGCCGCCGGGCGCATCAGGACGCCGGCCCGTCGTGCGGGGCGGCGAACGCCGCGAGATTCGCCCGCGCGACGCTCCCGAAGCGCTCGAACCGGCCGCCGAGGAACACCCGGGCGCCATCTGACAGCAGGGCGAGGAAGTCGCTCGGCCCAGGCTGGGGCACGGCCTTCGACGCCGGCGAGAAGCCCGCGACGGGCGCGCCGGTCGCGGCGTCGAGCGCGGCCAGGCCGTCGCGCCGGCGGCCGCGAACGGTGGTGAAGTCGCCTGCGACGTACAGCCGCGTGCCGGCGCGCGACAGCGCGGTGACCTCGCCGCCGCCCAGCGCCGGCCGGAAGCCGCGGCGCAGGGCCCCGCTGCGCGCGTCGAGCGCGACGAGGCCGTAGCGGTAGATCGCCACCTTGCGTGGCTTGGCCCGCCTGCCCCTGCGCCCGCGGCGCGCCACCAGCCGCATCCCGGAGCGGCGCGCGAACGAGCCGCCCACGTAGATCGTCGCGCCGTCGCGAGCGAGCGCGCCGACGCTGCCATCGAGGTGCGCGTGGTAGCCGAAGTCGACCGTCCCGTCGCTCGTCCGCAGGGCGATGAGCCCGGTGCGTCCCTGGACGGTCCGCCGCCTGCCACGCCGCAGCATCCGCGAGACCCGGATCCCGCCGCCGGCGAGGACGCGCTCGCCGCGCGTCGATATGGCCTGGACGGCCTGGTAGCGCAGCCGCGCGTCGCGCAGCCGCCGTGGCGCGTTGAAGCGCGCGACGACGGCGTTCGAGCGCAGGTCGACCGCCGCCAGGGACGGGTGCGGCCGGCCGGCCGCGCGCTCGAAGCTGCCGCCGACGTAGAGCCGCCTGCCGGCGGGCGCCAGCGCCGCGACGTGGCCGTCGACGGGCACGTCGAGCGCGTCGAGCCGCCCGCTCGCGGCCTCGAACGCGGCGAGCCGGCGGCGCCTGACCCCGTTGGCGACCTTGAAGTCGCCGCCGGCGAAGAGCCGCCCGCCCGCCACGGCAAGCGCCGCCACGTCGCCGTCGGTGCCGGCCGCGAAGCCGGGAGCCGTGGCGCCGGTCGCGGCGTCGATCGCCGCGAGATGCGGCGCGCGCGTCCGCGGCGCGCTCGTGAAGCGCCCGGCGGCGACGAGCCGGCCGCCGGTGAGCGCGAGGCCGTAGACGTCGTCGTCGGGATCGGGGTCGAAGGCGGGGTCGACGGCGCCGGTCGCGAGGTCGACGGACGCCAGGCGGTTGCGCGGCTGCTCGTTGACCTTCGTGAACTCGCCTCCGATGTAGAGCCGCTGCCCGAGGATCGCCAGCGTGTAGGCGTCCTTGTCGAGGAAGAGCCGGAACTCCTGGCTGGCCTCGCCCGTCAGGGGGTCCAGCGACGCGACGGAGTTGTTGAAGCTGCGCGAGATCTCCGTGAAGCGCCCGGCCACGAAGAGCCGCGAGCCATCCGTCGAGATGTTGTAGACGTTGCCGTTCGTCGACGGGCTGAAGCCCGGGTCGAGCTCGCCAGTGGCGATGTCGAACGCGGCCAGGCCGGCGCGGCTGCGCCCGCTGACCTCGGTGAACGCGCCGCCGATGTAGAAGCGGCCGCCGAGCGCCAGGACGGCGTCGACCTGCCCGTTGGGAACCGCGTCGAAGGCCTGGTCGAGGCGGCCGGTCGTGGCGTCGAGCACGGCGACGAAGCTGCGGCTCTGCCCGGCGATGCCGGTGAAGCGGCCGTCGACGAAGAGCCGGCTGCCCGAGATCGCGAGGTCCTGGACGCTCTTGTCGGCGCCTGGGTTGAAGCCGCCGACGACACCGCCGGCGACGGGGTCCAGCGCCGCGATCCGGCGCCGGATGACGTCCCCGACGTGGAGGAAGTCGCCGCCGATGTACAGCCGGCCACCGTCGAGCAGCATCGTCAGGACGTCGCCGTCGACCTGCGGCGCGAAGGCCGGGTCGACCGCGCCGCCGGCGAGCACGTGGGCCAGGTTGCGCCGCGGCACGCCGCCGACGGCCTCGAAGCGCCCTCCGAGGTAGAAGCCGCCCGCGCCGTCGGGGACGCTCGCGAAGCCGATCCCGCGAACGTCGGGAGACGCCGTCGCGCGCAGGCCGGTCGCCGGGTCGAGCACGACGCCGCCGCCCGTCGGGGGCCCGATGCGGGTGAAGCCCCCGCCGAGGAAGACCGTCGACCCGCTGCGCGCGAGCGCGTTGACCGGCCCGTCCGTGACGTAGCCGGGCAGGGGCGCCGGCTGCGCCGGCGGAGCGGGCGGCAGCGCCGCGGGCGAGCTCGACGCGCCGGCGCCGGCCGCCGCGAGGCAGATCAGGGCGATCGCCGCTCGTCCGTCGAACCGTGGGGAGATCCAAGCGATCGCAGCTCGTCCGCCGAACCGTGGGAACCTCGAAGCCATCGTCGCGCGCCTCCTGCCGTGTGTGAACCGTCGGGCTGCTGCGGCGGGAACGAGGGTGCCTCGGGGGAAGTTGCGCAGGGCGCACCGATTCCGGGTAGGGCGTCTGGGGCGCCGCCTCCGAAGGCGCGGGCGGCGCCCGAGCGATGTACGAGCGCGAGCGGTCGCGCCCCCGTCCCACGACGGTGCATCGGGGCGAAACCCCCCGAGCCGCCGGGGCAGCCGCTAGCGTAAGCGCCATCTGTACTCGAGACGGGAGAACTCAATGACCAAGCAGGAGCTTGCACAGAAGGTGGCTTCGGACACCGGTCTCAGCGGTTCTGATGCGAAGGGCGCCGTGGACGCCACCTTTGAGGCGATCGCCAGCGAGCTCGTCGGAGGCGGCGAAGTCGCGGTCGCGGGCTTCGGCAAGTTCAGCGTGAGCGAGCGTTCCGCCCGCGAGGGCCGCAACCCGGCAACGGGCGAGACGATCCAGATCGCCGCCAGCAAGGCCGCGAAGTTCTCGGCGGCCGCCGCGCTCAAGAAGTCCCTGAACGGCTAGCACCCCGCCCGCTGCGGCCGCACGCCGCACGCGCGCCTTTGACCGCCTCGACGATCCAACCCCCGGCGCGCCTCGTGCGCCCGGGGCGGCTCGTCGCCCCAGGCGCTCAGCGCAGCTCGCGCCGCACGACGAGCCGCAGCCCCGACCAGACCTCGTCGATCGCGCAGACCTTCACGTCGACGAGCCCGCGCGGCAGCGCGACCTCGCGCACGACGTCCTCCGTGACTTCCGTCGCCACCTTCGACGCGCGCTTGGGCCACGCGACCCAGATCGCCCCCGCAGGCTGCAGGCGGGGCTGCAGCCGCGCGAGCTCGCGCTCGAGCACGCGCCGCTCGCGGACGAACACGAGCACGAGGTCGAGGTCCCGCGTGGCGCGGGCGAGCAGCCTGACCCCGTCGGGCAGGCCGCCGACGAGCTCGTCCAGCGGCGCCGGCGCCGCGACGACGTGGACCCGCATCCCGGGGCCCAGGCCGAGCTTGCGCACGAGCGGCGTGGCGGAGTAGCCCGCTGGCATCGCCGCGAGCCTACGCCCCACGCAGCGCCCCGTCACCGCCGCGGCGGTGGCCCTTCAGGCCCGCGCGGCGACCTCGGCGATGAGCTTCGACACGCGCCCTCCCTGCCAGGCCAGCGGGGACCGGCCCTCCTCCTCGACCTCGAGCCGGCCCTCGGGCAGCAGCTCGGCGTAGCGCGCGGCGACCTCGAACGGGTGCCCCGGGTCGGCCTCGTCGCGGCTTGCGACGACGACCGCCGGGCACTCGATCCGCTCGAGCGCGTGCAGATCCTCGAAGGGCGCCGAGCGGGGCACGGCGCGGATCGCGTCGGCGAGCGCGCCCGGGTGCTCGTGGACGGCCATCCGCTGGCGCAGCGCGCGCCCCACGGACTCCCGCCACCGCTCGGGGATCCGCTGGAGGCCGAACACCTCGGCGAAGCCCTCGACCCCGTCGTCGCGCAGGGCGTCGGCGAGGGCGTCCCAGCGCGCCAGGCGCTGCGGGTCGGCGTACTGCACCGGGTCGAAGGCCGGCGTGATCGCGACCACGCCGGCGACGCGCTCGGGGCGCTCGAGCGCCATGCGCAGGCACGTGTGGGCCCCCATCGAGACGCCGGCGAGCACCGCGCGCTCGATCTCGAGCTCGTCGAGCACGACGCCGAGGTCGCCGCAGAGGTCCGCGTAGCCGTAGGCCTGCGCGCCGCGGGCCGGCGTCGAGGCGCCGTGGGCGCGGGCGTCGTAGGCGACGACGCGATGCCCGCTGCGCTGCAGCGCGCGCGACCCCATGACGACGTAGCGCCGCGAGGCGGTCAGGCCGTGCAGCAGGACGACGGGGGTGCCCTCGCCGTCATCGCCGACGGCGAGCGTCACGCCGTCGGCCGTCGCGATCGCGTGCTCGGTCATGGCGCGACAGCCTTGCAGCCGGCCGGCGCGGGCGGTCGCCGGCCCGCGCCACGCCTTGTCTACCCTGTCTGCCATGACCGTCATCGACGTCGACGAGGCCGGGTTCGAGGCCGAGGTCCTGCAGCGATCGGGCGAGGTCCCGGTCGTCGTCGACTTCTGGGCATCGTGGTGCGCGCCCTGCCGCCAGCTCGGACCCGTGCTGGAGAAGGCCGCCGCCGCACGCGACGGCGAGGTCGTGCTCGCGAAGATCGACACCGACCGCAACCAGGAGATCGCGGCGCGCTACGGCATCCAGGGCATCCCGGCCGTCAAGGCCTTCCGCAACGGCGAGGTCGTGGCGGAGTTCGTCGGCGCCAAGCCGCCGAGCGAGGTCGAGGCCTTCTTCGACGGGCTCGTCCCCTCCGAGACGCAGCTGCTGCTCGACGCCGGCGACGAGGCGTCGCTGCGCGCGGTGCTCGACAAGGAGCCCGCCAACGTCGACGCGAACTTCCGCCTGGCGCAGCTGCTGCACGGCCGCGGCGAGGACGACGCCGCGCTCGCGCTGCTGCGCAACGCGGCCGGCGGCTTCCGCGCCGACGGGCTCGCGGCGCGGATCGAGCTCGAGCGCGCGGCCGGCGGCGACGGACGCGTCGGGGAGGGCTTCGCGAAGCTCGACGCGGGCGACGCCGAGGGAGGGCTCGACGTCCTCTTCGACGAGCTCGTGGCGGCCGAGGGCGACGACCGCGAGCGCCTGCGCCGGGCGATCGTCGCCGTGCTCGACGAGCTCGGCGTCGAGCACCCGCTCGCCCGCGAGTCGCGCCGGCGGCTCGCCGCCGCGCTGTACTGAGTCCGGCTAGGCCTGGCCGGCAGGCGCCGTCGTCGCGTGCTCGCGCACGAGCGCCGCGCTGCGCTGCGGCTGCTCCCAGAAGAACATGTGCCCCGAGCCCTCCAGCAGCTCCAGCCGCGCGCCGGGCACGAGGCGGGCGATGAGCTCGCTGTTGGCGGAGTCCAGCAGCCGGTCCTCCGTGCCGTGGACGACGAGCGTCGGCGCGTCGATCTCCCCCAGGCGCTCGCTCGTGTCGTGGCCCATGATCGCGCCGAGCTGGGCCATGAGCACCGGGACCGGCGCCGGGTACTGCGCGGCCAGCTCCGCGTAGAGCTCGAAGGCGCCCTCCTGCTCGGCGTACTCGGCGGCGATCATGACCTCGTAGCCGACGCGCAGCGTGCGCTCCTGGTCGCCCGACATGACGGCCTCGGCGAGCATCCCGACGACGGTCATGTCGGTCATCGTCGCCTCCGGGCCGCCGGGGAACGTGCAGCCCAGCGTGAGCGTGCTCACGCGCTCGGGCGCCGCCAGCACGAGCTCCTGGGCGACCATCCCCCCCATCGAGATGCCGACGACGTGCGCGCGGTCGATCTCGAGCGCGTCGAGCAGCGCGAGCGCGTCGCCGGCGAGGTCGGCGATCGTGTGCTCACCGCTGAGCGGGCCGCTGCGGCCCGCGCCGCGGTGGTCGTAGAGGACGAGCTCGAAGCCCTCCTGCAGCTCGGACAGGAAGCCCTCGCCCCAGTGCAGGCTGTTGCCGCCCAGGCCCTGGATGAGCAGCAGCGGCTCGCCCTCGCCCCGGCGCTCGTAGTACAGGTCGGTTCCCGCGATGTTGGTGGTCGGCACGCGTGAAACGCTACATGGGCAGCGCGAGCTGCCCGGCATCGGGCTCGGCGGCCGCCGCCGCGAACGCCGCGATGCGCACGCCCAGCAGCCGCACCGGACGCGCCGGCGCGTACTCGCGCAGCAGCTCGAGCGCGACGCCCGCGACGAGCTCGGCGTCGTTCGTCGGCGCGGCGATCGTGCGCGCCCGCGTGACCGTCGTGAAGTCGTCGAGGCGGACCTTGATCGCGACGTTGCGCCCGCGCCGGTCCTGCCCGGCGAGGCGCTCGCAGAGCTGCCGGGCCAGCCGGGCGAGGACCTCCTCCAGCCGGGCGGGGTCGGAGATGTCGTAGTCGAACGTCGTCTCGCGCGACTCGGAGACCGCCGTTCGCACGGGGGTCAGGCGCGCCGAGCCCTCGAAGCGCGCGCGGCGCTGGAGATCGGGCCCGTGGTTTGCGCCGAAGCGCGCGACGAGCAGGTCCGGCGGGGCCGCGGCCAGCGCGCGCAGCGTCGTGATCCCGAGCTCCTCCAGGCGCCGCGCCGTCTTGGGGCCGATCCCGGGGACGAGGCCGGGCGGATGCCCGGCGAAGCGCGCGCAGGCCTCCTCGCGCGAGAGGCAGACGAAGCCGCGCGGCTTCTCGGCGTCGGAGGCGACCTTCGCCACGAGCCGGTTGGGCCCGATCCCGACCGAGCACTCCAGGCCGGTCGCCGCGCGGACCTCGTTGACGAGCCGGCGCATCGCCGCGCGCGGCGCGACGAGCTCCCCGAGGTCGAGGTAGGCCTCGTCGAGGCCGACGACCTCGACGCGATGCACGGCCGCTCGGACGAGCGCCATGACGGCCCGCGACGCCTCCTGGTAGGCCGTGAAGTCGGGCGGCACGAGGATCGCCTCCGGGCACAATCGCCGGGCGCGCGACGTCGGCATCGCCGAGCCGATCCCGAAGCGGCGCGCCTCGTAGGAGGCCGTCGTCACGACCGCTCGCGGCCCGCTGCCGGAGACGATGACCGGCAGGCCGCGCAGCTCCGGACGGCGCAGCAGTTCGACGCTCGCGTAGAACGCGTCGATGTCGAGGTGCGCGATCGGCGCCATGGCCGTACACGATGACGACACGACCGGAGCCCTCCCGCATGGAACAATCCACCGCATCGCCCGCGGCTACCGCATCTCCGCCCTCGATGCCTCCTTCCTGCACCTCGAGAAGGCGGGCGCCCGAGTCCACGTCGCATCGGTCACCGTGTTCGACGGCCCGGTGCCCGAGTACGACGAGCTGCGCGAGCACCTCGAGGCGCGAATGCACCTCGTCCCGCGCTTCCGCCAGCGCCTCGCCGAGGTCCCCTTCGGCCAGGGGCGGCCGGTCTGGGTCGACGACCCGCACTTCAACCTGCGCTACCACCTGCGCCACTCCGGGCTGCCGTCGCCCGGCAGCGAGGAGCAGCTCAAGAACCTCGCCGGCCGGCTCTTCGCCCAGCGCCTGGACCGCACGAAGCCGCTGTGGGAGCTCTACCTCGTCGACGGGCTGCACGACGACAGGTTCGCGCTCGTCGCCAAGAGCCATCACGCGCTCGTCGACGGGATCTCGGCCGTCGACCTGACGACGGTCCTGTTCGACGCCGACGCCGACGCGCCGCGGCTGCCCGCGCCGCGCCGGGCGTGGACGCCGCGGCCGCTGCCGACCTCCGCCCAGCTGCTGTCCGACGCGCTCGTCGACCGCGCCACGAGCCCCGCCGAGCTCGCCCGCAGCGCCCGCGCGCTGCTGCGCGCGCCGCGCCGGCTCGCCGGCGGCGCGCTGCAGGCGGTGGGCGCGCTGACGTTGACCGGCGTCGGCCCGCCCCCGACGCCGCTGAACGTCAAGGTCGGCCCCCACCGCCGCTACACGTGGGTCGACGCCGACCTCGCCGAGCTGCAGCGCATCAAGGACGCGCTCGGCGGCAGCGTCAATCACGCGGTGCTGGCCGTCGTCGCGGGTGCCCTCGGGCGCTTCCTGCGCCATCGCGGCGTCGACACGGGCGGGCTCGTCCTCGACGCGCTCGTGCCCGTCTCCGTGCGCGCCGAGGCCGCCCAGGGCGCCCTCGGCAACGAGGTCGCGCCGATGTGGGCGCAGCTGCCCGTCGGGATCGAGGACCCCGTCCGCCAGCACGCCGCGATCCGCGACGCGGCCGCCGCGCCCGAGGACGACCGCCCCGCCGTCGGCGCGCGCACGCTCACCGAGCTCTCAGGCTTCGCCTCGCCGACGATCATGAGCCAGGCCGCCCGGCTGCGGCCCCGGCGGCGACCGTTCGACCTCGTCGTCACGAACGTCCCCGGCCCGCAGGAGCCGCTGTACCTGCTCGGCCGGCGGCTGCGCGCGCTGTACCCCGTCGTCCCGCTCGCCGGCGACCGGGCGCTCGGCGTCGCCGTCATGAGCTACGACGGCCGGCTGGGCTTCGGCCTGCTCGGCGACTACGACGCGCTCGCCGACCTCGACGTCCTCGCCGACGCGCTGCGCGGCGCGATCGACGCCCTGACCGACGGCGCCTCGATCCCGCGCCGCGCCGCGCGCGGACGCGGGTCCGCGCATGGCTCCCGGCCCGTCGCGGGCACGACGCGCACATGAGAGCCAAGGCCCTCCTCGCGCTCGGCGCCACGCTGCTGGCCGTCATCGGCGTCGCCGCGCTCGCGGCGTTCTTCGTCTCGCGCGACGACGCCACGGTCCCGCGGCCGGACGCCGTCGCCCCCGGCGCCCCGCGCGCCCCCGGCTCCGAGCCCGACGTGCGGCCCGGCAACGTCGTCCTGCTCTACGGCGACGAGCGGCTCACGCGCCGGCTCGAGGCGCTCGCCGAGCGCAGCGCGGGCGCCCCGAGCCCGGCGCTCGCGGCCGCCGGCCAGGCCGTGCTCGTCCGTCTGCGGACCGGCCTGCGGTCCCCGGTCGTCGCGGTCAGCGCGACCCACGAGCTCGAGGCCTCCAGCCCGGACGACCCAGCGCTGCGAGGCTTCATCGAGCACTGGCTCGGGCACGACTCGTGAGCGTGGAGCCCCTGCGGATCGCGCTGTCGCAGATGAACGCCGTCGTCGGCGACATCGCCGGCAACGAGGCACGGATCGCCGACGCGATCGCGGCCGCTCGCGCCGCGGGCGCCCAGCTCGTGTGCGTGCCCGAGCTCGCGCTCACGGGCTATCCGCCGGAGGACCTGCTGCTCAAGGAGCACTTCCTGACCGACGCCCGCGAGGCGCTCGAGCGCCTCGCCGCGCGCTGCACCGAGATCGTCGCCGTCGTCGGCTACCCCGAGCGCGCGGAGGACGTCCACAACTCCGCGGCCGTCCTCGCCGACGGCGCCGTCCAGGCGATCTACCGCAAGCAGCACCTGCCCAACTACGGCGTCTTCGACGAGCTGCGCTACTTCCAGCCCGGCCAGCACGGCGCGACGATCGACATCGACGGCGTCACCGTCGGGCTGACGATCTGCGAGGACATCTGGCAGCCTGGGCCGCCGCTCTCCGACGAGGCGCTCTCGGGCGCGCGCGTGATCGTCAACATCTCGGCCTCGCCGTATCACGCCGGCAAGGGCATGGAGCGCGAGCGGATGATCCAGCAGCGCGCGCGCGACGAGCTCTGCGCGGTCGCCTTCTGCGCGATGGTCGGCGGCCAGGACGAGCTCGTCTTCGACGGGCACTCCGTCGTCGTCGACCACGACGGCACGGTCCTCGCGCGCTCGCCGCAGTTCAGCGAGGCGCTGCTCGTCGTCGACATCGACCCCGTCACCGTCGGCTCGGCGCGGCTGCGCGACACCCGTCGCCGCGCGCCCGCCGCGGCCGCCGCCGGCCGCGTGGACCGCCTCGGCGCCTTCACCGTCGGCCGCGACCCCGGCGCCCCGCCCCCCGAGCCGCAGGTCGCGCCCCCGCTGGACCCCGTCGAGGAGATCCACGGAGCGCTCGTCCTCGGCACGCGCGACTACCTGCGCAAGAACGGCTTCGAGCACGCCGTGCTCGGCCTGAGCGGCGGGATCGACTCCACCCTCGTCGCGCTCATCGCCGTCGACGCGATCGGCGCCGACCGCGTCACGTGCGTGACGATGCCGTCGCCGTACTCGTCGCAGGGCACGCGCGGCGACGCGCAGCGGCTCGCCGAGAACCTCGGCGTCGAGCTGCTCGAGCTGCCGATCGAGCCCATGATGCGCGCCTTCGACGGGGCGCTCGAGGAGGTCTTCGCCGGGCGCGAGAGCGACCTGACCGAGGAGAACCTGCAGGCCCGCATCCGCGGCAACCTGCTCATGGCGCTGTCGAACAAGTTCGGCTGGCTCGTCCTGACGACCGGCAACAAGTCCGAGATGTCGGTCGGCTACTCGACGCTGTACGGCGACAGCGCGGGCGGCTTCGCCGTCATCAAGGACGTTCCCAAGCAGCTCGTCTACCGCCTAGCGCGCGACCGCGACGAGCGCGCCGGCGGCGGGCTCGTGCCGCCCGAGCTGTTCACCCGGCCGCCGTCGGCGGAGCTGCGCCCCGACCAGCGCGACGACGACTCGCTACCGGCCTACGACGTGCTCGACGCGATCCTCGAGGGCTACGTCGAGCACGATCTCGGCCGCGAGCAGCTCGTCGCCCGCGGGCTGCCCGCCGACGACGTCGAGCGGGTCATCAGGCTCGTCGACGTCGCCGAGTACAAGCGCCGCCAGCAGCCGCCGGGCATCAAGATCACGACGCGCGCGTTCGGCCGCGACCGCCGCGTGCCGATCACGAACCGCTACCGCGGCTGAGGAGCGCCGTCGCCGGGCGGCATCGGGCGGACCGCGATCGTCATCCGCGTCATCGCGCACAAGCGCTGCTCGTCGTCGCTGATCTCGACGTCCCAGATCCACGTCGTGCGCCCGCGGTGGCGGCGGATCGCGCGGGCGTGGATCGTGCCGGCGATGATCGGCCGCATGAAGGACGTGCTGTTGGACAGACCCATCGCGGCCATGCCGTCGGCCATGACGGCGACCGCGGTGCCGACGGAGGCCAGCGTCTCGGCGATCGAGGCGAGCACGCCGCCGTGGACGAGCCCGAACGGCTGCCTGAGGTCGTCGCGCACCGGGACTCGAGCGCGGACGAGCTCGTCGCCGACCTCGAGCAGCTCGAGGCCGTAGAGGGCGTCGAAGGTCCCGGCTGGGACGGCGAGATCGTCGAGACTCATCGGACGCGGGAGGCTAGCTCCTCGGGAGCCCGGGCCGCGCGCGCGCCGCCGAGAGCAACGTCGCGGAGCGACCCACTAGGGTTTCGCGGAATGTCGTCACCCGAGAGCCTCAACGACAGCCAGCGCGCGGTCCTGCAGCTGCTGCTGCGCCAGGGCAAGTCCTACGAGGACCTCGCCGGCCTGCTGAAGACGGACGCCGCCGGCGTCCGCGACCGCGCGCGCGGCGCCGTCGCCGCGCTCGGCCCCGACGCGAGCCCGATCGGCGAGGACCGCCGCGACGAGATCGCCGACTACCTGCTCGGCCAGCAGACCGCCTCGCGGCGCGCGGCGACGCGCGAGTACCTCGAGGGCTCGCGCCCGGGCAGGACCTGGGCGCGCGTGACGGCCACCGCCCTGACCCCGATCGGGGGCGACGCGCTGCCCGACATCCCGGCCGAGCGCGAGGAGGTCGCCGAGGCGTTCGACGCGCTCGACCGCCGCACCGCCCGCCGGGAGGACGTCAAGCGCAGCTCGCAGCTGGGCAACCGGCTGCTGGCGGCCGGCATCGGCGTCGTGCTGGCGATCGTCATCATCCTGGCGCTCAGCCTCGGCGGCGACGACAAGGCCGACAAGGCATCCGCGCCGACCACGACGACGCCGGCCACGTCGCAGACGACGCCGACCGGCGACCGGTTCGAGGTCATCGCCCAGGCGACGCTCGTCCCGCCCACGGAAGCCAAGGCCTCCTCCGCCAAGGGCCAGGTCGCGATCGTCCGCTTCCCCGACAACGACCAGTTCCGCCTCGCCCTGCAGGCGACCGGCCTGCCGCCGAGCAGCACGCGCGGCTCGGCCTACGGCGTCTGGCTGTACACCTCCAAGGACAAGAAGCGCTTCCTCGGCTTCCCGGACACGACGGTCGGCAAGGACGGCAAGCTCGAGACCGTCAGCGACCTGGCGCCGGACACGCCGAACTACGGCGCCGTCCTGCTCACGCGCGAGACGGCGGAGTCGCCCAAGCAGCCGGGCACCATCGTGCTCGCCGGGCGCATGGTGACCGCCGCGGAGCTCGCCGAGCAGCAGAAGACGCAGACGACGCCGACGCCGTAGGCGCCGGCCGCGGCCGTCAGTCGCCGACGAGTGCCTCCAGGCCGTTGAGCGCCTCGTCGAGCTGACGCCGGCCCGCGCTGCGCACCATGAAGGAGCCCAGCAGGGCCATGCCGCTCAGGCGCTGGACGAGCGACATCGCGACCCGCGTGCGGGACTCGCCCTCGGGCTCGAGGCGCACCTCGACCTCCGATGCCGCCAGGATCCGCTCGAAGGGCGTGTTGACGATCTGCTGCGCCCAGGAGCGCACGCGCGGCGCCGCGGACTCGACGACGCGGAAGTCGGCCCGCACCGGGACGCCCCGGGTCGTCGCCAGGACCTGCGTGAACGCCCCGTCGACGACCCCCTCGACGCGCGTGACGCGCGGCCACCAGCGCGGCAGGTGGTAGGCGTCGCCGACGATCTCCCAGATCTCCTCCGGCGTGGCGCGCAGGGTGCGGGAGCGGCGCACGGTCGGCACCGACGGGCGTCCTATTCCTCTTCGTAGCGGATCAGCGCGTGCACGTCGTGCGGCGTGAGCGTCTCCCGCCCCGGCAGGAAGGCCAGCTCGATGAGGAACGCGCAGCCGACGACGACCCCGCCGAGCTGCTCGACGAGGCCGCAGAGCGCCCTGGCCGTCCCGCCCGTCGCCAGGAGGTCGTCGTGGACGAGCACGCGCGCGCCCTCGGCGATCGCGTCCTCGTGCAGCTCGAGCATGCTCGTGCCGTACTCCAGCGCGTACTCGGCGCTGATCGTCCGGTGCGGCAGCGAGCCCGGCTTGCGGGCCAGCGCGAAGCCCGCGCCCAGCTCGCGGGCGAGCGCCGGCCCGAGGAGGAAGCCGCGCGCCTCCGCGCCGATGACGACGTCGGGCCGCAGGTCGCTCGTGAGGTCCGTGAGCGCCCGCAGCGTCGCGTCGAGGCCCTGCGGGCTGGCGAGCAGCGGCGTGATGTCGCGAAAGACGATCCCCGGCTTCGGGAAGTCGGGGATCGAGCGGATGTAGTCCTGCAGCGAGCTCGTCGTCATCCGGCGATCTTGCGCAGGTCGCGGATCAGCAGCAGGTGCTTGAGGTGCGACGCGACGGCCGCGAGGTTCTCGAGCGCCTCGAGCGCCTCCTTGCGGCGGTCGGGGTTGCGCGAGCGCAGCGCCGGGGCGAGGATCTGCTGCAGCAGCGCCGACTCGCGGTCGGCCGACGAGCGGAAGACGCGCAGGTTGCGCCCACCGACGCCGTAGCGCGCCAGCTCGGTCACGGCGGCGATGATCTCGCGCTCGGTCTCGTCGTAGTACTGGGTCCCGTTGCGCGCCTCGCCCTTGATGACGCCGTAGTCCTCGAGCTCGCGGACGAGCGCGGGGTCGGCGCGGGTCTCCTCCAGCACCTCGGACAGCGGGTACATCGCGCCGCCGTCGACGACCGAGACGCTCGGCCGGCGCTTGCGCTTGCCGGCCGCCGAGCTGTGGACGGGCGCGACCGCCGTCTCGTCGCTCTCCCCGGCGCGGCCGGAGGCGAGCTCCTGGCGGATGACGCGCAGCGGCAGGAACTCGTCGCGCTGCAGGCGCAGGATCGTGCGCAGGCGCACGACGTCCGACGGCGAGTACAGGCGGTAGCCGCCCGCGGTCCGGCGCGGGTTGAGCAGCTTCTGGTCCTCGAGGTAGCGGATCTTCGAGATCGAGATGTCCGGGTACTCCCGGGTCAGCGCCTTGCAGACGGCGCCGATCGTCATCGCCTTCTGCGCGGGCGCCTCGGCAGCACCCTCCTGCGTGGGGTGGTCGGTGTCGTTGGCGGTGGCCATCAGCGCGCCAGGAAGGTCAGCTTGTACTTGCCGACCTGCAACTCGTCGCCGTCGTGCAGGCGATGGCTCTCGATCCGGTGGCGATTGACGTACGTGCCGTTCAGGGAGCCGAGGTCGTCGAGGTACCAGTCGCCGCCGCGGCGCACGATGAGCGCGTGGTCGCGCGACACCGTCACGTCATCGAGGAAGACGGCGCTGTCGGGGCGGCGCCCGATCGGCATGCGCTCGCCCTCCAGCGCGAAGCTCTCGCCGACCCGGCCGCCGCCGGCCCGGATGACGAGCGCGGCGCCGTGGGCGACGACGTCGTTGAGCTCGACCGGGACGAGCTCACCGGTCTCGTCGATGCGGTAGGTCGCCGTGACGGGATCCTTCGACGGCTCGGGCGTCCCGAGGAAGGCACCGCACTTCTGACAGTAGTTGGCACCCTCGTCGTTGACGAACCCGCATTCGGGGCAGTGGTACGCCATCACTCCTGGGTGGTGCGCCCGGCCAGGATGTCCGTGAGCCGCTGGACGTCGGCGCCCGAGATGACGTCCTCGCCGGTCTCGTGCTTCTTGCGCAGCCGGTTGACGAGCTCGGCGCGCAGGATGTCGATCTTGCCGTGCAGGATGCGACGGCGGTAGGAGACCTCGACCTCCTCGTCGGTCAGCTGCTGGATGAGATCCTTGAGCTCCTGATCGGAGAGCGAGCCGAGGTCCGGAAACGTGTCCATCAAGAGAGCTACTCCTCCGTGAAAGGGATGCCAACCAGCGCTGAGGCGAGCATACCAGCGCCGGCCTTTCCTTCAAGCTGAGCTTGAGAGTCTGCAACGCGCGGAATGCCGCGCGAGGCCGCCCGAAATCCGCCGCGGATCCGGGTGACGGGATATTCTGCGCGAGCTGCCGATTCCCTTGTGTTAGGCTTCCCTAACACCGGCCCATGTCCTCCCTGAAGTCGCGTTCGACGAGCCTCCTGCCGCTGCCAACCCTGGTCGATCCGGGGGCCTGCGACGACTGCGACCTCGCTCCGGGGTCGCTGCAGCGCGTGCGCCAGATGCAGGCGCTGCGCCGGCGCGGCTGGAGCCTGGACGAGATCGCCCTGCGCTACGGGGTCTCGCGCGAGCGCGTGCGCCAGATCCTCCGCGCCCACGGCGGGCCCGGCCAGCAGGACGTCGTCGACGCGCGGAGGCGACGCGCGGAGGCGCGGGCCGAGGCGCGCGTCGACGAGCTGCTGAGCCTCTGGCGGGGGGGCGCGCCGCCGCGCGACGCGGCCGGCCGGCTCGGCCTGCAGGCGGCGGCCTGCCGCAGCACGATCGAGCGCTTCGCGACCGACGTCGACCGCGCCGCGCGCAAGGCGAGCATGGCCGGGGCGCGTCGCGTGCAGACGTACTCCGACCGCGACATCATCGTCGCGCTGACCTCCGTCGCGGCGCGCGTCGGCCGCGTGCCGAGCGCGAAGGAGTACGGCGCGCAGGCGCGGTCGCTGGACTACCCGAGCCTGCCGACGGTCCTGAACCGGATGGGCGGCTGGGCGCACGCGCTGCGGGCCGCCGGGATGCAGCCGCTCAGCGCGCCGGTCCGCGCGCGCCCGCGGCGCTGGACCGAGGAGGCCTGCTGGGAGGCGCTGCGCGCCGTCGTCGCCGAGCTCGGCGCGATCCCGACGGTCCTCGCCTACGAGCGCCACGCCGCGGGCCGCGCCGACCTGCCGTCCTCGGCGACGCTGCGCAACCGGCTCGGGCGCTGGAGCGCGATCACGACCCAGCTCGCCGCCAAGCGCCAGCTCGCCGGGGACGGCGGGCCCCAGCCGGTCGTCTCAGCCGGCGCCGCGTAGCGCGCGCAGCTGCGAGCGCGCGTCGCGCGCGTAGAGCACGACGGCGTAGTAGGCGAGCGCGAGGCCGATGTAGAGCAGCACCTCGGCGAGCGTCGCCAGGCCGACGAGCGCGAAGAAGATCGCCGACATCGTCGGCCAGACGGCGAGCCGGCCCGGCCAGTTGATCGTCAGATCCAGGCCGCGGCGCAGCGCGAGCTGGCCGAAGGCGAGCAGCAGCACCTCGCGCGCGACGAGCACGGCGATCGCCCACCGCGGCAGCAGCTCGAAGTGCCAGCAGACGACGAGCCCCGACACGACGAGCAGCCGGTCGACGAACGGGTCCAGCAGGGCGCCGAAGCGGCTGTACTGGCCCGTCAGCCGCGCGGCGATCCCGTCGAGGTAGTCGCTCCACGAGATGACTGCGAAGAGCACCGCGGGCAGCGCGTCGGTGCCGCTCCGCGAGCTCAGGGCCAGGACGAGGAAGAGCGGGATGAGCCCCAGCCGCACGAAGCCGATCGCGTTGGGGATCGTCCAGACGTTCCACGGCTGGCCGCGCAGCGTCTGCGGCGGGGGCGGACCGGAGCGGTCGAGGCCGGCGAGCCGCCGGAACGTGAGGCGGACCTGCTCGGCGGCCTGCGAGGCCTGCTCTACGGGAGAGTCCGCCACAGCTCCAGCACGGCCTCGGCCGCGCCCTCCAGGGCGACGCCGTCCTCCACGGCCTCCAGGCCGCGGCGGCGCTGGGCCTCCGCGCGGCCCTCCTGCAGCGAGCGGCGCCCGACGGTCAGCCGCAGCGGGCAGCCGAGCAGCTCTGCGTCGGCGAACTTCGCGCCGGGCCCGAGATCGCGGTCGTCGAGCAGCACGGCGAGGCCGGCCGCGCTCAGCTCGTCGTACAGGGCCTCCGCGGCGGCGAGCTCGTCGCTGCCGGGCTTGCCGAGCGCCACGACCTCGACGTCCCACGGCGCAAGGGCGCGCGGCCACGAGATCCCCTTCTCGTCGGCGAACTGCTCGACGGCGGCCGCGACGATCCGCGCCGGGCCGATCCCGTAGGAGCCCATGACGATCGGGCGCTGGACGCCGTCCTCGTCGAGGAACGTCGCGCCGAGCGCCTCCGAGTAGCGCGTCCCGAGCTGGAAGATGTTGCCGACCTCGATCGCCTTCTCGATCCTGATCGGCCGCGCGCCGACCGAGTCGCCCGCCTCGACGCTGCGCACGTCGACGCGCTCGAACGCGAAGTCGCGGATCGGCTGCACCCCGCGCAGGTGGCGGTCGGGCGCGTTGGCGCCGACGACGTAGCCGGCTATCGCGTCGATGCCCTTGTCGAGCAGGATCGGCACCCGCGCGCCGACCGGGCCGATGAAGCCCGGCGGGCCGAGCCGCTCGGCGACCTCGTCGGCCGCGGCGGGCCGCCACCGCGCGCCGAGCGCATTGGTGAGCTTGACCTCGTTGACGCGGTGATCGCCGCGCACGAGGACGAGCACGAGGCCGCGGTCGTCCTCGATGACCACCGGGAAGGCCTTCAGCAGCCCCCCGGCGGGCACGTCGAGCAGCTCGGCGACCGCGTCGATCGTCGTCGCCCCCGGCGTGTCGACGAGCTCCGGCTCGCGCGGGGGCAGCGGCAGCTTGACGGGCTTGCTGGAGGCGTAGGCGACCTCGACGTTGGCGGCGTAGTTGGGCGCGAGCGCGACCTCGTTCTCGCCGGCCGCGCACGGCGCCATGTACTCGTGCGCCCGCGAGCCGCCCATCATGCCGACGTCGGACTCGACGCGGTACCACTCCAGGCCGGTGCGCTCGAAGATCCGGTCGTAGGCGCCGACGTGGCGATCGTAGGACGCCTGCAGGCCGGCCTGGTCGCGGTCGAAGCTGTAGGAGTCCTTCATGATGAACTCGCGCGTGCGCAGGACACCCGCGCGCGGGCGCGGCTCGTCGCGCTCCTTGATCTGGAAGTGGTAGAGGATCATCGGCAGGTCGCGATAGGAGCGCACGACCTGGGCGACGTGCGTCGTGACGCACTCCTCGTGGGTCATCGCGAGCACGAGGTCGGCGCTCTTGCGGTCCTGCAGCTTGAGCAGCTCGTCGATCTCGTAGCGACCCGACCGGCGCCACAGCTCGGCCGGCTGCAGGACGGGCATGAGCATCTCCTGGCCGCCGATCGCGTCGATCTCCTCGCGGATGATCTGCACGACCTTCTGGTGCACGCGCCACCCCGCCGGCAGCCACGACCACAGGCCCGTCCCGAGCTGGCGGACGAGCCCCGCGCGGACCATGAGCTTGTGCGAGATGGCCTCGGCGTCGGCCGGTGGCTCGCGCTCGGTCGGGAGGAGCAGTTGGGAGAGGCGGGTCACGGGTAGCCGCGAAGCCTACGCGGGTAGAGTCCGCAGCGAGTCCGCCGACGAGAGGAGAACGCTTCATGGCATTCGAGGTTCCGCCCCTGCCGTACGCCCCCGACGCGCTCGAGCCCCACATCGACGCGCAGACGATGTCGATCCATCACGACAAGCATCACCAGGCGTACGTCGACAAGCTCAACGCGGCGCTGGAGGGAACCGAGCACGCCGACAAGCCGATCGAGGACGTCATCGCCGACCTCGACGCGATCCCGGAGGACAAGCGCACCGCCGTGCGCAACCACGGTGGAGGCCACCTGAACCACTCGCTCTTCTGGCCCTCGATGAGCCCGGACGGCGGCGGCGCGCCGGACGGCGACCTCGGCGCCGCGATCGACGCCGCGTTCGGCTCCTTCGACGACTTCAAGGGCAAGTTCGAGGCGGCCGGCGCCGGGCAGTTCGGCTCGGGCTGGGCCTGGCTCGTGCTCGACGGCGGCGCGCTCGCCGTCACGAGCACCCCCAACCAGGACAACCCGATCAGCGCCGGCAAGACGCCGCTGCTGGGCAACGACGTCTGGGAGCACGCCTACTACCTGAAGTACCAGAACAAGCGCCCGGACTACCTCAAGGCGTGGTGGAACACGGTCGACTGGAGCGAGGTCGCGCGGCGCTACGCCGACGCGGCCGGCTGATTCGCGGCGCCGGCGCGCTACTTCGACAGCACTCGTAGTGTTAAAGAGCGGGACGGGGCCGACCCGTCCCGCTCTCTCGTTCGCTCATCCCCGTCTGGCAGGAGATCCATGTCGCTCCGCACCCGCTCGGTCGTCCTCGCGCTCGTCCTCGGCGCCGCGCTCGTCCCCGCCGCCGCCCAGGCGAACTCGACGCAGATGTCGATCATGATGGACGACGACCTGCTGCTGTACCGCGACGACAGCACAGCGACGAGAAGCCTCGTGCAGATGAAGACCCTCGGCGTCGACACGGTCCGCGTCACCGTCCTGTGGCGCAACGTCGCCGAGTTCGCGCGCTTCACGCGGGCCGACATCAAGAAGATGCGCGGCAAGAAGAACCAGCGCGCCCGCAACTCCGCGCGCCGCCAGAACAAGCGCTTCAATCCCTCCAACCCGCGCACGTACCCGACCGAGAACTGGGATCGCTACGACAACCTCGTGCGCGCGGCGGCCCAGCAGGGGATCCGCGTCTACTTCAACGTCACCGGACCCGGACCCGAGTGGGCTCACGCCAAGCCACCCAAGAAGCTGCGCCGGCTGCGCAAGACGTACAAGCCGCGGGTGCGCGAGTTCAAGCGCTTCGTGACCGCGCTCGGCAGGCGCTACAGCGGGACGTACCGCGACGAGAACCACGGTCGCACGACGCTGCCGCGCGTGAAGATGTGGTCGCTGTGGAACGAGCCCAACCAGGGCGGCTGGCTGACGCCGCAGCACGAGAAGCGCGGCAAGCGCTGGGTGCCCGCCTCGCCTCGGCTGTTCCGCAAGCTGCACCAGGCCGGCTATCAGGGTCTCGTCGCCAGCGGTCACCGCGTCGACACCGACATCATCCTGCTCGCCGAGACGGCGCCGCTGGGCAGCCGGCGCACCTCCGAGTCGTCGGCGATGGCGCCGAAGAAGTTCCTGCGCGAGCTGTTCTGCGTCAAGTCCAACGGCGCGGCCTACAGCGGCAACTCGGCCAGGCTGCGCGACTGCCGCGCGCTCGCCAAGGGCGGGCTCATGGCCAACGGCTACGCCCACCATCCCTACACGAAGAACGTCTCGCCGACGCGGCGCAGCCGCGACCGCGACGCGCTGACGATGGCGAACATCGGCGAGCTCGGGACGCTGCTCGACGAGATGGCCGCCAAGACGAGCGCCGTGTCCCCCGGCCTGCCGCTCTTCATGACCGAGTACGGCTTCGAGACCAACCCGCCGGACAAGTTCTCCGGGGTCCCGCTCATGACGCAGGCCAAGTACAACATGCTCGGCGAGTACCTCGCCTGGTCGAACCCGCGAGTCGCCTCGCAGGCGCAGTTCCTGCTCGCCGACGTCGCTCCCAACCGCCGCCACAAGCGCAACTCCAAGCACTACTGGTTCACGTACCAGTCGGGCCTGTTCTTCCAGAAGGGGCAGCCCAAGCCGGCGGCGTTCGCCTACTCGTTCCCGTTCCTCGCCTTCGCCACCGGCGTCGACCCCGCGACCGGGGCTCCGGCGTTCAACCTGTGGGGCCAGGCGCGGTTCCTGCGCAACGGCGCTCCCGCCGACGTCTACATCCAGTGGCGCCCGAAGGACAGCTCCAGCGGCTGGGCCACCGTCGGCGGACCGGTTGCGGTCGACGACTTCGGCTACTTCACCGCGGCGCGCGTGGCGCCGGCGGCGCTCGCGGGCGAGTGGCGTGGGTTGTGGCTGCGGCCCGACGGCAGCGTCGGCTCGATCTCGGCCGGCTCGGACGGCACCTGACGGACCCCGGCCGATCGGGTGGCGCGGGCAGCCGCCCGACCGCCGCGCGATCGATCGCGCCCGCGACGCTCAGGCGCGGGTGAAGCGCCGCCCGGCGGCGGGCGAGACGTCCTCGTCGAGCGCGGCGAGGACGTCGTCGCCGCCGTCGTGCGCGGCGGACTCGGCCTTCTCCAGCGCGGCAAGGCGCTCGGGCGTCATC
Source organism: uncultured Solirubrobacteraceae bacterium (assembly GCA_963769555.1). GTDB lineage: Bacteria > Actinomycetota > Thermoleophilia > Solirubrobacterales > Solirubrobacteraceae > CADCVQ01. Next base: position 995,330 of record CAVYMD010000004.1, on the reverse strand, counting down.
GCCGTCGCGTCCTCGTTGTCCCTGAGCCAGGCCGCGCCCTCGGCCGCCGCGCGCTCGTCGACGACGACCTTCTTCGTCGTGGCGTACCTGTCGATCTCCTCGAACAGGACGTCGACGAGCTGCGCCGTGGGCACCTTGCGCAGCGGCTTGCCGCGGCTGAAGATCAGGCCCTCGTCCTTGGCCCCGGTGATGCCGAAGTCGGCGTGCGACGCCTCGCCGATCCCGTTGACCGCGCAGCCGAGCACGGCGACCTCGATCGGGTCCTCGTAGGCCTCAAGGCGGCGCTCGATCTCGGTGACCACCGTGTCCATGTCGAACTGCAGGCGCCCGCAGGTCGGGCAGGCGATGAGCACCGGGCCGCGCTCGCGCAGCTGCAGGGCCTTGAGGATCTCCCAGGCGACCTTGACCTCCTCCTCGGCGTGGAACGTCGAGAGGGAGATGCGGATCGTGTCGCCGATCCCGTCGGCGAGCAGCGTGCCGAGGCCGACGGCCGACTTCAGGCTGCCCGACCACTTCGTCCCGGCCTCGGTGATCCCGAGATGCAGCGGGTGGTCGATCTTCTCGCTGAGCAGCCGGTTGGAGGCGATCGTGTTCGGCACGTTCGTCGACTTGATCGAGACCTTGAAGTCGGTGAAGTCCAGGCGGTGCATGAGCTCGACGAACTCCGTCGCGGCGGTCGTCAGCGCCTCGACCGGGTTGGAGCGCTCGAGCTCGTGCAGGTGCTTGGGCAGCGAGCCGGAGTTGACGCCGATGCGCATCGGCGTGCCGGCGGCACGCGCGCGCTGCACGACCTCGGCGACCTTGTCCGGGCCGCCGATGTTGCCGGGGTTCAGGCGGATGCAGTGCGCGCCGGCGTCGATCGCCTTGAGCGCGAGCGTGTGGTTGAAGTGGATGTCGGCGATGACCGGGATCGGCGACTGCACGACGATCGTCCGCAGCGCCTCGACGTCCTGGTCGCGCGGCACGGCGACGCGCACGATGTCGGCGCCCGCATCGGCGACCTTGCGGATCTGGTCCATCGTCGCCTGCAGGTTCGCCGTCTCGGTCTTCGTCATCGTCTGGACGGCGACGGGGGCGCCGCCGCCGACGGGGACGCTGCCGACCATGATCTGTCGTGCTGAGGCCATCGGATGATTCTACGAAGCCCGGCCCCTCGCCCGATCAGCGCGATCGGACTATGGTCGGTGCATGAGCGCCTACACGATCACCAAGGCCGAAAGCGTCGACGACGTGCTCGGCGACCACCCGGGCGAGATGCGGATGTTCACCGAGGCGATCGACGCCGAGCAGGTCGCCTTCACGTACCGGCGGATGCCGGCGAGATCCGGCGGCAAGGGCAGCTACGGCCACTCGCACAAGACCCAGGAGGAGGTCTACTTCGTCATCTCGGGCACGGTCCAGTTCAAGCTCGGCGACGAGGTCGTCGACGCCGGCCCACTGACGGCGGTGCGGATCGCGCCGGCGACCGTGCGCTCGATCTGGAACGAGGGTCCCGGCGACGCCGAGATCGTCATCTGCTCCGTGCGCCTCGCCGACCTCGAGGGCGAGCACGATCTGCACGAGGGCTTCTGGCCGGAGTAGGCCCGCGGCGATGACCCGCGAGTTCGTCTTCGGCTACGGGTCGCTCGCCGCCGGAGCCGAGGGCGAGCGGGCGCGGCTGCTGGGCCATCGCCGCGTCTGGGGCGTTGCGATGGACAACCGCGTGGCGATCCCCGGCTACAAGGCCTACCGCCGCCCCCGCGACGGCAGCCGGCCGGCCGTCTTCGTCGCGTTTCTCGACATCGTCGAGGACGCCGCCGCCGCCACCCACGGGGTCCTGCTCGAGGCCGGTCCCGCGGCGCTGCGCGCGCTCGACGCGCGCGAGCGCAACTACGTCCGGGTCGACGTGACCGCGCAGGTCGATCGGCCGCCCGGCAGGGTCTGGGCCTACCGCGGCAGCGCCGCCGGACGCGCGCGGCTGCGCGCCGGCCGGCGCGACGGCAGCGCCGTCGTCGCGCACGGCTACCTCGCGGCGGTGCGCGCGGGCTTCGCGGCGCACGCGATCGGCGACGACGCCGATCCCGGTGCGCTGCCGATCCTCGATCTCGAGCGCGTCGACCTGCCCGCGCCGGACGCTCAGCCGTCGTAGAGCGCGTCGATCTGCGCCGCGTACTTCGCCGCGATCTGGCGCCGCTTGGGCTTCATCGTGGGCGTCAGCTCCTCGCCGCCGGGCAGCCAGTCGCCGCGCGCGATCAGGAACGCCTTGATCTGCTCCGCCCGGGCCAGCTTGGCGTTCGCCGAGTCGACGGCGTCCTGCACGGCGGCGCGCATGAGCTCGTGCTCGGAGAGCTCGGCGAGATCGAGGCCCTGCAGGCCGTGCCGGCCGGCCCAGAGCGGCGCGAAGTCGGCGTCGAGCACGATGATGGCCGTGTTGTGCGGGCGCCGGTCGCCGATCGCGACCGCCTGGCCGATGAGCGGCGAGGAGGCCTTCAGCGTCGACTCGATGTTCGACGGCGACATGTTCTTGCCCGCCGAGCTGATGATCATCTCCTTGCTGCGATCGACGATCGTGACGTAGCCGTCGTCGTCGATCTCGGCGATGTCGCCGGTGTGCAGCCAGCCGTCGGCGTCGATCGCCGCCGCCGTCTCGTCGGGCATGTTGCGGTAGCCGACCATGACGACGTCCGAGCGCACGAGCAGCTCCCCGCCGGGAGCCAGGCGCAGCTCGACGCCGGGCGCCGCCGGGCCGACCGTGCCGATCCGGATCGCCCCCGGCGGGTTGACGGCGCCGCAGCCGCACGTCTCCGACATCCCCCACAGCTCGGCGAGCGGGATCCCGATCGCGTGGAAGAACTCGATCACCTCGCGCGGCATCGGCGCCGCGCCGACGTGCACCGCGGCCACCCGGTCCAGCCCGAGCTGCGAGCGCAGGCCGGCGAACCACGTCTCGTCGGCCTTCGCCACGCCGAGCAGCAGGTCGCCGGGCACCTCCTCCCCGCTCTGCTCCAGGCGCACCTTGCGGGTCGCCGCGTCGATCGCGGCGAGCAGCTCGGCGCGATCGTCCTCGGGCAGGTCGGCCATCGTCACCTCGAGGCCGGACTTGAGCTTCTCCCAGATCCGCGGCACCGCGAAGAACCAGTGCGGGCGAACGTCGGGCAGGTAGGCGATGACCCCGCGCGAGTCCGGGCACGGGGTGATGCAGATGCCGAAGACGACTGGCAGGTAGTGATGGGCGACGCGCTCGGCGACGTGGGCCGCCGGCAGCCACGAGATGACGCGCGCGCCGGCGGGGAACTCGAGCAGCTCCTGCGTGCTGCGGACCGCCGCGACGAGGTTTCGATGCGAGAGCTGGACGCCCTTCGGCGGCCCGGTCGTGCCCGACGTGTAGATGAGCGTCAGGACGTCGTCGGGACTGACCGCCCGCCAGTGCGCCTCGGCGTCGAAGGACGGGTTGGCGCCCTCGACGTCGGCGAGGTCGAGGCACCCCTCCGGCGACTCGCCGTCGATGACGACGACGTGCTCGACCTCGGGCAGCGCGTCGCGCGCCGCGAGCACGACGTCGAGGAAGCGCTGCTCGGTGACGACGATCCGGGCGCCGGCGTCCGCGACGACGTGCTCGACCTGCGCGGGCGCGTCGGTCGGGTACAGCGAGAACGGCGCGACGCCGAGCGTCGTCGCGGCGAGGTCGACGATGTGGAACTCCGGCCGGTTGACGAGCATGATCGCCATCGTGTCGCCGTGCTCGAGCCCGAGCGTGGCGAGACCGCCGGCGAGCGCGTCCACGCGCTCCTCCAGCTGTCCCCACGTCCACGTCTCGCGGTCGCCGTACGTGCGGATCGCGACCGCGTCGCGATGGGCGGCGACGGTCCGACGGAACGCCTCGGCGATCGTCGGCGCGTCGACTCCGCGGCCCGCCTCAGGCGTGACCGTGCCGCTCTCCATGGGCGGAACCTACCGCACCCCGAAGCCCTCGCCGCTCGTCAGCCGGCCGATGTCGTTGGACAGGCCGACGTAGAACAGGAAGAACACGAGCAGGAACCCGACGATCGACGCGCGCTCCATGACGCGGATCGGGATGGCCCGGCCGCGGACCTTCTCCGCGACGGCCCAGAAGATGTGCCCGCCGTCGAGCGGCAGGAACGGGAAGAGGTTGATGATCCCCAGCGACAGCGAGATGAGCGCGAGCACGCTGACGGCGCGCACGGTGTCGAACTCGAAGCTCTGGCGCGTCGCCTCGTAGGAGCCCACGACGCCCGAGACGTCCTTGCGCGCCTCCGAGTCGTAGAACAGCCGGACGATCCGGTCGAGGGTCAACGTCGTGACGCTCCACATGCCGGTGACGCTGAGCTCGGCCGCCCGCCCGAGCCCGACGTCGACCTCCCGGGCGCCGAAGCCGAAGCCGATGAGCAGGCGCTGGGCCTGGCGGTCGTAGCGCGGGACGACCTCGAGCGTGCGCCGCTTGCCGTCGCGCTGGATGACGAGCCGGACGGGCTCGGTCGCGGCGCAGCCCTGGCGCGGCTCCCCGGCGCAACTGTGCGCGCGGATCGTCTCCTGCAGCGTGCGGACGCGGGCCTCGCCCTGCTCGGGGGTCAGCCCCGCGGCGTAGCCCGGGCTGCCGTCGACGGACAGCAGCCGGTCGCCGGGGCGCAGCACCCGCTCGGCGGGGCTGCCCGGCTCGATCCGGTCGACGACGGGCTGCGCGAACGGCATCGGCCGCGACGCGAACAGCAGCCAGAGGATGATGAAGGCCAGGACGATGTTCACGGTCGGGCCCGCCGCGATGACGACGACGCGCTTCCAGACGGGCTGGCGGAAGTAGGCGCGGTGGGCGTGCTCCGGAGGGATGACCTCCTCCGGGTTCATCCCGGAGATCTTCACGTAGCCGCCGAGCGGGATCGCTCCGATCGCGTACTCGGTCTCCCCGCCGCGCGGACGCCAGCGCGCGAGCAGCGGCGGAAAGAACAGCGAGAAGCGCTCGACGCGCATCCCGACCGCCTTCGCGGCGACGAAGTGGCCGGCCTCGTGCAGGATGATCAGCGCGGCGAATCCCGCGAAGGCCAGCAGATAGCTCACGAGGTCAGTGTAGGAGCCGCTCGGCGTGGGCTTCGACGAGCTCCGCGGCCACCGCGCGGGCGTCGCGGTCGGCCTCGTAGAGCGATTCGAACGCCCGGACCGGCGCCGCCGGGAGGCGCTCGAGCGTGCCCTCGATGACGTCGGCGATCCCGAGGAAGCTCAGCCGGCGGCCGAGGAAGGCGTGCACCGCGACCTCGTTGGCGGCGTTGAGCACGCACGGCGCGGTGCCGCCCGCGACCGCCGCGGCGCGCGCGAGGCCGAGCGCCGGGAAGGCCTCGTGGTCGACGGGCTCGAACGTCAGCGCCCCGACCTCCGCGAGGTCCAGCGCGCGCATCGGCACGTCGACGCGGTCGGGGTGGTGCAGCGCGTAGGAGATCGGGACGCGCATGTCGGGGTGGCCGAGGTGCGCAAGCGCCGCGCCGTCGCAGAGCGTGATCATGCTGTGGACGATCGACTGCGGGTGCACGACGACGTCGATGCGCTCGTACGGGACGCCGAAGAGGTGATGCGCCTCGATGACCTCCAGGCCCTTGTTCATGAGCGTCGCGGAGTCGATCGTGATCTTGCCGCCCATGTCCCAGGTCGGGTGGGCGAGCGCGTCCTCGATGCTCACGTCGGACAGCTCGGCGCGGCTGCGCCCGCGAAACGGCCCGCCGGACGCCGTCAGGACGAGCTTGTCGACGGTGCCCGGGCGCTCGCCGGCGAGCAGCTGATGCAGCGCCGAGTGCTCGGAGTCGACGGGCAGGATCTGCGCACCGGTGCCCTCGGCGAGCGCCATGACGAGCTCGCCGCCGACGACGAGCGACTCCTTGTTGGCCAGCGCCAGGTCGATCCCCTCGCCGAGCGTGGCGACGGTTGGGCCCAGGCCGGCCGAGCCGACGAGCGCGTTGAGGACGAGGTCGGCCCCGGACTCCACGACGAGCCGCACGAGGCCCTCGGTGCCGATGAGCACCTCGCCGTCGGTCCAGGCCTCGGCGGCGCGCGCGCCGGCGTCCGGGTCGGCGAGCGCGATCCGATCGACGCCGAGGCTGCGCGCCTGCTCGACGAGGGCATCGACGGAGCGCTCGGCGCTCAGGCCGACGAGCTCGAGCTCCGGGTCGCGCGCGACGATGTCGAGCGCCTGCGTGCCGATCGACCCGGTCGAGCCGAGGATGAGGAGGCGGCGGGCCATGTGCGGCCATTCTCGCAGGCGGCCGGCCGGCGCCCGCGCGGGGCGGGGCGGCGCGCCCGCCCGCCTTCGCCCGTCCGGGGCGCCCCCCGGTCCGCGCCGCGCGCGGCTCAGGGCGCCGCGCAGCCGCCGGGCCGCATGCCCGGCATCCAGGCGCAGCGGTCGATCCGCATGGGGACGCGCCCGCGCAGGATGCGAAAGCGCGTGTACTTGCCGAGGTAGCCGGACTTCGTGACGTAGATCTTCAGCGTCGTCCCGCCGCGCAGCCGCCTCTCGAAGGCCCGCACGCGAACGATCCGGCGCCCGGCGCGCAGCGTCGCGCGCCGGCGCGGGCACGCGGGGCCGGCGCAGTAGACCGAGACGTTCGACAGCGCCGGCGCGCGGACGGTGAGCAGCGTGACGCGCACGCCGCGGGGATCGGTCCGCCCGCGCAGCCGGACGACGGGAAACGGGGTCAGGAGAGGCCGGCCGCGCCGCGCGCCGTCCGGCGCGCTCGCGGCCCGCAGCGCCGCGGGGGCCGCGGGCGGGTCGGCCTCGTCGTCGTCGGCCGGCGAGGAGCAGCCGGGATCGGCGAGGTCGACGCTCCCGTCGCCGTCGTTGTCGAGCCCGTCGGAGCACTGCGGCGCGCGCGGCGCCCGGGGGTCCGCCTCGTCGTCGTCGCCGGCGAACGAGCAGCCCGGGTCCAGCGGGAAGTCGACAAGGCCGTCGCCGTCGTTGTCGAGCCCGTCCGAGCACTGCGGCGGCGGCGCCTCGCTCGTGCCCGACGCCTGGCCGTGGCAGTCGGGATCCTGCTGCCAGTCGACGTTGCCGTCGCCGTCGTTGTCGCGGCCGTCGTCGCACTGCGGCGGATCGACTTCGTCGTCGTCGGCCTGGTTGGGCCCGGCGGGGTTGTTGACGAGGACCGGGACGCCGCAGCCCCAGTCCAGCGGGAAGTCGGACCATCCGTCCGCGTCGTCGTCGAGCCCGTTGGCGCATGCGCGATCGGTCTCGCTGTTGTCGCTGGCGGCGATGCAACCCGGGTCGGCCGGAAAGTCGATCCTGCCGTCGCCGTCGTTGTCGAGCCCGTCGGAGCACTGCGTGACGGGATCGGAGGACTCGCGGTCGTCCTGGGCCCGCGAGCAGCCCGCGTCGACCGGGAAGTCGACCTTCCCGTCCTCGTCGTTGTCGATCCCGTCCGAGCACTCCCGGGCCGTGGCCGGATCGAGCTCGCTCGTGCCGGTCGGCGAGGCGCAGCCGGGCTCGGCCGGATAGTCGATCCGGCCGTCGGCGTCGTTGTCGAGGTTGTCGCCGCACTGCGGCAGCGGGGAGCGCGCGTGCGCCTGGGGCGCCACCCCGCCGGCGAAGACGGCGATCAGCGCCACGATCGTCCAGGCCGCCGCGCATGGGATCCGACGACGACACACCATGACGAGCCCGCCCAGCCTCACACCGCTTCACTCCCCCGCATCGGGCCGGCCGCTGCCGCCCCCTGTGCGGCGCAGTCTCGCAGCGCGCGCTACAGCAACGCAAGCCAGACGTAGTAGCCGACCACCGAGGTGAAGAACACCGCGTCGAGGCGGTCTAGCGCGCCGCCGTGTGCGCCGAACAGGCGCCCGGAGTCCTTCGTCCCGGCATCGCGCTTGATGAACGACTCGAAGAGGTCTCCGACCGGCGCCGCGAGGGCGACGCCGAGCCCGAGCAGGAGCGCGTCGGTGCCCGACAGCCAGTCCTGGTAGGTGCCCGCCAGCCAGGTCGCCAGGATCGCGGTGAGCATCCCGATCGCCAGCCCCTCGACGGTCTTGTTCGGCGAGACGCTCGGTGCGAGCTTGCGCTGCCCGAACCAGCGGCCGCCGAGGTAGGCGCCGGAGTCGCCCACGAAGGTCCCGACGAGGATGTCGACGATGATGCCCCCGCCGTGGGGCAGGTCGCGCAGCAGCACCCCGTGGGCGAGCGCGATCCCGATCCAGCCGACGCCGAACACGGTCACCGCCATGCCGAGCGTGCCCGCCCGCCGCTGGGCCAGGGTGATCGCGAAGAGCACCGGGAAGAACGCCAGGAACGCGAGCAGGACGTGGAAGCCGCCGCCGAACTCGGCGGCGAGGATGACGCCCGTCAGGCCGACGAAGCCGGCCAGCCGCACGGGCTCGGCGTCGGCGTACATGTCGAACAGCTCGCCGAGCGCGACGATCGCCAGCGGCAGCAGGCCCAGCGCGAACCACGGGCTGCCGAAGGCGATGATCGCGATCGCGTAGGCGACGGCGGGCACCGCGACGACGAGCCGCGCCGTCAGGTCCGAGCCGCCGCCGCGCGGACGGCGCCGGCGCGGGGCGCGGGCGCGGGCGCCGCCGGAGGCGCCCATCAGCGGCCCCCGAAGCGCCGGCGGCGCGCGCGATAGTCGTTCAGCGACTCCTCGAACGCCGCGCGGCCGAAGTCGGGCCACAGCTCGTCGCGGAAGACGAGCTCGGAGTAGGCCGACTGCCACAGCAGGTAGTTGCTCAGCCGGCGCTCGCCGCTCGTGCGGATGATGAGCTCGGGATCGTGCATCTCCGGCGCGTAGAGGAGCTTGCGGAAGTCCTCCTCGCCACCGTCCGTGAAGTGCTTGGCGGCGTCGACGATCTCCGCGCGGCCGCCGTAGTTGAAGGCGACGAAGAGCGTGATCTTGTCGTTGGCGTCCGTCAGCTCCTCGGCCCACGCCATCTGCTCGACGAGCGCCGGGTCGATCCCCTCCCGCCGGCCGATGAAGCGCATCCGCACGCCGTTCTCGTGCAGCTCCGGCGTCTCGTCGACGATCCGCTCGGCGAACATCGCCATGAGGCCGCTGACCTCGTCCTGCGGGCGCGACCAGTTCTCCGTCGAGAACGAGTAGACGGTCAGCTCGCGGACGCCGAGCTCGCCCGCGTCGCGCAGCCGCGCCTTGAGGTTGTCCGCGCCCGCGCGATGGCCCTCCCCGACCGGCAGCCCGCGGGCTCGCGCCCAGCGCCCGTTGCCATCGGTGATGATCGCGACGTAGCGCGCCGCCTCGCCGCGCTGCGCAGCCAACTCAGACCTCGAGGATCTCTTCTTCTTTGCCCTTCAGGAGGGCGTCGAGCTCCGCGATCTTGTCGTTGGTGAGCTTCTGCAGCCCGGTCTCCGCGCGATGCTCCTCGTCGGCGCCGACGTCGCCCTCGTCCTTGAGCTCGCGCAGGTCGTGCATGACGTCGCGCCGCACGTTGCGGATCGCGATGCGCCCCTCCTCGGCGATGTGGCGCACCATCTTCACGAAGTCGCGCCGGCGCTCCTCGGTGAGCTGCGGGATGACGAGCCGGATGAGGTTGCCGTCGTTGCTCGGGGTCAGGCCGAGGTTGGCCTCCGAGATGCCCTTCTCGACGGCCTTCACGGAGGACTTGTCGAAGGGCTGGACGGTCAGCAGCTGGGCCTCGGCGGCGTTGATCGTCGCGAGCTGGCGCAACGGGGTCGAGACGCCGTAGTAGTCGACCATGACGCGGTCCAGCAGCGCGGGGCTCGCGCGCCCGGTGCGGACGCTGCCGAACTCGTGGTTCGTCGCCTCGACGGACTTCGACATCCGTTCGGCCGCATCGGCCAACAGCTCGTCGATCAGCTCACTCATCTCGCGTCACCACCACCGTTCCCACCTGTTCGCCGGACACTATCCGCTCGATGTTGCGCTCGTCGTTCATGTTGAAGACGTACAGCGGCATGTCGTTCTCCGAGCACAACGTCAGCGCCGTGTAGTCCATGACGCGCAGCCCGCGGCGCAGCGCGTCCATGTGGCTGATCTCCGGGATCAGCGTCGCGTTCGCGTCGACCCGTGGGTCGCCCGTGAGGACGCCCTCGACGCCGTTCTTGGCCATGAGGATCGCCTCGGCGTGGATCTCGACCGCGCGCAGGGCGGCGGCCGTGTCCGTCGTGAAGAACGGGTTGCCCGTGCCGGCGGCGAAGATGACGATCCGGCCCTTCTCCAGATGGCGCATCGCGCGGCGGCGGATGTACGGCTCGGCGACCTCGGAGATCGTGATCGCCGACTGCACGCGCGTCGCGATGCCCTGCTTCTCCAGCGCGTCCTGCATGGTCAGGGCGTTGAGGACCGTGGCCATCATCCCCATGTAGTCGGCGGTGGCGCGGTCCATCCCCGCGGCCGCGCCCCTCAGGCCGCGGTAGATGTTGCCCGCGCCGACGACGATCGCGATCTCGATCCCGCGGGCGTGGACGGTCCCGATCTGCGCTGCCACGGCGCGGACCCGGTCGGGATCGGTGCCGTAGTCCAGGTCGCCCATGAGCGCCTCGCCCGACAGCTTGAGCAGGACCCGCCTGAACGCGGGCTCGGAGGTCATCGCGTGAGCGAGGTTACTCGCCGACGGCGAAGCGGGTGAAGCGCCGGACCACGACGTTCTCCCCGGTCTTCGCCGACAGGTCGGCGCGCAGCTCCTCGATCGTCTTGCCGTCGAACTTGTCGGCGTTGACGTGGTGCTGCTTGAGCAGGACCGTCTCCTCCATCCACTTGCGCAGCTTGCCCTCGGCGATCTTCGAGCGCACGTTCTCGGGCTTGTCCGCGGCCTGGCCCTCGAAGACGCGCAGCTCGGCCTCGCGCGCATCGGCGGGGATGTCGTCCTCGGAGACGTAGCGCGTCGTCGGCGAGCCGGCGACGTGCATCGCGATGTCCCGGGCGAACGCGACGAACTCGTCGTTGCGCGCGACGAAGTCGGTGTTGCAGTCGACCTGGACGAGGACCCCGACCTTGCCGTTGGCGTGGATGTAGGACTGCACGGTGCCTTCGGTGGCGTCGCGGCCGGCGAGCTTGCCGATCTTGTTGCCGAGCTGGACGCGCAGCAGCTCGACGGCGGCGTCGATGTCGCCGCCCGTCTCCTGCAGGGCGCGCTTGCAATCCATCATGCCCGCGCCCGTCTGGTCGCGCAGGGCCTTGACGTCCTTGGCGCTGATGTCACTCACTGGTCGGGTCCTTCGTCTCGGTAGCGGTCTCGGTCTCGGTCGCCGCCTCGGGGGCGGGCTCGGCCGGTGCCTCGGCGGCGGGCGCCTCAGCGGCGGGCTCGGCCGGCGCCTCAGCGGCGGGCTCGGCCGGCGCCTCAGCGGCCGGCTCGGCCGGCGCCTCCGCCGGCTCGGCCGGCGCCTCCGCGGCCGGCTGGGCCGGCGCAGCCGGCTCGGCCGGTGCCTCCGCTGCCGGCGCGGCGGCGGCGGGCTTCTTCTTGCGGGCACGCGGCTTGGCGGGCGCGGGCGCGGGCTCGGCGGCCGGCGGCGCCTCCGCGGGCGGCGCATCGGCCGGGGCCGGCGGCTCCGGGGCCGGAGCCGCGGCGGCGGCCTCGGCAGCCTGGGCCTCGGTCGCGGCGGCCGCGGCACGGGCCGCCTCGGCGGCCTCGCGCTCGGCCACGGCGGCGGCCTCGCGGGCGGCCTGCTCCTCGGCCTCGCGGCGGGCGCGCTCCTCGGCGGCCAGGCGCTGCTGCTCCTCGGCGGCCTTGCGCTGCTGCTCCTCACGCTCGCGGAAGAGCGCGTTGCCCTCGCCGACGACCTCGCCGATCGCCCGCGTGATGAGCGCGCAGGAGCGGATCGCGTCGTCGTTGCCCGGCACGACGAACTCGATGCCGTCCGGATCGCAGTTCGTGTCGACCAGGCCGATGATCGGAATCCGCAGGCGCTGCGCCTCGCGGACGGCGATCTCCTCGACCTTGAGGTCGATGACGAGCATCGCGTCGGGCGGGCGGGTCATGTTCTTGACGCCGCCGAGGTTCGCGCGCAGCTTGGTGAGGTCGGCCTGCGCCGCCATCCGCTCGCGCGTGGGCAGCAGCTCGAGCTGACCCTCGGTCTCGAAGCGCTCGAGGTCGTGCAGGCGCTTGATGCGCTGGTTGATCGTCTGGAAGTTCGTCAGCAGCCCGCCGAGCCAGCGGTGGTTGACGTACGGCATGCCGGCCGCCTCGGCCGAGTCCTTGACCGCGTCGCGAGCCTGCTTCTTCGTGCCGACGAACAGCACGGTGCCGCCGCGATGGCCGACGGCCGACGCGAACTCCTGGGCGTCGCGCAGCATGCGCTCGGTCTTCAGCAGGTCGATGACGTAGATGCCACCGCTCTCCCCGTGGATGAAGCGGCGCATCTTGGGGTTCCAACGTCGTGTCTGGTGGCCGAAGTGCACGCCGGCCTCCAGCAGCTCCTTGATCCCGATCTGGGCCATGGTTTCCTGCTCCTTGATGGTGATGCCTGGGCTGGGAAGCCCGCCGGCACGCGCGGGACCCGGCTGGAGAGACCGGGCAGGACCGCGTCGCAAGCCCCGGCGGGGTCGTTGGACGTTCGTCTAGGACGAAACAGTTTACGCAAGCTTCGCCGGCGGGTTACGTTATGTCTTGTGCGGGGCGAGTCCTCCCTTCCCCTACCTCCGGTGGGCTCGAACCGTGTAGTGGGGTGGCGGGGCGGCCTTTGGACGGGCCGCCCCGTCGCGCTTAACCGCCGGCGAGGGTCAGCGCGGCCCGCAGGTCGTCCGGCAGCGGCGAGCTGACGTCGAGCTCCTCCCCCGTGATCGGGTGGGCGAACGCGAGCCGGGCCGCGTGCAGGAACTGGCGGCGCAGGCCGTAGAGGCCGGCCGTCCCGTACTCGGGGTCGCCGCAGACGGGATGGCCGATCGCCAGCATGTGCACGCGGATCTGGTGCGTGCGCCCGGTCTGCAGGCGCACCCGCAGCAGCGTCGCCCGCGGCAGCGCGAGCTCGAGCTCGAAGTGCGTGATCGCGTCCTTCGCGGCGTTGGAGTCCGCGTCGACCGACATGAGCATCCGCCGGCGCCGGTCGCGGCCGATCGGCGCCTCGATCGTGCCGCTGCGAGCCGGCGGGCGCCCCTCGACGAGCGCCAGGTACTCGCGCCTGATCCGCCGCGCGGCGAGCGCGGCCTTGAGCGCGCGGTGCACCGCCTCGTCCTTGGCGACGACGAGCAGGCCGGAGGTGTTGCGATCCAGCCGGTGCACGATGCCCGCCCGCGACGGCTCCTCGCCACCGGCGGCGCGGCCGCTCAGCGCCTGCGCCAGCGTCCCCTCGCGGTGCCCGCGCGCCGGATGCACGACGACGCCGGCCGGCTTGTCGACGACGATGAGGTGCTCGTCCTCGTAGGCCACGGCGAACGACGCGTCGGTCGCGTCCGCCGCGCGCGGCGCGACCGGCTCGGGGCTGTCGTCGACGACGACGGCCTCGCCGCCGCTGACGCGGTGGTTCTTGCGCACGGTCGCCCCGTCGACGAGGACGCGCCCGGCGACGATGAGCCGCTGCGCGCGGGAGCGCGACTGCAGCCGCTCGGCGAGCAGCACGTCGAGGCGCTGGCCGGCGGCCTCAGCCGGAAGGTCGAGCTCGATCGCCACGCTCCATCACCACCAGCAGGATGACGACGCCGATCGTGATCGCCGCATCCGCCACGTTGAAGGCCGGCCAGTAGGGAACCTTGAGGAAGTCCACGACCGCGCCCTCGCGGATGCGGTCGACGATGTTGCCGAGCGCGCCGCCGAGCAGCATCCCGGTCGGCAGCCACAGGAGCGGCCGCCGGGCGTGGCGCGCGAAGTAGACGACGAGGATCGTGACGGCGATCGCGATGACGACCGATACGAGGATGCCGCCGTCCTGCAGCTGGCCGAACGCGACGCCCCTGTTGCGGGTGTTGACGAGCTTGATGCCCGCGAGCAGATCGCGCTGCTCGCCGCGCAGCAGCGCGCCGGTGACGAGCGCCTTGACGGCCTGGTCGGCCGCGAGCACGGTGACGAGCACCGCCGCGGCGCGCGCCCACGCGCCCCGCGCGGAGCGCGCGCCTGTGCCCGGGCTCACCCGCGGATCAGGTTGACGAGGATGCCGCCGACGATCTGCAGGACGAGGATCGCCACGATCGGGCTGACGTCGACCGGGCCGATCGGCGGGATGAAGCGGCGAAAGAGCCCGAGGTAGGGCTCGGTCACGTCGCGCAGGAAGCCGAGCAGGGAGCTCGACCACTTCGAGTACGGGATCTTGCCGCCGAACGCGAAGATGAGCGACGTGATGATGTAGGCGAAGATGAGCAGGACGTAGACCCACAGCAGCGCCTGCAGGAAGTCCGCGATCGACTCGCGCGCGGTTGCCAGGACAAGTATCGACATGGTGCTCATCGTGCCAGCACCGCCTGCATCGCGTCGTCGAAGGCCGCTCGCACGCCGCCGTGCTCGAGCGCCGAGAGCCCGCGCGCCGTGATCCCGCCGGGCGAGGTGACCGACCGGCGCACCCCGAGGGTGTCCATGCCGCGCGCCCGCAGGAGCGCCGCCGTCCCCGCGATGTTCGCCGCGACGAGCTCGCCGGCGAGGTCGGCGGGCAGCCCCGCGCGTACCCCGGCGTCGATCTGCGCCTCGGCGACGAGCGCGATGTACGCGGGGGCGCAGCTCATGAGGCCGGTCGCGACGTCCATCTGGGACTCGTCGACGCTGACGACGAGGCCGACGCGCCCGAAGAGCGCGATCGCCTGCTCGTCGAGCTCGGACCGCGGCCCGCCGTCGCGCGCGTGGCACGTGACGCCCTCGCCCACCTCGACGGGCATGCTCGGGATGACGCGGACGACCGGGGTGTCGCCGTAGGCGTCGCGCAACTGCGCGAGCGGCACGCCGCCGAGGATCGAGACGACGCCCTTCGCGGCGTCGCGGATCTCGTCGGCGACCGCCTGCAGGCCGGCCGGCTTGTGGGCGAGCAGGACGACGTCGGCGCGCCCGGCGAGGTCGGCGTTGGACTCCGCGATCTCGCCGCCGAGCTCCTGCACGAGCGCCTCGGCGCGCGGCCGGTAGGCGTCGTGGACGAGCACGGGGTCGCCCCAGCCGCGCGCGAGGGCGCCGGCCATGTTCCCCGCTCCGATGAGCCCGAGTCGCATGTCAGGGAGTATGGACAGCGCGGCGCGCCGTCGCCGCGAGCCCGGTCGTCACGATTGGTTGAAGAAGCCCTTCTCGATGAGCTCGGCCTTCTCCTCGGCCGAGATCTGCACGTTGCGCGGCGTGAGCATGAAGACCTTGTGGGCGATGCGCTGCATGCCGCCGTCGAGCGCGTACGTCAGGCCGGAGGCGAAGTCGATCAGGCGCTTGGCGAGATCGTTCTCGGTCGCCTGGAGGTTGAGCACGACGGGGATCGCCTGCTTGAACTTGTCGGCGACCTGCTGGGCGTCGTTGAACGACTTGGGGATGACGAGGTGCACGCGCACGTCGCCGCCGTTGCGGGCGCGGTCGACGGGGCGCAGCACCGTCGTGGGCCGGCCGCGCGGCTCGTCGTCGGCGAAGATGTCGTCGAAGTCGTCGCGCTGGCGCCGGCGGGAGGAGAGGCGCCGCACGTTCGGGCGCTCGCGGTAGCGGTCCTCCATCTCCGCTTCCGGCTCGACGGGCTGCAGCCGGGAGCGCTCGCGCTCGCGCGCCTGCTCTCGCTCGCGCGACTGCTCGGCCTCGCGGTAGCGCTGGCGCTCGACCTCGTGCTCGTCGACGTACGAGCGATCCTCGGCGAGACCGAAGTAGACGAGCGCACGCTGCCAGGAGTCTCTGAACGCCATACCACACGGAAGGTTAGACCTATATCGGCGTTCTCCTGCACGTCAGGCGAAGAGGCGGGTACCGATCCGCACGAGCGTCGCGCCCTCCTCGACCGCGACCTCGTAGTCCTGCGTCGTCCCCATCGACAGCTCAGCGAGCCCGCGCGCGGCCGCCAACTCGCGCAGCTCGGCGAACCAGCGGCGGCTGTCCTCGGCCGCGCGCGCGAGCGGCGGCATCGTCATGAGCCCGGCGACCGGCACCGGGCAGCGCTCCAGGACGGCGTCCAGATCGGCGGGCGCGACGCCGCTCTTGGCGTCCTCGCCGGCGACGTTGACCTCGACGAGCACGCGCAGCCCGGGCGGCGCGTGGCGGCGCAGCTGCTCGAGCACCGAATCGGTGGACACGGAGTGGATGAGCCGCACGAGCGGCGCGATCTGCCTGACCTTGCGGCTCTGGACGTGGCCGATGAAGTCCCAGGTGAACGCGTCCCCGTGCGCGGCGACCTTCGCCTGCAGGTCCTGGGCGCGGTTCTCCCCCGCGACCGTCACGCCGCCGTCGGCGAGCGCCCCGAGGTCCTCGACGGCGAGGTACTTCACCGCCGCCACGATCTCGACGGCCGCGGCGTCGCGGCCCGCGCGCCCGGCCGCGGCGGCGATGCGCTCGCGCACCTCGGCGAGGTTCGCCCGAACGCGCTCGGCCGTGAGGCCTCGCACCGGCTCCGTCAAGCCGCGGCGGGGTCGCCGCCGTCGCGCCACACGGCGCTCGCCTGGCGGCCGGTGTCGCGCGAGTCCTGGCCGTAGTCGCGGCGGTGCGAGTGAAAGAGGCTGCGCGGCGCGCACATCGTGCAGATGTCGACGTCGTGGATGTCCTCCAGCGACAGGCCGCAGGACTGCAGCTGAAGCCGGGCGACGTTCTTGAGGTGCGCGTGGTTGCTCAGGCGCGCGACGCCGCGCGGATAGCGCATGAAGGCGCGGTGCACGTGCGTGTTGACCTCATAGCAGCACACGCCGATCCCGGGCCCGATCGCGGCCCGGATGACGCCCTCGGCACCGGCCTCGCGGAGCGACTGCACGCCCTGCTTGAGCACGTCGGCCGCCAGGCCCTTCCAGCCCGCGTGGATCATCGCCACGGCCTCTGGGGCGATGAGCGCGACGGGCAGGCAGTCGGCGGTCACGACGACGGCGGCGACGTCCTCCAGCGGGGTCGCGACGCCGTCGGCGTCGACGGGCTCGGCGCCGGGCGGCGGCAGCTCGGTCACGACGCGCACGTCGGCGCCGTGGACCTGCCTGGACTCCAGCCAGCGCTCGCGCGGGATGCCGATGAGCTGCGCGACGCGCTCGCGGTTCTCCTCGACGGCCGGCTGATAGTCGTTGGTGTGCAGCCCGACGTTGAGCTCCTCGAAGGGCTCGCCCGAGACGCCGCCGCGGCGGGTGAAGAACAGCGCGCGCCCACCGGGAAGCTCGACGCCGATGTGATCGCCGGCGGCGTGAAACGGCGGCCGGAGCCGGTCGCCCCAGACGTTGCGAGACGTCATCGGCGTGGTGACCGTCTGCTTGGAAGGCGGCGGCATCAGCTCAGTTGTAGCACCTGGTCACGATCCGCTCGCGCCCGCCTCGTCGGTCAGCGCGGCGCGCAGCTCGGCCTCGCGGCCTGCGCCCAGCTCGCCGTCCAGACGCAGGTCGAGCGCGGCCTGCAGGCGCCGGCCGATCGCCGGTCCCTCGGCGACGCCCGCCGCGACGAGATCGTCGCCGGTGATGCGCAGGCGCACGTGCCGCAGCTCCTCCAGCCAGCGCCGGGCGGGCTCTCCGGCGCCCCGCGCCCCCGCGAGCGCGACGGCCTCGACGGGCAGGCGCCGCAGCTCGCGCGCGAGCTGCGAGGCGGCGCGCGGCGCGCCGTCGAGGGCCGGCGCCCGCAGGCACGCGGCCACGATCGCGCGCTCGGCGGCGGTCAGCTCGAGCTCGTCGGGCAGCAGCGCGAGCGAGGCGGCGAGGACGACGAGGTCGCGGCGCCCCTCCCCCGCCGGGAGCAGCGCGAGCGCGCGATCGGCGAGGGCCCGGTCGGGCGCCAGCCACGGCGCCAGGCCGAGCCCGGCGGCGGCCTCGAGCGCGGCGACGGGGTCGGCCTCGGCGAGGGCCAGGCGCAGCTCGGCCGCGATGCGCGACGCCGACACCGTCGCCAGGGCCCCGCCGGCGACCGCCGCGCGGGCGAGCGCGGCCGTGCGGTCCTCCAGCTCGAAGCCCAGCCGCGCCGCGTAGCGCGCGATCCGCCACAGCCGCGTCGGATCGTCGGCGAAGCTCTCGTCGTGCAGCACGCGCAGGCGCCCGGCGCGCAGGTCCTCCTCGGCGTGCGGCGCGGCGCGCAGCTCGCCGCCGGTGAGATCGAGCGCGAGCGCGTTGACGGTCACGTCGCGGCGCGCGAGGTCCTGCTCGATGCCGGCGGCGCGCACGTCGGGCAGCGCGCCGGGTCGCGCGTACGTCTCGGCACGCGTGCGCGCCAGGTCCCAGCGGCAGTCGCCGGCGCGCACGGTCGCGGTGCCGAAGCGCTCGTGCGCGACGTGGTCCTCCGCGCCCAGCCGCGCCGCCAGCGCGCCGACGTCGCCCTCGACGGCGACGTCGAGCTCCGGCGGGACGCGTCCGAGCAGCAGGTCGCGCACCGCGCCGCCGACGAGGTGCACGCCGCTCATGCCGGCGGCGGCGTCGAGCAGCCGCCTGCCGCAGGGCAGCTCGCGCAGGCGCTCGCGCAGATCGTCCACCGCGACAGTCTCGCGCGCCGGACGGATCGGCGGGGGCGACGGCGCCGGTGTCTACCATGGGGGCCGTGACCCCTTCGCCCCGTGGCGAGCGTCCGCTGCCGCGGCTCGCGATCGGGGCCGTCGTGCTCGTGCTCGGTGTCGGCGCCGCCCTGGCGGCCTTCGGCGGCCCGGGCGACGTGTTCAACCCGGACGTCGGGTTCGTGGACACGATCGAGACGGCGCCCTCCGTGACCGCGCCGCGCATCCGCGCCAATGGCCATCCGGCCGACGACGGCTTCGCCTGGCCGACGTTCGGCTACACGAAGGCGCGCACGCACCACCTGCCGCTCGCGCACGCGCCCCGGCCGCCGTACCGCCAGGTCTGGGCGGTCCGCGGCAGCGTCCTGCTCGAGTTCTCGCCCGTCCTCTGCGGGCGGCGCCTGTACCTGCTCAAGAACAACGGCGCCCTCTACGCGATCTCGCGGCTGACCGGGCGCGTGAGCTGGAAGCGCAAGCTCGGCGACCTCGCGGCCTCCTCCCCGGCCTGCGCGCACGGAACCGTCTACGCGGTCCTGCTCAAGCGCTCGCGCAAGGTCGACGCGGGCCGCGTCGTCGCCGTGTCGGCCCGCACGGGGCGGACGCGCTGGTCGCGCAAGCTGCCCAGCCGGGCCGAATCCTCGCCGCTCGTCGATCGCAACCGCCTCTTCCTCGGGACCGAGGACGGCACCGTGCTCTCGCTGCGCGCCAGCGACGGCGACCTGCG
Source organism: uncultured Solirubrobacteraceae bacterium (assembly GCA_963769555.1). Taxonomy (GTDB): domain Bacteria; phylum Actinomycetota; class Thermoleophilia; order Solirubrobacterales; family Solirubrobacteraceae; genus CADCVQ01. The sequence goes on along the minus strand of CAVYMD010000004.1, from coordinate 976,131 downwards.
CTGGAAGTCCCGCGCCGCGGGCGCCGTCAAGGGCGCGCTGGCGCTCGACGGCGGCAAGCTGTACTTCGGCGACTACGCCGGCAAGGTGCACGCGATCCGCCGCAGCGACGGCCGCAAGGTCTGGCAGAGCTCGCCGGGCGGCGGGCGCCTCGGCGTCGGCTCGGGCAACTTCTACTCGTCGGCGGCCGTCGCCTACGGCCGCGTCTACATCGGCAGCACGAACGGCGAGGTCTACTCCTTCTCCAGCGCCGACGGCAAGCTGGCGTGGCGACGCAAGACGGGCGGCTACGTCTACGCGTCGCCCGCCGTCGGGCGGGTGCGCAAGGGGCGGCCCACGGTCTACATCGGCTCCTACGACGGGCGCTTCTATGCGCTGAACGCGCGGACCGGCCGCTCGCGCTGGGTGCGCTCGCTGGGCTCGAAGATCTCGGGCACGGCGACGATCATCGGCGACCTCGTCTTCGTCGCCGACCTCGACGAGCGCACGACCTGGGCGCTCGGCGCGCGGAGCGGCAAGACCGTCTGGAAGACGCGGCGCGGGGGCTTTCATCCGGCGATCAGCGACGGCCGCCGGATCTACTTCACCGCGTACTCCTCGCTGTTCGCGCTCGAGGAGCGCGGCCGCCCGTTCGCGAAGCGCAAGCGGCCGGGGGCTGGCCTGTCGGCGGGCGAGCGCGCCGCCGCCCGGGCCCAGGCGCAGCGGCGCGCCCGCGCCCGGCGCGCGGCCGCCCGGGCACGGGCGAAGCGGCGTGCCAGCGCCCGGCGCGCGGCCGCCCGCACGCGGGCGGCGCGACGCGCGCGGGCGAGCCGCGAGCGCCGGTTGCGCCTGCGCTTCGCGCCGCACGGCCACCGCCACAGCGCCAGGATCGGCTACGCCCGAAGCTGCCACGAGCACCGTCACGCGTACACGGTCCGCGGCCGGCACATCCTCGTGCGCCACAGCCACTGTCACACGCACACGCGGCGGCGCTGAGCAGCGAGCACGCCGGCACCACCCCGGAGCGGCCCTGCGCCGGACCGCCTCGGCTCTCCGGCGCCGCCGGCCGGAGCTCGGCCGGAGCTCGGCCGCAGCTCAGCCGGCGGGTGCGGCCGGCTTGCGCAGGTCGACGACCGAGCCGGTCGGCGGCCCGTCGTCCAGCAGCGACCAGATCCGGCGGGCGACGTCGCCGGGCTCGGCCAGCTCGCCGCGCTCGTGCAGGCCCACGAACTTCGGCCGCTGCGGGAAGTCGCGCTCCGAGGTCTCGCGGATCTGTCCCTGCATGGCGGTCGCGACCGTCCCGGGGGCGATCGCGAGGACCCGCACGCCGCCGCGCTGCTCCTGCTCGGCTCCGACGTCGCGCACCCACTGGTCGATCGCGGCCTTGCCGGGGCCGTAGACCGACCAGCCCGCGTACACGCTGCTGGCGGCGCCCGACGTCAGCATGACGAGCTCGCGGCGGATCGGCAGGTCGCGCACCGCGGCCAGGAACGCGTCGCCGAGCGCCAGGGGCGCGGCGGCGTTCAGGACGGCGCTGCGCGCGTAGGCGTCGTGGTCGCCCTCGCCCGCGAACCCGATCGGCCCGACCGATCCGGCGGCGTGGACGAAGAGCACGCGCTCGCCGTCGAAGTCCGCGAGCTCGCGCCGGAAGGACGCCGCCACGTCCGGCCAGCAGGCCGGGTCGGCGAGGTCGGCGCGGACGGTCGGCAGGCCCGGCCGCCCGCTGCGGCTGATGTCGATGACCCGCGCGCCGGCGGCCTGCGCCACGTCGGCCAGCGCGCCTCCGATGGCGCCCGAGGCCCCGGAGATCCATGCGAGCGTCCCGCCCATCGCGGGCAACGCTACCCGCTCGGGCCGCCCGCGATGTGCGCCGCCGACCGGTCTTCAGCGGATCGGGCCGCGCCTCGCCGTGGCCGTGGCCGCGGCCGTGGCCGGGGCCGCGCCTCGCCGTGGCCGCGGCCACGCGTCGCCCTAGGCGTGGCGCACGGCGATCCCGGCCGCGGCCAGGTGCTCCTTCGCCTCGCGGATGCGGAATGTGCCGTAATGGAAGATCGAGGCCGCCAGCGCGGCGTCGGCGCCGGCCTGCAGGGCGTCGGCGAGATGCTCGAGCGTGCCCGCGCCGCCGGAGGCGATGACCGGCACGCCGACCGCCTCGGCGACGGCGCGCGTCAGGGCGAGGTCGTAGCCGTCGTTCGTCCCGTCGCGGTCCATGCTCGTCAGGAGGATCTCCCCCGCGCCGCGCGCGACGCCGTCGCGCGCCCAGGCGACGACGTCGATGCCGGTCGCCGTGCGGCCGCCCGCGACGTACACCTGCCAGGACGGCGTCCCGTCGCCACCGCCCCCCGGCTCGGGCTCGTCGCGCTTGGCGTCGATCGCCAGCACGACGCACTGCGCTCCGAACACGTCCGCCAGCTCGCCGACGAGCTGCGGCCGGGCGACCGCGGCCGAGTTGACCGACACCTTGTCCGCGCCCGCGTCGAGCACCGCCTGCGCGTCCTCGACGGAGCGGATGCCGCCCCCGATCGTGAACGGGATGAAGCACTCGTCGGCGACGCGTCGCGCGAGCTCGACGACGGTCTCGCGCTTGTCGCTCGTCGCGGTGATGTCCAGGAAGACGAGCTCGTCGGCGCCCTCGGCGTCGTAGCGCGCCGCCAGCTCGACGGGATCGCCGGCGTCGCGGATGTCGACGAAGTTCGTGCCCTTGACGACGCGGCCCGCATCGACGTCGAGGCAGGGGATGACGCGCTTGAGATGCACGTCCCGAGAGTAGTGCGGGCGCTCAAAGAGACGGGCTTGCCTGCCGATACCTCCGCCATGAGCACGATCCGCACCGTCACGCCGGCGATCGCGCTCGTCGCGGCGGGCCTGTGGCTGGCGCACCCCGGCGCCAAGCCCGGCGGCGGGCTCGCGCTCGCGGCGGGGCTGACCCTGCTCGCCGTCGCCGCGTCGCGGCTTCGCATCCACCGCCGGCCCGCGCCTCCCGCCCCTCCCCCTCCCGTGCACCGAACCTGCCGTCGCACCGAGCACCGGATCGCGCGGGCCCCGCGCCGCCGTCCGTCCCGCGACGTGCGCTGCCCGGCGTCGCTCCCCGCGGCGCGGTCGCGGCGCACGACCCGGCGCTAGGACACCCACCCGCGCGTGCAGCGGGTGGTCCGGGCGCTCTAGCCCCTCCCAGGCGTGAGGGCGGCGACGCCCTCGGCGACCGTGAAGCGGCGCTCGTAGAGCGCCTTGCCGACGATGACGCCGGTGAGGTTGACCTGCCGCAGCCCGGCGAGCGCGACCAGATCCTCGCGCGTGCCGATGCCGCCCGAGTACATGAAGCGCCCCCGCACGACCCCCGCGATGCGCCGCACGGCGTCGAGGTCCGGTCCGCCGAGCAGCCCGTCCTTGTCGACGTCCGTGAAGACGAAGGTCCGCACGCCGCGGTCCTGCATGCGCTCGATGACCGCGTCGGCCGGCAGCTCCGTCGTCTCCGTCCAGCCGGCCGTCGAGACGAAGCCGCCGCGCGTGTCGATGCTCACGACGATCCGCTCGCCGAACCGCCCGACGACCTCGTCGAGGAAGTCGGCGTCGGCGAACGCCGCGGTGCCGAGGATCGCGCGCGCCGCGCCCGCCTGCAGCGCGTCGGCCACGGCCTGCACGGTGCGCAGGCCGCCGCCGTACTGCACCGGCACGCCGAGCTCGCCCGCGACGCGCTCGAGATGGTGCAGGTTCTGCGGCGTCCCGTGCCGGGCGCCGTCGAGATCGACCATGTGCAGGTTGCGAGCCCCGGCGTCGACCCAGGCCCGCGCCGCCTCGAGCGGGCTGTCGGCGTAGACGGTCTCGGCGTCGAAGTCCCCCTGGACGAGCCGCACGGCCCTGCCGTCGGCGACGTCGATCGCGGGATAGAGGATCACGAGCGCGCCACTAGGCGGCGTGGACCGTGGCGCAGATGCCGGCGAAGTTGCGCAGCAGCGCAAGCCCGTGCGTCGAGGACTTCTCGGGATGGCACTGGGCGCCGAAGACGTTCTCGCGCGCGACGAAGGAGACGAACGGCGACCCGTACGTGCCCGTGCCGAGCACGATCGACGGATCCTCGGGGCGCACGACGAAGGAGTGCACGTGGTAGAAGGCCGCCGGGTCCGGCAGGCCCGCGGTCAGCGCCGACGGCCGCTCCCAGCGCACGGCGTTCCAGCCGATGTGCGGCAGCTTGAGCCCGCGCGTGTCCAGCCGCTCGATCCGTCCTCCGAGCAGGCCGAGGCCGGCCGCGCCCTCGTGCTCCTCGGAGGTCTCGAAGAGCAGCTGCATGCCGAGGCATAGGCCGATGACCGGCACCCCGGCGCCGGCCCGCTCGCGGACCACGTCGTCGAGCCCCAGCGCGCGCAGGCGGCGCATCGCCTCCGGGAAGGCCCCCACGCCGGGCACGACGAGCCCGTCGGCGGCGCGCAGCTCGTCGGGGTCGGAGGTCTGCAGGACCGGCGTGCCGACGTGCTCGAAGGCCTTGGCGACCGAGCGGCGGTTGCCCATCCCGTAGTCGACCATGGCGATCGCGGTCATCCGGTCAGCGTCCCCTTCGTCGACGGTACGCCGGACTCCGTCGGGTCGATCGCGATCGCGGCGCGCAGCGCCCGCGCGAACGCCTTGAAGCAGGCCTCGATCATGTGGTGGGCGTTCGTGCCGGCCTGGACCTCGAGGTGCAGCGTCAGCCGCGCGTTGTTGACGACCGCGCGGAAGAACTCCTCGAGCAGCTCGTGCTCGAAGCCGCCGGTCTCGCCCGGCGGCAGGCCGCCGTCGTCGATGCAGAGGAAGGGCCGGCCGGAGACGTCGATCGCGCAGGCCGCCCGCGCCTCGTCCATCGGGACGACCGCGTGGCCGTAGCGGAAGATCCCGGCGCGGTCGCCGAGCGCCTCGTCGAGCGCCTGCCCGAGCACGATGCCGACGTCCTCGACGGTGTGGTGCGAGCCGGTCTGCAGGTCGCCGGTGGCCGACACCGTGAGGTCCAGCCGGCCGTGGCGGGCGAGCAGGTCGAGCATGTGGTCCAGGAAGCCCACGCCGGTCTCGCGGCCGCCGGCGCCGCCGCCGTCGAGCGCGAGGTCGAGCACGATGTCGGTCTCACCGGTCCGGCGGCTCCTCTTGGCGGCGCGATCGCTCATGACGAGGCATTGTCGCCCACGCGGGCGTCCATCGACTCCGCGTGCACGAGGAATCCCTCGGCGCGGGCGACCGCCCCGCCGGCCGCGGCGAGCGGCGGGCCCGCGTCGCCGATGTGGACCTCGCTCATGCGGCGGCGGAACTGGCGCGGCGACAGGCCCGACGCGAAGCGCGCCGAGCCGCCGGTCGGCAGGCAGTGGTTGGAGCCGGCGACGTAGTCGCCGAAGGCCGTCGCGCCGCTCGAGCCGACGAACACGCAGCCCGCCGCGCGCACCCGCGGGGCGAGCCGCTCCGCGCCCTCGCCGGCGAGCTCGAGGTGCTCGGGCGCGAAGGCCTCGGCGAACGCGAGACCGGCGGCGAGCGACGTCGCGAGGGCGAGCACGAACGCAGCCGGATCGCTGCGCGGGCGCTCGGGCGCGAGCGCCTCGAGCTCGGCGGCGACCGCGTCGAGGAAGTCCGGCGAGTCGCTGACGGCGACGACGGGCGCGCCCGGGCCGTGCTCGCCCTGGGCGAGCAGGTCCAGCGCGACGAGCCGCGCGTCGGCCCCGCCGTCGGCGAGCACGAGCACGTCGCTGGGCCCGTAGAAGCCGTCGATGCCCACCGCGTCGGAGACCTGGCGCTTGGCCTCCTGCACGATGAGGCTGCCCGGGCCGGCGATGACGTCGACGCGCTCGATCGTCTCGGTGCCGTAGGCGAGCGCCGCGATGCCGTGGGCGCCGCCCATCGCGTAGACCTCGTGCACCCCGCACAGGGCGCAGGCGCCGCGGATGACGGGGTCGATCGGCGGCGGCGTCAGCACGGCGACCTCCTCGACGCCCGCCGCGCGCGCCGTCACCACGCCCATGACGACCGTGGACGGGTACGGGGCCTGGCCGCCCGGCACGTAGATCGCAGCCCGGCGCACGGGGACCTCGCGCAGCACGACGCGGTGGCCCTGCGGCAGGACGACGGCGACGTCCTCGCCGACCGCCGCGTCGGCGACGAGCGCGACGTTCGTGATCGCGACCTCCAGGCCGGCGCGCACGTCGTCGTCGAGCGCCTCGGCGTCGAGCTCCTCCGGGGCGACCCGCAGCGACCCGGCCGGCGCGGCGCCGTCGCCGTCGAAGCGCGCGACGAACTCGCGCAGCGCGGCGTCGCCCCCGTCGCGGACCGCCGCGACGATCTCCGCGACGACCTCGCCGACGGACGCCGGCGCCGGCGCGAGCGCGCGCACGCGGGCGGCCGCGGCGACCGGGTCGCCGCCGACCTCGATGCGCTCAAGCCGCACGCAGCTTCTCCAGCATCGCGTCGATCGCGGGGGCCTTGAGCTTGTGGGCGACCGGGTTGGCGATGAGGCGCGCCGTCGAGACGTAGATCTCCTCGCGGATGACGAGGTTGTTCTCGCGCAGCGTCGTGCCGGTCGCCGTCAGGTCGACGATCGCCTCGACGAGCCCCGTCAGCGGCGCGAGCTCGACCGAGCCCTTGACCTCGACGATCTCCGCCTGGCGGCCGGTGCGCTCGAAGTAGGCCGACGCGGTCTTGTGGTACTTCGTCGCGACCCGCATGACGCCGAGCCGGCGCAGCGCCTCGGCCGACGGATCGGGCCCGTCGACCGTCGCGAAGACCATCCGGCAGGTGCCGTAGCCGAGGTCCATGAGCTCGTAGACCTCGCGCTCGGGCTGCTCGGTGAGCACGTCCTTGCCGGTGATGCCGACGTCCGCGGCGCCGGCCTCGACGTACGTCGGCACGTCGGACGGGCGCATCGTGACGACGCCGATGTCGGCGAACAGCAGCTTGCGGTCGTTGGAGCGCACCTCGGTCGTGTCGAGGCCGATCGCGTCGAGGCGATCGAGCGTCTCGTTGAGCAGCGCCCCGCGCGGGACGGCGATCGTCAGGCCGGCGGTCCGGTTCACGGCGCCGCCGTCCCGGTCTCGCTGACGCCGTGGGCCGGCTCCGCGGCGGCGCGCTCCTCGCCGGCCAGCGCGATGTGCAGGCGGTCGATCGACAGCGCGAAGCCGACGGCGGGCAGCGGCCGGCCGAAGCGGCCGAGCAGGTCGTCGTAGCGCCCGCCGCCGCCGAGGGGTGCGCCGAGCGCTGGGTCGTAGACGTCGAAGACGGCCCCGGTGTAGTAGCCCATCCGGCGCGCCAGGCCGAGGTCGAAGATGACGCGCTCGGCGACCTCGGGGGCAAGCAGGTCGTAGACGCCGCGCAGACCGGCGACGGCCTCCGCGACCGGGCCGTCGGCCTTGGACAGCACCTCGGGTCCGCCGCGCACCTGCGGCACCCGCAGCAGCAGGTCGGTGTCGGCGTCGGCGAGCCCGAGCCGGCGCAGGCGGCTCTCGAGCGCGACGAAGTCGCGGGCGACGAGCGCGTCGACGAGGTCGTCGGCCGCCTCTTGCCCGACGCCGAGCGAGCCCAGCAGCGTGCGGTACAGCGACGCGTCGCCGAGGCCGATGCGGTAGTCGCGCAGGCCGACGGCGTCGAGCGCGTGGCAGAGCACGCTGAGCGTCTCCGCCGTGCCGTCGGGCGCCGGCGCGCCGACGAGCTCGATCCCGGCCTGCAGGAACTCGCGCATCTGCCCGCGGTGCGGGCGCACGCCGCGATAGACGTGGGCGAAGTAGCAGAAGCGCAGGGGCGGCTCGGCCGTCGCGTAGCGCGTCGCGGCCAGCCGGGCGATCGGCACCGTCATGTCGGTGCGCAGCGCGAGCACCTCCCCGTGGTCGTCGAAGACGCGGTAGGCCGGCGGCGCGCCGCCGCCGCGGCCGAGGACCTCCTCGTACTCGAGCGCCGGCGTCCAGACCTCGCCGTAGCCGTCGAGCTCGAAGACCGCGCGCACGGCCTCGGTGATGTCGCGCAGCTCGCGCATCTCGTCGGGGAGCACGTCGCGCGTGCCGGAGGGGATGGGATGGATCTGCGGGCGCACGGGTCTGCTGCCAATCTAGATGGCCGGGCGCGGCGGAGGCCGGCCCGCTAGGAGTACGCCGGCTCGGTGGCGACGCGCTCGATGCGCGCGCCGAGCTCGCGCAGGCGCTCGTCGATGCGCTCGTAGCCGCGGTCGATCTGGCGGATGTTGCCGATCTCCGAGCGGCCGTCGGCGCAGAGCGTCGCGATGAGCATGGCCATCCCGGCGCGGATGTCGGGCGACTCGACGCGCTCGCCGCGCAGGCCCGACGGGCCGGTCACGATGACCCGGTGCGGATCGCAGTGGGTGATGTCGGCGCCCATGAGGACGAGCTTGTCGGTGAAGAAGAGGCGGTTCTCGAACATCCACTCGTGGATGAGGACCGAGCCCGAGCACTGCGTCGCCAGGGCCACGGCGATCGAGGTGAGGTCGGCGGGGAAGGCGGGCCAGGGGCCGTCCTGGATCGTGATCTTGTGCTCGCCGACGTCGCGCGACATGACGAGGTCCTGGCCGCCGGGAACGATGACGTCGTCGCCGTCGAGCTCGGAGCGCAGGCCGAGGCGCTCGAAGACGAGGCGGATCATCCGCAGGTCGCGCGGGATCGTGTCGCGGATGCGCAGCTCGCCGCCCGTGACGCCGGCGAGCGCCATGAACGAGCCGATCTCGATGTGGTCGGGCGCGATCGTGTGGTCGCAGCCGTGCAGCCCCTCGCTGCCCTCGACGGTGAGCACGTTGGAGCCGATCCCCTGGATGTCGGCGCCCATCTTCACGAGCATGCGCGCGAGGTCCTGGACGTGGGGCTCGCAGGCGGCGTTGCCGATGACGGTCGAGCCGCGCGTGCGGGCGGCGGCGAGCAGCGCGTTCTCGGTCGCCATGACCGACGGCTCGTCCATGAAGACGTCGCCGGCGCGCAGGCCGCGCGGCGCGCGCAGCTCGATGTCGCGGGCGTGCTCGAAGGTCGCGCCCAGCGCGGCGAAGGCGTCGAGATGCGGGTCCAGGCGCCGGCGGCCGATGACGTCGCCGCCGGGCGGCGGCATCCGCACGCGCCCGAAGCGCGCCAGCAGCGGGCCGGCCAGCAGGAAGGACGCGCGGATGCGCTCGGAGAGGTCGCGATCGATGACCGCCTCGTCGGCCGTGAGGTCGGCGGCGCAGAGGGCGACCTCGTGCTCGGACAGCCACGCGACGCGGACGCCGAGCATCTCCAGCAGCGAGAGCATCGCCTCGACGTCCTTGATCTTCGGGACGTTTCGGACCACGACCTCGTCCTCGGTCAGGACCGAGGCGGCGAGGATCGGAAGCGCACCGTTCTTGTTGCCGGCAGGCACGATCGTGCCGGACAGGGCGATGCCTCCGTCGATGACGAACTTCTCCATGGGCGGGGGCCTTCGGGCAACGTCAGCCGCGCCGGAGGGCTTGGCTAGGGTAACGAACATGCCCTCTCGGATTTCGCGCGCGGACGCGTGGTCCCTGCTCTCCGAGTGGGTCTCATCGCAATCCCTGCGCCGCCACTGCCTCGCCGTCGAGACGGCGATGATCCACTTTGCGGAGCGCGACGGGCACGACGCCGAGCTGTGGGGCGTGACCGGCCTGCTGCACGACGCCGACTACGAGCGCTTTCCCGACATGGACGACACCGAGCGCGGCCATCCGCGCACGATCATCGCCGAGCTGCAGCGCCGCGACGCGCCGCCGGAGATGGTGCGGGCGATCGCCGCCCACGCGAGCTTCCTCGGCGTGCCCCCGGAGTCCGCGCTCGAGCGCACGCTCGTGGCCGTCGACGAGCTCTGCGGGTTCCTCGTCGCCTGCGCCTACGTGCGCCCCGAGGGGATCCACGGGCTCACGCCGAAGTCGGTCAAGAAGAAGCTCAAGACCCCGTCGTTCGCGGCGGCGGTCAGCCGCGAGGACGTCCGCGGGGGCGCGGAGCTGCTCGGCGCCGACTTCGACGAGCACGTGGCCTTCGTCGTCGCGGCGCTCACCGCTCGCGCCGACGAGCTCGGCCTCAACGGCCGCGCGGGCGCCCCCGCGGCCTGACGCGGCAGGGTCGGAGCACGGCCGGGGCCCGGCCTGCAAGATTCCTTGCAGCTCCGGGGCGGCGTTTGCCCTGCAAATCGGGCGGTCCGCGACACGCACACACGTTCCGTCCGCAGCCCTCCCTACGGTCGGAACACATGTTCGCTCCGCCCTCCTCCGCCGCCACCGCCGCCCTGCGGCGGGCATGGGCATACGCCAAGGCCTTCGCGCTGCTCGAGGACGCGCCCGTCGACCGCGGGAGCCGGCCGAGCCCACACCCTCCGGCCGGCGCGGCTGCGGGCACGTCCCGATGGGCGCCGGCACCTGCGCGCACGTCCCCACACCCACCGGCCGGCGCACCCGCGGGCACGTCCCGATGGGCGCCGACACCTGCGGGCACGTCCCCACACCCACCGGCCGGCGCACCCGCGGGCACGTCCCGATGGCCGCCGGCGGCCGGGCCCGGAAGGGACCGCGGGGCCGGCGGCCTGGCCGCGTCCGCCCGCAGGGCTCCGCGCTCCGCCTGGGGCACGCCGGACCCGACCCCTCCCGATACAGGCGGGTCCCTGCGTCCGGGCGCCGCCATCACGACCCCGCCGGAGGTCCCGGCGACGCCGGCCAAGCACGCCACCTCCGCCCCGTCTCCGCACATGCCGGCCGGAGCGCGCCCAGCGGACCGGGCCGACTCGGCCGCCGCGCGCCGCCGGCACGCACCCGCCGGCGCATCCGACAGCCCCGGCGGCGGCGAGCTCCGCGCGCCTCGCCATGGCTCAGACCGGGTCCGCGGGCGGACCGGACGCGACCGCCCACGCCACAGCGGCACTCCCACTCCTCCCCGGCACGCCTGCACCACGCCAGTGGCTCTCGATCAGGTCCGGCTCGCGCTCGACGTCCGCCCCAGGCACGAGCGGCGCGGGCGCACGTAGGCCCCGACCGGGCCAGATCCACCGGCACCTCGTCGATCGCGCGCCGCGGCCTGCCGCGTCGCACATCCTGCCCGGCCCCTCTGCCGATGCCCGGCTCTGCGGCGCATGCCCGGCTCTGCGGCGGATTGGAACAGCATTCGCGCGGGCGGCGCCGTGGCGCCCGGTCTCCCACCGCCGGCGCCCACACCCCCGCCCACCGGTAACGCGATACCGCTAGACGCGCCTGGGGGCGCCACAAGCACCGCGACCGCCACGGGCGATACGAGCGCCGTGCCGCCGCGCGGTCGTGGCGAATCACGGGTCCGATACGCCCCCGCGGCGTCACGACCACCACGCGTGCCACCGCGCCACGCGGTGGTGGCGAACCACGGGTCCGATACGCCCCCGCGGCGCCACGACGACCACGCGTGCCGCTGCGCCACGCGGTCGTGGCGAACCACGGGTCCGATACGCCCCCGCGGCGCCACGACCACCACGGGCGCTATCCGCCCTTGCGGCCCCACGACCACAACCCGGGGCATCGAGTAGGGCGATCGCCCTGCACCGCCGGGTTCGGGAGCCGTAAGGCCGGGGCGGGGTCGCGCGGGCTCAGGGCCGGGGGGCCTGCGTTGACTCGGGGTCGAGCGGGGCTGCGTCGCCTCAGGAGGACTGCGACGTGGGTGCTCAGGCCCGCAGGGCCGCGGGCGGCCAGGGTTCCCGGGCCTGCGCGTGACCTGGGCCAGCGTGCGGCCAGGGTGCGGTGGCCTGCCCGTGCTCGGGGCCCGCGGGGTGCGGGGCTCCTCGCCCACAGGTACGCCGGCGCCGCGGTCGTCGTCGGTCCCAGCCCCCGGTCGGCGCATGGAGCGGCCTCGGCGAGGAATCTGCCCCGGAACGACAGATGGGCCGCCCTCGCGGGCGGCCCATCGTCACATTAAACCGGCGGCGACCTACTCTCCCGGGCCCTTGCGGGCCAAGTACCATCGGCGCGGAGGGGCTTAACTGCTCTGTTCGGAAAGGGAAGAGGTGTTTCCCCCTCGCCATAGCCACCGGAAACCGGTGAGAGCCCCTGGGCCCTTCAAAACTGCACAGTAGCCGTGCGTTGCTGCGACGAATATCAATAAGTCATCCGTCAAGCCCTCGACCCATTAGTACCGGTCTCCTACGCACATTGCTGTGCTTCCAGATCCGGCCTATCAACCTGGTGGTCTACCAGGGGTCTTACTCCCTCAATGGGGATGGGAGAGCTCATCTCGAGGTTGGCTTCCCGCTTAGATGCCTTCAGCGGTTATCCAATCCGCACGTAGCTAACCTGCAATGCCCTTGGCAGGACAACAGATACACCAGAGGTGCGTTCATCCCGGTCCTCTCGTACTAGGGACAACTCCTCTCAACTCTCCAACGCCCACGGCAGATAGGGACCGAACTGTCTCACGACGTTCTGAACCCAGCTCGCGTACCGCTTTAATGGGCGAACAGCCCAACCCTTGGGACCTACTACAGCCCCAGGATGCGACGAGCCGACATCGAGGTGCCAAACCGGGCCGTCGATGTGGACTCTTGGGCCCGATAAGCCTGTTATCCCCGGCGTACCTTTTGTCCGTTGAGCGACAGCGCTTCCACTTGCCACTGCCGGATCACTAAGACCAGCTTTCGCTCCTGCTCGACCTGTCAGTCTCGCAGTCAAGCTCCCTTACTGCCTTTACACTCTACGCACGATTTCCAACCGTGCTGAGGGAACCTTTGTGCGCCTCCGTTACATTTTGGGAGGCGACCGCCCCAGTCAAACTACCCGCCTGGCAATGTCCACCGCCCGGATTCACGGCGCGGTGTTAGAAACACAAGACATCAAGGGTGGTATCTCAAGGTTGACTCCACACCAGCCGCAGCCGATGCTTCAAAGCCTCCCACCTATCCTGAGCGAAGTGCATCGCATTCCAATACCAGGTTGTAGTAAAGGTGCACGGGGTCTTTCCGTCTAGCCGCGGGTACTCGGCATCTTCACCGAGACTGCAATTTCACCGAGCCCCTCGTTGAGACAGCGCCCAAGTCGTTACGCCATTCGTGCAGGTCGGAACTTACCCGACAAGGAATTTCGCTACCTTAGGACCGTTATAGTTACGGCCGCCGTTTACCGGGGCTTAGCTTCGCTGCTTTGGACCGAAGCCCTAACAACTCCACGTAACCTTCCGGCACCGGGCAGGCGTCAGCCCCTATACGTCGTCTTTCGACTTAGCAGAGACCTGTGTTTTTGGTAAACAGTCGCTTGGGCCAATTCACTGCGGCCCCCTCGGGCTCTGCGGGCAAGCCGCTTCACCCTACCGGGGCGCTCCTTCTCCCGAAGTTACGGAGCCATTTTGCCGAGTTCCTTAACGAGGGTTATCTCGATCACCTTAGTATTCTCAACTTGCCCACCTGTGTCGGTTTTGGTACGGGCACGCGCAACCTCCCTAGAGGATTTTCTAGGAGGCATGGCGTCAGGGACTCGCCGGCTTAGAGCCAGCTGGCATCGCGCCTCAGGTTATGAAGCCCCGCATTTCACAGGGGCCTCCCCTACACGCTTACCCCAGGACGACCATCGCCTGGGTTCCCTTAGCCTTCCTCGTCCCCCCATCGGTCAAACGGTTGCGACGTGGTACAGGAATATCAACCTGTTGGCCATCGACTACGCCTTTCGGCCTCGCCTTAGGTCCCGACTAACCCTGAGCAGACGAACTTTACTCAGGAATCCTTGGGCAATCGGCGGAGGGGATTCTCACCCCTCTTTCGTTACTCATGCCGGCATTCTCACTTCCCAGGCCTCCACGACTGGCTTCCGCCGCCGCTTCACTGGCCTGGGAACGCTCTCCTACCGCGCGATCCGAAGATCGCACCCGCAGCTTCGGTGACTAGCTTGAGCCCCGTTACATTATCCGCGCCCGAGCACTTGACCAGTGAGCTGTTACGCACTCTTTCAAGGATGGCTGCCTCTAAGCCAACCTCCTGGTTGTCTATGCACTCGGACATCGTTTGCCACTTAGCTAGTACTTAGGGACCTTAGCTGGCGGTCTGGGCTGTTTCCCTTTTGACGCTGAAGTTTATCCCCCAGCAACTGACTCCCGGAGTAAACGTGCTGGTCTTCGGAGTTTGCCTGAAGTCGGTAACCTGGTAGGGCCCCTAATCCAAACAGTGCTCTACGGCCAACACGCAATTTATCCGAGGCTATACCTAAATATATTTCGGAGAGAACCAGATATCACTTGGTTTGATTAGCCTTTCACTCCGACCCACAGGTCATCCGCCCAGTTTTCAACCTAGGTCGGTTCGGTCCTCCACGAGGTCTTACCCCCGCTTCAACCTGCCCATGGGTAGCTCACCAAGTTTCGGGTCTAGCGCCCACGACTCAAATCGCCCTATTTGGACTCGCTTTCGCTACGGCTCCGCTCATCGCTTAACCTTGCCGCAGACGGCTAACTCGCCGGCTCGTTATGCAAAAAGCACGCGGTCACATTCGAAAATGCTCCCACCGCTTGTAGGCACGTGGTTTCAGGTACTATTTCACTCCCCTTCCGGGGTACTTTTCACCTTTCCCTCACGGTACTAGTCCGCTATCGGTCACCTAGGAGTACTTAGCCTTGGAGGGTGGTCCCCCCAGATTCAGTCCACGTTTCACGAGTGTGGACTTACTCAGGAACGTCTGACGGAAGATCATGCAGTTTCGTCTACGGGACGGTTGCCCTCTATGGTGCGCGGTTCCACACGCTTCGACTACCACATGATTTTGTAACTTCCGCCGAGCCGGTCACGGCTCGGAACAAACGCCCTACAACCCCGGATACGCAACGCGTGACCGCTTACACGCATCCGGTTTGGGCTGATCCCTTTTCGCTCGCCACTACTCAGGGAGTCTCGGTTGATTTACTTTCCTCGGGGTACTGAGATGTTTCACTTCCCCCGCTTGTCTCCAGCCGGCCTATGTGTTCAGCCGGCGGCGACGCCGCATTACCAGCGCCAGGTTTCCCCATTCGGGCATCCACGGGTCATAGGCTATTCAGCGCCTCACCGTGGCTTATCGCAGCCGTTCACGCCCTTCATCGACTCTAGGTGCCAAGGCATCCACCATGTGCCCTTACTATCTTGACGGTGATCGAACCCTCAGCCTTACGCTGATGTGGTTCGGTGATACCCGTCGCCGTCGTGCTTATCGTCACGACGACGATACGTCGCCCTGGTTGGATACAGGACGACGTGTGGCTACTGTGCAGTTTTCAAGGGCCGCAGAGGAGGCGCCCCGCGGGACTCGCGGGTCGGTCTCTCAAAACTCAACAGCATGCAGGGCTCGAGCTCGACGGTATGCCGAGTCGGCCAGGCCAGGTTCGGTCGACGTACTAGGCCGCACGGCCGGTGGTCCGTCATCACAAGCCGATCGCGACGAAGGCGATCGGCCGGCGACGGCGCCGTGCCGCACGGGCCCCTGTATCGGGGCTCCCTAGAAAGGAGGTGATCCAGCCGCACCTTCCGGTACGGCTACCTTGTTACGACTTCACCCCAGTCACGAGCCCCACCTTCGACGGCTCCCTCCCTTGCGGGTTAGGCCACCGGCTTCGGGTGTTGCTCACTCCCGTGGTGTGACGGGCGGTGTGTACAAGGCCCGGGAACGTATTCACCGCGGCAATGCTGATCCGCGATTACTAGCAACTCCACCTTCATGCAGGCGGGTTTCAGCCTGCAATCCGAACCGAGACGCGCTTTAAGGGATTCGCTCCACCTCGCGGTATCGCAGCCCTCTGTACGCGCCAATGTAGCACGTGTGTAGCCCTGAACATAAGGGGCATGATGACTTGACGTCATCCCCACCTTCCTCCGGTTTGTCACCGGCAGTCTCGCATGAGTCCCCAACTAAATGCTGGCAACATGCGACGGGGGTTGCGCTCGTTGCGGGACTTAACCCAACATCTCACGACACGAGCTGACGACAGCCATGCACCACCTGTGAAGGTGCCCCGAAGGGAAGCCGTGTTTCCACGGCGGTCACCCACATGTCAAGCCCAGGTAAGGTTCTTCGCGTTGCGTCGAATTAAACCACATGCTCCGCTGCTTGTGCGGGCCCCCGTCAATTCCTTTGAGTTTTAGCCTTGCGGCCGTACTCCCCAGGCGGGTCACTTAATGCGTTAGCTTCGGCACGGAGGGAGTCGACACCCCCCACACCTAGTGACCATCGTTTACGGCGTGGACTACCAGGGTATCTAATCCTGTTTGCTCCCCACGCTTTCGCGTCTCAGCGTCAATACCGTCCCAGTGAGCTGCCTTCGCCATTGGTGTTCCTCCTGATATCTGCGCATTTCACCGCTACACCAGGAATTCCACTCACCTCTTCCGGATTCGAGCCCGACAGTATCCACCGGCATTCCAGGGTTGAGCCCTGGACTTTCACAGCGGACTTATCGGGCCGCCTACACGCTCTTTACGCCCAATGATTCCGGACAACGCTTGCCCCCTACGTATTACCGCGGCTGCTGGCACGTAGTTAGCCGGGGCTTCTTCTGAAGGTACCGTCACTCCACGCAGCTATTAACTGATGAAGCTTCGTCCCAACTGAAAGAGGTTTACAACCCGAAGGCCTTCTTCCCCCACGCGGCGTTGCTGCGTCACGCTTTCGCGCATTGCGCAAGATTCCCCACTGCTGCCTCCCGTAGGAGTCTGGGCCGTGTCTCAGTCCCAGTGTGGCTGATCGTCCTCTCAGACCAGCTACGCATCGTCGCCTTGGTAGGCCGTTACCCCACCAACAAGCTAATGCGCCGCGGGCCCATCCCAATGCGGAGGCCGAAGCTTCCTTTCGTCCGAAGACCACATCCGGTATTAGCCCGAGTTTCCTCGGGTTGTCCCGGTCATTGGGGCAGGTAACCCACGTGTTACTCACCCGTTCGCGGCTCTGCCCCGGGGCAAGCCCCGGTTCGTCGCTCCACTTGCATGTGTTAAGCACGCCGCCAGCGTTCGTCCTGAGCCAGGATCAAACTCTCCGTGAAGAACTGCTGAGGTCGGACCCGAAGGGCCGGCCTCGTCACGTAGAGCTGTCATGACCATGTGCGATGCCAATACACGAGGCATCGCGGTACATGACGGGTTTCTTTCTCAGACCCCTCGCAGCCCGGCTGGGAGCGAGGGGATCGAACCTGGACGCACACCTGATCGCTAGGTGCGATCAAGGTGCGCATGCTGTTGAGTTTTCAAAGACCGTCGCGCGCTCCCGTGGAGGGGACTCCTCCCAGGACCTGCGCTTCAGCGAGCCGAGACGACTCGCAGACAGGACTGGCCAGTATAGCGCCCCGAGGGAGCCTTGGAAGGACTCCGGGCGGGGCGCAAGGGACCGACGCAGCGCGCAGTATAGACAGCTCGGCCGGATGGACCTCCATGGGGCCCGGATCCGCTCCGGTCCGCCGCCGTCCTGCGGGCGGCGAGGAGCTCCGCGCGGAGCATCCACGCCCGGGGGCACGATCGCCGCCGAGCGCGGAGAACCCCTGAGGATGCTGGTCCGGGCCGCGCTAGGCGGCGCGGCGCAGGCGCAGGAACTGACGCTTTCCGACCTGCAGGATGGCTCCGTCCAATCGCTCGGGTGCGACATCGATGTCCTGTGTCCCGAGCGCGGCGCCGTCGAGGCGGACGGCCCCCTGTGCGAGCTTACGGCGCGCGTCGGAGCGCGATCCGCCGAAGCTGGCGGCGATCAGGGCGGGCAGGTGCACGAGCCCCTCGGAGACCTCGAAGCTCGCCTCGTCGATCTGCGCCGGCAGCCCGCCCTGGACGAAGACGCGCTCGAAGCCGGCGGCCGCGCGGTCGGCGGCGTCGGCGGAGTGGAATCGCTTCACGAGTCGGCGCGCGAGCGCGTGCTTGGCGTCGCGGGGCGAGAGGCCGGCGGGCTGGTCCTCACCGAGCAGCAGGGCGTACCACGTCGCCATCGCCGCGTCGGGCAGGCTCAGGGTCCGCCCGTAGATCTCCTCGGGCGCCTCGGTGACGCCGATGTGGTTGCCCAGCGACTTGGACATCTTGCGCTCGCCGTCGACGCCGGGCAGGATCGGCATCGTCAGCGCGAGCTGCTCGTCGATGCCGTAGGCCCGTTGCACGTCGCGCCCGAGCAGGAGGTTGAACTTCTGGTCGGTGCCGCCGAGCTCCACGTCGCTGCGCACCGCGACGGAGTCGTAGGCCTGCATGAGCGGATACAGCAGCTCGAGGATCGAGATCGGCTCGCGCGCCGCATAGCGCTTGGCGAAGTCGTCGCGCTCGAGCAGCTGGGCGATCGTGGTCGTCCGGGTGAGCGCGAAGAGCTGCTCCATCGGCATGTCGAGCCATTCGGAGTTGTAGCGCAGCTCGATGAGGTCGGGATCGAGCACCTTGGCCGCCTGCTCGACGTAGGTGCGCGCGTTGGCGTCGATCTCCTCGCCCGACAGGACCGGCCGCGTCGAGGAGCGCCCGCTCGGGTCGCCCACGCGCGCGGTGTAGTCGCCGATGATGAGCACGACGACGTGGCCGCGATCCTGGAACTCGCGCAGCTTGCGCAGCACGACCGTGTGGCCGAGATGCACGTCCGGCGCGGTCGGGTCCAGGCCGAGCTTGACGCGCAGCGGGCGGCCCAGCGCGAGCTTGCGGCCGAGGGCCCCGTCGGGGAGGCAGTCGACCGCGTCGCGGGCGAGGAATTCGGCATCGTCGGCCGGGTGATCGGTCACCGCGCCAATGCTAGAGTCCAGGCCGCCCCGGGCGCCGCCGCCGCACCGCGCCCTGGGGAGCCACGGGGTCCTCGCCGCACCGAGCGGCAGCTCCCGCGTTCGCATGAGCGACTCCGAACGTCCCGACATCCCGGTCCTCTCGGACCCGCCGCTGGGTCGTCCGCGACTCAAGCGGCTGCGTCTTGCGCTGATCCTCTTCGGGCTCGGCCTGCTGGCCTTCGTCTCGACGGCCTTCGGGATGATGATGGCGGTCGCCTCCGACCTGCCCGAGCTCGAGAACCGGCGGGAGTTCCAGCGCGCGCAGAACACGCTGCTCGTCGACGTGCGCGGGGACTACCTCGCGACGCTCGCCGACCAGGGGCGCATCATCGTGCCCACCGACGACATCGCGCTCGCCATGCAGCACGCGATCATCGCGATCGAGGACCAGCGCTTCTACGAGAACGACGGCGTGGACCTGCGCGGCACCGCGCGCGCCCTGTGGCAGGACATCAGCAGCCGCGCCGCCGTGCAGGGCGGCTCGACGATCACGCAGCAGTTCGTCAAGAACGCCACCGGCGCGCAGAGCCGCCGGACCGTCGTCGAGAAAGTGCGCGAGGCGGCCCTGGCCTACCACCTCACGCGCAAGTGGCCCAAGCGCAAGATCCTCACGCAGTACCTCAACTCGATCTACTTCGGCAACGGCGCCTACGGCATCGAGTCCGCCGCGCGCACGTACTTCGGGCGCGAGGCCAGCCACCTGGGCTGCGGCCGGCCGGAGAACCGCTGCGCCCGCCAGCTCAAGCCCCACGAGTCGGCCCTGCTCGCGGGCGTCGTCGCCTCGCCGAGCGCGTTCGACCCGATCGCGCACCCCCAGGCGGCGCTGCGCCGCCGCAACCTCGTGCTGTCGAAGATGCTCGAGCAGGGCTACCTCACGCAGGCCGAGTACGCCCGCGGCATCCGCGAGCCGGTGCCGTCGCGCGACCTCATCCGCCCGCCCGAGGCGCAGTCGGCGAGCAAGTCCTCGGCGTACTTCGCGACCTGGGTGCGCCAGCAGGTCATCGATCGCTACGGCCCGCGCCGGGCGCTGCTGGGCGGCCTGCGCGTTCAGACGACGCTCGACCTCGGGCTGCAGCGCCGCGCCGAGGAGGCCGTCAAGCGCTGGCTCGGCAATCCGCCGCTCGGCCCCCAGGCCGCGGTCGTCGCGATCGACAACAAGACCGGCGAGGTGCGCGCGATGGTCGGCGGCACCGACTACGACCAGGTCCCCTTCAACCTCGCCACGCAGGGCCGGCGCCAGCCGGGCTCGGCGTTCAAGCCGTTCGTGCTGGCGACGGCGCTGCGCCAGGGCATCTCGCCGTCCTCGACCTGGGAGTCCAAGCGCCAGGTCTTCGACGTGCCCAACAGCACAGAGAAGTTCACCGTGAACAACTACGACAACGCGTATTCCGGCATCACCACGCTCGCACGCGCCACGACGTTCTCAGACAACGCGGTCTACGCCCAGGTCGGCATCAAGGTCGGCACGAAGCGCGTGGCGCGGACGGCCGAGCGCATGGGCATCCGTACACGGGTCTCGACGAACTACGCGATCTCGCTCGGCGGGCTCAAGCGGGGCGTCACGCCGCTGGATCTCGCGCACGCCTACGCGACCTTCGCCACCGGCGGAACGCTCGTGACCGGCACCCTCGGCGCGGGCCGCAAGGGTCCGGTCGGCATCCGCCGGGTGACGATGCGCGACCGCCGCGACCACGTGATCGACAAGAACCACGTCCGCCGCCGGCAGGTCCTGCCGAAGGCCGTCGCCGACACGACGACGAGCCTGCTCGAGTCGGTCGTCAAGGTCGGCACGGCCCGGGTGGCGAACCTCGGCAAGGTGCGCGCGTGGGGCAAGACCGGGACGACGGAGAACTACGGCGACGCCTGGTTCGTGGGCGCGACCGACAAGCTGACCGTCGCCGTGTGGGTCGGCTATCCCAACGAGCTCAAGCCGATGCGCAGCGAGTACCGCGGCCAGCCCGTCGCCGGGGGCACGTTCCCGGCGCAGATCTGGCACGACTTCATGCTCGCCGTCCTGCAGGCCGACAAGCAGCGCCTCGAGCGCAGGTGCGCGCGCGAGGAGCGCGATCGCAAGCCGGATGCCAAGCCGTCGAAGGCCTGCGTCGAGGCGGGCCTCGCGCTCGACCCGACCGCGCCGGAGGCGGGGCTCGTCACGACGACCCCGTCGGCGACGACCACGACACCCGCCACGACGACGCCCGCCGACGCCGCGCCCGACCGCGCTCGCAAGCGAGCGACCGGCAACGACCCCCAGGCGCCGGCGCCGCAGGCGCCGCCCGCACCCGCCGCGCCGCCGCCACCGCCGGCCGGCACGCCGGCGACGCCCCCCGCGCCCGAGTCCGGCGGGGCCACGCCGCAGCCCTGACGCGGTCGATCCGCGCATCCGGCCCCGACGGGCCCGCCGTGGATCCACGGCCGGCCGGGCCCGCTCAGGCGCGCAGACCGTGGATCCACGGCCGGCGCAGCCCGCTCAGGCGTGCAGGCCCACTCAGGCGTGCAGGCCGCGCGGCCATGGCCGCGAGACGTGGCGGCTGCCCGCGGCGCAGAAGCGCCACGGCAGCTCGACGGCGCGCGTGATGCCGATCCGCCGGCCGGCCACCAGTCGCGGCGGATCGGCGCGGCCCGGCGGCGGCGGGCCGAGCGCGATCGGCCCCTCGCGCAGGCACGTCGCGTCGAGCTCGAGGCCGATCCCGAGCGCCTGCGTGAGCTTGCCCGGCCCGGAGCACAGCTCGGTGGGCCCATCGCGGCCGCGCCGGCGGCGCATGAGCTCGGCGCCGGCGAGCGGCTCGAGGGCGCGGATGAGCACGGCCGCTCCGACGCCCTCGGGCTCGACGACGACGTTCAGCAGCGCGTGGATGCCGTAGGAGCGGTAGACGTAGGCGACGCCCGGCGCGCGGAACAGCGTGCGGGTGCGCGGCGTGATGCCGACGAAGGCGTGGCAGGCGGGCTCGCTCTCGTGGTAGGCCTCGGTCTCGACGATGACGCCGCTCGTCTCGCCGTGAACGACCGTGCAGCCGACGAGCGCCGCGGCGGCCTCGACGACCGGCAGCTCCAGCGCCCTGAGGTGGCGATCGCCGGCCCCCCCCCCCCCCCCCCCCGCCCCCCCCCCCCCCCCCCGCCCGCCCCCCCCCCCCCGCGCCCTGGCCTCCCCCCTCGCGCCTCCCGCCGTCCGCCCGCGCCCGCGGTCCCCCGTCACGCCGCGCCGGCCGCGAGGGCGGCGCGCGCCGCGTCGAGTTGCTCGCGCACGCGCGCGAGCGCGGTCCCGCCGACGCTGACCTTGGACTCCAGCCACGAGCTCTGGCTCAGCAGCGCGCGGAACTCGGCCGGCGCGAGGCGCTCGGACGCCGCCGCCAGCTCGTCGTCGGTCAGCTCGCCCAGGCGCCGCCCGGAGTCGACGGCGACCCGCACGAGGCCGGCCACGATCCCGTGGCACTCGCGAAACGGCACGCCCTGCTTGACGAGATGGTCGGCGACGTCGGTCGCGGCGATGAGGTCGTCGGAGGCCGCGGCGGACATCCGCTCGCGGTTGAAGCGCGCTCCGGAGACCATCCCCGTCGCCGCGGCGAGGCAGAGGTCGATCGTGTCGACCGTGTCGAAGAGGTGCTCCTTGTCCTCCTGCAGGTCCTTGTTGTAGGTCAGCGGCAGCGCGTGCATGACGCCGTGCAGCGCGCCGAGGTGCGCGACGATCCGCGGCGCCTTGGCGCGCAGCAGCTCGGCGGCGTCCGGGTTCTTCTTCTGGGGCATGATCGACGAGCCCGACGTCCACGCGTCGGGCAAGGTCACGAAGCCGAACTCCTCGCTGGACCACAGGACGAGCTCGGCGCCGAGGCGGCTCAGGTGGGTCGCGCAGGTCGACGCCGCCGACAGGTAGTCCAGGACGAAGTCGCGGTTGGAGACCGCGTCGATCGAGTTCGGCGCGACGCGCGCGAAGCCGAGCTCGGCGGCCACGGCCGCCCGGTCGGTGTCGAAGTTCACGCCCGCGAGCGCGCCCGCGCCGAGCGGCAGCGCGGCGGTCTGCGACTCGGCGAACGCGAAGCGCTCGCGATCGCGCAGCAGCATCCAGACGTAGGCGAGCAGGTGATGCGACAGATAGACGGGCTGGGCGCGCTGCAGGTGCGTGTAGCCCGGCAGCGGCCAGTCGAGATGGCGCTCGGCGGCGTCGACGAGCGCGCCCGCGAGGGCGTCGATCGCGCGCGTCGCGTGGCCGGAGGCGTCGCGCGTGAACAGCGCAACGTCGGTCGCCACCTGGTCGTTGCGCGAGCGCGCGGTGTGCAGCTTGCCGCCGACCGCGCCGGCGAGCTCCGTCACGCGACGCTCGATCGCCATGTGGATGTCCTCGTCGTCGTCGCGGAAGGCGAAGCGATCGCCGAGCAGTTCCGCCTCGACGCCGTCGAGCGCGGCGAGCAGGGCGTCGCGGTCCTCGTCGCCGATGATCGACCGTGCGGCGAGCATCCGCGCGTGGGCGCGCGACTGGGCCACGTCGTGATGCCAGAGCCGGCGGTCGAACGACAGCGAGGCGTTCAGGCGCTGGAAGGCGGGGTCCTGCGGTTCGGAGAAGCGCGACATCGCGGGCGAGTCTATGGCCCGTCCGCGGCGGTCGTCGCCGCCCGCGCGGCGCGCCTCAGCGCCCGAGCACCTCGCGCAGCGCCGCCGCGACCCGCTCGACCTGGCACTCGCCGAGCGCTGGGTGAAACGGCAGCGCCACCGAGCGTGCCGAGACGTCCTCGCAGACGGGGAACTCGCCCTCGCGGTGGCCGAAGGTCTCGCGGTAGTACGTCATGAGGTGGATCGCGGGCAGGTAGGGCTTGGACTGCACGCCGCGCTCGCGCAGCCCGCGGATCGCGGCGTCGCGGTCGGTGCCGCGCGGCAACTGGACGACGAAGACGAACCAGCTGCGCCGATCCCCGCCCGCGTCCTCGCAGGGCAGCTCGAGGCCCTCGATCCCCGCGAGCGCCTCGCGGTACTTCGCGGCCACGCGCGCGCGCAGGGCGAGCATCGCGTCGAGGCGCTCGAGCTGCGCGAGGCCGAGCGCGCAGGCGAGGTCGCTCAGACGGTAGTTGAACCCGAGGCGGTCGTGGTCCAGCCAGCCCATGTCGGGCGCGCGGCCCTGGTTTCGCTCGGAGTCGACGCGCGCCTTGACCGCGGCGTCCGACGTCGTGACCATCCCGCCCTCGCCGGTCGTGAGCTGCTTGTTGGCGTAGAAGCCGAAGACCGCCGCATGGCCGCGGGCGCCGACCGGGATCCCGTCGGCGTGGACGGCTCCGAGCGCCTCGCAGGCGTCCTCGACGATCGGCAGGCCGAGCCGCTCGAAGGCCGGCATGTCGGCCGGGTAGCCGAAGATGTGGACGGGCAGCAGTGCCGTCGTGCGCTCCGTGACGGCCGCGGCCGCCGCCGCGGGATCGAGGTTCAGCGTGCGCGGGTCGATGTCGGCGAAGACCGGGCGGGCGCGCTCGAAGATAGGCGCGTTGGCGCTCGAGACGAACGAGAACGGGCTCGTGACGACCTCGTCGCCGTCGCCGACGCCGGCGGCGCGCAGCGCGAGGTGCAGCCCGGCCGTCCCGCTGGACACGGCGCTGGCGTGCGCGACGCCGAGCCGGGCGGCGAAGGCCTGCTCGAAGGCGGGGACCCGCGGGCCGAGCGACAGCTGGCCCGAGCGCAGCACCTCGAGCACGAGCTCCTCCTCCTCGGCACCGAGCATCGGCCGGGCGAGCGGGATCTCGTCGGTCGCCGCAGGCGTCCTCATCGCGCCCGCCCGGCCCGCCGCCCGGCCTCGTGCGGCGCCGCGCGGCGCCCGGCCCTCACGACGGCGCCGCGCCGCGGACGCGGCTTGGTTGCTCGGCGTACTCCAGCGAGTCCACGAGCGCGGCCCACGACGCCTCGATGAGGTTCGTCGACACGCCGATCGAGCCCCAGACGTCGACGCCGTCGGTGGCGTCGATGAGAACTCTGATCCTCGCGTCCGAGCCGTTCGTCTCGTCGAGGATGCGGACCTTGAAGTTCGTCAGCCAGATGTCGGAGAGGTGCGGGTGCGCCTCGGTGATCGCTGCGCGCAGCGCCGCGTCGAGCGCGTGCACGGGGCCGTTGCCCTCCGCCACGCGGACGTAGCGCTCGCCCTCGACCCAGATCTTGATCGTCGCCTCCGTCTCGACCTTGCCATCGGCGCGCTGCTCGACGATGACGCGCCAGGACTCCAGCCGGAAGAGCGGCTCGTAGTCGCCGGACTCCTTGCGCAGCAGCAGCTCGAAGGAGGCGTCGGCGGCCTCGAACTGGTAGCCGTCGTGCTCGAGCGCCTTCATCCGCTCGAGCGCCCGGGCGGTCGTGGCGTCGTCGAGCGAGAGCCCCGCCCGCTCGGCCTTGTCGGCGACGGTGCCCTTGCCCGACAGCTCGGAGATGAGCAGCTCGCGGCGGTTGCCGACGAGCTCGGGGTCGACGTGCTCGAAGGTCGTCGCGTCGGCGCGGATGCCGGCCGCGTGCAGGCCCGCCTTGTGCGCGAAGGCGTTCTTGCCGACGTAGGGCTGCGCGGCGTCGGGCTGGCGGTTGAGCAGCTCGTCGGTGAAGTGGGCGACCTCGGTCAGCAGGCGAAGCTGCTCCTCGGAGACGACCGGACGGCCCATCTTGAGCTGCAGGGTGGCGATGATCGTGATGAGGTTCGCGTTGCCGGTGCGCTCGCCGATGCCGTTCATCGTGCCCTGCACCTGCGTCGCGCCCGCCTCGACCGCCATGAGCGTGTTGGCGACGGCGCAGCCCCCGTCGTCGTGGCAGTGGATGCCGATCGCGACCCCGGGCAGCGCGTCGGCCAGGGCGGCGACCTCGCGCGCGACGTCGCCGGGCAGCGAGGGGCCGTTCGTGTCGCACAGCACGACGCGCTCGGCGCCCGCGGCGGCCGCCGCGCGCAGGCACTCGATCGCGTAGCCGCGATCCTCGCGCAGGCCGTCGAAGAGGTGCTCGGCGTCGAAGATCACGCGCTTGCCGCGGCCCGCGAGGAACGCGACCGACTCGGCGATCATCGCCAGGTTCTCCTCGCGCGTTGCGCGCACGACCTTCTCGACGTGGGTCGTCGACGTCTTGCCGACGATCGTGCAGACGGGCGCGAAGCAGTCGGCCAGGACGCGCAGCCCGGCGTCTTCGTCGGCGGCGATGCCGCGCCGGCGGGTCATGCCGAAGGCCGCGATCGTCGCGTGGGCGAGCTGCTCGCGCTCGAGCCGCGCGAAG
Source organism: uncultured Solirubrobacteraceae bacterium (assembly GCA_963769555.1). Classification (GTDB taxonomy): domain Bacteria; phylum Actinomycetota; class Thermoleophilia; order Solirubrobacterales; family Solirubrobacteraceae; genus CADCVQ01. The sequence continues at coordinate 950,283 of CAVYMD010000004.1, read as the reverse complement.
AGCTCGGCCTCCTTGGGGTTGGAAGCCGGGAAGCCGGCCTCGACGATGTCGATGCCGAGATCGTCGAGGCGGTGCACGAGGCGCACCTTCTCCTCGGCGGTGAGCGACATGCCGCCCCCGCCCATGCCGTCGCGCAGCGTGGCGTCGTAGAGCTCGATCCGGGTCATGGTGGTCAGACGATCCTTTCGGGAGGGTGGGAGGAATCCGGCGCGCGCAGGCGACCCGGCGCGCGAGCGCCGCGGCCGCCTACCGAATTCGCCTCCCGGCCCTCATACGGCCTTCGCCTCGGCGCGCGCCGGCACCGGATCGAGCCAGTCGCGGTAGCGCTCGTCGCGGCCGTGCAGCGCATCCTCGAACGCCGCCTGGATCGCGCGCGTGACCTCGCCCGGCGAGCCGTCGCCGATCGTGTGGTCGTCGACCTCGCGGACGGGCACGAGCTCGGCCGCGGTGCCGGTCATGAAGACCTCGTCGGCGAGATACAGCTCGGCGCGGGCGATGTCGCGCTCGACGATCTCGATGCCGAGGTCGCGGGCGATCTGCATCGCCGACCTGCGGCTGATGCCGTCGAGGATGGAGGCGGCGGGCGGCGGGGTGACGATCCGCCCCTCCCAGACGATGAAGATGTTCTCGCCCGAGCCCTCGCAGACGTGCCCGTGGTCGTCGAGCAGGATCGCCTCCTCGTAGCCGGCCTTGAGCGACTCGACCTTCGCCAGGACGCTGTTGAGGTACTGCCCCGAGGCCTTCGCGCTCGGGATGAGCGAGGCGGGGCTGATGCGCCGCCAGCTCGAGACCTTCGCGCGGATCCCGTTGCGCTTGCCCTCCTCGCCGAGGTAGGCGCCCCACTCCCAGACGGCGATCGACACGTCGACGGGCGCCTCGAGCGGGTTGAGCCCCATCTGGCCGTAGCCGCGGAAGGCGATCGGCCTGATGTAGCACGAGCGCAGGCCGTTGCGGCCGATGAGCTCGTTCGTCGCCGTGCGCAGCGCCTCGACGTCGTAGGGCAGCGGCATGTAGTACAGCTCGGCCGAGCGCCCGAGCCGCCGGAGGTGCTCGCGGTGGCGAAAGACCGCGGGACCGATCTCGGTGTCGTAGCAGCGGATGCCCTCGAAGACGCCGGTGCCGTAGTGCAGGCCGTGCGTCAGCACGTGGACCTTGGCGTCCTCCCAGGCGACGAACTCCCCGTTCATCCAGATGAGGTCCGCTTGCTTCACTGGGGGCTCCTCGCCATCGCTGTTGTCGGGCACCGCCCGCGTCGCCTCGGCCGTCGTGGCCTCACCGCCGAGGTCGGGGTGCGCAGACCGGCGTCCGGCGCGCGGTCCACAGGCGATTCTACGGCGGACGCGGCCGGGGGGCGACACGGGCGGCCTCGGGCGGCGCGCCCGCGGCGGCGGGCGCCGTGCGGCGGCGCGCCGGCGCTCCGCGGCGCCGGATGGGCCGCGCTCCCACTATCTTCGAGCGCGATGAGCTCCGATGCGCAGCCGATCCTCGCCTCGCGCCCGACCGAGGTGCGCGTGTCCACGTGGCTGGCCGCGATCGCGGCCTGGACGATCGTCGTGCCGTACATCGGGCAAGCCATCGGGCTCGAGGTCCCCGTGCGCGGGATCGTCGAGGTCGTCGATCACGTCGTTCCGGGCGCGCTCGCGACCGCCGCGGCGCTGTACCTGCGCGGCCGCGCCCGCCGGGGCGCGCTGGCCGGCGACCGGACGGCCCTGCCGGCCTCCGGGGTCGCCTTCCTGTCGGGCTTCTGGGTGCTCGCCACGCACCTTCCGCTCGTGCTGGACGCCGCTCGCACCGACCAGCCGTGGGACGCCGCGATCTGGCACTCGATCACCGGCCTGCCGATCGTGGCGCTGGCCGCCTGGTGCGTCGTGCGGTCGGTGCCCCCGTCGTGAGCGCGGGCGGCGCCCGGACGCGCGTCGCCGCCATCGCCGTCGCGTTCGTGCTCGGCGTGGTCGCGCTCGTCGCCGCCGCGGTCCTCGACGGCTCGCCGCGCGTCCAGCCGGCGGGCGACGCGCCGGTCAACGCCGGAGCGACGGACCAGGGCGACATCCGCGCCAACAACTCGCCCTCCCTCGCCCAGGACCCGACGAACCCGCAGCGGCTGGCGGTCGCCAACCGGATCGACACGCCGGACTACTCCTGCTCGCTGCACGTCTCGCAGGACCGCGGCGCGAACTGGACGCCCGTCAAGGTGCCGATCCCGCGCGGCGCGGGGCGCAAGTGCTACGCGCCCACCGTGGCGTTCGCCGCCGACGGGACGCTGCACCTCTCCTTCGTGACGCTGCGCGGCAACGGCAACACGCCCGCCGCCGGCTGGCTGACGAGCTCGCGCGACGGCGGCCGGACGCTCTCGCCGCCGCGCCGGACGCTCGACCCGCTCGCCTTCCAGGTCGGCCTCACCGCCGACCCGCGCCGGCCGGAGCGCCTGTACCTCACGTGGGTGCAGGCCTCCTCGGTCGGCATCGTGCGCTTCACGGAGCCCGGCAATCCGGTCATGGCGGCGCGCTCGGACGACGGCGGGCGCACGTGGCGCAAGCCGGTCGCGGTCAACGCCCCGGCACGCGCCCGCGTCCTGGCCCCGTCGTCGGCGGTCGGCCCCGACGGGAGCCTCTACGTGCTGTATCTCGACGTCGGCGAGGACCGGCTGGACTACGAGGGGGCCCACCGCGGCCGCGGCGGGCCACCGTACGGCGGGCGCTTCTCGCTCGTGCTCGGCCGCTCCGCCGACGCCGGCGCGACCTGGCAGGAGTCCGTCGTCGACGACGCCGTCGTCCCGGCGCGGCGCTTCGTCGCGCTGCTGCCGCCGACGCCGTCGCTGGCGGTCGACGACGAGGACGGGCGGATCTTCGTCGCCTTCGAGGACGGCGCCGGCGGCCACGCCGACGTGCACCTCTGGTCGCTGGCGCCCGGCGAGAGCGAGTGGAGCGGTCCGGTCCGCGTCAACGACACCCCCAGGCGCGACCGGACGTCGCAGTACCTGCCGAGGATCGGCGTCGCGCCGGGCGGGCGGCTGGACGTCGTCTACTACGACCGCCGCATCGACCCCGCCCGCGACCGCCTGAGCGCCGTCTCCCTGCAGTCCTCGTGGGACCGCGGGCAGACGTTCGCGCCGGCGGTCACGCTGAGCGCGAGCGCCTTCGACTCGCGCGTCGGCCAGGGCAGCGAGGTGGGGCTGCCGGACCTCGGCAGCCGCCTCGCGCTCGCCTCCGAGCGCGAGGCCGTGCTCGCCGCGTGGACGGACACGCGCGCCGGCACCGTGGCCTCCAACAAGCAGGACATCGCCTTCGCCCGCGCGCCCGTGGGCCGCACGGGCGGCCTGTCGACGACGGTCCGCGCGCTCATCCGCGGCGTCGGCATCGCCCTGCTGCTCGGCGCGCTCGCGCTGCTCGCGGCGCCCCGGATCAGGCGCGCGCGGAGCGCTACCTGACGCGGAAGCTCGCGCGCACCGAGCGCACGCCGCGAGCGCGCGGGACCGGTGTCGCGAAGAGCCGATAGGAGCCCCGCCGCAGCGTGCGGCCGCGCAGCCGCCCGGTGAAGCGGAAGCTCACGCCCCTGCGCGCCCAGCGCGTGAACTTGCCGCGCATCGGGATCTCGCGCAGGCACCTGGAGGCCTTGCGGTTGCGCCGCGTCGCCGCCACGCAGCGCGCGCTCCTGCCGGTGCCCGACCGGCGTCCGCCGCGGAGCCGGCGGACCGAGAAGCGAACCTTCGTCGGGGCGCCGACGCGGACGCTGACCTTCATGCCGGCGCGGCGCGCGCGGGCCGGGCGCACGGTCGGCCCGCGCCGGGCCGCCCGGAACGCGGGCGGAGCGAGGCGCAGGGATGTGACCGCCGGACCGGGCGCCGATCGCGGGGAGCCCGTCCCGCCCGGCTGGCCGGCTGTGGGCCCGGGCGTCCCGGGGCCGGCGAGCTGCGTCGAGTCCAGCGTGGCCGAGACGTCGAGCTTGTAGTCCTCGAAGGGCTCGCCGTCGGTCGCCCTGATCGCGCCGACGGGAACGTCTCCGTCGAAGAAGCCGATCTGGTCGCCGCGGCTGCCGGTGGCGAAGGCCAGCTCTACGTCGTCGGACGACAACCCGATCCTGTCGCCCGGCGCGACCGCGATGCGGACCGCGAAGGTCTGGACGGAGCTCGGGACGATCGTCCGCGAGTCCGACGCGACGGCGACGAACTGACGCGTCGGACCCGTCGGCCGGAAGACCTTGAACGTCAGCCTGCCGGCGGTGCCGCCCGCGCTGTGGCTCCAGGCGGTGACCGTCGAGAAGCCGGCCGGGACGGCATAGCTGCCGGCGGTCTCGGCGACCTGGACGGCGAAGCCGCCCGCCGTGAGGCCCGACGGCGCCTCGGCGGCGCCGATCTCGCGCACCGCGCCGATCTCCGCCGTCGCGGCGACCGCGGGCCCGGCGGCGCCGAAGAGCGCCCCGGCGAGCAGAGCCGCCGTGAGGCTCCCGCGGGCCACCCGGGCACCGCGGCGCGCGGCGCATCGGGCCGATCGGTGTGCGAACCTGGTCTCGGAGCCCGCCGGTGCGATCGCGGTCGACAAACGTTTCCCTTCCTCTCGTTGCACAGAGTATGTATCTTGCACACCTAGAGGAAGGCTACACACGCGTACGAGGAGAACCACATGAAGCGTCGAGCAGGTTTGATCTTGGTCTTCGGGGCAGCCCTGCCGCTGGCGGCTGCCTCCATCGCGTGGGCCTGTGGCGTCCTCGCCACGGTTTCGCTGGACAAGAAGGTGGCGGCGCCGGGGTCGGCGATCACGGCCACTGGCAAGAACTACAGCACCAGCGGGGACTTCGGTCCCGTTTCGCTGCGCCTCAGCTCACGGGACGGTCGCGTGCTCGCGACGACGGTCGTCGCGGCGAACAACATCAACCAGGCGTTCATCCTGCCGGCCGACGTCAAGCCGGGCTGGTACGTCGTCATGGCGACGCAGCACAGGATCTCCGACGGAACGCCGAAGTCCGGCACCCCCGGCCGCACGACGCTGCGCGTCCAGGGCAGCGCCGCACAGGGCGCCGCAGCCGCGCCGTGGACCGGCTCCGGTCCGTCCGGTCCGGCCGCTCCCGGCGGTGGTCTGCTGACCATGCTGCTCGCGACGGGTCTCTCCCTGACGATGCTCGCGGGCGGTTGGACGCTCGTGAATCGCAAGGGCCGCTCACTCGCCCCCGCGCCACTCGGCATCTAGGCTCGCGCATACATGACTCCACGTGAGGTGCGCGCTCCGCGCGCATGGAGTGCTGCGCTCATCGCAGCCTTCATCGGTCTGGCGGGCCTCGTGCCCGCCGCCGAGGCGGCCGTCAAGGTCGGCAAAAACTACCGCATGACCTCCGATCTGAACCCCTTCCGGGGCAAGGACCAGATCGGCATGGCGGTCAATCCGAACAACTCCAATCACATCGTCGCGACGCATGCCAACTACCTGACGGAGAACTGCGAGGGGACGGCGAGCTTCGACGGCGGCGTCACCTGGACGCCGGCTGCGGTGCTGCAGCCGCCGACGGCGGGCCTCGGCTTCCGGCCGTCCTGCCGGATCAGCAACCACCTCGCCGAGCACATGTACCAGTCGGTCGCGTTCGGCACGGGCAACACCGTCTACGCCGTCTCCGGCGTTCCGAAGTTCTCGGCGCCCAGCGTCGAGGAGGGCGCGTCGACGATGGTCTTCAAGTCCACCGACGGCGGCGTGACCTGGGGCACCGGGGTCGTCGCGATGCCCGGCGGCGTCGACCCGACAGTCGGCCCGTACTACGAGCTGTCGACGGTGGCCGTCGATCCGGGCGCAGGCCCGGGCGGCGCGGACGCCGTCTACACGGCGGCCCGGGACACCCGTGGCGCCGGCAACGGCGGCAACGCCTCGATTCACACCGCAGCCTCCACCGACGGAGGCCAGACGTTCGCGGCCCCCGTCCGCGCGAGCGCTGCCGGCGTGGCGATCGCGGGCCCGGAGGCGTCCTCGGAGCCGGTCGTCGCATCCAACGGTGCCCTCACGATCGCGTGGCGCACCAGCGGCAGCGACGGCATCATCCAGACCGCGCGCTCGACGAACAAGGGCGCGACCTGGTCGGCGCCCGTCGACGTGACGCTCGTCAAGAACATCAGCCGGGCGGGCAACTCCCACGTCACGACGAACCTCTCCGGCGGCTCGTCGTTCCCGCGCATGGCAATCGACAGGCGCAACGACACCCTGTACATCGTCTACGGCCAGGGCACGGGCGGGCCGACGGCTCCGGCCGGCGGCTACCAGGGTGCCGATCACTTCATCGCGCCCGACTCGAAGGTGTACTTCCAGCGGTCGCTGGACAACGGAGCGACGTGGTCGATGCCCAAGCGCATCGACGACGGCATCAAGCAGCCGGGCACGCCGACCATCCAGACGCGCCACCCCGACATCAACGTGGCGCCGAACGGCCGCGTCGACATCGTCTGGGAGGACCGCCGCCACTGGTATCAGGCTCCGGCCGACCAGGGAGCGGGCGAGCGCACGACGGGCGACTGCCTGCACACGCACATCGCCTGTGACGACGCGCGTCTCGGCGATACGTACTACGCCTACTCGAGCAATCGCGGGGCGTCGTTCTCGCGCAACATCCGCGTCAGCGACCACTCGCACAACAACGACGTGGGCTTCGACTACCGGTTCGGCGCCGGCTGGACCTTCGGGCCCCAGGCGGTCGCGCTCGGCAACGACAAGGTGCTCATCGGGTGGATGGACTCCCGCGAGGGCAACTTCGACACCGACACGCTGGACATCTACCTGGCGAAGGTCGATCTCAACGCGTCGGCGGCGGTGCCGCAGTCCAACGTCGACGAGAGCGATCCGGTCGCCCTGTCGGTCGCGCTGTCCAGGCGCGGCTACATCGGCGGCGGAGAGAGCGTGCTGGCAAGCACGTTCGCCACGCGCAACGCGACGAAGGTCGTGATCGTCAACAAGGACGACGTGGCGGGAGCGCTGGCCGGCGCGGTGCTGGCTCGCGCGAACATGTCGACCGTCCTGCTGTCACCGGCCGGCGGGCTGCCCGAGAGCGTCAAGAACGAGATCACGCGCATGAATCCCTCGGGCGCGTACGTCATCGGCGACACGTCGAAGCTGTCCGCGCAGGTCGTGACCGACCTGACGGGCCTCGGCATCGCGGGCGGCAACGTGCAGCGCCTCTCCGGTACGGGTGACGCCGGCACGGCTGCCGACATCGCAGCTCGCATGGATCTGCGTACCCCGGCCGAGAAGGCGGCGTCGGTCCCGGCGTTCGACGCGGCGGTCATCGCCAACCCGAGCGGGCCGGAGGGCGTGGCGGCAGCCGCGCTCGCGGCGGCACGGCGACTGCCGGTGCTGTACGTCAACCAGGGCTCGACCCCGGCGGCGACGTCGGCGGCGCTGTCCTCGCTGAACATCGCCAAGACGCTCGTCGTCGGCGGCACGAGCCAGGTCAGCACCGCTGTCCTGACCGGGCTTCCGTCCGCGAAGCGCCTCAACGGGTCCGATCAGTACGCGGTCTCGCAGTCGGTCGTCGACGAGGCGGCTGCCCGTGGCATGCCGGACAACATCGTGTACGTGGCCAACGGGGCACGTCCGATGGACGCCGCGCTGCTCGGGTCGATGGTCGGACGCACGACGGGTCAGATGGTGCTGGCACCGGGTCCGCTGCACACGACGGCCGCGGGTGCGGCGTCGGCGGCGAGCCTGTTCGGCATCGATCAGCTCATCTACGTCGGGCCGGCGGCAAGTACGCCACCGCCACCGCCACCGCCGCCGCCGGTCGCACCTCCGCCTCCGCCTCCGCCTCCGGCGCAGGCAGCGGATCTGTTCCCGGCGAAGATGTCGCTGGCGCGTGCGCGGATCCTCAGGCGCGATCGTCAGCTCGACGTGCTCGCTCCGATCACGAGCCGGGCCTCCGGCAACGTGAAGGTGGAGCTGCACGCCGCGGGCATGCGCAATCGCTTCACGTCGAAGGTCAACTCGACCGACGCGAGGATCCGGTTCCGCAAGTCGATCCCGACGGCGCAGGCCAACATGGGCACGGGCATCGTGACCATCGAGTACGCCGGCGATGCCGACACGCGGCCGCAGACGGTGCGGTTGCGCGCGGCCTCCCAGCGCGCGGGCCTGACGCTCGGGCGTCCGACGATCTCGGGCGGCCGGGTGAAGGCCAGCGGCCGGATCTCCAGCCAGGCGCGCGGGGTCGTGCGCCTCCAGCTGCAGTACGTCGTCGACGGCAAGACGACGGAGCTGGCGTTCCGCGGTCGGATCAGCAACGGTCGCTGGTCGATCAACGAGAAGCTGTCCGACAGCGTGCAGGCGGCGATCGCCAAGCGCACCGGATCGGTGCACTCGTACACGCTGTTCACCGGCTACCTGCCGCGGCGGATCCGCGGCGAGATGCGCTCCTACCAGGTCCTCGGACCGCGCTGAGCGCAGCGACGACGCAGTAGGCCAGACGGCCCGGTCCCTCCGCCCGCAGCTCGGGCGGCGGGGCCGGGCCGTCGTCGTTGTGGCGCGGGCCGCGGGCGCACGGCGGCCCGGGCGCAGGACGACGCGCTCCGGCCCCGCGGCGACGCGCACAGCCCCGCGCCGCGGCGGCGCGCTCAGCGCAGGGCGTCGAGCACGGCGCGGGTGGCCTGCGCGGTGGTGGCGTCGCCGCCGAGGTCCTTCGTGCGCAGCCCGTCCTCGAGCGCGCGGTCGACCGCGGCCTCGATCGCGGCGGCGTCGCCCTCGCGGCCGAAGCCGTGGCGCAGCATGAGCGCGACGGACAGGAACATCGCCAGCGGGTTGGCGGCACCGGTCCCCGCGATGTCGGGGGCCGAGCCGTGGACGGGCTCGAACAGGCCCGGCGTGCGCGGCTCGCCGAGGCTCGCGCTCGGCAGCATTCCGATCGACCCGGTGATCATCGCCGCCACGTCGGAGAGGATGTCGCCGAACAGGTTCTCGGTGACGATGACGTCGAAGTCCGCGGGGCGCGCGACGAGCTGCATCGCCGCGTTGTCGACGAGCACGTCGGTCAGCTCGATGTCGTTGTACTTCGCCTTGTGGACGATGTGGACGACCTCGCGCCACTGGCGCGAGGTCTCCAGGACGTTGGCCTTGTCGACGCTCGCGACGCGCCTGCGCCGCGTGCGGGCGGCGTCGAAGGCGACGCGCGCGATGCGGTCGACCTCCTCGACGGAGTACTCGCAGAGGTCGCTGGCGCTGCGGGCGGTACGGGTCTTGGCGCCGAAGTAGATCCCGCCCGTCAGCTCGCGGACGACGAGCAGGTCGGTGCCCTCGATCCGCTCGCGCTTGAGCGGGCTCGCGTCGTAGAGCGCCGGGACCGGGCGCACCGGGCGCAGGTTCGCGAACAGGCCGAGCCCCTTGCGCAGGCCGAGCAGGCCCTGCTCGGGCCGCGGGGCGTCGGGGTCGGTCGTGTCCCAGCGCGGGCCGCCGACGGCCGCGAGCAGGACCGCGTCGGCGCGCTTGCAGGCGGCGAGCGTGTCGTCGGTGAGCGCCGTGCCGTGGACGTCGATCGCGGCGCCGCCGAAGACGTGCTCCTCGAAGGAGAAGTCCTCGCTGATCGTGCGCAGCAGCTCGAGCGCCGGAGCCATGATCTCGGGACCGATCCCGTCTCCGGGCAGGGTGACGATGGTGGGCATCGCGCCGCAGGCTACGCGAAGCGCCCGCTCGTCCGCCGGTGAGCCGCCGACCTCGCCGACCTCGCCGACCGATGAGTCGCCCTCGTCTCGGACGTCTGACGGATGATGGTCCGGTCCCGCCACGACAACGGAGGTCCCAGATGTCCACGCCCGCCGCGCCGCCGCTCATCTCCGGCGTCGACTTCGTCGCGGTACCCGCCGCGGACTTCGAGGCCTCGGTGCACTTCTACGGCACCGTGCTCGGCCTGCCCGAGGGCAAGCGCTGGGGCGCCCGGCCCGGCGCCGAGTTCCAGGCCGGGAACCTGACGCTCGTCGTCATGGACCCGACCGCGTTCGGTCAGGAGCTGCGTCCACACGGTCTGCCGATCGCCCTGCAGGTCGACGATGTCGCCGCCGCCCGCGAGCGGCTCGAGGCCCAGGGCGTGCGGTTCGTCGGCGAGACGATCGACAGCGGCGTCTGCCACCAGGCGATCTTCCTGGACCCCGCCGGCAACGCGCTGGACCTCCACCACCGCTACGCCCCGGCCGGCTGACGCGGGGCGCGCCCAGCTCAGCCGGCCCGCCGCGCGACGATGTTCAGCCGCACGTAGTCCAGCAGCGGGCGCTCGCCGAGGCGGACCATGGCCGCGTCGAGGAAGCACTCGCGCTCGCCGGGCTCGAGCCGCTCCAGATGCGGGCCGAGGCAGACCGTCTCCAGGTAGGCGCGCGGCTCGTCGGGAGCGACGGGCCAGGCCTGCAGCCAGCAGCGCACGTCGGCGAAGCCGGCCGCGCGCATCCGCGCCTCGGTCTGCTCGGCGCCGGCGAAGTTCCACGGACGCGGCCAGCCGTCGAAGCGATGGCCCAGGCCGGTGTCGGCGGCCGCCTGCTGCGCGCCGGCGAGCACGGCCGCGACGTTGCCCTCTCCCCCGCACTGCGCGCTCAGCCTGCCGCCCGGCCGCAGCGCGGCGGCGAGCGCGCCGAACAGCGCGTCGTGGTCTGCGACCCAGTGGAACGTCGCGTTGGAGAAGACCGCGTCGACCTGCTCGCCCTCGGCGAGCCGCAGCCGCGCGAGGTCGGCCAGGCGCAGGTCGACGCCCAGGCCGGCGAGCTCCTCGCGCGCGCGCGCGAGCATCTGCTCCGACGCGTCGACGGCGATGACGTGCCCGCGCGGCAGGCGCTCGAGCAGCAGCCGCGTCACCCGGCCCGAGCCGCAGCCGGCGTCGAGCACGCGCTCGTCACCACGCAGCTCGAGGCGGTCGAGCACCGCCGCCGCCATCGCGACCTGCGGGCCCGAGACCCGGTGGTAGGCGCCGGCGTCCCAGTCGCGCATGCGATCAGAGCGCGGTCGTCACGGGCCCGGAGCGCTCGCGCTCGCGCTCGTAGGCGGCGATCGCGTCCTCCTGCTCCAGGCTGAGCGCGATGTCGTCCAGGCCGTTGAGCAGCCGGTGCTTGGTCTCGGGGTCGATCTCGAAGCGCGCGACGCTACCGCCGAAGCGCACCTCCTGGGCGGCGAGGTCGATCTCGGCCTCGCCGGCCTGCATGAGCGCGCGCACCTCCTCCTCGGCGAGCGCCACGGGCAGCAGGCCGATCTTCGTGCAGTTGGAGGCGAAGATGTCCGCGAACGAGGGTGCGACGATCGCCCGGAAGCCGTAGTCCTCGAGGCCCCAGGGAGCGTGCTCGCGGCTCGATCCGCAGCCGAAGTTGCGGCCCGCGACGAGGATCGGGTTGCGCGGCAGCTCCCAGCCCGGCTCCTTGGCCCAGTCGTGGAACAGGAACTCGCCGAAGCCGCTGCGCTGCACGCGCTTGAGGAACTGCTTGGGCATGATCTGGTCGGTGTCGACGTCGCTGCGGTCGAGCACGCTGATCGGCCCGCTGACGGTCGTGATCGGCTCCATGCTCAGCTCCAGTCCCGGATGTCGACGAAGTGACCGGCGATTGCGGCGGCCGCCGCCATCTGCGGTGAGACGAGGTGCGTGCGCCCGCCACGGCCCTGGCGGCCCTCGAAGTTGCGGTTCGACGTCGACGCGCAGCGCTCGCCCGGCTCGAGCGTGTCCGGGTTCATCCCCAGGCACATCGAGCAGCCCGCGCCGCGCCAGTCGAAGCCGGCCGCGCGGAACACCTCGTCGAGCCCCTCGCGCTCGGCCTGCGCCTTGACCTGCGCGGACCCGGGAACGACCATCGCGTGGACCGACGGCGCGACCCGGCGGCCCCTGACGACCTCGGCGGCGACGCGCAGGTCGCCGATCCGGCTGTTCGTGCACGAGCCGATGAAGACGCGGTCCAGGGCGATCTCCCGGATCGGCGTGCCCGCGCTCAGGCCCATGTACGCCAGCGCGCGCTCGTGGCCCTCGGTCACGGGCTCGGGGACCGCCTCGGCGACCCCGGCGACCATGTCGGGCGCCGTCCCCCACGTCACCTGCGGGCTGATCGCGCCCGCGTCGACGGCGATCTCCCGGTCGAAGGTGGCGCCCTCGTCGGTCCGCAGGCTTCGCCACGCGTCGGGGATGTCGATCCCGGCGTGCTCGGAGACCCAGGCGAACGTCGTCTCGTCGGGCGCGATCATGCCCGCGCGGCCGCCGCCCTCGATCGTCATGTTGCAGACGGTCATGCGGCCCTCCATCGAGAGCGCCTCGATCGCGGCCCCGGAGAACTCGACGACGTGACCGGCCGCGCCGTCGACGCCCATCTGGCCGATCGTCGCGAGGATGAGGTCCTTCGCCGTGACGCCCGGGCCGAGCCGGCCCTCGTAGGCGATCCGCATCGAGCGCGGCCTGGGCGCGACGAGGCACTGCGTCGCGAGCACGTGCTCGACCTCGCTCGTGCCGATCCCGAAGGCGAGCGCGCCGAAGGCGCCGTGCGTCGCCGTGTGGCTGTCGCCGCAGACGATCGTCATGCCCGGCTGGGTGACGCCGAGCTCCGGCCCGATGACGTGCACGATGCCCTGGCGCTCGGAGCCCAGCGAGAAGACGGGGACGCCGAACTCCTCGCAGTTGCGCTCGAGCGTCTGGACCTGCACGCGGCTGAGCTCGTCGGCGATGAGTGCGACGGTCGGCGTGCCGTCGGTCGGCACGTTGTGGTCGGCGGTCGCCAGCGTGCGGTCCGGACGGCGCACGGTCCGGCCCGCGAGGCGCAGGCCGTCGAAGGCCTGCGGGCTCGTCACCTCGTGGACGAGGTGCAGGTCGATCCACAGCAGCCCGGGCGCCACCTCGTGGGCGGCCCAGATCTTCTGAAACAGCGTCGTCGGTGCGGCTTGGCTCATGCGTCAGCTCCTGCGTAGGCCGGCGGAGACGACGGCGAGCAGGATCGCCTCGTCGCCGCCGGGGTTCTCGAAGTGGTGGGGCAGGTCGGCGTCGAACGTGACGCAGTCGCCCGCCGCGAGCTCGTGGCGCTCGCCGTCGACGTGCAGCACGACGCAGCCGGCCTGGACGAGGGCGCTCTCGCGGCTGCCCGGCTCGTGCATCGGCGGGTCGCCGGAGCCGCCGGTCACGGCGCCGGGCGCGAGCACGTGGCGCGAGAGCTCGGCGCGCTGGCCCGGCAGCGGCGGCGTGAGGATCTCCGCGGTGTGGCCCGTGACGGCGGCGCTCGTCCCCGGCCGGCGCTCGCCGGCCCGCACGATCGCGACCTGGCCGCCCTCGTCGAGGCGCAGGAGCTGCGAGAGGCGCAGGTCCAGCCCCTTGGCGATCCGCTCGGCGACCGCCAGCGTCGGGCTCGTCTCGCCGCGCTCGACCTGGCTGAGCATCGGCGCGCTCACGCCGCTGCGCTGCGCGAGGTCGCGCAGCGACAGCGCCATCGCGTCGCGAAGCGCGCGGATGCGGGGCCCGAGCGGGTTCGGATGCTCGATCGCCGTTGCCATACGTTTGTACGCTATCGCATACGCGGCACGCCCTGATGCGGCCGACCGTCATGCTGCCGGGCGATGGACATCGTTCTCGCATCGACCGCCCGCGAGCGCGGCGGGACCTGGCGGCACGTCGAGGACGTCGGCGCCGAGCTGCGCCGGCGCGGGCACCTCGTCACGATCGCGCTGCTGCCGGGCGCCACGGAGCTGCAGGCGGCGGCGGACGCGGCCGACCTGGCCTGGCGGCCGCTGCGCGGCGCCGTTCGCCGCCGCGCCGACGTCTGGCATCTGCACCTGCACGACACCTTCGAGCCGGCGTCGCTGGCGGCCCTCGCCGCCCGGCGCCCGTTCGGCGCGGCGATCGTGACCGAGCACCTGCCCCGCACCCCGGGCTCCGATCCGGCGCTCGCGCCCGGCGGCGGGCACCGGCGCGGCGGCGACCTCGCGCGCACCGCCTTCAAGCGCGCGCAGATCGCTCTGAGCGCGGCGACGATCGTGCCCAGCCACGGCGCCGCGCGCTTCATGCGCGAGCGCTACCGCCTGCCCGAGCGCGCCGTCGCCGTCGCCCACAACGGCGTCGCCTCGCTGCCCGCGACCGCGGCACCGCCGACCGGCGCCGGCCTCGAGGTCGTCTGCGTCGGCGCGCTCGTCGCGCAGAAGGGCCACGACGTCCTGCTCGCCGCGGCCGGCCGCTCGCGTCACCCGTGGCGCGTCACGATCGTCGGCGCCGGGCCCCTGCGCGCCGAGCTCGAGCGAACCGCCGAGGCGCTCGCGCCCGGCCGCGTGCGCTTCGTCGGATGGACCGACGACCCGGCGCAGCACATGCGCGCCGCCCACGTGCTCTGCATGCCCTCGCGCTACGAGTCCTTCGGCTACGCGGCGGTCGAGGCCGGGGCGCTCGGCCGTCCCGTCGTCGGCACGCGGATCGACGGCCTCGACGAGATCGTCGAGCTCGGCCGCAGCGGCCTGCTCGTCGAACCCGGCAATCCGGACGCGCTCGCCGCGGCGCTCGACGGCCTGTGGGGCGACCTGGACACGATCTCGGCGCTCGGGCGGGTCGCGCGCGAGCGCGCGCTCGCCCACTTCACGATCGGCCACTGCGTCGACGCGCTGCTCGACATCTACGAGCGTGCCGGCGCCGCCCGGTAAGGCGGCGCACCGGTGCGGGCTCAAGGTCCGGGCCCGATCGGGCCGATAGCTGCCTTGTGGGGCGCAACACCCTCCTCGCCACAGCGCTCACCGCGATCGCGCTCGCCGGCGTGCCGCTGGCACCGGCCGACGCGGCGCGGCGCGATCCGCTGCGCGCCGCGCAGTGGGCGCTCGACGCGATCCATCTCGACGGCCTCGCCCGCGGATCGAGCCGGGCCGCGCCCGCCGGCGCGGGCGCGCTCGTGGCGATCATCGACTCCGGCGTGGAGGCCACCCACCCCGACCTGGCCGGCCGCGTCGTGCGCGGTCCCGACCTCGTCGACGGTCCCGGCGGCCCCGACGACCCGCACGGCCACGGCACCCACATGGCGGGGATCGTCGCCGCGACGGCCGGCAACGGCCGCGGTGGCGCCGGCATCGCGCCGGCATCGCGCATCCTTGCGATCCGCGTGCTCGACGAGCACAACGTCGGCAGCGCGGCGCACGTCGCCGCCGGGATCGACGCGGCCCGCGCGGCCGGCGCCGACGTCATCAACCTCTCGCTGAACTGGACCTCGCCGAGCGAGGCGCTCGCCCCCGTGACCGCCGCGATGCAGCGGGCGGCCGACGCCGGCATCGCGGTCGTCGTCGCCGCCGGCAACGACGCCCAGGCCCGTTGCGAGGAGCCGATCCTGCCGCGCCGGGCGCTGTGCGTCGGCGCGGTCTCCAGCAACCTGCGCCTCGCGCCATTCTCGAGCCACGGAACCGGGCTCGGCATCGTCGCGCCGGGCTCGAACCTGCTCTCGACCTGGCGTGACGGCGAGTACGCGCGGGCATCGGGGACCTCGCAGGCGGCCGCCGTCGCCAGCGGCGTCGCGGCGCTGCTCGTGGGGCTCGGCCTGCGCGGCCAGGACGTCGTCGACCGCCTCGTGCGCACCGCCCGGGACATCGGTCCCCGCGGGCGCGACGGCACATCGGGCTACGGACTGCTCGACGCGACGCGGGCCGTGACGGGCGCCGCGCGCGGCAAGCTGCCGCCGGTCCTGCGCGTGAGCGCCCCGCGCCGGGCGCGGTCGGGCACCGTCCGGCGGCGCGGCCTGAGGGTCCGCTGCGATGCGGCGCGCGCGGGCACGTGCCGCGCGCGTGTGAGGATCGGGCGCACGACCGTCGCGCGCGGCAGCAGGCGCACGGACGGCACCGCCGCGGTCACCATCCGGCTGCGCGCGACCGCTGCCGGGCGCCGCCTCCTGCGCCGGCCGCGCACGCGGAAGGCCACCGTCGTGGCGGCGTTCAGAGGCGCGCCCGGCGCGCGCCGGCGCGTGACGCTCGTCGCGGGCTGAGATCCGCTCGGCGCGTCCCGGCCCCGGGTGGCAACGCGCCAGGTATGGGAATTTCGCACCGAGCGCGACTTTGCTCCGTCCGCCCCGTGTTCGCAGGGCATCGCGGGGAGGTTTTTCGCTGCGATCCTGCGCGTTGCGGCCGATAACCGGGGGATATGGAATCGATCGGCGGGACTCGTACTATGCTCGAACGAGTGATTCAGGGGAACGACGTCGGCGTGCGCCGACGCAGACTTCGACGTGCGGGGGGACAGCAGCATCGCGGGAGCGTCCGCGCTGCCGTCGCTGCCCTCGCACTCTGCGCCGGCATCGGCGCGGCGGCTCCGGCCGCCCACGCCGGCACCGCTTCGCGTGCCGTCAGCGCGACGCCTGCGCCGATCGGCGTGTTCCCCGGGCACAGCGCCCGGTCGGTCGCCGGCTTCGAGCGCCAGCTCGGCCGGCGCGTCGACTACGCGCACGACTACCTCGACAAGCGCACCTGGTCGAAGATGCTGAACGTCAAGTGGCTCGCCCGGGAATGGACCGACGCCGGCTTCGGCGGCCGGACCGTGTTCACGGTGCCGATGCTGCCCGACCGCGGAGGCTCGATGCGCCAGGGCGCGCGCGGCAGGTACAACAAGCGCTTCCGGCTCCTGGCCAAGCGGCTCGTCGCCGGCGGCCAGGGCTCCACGGTCCTGCGGATCGGGCCCGAGTTCAACGGGACCTGGTTCAAGTGGACGATCAAGGGCCGCGGCGGCGCCACCCGCTACAAGCGCTACTGGCGCCACATCGCCCGCACGATGAACCGCGTCAAGGGCGCGAACTTCCGCTTCGACTGGTCGCCGATGGCCGGAAGCTCGTGGGTCGGCGGGCGCCGGCTGCGCGCCGCCAAGGCCTACCCGGGCAGCAAGTACGTCGACTACATCGGGCTGGACATCTTCGATCAGAGCTGGGCTCGGCATCGCCGCAGCGCGGCGCGCAGGTGGCGCGAGTTCATGTACCAGACCGACGGCCTGGCCTGGCACGCCCGCTTCGCGAAGGCCCGCCGCAAGCCGATGACCTTCCCCGAGTGGGGCCTCGTCAAGCGCCGCGACGACCGCGGCGGGGGCGACAACCCGTACTTCATCCGCAAGATGCACCGGTGGATCCAGACCCACAACGTGGCCTACCACCTCTACTTCGAAAGCCGCGACCCCAACGGCGAGTACCGCGTGTTCAGCGGCCGCTTCCCGAAGGCCGCCAAGAGCTTCATCCGGTACTTCGGCGCTCCGGGCGCGTGAGTTTCGCGCCCTGCCGTACGTTGTCTGGGAAGACGCACCGCCGGGCGACGGCGCCCAGTCGGCGAAGCCGACCCGGCGATATGACACAATCGGGGGCGAGTCGGTCGTCCACGGCCAGGCCCACGGACGCGAAACGTTGGAATGAGTCGGATCTCACTCAACACATAAGGCTTCTACATTGACCAGACTTCGGAACCTCTCCTTCATGACGTTGACGGCGCTGCTCGTCGGTTCGGCCGCGCCGGCCCTGGCGGCTGACAGCCCGGTCAACAACGCCTACGGCGAGCCCTCGTCGTCGGCGGCGAGCCTGCCGTTCAGCGGCCTGGACCTCGGGCTCATCGCAGCCGGCGGCCTGTTGCTGCTCGCGCTCGGGTTCGGCCTGCGCCACGCCACCCGCGCCGAGGCCTAGCGGCCCGGCCACCGGTGCCCGCGTCGCTCGCCGTCCGGCGCGCGAACGACGAGTGGCCGCTCAGCCGCGCGGGACGCGCTCCCATACGCCGCCGGTGTTCTCGAACAGGAACGCCCGCAGGCCCCTGACCGCCGCGAGGTTCATCCTGCAGAAGTAGTACGGCAGGTACAGCGCCCGGTTGCGGCGGCCGCTGCGCTCCAGCCGCCAGCCGGCGAGCGCGCCGCCGTAGAGCGCGCACTGCGCGGCCCCGATCCAGCGTGCCCAGCGCACCGCCGGCACGAGGCGAAGCGTGCTGGCGGCGAGCGCGATGAGCGCCCACGGGATCATCGGGCGCGTCGCCTTGTGCGACGCGACCTGCCACGCGAGGCCTGGGCGCCGCCGGGCCAGCCGGGGCAGCACCTTCCAGGTCGCCTGCCACGTGCCGGCGACGATCCGGCTGCGCCGCACCGCCTCGTCGCCGATCGTCGTCGACGCCGCCTCCAGCGACAGCGCGTCGGGCACGTACACGACCCGCCAGCCGTCCGCGGCCGCGAGCATGACCTGCACGAAGTCCTCCGTCAGCATGCCGGCCTCCGGGCGCCGGTAGGCCTCGCGCCGGAAGGCGAGCATCTCGCCGACGGCGGCCGACACCGACCCGACGGCGGTCTCCCAGGTCTTGATCTTCGATTCGTAGCGCCAGTACAGCCCTTCGGCGAGGTCGAGCTGACGGCCGCTGCCGTCGTCGATGCCCTTGCGCCCGGTGACGACGCCGACGGACGGGTCGGCGAGCGGCGCGACGAGCTCGCGCAGCGCGTTGGCCGAGTAGCGGTTGTTGGCGTCGGAGAAGACGACGACCTCGCCGTCGGTCGCGTCGAAGGCGCGGTTCATCGCCGCGAGCTTGCCGCGGCGGACCGGCTCGTGCAGCACCCTGACGCCCGCGACGCGCGCGGCGCGCGCGGCCGTCTCGTCATCGGAGCCGTCGCAGACGGCGACGACCTCGAGACGGTCGGCGGGGTAGTCGAGCCGCAGCGTGTCGCGCAGCTTGCCCTCGATGACGTCCTGCTCGTTGTGCGCGACGACGATGACGGTCACCCGGGGCGTCACGCTGCGGTCCGAGCGCACCGGGCGCGGCCGCACGCGCGCCAGCAGCCCGATGATCGCCGGGTAGCCGACGAACGTGTAGGCGACGAGCAGGGTCGATCCCGCGCAGACGGCCTCGGCGGCCCGCCGCCGCCTCATGTCAGGTGCAGCCGCTCGTCGAGAAAGAAGAGGTTCAGCGGCTCGCGCCCGTCGTCGGGCACGAAGCAGTGCTCCTCGGGCAGGTAGACGTACGGGCTGTAGCCGAGCTCCCCCAGGAACCGCGCCACCTCGTCGATCTCGGTGCGCTCGACCAGGATCACCGGCTTGTGGGCGGCGAGCGTGGCGGAGAGTCCGCGCAGCGCCTGCAGCTCGAAGCCCTGGACGTCGAGCTTGACGAACGCCGGCGCGAGGTTCAGGTCGTCGAGCCGGATGCTCTGCACCTCGACGGCGCGCAGCTCGACCTCCCGGCGCTCGCCGTCGACGTCCTGCTGGCGCATCCAGTACAGGTCCTCGGTCATCGCCGGGTCCAGCGACGCCTCGCCGGTGATCGGAAGGCCGCGGAAGAGCGGGACGTGCAGCTCGAGCACGCCCGGCGCATCGGATGCCGCGCAGATGCGGTAGTCGAAGCGCGGCACGACGCGCCGCACGAAGCGCAGGTCGCGCTCGAGGCGCGGATTGGCCTCGATCGAGAGGATCGGCGTGTGGCGGTCGACCGCGCGGAAGGACATCGCCGACTGCCCGATGTTGGCCCCGATGTCGAGGAAGATGCCCGGCCGGCCCGCGAACAGCGCGAAGGCCGCGAAGTCCGGCTCGTGCGGGCGGCGCAGAGCGAACCGCAGCAGTCCGGCGGCGCGTGACGCCCAGCGGTACGCCCACGGAGCCCGCGCCAGCAGGAGCTTTGCTCGTGACACCGATTCAGTATGACGGCGGGCCCCCGGCCCCCGGCGCCTGGCATGCTGGCGCGATGCGGCGCGTCTCGCAGACGTCGGTCGAATGCGCGATCGTCGGCCTCGCCGCGCTGGCGGTCTTCGCGTGGTGGACGACGCAGGCGGGCGGCTACTTCGCACGCGACTGGATCGCCGGCACGCTGCTGCTCGTCCTCGTCGGCACGTCGTCGGTCGTCGCGCTGCGACGCGTCGTCGCCCCTCCGAGCCGGGCCGCGGCGGTCGCGCTCATCGCGTTCGCCGCCTACGTCGCCTGGTCGTTTCTGTCGATCCTCTGGGCGCCGGCGCCCGCCGTCGCGTTCGAGGGCAGCGAGCGCGCGCTCGCGTACCTGCTCTGGCTGACGCTCTTCACGCTGCTGCCCTGGACACGGCGCGCGGCGCTGGCCGCGCTGCTGGCGTTCGTGGGGACGATGACCGCGATCGGCGCCGTCACGCTCGTGCGCCTCGCCGGCGACGCCTCGCTCGCCGACCGCTTCATCGACGGCAGCCTCCTCGGTCCCGTCGGCTACCACAACGCGTCGGCGGCGCTGTTCGCCATGGCGGCGCTCCCGGCCGTCGCGCTCGCGTCGCGCCCCGAGACCGCCGGCCGGCTGCGCCCGCCCCTGCTCGCCGCGGCCGTCATGCTGCTCGGCCTGGCGGCGCTCGGCCAGAGCCGGGGCCTTCTGCTCACCGCGCCGCTCGTGGCCCTCGCCGCGCTGCTCGTCAGCCCCGACCGCCTGCGCCTGGCGCTCTTCGCGGCCCCCGTCGGCCTCGCGCTGGCGCTGCTCGCGCCTGCGGTGCTCGCCGTCGGCCGCGCGGGCTCGGGTCGCTCACAGGTCGAGGCCGAGCCGGCGCTGCGGGCGGCACTGGACCCCGTCCTGGCCCGGCTGGGGCTGCTCACGGGCGCCACGCTCGTCGCGGCGATCGCGCTGCTGGCCGTCGAGCGGCGGCGCGGCGGTCGACCCGGCCCGGGACCGGCGGCGCGGCGCCGGCTCTCGATCGCGCTCGCCGCGGTCGTCCTGGCCGGCGCGGCGACCGGGGCGCTCGTGGCGACGAGCGGGCATCCGGTGCAGCGGATCGGCAGCGCGTGGACCCAGTTCGCCGACGTCGAGTACGGCGACGCCACGCAGACGGGGCTGGGCAGCGGGCGATCGGACTTCTGGCGGGTGGCGCTGCGCGTGTGGAGCGAGCACCCGATCCTTGGCGTCGGGCAGGACAACTTCATCGACGAGTACACGGCCCGCCGCCGCACGGACGAGGAGCCGCGCTGGGTGCACAGCCTGCCGCTGCGCCTGCTCACCCACACGGGGCTGGCGGGCGCCGGGCTCTTCGCCGCGTTCCTCGTCGCGGCCGGGCTGGGCGCCGCGGGCGCGTGGCGTGGCGCGAGCGGGCCGGGCGCCCGGGCGGTCGCCGGCGCCGCGCTGCTGCCGGGCGTGGTCTGGCTCGCGCACGGGTCGGTCGACTGGCTCTGGGAGGTCCCGGCGCTCAGCGCGTCCGCACTGGCGCTCGCGGGCGTCGCGCTGGCACTCGGCCGCGCGGGCGCGGACGGCGCGGACGCGGGCGGCGCGGACGCGGGCGGCGCGGGCCGCGCGGGCGGCGCGAGCGGACCGAGCGGACCGAGCGGACCGAGCGGACCGCGCCGCTCGCTTCGCGCGCAGCGCTCGGTCGCAGCCGCGGCGATCGGCGCCGCGGCGGCGACGGCCGCGCTGTTGCTGCCCGCGTTCGTCGCCGATCGCGACGTCGCGATCGCCCAGCAGACCTGGCGCGGCGACGCGTCCGGCGCCTACGCCCGACTGGACCGTGCCGCCGCGCTGAACCCGCTCTCGCCGGAGCCGTGGCTCGCCGAGGGCCGCGTCGCGCTGCGCCGCGGCGAGCCCGCCCGCGCGCAGGCCGCCCTCGCGGAGGCCGTCCGGCGCTCGCCGCGGTCCTGGTATCCGCGCTTCCTCGAGGGTCTCGCCGCGGACGCGGCCGGCGACGGGCAGGGGGCGCGCCGGGCGCTCGCAGCCGCCCACGCGCGCAACCCGCGCGACGATCTCGTCACGGACGCGCTGCGGCGCGCCGGGGGCCGCGCGCCGCTCGGGTTCGCCGAGGCGCAGCGGCGACTGGACGCCCGGCGGCGGATCCAGCGCACGCAGGGCGGTTGACGCCGCGAGCCTGGCGCGAACGGCTCGATCGCGCCTTCTAGACTGGCTCCGCGTGACCCCGAGGACGAAGGGTCGGCGCTCGGCGCGCCGCCGACATGACGTCCGCCCGCGCGCCCGCCTCGCGATGCTCGCCGGCGCGGGCATCCTGCTCGCGGCCGTCCTGCTCGCCGGCGTCGCGCTCGTCAGCCGCCAGGAGGCGGTCCCGCCGGACACCGGCCGCCTCGTCGAGCCAAGCCCGCGGGCAGTTCCGATCGGCGTCTTCAGCGGCTCCGCCAGCCCGTCCAGGGTCGCCCGCTTCGGCCGCCGGCTCGGACGCCCGGTGGATCTCGTCCACGACTATCTCGGGCGGCGCAGCTGGGCGGCGATCACGGACGTCGACCATCTCGTCGATCCCTGGCGCCGGGCCGGCTTCGCCGGGCGGACCGTGTTCACCGTGCCGATGCTCCCCGACAGCGGCGGCTCGCTGTCCAGCGGCGCCGCGGGGCGCTACAACAAGCACTTCCGCCTGCTCGCGCGGCGGCTCGTCGCCGGCGGATTCGACACCGCCACCCTGCGGCTCGGCCCCGAGTTCAACGGAACCTGGTTTCCGTGGTCGATCGACGTGCCGCGTGGCGGTCGCCGGTACGCCGCCTACTGGCGCCAGATCGTCATCAGCATGCGCTCGGTCATGGGCGCCCGCTTTCGTTTCGACTGGTCGCCGAATGCCGGCAGCTCCTACGTCGGGAAGAGCGGCCGCCAGCTCTCGGCGGCGAGCGCCTACCCCGGCGACCGGTACGTCGACTACATCGGGCTCGACGTCTTCGACCAGAGCTGGGCGAAGGGCACCGACAGCGCCTCGAAGCGCTGGAAGGAGCTCGTGCGCCAGCAGGACGGGCTCAACTGGCACTCGCGCTTCGCCAACGCGCACAACAAGGCCATGACGTTCCCCGAATGGGGGCTCGTCAGCCGCCCCGACGATCGCGGCGGCGGCGACAACCCCTACTTCGTCGAGCGCATGCACGAGTGGATCCAGACGCATCCGGTCGCCTATCACCTCTATTTCGAGAGCCGCGACCCCAACGGGGACTACCGCATGTTCGGCGGGCGCTTTCCGAAGTCCGCCGAGCGCTTCGTGCGCCTGTTCGGGGCCCGGGAATCGCAGCTTCCGGCGCGCACGGCGCCGGCCGGTACCCGCTCGCCGGGCTAGCCGAGCGCCCCTCGGCAAGGGCCCGGAAACCGGCGCGGCGGTGCCCACGCTGGGCGATCGCCTGCAGCAAGAAGGGTTCCTCCGGGCGCCGGGCGAATGTGTAGGATCACGCGGTGGTCTTGGGGGGGCGCGGACACGCGCAGCGTGGCGGGACAACGATGTCCTGCGGCAGGGGTTCGGCGCAAGGGTGCGCCGCGCGAACATCGCTGCTGCCATTTCGGCCGGCGGTCGCGGCCCTCGTCCTCGCGCTCTGCACCCTCGCCGCCGGCTCCGCGAGCGCACCGGCCGCGGCCGCGCCGGGCGACTCGCTCGGCGTGTACGCCGGCTCAGGGAACACCGCCGGGGCGACGGCGTTCGGCGACCGGCTCGGCCGCACGCTGACGTTCGCGCACGACTTCCTCGGCCGTGGCAGCTGGGCGGAGATGAACGACTCCGCCTGGCTCGCCCGGCGCTGGGCCGATCTCGGCTACACCGGCCACGGCCTGGTCCTGACGGTGCCGATGATCCCCGACAGCGGCGGCACGATGGCGGCGGGCGCCGCGGGCGACTACAACGCGTACTTCCGCACGCTCGCCGAGACGCTCGTCGCCAACCGGCAGGCCTCGTCGATCCTGCGCATCGGGCCGGAGTTCAACGGCACCTGGTATCGCTGGACGATCAACCAGCCCAACGGGGGCGCGCTGTACGGGGCGTACTGGCGCCAGATCGTCGCCACGATGCGCTCCGTGCCGGGCGCGAACTTCAAGTTCGACTGGTGCGCCAATGACGGCAGCTCCTGGGTCAACGGCGAGCAGCTCGACGCGGAGAGCGCCTACCCCGGGGACGCGTGGGTCGACTACATCGGGCTCGACGTCTACGACCAGAGCTGGGCGCCGTGGAAGGGCGATCCGGTCGCCCGCTGGAACGAGTACCTCGACCGCCGCAACGGGATGCGCTGGCACGCGAGCTTCGCGGCCGCCCACGGCAAGCCGATGACCTTCCCCGAGTGGGGCCTGGCCGATCGCGCCGACGGCAACGGCGGCGGCGACACGCCGTACTTCGTCGAGCAGATGTACTGGTGGATCAAGTCGCACGACGTCGCCTACCACCTGTACTTCGAGAGCCGTGACCCCAACGGGCAGTACGGCGTGTTCAGCGGCCACTTCCCGAACGCCTCCCAGCGCTTCGTCGAGTACTTCGGGCTCAGCGGCCCCACCGGCCCGCCGCCACCGCCGCCGCCACCGCCGCCGCCGCCACCACCACCGCCACCGCCCGGAGGAGGAGGAGGAGGAGGAGAGGGAGGCGCAGACGGCACGCCGCCGGGCGGCGGGACGTCCCCGGGCGACCCCGGCTCGCCGGGCGCCGGAGCCGGCGGAGGGCTTACGCCGCACGTCGGGCCGGGCGGCGGAGCCGGCTGGAACGCCGGCGCGCTCGCGACGGGCAGCGGGGTGCGGTCCCTTAGGAGCGCCAACGCGGCCAAGCTCAGCATCGCCCGCGCGCGGGTGATGCGCCGCGAGAGCGCCTTCGACCTGCTCGCCCCGATCACCCGCCGTGCCTCCGGCATGGCGAAGATCTCGCTGCACGCGGGCGGGCAGCGATCGTTCTTCTACGCGCCGATCAACAGCACGCGCGGGCACATCAGGATCCGCCGGCGGGTCTCCAGGGCGCAGGCCCGGCCCGGCACGGGCATCGTGACGATCGACTATCACGGCGACGCCGACACCGAGCCGAGCGCGGTGCGCCTGCGCGCCGCGCCGAACAAAGCGCGGCTGAAGGCCGAGCGGCCCGCCATCGAGGACCGGCGGCTGCGCACGCGGGGCACGATCTCGCGGCGGGCACGCGGCGTCGTCCGCGTCCAGCTCGTGTACCGCGTGGGCGGCGAGCGCGTCGTGCGCCAGCTCAAGGCGCGGGTCCGCAACGGCCGGTGGGTCCTCGACACCGTCCTGTCGCCGAGCACGCTGGCGCAGATCGCACGTCGCGAGGGCACGCTGCACTCCTACACGCTGTTCACCGGCTATCTCCCCGCGCGCATGCGCGGCGAGATGCGCTCGGCGCAGATCCTGCCCGCCCGCTGAGCGCCCTCGCCGGCGCGGGCCGCCCGGTCCCGCCCCCCCAGCCGTCCCGGCTCGGCTCGGCTCACCCGGGTGATCGTCGTCGCGGGTGATGCGCACTCACCCCGGTGCGCCGCACCGTGCCCGCATCGGCGCGCTTCGCGCGCCCACAGGCCGGGGGGCATGGGATGTGGCGGGCATCGGTGGACGATTCGCTGGACGGAGCCCTCGAACGTCCGTCCACTGGGCCCGCTCTGGGGCCGCGGACGCCTGTTCGACTTTCGCGCCCCTCGCTGGCATGGACGGTCGGGCACACCGACGTTGAGAGGGTGTCCACTCCCCACGCCGCTCACCCAACCCTCCGCGCCCACCGCCTTGGCATCCTGTTCGTCATGGTGCTCATGGCCCTCCTGACCGCGCTGCCGGCGCCGGCGCGAGCCGCGGATCCAGGCGGAACGCTCGGGGTCTACGCGGGCAGCGGCAAGCCCGAGGCCGTCGCCGCCTTCGAGTCGCGTCTCGGACGGCCGCTCAAGCAGGTGCACGACTTCCAGCCCAAGGACAGCTGGAGCTCCCTGACCGACATGCGCTGGTCGCTGCAGCGCTGGACGACGTCGCCCTACGCCCGCCGGGTGACGTACAGCATCCCGATGCTGCCAGACTCCGGCGGCACGCTCGCAGAGGGCGCGACGGGCGCGTTCAACGAGCAGTTCCGCAACCTCGCGGTCGCGCTCGTCGCCGCGGGCGAGGGCAGCGCCACGCTGCGGCTCGGCTGGGAGTTCAACGGCAACTGGTTTCGGTGGTCGATCGGCGTCCCCAACGGCCCCGCCGACTACGCCGCCTACTGGCGTCAGATCGTGACGACCATGCGCTCGGTGCCCGGCGCCAGCTTCAAGTTCGACTGGTGTCCCAACAACGGCAGCTCGTGGGTCGACGGCAAGCAGCTCGACGCCGCCGGCGCCTACCCGGGCGACGCCTACGTCGACTACATCGGCATGGACGTCTACGACCAGAGCTGGTCCTCCCAGCGCAACGACCCGGCCGCCCGCTTCAACGAGTTCCTCACCCGCAAGGACGGCATGAACTGGCAGCGCGACTTCGCGTCCGCGCACGGCAAGCCGATCAGCTTCCCCGAGTGGGGCGTCGGCCATCGCAAGGACGGCTACGGCGGCGGCGACGAGCCCGCCTTCATCGAGCGCATGCACGACTGGATCAAGGCCAACCGCGTCGCCTACCACAACTACTTCGAGTTCGCCGACTCCATCCTGGACGCGGCGCTGTTCGGCGGCCGTTCGCCGAAGGCGGCCCAGCGCTTCGTGGAGCTCTTCGGCCCGAGCGCGGCCGGCTCCTCGGCCGGCACGAGCGGCGCGCAGGGCTCAGCAGGCGCTGCCGGATCGCCGCCGCCCGCCGGGTCGGCCGGCGCCGACGGCGACGAGGGCGGGAGCGCGCCGACGAAGATGAGCATCAGCCGGGCGCGGATCGTGCGCGAGTCGCGGAGCCTCGACCTGCTCGCGCCGATCACGCGGCTGGCATCGGGCAGCGCGGAGGTCGAGCTGTACGCCGGCGGGGCCAGGACCCGGTTCGCCGCGACGATCGACAGCGCGCGCGGCCAGGTGCGCGTCAAGCGCCAGATCACGCGCCGGCAGGCGAGCCGGCGGACCGGCATCGTGACCATCAGCTACGGCGGCAACGCGCGCACCCTCCCCCAGCAGGTGCGCCTGCGGGCCGCGCCGCGCCCGGCGCAGCTCACCGCACGCCGGCCGACGATCCGCGGCAGCCGGCTGGCGGCGAGCGGCACGATCGGCAGGGCGGCCAGCGGCGTCGTGCGCCTCGAGCTCGTCTACGACGTCGATGGGCGCAGCGTCACCCGCAAGTTCAGCACGCGGATCCGCGACGGCCGCTGGAGCCTCGCCGCGTCGCTCTCCAAGGCCGTCCGCGACGAGATGGCCCGCCGCTCGGGCAGCGTGCACTCCTACACCCTCTACACGGGCTACGGCCCGGCGATGATCGGCGGCGAGATGAAGTCCTATCAGGTGCTCGGCGCCGTCTGACGCTCGAGCAGCTCGATGACCGCGCGCTCGAGCTCGTCGCCGATCGCCGCCCAGTCGTAGCGCTCCTCGACGGTCCGGCGGGCCCGGCGCGCCAGCCCCGAGGCCAGCGCGTCGTCGGCGAGCAGGCGATCGACGCAGCGCGCGAACTCGCCCGGGTCGTCGGCGATGAGGACGTCGCGCTCGTGCTCGACGTCCAGCCCCGCGCAGCCGATCGCGGTCGTGACGACGGGCAGGCCGTGCGCCATCGCCTCGAGGATCTTCAGGCGCGTCCCGCCGCCGATCCGCAGCGGGACGGCGAGCAGCCGGCTGGAGCGAAACCAGGGCGCGATCTCCTCGACGCGGCCGGTCACCTCGACGGGCAGCGAGGCGGCCTGCGCGGCGGCGCGCAACTCGGGCGGGGGCAGCGCGCCGACGAGCGCGATCCGGGCATCGGGCGCGGTCAGACGCGGCCCGATCTCCTCGATGAGGACGCGGGCGCCGTCGACGTTGGGTCCGTAGTCCATGCTGCCGACGAAGAGGATCGGCCCGCCGGCGCCGTCGCCCTCGCGGGGACGCGTGGCGGCGCAGTCCACCCCGTTGGCGACGACGGTGACGCGTCCGGGGGCGCAGCGCTCGAACCAGGCTCCGTCGGGCCGCGAGACCGCGAGCACGCCGCCGGCGCTCGCGGCGGCCCGCTCCTCGTAGCGGCGCACCGGCCGGCGCTGCAGACGTGCGACGACCCCGCGCGGGCGCGGCCAGAGGGCCTGCGCCATCGTCGCGACCCGCTCGGTCTCGACGTTCTGCGGATCGAGCAGCATGCGGGCGCGGTCGCGCGCCGGCACGTAGGGCAGCATGTACAGCCCGACGGCCACGATCGCGTCGAATGCCGCTGTCGCGAGCCAGTCGTGGGCCGCGCGGACGGCCGCGGGGTCGCGGAACATGCTGTGGTGAAAGGCGCGCCCCCGCAGCAGGTCGGCGCCCATCCGCCCGAGGCCGACGGCCGCCGGCACGTCGTGGGCGGCGAAACGGACCTCGCGGCACAGCTCGCGCAGCTCGGCGACGTCCTGCGGCTGCGCCGGCACGCCGGTCTGCAGGACGAAGAGCGAGACGTCCCAGCCGCGCTCGACGAGCTGGCGGACGAGCGCCAGCGAGCGCACCCGGGAGCCGGTCACGGCCGGCAGCGGAGGCGTGTGCAGCAGGAAGAGCACCGAGCGCCCCATGTCAGCCGTCCTCCCCCGTTCCGCGCCCGCGCAGCCGGCGCGCGAGCGCGGCGATCTGCCGGCGCTCGCCGGGCGTCGTGCCCGTCAGCCAGAAGACCGCGGCGTACGAGCCCGCGATCGCGGGCGCGCACGCGAGGACGACGAGGCCCACGGGCTCCAGCGAGACGATGCCGAGGCCGACGAGGCCTCCGGCGAGCAGTGCCGGCAGGTGCGCGCGCGCGAGCGTGGCCGACAGCTCCCCGACCCGGACGCCGAACTGACGGCACATGTACGGATAGAAGCCTCCGAGGTTCGCGACGACGACGGCGATGAGCGTGCCGAGGGCCACGCCGGCGAGCCCCATCTCGCGCGCGAGGATCACGCTCAGGACGAGGTTGAGCAGCGCCTCGCCGGCGGTGATGAGCGCAGGCACCCTGACGTGGCCGGCGCCCTGCAGCATGAGCATGCCGGTCCGTGTGAGCGCCGCGATGCTCACGGCCGCCGCGAGCAGGACGACGACGATCGCCGCGCCGCCGAAGCCCGAGCCGGCGCCGAGCCAGAGATCCAGCAGGGGCCCCGCGAGGAACGCGAGCGTCAGCGCGATCGGCGCGGCGATCGCGAGCGACAGCCGCGTCCCCACGACGAGGCTGCGGCGCAGGCCCTCGTGGTCCTCGTCGACCGTCAGCGCCGACGAGTGCGGGAAGAAGGCCTTCGTCAACGGCTCGACGAGCTGCTCGAGCGCGAGCGTCAAGCGCTGGCCGACGGCGTACACGCCCGCCGCGCCGACGCCGACGGCGAGGCCGACGACGACCGTGTCGAGCCGGACGAGCGCGACCTTGCTGATGTCCAGGACGAAGAACCAGCCCGAGACGCCGGTGAAGCGGCGCGCGAGCCTGCGGTCGATGAGCCGCGGCGAGATGCTCGCCCGCGGCACGTACCGGCGCGCGAGCAGGTAGCGGGCGAACTGGCCGCAGAGGCTCAGGGCGACGGTGACGATGCCGAGCTCGACGAGCCCGCCCCCGGTGAGCAGCACGATCGTCCAGCCGATCGCCTGCGCGACGGCGACGACGATGAGCGTCGTGTTGATGAGGTAGAAGCGCTGCAGCCCCGCGAGCACGCCCCCGAACGTGTCCGCCGGGATCGAGATCGAGAGGTCCACGAGGATGAGGACGATGAGGATCTGCGCCGCCGTCGCGAACTCGGCCGAGACGCCGAACAGCGACGGGAAGACCGCGGCGACGACGGCCCCGAGGACGGCGGCGACGGCGCCGAAGCAGGCGAGGATCCAGAACGCGGTGGCGATCGTCGCCCGCAGGCCGCGCTCGTCGTGGCGAGCCTCGTACTCGGCGACGAACTTCGGCGTCGCCTTGCCGAAGCCGAACTCCAGCAGCTCGAGGTACAGCGCGAAGGACGCCACGAGCACCCAGATCCCGTAGCCCTCCCGTCCGAGCTCGCGCGCGAGCAGCGGCGTCATCACGAGGCCGACGACCGCGAGCACGATCGTGGTCGCGTAGGTGCTGACGACGTTGCGCCGGTAGCGGACTGGGAAGGTGGTCATGGGAACGGGCGAGGACGCCCGTGGCCGGCCCTGCAGGCCGGCGGAGGCAACCGCGTGCGCACATGGTGATGGACTGGCATCATCGTCCGCAGTGACCGTTCGGCTCGAGGGCTCGGCGATCCTCGCGTTCTCCAAGATCGCGGGAGCGATGCCCTGGGGCACCGGCCAGTATCCGGTCGCCCGCCGCTACATCGAGTCCGGGCGCTGGCCCGACAACACGTTCTCCAGGCAGACGATGTCCAACGGAAGCCGGATGTCGCTCGACCTCGGCGACGCGACGCAGCTGTCCGCCTACATGCTGCGGGACTTCGCCCCGGAGCTGACCCGCTTCATCGGGGCCTGCTGCCCGCGCAACGGCGTGTTCTTCGACGTGGGCGCCCACGTCGGGCTCGTCACGTTCGCGATCGCCGCGCGGCGGCCGGACATCGCGATCCGGTCGTTCGAGCCCAACCCCTCGAACATCGAGTCGTGGAGGCGCAACCACGAGCTGAACCCCGACTCCCGAGTCGAGCTCGTCGCGTCCGCCGTCAGCGACCGCGAGGGCCGCGCGCGGCTCACCGTGCCGGGCGACTCGGGCTCGGGAATGCTCGCCGCGGAGGGCACGGAGGTCACGACGGTGGCGCTCGACGCCTACTGCGCGCGGGAGGGCATCCGCTCCGTCGACGTGGCCAAGCTCGACGTCGAGGGCCACGAGGCCGCCGTCCTGGACGGCGCCCGCGCGCTGCTGGCGGCGCATGCGATCGGCGTCGTCATCTGCGAGGTCAAGCACAGCGATCGCGCGAAGACCGACCCCGCGAAGATCCTCGCCGGACACGGCTATCACCGCGTGAGCATCCCCCAGGTCGGCATCTTCAGCATGCTGAGCGGGCGCCCCCACGAGCAGGACGCCGCCTTCGAGCCCTGACGCCCGGGCGGCGCGGCCACGCCGGAGCCGCCCCCGACCCCCTCTGTCACGATACCCGCGTGACACTCGCTGATCTCGCGGAGGCCCTGCGGCGCTTCCGGCTTCTCGCCATCGGCCTGCTGATCGTGATCTTCCTCGCAGGGGTCGCCGCGGCCCTCCTGCCGGCCGAGCGGTTCCGGACGACCGCGGTCGTCGCCGTCGAGCCGATCTCGCAGAGCGTCGGCTTCGAGTCCCAGCAGGCCATCCAGCTCACGATCCCGCCGACGATCGCCCGCCTCGTCTCCCCCACGTTCGAGCAGAGCGTGCGCGCGCGGATCGCGCAGCGCCACCGCGACGAGCCGATCGACATCAGCGCCGTCCACGATCCGGGGACCGCGATCATCGACATCGCGGTCCAGAGCGCCACGGAGGCAGCGGCCGTGGAAGCGGCGGCGGTCGCGCTGCAGCGCCTCGTCCAGGAGCCGCGCTCGGACCGCTTCCGCGTCAACATCGTCAGCCCCCCGGGCGCGGCCTCGTCGGTGCGGGCCCAGCGCCTGCCGCCGCTCGTCCTCGGCTCGCTCGTCCTCGGCGTCATCATCGCCGTCCTGACGGCGGTGGCGATGCACCGCCTGCTGCCCCAGGTCCCCCGCGCCGAGCAGTTTCGCCGGCGCTTCGGGCACGACGTCCTCGGTGAGATCCCCGACGTCGGCCGGCGCGAGCGGCGCGCGAGCCACGGGATGCTCGCCGGATCGGTCTCGGCCGAGATGCAGGAGGCATTTCGCAGCCTGGAGGCGCGCATGTCGCGCCGGGCGGGCGAGCGCGACCCGCGCGAGGGGATGTCGGTCGTCGTGACGTCGTGGGGCAAGGAGGAGGGCAAGTCGACCGTCGTCGCGAACCTGGCCTGCGCGCTGGCGGGCTCCGGCAGCGACGTCACGGTCGTCGACTGCGACATGCGCCGGCCGCGCCTGCACGCCCTGCTCGGCAGCGAGATCGAGCCCGGCGTCGCGGAGATCGCGGACGGCAAGGCGGTCGGCGGGGTCGTGCAGAGCACGAAGCTGCCGTCGCTGGAGGTCATCGCGGCCGGCCTGGGGCGCCTCTCGCGCCACCCCGCCGAGACCGCGCAGGAGGCGGTGCCCGTCGTGCTCTCGGCGCTGCGCGAGCGCATCGTCCTCGTGGACGCGCCGCCGCTGTTCACCGCGGAGACCGGCACGATCGTCGGCGAGGCCGACTTCGTCGTGCTCGTGGCCGACCACCGCCGCCGGCGCGCCGAGGACGTCGACGCCGCCATCGCCGAGCTCGAGCTGTTCGGGACGCCGCTGCTCGGCGTCGTGCTCAACCGCGTCGACATGACCGACGGGCGCGGGCGCGAGAGCTACGTGTACCAGCCCGGCGCGCGTCACCGCAAGGCCCGACGGCGCCTGCGGCGGCGACGCCGAGCGTAGGCCGGCGACGCGATGACCGCGCTCGCTGCGCTCGTCACCGCCGTCGCGCTGTTCGCCTGGTTCGGCCGCCTGGAGCGCACGGGCCGCAGCGCCACCGTCGTCGGAGTCCTCTTCGCGATCGTCCTCATCGACGCGGTGCTCTACCAGGACCAGACCTTCGCTCCCGTCGGGCTGTTTCATCCCGAGTACCGCGAGCAGTCCTTCCGGCTCATCGACGTCGTCGTCCCCGTGGCCGTGCTCGCGCGGCTCCTGCACCGTCGTGGCCATCCGAGCGGCGGTCCCGCGGTGCTGCTGTGGCTCGCCTTCCTGCTGTGGCTGACGACGGCCGGCGTGGTCGGGGCCTACGAGGGCCACCCGATGAAGATCGTCGCCTTCCAGGGCAAGGCGATCATCTACCTCGGGGCGCTCCTCGTCGCGGCCGGGATCCCGATCGCCGACTACGTCGGCGGGCGGCGCCTGGAGCGCTTCCTGACGTGGGTCGCCGGGGTGGCGCTCGTCGTCAGCGCCACCGACGCGGCGGGCATCGCGCTGAACCTGGGCCTCCCGCTCGTGCCGCTCGACGGCTTCGGCGTGCTCGGCTCAGACGCGGCCACGATGTTCAGCGCGCTCGGCGTCGTCGCGCTGGCGACCGGGCTGCTGGGCGGCGCCGGCCGGCGCCGCCTGCTGGCGATCGCGGGAGTCCTGCTGCTCACGCCGGCGCTCGCCGGGCAGCGCGCGGCGTTCGTCGCGCTCGCACTGTCGCTCGCGATTCTCGCGGTGGCGATGCTGCTGTCGCGCCGCCGCGTCGCGGCGACGCCGACCGACGCGCTCCTCGCCGCGGCGGCCGTCGCGGGTCTGCTGCTGCTCAGCACGGTGCCCGCCGTCATCGGCAACAACGCGGTCAGGCTGCCGCTGCAGGACCGCCTCAGCACGACGTTCGGCTCCTACGAGGAGGTGCTGACGACGCGCGACCGCATCAACCAGTGGGAGGCCGCCAAGCCGCTCATCGCCGAGCAGCCGATCTACGGCCACGGCCTCGGATTTCAGTACGTCTTCTGGAACGAGGGCTACATCGTCTTCACGAAGACCGACCTGACCCACAACATCTTCGTCGACCTGCTGCTGCGCGCCGGCATCGTCGGCCTCGCGCTCTTTCTGCTCGCGTTCGGCGCGACGGCGGCGACGACGCTGCGCGGCTGGCTCTCCCGGCGATCCGACATCAATGCCGCGTTCGCCCTCGGCATCGGCGCGGCCGTCACCGGCCTCGTCGGCAAGGGGATGGCCGAGTCGATCTTCGAGAAGTACCGGCTCACCCTCGCGCTCGGGCTGGGGATCGGCGCGATGCTGTCCGCGGGCCTGCCCGCGCGGCCCCCGGTGGCGCCGGCGCGGTCGGCCGCCGGCGGGCGGCGCGCGCGGACGGCGATCGCGGACGCGGACCCGGCCGCGACGCGGCGTCAGGGTGCGCCGAGCACCTGAAGCGAGCGCATCTCCCCGCGCATGCCGGCACGGGCATATCCGGTGAACAGCGTGTAGGAGTGAAGCGTGCCCGTGCGCGCGGCGATCGCGTCGCGCGTCGCCCGGTCGAGCCTCGTGTCCAGCCTCCAGCGCCCGGCGCGGATCGGCGCTCGGAAGCTCAGCGTGCGCGTGGCCCCGGCCGCGTCGAACTGCAGCTGCACCCGGACGATTCCGCGTGCCCGCCGGCTGATCGTGCCCGCCGCGCGCAGCCGCCCGCCCCGCCCGAGCGACGGCCGCCGCGCGACGAGCCGCGCCGGGCGCGCCGCCGCGCGCAGCCGCACGGTCTGCGGGCGCGTCGCCGCGTTGCCCGCGTAGCGCATCGTCAGGATCCCCGTGCCCAGGCGCGCCTGCGCCGCCGGGATGCCGCGCTGAAGGCGGATGCGGCGGTGGCGCGCGTCGACCGGCGCCGTCAGGCGCGTGCGCTCACCGGCCGCCTGCAGCTCCAGCTCGAGCTCGCCGGACGCGCGGCCGGTGATCGGCGCCAGCACGTCGAGCTCGCGGCCGGCGGGATCGATCGCCGCGCGGTCCAGGCCGAGCTTGGCGGGCCGCTTCGCGCCGGCGGCGGGCGCCGCGGGGTCGGACCCGGCGCGGGCGCCGGCCGCGCCCATGCCGAGTGCCGCGGCGCCCGGAAGCCCGGGCGGCGGGGTGACGGGCGGGTTGTCCACGGTGACCGAGACCGCGCTGGAGACGCCGCGGTTCCCCGCCGCGTCGCGGGCGACCGCCGACAGCGCGTGCTTGCCGTTCCACGTGTTCCTGGAGTCCCACGAGATCGTGTAGGGCGCCGTCGTGTCCTCGGCCCCGATCGAGGCTCCGTCGAGGCGGAACTGCACGCCGAGGACGCCCTCGTTGTCGGAGGCCGACGCCGCGAGCGTCACCGACGCGCCGCCGACCGTCGATCCGTCGGCCGGCGAGGTCATGACCGTGGTCGGCCCGACCGAGTCCCGCGGGTCGGGCTCGCTGCGCTGCGAGCCGTCGGGGTTGGCACAGCGCCTGCCGCGCAGCTGCGGCCATTGACCGGTGACGGTGGCCGGCGCGGCGCCGCCGCGCTCGGCGGCTGCCTGGGCGGGCTGCAGGACGCGGACCCAGCGCGCCTGCGACGGCGTGCCGTCCGCGTCGACGACGAAGAGCATGTAGTAGCCGGGCGGCGCGATGTTCGCGTTGGCGGGCATCCTCACGTTCAGGCCGCCGCGGATCACGATCTGGTCGACGGCGAGCGCGACGAGGCGCTGGTTCATGTCCACGGCGTGCGTCGTGGCCGCGGGCGCGACGAGCACGGCCCGCATCCCCGGCTGGGCATGGTCGCTGAAGATCCCGAAGCGCTCGCCGTAGCCCAGCGACGCCCACTGCCGCGCCCCGGCGGCCGGCGGCGCGGTCGCGCCGACGGCGCGGATGACCGGCCGCAGCGCGCAGTCGTCGCCGTCGAACAGGTTCGGCGGCCAGTAGAGCTCCGCGTCGTCGCGGCTCGCGATCGCCTTCGGGTTGCCGTCGTCGCCCGCCGACACGACGCGCCCGTCGGGCAGCAGCCACGCCGTCGAGTGATACGTGCGCCACTCGCGCTGCGCCGCCCCCAGGCGCCAGCCGCGCTCTCCGGGGTTGCGCAACTCGACCTGCCGGCGCTCGGCCGCGTCGCCGTCGATCTGCTGCGACGCCGGCGGCGCAGGGTCGCCGGTGTACCACAGCCCGAGCCCGCCCGAGCGATCGTCGGAGCCCACGCCGCCGCCGACGACGACGGCGCCGCCGTCGGGCAGCAGCACGCTGTTGGCGTACAGCCGTCCGCGGCGCAGGTCGTCCTGGGCGTCGTGCGACCAGGCCCGCGCCGCCGGATGGGCGTCGAGCCGGTCGACGGTCGTGCGCGCGAGCGTCACGGCGCCGCCGACGGGATGGTCGATCCCGGCCATCGCGAGCAGCTTCCAGGAGCCCGTCAGCACTCCGGGCTGGGGCTCGATGAGCGGGATGCCGCCCTGGTGGATCTCAGACGGCGAGGCCGGCGGCGCATACGTCGGCGGCAGGCCGCCGATCTGCCGCCAGGCCGAGCCATGCGACGCGCCGCGGTCCAGCAGCGCCGGCAGCGCGTCGTCGCTCGAGTCCAGGATCGCCGAGTCCTGCCGATCGGGGCCGGCGAGCGCGACGTCCCCGTCGGGAAGCCCGAACAGGAACGGATACAGCGACATGCCGAACGCGCCATCGGGCGCGACCGGCTCGGCGAACTCGTTCTGGTCGGCGCGGGTGCCGGCCGGATACGGCGTCATCGCGGCGAGCGCCTCGGGGCGCTCACCCGGGCGCCAGATGTCGAGGTGGCCGTTGCGCCGGCCGTGCCCGTTCTCGTCGAGCCCGCCGAGGATGAGCACATCACCGCTGGAGAGCCGCACGAGCGTCGGATACCAGCGCCCCTCGCTCATCTTCGGCCCCAGCGTCCACGGATCGGCCTCGTTCCACGGATCGAACACGAACGTGTAGCGCAGACCCGAGAAGTCGGAGCGATCGCCTCCCGGCGCCGCGAGGTTGCCGCCGGCCAGCAGCACGCGGCCGTCGGACAGATACGTCTGCCCCGCACAGAAGATCGGCGCCGGCATCGGCCCGCCGGGCCCCGGGTTCTCCGGCACCGGCGGCGGCGGCACCGCCGTCGTCACGCCCGTCTGCGGATCGAACAGCCCCGCCGACCCCTTGTTGGAGCGCTTGCCCCCCACGAGCGGCTCGCGCCCCCAGATGAGCACCTTGCCCGTCGGCAGCATCACCGCGTGGATCGCGAAGTCCGGCAGCGCGCGCAGCCCGGGCTCCCAGTACCCGTCCACATCGCGCGCGCCCGCCAGCCGCGCGTTCATCGCCCGCGTCTCGTCCTGCGAGCGCTCGATCCGCGCCCGCCGCTCACCCGGCGTCAACTGCGCCCATCGGCGATCCAAGCCGTCGGCGCGCGCATGCGCCGCCGCGTGCTCGCCGCCGGGCGTGTGGCCGGAGCCGGCGTCCGCGCCGCCGTGCGCAAGGGCGGGAGCGGTGGACGACACGAGCCAAGCGACGGCGACGAGGAGCGCCAGGGCCGCAAGGCCCGGCGCGAGGCGCGCGGGCGAGCGGATGCCGGTCCGTCGGTGCGTGCAGGCGGCACCTCTGCCGGTCCCGCCAGCGGCTCCTGCCTGCCGATCGCGTCGTCCCATTCGATTCCGTTCCAGCGGCGGAGTCCGGCCCGCCGCCATCTCACCTCGGTCACCCCTGACGAGTCACCGTGCGCCGACCATACCGCGACGGCGGCACGTCGCGCAGTTTTTTTGACCGACTCCTGACGGACGCCTCGGATCGGCGATCCGAGCGGTCCCGAGGCGTGCCGCGGGCCGGGGGCGGGCGCTCAGGGCGCGCCGAGCACCTGCAGCGAGCGCATCTCCCCACGCATCCGCGCCCGCGCATACCCCGTGAACAACGTGTACGAATGCACCGTCCCGCGCCGCGCCGCGATCGCATCGCGCGTCGCACGATCAAGCCTCGCATCCAGCCGCCAGCGCCCGGCACGAATCGGCGCCCGGAACGCCAACGTCCGCGTCCCGCCGACCCCCTCGAACTGCACCTGCACCCGCACCACCCCGCGCGCCAGCCGACTGATCGTCCCCGACGCCCGCAACCACCCATCGCCACCCAACACCGGCCGCCGCACCACCAACCGCGCCGGGCGCCGCGCCGCACGCAACCGCACCGTCTGCGGCCGCGTCGCCGCATTGCCCGCATAGCGCATCGTCAAGATCCCCGTCCCCAACCGCGCCTGCGCCGCCGGAATCCCGCGCTGCACACGAACCCGCCGACGCAACGCATCCACCCGCGCCGACATCCGCGTCCGCCGACCCGCCGCAAACAACTCCAACGCCACCTCCCCCGACGCCAACCCCGTGATCGGCGCCAACACGTCCAACTCCCGCGCCCGGCGATCGATCGCCGCCCGCAACAACCCGAGCTTCGCCGGCGTCCGCGCGACCGCGACCGCGGGCGCCGGCTCGAACGGCGGGGTCACGGGACGGTCCAGCGGCCCGCCCCCCGGCGGCGGCGGCGGCGATGCGATGTTGGCGACGGTGACGGCCACGGCGCTCGACGTCCTGCTGTTCGCCGCCGCGTCGCGGGCGACGGCCGTCAGCGTGTGACTCCCGTTGGACGCGCTCGTCGTGTCCCATTCGACGGCGTACGGCGCCGAGGTGTCCTCGTCGCCCAGCGGGACGCCGTCGAGGGCGAACTGCACGCCCTCGACTCCGTGCTCGTCGGCGGCCGCGGCGGTCACGGCCACCGACGGCCCGCTCACCGCGGCGCCCGCCGCGGGCGCGGTGACCGTCACGGCCGGGGCCACGTTGTCGACGGTCACGTTCACGGGGGCCGACGTCGTGCTGTTCGTCGCGGCGTCGCGCGCGATCGCCGTGAGCGTGTGGGGTCCCTCGCTCGCGGCGGTGGTGTCCCACGCGATCGCGTAGGGCGCCGACGTGTCCTCGGCTCCGAGCGGGACGCCGTCGAGCTCGAAGCGCACGCCCGCGACCCCCTCGTTGTCGGAGGCGGCGGCGCCGACGGTCACGGCCGTGCCGCCGACGAACGCGTCGCGGGCCGGGGCGCTGACCGCGACCACCGGCGCGATGTTGTCGACGACGACGTCGACGGCGCTCGAGGTCGTGCTGTTCGTCGCCACGTCGCGCGCGATCGCCGTCAGCGTGTGCGGACCGTTCGTCGCGGCCGTCGTGTCCCAGGTGATCGCGTAGGGCGCGGAGGTGTCGGCGCTGCCCAGCGGGGCTCCGTCGAGCTCGAAGCGAACGCTCTCGACCCCCAGGTTGTCGGACGCCGAGGCGCTGACCTGCACCGCGGATCCCCGGAGCGCCGCATCGGCGCCCGGCGCCGTCACGGAGACGACCGGTGCCTCGTTGTCGACGGTGACGGCGACGCCGGCGGACGTCGTGCTGTTCGCCGCCGCGTCCCGCGCGACCGCGGTGAGCGTGTGAGCCGCGTTCGACGCGCTCGTCGAGTCCCACTCGATCGAGTACGGGGCGGAGGTGTCCTCGGCGCCCAGCGGGGCGCCGTCGAGCATGAACTGCACGCCGCTGACGTCCTCGTTGTCCGACGCCGACGCGGCGACCGTCACGGCCGAGCCGTGGACGATCACGCCGCCGTCCGGCGCGGTCATCGACACCGCCGGGGCGATCGTGTCGGGCGGGTCGGGCTCGCTGCGCTGCGAGCCGTCGGGATTCACGCAGCGCCGGCCCCGCAGCCGCGGCCAGGGATCGGAGACCGTCGCGAGCGCGACGCCGCCGCGCTCGGCCGCCGCGTCGGCGGGCTGCAGGACGTGGACCCAGCGCGCCTGCGAGGGCGTGCCGTCGGGCCCGATGACGAAGAGCATGTAGTAGCCGGGCGGCGCGATGTTCGCGTTCGCGGGCATCGTGACGTTCACGCCGCCCTGCACGACCGTGTCGTCGACCTCGAGCGGGACGAGGCGCTGGTTCATGTCCACGCCGTGGGTCGTCGCCGCCGGCGCGACGAGCACCGCCTGCATCCCCGGCTGGCCATGGTCGCTGAAGATCCCGAACCGCTCCCCGTAGCCCAGCGACGCCCACTGCCGCGCCCCGGCGGCCGGCGGCGCGGTCGCGCCGACCGCGCGGATGACCGGCCGCAGCGCGCAGTCGTCGCCGTCGAACAGATACGGCGGCCAGAAGAACTCCGCGTCGTCGCGGCTCGCGATCGCCTTCGGATGACCGTCGTCGCCCGCCGACACGATCCGCCCGTCGGGCAGCAGCCACGCCGTCGAGTGATACGTACGCCACTCGCGCTGCGCCGCCCCCAGACGCCAGCTCTGCTCGCCGGGGCGCCGCAGCTCGACCTGCCTGAGCTCCTCCGGCGGGTCGGGGATCGTCTCGCCGGCCGGCGGCGCGGGCTCGCCGACGTAGTAGTTGCCGGGCGAGTCCGGGGTCCGGTAGTCGGCGCCGACGCCGCCTCCGACGACGACGATGCCGCCGTCGGGCAGCACGACGTTGTTGACGTAGAAGCGGGCCCGGTTGAGGTCGCGGGCCGGGTCGTGGCCCGCGGCGTGCGCGTCCCACGCGGGCGCGCCCGGGCCGGCGACGAGCCGGTCGACGGTCTTGCGCGCCAGATGGAAGCCGCTGCCGGCGTCGTCGGCGCCGCCCATCGCCAGCAGGTTCCACGAGCCGGCGAAGGCGGTCATGTCGGGCTCGATCGCGCCGGTGCCGCCCTGGTGGATCTTCGAGGGCGAGGCCGGCGGGTCGGGATCGAACGGCGTGCCCCCGATCTGCGTCCAAGCCGAGCCGGGCGCCGCGCCGCGGTCGTACAGCCCGGGTCCGGTCGAGAGGATCGCCGAATCCTGCTGTCCGGGACCGGCGAGCGCGACGTTGCCGTCCGGCTCGGTGTACAGGTACGGGTACAGCGAGACGCCCAGCGCCGCGTCGGGCGGGAGCGTCTCGCCGGGGGGATGCTCGCCCGGGTCGCCGCGGCTGCCGGCCGGATAGGGCGTGAGCGGCTGGATCGGCTGCGCGAGGTCCTGGCCGGGGCGCAGGATGTCCATGTACCCGTTGCGGTTCGTGTTCGTGCCGTCCTCGTCCAGGCCGCCGACGATGAGCACGTCGCCGCTGGCGAGCCGCACGAGCGACGGGTACCAGCGCCCGTGGCTCATCGTGGGGCCGACCTCCCACGTCTCCGTCCAGGGGTCGAAGATGAACGTGTAGTCCAGCCCCGCGAAGTAGGGCGAGCTCGGCAGATCGGGGTCGGCGAGGTTGCCGCCGGCGAGCAGGACCCGGCCGTCGGAGAGCAGCGTCTGGCCCGTGCAGAAGATCGGCGCGGGGTCGCCGCCCGGCCCGGTGATGCTCGGCGGCGGCACGTGCTCCGTCGCGCCGGTCTGCGGGTCGAAGAGCTGCGCCGAGCCGATGTTCGGGCGCGTCCCGCCCGGTGCCTTGGGCTCGCGCCCGAAGATGAGCGTCTTGCCCGTCGGCATCACGATCGCATTGATCGCCCACTCGGGCAGCGGGCGCAACTGCGGCTCCCAGAAGCCGGTGTCGTCGCGCGCACCGGCCAGCGCGGCATTCAGCGCGCGGGTGTCGCGCGAGGCGCTCTCGAGCTCCGTCCGGCGCTGAGCCGGCGTCATCCGCGCCCACCGCTCCTGCATGACGCCCGAGCGGGTCTCGGCGGCCGCGTGCCCGCCGGGGCCGTGCGACCCGCCGTCGGCGAGCGCGCCCGCCGGGAGGGCGCACAGCGCCAGCCAGCCGACAGCCGTGGAGACCGCGAGGACCTTGCGCACGAGGGCGACCGCTACCGGTCGTCGTACCGCAGCACGGCGCCGGGCG
The DNA here is from genome assembly GCA_963769555.1 of uncultured Solirubrobacteraceae bacterium. Classification (GTDB taxonomy): domain Bacteria; phylum Actinomycetota; class Thermoleophilia; order Solirubrobacterales; family Solirubrobacteraceae; genus CADCVQ01. Next base: position 909,468 of record CAVYMD010000004.1, on the reverse strand, counting down.
TGAGCAGCAGGATCTTGAGGTCCAGCCATGGACTCCAGTTCTCGATGTAGAAGTTGTCCCACTCGATCCGATCCTGCAGAGACGTCTGACCTCGGAGTCCGTTCACCTGTGCCCAACCGGTCAGACCTGACTTCACACGGTGCCGGTCCCCATACCGGTACACGTGCTCTCCGAACATGTTCGCGCAATGCGTGCGCTCCGGTCGCGGTCCGATGAACGACATCTCCGCGCGCACGATGTTGAGCAGCTGCGGCAGCTCGTCCAGCGAGGTGCGGCGCAGCACGCGGCCGACGGGCGTGCGGCGGTCCTCGGAGCTCTCGGGCGCCTCCTCGCCGCCGAGCGCCTGCGCGACCCACTCGGCCGCCTCCCCCTCGCGATCCTCGCCGAGCCGCATCGTGCGGAACTTCAGGATGTCGAACTCGCGATCGTCGAGCCCCACGCGCCGCTGGCGATAGAAGACGGGGCCGGGCGAGCTGAGCTTCACCGCGAGCGCGACGACGAGCATGAGCGGAGCGGTGAGCGCGAGCAGCGACAGGCCGACGACGCGGTCGATCGCGTACTTGAGCTCGAACTGCCAGCCCCGGGGGTCGGTGCGATCGACGCGCGCGAGCGCGATCCCGCCGACGTGCTCGATCGTGACGCGGCGCGACATCTCCTCGAACAGGCGCGGCACGAGCGAGACGTCGAGCCCGAGCGCGCGACAGCGCCGCACGATGCCGAGCGTGACGTGGTGCGGCGACTTGGAGAACGCCACGATGACGTGCTCGACCGCGTGCCGGTGGACGATGTCCTCGAGCTCCCAGCTGCCGCCGAGCACGGCGACGCCGTGCGACTCGTCGCGGCCGTCGATGAGGGGGTCGTTGTCGAGGAAGCCGATCGGGCGCAGCCCGAGCTCGGGACGCTCGACGAGCCGGCGGGCCAGCGTGTTGCCGATCTCGCCCGAGCCGACGATGAGCGTGTTGAGCCCGCCGGTGGCCGTCCGGTGGAAGGCGAGGTCAGCGGCGATCCGGCCGCCGATGAGGTAGACCGTCGAGAAGGCCCAGATGCGCACGACCTGCGCGGCGGCGGCCGGATCGGGGTCCAGCACGACGCGCGCGGCGATGATGAGCGTCGCCGACAGGGCGGTGGCGCCGATGATGCGGCCGACGTACTCGAACGGCGAGGTCTTCAGCTGGAAGCGATAGCCGCGGCGCACCGCGATCGTGGCGACCGTCAGCAGCAGGTAGAGCGCGAGCCAGATCCGGGGACCGGTCGAGGCCGCCGCGGCGGAGGCGCCGACGGCGTTGGCGCCGATCGCCAGGCAGAGCATGACCAGGTCCAGCGCGAACAGCCACCAGCCCCGGCGGCGCCGCCGCGAGACGGGCGCGGGCTCGGGCATCTTGCGCGGCGTGCGGTAGGCGAGGTCGAATCCGCCGACGAGCGCCGGCTCGTGCTTGTCGGCCGACGTCCACGGCGCGGCGCGGCCGAGCCGGTGGACCGCGGTCGCGACCCGCCGTCCCCCCGGGGCGGATGGCCACATCAGCTGCTCCTGGCCGATCGGGTCGCCGAGAGCCGCGCGCCGGGGAGGCGCGCGTGACGTTCGACTCTGCGTGATGGGCGATCGTACGTCGGCATCCTTGTCTCTGTCGGATCGTCCGCCGCCGAAGTCAGCTTTCGACCTCGACTCGTGGACAGAGGTTAGGAAAGGTAGGACATCTTTGCAATGGCCCGGGGTCCCAACCTGAACAGATGGCGAGCTTCCGATCGGTCCGATGGCGGGCTCGCCGGCATCGCATCGACCGCTCGCGGCGCTCAGTAGCCTCATCGCGTGGTGGAATCGCCCTTCCTGGCACCGGACGTCCTCGTGCTCGCGAGCGGCGGAACGCTCGGCGAGGCCTGGATGAGCGGGCTGCTCGCCGGCATCGAGGACATCAGCGGCCACGACTTCCGCACGACGGAGTCGCTCATCGGCACGTCGGCGGGTTCGCTCGTCGCGGCGGCGCTCGTCGCCGGGCAGCGGCCGCGCCGCCCGAGCGCAGCGGGCGACCGGCTCGGCCTGCCCGCCGGCGACACGAGCGGCGACGTCGCCTCCGAGGGCTCGTCGCGACTCGCGGCGCAGTGGCTGCCGCTTCCGCGCACGATGCTGCAGACCCTCGCGCGCGAGGCGGTGCGCCTCGCCGGCGCCGCGGCGACGCCGCTGGCCCCGATGGCGCTCGCCGCCGGCGCGAACGGCAGCACGGCGCTGCGGGCGGCCCTGCTCGGGCGGGTGCCGGGCACCGACACCTCCCTGGAGGCGGTCCGCGACGGCGTCGAGACGGCCGGCGCGCGCTTCGACGGGCGGCTGCGCGTCGTCGCCGTCGATCGGGGCAGCGGGCGGCGCGTCGTCTTCGGCGCGCCCGGCGCCCCCGAGGCCAGCGTCGCCGAAGCCGTGCAGGCGTCCTGCTCGGTGCCGTGGATCTTCGCCCCGGTGCGGATCGGCGACCGCGAGTACGTCGACGGGGGCGTGTGGAGCAACACGAACCTCGACACCGCGCCCGCCGGCCGCGCGACGCAGGTGCTCTGCCTGAACCCGATCATGAGCCTCGACATCGCGCTGGCCTCGCCCTTCGGGATGCTGCGCGCCCTCGCCGGCAGCACCGCCGCGCTCGAGACGCTCGCGCTGCGCAGCCGCGGCGCGAAGGTGCGCATGATCGGGCCCGCGCAGGAGATCGCGCAGGTCATGGGCCCCAACCTCATGGACGGAAGCCTGCGCGAGGAGGTCCTCGCCGGCGGCTACGCGCAGGGCCTGGCGATCGGCGCCCCCGCCGGCTGAGCCGCCGCCCGCGCCGGCCCGCCGCGGCGCGTCCGCGCGACGGCGCGCCGCCGCGGCGGCGCCCGCGACCTACGGGGTCGCGACCGGCTCGCTCGCCCCGAGGTCGACGCTGTCGGCCGCCGCCTGCGCCTTGCGCACGGCGTTGGAGAGCGCTCGCACGTAGGCGCGCCCGGCGGCTTCGATGATGTCCGTCGCGACGCCCTGGCCGGAGGCCGACTGGCCCTCGTACTCGAGGACGACCGACGTCTCGCCGAGCGCGTCCTGCCCGCCGGTGACGGCGTCGACGCGGAACGAGCGCAGCTGCGCGTCGATGTCCGTCGCGGCGTTGATCGCCTTGAAGATCGAGTCGATCGGACCGTCGCCGGAGGCCTCCGCCGACGCGGTCGAGCCGTCGGGCAGCGTCACGTCGACGCGCGCGCTCGGCGCGCGCTCGGAGCCCGCCTCGACCTCGAACGAGGCCAGCATGTAGCTCGCCAGCTCGTCGCGCAGGTCGTCGGTGACGAGCGCCTCGAGGTCCATGGCGGTGACCTGCTTCTTCTTGTCCGCGATCTCCTTAAAGCGCTTGAAGGCGGTGTTGAGCGCCGCGCCGTCGATGACGAAGCCCAGCGCGGCGAGCGTCTGCTTGAGCGCCGCGCGGCCGGAGTGCTTGCCGAGCACGAGCGAGTTCGCGTCGAGGCCGACGCTCGTGGCGTCCATGATCTCGTACGTCGTGCGCTCCTTGATGACGCCGTCCTGGTGGATCCCCGACTCGTGCGCGAAGGCGTTGCGCCCGACGATCGCCTTGTTGGGCTGGATGACGTAGCCGGTCAGCCGCGAGACGAGCCGCGACGTGCGGGCGATCTCGGTCGTGACCGCGGTCGTGTGCAGGCCCGACGCGTCGCCGCGCGTGTGCAGGAGCATCACGATCTCCTCGAGCGACGCGTTGCCGGCGCGCTCGCCGATCCCGTTGACGGCGCACTCGACCTGGCGCGCTCCGGCGAGCAGGCCCGCATAGGAGTTCGCGACGGCGAGGCCGAGATCGTCGTGGCAGTGCGTCGAGACGATGACGTCGCGCAGGTCGGGGATGAGGCGGTACAGGCCCTCGATGTAGGCCGTGTACTCCTCGGGCGTCGTGTAGCCGACCGTGTCGGGGATGTTGATCGTCGTCGCGCCCTCCTCGATCGCCGCGGCGCACACCTCGGCCGTGTACTCGAGGTCGGCGCGGGTGGCGTCCATCGGCGAGAACTCGACGTCCTCGACGAACGACCTGGCATGCGCGACCGCCGCGCGCGCCTGCGCGAGGACATCCTCGCGCGTCGAGCGGAACTGGTGGACGATGTGGATGTCCGACGTCGAGATGAACGTGTGGATGCGCGGTCGCTCGGCGTCGCGCACCGCTCGCGCGGCGGCCTCCACGTCGGGGGCCTGAGCACGAGCGAGGCCGGCGACGATCGGGCCCTGCACCTCTCGGGCGATCGCCTCGACGGCCTCGAAGTCGCCGGGCGAGGCGATCGGAAAGCCGGCCTCGATGACGTCCACGCCCAGGCGCGCGAGCTGGTGGGCGATCTCGAGCTTCTCGCCGGTGTTCAGCGAGATCCCGGGCGACTGCTCGCCGTCGCGCAGCGTCGTGTCGAAGATCCGGACGCGGTTGGTGTCGTGCTCGTGGCTGCTCATGAGGTGTGGTGCTCCCTTGCTGAAGGCTAAATGATGCCGCCGCGACGGGGTGAGAGCATGTACGGCGATGGCGCGCGACACCGGGTTACCTTCGCAGGACGCCCAGGACGACTTCCTGCGCGCTCGGCGCCGCCGCGTCTTCGCCCAGCTGAGCTCGCTGTTGCGCCTGGAGTCCGGCGACGTCGACGTCATGCTCTCCTTCGACGAGGTCGTCGACGCGCTCGGCCGCGTCGGCGAGCGCGACCTCGGCGAGCAGACGATCGCGATCGACTCCGTCGTCGGCACCGTCGACCGCCGCACGGAGTTCGACCGCGAGTTTCGCCCGACGTCGTCGCGCGCGCGGGCGCGCTTCGAGCGCATCGCCGAGGCGTCGCGGCGCGGCGTCTCGCTGCCCGCGATCGACGTGTACCGCATCGGCGAGCTGCACTTCGTCCGTGACGGCCACCATCGCGTGGCCGTCGCGCGCGAGCAGCGCCGCGACGTCATCCACGGGCGCGTCGTCGAGGTGGTCACGCGCGTCGCCGCCGACAGCTCGATGACGCTCGGCGACCTGCCGCTCAAGAGCCACGAGCGGCTCTTCCACGAGCGCGTGCCGCTGCCGCCGGCCGCGCGCGAGCGCATCTCCCTGACTGACCCGATGCAGTACGGCGCGCTCGCCGAGGGCGTCGAGGCCTGGGGCTTCCGGCTCAGCCAGCACGACGAGCGCTACTTCGACCGCCGTCAGACCGCGCTGCGCTGGTACGAGGAGGAGTACATCCCGGTCGTCGGGATCCTGCGCGACGCCGACCTCGTCGGCCGGCGCGAGACGGAGACCGACGCCTACCTGCGCCTGTCGGGCGAGCGCTACCGGGTCATGCGCACGCAGGAGTGGAGCGACGAGGCGATCGAGCGCGTCCGGCGCGGGCGCTGAGCGCGACCGTCCGGGGCGCTGTGCGGGTCCGGCCTGCCCGGCGCTATTCGGGAGCCGTGTCGCCGTCCTGCTCGGTCTCGGCGCGCTCGGGCGGCTCCTTCGTGGCCTCGGCCCGCTCGGCGCTCTCGGTCACCCTGGCGGCCTGCTTGCGCTGCTTGTCCGAGCCCCCGAGGTTGGCGCCGTCGGAGGGGTCGAAGAGATGTAGCTTGGCGCCGTCGAACCACAGCTTCGCGCGTTCGCCCACGCGAACCTCGGACTCGGGGTTCAGGCGGGCGACGGCCTGGCCCGCGCCTCCGGCGCCCGGGGTATTGGCGACGCCCGCGTCGCGGGCGAGCTCGGCGAGCTCGTCGGAGCTGACCTCGCCGCCCTCGAACGAGAAGTAGACGTAGATCTCCGAGCCCATCGACTCGACCACCTCGATCGGCGCCTCGAACTCGACGCCCTCGGGGTGGTCGGGGGGCGCGAGGCTCGCGTCCTCGAAGTCCTCCGGGCGGATGCCGACGATGACGTCGCCCGTGTGCGAGACCCCGTCGGGCACGTCGAGCTCGGCGAACGGCAGCTCGAGGCGCCCGCCGGAGATCGAGCCCGAGAAGAAGTTCATCGCGGGAGAGCCGATGAAGCCCGCCACGAAGATGTTGACCGGGGCGTTGTAGAGGTTGCGCGGCGTGTCGACCTGCTGCAGGACGCCGGAGCGCATGACCGCGACGCGGTCGCCGAGCGTCATCGCCTCGGTCTGGTCGTGGGTGACGTAGACGGTCGTCGTCTCGAGGTCGCGCTGCAGGCGCGCGACCTCGGTGCGCATCTGCACGCGCAGCTTCGCGTCGAGGTTCGACAGCGGCTCGTCCATGAGGAAGGCCTGCGGATCGCGCACGATCGCGCGGCCCATCGCCACGCGCTGGCGCTGGCCGCCGGAGAGGTTGGACGGCTTGCGGTCCAGGTGCTCGGTGAGGTCGAGGACCTTCGCCGCCTCCTGCACCTTGCGGTCGATCTCGGCCTGGTCGACCTTGGCGAGCTTCAGCGCGAAGCCCATGTTCTCGCGCACGGTCATGTGCGGGTACAGCGCGTAGTTCTGGAACACCATCGCGATGTCGCGATCGCGCGGGGCGAGGTTGTTGACGACGCGGTCGCCGATCGACAGCTCGCCCTCGGAGATGTCCTCCAGGCCGGCGATCATCCGCAGCGCCGTCGACTTGCCGCAGCCCGACGGGCCGACGAGGATCATGAACTCGCCGTCCTTGATCTCGAGGTTCATCTTCTTGACGGCCTCGGTGCCGTCGGCGTAGCGCTTGGTGATGTCCTGCAGCTTGATGTCGGCCATTGGGAGTTCTCCTATCCCTTGACGGCGCCTGCCGTGAGCCCGGCGACGATGCGGCGCTGGAAGATGAGCACGAAGATGATGATCGGGATCGTCACGAGGACGGCCGCGGCCGCGATGTTGCCGGTCGGCGCCGTGAACTGCGATTCGCCCGTGAAGAACGCCAGCGCCGCCGGCACGGTTCGCGCCGAGTCCGACGACGTGAGCGTGATCGCGAAGAGGAAGTCGTTCCACGCGAAGATGAAGACGAGGATCGCGGCCGTGAAGACGCCGGGCGCGGCGAGCGGCAGGATGATCCGGCGGAAGGCCTGCCAGGGCGTGGCGCCGTCGACCTGGGCGGCCTGCTCGAGCTCCCACGGGATCTCCCTGAAGAATGCCACGAGCGTGTAGATCGCCAGCGGCAGCGCGAAGGTCAGGTACGGGATGATGAGCCCGGCGTAGGTGTCGTAGAGCCCGAGCGCGCGCCACATGTCGAAGAGCGGGCCGACGACGGAGATCGGCGGGAACATCGCGATCGCCAGGGCACCGGCGAGGATGATCCTCTTGCCCGGGAAGTCCAGGCGCGCGATGGCGTAGGCGGTGAAGGCGGCGAGCGTCACCGCGATCGTCGTCGCGACGAGCGCGATGACGATCGAGTTGATGAGCGGCCGCAGCAGCGGGGAGTCCAGCCCGCCCTGGAACAGCGCCGTGTAGTTCTCCAGCGTGACCTCGCTCGGGAAGAACTTCTTGTCGCTGACCGTCGACGGCGTCTTGAACGACAGCGAGACGAGCCAGAGGACGGGGATCATCGCGTAGAAGACGACGACGAGCAGGCCGGCGGTCCACCCGAGATATGCGCGCGAGCTGCGGTCCTGCATCTAGTCGTCGTCTCCCTGACCGGGAACCGCCGTGCCGAAGCCGCGGACGAAGACGAAGGCGATCATGAGCACGAGCACGAAGATGAGCACCGAGACCGCCGACCCGAGGCCGAGGTTCAACCGCGAGATGAGCTGGTTGTAGCCGAGGATCGAGACCGACTCGGTGTCCTGCGAGCCGCGCGTCATGACGAAGATCGAGTCGAAGACGCGGAAGGCGTCCAGCGTGCGGAACAGCAGCGCGACGAGCAGCGCCGGCTTGAGCAGGGGCAGCGTGATGCGAAAGAAGCGCTGCACGGCGCTGGCGCCGTCCATCTTCGCCGCCTCATAGAGGCCCTCGTCGATCGTCGCCAGCCCCGCGAGCAGCAGCAGCGCCATGAACGGCGTCGTCTTCCAGACCTCGGTCATGATGATGACGCTGAACGCGCTGCCGCGCTCGCCGAACCAGGACTTGTCGTCGGGGATCAGCGGTAGCTGGTTGACGAACCCGCTGCTGGGGTCGAAGGCGAAGAACCACGCGAACGCGGCGACGACGGTGACGATCCCGTACGGGATGAGCACCGACGTGCGGATGAGCCCGCGGCCGAAGAGGGCGCGGTGCATGACGAGCGCGAGGATCATGCCGAGCACGAGCTCGATCGCGACGGAGATGACGGTGACGAGCGTTGTGTTGAAGAGGTCCTGCCACCACAGCGGCGAGCTCAGCACGGCCTGGTAGTTGGCCAGGCCGACGAAGCCGCTCTCCTCCGGGAAGCGCAGGTCGACCTTCTGCACCGACAGGACGATCGCGTAGAGGATCGGATAGACCGTGACGAGCAGCATCACGATGACGGCCGGCGCGCAGAGCCTGAGGGCGAGCCTGCGCTCGGCCTTCGTCCGGTCGGTCGTCTGCCGCGGACCTCCGCGCTTTGAGACCTTCTTCGTGCCGGCGGGGACGGCGGTCACAGCAGGCCCTCGCGCTTGACGGCCTTCTCGACGTTCTTGCGCAGCTCGTCGTACGTCGCGCCGGGATCTTCGGGGTCGATCTTCGTCGTGGGATGCACGGCGCGCTGGATCGCCAGCGAGAGGTCCTGGTAGGCGGGCGACTCAGAGGGGCGCGGGGCGGCGTTCTTGATCGACTCGCGGATCTCGTTGGCGAAGCCGGGATAGGCCTTCTCGATCTCGGGCCGGTCGTAGAGGTCCGAGCGCACCGGCGGCAGCCCGCCGAGCTCCGCGATCTCGAGCTGGTTGTCGGGCTTGACGAGGCACTCGATCGCCTCGAACGCCTCGGCGCGATGCTTCGAGAAGGCCGACACGCCGATGTTGATCCCGCCGATCGGCGGCTTGCTCGGGTTGCCGGCGTCGACCGCCGGATACTGCGCGGCGGCCATCTGCCTGAAGACCTTCGGCGCGTTGCTCTTCGCCGACGGATAGACGAACGGGTAGTTGATCTGGAAGGTCGAGTTGCCGGCCTCGAAGCCCAGCCGCGCGCTGTCCTCGGTCGACGTCGTGATGTTCGGGGCAGCGACCTTGGAGCGCGAGAGCCGCCCGAGGATCGACAGCGCCTTCTCGGTGGGTTCGCGCTCGAGCTTGACCTCCTTCGGGCCGGCGAGGAACGACGTGCCGGCCGACTCGATGAGCTGGTTGACGAGCACGACGAGGCCCTCGTAGCGGTTGCCCTGGATCTGGATGCGCCCCTTGGCCGAGCCGAGCCGCTCGGCCACGTCGATCATCTCGTCCCACGTCTTCGGCGCTTGCGGGACGCGGTCCTTGCGATACCACAGCAGCTGGGTGTTGGACCAGATCGGCACCGTGACGAGGCGATCCTCGAAGCGCGCGCTCGTCAGCACCGAGTCGAAGACGTTCTCGGTCACCGCCCGCTCCGTGGCCGCCGGAACCGGCGCGAGCCAGCCGGCGTTGGCGAACTCGCCGGTCCACACGACGTCGAGGCCGAGCAGGTCCAGCGACGTGTCCTTGGCGCCCAGGCGGCGCACGAGCTGCTCGCGCTGCTGGTCGGCCTGGGCTGGGAGGTACTCGAACTTGACGCGGTAGCGACCGTTCGACTGCTGCGAGCAGCGGTCGGCGACCTTCTGGGGGCCGCCGCTGGGCTCGTTGAAGATGAACCAGCGCAGCTCGACGGCGCCGCCCGACGAGTCCCCGCCACCGCAGGCCGCGATGCCGCAGACGGCAAGGATCGATGCGATCGCCACGGCGAGCCCCCTCGGCATGCGAGCCTCATACCCCGGCTCGCTTGTTGCGAAGCACACGATTTCAGATTCGTGTGAGCACGCCTTCTCCTGGCAGCAACTGGGCCGGCGCGGCAGAGCCCGCGGGGTGGCGCGCGGCGTGCGTCGCGCGCACGACGGCCCCCGCCGGCGGCGCCGGACGCGGGACGTCGCCGACGTTGAGCGCGACGAGATGATCCTCGCCGCGGTGGTAGGCCAGGACGCCGTCGGCCGCGTCGTCGACGAACCGCAGGCCGGCACCGAGCGCGCGGCGCCGTGCGATGAGGTCGCGGTACAGGCTCAGGACGGAGTCCCGGTCGGCCGCCTGCTGGGCGACGCCGCCGGCACGCACCTCGATCGCCGGCAGCCATGGGGTCGCGCCGGGCGGGCTGAAGCCGCCGTGTGGCGCGTCGTCGTCCCAGCGCATCGGGTGGCGGTGGCGATCGCGACCCGCGCGATCGTGCGGCGGGTCGCCGCCGGGGCCGTCGGCCATGCCGATCTCGTCGCCCTGGTAGACGAAGACGGGGCCGGGCAGCGTGAGCGCGAGCAGCGCGGCAGCGCGCGTGTTGCGCTCGCCGACGCGGTCGGGCAGGCGCGGGAAGTCGTGGTTGGAGAGCACCCACGCGATCCGGCCGGCGTCGCCGCCGGCAGCGAGCGCGGCCTCGATCGCGGCTCGGATCGACGCCGCGTCCCAGGGCGCGTGCAGCAACTCGAAGGCGAACGCGGTGTCGACGTGCTCGAGGTACGGCGCCAGGCCCGCGGCCGGCAGGTAGACCTCGCCGACGAGCAGCGTCTCGGGGCCGGCGGCCGCGCGCAGCGCCGCGAGCGCCAGGCCGATGTCCGGCGCGTCGCGGCTGTGGACGTGCTCGAGCGCTCCGGCGTCGGCGTGCTCGGGCAGCGCCGGCGGCGCGCTCGCGGGCGGGTCGTCGCGCAGCCGCGGATCCTTGAGCAGCCGGTCGATCGCGTCGAGCCGGAACCCGTCGACCCCGCGCGCCAGCCAGAACCGCAGCGCCGCGCCGACCGCCTCGCGGACGTCCTCGCGGCGCCAGTCGAGGTCAGGCTGCTCGGGATAGAACGAATGCAGGTACCAGCGCCCGGAGCGCGGGTCACGCGACCACGCGCGCCCGCCGAAGGACGCCAGCCAGTTGTTCGGCGGCGCGTCGCCGTCGGCCCACACGTAGCGCTCGGGGTGCTCGCGAAACCACGGGTGCTCGATCGACGTGTGGCAGGGCACGACGTCCATGAGCAGCCTGAGGCCGCGCTCGTGCGCAGCGGCGATGAGCGCGTCGGCGTCGGCGAGCGTGCCGAAGCGCGCGTCGACGTCCTCGTAGCCGGCGACGTCGTAGCCGCCGTCGGCCATCGGCGACGGGTAGACCGGCGACAGCCAGAGCGCGTCGGCGCCGAGATCGCGGATGTGGTCCAGCCGCGCCGCGATCCCGCGCAGGTCGCCCTCGCCGTCGCCGTCCGCGTCCTGGAAGGAGCGCGGGTAGACCTGGTAGACGACCGCGTCGCGCCACCAGGGATCGTCGGCGTGGTGGCTCATGCGCGCCGCATGGTCGCGCATCCGCGCGGGGCGTGCGGTCGCCGTGGCGGGCCGGCGCGATCGCGGCGGGGCGCGCGGTCGCCGTGGTGGGCCGGCGCGATCGCGGCGGGGCGCGCGGTCCGAGGGGTTCGTCCGCGCCGTGGTAGTCCCTGCTAGCGCCGGCGCTAGCAGCCGCTGGCACCGCGCGCGAACACACCCCCAACTGCCGGTCGTGCCGCCGGCCCCGGCGGTCCGGACGCTCGGTGCTGCCGTCCGTCCCTCGGTGCAGCCCGCCCCCCGGCGAACTGCCCGGCCCGAGGTGCCGCCCGCCCCCCGGCGAACTGCCCGGCCCGAGGTGCCGCCCGCCCCCCGGCGAACTGCCCGGCCCGCGGTGCCGCCTGGCCCGGCGGTCCGGCGGTGCGGAGCGGTCCGGTCGCCCGGTGTCGGGCTGGTCTCGGGCGATCGATCCGCGGCGGCGGCGGCCTCAGCCCAGCGCGACCGTGCGACCGTCGACGAAGTTGTCCGAGGAGCCGACGATCTCGTCGACGAGCTCCTGCGGGACGGGGGCGTCGGTCGTGAGGACCATGACCGCATGGCCGCCGTTGCCGTTGTCGGGCGAGTGGCCGACCGCGGCGGAGGCGATGTTGACGTCGTGGCGTCCGAAGACGGTGCCCACGAGCCCGATGACGCCGGGCACGTCGGCGTAGCGAAACAGCGTGAGGTGGGGCTCGAGCTGGAGGTTGAAGCGCTGGCCCCAGGCCTGCAGGAGGTGCGGGCGGTTGCGCCGCCCGATCGTCGTCCCGGCGACGACCGTCGTATCGCCGCCGCAATGCACGATCACGCGGACGAGGTCCGTGAAGTCGCGCGCGACGCTGCTGCGCGACTGGATGATCTCGATCCCGCGCTCCTCGGCGATCGACGGGGCGTTGACGGCGTTGACCGACTCCTCGGTGTGCCCCTGCAGGATGCCCAGCAGGACGGCGGTGCCCAGCGGGCGCGTGTCGCGCTCGGCGATGCGCCCGTTGCACTCGATCTCGATGCGCTCGATCGAGCCGCAGAGCGCCAGGCCGGCGCCGAGCCGGCCGAGCTGGCGGCACAGGGGCAGGAACGGGCCGAGCACCTCGAGGTCCTCGGGCTTGATCGCCGGCGCGTTGACCGCGGTCGTGACGCTGCCGCCCTGCAGGGCCGCGACGATCTGCTCGGCGGCCTGGAAGCCGGCCCGGTCGGTCGCCTCGGTCGTCGAGGCGCCGAGGTGCGGCGTGACGATGACGCTCGGATAGCCGAAGAGCGGGTGGTCGGTGATCGGCTCGGCGCGGAAGACGTCGAGCGCGGCGCCGGCGACCTTGCCGCTGTCGAGGGCCGCGCGCAGGTCGTCGTCGACGATGAGCGAGCCGCGCGCGACGTTGAGGATCCGCACGCCGTCGCGCATCTTCGCGAAGGCCTCCGCGTCGAGCCAGCCGTCGGTCTCGGCCGTGTTCGGGAGGTGGACCGTGATGAAGTCCGCCTCCGCGTAGAGGGCGTCCGAGGAGTCGCACTTCTCGACGCCGAGGTTGGCGTAGAGCTCCGCTGCGACGTACGGGTCGTAGGCGATGACGCGCATGCCGAAGCCCTTCGCGCGCTCGGCGACGAGCTGGCCGATGCGCCCGAAGCCGAGGATGCCGAGCGTCTTGTCCATGAGCTCGGTGCCCGTGAAGCTCTTGCGCTCCCAGCGCCCGGCGATCAGCGCGCCGTGCGCCTGCGGGATGTTGCGCGCGAGCGCGAGCAGCAGCGCCATCGTGTGCTCGGCCGCCGTGACGATGTTCGAGCGGGGGGCGTTGGCGACGATGATGCCGCGCTTGGTCGCCGCCGCGACGTCGATGTTGTCGATCCCGACCCCGGCGCGGGCGATCGCGCGCAGCCGTCCGGCGCGCCCGAGCAGCTCGGCGTCGAGCTGCGTGGCGGAGCGGATGAGGATCGCGTCGGCGTCGCCGATCCGCTCGGCCAGCTCCTCGCGCGACCAGCCGATTCCGAGCTCGACCTCGAAGCCCGCGTCCCGCAGGAGCCCGACCCCGGAGTCGCCGATCGCCTCGGCGACGATCACGCGCTCGGCCATCAGCCGGCCTCGATCCGCTCGACGACCCAGTCGACGCAGGCGGTCAGCGCCTCCACGTCGGAGGGCTCGATCGCCGGGAACATCGCGATCCGCAGCTGGTTGCGCCCGAGCTTGCGGTACGGCTCGACGTCGACGATGCCGTTGGCGCGCAGCGTCGCCGCGACGAGCGGCGCGTCGACGCCGTCGTCGAGGTCGATCGTGCCGACGACGAGCGAGCGCTTGCGCGCGTCGCGCACGAACGGGGTCGCGTAGTCCGACCGCTCGGCCCAGTCGTACAGGTGCCGCGAGGAGGCGGTGGTCCGCCGCACGCACCAGTCCAGGCCGCCGTGGCCGAGCATCCAGTCGACCTGCTCGGCGAGCATGACCAGCGTCGCGAGCGCGGGAGTGTTGAGCGTTTGGTCCTGGCGGGCGTTGGCAAGCGCGACGTCGAGGCTGAGGAAGTCCGGGATCCAGCGGTCCGTCGCGGCGATCTCCTCGATGCGCCCGACGGCCGCCGGGCTGAGCAGCGCGAGCCAGAGCCCGCCGTCAGAGGCGAAGCTCTTCTGCGGGGCGAAGTAGTAGGCGTCGGCCTGCGCGGCGTCGAGCGGCAGCCCGCCCGCGCCCGAGGTGGCGTCGACGAGGACGAGCGCGTCGCCGGCGCCGTCGGGCCGGCGCACGGGGACCATGACCCCGGTCGAGGTCTCGTTGTGCGCCCAGCAGATCGCGTCGGCGGCGGGATCGCCGGCCGGCTCGGGCGCGTCGCCCGCGGCCGCCTCGACGACGATCGGCTCGGCGAGGAACGGGGCCCGGCGCGTCACGTCGGAGAACTTGCGGCTGAACTCCCCGTAGGTCAGGTGCAGCGAGCGCTCGCGCACGAGCGACAGCGCGGCCGCGTCCCAGAACGCCGTCGTGCCGCCGTTGCCGAGCGCGACCTCATAGCCCTCGGGAGCGCCCAGCAGCTCGGCCAGGCCGGCGCGCACGCGCCCGACGAGCGCGCGGACGGGCGCCTGGCGGTGCGACGTCCCCAGCAGCGCGGCGTGCTCGCCGGCCAGCGCGGCGAGCTGCTCCGCGCGGACCTTTGAGGGCCCGCAGCCGAACCGGCCGTCGGAGGGCTTCATGGCGTTGGGGATCTGCAGCTGCATGCTCGTCGTCATGGGCAGACGTCCTGGGTCGCGGGTGAAGGTCCTTGCCCAGGCGCGCGGCGGCGATCTCGCTCCGCCGCTCCCCGGTGGTGTGCTCCACCCGAACGCCAGTCGCGACGGCCCGGCTGAGTCTAGCCGGTCGGTTACTCGCTGAAGTCGGTGTCGATCCAGTCCATCATCGCCCGCAGGTCCTTGCCCGTCGTCTCGACCTTCGAGACGGCCTGCTCGGCGCGCATCCGCTTGAAGTTCTCCTGCCCGGCCCGGTTCTCGGCGATCCACTCGCGGGCGAAGTCGCCGGACTGGATCTCGGCGAGGATCTGCTTCATGCTCGCGCGCGTGTCCTCGGTGATGACGCGCCGGCCGCGCGTGTAGTCGCCGTACTCGGCGGTGTTGGAGATCGAGTAGCGCATCCCCGCCAGGCCCTTCTCGTACATGAGGTCGACGATGAGCTTGAGCTCGTGGAGGCACTCGAAGTACGCCATCTTCGGGTCGTAGCCGGCATCGACGAGCGTCTCGAAGCCGGCCTGGACGAGCTCGGAGGCGCCGCCGCAGAGGACCGCCTGCTCACCGAAGAGATCGGTCTCCGTCTCGTCCTTGAACGACGTCTCGATGACCCCGCCGCGCGTGCATCCGATGCCCTTCGCGTAGGCGAGCGCGAGCGCCTTCGCGTTGCCGGTCGCGTCCTGCTGGATCGCCACGAGCCCCGGCACGCCGGAGCCCTCGAGGTACTGGCGGCGGACGAGATGGCCCGGGCCCTTCGGCGCGACGAGCGCGACGTCGACGCCGGCCGGCGGCTCGACCTCGCCGTAGTGGACCGAGAAGCCGTGCCCGAAGAGCAGCATGTTGCCCTCGGCGATCCCGTCGCGCACCTCGCCGTCGTAGACGGCGCGGTGCAGCTCGTCGGGCACGAGCAGCATCACGAGGTCGCCGCGGCTGGCGGCGTCGGCGACGGGCAGCACCTCGAGCCCGTGGTCGGCGGCCTTGGCGGCCGAGGCCGAGCCCTCGCGCAGGCCTACGACGACGCTCACGCCCGAGTCCTTGAGGTTCAGCGAGTGGGCGTGGCCCTGCGAGCCGTAGCCGATGATGGCGACGGTCTTGCCGTCGAGGAGGCCGAGGTCTGCGTCGTCGTCGTAGTACATGCGGCGGATCCTAGTGGGCGCTCCGCCCCGAGCGAGGCGCGCTGCGGCGGCCCGGCTCCGGGCCGCCCGCGGGGCGCCCGCCCCGCCGGTCAGCGCGGCAGCTTGAGGTACTGCCCGGGCTTCAGCGCCTCGAGGTCGCGGCTCGGGTTGAGCTGCCCGATCGTCTTCAGCGAGACGCCCGCCCGCGTGGCGATGGCGTCCGCGGTCTCGCCCTTGCGCACGCGCACGAACCTCGTCTTGGGCACCGCGCCGGGCTTCGTCGCGGCGCCGGGCTTCGCGCCGGCGCCGGGCTCGGCGGCGACACCCGGCGAGCCCGCCTTCTCGGCGGCCGGGGGTCCACCGCGCGCGAAGGGCCAGGGCTCGTCGGAGGCTGGATCGAACGAGCCGGGCCCCGGGACCACCGAGCCGGCCGGAAGCGAGGCGGCGGCCAGGATGACCGACAGGAAGAGGGCCGCGATGATCGCCGGAAGGACCGCCCCCTGGTACTGCGGCGCCGCCGACCGGTGCGCAGCCGCCGGCGCGCTCGCGCGGACCCTGGCTCGCGCGGCGCTCTGCGCCCGGAGGTCGCGGATCGCCGGCGGCCGAAGCCGCCCGGGGTGAGCTGTGAGGCCGGCCACGAGGCCCCTAGCGGCGCCGGCTCCTGCTCGGAGGGTGCTCGCGCACCAGCTCGAACCAGACGTGGCGCCCGCCGTCGCGCGTGCCCCACCGCTCGCTCGCCCGGTCGACGATCACGAGGCCGAGCCCGCCGGTGTCGCGCGGCTCGAGCTGGTCGGGAACCGCGAAGCCCGGGCCCGAGTCGCGAACGTCGCAGCGCACGCTGTCGCGATCGACGGTGATGCGGACCCGCAACTCGTCGGACG
Source organism: uncultured Solirubrobacteraceae bacterium (assembly GCA_963769555.1). Taxonomy (GTDB): domain Bacteria; phylum Actinomycetota; class Thermoleophilia; order Solirubrobacterales; family Solirubrobacteraceae; genus CADCVQ01. The sequence continues at coordinate 893,007 of CAVYMD010000004.1, read as the reverse complement.
GTCCGGTTTCGCCATGGATGACGCTGTTGGAGACGAGCTCGCCGACGAGCAGCCGCAGCAGCCCGAGCTGCTCGTGCTCGAGGTCGCGCGACAGCGCGGCGAGCGCCGCGCCGGCCCGCGCCGGAGCATGCCCGCCGCCGGGCAGCATGAGCGACAGCACGAGATCGTCGGAGCCGCGGTCGCGGTGCTCGCGCGCCGACCGCATGAGCGTCACCAGGCGCCGGCGGCGGCGCAGGGGCCCCACCTCGCCCGGCGGGGCGGCGGTGCCACTGGGTCGATCGGCGGGGGGATCAGCAGCGTGCAAGAGCGGGACTCCCGGGCTCGGATGGCCTGTCGGGTTCCACGGTCCTGATGAGGAGCCGACATGCGACCCCGGATCCGTCCCGCTCGATGCGGTGCGATCTCCGACGCGACCGGCGGCCGCACACGAGATCACTGTTCATCCACCTTAGCGCGGGCAACGGCCTCACACAAAATGTGAACCCTCGGCCCGGCAAGCTGAGCTACAGTTCCCCCGAGGGGTGTTCCAGGGGGCCGGGAGACTCCGGGCCCAAGAACGCCCATGGACAGCGTCAGCGGACGCGAGGGGTGCCAACGAGCCCCGGACGGACGCGGAGAGGCCACGTGACGGAGACGACCCTCGCGGGCGGAAGTCTGTTGGCAGCGATCTCGACGTCGTTCGTCGGGATGCTGCGCGAACACTACGGGCGCGGGCCGATGCGGGCCAAGACGTACGCGCTGGACGACATCATCGTCGTCGTCCTGCGCGGCAGCGGCTTCACCGCGCTCGAGCAGACGATCATGGACAGCGGAGAGCCCGACCGTGTCATCGCGATGCGCGAGGACTTCCAGCGCGTCATGGCCGAGCGCTACAAGGCGACGATCAAGGAGCTCACCGGCCGCGACGTCGTCGCCTTCCTGTCGCAGGCGCACGTCGAGCCGGACATCACCATCGAGATCTTCTTCGTCGACGGACCGCTGAAGGGCTTCGGCGCGGTCGAGGTGATCGACCCGCCCTAGCGCGGCGCTACGCGCTCGCCGCCGCGACGTGCGTGAGGCCCGGCAGCGCGACCGAGCCGTCGGCGGCGACGAACGGCGCCAGGCGCGCGTCGATCGCGTCGCGCAGGTCGTCGCGGCGCGCCGGGGTCAGCGCGCCGACGTGGCGCGGCAGGCTCGTCGAGACGTCCAGCTGGACGTCCCACCAGTCGTCGAGGCTCGGGTAGCGGAAGACGATCGCGATCTGGTCGATCGCGATCTCCGTGAAGCCGGTCTCCTCGAGCAGCTCGCCGATGCGCTGCGGGTCGCGGAAGGCGAACATGTTCGGCGCGTCGAGGTCCGGCGGGTCGATCGCGCCCATCGCCAGGAGCTCCGCCGCGGGCGCCGACGCCCAGAGGTTGTCGCGTGGCTCGGCCCACGCGGCGAGCGCGAGGCGCCCGCCCGGGCGTAGGACGCGCCGCGTCTCGCGCAGGGCGGTCGCCGGGTCGGCGAGCAGCATGTAGACCCAGCGCGCGAGCACGCCGTCGAGATCGGCCGTCGGGATGTCGATCCACTCGGCGTCGATCGTCCGGAACTCGACGTTGGTGGCGCCGAGCTCCTGCGCGCGGGCGCGCGCCTGGTCGACCATCTCCTCGACGAGGTCGGAGCTGATGAGCGTGCCGCCGGGCTGGATGAGCTCGGCGGCGAGAAAGCCGGTGTCGCCCGGGCCGGACGCGAGCTCGAGCACGCGGTGGCCGGGCTGCGGCGCGATCGCGTCGGCCATCCAGGCCGACACGGGCCGCGCCGCGGCCTGGAAGACCGCGCGGTGCGCGCCCCAGCCGCGCGCGGCGGCGGACCAGGCCTCGCGGCTGGCCCGCCGCTGCTCGGAGGGATCTACCTCAGGGTGAACCGGACGACCCCGAGCTTCCCGCCGCCGGCGTTGCCGAGCAGGCCCGTCGCGTCGACGCCGTAGGCGCTCAGGCGGTACTCGCCCTTGGCGAGGTTGCGCCTGACCGTGTAGCTCCACTCGCCGTTCTTGTCGCCCTTCTTGAGCTTGGCGTAGAGGACGGCCGGGTTGGAGCAGCGCCGGCGGGTGACGCCCTTCTTCGGGTTGAACCAGTAGCAGCGCGGAGCCGACGCCGCGGACCGCGCGCTCGTCCGCTCGCTGCGCTTCACGCTCTTGCCGCGCACGGTCAGCTTCTCGAGCGTGAGGATGATCTGCGAGATCCCGTTGTCGTCCTTGGAGAGGCCGGCGAAGACGATCTTGCGGCGCGTGCGCCGCTTGACCTTGCGCTTCTTGCCCTTGACGGTCTTCGTCGTCGTCTTCGTGATGTAGCGCGAGATCTTCTGCTTGTTCTTGGGCGCGCCGATGAGCACCGTCGGTGGCGTGCCGTCGGCGACCTTGAACGTGGACCCCGCCGGCGCGCTGGCGGCGCCCTGGCGATCGACGACGACGAGCGAGACGGAGGCGTCGCCGTCCTTGGCGAACGTGTGGCTCGCCGTCGGCCCGGTCGTGGTCTGCGTGGCGCCGTCGCTGAACGTCCAGCGGTACTGCACGATGCCGCCGCCGTAGCTGTTCTCGCGGTCGACCGATCCGTAGGCGTTGAAGTCGACCGCCCGCCCGGCGCGCGGCGTCTTCGTCTCGACGTTGACCTTGGCGGTCGGCGGGACGTTGACGAACTCGTCGCCGCCGAGGTCGGTCGGGGCCGCGGAGCGGTCCTGGCCGTCGATGTCGGTCGCCGACTCGCCGGCCGTCACGCCGCCCTGGCCGATCGCCGGGGAGTCCGGCCGCAGGCGGAAGTTGCCGCCGGCGGCGTCGGCGAACAGCCTGCCGCGGTCGCCGGTGATGATCGTGCGCTCGTAGTTGATCGCGGCGATGTTGGCCCCGCTGCCCGCGACGCCGGGGTACGCCTTCGTCGTGTTGTTGAACGCGATCGAGTCGCGGACGTTGGCGACGATGTTGCCGACGCCCGGGGCGAGCAGCGGAGCCTGCGCGGTGTTGGAGTCCAGCCGGATGCCGTACGTCGATCCGGCCGCCGTCACGTGGCGCGCCTCGATCGTGATGTCGCCGGCGGCGGCCTGCAGGGTGCTGTTGGAGGTCTTGGCGTCGATGCCCGCCGCGCCGCCGATGAAGATCGACGAGTCGATCGTGATGCCCTTGGCCGGCGTCCCGGTCGTCGAGTCGATCTTCAGCGCGCTCGTCTGCGCGCCGCCGGTGATGACGATCGCGCGGCGGAGCTGGTTCGCGGCGCCGCCGGAGACGAACATGCCGTGGTCGTGGGCGCTGGCGATGACCCCGTCGGTGAACACGATCCCCGACGTCCCCGTGACGAGCAGGCCGGGCCCGGTCGAGGCGGCCTGGCCGACGCTGACGCCGGACATCCGCACGATCGGGCCGCCGCCGGAGAACTGCAGCGTGCCGGCGACGAGCACGCCGGGCTCGCCCTTGATCGCGAGGTCGCCGACCGTGAAGTTCGCGCCGGGGTACGTGCCCCTGGAGACGAGGAAGACGTCGCCCGGCGCCGCGACCGCGGCCGCCTCGGCGAACCCGCCGCAGGCGAGGTCGCCGCTTGCGCAGGCGCCGTCACCGGGCTTGATCGTGTACGTCGCCGCCTGCGCGGCGGCGGGAACGACCAGCGCCAGCACCACAGCGGCGGCGCTGGTCAACGAGCGACGACGGACCACACGTGACATTCATTCCTCCCGAGTTCGGCGCAGCAGCTTCCCGGAGATCGTCCTCGGCAACCCCTGGGAGAACCTGACAGCTCGTGGAACCTTGTAACCCGCGAGCCGAGCACGACAATAACCACGTAGCTCGTCCTCTGTTGCGGTCGCCCCCGGGCGCAGCACGACGGTCGCCACGACGCGCTCTCCCCACTCGTCGTCGGTGATGCCGTGCACGAGCGCCTCGGCGACCGCCGGGTGGCCCTCGAGGACGGTCTCGACCTCGGTCGGCGCGACGTTCTCGCCGCCCGTGATGATCGTGTCCCCCGCGCGGCCGGTGACGGTGAGCCGGCCCTCCGCGTCGAGCGCCCCCTCGTCGCCGGTGTGCAGCCAGCCGTCGGCGCCGAGCGCGCCGGGCGCGACCGTCGGGCCGGCGACGAGGATCTCGCGCGCGGGACCGATCCGCACCCGGGTGCAGAACAGCGCCGGCCCGCCGGTGGTCACCTGCGAGCAGGCCTCGGTCAGGCCGTACGTGCCGATCGCCGGGATGCCGGCCGCCGTCGCGCGTCGCAGCAGCGCGGGCGCGATCGGCGCGCCGCCGACGAGCGCCGCGCGCAGGCGCGGCGGGTGGCGCAGGCCCGCGTCGAGCAGGCGCGCGAGCGTCGTGGGCACGACCGAGACGAGCGTCGACCGGGTCGCGACCTCGTCGGCGGCGGCCTCGGCGTCGAAGCGCTCGTGCAGCACGACGCCCGTGGCGTAGATCGCGCTGCGCAGGAGGATCGAGAGCCCGCCGACGTGCGAGAGCGGCAGCGCGCACAGCCAGACGTCGTCGCGGCGGACGCCGAGCGCGACGGCCGAGCCGAGCGCGCTCCACAGCCAGTTGCCGTACGTGAGCGCCACCGGACGCGGCCCGCTCGTCGTGCCGGACGTGTGGACGACGATCGCCGGCGCGTCGAGGTCGTGGGTCGCGGCGATCGGCGCGCCGGCGTCGGCGAGGCCCTCCAGCGGCTCGGAGACGACGGCCACGCAGCCGCCCGTCCGAGCGCGCCGCTCGGCGGGCTTCAGGCGCAGGTCGACCGGGACGGCGGGGGCGCCGAGCAGCAGGCAGCCGTGCAGCGTCTCGGCGAAGGCCCGCCGCGCGGGTAGCGCGATGCCGACGCGGTCGCCCGGCCGCACGCCGAGCGCGCTGAGGCGCTGCGCGGCGAGCACCGCGGCGGCGTGCAGCTCGGCGTACGTCGCGCTGCCGTCCTCGGCGCGCAGCGCCACCGCCTCAGGTCGCGTGCGGGCGGCGCGGGCGAGCCAGGACTCGACGAGCATCCACGGAAAGTAGCCTGCACGCATGGCCATCGAGTGGACGCCGGGCGCAGGCGAGTACACCGACATCCGCTACGAGCTCAGCGGGGACGGGATCGCGAAGATCACGATCGACCGGCCGGAGGTGCGCAATGCCTTCCGGCCGCAGACGATCATCGAGATCTCCGACGCGCTCACGCAGGCCCGCGAGGACACCTCGGTCGGCGTCGTCGTCCTCACCGGCGAGGGCGAGCTCGCGTTCTGCTCGGGCGGCGACCAAAACGTCCGGGGCGACACCGGCTACCTCACCGAGCCCGGCGCGGCCGGCGCCGTCGGGCGCTTCCACGTCACCGACCTGCACATCCAGATCCGCCGCCTGCCCAAGCCCGTCGTGGCGATGGTCGCCGGCTTCGCGATCGGCGGCGGCCACGTCCTGCACCTCGTCTGCGACCTGTCGATCGCAGCCGACAACGCGCGCTTCGGCCAGGTCGGGCCGCGCGTCGGGTCCTTCGACGGCGGCTTCGGGGCGGGGCTGCTGGCCTCGCTCGTCGGGCCGAAGAAGGCCAAGGAGATGTGGTTTCTCTGCCGCCAGTACGACGCCGACGAGGCCCTGCGGATGGGGCTCGTCAACACGGTCGTGCCGCTCGCGCAGCTCGAGGAGGAGACCGTCGGCTGGTGTCGCGAGATGCTCGCGATGTCGCCCTTCGCGCTGCGCCTCGTCAAGGCGAGCTTCAACGCCTCCGAGGACGGCTTCAGCGGCATCCAGCAGCTCGCCCACGACGCCAACCTCCTCTTCTACGAGAACCCCGAGGCGCAGGAGGGCCGCGACGCGTACCGCGAGAAGCGCACGCCCGACTTCTCGCGCTTCCCCAAGAGGCCGTGAGCGCGATGACGACCGCCGTCCGCGGCAGCGGCCTGCGCATCTGGCTCATGGCGGCCCGCATCCGCACGCTGCCGGCCGCCGTCGCGCCGGTGCTCGTCGGCACGTCGCTCGCGGTCCAGCGCGGCGTGTTCCGGCCCGGCGCGTTCGTCGCGGCGCTGCTGGGCTCGATCCTCATCCAGATCGGCACGAACCTCGCCAACGACTACTCCGACGCCCGCCGCGGCGCCGACGCCGAGGACCGCGTCGGGCCCGTGCGGGTGACCGCCGGCGGGCTCGTCCCGCCGCGGCAGGTGCTCGTCGCGACGTACGTGACCTTCGGCCTGGCGGCGCTGTGCGGGGTGTACCTCGTCGCCGTGGCCGGCGTCGAGCTGCTCGTCGTCGGCGTCGCGTCGATCGCGGCCGGCGTCCTCTACACGGGCGGGCCCAAGCCGTACGGCTACGAGGGCCTCGGCGAGCTGTTCGTGTTCGTCTTCTTCGGCCTCGTCGCCGTCACCGGCTCGGCCTTCGCGCAGCTGGAGGCCTGGCCGTGGGAGGCGTTCGTCCTCGCCGTGCCGGTCGGGCTGCTGGCCTCGGCCATCCTCGTCGTCAACAACGTCCGCGACATGGACAGCGACCGGCGCGCCGGAAAGCGCACGCTCGCCGTCCGGCTGGGCCGCGAGCGCGGCCGGACGATCTACGCGCTCATGGTCTACGGCGCCTACGCCGTCGCCCCGCTGCCCGTGCTGCTGGGCGCGCTGTCGCCGTGGCTTCTGCTGCCGTGGCTGACGCTGCCGCTCGCGGTGCGCATGGCGCGGACCGTCCGCGAGCACGCCGACGGCCCGACGCTCAACGAGATGCTCGCGCGGACGGGCATGCTGCAGCTCGCCTTCAGCGTGCTGCTCGCCGCCGGCGTGCTGGCGAGCTGACGGCGCGGCGCGGCGGTGGTCTCGGCGATGCGCGTGACCGTCGAGCAGCGCACGCTGCGGCTGCGCTCGCCGCTGCCGACCTCCTATGGCGAGATCGCCGAGCGCGAGATCCTCGAGCTGACGATCGAGGGCGCCGACGGCGTGCCCGGCCGCGGCGAGTCGGCCCCGCTCGAGCCCTACGACGGGGTGCCGGTCGCACGCGCCCGCGCGGCCCTGGAGGCCTACCGTCCGATCCTCGAGAGCGGCGACGCGCTCGACGGCGGCACGCTGCTGGACGCCTGCCGCGCCGCCGACGACCTCCCCCAGGCGCTGGCCGCCGTCGACCTCGCGCTGTGGGACCGCGCCGGGCGCCGCGCCGGTCGGCCGGTGGCCGAGCTGCTCGCCGACGACGCCCTCGACGAGGTCGTCGTCAACGCGACGATCGGCGCCGAGGACCGGGCGGGCGCCGCCGAGCGCGCCGGCGCCGCCGGCCGGGCGGGCTTTCGCTGCGTCAAGCTCAAGGTGGGCACCGGCGACGACGCGGGCCGCGTGGCCGCGGTCCGCGCCGCGCTCGGCCCAGGCCCGCTGCTGCGCCTGGACGCCAACGGAGCCTGGAGCACCGACGAGGCCGTCCGCGCGATCGACGCGCTCGCCCCCGCCGGCCTCGAGCTCGTCGAGGAGCCCGTCCACGGGCTCGCCGCGCTGCGCGAGGTGCGCGAGCGCGTCGCGGTGCGGATCGCGATGGACGAGACCGCCGCCGAGCCCGGCTCGCTGGCCTCGGGCGCGGCCGACGCCGTCTGCCTGAAGCTCGCGCGCTGCGGGGGGATCTCGGGACTGCTGGCCTGCGCGTCGCTCGTGCGCGCCTCGGGCGCGGAGCCCTACGTCGCGTCGACGTTCGACGGCCCGCTCGGGATCGCGGCCGCGCTGCACGCCGCCGCCGCGCTGCGCATCCAGCCCGCCTGCGGCCTGGCGACGCTCGACCTCTTCGACGAGCTCGCCCATCCGCTCGCCGTCCGCGGCGGGGCGATCGCGGTGCCGCGCGGGCCGGGGCTGCTGTGACGTCGCTCGCGCTGCGGATCGCCGGCTCGGCCCTGCGGCGGGCGCCGTCGCGCCACCGCTACGGCGAGCATCCGCGCCAGGTCGCCGACCTGCACCGCCCGACCGGTCCCGGGCCGCACCCCGTCGTCGTCGTGCTGCACGGCGGCTACTGGCAGGCGCCGTACACGAAGCTCATCATGCGCCCGCTCTGCGCCGACCTCGTGCAGCGCGGCTTCGCCGCCTACAACGTCGGGTACCGCCGGCTGGGCCGCGACGGCGGCGGCTGGCCGCACACCTTCGAGGACGTCGCCGCGGCGATCGACCAGCTCGCCGAGCCGGAGTTGCTGAGCCACGGCCTGGACCTCACGCGCGTGACGCTCGTCGGGCACTCGGCCGGCGGGCAGCTCGCGCTGTGGGCCGCGGGGCGCCACGAGCTGCCGCCGGGCGCGCCCGGCGCCGCACCGCGCGTGACGGCGCAGCGCGTCCTCGCGATGGCGGCCGTGCTGGACCTCGTGGCGGCCGGCAAGCCCGCGCGCCAGCTGCTCGGCGGCACGCCGGACGACGTGCCGGAGCGCTGGCGGCAGGCCGACCCGATGCGCCGCATCCCGCTCGGCATGCCCGTCGGGCTCGCCCACGGGCGTGAGGATCGCACCGTCTCGATCGAGCGCTCGCGCGAGTACGCCGCGGCGGCGCGGTCGCACGGCGCCGACGTCACGCTCACCGAGCGGCCCGGCAGCCACCGCGACCCGATCGACCCCGTCAGCGCGGTCTGGAAGGCCGCGGCGGCGTGGCTGTCAGCGGGGCAGCCGGGCTCGTAGGCGCAGCACCCGGCGCGCGCCGTCGCGCAGCGCCCGCTCGCCGACCTCGCCGCGGCGCGCGGCGCCGAGCAGGCCCTCGGCGGCCCTCGCGCTCGCGGCGTAGCTCGACGAGAACAGCGGCAGGTCGACGCCGGCACGCACGGCGCGGGCGGCGCGCGCCCCGTAGGAGCCGTAGCTCGCGACCGCGGGCGTTCCGAGGTCGTCGGTCATCGCGACGCCGCGGAAGCGCAACCGGGTGCGCAGCTCGCCGGTCACCCAGCGGCGCGAGAACGCGGCGGGGAGCCCGTCGAGCGCCGGATAGACGGCGGTCGAGATCATGACCGCATCGACGCCGTCGCGGACGAGGCGCGCGAACGGCGCCCCGTCGACGGCGCGCAGGCGCCCGAGCGACGTCGAGATCCGCGCGGGCGCGTCGTCGGTGTTCACCGTCGCCGCGCCGAAGCCCGGGAAGTGCTTGGCGGTCGCGCGCACGCCGCCGGCGCGCAGGCCCGCGGCGAACGCCGACGCCAGCCGCCCGACCTGCGCCGCGCCGCCGGGATACGCGCGCCGCTCGCGCCGCAGCGCGGAGCCCGCGCGCGCGACGTCGGCGACCGGGGCGAGGTCCATGTTCACGCCCGCCGCCCGCAGGGTGCGGGCCGCGGCGCGCCCGTCGGCGCGCGCCTGCGCCGTGCGGCGGACGGCGGCGGCGGCGCGCCGCGGAGCGCCGGGGATCCGCCGCACGGGCCCGCCCTCCTGATCGGTCATGACGATGAGCGGCGCGCGCAGCCCGCGCGGGCGGCGGATCGCCTGCAGGCTGCGGACGGTCGCCCGCAGCGAGCGGGCGGAGCGCACGTTGCGGGAGAACACGATGACGCCGGCCGCCTCGCCGCGGGCGATCCGCCGGCGCAGCCCGGCGGGCGGCCGCAGCCCGTCGTAGGCGAACACCATGTGCTGCCCGACGGCCTGGCGCAGCGTGAGCGCCGGCGCGGCGGATCGCAGCGGGAGGGCGGGCGGCGGCACGCTTCCGAGGGCGGTCGCGGACAGGAGTGCGACGAACAGGTTGCTCAACACGGCACCATAGGGGTACAGCAGATGCCGGCCGCACGCTTCGCCCCCCTCTCTCTCGCGCTCGCGGCCGTCGTCGTCGCGTGGCCGTCGGCGGCCTCGGCCGGCCCGCGCGCGGGCTGCCCGGCCTACCCGATCGCGCGCTGCCTGACGGTCACCGTCCCGCTGGACCGCAGCGGCGCGGTTCCCGGCCGCGTGCGCCTGCGCGCGGCGCGCGTGCGCTCGCGCCGGGCGTCGCGACCGCCGCTCGTGGGCCTGACCGGCGGACCGGGCCAGGCCGGCGTCGTCTTCGCCGAGACCTACGAGCTGCTGCTGCCGACCGCGGGCCGCGACCTCGTCGTGCTCGACCAGCGCGGCACCGGCGCCTCCGGGCTGCTGCGCTGCCGCGCCTTCGAGCGCAGCTCGCCGGCCTCCGGGTCGTCGCCGGCCGGCGCCTGCGGGCGCAGCCTCGGCGCGCGGCGCTCGTTCTACACGAGCGCCGACTCCGCCGAGGACCTCGAGGCGCTGCGCGTGCGGCTCGGCGTCCCGCGGATCGCGCTGTACGCGGTGTCCTACGGCACGCGCGTCGCCCAGGAGTACGCGCGGCGCCATCCCGACCGCGTCGAGCGGATGATCCTCGACTCCCCGCTCGGGCCCGGCATGCCCGACCCGCTCGCGCGCGAGACGCTCGCCGCCGTGCGCCGCGTCGTCACGAGCGCCTGCCGGTACGGCTGCGGGCGCGCCGGCGCCCACCCCGTCGCCGACCTCGCACGGCTGCGCGCGCGGCTGCGGCGCTCGCCGATCCGGCGGGTCGTGCGGCGCGGGTCGCGACGCGTGCCCGTCCGCGTGAGCGCCGACGACCTGCTGTCGATGCTCGTCAGCGCCGACCTCGAGCCTGAGCTCATGCGCGCGATCCCGCGGGCCGTGCGGGCCGCCCTGGCCTGGCGCAGCATGCCGCTCGTGCGCCTGAAGCTGACCCTGAGCGGGATCGACGGCTCCGAGCCGCTCAGCGAGTTCAGCCCCGCGCTCTACGCCGCGACGACGTGCGAGGAGTCGCCGCCGGCCTGGGATCCCGCGGCCGGGCCGGCCGATCGCCGCCGCCAGGCGAGCGCGGCGGCCGACGCGACCCCCGCGTCGGCGCTGTATCCGTTCGACCGCCGCGCGGCGCTCGCCGCCGGCCTGGCCCCGCTGTGCGCCGACTGGCCCGCGCCCGTGCGCAGCGTCGAGCCCGCGCCGCCGCCGGCGCGCATCCCCACGCTCGTGCTGTCGGGGGAGCTCGACCTGCGCACCCCGCTCGAGCAGGCGCGCGCGCTCGCCCGCTCGCTGCCGGGCGCCCGCCTCGTCGTCGAGCACGGCGTCGGCCACTCGGTCCTCGGAGCCGCGCCGGGCGGCTGCGCGGACGGGGCGGTCGCGGCCTTCCTGGCCGCCCGCCCGCTGCCGCGCTGCCGGCGCTCGGCGAGCCTCACCGTGAGCTTCGCCCGCACCGCGCGGGCGGCGCGCATCCGCGCCGCGCGGGCCCGCCTCAGCCGCCGCTGATCGCCGCCGCGACGGCGGCCGGAGCCTCGAGCGCGAGCGCGTGACCGGCGCCCGGCACGACCGTCAGCTCTCCGCGCGGGACTGCCGCGGCCAGGCGCCGCGCGAGCGCGACGTACGCCGGGTCCAGCTCGCCGGCGAGCACCGCCACCGGCATCGTCAGCTCGCCGAGGCGCTCCCAGAGCGGGTCCATGACGCCCGTGCCGATCCCGCGCAGGGCGGCCGCGACGTGGCGCGGGTCGTTGCCGAGCCGGTCGGCGCGGGCGCGCGCCGCGGCCTCGGGGCTCTGCGTGGCGAACAGCGCCTGCGCGCCCCAGCGGTCGGCGACCTCGTCCATGCCGCGCCCCGCGGACTCCATCCAGTCCGCCAGCGCGGCGTCGGCGGCGCGCCGGCGCGAGCGCTGCGCCTCGTCCTCGATGCCGGCCGTCCCGGACACGAGCACGAGCCGCGCGACCCGCCCGGGGTGGGCGAGCGCGACGTGCAGGGCCAGCCGCGCGCCCTGCGAGTAGCCGCCCAGCGCGAAGGAGCCGGGCATGAGCGCCACCGCGTCGTCGACGCAGGCCGCGAACGTGATCGGCCGCCGCGCCGCCGCCGCGCCGTGCCCGCGGATGTCGGGCGCCAGCGCGCGGTAGCGTTCGCCGTCGAGGTGGCGCACCACCTCGTCCCAGCCGCGCCCGGTCTGCATGAAGCCATGGAGGAGCAGCAGCGACTCGGGCACGCTCGTCATCATGCCCGCCCGCCCCGACACCCACCTGCTGCTGCGCGCCTTCGCCGACGAGCTCGCGCGCTGCGGCGTGCGCGAGGCCTGCACCTCGCCGGGCTCGCGCTGCTCGCCGCTCGTCCTGGCGCTCGCGCGCGACGGCCGGCTGCGCTGCCTCTCGCACATCGACGAGCGCTGCGCGGGCTTCTTCGCGCTCGGCGCCGCCAAGCGCGGCGGGCGCCCCGTCGCGATCACCTGCACGTCCGGCACGGCGGCGGCGAACCTCGCGCCGGCGGTCGTCGAGGCCCACGAGGCGCGCGTCCCGCTGCTCGTCCTGACGGCCGACCGGCCGCCGGAGCTGCGCGAGGTGGGCGCCGGTCAGTCGATCGACCAGGTCGGGCTCTACGGCAGCGCCGCGAAGTGGTTCTTCGAGGTCGGCACGCACGACGCGACGCCCGAGCGCGCGCGCTGGATGCGCGCGCTCGCCTGCCGCGCGGTCTGGACGGCGCTGGAGGGCCGGCCCGGGCCGGTGCACCTGAACTTCGCGTTGCGCGAGCCGCTCGTGGCGCCGGCGGAGCTCGGCGACGATCCGCAGCCGGGGCGCCCGGGCGGGCGCCCCTGGGTGCTGCGCTCGACGCCCGGCGAGGACGTCGCCGCGGCCGGCCGCGCGCTCGCCGTCGTCGCACGCGACGCGCATCGCCCGGTCGTCGTCGCCGGGCGCGCCGAGCCGGGCCTGGACGCCGTCGCCGGCGCCTGCGAGCGGCTCGGCTGGCCGCTGCTCGCCGACCCGCTGAGCGGCGCCCGCCGCGGGGCCGCGGCGATCGCGCACTACGACGCGCTGCTGCGCCTGGAGCACGTCGCAGCGGACCGGCGGCCGGACCTCGTCGTGCGCTGCGGCGACCTGCCGACCTCCAAGCCGCTGCGCGCCTGGCTGGACGGGCTCGGCGAGGACGTCGTCCAGCTCGGCTTCGATCCGCACGGCGCCTGGCAGGACCCGGGCGCCTCGCTGCAGGTCGTGCTCGCCGCCGGCGCGGCGCAGACGCTCGCCGCCGCCGCCGCGCACGCGCCGACCGCCGACCCCGCCTGGCTGCGCGGCTGGCGCGCCGCCGACGCCGCCGCCGCGGCCGCGATCGATCGCGTGCTCGGCGCCGGCGAGCTGTCCGAGCCGCTCGTCGCCCGTGCGCTGGCCGCGCACCTGCCGCCCGCGGCCACGCTGTTCGTCGCCTCCTCGATGCCGGTGCGCGACCTCGAGTCCTACACCGCCGTCCGCGACGACGCGCCGCGCGTGCTGTGCAACCGCGGCGCGAACGGGATCGACGGCACGGTCTCGAGCGCCTTCGGCGCGGCCGCCGTCGCCGACGGCCCGGTCGTCCTGCTGACCGGCGACGTGGCGCTCGCCTACGACGTCGGCGGGCTGCTCGCCGCGTCGCGCCTGGGCCTCGCGCTGACGATCGTCGTCGTCGACAACGACGGCGGCGGGATCTTCGAGTTCCTGCCGATCTCCGGCCAGGGCGACGTCTTCGAGGAGCACGTCGCCACGCCGCACGGGCTGGACTTCGGGCGCGCCGCCGCGCTCTACGGCTGCGAGTTCGCGCAGGCCGGCGACCTCGGCGGGCTGCTCGGCGCGCTCGACGTCGCGCTGGCGGGCGCGACGACGACGATCATCCGCGTGGCGAGCGACCGCGCGGCGAACCTCGCGCTGCACCGCGACCTGACGGCGGCCGTCGCGGCCGCCCTGGCCCCGTAGCCGCCGTGACGCCGCGGCCGGACCGGCCGGCGCCGCGCCGGGCCGCCCAACGGAGCGCCGCGCGATGAGCGAGCGCTACCGCCACGCGCTGCTGGACTGGCTGGCGTGCGCCGCCCGTGGGTCGCGCGAGCCCGCCGCGGCCGCGGCGCGCGGCGCGGGCGACGGACTGCTCGAGCGCGTCGCGGCGGCGGGCACCGCCGGCCACGTGCTCGACTTCGACGACACGTACGCGCCGGGCCTCGCGCACCTCAGCGCGGCGACCGCGCCCGCGGCGGTCGTGCTCGGCGCCGAGACGGGCGCCGACGTCGGCGCCGTGCTCGACGCCTACGCCGCCGGCTTCGAGGCGATGGGCGCGCTCGCGAGGACCTGCCATCCCGCGCTGTACGACGGCGGCTGGCACCCGACGGCCGTCTGCGGCACGGCGGGCGCCGCGGTCACCGCGGCGCGCCTGCTCGGGCTCGACCGCGAGCGCACGCGGACCGCGATCGCGCTGGCGATGCTGCGCGCCGGCGGCCTGCGCGCGGCGTTCGGCTCCGACGGCAAGGCGCTGCAGGTCGGCCTCGCGGCGGCGGCGGGCGTCCAGGCCGCGCGCCTCGCGGCCGCCGGCGCGCGCGCCGACGCGAGCCGGATCGCCGGCGACCGCGCCGGGTTCGCCGAGGCGTTCCGCGTGGCGACCGGCCCCTCGACGGCCGACGACCTGCTCGCGGCGCGCGGCGCGGTCGAGGAGAACTGGATCAAGGCCTACCCCTGCTGCCTGCAGACGCACGCGGCGATCGACGCGGCGCTGGCGCTCGGCGGCCCGCCCGCGGACGACGCGCGGATCACCGTCGCGGTGCACCCCGTCTCGCGCCAGGCGGCGGCGCTCGACGCCGTCGCCGACGGCCTCGAGGCGAAGTTCTCGATCCCCTACCTCAGCGCCTACGCGCTCCTGCGCGGCGCGCCGGGCGTCGACGCGTTCGCCGCCGTCGACCCTGACGTCGCGGCCCTCGCCGCGCGGATCGCCGTTCGCACCGACCGCGGGCTCGCGCCCGACGAGGCCGTGCTCGAGATCGACGGGCGCGCGGTGACGCGGACCGCCGCTCCCCGCGGCTGTCCGGCCAACCCGCTCGACGAGGCCGCGCTGCGCGCCAAGGTCCGCGCGCTCGCGGCCGATGCCCTCGACGGCGCGCTCGACCACCCGCGGCGGCCCGCCGGCGCCCTGCTGGACGCCGTGGGTCCTGCCCCGAGATGACGACGGGCGGACCCTGGGGCCCGCCCGCCGATAGCGCCGGCCAGCGGCGCTATGCCAAGCCGCGCCGCTTCATCTGCGCCGACGTGGCCCCGCTGGAGATCAGCCCGACCGCCAGGAGGGTGACGCCGACGACGAGGTGGTTGAAGTTCTCGAGGTCGCCCACGCCGTCCATGGACAGGATCGAGAGGTTCTGGCCGCCCGTGACGCCGATGACGAAGGCGACGATGAGAAAGAGCCCCGCGCCCATGCAGGCGCCCTCGGCCACCGGAGCCGAGAAGGCCGTGCACATGATGATGAGGAACAGGCCTGCACCGAGGTGCAGGATGTTGTGGAACGGGTTGAGGCTGAACCCGAGCAGTGCGTCGTTGCTGTTCTCGGTGAGGCCGCTGAACCCGGTCACGAAGAAGCCGGCGATCCCGACCAGCACGTAGACCAAGCCGAGCACCGGCCCCAACGTCCCCGCAAGGCTCTTGTTCATGCAGATACCTCCCCACTCGAAATATTGACCGCCGGCACCGTGCAGGCGCCGAACTGCTCCCCTGAGTCCGTAGCGCAGACCGTACGCATATCCGCACGAAAGTCAACGCGCCGCCGCGAACCCTACCGCGGGCACCAGCCGTAAGCGTTCAGGCGGTCGGCGGCGACCGCCGGGGGCCGCCGAGCGGGGTCGGCTCACCCGGCCTCAGCCGGCCAGGACCGGCAGCAGCGCGGCGAGCTTGACGTCCGTCTCGGCAAGCTCCGCGGCGGGCACCGAGTCGCGCACGACGCCGACGCCGGCATAGCAGCGCGCGACGGATCCGCGCAGCAGCGCGCAGCGCAGCGCGACGCAGAACTCGCCGTCCTCGTTGATGTCCGTCCAGCCGACCGGCCCCGCGTACCAGCCGCGGTCGAGCCCCTCGAGCGCGGGGATGAGCGGCTCGGCGACGGCGAACGGCTCGCCTCCGACGGCGGGCGTCGGGTGCAGCAGCGCGGCGAGGCGGATCGCGCCGATCGGGCGCGCGAGCTGAGCGCGGATCGGCGTGGCGAGGTGCTGGATGTTCGCCATGCGCACGATGACCGGCTCGTCGGCGGCGGCGACCCAGACGCTGTGCGGACGCAGCGCGCGCTCGATCCGGCGCGCGACGATCGCCTGCTCGGCGCGGTCCTTGTCGGAGCGCATGAGCTGCTCGCCGAGATGGTCGTCGACGGCGGGGTCGGCGCTGCGGCGCGTCGAGCCGGCGAGCGCGAGCGTGCTCGCGCGCATCCCGTCGCGGCGGACGAGCAGCTCGGGGCTGGCGGCGACGAACGCGGCGTCGCCGCGGCCGGCACAGAAGCAGAAGCACGACGGGAAGCCCTCGCGCAGCACCCCGAAGACCGCGGCCGCGTCGTGCGCCGCCGGCGCGTGCACCTGGACCTCGCGCGCGAGCACGATCTTCTCGAGCTCCCCCGCGCGGATCCGCTCGACGGCGCGGGCGACCGCCGCCTCGTAGTGCTCGGGCGGCGTGCTGCCCGCGACGCGGTGGCGGCCGACCGGGTCGGGGTCCAGCAGCGGCGGCGGCACGTCGCGCAGCTCGCCCAGGCGCCGCTCGACGCGTTCCAGCAGCCCGTCGGCGGTGTCGTCGGGGCAGGCGAGCGCGGCGACGGTGAGCCGCACGTCGTCGCCGGTCCGCGCGAGCGCGACCTCCGGGACGTGCAGCGAGCCCGGGGCGAAGCCCGACCAGTGGGGAGCCGCGCCGCCCTGCGGCGCGAACGCGAAGCCGCCGGTCGCGATGAGCCCGGCGCCGCGCGCGGCGGCGCCGTCGCTCAGCGCGACGGCCGCGTGCTCGCGCCAGCGCGCCGCGATCTCCTCGAAGCGCCGCGGCCCGGACGCCTCGAGCACCACCGCGCAGCCGATCGCGGCGATCGCCCAGCGGTCGCGCTCGGGCTGCTCGAGGCAGAACCAGGGCTCGCCCGGGCGCCGGGACGCGAACGCGACGGCCGACGGGTCGACCCCGTGCGCCGCGCTCACCGTGATCGCGGCGAGCACGCCCTCGCGCGGCCCGCGCCCGCGCCGCGCGCGCTTGACCGCCTGCTCGAGGCGCTTGCGCAGGCGCCGGCGATCCTCCTCTCCCAGCGCGAACGCGCCGGGCGACGGGGACGGCTGCGGCGCCCCGGCCCCCCGCCCGGCGCCGGGGCCAGGCGGCGGGGAGGCGCCGCGGCGCATCAGGTCTCCCCGCGACCTCGGCTGATCGCGATCTCGCCCGTGCGCATCATCTCGATGAGCCCGAACGGGCGCACCATGCGCTCGAAGGCCTCGATCTTGTCCGTCGTCCCGGTGATCTCGACGATGACCGAGCGGCGCGTGACGTCGACGACCTTGCCGCGGAAGATCTCCGAGATCTGCATGACCTCCGCGCGCTGCGCGCCCTCGACCGCGACCTTGAAGAGCGCGAGCTCGCGAGCGACCGTGTCGGCCGGCTCGAGATCGCGGATCTTCAGGACGTTGATGAGCTTGTGCAGCTGCTTGGTGACCTGGTCGACGGAGTGCATCGCGCCGTCGAACGTCAGCGTGATGCGCGAGTAGTGCTCGTCCTCCGTCGGCCCGACGGTCAGCGTGTCGATGTTGAATCCGCGCCGCGCGAAGAGGCCGGCGATCCGCGTCAGGACGCCCGCCTTGTTCTCGACGAGGATCGAGAGGATGTGCTTGCGGCCGCTGTGCGCGTTGGCGGTCGCCTCGAGCTCGTCGAGGCTCAGCAGCTCCTTCGTGCCCGGCTCGCCCATGACGGCGCTCACCCGACCATCTCGCGCGCGGCCTGGCCCGGCGCGATCATGGGGTACGTGTTCTCCTCGCGGGTGACGCGCACGTCGACGACGACGGGGCCCTCGGTCGCGAGCGCCTCCTTCATGTCGTCGACGAGCGTCGCCTTGTCGGTGAAGCGCATGCCGGTCGCGCCGTAGGCCTCGGCGAGCTTGACGAAGTCCGGGTAGGAGCCCATGTCGACGTGCGAGTAGCGCTTGTCCCAGAAGAGCTCTTGCCACTGGCGCACCATGCCGAGGTAGCCGTTGTTCATGATGAAGATCTTCACCGGGATCTTGTCCTCGGCGCAGGTCGCGAGCTCCTGGATGTTCATCTGGATCGAGCCGTCGCCGGCGATGCAGACGACCGTCTCGTCCGGGCAGCCGACCTGCGCGCCGAGCGCGGCCGGCAGGCCGAAGCCCATCGTGCCCAGGCCGCCGGAGTTGATCCAGCGCCGCGGCTTGGAGAAGTGGTAGTGCTGCGCGGCCCACATCTGGTGCTGGCCGACGTCGGAGGTGACGATCGCGTCGCCGCCGGTCGCCTGGTAGAGCGCCTGGACCATGTACTGCGGCTTGATCTCGCCGTCGGTCGAGTCCTCGTAGCGCAGCGGGTGCTTCTCCTGCCAGGCGCGGATCTTCTCCCACCACGCGTCGGTGCGCGACCGGTCGACGCCCTCCAGGGCGCGGTACTCCTTCGTGAGCTTGTGCAGGACGTTGCGGCAGTCGCCGACGATCGGGATGTGCGCCGGGATCGTCTTGGAGATCTCGGCGGGATCGATGTCGATGTGGATGAACTTCGCGTGCGGCGCGAACTCCGAGAGCTTGCCGGTGATGCGGTCGTCGAAGCGCGCCCCGATGCAGCAGATGAGGTCGGCCTCGTCCATCGCGTAGTTCGCGGTGCGCGTCCCGTGCATGCCGAGCATCCCCAGCCACTGGTCGTGCGGCGCGGGGAACGCCCCGAGCCCCATGAGCGTGCAGGTGACCGGGAAGCGGTCGCTCGTGGCGAACTCCAGGAGCTCCGCGGAGGCGTTGGCGTTCACGACGCCGCCGCCGGCGTAGATCACGGGGCGGCGCGCGGAGGCCATGGCCTTGGCCGCCTGGCGGATCTGCTTCGTGTTGCCCTCGATCGTCGGCTGGTAGCCGGGCAGATGCAGGTCGGTGACCGGCTCGTAGCCGATCTCCGCGCGGCTGAGGTCGACCGGGATGTCGACGACGACCGGGCCGGGCCGGCCGGACCGCGCGAGGTGAAACGCCTCGTGGATCGCGCGCGGGATCTCCAGCGGCGAGCGGATCTGGAAGGAGTGCTTGACGACCGGCATCGTGATGCCGAGCGTGTCGGTCTCCTGGAAGCCGTCGGTCCCGATGAGGTCGGTGCGCACCTGGCCGGTGATGAAGACCGTCGGCACCGAGTCCATCATCGCGTCGACGATCGGCGTCACGACGTTCGTGGCGCCCGGGCCCGACGTCGCGAACGCGACGCCGACCTTGCCGGTCGCCTTCGCGTAGCCCTCGGCCGCGTGGCCGCCGCCGGCCTCGTGGCGCACGAGCACGTGGCGGATGCCGCCGTCGACGAAGGCGTCGTACGTCGGCAGGTTGGCTCCGCCGGGGAGGCCGAATACGACCTCGACACCCTCTGCCTTCAGGCACTCCATGATGGCATCGACCGCGCGCATATCACGACCTCCTCTCCGCATGTGAACGCGCCGGCCCCGGTGGCCGGCGGGTGCGTTCAGGTTAGCGGGCCGCGGGGGCCGGCCGGTCGGCCAGGCCGGCGTCCTCGGGGAACTCGAGCTCGGTGCCGCAGCGCACGCAGAGCGCGTCGTGCAGCTTGCAGACGCGCCCGCAGGTCGGGCACAGGCGGCGCGGCTCGTCGCGCTCGGAGCGGTAGGCGATCGCGGTGACGAGCCCGATGACCGGCACGACGGCCGAGACGATGAACCAGATGAAGAACGAGCTGCCCTTGATCCGGCCGACGATGCCCCCGGCGAGGCCGAAGGTCAGCGCGATGACGACGTAGGCGCCCCCGGCCATCGCGGACGCCCCGTCAGAGCACGCGGATCGCCCAGACGACCGCGACGATCGCGAGCACGACGACGATGACCGTCGCGAGGGCGGTGACGAGCCCGATGACGAACTTGAAGAGGATCCAGGCCGCGACGAGCAGGACGAGGAACGCGAGCGCCCGCCGGCCGAGCGAGGAGCTGCTTGATGGCGTTGAGGTCGACATGCGATCAAGCGTACCGGCCGGGCAGGCGGGCGCGCGCGGGTGAGGCGGCGGTCCGGCGGCGGCGCAGCGCGGTCAGTCGTAGCTGCGGCGCAGGTGCGCGAACCGGTCCAGCGCGGGATCCGGTCTCGTGTAGAGCGGGACCCGCGCCAGCCGGAAGCGGCGCACGATGGGATCGTTCGAGGCGGCCGGTCGCGGGGACGCGACCTCGACGAGCGCCCGGCGGGTGAGATCCGGTGAGGTGGTCATGCCTGCATGGTCCTCCCGCCGCCCGCGGGCGCCATTGGCCCGCGGTCCGCACATCAGGCGCCCGCGCTGGACGCCCGGTCCACCTCGGCCGGCGCGGCATCGAGCGCCGGGCGCATCTCGGGCCGCAGCCGCCGGCGCAGCCGCCAGCGCGCGCCGCAGAAAGAGAGGTTGGCGACGGTGGCGAAGCCCTGCTCGTCGCTGCGCAGCGCGAGCAGCAGGTGGGCGATGCGATCTCCGGAGGGAAGCCCGGCCGCGGCGGGGTGACCGGCGTCGACCTTGATGCAGTAGCAGTACGCCCGCCTGCGCGGCCCGCGCAGCAGGACGGCGCCCGCCTCGCCGACGAGCCAGGTGCCCAGCCGCCCCGGCTCGAGCACGAGGCCGGTGCGCGCGTGCAGCGCGCGGGCGTCGTGGCCGACGAGGTCGCCGAGCAGGCCGACGGAGCGCTGCTCGGGGGCGTCGGCGGCGCGCTCGCGCGGGCGCAGCACGTTGGCCCCGCGCTGCGCGTACAGCTCGGGGATGATCCAGGCGTGGGCGAGGCAGGCCAGCGCGACGGGCAGCGCGAGCGGCTGCACCCACATGAGCGCCGCGGCGATCGCGGCGAACGGCACGACGTGGCCGGCGGCGCTGAGCGTCCAGAGGCGGCCCTGCCGGCGCAGCCGCGCGTCGTCGACGCGCGGGCGCCAGTGCACGGCCTCCGCCTCGGGCAGGACCTCGACGGTCGCCATCGGTGGCGCCGGGTCAGCCGCCGGAGATCGGCAGGCGCAGGATGACGAGGTCGGCGCCGACCGGCAGCTCACGGACCTGCTCGGCCTGGCCGGGCCCCGAGCTGATCATCGCCAGGTAGCCGCGCTCGAGCTCCTCGCGGAAGGCCGCGACCGCGGTCTCGACGCTGTCCGGATCCGATGCCGTCCACTCGGCGACCGTCGAGTGGCCGGTGTGGTTCATGCGGATGAGCTTCGACATCGCGGGTCTCCTTCGGCGCCGTGCGGGACCGCTCAGATGGTACGCCCGCCGTGCGCGCTCGCGCGCCGGGTTCGGCGACCGCGCCGGGCCCCGGCGCGTCGCGCCGGGCGGGCCGGTCAGCGGCGCGGCCGCGTCCCCGCGAGGACCCGCACCGTCGCCGTGCCGCGGCGGCTCGCGCGCCCGCGCTCGCGCCACGTGTAGGCCAGCCGGTACGTCCCCGCCGGCAGGCCGCGATCGTCGACCGTGTAGCGCCCGGCGTCGCCGCGCCGCGCGCGCGTGAACGTGAAGCGCACGGCGCGCGCGCTGCGGCGCACCCGCACCCGCCTCGACGACCCCCGGCCGCGCAGCGGCGCTCGCGTGTAGCGCAGGTCGCTGACGGCCGCGCGGCCCGTCCACGGCCGCGCCAGCGTCAGCGTCAGCGTGCCGCGCCGCACCGCGCGGCGGCTGAGCTTGACCGTGAAGGTGACGTGCTCGCCGGTGCCGGCGCGCAACTCGCGGTCGGAGACGCGCAGGAAGCCCGGCGGCAGGGCGTAGCGCCGCGGCGCGGTCGCGGCGAGCGCCTGCGCCGCGGTCGCGACCGCCAGCGCGCCGGCCCCGCACGCGATGAGCGCTCGCGCCCGCACGACGCTAGCGGCGCAGCCTGATCGTCCGCGTCCTGCGCGACCGGTTGCCGGCGGCGTCGGCCGCCGTCGCGACGACGACGGCCTTGACCCGCGTCCGCGTGCGCCGGTCGCGCAGCGCGCGCGAGAGCCGGCTGCGCAGCGTCCTCGACAGCCGCAGCCTCACCGTCGCCGGGACGCCCGCGCGCAGGACGCCGCGGACCGGGCGCACGCTGTAGCTGCGCGACCGCGACCGGCGCGACGTGCCGGGAATCGTGATCCTCGCCGTCGTCGTCACGCGACACGGCTCCAGCTCGCAGGACAGCCGCACCACGATGCCCGCGTTGCGGCGCAGCGGCCGCTGGGTCGCGCTGCCCGACAGGCCGAAGCGGATCGTCGTGTCGGGCGCCGGCGGCGGCGCGGGCGCAGGCGGCGGCGGCGGCGCGGGCGCAGGCGGCGGCGGCGGTGGCGCGGGCGGCGGCGCAGGCGGCGCAGGCGGAGGAGGCGGAGGAGGCGGCGGCGGTGGCGGCGGTGGCGGAGGCGGAGGCGGCGGAGGTGCCGTGGAGACGTACGAGATCGCCGACGAGCACAGCGACGTCAGGCCGCCGAGCGTCGCGGTCGCGCGCAGTTGCGAGGTCTGCGACGGGGGCACCGTGACCTGGATGCCCGTGGAGGCGAGCCCGGCGGCGGTGCCCGTCGCCGCGGGCGTTCCGCTGCACGCCGCCCCCCGGTAGACGGTCACCGTAGAGCCGCCGGGCGCGCTGCCCTGCACGCGCGGCGTCGTGCTCGGCGACGGCGACGCCGGATCGGTGCCGCTCAGCGCGGGCGCGGCCGGCGGCGGCGAGCAGGTCGCCCCGCGCGCCGACAGCCGCCACGAGTTCAGCGTCCCCGTGTCGACGGCGGCGCCGTCGACGACCGTCAGCGTCCACGTCCCGTTCGCGTCGAGACCGTTGAACGTCGACAGCGGCGCCTCGGGGCGGAACGAGCCGGTGAACGGCGCGCTGCCGGCCGAGATCGAGGTCGCCGCCGCGTCGTCGAGGTCGGTGTCGACGAAGTTGTCGCCGCTTCCGCCGCGGTTGAGGACGAGCGGGATCGTCGTCCCGCCGGGACCGCGCAGGTGGATCCCCAGGTCGGCGTCGAACGTGTGGCTGATGTTCAGCCGCACGTCGAGGTCGCGCAGCGCGCCGACGCCGCTCACCGCGATGTTCGAGCTCACGCCGGTGGAGTCGTTGTCGGGGATCGCGGCGCTCGGGCTGGCGCTGAACTGCTGGACGGATCCCAGCGCCCCGGTCGGCACGCTGACCGCGACCGTGTGCGGGCCCTGGGCCGTGCTGACCTGCATCGTCATCTCGAGCGGGCTGCCGCACGGCGCGCCGGCGCCGAGCGTCCCGGCGAAGGGCACCGCGTTGGGCTGCGTCGTGCCGACGGCGATGTTCGGGTAGCCCGACGACGCCTGCGACAGCGCGAGGTGCGGCGAGGGTCCGCTCAGGGTCCCGCTGACCATCGTCGCCGTCGCCGAGCCCGAGTTGCGCAGGCGCTGCGTCAGCGAGAACGGCTCGCCCGGCTCGAGCGCGCCGTCGCCGTCGCCGGCCGAGTCGTCGAGCGTCTGCGCGTCGGCGACGAGATGCGGCTCGACGCCGACGAACGTGAACGCCTCGCCGTCGAGGCCGCCGCGCTTGTCCGACCAGACCGGGAGCGCGACGCCCTGCGTCGCGTCGATGCCGGTGTAGTCGCCGTAGTCGTTGCCGAACGTGCAGCATGGCGAGGCGCTGTAGTCCGAGGGCGCGCCGGAGACCTTCGCCAGGGCTCCGAGGGTGTGCGTGGAGCCGCTCGGCGTCACCGTGCGCACGTAGAAGTTCGTCGTCTTGCGGGTCGCGTCGTCGCGCGTCGAGTAGAAGTCCGCCCAGGCGATGCCCGTCGTCTGGTCGACGGCGAGCCACGCGAACCAGTCGTCGGAGTTGCTCTGCCCGCCGCCCTCGCCATCGGTCAGCAGCCGTGTCGCGACCGACGGGGACGGGCTCGCGCCGCCGGGCAGGGCGCCGGCCGCGGAGGCGACGAAGTTGTCCCATGTCAGGTGCGTCGTCTGCGGGGTCGCCGCGCCGGCGCAGCGCGTCGTGCCGCTGCCGGTCCGCAGATCGCTCCAGGTGACGTAGACGCGGCCGTTGTTCGTCCCGCCCGAGCGGTCGACGTCGATCTGCGGCGACGTCGACGCCCGCCCGCCCGGCTGGGCGACGATCGGGCAGGCGAACGGGAGCGGGGCGGCGCCGGTCGCGTCGAGCGTCGCGATCGTCTTGACCGTCGCCGCCGACCAGGCGGCGGCCGTCGCGCAGTTCGCCGCCGGCCCGCAGGTGCGGCCCTGGATCGCGTTCGCCGACGAGTAGTTCCACCACACGACGTGGACGGTCCCGTCCGGCGAGGCGGCGACGTCGGCATAGATGTAGCTGCCGGTCGCGGGCGTGACGCTGACGGGCGCCGTCCAGTTGTCGGCGTTGTCGCACCTGGTGGCGTCGAGCGCGCCGCCCGGCCGCGTGTCGCACTGCGAGACGACGATGTTGACGCCGCCGCCCGAGGGCTCGTCCCAGACGACGTACAGCCGCCCGAAGCGCGGGCTCGCCGGCGAGTTGTCGATCGTCATCATCGGCTTGTCCTGCGTGCCGGTCGTGCGCACCGGCAGCCCGACGGTCAGCGGCTGGAAGCTCGAGCCCCCGGGCGCGATGCGGTTGACGACGATGCGGCTCGGGTTGCTGGCGCCGTTGGCCTGCGACAGCCCCCCGTACCAGATGTTCCCGGCCGCGTCGGCGGCCGACATCGGGTCGCAGCACAGCGCGGAGGTCTCCGGTCCGGCCTTCGCGGGCGCGTCGGTCGCCACCGGCATCGTGGCCTTCGCGAACGTCACGCCGCCGTCGTTCGTGATCCAGGCGTTGTAGCCGCCGCCGCCGTTGGCCCCGACGACGAAGCGCTTGCGGTTGCCGGGCACGACGGTCAGGAACGTCTCGGACTCGGTCACGGCGTCGTCGGTCGCGTTCTTCTCGACGCCGGGGCTGGCGAGCCGCAGCCAGCCGCCGTCGCCCTCCGGGCCCTCGCGCGTCGGCGCGTAGAAGACGACCCGGACGCGGCCGCGCGCCGTCCGCCCGTCGGCGCGCCAGCGGTACGGCAGCTCGTACGTCCCGGCCGGGATCCCGTTGTCGGCGATCTCGAACGTCGCGACGTCGCCCTTGCGCGCGCCGCCGAGGTCGAACGCGACGACGCGCTCGCGGCGGCGCACGGCGGCGCGCCCGCCGCTGGCGCGCCCGCTCGCCGGCAGGCGCGCGAAGCGCAGGTCGCTCGCGCCCGCCCGCCGCAGCCAGGTCGCCGGCAGCGTCAGCTCGAGCGAGCCCGCGGCCACGTCGCGCTCGAGCGTCAGCTCGAGCGTCAGATCCTGGCGCGCGGCCGCCAGCAGCTCGGAAGCCGACAGCCGCAGCACGCCGCCCGGAAGCTCGTGGCGGTTGCGCGGGCGATCCCGGACCCCCGACTCCTCGCGTGCCTGCTCGAGCGGGGTCGGGCCGGGTCCGGCGGCCCTGCGATCGGGATCCTTGGGGATCGCTGCGGCCGGTCCGGCCGCCACGGCGAGTCCGGCGAGGACCGCGCACGCGACGACGATCATCCATGTGCGCGCTCCGGCCATCACCGCGCCAGGCTAGGGGCGCCGGACCCCGGAGGCAACCTGCCTAAACGGCCAGGGTTGCTCGCCGCAGCACTCGCGCCTGGGTCGCGACGATGAGCAGGGTCATCGCGAAGGCGAGCACCGTGATCGCCGCGGCGTAGCCGTAGCGGCCGTTCTCGAAGGCGTTGCGGTAGACGAGCAGCGGCAGGAAGGTCGTCGCGCGGTCCGGGCCGCCACCCGTCACGAGCAGCGCGGGCACGAAGGCGAACTGCAGGCTGAGCGCGACGTCGCGACAGGCCAGCAGCGACAGCGTCGGCGCCATGAGCGGCAGCGTCACGCGCCGGAAGGCGAAGCCCGCCGACGCGCCCTCGGAGCGCGCGAGCTCGTAGAGCTCGGCGGGAAGCTCGCGCCGCACGGCGAGCGCGATGACGAACCCCTCGCCGATCGCGAACGCCGACATGAGGACGACGAGCGCCAGCGCGCCCCCCGGGCTCGTCAGGAGGTCGGGGACGGGCAGGCCCGCCGAGCTCAGGAGGATCGCGAGCGGCCCGTACAGGGGATTGGCGAGAAACAGCCACACGATCGCGGTCGCCACGTCGGGCACGACGGTCGGCAGGAAGACGGCGGCGCGCCCGAGCGACGCCCCGCGCGAGTCGCGATGCAGCAGCAGGGCGAGCGCGAGCGCACCGCCGACGCGCAGGGGCACCGCCAGGACGAGGAACGCCAGCGTCGCCGGGAGCGCCGCCCGCACGGCGGGGTCCGACAGCAGGTCGCCGAAGTTGCGCAGTCCCGCGAACGAGGGCGGGCCGACGAGGTCGTAGTCCGTCAGGGCCAGCGCGAACGTCGTGGCGGCGGGCAGCGCGAGCAGCGCGACCGCGCCCGCGACGTACGGCGCGAGCATGAGCCGCGCCGCCCCGCGCTCCCCCAGGCGCCTCACGGGCCGCCGCCCCCGGCGCCCGCCGGCCGCGCCGGCGCCGGCTCCGCGGCGCCGTCCCCTCCGCCTGGCTCGAACAGCCGCACCGCCGCCGCCTCGACCGCGAGCTCGACGGTGTCGCCCGGCGCGGCGGCTGCGCCCGGCCGCGGGCGCACCGCCAGGCGCCGCCCGCCGGCCAGGACGAGCCACAGCCGCTCGTGGCCGGCGCGCTCGACGACCTCCAGCGTGGCGGCGAACGCCGTGCCGGCGGCGGGCGGCGCCTCCCCGGCCGGCAGCGGGCACAGCGCCCCCTCGGCCCGGAAGCCCGCGAGGACCCGCTCGCCGTCGGCGGCCGCGCGCCCGTCGCCGGAGCGGACCGCCGCGGGCATCGGCAGCACGATCGGACCGGGGCCGCGCAGGACGCCGCCGGCGACGGTCGCCTCGACGAGGTTCATCGGCGGGCTGCCGACGAAGCGCGCGACGAAGCTGTCGGCGGGGCGCTCGTAGACGTCGTCGGGCGCCCCGACCTGGCGCAGCCGGCCGCCGTCGAGCACGGCGACGCGCTCGCCGAGCGACAGCGCCTCGCCCTGGTCGTGCGTGACGAAGACGATCGTCGCCCCGGTCTCGCGGTGCAGGCGGCGGATCGCTCCGCGCGCCCGCTCGCGCAGCGGCGCGTCGAGGTTCGACAGCGGCTCGTCCATGAGCAGCACCGCCGGGCGGCCCGCGAGCGCGCGGGCGAGCGCCACGCGCTGGCGCTCGCCGCCGGACAGGGCGCGCGGGCGCCGGTCGAGCTGCTCGGACAGCTCGAGCACCTCCGCCGCCTCGCGCACGCGGCGCTCGCGCTCGGCGGCCGGCGTGCGCCGCGCGGCGAGGCCGAAGCCGATGTTCTCGCGCACCGTCAGGTGCGGAAACAGCGCGAAGGACTGAAAGACCATCGCGACGTCGCGCTCGGCCGGCGGCGTCGACGTCACGTCGCGCCCGCCGATGAGCACCCGGCCGCCGTCGGGCCGCTCGAGCCCCGCGACGACGCGCAGCGCCGTCGACTTGCCCGAGCCCGACGGGCCGAGCATCGCCAGCAGCTCGCCCGTCCCGACCTCGAGGCTGAGGCCCGCGAGCGCGCGGACCGGCCCGTAGCGCTTCTCGACGCGCTCAAGGACGAGCATCGCGAGCCCGGGCGAGCACCGGCGCGGTCTCCCGCTCGATGCGGTCGAGCGTCTCCTCGACGGTCAGCTCGGTGTAGTACGCGCGCTTGATCGCGAGGTCGACGGCGTCCTCGAGCTCCGGCCAGGTCGAGGCCACGGGCAGGTGGCGCAGCGTCGGGATCGCCTCGAGGAAGACGCGGCTCGAGCGCGGCGGGCGCGCGCGGTCCAGGAACGCCGGCGAGCGCGCGACGCTGCGCAGCGAGGGGACGATCCTGCCGCTGCGCGCGAGGATTCGCTGACCCTCCGGCCCAGCGGCGAACTCGACGAAGCGCCAGCCCGCGTCCGCGCGGTCGCCCTTCGCCAGGCACCAGGCGTCGGAGTGCAGCACGCTCGCGGGCTCGCGCAGGCGGGGAAACGGCGCGACGTCCCAGCCAAACGCCGTGATCGTCCGCAGCGTCGGGACCTCGCGCCGCGAGGACAGCAGCATGCCGAGCTCGCCGTCGAGGAAGCGCTCGGTCAGCCCCCTCGCCTCGACCTCCTGCTCGAACGGCGCGACGCGCTCGCCGCCCTGCAGGTCGAGGAGGGCGAGCAGCCCCTCGCGGGCCCGGGCGGTGCCGAGCGTGAAGCGCCGCGGATCGCGTGGGTCGTCGACGAGCTCGCCGCCCGCCGACCAGACGAACGGCGCCAGGCGCACGATCGAGGGCTCCACGCCGACGCCGTAGCGCCGCACCGCGTTGCCCTCGGGCACCGGCCCCGTCAGGCGGCGCGCCGCCGCGACGAACTCGCGGTACGTCCAGCCGGGCCGCGGGTCGGCCAGCCCGGCGCGCCGGAACAGGTCGCGGTTGTAGTAGACGACGAGGCTCGAGGCGTTCTGCGGCATGCACTGCAGCGTGCCGCCGACCTCGAAGGCCTCCAGCGGGGCGCGGTAGTACGCGCCGCGGCGCAGACGCGCCGACCGGTCCAGCCGCGGCCCGGCGGGGTCGAGCGCGCCGCGCGCCGCGAACCCGGCGAAGTTGCGGTAGTTGACGAGGAAGGCCGCCGGGGGCGAGCCCGCCGCGAAGCCGGTCGCGAGCTTCTGCAGGTGCGCGCCGCGGTCGGCGACCTCGACGAGCCGGACGTCGCCGCCGCCGGCCCGCTCGTAGGCGGCGACGAGCTCGCGGTAGCCGGCGAGCTCCTCGGCGTCGCCGAAGACCTGCACGCGCAGCCGCTCGCCGCGCGCGTCCGTGCCGCCCGCGCCCGATCCGCCGCAGCCCGCCGCCGCGATGGCGCCGAGCGCGAGCGTCGCGAGCAGCGCCGCGGTCAGCGATCGAGCCATCCGACGGCGCGGACGTCCGACAGGAAGCGCCGTGCGAGCGCGCCGAAGGCCAGCGCGGCCGGCAGCGTCACCAGCAGCGACGCGGCGAGCAGCGTCGGGAAGTCCGTCGGCCCGAGGTCGGCGAGCTGGCGCAGGCCCAGCGGCGCCGTGAAGAGGTCGGGGTCGTTGAGGTACAGCAGCGGATCCACGAAGTTGCTCCAGTGAAACACGAAGGCCAGCGCGGCGACGGCGACGGTCGTCGGGCGCACGAGCGGCGAGGCGACGCGGCGCCAGATCGCCAGCGGACCGAGGCCCTCCAGGCGCGCCGCGTCGATGAGGTCGGGCGGCAGGCGGCTGTAGCTCCAGACGTACAGCAGCACGTACAGCGGCGAGGTCGCCATGAGCGCGGGCGCGACGAGCGGGACCCAGGTGTCGGCGAGCCCGAGCCTGCTGAAGAGCACGAAGCGCGGCACCCACAGCGCCGACAGGGGGACGAGCAGCGCGACGAGCGAGCCCGCGACGACGATCCGCCGGCCGCGCGGCGACAGGCGCGTCGTGGCGAAGCCCGCCCACGAGGCGACGACGACGCTGAGCGGCACGGCGAGCAGCGCGACGAGCGCCGAGTTGACGAGCTGGCGGCCGAGGTCGACGAGCCCGAAGGCGCGTGCGAGCCCTCCGCCCCCGAGCGTCGGGACGAGCGCCTCCAGGCCGGTCGGCGGCGGCTCCCCGACGTGCCGCAGCGCCCCGAGCACGAGGAAGACGAGCGGAAACAGGAAGACGCCGGTCGCGACGGTGACGGCGACCCGGCGGCCGCGCGCGGCGCGGGATGCTCGTCGATCGGCCGGCGCCATGCCCGCCGGCGCGCTCAGCGGTCCGCGAGCGCCTGCAGGCAGCTCGTCATCTGGTCCGGCAGGCCCTCGAAGGCGAGCGCGTAGACGTCGAGCTGCTGGTGGCGCAGCACGCGCGCGTGCCCGGTGACCGGGATGTCGAGCTCGTCGAGGTCGAAGTCCAGCGGCTCGTCGATCGCCAGCGGCCGGCCGCTGGCCACGAGCATCCCGCCCGCGCCGACGTTCACGGTCTCGGCGAGGATCGGGCGTCCGACGGTCCGGCGCAGCGTGCACGGCAGTGCGATGGCGGCACGTGGCAGGCGCCGCTTGTCGGCCTTCGTGGCCATCGTCGGCACATCCTGGCGCAGATCGCGGCCGCCGTCGAATCCCTACCGCGCCGCCGCCGCGCCGCGGCGGCCGTGGCGGCCGGGCTAGATGCCGAGCTTGGAGCGCACGATCCGCGTGACCTCGGCCCCGTCCGCGCGACCCTTCGTCTCGCGCATGACGTGTCCGATGATCGCGCCGATCGCCTTCATGTTGCCGTCCCTGATCTTCTCGGCGGCGTCGGCGTTGGCGGCCAGGGCGGCCTCGACGATCGGGTCCAGCGCGTCGTCGCCGCCGGCCATCGCGCCGAGGTTCTCGGCCGCGACGATCTGCGCCGGATCGCCGCCCTCGGCGACGAGCCGGTCGAGCACGAGCTTGGCGTTGTTGACCGTGACGGCCTTCTCGGAGACGAGCGCGACGAGCCGCGCGAGCGCGTCGGGGCGCACGTTGGATTCGTTGGGGTCCTCCTCCCCCACGCGCGCGACGAGCTCGTTGCAGACCCAGTTCGCCAGCGGCTGGAGCTCGGCGCCGTCGGACTCCAGGGCGGCCTCGAAGTAGTCGCCGAGCTCGCTGCGCCAGGCGAGCTGGCGCGCGCTCGCCGCGCTGACGCCGAGCGCCTGCAGGCGCTCCTCGCGCGCGGCGGGCAGCTCGGGCATCGCGTCGCGCGCCGCCCGCAGCATCTCCTCGGAGGTCGCGACGGGCACGAGGTCGGGCTCGGGGAAGTAGCGGTAGTCGTGCGCCTCCTCCTTGGAGCGCAGCGAGGTGATCCGCTCGGTCTGCGGGTCGAAGTGCAGCGTCTCCTGGACGACCTCGCCGCCGTCGCGCAGCAGCGCCTCTTGGCGGGCGATCTCGGCGTTGATGCCGCGCTCGATGAAGCGGAAGGAGTTCATGTTCTTCAGCTCGGTCTTCGTGCCCAGCTGCGTCGAGCCGACCGGCCGGATCGAGATGTTGGCGTCGCAGCGCAGCGAGCCCTCCTCCATGTTCACGTCGCTGACGCCGAGCCGGCGCAGCGTCGTGCGCAGGAGCGTGAGCCACTCGCGCGCCTGCGCCGCCGAGCGCACGTCGGGCTCGGTGACGATCTCCGCCAGCGGCGTGCCGCCGCGGTTGAAGTCGACGATCGACGCGTCGGAGCCGTGAATGCGCCCGCTGGAGCCGGCGTGGACGAGCTTGGCGGCGTCCTCCTCGAGGTGCACGCGGTGGATGCGCACGTCGGCGAGCTGGCCGCCGCGGCAGAGGGGCTCGTCGTACTGGCTGATCTGGTAGCCCTTGGGCAGGTCGGGATAGAAGTAGTTCTTGCGGTGGAAGATCGAGCGCGGCGCGAGCTCGGAGCCGAGCGCCATCCCGATCATGAGCCCGAAGTGGATCGCCTGCGCGTTGGCGCGCGGCAGCGTGCCGGGCAGGCCGAGGCAGACGGGGCAGGTCAGCGTGTTCGGCGGCTCGCCGAAGGACAGCGCGCAGCCGCAGAACATCTTCGTCCTCGTCGCGAGCTGGACGTGGATCTCCAGGCCGATGACGGGCTCGAACTCGCTCACGCCGCCGCCCTCCGGGCCGCCGAGCCGTCGAAGCCGATCGCCTGCTCGAGCGCGTAGGAGGCCTCGAGGATCCGGTTCTCGCTGAACGCCGGGCCGGCGAGCTGGAAGCCCGTGGGCAGCCCGTCGCTCAGCCCGTTGGGAATCGAGATCGCCGGGATGCCGGCGAGCGACATCGGCACGGTGCAGTAGTCGTTGAGGTACATCGCCAGCGGGTCGGCGGTCTTGGCCCCGAGCTCGAAGGCGACGGACGGCGCGGTCGGCGTCACGACGAAGTCGAACTCGTCGAACGCCGCGCTGAAGTCCTCGGCGATCTTCGTGCGCACGCGCTGCGCGCGGCCGTAGTAGGCGTCGTAGTAGCCGCTGGACAGCGAGTACGTCCCGAGCATGATGCGCCGCTTGACCTCGGGCCCGAAGCCCTGGCTGCGGGTCTTCGTGTACATCGCCGCGAGGCCGCCGTTCTCGATCCGCGCGCCGTAGCGCACGCCGTCGTAGCGGGCGAGGTTCGAGGACGCCTCGGCCGGCGCGAGCACGTAGTAGGCGCTCAGCCCGTGCGGGGCGTGCGGCAGCCGGCAGGTGTGGATCGACGCGCCGAGCCCCTCGGCGAGCTTCAGCGTCGCGTTGAAGGCGTCGAGCACGCCGGGGTCGATGCCGGGACCGGAGAGCTCCTCGGGCACGCCGAGCCGGATGCCCTGCAGCGAGTCGCCGCGCGGCAGCTCGATCTCGCCGGGAAAGCCGATCGAGGTGGCGTCGCGCTCGTCGCGGCCGACCATGTGGCTCAGCAGCAGCGCCGCGTCGGTGACGTCGCGCGTGAGCGGCCCCGCCTGGTCCAGCGAGGAGGCGAAGGCGATCATGCCGTAGCGGCTGACGGTGCCGTACGTCGGCTTGAGGCCGACGATCCCGCACAGCGCCGCGGGCTGGCGGATCGACCCGCCCGTGTCGGTGCCAAGCGCCCAGGGCGCCGTGCCGGCGGCGACCGCGGCGGCGCTGCCGCCGCTCGAGCCGCCCGGAACGCGCGTGCGGTCCCACGGGTTGAGCACCGGGCCGTAGGCCGAGTTCTCGTTCGACGAGCCCATCGCGAACTCGTCCTGGTTGGTCTTGCCGAGCAGCGGGGCGCCGGCCGCGGCCAGGCGGGCGACGACCGAGGCGGAGTACGGCGGCCGGTAGCCCTCGAGGATCTTCGACCCCGCCTGGCTGGGCACGCCCTCGGTGCAGAAGAGGTCCTTGACGGCGAGCGGGACGCCGGCCAGCGGCGCGGTGGTGCGCGCCGGCGCCGGGGCGCCGTCGGCGACCCAGAGGTAGGCGTTGAGGTCGTCGGCCCCGGCGGCGACGCGGTAGGCGTCGAAGAGCTCGGTCGGCCCGAGCCGGCTGCGCTTGATCGCCTCGACCGCCTCGGCGGCGGTGAGCTCCCGGACGTCGGCGCCGCTCACGACGGGTCCGCCTCGGCCTGCGGGCTGGGCACGAGGAAGCCGCCGTCGGCCACCGCGGGCGCGTGCTCCAGCGCGACGTCGCGCGCGAGCGACGGCTCGACCACGTCGGGCCGCAGGGCGTTGGAGACCTCGACGACGTGCGTCGTCGGCGGGACGCCGTCGAGATCGAGCTCGGCGATCTTCTCGATGTGCCCGAGGACGTCGGACAGCTCCGCGCTCATCCGCCCGACCTCGTCCTCGGTCAGCTCCAGGCGCGCGAGGCGGGCGACGTGCAGCACCTGTTCGCGGTCGATCATCCGCGACGATTCTAGGAGGCGGCGCGCCGGGGGCCGCACCGCCCCCGGATGATCGGCGTCGCCGGAGCGCGCGGAGGGCACGCCGCAGCGCGGCCGCGCACGACCGGGTCGCCGCGGCGGTCGGCGGCGGCCACCGGACGGCTGATCCGCCGTTCGCCACAGCCAGGCTTCGCCGGCGCACTCCGTTGCGCGCGAGATCGAGCGCGTTCGCCGGCGGATCGGCAGGGTGCCCCTCGTGCCTCGCGGCAGCAGCGCCGGTCAGGTGCTCGTGCGGGGGTGCCGAACGGCCGGGCTCGAAGATCAGGCCGCCGCGCCGCTCTCGGCCAGCGCGGTGATCAGCGTGCGCTTCACGATCAACCTGGGTGCGGCGCTCATGCGAGCGGGCCGGACGGGTGCTGGCTCCACGGCGCGACTCGGCCGCGAAGGGCGAGCCGTCGCATGCTGAGTTGCCACCCGTGGGCGCGGCACGACTCGCACCGTCGCAGGTTCACGTACTCATGCAGTTGTGACACCCGGACGCTCAGACCGTGGACGGGTGGCACTCCGGCATGCCTCCTGCGCCGGGGCCTCGCTCGCGGACCGGCTCGCGCGGGCCGACCCGCGACCCGGCTCGCGCGGGCCGCCCCAGCCGGGTGGGGAGGCGCTCGGTCGCCTACGAGCCCAGCCGCCCGCGCTCGCCGCCGGAGCCCAGGCCCGAGCGCTCGGCGAAGCCCAGCAGCACGACCGCGGCGACGACCGCCACGATGAAGCCGAAGACGTTGAGCTCCATGATGTCGCCGCTGCCGATGAGGTTGGCGATGACGCCGCCGACGACGGACCCGGCCACCCCGATCCCGAGCGTCCAGAGCAGGCCGATGTGCTGCTTGCCGGGCAGCAGCAGCCGAGCGAGCAGGCCGATGACGAGGCCGGCGACGATGAAGCCGATCATGAGATCTCCTTGTGCGTGAAGCGGGGTGGGGCGCCGACAGTACCCGTCCGTGGCGTCCAGATCACCCGGCGGGCGACGCGGGGACGCCGATCGCGAGCAGCGCGACGTCGTCGCGCAGCGGTCGCTCGGCCCGCCGCAGGAGCGTGCGGACGCTCGCGACCGCGCCGGCCATCGCGCGGTCCGGGCTGGAGCGCAGCGCGTCGAGCAGGCCCTCCTGCTCGATCCGCTCGCCGTCGATCGTCGCGTCCGTGATGCCGTCGGTGTGCAGCAGCAGCGCCTCGCCGGCGCGCAGCGTCAGCGAGACCGGCCTGAAGGAGGGATCCCGGAAGGCGCCGAGGATCGGCCCGCCGCCGGCGACCTCGTCGACGGTCCCGTCCGCGCGCACGTGCAGCGGCAGCGGGTTGCCAGCCACGACGAGCGAGATGTCGACCGCCCCGGTCGTGGGCAGCGGGCGCATGCGGCCGTAGACGACCGAGCACATCGGGGCGTCCGGCTCCAGCAGCAGGGCGCCGTTGAGGCTGCGCACCACGTCGGCGGGCTCGCGCTCGTACATCCCGGCCGAGCGCAGCGTGTAGCGCGCCAGCGACGTGCGCGCGGCGGCCGGCGCGCCCTTGCCGCAGACGTCGCCGAGGAAGAGTCCCCACTCGCCGTCGGGGAGCGGGAAGACGTCGTAGAAGTCGCCGCCGACGTCGTCGGCCAGCGGCTCGAACACGACGTCGAGCTCGAGGCCGCGGACGTGCGGCAGGCTGGGCGGCGAGAGGCTGCGCTGCAGGGTCGTGGCGAGGCGCTCGACGCGCGTCTTCTCGTCGTGCGTGCGCTGCCACAGCTCGCGCTCGAGCGCGACGCGGCGGATCGCCGACAGCCGCAGCTCGAGCTGGTCCATGACGACGGCGGCGAGGTCGTGCAGGGTCGCCATCTCCTCGTCGGTGACCTGCCGCGGCGCGGAGTCGATGACGTTGACGGTGCCGAGCCGGTGGCCCTCGGCGGTGACGATCGGCGCGGCGGCGTAGAAGCGCAGGCCCAGCTCGCCGCGCACGAGCGGGTTGCTCAGCGTCCGCGGGTCGCGCGCGGCGTCCTCGACGACGTAGCTGCCGGACTGCATGATCGCCGAGGCGCAGAGCCCGGGGTCGCGCGGGATCTGCTGCGCGTCGAGGCCCAGCAGCGCCTTGAACCAGATGCGGTCCTCGTCGACGATCGTCACCGAGGCGATCGGGACGGCGAAGGCGCGCGCGGCGAGCGCGCAGATGCGGTCGAACGTGCCGTCGCGAGGCGTGTCGAGGATCTCGTAGCGGCGCACCGCCGCGATCCGCTCGACCTCGTCGACAGGAGACAGGTCCATCGTCGCCATCGTCTCAGCTCACCTCCGTTCGCTTGCGATCGCACGCCCCAGGATGGCGGCGAACCGTACCGACACCGCGCGTGCGCCGTCCAGCCCGCGCGTCGGCCGGGTCTCCGGCGCACGGAAGCCGCAGCCGCTGCGCGCTCACGTGCCGGGGTCCGTCGTGCGCGGCGCGCGCGCCGGATCGCGCGCGGGCGGCGGCGGCCGCGGCGCGCCGCGGACCGCGAGCACGCGCTCGGTCTGCTCGACCGAGGCGGGAGCGTCCCTGCGCTCGTCGGCGAGCGTCAGCCACGCGCCGACGAGGATCGCCAGCACGCAGCCGAGCCCGGCGTAGGCCCCGAAGTCCACGCTGACGAGCGCGTTGGCGCCCGGCTCGTCGATCCCGACCCGGTACAGGAGCGCCAGCAGCGCGAGCGACGCCACCCCGACCGTCACGGTCGCGGCCGAGGTCGCCATCGAGACGGCGCGCCGGCGCAGCGTGAACACGACGAGCGTCCCCCCGAGGACGATCGTCAGCGCGAGCAGCACGCGGACGATCGCCATCGTCTCCCAGGCCGAGCGCCCGCCGAACCAGGCGAGGAACATGACGACGGCCAGCCCCGCGGCGCCGGCGGCGACGACGAGCTCCCCGTGGCGAAGGCGCCGGACGTCCATCAGACCGCCGTGGCGCCGGCGCCGCGCTGCATCCGCGCCGCCTGCAGCGTGTTGCGCAGCAGAAAGGCGATCGTCATCGGCCCGACGCCGCCCGGAACGGGGGTGATCGCGGCGGCGACCTCTCGCACGGCGTCGAAGTCGATGTCGCCGGCCAGGCCCGCGTCGGTCCGGTTCATCCCGACGTCGACGACGATCGCGCCGGGCTTGACCCAGTCGGCCTTCACCATCCGCGCGCGGCCGACGGCCGCGACGAGCACGTCGGCGCGGCGGCAGACCGCGGCGAGCTCGCGGGTGCGCGAGTGGCAGATCGTGACGGTCGCGTTCGCGCCGAGCAGCAGCTGCGCCATCGGCTTGCCGAAGAGGTTCGAGCGCCCGATGACGACGGCCTCGGCGCCCTCGAGCTGCGCGCCGGCGGCGGCCAGCAGCTCCATGACGCCCGACGGCGTGCAGGGGCGCAGCCCCTCGCGGCCCAGGGCGAGCAGCCCGGCGCTCACGGCCGTCAGGCCGTCGACGTCCTTGGCCGCGTCGATCATCCCCGTCAGCTCGCCGCCGTCGAGGTGGTCGGGCAGCGGCAGCTGCAGGAGGATGCCGCTGATGTCGTCGCGCACGTTCAGGCGCGTGATGATGTCGACGACCTCCTCGCGCGAGGCGGACGCGGGCAGCGGGAAGTGAAACGTCCGCATGCCGACCTCCTTGCACGCCTTCTGCTTGTTGGCGACGTAGACGGCCGACGCGGGATCGTCGCCGACGAGGACCGTCGCGAGGCCCGGCGGGTCCCCGCCGAGCTCCGCGGCGAACGCCTCGACGTCGCGCGCGACCTCGGCGCGCACGCGGCCCGCGATGAGTGTTCCGTCGATGACTTGCGCTGGCATGTCGGTTCCTGTCTGTCAGAGCCTCGTGATGGGCGCGTACTCCGCCATGAGCTTGCGCTCGCTGCCGTCGCCGGCGAAGCGCACGACGACGATTCCGCCGGCCTCGACGCCGACGACGACCCCGGCGCCGAAGGCGGCGTGCAAGACGTCGTCGCCGAGCCGGAAGGATGGGGCGGGCTGGTCGGAGCGGGTGCTCGACGCCGCCGCCCACGAGCCCGGCCGCTGCGCCGCCGCGCCCGGCCGCAGGCCACCGCGCGCGGCGTCGTCGGCGCGGTCGGTGAGGTCGTGCGGGATCTCGTCGAGGAAGCGCGAGCGCAGGCCGTACTGGGTCGCGCCGAAGACGGCGCGCCGCCGCGCGCTCGTGAGGTATAGCGAGCGCATCGCGCGGGTGACGCCGACGTAGGCCAGCCGGCGCTCCTCGTCCAGCCCACCCTCGTCGAGCGCGCGCGAGTGCGGGAAGACGCCCTCCTCCATCCCGGCGATGAAGACGATCGGGTACTCCAGGCCCTTGGCGTTGTGGATCGTCATGAGCGTGACGAGGCCGTCGTCGTCGGTGCGCGTGTCGGCGTCGGCGACGAGCGCGATCTGCTGCAGGAAGACGTCGAGCGTGTCCTCCTCGGCCTCGGCCGAGGCGTCGAACTCGCGCGCGACCTCGACGAGCTCGGCGAGGTTCTCCTCGCGGCCCTGGGCCTCGATCGTGCGCTCGGCCTTCAGCGCGTCGACGTAGCCGGTCTCGTGCAGCAGCGACTCGAGCAGGTCGCCGACGGGGACGCCCTGCTCGGAGCGCTCGCGCAGCGCCGTCATCGTGTCCATGAAGCGGCCGAGCGAGCGGACGGCGGCCGTGCCGAGGCCGGGCACGCCCGCGGCGTCGGCGGCCGCGTCCCAGATGCTCAGGCCCATCGCGTCGGCGAACGCGATCACGCGCCCGAGCGAGGTCTGCCCGATGCCGCGCCGCGGCGAGTTGACGATCCGCGTGAAGGAGACGACGTCCTGGCGGGTTGCCGAGCACGGTCAGGTAGGCGATCGCGTCCTTGATCTCGGCGCGCTCGTAGAACTTCGTGCCGCCGATGACCTGGTAGGAGATGTCGCGGCGCACGAGCGTGTCCTCGATGACCCGGGACTGGGCGTTCGTGCGGTAGAAGACCGCGACCTCGGCGCGGCTGGCGCCCTCGTCGACGAGCCGCTCGATCTCGCCGACGACGTAGCGCGCCTCGGCGTGCTCGTCGTCGAGCTCGCGGATGCGGATCGGCTCGCCGTCGCCGGCGTCGGTCCACAGGGACTTCTGCTTCTGGTCGCGGTTGTGCGCGATGACGGCGTTCGCCGCGCTGAGGATCGTCTGCGTCGAGCGGTAGTTCTGCTCGAGCTTGACGACGTGGGCGTCGGGGAAGTCGTCCTCGAAGTTCAGGATGTTGCGCGATGTCCGCGCCGCGGAAGCCGTAGATCGACTGCGCGTCGTCGCCGACGACCGCCAGGTTGCGGTGCTCGCCGGCGAGCAGCTGCAGCCAGCGGTACTGGACCGCGTTCGTGTCCTGGTACTCGTCGACGAGGACGTGGCGAAACGCGCTGCTGTAGCGGTCGCGCACCTCCTGGAAGAGCTCCATGACGTTGACCGCGCGCACGAGCAGGTCGTCGAAGTCCATCGCGTTGCAGCGCATGAGCTCGCGCTCGTAGAGGCGGTAGGCGTCGGCGACGGTCGTCTCGAAGAACGAGCCGACGAGCTCGGCGTAGGCCTCGGCGTCGCGCAGCTTGTTCTTGGCGTCGGAGATCTGGTGGTGCACGGCGCCGGGCGTGAAGCGCTTCGTGTCGACGCCGAGCTCGTCGAGGCAGCGCTTGACGAGGCGGCGCGCGTCGGCCTGGTCGTAGATCGTGAACTGGCGCGTGTAGCCGAGCCGGTGCGCGTCGGCGCGCAGCATCCGCGCGCAGGCGGCGTGGAAGGTCATGACCCACATCGCGCGCGTGCGCCGGCCGAGCAGCAGCTCGACGCGGTCGCGCATCTCCTGCGCGGCCTTGTTCGTGAACGTGATCGCGAGGATCTCGCTCGCGCGTGCCATCCCCGTCCCGCTCGAGATACGCGATCCGGTGCGTGAGCACGCGCGTCTTGCCGGTGCCGGCGCCCGCGAGGATGAGCAGCGGCCCCTCGCCGTGCGTGACGGCGTCGCGCTGGGGCGGGTTGAGGCCCGCGAGCAGGTCCTCGATGCGGTCGCGTGCGGCGGTGTCCGGCATACCTCCTTGAGCATAGGCTCAGGACCGGAGGCACCCGGCCGCTACCGGCCGACGGACGATCTTCGACGCGCCGGCCCGGGCTCCTCGCGGGATGCGTCGACTTCGGGCCCCAAA
This sequence comes from uncultured Solirubrobacteraceae bacterium, assembly GCA_963769555.1. Taxonomy (GTDB): domain Bacteria; phylum Actinomycetota; class Thermoleophilia; order Solirubrobacterales; family Solirubrobacteraceae; genus CADCVQ01. Next base: position 853,901 of record CAVYMD010000004.1, on the reverse strand, counting down.
CCTGTGCGACGCACGACGACTTGCACGCTCGTCCGGACGGGCTGCCTATACTCGTCGTCTCCACCAGGGGAGGGCAGGATGTTGCGCGGGGTCGCGATCGCTGGGGCGATCGCCACAGTCATGGGATGGATGCTGGGCGCTGGCACGGCGCTCGCCGGTGTCGGCGGGTGCGCCCGGGCGGCTTCGATCGCCGACAGCTCGACGCGACGAGCCGCGGCCGACTCGGTCCTCTGCCTCGTCAACCGCGAGCGCGCCAAGCGCGGGCTGCGAAGGCTGCGCGCGTCGCGCCAGCTCACGCGCTCGGCGCAGTCGCACAGCCGCGACATGGTCCGCCGCCGCTACTTCTCCCACGTCAGCCCGGGCGGGATGAGCGCCAACCAGCGCGTTCGTCGCTCCGGCTACATGCGCAAGCGCCGCGGCTGTCGCATCGGCGAGACGATCGCCTGGGGCACCGGATCGTTCGCCACCCCGGCGGCGCTCGTGCGCACGTTCATGCGCAGCAGCGGCCACCGGCGCATCCTGCTCGACCGGCGCTACCGCGACATCGGCATCGGCCTGTCGCTCGGCGCTCCCGAGGCCGACGCCGCGGACTACGGCGACGGCGCGACGCTGACGCTGAACTTCGGCGCCCGCTAGCCCGGAAGCATCTGCGGCCGTGACGGGCCACCGCGGGCGCGGCCGGGGCCCGGGCGTCTGCGACGAGGTGCGCGCCGCCTGCGCGCGGATCGCCGCCTCCGCGCGATCGGTCTCGATCGACCTCGAGGCGCTCGCCCACGTCGAGCCGGGCCCGGCGCCGGCGCTCGACCCGGTGCGCCACCACCTCGACGGGCCGCCGGCCGAGGTCGCGGACTACTTCCTGTGCGTCGATGCGGTCAACTTCGGCTCCGGCTGGTTTCCGACGCTGCGCAAGCGCGCCGGCTCGTCGGGCTACTTCACCGTCGCCTGGGCGATCGCCGACCGTTTTCGCGCGCAGGGCGCGTGGACGAACGCCGAGCTGTGCGCGATGCGCACCGAGGAGATCGCCGACACGCTCGGCCAGGCGCGCGACCACGAGCTCATGGCGCTCTACGCCCAGGCGCTGCGCGCGCTCGGCCGCTTCCTCGGCGACCGCGACGCGCTCGCGCTCGTCGCCGGGGCCTGCGGCTCCGCGCAGCGATTGGCGGCGACGCTCGCCCGCGGCATGGCCCTGTTCGCCGACCCCGGCTTCCTCAAGCGCGCCCAGATCGTGCCCGCCGACCTGGCCCTCGCGGGCGTCGCGCGCTTCGACGACCTCGACCGCCTGACGATCTTCGCCGACAACCTCGTGCCGCACGTGCTGCGCTGCGACGGCGTCCTGCGCTACGACGAGGCGCTGGCGGCGCACGTCGACGCGGGCCTGCTGCTGCCGGCGGGCCGCCGCGAGCGCGAGATCCGCGCCTGCGCCGTGCGCGCCTGCGAGCTCATCGCGCGCGCGGCCGGGGCCACCGAGCACGAGCTCGACAACTGGCTGTGGAACCGCGGCCAGGACCCTGCGTACAAGTCCAGGCCCCGTCACAGGACGCGCAGCGTCTTCTACTGAGCGACCGCGGGGGGCCCGCGGGACCGGTCAGCCGCCGGCCGGGCTGGGCCCGCGCAGCGGCCGCAGCGGGCGCACCTCGGCGCCGCCCTCCTCGCAGTCGCCGCCCGACAGCTTGGCGACCTCGCACTCGAGCTCGACGATGCGCGCCGAGAGGCGCGCGATCGCGTCGGCGATCGGGTCCGGCAGGTGGATCCAGTCGGTGTCGGGCCCCTCGGGGCGCTTGCCCTCGACCCGCACCGGATGGCCGGGATTGCCGACGACCGTCGTGTTCGGCGGCACGTCCTGGATGACGACGGTGTTCGCGCCGATCTTCGCGCCGTGCCCGACGGTGATCGCGCCGAGCAGCTTGGCCCCCGCCCCGACGGTCACGTTGTCCTGCAGCGTCGGGTGGCGCTTGCCGGTCTGAAAGCCCGTGCCGCCGAGCGTGACGCCCTGGTAGAGCGTGACGTCGTCGCCGATCTCCGCGGTCTCGCCGATGACGACGCCGGCGGCGTGGTCGATGAAGAAGCCCCGGCCGATCTTCGCCGCGGGGTGGATCTCCACGCCGGTCCAGGCGCGCGAGAGCATCGACAGCGTGCGGGGGGCGACCGGCACGCCGAGCCCGTGCAGCCCGTGGGCGACGCGGTGGGCGAGGACGGCCTGCACGCCGGGCCAGCTCGCGAGGATCTCGGCGCTGCCGACGCCGCGCGCGGCCGGGTCGCGGGCGTGCGCCGCGGCGACGTCGCGGCGGACCTCGCCGGCGACGCGGGCGAGTGTCCCCAATCCGAGCATCCCTGGAGCGTACCGGCGCGCGGGCGCGGGCTCGCGGGCCTAGGGCGCGAAGAAGGGCGTCGACACGTAGCGCTCGCCGGAGTCCGGCAGCACGACCGCGATGCGCTTGCCGGCGAACTCCGGCCGGCGGCCGACCGCGATCGCCCCCGCGAGCGCCGCGCCGCAGGAGATGCCGACGAGCGCGCCCTCCAGGCGGGCGGCGTCGCGCGCCGTCTGGATCGCGTCCTCGTCGTCGACGGGGATGACCTCGTCGATGATCTCGCGGTTGAGCACCGGCGGGACGAAGCCGGCGCCGATGCCCTGGATCTTGTGCGGCCCCGGCGCGCGGCCGGAGAGCACCGCGGAGGTGGCCGGCTCGACCGCCACGACGTGGAGGGCGGGGTTGCGCGCCTTGAGCACCTCCCCCACGCCCGTGATCGTGCCGCCCGTCCCGACCCCGCAGACGACGACGTCGACCTTGCCGTCGAGCGCGTCCCACAGCTCGGGGGCGGTCGTGCGGCGGTGCGCCTCGGGGTTGGCCGGGTTGGAGAACTGGTCGGGCAGGAAGACGTCCGGTTCGGCCGCCATCGCGCGCGCCGCGTCGACGGCCTCGTTCATCCCGCCGAGCGATTCGGTGATCTCGACGCGAGCGCCGTACAGGCGCAGCAGGCCCTCGCGCTCGCGGCTCATGCCCTGCGGCAGGGTCAGCACGAGGTCGTAGCCCTTCGCCGCGCAGACGAACGCCAGCGCGATCCCGGTGTTGCCCGACGTCGCCTCGACGATCGTCGTGCGACCCGGCTCGATGAGGCCGTCGGCCTCGGCCGCCTCGATCATCGCCACGCCGATGCGGTCCTTCACGCTGCCGCCCGGGTTGAACGACTCGAGCTTGCCGAAGAGGCGGACGCCGGGCGGCGCCATCCGCGTCAGCTCGAGCAGCGGCGTGCGGCCGACAAACTGGGCAATGTTGACCGGGATTTGCTTCACGTCACACAACGGTACCCGCAGACGGGGTGACCGCGCGCGCGTGGGCGGGTACGCCGAGGCCATGCCTTCGAGCCAGCGGGAGGCCGCGTTGGACGTCTCCTATCCTGCCGAGCCGTCGCAGATCGCTCCGATCCGACGGGCCGTCGTCGATGCCGCGAAGGGCTTCGGCGCCGGCGAGGGCACGCTCGCGAACATCGGCCTGGCCGTCAGCGAGGCCGTGACGAACGCGGTGCTGCACGCCTATCGCGACCGGGTCCTCGCCGCCGGCGACGACGTACGGGTCGTCGTGCGCGCCGCCGACGACCGTGCCCTCGACGTCCGCGTGCGCGACCGCGGCGTGGGTCCGTCGCCGCGCGGCGACAGCCCGGGGCTCGGCCTCGGCCTCGGCCTCATGGCGCGCGAGGCGCGCTGCTTCGAGATCCGCGAGCTGCCCGAGGGCGGCACCGAGGTCGTCCTGCGCTTCGACCTGTGACGCCGCCCGGTCAGACCGCGAGGTCGACCTCCTCCCAGGGCGCGTCCTGAAACAGCCATTCGAGCGCGCGGCGGCGCTCGAGGACGACGCCGGGCGCGATCTCGTAGTCCCAGACGTCGCCGTGGTACTGGGCCTTGCGCGCGTGCCAGTGCAGGCAGTAGTAGAAGTCGAGCATCGCGGCGATCTCGGACAGCGGGCGCAGTCGCAGGTCGCGTCGCGCGCGACCGGGGTCCAGGCCGGGCGCGAGCCGTTCGTAGACGGGCTCCTTCGGGCACATCCTGTCGGGCGGCAGATCCTCGACGAGCCCAAGCGTCCACAGGAGGGCGTGCAGCGCCTCCTCGCGCCAGGAGACGTCGACGAGCAGCTGCTGCAGCTCCCCCTCGTCGCGCTCGGTCTCGCCCTCGAGCACGTGCAGCAGCTCGAGCTCGCGCGCGCCGAGCCAGCGCTCGAGGTCGTGCTCGTCGAGCACGTCGCGCACCGTGCGCACGGGGGCGCGGTGTGCGAGCGCGAGCGCGGCCGCGATCGCGTGGCAGCGGTCGGCGACGGAGTCCGCCGCGCGCATCCAGGCGAAGTCCTCGTCGCCGTGCAGCGGCAGCGGTCCGGGGTCGGAGAGCTTCCACTGGCGCAGGCGCTCGACCGACCGCTCGCGAATCGCGAGAAAGTCCATGCCCTCGACCCCCATCGGCGCAACGTACCGCCTTCGGCGCGCGCGGGGAGCACGATCGCGCCGCCGATGGCGCCGAGCGCCTGGCTGGACTCGGACTCAGCCCAGGCCCAGGCGGCGCTCCATCTGTGCGGCATCGGTGTGCTGGCCGCGAAGGCGGTACATGCCCACGCCCCACTGCGAGTCCATGAGCCGCTCCAGGCACCAGACGAGCGGCGAGCCATGGGACACCGCGATGCCGATCTGTCGAGTGATCGCATCCGACCAGTCCGTCGAGTCGATCGGGCCGATGACGATCGCGCACATGACGTCGCCGCGCTCGACCCGCGCGAGCCGGTCGGGGCCGCGCATCGGATCGTGCAGCAGCTCCGTGCCGGACATGAGCACGGCGTGCAGCGACGCGCCGTAGCCGCGCCCGACGACGGCGATCCAGCGCGAGAGGTGGCCGGGGGCGAAGTCGTAGGTCGCCATCGTCCAGCCGCGCCCGCGCAGCCAGCGGCTCCAGTCCGACCAGAACGTCGCCGAGTTGGCGAGGCCGGAGATCGGCGGCGTCGACTCGTACGCGACCCGCAGGTACGACGCGACGACCGCCCGCATGCAGTCGCACGGCCCGCGCTGATCGACGAGCGCCCCGGCGCGGGCAGCGGGCGCCATCACGCGGCTCGGCCGGGGGCGGATCGGGGTCTCGTCGGGCAGCGGGCTCGGGCGTGACAGTGTGAGGATGCTCCGCGTCGGGTGGGGCGGGGACCACAGCCATTGAACCATCGGGCCCGGCCGATCCGGCCGCCTCGGCGGCCCGGCGGCGGGGCGCGCTCGACGGACGTGTGACCGAACGTCCAGAGCGCTCACACCCTCGCGCTGGACGGCCGATGCAGGCGTCATGTCCCTCCATCGGCCGCTCCTGCTCCTCTGCCTGCTGCTCGCCGCGCTCGCCGCGCCGTCGGCCGTCGCCGCGCAGGCGCCGGACCCCAACGCCGACACGGAGGAGGCCTGGCTCGAGGGGTACATCCCCGACGACCTGCCCGACGACGACATCATCGGCCGCGACCCGTCGACCTACGACGACGATCTCGACGAGGACGGCGAGGACGACCCGGACGAGGCCGACGGAGCGGCGCGGCGCGGCACGCGTGCGGCGCCGACGACGAGGCGCACGACCGTTCCGGGACGCCGGGCGATGCTGCGGCCCGACGGGACCGCGGCGATCCCGAGCGGCGCGCCCGCCCGCGTGCGCAGCCTCATCCGCGCCGTCAACGCGATCGTCGGCAAGCCGGTCAAGCGCGGCGGCGGCCACGCCCGGCTGCGCGATTCCGGCTACGACGCCGCCGGCGCGGTCGGCTACGCGCTCGTCAAGGTCAAGGCGCAGCGCAAGGTCGTCTCGCTCGCGGGGCTCAGGCGCCTGCATCGCGGCCGCGCCGGCCGGTACGTGACGATCTACCTCAGCAGTCGCCACGTGTACCTCGAGGTCGCCGGGCTGCGCCTGGACACCTCGACGTTCGGCGACGCCTCGGGGCGCAGCGGCGTGCGCTGGCGCCCGGCGGTCGGCAAGCGCGCAGGCTTCGGCGTTCGCCACCCCACCGGCCTGTAGCGCCCCCGGCCGGAGGCTCGATTCCACGCTGCGGCGCGGCGTGGACGAGGACGAGGACGACCCGGCACCGCGGGACGCAACCCACACGACCCGTGCGCAGCGGCCCGACCCCGGCAGGGTCTTGCGCAAAGCGTCCCACTACGGGACGCAACCCACACGACCCCCGGGCGCGGCAGCCCGACCCGGCAGGGTCATGCGCAAACCGTCCCACTACGGGACGCAACCCACACGACCCCACGCGCGGCAGGCCGACCCGGCAGGGTCATGCGCAAAGCGTCCCACTACGGGACGCAACCCACACAACCCCCTCGATCACGCGCCCGCAACCGTCGACATGGCACGCGGGTCATGGCGGCCCCTCGCAGACCGCCTCGGCCGCGCACACCGCAACGCCGGCGCCCTGCACGGCCAAGCCCGCCAGGCTCGCCGCCGAACCCCTCGCCATCGCCACGGGCGTGTGGCCGAACCACTGCCTCGGCCGCCCGACACGCGCGTTCGCGGCCCGCGCCATCCCGACGACACCCGCGCAATGAACCGCCTAGATGTGGTACATCGCGATGCCCGCCGCGCGGGCCTCGCGCGCGACGACGTCGGCGATCGTCGTGGCCGCCAGGACCTGGCGGGCGGCCTCGGCCGCCTCGCCGAAGATGCCCTCGGCATCGCGCCCGAGGGGGCCCTCGAGCAGCTCGACGACCTCGAGCACCGTGATCTCCGCGGGCGGGCGGGCGAAGGCGTAGCCGCCCTTGACCCCGCGCTGGGACTTCAGCAGCCCCGCGCGCCGCAGCGTGGCGAAGAGCTGCTCGAGGAACTGCGCCGGGATGTCGCGCCGGCGCGCCAGCTCGCCGATCGAGACCGGCCCCTCGCCACAGCGGCCCAGCTCGGCGAGCGCCTGCAGCGCGTACGGCGACTTCGTCGTGATGGAGATCATCGGGTCCTCACTACCCTCAGCGTATGGGACCGGTCAGCCGGTACGCGCCGCCGCTGGCTGTCATGGCGCTCATCTTCGCGCTCTCTGCGACGCCGGACCTCAGCACCGGGCTGGGGACCTGGGACACGGTGCTGCGCAAGGCCGCGCACGTGACGGTCTACGCCGCGCTCTGGATCGCCCTGGCGCGCGCCGCCGACTGGCGCCGGCCGCTCGCCGCCACCGCGATCGCGCTCCTCTACGCGATCAGCGACGAGGTGCACCAGTCCTTCGTGACAGGGCGCCACGGGACGCCGGCCGACGTCGCGATCGACGCGGCCGGGATCGGCCTCGGCGTCCTGGCCTGGATCTTCGTCACGCGCCGAGGCGCGCCGCGGCGGACGAGCCCGAGCTGCACCTAACCCCGCCGCCGGGCGACCCGACGAGGCGCGCCGCGGCGGACGAGCCCGAGCTGCTCCTGACCCCGACGCCGGGCGACCCGGTGGCAGCGCGGCCGCGGTCCTGAGGCGGCCGAGCATCTCGGCTCCGGCGCGAGGGACGCCGGAGTCGAGAGACGGCGCCTACAGCCAGCCGCGCTCGGTGGCGATGAGGACGGCCTGGGCGCGGTCGACCGCGCCGAGCTTGCCGTAGATGTTGTGCAGGTGGGTGCGCACGGTCGACGTCGAGAGCTGCAGCTCGGCGGCGATCTGCTTGTAGACCTTGCCCTCGGCGAGGCGCTTGAGCACCTCGACCTCGCGGCCCGACAGCGGGCACGGGTCGATCTGGCGCGGGCGCCCGGAGGTCGGGTAGGGCAGGTCGTACATGACGGCCCGTAGCTCGGTGGGCCCGAGGCCGACGGCGCGGGCGACCTTCAGCAGCGAGTTCGGCGAGACCTGACCGCCCTGCGCGTAGTGCGCGAGCATGTCGGCGAGGCGGACGAACGCGGCCTCGCCCGTGGCGTCCTCGGCGTGGTGGCGCTCGATGGCCGAGGCGACGGCGCTCGGCAGGCCCCAGCGACGGGCCAGGACGCCGCCGACGAGGGCGTGGTCGACGCCGAGCTCGCGGCGCTCGCGGTGCACCCGCTCCTCGGGCGTGCGCGCCTCGCCGTGGACCTGCGCCGGGTAGCCGGGGTAGGCGTGCGCGAGGACGAGCTTGCCGATGTCGTGCAGCAGCGAGGTGACCATGAGCCGGTCGCGGTGCTCGTAGCCGGCCTCCTGCGCGAGGCGGTCGGCCGCGCGCTGCGTGACGACGCCGTGCAGCCGGAATCGCTCCGGCGCGGCGTCCCAGATCGTCGAGCGCTCGAAGAAGTCGAACGTGCGGGCCCGGCTGGCGAGCGCCTGGACGGACTCCGGCGAGAGGATCTCGACGGCCTTGACGATGGACTCGACGCGGCCGCGGCGGCGGTCGTCGAGCTGGTTGGCCATCCGCAGGACGGCGATGACGAGGGCGATGTCGGACTCGACGGCCGCCACGACGTCGGCGGGCGAGACACGCTCGGCGCTGACGAGGCGAAGCAGCCGGTTGCGCGACTCGGCGAGCGCCGGGAAGGCCTCGAGCGCCTCGAACGCTGCGGTCAGGCGCCGCCCGTGGCCCTCGTTGTGATGGCGCTGAACTGGCGCGCTGTTGGATTCGGTGTTGCGGGCGGGTGAATTCATCATGGAGGCGGTCCCTGCTTCCGGTGTCGGGATCGTCGGTGCACTCCCCGTATCGGCAGCTATGGACAGATGGTTGAGTCCTCTTCGGGAATTCGTTAGCGCTCGAGCGCGGCGGCGATCCGCGCCAGCGATTCGCCCCGCCCGAGGACGGCCAGCGTCTCGAAGATGCCCGGCGACACGGCGGTGCCCGCGAGCGCCACGCGGACCGGCTGGAAGACCTGCTTGGGCTTGGCCTCGCGCGCGGCGACGACCCCCTCCAGGGCCGCCTGCACGGCGTCCTGCGTGAACGGGTCGACCGCCTCCAGCGCGGCCCGCACGTCGGCGAGCGCGGCGCGGCCGTCCTCGCCGAGCCACTTCTCGCGCGCGGCCGGATCGTCGGCGGGGCCGTCGAACATGAAGCCCGCGAGCGGCCAGAAGTCGGCCAGCGTCTGCATCTTCTCGCGCGAGATCGCCACCGCCTCGCCGAGCCCGTCGCGCGCCGTGAAGGCCTCCAGCCGCGCCGTCAGGTCGGCGACGTCGAGCTCGCGCACGTAGCGCCCGTTGAGCCAGCGCAGCTTGCGCTCGTCGAACTGCGCCGGGTTGCGCGAGACGCGCTCGAGGCTGAAGCGCTCGACGAGCTGCTCGGTCGACAGGATCGTCTCGTCGTCGGCGTCGCCCCAGCCGAGCAGCGCGAGGTAGTTGCGCACGGCCTCGGGCAGGTAGCCCGCGTCGCGCAGCTCCTGCACCGAGGCCGCGCCGTGGCGCTTGGAGAGCTTCTTGCCGTCGGGTCCGTGCAGCAGCGGCAGGTGCGCGTAGAGCGGCTGCTCGGCGCCGAGCGCCTCGAGCACGAGCAGCTGCTTGGGCGTGTTGGAGAGATGGTCCTCGCCGCGGACGACGTGCGTGATGCCCGCGTCGAGGTCGTCGATGGCGACGGCGAAGTTGTAGAGCACGCTGCCGTCGGCGCGCGCGATGACGGGGTCGTCGAGGTGGACGTGGGCGAAGGTCGTCTCGCCGCGGATGACGTCGTGCACGACCGTCGCGCCGTCGTCGGGCACGCGCAGGCGCACGGCGCCCGCGTCCTGCGCCTCGCCGCGGAAGCCCCGGTCGGCGCCGTGCTCGGCCTTGTAGGCCTTGACGTCGTCGGCGGTCGCCGCCGAGCGGTAGGCGTGCCCGGAGTCCAGCAGGCGCCCGAGGATCTCCTGGTGGCGCTCGCTGCGCGCGACCTGGCTGATCGGGCCCTCGTCGTAGTCGATCTGCAGCCACCGCAGGGCCTCGAGGATGTGCTCGACGTTCTCGGGGGTCGAGCGCTCGCGGTCGGTATCTTCGATCCGCAGCACGAGGGTTCCCCCGCCGCCCCGGGCCAGCAGCCAGTTGTAGAGCGCGGTGCGCGCGCCGCCGATGTGCAGCGCGCCGGTCGGAGAAGGAGCGAAGCGGAGCCTCATGCGCAGTCACCCTAGAAGGTCGCCGCGGCCCGACGGCGGGCGCCGGGACGCCGGACCGGACGGGCGCGCGGCGCCGGCGCGCGCATGCTGATCGGCGCGCACGTCTCCCCCGCCGGCGGGCCCGCCAAGGCGGTGGCGCGCGGCGTCGAGCGCGGCGCGCAGGCGATCCAGATCTTCAACCAGAACCCGCGCGCCTGGAGGCCGCGCGAATACTCCGAGGAGGAGATCGCCGCCTTCGGCGCCGCGATGGCCGCCTCGGACGTCGACGCGCTGCTCATCCACGCCGTCTACCTGCTCAACTGCGCCTCCGACGACGAGCAGATCCGGGCCAACACGCTGCGCTCGCTGACGGCGTCGCTGCGGGCCGGCGCGGCGCTCGGCGCGCGCGCCGTCGTGCTGCATCCCGGCTCGGCGAAGGCCGGCGACGTCGGCACCGCGATCGCGCGCGCGGGCGGAGTCATCGCCGAGGCGCTCGCCGAGAGCGAGGGCTGCCCGCTGCACCTCGAGAACACCGCGGGCTCCGGGGGCACGCTCGGGCGCTCGTTCCAGGAGCTCGCGGCGCTCATCGACGCCGCCGGCGGCGACGAACGCCTGGGCCTGTGCCTGGACTCCTGCCACCTGTTGGCGTCCGGCTTCGAGATCCGCAGCGCGGACGCGCTGGCGAGCGTGCTCGACGAGTGCGCCGAGCTCGTCGGCCTCGAGCGCCTCGGCTCGCTGCACCTCAACGACTCGCAGAAGCCCCTGGGCTCCAACGTCGACCGCCACGCGAACGTCGGCGAGGGCGAGCTCGGCGAGGAGGGCTGCGCGGTGTTCCTGTCCGAGCCGCGCTTCGCCGACCTGCCGGTGATCCTCGAGACGCCAGGACCGGATCGCAGCGGCCCGACCGCCCGGGAGCTCGCGCTGGCGCGTTCGCTGCGCGAGCGCGGGCTGGCGGCGCGGGGCTGAGGCGCGGCGCTGAGGCGCGGCGCGGAGACGAGGCGGACGCACGGGGCTGAGACCCGGCGCCGCGACAAGGCGGACGCCCACCCAGGCGCGGTGACGAGGCGGACGCGGGCGGGCGCGGCCGGCGCCGGTCGCCTCCCCCGGCGACAGGGAGGCGCGTGCACGCGGGCGGGCCGCTGGGTACCCGGGACGCATGACTTCCGTTCGAGAGGACTACGACCTTCCCAAGCGCCCGCCCCTGCCGTTTCGGCAGATGATGGTGATGTTCGCGCTGCCGGCGATCGCGCTCGGTCTCTGGTTCGTGCTGCCGAGCTCGCCGTTCACCGTCGGGCTGCTCGCCGTGGCCGTCCTCGCGGCCGTCTTCATCGGCGTCGGCGCGGTGCTGAGCTCGCGCGAGCTCGACGAGAAGCCCGGCCGCAACCCGGTCCCGCCCCCGAGCACGACCGACGTGTAGCGCCGGCGGGCGCGTATCGCCGCGGCCGGGTCTGACCGCCGGCGCCGCGGTCACGTCAGACCGCCGGCGCCGCGGTCGCGTCCGACCGCCGGCGCCGCGGTCGCCTCAGACCGTCAGCGCCGCGGTCGCCTCAGACCGTCAGCGCCGCGGGACCCAGCACCTGCTCGAGCTCGGCGCGCAGCGTCGGCGTCGTCGCCACCTTGTACGACGAGCCGAGCTTCAGCGTGCGGGGATCGCCCGAGCTCATCTGCACCTCGAGCACGACCTCCGAGTCGCCCGGGTAGCTCGCCAGCAGGCTCTTGAGGTCGTCGATGATCGACGCGGGCAGGCCCGCGGCGTCGACGCGCACGTGCAGCGGCAGCGGCCCGACCTTGCGCGTCGCGGCGGCGGCCTTCGCGAGCTCGACCTCCTCCGGGGTCGGCTCGAAGGCCTCGACGGCCTGCACGACGAGGCAGGTCTTGTCCGCGTCCTTGTGGTCCACGCGGCCGCGGACGAGCACGACCGAGTCGACCCCGAGCGCGCCCTCGTACTCCGCCAGCGCCTTGCCGAAGACGAGGATCTCGACCGCGCCCTCGAGGTCGTCGAGCGTCGCGAACATCATCGGATCGCCGCTGCGCGTGCGGATCTTCTTCGCCGCCGTGATGATGCCCCCGGCGTTGACCCACTCCTTGTCCTTGCGCCCGGCGAGATCGGCGAGCGGGCAGTCGACGCGCTCGCGCAGCGCCTCGCGCACCTGCTTGAGCGGATGGGCGGAGATGAAGAGGCCGATCGACTCCTTCTCGATCGCCAGCAGCTCGGGCTGCTCGAACTCCTCGGCGGGGATCGGCGGGTGCTGCGGCGTCGCGAACGCGGCCGCGGCCCCGTTGCCGTCCGCGCCGGCGTCGCCGTCGCCCCAGTCGAAGCCGTCGAAGATCGAGCCCTGGCCGATCTCGAGGTCCTGCTGGACCTTCTGGCCCGCGCCCTGGGCCTGCTCGAGGACCCCGAGCATGCCCTTGCGCGTCGCGCCCGTCGAGCCGAACGCGCCGCACTTGATGAGCGCCTCGATCGCCTTCTTGTTGACCGCGCGGGCGTCGACGCGGGCACAGAAGTCCCAGAGCGAGGTGAACGGGCCGCCCTCCTCGCGCGCGGCCTTGATCGCCTCGACCGCCGCGTAGCCGACGCCCTTGACGGCGTCCAGCCCGAAGCGGATGTTGCCCTCCGTCACGACGAAGTCGTGGTCGGAGAGGTTGACGTCGGGCGGCAGGATCTCGATGCCCATCTGCTCGGCCTGCGTGGCGAAGAAGGGCACCTTGTCCTTCGTCGACATGACCGAGCTGATGAGCGCCGCCATGTACTCCGCGGGGTGGTTGGCCTTCAGCCACGCGGTGCGATACGCGATGAGGGCATAGCAGGCCGCGTGCGACTTGTTGAAGGAGTAGTCGGCCGACTTCTCGTTCGTCGCCCAGAGCTGCTCGATGACCTGCTCGCTCGTCCCCGACGCGCGGCAGCCCGCGACGAACTCGGGTTGCAGCTTGGCCATCGCGGCGCGGTTCTTCTTGCCGATCGCCTTGCGCAGGTCGTCGGCCTTCGCCCCGCTGAAGCCGGCGAGCGTCTTGGCGATGAGCATCGCCTGCTCCTGGTAGAGGATCACGCCCTTCGTCGTCTCGGTGATCGGGCGCAGGCGCTCGTCGGCGAAGGCGATCGTCTCCGGCATGCGCTTGCCGCGCGCGTACGTCGGGATCTGATCCATCGCGCCGGGCCGGTACAGCGCGACGAGCGCCACGAGGTCGTCGAACTCCGTCGGGCGCACGTTGCGCAGCGCCTTCTGCATGCCCTCGGACTCGAACTGGAAGACGCCGATCGAGTCGCCGGCGGCGAGCATGTCGTACGTGGGCTCGTCGTCGAGCGGCAGCGTCGCCATGTCCGGTCGCACGCCCGACGAGCGCTCGATGATGTCCAGCGCGTCCTCGATGACGTCGAGGTTGCGCAGCCCGAGGAAGTCCATCTTCAGCAGGCCGAGCTGCTCCACGGGCTTCATCGAGAACTGCGTGACGATCTTGTAGATCTTGTTGCCGTCGGCGTCGACCTGGTTGGAGTCGGCGAGCTGCAGCGGCACGACGTCGGTCAGCGGGCCCTCGGCGATGACGACGGCCGCGGCGTGGATCGAGGAGTTGCGAACGATTCCCTCCAGGCCCTTGGCGACGTCGACGATCTGCTTGGCGATGGGATCGGAGTCGTAGGCCAGCCGCAGCGGCTCGCCGGGCCGCAGGCAGTCCTCGAAGGACGGCGAGCGGCCCATGATCGGGTCCGGGATGAGCTTGGCCAGGCGATCGCCGACGCCGTAGTCGTGCTCGAGCACGCGCGCGGCGTCGCGCGTCGCCGCGCGCGGGAACATCTTGCCGAAGGTCACGATCTGCGCGACCGACTCGCGCCCGTACTTGTCGACGACGTAGCGCATGACCTGCTCGCGCCCGCGCACGGAGAAGTCGATGTCGATGTCCGGCATCGACACGCGCTCGGGGTTGAGGAAGCGCTCGAAGAGCAGGTCGTAGCGCAGCGGATCGACGTCGGTGATCCGCAGGCAGTAGGCGACGATCGAGCCGGCCGCCGAGCCGCGGCCCGGGCCGACGGCGATGCCGTTGTCCTTCGCGTAGCGGATGAAGTCCCAGACGATGAGGAAGTACGCGTCGAAGCCCATCCGGTTGATGACCTCGAGCTCCATCTCCATCCGCTCGCGCGCGGCGGCGGGCGGCGGATCGCCGTAGCGCGCGCGCAGCCCCTCCTCGACGCGCGCGCGCAGGTACTCGCGCTCGGGCTCGCCCCCGGGCGTGGGGTAGGCCGGGATGAGCTGCTTGTCGAGCTCGATCTCCACGCTGCAGCGCTCGGCGATCTCGGCCGTCGAGGCGATCGCGTCCGGCCACGGGGAGAAGGACTGCGCCATCTCCTCGTTGGACTTCAGGAAGAACTCGTTCGTGTCGAACGTCATCTTCGGTGCGCGCAGCGTCGACTTCGTCTGCACGCACAGCAGCGCGGTGTGGTGGTGGTAGTCCTCCTTGCGCAGGTAGTGCACGTCGGCGGTGCCGACGAGCGGGCGGCCGAGCTCGCGGGCGATCCTGACGATCCCCTCGTTGGCCTTGTCCTGCTCGGCGAGGCCGTTGCGCTGGACCTCGAAGTAGACGTCCTCGGGGCCGAAGACCTCGATGAGGTCGTCGGCGTGGGCGCGCGCCTCGGCCTCGCGATCGGAGATGAGGCGCTGGCAGAAGCGCGAGGCCAGGCAGCCCGTGAGCGCGATGATCCCCTCGGCGTGGCGGTCGATGACCTCGAGGTCGACGGTCGGCTTGCCGCGGTTGAGGCCGTCGAGGAAGCCGGCGCTCGAGAGCTTGACGAGGTTGCGGTAGCCCTCGTCCGTCGCGGCGAGCAGCGTCAGGTGGTTGTGCTCGTGGCGGCCGCGCTTGCTCTGGTCGTCGACGAGGTAGATCTCGCAGCCGAGGATCGGCTTGATCCCGTGCCTGCGGGCCGCCTGGAAGTGCTCGACGGCGCCGTTCATGACGCCGTGGTCGGTCAGCCCCAGCGCCGGCTGCCCGAACGCGGCGGCGCGCTCGGCCAGCGCATCGATCTTGCACGCTCCGTCGAGCAGCGAGTACTCGGAGTGGACGTGGAGATGGGCGCAGGCGGGTCCGGTCACGGGCGGTCCAGGATAGGTGCCGGAGCGGACGCCCACGCGGGCTCTTCCCGCACGTTGCGTGCGCTGGTTCGTCACGGATCGGGTCCCACGCGCAACACCGATCGCGGCAGGCTGGGGCGATGGCCGACGGATCGAATGTTGTGGGGCGTGAGGACCCACGATCGTCGCTGCATGGCCGGCGTACGGCGATGGCGGAGCTCGCGACGCGGCAGTACGGCGTCGTCGCGCGCCGCCAGCTGCTCGGGCTCGGGTTCTCGGTCGACGAGGTCCGCGGTCTGCTCGAGGCCCGGCGCCTCGACCCGCTGTGGCGCGGCGTGTACGCCGTCGGCCACCGGGCGCTCACGCGGCGGGCGCGCTGGATGGCGGCGGTGCTCGCCTGCGGGCCGGGGGCGCTGCTGAGCCACCGGTCGGCGGCGGCGCATCGGGGCCTGCGGCGCGGCGCTCACGCGCTCATCGAGATCGTCGTCCCGCGCGAGCGCGGCCGCGGGCTCGCGGGCATCCGGACGTACCTGTGCCGCGGGCTGACCGCCGCCGACCGCGACGAGCATCTCGGGATCCCGTGCACGTCGGTCGCGATGACGCTGCTCGGCGTCGCCGCGGTCGCCGGCCGCCGCCAGGTCGAGCGCGCCTGCGACGAGGCGGAGGTCCAGCGCGTGCTCGACGCGGCCGCCGTCGGCGAGCTGCTGGCGCGATCGCACCGGCGCCCGGGCGCGGCGACCCTGCGCGCCGTGCTCGCCGGCCACGCCGCCGGGACCACGCTGACGCGCAGCGTGCTCGAGGAGCGCGCCCTGGCGCTGTGCCGCGGCGCCGGCCTGCCGGCGCCGGTGGTCAACGCCCCGGTCGCGTGCGGGCCGGGGGTGTGGCACACCGTCGACTTCCTCTGGCCCGCGCGGCGGGTCGTCCTGGAGACCGACGGGCACCGCTACCACGGCACGCCGCGGGCGATCGAACGCGACCGCTCGCGCGACGCCGACCTCACGCTCGCCGGGTACCGCGTCCTGCGCGCGACGTGGCGCCAGGTCGAGCGCGAGCCGCGCAGAGTCGCGGCGATGCTGCGAGCGGCGCTGAGCGCCGGTCAGTCGTGACCGCGGCGCGACGCGCACGGTCGCGGCGATGCTGCGAGCGGCGCCGAGCGCCGGTCAGTCGTGACCGCGGCGCGCCGCGACGACCGCGGCGGTCGCCACCGCGCTGGCGACCAGCGCCGCCGTCGCCACCCGGCGCGACGGCATGACCTGGCCCACACGGCGGCGCGCATACCAGCGCGCCCCGTGCCACACGACGAATCCGAGGATCTTGTAGCCCATGGCGTCGATGGTACCCGCGCGTGCGCCCGGCGAACGGGGATCTGCGCCCGCGGCGCCCGCGGGGCCGGGAATCCGCGTGACGGCCCGCGCCCGGCGGCCCGCACCCCGGCGCCGGCCGGGCGGCCAGCCGGCCGCTCAGGACTCCGGCGTCTGCGGCCCCGGCGGGTCCAGCTCGGCGCGCAGCCGGTAGGCCATCCGCGACTGCAGCGACCACAGCTCGATGAAGCCCGGCGAGGCCTGCTGGCTGAACAGGCCGCCGGACTCGCCGAAGGAGGCCAGCGACTGGTCGTAGACGGCGTTGGGCGACGCGCGCGTCACCACGCGCGCCGAGCCCTTGAAGAGCTTGACCCCGATCGTCCCGGTGACCTGCTCGTTGACGCGCTCCATGAACGCGTCGAGGTCGCCGCGCAGCGGCTCCCACCACAGGCCCGCGTAGACGAGGTAGGCCCACTGGCGCTCGAGCCCCGGCTTGAACTGGTTCTGGTGGATCGTGCCGACGAGCTTCTCGAGCTCGGCGTGCGCGGGCAGGATGATCGCCGCCGCCGGGACCTCGTAGATGTCGCGCACCTTCAGGCCGACGATGCGGTCCTCGATGTGGTCGACGATGCCGACGCCGTGGCGGCAGCCGATCTCGGCGACGCGCTCGAGCAGGTCGACGAGGCCCAGTCGCTCGCCGTCGAGCGCGACCGGCACGCCGCGCTCGAAGCCCACCTCGACGACCTGCGGCTCGTCGGGCGCCCGCTCGGGCGTCGTGACGAGCTGGAAGACGTCGTCGTCGGGGGCGTGCGAGAGGTCCTCGATCCAGCGCCCCTCCGACGAGCGCCCCCAGAGGTTGTCGTCGATCGAGTACGGGGCGACCTCGGTCCCGCCCTTGACCGGGATGCCGTGCTTGCGGGCGTACTCGATCTCCTCGTCGCGGCCCATCTGCCAGCCGCGCACGGGCGCGATGACCTTCAGCTCGGGCGCGAGCGTCGCGATCGTCGCCTCGATGCGGACCTGGTCGTTGCCCTTGCCGGTGCAGCCGTGCGCGATCGTGTCGCAGCCCGTCCGGCGCGCGTACTCGACCGCGAGCTTGGCGATGAGCGGGCGCCCGAGGGCGGTGAAGAGCGGGTAGCCGCCGCCGTAGAGGGCGTTGGCCTTGATCGCCGGCAGGACGAAGCCGCGCGCGAACTCCTCGCGGGCGTCGACCGTGAAGCACTCGACCGCGCCGATCTGGCGCGCCTTGGCCTCGATGACCTCGTAGTCCTCGCCCGGCTGGCCGAGGTTGACGGTCAGCGTGACGACCTCGGCCTCGTACTCGTCGGCGATCCATTTGAGCATGACGCTCGTGTCCAGGCCGCCGGAGTACAGCAGCAGGACGCGGCCCACCTCGCCACGCTCGGCGAGGTAGGAGGCGGTTCTCGTGTGTGGTGTCTGTTCGGTCGTCTCGGCCATCGGGGGGCGAAGCCTACGAGTCGCCGACCCTCCGCGCGTCACGGACGACGCCGCGCGCCGAGTCGGCTGTACGCGCTCGGCGTTTTCGGCTAGGTTCTCGCGCCGAGCGGACGACAGGGGGCGCGCCCGGCTCTTCGATCAATCATTCGCAAGGGGTGGCCGAACCATGACGACCGAGGCACCGCGCCGCATGCGCGGCGCCGGCGCGATCCTTCTCGCGCTGGCGCTCATCCTGCTCACCGCCGCGCCGAGCGCGCGGGCGGACACGATCTACCCCGACCACGTCATCACGGGGTCGCACTTCACGAGCGGGCTGGCGCATCCGCCGGCCGGCTCGGGCTCGCACTGGGAGGTCGTGAGCAACAGCTGCACGGTGCTCGCCGGAGGCGTGCCGTCCAGCAACCCCGAGGTCTGCAACACCGACACGTCGCACTCCGACGCGATCGGCACGCCCCCCGGCTCGATGCAGCAGGCCTACAACGGCACCGCCGACGGCGCCGCCCCGCTGCTCTTCGAGGCGGTCGCCGTCGCGCAGTCGTCGCCGTTCACGATCGGCCCGAACCTGCCCGGCGCGACCGGCAAGACGACGTTCCAGTTCGACCGCCGCGCCGACGTCTACACCGTGCTCGACTTCGACGGGCACGCGACATACACGTTCACGCTCATCGACGAGACGGCGGGCGGCGCGCGCCAGGAGCTGTTCTCCGAGAACCTCACCGACGCCAACAACATCTTCGAGGGCAGGCTCAACGACGGCCTGCCCAACGCCGTCCCGGGCCACACGTACCGCATCGAGATCAAGACCGTCTTCGGGTGCGGGATCGCGTGCGCCGGGCTGCAGAAGACGATCGCCAACTACGACAACATCCGCCTGCGCGTCGCCGACGGCACGCCGACGTTCTCCTCGGCGCCGGCCGCGATCACCGACCCCGCGACGGACGTCGCGCCGACGAGCGCGACGCTCAACGGCCGCACGAACGCGCACGGGCTGGCGTCGACGTACGCGTTCCGCTACGGCACCGCGCCCGACCTCGCCGGCGCGAGCGTCATCGGCCCGTTCCCGGCCGGGGACGCCACGACGATCCAGCCGCGCTCCCGCGCGGTCACGGGCCTGACGAGCTGCACGACGTATCGCTTCCGCATCGAGGCGACGAACTCGTTCGGAACGAGCGCGGGCGACATCCGCTCCTTCCGGACGAACTGCGCGCCGACGGCCCTGACGCTCGCGGTCACCGGCGTCGGGCCGGGCTCGGCGACGTTCAACAGCGTCATCGACCCGGAGGGCCTGCCGGCGAGCTACCACTACGAGTACCGCGTCAAGGGCACGGCGGCCTTCACGTCGGTCCCGGCCGCCGCGCTGGCGCTGGCGAGCGGCGACGACCCGGTGCAGCCCAACAGCGTCCCGGTCGGGGGGCTGGCGAGGCAGACGACGTACGAGGTCGAGGTCGTCGCCTCCAACGCGCTCGGCGCGGTGCGCGGCGGGATCGTCGAGTTCACGACGACGGGGACCGGCGAGACCGGAGCGACGGGTCCCGCGGGGCCGTCCGGTCCGCAGGGCGGCCAGGGTCCGGCGGGTCGCAACGGCGCCGACGGCGCGCCGGGCGCGCCCGGCGGGGCGGGAACTCCCGGCGCACCCGGCACGACGGGCTCGAGCGCCGGCCCGGTCATCGACATCGACTCCTCGTCGAAGCTCGCGATGATCCGCATCGACGCGTCGATCCTGCGCGTGCCGATGCGGGGCCGTAACGCCGGCCGCGTGCGCGTGCAGATCTACTGCCGGCGCATCGCGGTGCGAACCTGCTCGGGCAACATGAAGGTGCGCACGGTGCGCAAGATCCAGCCGCAGAGCTTCGGCTTCCCGCGGCGGCCCGTGCGGCGCGTGACGTGGTCGACCGACGCCGTCCAGCTCGACGTCGGCAAGATCGGCTTCGCGATCTTGAACTTCAGCGCACAGCGCCGCTCGGTCCTCAGGCGCATCGGGCGGGCGCGCTCGACGGTCATCGTGTCGGTCATCGACGCCAACAACAACCGCCAGAACGTGCGCAAGACCGTGACGGTCGTGCGCGGGCGCCGGTAGCGCCGGACCGCCCGGCGAGGCAGCCGCTCGCGGGCCCTCCTACAGGAGGGCCCGCAGCCGGCGCAGGGCCTCGTCGGCCTCGTCCTCGCCGATCGTCAGCGGCGGCAGCAGCCGCAGCGTCTGCGGGCCCGTCGCGTTGAGCACGAGCCGCTGCTCGAGCAGCGCCCGGCGCACGAGCCCGGGCGCGCCGCCCCGCTCGAAGTCGCAGGCGAGCATGAGCCCCCGCCCGCGCACCTCGGCGACGCCGGGCAGCGACGCGAGGCCCTCGGCCAGCCGGGCGCCGAGCGAGCGCACGCGCGCGAGGAGATCGGGGTCGCAGACGGCGTCGAGGACCGCGAGCGCCGCGGCGCAGGCGACCGGCCCGCCGGCGAACGTCGAGCCGTGGTCGCCGGGCTCGAAGACGTCGGCGTAGCGCGGGGCGCAGACGAGCGCGCCGATCGGCAGGCCGCCGCCGAGCGCCTTGGCGACGGTCATGAGGTCCGGGACGACGCCGGCGTCCTCGTAGGCCCACAGCGTGCCCGTGCGCCCGAGGCCGCACTGCACCTCGTCGAAGATGAGCGCCGCGCCGTGCTCGTCGCAGGCCGCGCGCGCGGCGCGCAGCACCTCGTCGTCGAGCACGTGGACGCCGCTCTCCCCCTGGACGGGCTCGAGGATGACCGCCGCCGTGCGCTCGTCGACGGCGCCGGCGACGGCCTCCGCGGTCGGCGCGACGGCGACGAAGCCCGGCACGAGCGGGGCGAACGGCGCCTGCTTGGACTCCTGCGGGGTCGCCGACAGCGAGCCGTACGTGCGCCCGTGGAAGCCGCCCCGAAGGGAGACGACCGTGCCCGCCGGCTTGGCCTTGCGCGCGAGCTTGAGCGCGGCCTCGTTGGCCTCCGTGCCGGAGTTCGCGAAGTGCACCTTGCCGCGCAGCGAGGACTCCGACAGGCGCTGGGCGAGCCGCATCCCCTGCTCGGTGTAGAAGAGGTTGCCGACGTGCAGCAGGCGCGCGGCCTGCTCCTGGATCGCCCCCACGACGGCGGGGTGCGAGTGCCCCAGCGAGGTGACCGCCAGGCCGGTCTGGAAGTCGAGGTACTCCGTGCCCTCGTCGTCCCACAGGCGCGCGCCCTCGCCGCGGACGAACTGCACGGGCTGGCGCGCGTAGGCGCCGACGACGTGCTCGCGCTCGAGCGCCTGCAGCTCCCGGAGGCTCATGCCGCGGGGTGGATCTTCGTGCCGATGCCCGCGTCGGTGAACAGCTCGAGCAGGACCGAGTGCGCGACGCGGCCGTCGACGATGTGCGCGGCGCCGACGCCGCCGTGGATCGCGTCGACGCAGGCCTGCAGCTTGGGCCGCATCCCGCCGGCGATCCGCGGCAGCGCGTCGAGGACCTCGTCGGCGCCGGCCTGCGTGACCGTCGACGTGGGATCGGCGGGGTCGCGCAGCCAGCCGGCGACGTCGGTCAGGAACACGATCTTGTACGCGCCGAGCTCGCGCGCGATCGCGCCGGCGGCCTCGTCGGCGTTGATGTTGTAGGAGTGCCCCTCGGCGTCGGCCCCGACCGACGCGATGACCGGGATGTAGTCCTGCGCGATGTGGTGCAGGACGTCGGCGTTGACGCGCTCGATGCGCCCGACGAAGCCGATGTCCTCGCCGCTCGGCGCGGCCTGGCGCTCGACGCGCAGCAGCTGCCCGTCGTCGCCGCAGAGGCCGACGGCCGGCTGGCCGTGGCGGCCGAGCCGCAGCACGATGTCCTTGTTGACCTTGCCGACGAGCACCATCTTCACGATCTCGACCGTCGCCTCGTCGGAGACGCGCAGGCCGCTGACGAACTCGACGGGCATCTCCAGGCGCTCCATGTAGGAGGTGATGTCCGGCCCGCCGCCGTGCACGACGACCGGGTTCATGCCGACGTACTTCAACAGGACGACGTCGCGGGCGAACTCCTCGCGCAGCTCGGGGTCGCTCATCGCCGCCCCGCCGTACTTGATGACCACCGTGCGCCCGTGGAACTCGCGGATGTACGGCAGCGCCTCCAGCAGCGTCCCGACGTCTCTCATGTCGTGTACTCCGCGTTGATCGTCACGTATTCGTGGCCCAGGTCGGAGAAGTAGACCTCGGTCTCGGCGCCGTCGCCGGGCAGCCCGACCTCGTACTCGATCTCGCTGCCGGTCGCCGCGGCCCGCAGCGCGGCCTCGTCGTGGGGCGCCGCGACGCCGCCGGCGCACAGCGTCATGCCCTCGATCGCGATGTCGAGCGCGAGCGGCGCAGTTCCCGGCAGCGCCGCTCCGACGGCCTGGGCGATCCGCCCCCAGTTGGGGTCGGCGCCATGCAGCGCGGTCTTGACGAGCGGCGAGTTGGCGACCGCCCGCGCGCAGCGCTCGGCGACCTCGAGGCTCCCGCCCCGCACGACGACGCGGCCGATCCGCCGCGAGCCCTCGCCGTCGCGCACGATCATGAGCGCGAGCGCGCGCAGCAGCGCGTCGAGCGCCTCGCCGAGGCGCAGCTCGTCGTCGGTCTCCGGCTCGACGCGGACCCCGCTGGAGCCGGACGCAATGAGCACGACGGTGTCGTTCGTCGAGAGCTGGCCGTCGACCGAGATGCGGTCGAACGAGCGCTTGACGCAGACGCCGAGCAGCAGGTCGGCGGTCTCGGGGTCCAGGGCGGCGTCGGTCTGCACGAAGCACAGCATCGTCGCGAAGGCCGGCTCGATCATGCCGGCGCCCTTGGCCTGGGCGCTGAGCCGCACGGTCCCGGACGGCAGCACGACGTCGAGCGACGCGCGCTTGGGGAACGCGTCGGTCGTCATGATCGCCGCGGTGAAGGCCTCGTCGCCGCCGGCCGAGAGCGCGGACGCGGCCGCCGCGACGCCGGCGTCGAGGCCCTCGAGCGGAAGCTGGACGCCGATGACGCCGGTCGAGGCGACGCCGACCGCGTCGGGCTCCAGACCGAGCGCCGCGGCGGCCGAGCGCTGCATCGCGCGCGCTGCCGCGAGGCCCTCCTCGCCGGTCGCGGCGTTCGCGTTGCCGGAGTTCGCGACGACGGCGCGCAGCCCGTTGGGCCTGGCCTGCTGGGTCACGAGCACCGGCGCCGCGAGCACGCCCGAGCGGGTGAAGCGCGCCGCGCTGACGGGCGCGTCGGCGTCGCAGACGAGCAGGCCTAGGTCGACCGCCCCGCCGCCCTTGATGCCGGCCGCCGCCGTGCCGGCGCGGAAGCCCGCCGGCAGCCCGGCGCCGGCATCGCTGACGTGCGGCGGAAGCTGCACCCAGCGCGACTCGAGGGCGGGCGCGCTCACGGCTCGATCCCCGTCGTCTCGGGCAGGCCGAACATGAGGTTGAGGTTCTGGATCGCCTGCGAGGCGGCGCCCTTCCAGAGGTTGTCGATCGCGGCGAAGACGAAGACCTTGCCCGTGCGCGCGTCGGCGAGCGGGCAGATCGCGCAGACGTTGGAGTCGCGCACGTCGCGCACGCCCGGCGGGCGCTCCACGATCTGCACGAAGGGCAGGTCCGCCGCCCACTCGCCGTAGGCGGCGTCGACGCGCTCCTGGTCCCACGGCTCGCTCGTCGTGACGTAGCAGGAGACGAGCTCGCCCTGGTCCAGCGGCATGAGGTGCGGGGTGAACGTCGTCGTCACGGCGGCGCCGAGCGCCGCGAGCTCCTGGTCGATTTCGGGCATGTGGCGATGCGCGCCGACGCCGTAGGGCACGACGTTCTCGGCGACCGTCACGAAGTGCGTCTTCGGCGACGGCGCGCGGCCGGCGCCCGAGACGCCGGACTTCGCGTCGACGGTCACGTCGGCGACCGTGCCGCTGCGCGCCAGCGGGGTCAGCGCGAGCAGCGTCGCCGTCGGGTAGCAGCCCGGGTTCGCGACGAGGTCGGCGCCGGCGATCTGCTCGCCGTAGAGCTCGGGCAGGCCATAGACGCCGCAGCCGAACAGCGCGGGCGCGCCGTGCTCGCCGTACCACTGCTCGTAGGTCGGGCGGTCGCGCAGGCGAAAGTCGGCCGACAGGTCGACGACGCGCACGCCGCGCTCGCGCAGCAGCGCCACGACCGGCGCGGCGGCGCCGTGCGGGTAGGCGACGATCGCCGCGTCGACGTCGCCGTCGCGATCGACGTCGAGCTCGCCCAGGACGGCGTCGACGCGGTGCTGGGGATAGAGCTCGGACAGGCGAAGGCCCGCGTCGCTGCGGCTCGTCACCGCCGACAGCTCGAAGCCCGGGTGGCGGTCGACGAGGCGCGCGGCGAGCGCGCCCGCGTAGCCCGAGGCGCCCGCGACGAGCACGCGCGTCGCCGCGCCGGCGCTCATCGCCCCTCCTCGCGGCTAGCCACGCAGCTCACCGTCCAGCTCCGACGCCAGCCGCGCGACGATCCTCTCGCGCACCGGCGCGACGTCGGCGTCGGTCAGCGTCCGGTCACGCGCGCGGAACGTCAGCGCGATCGCCAGCGACGTCCGGCCGGCGGCGATCTGCTCGCCGCGATAGACGTCGAAGACCTCGGCGCGGGCGAGCAGCCGCCCGCCGGCGGCGCGCACGGCGTCGAGCACGGTCGCCGCGGGGACGGACTCGTCGACGACGATCGCGATGTCCTCGCGCAGCTCGGGAAACGACGTGAGGTCCTCGTAGGCGGGCACCTGCTCGGCCTGCGCGATGACCGCGTCGAGGTCGACCTCGAAGGCGGCGACCCGCTCGAGGTCCCAGGTGCCGGCCACGAGCGGGTGGACGTCGCCGACCCAGCCGACGACGGCCCCCCCGACGCTGACCGACGCGGCGCGCCCGGGGTGCAGGAACGGCTGCTGGGCCGAGGCGAACGCGCCGTCGACCCGCAGCGCGCCCAGCAGCGCCTCGAGGTAGCCCTTCGCCGCGAAGACGTCGCCGGGAACGAGCGCGGCGAGCGCGTGGTGCTCGTGCGGCAGCGTGTCCTCGGCGGCGAGGTAGACGCGGCCGGACTCGAAGATCCCGGGCACGCCCTGGCCGCGCGCCGCGTTGTGGCGCGCGGTGTCCAGCAGCGAGCCCAGCAGCGTCGTACGCAGTCGCGAGTGGTCCTCGCTCATCGGGTTCTCGATGACGACGCGGGCGCGCCGCGCGTCGTCGGCGGGCAGGCGCAGGCGGTCGTCGCGCTCGGGCGCCTCGAAGCTCCAGCCGACGATCTCGAGCAGCCCGCGGCCGGCGAGCGCGTCCTCGGCGCGGCGGCGCAGGCGCTGGGCGAAGCTCAGCACCCCGACCGCGCCGCGGCGGCGCGGCAGCGTCGCGTGCAGGCGATCCATGCCGTGCAGCCGCGCGACCTCCTCGACGAGGTCGGCCTCGCGCGTGACGTCGTTGCGCCGGAAGGCCGGCACGGTGACGTCGAGGCCGTCGGCGCGCTCGGCCGTCCCGAAGCCGAGGCGGCTCAGCGCGAGGGCGCTCTCCGAGCGGGTGATGCCGACGCCGAGCAGGCTGACGAGCCTGTGGTCGCGCAGGTGGATCGTCTCCGGCTCCGGGCCCGGCCCGCCGACGTCGACCGTGCCGGGCACGAGCCGCGCGCCCGTCAGCTCGAGCATGAGCCGCGTCGCGACCGCCTGGCCGTCGAGCGCCTGCTCGGGCGCGAGGCCCTTCTCGAAGCGCCCGCTCGCCTCGCTGCGCAGCCCGAGCTTCAGCGAGGTCGCGTGGATGCTCGCGGCGTCCCAGCTCGCCGCCTCCATGAGCACGCGCGTCGTCGCGTCGGAGACCTCGGAGCGGTTGCCGCCCATGACGCCCGCGATCGACGTCGGGCCGGCGTCGTCGGCGATGAGGCACACGTCGCCGTCGACGGTGCGGGTCTGGTCGTCGAGCGTGATCACCCGCTCGCCCTCGCCGCCGCGCCGCACGACGAGCCGGCGGCCCTCGATGCGGTCCAGGTCGAAGGCGTGCAGCGGCTGGCCGGTGAGCAGCATGACGTAGTTCGTGATGTCGACGACGTTGTTGATCGGGCGCTGGCCGGCCGCCATGAGGCGCGCCTTGAGCCAGAGCGGCGACGGCCCGATCGCGACGTCCTCGAACGCCCGCGCGGTGAATCGCGGGCACAGGTCGGGCGCCTCCACGACGATCTCGACGCCGATGTCGTCGCGCTCGAACGAGCCCGGGTCGTCCTCCCACGGCGCGGGCGCGAGCGGCGTCCCGGTCGCGGCGTGCGTCTCGCGGGCGACGCCGTAGACGCCGAGGCAGTCGGGCCGGTTGGGCGTGATCTCGAGCTCGAGCACGTCGGTCGAGATCGGCAGGACGCCCTGCAGCGGCTGCCCGGGCTGCAGGCCCTCGTCGGCGAGCACGATCGTCTCGTCGTGGCCGGGGCCGATCGCGAGCTCGTCCTCGGCGAGGATCATCCCCTCGGAGGCGACCCCGCGCAGCTTGGCCCTCTTGAGCTTCGTGCCGTCGGGCATGACGGCGCCGGGCCGGCCGACGGCGACGAGCTGGCCGGCCGCGACGTTCGGCGCGCCGCAGACGATCTGCGCCTGCTCCCCGCCTCCGACGTCGACGGTGCAGACCGTCAGCCGGTCGGCGTCGGGGTGGCGCTCGGCGGCGAGCACGCGGCCGACGACGAAGTGCTCGAGCGCCCGCACGCCGTGGTGCTCGACGCGATCGACCTCGGTCCCGGTCATCGCCAGGCGCTGCGCGAGCTGCTCGACGGGCAGGTCGGGCGCGCAGTACTCCTGCAGCCACCCCAGCGGGACGCGCATCAGCCGAACTGCTCCAGGAAGCGCACGTCGTTGTCGTAGAGCAGGCGCAGGTCGGGCACGCCGTGCTTGAGCATCGCGATGCGCTCGATGCCCATGCCGAAGGCGAAGCCCTGCACGCGCTCGGGGTCGTAGCCGAACTCGGCGACGTAGCCGAAGACGTTGGGGTCGACCATTCCCGCGCCGAGGATCTCCAGCCAGCCCGTGCTCTTGCACACGCGGCAGCGCTCGCCGGGCCGGTGCTCCATGAAGCACGACACGTCGACCTCGACCGACGGCTCGGTGAACGGGAAGAAGTGCGGCCGCAGGCGGATCTCGCGGTCGGGCCCGAGGATCGCCCGCGCGAAGGCCAGCAGCGTCCCCTTGAGGTCGGCGAGCGTGATGTCCTCGTCGACGGCGAGGCCCTCGATCTGATGGAACTGCGGCGTGTGCGTCGCGTCGGAGTCGCGCCGGTAGACGCGGCCGGGGACGATGACGTACAGCGGCGGCGGCTGGGCCTCCATCGCGCGGATCTGCATCGGCGAGGTGTGCGTGCGCAGGACGACGTCGTCGGCGACGTAGAACGTGTCGAGGCGGTCGCGCGCGGGATGCGTCGGCGCGTGGTTGAGCGCGTCGAAGTTGTAGTAGACGGTCTCGACCTCGGGCCCCTCGGCGATCCGGAAGCCGAGCCCGAGGAAGACGTCCTCGATCTCGCGGCGCGTCGCGGTCAGCAGGTGCAGCCGCCCGCTCGGCTGCGGCGGCGCGCCGGGCAGCGTGACGTCGGCGACGTCGCGACGCAGTTGCTCCTCGAGCTCGCCGCCCGCGAGCTGCTCCGAGCGCGCGGCGATGAGCGCCTCGAGCGCCTGGCGCGCCTGGTTGGCGGCCTTGCCGGTCGGCCCGCGCTGCTCGGGCGCCAGGCTCGCGATCCCGCGCAGGATGTTCGGCAGCTCGGCCTTGCGCCCGAGGTGGCGCACGCGCAGCTCCTCGAGCTCGGCGCTCGTGCCGGCGGCCGCGATCGCCGCCTCGGCCTCGCTGCGCAGCTCGTCGATGCGGTCGATCATGCCGGCGCCATCCTATGGACGCGGGTCGGGGCCGGAGGGGCGCTCCGGGCGCCGGGACGCGGCTCAGGCATCGCGGGCCAGCTCGTAGAGGGCGACGGCGGCGGCCATCGCGGCGTTCAGCGACTCGCCGGCGATCGGGATGTGGGCGACGCGGTCGCACGCGGCGACGACGTCGTCCGGAAGGCCGTCGCGCTCGGCGCCGACGAGCAGCGTGTGCTCGCCGGCGACCGGGCCGGCGAGGCGCTCGCCGGCGCGGGCGACGAGCGCGATCCGCTCGCCGGGCAACTCCCCGACGCGCGCGGCGCGCGCGACCGGCAGGCCGAAGATCGCGCCCATCGAGGCGCGGACCGCCTTCGGGCCGAACGGGTCCGCGCAGCCCGGGCCGAGCGCGACGCAGGACGCGCCGAAGGCCAGCGCCGAGCGCAGGATCGCGCCGACGTTGCCGGGGTCGCCGACGCCCCACAGCGCGACGCAGCGCGGGCCGGCCGGCGCCGACCAGCGCTGCTCGTAGACGCCGAGCTGGCGCGTTCCCGAGCCCAGGCCCGAGACGCGGTCCAGCAGCTCGCCCTCGACCTCCTCCCCCGCCAGCCCGCTGCCCGCGGCGCACAGCAGGTGCACGGGCGCCCAGCCCGCGGCCGCCGCCGCGGCGACGAGGTCCTCGCCCTCGGCGACGAAGCGCGACCGCTCGTCGCGCGACCGGCGCCGCGCCAGACGGCGGATCTCCTTGAGCTTGTCGTTGTGGGCGCTGGTGATGGTCACGGGCAAAAAAACGGGCGCCGTCCTGCGAGAGGAAGCGGCGCCCGGGAGGTTCGGTCTGTCGGCTGGTGCGGTCAGGCAGCCGACGCCTCGCGGGCGGCGTCGACGAATCGGCGGAAGGTCTCGGGGTCGCGCACGGCGATGTCGGCCAGCACCTTGCGGTCCAGCTCGATGCCGGCGACCTGCAGGCCGTGGATGAAGGTCGAGTACGTCATGCCCTCCTGGCGCGCCGCGGCGTTGATGCGGGTCACCCAGAGCCGGCGGAAGTCGCGCTTGCGGTTGCGGCGGTCCCGGTACTGGTAGGCCTCCGCCTTCATCAGCGCTTCCTTGGCGCGCTTGTAGTTCGAGTTCGCCTCGCCGCGGAAGCCCTTCGTCCGCTCGAGGGTCGCCCGGCGCTTCTTGCGTGCGTGGACGGAGCGCTTGACGCGGGTCATCTACTTGTTCCCGGTCCGCAGCAGCTTCTTGACGCGCGGGGCGTCGTGGTCGGTCAGCATCAGCGGCTTGCCGAGCTGGCGCTTCTTCTTGGGCGACTTCTTCTCGAGGATGTGGCTCGTGAAGGCGTGCCGCGCGCGGATCTTGCCGTTCGCGGTCTTCTTGAAGCGCTTCTTGGCGCCTGAGTGAGTCTTCATCTTCGGCATGCGAGCGGGTCAGTATAGGACAGCCGTCCCGGGGCCCGGCACGGTGCCGTGCGCGACGGGCCGGCGGGGTCAGGCGTCGGTGGCGTCGTCGCCGCCGGCGGTCGCGCCGTTCTCCGACGACGACGCCTTCTCGGCGCCCGCTGCGTCCTCGGTCACGGCGCCCGCTGCGTCCGCGGTCTCGGCGCCGTCGGCGCTCTCGCGGTCGATCTCTCCGCTGAGCACGGCCTTCGACGGCCCGAGCATCATCGTCATGTTGCGCCCGTCCTGGATCGGACGCTGCTCGATGACGGCGAGCTCCGAGAGCTCGTCGGCGAGGCGGTCGAGGATCATGACGCCGCGCTCGGGGTGCGTGACCTCGCGCCCGCGGAACATGATCGTCACCTTGACCTTGTCCTTGTGGCGCAGGAAGCGCTCGACGTGGCCCTTCTTCGTGTTGTAGTCGTTCTCCGCGATCTTCGGGCGGAACTTGATCTCGCGGATCGTGATCTGCTGCTGGTGCTTGCGCGCCTGCTTGACCTTCTGGGCCTGCTCGTACTTGTACTTGGAGTAGTCCAGGACGCGGCAGACGGGCGGGCGCGCGTCGGGCGCGACCTCGACGAGGTCGAGATCCTTGTCCTGGGCGTAGCGCAGCGCGTCGGGCGTGCGCATGACGCCGATCTGGTTGCCCGTCTCGTCGATGAGGCGAACCTCGGGCACGCGGATGCGCTCGTTGACCCGTGTCGTGTCCCGCTCAGGCGGGCGCCGGTCGAATCTGCGAGGGACCGGCACTATGCGATGAGGCCGCGCGTCAAGCTGTGATGTGGCGCGGCTGTGAGATCGTCGTCAAGGTCAACGCGGTCGAGTATATCCCTGTTCACGCTTCGCGGCGCAGAGATTGGCCGGCGAGCTGCTCGACGAACTCCGAGACGGCCATGCTGCCGCTGTCGCCGGAGCCGTGGCGGCGGACCGCGACGGCGCCCGACTCGGCCTCGCGATCGCCGACGACGAGCATGTAGGGCAGCTTGCGCAGCTCCGCCTCGCGGATCTTGCGCCCGACGGACTCCGTGCGGTCGTCGAGCTCGGCGCGCAGGCCGGCGGCGCGCAGCGCGTCGAGCACCCCGGAGGCCGCCTCCACGTGGCGGTCGGCGATCGGCAGGACGATCGCCTGCACCGGCGCCAGCCAGAGCGGGAACTCGCCGGCGTAGTGCTCGACGAGGATCCCGATGAAGCGCTCGAAGGAGCCCAGCAGGGCGCGGTGGATCATGACGGGGCGGTGGTCGGCGCCGTCGGCGCCGGTGAAGCGCAGGTCGAAGCGCTCGGGCATCGAGTAGTCCAGCTGGACGGTTCCGAGCTGCCAGGAGCGCCCGATCGAGTCGGTCATGTGCAGGTCGATCTTCGGCCCGTAGAAGGCGCCGTCGCCGGCGTTGATCTCGTAGGTCAGGCCGCGCGCGTCGAGCGCGCCCTGCAGCGCCGCCTCGGCACGGTCCCACATCTCGTCGGAGCCGATCCGCTTGTCGGGCCGCGTCGAGAGCTCCAGGCGCGGCTCGAAGCCGAAGAGGTCATAGAGGAAGAAGCCGAACTCCAGGCAGCCGACGACCTCGTCGCGGATCTGCTCCTCGGCGCAGAAGATGTGGGCGTCGTCCTGGGTGATGTGGCGCACCCGCATGAGCCCGTGCAGCGTGCCGCTGGGCTCGTGGCGGTGGACGAGGCCCTGCTCGGAGTAGCGGATCGGCAGGTCGCGGTAGGAGCGCCGGTCGTCCTTGAAGAGCTGGATGTGGGCCGGGCAGTTCATCGGCTTGAGACCCATCGGACGCTCCTCGACGTCGGTGAAGTACATGTTCTCGCGGTACGTGTCCCAGTGGCCGGACTGCTTGAAGAGGTCGACGTCGTAGAGGATCGGCGTCTTGACCTCGCGGTAGCCGCGGGCGACGTTCTCCTCGCGCCAGAGCCTGGACAGCTCGTTCCAGACGGCCATCCCGGCCGGCTTCCAGAACGGCGAGCCGGGCGACAGCTCGCTGAACATGAACAGGTCGAGCTCGCGGCCGAGCTTGCGGTGGTCGCGCGCGCGGGCCTGCTCGAGGCGCTCGAGGTGCGCCGCGAGGTCCTCCTTGGAGAGGAAGGCCGTTCCGTAGATGCGGGTGAGCTGCTGCCGGGTCGCGTCGCCGCGCCAGTAGGCGCCGGCGACGGAGAGCAGCTTGACCGCCTTGACGCGCTTCGTGGAGGGCGCGTGCGGGCCGCGGCAGAGGTCGGTGAAGGGGCCGTTCGTGTAGAGGCTGACGCCGTCGACGCCTTCGTTGGCGACGAGGTCCTCGATGAGCTCGACCTTGTAGTCCTGGCCCTCGGCCCTGAAGCGCTCGAGCGCCTGCTCGATGCCGACCTCCTCGCGCACGAAGGCCTCGTCGGCGTTGATGTGCTCGCGCATCTTCTGCTCGATGCGCTCGAAGTCGGCGTCGGAGACCGTCACGCCCTCGGGAAACTCGAAGTCGTAGTAGAAGCCGTTCTCGATCGGCGGGCCGATCGAGATCTTGACGCCCGGATAGAGCTCCATGACCGCCGCGGCCAGCACGTGCGCGGCGTCGTGGCGGACGACGTCGAGCGCCCCGTCGCTCTTGGGCGTGATGATCTCCAGCGGCTCGCCGGGCAGCAGGGGCCGCGCGAGGTCGCGGACCTCGCCGTTCTGGCGCACCGCGAGCGCGGCGCGCGCGAGGCCGGGGCCGATCGCGGCGGCGGCGTCGGCGCCCGTCGCGCCGTCTGGAAGCTCGAGCTCGGTGCCGTCTGGAAGCGTGACGTTCACCGGCCGCATGCTAGCCGCGGCCCGGGCGCGGCGGACTCCACCCCAGCGAGCCGCGGCGGTCGTCCGCCGCGCGCAGGTCAGCGCGGCTGTGCGGGGGTGGCGGCTCTGGGCGCGGCCGTCGCGGCGGCGGGGGGACCGGACGCGGGAGCGGGGGCGCGCGCAGCGGGCGCCGCGGGCTGCCCGGCGCCGGTCGGGGGCTGTGCCGAGCTCGGCGATGCCGGTGCGGCCGGCCGCGGCGCGGGGCGGGCCGTGGCAGGCGTCGGGGTGGCCGGGGCGGGCGTCGTGGGGCGCGTGGCGGGCGCGCGCGAGCCGGTCGTCGCCGGGGGGCGGCGGCCGGCGGTCGTCGGGCGGCGGGCGGCAGCGGCCGGCGGGCGGCCGGCGGCGCCGGCGGCCGCCGGGCGGCGGGCGGCGGCGGCCGCCGGGCGGCGGGCGGCGGCGGAGCCCGAGCGCGAGCGGCCGGGGGCGATGGCGGGCCTGCGCTGCGCGGCGGTGGCGCCGGGAGCCGTCTGCCCCGCGGAGCCGGGCTGCGCGGGCCGCGACGAGGCGGGACGCGGTGCGTTCGCGGTCGCGCCGGAGCGGCGGGCCGGCCGCGCGGGCGACGCAGCCGAGACGGTGCCGTCGGCGTCGTAGGCGACGGAGACGGCCAGGGCGACGGGGCGGCCGGCGGCGTGCGCGGCCGCGGTCCCGGACGCCGGCGACGTCGCGGGCTCGACCTTGGCGCTCGGCGCCACGTACGCCGCGCCTCCGGCGAGGCTGCCGGCGACGACGACGACAGTCGCGGCCTTGGCGGCGCCCAGCGAGAGCGCGCCGCCGGCGGCGCCGCCCTTGACGCTCGCTCCGAGAGCCGCCGTCAGGCCTCCCCCGCCGCCGTGCCCGGCGCCACCGCCGAGCAGGCTCTGCAGCAACGCCGCCGCGGCAGCGAGCGGAAGCGGCGGGGCGAGCGCGGCGAGCTGGGCGGGCCGTGCGTGCAGCGCGGCCTCGAAGTCGCGACACCCCGCGCAGGCGCGCAGGTGCCCGCGCATGCCCATGGCGCGCAGCGTGCGCCGGTCGCCGTCGGACACCTTGCGACGCACGCGATCACACTCCATCGCGCGGCCCTCCTGCAGCGCCTGCAGCGCGCGCCGCGCCTCGTAGACGGTCTGCTTCGCCGCGGCGGCGCTGACCTGCAGCGCGCTCGCGACCTCCGAGAAGTCCAGCCCGCCCAGCTCGCGCATGAGCAGCGCGCCGCGCTGCTGCTCGGTCAGCTCGCGCAGGTCCCCGCTCAGCTCGCGCAGTCGCTCGCGCGAGTCGACGATCGTCGCGGCAGCCGGGTCGCCGACGTGTGCCGCCGCCGCCAGGTCGCCGTCCGTGCGCCGGGCGCGCAGCAGCGAGATCGACTCGTTGTGGGCGATCCGGTACAGCCACGGCTTCAGCGCGATCTCGCGGGTCTCGCCGGGCAGCGCGCGCAGGGCCTTGACCATCGTGTTCTGCAGCGCGTCCGCGGCGTCGTGGCCGTTGCCGACGATCGAGTGGCAGTAGCGGTGCAGCGCCTGGTGATGGCGATGGAAGATCGTCGCGAAGGCGGCCTCGCTGCCACGGGCCGCCCAGCGCGCGAGCCGCTCGTCGGACATCAGCTTCAGCGCCGCAGCCGGGGGCGGCGGGACCGGCGCTGTGAGCGGCTTGCCTACGGTCTCCATGCACTTCCTATCGGCAACGGGCGGCGGCGCCGAAAGTCAGGTGCCACCGATCCGAGGGCCGGGTGCACGCCGCCGGATCTCCATCGTACGGCGACGAGCGCAGCGCCGCGGGGGACGCGGGCGCTCATACGAACGTCCAGTTCTGCCGATGGACCTTACGTGGCCGCCGTCGCCGCGTTGCAGCACCGAGATGCCCGTGACCGCAACCGCTCTCCCAACCGTCGACCACCCAGCGAAGGAGCACACCTTGTCCGCTCAGCTCAGGCTCGGCGCATGCGCGCTGATCGCAACCGGCGCCGTCGCGCTGCCGGCGACCGCCGGCGCAGCCTCGATCCAGACGGCCGTCAGCCACGTCCGCGTCCACACCGATCGCGCCGACTCGGCGCTCGACCGCGCCGTCTCGCTCTTCGCCAAGGGCAAGGACCGCGAGGCGCGCATCGCATACGCGAGGAGCCGCAAGGAGATGGGTCGTGCAAAGGCCGCCGCGGCCAGGGCGCGCCGACAGGCGCGGACACCGAACGAGCACGCCAAGGCCGCCACTGCGCAGCGCCTGCTGGGCCGCGAGCAGGGCCAGAACATCGAGAAGCTCGCCCGCGCGCTGCGGACCGCCGACGGCGCCGACGAGCGCCGGATCGCGTCGGCGGCACGCTCGGACACGAGGGGCCGCGAGAAGGCGATCGCGATCCTCACCGCGCTGCTGGCCAAGGTGCCCGAGAAGGCCAAGCCCGGCATCGCGAAGGCGATCGCCGCGCTCTCCCAGGACCGCGCCGACGAGACCCGGCTCGAGGCCAAGGCGCTCATCTCCAGCAAGGTGACGCGCACGAGCAAGAAGCGCATCGCGTCCGCCGTCCTGTCGAGCGTCGAGGGCCAGGCCAAGGCCTCCCAGACGCTGGCCGCGCTGATCGCCAGCGAGGACATGCCGGCCGCGAGCAAGCCGGGGCTGCAGAAGGCCTATGACAACGTCACGGCCGAGCACGGCTCGGTCGCCGACATCCTCAGCCGCCTGTCGAGCCGCATGCCGTCGTTCGTGCGCGACTTCGTCGAGCGGATCGTCACGCAGGCCCGCACCGACGCCCGGGGCATGCGCGAGAACCATCCGACGGGCCCGCCCGCCGGCACCCCCGGCGGCCCGCCCGCCGGCACCCCCGGCGGCCCGCCCGCCGGCACCCCCGGCGGCCCGCCCGCCGGCACCCCCGGCGGCCCGCCCGCCGGCACGCCCGGCGGCCCGCCCGCCGGCACGCCGGCCGGCCCGCCCGCCGCGTAGTCGACCGACGACATCCGGGATCCCGCGAGGGGCCGGGCGCATCGCGCCCGGCCCCTCGTGCGTGCGCGGGCGCGCGACCGGAGGGCAGCCGCGGATCCGTTCGCGGTCTCGTCTCGCGTTGCGTGACGTGCGTCACGCTTTTCTGAAAACGAACAATCGTTCGATTTCAGTTGCTAGCCTTCCGCGTTCCAGCGGGTGAGTACCCGGCGTTCAGCAAGCGCCTGCGCCCGCCGCAAACGACCGGCCACCTGCGCCGCGCGACCCTCGCGTGACGCCTCTGGGCCGATGGAAGGACCCCCCCCCGAATGCGTCTCAGAACCCTGGGCGCCGCCTGCGCTGCATGCGCTGTCGTGGCGTCCTCTTCCCTGGCACTCGCCGAGACCCGGACGGCAACGTCGTCGTCCTCGGCCACGCCCACGAAGTCCACCATCGCCAAGGGCGACAAGCACGCCAAGGCCAAGCAGAAGCTCATCGCCAAGAACATGTTTCTTGCCAAGCGACTGGCCCGCGTGAAGAAGCAGAAGATGTCCAGCAAGCAGCGCACCCGCCGGCGGGCCGCACTGCGCCAGCACTCGCTGGCCGAGCTTCGCCGGTCCACGCGCCGCGTGGCGAAGTCGGTGCGCCGCGAGCGCTCGCGCCGCTATCACGGCGGCGCCCCGAACGTCCCGATCCCGGGCGCCCTGCGGCGGATCGCGATGTGCGAGTCGCACGGCAACCCGCGCGCGATCTCGCCCGGCGGCCGCTACCGCGGCAAGTACCAGTTCTCGTTCTCCACCTGGCGTTCCGTCGGCGGCAAGGGCGACCCCGCCCGCGCCTCGGAGACCGAGCAGGATCGCCGCGCCGCGATCCTCTATCGCACCGGTGGCCCCGGCCACTGGCCGGTCTGCGGGCGCTGAGCGCGCCCGCCATGCCGGTCCGCCGGGCGCCGAGCGCCTGACCGGTCCGGTCCGCGGGCGCCGACGCGCCCGCCCAGTCGTGCCCACGGGCCCGGCGGCGCTGCCGCCGGGCCCGTGCCGCGCCCGGGGCCGGGCGGGCGTCGGCCTCCGACCCTGCGTCTGCGCACTCGCTTCGCCGGCCGGCCCGAGCGCGTCGGTAGCCTGCGCGACAATGGATCCCGCCGCCCTGCGCGCCGAGTTTCCCGTCCTCGAGCAGCGCGCCTACCTCAACGCGGGGACGTGCGGCCCGCTGCCGGCCGCCTCCGTGCTGGCCTCCGCGCGCGTGAGCGAGCAGGCCCTCGCCGACGGCCGCGGCAGCGTCCACTTCACGGCTCTGCTCGACACGCGCACGCGTATGCGCGCGCGCTACGCCGACCTGCTCGGCGCGGCAGCCGACGACGTCGCGCTGACGACGTGCACGAGCGAGGGCGTCGCTCGCGTGCTCGCCGCCCTCGACCTCGAGGCCGGCGACGAGGTGCTGACCTCCGACGAGGAGCACCCCGGTGTCCAGGGCCCGCTCTCCGCCGCCCGCCGCGTGCGGGGGGTCTCCGTGCGCGTGGTCCCGTTCGCCGAGCTCGCCGGCGCCGTCTCGCCCGCCACGAAGCTCGTCGCCAGCTCGCACGTGAGCTGGGTCAGCGGCCGCGTCGTGCCCGATCTCTCCGGCGCCGGCGTGCCCGTCCTGCTCGACGGCGCGCAGGGGATCGGAGCCGTGCCGACGTCGGTGCGCGCACTCGGCTGCTCGTTCTACGCGGGCTCTGGGCAGAAGTGGCTCTGCGGGCCGATCGGCACCGGGATGCTGTGGGTCTCGCCGGACTGGGCGCAG
Source organism: uncultured Solirubrobacteraceae bacterium (assembly GCA_963769555.1). Lineage (GTDB taxonomy): Bacteria > Actinomycetota > Thermoleophilia > Solirubrobacterales > Solirubrobacteraceae > CADCVQ01. The sequence goes on along the minus strand of CAVYMD010000004.1, from coordinate 817,462 downwards.
CGCCTGCCCGCCGCCGGTCCCGCCTACCTCAACCTCGCCGATCCCGGCGCGGGCATCGACGCCGTCCCCCACGCGAGCGCCGCGCGCCACGACGCGCCCGCCCAGAGCCTCGAGGCGCTCGCCGCCGCCGATGCCGCGCTGAGCGTGCTCGGCGACGCGGGCTGGGAGGCGGTGCACGAGCGCGCCGCGGCGCTCGCCGAGCGACTCGCCGGCGCGCTCGCCGAGCGCGGCCGCGAGGTCGCCCCGCGCGACCGCACGACGCTCGTCTCCTGGCGCGACACGGACCCGCCCGCCACGCGCGACCGGCTGGCCGAGGCCGGGGTCATGATCCGGGACCTGCCGGGAACCGGGCTGTTGCGCGCCTCCGTCGGCGCCTGGAACGACGAGTCCGACATCGAGCGGCTGTTGTCCGCGCTGCCGTGATCGCGAGCCTGCTGCGCGATCGCGCGGCGGAGCTCGAGCGGGGCGGGCGCTCCCCGCTGTACGTCGCGCTCATGCGCGGGGCGGCCGACGACGCCGACGCCGGCGGGATCGTCGCCTCGCTCTTCGAGGACCGTCCCGGGCCGCCGCAGGCGGTGCCCGAGCTGCGCCTGCTCGCCGCGCTGCATCACCTCGTGCTCAGCGGTCGCGCGCCACAGCTCGCGCGCCACTTCCCGACCGCCGGCGGCGACGCGCCCCCGTCGGGCGCCTGGGCCGTCGCGGCGCGCACGCTCGCCGAGCACGAGCAGGAGATCCGCGCTCGCCTGCGCAGGCCGCTGCAGACCAACGAGCCCGGCCGGTGCGCCGCGCTGTACGGCGGGCTGCTCTGGCTCTCCGAGCGCCACCGGCTGCCGGTGCGCCTGCTGGAGATCGGCGCGAGCGCGGGCCTGAACCTCAACGTCGAGCGGCTGCGCTACCTCGTCGGCGGGCACGCGCTCGGGGATCCGGCGAGCCCGCTGACGCTCGACGAGCCGTGGGTCGGCTCGCCCGTCGGCGATCCGCCGGCGGCGGCCGCCCGGCTGCGGATCGTCGAGCGCGCCGGCTGCGACCGGGCGCCCGTCGACCCCGCGACGCCGGAGGGCCGCCTCGAGCTGGCGTCGTTCGTCTGGCCCGACGAGCCGGACCGCCAGGCCGGCCTCGCGCTCGCGGCCGAGATCGCGGCCCGCCATCCCGTCGTCGTCGAGCAGCGCAGCGCGGCCGCCTGGCTGGCCGAGCGGCTGGCCGACGCCGCGCCCGAGCGCCTGACGGTGATCTGGCAGTCGGCCTTCGCGCAGTACCTCGACGAGGACGAGCGCGCGGCGCTGCGCAGCGTCTTCGCCAGCGCGCCGGCGGGGCCGCTGGCGTGGCTGACGCTCGAGCCGCCGGCCTCGCCGCGCGTCGACGGCAGCTTCGAGGTGAGTTGTCGCGAGCGCCCGGAGGGCAACGGCAGCGGCGACGCGCTGCTGCTCGCGCACGCCGGCTACCACGGTCCGCCGGTGGTGTGGGCGGTGTCGGACGCGTAGGGATCCGCGACGCCACGGGGGGACGCTCGCTTATGCTCGTCCGACGACAACCGCGCAAGGAGGTGCAGGTTGGTGTCTCGCCGGCAGCCCGCAGCATGCCCGCCCGTGGCTCGATCGGCCCGGGGTCCCGCGCCGCCGAGCCCGCCGGTCGCGCCGCCCGCCTCGCCGCTGCTCGCCCGCAGCGCACAGCCCGCCGGCGAGGCCCTCGGGCACCTGCTCGCCGGCTCCGTCCTGCAGCGCGCCGCGGCGCCGTCGTGCGGGGTCGCCGGGCCGGGCGCCCTCCAGCGCGCGGGGTGGCCATGGAGCAGGGGCAGCAAGAAGACGTGGTCGCTCGACGAGCCGGCCGAGTGGAGCGCCGCGCCGACGGGACCGCGCCGGGCCCCCTCCGCCGCCGAAACGGCGCGGGTGCGCAGGCGGGCACAGATCGGCCACGTCCTGCTCGACGTTCCGCCGCTCCTGCACGAGATCGACGAGCTGCACCGGCAACTCGGGCTCTACGGCACTGCGGCACTCGCCGAGAACCGCGCGAAGGTCCGCGGCAAGGCCATCGCGTCGCTCGTGATGGCCGGCGTCGACATCGGCACCGCGGGGGCCTCGGTGGCCGTCACATCCTCCATCGGCGTCATGCTCGAGATGATCGAGACCGAGGGCCACGAGGCCTCGGCGCTCGTCAGCACGCCGTTCCGAACCGCGCAGCAGGCGCGCGCCGGACAACCGGGCCCGGCGAAGCCCGGCTCCGGCCCGGACCATTGGGGCCGGGCGGGATGGGCGGCGAAGGGCGTCGACATCGGCCTCAAGGCCGTCGAGACGCCCGCGCACATGCCGGGCGCGGCGAAGACGCTCGGGATCGCCAAGAACGTCTGGACCCTGTACAAGAGCGGCCAGCCGTTCGTGCTCGACCAGGGCAACCGCGAGTACGTGAGCTTGGCGATGCGCGACCTGAGCCGCCTGCGCGGCGCCCTCGCGTCCAAGCAGCGGGACCTGCGCAGCCTGAACGACCGGCGCCTCGACGGCCTCGTCGAGTACATCCGCCTCGAGCTGCCCGTCATCGACGAGTTGCTGAGCGACCTGCGCGCCCTCGTCGCGACGTCCACGCCGGCGGCACCCGAGAGCCCCTCGCCCTCCGCCTCCGATGGGCCGCGGCCCGGCCACCGGCGCCGGGGCGCCGTGGACTTCGGCGCGGAAGACCAGGACGAGCCCGTCGTGTTCCACCTCGGCGCGGCGAGGCAGGACGAGCCCGTCTTCTTCCACCTTCCGCCGACGCGCGCGCGGCGCTGACCGGGCGCCTCGGGCTCGTGGCCCGAGCCGCGGTGGCCCGCTCCACAGGCGGGCGCATGGAACCCCGCGGGCGGTTGCGAGCCGCGCGAATCGTCGGTCCGACGACGCTGGGGCGGCGGTGGCGCGCGCCGCGGCTCGCTCGGCCCGGCGGCGGTAGGGTGCCCTGCGTGAAGGACACGAGCACGCCGCCGGCCGCGCGCCGGCCCGATCGTGTCTGAGGCCGTGACCGCGTCGGGCCGGATCTCGCGCCGCGAGCCGGTCGCGTGGGCGGGGATCGCCGCGGTGACCGCCGGCGTCGTCCTGCACCTGCCGATGTACCTCGACGCGGCCGACGACGGCTACCGCCTCGCCGGCATGAGCGTCGACGCGCCGATGGTCGTCGGCATGGTCCTCATCCTCGCCGGGCTGGCGCTGACCACCTACGGGCTCGTCCCGCGTGCGCGCGTGGCGGCGGGCGGCGCCGTCGCGCGGGTGTCGGTCCGCCCGCTCGACGACGCCCCGATCCGCGGCGCGCACGTCGGCCTGCTGCTCGTCATGGCGGCGGCGGTGACGATCGACGTCATGAAGCCCACGACGCTCGCCTTCGTCGTGCCCGGGTTCGCCGCCGAGTACGGCCTGCGCTCGCCGATCAACCCCGCGGGCCATCCCGCCGCCGCGCTTCTGCCGCTCGCGGGCATCGTGGGCACCGTCATCGGGTCGCTGACGTGGGGCTGGCTCGGGGACCGCATCGGCCGGCGCGCGTCGATCCTCCTGGCCGGCGTGCTGTTCGTGGCGACCGCGATCTGCGGATCGATGCCCTCCTACGAGCTCAACCTCGTCATGTGCTTCGTCATGGGGCTCGGCGTCGGCGGCATGCTGCCGATCGTCTTCACGCTCATCGCCGAGACGATCCCCAAGCGCCATCGCGGCTGGCTCATGGTGCTCATCGGCGGCGACGTCGCGGGGGCGTACATCCTCACGAGCTGGCTGTCGGCGACGCTCGTCCCGGAGTACAGCTGGCGCATCCTGTGGCTGATCGGCCTGCCGACCGGGCTGCTGCTCATCGCCCTGAACCGCTGGATCCCCGAGTCGCCGCGCTTCCTGCTCGCTCACGGGCGCACCGAGGACGCGCGCGCGGTGATGGCGCGCTACGGCGCCGACCTCGTGCCCGACGAGGAGACCGAGCTCGTCGTCGAGGAGCAGGTCGAGTCGCGCTTCGCGCAGCTCTTCCGGCGCCCGCTGCTGCGCCCGACGGCCGTCGTCGTCTCGCTCGCGCTCGGCATCGGCCTGGTCAGCTTCGGCTTTCAGCTCTGGATCCCCACGAACCTGCGCGGCCTGGGCTACGCCGACGTCAGCGCCGATCGCATCCTGCGCGACTCGGCCCTGATCGGCTTTCCGCTGAACTTCCTCGTCGCGTGGCTCTACGGGTTCTGGAGCAGCCGCAAGACGATCGCCGCGCTCGCGGGCCTGACGTCCGCCGCGCTGTTCGCGTTCGCCCTCGCCGGCGACGCGGTCGCGACCGACCGCACGCTGCTCAACGCGCTGCTCGTCGTGCCGATCTGGGGAATCAGCTCGCTCGTCGCCGTGCTGGCGGCCTACAGCGTCGAGGTCTACCCGACGCGCATCCGATCGCGCGGGTCCGGACTGGCGGCCGCGCTGAGCAAGGCCGGCGGCGTCGTCGTCATCGTCATCGCCGTCGCGGCGGTCGCGCCGCCGACGATCACCGCCACCGCACTGATCGGCGCGATCCCGATGGCGCTGGCCGCGCTCGCGGCGGCCTTCCTGGGCATCGAGACGCGCAAGCGCGGCCTCGAGCAGATCACCGCGCAGGAGATCGAGGCCGCCGCGCGGCCGTGACGTGACGCGCGGCGCCGCTGCGGGAAGATCCCGGGCATGAGGATGATCCAGCATCTGCGCGGGATCGCAGCGCTGCGTCCGCTGCGCGGACGCCTTCCCGCAGTCGGGCGTCGACATGGCGCCCTGAGGTGATCGAGCTCGACACGCCCCACGGCCCGGCACGGGCCGAGCTGCACCCGGCCGCCGCGCCGCGCGCGGCGCTCGTGCTCGGCCACGGCGCCGGCGGCGGGCTCGCCGCGCCCGACCTCGTCGCGGCGACGGCGGCGGCGAACGCCGCCGGAGTGAGCGTCGCGCTCGTCGAGCAGCCCTACCGCGTCGCCGGCCGGCGCTCGCCCCCGCGCGCGCCGACGCTCGACGCGGCGTGGACCGCGGTCTGCGAGGGGCTGCGCGCCGGGAGGCTGCGCGACCTGCCGCTCATCGTCGGCGGGCGCTCGTCGGGCGCGCGCGTCGCATGCCGCACGGCGCGGGCGACCGGCGCGATCGGCGTGCTGTGCCTGGCGTTCCCGCTCGTCGCGCCGTCCGGCAAGAGCCGACAGGAGGAGCTCGACGGCGCGGGCGTCCCGGTGCTCGTCGTGCAGGGCTCCGGCGACCGCTTCGGCATGCCGGCGCCGTCGCCGGCCGCGGCGCGGACCGTCGCCGTCGTGCGCGGCGACCACGGCCTCAAGAGCGACCTCCCCGCCGTGCGCGCGGTGGTCGCGGCGTGGCTCGGCGAGATCGTCGCGACGGTGGGCTAGCGCGGCCGGCCCTGCTGGCCGCGGATGCCGCACTGGTACATGGCCGCGGCCGGGTCCCCCCGGGCCTGCCACTCGCGCTCGAGGGGCGGCAGGCCCTCGTCGTCCTCCTCGCCGGGGCGCGCGGGCGCGAGCTCCTTGACGCGTTCGCGCAGCTCGATGCGCGCCTGCGGGCTCGTCGTCCGCCCGCTCGCCTCGAACTCGCCGATCGCCCGCAGGAGCGACTGCGCCAGATGGCGATCGAACGGCTCCGAGCTCGCGGCCGAGCGCAGGGCCGCGAGCGTCGTCTCGCCCCGCCCGAACTCCCGCGCGATCTCCCTCAGCACGGCGCGCACGCCACCAGTCTTGCACGCCGCCGCGACGTCCGCTCGCCGCCGGAGGATTGGGAGAATGCGCACGCGTGCACATTCCCTCCCAGACCGGCGGCTGCCTGTGCGGCGGCGTGCGCTTCGAGCTCACCGAGCCCGCGGCCGCCGCCGGCTACTGCCACTGCACCCGCTGCCAGCGACGCACCGGGACCGCCTCGTCGGCGCAGGCGAGGATCGACGGGCGCACCTTCCGTCTGCTGCGAGGCGCGCAGCTCGTCAAGGCCTGGCGCCACCCCGACGGCGGCTTCGAGAAGTGCTTCTGCGGTGAGTGCGGCGCACACCTCTTCAGCCGCAACCCCGACGATCCGTCGCAGATGAGCATCCGCATGTCCGCCTTCGACGGCGACCCCGGCGTGCGCCCGAGCTGGCGCACGTTCGTCGCCGACGCGGCGGCGTGGGAGCCGATCCCCGACGACGGCCTGCAGCGCTACGACGAGGGAAGGCCGCGCTGACCCGGCCGGGGCAGACCGGGCGAGCTCCCACTCGCCCGAGCCGCACGGCGTGGCGGCCGGCGCGGGATACTCGTCGCGCCCCTTGACGTCTGCCGGGGCCGCCGAGGTCCCGGAAGGAGGACGATCCGCGATGAGCACGCCGCCGACCGTATCGCCGCAGGAATGGGAGGCCGCGCGCGGGGAGTTGCTCGTGCGGGAGAAGGAGGTCACCCGCGCCCGCGACGCGCTGGCGGCCGCGCGCCGCCGGATGCCGCGCATGGCCGTCGAGTGCGAGTACCGCTTCGAGGGCCCCGACGGGCCGGCGAGCCTGCGCGACCTCTTCGCGGGGCGTCGCCAGCTCATCGTCTACCGCTTCTTCTACGAGCCGGGCGTGTCGGGCTGGCCGGAGCGCGGCTGCGGCGGTTGCTCGCTGCTCGCCGACCAGGTCGCGCATCTTGCCCACCTCAACGCCCGCGACACCACGCTCGCGTTCGCCTCGCGCGCGCCGCAGGCCGACATCGAGCGCTGGAAGGCGCGGATGGGCTGGGACATCCCCTGGTACACGATCACCGACGACTTCGACGCCGACTTCGGCGTCGACGAGTGGCACGGGACGAACGCCTTCCTGCGCGACGGCGACCGCGTGCTGCGCACGTACTTCGTCAACAGCCGCGGCGACGAGGCCATGGGCAGCACCTGGAGCTACCTCGACCTGACCGCCCTCGGGCGCCAGGAGGAATGGGAGGACTCGCCCGCGGACGTCGCGCAGACCCCGCCGTACGGCTGGTGGAGGCTGCACGACGAGTACGACCACGGCGGGTGATCGCCCGCCCGCGGGCCGTCGTGGCGACGTGAGGGCGATATCCGCCCGTGCGGCGCCACGACCGAGCGTGCCGCGGCGGTGATGGCGACGTGAGGGCGACATCCGCCCCTGCGGCGCCACGACCGAGCGCGCGGTGGCGGTGCGGCGGGTGGCGAAGCCAAGAGGGTTCGGGGTCCCGGTTGGGACCCGGCGCGGCCAGGATCCCGCCGAAGCGGGCCCTGGACGGCGGTCTGCCGGCGGTCGATCAGCCGGCGGGCTGGTTCTTCCCGCGCGCGGCGACGAAGCTGACGCAGTCGCCCTGGTTCTTGAACGACGTGCCGTAGCTCGCCCAGGCCGCCGCCGAGCGGGGTTGTCGACGTCCGGGCAGTCCGAACGAACCACCCACCCGGCGCCCCGGCCGCCGACACGTCGCGCCCGGCCGGCCCGCAGACCGGTCCGGCGCGCTACATCCGAAAGACCGGGCGCCTGATCTCCCCCAGCGGCGCGTTCGCGCACGCCGACAGCGCCAGCCCGACGACGTCGCGCGTCGCCAGCGGGTCGATGACGCCGTCGTCCCACAGGCGCGCGGTCGCGTAGTAGGGGTGGCCGCGCTCCTCGTAGTCGGCGAGCGTGCGCTCGCGCAGCGCCGCGATCGCGTCCGGGTCGCGATCGGAGGCGACCGCCGACAGGACGGTCGCGGCCTGCTCGCCGCCCATGACCGAGATCCGCGCGTTGGGCCACATCCACACAAAGCGCGGGTCGTAGGCGCGGCCGCACATGCCGTAGTTGCCCGCGCCGTAGGAGCCGCCGACGACGACCGTGAGCTTCGGCACGCGCGCGCAGGAGACGGCGGCGACCATCTTCGCGCCATCGCGCGCGATCCCCCCGGCCTCGGCCTCGCGGCCGACCATGAAGCCGGAGATGTTCTGCAGGAACAGCAGCGGCACGCCGCGCTGGTCGCACAGCTCGACGAAGTGCGCCGCCTTCAGCGCGCTCTCGGAGAACAGCACGCCGTGGTTGGCGAGGATCCCGACCGGGTGGCCGTGGACGTGGGCGAAGCCGCAGACGATCGTCGGCGCGTAGAGCGCCTTGAACTCGTGGAAGCGCGAGCCGTCGACGACGCGGGCGACGATCTCGCGCGGGTCGTAGACGGCGCGCGGGTCGATCGGCACGGCCCCGTAGAGCTGCGCGGGATCGACGGCCGGCGCCTGCACCGTCCGGCGCTCCCAGGGCGGCTCGCAGCGCGGCCCGAGCGTCGCGACGATCGAGCGCACGATCTGCAGCGCCTCGAGGTCGTCGCCCGCGAGATGGTCGACGACTCCCGAGCGCCGCGCGTGGAGGTCTCCCCCGCCGAGCTCCTCGGCGGTGACCTCCTCGCCCGTCGCGGCCTTCACGAGCGGCGGGCCGCCGAGGAAGATCGTGCCCTGCTCGCGCACGATGACCGTCTCGTCGCTCATCGCCGGCACGTACGCGCCGCCCGCCGTGCAGGAGCCCATGACGGCCGCGATCTGCGCGATCCCGGCCGCCGACAGGTTGGCCTGGTTGAAGAAGATCCGGCCGAAGTGCTCGCGGTCGGGGAAGATCTCGTCCTGCATCGGCAGGAACGCGCCGCCGGAGTCGACGAGGTAGATGCACGGCAGCCGGTTGCGCAGCGCCACCTCCTGCGCGCGCAGGTGCTTCTTGACCGTCATCGGGAAGTACGTCCCGCCCTTGACGGTCGCGTCGTTGGCGGCGACGACGCACTCGCGCCCCGACACGCGGCCGATCCCGCAGATGATCCCCGCGCCCGGCGCGGCGCCGTCGTAGAGCCCGTGCGCGGCCAGCGGCGAGAGCTCGAGCAGCGGCGAGCCGCGGTCGAGCAGGCGCTCGACGCGCTCGCGCGGCAGCAGCTTGCCGCGCGCGACGTGGCGCTCCTGCGCGCGCTCCCCGCCGCCCGCGCGGGCGATCGCGAGCCGTTCGCGCAGGTCCGCGACGAGCGCGCGGTGCGCCGCCTCGTTGGCGGCGAAGGCCTCGCTGCGCGGTCGCGCCGCGCTCTCGAGGACGACGCTCATCGCGCGGCTCCCGCGGACGGGCTCCACGCGGCAGGCGGGCGGAGGCGAGTCCTCACGACGCCCCCGTACCGATCGCGACGAGCACCTGGCCGCCTCACGACGCCCCCGTACCGATCGCGACGAGCACCTGGCCGCCGCTGACGCGGTCGCCCGCCGCCACCGACAGCCCCTCGACCGTCCCGGCCGCCGGCGCGACGACCTCGAACTCCATCTTCATCGACTCGAGCACGACGAGCACGTCGCCGGCGCGGACGCGGTCGCCGTCGCGCACGCGCACGTCGAGCACGCTGCCGGGCATCGGCGCCTCGAGCGGGGCGCCGCGGTCGCGCAGGTCGCGGCGCAGCGCGAGCGGCTGCTCGCGGAAGGCCCAGGCGCGCCCGCCGGCGCCGACGTGGATCACCCCGCCGTCGAGGGCGCACGCCCACAGCCGCCGCCGCCCGTCGATCGTCACCGCCAGCCCACCGGCATGCGGCTCGGCGCCGGCCCGCCGGGCCGGCCCGTCGGCGCGCGGCTCGGCGCCGGCCGGGCGCCCCGGCCCGTCGCCGGGGCGCACGAGATCTCCGTCGAGCACGAGCTCGACCGGCTCGCCGCCGCCCACGGGCGCGAGCCGCCAGCGCTGCGCCGCGCGGCCGTCCAGGCGCCACCCCTCCAGCGACTCCCAGGGATCGTCGCCGGACGGGACGGCGCCGATCCTGCCCGCCAGCGCCGCGACGATCGCCGCCTCCTCGTCGCCGGCCCCCGGCTCGCCCGCCGCCGGCGCCGCCTCGACGATGCGCCCGACGAGCCCGGTGTCGAGCTCGCCCGCGCGCACGGCCGGGTCGGCGAGCAGGCGGCGCAGGAAAGCGGTCGTCGTCGGCGGGCCGAGGATCGCGAGCTCGCCGAGCGCGTGGTCGAGCCGGTCCAGCGCCTGCTCGCGGGTCGGCGCGTGGGCGACGACCTTGCACAGCAGCGAGTCGTAGTGCGTCGTCACCTCGCTGCCGCGCTCCACGCCGCTGTCGACGCGCAGCCCGGGTCCGGCCGGCTCGCGGTAGGCGACGATCGGCCCGCCGCGCGGCAGGAAGCCGCGCTCGGGCCGCTCGGCGCAGATGCGCGCCTCGATCGCGTGCCCGCGCGGGCGCAGCGCGGCCTGCTCGAGCCACAGCGCCTCGCCGGCGGCGATCCGCAGCTGCGCCTCGACGAGGTCCAGCCCGTAGACGAGCTCGGTGACGGGGTGCTCGACCTGCAGCCGGGCGTTGACCTCGAGAAAGAAGAACTCGTCCGGGTCGTCCGCCGGGACGAGGAACTCGCACGTGCCCGCGCCCGCGTAGCCGGCGGCACGGGCGAGCGCGACGGCGGCCTCCCCCATCCGCGCGCGCGTCTGCTCCGACAGCAGCGGCGACGGGCACTCCTCCACGAGCTTCTGGTGGCGGCGCTGCAGGCTGCACTCGCGCTCGCCGAGGTGGACGGCGGCGCCGTGGGCGTCGGCGAGGAACTGGATCTCCACGTGGCGCGCGGGCTCGACGTAGCGCTCGGCGAGCAGCGCGTCGGAGCCGAAGCCGGCGAGCGCCTCGCGCCGCGCGGCGCGCAGCGCGTCCGGCAGGTCGCCGGGCGCGCGCACGATCCGCATCCCGCGCCCGCCCCCGCCCGCCGCTGCCTTGACCATGAGCGGAAGGCGAGCCGGGTCGTCTCCGGCCCAGGCGACGATCTCCTCGTCGCTCAGCCCGGCACGCTCGGTTCCGGGCACCGTCGGCACGCCGGCACCGGCCGCGAGCAGCTTCGCCCCGACCTTGTCGCCGAGCAGCTCGATCGCCTCCGGCGGCGGCCCGATCCACGTCACCGGGCAGGCGCGCGCGAACTCCGCGCGCTCGGAGAGAAAGCCGTAGCCGGGATGGACGGCCTGCGCCCCGCTGTCGCGCACCGCCGCGAGGATCCGCTCGATGTCGAGGTAGGACTCCGCGGCCGGCGCCGGGCCGAGCCGCACCGCCTCGTCGGCGAGGCGCACGTGCGGCGCGCCCGCGTCGGCGTCGGAGTAGACGGCGATCGCGCGGATGCCGAGGCGCTTGAGCGTCGAGATGATCCGCACGGCGATCTCGCCGCGGTTGGCGACGAGCACCGATCCCGGCAGCGGCGGACGGCCGGTCACGCGCCGCACCCGGGATCGGGCCCGCCGGCCGCGCGCGTCATCCTCCGTCTCCGGCTCGATCGGCCCCGGCCGGGCGGCCGTCGTAGGAGCCGCGGCCCTTCCAGTCGACCGGCCCGGCGACGATCGTGTGCGAGCCCAGCGGCCGCCCGAGCACGTCCCGCGCGGCGCGCGCCGCGCCGATCAGGGCGCCGAGATCGATCCCGGTCTCGATGCCCATCTCGTGCAGCATGCCGACGAGGTCCTCGCTGGCGACGTTGCCGGTCGCGCCGGGCGGCACGGGGCAGCCGCCGAGCTCGCCGAAGCTGCACTCGTACGAGGCGCACCCGGCCTGCAGCGCCGCGAGGACGTTCGCCAGTCCCTGCCCGCGGGTGTTGTGGAAGTGCGCGGTGAGCTGCACGTCGGCGCCAAGCTGCTGCGCGGCCTGCTCGAAGTGCTCGCGCACCTGGACGGGGTTCGCCATCCCGGTCGTGTCGCCGAAGCCGATCTCGGCCGCGCCCGCGTCGGCCAGCCGGCGGGCGATCGCGAGCACCCGCGCGCGCTGGACGACGCCCTCGTAGGGGCAGCCGAAGCTCGTCGAGATGACCGCCTCGACGCGCAGCCCGGCCTCGCGTGCGCGCGCGATGACCTTCTGCAGCTCGCCGAGCGACGCATCGACCGTGCGGTTGACGTTGCGCCAGTTGTGCTCCTCGCTGGCCGAGAGGAAGACCGCGACCTCGTCGAAGCGGTCGCGCAGCTCCAGGGCGTTGTCGAGGCCCCGCATGTTCGGGACGAGCACGCTGCGCGCCACGCCATCCGGCACGTCGATCGACGTCAGCACCTCGCGCGCGTCGGCGAGCTGCGGGATGACGTCGGGGCGCACGAAGCTCGTGACCTCGATGCGCCGCAGCCCCGTGCGCGCGAGGCGGTCGACGAGCGCGACCTTGTCGGCCGTCGCGATCGTCTCGGGCTCGTTCTGAAAGCCGTCGCGAGGACCGACCTCGCGGATCGCCACGGCGCTCGGCAGGCGCGCGGACACGCTAGGGGGCCATCCACGCACGTCGCACCCGACACCGCGCGCGCCGACTCGGCCGCGACGTTCCCGGACGGCCCACTAGGCCCCCAGCGCGCGGGCGATCACGAGCTGCTGGATCTCGTCGGTGCCCTCGCCGATCGTGAGGATCTTCGCGTCGCGGTACATGCGGCAGACCGGATACTCCTCGATGTAGCCGTAGCCGCCGTGGATCTGGACGGCCTCCTCGGCGCAGCGCACCGCGAGGCGGCCGGTCTTGAGCTTGGCCTGAGCGGCCGAGAGGCTGAAGTCGCGCCCGGCGTCCTTGTCCAGCGCGGCCCGGTAGACGAGCAGCCGCGCGGCCTCGATCTCGGTCGCCATGTCGGCGAGCTTGGCCTGGATGGACTGGAACTTCGAGATCGCCTGGCCGAACGCGCGGCGCTCCTTCGCGTAGGCGAGCGCCTGGTCGAAGGCGCCCTGCGCGAGGCCCAGGCCCATCGCCGCCACGCCGATCCGGCCGATCGCCAGCACGTGCAGGAACTGCTTGAGGCCGCTGCCGCGCGGGCCGAGCAGCGCGTCCTGCGGGACGCGGCAGTCGGTGAACGTCAGCGGCCGCGTGTCGGAGGCGTGCCAGCCCATCTTGCGATAGGGCTCGCCCTGCTCGTAGCCGGGCGTGCCGTTGGGCACGAGGAAGTTCGAGATCTCCTTCTCGCCCGTCTTCGCCGTGATCGTCACGAGCCCCGAGATGTCGGTCCCCGCGTTCGTGATGAACTGCTTGGCGCCGTCGACGACCCACTCGCCGGTCGCGTCGTCGAGCCGCGCGCGGGTCTTCGTGTTGGCGGCGTCCGAGCCCGCCTCGGGCTCGGTGAGGCCGAACGCGCCGAGGATCTCGCCGCTGCACAGCCGCGGCATCCAGTCGCGCTTCTGCTCCTCGGTGCCGAAGAGGTGGATGGGCTGCGTGCCGAGCGAGGTGTGCGCGCACAGCGTGATCGCGACGGAGGAGTCCACGCGGGTGAGCTCCTCGACGCAGAGCGCGTAGGCGAGGGTGTCGCCGCCGGCGCCGCCGTACTCCTCGGGAAAGGGGATCCCCATGAGGTTCAGCGCGCCGAGCTTGGCGATGATGTCGTAGGGGATCTGCTTCGTGCGGTCGAGCTCCTCGGCGACGGGCGCGACCTCGTTGTCGGCGAAGTCGCGCACCGTGCGGCGCAGCAGCTCGTGGTCGTCGGACAGCTCGAAGTTCATGCGTTCCAGTATGAACGCTCGTTCACTCATCCGTCAACGCCCCTTGCACGGTGGCCTACGATGCGATGCATGGCGGTGAACGCTCGATCAGCTCCAGGCACGCGCGAGCGCATCCACGACGCGGGGCTGACGCTCTTCAACGCGCGCGGCTACACCGGGACGACCGTGCGCGAGATCGCCGACGCCTGCGGGCTGACGCCGGGAGCGATCTACAACCACTTCGCGTCCAAGGAGGCGCTGCTGTTCGCGATCGTCGACCGCGTCCACGACGAGGCCGACGCGGCGCTCAGCGACACGTTGCGCGAGGCCCGCGGCGGCCCGCGGGCCCAGCTCGAGGCGCTCGCGGCGCAGTTCACGGCCTTCCACATCGACCGCCCGCGCGAGACGCGCGTCGCCAACCGCGACTACATCTACCTGCCGGCCGGCGAGCGCGAGAGCATCGTGCGCCGGCGCCGGCGCGTGCGCGAGCTCTTCGCCGGCGTGCTGCGGGCAGGCGAGCGCGACGGCAGCTTCTCCCTGTACGAGCTCGGCAGCGACGACGCCGTCCAGGCCGCGAGCATGGCGATCCTCAACATGATCGTCCTCGTCGGCGAGTGGTTCGACCCGGCTGGCCCGCGCTCCGCGCGCGACACCGCCGCGCTGCACGGGCGCCTGGCGCTGCGGATCGCTGCGGGCGACGACGGTCCCTGAGCGGCAGCAGCCCGCGGGCGGCTGGGTGAGGCCCGGCGCCCGGGCGCAGCGGCTCAGGCCCGACGCCCGCGCGCAGCGGCTCGGGCCCGGCCGCTCGGGCGCCGCGGCTCAGGCCCGACGCGCTCGACGGGAGTCGGCGGGTGCGCGGCGGTCGCGCTGCTGCGTCGCATGGTGTCCAGTCATGGGGCGCCTCCGGACGCGCCGGACGGCTGCCTGCAAGCAGGCCAGACCAGCAGTCACGTCAGGCGTGGCGGCAGGCGGTGAACCCGCCTGCCACGGCGCAACGGCGTGATCGCGCTGTGGAGATCGTCCTCTCGGCCCCGGACAAGCGCGCCCGACGCGCGCGATCGTGATCCTCTCCGCTGTGGGTTCCCCGAGCGCATCGGCGAGCGCGAGATCCACGGTCGGCTACTGAGGTTGCGACACGCGGCCGGCGCCCATCCGGGGCTGCCCAGATGCATGTGGAAGGCGGTCGCGCGAGGCGCCGGGCCGGCGCGTGCAGGCGGGCGAAAGCGGCTCCACGGTTCGTGTGGCAGTCGATGCGTGGCCGGGCCACCGTCATCGAGAGCCCGGGCTGACGGCGCGCCACGGCTGCGTGGCTTACCTACCGGCAAGGTCGCGCGTGTGCGCGCGCCCGCGCCCACACACCGGCGCAAGCGCGGCCAGATGTGCGAGCGCGCGGTCGAGGGGGGGGTTGGGCGGATTGCGTCCCACAGCGGGACGCTTCGCGCCAGACCCCCCACGACCCGCCCGCCAAGCCGGGGGTCATGCGGATTGCGTCCCACCACGGGACGCTTCGCGCAAGACCCCCACGACGGGCATGCCGATGGCGCCCGGTGGCGGCACCGCGCGCGCTCGCGGCGACTCGCGCGCCGGGATCAGCACGGCGCTCGATCAGATCAGGCGCCCGCCGCTTCCCCAACGGACGAGGGAGAAGACCCGCGCGCGCGCCCCCACCGCCGGCGCGTGCGCCCATACGCGCGAATCAAAGCGCTCGCGACACAGAGTCAGCCGAGCAGCTCGCAGTCGTTGGCCTTCGCGACCGCGGCGACGTGGGCCCAATCGGGCTCTTCGTCGGACGGGGGCGGGAGCGTTCGGCTGCTCGCGGGAACGCTCATGTCGCGGATGAGCTGCTCGAAGCCGCCGGGGGTCATGATGAACAGCATGCGGCAGCCGGCGTCTCCGACGCTGTAGCGGTGGGGGATCCCGCGCGGGCCGATCGCGACGTCGCCGCATGCGCCTCGATCGTCTCGTCGCCGATGTGGAGCGTGACGTCGCCCTCGAGGATCCAGAAGGTCTCGTCCTCGCGGTGGTGGACGTGCAGCGGCGCGGCGGCGTTGGGCGGTTCGGTGATCTCGACGATGCTGAACTGGCCACCCGTCTGCTCGGCGGTCAGCTTGATCTCGGCGAGGCACTGAAACCACCAGCGTGGCTCCCCCTCCCCGCTGCGCGTCAGCGCCGGTGCGAGCATCTGCGTGTCCTGTGTCATGGGTCCTCCGGTCGTGTCGAATGTGTCGAGCTGCAGCAGTGAGATCGCGGCGCGCCATGTGCCGTCGCGGCCGCGGTGCAGGACGTGGACGGCGCCGGCCGAGACGAGCAGCGCCGTGTCGCGTGCGCGCAGGACCTGTCCGGGGCGCACGACGTAGATCCGGTCGCGACGCCACAGCTCGGTGAGCGCGGCGGCGATCGCCTCGCCGCCGCGTGCCTGCAGGCCGCCTGACCCGACGAGCAGCGCGTGGTCGTCGAACAGCGCGTCCGTCAGCGCCCAGTCGCGCAGCACGAACGCGTCCTCGAGCAGCGTGTCGAGCTCCTCGGGGGTTCGCGCTCCTGCCGTCATGGGGAGCAAGCTAGGCGCAGACGGGCCACCGATCCATGCCAGGAAGGTGGTATTCCGCGTTCTGCGCGGGTCGCCGTACAGTCCTGCAATGGCGTCGTAACGCGAGCGATCGGGCGCACGACCGGATCACCGAGCTGACGGGCCGGGGGCTGGATCTCGTCAGCCTCTGGCGGGGGACGACGGCGATCATCGAGCGCGTCGTCCCGCACTACACGGGCGCGTGCTGGTTCACGCTCGATCCGGCGTCGCTGATGATCACGAGCCACTTCAACGAGCACATGCCCGCCCTGCCGCCCGCAGCGCTGGCCCACGAGTACTACGAGGACGTCGTCAACAAGCTCGCCGACGTGGCGCGCTCCGCGCAGGGCGTCTCGACGCTGCACGAGGCAATGGGCGGCGACCCGAGCTCGAGCCCGCGCTGGAAGGCGAACGGGGGACTCGGCGGCGACCAGGAGCTGATCCTCGCGCTGCGCAGCCCACCGGCCAGGCGTGGGGCGAACTGGGCCTGTACCGCGAGCCCGGAGACCCGATGTTCAGCGCCGAGGAGATCGGCTTCCTGCGCGCGATCGCGCCGGCGCTCGGGGAGGGCGCGCGACGCGCCCTGCTGCTCGGCGAGGCCAGCGACCCGGAGGGCCCGCAGGCGCCGGGCCTGCTCGTGCTGTCCGCTGCGTGGGAGGTGGAGTCCGCGACGCCCGGCACGGCGCGCTGGATCTCAGATCTCACCCGGCGGCGACTGGGACGCGGGCCGCCTGCCATCGGCCGTGCTGGCGGTCGCCGGCCGCGCGCTGCGCTCCGCCGAAGGACGCGACACGCCCGGCGAGGTCGCGCTCGCCCGCGTGCTGGCGCGCTCGGGAACGTGGGTCGTGCTGCACGGCGCCGCGCTGGTGAGCGACGGCACCAGGCGCGTCGCGGTGATCGTCGAGCCCGCCCACCCCGCTCGCATCGCTCCGCTGCTGATGGCGGCCTACGGACTCAGCGAGCGCGAGCAGGACGTCACGCGCCTCGTGTTGCAGGGCGAGTCGACCACCGCGATCGCCGACCGCCTGGCCGTGTCGCCGCACACCGTCCAGCAGCACCTCAAGAGCATCTTCGACAAGACCGGCGTCCACAGCCGCCGCGACCTCGTCGGAAAGGTCTTCTTCTCCTTGTACGAGCCACGCGTGCGCGACAACGAGTCGCGCGTTCGGCAGGACAGGCCGCTGCGCGGCGGGCCGCTCGCGCCTCCGTGACACGCCGCTTGGCCGGCGCGGCGATCAGCGCTCGGCGGTCATGTCGCTCACCGCCGCGTCGATGCCCGCGCCCGTTCGCTCGACGGGCTCGACGTAGAGACGCGCCCACGCGATGCGGCCATCTCGCACGCCGAAGACGATCACACCCGCCATGTCGAGGCGCTCGCCGGCGGTCTGCGTCCCCTCCCAGCGCCACTCCGACCACGCCGTGTCACCGACCGCGTCGGCGCGGAGGAGGTCGGCGCGGAAGTCGGGCACGCCGGCGAAGATCGCCGACCAGTTCGCCCGCACCTGCTCGCACCCGCGAAACGCCCGGTCGGGGTGCGCGGGCTGCACGCTGTCGTAGTCCTCGGCGAAGCACGCGACGAACGCGTCGACATCGTGGGCGTTCATCGCAGCCTGCAGACGCCTCGCGAGATGTTCGCCCGTGCTGCTGACCGCGGACGGCATACCCCGGGAGTCTGCCGACAGCGACACCGAAACGCGACCACCGCCCAGGACGACGGGCAGCAGCCCGGACTCGCCGGCGTGCCGCGGCGACGGTGCCCCCGCAGGCGCCACCGCCCGGACGAGCAGCGGCGGCCCGCGGCCGGCCCGGGCTCAGCGCACCGTCACCTCGTTGATCATCCCCAGCTCGATGTGCGGCCGCCCGCCCGCGCGGTTGCGCACGAAGCAGATCACGGCGTAGCGGCCGGCGGTGAAGTTCATCTGCGTGACCTGGCGCTCGCGACCTTCGAGGACCGCCGTCTCGCGCGTGACCTCGGTGTCGATCGGCGGCGGCTCGCGGGACGTCCGCGTCGCGAAGAACCGCTCGACGTCGGCGAGGCTCCTGCCGGCGCGGATCGGGGTGAAGAAGGCATGGTGGGGCTCGCGCCCGGAGTTGTCGAAGTCGACGCTGTTGGCACCCGGCCGCAGGCCGGAGACCTTGAACGAGAAGTCGACCGCCTCGACGCGGGCCGGCGCGCGCGGAGGCTGCGGGACGTCCCGCGGCGCCGTCACCTCGAACGCGGCGACGCGGCCCGGCTGCCCCTGGGTCGCCGCGACGTAGTAGCTGCCGGCCGGCAGGGCCTGCAGCGTCCTGCCCGTCGCGCCGGGCTCGGTGAGGCCCACGCCGCCGGCGGTCCGCAGCCAGTCCGGCAGCGGACGGCGGACCCGCAGCGCCTCCTCGACCGTGTGGTCGCCGTCGATCCGCCACAGCTGAGCCTTCTGCGGCGCGTCGCCGACGTTGCGCAGGCGGATATCGACGAGCCCGCCGCGAACCGTGCGCGGCGCGCGGTAGCGGAACCTGCCGGGCGCGACGTCATCGACGGTGATCGTCAGGCGCGACCGCTTCTGCGCCGCCTCGCGCAGCGGATCGGCCCGGACGGTGCCGCCCGCCGGCGGAGCGACGCCGCGCTCTCGTGGCGGCGGCGGCTCGTCGACGAAGGCAGGGTCCTCTTCCCCGCATCCGGCGAGTGTCACGGCGAGCGCCAGCATCGACGATGCTGCAACCCGGCTGGCGCTCCATCGCACGCCGGGCATTGGATCAGACCGCTGCCACCGCGGTCAAGGCGGCCTCGGGCGCAGCTCGGGCGCGTCGCACCGGCGTGCGCCTCCGGACGACGTGAATCCCGCGCGCGTGGACGGACAAGCCCGACCGGCATCCAAGGGCGAGTCCATCGCCGCGACGCCCGTGCCGGAGTAGGGCACGGGCGCCGTGACGAGGAGGAGGCTGCTAGAGAGGAGAGACCAGGGCCACCTGGTCCTCTCATCGGCGCGTCGCACCGGGCACTTGAGCCCTCCGGGCGGCGATTCCCGGGACCGGGAGCGCCAACCGGTAGCGTCGCTGTGGTCCGCGGGCTCAGGGAGCCGGCGGTGGCGGCGGCGGCCGGCCGATCCGCCCGACCGTCCGACCGAGTCCGTCGATGATCTCCCGCACCGCCGTGCCCACTTCGCCAACCGTCTCCCCCAGCCCATCCAGCAGCGGCTTCGTGACCTCCGCGGGCGGCGGCGGCGCCACGGGCGCGGGCGGCGCGGGCGGGGGCGCGACGACCGCGGGGGGCGGCGCCGGCGGCGGCGTGCGCGGGCGCGGTCGGACCGCAGGCGGGCGCCGGCGCCGCGGGCCGCGCTGCTCGCGCCGCGGGGCGCTCGGCGCGGCCGCCACGGGCGCCGGCGCCCGAGCCGACTCGCTCGCGACCGCGGGAGCCACGGGCGCCACGTCGCGGTCGCGGGCGGCGCCACGCTCGGCCGCCGCCCGGTCCGACGGCGAGATCCGCGGACCCGAGAGGAGCTGCCCGAGCGAGCCCAGGCCGCCCACGCCGCCCGCTCCGGCGAGCACGACGACGAGCGCCGCCACCATCGCCGCGGGCACGAGCGCCGCGGCCGCGCCCCCCTTGAGCAGCCCGCGCAACCAGGCGCCGACGAGATCCATGCGGCGATGATAGGCCCGCGGGCGACCCCCGAGCGGCGTTCGATCGCGCGCACCCTGCGTCTCGCGCTGCTCGGGCTCACCGTCCTGCTCGCCGCGATCGGGGCGATCGGGCTCGCCGCGCTCTACGACGCCCGGCAGGACTACGAGGACGAGCTCGCGGCCTCGTCGGCGCTCGAGGTGGCCTCCGCCCGGCTGCTCGCCTCGACCGTCGCCCTGGAGGCCAACCTCGCCCGGCCGCGCTCGCGGCGCGCGGCGAGCTTCGTGGCGAGCGCGGCCCGCAGCTTCGAGGACGGCGCCGCGACGGTCGAGCGCCTGGCGGCCGCCGACGGCGCGAGCCGCGCGCGGGCGAAGGCGATCGAGCCCGCCCGGCGCGACGCGCGCGCGCTCGCCGAGCACCCGACGATCGCCGCCACGCGCGCGCGGGCCGCGCGCGACCTGCCCGCCGTGCGCGACGCCGTCCGGCGGATCGCCGCCCGCCAGGGGGCGCGCCGCGCGGAGGGCCGCGACGAGGTCGCGCGCCGCTCGCGCACGGCGCTCGTCGCGATCGTGCTCGGCGCCGGGCTGGCGCTCGTCGGCGTGCTCGCGTTCCTCACGATCCTCGTCCGCACGATGGGCGGCCCGCTCGACGCGCTCGTGCGGGCGACGCGGCGGATGTCCTCGGGCGACCTCGGCGCCCGCGTCGAGCCCGCCGGCCCGGCCGAGCTGCAGGCGGTCGGCTCGGCGTTCAACTCGATGGGGACCGACCTCGCCGCCGCGCGCGAGCGCGTCGAGAGCCAGCGCCGGCGCCTGGCGACGACGATCCAGAGCCTCGGCGACGGCCTCGTCATGTGCGACGACGCAGACCGCGTCACGGCGCTGAACCCGCGCGCGACCCAGCTCGTCCCGACCCTGCGACCGGGGGCGCCCGCGCACGGGCCGGCCAGCCCGCTGCCGCCGCTCGCCGCCGCGCTCGCCGGCGAGGTCACCGTGCCGCGCGAGGGCGACGTCACGCTCGCGGTCACCGCGGCCCGCCTCGGCGGCCCCGAGGGCGGGATCGTCTGGACGCTGCGCGACATCAGCGAGCGCGCGCGCCTCGAGCAGGCCAAGAGCGACTTCGTCGCCACCGCCTCCCACGAGCTGCGCAGCCCCCTGACCTCGATCAAGGGCTTCGTCGAGCTGCTGGAGACGACGAACGCCGAGAACCTCACCGAGCGCCAGCGCGAGTTCCTCGGCATCGTCGCGACGTCCGCCGACCGGCTCGTCGACCTCGTCAACGACCTGCTCGACATCGCGCGGATCGAGTCCGGCCAGTTCGAGGTCAACGCGCGCAGCGTCGACCTGCGCGATGCCATCGAGGAGGTCGCGGCGCTCATCGAGCCGCGCCTGGCGGGCAAGCGCCAGCGCCTCGATCTGCAGATCGCCGAGCCGCGCGCGCCGGCGCTCGCCGATCCCGCCCGCGTGCGGCAGGTCGTGACGAACCTCGTCACGAACGCCCACCTCTACACCGGCGAGGGCGGCACGATCACGCTGCGCCTCGCCGGCGACGAGGAGGCGACGACGATCACGGTCGCCGACACCGGCCGCGGCATGACCGCCGAGGAGGTGCGCCACATCTTCGAGCGCTTCTCGCGCGGGTCGGCCGACGAGCGCACGACCCGCGGCACCGGCCTGGGCCTGACGATCGTCAAGTCGCTCGTCGACCTGCACGGCGGCTCGGTCGACGTCTCCAGCGAGCTCGGACGCGGGACGACCTTCGTCGTCCGGCTGCCCGCCGCGCCGCGGGGCGCCGGCGCGCCGGCTCCTCCCCCGCCGCGCGACCCCCACGCGCCGCTCGTCGCCAGGCGCGTGCTCATCGTCGACGACGAGCCCGCGCTGGCGACGCTCATCGCCCAGCAGCTGCAGCCGCTCGGCGTCGAGACGGTGCAGGTCAACTCGGGCGCCGAGGCCCTCGCGCGCCTGCGCGCCGAGCCGTTCGACGCGATGACGCTCGACGTCCTCATGCCCGGCATGAACGGCATCGAGGTCCTCACGGCGGTGCGCGCCGACCCGGCGCTGCGCGAGCTGCCGGTCGTCTTCGTCTCGGTCTCCTCGCGGGCGCCCGAGCTTCAGGGCGAGTGGGCGATCTCCAAGCCGATCGACCGCCGCCGCCTCGTCGACATGCTCGAGGCGGCGCTGCAGACGAGGCGCTCGCGGGTGCTCGTGGTCGCGCCCGAGTCGGTGCGGGCACAGCTCGCCCCGAAGCTCGGCGAGCTCGGCATCGACCATCGCTGGGAGACGTCGGCGAGCGGCGCCGTACGGGCCGCCGCCGAGGAGCTCTTCGAGGTCGCGCTCGTGCATGCGGAGATGGACACGATGCCCGCGGTGCTCGACGGAAGCGCGCTACGGGGACGCCGGCGCGAGCGTTCGGTCATCCTGTTCGGTACAGACGGCGACCAACCGGTCGCGGCAGGCGGGATCGGAATGCCGGTCTTCGGCCTCTCGCAAGCCGTCGGTGCCTTGCGCGCAGCGCTCGGGGAACGCCCCGGGGCCGGAGGAGCATGATGGCGGTGAGCACAGAGCAGCAGTTGCAGGAGCGCATCAGGGAGCTCGAGTACGAGCTGGCCAGGCACGCCCGCGACGCCGCCGAGAAGGAGCTCCAGCTCGAGCGCTACGCCGCCGACCTGCGCGAGACCTTCAAGGAGGAGCGCGCCCGCGCCCAGGAGCTGCGCGAGTCCTACATGCTCACCGTGCGCGCGCTCGCCAGCGCGGTCGAGGCGCGCGACGCCTACACCGGCCGTCACGCCGAGCGCGTCGCCGCCTACGGCCTGCAGCTCGCCGACGCCTACGGCATGCGCCTCGGCGACGAGCCCGAGATCGAGTTCGGCTTCCTGCTGCACGACGCCGGCAAGGTCGCCGTGCCCGACGCGATCCTCTTCAAGCCCGGGCGCCTGACGACCGACGAGCGGCGCATCATCGAGCAGCACCCGGTGACCGGCTCGGAGATCGTGCGCGACATCGAGTTCCTCGGCGCCGCGCGCGACGTCATCCGCCACCACCACGAGCGCTGGGACGGCACCGGCTACCCCGACGGGCTGGCGGGCGACGACATCCCGATCTCGGCGCGCATCTTCGCCGTCGCCGACACGCTCGACGCGCTGACCACGAACCGTCCCTACCGGCGGGCGTCGACGATCGCCCAGGCGCGGGTCATCATCCTGCAGTCCGTCGGGACGCACTTCGATCCTGCGGTGATCGAGGCCTTCCGCGAGGTCTCCGACGAGCAGATCGAGCGCATCCGCCTCGACATCGGCTGATGCGCGAGACGACGGGAAGCCGCCGGTGACGGGCCGCCGCGGCGTGCTGATCGTCGACGACGATCCGTTCATCCGCCGCCTCATCGTGACGACGCTGGAGGGCGTCTCGGCGTTCGACCTGTACGAGGCCGGCGACGGCGAGGAGGCCGTCGAGGCCGCGCGCCGCGACGCCCCGCGCCTCGTCTTCCTCGACATCGACATGCCGCGGATGGACGGCATCGAGGCCTGCCGCCGGATGCGCGGCGAACCGGAGATGCGCGACGCGAGGATCGTCATGCTCACCGCGTCGGCCGACGACTCCGCGCGCTCGCGCGCGACCGACGCCGGAGCCGACCGCTTCCTGACCAAGCCGTTCAGCCCGCTGGACCTGCTGCGCCTCGTCGACGAGCTCGACGGCTGAGCGGCGGCGCAGGGCGCGCCGCTACGCGGCCGGCGTCCAGATGCGACGCACGGGCTTGAGGAACTCGCTGGTGTTGTAGTTCTGCTTGTCGGAGTCGCACACGAAGTACGTCGCCAGCAGGTCGGTCAGCGGCTTGGTGGCGCTCGGCATGTCGCGCTTGAGCGTCACCTTCATCGTGTGCCCCTCGATGTCGAAGATGTACTTCGTGCCGGCCTTCAGCGCCACGTGGAGCGGCAACTCGGTCCACGCGGCGTCGCCGCTGAAGATCATCCGGTAGCCCCACTCGGTCATGACGCGCATGCGCGTCGACGTGTCGTCGTACTGGATGCCGCGGCCCACGTAGTGATCGTGCAGCGCCTGCACGGCGGCATCGAGGTTGTCGGCGACGTCCTCGCGCTTGACGATCGCTCGAACGCGCGCGATGCCCTCGTGCTTGACGAGGGCGATCAGCGTGCACATGTACTCCCAGTAGCTCTTCTTGGTGTTCGGGATCTTGGCCCGCACGGACTCACCCGCCTTGGGGAGGTCGGGAGCCGACGGCAGCAGATCGTCGAGCGCCGCGATCGGCGACGTCGCGGCCGGCAGGGTCGCGGCGTCGAGCTTGGTCCCCTTCTCGATCCGCAGCAGCCTGAGCGGGCTTTCGGCGGCGTCGGCGATGCTCGCGACGAGCCCCGCGTCCTGCGGGTCGGCGGCGATCTGCTTGGCCGCCTGGCGCAGCGTCGCGGTCTCGAGCGCCTGCATCTTGTCGATCCAGTCCAGCCCGAGGGCCTCCGCGAAGCGCAGGCGCAGCTTGTCGTCCTGCATGAGCTTGAAGAGCGATTGCTCCGCACCGGTCGCGTCCACGTGTCCGGTCTTCTCGTTCCAGCGCACCTTGTGACCGGCGTAGGAGCTCGGCACCGTCAGCGCGCCGGACATCGTGTTGTAGACGAGGCGCTGCAGGACGCGCCCCCCGGTGGACCGCCTGCGTACCGACCTCGCGAGCATGCCCGCGAGGGGATCGGCGCGGCGACCGGGCTCGACAGAGGCCGAGGCCTGGAGGCGCGCGGGCGCTGCCCGCCGAGAGCGTGGCGCCACCGGCGACGTCGCGCGACCAGAGGCCACCGCCGGCGGCGCATGCTGCGGCATCTCTGGTGCTGGGGCCATGGCGTTGCGGTCGGTGCCGACGCTACCACCTGGCCGCTCCGGGTTCGACGGCCCTCTGCCCGGCGAACGCCTAGGCGCCCAGCGGCCGGCGCAGGTCCGGGTCGGGCCCCTGCAGCGTCGCGTCGATCCGCAGGGTCCGCGTGCGCAGCAGCTCGGGCAGGATCTCCCCGACGACCTGCGAGGCGCGCTCGACGGCCCGCCAGGCGCTCGGGGCCTCGAGCTCGAGCCAGCTGAGCCTCAGCTCGCCGTGGTCGAGCTGCATCTGCAGGTCGGCCGAGGGGAGCTGGTCGATCGGGCGCTCGCCGGCGGCGTCGGACATGAGCCAGTCGTCGATGACGCCCTTGGCGCGCATCGCCCAGCGCAGCTCGGCCGGCACGACGAAGTTCACCTCGAAGACGACGGGTGGCAGGCTGGCCATCGCGGCGCAGCGTACCCGCCGCGGCCCGGCCTCAGCGGCTGAAGAGGCCCCCGGTGATCATCCACTTGTCGGAGATCTTCTGCAGCTCGACGGTCATCCCGGCGCCGACGACGTGCACCGTCGCCTTGTCGCCGTCGATCTTGGCGTTGTCGACATCTCCGTCGGCGAGCACCGCGCGCGTCGGCTTGTTGAGCAGCGCGTGCAGCTTGGTGATCGCCTCGCCGCACGAGGACGCCTTGATGTCCGGGTAGCCGAGCGGGTTGTCGGCGAGCACGGCGAGCAGCTGCTTCTCGGCGCCGGCGGTGAGCTGGTCGCAGACGAGCTTGGAGTCGCCGGCCGACAGGCCGCTGATCGCCCGCGAGACGGTCTTCTTCGCCGCGCCCTCCTCGCCACCGCAGCCGCCGAGCAGGGCTGCGACGAGAACCGTTGCGATGGCGGAGGCGCGCATGGGCGCGAGGCTATCGGTTCCGCGAGACGAGCGGCGTGGGTTCACGCTACGGTCCCCGGCGCGATGACGATGACGCTCGACGAGGCGCTGCTCACGCTCAACGACCGGCTCGGCCAGGAGGTCACGGCCTGGGTCGAGGTCGCGCATGAGTCGCCGCTGCTCATCGCGACCGGCCTGCTGGAGAACTGGAGCCGGGAGACGTCGGGCCCGGTGCTCGCCGGCGGCAGCCTCTTCGACCTGCGCGGGCACTACTCGATCGGCGACGCGCGCTTCGATCTCAGCGACGCGCCCGTCGAGACCGTCAGCGAGCGGCCCAACGGGCTGACGTTCCGTCTCGACGGCGGCGCCCGGCTCGTCGTGACGTGGACGCCGCACGGCGAGAGCGACCTCGTCTAGGCCCTAGCGGGACCCGGACCCGGGCCCCGGCCCGGCGCCGCGTACGGAGACGACGAACGCCGCGACGCGCTCGGCGAGCGCGCGGCACTCCTCGTCGTCGAAGCTCTGCAGGCGCTCGGCGAGCGGGCCGAGCGACTCGGTCGCGGCGAGCATCTGCGCGGCCATCCCGCGCTTGAAGCTCTTCTCGACGTAGAGCAGCTCGCGCGGGCCGAGCGTGTCGGGCAGCGACGGCAGCCTCGCCTCGGCGACGATCGGCGCCTCGTACGCGACGTCCTCGGGCAGCTGGGCCTCCGCGTCGGCCGCGAGCTCGGCGAGCTCGGTGCGCAGCGCCCGGATCGCGTCGATCTGCGACGTGGCCGTCGCGCGCGCGTCGCGCATGTCCTCGTCCTCCTGCTCGGGTCCGTGGCCGAGCGCCTCGGCGGCC
The DNA here is from genome assembly GCA_963769555.1 of uncultured Solirubrobacteraceae bacterium. Taxonomy (GTDB): domain Bacteria; phylum Actinomycetota; class Thermoleophilia; order Solirubrobacterales; family Solirubrobacteraceae; genus CADCVQ01. The sequence goes on along the minus strand of CAVYMD010000004.1, from coordinate 791,465 downwards.
TCGGCCAGCCAGGCGGAATGGAGGTCGAGCTCGGCGTCGAAGGCGAAGAGCGCCGACAGCCCGCCGCTGGCGTCGGCAAGCGTCAGCAGCGCCTGCTCGGGCGGGACCTGGAAGCGCAGCGCGGACATGCCGGGCACCGTACTGCGCGCCGGGCGCCGATCGCGGGCAGGGGTGCGGGGCGGGCACCGCACTGCGCGCCGGGCGCCGATCGCGGGTAGGGGTGCGGGCATGGTCGTCCGCCACGAGCCGCCGACGTGAGCGCGCTGTCGACCGTCGCCGGCGCGCTGCTCCTGGCGACGGTGCTGCGCGAGGTCTTCCACACGCTGTTTCACCCGGTCGGGCGCTCCGGGATGTCGACGCACGTCTTCGGGCTCGTGTGGTCGGCGTCCGGGAGGCTCGGCGATCGCGCCCGCGACCTCGCCGGGCCCATGTCGATGGTGCTCGTCATCGCGCTGTGGGTCGGCGTCATGGTCACGGGCTGGGCGCTCGTCTACCTCCCCTCGCTGCCGGGCGGCTTCATCTTCGCCGCGCCGCTGGACCCCGCCGCGCAGGACGGCTTCCTCGACGCCCTCTACGTCGCGTGGGTCACGCAGGCGACGCTCGGCTTCGGCGACATCGCCCCGGTCGACGGCGCGCTGCGCGTGCTCGTGCCGCTGCACGCCACGCTCGGCTTCGGCCTCTTCACGATGGCCGTCACGTGGGTGCTGTCGATCTACCCCGCGCTGCACCGCCAGCGCACCGCCGCCGGCGTCGCCCACAACGTCCGCGAGGCCCATCGCCGCGCGGCGGTCGCGCCCGCCGCGCTGCCGCCGGCCACGCTGGCCCGTCAGATGGAGCGCCTCGCCGAGGCGCTCACGACGGCGCGGATGGACTTCCTGCAGTACCCGTCGACGTTCTACTTCCAGGCTCCGTCGCCGTCGCTGTCGCTCGCCGGCACGCTGCCCTTCGTCGCGGCGCTGGCGCGCGCGGACGGCCTCCCCGAGGAGGCGCGGCCGGCGGCGGCCGAGCTCGCCGCCGCCGTCGAGCTGCTCGCCGCCGACCTGGCGGACCGCTTCCTCGGGCTGGGCGAGACGAGCGTCGACGGCACGCTCGCCGCCTATCGCGCGCACGCGGGCCTCGAGCGTGCCGACGCCGACGCCGACGCCGACGCGCCGCGCTGACGGCGACCGGCCGCGCGAGGCCGCCCTCCGTCCGTCAGGGTTGCGCTCGCGGACGCATCGCGCCGGCCGCGCGAGCCCGCCGGGCCCTGCGTCCGTCAGGGGTTGCGCTCGCGGATGCGCGGCGCGGGTCCGCGCGCTCGGGCGCGCCGCGGCGCCGTCGCCCGCCTGCGCGCCCCCTTCTCGATCTCGACGACGACCCAGGCGGCCGCGGCGGCCGCGAGGATCGTCAGCCAGGCGGCCGCGTCCAGCGGCGTGCTGCCGAACAGCGCGTTCATCGGCGGCCAGTACGTGTAGGCGAGCTGCAGCCCGATCATGAGCGTCACCCCGCCGAGCAGCCAGCGGTTGGACAGCAGGCCCAGGTCGACGGCCCGCCCCGACAGCGAGCGGCAGCTGAACAGGTAGAACAGCTCGACGGCGACGAACACGTTGACGGCGACGGTGCGCGCCTCGGCGACGTCCGCGCCGCGCCCGAGCTCGCGCTCGAACAGCCAGAAGGCCGCTGCCAGCAGCAGCAGCGTGACGAGCATCATCCGCGCCAGCAGCTCGCGCGGCAGCAGCGGCGAGGAGGGCCGGCGCGGCGGGCGCGACATGACGCCGGGCTCGACGCGCTCGAACGCGAGCATGAGCCCGAGCAGGACGGCCGTCGTCATGTTGATCCACAGCACCTGCACCGGGAGGACCGGCAGGGTCGTGCCGGCGACGATCGCGGTGAGGATGAGCAGCCCCTCGCTCATGTTCGTCGGCAGCGTCCAGACGATGAACTTCGTGAGGTTGTCGAACGTGTGGCGGCCCTCCTCGACGGCGGCCTCGATCGAGGCGAAGTTGTCGTCGGCGAGGATGATGTCGGCGGACTCGCGCGCGACCTCGGTGCCGTCGGCGCCCATCGCGACGCCGATGTCGGCCTGGCGCAGCGCCGGCGCGTCGTTGACGCCGTCGCCGGTCATCGCGACGACCTCTCCGCGCCGCTGCAGGGCGGTGACGAGCCGCAGCTTCTGCTCGGCCGAGACGCGCGCGAACACGTCGCCGCCGGCGGCGAGCGCGCCGAGCCGCTCGTCCGGGCAGGTTTCGAGCTGCCCGCCGGTGACGACGCGCGGCGAGCCGTCGTGCGCGATGCCGACCTGGGCGGCGATGGCCGCCGCGGTCGCTGCGTGGTCGCCCGTGATCATCTTCACGGCGATGCCGGCGCGCCGGCAGGCCGCCACCGCGGCGACCGCCTCGGGGCGCGGCGGATCGAGCATCGCCTGCAGGCCGGCGAACGTCAGCCCGCGCAGGCGCGCGAGGTCGGGCTCCCGGTCCGCCGTCACGGGCAGCACCGCGAGCGCCAGCACGCGCTCGCCGTGCCGAGCGAGCTCGTGGGCCTCGTCGAGCACGGCCGCGCGGTCCAGCGCGGCGCGGCCGCCGCCGGCGTCGAGCCCGTGCTCGCACATCTCGAGCACCTGCTCGACGGCGCCCTTGACGTGGACGGCGCCGGCGCCGTCGGCGGCGCGGTCGACCGTCGCCATGTAGCGCCGCTCGGAGTCGAACGCGAGCACCGCCGACCGCGGGTGCGCGGCCGATTCGGCGGCCCGGTCGAGCCCCGCCTTGCGCGCGGCGACGACGAGCGCCGCCTCCGTCGGATCGCCGACCGGCTCCCAACCGCCGCCGTCGGCGCGACGCACGTCGCCGTCGCCGCACAGCAGGCCGGCGGTCAGGCAGGCCGCGAGCGCCGGCTCGTCGGCGAGCGCGACGGACCCCGCCTCGCCGCGGACGGCGCCCTCGGGCGCATAGCCGACCCCGTCGAAGGCGTACCGCCGGCCGCCGGCCACGACGGTCGTGACCGTCATCGCGTTCTGGGTCAGCGTGCCGGTCTTGTCGGTGCAGATGACGGTCGTGCTGCCGAGCGTCTCGACCGCTGGCAGCCGGCGCACGATCGCGTGGCGCTGCGCCATGCGCCCGACGCCGATCGCGAGCGCGATCGTCACGGCGGCCGGCAGGCCCTCGGGGATCGCGCCGACCGCGAGCGCGACCGCGGCGACGAGCATCGCCGCCACCGTCTCGCCGCGAGCGAGGCCGATCGCGAACGTGACCGCGGCGAGGCCGACGATGAGGACCGTCAGGACCCGGCTGAAGTGCGCCAGCCGGCGCGTCAGCGGCGTCGCGATCTCGGTCGTCTCTCCGAGCAGGCGGTGAATGAGCCCGATCTCGGTGTCTGCGCCGGTCGCCACGACGACACCGCGGGCGCGCCCGGCGGTGACGAGCGTGCCGGAGAACGCCATGTTCGCCCGGTCGGCGAGGACCGTCTCGGAGGCCAGCACCGCCTGCGCCTTGGAGACCGGGACCGACTCCCCGGTCAGGGAGGACTCGTCGACCTCGAGCGCCGCGACCTCGGCCAGGCGCAGGTCGGCGCCGACCTTGTCGCCGGCCAGCAGCACGACGAGATCCCCCGGCACGAGCAGCCTGGCCGGGACGACCTGCTCCACGCCCTCGCGGATCACGCGCGCCTGGACGGTCACCATCGCCGCCAGCGCGTCGAGCGCCCGCTCGGCGCGCGCCTCCTGGACGAAGCCGACGACGGCGTTGGCGAGGACGACCCCCATGATGACCGCCGCGTCGACGTTCGCGCCGATCGCGAGCGTCACCGCGGCCGACACGAGCAGGACGTAGATCAGCGGGTGATGAAACTGCGCGAGCAGCCGCAGCAGCGGGCCGCGCCGCTCGACGCGGGGCAGCACGTTGGGCCCGTGGCGCGCGAGCCGGCGCTCGGCCTCCGCGCCGTCCAGGCCCCGCACCGGGTCGGCCCCGAGCAGCACGAGGGCCTCGTGGACCGGGAGGTGGTGCATCGCGTCAGCCGAAGGCCGGCGGCGACGACGGGCCGGCGGTGCACGGGGGCATGAGACGTCCTCTCCTCAGGGTCGGGGCGGGCCGTGGCAGCGTCTCAGCGCGGTGGCGCGCGGGCATCGGACGCGGTCCGCAGGGCGCGCGGGGAAAGTACGGAGTGGCCCGGCGCGCCCCGCTACGGGTGTGACGGACCTCACGCGAGACCCTGTATCGACCAGGCCGGCTCCCCGTCGCCCAGGTACGCCCCGCGGATCGGCCGCGCGGCGAACCACAGCAAAGGAGCCATCCGATGCGCAACCTCCGACACCCGATCGCGATCGCGCTCCCCGTGATCGCCGCCTGCGGCGCGCTCGCCGCGACCGCCTCCGCCCTCCTCACAGGCTCGAGCGGCGGCACCCAGGTGCAGATGCACAACCGCGCCGAGACCACCGCGTCCACCTCGAGTGCGACGGCCTGGAACACCCTGCCGGGCTCGGCGATCTCGGTGAGCGTCCCGAGCTCCGGGCGCCTCGTCAACGCCCGCTTCACGGCGGAGTCCTACTGCAACGGCCCGAACTCCGGCTACTGCACGGTGCGGATCCTCGCCCGCAACACGCAGACCGGAGCGATCGTCGAGCTCAACCCCGCCAGCTCGACGGACTTCGCGTTCGACTCCGACGCCTCGGGCGCGGCGAACGACCTCTGGGAGTCCCAGGCGATCGAGCGCTCCCGGCGGCTCGGAGGCGGCCTCTACCGCATCTACGTCGAGCGGCGGGTCACGAGCAACTCGATCACGTTCCGGCTCGACGACTGGCACTTCGCCGTCGAGCTGAGCGCCTGACCGGCGCACGGCGCGCGCGAGGGGGCCCGGCCGGACCCCTCGCTGCGCGCGCCGCGCCGCGCCGCGGCCGTGCCTGTCGTCGTCGTGAAGCGCGCGCGGCGGGTCGCGGTCGAACAGGAGCGAGAGCTCCGCGGCGACCCACCGGCCGATCGCCTGAACTGGATTCACTCCAGACTCTGTGACACACTGCGACAGGTGCCGGCGTCCGCCGAACTCGAGCGCATGCTGCGCGGGGCCTCCCTGCGCGTCACGCGTCCTCGGGTCGCGGTGCTGACCGCGGTGCACGAGCATCCGCACGCCGACACGAACTCGATCGTCGGCCTCGTCCGAGAGGACCTCGGCGACGTGTCCCAGCAGGCCGTCTACGACGTGCTGCGGGCGCTGACGTCCGCCGGTCTCGTGCGGCGCATCCACCCGCCCGGCTCCGTGGCGCGCTACGAGTCGCGCGTCGGCGACAACCACCACCACGTCGTGTGCCGGTCGTGCGGCTCCATCGCCGACGTCGACTGTGCGGTCGGCGCGGCGCCCTGCCTGACCGCGGCGGACGACCACGGCTACGCGCTCGACGAGGCCGAGGTCATCTACTGGGGCGTGTGTCCCGGATGCTCGACATCGCGCAGTTCCTGATTCCACCCTCCGATCCCCGAAGGGGTTCCCGTGTCCGATAAGCCTGACGCCGTTGTTGGAGAGATGAACGAGCCGGAGGCGGGCGGCTGCCCGGTCGCGCACGAGCGCGCCCCCCACCCGACCCAGGGCGGGGGCAACCGAGGCTGGTGGCCGGACCGGCTCAACCTGAAGATCCTCGCCAAGAACCCCGCCGTCGCCAACCCGCTCGGCGAGGAGTTCGACTACGCCGCGGCGTTCGAGAGCCTCGACCTCGCCGCGGTCAAGCAGGACATCGAGGAGGTGCTGACGACCTCGCAGGACTGGTGGCCGGCGGACTACGGCCACTACGGCCCGTTCATGATCCGGATGGCGTGGCACAGCGCCGGCACGTACCGCATCAGCGACGGCCGCGGCGGCGCCGGCGCCGGCCAGCAGCGCTTCGCGCCGCTCAACAGCTGGCCGGACAACGCGAACCTCGACAAGGCCCGCCGGCTGCTGTGGCCGGTCAAGCGCAAGTACGGCCAGAGCCTCTCGTGGGCCGACCTCATGGTCCTCACCGGCAACGTCGCGCTGGAGTCGATGGGCTTCGAGACGTTCGGCTTCGCCGGCGGGCGGGAGGACGTCTGGGAGCCCGACGAGGACGTCTACTGGGGCCCGGAGACCGAGTGGCTCGGCGACGAGCGCTACACCGGCGACCGCGAGCTCGAGGAGCCCCTCGGCGCGGTCCAGATGGGCCTCATCTACGTCAACCCCGAGGGGCCCAACGGCAACCCGGACCCGGCCGCCTCGGCGCGCGACATCCGCGAGACGTTCCACCGCATGGCGATGAACGACGAGGAGACCGTCGCGCTCATCGCCGGCGGGCACACCTTCGGCAAGACGCACGGCGCGGCCGACCCGGACGAGCACGTCGGGCCCGAGCCCGAGGGCGCGCCGCTGGAGGAGCAGGGCCTCGGCTGGCGCAGCGGCTACGAGAGCGGCAAGGGCGCCCACACGATCACGAGCGGCCTCGAGGGCGCCTGGACGCCGACGCCGATCGCCTGGGACAGCAGCTACTTCGACACGCTCTTCGGCCACGAGTGGGAGCTCGTCAAGAGCCCGGCGGGCGCCCATCAGTGGGCCCCGAAGGACGGCGCCGCCGCCGACGCGGTGCCCGACGCGCACGACCCGTCGCGGCGCCACGCGCCGATGATGTCGACCGCGGACATCGCGCTGCGCATCGATCCCGACTACGAGCGGATCTCCCGCCGCTTCCAGGAGAACCCGGACGAGCTCGCCGACGCGTTCGCCCGCTCCTGGTTCAAGCTGACGCACCGCGACATGGGACCCATCGCCCGGTACCTCGGGCCGGAGGTCCCGGACGAGGAGCTGCTGTGGCAGGACCCGGTCCCCGAGGTGACCCATGAGCTCGTCGGGCCGGAGGAGATCGCGGCGCTGAAGGCACAGATCCTCGTCTCGGGGCTGTCGGTCTCGCAGCTCGTCCGCACGGCGTGGGCGTCGGCGTCGACGTTTCGCGGCAGCGACAAGCGCGGCGGCGCCAACGGGGCGCGCATCCGCCTGGAGCCGCAGAACGGCTGGGAGGTCAACGACCCCGCCGAGCTGGCGAAGGTGCTGCGCACGCTCGAGGGGGTCCAGGAGTCCTTCAACGGCTCCCAGAACGGCAGCGGCCGGCAGGTCTCGCTCGCCGACCTCATCGTGCTCGGCGGCTGCGCGGCGGTCGAGCAGGCGGCGAAGGACGCCGGCCATGACGTCGAGGTCCCGTTCGCGCCGGGGCGCGCGGACGCCTCGCAGGAGCAGACCGACGTCGACTCCTTCGCCCCGCTCGAGCCGACGGCGGACGGTTTTCGCAACCACCTGGCGCCCGACCACCGGCTGACGGCCGAGTACCTCCTGCTCGACAAGGCCAACCTGCTGACGCTGAGCGCCCCGGAGATGACCGTCCTCGTCGGCGGCCTGCGGGTCCTGGGCGCGAACGCCGGCGGGTCCCGGGACGGCGTGTTCACCGAGTCGCCCGGGTCGCTCACGAACGACTTCTTCGTGAACCTGCTCGACCTCGGCACGACGTGGACGGCGACGTCCGACGACGCCGGGCGCTTCGAGGGCCGCGACGTCGCCACGGGCGAGGTCAGGTGGACCGGCACCCGCGTCGACCTCGTGTTCGGCTCGAACTCCGAGCTGCGCGCGCTCGCGGAGGTCTACGCCGAGCGACGACGCGCGCGAGAAGTTCGTGCGCGACTTCGTCGCCGCGTGGGACAAGGTCATGAACCTCGACCGCTTCGACCTGCGCTGATCGCGACGCCCGGGCCGGCCGGCCGCTCGCCGGCGGGCCCGGGCAGCGTGCGGGCGCCGCGAGCAGTCCCGGTGGTGAGGACGCTGCCGGCGCCCTTCACGAGCGCACCTGCCCCGCCCCGGGCCCGCGCCCGCGCGGCCCGCGCCCGCGCCCGCGCCCGCCCAGGAGAGCACGACGCCACGATCCCCCCGCCCGCGCGACGCGTGGCGCTTCGTACCCCGCATAGGGGGCACGATCCGCCACGCACACCCGGCCCGCGCGACGCGCGGCAGCGTGGCGGCGTGGCGCGTGGCGCGTGACGCGTGGCGCGTGACGCGTGACGCGTGGCGCGTGACGCTTCGTACCCCACATAGGGGGCAAGATCCGCCACGCACACCCGGCCCGCGCAACGCGTGGCGCTTCGTACCCCACATAGGGGACACGATCCGCCACGCACACCCGGCCCGCGCGGCGCGCGGCGCGCGGGCGCTTCGTACACCGCATGGAGGGCACGATCCGCCACGCACCCCCGCCCGCGCGACGCGTGGCGCTTCGTACCCCGCGTAGGGGGCACGATCCGCCACGCACCGCCGGGCCCGGCCGCCGGCGTCCGGCAAACGGCGTCCCGGACCACCGGCGAGACCCCGTCAGACCGCTACGGCCCGAAGCACTGCGGGTCAGGCGTGCCCTTGTAGCAGTCGTGATCCACCTCGATGGCGGCTGCGCCCGCACCGAACAGCGCGTGGACGTACGCGTTCCCCTTGCGAGCGTTGAAGTAGTACCCCTCCGTCCGCTCGAGCAGGGTCCAGCCTCGCGCCCGAAGCCCGCGCATGTACCAGCGGTAGGCGGTTAGCTTCCGGGTCGCGCTCGGGAGCCCGTCCTCCCGGGTGGTCCCGTACCCGGCCACCTTCGCATCCGCCTGCTCGTTTCTCCGATACGCAGAAGACGTCAGGCCCTTCACCTGCGCCCCCGGGAACACGGGCACGCCGCGCAGCACGTGACGGTTGGCGACGACATAGGCCGTCCGGTCCGCAGCGCTGTCGGAACCCGCTCCGGCCAGGGTCAGCGTGGCGGCTGCGCCGACTCCCGCCACGACGACCACGACGACCACGACGGCCGCCACCTTCCCCCTGGGCCCCAGAGCTCGTCGCCTCTCGGTCATCCCGGCATCATCCCGGAGCTGCCGAACCGCCCCGCGGCTCCGAAGCTCGCCGCACATCGGCCGCTCGGCGCCGGCGGCACGCAGCGGAAGGAACGGTCGCGAACCTCCCAAGGAAAAACCCCGCTGTCACCGGGCTTTCGAGTGGGCGATACTGGGCTCGAACCAGTGACCTCCGCCTTGTCGAGGCGGCGCTCTCCCAGCTGAGCTAATCGCCCTGGGAGCCGCGAGGATAGCAACGCCGGCGCCTCCCGAGGCGACCCGCGGGTAGTCTCGCGGACCCCATGCGGATCACCCTGGCACAGGCGGCCAGCGTCCTCGGCGACCTGGACGCGAACCTCGCGCGCGCGAGCGAGATCGTCGCGCTGGCCGGGCGCGAGCGCAGCGATCTCGTCGTCTTCCCCGAGCTGTTCCTGACGGGCTATGCCCTGGGCCGCGTCGACGAGGACGTGTCGATGTCCGCCGACGACCCGCGCCTGGCGCAGCTCTCCGCCGCGGTGCCGCAGACCGACGTCCTCATCGGCCTCTACGAGGACGGCTTGGGCGTGCACAACTACAACTCGGCCGCCTACTACGGCCCGCGCGGCCTCGTCCACACCCACCGCAAGCTCTACCTGCCGACGTACGACGTCTTCGAGGAGCGCAAGCACTTCTCCCCCGGCCAGTCGATGCGCGCCTTCGACACCGCCCACGGGCGGATGGCGACGCTCGTCTGCAACGACGCCTGGCAGCCGCACCTCGTCTTCCTCGCCGTGCAGGACGGCGCGCGCGTCCTGTTCGTGCCGACGAACTCCGCCCAGAGCCGCTTTCCCGAGCGCTACGACTCCATGACGTACTGGCGCGACATCACGGTCTTCTACGCGCGGATGTACCAGTGCTACGTCGTCTTCTGCAACCGCGTCGGCGACGAGGGCGAGAACCTGCGCTTCTGGGGCGGCTCGCACGTCGTCGACCCGTGGGGCGAAGTCGTCTGCGAGCTGCCCGAGGACGACGAGGCGATCGTCACGACCGAGATCAACCTCGCCAACGTCCGCAAGCGCCGCCGCGAGGTGCCGCTCGTGCGCGAGGCGCGCCTGGGCCTGCTCGCCCGCGAGGCGATGCGGCTCGCCGAGGAGGGCGGCGACGCCTGAGCACACCCGGGCCGCGGCCCGGCGGCCGGCTCCCCCTCACCCGGCCGCGGGCCCGCCCGCCGGCGCCCCCGCGCGCCGGCCGGACCGCGGGTCGGCTCGGTACTCTTGCCCCGCCCCTCTCGGCGCCGTGGCGGAGTGGCTACGCAGCGGCCTGCAAAGCCGTTTACTCCGGTTCGAGTCCGGACGGCGCCTCTTGCAGCAGCCCGACGGCCTGTCGCTCTACGACGCGATCCCCTACCCGGGACACGCCTTCGCCCAGACGCACCCAGATCGCCTCGCGACGCTCGCCGCCCTCTTCGGCCTCCACGCCGCGCCGCCGGCGACCTGCCGCCTGCTGGAGATCGGCTGCGGCGACGGCGCGAACCTGCTGCCGATGGCCGTCGCGCTGCCCGAGGCGACGTTCGTCGGCCTGGACTCCTCGACGAACGCCATCGCGGCCGCGCGCGCGGTCGCCGACGAGCTCGGCCTCGAGAACGCGCGCTTCGAGCTGGCCGGCCTCGAGGAGTTCGACACGCCGGCCGGGAGCTTCGACTACGTCATCGCCCACGGGGTCTTCTCGTGGGTGCCCGACGACATCCGCGAGCGGCTGCTCGCGCTCTGCGCCCACGCCCTGACGGACAGCGGCGTCGCCTACGTCAGCTACAACGCGCTGCCCGGCGCCCGCGTGCCGCAGACGCTCTACGAGCTGCTGCGGCTGAAGCTGCGCGACGTCGAGGCGCCCGGCGAGCGGATCGCGGCCGCCCGGAGGCTGCTCGAGCTGCTCAGCGGACCCAACGAGCAGGCGACGATGCTCGGACCCGAGGCCGCCTCCCTGCTGCGCCAGCCCGAGTCGCTGCTGTTCCACGACGCGCTCGCGCCGCACAACACGCCGTTCTTCTTCCGCGAGTTCGCCGCGCGCGCCGCGGGACACGGGCTGCAGTACCTCGCCGAGGCCAACTTCCTGGAGATGCAGGCCGGCTTCCTGCCCGAGGAGATCCGGCGGGAGCTGCTCGACGGCGCCGACGTCCTCGAGCGCGAGCAGGTGCTCGACCAGCTCAAGGTCCGCCGCTTCCGCCAGACGCTGCTGTGCCCCGCCGCGGCGCGGCTGGACCGCGCGCTGGACTCCGCGCGCATCGCGCACCTCGTGGTGTCGTCGCCGGCCACGGTGCTCGTGGAGGACCCCGCCGTCCCCGAGCGCGTCACCTTCGAGGCACCCGGCGGCTCGCGGCTGACGACCGAGCACGAGGTCGTCGTCGCCGCTCTGACCCGCGCCGCGCAGAGCTGGCCCGCCGCCGTCGCCATCGCCGACATGCTCCCGGCGGACGCTGCGCCGCAGGATCGCGACACCCTCAGCGAGGCGCTCCTGCGCTGCTTCGCCGGCAACGTCGTGCAGCTCGGCGTCCACCCGCCGGCGCTGAGCCCGCGCGCCGGCGAGCGGCCGCTCGCCAGCCCGCTCGCGAGGCTGCAGGCGCGCGAGGGCCTGTCGCTGGCGAACCTGCGCCACGCGACGGTCAAGCTCGAGGGCGAGCTCGGCCGGCGGCTGCTCATGCTGCTCGACGGCACGCGCGACCGCGGCGACCTGCGCGAGCAGCTCGACGGGGTCGACGGAGCTACCGGCGACGAGCTGGTCGCCCGCATCGAGACCGGGCTCGCGCAGCTCGCGCGCTCGGCGCTGCTGCTGGCCTAGGGGCTCCCGGTCCGCGCGCGTAGGGGCTCCCGGTCCGCGCGCCCGCCCGCCCGGCGCGGCTCAGCTGTCGCCGCGGCGCATCTGGCCCAGGCGCCCGGCGACGCGGCGCTGCAGGCGGCGCCCCTCGGAGAGCGCGAGCGCGTCGCGCGCGGCGCGAAGGGCGCTCGCCTCGCGCTGCAGCAGGCGGACCTGCCAGCTCAGCGCCTCGACCTCCCGCGGCTCGCCGGGGTCGATGCGCTCCAGGAACTGCGGCGTGACCTCGACGTCGGAGCGGCGGCGCAGCAGCATGAGCCCGTGCTCGCGCGGCGCCGTGCCCTCGCGCATCTGGACGATCTCGAACGCCCGGCCCCAGTGCTCGCGCAGCCACCACGGCGAGTGGAAGACCGTCGGCCCGCCGAGCTCCCAGTCCTGGCCGTGGTTGAGGACCGTCATACCGATGCGGTCGGGCTGCCACTCCTCCTCGTTCCAGACCTCGTACATCGCCCCGCCGAGGAACGAGACGATCGCGAGGCCGCCCGGGCGCAGGACGCGGTGAAGCTCCGACAGCCAGCCCGCCCAGTGATCGGTGAGATGGGTGAAGACCGAGACCGACCAGACGAGGTCGAAGGAGTCCGACGGCTGGTCCAACGGCGGCACCTCGCGGTTGGCGAACGCGTGCAGCGGCGGACTGAGCTCGGCGTTGATCCAGTCGATCGAGCGCTCGTCGATGTCGCAGCCCCACAGCTCGCACCCGGCGGCCTCGGGCAGGAAGTGGCGCATGACCTTGCCCGAGCCGCAGCCGAAGTCGAGGACGCGCTTGCCGGCGAAGGTCCACGACGGCCCGAGCAGCTCGAGGATCGACGCGCGCGAGTCGCGCCCGACCGCGCGGTAGGACGCGATGACGTCGGCGGGATCGGGCACGCCGGCGCGGATCGCCAGCGGTCGCGGCGGCAGCGGGGCTGCGCGTTCGAGGTCTTCTGCGGCGTCACTCACCCCGGTCAGACTAGGAGCATGGGAATCATCACGTTGCATCGGGGCGACATCACGGCCGACGGCGGGGCCGATGCGATCGTCAACGCGGCGAACTCGAGCCTGCTCGGCGGCGGCGGCGTGGACGGCGCGATCCACCGCGCCGCGGGGCCGCAGCTGCTGGAGGAGTGCCGCGCGCTGGGCGGCTGCGCCACCGGCGACGCGAAGGTCACGGGCGCGGGCCGCCTCGCCGCCCGTCACGTCATCCACGCCGTCGGGCCCGTCTGGAACGGAGGCGGCCACGGCGAGGCCGGACTGCTGGCCTCCTGCTACGAGCGCGCGATCGAGCTCGCCGCCGAGCACGGCTGCGAACGCGTCGCGCTGCCGGCGATCTCGACCGGCGTGTACCGCTACCCGCTCGAGGAGGCGGCCGCCATCGCGATCGGCGCGACCCGCGCGGCCCTCGAGCGCCATCCACAGGTGCGCGAGGCGCGCTTCTGGCTCTTCGACGATCGCGCCATGGCGGCGTTCGAGCGCGCCGCCGGCGGCTGAGCTGGCGGCCGGCCGGCGGCTGAGCGGGCGGGCCGGCCCGCGGCCGAGCGGGCGGGCCGGCGGCTGAGCGCGCCGCCGCGACGGCCGTCGCCGGTCGTCAGCGGGCGCCCGCGATCCACCTCGGCCGGCGCACCGCCAGGCGCCGCGGAGAGCGGCTGACGAGCTCGTCGACGAGGGCCGTGTAGCGCGCGACCTGCGCGTTCCACGAGAGCGGCGCGAGCCGCTGGGTCGCCAGCCGCGCGCGGGCTGCGGCGGCGTCCGGGTCGCGCGCGACCGCGCAGACCGCGGCGGCGATCGCGCGGGGATCTCCGGGCGTCACGAGCGCCAGCCCGTCGGAGCCGAACGCCTCGCGCACGAGCGGCAGGTCGCTGGCGACGACGGGCATCCCCATGTGCACGTACTCCATGAGCTTGACCGGCAGCAGCATCCGGGTGAAGTCGTCGACGAGCGTGGGCACGAGGCCGATGTCGGCGCGCTCGAGCAGCGCGGGGATGTGGCGGTGGTCGACGGCGCACGGATGCACCGTGGCCCCCGGCGGCGCCTGCGCGCGCAGCGCCTCCGCCTCGGGCCCGTCGGCCATGTGGCTGTAGACGTCCAGCGTCGCCTCGGGCAGGTCGCGCCGGATGATCGGGAGGGCCGCGAGCGCCACGTCGACGCCGTAGCGCGGCGGCAGGCCCCCGTGGTAGACGAGCCGCACGGCCCGGGGATCGAAGTCGACGCGCGGCGGACGCGGCGAGCCGAACACCGCCTCGCTCGGCGCGTTGAACATGACGACCGTCTTGCCGGCGCCGACGCCGCGCGCGGTGAAGCACGCCCGCGCCGCCGGCGTGACCGCGACGAGCCGGTCGGCCATCGCGGCGCTCAGCCGTTCCTCGAGGCGCACGAGGCGCCCCATCGCGCTGCCGGGCCCGCGGCCGGTCAGCGACTCGAACAGCTCGGGAAACGTGTCGTTGAGCTGCAGGACGACGGGCCGGCCGGCGAGCTTGGGGGCGATCCCGGCGAAGACGAGCGCGTCGGGCATGTTGTGCACCTGGACGAGGTCGAGCGGCTCGCGCGCGTGCAGCCGCGTCACGATCGCCGTCGCCCGCGCCAGAAAGGCGCCGTACTCGCGTAGGTAGGCGCGCGCGCCGCCGCGCGACCGGCGCACGCCGGCGTCGTGCACGACGATCGTCCCCTCGCCCTCCTCGAAGGCGCCCGAGCGGCTGACCCCGACCGAGTGGACCTCGTCGCCGCGCGCCGCCAGCGCTCGCGCCGGACGCTGCACCTCGCCGTCGACGTGGAAGTCCGACAGGTGCACGAACGCGACGCGCAGGCGCCGCGTGTCGGCCCCCGTCCCCCATGCCGCACGCTCGCCACCGTACGTGCGCACGAGGCTCACGCTCGCTCGGGCTTACCTCGCATGTTCACCAACATGGCACAGCGAACCTGATTGCACCACATCTTGTGACCTTTTCTACCTGCTCCATGACGTGCCTCGGCGTGACCGCCGCGGCTCCGATCGCCGCTGCGCTCGACCGGGCCGGCGCGCCCGGGCGGCGGTCGTCAGGCGGGACGTCGCGCCCGTCAGACTCCATCCGGTGACCGGCATGGGCGACAGCGATCCCCACGAGTCGCGGGCGATGCCGCGCCCGCCCGACCGGGGCCGCGGGGCGAGGTCCGCCGGCATCGTCCTGGCCGGCGGCGGCTCCACGCGGATGGGCCGGCCGAAGGCCGCGCTGGAGTGGCACGGCTCGACCCTCCTGCGACGGGTCGTCGGCGTCGTCGGGCGCGCGGTCGACGGGCCCGTCGTCGTCGTGCGGGCCGCCGGCCAGCGGCTCCCGGCGCTCCCCGCGGGAGTCGAGCACGCCGAGGACGCCCGCCCGCAGCGCGGGCCGCTCGAGGCGATCGCGGCCGGGCTGCGCGCCGTCGGCGAGCGCGCCGACGTCGTCTTCGTCTGCGGCGTCGACACGCCGCTGCTGCATCCGGCGCTCGTGCGCCACGTCGTCGCGTCGCTGCGCGCCGAGGACGAGGTCGCGCTGCCGCACACCCACGGCTTCCCGCACCCGCTCGCCGCCGCCTATCGCACATCGGTCGCCGCTCACATCGACGCGGCGCTGCGCGAGGACCGGCTCGGCGCGCGGGCGCTGCTCGAGCGCTGCCGCGTGCGCCGCCTCGGCGAGGCCGACCTGCTCGCCGACGCCGACGTCGGCACGCTCGACCCCGAGCTGCGCTCGCTGTCGAACCTCAACGAGCCCGCCGAGTACGACGCGGCGCGCGCGCTGCCCGCACCGCTCATCGCCGTGAGCGGCCGCGGCGGCGTCCGCGCCGCGACGCTCGGCGCGCTCGCGGTGGGCCCGGCGACGATCAACGGCCGCCACGCGGAGGACCCCGAGGAACCGCTCGCCGAGGGCGACGTCGTGACGCCCGCCGCGGCGGCCGGCAGCTTCGAGGCGCGGAGCGCCCAGTAGCCGCTGCCAGCCGTCGCCCGCGCGGGCTCGTCGCATCGGTCCCCGCCTAAGTCAGCACGGCGCCCCTCGAAACCACCCGCCCCCGACCTCGATCACCGGCCCCGATCGTGTACGTTGCGCCGCGTCAGTCCATCGCCGGCGCGCGACGCCGGGCTTCCCTGTTCAACCGGACGGCGCGCGGCGGGCCCGCGACCTGTGAGTCGCCCGCGGCGCCGCGAAAACGAGGTTCGCCGCATGAGTGCACAGCCGACGATCGCCAGCGACCCCGTCCCCGTGGGCGGGCCCTACTGGGAGGAGCTGTCCGTCGGCGACCTCTACGTCGAGTTCCCGGCGATGACGCTCAACGAGGGCCACGCCGCCCTGCATCAGTCGATCGCGGGCGACCGCCTGCGCCTCGCGCTCGACGCGACGCTGTCCGAGAAGGTCGCGGGCCGGCGGCTCGCGCACCCGATGCTCGTCTGCGACGTCTCGATCGGGCAGTCGACGCTGCCGACCCAGCGCGTCATCGGCAACCTCTTCTACCGCCGGCTCATGCTGCGCCGCCTGCCGGCGATCGGCGACACGCTCTACACGACGACCGAGATCGTCGCGCTGAAGCGCAACACGATCAAGGAGGGCCGCAAGCCGACCGGCCTCGCCGTCCTGCACATCGTCACCAAGGACCAGGAGGAGCGCGCGATCCTCGACTACTGGCGCTGCGCGATGCTGCCGATCAACGACGTCGACGCCTCCCAGGCGCACGCCGACGACCTCGACGAGTTCCCCGCCGACCTGCCGGCCGACGCGCTGCACGCGACGCTCGACGGCATCGACCTCGGCGCCTACCGCGAGGCGGTGCCCGGCCGGCACTTCGCCGACCTCAGCGCCCCGACGACGTGGGTGCTCGACGGCGGCGACAGCGTCACCGCGGCGCCCGAGCTCGTGCGGATGTCGCTGAACCTCGCCAAGGCGCACTCCGACCCCGGCTCGCACCACTCCGGCAAGCGCCTCGTCTACGGCGGGCACACGATCGGCATCGCGGCGGCGCACATCACCAAGACGCTGCCGAACCTCGTGACGATCATCGGCTGGCATCACTGCAACCACCTCGCCCCCGTCTTCGAGGGCGACGTGCTGCGCAGCACGGTCCATCTGGAGGAGACCGAGGAGCTGCCCGGCGGTGGCGGCCTCGTGACGCTGCGCGTCGAGGTCTCCGCGCAGCGGGCGGACGGCGCGCTGGATGCGGTTCTGGACTGGCGGCTCGTCGGGGCGATGGCATGACCGCGCGCCGGCGCTCGATGATGATGCTTGCGAACTGGGAAGGCGGGTTCTCGCGATGACGGACGGGATTCTCAACGGCATTCGGGTGATCGAGGGCTCGGCGTTCGTCGCCGCGCCGACGGCGGGCATGACGCTCGCGCAGCTCGGCGCCGACGTCATCCGCTTCGACGCCCCCGGCGGCGGGCTGGACTGGAAGCGCTGGCCGCTGTCGAGCAACGGCGACAGCCTGTTCTGGTCGGGCCTGCAGAAGGGCAAGCGCTCGATCGAGATCGACCTGCGCTCCGACGAGGGCCGCGAGCAGCTCTCCCAGCTCATCACGATGCCGGGCGAGGGCAACGGCATCTTCATGACGAACTTCCCCGCGCGCGGCTGGATGAGCTACGAGAAGCTCAAGGAGCGCCGCGAGGACCTCATCATGGTCGTCATGACGGGCAACCACGACGGCTCGTCGGAGGTCGACTACACCGTCAACCCCTCGGCCGGCTTCCCCGAGGCGATGGGCCCCCGCGACTCGGCCGTGCCGACGAACAGCCTCATGCCCGCATGGGACTCGATCATGGGCGGCCTGGCGGTCGTCGGGCTGCTCGCCGCGCTGCGCCACCGCGACCGCACCGGCGAGGGCCAGCTCGTCGAGATCGCGCTGTCCGACGTCGCGTTCGCGACCGTCGGCCATCTCGGCCGGATCGCCGAGGTCCAGCTCGAGGGCCGCGACCAGCCGCGCGACGGCAACTACCTCTACGGCGCCTTCGGCGGCGACTTCCCGACGGCGGACGGGCGGCGCGTCATGGTCGTCGCGCTGACCGGGCGGCAGTGGAAGGCGCTCAAGGAGGCGACGGGCACCGAGGAGCTCTTCGACAAGGTCTGCGAGGCGACGGGCCACGACTTCCGCGGCGAGGCCGGGCGCTACAAGGGCCGCGACCTCATCCGCGAGCTGCTGACGCCCTGGTTCGCCGAGCGCACGCTCGAGCAGATCCGCGAGACGTTCGCCGGCACCGGCGTCTCCTGGGGCCCGTACCAGACGTTCAAGCAGCTCGTCGAGGAGGACGCGCGCTGCTCGGAGGACAACCCGATGTTCTCGATGGTCGAGCACCCGGTCGGCACCTACCTGACTCCCGCTTCGCCGCTGACCTTCAGCGTGTCGGGCCGGGTGCCCGCCAAGCCGTCGCCGCGGCTGGGCCAGCACACCGACGACGTCCTCTCCGAGCTGGCGCCCTCGGCCGAGGAGGCCGCCGCCTCCTAGCGGGGAGGGCGGCCGTCCCCCCTCCGGCTCGGGAGGATGGGCCGGATTCCGGTCGAGAAAGGTCCCGACCGGCGCTGTTCCTACCCGTTCGGCCAGTGCGTCCCGACACCTTGAGCCGCAGCATGGACCGTGGCAGCTTGGATTCCCGCGTGGTATCCGAACCGCCCACGTGTCCTCCGGTCGTCGCCCCACGGGCGTGGGGCACGTGTGCGTGGGGGCGGCGCCACGGATCGGCACCGCCTCCGCGCGTTCGTGCCCGGCCGGCGCGCCACCGAGGGCGCCCGGCGGGGAGCGGGCCCCGGCGCCCGCGGAGACCGTCCGGCCCAGGAGCCGGCGGAGACCGTCTGGCCTACTGGGAGCCCGCGGAGACCGTCTGGCCCGTCGCCGGCGCGGCGTCCGCGACGGGCGCGGCGTCGAGCTGCGCGAGCACCGTCCGCCCGGCCCACACGCGCTGGCCCTTGACGACGTCGACGCGCACGCCGGGGCGCATCGGCAGCACGACGTCGACCTGCGAGCCCAGCCGGATGACGCCGATGCGCTGGCCGAGCGCGACGCGCTCGCCGACCTTGACGAACGACGCGATCTGGCGCACGAGGCGCGAGGCGATCTGCACGACCGCGATCTCGAGGTCGCCGCGCTCGATGACCGTCGTCGCGCGCTCGTTCTCGTAGACCATCTCGGGCCGGCCGAGCGAGCCGAAGCGGCCCGGGAAGTGCTGGCGAAGGCGCACCTTGCCGGCGATCGGCGCCCGGTTGACGTGCACGTCGAGGAAGCTCATCGCGATCCCGACGACGTAGGCGTCCTCGTCGCGCAGCGGGGTCTTCGTCAGCTCGACGAGCTCGTAGTCGCGGCCCTTCTTCGTCGAGCCCGGCAGCATCCCGCCCTCCGAACGGCGCACGTAGACGACCTCGCCGTCGGCGGGGCTGATGACGACGTCGCCCTCGAGCTCGGGCACGTCGCGCTCCGGGTCGCGGTAGAAGCGGTAGGCGAGGATCGCGAAGGCCGACGCGAGCGTGAGGCCGCCGACGAGGATGGCGCGCACGACGCCGGAGGGATCGAGCGCCACGGCGACGACGAGCGTGGAGACCACGGCGAGGGCGACGGTCGCGATCGCGACGCGGCGCACGCCGAGCTCCCACTTCCAGGCCAGCGGGACGGTGATGCCGAGCGCCAGCAGGCAACCGGCGAGCGATGGGACGAGCACGGTCTAGAACCCCCGTTTGACGGCGAGATACGGAAGCAGCGCGAGCTCGGCGAGCCCGGGCAGCGGATCGTTGCGGCTGAAGACGGCCTCGACGTCGGCGCGCCGCAGCGAGCGCAGGTACTCGCGCAGGCCGAAGTCGCCGGCGCGGATCTGGACGAAGCCGGTGGGCAGGTCGGTGAGCAGGCGCACCCAGCGCAGGCCGGGCGTCGCGCGGCAGGGCTCGACGGGCAGCCCGAGCTGCTGGCGGTACAGCAGGTAGGGGAAGTCCACGCCCGCGGCCGGCGCGAGCGTGTGGTAGCCCCAGGTGCGGGCGTTGAAGTCCAGCAGCTTGAACTCGCCGGTGCGCGGGTCGCGCTTGTACTCGAGCTCGACGAGGCCGTCGTAGCCGATGCGGCGCAGCAGCCGCTCGGAGAGCTCCTCCACGGCGGGCTCCTCGATCGTCTCGACGTACGTGCTGGCGCGCCCGAAGTCCGGCGGGTGCTGGCGCCGGCGCCGGGCGACCATCGTCGCGACCGGCTCGCCCTTGCGATAGAGCGCGCCGTAGGCGAACTGCTCGCGGCCGTCGCCGGGGATGAGGTCCTGGACCATGACCTCGCCCGGGCCGACGATCGCCTCGGCCCGCGCGAACAGCTCGCGCAGCTCCTCGCGGCTGTCGGCACGCCACGCCTTGGCCTTCGTGACGTAGAAGAAGTGCTCCTTGATCGCGGGCTTGATCGCCCACGGCGGCTGGGAGTCGATCGCGTCGAGCTCGTCGATCGAGTCGGGCCACCACGTGCGCGGGGAGGGCACGCCGGCCTCGGAGGCCATCGTGTGGGTGTTGCGCTTGTCCCAGGCCCACTGGATCGCGCTCCACGGCGCGGTCGGGATGCGGAAGAACTCGCCGAGCACGTCGCGCCGGCGCGAGAGCGCGGCGACGGTCTCGTCGCGCGTCGGGTAGACGACCCAGCCGTCCCAGCCGCGCTCGCGGCCCAGGCGCAGCAGATCCTCGACGAGGCGCTCCTCGTCGCCGAGATCGGCGACGCGGTCGTAGCTGACGCAGTAGCGCGACAGGCGCCCGATCGAGCGCTCGTCGTCGACGATCGCGACGGGCACGCCGTTGCGGCCGAGGCTGCGGACGATCCCGAGCCCCTGGTAGTCGCCGCCGAGCACGATCGCGCCGACGTCGCGCGAGGACGGGGCCTGGCGGCGGGCGCGGCGACGGCCGACGGCCGGCGCGAGGGCCGCGGTCTGAGCTCTCATCCACATGCTCGATGAACGGTCGGCGGCCGGGGGTCCTTCCGGGGCCATCCGTCCATCACCCTCCGCGGGCGAGCTGCTTGCCCAGGCAGCGGCGCGACGTGGAGCCCGACGGCGCGCCCTCGAGGGCGCGCTCGTAGGCGCTCAGCAGCGAGCGCTCCTGGTGCTCCCAGGCGAGCATCGCCTCGGCCCGCGCGCGCCCGGCGAGCGCCATCTGCGCGCGGCGCTCGGGGTCGTCGAGCAGCTCGTCGAGGCAGCGGGCGAAGTCGGCCTCGTCGTTGGCGGTCGCGTAGACGGCGGCGTCGCCCGCGCCGACGCGCGACTCGGCGAGGTCGTAGGAGACGATCGGCCGCGACATCGCCATGTACTCGGAGATCTTGATCATCGAGGAGACGTCGTTGAGCGGGTTCTTCGGGTCGGGCGCCAGGCAGACGTCCGACGTCGACAGCACCCGGCCGACGGTGTCGTGCTCGACCCAGCCGGTGAACTCGACGGCGTCGGCGATCCCGAGCTTCGCGGCGAGCGCGCGCATCTCGTCGAGCACCTCGCCGTCGCCCATGAAGGTCGCGTGCCAGTCGCGGCGTCGCTCGTGCAGCAGGGCCAGCGCCCGGATCGCGTGGTCGACGCCGTCCTGCGGCCCCATGACGCCGACGTAGCTGAGCAGGTGCGCCTTGCCGCGCTTGAGCTCCGGATCGGGCGGCGTCGCCACGAACCGCGTGAGGTCCGGGCCGGTGCGCACGACGTGGACGTCCTGCGGTCGGCGCCGCCCGCGCGTGAGCGCGACGTTGCGGTAGGAGTCGTTGACCGACAGCACGACGTCGGCGAGCCGGAAGGCGACCTGCTCGGCGAGCAGCGTGACGCGGTGCACGAGCCCGCCCGCGCTCCCGAAGCGCGTCGCGAACAGCTCGGGCGTCAGGTCGTGGTGGTCGAAGACGAAGCGCGCGCCACGCCGGCGCAGCGACAGCATCGACAGCAGCAGGAAGTCGGGCGGGCTGCAGGCGTGGACGACGTCGAAGCGCCGCTGCTTCGCCAGGCGGCGGGCGAGCCGGCGCATGCTCCACAGCGCGGAGGCGTACTCGACCGCGTAGCCGGCGACGCCGCCGTCGGCCGGGCGCGCGCGGTAGCGGTGGATGCTGACGCCCTGCAGCCGCTCATAGGGCTCGCGGTGGCGCTCCTGCCCCTGCGGGCAGATGACGTCGACGTCGTAGCCCGCGCGCGTGAGCGCGAGGCACTGGTTCCAGACGTGGCGGTCCTGCGGAAGCGGCTCGTTCTGGACGAGGATGAGCACTCGGGTCGCTGACATTCCCGCACTAACGGCGCTCGACCGGCGCGGCTTGCGCGATGCGGTCAGCTGAAGGCGTCCCAGCGGCGCAGCTCGGGCCGCGGATCGACGGCGCTGCCCCGCTGCCAGCCGGGGGCGCTCCACAGCTCGAAGTGCAGGTGGCAGCCGCTGGCCCTTCCCGTCTGGCCCACGCGGCCGATCGTCTGGCCGGTCATGACGCGATCGCCGGCGCGCAGCGAGGAGCGCGAGCGCATGTGCATGTAGGCGAAGCCGCGGCCCTCGGGCCCCGTGATGACGACGTAGTTGCCCGCGCGGGAGTGGTAGCCGGAGAACGCGACGGTCCCGCCGCGCGCCGCCGCCAGGCGGGTGCCGCAGCGGGCGAAGACGTCCTGGCCGCCGTGGCCGCGACCGCCGCCGAAGCGGTTCGTCGCGGTGCCGTACCGGTGCTTGCCGCGGACGGGGAAGATCGAGTCGAAGACGTCGAAGGCCGGGAGCGCGCCGCCCTCGGGCGCGACGGCGCCGGCCGCGGGCCCGGTGACGCGGAAGGCGTAGCGCCCGACGGCCACCGGGACGCCGCCCTGCATCCCGCCCCAGGTGACGGCTCCGGTGCCGTCGGGGCCCGGCTGGACGGGCCAGCTGCCGACGACGACGCCGTCGGTGACGCGCGCGACCTCGACCTGCGCCGCGCCGGCGGCCGTGGCGGGCGCGCGGTAGCGGAAGGCGATCGGGGGCCCGCCGGCGTACAGCGTGTCCCGCTGTGCCGCGCTCGCGCTGCGCGCCCTGGCGCGCCGGATCACCAGGCGCGTGCGCACGCGGGTCGACCCCACGCGGTTCGTGATGCGGATCTGCCCGCTGCGCGCCCGCGCCGGGACGCGGACGGTGAGCAGGTGCGGATCGCGCAGCCTGGGGCGCGCGCGGCGGTCGTCGCGGCTGCCCCGACCGCCGAGGAACGTCACGACGCGGGTGGCGCCGAGGTGCTCGCCGGCGAGCGTCAGCGTCTCGCCGCGGGCACAGACGCGGTCGCCGGCGCAGGCGACCTTCGACACGACCGGCCGCGACGGCGCGACGGCGCCGCCGGCCCTGGGATCGTGCGCGTGAGCGGGAGCCGCCGCCGCGGACAGCGCGACGATGGCAGCCATCGACATGGCTCGTGAAGAGTTCGGCGTCATGCGGCCCTTTTCAGTTCGGGCGCCTCCGGGGTGAGCTGACGGGCTCGCGCTGAGAATCAGCGCTACGACTCGCTCGAGGAGTCGATTCGCCCCACCTACCTGGGTCCCCCGGTCCCCCCTCCGTCCGGGGAGACTCGGCGCTGCTGCGACGCGTCGACTGTAGCCGATGGCGCCGACGGCGCGCCGCCGCGCGTTCGCGGCGTAGCACCGCCCGGCACCGGGACGGGCCCTTCCGAGCTGGCTACTCCGGGGGCGGGGGGCGCTCGTAGCGCGTCGTGAAGGGCTCGCGGTCGACCTTGCCGTCGCGGTAGCGCAGCACGCGCGTGACCGTGATCGAGAAGTCGCCGCCGTCCAGCGCGACGCGGTCGCCGTTGCTCGCGCGCACGCGGCGGCCGTGGTCGGCCCCGTAGATGCTCGCCGTCACCGACGTCGCGTCGGTGAGCGTGCGGACGATGACGGGCGCGGACGTGTCGTTCGTCCACGCCATGTCGATGTCGGGGTAGTTCAGCGTCGCCTCGCGGCCGGGCGGATAGCGGTCGATGTAGAAGCTGTGCGGGCGGTGCGTCTCGATCCTGAGGCCCGCGAAGAAGGCCGCGTTGTAGAGCGTCGTCGAGAACTGCGAGACGCCGCCGCCGACCGACGGCTTGATCTCGCCGTCGGCGATGTACGGCGCGGGCACGTAGCCCTCGGCCTTGGTCCGCTCGCCCGTGGCGCCGTTGAGCGAGAAGCGCTCGCCGGGCAGGACGACGAAGCCGTCGACCTCCTTGGCCATGAGGCCGATGTTCTTGACCCGCGGCTGGCAGCAGACGTACGGCGTCGTGAACGTGCCCAGCAGCGCGTCGACCTTGCGCGCGGCGGCCGCCGTCACCCGCGGCTCGAGCCGCTCGAACGACAGCCGCGCCTCGTGGCGTCCCCCGCGCACGGCCTCCGCGATCGCCGCGACCCCGGCCTCGCGCCGCAGCGCGCGTCCGGCGCGCGCCGCGCCGACGGTGATCCGCACGCGCCGCGGGCGCCACGTCAGCTCGCCCTGCTCGCGCACGACCACGGCGGGCTGGGCGGGCGCGACGATCCGCGCGCTCTTCGCCTCGCGGTCGAGATCGCCCGCGAGCTCGCCGACGAGCGCCTGGGCGGCCTGCGCGTCGATGCCGAGCCGCACCCCGCGGCCGCTGCGCTCGAGCGCCAGCAGGCCGGCGGTCCGGCGCTCGTCCAGCGTCCGCGTGCCGTCCCCGACGCGCAGCCGAAGCGGCGTGCGCACATACGCGCGCGCGCGGCGCGCGACGGCGCGCACGCGCTCGGGATCGACGCTCGCCTGCCGGCGGACGGGCAGCGCGACGGCGCTCGCGCGCCGCTCGCGCAGCGCGCCGGCGACCGCGCGCGCCGCCGCCCCGCGCTCGACGGTCAGGCCGCGGCGCGGCGCGACGACGCCGATCCCGCCCGGGGCGCTCGGGTCGGCGACGAGCGCGCCCCGGCTGACCGGCCGGTCGACCTCGCCGGCGATCTCGGCGATCCGCGCCGCCAGCGCGCCGCCGTCGAGCCGCACGACGGGCTCGAGCTCGCGGGGCGACACGCGCGTGGCGAGCGTCGACCACAGCCCGCCGAGCGGCCCGTCGCGGCCGACCGAGCCGGCCTGGTGAAGGGTCGCCTCCACGTCGAAGCGATAGCCGGCCTGCCCGGGGTCGATCGCGTAGCGCCGGCCCTCGACGGTCGCCATGACCCGCCGGCCGGGCCCGAAGACCGACTCCAGCCGCGCGCGCGCCTCGCCCGTCGACGCGCCGCCGAGGTCGACGCCGCCGACCGTCGTGCCCGGCATGACGCGGTCGGCGTACGTCGCCCGCACGATCCCGGTCGCGGCGATCCACGTGAGGAGGATCGCGCCCGCCGCGAGCGCGAATCGGCGCGCGGGCGACCGCCGCGGCCGCCGCGCCGTCCGTGCGCTGCTGCTCTTGGAGTTGGAGGCCACGCTCGGCGCTTCAGGCTAGTGAGCGTCCCGGCGCGGCCCGGAAGATCTCCTGCAGGGCCCGGGGACGGCCCGCCGCCAGGCCGGACGTGCGGCTCGCGCCGCTACGTTGATCGCTCGTGTACCGGGTCTCCGACGCATCCTCCCTGCTGCGCGCGCGGCGCCTGCTGGGGCGCGACCCGCGCCGCCCGCGCGTCAGCCGCACGGTCCTGCTGCTCGGGCTGACGAGCCTCTTCACCGACATCTCCTCGGAGATGGTCGTCACGGTGCTGCCGCTCTACCTCGTCTACGTCGGCCAGTTCTCGCCGGTCGCCTTCGGCTTCGTCGACGGCATCCAGCGCGGCGCGGCCGCGCTCGTCGGGCTCGCCGGCGGCTTCGTCGGCGACCGCCTGGAGCGCCACAAGGAGGTCGCGTCGGTCGGCTACGGGCTGTCGGCGCTCGTCAAGCTCGGGCTCGCGACGGCCGGCACCGCGCTGTCGGCGATCAGCGCGCTCGTCCTCGTCGACCGCATCGGCAAGGGGATCCGCACCGCGCCGCGGGACGCGATGATCTCGCTCGCCACGCCGGAGGAGGACCTCGGCGCGGCGTTCGGCGTGCATCGTGCGCTGGACACCGTCGGGGCGATGCTCGGGCCGCTCGCCGCGTTCGCGATCCTCGCGGTCGCCGCCAACGCCTTCACGACGGTCTTCCTCGTCTCGTTCTTCATCGCCGTCATCGGCGTCGCGATCCTCGTGCTGCTCGTGCCCAGGCCCGGCGCAACCGAGCCTGAGGCTCAGGTGCAGGCACAGGCTGCGGCCGTGCCCGCGCGCCCGCGCCTGACGCTGCGCGCCGCGCTCGTCGTCGCCCGGGAGCGGCGCTTCCGCGGGCTGCTCGTCGCCGCCGGCGCGCTCGCGCTGGCGACCGCCAGCGACGCGTTCGTCTTCCTCGTGCTGCAGGACAAGCTCGATCTCAGCCTCGGCCTCTTCCCGCTGCTGTTCGTGGGCATGACGAGCGTCTACATGCTGCTCGCCGTGCCGGTCGGCCGCCTCGCCGACCGCGTCGGGCGCGGCCGGGTGCTGCTGGCCGGCTACGCGCTGCTGCTCGGCGTCTACGCGGCGCTGCTCGCCCCGCTCGGCGGGCCGCTGCTCGTCGCGCTCGCGCTCACGCTCATGGGGACTTACTACGCGGCCACCGACGGCGTGCTGGCCGCGCTCGGCAGCGCGGTCGTGCCACAGGCGGTGCGCGGCAGCGGCCTGGCGCTGCTCAACACGACGACCGGGATCGCCAAGCTGCTCTCGTCGGTCGCCTTCGGCGCGCTCTGGACGCTGACGAGCACGAGCACGGCGATCGTCGTCTTCGGCGCGGCGCTGGCGCTCGCGATGGGCCTGGCGGCGCTCTCGCTCGCCCGGACGCGGGAGGATGGCGTCCATGTCGGATAGGCGCCGGCTCGCGCTGTTCGGGCTCCTCGTCGCGGCGTGCGCCGCCGGCGCGGTCGTCGCCGTCGTGCTCGCCGGCGGCGGCTCGAGCGCGACGTCCGACGCGGCGGGCGCGCTGCGGACGGCGCGCGACGACGGCGAGCCGCGGCTCGTCTTCCGCAGCCTCGACCGCGGGCGGCCCGAGACGTTCGGGCAGGTCGCGCTCGCCCCGCTGGCCAAGGGCGCGTCGCGTCGCACGCTGCTGCCGCTGCGCTGCGAGCGCGTCCACTTCACGGCCGGCAGCGGCCTGTGCCTGGCGCGCGGCACGGCGTTCGCCTCGGGCTTTCGCGCACGCGTGTTCGGGACCGACCTGCGGATTCGCGGCGAGGTCGCCCTCGACGGCGTGCCGAGCCGAGCGCGCGTCTCGCCCGACGGCATGATCGGCTCGGTGACGCTCTTCGTCACCGGCCACTCCTATGCCGACGCCGGCGGCTTCTCGACGGCGACGACGCTCATCGACCTGCGGCGCGGCACGAAGATCGCGCAACTGGAGGACTTCGCCGTCACGCGCGACGGCCGACGCGTCACCGCCCCCGACGTCAACCTCTGGGGCGTCACGTTCGCCCGCGACCACGACCGCTTCTACGCCACGCTCGCGACCGGGGGGCGGATCGACCTCGTCCGGGGCTCCGTGCGCGCGCGCACGATGAAGACGCTCCACCCCGACGTCGAGTGCCCGTCGCTGTCGCCCGACGGGACGCGGATCGCCTACAAGAAGCGCGCCGGGCCGGACGGCAAGCGATGGCGGCTGCACGTCCTGGATCTCGCGACGATGCGGGAGACCGCGCTGGCCGAGCGGCGCTCGGTCGACGACCAGGTCGAATGGCTCGACGACGGGCACGTGCTGTACGGCCTCGAGGAGGCGATCTGGACGATGCCGGCCGACGGCGGCGGGACGCCCGCGCGCTACGAGCGGCTGGGCGACTCCCCCGCCGTGGTGCGCTGGTGAGGCGCCCCGCTGCCGGCGACGCCGTGCGTCCACGTCCGACGGCGGCGCGGAAGAACTCGCCGCTCAGGCCCGTTAGATCGTCATGACCCACTCCTTGCGCGGTGAGCGCGTCCTCATCACCGGTGGCGCAGGCGCCGTCGGCTCCAACCTCGCCGATCAGATCGTCCGCGCGGGCGCAAGCGAGATCGTCGTCCTGGACAACTTCGTCCGCGGGCGCCGCGAGAACCTCGCCTGGGCGATCGAGAACGGCAACGTCACCCTCGTCGAGGGCGACATCCGCGACCGCGCTCAGGTCGCCGAGCTCACGCAGGGCATCGACGTGCTCTTCCACATGGCCGCGCTGCGGATCACGCACTGCGCCGAGGACCCCCGCACCGCGCTCGAGGTCATGGTCGACGGCACCTACAACGTCTTCGAGGCCGCGATCGAGGCCGGCGTGCGCAGGGTCGTCGCCGCCTCCTCGGCCTCGGCCTACGGCCTGGCGACGGACTTCCCGACGACCGAGGCCCACCACCCCTACGCCAACGACACGCTCTACGGCGCCGCGAAGGTCTTCCTCGAGGGCCTGCTGCGCAGCCTGCACGCGATGAGCGACCTGGACTACGTCGCGCTGCGCTACTTCAACGTCTACGGCAAGCGGATGGACATCCACGGCGTCTACACCGAGGTGCTCGTGCGCTGGATGGAGCGCATCGAGAACGGCACGCCGCCGCTCATCCTCGGCACCGGCTCGCAGACGATGGACTTCGTCAACATCGAGGACGTCGCCCGCGCGACGCTGCTCGCCGCCGAGGCCGACGTCACCGACGAGGTCTTCAACGTCGCCAGCGGGACCGAGACGAGCCTGCTCGACCTCGCCCACATGCTGCTGAAGGTCATGGGCCGCGAGGACCTCGAGATCGAGTTCGGTCCCGAGCGCGGCGTCAACAAGGTTCCGCGCCGGCTCGCCGACACGACGCTCGCCAAGGAGCGTCTGGGCTTCGAGGCCGAGATCGGCCTCGAAGAGGGCCTGCAGCGCCTCGTGCAGTGGTGGCGCGCCGAGCGCGCGGCGGCAGCCGCGCTGGCGGCCTAGCCATGCAGATCCCGTTCGCCAAGCCGCACCTGACGGGCGCCGAGGGCGCGCTCGTCGCCGAGGTCATCGCGTCGGGCTGGGTCTCCCAGGGCCCGAAGGTGCGGGCCTTCGAGGAGGCCTTCGCCGCCCGCGTCGGTGCCGCCGAGGCGGTCGCGACGACGAGCTGCACGACCGCGCTGCAGCTCGCGCTCTACGTCATGGGCGTCGGCCCCGGCGACGAGGTCATCGTCCCCTCGCTGTCGTTCATCGCGACGGCCAACTCCGTCTGGCAGTGCGGCGCGACGCCGGTCTTCGCCGACGTCGACCCCGACACCTACAACCTCGACCCGGACGCCGCGGAGCGCGCGATCACCGAGCACACGAAGGTGATCATGCCGGTCCACCAGGTCGGTTTGCCCGCCGACATGGACCGCTTCCTCGAGCTCGGCGAGCGCCACGGGATCACGATCGTCGAGGACGCGGCATGCGCGATCGGCGCGACGTACAAGGGCCGCTCGATCGGCTCGATGGGGCCGCTGGCCTGCTTCTCGCTGCACCCGCGCAAGGTCATCACGACGGGCGAGGGCGGGATGATCACGCTCAACGACGCGGCGGTCGCCGAGCGCCTGCGCAAGCTGCGCGCCCATGCGATGGACGTCTCGGACCTCGCGCGGCACGCCGCCAAGGACGTCGTCATCGAGCGCTACCCCGAGCGCGGCTGGAACTCGCGCATGACCGACATGCAGGCCCAGCTCGGCCTCTGCCAGCTCGAGGAGCTCGACTGGATCCTCGACCGCCGCCGCGAGCTCGCCGAGCGCTACAGCGCCGCGATCGCGCACATCCCCTCGCTCGACGCGCCGTACGAGCCCGAGTACGCCGTGCGCACCTGGCAGTCCTATTGCGTGCGCGTCAACGCGCGCTCGCCGATCGGGCGCACGGAGCTCATGCGCCGGCTGCTGCACGACGGCGTCCCGACGCGCCGCGGCGTCATGACGATCCACGAGGAGCCGGCCTACGCCGACGCGGCCGTCAGCCTGCCGCACTCCGAGGCGGCCGCCCGCGACGTCGTGATCCTGCCGCTGTTCGCCGACATGACCTTCGAGCAGCAGGACTACGTGCTGGACCGCCTGGCGGCGCATGCCACGGCGCTGGCAGCCTGAGAACACACCGGATTCCGGTTGCACAAGATCCGTCCTTTTTCGGCCGGAAGGAATGAAGCCTTCGGCGCGTTAGTTGTGCACTATGCGCGCCCTCACCAAGGATGGTGGATCCGTCTTGACGTCCCCGCAGACCCCGGCGAAGCTCGCCCACGCCCGCTCGCCGGCCCGTTCACGGAGGAAGTCCGCGTGATCGCGCGCCCGCGCAGACGCCCGTCGATCGCCTCACTCGCCGCCGCCGCCACGCTCCTCGTCCTGGCGCTCGTTCCCGCGGGCGCGCAGGCGGCCGACGCCTGTGCGCCGCCGGTCAAGCCGATCCCCTGCGAGAACACGCTGCCGGGCACGCCGGAGAGCGTCTGGGGCATCGACGGCGCGGGCGACCAGTCGATCCAGGGCTTCGCGACCTCGATGAGCGTCAACCGGGGCTCGACCCTCTCCTTCAAGATCAAGTCCGCGACCTCGAACTACCGCATCGACATCTACCGCCTGGGCTGGTACGGCGGCCTCGGCGCGCGGAGCATCGCGACCAACCTCGTGCCGACGGGATCGGCGAGCCAGCCGGCCTGCCTGACGGACTCCTCGACCGGGCTCATCGACTGCGGCAACTGGAGCGTGTCGCGCACGTGGTCGGTGCCCGCCGCGGCCGTGTCCGGTCTGTACATCGCCCGCCTGACGCGCAACGACACCGGCGGGGCCAGCCACATCCCGTTCGTCGTGCGCGACGACGCCAGCACGTCGGACGTCGTGCTCAAGACCTCCGACGCGACCTGGCAGGCCTACAACACGCAGTACGGCAACAGCATGTACCAGTGCACGGTGGCATGCCCGCCGGGCAACCCCGACGGCTACAAGGCCGCCTACGCGGTGTCCTACAACCGGCCGTTCCACAGCGCCGAGGACGACGTCGGAGGCCGCTCGTACATCTGGTGGGCCGAGTACTCGATGATCCGCTTCGTCGAGCGCTCCGGCTACGACGTGACGTACACGTCCGACGTCGACACGCACAACCGCGGCGCGCTGCTGCGCAACCACAAGCTCTTCATCTCCAGCGGCCACGACGAGTACTGGTCGCAGTCGATGCGCTCGAACGTCGAGGCCGCGCGCGACGCCGGCGTCAACCTCACGTTCTTCACGGGCAACGAGATCTTCTGGAAGACGCGCTGGGAGCCGAGCATCTCCTCCGGCACCGCCGCCGACCGCACGCTCATCTCCTACAAGGACACCCACTTCACCTCCCAGCAGGACCCCGTGGAGTGGACCGGCACGTGGCGCGACCCGCGCTTCACGACCGGCTCCAACCGCCCGGTCCCGGAGAACGCGCTGACCGGCCAGAGCTTCCTCGTGAACACCGGCACCTCGCGGATCATGGTGCCGGCCGCCTTCGGCGGGCTGCGCCTGTGGCGCAACACCGCCGCCGCCAACCTCAGCGCCGGCCAGAGCCTCGCGCTCGCGCCCTCGACGCTCGGCTACGAGTGGGACGAGGACCCCGACAACGGCTTCCGCCCGGCCGGCCAGTTCCGGCTCTCCTCGACGACCGTCAGCGGCGTGCAGGCCTTCATCGACTACGGCAGCTTCGTGCAGGACAACTCGACCGCGACGCACAACCTCACGATGTACCGCGCGGCCAGCGGGGCGCTCGTCTTCGGCGCCGGCACCGTCCAGTGGTCGTGGGGCCTGGACGACTACTCCAGCGGCACGACCGACGTCAACATGCAGCAGGCGACGGTGAACATGTTCGCCGACATGGACGCCCAGCCCTACGCGCTGCTGCCCGGGCTCGTCCCGGCGACGAAGTCGACCGACACGGCGAAGCCGACGTCGACGATCACGACGACGTTCCCGACCGCTCTCAGCGACGGAACGACGACGACCATCGCGGGCACCGCGACGGACATCGGGGGCGGCAAGGTCGCCGGCGTCGAGATCTCGACCGACGGCGGCGGCACCTGGCACCCGGTCACGACCGGGACGACGAGCTGGACCTACACGTGGCTCGTCCACGGCAACCCGCAGGCGACGATCAAGACGCGGGCGACCGACGACAGCGGCAACACCGAGACGCCCGGCCCCGGCCGGACGGTCGACGTCAACTGCCCCTGCTCGATCTGGGGCACGAGCTTCACCCCATCGAAGATCGACTCCAGCGACCCGGGCGCGATCGAGGTCGGCGTGAAGTTCACCTCCGAGCGCTTCGGCACGATCACCGGCGTGCGCTTCTACAAGGTCTCGGCGAACACGGGCACGCACTCGGGCAGCCTCTGGACGACGAGCGGCACGCGCCTGGCACAGGCCACGTTCACGGGCGAGTCCAGCTCCGGCTGGCAGACGGTCACGTTCGCGACCCCCGTCCAGGTGACGCCGGGCACGACCTACATCGCCTCCTACCACGCCCCCAACGGCCGCTACGCGGGAACGCCCGCCTACCTCTACCCGAAGCCCTCGCCCGGACCCAACGGCGGCAGCGTCGCCGAGAGCGCGCCGCTGAGCGCGGTGCGAGACGAGGGCACGACGCGCAACGGCGTCTACTCCTACAACCCGACGAGCACGTTCCCGGCCAACAGCTACGGCGCGACGAACTACTGGGTCGACGTCGTCTTCCAGCCGACGCCCGCCCCCGGGCCGGTCTCCAACGTCTCGGCGACCTCCGGCGGCTACACGTCGGCCAACGTGACATGGACGGCGCCCAGCTCCGGCGGCGCGGTCACCTCCTACAAGATCACGCCATACGTCGGCGCGGTCGCGCAGACGCCCACGACGATCAACGGCTCGCCGCCCGTGACGACCGCGACGGTCACGGGCCTCACGACCGGCGTGACGTACACGTTCACGGTGCAGGCGATCAATCCCAGCGGCGCCGGCCTGCAGTCGCCGCAGTCCAATCCCGTGACCCCGTCCGGCCCGGTCGTCCCGTCCGCGCCGACGAACACGCTCGCCCGGCCCGGCACGCAGTCGGCGCTCGTGAGCTGGACGGCCCCGAGCTCCAACGGCGACAGCCCGATCACCGGCTACACGATCACCCCGTACGACGGACCGACCGCCCAGACGACGATGAACGTCGGCCCGTCGGCCACGAGCGCGACGGTCGGCGGCCTGACGAACGGCACCGCCTACACGTTCACCGTCAAGGCGAAGAACGCCATCGGCGACGGACCCGAGTCCAGCCCGTCGGCGGTCATCACGCCGCAGAGCACGATCTTCGACTTCGCGATCCCGGCGACGGTCGACGCCGGGGAGACGAACAGCGTCGAGCTCGGCGTGAAGTTCACGCCGTCCGTCAACGGATCCGTGACCGGCGTGCGCTTCTACAAGGCCGCGGCGAACGGCGGGACGCACATCGGCAGCCTGTGGACGACCGGCGGCACGCGCCTCGCGCAGGCGACCTTCACGTCGGAGTCGGCGAGCGGCTGGCAGACGGTCTCGTTCTCCAGCCCGATCGCCGTGACCGCGGGGACGACCTACATCGCCTCGTACTTCGCTCCGCAGGGCCACTACTCGGCCGGCGCGTTCCCCTCCGGCGGCGTGCAGAACGGCCCGCTGACCGCCGTCCCCAACGCGACGAGCCCCAACGGCGTCTACGCGTACGGGCCGACGAGCTCCTTCCCGTCCAACAGCTACAACGGCACGAACTACGGCGTCGACGTCATGTTCGCGATCCCGCAGCCCGGTCAGGTGACGGGCGTCACGGCGGCGGAGGCGGGCCGCACATCGGCGACCGTGTCCTGGTCTGTGCCCTCGACCGGCGGCGCGGTCTCCGCGTACAGGATCACCCCGTACATCGGCGCGGCGGCGCAGACCCCGACGACGATCAGCGGCTCGCCGCCGGCGACGAGCGCGTACGTCGGCGGGCTGACGAACGGCGTGACGTACCGGTTCACCGTGCAGGCGCTCAACGCCAACGGCGGCGGACCCGAGTCGGCGCAGTCCAACACCGTCACGCCGCTGAACCCGGTGCCCCCCTCCGCGCCGACGAACGTCATCGCGCGCCCCGCGTCGAAGTCCGCGCTCGTCAGCTGGTCGGTGCCCAGCGGAGACGGCGACAGCCCGATCACGGGCTACACGATCACCCCGTTCATCGGGGCGACCGCCCAGACGCCCGTCAACGTCGGCCCATCGACCACGAGCACGACGATCACCGGCCTGACGAACGGCACGGCCTACACGTTCACCGTCAGGGCGACGAACTCCGTCGGGACCGGCCCCGCGTCGGCGGCGTCGGCCGCGATGACGCCGCAGTTCACGGTCTTCGACTTCGCGAGCCCCGCGGTCGCCGACGCCGGCGACTCCAACGCCGTCGAGCTCGGCATGAAGTTCACCGCCGACCTCACCGGCTCGGCGACCGGCGTGCGCTTCTACAAGTCGGCGGCCAACACCGGGACGCACACCGGCAGCCTGTGGACGGCGGGCGGCACGCGCCTGGCGCAGGCGACGTTCACGTCGGAGTCCGCCAGCGGCTGGCAGACGGCGACGTTCTCCAGCCCCGTCGCGCTCACCGCCGGGACGACGTACGTCGTGTCGTACTTCGCGCCCAACGGCCGCTACTCGGTCACGTCGTCGGCGTTCGCCTCGGGCGGCGTCGACAACCCGCCGCTGCGCGCGCTGTCCAACCAGACGAGCGCCAACGGCGTCTACGCCTACTCCCCCGCGAGCGTGTTCCCGAGCAGCACGTACAACGCCGGCAACTACTGGGTCGACGTCATGTTCAGCCTGCCGGTGCCCGGCCAGGTCACGAACGTCACGGCGACCGCGGGCAAGGCGTCGGCGAGCGTCTCCTGGACCGCCCCGAGCAGCGGCGGCGCCGTCGGCTCCTACACGATCACGCCGTACATCGGCTCCACGGCGCAGACGCCGAAGACGATCACGGGCTCGCCGCCGGCGACGACGACGACGATCAACGGGCTGACGAACGGCACCTCGTACACGTTCACGGTGACCGCCTCCAACCCGGGCGGCGACGGCCCGCAGTCGGCCGCGTCCAACGCCGTCACGCCGATCGCGCCCACGGCGCCCGACGCGCCGACCGGCGCGACCGCGCTGGCCGACGCGAAGTCCGCGATCGTCTCCTGGACGCCGCCCGCGAGCGACGGCGGCAGCGCGATCACCGACTACCGCGTCACGCCGTACGAGGGCGCGACCGCCCTGACGCCGGTCGACGTCGGCGCGGTGACGCGCACGCAGATCACCGGGCTGTCGGTCGGCACGAGCTACACGTTCCGCGTGCAGGCGACGAACGCGATCGGCACCGGCGCGATGTCGTCGGCGTCCAACGCCGTCACGCCGCGCCACTCGATCTTCGAGTTCGCCACCCCGGCGATCGCCGATGCGGGCGAGGCCAACTCCGTCGTGCTCGGCGTGAAGTTCAACTCCGACGTGGCGGGCACGGTGACCGGCATCCGCTTCTACAAGGCGACCGCGAACACCGGCACGCACGTCGGCACGCTCTGGAGCGCGACCGGCACGAAGCTCGCCGAGGCGACCTTCACGGCCGAGACGGGCTCGGGCTGGCAGAGCGTGCTCTTCACGACCCCCGTCGCGATCACGGCCGGCACGACCTACGTGGCCTCCTACCTGGCGCCGAACGGGCACTACTCGGTCACCTCGTCGGCGTTCTCGTCGGCCGGGGCCGACAACCCGCCCCTGCACGCCCTCTCCAACCAGGTCAGCGCCAACGGCGTCTACGCCTACAGCGCGACGAGCACGTTCCCGACGAGCAGCTACAACGCGGGCAACTACTGGGTCGACCTGCTCTTCGCAACCGGCCCGTAGCGCGATGACCCGCTCGGCTTCGATCATCGCCCTCGGGCTGGCGGCCGTGCTGCTTGCGGGCTGCGGCGGCTCCGAGGACAAGGCCCCGCCGGGCAGCGCCGCCAACCCGCTCGTGGCGCTCCCCAACCCCACCCCGACGAGGGTGCCGCCCACCCCCGACCCCGAGGCCGCGCCAACCCGCGCGGGCGCCGGCGCCGCGAAGGGCGGCGCGGACACGGAGGCGGACGCACCGGCGGCCAAGGGCGCGACGATGGCCTCGCGGCAGCGCGCGGCGCAGCGCGCGGCCGAGCGGCGGCGCGCACGGCGGGCGTCGCGCCGGCCCACGCAGCCCAAGCGCTCGGCGAAGACGTCTGCCGAGCGCCCGGCGCGCTCGAGCGCGACGGGGCCGCGCAAGCTTCCGTCCTCGACCCCGGTCAGCGCGTCCAAGCCCTGCACGCTCGTGACGGCCGCGCAGGCGCGGGCGCTCATGGGCGTCGCGATCGCCGCCCCGCAGCACGCGCTGCAGGGCCCGACCTGCATCTACCGCGCGCGCTCGGGCAAGTCCCACGTCACGCTCACCGTGCAGCGCACGAGCTTCGCCAAGCTCGAGCGCCAGATCGGCAGCACCCGGCGCGTCGGCGTCGGCGGCCGGACCGGGCACTGCGGGCGGCTGGGCCAGCCGATGCTGTGGGTGCCGCTCGGCAAGCGCCGCGTGCTGACGATCGGCGCGCCGTGCGCGCTCGCGCGCGGCTTCGCGGCCAAGGCCCTCCCCCGGCTCTAGGCCGACCGGCCGGCGAACCCGGCGCGCGCGCCGGCGAGCGCCGGGTCGCGCGACGCCTTGCGTACGATGAGCCGGTGCGCATGCTCCTGGTCTGCTGCTTTCTCAACGAGGAGCGCCACCTGCCGGAGTTGCTGAGCTCGATGGTCGCCCAGGAGCGGCGCCCGGACCGCCTGCTGCTCGTCGACGACGGCTCGACCGATGCCTCTGCCCAGATCGCGGGCGACTTCGCCGCCGAGCACGACTTCGCCGTCCTCCTGCAGCGCCCGCACCGCCCGCAGGCCCGCGACCGGCTCGCGCAGGCCCCCGAGCTGCGGGCGTTCCACTGGGGCCTGGAGCAGGTCGACGAGCCCTTCGACCTCATCGGCAAGATCGACGGCGACCTGCGCCTGACCGCCGACACGCTCGCCCATCTGGAGCGCAGCTTCGCCGCCGAGCCGCGGCTCGGGCTGGCGGGGCCGCATCTCAGCGAGCTCGATCCGAGCGGGCTGGCGCAGCGCGACGTGGCGCCGCCGGGGCACGTGCGCGGCGCGCTCAAGCTCTACCGGCGCGAGTGCCTCGAGCAGATCGAGCCGATCCCCGAGATCCTCGGCTGGGACACCGCGGACGAGATCGCCGCGCGCATGCACGGCTGGATCACCCGCAGCGAGTCGATCCCGGGCGGCGACCCGCTGCACCTGCGCCCGACCGGGGCGCAGGACGGCACCGTGCGCGCCTTCCGGCGCTGGGGCGAGTGCGCGTGGGGCTACGGCGCGCATCCGCTGCACGTCCTCGGCGGCGCGGCGCGGCGGATCCCCGAGCGCCCCAGGCTGATCGGCGCCGTCAACTACGCGGCGGGCTGGGCCGCGGCGGGCCTGCGCCGCGCGCCGCGCGTCGACGCCGACGTGCGGGCCTTCTGCCAGGAGGAGCAGATGCGGCGGCTGCGCGGGCTGCTGCGCCCGCGCGCCGCCCGGGCGGACGAGCGATCCTCCGGCGCGGCATGACCGTCGAGGACCCCGAGCACCTCCTCCACGAGCGCTACCGCGGGCCGACGAACCGCTCGCGCAAGCTCGAGGCCTACTACGCGCTCAAGCCGCTCATGCCGCGCCGCCTGCAGCTCGCGCTGCGCCGCGCCTACGCCCCGCGCCAGGCCAAGGCGCAGTTTCCGTCGTGGCCGTTCGAGTCCTCGCTCGTCGAGCACCGCGACGCCGAGCTGCTCGCGCGCCTGCGCGCCTCGGGCTCCGAGCGGCTGCCGTTCGTCAACTGGTGGCCCGAGCGCAAGCGCTGCGCCGCGATCCTGACGCACGACGTCGAAGGTCCGGCCGGCGTCGCCAACGTCATGCGCGTCGTCGAGCTCGAGCGCCGCTACGGCTTCGTCTCGTCATGGAACTTCGTCGCCGAGTGGTACCCGATCCCGGACGGCCTCTTCGACGAGGTGCGCGCCGCCGGCTGCGAGATCGGCCTGCACGGCATCCTGCACGACGGAAAGCTCTTCTCCACGCGCGAGACGTTCGAGGCGAACCTCCCGAAGATCGCGCGCTACGCGCGGGAGTGGGACGTCGCCGGCTTCCGCTCCCCGGCGACCGGCCGCAACGCGGCGTGGATGCACGAGCTGCCCGTCGAGTACGACAGCTCGTTTCCCGACAGCGACCCGTTCGAGCCGCAGCCGGGCGGCTGCTGCTCGATCATGCCCTTCTTCTTCGGCGACGTGGTCGAGCTTCCGATCACGCTCACCCAGGATCACACCGTGTTCGAGATCCTCCGCTCGCCCGGCATCGACCTGTGGCGGCGCAAGACGGAGTGGCTCGCCGAGCGCCACGGCCTCGTGAACATCATCATCCACCCCGACTACGTCGTCGAGGAGCGGCTCCTGGATCGTTACGAAGCATTCCTGGCGTATCTCGCAGAGCGCGACGATGCCTGGCATGCGCTGCCGCGCGACGCAGCGCGCTGGTGGCGACAGCGCGAGGGACTGCGCATCGGGGACGGCGAGCGGGTCGAGGGTGAAACGGACTACGCCGCATCGGTCGCCTACGCGTCCGAGCGCGACGGGCGGCTGGTCGTCGAGATCTGACTCACGCGGCTCCCCGGCCGAGCAGGACGACGGGCA
This sequence comes from uncultured Solirubrobacteraceae bacterium, assembly GCA_963769555.1. Lineage (GTDB taxonomy): Bacteria > Actinomycetota > Thermoleophilia > Solirubrobacterales > Solirubrobacteraceae > CADCVQ01. Next base: position 753,323 of record CAVYMD010000004.1, on the reverse strand, counting down.
GCGTCCGCGCGAGGATGACGAGGTTGAACCACAGCGAGCGGCGTCGGGCGTACTCGAGGTCGAGCGCGATCATCTCCTCGAAGCTCAGCTGCGACCGGCCGCAGACCTGCCACCAGCCGGTGATCCCCGGCTTGACGGCGAAGCGGCCGAAGGCGTGGGCCGGATAGCGCTCGGCCTCGTAGTGCAGGCACGGGCGCGGGCCCACGAGCGACATGTTGCCCTGCAGGACGTTGATGAGCTGGGGCAGCTCGTCGAGGCTGGATTTGCGCAGCACGCGGCCGACGCGCGTCACGCGCTCGTCGCCGGCGAGCTTGAACAGCTCCTTGTGGCGCTCGGCGTCACCCGCGATGAAGCCCTGCACGAAGGCGACGTGCGCGTCGTTGGCGCGGTCGCTGTGGATGTGCATCGTGCGGAACTTGTTGACGACGAACGGCTGCATGTCGCGCCCGAGGCGCTCCTGGCGAAACAGGGCGCCGCCGCGGGAGTCCAGCCGGATGAGGATCGCGAGGACGAGCAGCAGGGGCGACAGGACGACGATCGCCGCGAGCGCGACGACGATGTCGAGCGCGCGGCACGCGGCCTCGGTGGCGCGCGTCTGCACGGAGTGCGCGTCGCCCGCGTGACCGGGCTCCATCGCCTGCTCGTACGTGAGGGTGGACTCTCCCACGTCCGATGAACGTGCGACCCGGTCGCGACCTTCCGCTCCTGGACGAAACCACTTTTTTCTCGTACCGCGCGGCAGTCGAAGGCTCGCCGGACCGTTGATCTGGATGGAGATCGCCCGCGCCGTGATCCTGGCAGCCCCGGCAGCCCAGGACCTGCCGTGGTCCAGCGTCGGCGCTGGACCCAAGCCACTCGTCCCCGTCGCGACGAGGCCGATCGTCTTCCACACGCTCGACGCGCTCAGCGCGGCCGGCGTGCTCGAGGCCAGACTGCACGTGGAGGCGCACGCCGCCGATGCCTACCGGGCCGCCGTCGGATGCGGCGAGCGGTGGGGCATGACGATCACCTACGCCGAGTGCGAGCTCGGCACGGACATGCGCGGTGCGCTGCGCGCCTCGCTGCAGTTCGTCGAGGACGAGCCCGTCCTCGTCCAGCGCGCCGACGCGATCCTGCGCGAGCGGCTGCGCAACCACATCGTCGGGTTCGCCCGCGACGAGCTCGACGCGCTGGCGCTCATGCTCCTGCGCCCGCGCACGCCCGAGCCGCTGCCGCGGCTCGCCGGCGGCTACCTGCTCAGCCCGCGCGCGGTGTCCCTCATGCTCGAGGGGCCCGCGACCCGCGACCCGCTCACGCGGCTGCGCCGCCACGGCAGCCAGGTCCGCGTGCTCGACGTCGAGGGCTGCCTGGCCTGCCACGGCGCGGAGTCCTCGCTGCTGGAGGCCAACCGCCACGCGCTCACCCAGCTGCAGACCGACGTCGACGGCGCCACGCTCGAGGGATCGGAGATCCAGGGGTCCGTCGTCATCCACCCGACGGCCGTGCTGCAGAACACGCTCGTGCGCGGCCCGGCGATCATCGGCCCGCGGACGCGCCTGGTCGACTCCTACGTCGGCCCGTACACCTCGATCGGCGGCGACGTGCGCATCGAGGGCACGGAGATCGAGCACTCGATCGTCATGGACGGCGCGCAGCTGCTGTTCGTCGGAAGCCGCCTGGAGACGAGCATCATCGGGCGCGGCGCGAGCATCGTCCGGCGCTTCGACATGCCGAGCGCCGTCCGGATGTCGATCGGCGACGGCGCCCAGGTGGCGCTGTCGTGATCTGCGCCCGCTGACATGGAGCTCGGCCGCCACCTGCGCGAGCTCTGGCGACTGCGCATCTCCGTCGGGGTGTGCATGGCGATCGCGCTCTTCGTCGCCCTGTCGGTGTCCTACAAGGTCCACCTCTTCCCGCCCGGCCTCGAAGGCCGCTCCGTGGAGATGGCCGCCGCCTCGACCGAGGTCCTCGTCGACACGCCGCGCAGCACGCTCGTCGACCTGCGCCAGGACCTCTTCGACATCGAGTCGATGACGAACCGCGCGGTCCTGCTGGGCAACGTCATGGCCAGCCCGCCCGTCCTCGGGTTCATCGCCCGCCGCGCGGGCGTGCCGCCCGACGTCATCAGGGCGCAGACGCCGCGCACGCCGAACTCCCCCCGCCCCCTGGCGACCGAGGGCAACGAGCGCAGGACGAGCGACCTGCTGCGCTCGACGAACCAGTACCGCCTGAGCATCGACAGCAACCCGACGGTGCCGGTGCTGAAGATCTACGCCCAGGCGCCGACCGCCCCCGCCGCGCAGGCGCTCGCCAACGCCAGCGTCGACGGCCTGCGCGACTACCTGCGCGAGCAGGCGCTCGCGCGCGGGGTCGACCTGCGCAAGCAGGTCCGCCTCGTCCAGCTCGGCCGCGCGCGCGGCGCGGTCATCAACGAGGGCGTGCGCGTGCAGGTCCTCTTCCTCGTCTTCCTCCTGGTGTTCGGGGTCGCCGCGACCGCCGCGATCTCCCTCTCGCGCGTGCGTCGCGGCTGGGAGCTCGCCAGGTCGGAGGAGCCGGCGCAGCGCGCCGACGACGAGGACGATCCCGAGGACGACGACGACCCGCCGCCGGCGACGCGCAGGCGGCGCCCGAGCCGGCTCGTCGCGCGCTGAGGGCGCGGCGCGCGACCGGGACGCGCGTCTGTCGGCCGCGAGCTCCGGGCCCGCGCGGTCAGGACGCGTCCGTCGGGCGCGAGCTCCGGGCGGGCCCGCGGGGTCAGGACGCGTCGGGCGCCGGCGCCAGGCCGCGCGCCCGCGCGGGCATGAGCCGGGCGGGCAGGACGCGGCGAAGCGCTGCGGCCAGGTCGCCCCAGGCGGCGGGAAACCCGACGCGCAGGGCGGCGAGGTAGCCGATCCCGCCCGCCGCGGCGACGCCGGCGATGTGGATCAGCACGGGCGCGTGCAGGCTCGACAGCCCCAGCTCGGCGGGTCCGGCGAGCGCGACGAGCGCGACGCACGCGAGCATGGCGGGGGCGACGTCGCCCCACAGCTCGGTGAACGGGTTGCCCTCGCGGCCGTGCAGGAGCACGGCATAGGCGATGACGAGGAACACGCTGTGGACGACCGCCGCCGCGATCGCGACGGCCGCGAGCCCGTGGCTCGCCACGAGCAGGACGGCCCCGGCGTAGACGACGAAGTGCGCGACCCCGTAGACGAGCATCGCGCGCGCCCGGCCGGCCGCCATGAGCGCCGAGCCGACGGTGTCGGTCACGAGCACGGCGGCGCCGCCGAGTGCGAGGATCTGCGTCGGCAGCACGGCGGGCTCCCAGGCCGGGCCGAACAGCCACGGAACCATGACCGGCGCGAGCAGGACGAGCAGCGCGAGCAGCGGGAAGAGGACGACGGTGAGCAGCTGGACCATGCGGCGGCGCAGCGCGAAGCGGTCCTCCGTGCTCTCGGCGCGGGCGAGCACCGGGAACGCCATCTGCGTCATGACGACGCTGATCTTGCGCTGGTACTCCACCGCGAGCTGGTAGCCGCGCCAGTAGAACCCGGCCGCCGCGGCGCCGAGCGTGCCGCCGATGATCGCGTAGTCGCCGTTGCGAAAGCCCGTCCAGGCGATCGCCGAGAGCGCCGCCGGGCCGCCGTAGGGCAGCAGGTCGCGCATCTCCTGTCGGCGCCAGCGCGGCAGCGGGATCCGCACGAACACCGCCGCGAGCGCGACCGCCGCGGCCATCCCGGCGAGCGAGCCGACGATGAGCGCCTCGGCGTCGAGGCCGGCGAACGCGAGGACCAGCATGATCGCGATCCGGCTCAGGCTCTGCGTGACGTCGATGATGCTCATCCGCCTGAAGTCGAGCTTGCGACGCAGGACGGCCATCGGCACGGCGTACAGCGCGCCGAGCACGTACCACGGCACGGCGAGCAGAACCAGCGAGGCGGTCCGCGCGCCGAACAGCGGCTCGACGACGACGCGCGCGAGGACGACCGTGACGAGCGTGAGCACGACCGCGACGCCGAGGCTCAGGACGAGGCCGCCCTCGAGGTGGCGGCGCGTGATCGAGCGCCGCTGCACGAGCGCGCTGCCGATGCCCTCCATCGGCATCGTCAGCGCGAGCTCCTGGACGATGATGATGAGGGCGAAGATCCCGAACTCGGCCGGCGGGATGAGCCGCGCGAGCACGACCATCGACCCGAGCATCGACACCTCGATGACGATGCGCGCGTACGTCACCCAGCGCAGGCCGCCGGCGGCGGCCTGCGTGAGGTCCTCGCTGGTGCGGACGTCGCCGGCCTCGTCGTCCATCGGCCGGCTCGCTACAGCTCGCGGATGACGCGCGCGGGGTTGCCCGCGGCCACGACGCCGGCGGGGATGGAGGACGACACGACCGCCCCCGCGCCGATGACGGAGTCGTCGCCGATCCGGACCCCCTTGAGGATCTTCGCGCTCATCCCGACGAAGACGTTGTCGCCGATCTCGACCGGCGCCATCTTCTGCGTCCCGGCGTTGCGCCGGTCGGGGTGCAGGTCGTGGAAGTTGCTGTCGAAGATCTCGATGTTGGCCCCGAAGAGGCCGTCGCGGCCGACCCGGATGCCCGCGCCCTCGCTCTTGAGCATGAGGTTGTTGTTGAACTCCGTCCGGTCGCCGACCTCGATGCGGGCGTGCGGGCGCGAGACCTCGACGTAGCAGTAGCCGGCCCAGAACATCGGCGAGGCCTTCCAGCCGAACTGCACGCCGTCGCCGAGGACGACGGCGCCCGGCCCGACGAAGAGCACGGGCTGCAGGACGACCGGCCGGCCCGAGACGCGGGGGCAGGTCGACAGCAGGCGGTACTTCCAGACGCGCGGGCGCTGCGTGAGCGCCTCGATGCTCGACCGCGCCAGCCGGCCGGCGGCGCGCCGCGCCAGCGAGCGGCCCGGATCGGCGAGCGCCTCGGCGGCCTCGGCGTTGCCGGGATCGGCGTCGGCGACCTGCTCGTAGAGCACGTCGGCGGCCTCGTCGTGCCCGGCCGCGCGGTGCTCCTCGGCGAGCCGCAGGGTCCGTTGCACGAGGTGCGGGCGGGGGCTGTCGGCAGGCGGCTTCATCGCCTCACAAACGCCTGGCTCGCGGGCCGACTTCCACTCGCGCGCGCGCAAGTTCGCCCGCGGGCGGGGCGTTGCTCCCGAGGACCGTGCCCGTCAAGGCCCCGCAGAGGATCTCCCTCCCCAGTTCGTTTCCGCGCGGCTCCAGCCTCGCCGTCTGCCTGCTCGCGGGGCTCGCCGGCATCGTGCTCAGCACGCACACGATCAGCCTCCTGCCGCCGGGCATCGAGTCGCGTCATCTGGAGATCGCGGGCGCGTCGACGCTCGTCGTCGTCGACCGGCCGCGCCCGCTCATCAGCGATCGCCTCGCGACCGACGGCGACTACCAGACGCTCCAGAAGCGCAGCGTGCTGCTCGCGAACGTCCTGACGAGCGCGCCCGCGATGCGCAGGATCGCCGAGCGCGCGGGCATCGACGCCCGGCAGATCGCGACCGTGACGCGCATCACCGCAAACGTCCAGTCGGTCCTCACCGAGCCCGACAGCGAGCAGCGCGCCAACGACATCCGCGACTCGCGGCTGCCCTACCGCCTCGAGGTCCAGCCCGACGCGACGCTGCCGAGCTTCAACATCTACACCCAGGCGCCGACGCCCGACGAGGCGGCGCGGCTGGCCGACGCCGCCGTCCCCGGGCTGCGCGCCTACGAGAGCGAGCTCGCCGCGGCCTCCGGCGGAGCCGACCCCGAGGGCAGCTTCCACCTCGAGCAGATCGGTCCCGCCCGCGCGGCGGTCATCAGCGGCAAGTCCCCGAAGATGATCGCGGCGCTCGCGTTCATGTTCTGCGTCGGGCTGACGGCGGCGCTGCTGGCGATCGGGCGCCAGCTGCGGCGCGACGGCATCCTGCGCCGCGGCGGCCTCGCGCCGCGCTTCGAGCCGCCGGTGACCGATCCGCCGCGGGCCGAGCGCGACCCGGCGGAGAGCAGGCGGCGCGTGCCCGGCGCGGCCCGCGCCGCGGCCGCGCGCCTGGCGACCGCGCCGGCGCTGACGCCGGCGGTCGCGCTCGCCCCGGCGGGCGCGGGCGGCGCGTTGGGCAGCCCGGCGGCGGCCTGGCAGCGCGCGGGCGCCGAGCCGCGCGCCCCGCGCAGCGAGCGCGCCGGGGCGCGGCTGGGCGACTGGCCGCGGACGACGCGGGTGCTGCCGTGGATGATCGCCGTCATGCTGGCGGTGATCTGGCTCGTGCCGTTCAACACGATCCAGCTCTCCGCCTCGCTGCCGATCGACCTGAAGTTCGACCGGCTCGTCCTGCCGTTCGTCTTCGGCGTCTGGGTGCTCGCGCTCGCCGCCGGCGGGCGCCATGCCCCGCGCATCCGCATGACGTGGATCCACGTGGGGGTGCTCGCGCTCATCGGCGTCGCGTGCCTGAGCCTCGTGCTCGACGCGCCCTACCTCAACCAGACGCTGGAGTTCGAGACCGCCGCCAAGAAGCTCGTGCTGCTGGGGTCCTACGTCATGCTGTTCTTCATCGTCGCGAGCGTCGTGCGACGCCGCGAGGTGCCGGCGTTCATGACGTACATGCTCGTCCTGGCGACGCTCTGCGCGCTGGGGACGATCTGGGAGTACCGCTTCCACTACAACGTCTTCTACGCGCTGTCGGACCAGCTCCTGCCCGGCATCTTCCAGGTCGGCGCGGCCGAGTCGTCGGCGATCGACGACATCGGCCGGCGCGTCGTCCGGGGCCCCGGCGAGCTGCCGCTGGAGGCCGTCGCGATGATCGCCATGGGCCTGCCGCTCGCGGTCGTGCGGCTCATCGGCGCGAGCGAGACGCGCAAGCGCGTGATGTACGGGCTCTGCGTCGCGCTCATGATCGCCGGCGCGCTCGCCACGTATCGCAAGAGCGCCTTCATCGCCCCGATCTCCGTGTTCCTGACGCTCGCCTACTTCCGTCGCCGCGAGCTCGTCCGGCTGTCCCCGCTGGGCCTCGTGCTCATCGTCATGATCCCGGTGATCTCGCCGGGGGCGGTCGGCTCGGTCCTCGGCCAGCTCAGCGGCAACCGGCTGCACGTCGCCACCGTCAGCGACCGCAGCTCCGACTACGACGCCGTCCGTCCCGACGTCTGGACGAACCTGGCGTTCGGCCGCGGCTACGGCAGCTACGAGCACACGAGCTACCGGATCCTCGACATGGAGCTCCTGCGCCAGCTCATCGAGGTGGGCGCGCTCGGGCTCGCCGCCTACATCTTCGTCATCTTCTCCATCGTCGGCGTCGCGCGCGGCCCGATCCGGCGGCGAAGTCCCACCGAAGCGCCGATCGCCCTGGCAGCGGCGGCCGCCGCGGTCGCGTTCCTCGTCGTCTCGACGCTGTTCGACGTCATGTCGTTCCCGCACACGCCGTACCTGCTGCTCATCACCGCCGCACTGCTGGCGGTCGTCGTGACGACCCGCGACGAGGAGGACGAGGTGCCGGCGTGGAGCTGATCGCGATCCTCCGCGTGCTCTCCGACGGCTGGCGGCTCGTCGCCCTCGGGGCCCTCGCCTCCATCGTGGCGGGCCTGTCGATCGGAGGCGTCCTCCCCGGACCCGACCTCGCGGCGACGACGCGCAGCGGCGTCGCCGAGTCGAAGGTCCTCGTCGACACGCGGACCTCCTACGCGGCGGACCTCAAGGGCGGCAACGAGGTGCTCGGCAGTCAGGCGGCGCTGCTGGCCACCGAGATCGCCGACGAGCCCCAGCGCGAGGCGATCGCGCGGGAGGTCGGCATCCGGCTCGACGAGCTCGACGTGCTCGTCGGCGGCATCACGGCACCGAAGATCCCGAGCACGCTGGCCCTCAAGCTCGCCGAGATCGTCGAGCGCCCGCGGCTTCCGTACTCGATCACGGTGAGCGCCAACAGCGCGATCTCGATCATCACGATCGACACCGCCGCCCCGACGCGGCGCGAGGCGGCCGCGCTGGCGCGCAGCGCGACGACGGCGCTGGCGAGCGTCACGGCCCGCAACGCGCCGACCCCGTCGCGCTCGCTCGTCATCGAGCCGCTCGGCCAGGTGCGCTCGCTCGAGCTCGTGACGGCCGGCCCCAGCCCGCTGCTCATCGCGATCCTCGTGGCGATCGTGCTCTTCGGCCTGTCGTGCTGCGGCATCGTGATCCTCGCGGGAGTCGCCCGCGCGTGGCGTGCCGCGGCGCCGGCGCCGCGGCCGGCGCCCGGCGGCTAGGAGAGGCGAGGCGCCGCATCCGATGAGTGAGGGCCCGCCGGCCGCGGGGCCGCGGCTAGATGCCGCGGGTCTTCCAGCGCAGCTGGGAGAGATGGCCGCGCATCCGGTGCGCGGCGCCCGTCGCGACGAAGGGCAGGAAGAACATCGAGCGTCCCGCGCCGAGGCTGCGGCGCACCTGGTAGCCGCGCCACTCGCGCAGGCGCCGGACCTCGGGGCAGACCTCGTGGGCGAACGCGACGAGCTCGGCGGCCGGGATCGCGTCCGGGCCCTCGAGGAGGTTGCGGTCGATCGCCCGGCTCGCGCGCCACAGAGCCTGGCGCGCGAGCGCGCGGCCGACCGTCGCGCGCAGGCCGTCGGCGTCCTCGAGCAGGTCCGAGCAGGACCGAAAGAAGCTGTCGAACGCGGCCTGGCGGCTGCGCAGGTCCACCATGTCGCTGTTGTCGCTGCGATACATCCCGGCCGGGTTGATGCGGTAGATCGCCTGGGCGACGCCGCGGACGTACGCGACGTCCGACACCGCGGCGATGCGCAGCCACATGTTCAGGTCGCTCGTGTGAAAGCAGCCCGGGTCGTAGCCGCCGACCTGCCGCTGGACCGACGAGCGCACGACGACCTCGGGCGAGGAGATGCAGTTGTAGCCCGACTTGCAGCGCAGCCTGATCCACTCCGAGCCGGGCCAGACCTGCGTCTTGCGCCAGCGCCCGGTCGGGGTCGGGGCAGGGCGGCCGACGTAGGCGTAGGGCGCGCGGCCGTAGACCATGCCGACGTTCGGCGAGCGCTCCATGACGGTCGTCGCGCGCATGAGCGCGCCCGGCACGAGCAGGTCGTCGGCGGAGATGAGGACTGTGTAGTCGAACGCGGCGGCCCATTCCAGGCCCTCGTTGGCCGTCGCGATGAGGCCCATGTTCTGCTCGTGACGGCGCGTCTGCACGCGCTCGTCGCGCTGCGCCAGCGCGGCCGCGACGTCCGGGGTGTGATCGGGCGAGCAGTCGTCGACGACGAGCACGCGGACGTCGACGCCGCCCTGCTCGAGGATGCTCGTCACGCAGCCCTCGAGCACGTCGGCGTAGTTGTAGCAGGGCACGATGACCCCGACGCTCGGGCGCGTCACGAGCGCGCGGCCTCCAGGCCCAGCCGCGACTCGACGACGCCGCGCAGGATCCGCTCGACCTCGGCGCCGGCCTGTCGCCACGTCGTGCCGGTCACGCTCGCCGCGGCCGCCAGGGCCGCCTCGCGGCGCTCGCCCTCGGGACGCTCGACGAGCGCGTCGAGGGCGTTGGCGAGCTCGAACGGCGTCGCGGGCGCGTAGGCGACGTGCGCGTTGTCGAGCACGATGCGGTTGTGCTCGGCGTCGTTGACGACGGGGATGCACCCGCAGCCGAGCATCTCCGGGGGCACGAGCGAGACGTTCGTCGCCGACAGCACGAGCCCGGCGATGCAGCGGTTGTAGAGCGCGCCGAGCTGGGCCGGGCTCAGGAAGCCGTGGTGCGTTGCCCGGAACGGCAGGCGGCCCGACGGCTCGCCGTAGAGATGGATCTCGACCTCGGGGTGGTGGGCCGCGAAGAGGTCGAGCGTCGCGAGGGCCAGCTCGTGCGCGCGCCGCGGGGTCGACGGCCGGCAGTAGTAGCAGACGCCCGTCCGCGCGGCCGCGGCCGCCGGCGAGGCGTCGAGCGTGTAGGTCTCCAGGTCGCACGCGAAGTCGAAGTGCTCGGCCTGCATCCCGTAGCGCTCGCGCACGAGCTGCGCCAGCCAGGGCCCGAAGGTCACGCCGTGGAAGCCGAAGCGGTATGTCGCCTCGGCGAGCATCGCCAGGCTCCCGGCCGCGTAGAACGACGGCTCGAAGTCGGCGACGAAGTAGCAGCGCGCGCCCTTTGCCGGCGACGCGAGCACCGGATAGGCGGTGCCCCAGCTCGTGGCCATGATCACGTGCGCGTCGTCCATGCCCCGGGCGAGGTCGCGCACGTCGGCGCGCACCTGCGGCCAGCAGTCGCGCACCGTGCGGCGGTGCTGGTCGATCGACCAACCGTGGTGGTCGTCGAGGTAGACGACGCAGGTGTGGCCCGCGCGCTCGAGCTCGGCGATCATCCGAAACAGCGTCGTGTGCCCGCCGGAGGCGGGGCTCGGGGGGACCGTGACCCAGTTGACGGTCATCGGCTCGCCGGGGCGCAGGGGGGCGGGATCGGGGAGCACCCAGCCGGCGGCGGCGATCTCGGCGGCGCGCACGAGGTGCGCGCGGTCGATCGGCAGCCGCTCCTCGGCGACGGGCGCGAGCGCCTCCGCAGCGCGCCGGCGCAGGCGCGCGCTGACGCCGGCCGCGCCCTCGCTGCGCAGCAGGCGGCCGGCCTGGCGCAGGCGTTCGGTCGTGCTGGGCCCGCTCATGCGAGAACCCGTTCTCCGGAGGTGAGATCGATCACGTCGTCCCATCAACGGCCGTCGCCGGCTCGCGCTTCCGCCGGGTGACGGTCGGGCCGGAACTGGACGTGAGGGTGGACAAATGTAGTATGCGCGAGTCGGTCAGATCTACGGTGTGGCGGTGCGGTTGCCGCTGACCGCTCTGACCGCGATGTGATTCGCCGCTGGGGCGCGGCGAAACCAGGACCAACCAGGAGAGTCACTCATGCTTGACCCAGCCCCAGGGGGAGGGCGCGCCGCCGCGTGCCCGGGTTCGCCGCTCAGCCGCGCGCTCGCGCGGCGCCGGAGCCGGTTCGCGTCGATGCTGGGTGCCATGGCCGTCGTGCTGACCGTCGCCCCCGGTGTCGCGTCCGCGGCCGAGTACACCGCGACGACGTCGAACTTCTCGAGCGTGTTCGCGTCGGCCCAGGGCGGCGACACCATCCGCCTGGCCTCCGGCGACTACGGGACCTTCCGGGCGGCGATGAAGTCGGGGACCGTGACGATCGCGGCCCAGCCCGGCGCGACGCCACGCATGGTCGTCATGTTCAACCCGGCGACGAACATCACGCTCGACGGGGTGCGGATCATCCACGGCTACATCGCCGACTACCGCACGAAGAACATCACGATCCGCAACTCGAGCTTCGAGGGAGCGCTCGCCCTGCGCGGCGGCTCGTCGGACCTCGTCAACGCGAACGTCCTGCTCGACAGCAACGTGCACGAGAACATCAACGTGTGCTCGGGGTGCTACGACGGTCGCATCCAGATCGGTGAGCGCACGGAGCAGCCGACCGGCATCACGATCCAGAACAGCCTGTTCGCGGGAGGCACCGCCGACGGCATCCTCAACGGCGGCAACGGCGTGCGCATCCTGAACAACGAGTTTCGCGCGATCCAGCAGACCGACCCCTCCGCCCACAGCGACTCGATCCAGCTGTACGGGTCGAAGAACACGCTCGTCAAGGGCAACTGGTTCCACGACGTCGCCGTCGGGATCATGTGCGCCGACGGCTGCGACCACGAGACGATCGAGGACAACGTCTTCGCGATCAACGGCTCGCCGTACGCGATGACGCTGCTGTCCGACGACGGCTCGGTCATCCGCCACAACACGTTTCTGGACTACGGCATCTGCGACTACGGCCAGCGCTGCGGCACGCTGTACCTCGGCAACAAGAGCGCCGACCCCGTCAGCCGCGGCACGATCGTCAAGGACAACATCCTCACCCGGATCTGCGTGTGCGACGGCTCGGTCAGCGGCCTCGCCGAGGCCAACTACAACCTCTACACCGGGGGCTCCGGGAGCGGCGCGCAGGATCTCTCGGGCAAGCCGACCTACCTCGGCGGCGCGAACCCGAGCTCCTATGCCGGCTTCGCGCTCGCCCTCGGCTCGCTCGGCAGGGGCAACGCCAGCGACGGGCTGGACCGCGGCGTGCGCTTCGGCGGCGCCACCCCGCCGCCCCCGCCGCCCCCGCCGCCTCCGCCCCCGCCACCTCCGCCCCCGCCGCCGCCTCCGCCGCCCCCTCCACCACCACCGCCGCCTCCGCCGCCGCCGCCTCCGCCACCACCGCCGCCACCACCGGCCCCACCGCCGCCACCGGCCCCACCGCCGCCACCGGCCCCACCGCCGCCACCGGCCCCACCGCCGCCACCGGCCCCACCGCCGCCACCGGCCCCACCGCCGCCACCGGCCCCACCGCCGCCACCGGCCCCACCACCGCCGCCACCACCGGCCCCACCACCGCCGCCACCACCGGCCCCACCACCGCCGCCACCACCGGCCCCACCGCCACCACCGGCCCCACCACCACCGCCGCCGCCGCAGGGCTCGACTCCCGGGCTCGTGGCGTCCTACGGGTTCGACGAGAGCACCGGCCAGACCGTCGTCGACGGTTCGGGCAGGAACAACAACGGCACGATCATCGGCGCCAAGCGCACGTCGCTGGGCAAGAACGGGCCCGCGCTGAGCTTCGACGGCCTCGACGACTACGTGACGGTGCCTGACGCCCCGTCGCTGGACCTGACCACCGGCATGACGCTGGAAGCGTGGCTCTACCCCACGGCCGGCGGATCCCGGTGGCGCCAGGCCGTGCTCAAGGAGCGCCGCGGCGGTCTCGCCTACGGTCTCTACGCGTTCGACGGCACCGGCAAGCCCGCGGGCTTCGTGCGGACCGGCGGCGACGTCGGCGCCTCCGGCGCCCTGGCGCTGCCGCTGAAGAAGTGGACGCACGTGGCGACGACGTACGACGGCCAGACGCTGCGGGTCTTCGTCAACGGCCTGCAGGTCAAGCAGCGCTCGGTCACCGGGTCGATCGCGACGAGCGCCGACCCCCTGAAGATCGGTGGCAACGCCGTCTGGGGCGAGTGGTTCCAGGGCCGGATCGACGACGTCCACGTGTTCAACCGCGCGCTCTCGGCGACGGAGCTCAACGGCATCACCACGCTGCGAAGCGGCGTGGTCGAATCCCGGACGACGGACCTCGGCGACCTGGACCGGATCGCCGATCCCGTCATCGCGGCGATCGCGCCGCTGCTGCCGCTCGTCAACGCCACGAAGCTCGAGGTGGCGCGCGCGCGGGTGCTGCGCGCGCGGCGCAAGCTCGACGTGCTGGCCCCGCTCAGCGCGCGTGCCTCCGGACGGGTGAAGCTGACGTTCCGGGCGGCGGGCAGGACGGCACGCGACAGCGCCGCCGTGGACTCCGCCCGGCGCCGGGTCGTCTTCAGAAGCCGCCTGTCACGAAGACAGGCGCGCGTGGGCACGGGGATCCTGACGCTGAGCTACGGGGGCGACGGGGACACGCAGCCGCAGGAGGTCCGCCTCCGGGCGGCCGCCCGCAAGGCCGGCCTCGCCGCGGGTCGGCCGACGATCCGCGGCAGGCGCCTGCGCGCCCGCGGCAAGATCAGTCGCCAGGCGCGCGGAGTCGTCAGGATCCAGGTGCTCTACAAGCCACGCGGCGAGCCGATCCAGACGCGCGAGTACACGGCGCCGATCCGCCGCGGTCGGTACGCGCTGGACGTCAGGCTGGCGCCGGACGTGCTGGCGGGCATCGCCGGCCGCCGCGGCACCGTGCACTCGTACACGCTGTTCACCGGCTACCTCCCGCGCCAGATGCGCGGCGAGATGGGCTCCTTCCAGGTCCTGGGATTCCGCTAGCGCCGGCGATCGCGGACGGCTCGGTCCGCGCTGCGGGCCGGTCCCCGGCCGCACCTGCGCCCGGCGATCGTCGGGCGCGGGCGGCGCGGGGCGGCCAAGGCGTCCGCGGACGGACCGCGGCGGTCAAGTCCTGCGTCGAAGCTGCCGATAGGACTCAGGTCCGACAGGGTCGTGCGGGCCCGGAGAGGAGCCTCGACATGCGGATCACAGGCCGGCGCGCGAGGCGCGCCATGGGAATCGTCGTCGTGCTGGCAACGGCATCGGCCATGGCGACGAGCGCTGCGACCGCCGCCGAGCTGACGGCGACGACGTCGACCTTCTCCAGCGTCTTCTCCTCCTCGCAGGCGGGCGACACGATCCGGCTCGCCGGCGGCGACTACGGGACCTTCCGGGGGGCGATGAAGTCGGGGATCGTGACGATCGCCGCCCAGCCGAGCGCCACGCCGCGCATGGCGATCAACTTCAACCCGGCCACGAACATCACGCTCGACGGGCTGAAGATCACCGACGCCTACATCTCGGACTACCGGACGAAGAACATCACGATCCGCAGGTCGAACTTCGACGGTGCCGGCATCGTGCTGCGCGGGGGGGCGACCGACCTCGTCAACGCGAACGTCCTGCTCGACAACAACGTCCACTCCAACCGCAACGTGTGCTCGGGCTGCTACGACGGCCGCATCCAGATCGCCGAGCGCACCGACCAGCCGACCGGAATCACGATCCAGAACTCCGTCTTCTACGGCGGCACCGCCGACGGCATCCTCAACGGCGGAAACGGCGTCCGCATCCTCAACAACGAGTTTCGCGACATCAACCAGACCGACCCCTCCGCCCACACGGACTCGATCCAGCTCTACGGCTCCAAGAACACGCTGGTCAAGGGCAACTGGTTCCACAACGTCGCCGTCGGGATCATGTGCGCCGACGGCTGCGACCACGAGACGGTCGAGGACAACGTCTTCGCGATCAACGGCTCGCCATACGCCATGACCTGGCTGTCGGACAACGGCTCGGTCATCCGCCACAACACCTACCTGGACTACGGCATCTGCGACTACGGCCAGCGCTGCGGCACGCTGTACCTCGGCAACAAGAGCGGCGATCCCGTCAGCCGCGGCACGATCGTCAAGGACAACATCCTCACCCGGATCTGCGTGTGCGACGGCACCGTCAGCGGCATCGCCGAGGACAGCAACAACCTCTTCACGATGAGCTCGACGGGCGGCTCGCAGAGCCTCTCGGGGACGCCGACGTACGTGGGTGGCTCGAACCCGAGCACCTACGCCGGCTTCGCGCTCGCCGCGGGCTCGCTGGGCAAGGGCAACGCCAGCGACGGCCTGGACCGCGGCGTGCGCTTCGGCGGCGCCACTCCGCCTCCGCCTCCGCCTCCGCCTCCGCCGCCGCCTCCGCCTCCGCCTCCGCCTCCCCCGCCACCCCCGCCACCCCCGCCGCCGCCACCCCCGCCACCGGCGCCACCCCCGCCACCGGCACCGCCGCCGCCACCACCACCGCCCGTGCCGCCACCACCGCCCGTGCCGCCACCACCGCCCGTGCCGCCACCACCACCGGCGCCGGTGCCGCCGCTGCCGCTGCCGCTGCCGACCGGCATCGACATCGCTCCGCTCATCTCGGCGCTGCCGTCGCTGCCGGGAAGCGGGCCCACGGCCACCGCCCCGCCCGACACGAGCGTGGCGGCCCCCTCCTTCCGCCTGCTCTCCAGCCTGCGCTCGATCGGTCGCAAGGGGCGCGTGGTGCTGCGCGTGCGCTCCTTCGAGCCGAGCCTGCTGCTCGTCGACGTCAAGGTGCGTCCCGGCTCGCCCCTGAGGTCCTCGCGTGGCGCGCTCGGCACGCGCAAGCGGCGGCTCATCAAGCTCGAGCCGATGCTCGTGGCGTACGAGCGCTCCGCCAAGCAGACGGTCACGCTGCGCTTCTCGCGCGATCACCGCCTCGCCCTCAAGCGCTCACGCGACGCACGCATCTCGATCGTCGTGCACGCGGTGGACGGCGCGCTCAACCACTCCATGCGCCGCGCCAAGCGGACCCTCGAGCGCTAGACCCATGACCCATCCGCAGGACGCCGCCGGCGCACGCGGGCGCGGCGGCCCGCGATCATCAGCAGACCACCCGGACCCACGAACCAGGGGAGCTTCACCGATGCACGTGTCCAGGATCCTCGGGCGACGCGGACTCGCCGCGCTGCTCGTCGCGACGGGCGCCCTCGCCGGCGCGCCCACCGTCGCGCAGGCCCTCGTCCGCCCCGCCACACCGGCGAGCTTCGCCGGCGTCTGGCGCGCTGCGGAGGGCGGCGACACGATCCTGCTCGCCTCCGGCAACTACGGCCGGTTCGACGGCGGACGCAAGCCGTCGATGGTCACGATCACCCGCCAGCCGGGCGCCGAGGCGCGGATGGAGCTCGCCTTCCGGGGTGCGCAGAACATCGCACTCGACGGCCTGCGCCTCGGCGAGATCGAGATGCAGGACGACACCCGCGACGTCACCGTCCGCAACTCGACGATCGACGGCCAGACCGTGCTGCGCACCGGCACGCTCGCGAACTCGAACATCCTCTTCGACCACAACCACCACACCGCATGGGACAAGTGCGGCAACTGCGGTGAGGCGCGCTTCTTCCTGCCCGAGAAGACGAGCCAGCCGAGCGGTGTGACGATCCAGAACTCGAAGTTCGGGCCGGGCGGCAACTCGGATGGCATCCAGAACGGCTCCAATGGGACGCGGATCCTCAACAACGAGTTCACGGGCATCAAGCAGATCGACGGCGACGACGTCCATGCGGACTCGATCCAGCTCTACGGCTCCGAGCGCACCCTCATCAAGGGCAATTACTTCCACGACGTCTCGGTCGGCGTCATGTGCCCCGACGGCTGCGACCACGAGACGGTCGAGGACAACGTCTTCGCCGTCGACGGCTCGCCATACGCCGTGACCTGGCTGTCGGACAACGGCTCGGTCATCCGCCACAACACGTTCCTCGACCACGGCATCTGCGACTACGACCAGCCCTGCGGCGTGCTCTACCTCGGCAACAAGTCCGGCGATCCCGTCAGCCGCGGCACCCGCGTCGTCGACAACATCATCACGCGGATCTGCGTCTGCGACGGCCGGGTCAGCGGTCTCGCCGAGGAGAACCACAACCTCCTGCGCCACGGCGGCAACGGGCCCGACGACCTGCGCGGCGCGCCGACGTACGTCGGCGGCCCCAAGCCCGGCGGGTATACAGGCTTCGCGCTCGCCGACGGCTCGCTCGGCAAGGGCGACGCGAGCGACGGCGACGACCGCGGGGCGCGCATCGGCGCCGGCCCGCCCTCGACGCCGGGCGGCGCCCCGGCGATCGTCCGCGTGCGCTCCAGCCTGCGCGGCGCCATCGGCACACGGCGCCTCAAGCTCGCGATCCGAACTCCCAGGTCGGGCACGCTCACGTTCTGGGTCAGGCTGCGCCCCGGCCGCCGCGCCAAGCGCGGCGGCATCCACTCGCGCAAGCTCATCCGCCTGCGGAGGGTCAAGGTCAGCCGGCGCAAGGCGGGCGTCAACCGGGTCTCCGTCGTGCTGCCGCGCAGGGTCCGCCGGATCCTCTACCGCTCACGCGACGCGAGCATCTCGGTGCGCTTCAAGGTCGGCTCGCAGGCGCGAACCGTGTCCGGCCTGCGCCTGCGCCGCTGACGCGACCGGCGGCTTGGACCGCGCGGATCGACCGCAGCCTAGACCGCGCGGATCGGGCGCTCCGGGTGCTCTGAGAGCTCCTGCTGAGCCTGGCGCGCGGTCCGCGGCGCCGAGCGAGGCGCCGAGCGGGCGGTGGCGGGCTCCTCCTCCTCCGCCGGCGCCGGCGCCGGCCGCGGCCGGCGGGGCAGGGACGCGATGGGCGCCACGGGCGTCACGCTGCCCTCGGGCGCCGCGGGGACCGCGGGCGCCGGCGTGAGTCGCGCCGCCTCGTCGGTCTCGGCGTGCGGCGCGCGCTCGTCCATGAGGCTCGCCGCCCGCCAGTTGCGTGCCAGGGCCGCGACGATCAGGATGCCGGCGCACCACAGGCCCAGGACGAAGACGAATGCGATCACCGAGAGCAGTTTGCGCGGCCCGCGCTGGACCGTCGCCGACTTCGCGGGCCCGAGCTGCCTGATGACGAGCTGACGGGCGTCGGGCACCTTGTCGACGGCGGCGACCGTCCGCAGGTACGACGTCAGCTCCGCGATCGCGGCGCTGGAGATGGCCGCGGCCCGCGCCGGCGACGAGGCCTGGGCGTCCGCCGTGATGATCGGCAGCATCTCGTTGACGTAGACCGTGAGGATGTTCGCGTCCGGGTCGCCGGGCTTGACCTTCGTGGACCCGGTCGCGACAGGCGACGGCTTGGCCCCGAGCCCGTCCGTCGGCGCCGTGGCGATCATGCGATCGGGCTCGACACCGGCGCGGCGCGCGATCTGATCCTTCAGCGGGCTCGTGGACATGAGGTTGGCCAGCAGCCGCGCCCGCGCGGACAGCGAGGCGACGTCGGCCTTGCTCTGACCGCCGCTGAGATCGATCGACAGCGAGCTCGGCGAGTCCACGAGGACTCCCGCCGAGGCGATGCCGACCTGGTACTGGCGCCCCTCGAACGACGGCGGCAGCCCCGGCTTGACGCTGAACGCCGTCACGAGGAAGACGGCCGTCGCCACGGCCAAGCCGACCGCCACGAGCAGGCGGCGGTCCCACAGCTCGCGCAGTACCGCGACGACCGTCATCGTGCGATCAGGCTACAGCCGCAGCGGGGGTCGTGTTGAGGACGATCGGGTCGCCTCCCCGGCGCAGGGACAGCTCGACGGCCTCCATGATCGTCACGACGTCGACGCCCAGGCGGGCGTGCGACACCGGCGTCGAGCCGGTCAGCATCGCGCGGGCGAAGTCCTGCAGCTCGAGCGCCAGCGGCTCGGCCGGCTCGACGCGCGGGATCACGACGTCGCCGCTGCGGTAGGTCAGCTGGTACTCGCCGAAGCTCTCGGGGGTCGAGAACTCCATCCCGCGGTCGTAGAGCCGCACGGGCTCGTCGGACAGCGTGTCGTCGTAGGAGATCATCCGCCGGCTTCCGACGATCATCATCTGGCGCACCTTGCGCGGCGCCAGCCAGGAGACCTGGATGTTCGCCGTCGTCCCGCCCTCGAACGTCAGCGTGATGAAGGCGGTCTCCGGCACGTTCTCCTGGAAGATGTTGCGCCCCGAGGCGGACACCTGGACGACGGGCCGGTCGATCCAGTGCATGAGGATCGACAGGTCGTGCGGCGCGAGGTCGCAGACCACGCCGTCGGGCTGGTAGTTGCCGAGGTTCATCCGCGACGACGTCACGAAGTAGACCTCGCCGACGGCGTCCTCGTTGATGAGGTCGCGGACCTTGTTGACCGCCGGGCTGTAGAGGAACGTGTGGCCCGGCATGATGACCAGGCCGCGCTGATCGGCGAGCTCCTTGAGTTCGCGCGCCTGCGCCGCCGTCTTGGCCATCGGCTTCTCGACGAGGACGTGCTTGCCGGCCTGCAGCGCGCGCTTGCACAGCGAGTAGTGCGTGTTGGGCGGCGTCGCGACGACGACCGCGTCGAGCGACGGATCGAGCAGAAGCTGGTCGAAGTCCGACTCGATCGTGACGCCCGGCGTCCGCGCGCGGAACGCGTCCGCGCGGCCGGAGTCGCGCTCGCAGAGCGCCGCGAGCTCCATCGAGGACGACGAGATGACGTTGCGCACCAGGTTCGGGCCCCAGTAGCCGTAGCCGACGACGGCCACCTTGAGCAGACCCATCTCGTCGCGCTCGTCGACGTGGCGCTGGATGAACGGCTTGCTCTCTGCGTTGCCAACAGCTCTCATGCTCGCCTCCTGTCAAACGTCGTGACCGCCTGGACTACGCGCGCCGTCTCGTCCTCGGACATGCCGGGGAAGAGCGGCAGGGTGCAGATCTCCTCGGCCAGGCGCTCGGCAACCGGGAGGCTGCCGGCCGCGAGGCCGAGGTCTGCGTACGCCCCGACTCGGTGAACCGGGACCGGGTAGTGGACGGCGGTGCTGACGCCCTCCCTGGTGAGGTGCTCACGGAGACCGTCGCGGTCGTCGGTGCGCACGATGAACAAGTGGTAGACGTGGTCGGCGCCGTCGCACGCGGGCTCCGGAAGGCCGACGCTCGTGCCCTGCAGGCCGTCGCGAAGGGCGGCCCCGAGGCGGCGGCGCTCGTCCGTCACCGCGTCGAGGTCGCGCAGCTTGATGCGCAGGACCGCGGCCTGCAGCGCGTCCAGGCGCGCCGTCGTGCCGACGATCTCGTGGTGATAGCGCGGGCGCTCGCCGTGGCAGCGCAGCAGCTTGACGCGGTCGGCCAGCTCGTCGTCGGCGGTGACGATCGCGCCGCCGTCGCCCCATGCCCCGAGGTTCTTCGTCGGGTAGAACGAGAAGCAGCCGATGTCGCCGAACGTGCCGACGCGCTTGCCGCGCAGCAGCGCGCCGTGCGCCTGGGCGGTGTCCTCGACGACGCGCAGGTCGTGCTCCCGCGCGACGGCGAGAATCGGGTCCATGTCGACCGTCGAGCCCATGAGGTGCACGGGGATGACGCAACGCGTGCGCGGGCCGATCGCCGCCTCGACGCCGGCCGCGGTCATGAGGTGCGTGTCGGGATCGACGTCGATCGGCACGACCGTCGCGCCGACGAGGCTGACGGCTTCGGCGGTCGCGATGAACGTGTTCGCGGGTACGATGACCTCGTCGCCGGGGCCGATCTCCAGCGCGCGGAGCGCGAGCACGAGCGCCTCGGTGCCGGAGGACAGCCCGACGCTGTGCGCGATGCCGTTGTAGTCGGCGAACTCGGCCTCGAAGGCCTCGAGCTCCGGGCCCATCGAGAAGGCGCCCTTGCGGGCGATCCGCTCGACGGCCGCCAGCATCTCCTCCATCTGCGCCGGGTCGACGTTGTCGAGGCGCATGACCGGGATCGGACCGGCCTGCTGCAGTGCGGTGGGTGGCATCATGCCGTGGCCCTTTCGGTCATCCGACGCTCGAGCTGCGGCTCGGCGCTGCGGGAGTGATCGCGGTCAGAGGCGACATCCGTGTCGTCTGCCGCGTGGGAAACGTCTGCGGCGCCGGGTGCCAGCGCCGTCACGGGGGGCTCGCCGAAGGGCGGCTTCGCGCGACCGGTCATCGTCGCGAGCGCGAGGCGCGCGGCCGCGCGCCGGTCGGCGCCGCCCGCGTCGCCGCCGGGCGCCACGGCGCGGATCGCGTGCCGCAGTCCGACGGCGCCGAGGTAGGCGGCGCGCGTCGCGGGAGCGAAGTGCTTGCGGGCGTACTGCACGCGGGTGTAGGCGTCCTGGGCGACCATCTTCGGCCGCACCCCGCCCTTGCCCGCGTGATGGATGATCGTCATCGCCGGCAGGTGACGCGTCTCCCACCCGGCGCGCTTCATGCGCAGGGAGAGGTCGGGCTCCTCCGAGTAGATGAAGAAGCGCTCGTCCATGAGGCCGCCGGTGAGCAGCGCCTCGCGGCGGCAGAGCATGAACGAGCCCGATGTCCAGTCGCAGGCGCGCTCGGAGTCGTAGACGCTCAGGTCGCGCTCGAGCTCGGTCGACCACGGCGGCTTGACGGGCCAGCGCGCGGAGCACAGGGCCTCGCAGGCGGCGCGGACCGGACCGGGGAAGTAGCGGATCGTCGGCCACAGCTCGCCGTCGCCGGTGAGCTGCTTGACGCCCGCCAGGCCGACGGCTGGCCGCGCGTCCATCATCGCGACGAGCTCGCCGAACGTCCCGCTCACGATCTCCGTGTCGGGGTTGAGAAACAGGACGTAGCGCGCGTCGCAGGTGACCGCGCCGCGGTTGTTCGCGTGGCCGAAGCCGTGGTTGGCGGAGGCCACGACGCGCGCGGCGGGGAAGTCGCGCTCGACGAGCTCGCGCGTTCCGTCCGTCGACTCGTTGTCGACGACGACGACGTCGAGCGTCGCGTCGCCGGCCTGCGCGAACACCGTGCTCAGGCACGGCCGCAGCCACTTCGCCTCGTTCGTCGAGACGATGACGATGGCGAGATCCGCGCTCATCGGGCGAGTCCCCGCGCGGCGAGCTCGTTCGCGGCGGCCTCGACGCGATCCTCGGCCTCCTGGTCCTCGAGCCAGCGCACGAGGGCGGCCATGCCGTCCTCGAAGGCGACCTGGGTCTCGAAGCCGAGCAGCTCGCGCGCCCGCGTCGGGTCGGCAAAGCAGTGGCGGATGTCGCCGGCCCGGTACTGGTGGGCGATCTCGGGCTCGATCTCGACGCCGAGGCCCTGGGAGATCACCTGGGCGACGTGCGCGATCGTCGTCTGGCGGCCGGTGCCGAGGTTGACGGCGTGACCGGCCGCCGCGTCGGTCTCCAGCGCGAGCAGGATGCCGCGCACGATGTCCGACACGTGGATGAAGTCGCGCGACTGCTCGCCGTCCTCGAAGATGATCGGCGCCTTGCCGTTCATCAGGCGCGAGGAGAAGATCGCCGCGACCCCGGTGTACGGGTTCGAGAGCGCCTGGCCCTGGCCGTAGACGTTGAAGAAGCGCACCGCCGTCGCCGGGATGCCGTAGGCGGCGCCGGTGACGAGGCACATCTCCTCGTGGTCGCGCTTGTTGATCGCGTAGATCGAGGTGGGGATCAGCGGCTTGGTCTCGCTCGTGCCGACCGGTGTGAGCACGTGGCCGCACTGCGGGCACGTCGCCTCCCACTCGTGCAGCAGCAGCTGCGCCTCGGGCCGCGGGAGCGGCGCCATGCGACCGTGCTCGGGGCAGGAGTACTCGCCCTCGCCGTAGATCGACATCGACGAGGCCACGACGAGGCGCTGCGGCAGCTCGCGCATCGCGATGAGGCGCTCGAGGAAGACCGCCGTCGCCATCGTGTTGCCCTGCGTGTAGCGCGCGATCTCGTACATCGACTGGCCGACGCCGACGATCGCGGCGAGGTGCGCGACGCGGTCGACGCCGGCGAGCGCGCGATCGCACGCGCCGGGATCGGCGCAGTCGGCGTGGATGAACTCCACGTCTGCGGGGAGCTCGGGCTGCTGTCCGCCGTGGACCTGCTCCTCGAGCGAGTCGAGCACGACGACCTCGTCGCCGCGCCGCAGCAGCTCGTCGACGAGATGCGTCCCGATGAAGCCCGCGCCGCCGGTGACCAGCGTCCTCATGCCGCCACCGCCAGCCGGCCGCGCGCCGCCGTCAGGGGCGTGGAGTCCAGCCGCTCGAGCTCGGCGCACATGGCGCGCCGGCCGCGGTGGTGCAGCCCGTAGACGGAGCTGTTCGTGCGGCCGAGCTGCTCGGCGATCTCGACGGGCGAGAGACCGAGCACGTGGCGCAGGACGACGACCTGGCGCTGGTCCTCGGGCAGCGAGGCGAGCGCGGCGTGCAGGGAGCGGGCACGCTCGGGCGCGTCCTCGTCGGGGGCCGACTCGTCGGGCCCGTAGATCTCCTCGGCCGGCGTCGTGCGACGTGCGCGCACGGCGTCGACGGCGACGTTGTGGGACATCCGCAGCAGCCAGGCGACGAACGGCACCCCGCGCGGCTCGTACTTCGCGATCGCGGTGATCAGCTTGGCGAACACCTGCTGCGTGACGTCCTCGGCGTCGTGGTGGTCGCGCACGATCGTGCGGACGTAGCCGAAGACGTTGTCGGCGTAGCGCAGGTACAGGAAGCGGACCGCGTCGCGGTCGCCCTGCTTGGCGCGCGTGACCGCGCGGCTGACGAGACGCTCGATCTCGGGTGAGGAGTCGACGGTCGACTTTGCGACGAGTCGATCCTTCGTCCCGCCCGCCCATGGCGTGTCGGCCTCAGGCATCGGGAGCGCTGTCCGTGGCTCGCGGTTCATTGTTCTGTTTCCCCTGGTTTCGATGTTCGGATCGCGCGCGGCTTCATGCGTTGCGCTGGTGATGCCTCGTTCAGCAGGCAAGTGCCTCAGCTGCCGTGACGAGGTTGTTGACGTGTGCGTAGTGGCTCGCCTCGGTGCGGTTGGCCACGCCGAGCTTGCGATACGTGTTGGAGAGGTGGAACTTCACCGTCTGCTCGGTCACCCAGAGCATCCGGGCGATCTGCCCGTTCGTCGCGCCCTCTGCGACGAGCGCGAGGATCTCCTTCTCGCGCAGGGTCAGCGGGCAGTCGGCGATCACCGCGGCCGGGCGGCGCTCGAAGCGGTGCACGACGTTGCCGCGCACGACCTCGCGCAGCATCGTGCCGAGGCTGACGGGGTGCATCGACTTCGACAGCACCGCGTGGGCGCCGGCGTCGAAGACCTCGGTCATCCAGGCCTCGTTCATCCGCAGCGTGAGCAGCAGGCGCTGGGCGGTCGGCACGTGCTCCTGCGCCTCGCGCAGGCGGGCGAGCGCGTGATCGGCCTCGCTGGCCTCCGGGGTGCGGGGATCGTGCATGTCGTCGACGAGCACGACGTCGGGACGCAGGTCCAGCAGCGCGTCGCGCGTGGTGCACCGCCCGTCGACGACGCCGACGACCTGGAAGCCCGCGGTCTGCTTGAGCGCGAGCTTGATGCTGTGGGCGACCAGCGAATGGTCCGCGACGATCACAAGGCGCTTCATGCCGCTGCCTCTCCGTTGCGCTGCGTGCCGGTCGGGGTCATCGGTCGCCCGCCTCTGAGGCGCCGAAGGCGTTCGGCTGCGCGACGAGGCCGAGGCCCAGTCCCGCGCCGGAGTGCAGGATCAGGTCGGCGGCCTCGTTGCGCGAGCGCACGCCGAGCTTCGAGAAGGCGGAGGAGAGATGGCACTTGACGGTGCTCTCGGCGAGGAACAGCTTGGAGGCGATCGCCTTGTTGCTCATTCCCATGACGACCATCCCGAGGACCTGCTTCTCGCGGCCCGACAGCGTCGGGCGGTCGACCTCGTGCCGGCCGGCGGCCGGGACGGCGGTCTGGCCGGCGAGGACCGCGCGGATCGTCAGCGTGAGCGCGACCTCGACCTCGGCCTCGAAGACGACGCCGTCGGCGCCGGCCTCGAGCGCGCGGCGAACGCCGCGGCGCGAGTCCTCGGGCATGACCGCCACGAGACGAGTGTTGGGAAGGCTGCGGCGCAGGCGGCGCATCTGCTGGTCGCGCTCGGTGATGCCGCGCCCGAAGGCGACGACGAGCACGTCCGGATCGGGCGAGCGGCCGTGGCCGAGATCGTCGACGGCGAGCGTGCGCGTCTCGACGATCATGCCGTCGCGCTCGAGCACGGCTTCGATGCGATCGGAGGCCGACTGGTCAGAGGCGACCGCCACGAGCAGCGGCTCGCAACCGCTCGGCACGACGGCAAGCGCCGGCCGAGGATCTCGGAGATCCACGCTCATGAGTTCTTCCCGCCCTGCCGTCGTGCGCGTTCCGTGCCGTTGCTCGGCAAGCGCATGATCGCTGCGTCTGGCAGCATGTGTTGCCCCTATTCGTTGGCCCCTTGGTCACGTCGTGACCGTTCAACGCCTAGAAAGGTCGCAGAGGCCCTCGTGCGTTACATCGGGGCTAGCGACCTGATTCGCTGCCGTTACCCGCCGACCCGTTGCAGGCTCTACCCAGGTGATCGCGCACCCCCGATGGCGGTCTCGCGCACCGGGCGGTGCGGGTTCCCGCACCCTCCGCCCCGCGGCCGGACGCCGCGATCGCGCCGGCGGGCGGGACGGGCGGCGATCGCGCTGACCGGCCATCCCCGGCCGGGCTATAATCCGCCGCCCTCGCGGATGTAGCTCAGTTGGCTAGAGCGTCTGCTTGCCATGCAGAAGGTCGAGGGTTCGAGTCCCTTCATCCGCTTCGGCAAAAAACCTCGCACATACGGGGTTTTTTGTTGCCCGCGTTGGTTCGGGAGAACCCTAGGCGCCACTTCCCATGCCTCGGAAAGATCCGTGGGATCCGGTCGTGCGGGCGCCGGGCCGGCGCTTGCGGGCAGGCGAGAAACGGGTCTTCGGTTCGTGCGGCGGCAATGCGTGTGGCGCCGCGGTCGTCGTGAGCGTCGCGCTGATGGTGCGACTCGCGCCCGCGCACCGGCGCAGGCGCGGCGTGATGGTTGGGAGCGCGCGATCGAGGGGTCATGCGGATTGCGTCCCACAGCGGGACGCTTCGCGCAGAACCCCTCCCGCGCCGGCCTCCGAGCCCGGGGTCAGGTGGATTGCGTCCCACAGCGGGACGCTTCGCGCACGACCCCTCACGGGCCGTCCCTCCGCGCCCGGAGGTCATGCGCAATGCGTCCGTCCGCCAGCGGGACGCTTCGCGCGGCCGAGACCAGCCCGCGCCTGGACGCAAGGAACGGACTGTGTCCTGCGCAGCCCTCGGAGCGGAGGTCGGCGCGGCGCGTCGCGCGCGATGGCCACGCGGCTGGCTCAGCGGGCTCACGCGCGATTCGCCGCACGGTACGCGCGTGGTCCGAGGCCGCCGTCGGACCGAGTGCGCCGCAATCGCCGGAGAACGCTCGTCGGCCACCGGTCGTCTGGGGTGCGCGGTCCTCGACGTCCCGGTCACGTGCGCGCGTGCAGCGGGGCACGGCCGCGCATGCCGGCCGGCTCGACGAGCCCGATCGCCCGCAGGCAGTACAGCGTGCGCTGCGCCAGCATCGTGCTGCAGCGCAGCAGGGCCGCGAGCTCGCGGGTGCTGAACGGCTCGAGCGGTAGCGCGGCGGGCAGCGCCGCGAGGATGTCCTGCGGCGTGCGCAGCTCGACCCGGTCGACGACCTCGACGAGTCGCCGCTCTCCCGGATCTCGGGTGCGACCCCGCGTCGTCGTCGGCTGCGCGCGGCGGATGTGATCCTCACGCAGCAGCAGCACCTCGATCGTGAGGTTCGGATGCGTCAGCAGCGACGGGAACGCAACGAGCTCGTCGAACACCGCCACCACCGTCGCGCGCTTCGGCGACCGCCGCGAACCGAGCACCTGGCCGTGCTCGTCGACGCGCACGATCCGCCGATCGGCCGCGACCGGATGCACGACCCGGATGCGATGCTCGTCCAGCAGCACGTCGAGCTTCCTGCCCAGCGCACCGAAGCCCCCCGTCTGCACCTCGACCAGCTCGCCGTCAGAACGAACCAGATCGATCACGAACCGGCCGACCGGCACCTCCAGGCGATCGCCCGGCTGCGCCAGCAGGGCCTGCACCGCAGCGTGAAGCGGCCCCTCACGCAGCACCCCGATAGCCGACACGACCGCAGAGGCTACGTCGCGCCGCAGTCAGCACGGAGGAAGCGTCTCGATCCGCTCCCCGATCCGGCGGTCTCGCCGGCCGCGCTTCAGTTGCTGCGTGTCGCCGGGTTGCGACCGCCGCGCACCGCTGCCGCTCGTCCAGGCAGCCGACCTAGTCATCGCCCGACGCCTTGCCTCAAACGCGACTCCCGCGCTGCGGACATCCCGTCGACGGGTGAGTGCCGCGGCCGTAGGCAGGCCGCGCTCGCGGAGCCGCTACCGCTTGTCGTCGGCGACGCTGCACGAGCGGCGCCGACGCTGGCGCGCGGGACGGGCCTGGCGGCGCCGACGCCGGCGCGTGGGAAGGGCCTGGCGGTTCACGCGCCCGGAGATCTAGCAACGGCTACAGGCTCAGCGGTAGCGCCGGCCCTTCGGGACGTCTCGACGCCTGCCGACAGCCCGCGCGCCCGAGCACCGTTCGGGACTCGAGGTCGACGTCGGACCGCTGGGCGCCGTCCCCCGGTAGCGTCGGCCTGACGAGACGCCGATGGCGAGCCAGCCGGGATACGAGCGCCGGATCGGCCGCTACGGCGGCGAGCTGGCGCGTGTCCTGATCGAGACGACGGGCGTGCGCCCGGGCTGGCGCGTGCTCGATGTCGGCTGCGGAGCCGGGGCGCTCACCGCCCCGCTCGCCGAGCTCGTCGGGCCGCGCGGCGTCGTCGGCGTCGATCCCGACGGCGACGCCCTCGCGCGCGCCGCGGCGCGCCTGCCGGAGATCCGCTTCGACGTCGCCCCGGCGGAGGCGCTGCCCTACGGCGACGGGGAGTTCGATGCCGTGCTCGCCCAGCTCGTCGTCTCCCTCATGGACGATGCACAGCGGGGCGCCTGCGAGATGCGCCGCGTGGCGCGGCCCGGCGGGCTCGTGTCGACGTGCGTGTGGGACTTCGCCGGCGGCATGACGGTGCTGCGCGCGTTCTGGGACGCGGCGGCGGACGTCGATCCGGCCGGCGCCGCGGCCAACGATCAGGCCGCGACGCGTCCGAACGCGACGGCTGACGAGCTCGACGCGCTCTGGCGGCGAGCCGGGCTCGTCGACGTGACGACGGGCGAGCTCGTCGCCACCGCCGCATACGCCGGCTTCGACGATGCCTGGGAGCCGATGACCATCCCCGACGGCGGCCCCGGGGTCTACCTCGAGCGCCTCGATGCGGGCGGGCGCGCGCGGATCCGCGAGGCGTTCTTCGAGCGGCTCGGGCGACCCGAGGGCCCCTTCGAGCTGAGTGCCCGGGCGTGGTACGTGCGTGGGCGCCGTCCGATGCTCGCCGGCGCCTGACCCTTCGCGCGCGGCGGGCATATGGCGGCTCCCGCGATCGGGGCCGGTCCCGATCGCGGGGTGCGGCCGGGCTACCGGCGCGACGGCAGCCCCTCCTGGCGCCCGCTTTGGGAGACTGGTACCTCGCTACGTGACGGATGCCACCAGCGGTACCGATCGGTATCGTAGGAATTCTCTGTTTTCCTTAGTAAGGTACGTGTGGTGTCTATCACTCTGACGCAGCTGCGCAGTTTCCTCGCGGTCATGCGCGGCGGCTCCGTCACCGCCGCCGCGGACGAGCTCGTCGTCACCCAGCCGTCCGTCTCGGCGGCGGTCGCCGCGCTCTCGCGCGAGCTCGGCACGCCCGTCACCGAGCGCGAGGGCCGCGGCATCCGGCCGACGGCGGCGGGCAACGCGTTCGCGCCGTTCGCCGCCGACGTCATCGGCCTTCTCGAGGAGGGCCGGCGCGCCGCGCGCGAGGCTGCCCACCTCGCCGACCGCCGCCTGCGGCTGGCAGCCGTCACGACCGCGGCCGAGTCCTTCGTCCCGCCGCTCATGCGCGCGTTCTCGGAGACCAACGACGCGATCGGCCTGACGCTCGCGGTCGGCAACCGCGAGCAGGTGCTCGACCTCGTGCTCGACCATCGCGCCGACGTCGCGATCGGCGGCCGCCCGCCGCGCGATCCGCGCATCCAGTCGACCGCGATCCTCACGAACGACTTCGTGCTCATCACCTCGCCGGAGGATCCGCACGCGGGCGGAGGCACCGTCGACGCGGCCGAGGTCGAGCGCCGCGTCTGGCTGCTGCGCGAGCCGGGCTCGGGGACGCGCATCGTCAACGAGGAGTACCTCGCGGCCGCCGCGCTCGAGCCGCAGACGCTGACGCTCGGCTCCAACGGGGCGATCAAGCAGGCCGCGCGCGCCGGGCTCGGCATCTCGTTCATCTCGCGCGCCGCCGTCGCCGTCGAGCTCGAGCATGGCCTCCTGGCCGCCCTGCCGGTGCGCCACCGCCCCGCCGCGCGGCGCTGGTACGCGATGTGCTCGACCGTCGGCCCGCGCCGCACCGCGGTCGAGCGGTTCATGTCGTTCGCGGCGTCGCCCGCCGCCCGCCAGGCGCTCGAGGCCGCTTCCGGCAACGAAGGCCCGGCGGCCGGCAAGCGCCCGCGCTAGCCGCGCGCGAACACACCGGCGCAGGCCCGGCCCGCTCGACCGCGAGCCCGGCGGGCGGGGCGCCGGGCTACGCGGCCTCGTCGTCGACGACGTCGTCTTCGGGGGGGCGGATCGCCTCGACGTGCACGACGGGCCTGCCGAGACCGCGAACCTTGCTCGGCAGGTCGAGGTGCATCCACCGCGAGAGACGGCGCGGAAGCGTCGAGATGATGATCTCGTCGACCTCACGCGCATGGAGCGTGTCGGAGATCGCCGCCATGGGGTCCGCGTCGCCGACATGCCCGGTGACGTCCGCTCCGGCCGCCTCCCGCAGGCGCTCGAGCGCAAGCTCGAGCTGCGCCGCCGCCTCATCGCGGCCGGCGACCTCGGGGTCGACGACGCGGTGCAGGCCGCGCGGCGTGGCTGGGACGAGGAGATGGAAGGTCGAGGGCCGAGCGTCTGCGTGCCGGCGGACGGTCTCCATGAGGTCGTCCGTCGTCGCGGTCCGGTTGGCGACGATGAGCACGCGTCGGACTGTCCCTGTCATCTTCGGCTCCCCTGTTTGTGACAAATGCTACGAGTCAGCAGCATCTCAGACCCGAGCGGCGGAACCCATCGAATTTCGCCGTGATTCGGGTGCCGGCGCGACGATGGCGCCGCTCTCGAGCAGGCAGCGCACGATGTCGCGCATCGACAGGATGCCCACGACCTCGCCGCCGTCGAGGACGACCACGTGACGGAAGCGGGCCCGCACCATCTCCTCGGCCGCGCGCTCCAGTGACCAGTCGGCTGCCGCGTAGACGAGGCGCTGCGTCATGTGAGCCTTGACGAGCTCCTGATCGTGGCTCTCCCCGCGGCCGCTGGCTCGCAGGAGGTCGCGCTCGGTGATGATGCCGGGGCCCTCTCCGTCGGGGTCGATGACGACGGCCGCGCCGACATCGGACTCCGTCATGCGCCGGGCCGCCTCGCGCAGCGTGTGACCCGGTCCGACGGTCACCACGATCCGGTTCATTCCGTCACGTACGAACATGTTGCCTCCACAGGCTTCGTATCAATTGATACGAGCATACTCCTGCGGCGGGCGGACCCCACCCGCTTGCGCGCATGAACACGAAGGGCCCGCGGTCTCCGCGGGCCCTCGGTGCGCGTGATGGGCGCCGGCGGCCGGCGGGCGCTAGGAGGACGAGGTCGCGGGGGTGGCCTGGCCCTCGGACGCCGAGTCGGCGCGCGTGCCCTCGCCGCCGAGCGCGACGGTCGCGCGCGCCGTGACGAGGTGGTAGAGCACGAGCACCTGGACGATGGCCAGCGACTCGGAGCGGTGCAGCTCCGTGCCGACCGTGAACTCGCCGAGGCGCTCGGAGCGCAGATGGCTGGCGAAGTGCATCCGCTCCCAGACGGACTCCTCGATCGCCGACCCCAGCTTGGGATCGATGTCGCCCGGGACGAACAAGCGCGCCTCGTGCTCGGTCTCGTCGACCCGCACGCCCTTGCCGCCGTCCTCGGCGAACTCGGCCAGCTCGGGGTGGACGAGGCCCTTGCGCAGCATGATCTCCGCGTCGAGGTGCTCCTGGTCGCCGCGGCTGCCGGGCTTGAAGGAGACGACGAGATCGGCCCAGCGCTGCTGCGGGCGGATGTACAGCTCGGAGTCCGGCTCTCGCCGGTCGAGCTCCTCGAGCACCTGGTCGGTCGTGTAGCCGCGCCGGGAGCAGTCGCGCTGGACCTTCCAGGCGCGCCGCAGCTCCTCCGGCGGCGCGAGGAAGACGCGCACGTCGTAGCAGTCCCGCAGCGCGGGGGTGTGGTAGCCGAGCAGACCCTCGATGAGGGTGAACTGCTTCGGCTTGGTGTAGACCGGCGGACCGAACGTGCCGTCCTTGTGCTGGTACACCGGCTTGAGGATCGCGTTGCCGCCACGTAGCTCGGCGAAGTGGCGCTCCATGATGTCGATGTAGTTGCAGTCCGGATGCAGCGGCGTGATCTGGTGCTCCGCGCGCTGCCGGCGGTCGTAGCGGTGGTAGTCGTCGGCGGCGACGTGCGTGACGTTGTTCTCGCCCAGCATGCGGACGAGTCCGCGGCTGAGCGTCGTCTTGCCGGTCGCGGAGTCTCCGACGACGCCGAGGATGATCGGTCGGGGCACTGGTTGCTCCTCGAGCTAGCTTTGGTTTCCGGGGGCGGTCGGCGTGTCGTCGTCTCCGGGGGATTCGCCGTCCTCATCGAACAGCGAGCTGGCAAGGATGTCTTCGGCCTTGATCGTCATCAGGTCGTCCTTGTTCAGGTCGCTCCGGTCGGGGTAGAGGCGACCGGCCTGGCGCATGCGCGCGCGATCGATGGCGTTGCGGATGCTGCGACCGTAGGCGAAACGCGGTCGCTCCAAGCGCCGCATGATGTATGCCTCGAAGGCCTCGCGGGCCTCGTCGTCGAACTTGTACTGCAACTGCTCCATCATGAGGTCGCCGATCTGCACGAGCTCCTCGGGCGTGAAGTCCGGGAAGTGCAGGTGGTGGGCGACGCGCGACCCCATGCCGGGATTGGACTTGAAGAACGTCTCCATCCGGTCCTTGTAGCCGGCGAGGATGACGACGAGGTCCTCGCGCTCGGTCTCCATGACCTGCAGCAGGATCTCGATCGACTCCTGGCCGTAGTCGCGCTCGTTCTCGGGCCGGTAGAGGTAGTACGCCTCGTCGATGAACAGCACGCCGCCCTTGGCGCGCTTGAGCACGTCGCGGGTCTTCGGAGCGGTGTGGCCGACGTACTGGCCGACGAGGTCGTCGCGGGTCACCGAGACGACCTTGGGCTTGTCGATGTAGCCGAGCTTGTAGAGGATCTCGGCCATCTTCAGCGCGACCGTCGTCTTGCCGGTTCCCGGATTGCCCGTGAACGTCATGTGCAGCGACGGGCGCGAGGACTCCAGTCCCGCGTCGCGGCGCAGCTGGTCGATGACCAGCAGCGCCGCCATCTCGCGGATCCGTTCCTTCACCGGGCCCAGGCCCACCATCTCGCGATCGAGCTGGGCGAGCACGCTCTCGACGGCGTCGCCGCCGTCGACATCGTCTTCGAGCTTCTCCGGGAGGGTTTCGAGCGTCTGGGCCACGGTTCTAATCCGTCGAGGAGCCGTTCGACTGCACGCCGGACTTGCCGCCCGTCATCGTGCCGGTCTCGCCGCCGCCGCCGTAGCGCTCGCCGTGCGGCGTGTTCAGGCCGGCGTAGGAGTGGATCGTGTAGCGGATCACGCGATCGTTGACCTCCTGACGCTCCAGACGGAAGCCCGGCTCGTGCTCGGGGCGATTGACGATGAACGACATCGCCGAGGTCTGGCGGCCGAGCGACCGGTCGTACGCGACGATCTTGACGTAGAGGTGCGGGTACGCCTCGCGGCACGCGTTGACGTCGCGCATGACGACATCGGCCTCGTCCTCGCCGAGGTCGAACATCGGCTGCGCCCACATCTCCCACAGCGAGTTGCGCGGGTGCGGGTCGTCGGTGTACTCGACCATGATCGACCAGCCGTTCTGCAGCGCGTACTTGATCTGCGCCTCGATCTGCTCGTCGGTCAGGTCCGGCAGGAAGGAGAACTGTCCCTGTGTGAGTCTCATGTCTGCTCTCTCCCCTACGCCGAGGTCGGCGTGACGACGACGTCTGCCGTGTCGGTCGAGGTGTAATCGAACGTGATGTCCTTCCAGACCTCGAGCGCCGCGTTGAGCTCGGGGCAGCCCTTGGCCGCCTCGACGAGGATGTCGGGACCCTCGACGTAGTAGTCGCGACCCTCGTTGCGGGCCTGGATGATCGCCTCGACGGCCGTGCGGTTGGCGCTGGCGCCGGCCGCGATGCCCATCGGATGGCCGATCGTGCCGCCACCGAACTGGAGGATGCTGTCCTCGCCGAGGTAGTGCAGCAGCTGGTGCATCTGGCCGGCGTGGATGCCGCCCGACGCGACCGGCATGACACCCGGCATCGAGGCCCAGTCCTGGTCGAAGTAGAGCCCCTGCTCGAGGTCCTTCTTGACGTAGTTGTCGCGCAGGGTCTTGTAGTACCCCATGATCATCGCCGGGTCGCCCTCGAGCTTGCCGACGACGGTGCCCGCGTGGATGTGGTCAACGCCGAGCAGGCGACACCACTTCGCGATGACGCGGAACGACACGCCGTGCGTCTTCTGGCGCGTGTACGTGCCGTGGCCGGCGCGATGCAGATGCAGGATCATGCCGTTCGCGCGGCACCAGTTCGACATCGAGCTCATAGCCGTGTAGCCGACCGTGAGGTCCTGCATGATGATGATCGAGCCGACTTCCTTGGCGAACTCGGCGCGCTCGTACATGTCCTCCATCGTCGCCGCGGTGACGTTGAGGTAATGGCCCTTGACCTCACCCGTCGCGGCCTGCGCGCGCTGGACGGCCTCCATGCAGTGGATGTAGCGATCGCGCCAGCGCATGAAGGGCTGCGAGTTGATGTTCTCGTCGTCCTTCGTGAAGTCCAGGCCGCCGCGCAGCGCCTCGTAGACGACGCGGCCGTAGTTCTTCGCGGACAGGCCGAGCTTCGGCTTCGTCGTCGCGCCGATCAGCGGGCGGCCGAACTTGTCGAGGTACTCGCGCTCCATCGTGATCCCGTGCGGGGGACCCGGGAAGGTCTTGACGTACGCGACCGGGATCCGCATGTCCTCGAGGCGCAGTGCCTTGAGCGGCTTGAAGCCGAAGACGTTGCCGATGATCGACGACGTCAGGTTGGCGATCGAGCCCTCTTCGAAAAGGTCGATGTCGTAGGCGATGAGCGCGATGTACTGGCCCGGGGTGCCCGGAACCTCCTCGACGCTGTAGGCCTTCGCCTGGTAGTGCTCGTATGACGTGAGGCGGTCCGTCCAGACGACGGTCCACGTCGCGGTCGACGACTCGCCGGCGACGGCGGCCGCGGCCTCGATCGCGTCCACGCCCTCCTGCGGCGTGATCCGGAAGGCGCAGAGGACGTCGGTGTCCTTGGGCTCGTAGTCGGGGTCCCAGTAGCCCATCTCGGCGTACGGGGTGACCCCAGAGTCCCAGCGACTCTTGGTCTTCTTCTGTCCATCCTTTTCAGTGGTGCTCATTCCATCCTCTCTCGGAGTGCGCTCATGGTCACACTACCCTCTTATCCAAAGGTTGTAAGCAAAAGATCGCGACCTTTGCATAGCCTAAGACCTATGTATCGCTTCGCGCCGACGGGCTCGCCGCGGCCGCTTTCGCAGGTGTCAGGACGGCGATCGAGCCGTTCGCGGACGAGAGCCGGGGCACGGCGTCCACGATCGACTCCTGGGCGCAGAAGGCGATGTCCGCCTCCAGCCCCTCGCGGCGCAGGCCGACCGACCCGGCGCTGGCCTCGAGCGCATCCAGCGCCGACGGGTAGGAGGCGGCGACCGCCTCGGCGACCCGCGCGGCGTCCGTTCGCTCGCCCTCGAGCGCCGCGCTGATCCGGCCCGCGAGGTAGACGTCCTCGATGCTCACGCGCCCGTCGGTGCCGGCGCACACGAGCAGGATGTCGTCGGCGGCGTCGAGGTGCGCGAGCACCGCGTCGAGGTTCAGCAGGGAGGCGGCGATGACCTCGTCGGCGACCTCCGCCGAGCCGACGATCGCCGGCGCGCCGTTCGTCGTGGCGAGCACGAGATCCGGCGCACCGGGGTTCAGCGTCTCCTCGGGCGAGTTGCCCAGGTCGAAGCCGGGCGCCCGCGCGCAGCCCACCTCGCCGGCCAGCACGCGGCCGGGGCCGCGCAGGTCGCGGGCCGCGTCGATGCTGCCGGCGACGAGCACGCGCTCGTAGCCCGATGCCAGCGCCAGCGTGATCGTCGACGTCGCGCGCAGGACGTCGATCACGACCGCCGTGCCCGCTGGGCGGACGGCCGTGCCGACGAACGCGACGTCGATCATGGGTCCGGGCTACGCCGCCGAGCGCACGCCCGCGGCGTAGCGCGCGGCCATGTCCTCGAGCGACATCGGCTCGTAGTCGCCGGCGTGGCCGGCCATGCCGAGCTCCTGCATGCGCTGCATGCAGATGAGCTTCTGTCCGGCGCGCGCCGCCTTGCCGGGGCCGCGCGGGTCCCAGTCGCCGGGCTTGTCGCGGAAGTGCTCGCGCATGAGGGCGGTGATCGCCAGGCGCCCGTCCGTGTCGATGTTGACCTTGCGCACGCCGTGCTCGATGCCGCGCTGGATCGCGGAGATCGGCACGCCGAAGCCGGCGTCGACCTCGCCGCCGGCCGCCTTGACGCGCTCGACGATGTCGGCGGGGACGCTCGAGGAGCCGTGCATGACGATGTGGGTGTCCGGCAGGCGGCGGTGGATGTCCTCGATGATCTCCATCGCGAGGATGTCGCCGTCGGGCTCGCGCGAGAACTTGTAGGCGCCGTGGCTCGTGCCGATCGCGACCGCGAGGGCGTCGACCCCGGTGCGCTCGACGAACTCCTCGGCCTGCGCGGGGTCGGTCAGGCAGATCTCGCCCGAGCCGACGCCGTCCTCGATGCCGCCCAGCGTGCCCAGCTCGCCCTCGACGGTGACGCCGCGCGCATGGGCGTACTCGACGACCTCCTTCGTGACGGCGACGTTGGCCTCGAAGTCCAGGGGCGTCTTGGCGTCCTCGGCGAGCGAGCCGTCCATCATCACGCTCGTGAAGCCCAGCTCGATCGCGCTGATGCACGTCTCGGGCGAGTTGCCGTGGTCCTGGTGCAGGGCGACCGGGATGTCCGGGTAGGTCTCTGCCGCGGCGAGCATGAGGTGGTAGAGGAAGCGGTCGCCGGCGTAGGAGCGCGCGCCGCGCGAGGCCTGCACGATGACCGGCGACTGCGTCTCCTGCGCGGCCTCCATGATGCCCTGGATCTGCTCCATGTTGTTGACGTTGAACGCCGCGACGCCGTACCCGCCGGCGGCGGCCTCGTCGAGCAGCTGTCGCATGGTCACTAGGGCCATCTGGTCATCCTCCTGATTGGGCTTCTGATGCGGGGGTGCTCTCGACGATCCGGCGGTAGGAGCCGGGACTGACGATGAGCGACTGGGACGACACCCAGCCCGCGGTGAGGCGGGGCGCGCTGAGCATCGTCCCGCCGGTGATGCCGCAGGCGGCGAAGATCGCGGGGCCGCGGACGAGCTGCTCGGCGTCGAGGATCTCGTCGGTCGAGATGCCGGCGGCGGCGATCGCCTCGCGCTCGTCGTCGCGCTGGGGCGCCAGGCGGGTCTGCATGCCGCCGCCGAGCACCTTCACGGCGCAGGCGGCCATGATGCCCTCGGGGGTGCCGCCGATGCCCATGAGCATGTCGATGCCGGTGCCCGGCAGCAGCGCGAACATCGCGCCGGCGACGTCGCCGGCGCTCGGCATGACGACGCAGACGCCCATCGCGCGCAGGCGCGCGGCGAGCTCGACGTGCCGCGGCTTGTCGAGGATGAGCACGCGCATGTCGGTGACGGGCTTGCCCAGCGCGGCGGCGACGCGCTCGATGTTGTGCTCGGGCTCCTCGCGCAGGTCGATCGCGTCGCGGGCGGCGGGGCCCACGACGAGCTTGTCCTGGTAGTGGCCGGGGCCCGGCGACCACAGGCAGCCGTCGCCGGCGAAGGCGATCGTCGTCAGCGAGCCGGGCAGGCCGGCCGCACAGAGGTCGGTGCACTCGACGGGATCGACGGCGATGTCGAAGCGCGGGCCGTCGCCGTCGCCGAGCTGCTCGCCGTTGAAGAGCATCGGGGCGTTGTCCTTCTCGCCCTCGCCGATGATGACGGTGCCGAGGCCCTTCGTCTCGCCGAGGACCGCGCGCATGGCCTCGGTCGCCGCGCCGTCGGCGGCCTTGCCGTCGCCGGAGCCGGCGTGCTTCGCGGCGGCGAGAGCGGCGGCGCGCACCGCCGCGAGCGCGAGCGACTCCAGGCTGGCGGCCAGTCCGTCGGTCTCGCCGCGGGCAGCATCGACCGTCTCCTCCACGTGGGGCATCGCAGCATCCTCGCGCTGGCTGACTTTGAATTCAAGCGAAATGTCGGGCTCTTTCGATAGCCATCCTTCTATGAAGGATGCGCCGCCGGGCTCGGAGGCACGGTCGTATCGTCGGCGTCATCAGCTTGGCATACCCGCATCCCTGCGGCCGCACGTCCGCCGCAGGGCGCGCGGGTGCCGAGCGTCGCCGCCGGACCCAGAGCTGGCGAAGCCGCACGCGTGCTCGTCGCCGCAGCGGTTCTCGGGCTCGCCACCGGGCTCGTCGTCGGCTCGGTCGGAGGCGCGGCGCGATCCTCGCGCTGCCGGTGCTCGTCTACGTGCTCGGCCAGCCGGTCGGGCCGGCGGCGACGGGGTCGCTCGTCGTCGTCGCGATCGCGGCCGCCCGTCGCCCGCCCGCCCCATCACCCGCGCAGGTTCTCGAGCGCCTCCGGCGTGTCGACGTCGACGGCCGAGCACAGGTGCGAGCACTCGATCGGGTACGCGCCGATCTCCTCGAGCACGTTGCGCGCGCCGATGTCGCCGCGCAGCGCCGCGATCCGCTCGAAGTACGCGCTGCCCAGGACGACCGGATGGCCGGGCATCCCGTCGTAGACGGCCCGCGCCCGCGCGTGCGTCCCGTGCTCGGCGGCGAGGTCCGCGAAGCGCGCGATGACCTGCGGCGTGATCCGCGGCATGTCGCCGAGCGTCAGCACGGCGGCGCGGGCTCCGGCGACCGCCTCGATGCCGCAGCGCAGCGAGGCCGCCTGGCCCTCCGCCCAGTCGGCGCAGACGACCGCCTCGGCGTGGCCGAGCTCGACGCCCGCGCGGATCTCCTCCGCGCGGGCTCCGAGCACGACGACGATGCGCTCGATCGCCGGCACCGCCTCGACGGCGCGCAGCGCGTGCTCCAGCAGCGGGATCCCCTCGAGCTCGGCGAGCTGCTTGGCGCCGCCGAAGCGCGATCCGGATCCCGCCGCCAGGACGACGGCTGCGATCACCCCGCGGCCGCCGCCGTCAGCGCCCGCTTCGTGAGCACGCGCGCGAGGTGGCGCTTGTAGTCGGGCGTCGCGTTGAGGTCGCCGAGCGGATCGGTGCCGTCCGCGGCGAGCTCCGCCGCGGCGGCGATGCTCTCGGCGTCCAGCGGCCGGCCGCGCAGCGCGTCCTCCGCCGCGGTCGCCCGCAGCGGCACGCTCGCCATGTGCGCGAGACCGATGCGGACGTCCTCGCAGACGCCGTCAGACGCCTTGACGAGCGCCGAGACGCCGACCATCGCCCAGTCCTCCGAGCGGCGGTTGAACTTCTCGTAGCCGTGGCCGTAGCCCTCGAGCGCGGGGATGCGCACCTCGGTGAGCACCTCCCCGGGCGCGATCGCCGTCGACAGGTAGCCCTCGAAGAGGTCGCCCGCCGCGATCTCGCGCTCGCCGCCCGAGCCGCGCACGACGACCGAGCCGTCGAGGGCGAGCAGCACCGCCGGCAGGTCGGCGGCCGCGTCGCCGTTGGCGAGCGAGCCACCGATCGTGCCGCGATTGCGCACCTGCTGGTCGGCGATCTGCCCGGCCGCCGCGGCGATCAGGCCCAGGTCGTCGCGCACCTGCAGGTCGGCGTGCCGCGTCAGCGCGCCGATGCGGACTCCGTCGCCGCCGTCGTGGACCCCGCGCAGGTCGGCGATCCGCGCGATGTCGACGAGCAGCGACGGCGCCGCGAAGCGCAGCTTCATGAGCGGCAGCAGCGAGTGCCCGCCGGCCAGGATCTTGGCGTCCTCGCCGCCCTCGGCCAGCAGCCGGATCGCGTCGTCGACGGACTCCGCGACGGCGTAGTCGAACTCGGCGGGGATCATGCCGCACCTCCTTCCGGGTTCGCCGGACCCGCGCCCGCGGAGCCCTCGCCCTGGTCGGGCAGCGACACGCCCTGCTCGCTGTCGCGCGGCCCGTCGCCGCGGCCGCGCGCCTCCTCGAGCGCCTGCCAGACGCGCAGCGACGTCAGCGGCATGTCGATGTACGACACGCCCTCGTGGCGCAGTGCGTCGATGACGGCGTTGACGATCGCGGGCGTCGCCGCGATCGTGCCGGCCTCGCCGATGCCCTTGACCCCGAGGTAGTTCGACGGCGACTTCGTCTCCGTGCGATCGGTCTCGAAGCTCGGCACCTCGTCGGCGGTCGGCAGCGCGTAGTCCATGAACGTGCCCGTGATGAGCTGTCCGCGCTCGTCGTAGACGACCTGCTCGTAGAGCGCCTGTCCGATGCCGTGCGTGATGCCGCCATGGACCTGCCCGTCGATGAGCATCGGGTTGATCGCCGGCCCGCAGTCGTCGACGGCGACCCAGCGCACGACGCTCACCTTGCCCGTCTCCGCGTCGACGTCGACGACGCAGACGTGCGTGCCGAACGGGAACACGAAGTTGCTCGGGTCGTAGATGAGCGTCTGCTCGAGGCCCATCTCCATGCCCTCGGGCATGTTCGTGGCGTCGATGTAGGCGCAGCCGGCGACCTCGGCGAGCGTCATGCCCTTGTCGGGATCGCCGCGCAGCGAGTACCTGCCCTCGTGGATCTCGATGTCGGCCGGATCGGCCTCGAGGTTGTGGGCGACGATCTCGCGGCACTTCGCCGCGATCTTGTCGGCCGCCTGCGCGCACGCGACGCCGCCGATCGACAGCGAGCGCGAGCCGTAGGTGCCCAGGCCCATCGGACCCGTCGCGGTGTCGCCGTGCATGACCTCGACGACGCTCGGATCGACGCCGAGGCGATCGCCGACGATCTGCGCGAAGCCGGTCTCGTGCCCCTGGCCGTGCGGCGAGGAGCCGGTGAAGACCGTCACCGAGCCGGTCGGGTGCACCCGCACGAGCGCCGACTCGTAGAGCCCGATCCCGAGCCCGAAGCCCGACGGACCGACCGCCCGCGACGGCGCCAGGCCGCAGATCTCGGTGTACGTCGAGAAGCCGATCCCGCGCAGGACGCCCTGCTCGCGCAGCTTCGCCTGCTCGGCGCGGAACGCGTCGAGGTCGACGATCTCCAGCGCCCGGTCGAGGGCCGCCTCGTAGTTGCCCGAGTCGTACGTGATCCCGTACGGCGTCTCGTATGGGAAGTCGCCCGGCGCGATGAAGTTCCTGCGCCGCACCTCGAGCGGATCCATGCCCAGCTCCTCGGCGAGCTGGTCGATCGTGACCTCGAGCATGTGCGTCATCTCCGGGCGGCCCGCGCCGCGGATCGCGTCCGTGAAGAACTTGTTCGTCAGCACCCCGACGATGTCGGTCTTGACCGCCGGGATCTTGTAGCACCCGGTCATGACGAAGGCGCCGAGCTCCGGGATCATCGGCGTCAGCAGTCCGAAGTAGGCGCCGAGGTCCTGGATGATCTTCGCGTGGAAGGCGGTGATCGTGCCGTCGGACTTCGCGCCCATGCGGACGTAGTCGACCTGGTCGCGGCCGTGATGGGAGACCGCCATGTTCTCCGAGCGCGTCTCGATCCACTTCACCGGCCGGTCGAGCTTCTTGGCCGCCCACGCGCAGAGCGTCTCCTCGGCGCAGACCTGCAGCTTGCTGCCGAAGCCGCCGCCGACCTCGGGCGCGATGACCCGCACGCGGTCCTCGCCGATGCCCATCTGGACGGCGAAGAACAGCCGCACGAGGTGCGGCACCTGCGTCGAGGACCAGACCGTCAGCGAGCCGGCGCGGTACTCCGCGATGCAGCCGCGCGGCTCGATCGCCGCGCCCGCCGTGCGGTGGTTGACGATCCGCCGCTCGATGACGACGTCGGAGTCGGCCAGCGCCTGCTCGACGTCGCCGCCGCCCATCGACCACTCGTGCGCCTTGTTCGTCCCGAGCGACTCGTGGACGAGCGTCTCGTCCTTGAGCGCCTCCTCGACGTCGACGACGACCGGCAGCGGCTCGTACTCGACCTGGACGGCCGCGGCGGCGTCGACGACGCCGTAGCGATCCTCGCCGACGACCATCGCGACGGCGTCGCCGACGTGGCAGACGCGGTCGCGCGCCAGCGGCCAGCGCTCCGGGCTCTTGATCTCGACGCCGGGCGGCGCCCAGGCCATCGGCAGCGGGGCGAGCAGGTCGGACAAGTCCTCGCCCGTGAAGACCCCTCGGACGCCGGGGCGCTCGAGCGCGGCCGACCCGTCGATCGAGACGATCCTCGCGTGGGCCTCGGTCGAGCGGACCACGGCCATGTAGAGCATCCCGTGCAGC
The DNA here is from genome assembly GCA_963769555.1 of uncultured Solirubrobacteraceae bacterium. GTDB lineage: Bacteria > Actinomycetota > Thermoleophilia > Solirubrobacterales > Solirubrobacteraceae > CADCVQ01. The sequence continues at coordinate 711,943 of CAVYMD010000004.1, read as the reverse complement.
GTCAGGTCGTCGACGTACGTCGCGCGGCCCGTGATGAGGCGCGGATCCTCCTTGCGGCGCAGCGACTGACCGACGGACTTCGTGGGTCGATCCTCGACGGTGCTCATCGTGACGCCCCTCCCTGTGGCTCGGCGGCGGTGACGGTCATGCCGCCACCCCCCGCGTCGCCTCGGCGGCCGCCTGGACGGCCTTGACGATGTTGTGGTAGCCCGTGCAGCGGCACAGGTTGCCCTCCAGGCCCTTGCGGACCTCCTCCTCGGAGATCGGCCCGTCGCCCTCTCGGCGGGCCAGCAGGTCGGCGGCGGCCATGATCATCCCGGGCGTGCAGTAGCCGCACTGCAGGCCGTGCTCGGCCCAGAAGCCCTCCTGCAGCGCGTGCAGCTCCCCGTCGGGGCCGGTCATGCCCTCGATCGTCGTGATCTCCGCGCCCTCGCACTGGGCCGCCAGGACCGTGCAGGTCTTGACCGACTCCCCGTCGACGAGGCACGTGCACGCCCCGCAGTTGGAGGTGTCGCAGCCGATGTGCGTGCCGGTGAGGCCCAGCTCGTCGCGCAGCAGGTGCACGAGGAGCAGCCGCGCGGGGACCTCCGTGGCGTGCGATCGCCCGTTGACGGTCACCTGCAGTGGCACCATCCGTCCCATACCCCATCCTCCTTCTGTCGACCTGTTGCAGAGGCCCACGACGGACACTACCGCCGCCGCACGGCACGGCGGCGCAGTCGGTGTTCCGTGCCGACCCGGAGCGTCGCGTGCCAGTTCGTGCCCGCGCTACGGCGGAGGTACCCCGGTGCGGCTCAGCCAAGCGCGCGGGACGGAACCCGGCGCGTCGCGATCACGATGCCGGCGACGATCACGACGACGCCGGTGAGCTGCAGGGCGCCGGGGCGCTCGCCGAGCAGCACGACGCCGAGCGCGACCGAGCCGACCGGCTGCACCGTCAGGACGATCGAGGTCAGCGAGGCGGGCAGGCGCGGCAGGGCGCCCGCGATGAGCAGCCAGCCGACGACCTGCGACGTCAGCGCGAGCGTCACGAGCCAGCCGTGCGCGGGCCAGCTCGGCGCGAGGTCCACCTCGCCGAGCAGCGCGCCCGCCGCGACGGCGACGAACGTGGCCACGAGCGTCGCGGCGAACAGCGGTCCCGCCGGGCGCCGCAGGTCGCGGCCGGCCTCGCGCAGGACGAGGATGAAGCCGGTGTAGGCGAGCGCGGTGAGCACGCCGAACAGCGCACCGAGCGCCGGGTCGGCGCCGTAGGCGTTCTCGCTCAGGACGCCCGAGATGAGCACCGCGCCCGCGAAGACGAGCGGGACGGCGAACGCGGCGCGCGCCGACGGCCGCTCGCCGAGCAGCGCCCACGCGGCGATCGCGACGAGCACGACCTGGAGGTTGGCGAGCGTCGTCGCCAGGCCGGCGCCGACGTTGGCGATCGCGTGGTGCCAGAGGATGAGGTCGGCGGCGAAGAGCGTTCCGCCCACGAGCGCCAGGCGCCGGTGCCGGGCGGGCGGAGGGCCGAGGTGGCGGCGCTCGCCCAGCGCGAGCAGGCCGAGCACCGGCAGCGCGTAGGCGCAGCGGAAGACGGCTGCCGTCGACGGCGTCACGTCCGCGAGGTCGACGAGGATCGCAGAGAACGCGATCGCGATCGCGCCTCCCAGCGCGGCGAGCGCCGGGCGCTGCGCCGTGAAGCTACGAATCGGCGTCCAGCGCCTGGTTGACGAGCGCATCGGCACCGGCGTTCTGCGCCCGCGGCACCGAGCGGATCGACCAGCGCTCGAACTCGCGCAGGGCCCGCAGCGCCTCGGCGTGCAGCGGCTTCATCGCCGGGTGCTTGACCTTGTAGGCGCCGTTGACCTGCTTGGCGACGAGCTCGGAGTCGTTGACGACGTCGACCTCGCTGGCGCCGAGCTCGCGGGCGCGCCGCAGGCCGAGCAGCAGGCCGCGGTACTCGGCGACGTTGTTCGTGGCGACGCCGATCGTCTCTGAGGCCTCGGCGAGCACGTCGCCCTGCGGCGTGGAGACCACGGCGCCGGCGGCCGCCGGCCCTGGGTTGCCGCGAGCGCCGCCGTCGACGTGGACGACGACCTTCACCGCCGCACGCTCACTCCGATTCGATGCGCGGAAACTCGCCCGCCACGCGCGGGCGGCGGCGGTCGCGCACCTGGCGCTGCTCGGCCGTCGAGGGGTCGTCGTTCGGGCCGCGCCGCTCGGACTTGCGGCGGTCGACGATGACGGTGACGTTCTCGTCGTCCGCGTAGTAGGCCGTGAGCTTGTCGAACAGCTCGGACTCGAGAGCCTCCGGCACGACGCAGTAGATCATGGCCTCACCCTAGACAAGGCCGGCCTCAACCAGCAAGGACAAGACGTCCGTGCTCGTCGGCGACGGCGTTGGCCGCCTGTTCTGCTTCGGTGAGGTCGGTGAGCTCGGCGCCCTGTCCGGTCACGCGCACGCCGGACGCCTCGTCGGCGAGATCGACCTCGTAGCGATACCAGCACAGCTCCCAGCCGACGACGATCGTCACGATCGCGCCCTCGACCTCGGACGGCACGACCGCGACCATCGGCGTCCCGAGCGAGCGCGACACGCCGGCGATCCGGCGCGGGTGGGCGCTCTGGTTGAAGACGTTGAGCGCGCGCGCCATCTTCAGGTCGGCGTTCGTCGGCACGGCCTGCACGTGACGTGGCTCGCGCGCGTCGCGCTGCGCCTCGGCGTGCCCGCGCGCCGGCGCGGCGACGGCGCTCGTCCGGCTCGGGCGCGGCCTCGGGCGCGGCGTGCTCGTCTCGGCGTGCTCGCGGCCGGTCACGATCCGGTCGACGTTGGCGGAGATGCGCCGGTAGGGCAGCTCGACGGGCGCGGCCGTCTCGCGCCGTGGCGGCCGCAGGCGCCCGAGCAGCGAGCGCGGCCCGCCGCGGGCGCCGTTGCGGCGAACGACGAGCGCGTTGTCGGCGCCCTCGCGGATCCAGCCCTCGTTGGCGGCGCGGGCCGTGCAGAGCTCACAGACCATCCGGCGCGACCCGTTGGCGATGAACGCGTCGGCGTGCTCGCCGCGCAGCAGCGTGCGCCCGCAGACGTCGCAGGCGACGGCGGCGCGGCTGGTGGTGATCGACTTGCGTTCCATCTGGCGGACCAGGGTACCGGCCGGGCGAGGGCGGCCGGTAGCGCCGCTCACCGTGGGTTCGGGGGCCCGACCGTGGCGGCCAGCCAGTCCACGAGCGGGCGCGCGGCGCCGAGCTGCCGGCGGACGACGTCGCGGCAGCGCTCGTCGTGCAGCCAGGGCTCGAGCGCGTGGCGCGCGTGCAGCGTGAGCTCCCTGAGGCGCAGGCGCTCGATGCGCGGGTGATCGATCGGGTAGCCGCGCGGGGCTCGCTTCAGCGCCGGCGAAGCGAGGCTCAGGCCGTCCTGCGCCGCGGCGGCGACGGCCTGCTCGAAGCCCTCGGCGCGCCGGTCGTCGTCCATGGCGGCGCGAAAGCGCTCGAGCTGGTCGGCCGCCGGCCGGTGCAGGCCGGCGGCCACGAGCAACCCGTCGAGCGACAGCTCGACGTAGTAGCCGCCCGCCGCTCCGTAGCCGATCGCGATCCCGAGCTGCTCCTTGATCGGCGGCCGCTCGTGAAAGCGCGTGTCGTTCCAGGGCCGGAAGAAATGAGGAGCGCCGAGATCGCCCAGGGCGGCGACGAGCGCGCGCCCGGGCGCGACGAGATGCTCGTCGTAGCGCGCCCGGTTGGCCTTGAACCAGTCGCGATCGTTGTTGTCCTCGAGCTCGCGCAGGAACTCGACGGCCTCGGGTGGCCACATCGCCGTCTACCTCCTGGGGGTCGCCGTCACCACGTCGAGGGCGCGGCGACCCGCATTCGCCCCCCGCGGCTCACGCGTTGACGGCTTCCTCCGCGGTGGCCTGCTCGACGATCTTCTGCTGCAGGTGCGCCGGCACCTCCTCGTAGCGCAGGAACTCCATCGTGTAGTCGCCCTGGCCGCCGGTCAGCGAGCGCAGGTCGGGCGCGTAGGTCAGCATCTCGGCCATCGGCACCTCGGCCTTGACCTCGGTCAGGCCGCCGCCGACGGCGTCCATGCCCTGCGGCCGGCCGCGGCGGGAGTTCAGGTCGCCGATGACGTCGCCGACGGAGTCCTCGGGAATCGACAGCGTGACGAGCATGATCGGCTCCAGCAGCGCCGGGGAGGCATTGCTCATCGCCTCCCGCATCGCGATCGATCCCGCGAGCTTGAAGGCCATCTCCGACGAGTCGACCGTGTGGTAGCTGCCGTCGAAGACGGTCACCGAGACGTCCTTGACCGGGCAGCCGGCGATCGGGCCCGTCCGCATCGCCTCGACGACGCCCTTCTCGACGGCCGGGATGAACGACGTCGGGATGACGCCGCCCTTGATCTGGGTGATGAACTCGAAGCCCGCCCCGGACTCGCGGGGCTCGATCGAGATGTGGCAGTCGCCGAACTGCCCGCGCCCGCCCGACTGCTTCTTGTGGCGCCCGTGGGCCTTGGCGGGCTTGCGGATCGTCTCCTGGTAGGGCACCCGCGGCGGCTTGAGCGACACCTCGGCGCCGAAGCGCTCCTTGAGGCGGTCGACGATGACCTCGACGTGCATCTGCGAGAGCCCGGCGATGATCTGGTCGCCGGTCTCCGGATCGCGGTGCAGGTCGATCGTCGGGTCCTCCTCCTGCAGCCTGCGCAGCGACGTGAAGACCTTGTCCTCGTCGCCCTGGGCCTCCATCGCGAAGGCCATGACGGGCGCCGGCAGCTCGATCTTCGGCATCGAGATCGGCTCGTCGCGCTCGGCCAGCCAGTCGCCCGCCCGCGTCTCCTTGAGCTTGGCGACGGCGCCGATGTCGCCGGGCCCGAACTCCTCGGCCTGGCCGGACTCCTTGCCGCTGAACACGAGCAGCTGGCCGACGCGCTCCTTGTTGTGGCTCGTCGTGTTCATGACGTGGCTGTCGTGGCCCATGACGCCCTGGTAGACGCGAAAGAGGTTGATGCGGCCGGCGAACGGGTCGGCGCGCGTCTTGAAGACGTAGGCGTACAGCGGCGCGTCCTCGTCGGCTTCCAGCGAGATCTCGGGCAGATCCAGCGAGCCGTGCTTGACCGGCGAGGGGAGGTCCTCGACGATCGCGTCGAGCAGGCGGTTCGTGGCCAGGTTGCGCGTGGCGACGCCGCAGACGACGGGAAACAGCAAGCCGTGGTTCGTGCCGTCCTTCAGCACGCCGACGATCTCGTCGTGCGCGATCTCCTCGCCCTCGAGGTAGCGCTCCATGAGCGTGTCGGAGACCTCGCAGATCTCGTCCATCATCTTCTCGCGGTACTCCTCGGCGAGCTCCTGCAGCTCGGCCGGGATCTCGATCTCGGTGCAGTTGTCGCGGCCGTCGCCGTCGTAGCGGAAGGCCTTCATGTCGACGAGGTCGATGACGCCGGAGATGTCCTGCTCGGAGCCGATCGGGATCTCCGTCGCGACGACGTGGCCGCCGAAGGCCTCCTTGAGCGATTCGAGGGCGCGGAAGAAGTCCGCGCGCTCGCGGTCGAGCATGTTGACGAAGATCATCCGCGCGAGGTCGAGCTCCCTGGCCCGCTCCCACAGGCGGCGCGTCGAGACCTCGACGCCCATGACGCCGTTGACGACGAAGACCGCCGACTCGCAGACACGCATCGCGCCGAGCGCGTCGGCGACGAAGCTCGGCTCGCCGGGGGTGTCGATGAGGTTGATCTTGCGCTCGTCCCATTCGAACGAGCTCAGCGCGAGCGAGATCGACATCTTGCGCGCCTGCTCGTCGGGCTCGGAGTCCGAGACCGTCGTGCCCTCGAGCACGGAGCCCAGCCGGTTCGTCGCCCGCGCCTCGAACAGGAGCGCCTCGTGCAGCGACGTCTTTCCGCTGCCGCGATGGCCGACAAGGGCTACGTTGCGAATGCGGTCAGCAGGCTTGTGCATGCCGCGGCTCCTCTCCTCGGGAAGGCGCGATGCTAGTACCGCGGCGTTCAAATATCGACCGACATCGGCGCCGGCGGCCCCAGCCGCGGCGCTCGCCCCCACTCGGGCGCGATGTTGTCGCTACTCGGGCGCGATGTTGTCGTCGGACATGCGCCCGCGCAGGCGCAGCACGGCCTTCGTGTGCAGCTGGGAGACGCGCGACTCGGTGACGCCGAGGACCTCGCCGATCTCCCGCAGCGTCAGGTTCTCGTAGTAGTACAGGGCGACGACGAGCTTCTCGCGCTCGGGCAGGCGGGCGATCGCGTCGGCGATGCGGTCCTTGAGGTCGGTCGCGTCCATGACCTTCGCCGGATCCGGCGCGCCCGGGTCCTGCAGCGTGTCCAGCAGCGAGACCTGATCGCCCGAGGCGTCGGACACCGTCCACAGCTCGTCGAGCGCGGCGACCGTCGAGTTGGAGATCTGCAGCAGCGCGTCCTGGAAGTCCGAGACGCTCATCTCGAGCTCGTCGGCCATCTCCTCGTCAGTCGGAGCGCGCTGGAGCTTGTGCTCGAGCTTCGTGTTGGCGCGCTCGATCGCGCGGGCCCGGGCGCGCACCGAGCGCGGCACCCAGTCCAGCGAGCGCAGCTCGTCGATGATCGCGCCCTTGATGCGCGTGATCGCGTACGTCTCGAACTTGATCTCGCGCTCGAGCTCGAAGCGCTCGATCGCCGAGATCAGGCCGCCGAGGCCGTAGGAGATGAGGTCGGCCTCCTCGACGTGCGCGGGCAGGCCGGACGCCATGCGGCCCGAGACGTACTTGACGAGCGGCGAGTACGCGACGACCAGCCGCTCGCGCGCGCGATCGTCTCCGTCGCGTTTATAGCGACGCCACAGGTCCTTGAGCTCGATCGATTTGACGTTGGTCTCCATCCCCTAGGCCCTTGGGTGCGCCCGCGAGTACGCGCCTTTCAGGCGCGCCGACTCTACCCGAGTGTAGATCTGTGTCGTGGAGATGGAGGCGTGCCCCAGCAGTTCCTGGATCGTGCGCAGGTCCGCGCCGCCCTCCAGGAGGTGCGTCGCGAACGAGTGGCGCAGCGCGTGCGGGTGCACTCCGCCCTGCACCGCGGCGTGCCGCGCCCACACCCGCAGGCGCCTGCGCACGTCCGAGGTCGACAGCCGCCGGCCGGACTTGGAGAGAAACAGCGCGGGCTCCTCGCGATCCTGCGCGAGCGCCGCACGCGCGCGCTCGAGGTAGCGCGCCAGCGCGCGCAGCGCGGGCTCGCCGGCCGGCACGAAGCGCGTCTTGGAGCCCTTGCCCTCGACGCGCAGCTCCTCGGCGTCGAAGTCGACCGACGTCAGGTCCAGCCGGATGAGCTCCTCGGCGCGCAGGCCGCTCGCGTACGCGATCTCGAACAGCGCCCGGTCGCGCAGCTCCAGCGGCGTCGAGGCGGGGATGCGGTCCAGCAGGCGGCCGACGTCCTCGGGCGCCAGGACGGTCGGCAGGTGCTTGGCGCGCTTGGGCGCCGCGAGCAGGTCGGCGGGATTGGCCTCGATCTCGCCGTGCTCGCGCAGCGTCTCGAAGAACGCGCGCAGCGCGGCGAGCTTGCGTGCGACCGTCGCCGGGGCCGAGCGGCGCTCGGACAGCGCGGCCGCGTAGCGGCGCAGGAGGCGATGGCCGACCTGCGGCGCCTCGACGCGCTGCCAGCCGGCCCATTCGGCGAACTGGCGCAGGTCGGCGCCGTACGCGGCGCGCGTGCGTTCGGCCACGCCGCGGCGGCGCAGATCCTCGTCGAAGCGCGCGAGGGCCGCGCGCCAGCCCGCGCTAGCCTCGGGCTCGATGGGCGTCTTCTTCATCGACACGGTTCAGGGCACCGTCGCGACCCAGCACCAGCTCATCGCGGCCGGGGTCGCTCCGCCGGAGGGTACGCCGCCGCGGCCGTGGCTGCGCGTCCAGGGCACGGGCGACGCGTCGACGATGTGGTACGCGGTCATGCGCAAGCGCGAGCGGGGGGTCTTCATCGGCACGCTCGTCATTCGACACTCGTCGCATCATGCCCTGCTCCTGCGTTCGGGCTGGGAGGAGATCGCGCCCGACGGGATCGGCGTGGCCGGCGGCTGAGCCGTCAGTCGATGTAGATCGGGGTGCCGACGGGAACCTCGTCATAGAGCGCCTCCACGTCCTCGACGAGCATCCGGATGCAGCCGTGCGACGCGTTGGTCCCGATCGAGCCGCGAGCGTCGGTGCCGTGCACGCCGACGCCGTCGTAGACGCCCAGCCAGCGCGCCTTGAGCGGGTTGTTCGGCGCGCCGCCGGGGATGACGCTGCCGGCGAGGCTGCCGGCCCACGCCGAGTTGGGCACGTGCCACGCGGGGTTGATCGCCTTGTTCTGGATCTTGTAGAGGCCCGCCGGCGTCTCGAGGCCGGCCTGCCCGACGGCGATGCGGTACGTCTTGACCTTCTTGAGGCGCTTGAAGAGCGTGATCTGATAGCCGCCGCGGTTGACGGTCAGCACGACGGGATACTTCGAGGCGAGCTTCTCGCCGGTCACCTTCGGCTTGACCTTCCGCAGCGGGGCGGTGATCGAGCGCGTTCCGGCCGGCGAGACGAGCGCCGCCTCGACCTGGCGCCGCAGCGCCTTGGTGTCGATCGTCCGGCCGCTCTTCGCGGCGCGGATCGTGAGCGCGCTCGACGCGAAGTCGACCTTCGCGTCGACGGGCTTGCGGCTCACGGCGACGCGGACCTTGTCGACGAGACGCTGCACGGCGGCCCGCGAGTAGGCGATCCGCGGGGCGACGCGGATGTCGCGTCGCTTGCCGCTGATCGCGCGCCAGGTGCGGTCGAGCACGCCGCCCTCGCGGCCGCGCCGGACGGCCTCGTCGACCATCGCGTCGACGTCGGCGTGGATGCGCGCCTCGCGCGCGGACAGGGGGAAGGTCTCGTCGGCGGCGCTGACGACGAGCGGGTCGTCGAGCGGCTTGAGCAGCCGCTGGTGCAGGCGCTCGCGCGCGTCGGCGCGTGACAGCCCGGAGACGTCGACGGTCCCCACGAGCACGCCGTTGGCGACCACGTCGCTGCGTGCCTGATCCACGGCGAACATGCCGGCGACGGCGACGACCACGAACGTGGCGGCGATCAGCATGGTCATCTTGGAGGGCATGGATTCCTTCGCTGCGACGGACGAGCGCGGATCACTGTACGCAACCGCGTGTTCGGCGGCGCCACGTGCAGGCCTTCTTGCCCGCCTACGGGCTCGAGAGCGCGCGGCGGCGAAGGAGCGGGTCCAGCCGGGCGGCCAGCTCGCGCCAGTCGGCCGCGCTGACGACCTCCTCCTCCTCGCACACGTCGCGGTTCCAGGGGTGGGCGATCGTCGCGACGAGCATGCCGTGCTCGATCGCCCGGGCGAGGTTCACCGGGCTGTCGTCGATGAGCAGCTCGATGCCGAGCTCGACGCAGCGGCCGACCTTGTCGTCGGAGCAGTGCAGGTCGTCGAACTGCACGCCGATGAGCTGCAGCCACTGCATCGTCGCCTCTCGGGCGCCGCCGTCGCGATGGCTCGTGATGTGGATGTAGTGCCCGTCGGCGCGCCAGCGGCTGACGATCTCGACCGCGTCCGGGTAGGGCTCGCCGGCGAGGATCGCGTCGGGGGCGTGGGTCTCCTCGATGCACAGCGCCAGCTGGTCGGGCCGCAGGCGGGTGATGCCCCAGTCCAGCTGCTCCTCGTAGGGCAGGTCGATGCCGAAGCGGCGCAGCGCGGCATCGGAGAGCCGGTCCCAGTAGTGATGGAGGGTCGAGTCGATGTCGATGGCGATCCGCATACTTCAACGGCCAGTGGCCGCACCACCAAGCGTAGGGCCTCGCGAGCCCGCCGACGACTATGGACCCGCCGGGCGCTCGGCGTGGCTCGACGTCGACTGGCGCGCGCACCGCCGCGTCCTGCGCGTCGAGGGCCGCGCGGTCAACGTCGTCGAGCTCGGCAGCGGGCCGCCGCTGCTCTTCGTCCACGGCCTCGGCGGTCGCTGGCAGAACTGGCTGGAGAACCTCCCCGACCTCGCGCGCGACCATCGCGCGATCGCCGTCGGCCTGCCCGGCTTCGGCGACTCCGAGCTGCCCGCGCGCCCGGTCTCGATCGCCGGCTACGCGGCGGTCCTCGACGCGATCTGCGCGCGCCTGTCGATCGACGACGCCGCGGTCGTCGGCAACTCGATGGGCGGCTTCGTCGCCGCCGAGCTCGCGCTCGCCCATCCGCGCCGGGTGCGGCGCCTGTGCCTCGTGTCCGCGGCCGGCCTGCACATCGCCGAGCTGCGCCTCGAGCGGACCCTGCGCCGCCTGGCGCGGGTCGAGCGTGCGCTCGCGTTCTCCGGCGGCTGGGTCGCGGCGCGCTCGGCGACGTTCGCGCGCCGCGCGCGCCTGCGGCGACTCGTGTTCGCGTCGGTCGTCGCCCATCCCGACCGGCTGCCCTGGCCGCTCGTCGCCGAGCAGGTGGCCGGCGCCGGCCGGCCCGCGCTGCTCGGCGCGCTGCGCTCGATGACCGCCCATCCCCTGCGCGAGCGCCTCGCGCAGATCGCCTGCCCGACGCTGATCGTCTGGGGGGCGCTCGACCGGATGGTCCCCGTGGGCGACGCCGACGCGTTCGAGCGGCTCATCCCCGGCGCGCGGAAGATCGTCTACCCCGAGACGGGCCACATGCCGATGCTCGAGCGCCCGACGCGCTTCAACGCCGACCTGCGCGCGTTCCTGCGCGAGCCGGGAGGCGCCGCGGGCGGGTAGCCGGCGGCGACCGCGACCCGAAGCGGCGCCAGCGGCTGAAGACCAGGGAGGAGCTCGCGACCCGCGCGCCCGGCCGGGCGGCTCGGGCTCAGGTGACGGCGCCCTCCGACGCGCTCGAGACGAGCTTGGCGTACTTGCCCAGGACGCCCCCGAGGTCGCGGTTGTCGTCGGCCTCGTAGTCGGCGACGCGCGCGGCGATCGTCTCGTCGTCGAGCGCGACGTCGAGGCGGCGGGCGTCGACGTCGATCGTGATCTCGTCGCCGTCGTGGACGGCGGCGATCGGCCCGCCGCGGACCGCCTCGGGCGCGACGTGGCCGGCCATGAAGCCGTGCGTCGCGCCGCTGAAGCGGCCGTCCGTCAGCAGCGCGACGTGCTCGCCCATGCCGACGCCGTTGAGGGCGGCGGTGACGGCGAGCATCTCGCGCATCCCGGGGCCGCCGGCGGGACCCTCGTTGCGGATGACGATGACGTCGCCGCGCTCGATCTCGCCCGCGACGACGGCGGCCATCGACGCCTCCTCGCCCTCGAAGACGCGGGCGGGCCCGCGGTGATGGCGGCGCTCGTGGCCGGAGAGCTTGACGACGCAGCCGTCCGGGGCGAGGTTGCCGCGCAGGATCGCGAGGCCGCCGCTCGTCTTGATCGGGTCGTCGAGCGCGCGCACGACGCGCTGGCCCTCGGTCTCGGTCGCCTCGCGGGCGTGCTCGCCGACGGTGCGCCCGGTGACCGTGATCGCGTCCTCGTGCAGCAGGCCCGCCTCGAGCAGCCGCTTGGCGACGAGCGGCACGCCGCCGGCGGCGTACAGGTCGGTCGCGACGTACGCGCCGCCCGGCTTGAGGTCGCACAGCAGCGGCGTGCGCTCCGAGATGCGGTCGAAGTCGTCGATGTCGAGCTCGACGCCGGCCTCGCGGGCGACGGCGAGCAGGTGCAGCACGCCGTTCGTCGATCCGCCTGACGTCGCGATCGCGGCGATCGCGTTCTCGAGCGAGTCCCTGGTGATGATGTCGCGCGGACGCAGGCCGCGGGCGAGCACGTCCATCATGAGCTCGCCGACATGGACCGCGACGTCCGCCTTGCTCGCGTGCTCGGCCGGGACCATCGCCGAGCCCATCGGGCTGATGCCCATGACCTCGAAGGCCATCGCCATCGTGTTGGCGGTGAACTGACCGCCGCAGGCGCCGGCGCCGGGGCTGGCGACGGACTCGAGCTCGGCGAGGTCCTCGTCGCTCATCGTGCCGGCCGCGTGCTTGCCGACGGCCTCGAAGACGTCCTGGATCGTGACGTCCTTGCCGCGGAAGCGGCCGGGCGCGATCGAGCCGCCGTAGAGCATGACGCCGGGGATGTCGAGCCGCGCGAGCGCCATGACCGTGCCGGGGATCGTCTTGTCGCAGGCGCTCAGCGCGACGATCCCGTCGAAGAGGTGCCCGCGCGCGACGAGCTCGATCGAGTCGGCGATGACCTCGCGCGAGACGAGGCTCGTCTTCATGCCGCTCGTGCCCATCGTGATGCCGTCGGAGATCGCGATCGTGTTGAGCTCCATCGGCGTGCCGCCGGCGGCGCGGATGCCCTCCTTGACCTTCGCGGCGAGCGCGCGCAGGTGGAAGTTGCACGGCATCGTCTCGATCCAGGTCGAGGCGACGCCGATGATCGGCTTCGACATGGCCTCGGCGTCGAAGCCGATGCCGTGCAGGTAGGCGCGGGCCGGCGCGCGCGCGGCCCCCTCGGTCAGCGCTCGGGACCTGTGCTTGGGATCGAGCTTGCCGTCGGCGCTCACGGAGCGTGCACACTACCGGCGCCGCGACGCTGGTCGCGGAGCCGCGCCTGCTCCCACTGGCCGAGTCGCCAGATGTCGCGCTTGACCTGCTTGGGGTCGACCTGGCGGCCGGGGAGGTGCATGTTGGCGCTCGCGATGATGCGCCGCTCGTCGCCGGTCAGCGCCATCCACTTGGCGAGCACGTCGTCGGAGTCGGGCAGGCGCGACGAGCCGTAGGGGCGCGTCTCGTCGGGGAAGGCGACGCAGTACTCGCTCAGCAGCCTGCGCGTCTGCGGAAGGTAGGCGACGATCGGCTTGTGCGGGTAGATGAGGTACGCGTACGCGGCGCCGCACCCGTCCCGATCGCTCAGCGGCCCTTCCGACAGCCCGCCCCAGACGCGGATGAAGCCCAGGTCGCTGTACATCGCCCACTCCTCCTCGTTGACGCAGGAGCGCAGCAGGGCGCGAGCGCGCTGCTCGGCGCGGCGCTCGCGACCGGGGTCGTAGCCCTCGACCTCGATGCGCGCGCGGCCGGCGCGCCAGCGCGCGATCCGCTCGGCCGCGACCGGCCAGCCGACCTCCCACAGCAGCACGAGCACGACGATCGCGCTGGCGCTGAGGGCGAGCAGCATCGTGCCTACCGGCCGCCGGCCGCGCGCGGGAAGAAGATCACGCGGTCGGCGTCCTGCGGGACGTCGTCGAAGTTCGACACCATGCGCGCCTGCCGGCGCCCGCCGGCGGTCGCCTCGGGCACCGCGGCCCACATCCCGGCTTCGAGCTGCGCGCGGAACGCGTCGACGAGCTCGTCGTGCTCCTCGGGCACGGCGACGTCGCCCTCTGCGATGAGGACCTCGCCATGACCGGGCTTCATCCGGAGCAACCGCACAGAGCGCGATTATGGCAAAGCGACGCGCCCGCCCGAAGGCCCAGGCGGCGAGCCTCAGTCGTGGCGCAGGAGGCCGAACACGTCGACCGGCCCGGCGCCCGCCCCGAGCTCGCGCAGCCCGTCGCGGACGGCCGCCGCCGCGACCGCGCGCGCACGGCGCGCGGCGTCGAGCGGCTCGTCGCCGAGCGCCAGGCGGGCCGCGAGGGTCGAGGAGTGCGTGCATCCCGAGCCGTGCGCCGCGCCGTCGGGGTGGCGCTCGCCCGGAAGCTCGGTCAGCGTCTCGCCGTCGAAGAACAGGTCCGTGGCCGCGTCGCGGTGGCCGCCCGTCACGACGACGTAGCGCGGCCCGAGCGCGTGCAGGGCGCGGACGAGCTCGACGCCGTCGAGGCGCTCGTCGCCGGCGAGGACCCGCGCCTCGGCGAGATTCGGCGTGATCACGGTCGCCCCCGCGACGATCCGCGCCCGCAGGGCGTCGACGGCGTCCAGGGCCAGCAGCCGCGCCCCGGACTCGGCGATCATCACCGGGTCGTGGACGATCGGCGGGCGCGCCGGCAGGGCGTCGAGCGCGCTCGCGACCGCCTCGATCGTCGCGACGTCGCCGAGCATCCCGATCTTGATCGCGTCGATTCCCAGGTCCTGCGCGACGGCGCGGATCTGCCCCGCGACGATCTGCGGGTCGACCGCCTGGACGGCGGAGACCGTCAGCGTGTTCTGCACGGTGATCGCCGTGATCGCCGTCGCGCCGTGCACGCCCGCTCGCGCGAAGGCCTTCAGATCGGCCTGGATGCCCGCCCCGCCGCCGGAGTCCGACCCGGCGATCGACAGGGCGACGGGAACACGGCGAGCCGGCATCCGGTCGAGGATAGGGCCGCCTACGCGGTGCGGACATAGTGCCCTCCCGGCCCCCGCCGCAGGAAGCCCAGCAACTCGAGCTCGGCGAGACCCGCGAGCGCCCGCCGGGCCTCCTCGGGCGAGCGCGCCAGCGAGGACACCGTCGTGCGCCCGTCCTCGACGCGCCGCAGCAGCTCGCGCAGCGGCGCGTCGAGCTCGCCGCGCAGCGGGCCCGCGCAGGCACGTGCGACGCCGACTCCGAGCACCTCGTCGAGCGCGTCCTGCGCGTCGCGGATGACGAGCGCTCCCTCGCGCAGCAGCGCGTTGGAGCCCGCGCAGCGCGGCGTCAGGACCGGCCCGGGCACGGCGCCGACGGCGCGTCCGAGATCCTGCGCGAGGTCGGCCGTGATGAGCGAGCCCGACCGCTCGGCGGCCTCCACGACGATCGTCAGCGACGCGAGCCCCGCGATCGTCCGGTTGCGGGCCGGAAAGCACCACCGCAGCGGCGTGAAGCCGGGCGGCATCTCGGAGATCGCCGCCTGGGTGCGCACGAGCTCGCGGTGCAGGGCGCGCTTGCTCGGCGGATAGGCCACGTCGGCGCCGCCGGCGAGCACGGTCACCGTCGGGCCGCCGGCCTCCAGCGCGCCCGCGTGCGCGGCCGCGTCGACGCCGAGCGCCATCCCGCTGATGACCGGCACGCCCGCGGCGGCAAGTCCCCGTCCGAGGCCGCGGGCGACCTCCAGCCCGTCGGCGCCCGCGCGCCGCGCCCCGACGACCGCCACGGCCGGGCCCGCCTCGTCGCCGAGCAGCTCGAGCAGCCCGCCGTCACCGGCGACGTGGAGCACCGCCGGGGCGTCGACGGCCTGCAGCAGGCGCTGCGGATAGCGCTCGTCGTGGCGACAGGCGGCGCCGCATCGACGACGCCTCGATGCGCTCGCGCGCCGCCGCCGGGTCGAAGGCGTCGTGCGCGCGCTCCAGGACCGAGCGCCGGTCGCCGGCGAGGGCCGCGATGAGGCTCTCGTCGGGCAGCGCGAGGAGCTCGCGCAGCCTGCGCCGGTCGCGGCGCGCGCGCTCGACGTGCGGCGCCAGCAGGGCGACGAGAGCGGTCCGCCGCAGGCAGCGATCGCATGCCTTCATGCCGCCGCCGCCGCGCCGTCCAGCGCGTCCTCCCGGCGCAGCGACAGCGCCTCCTTGACGTCGACGGCCCGCACGCGTGCGCTGGCGTCGAGGTCGGCGATCGTGCGCGCCACGCGAAGGATCCGCTCGTGCCCGCGGGCGCTCAGCGAGCCCCGTTTGTAGGCCTGGTGCAGCGCGGCCATCGCGCTCGCGTCGGCGCGGGCGACCTCGCGCACGAGGCCGGGCGGCAGCTCGGCGTTCGTCCGCAGGCCGGTACCGGCGAGCCGGTGAGCCTGGCGCTCGCGGGCCGCGATGACCGCCGCCCGCGCCACCCGCGACGGCGTGCCCAGGCTGTCGCGCAGGTCCTCGGGACTCGGACGCGGCATGTGGACGAGCAGGTCGATGCGGTCCAGCAGCGGCCCGCTGAGCTTGCGCCGGTGGCGCGCGACGTCCGCCTCCGAGCAGCGGCAGCTGCGCTCGCCGGCGACGTCCGCAGGGACACGGGTTCGTCGACGCGAGCAGCTGAAAGCGCGTCGGGAAGACGACCGTCCGCTGGCCGCGCACGATCGTCACGTGCCCGTCCTCCAGCGGCTGGCGCAGCGACTCGAGAGCCGCGCGGTTGAACTCCGACAGCTCGTCGAGGAAGAGGACGCCGTGGTGCGCGAGGCTCGCCTCGCCCGGCCGCGGCAGCGCTCCTCCGCCGACGAGCCCGGCGGCGGAGATCGTGTGGTGCGGCGCCCGGAACGGGCGCTCCCGTACCAGTCCGTCGCCGTCGTGGCGCCCGACGATGCTGTGGATGCGGGTCACGGCGATCGCCTCGTCGGGTGCCAGCGGGGGGAGGATCGTCGTCACGCGACGGGCGAGCATCGTCTTGCCGGTGCCGGGCGGTCCGGACAGCAGGACGTTGTGGCTTCCGGCGGCGGCGATCGTCAGCGCCCGACTCGCCTCGCTGTGGCCGCGCACGTCGGCGAGATCCGGGCCCGAGCCGCCGGCCGGCGGCGCGTCGCGCGCGACCGCCGGGGGCGGTTCGGGCGGCCGCTCGCCGCGCAGGATCGCCGCGACCTCGCGCAGACCGGCGACGCCGGCGACCGCGAGGCCGTCGACGAGCGCCGCCTCGCGGGCGCACGAGCGCGGCACGATGAGGCCCGCGAGGCCCGCGCCGCGCGCGCCCTCCGCGACGGCCAGCACGCCGCGGCAGTGGCGCAGCTCGCCGCCGAGCGACAGCTCGCCGAACACCGCCCAGCGCTCGAGGTCGCCGGCGGGCAGCTGCTCGGAGGCGACGAGCACGCCGCACGCCGTCGCCAGGTCGAATCCCGGCCCGACCTTGCGCAGATGGGCGGGCGCGAGGTTGACCGTGATCCGCCGCTGGGGGAACTCGAACCCCGCGTTGAGCAGGGCGCTCTGCACCCGCTCGCGCGACTCTCGCACGGCGGCGTCGCCGCGGCCGACGATCGTGAACGCCGGCAGGCCGCGGCGCAGGTCGACCTCGACGGTGATCCGGCGCGAGGACGAGGCCGTCGATCGTGAACGTCGTGACACGTGCGAGCATCGGGCGACCGTAGGCCTCCTCGCGTGCCGTGTCCGCGCGGCTTCGTCACGAATCTGCGCAGCCGCGCGCGCAGGTCTGTGGCACCGCAGAGTCTGCGCGATCTCTGCGCACGATCGTCGCGCATCGCGTGCTGATCCGGCACGCGCCGCGACCTAGCGTCGCCGGGCATGGTCATCGATCTGCGCCAGCACCTCGGCCGCCTCGGCGAGCGCCTCGCCGGCGAGCACCTCGAGCGGCTCGGCTATCGCGTCGTCGCGCGCAACCACCGCACGCGCTTCGGCGAGCTCGACCTCATCGTCGCCGACGAGTCGTCGCTCGTCTTCGTCGAGGTCAAGACGCGGCGCGTCGGAGCGCTCGAGTCATCCCTGCAGGCGGTGTCGCCCGGCAAGCAGCGCCGCGTGCGGGCGATGGCGGCGCGCCTGGCTCGTCGACGCGCCCGACCGGCCACGGGCGCGCGAGCTGCGCTTCGACGTCGTCGGCGTCACGGTCGACCGCCACAGCCGGCTCGTGCGCCTGGACCATCTCGAGGGGGCGTTCTGAGCCCCCGGGTCCTACAGCGCGAGCTGCTGGTAGGCGGTCGACTGAAAGCTCATCCTGTGCAGCGGCGAGACGCCGATGCGCTGGATGGCCTCGCGGTGCTCGGGCGTCGAGTAGCCGACGTGGGCGGCGAACTCCCAGCCCGGATGCAGCGCGTCGGCACGGCGCATGTAGCGATCGCGCGTGACCTTGGCGACGATCGACGCGGCGGCGATCGCGGCGGACGTCGCGTCGCCCTCGACGATCGCGCGCTGCTCGTAGCCCAGATCGCCCACGGAGAAGCCGTCGGACAGGCAGATGCAGCCGGGCCGCGCGACGCCGAGCAGCGCGTCGCGCAGCGCCGCGATGTTCGTCTTGTGCAGCCCGCGCGCGTCGATCGTGCGCGCGCAGCGCGAGACGACGCAGACCTTGACCGCGGTCCGCATGACGATCGGAAACAGCTCCTCGCGGACCTCGTGCGTGTGCTGCTTGGAGTCGTTGAGGCGGCTCAGCGCGCGCAGGTCGCGCGTCGTGAGCGACTCGACGTCGAAGAGCACGCCGGCCGCGACGAGCGGTCCGGCGAGACAGCCGCGCCCGGCCTCGTCGGCGCCGGCCACCCAGCGGACGGCGAGGCGCCGGTCGAAGGCGAACAGGCGACGGCCGGTGGACTGCTTGCGGGCGCGCTGCTTGCGGCGGGCGGCCTCGGGGGCGGGGGTCGTCGTCGAGATCTCCACGTCGGCGCCCATCATGCACGAGCCTCCGGGCGGAACCGCGACCCGCCCGCGCCCCACGACGCCCCCCGGCGCCCGGACGGCGAGGCCATGGGCTGTCGCGCGTGCGGCGGCCGTGGTCCGCCGGCGGCGTCCGCGGACCGGCGCGAGGGTCCTACAACAGGCCGATCCGCTTCGGGGGCCAGTAGGTGGCGAACGCGTTGCCGATGATCCATTCGCGCGGGATCGGGCCCCAGAAGCGGCTGTCGTCGGAGGCGCCGCGGTTGTCGCCCATCATGAAGTAGTGGTCCTTCGGGATCGTGATCGCGTTCGTGAGGTTGCACTCCGGGCCGCCGCCGCAGGGCTCGGTGAACGACTCTGCCTGGCGCTTGCCGTTGCGCACGACGTGGCCGTCCTCGATCGCGATCGTGTCGCCCGGGCCCGGCGACGATGCGCTTGATGAAGTTCACGTCGGCGCGCGTGGGCGTGGCCTGCGCGCACGGCTGGTTGGGCAGGCGCCGAGCGCCGCACTGGTTCTCGTTCTCCGCGCCGGCCGGCGGATGGAAGACGGTCACGTCCCCCACGTTGGGCTCACCGAAGTTGTTGCCGATCCGGTTGACGAGCACGCGCTGGCCGACGGCGAGCGTCGGCACCATCGACTCCGACGGGATCCGGTAGGGCTTGACGAGGAACGCCTGGATGCCGAGCGCGAGCCCGAGCGCGACGGCGACGATCAGAACGAGCTCGACGAACGAGTTGCCGCGCGACGGTTCGTCTTTGGTCACGTCTGCTGGCCGGAGGGGGCCTCGTCGCCCGCGCTCCCGGCGTCGGCCCCGTCGGTCGGGGCCCCTTCGGCTTCGCTCGGCTGCGTCTCGGCGGCCTCGGCGATGGCCTCGTCGGCGGCGACGCCCTCTGCGTCCACGGCCTCCGGCTCCGCTGCGGCCTCGGCCTCGAGCGCGGCGGCGGGATCGTGCAGCAGACCGGCCTCGACGCGCTCCTCCGGGCCCGTGTAGCGGCGCTCGCGGACGCGGGCGCGCTTGCCGACCCGGTCGCGCAGGTAGTAGAGCTTGGCGCGGCGGACGTCACCGCGGGCGGCCACGTCGATCTTCTCGATCTTCGGGGAGTGCACGGGGAACGTGCGCTCGACGCCGACGCCGAAGGACTGCTTGCGCACGGTGAACGTCTCGCGCGCGCCGTGGCCCTGGCGCTTGATCACGACGCCCTCGAAGACCTGGGTGCGCCGGCGCGTGCCCTCGATGACCTGGAAGTGAACGCGCAGGCGGTCGCCCGCCTGGAAGTTCGGGACGCGGCGCAGCTGGGCGCGCTCGAGGCTGTCGATGACTGTGGACATAGCGAAGAAGGGCGGCAGCGAGCCGAGTCCGGCTGCGCCGAGGCGGGATGATAGCGACGCTCAGTCCTCTGCTGCCCGCCCGCGCTCGCGCGAGCGCTCCAGCCGCCACGAGCGAATCGCCTCGTGATGCCCGGAGAGCAGGACGTCGGGCACGTCCCAGCCGCGGTACTGCGCCGGACGCGTGTAGTGCGGGTACTCCGGCATGCCGCCCAGCGCGGCCGAGAAGGACTCCTCGAGCGCGGACTCGCTGTGGCCGAGCGCGCCGGGAAGCTTGCGCAGGACCGCGTCGCAGACGACCATCGCCGCGAGCTCCCCGCCCGCGAGCACGTAGCGCCCGATCGAGATCGCGTCGCTGGCGAAGTGCTCGACGATGCGCTCGTCGAAGCCCTCGTAGCGCCCGCACAGCAGCGTGATCTCCCGCTCGCGGGCGAGCTCGTCGACGAGCTCGTCGTCGAGCAGCCGGCCGCCCGGCGTCAAGGCGACGACGCGCCGCCGCGAGCGCAGCGAGACCGGGTCCTCCCCGTCGTAGAAGGCCCGCAGCGCCGCGTCCATGACGTCGACGCGCAGCACCATCCCGGCGCCGCCGCCGAACGGCGTGTCGTCGACCTGACCGCCGCTGAGCGGGGTGTGCTCGCGCAGGTCCAGCGCGCGCAGCTCGTGGCCGGCGGCGAGCGCGTTGGCGACGTGGCGCTGCGTGCGAAACCAGTCAAACCAGTCCGGAAAGAGCGTGACGACGTCCAGGCGCACCGGCTACCTCTTCCTATGCGGTCGCCGAGCGGGCGGGCCGCGGCAGGGACGAGCTCATCAGGACCCCTCGAGCCCGAGGAAGGCGGGGTCGACGACGATCCGGCGCGCCGCGACGTCGATGCTCAGCACGGCGTCGCCGACCATCGGCACGAGCAGGCCGCCGGACTCGAGGACCTCGCAGGACGGCAGTGGCAGCAGCCGCGCGACGGCGCCGAGCTCGCGCCCGTCCGGCGTGACGAGCATGCAGCCCTCGAGATCCTCCGCCCAGTACTCGCCCGGGGGCAGCGCCGGCGCGTCGGTGCGCCGGACGAACACGTCGGCCCCGCGCAGCGCCTCGACGTCCTCGCGGGACTCGATCCCGCGCAGGCGCAGGATCGGGCGGTCGACCGTCCCGGCGCGGCGGACGATCTCGTGGACGTCCTCGCCGATGAGCAGCTCTCCGCCGAGCGTGAGCAGCACGCCGCGCGGGCGCGTCACGTGAAAGGACCCGTCGAGGCCGTGGGGACGACCGACGCGGCCGGCGTTCAGGCGCACGTCGGCGCCGCCGGACGTCGGGGGAGCGCGACCCGCTGGCCGGGACCGGCCACCTAGTCGACGATGTCGACGAACACGCGGCAGCCTTCCTTCACGGCGGCTGCCTTCAGCACGGTGCGCAGCGCGTTGGCGGTGCGCCCGCCGCGGCCGATGACCTTGCCGTAGTCGTCCTCGGCGACCGACAGCTCGAGCACGACGCTGCCGTCGTCCTCGTCGAACTTCTCGACCACGACGGCGTCGGGGTCGTCGACGAGGACCCGGGCGAGGTATTCAAGAAGCTCTTGCACGGGGCGGGCGGCCCTGTGATCTGACTACGAGATGCCCTGGATGTGGAGCAGCTTGCGCACCTGGCCGGACGGCTGCGCGCCGCGCTCGAGCCAGTGGCGGGCGCGATCCTCGTCGACGCGGATCGTCGACGGCTCGGTCTGCGCGTTGTAATGGCCGATCGTCTCGATGACGCGCCCGTCGCGCGGCGACCGGGAGTCGGCGACGACGATGCGCCAGATCGGGTCCTTGCGTCCACCGACGCGGGTGAGTCTGATTCGGACGGCCATAGCTGCGAACAGCCTAGCGACCCTGTCTCATGAGCGCCTGGATGTCGGGCATGTTGCCCTTGCCCAGCTGCTTCATGAGCTTCTGCATCTGCCCGAACTGCTTGACGAGCTGGTTGACGTGCTGCACCGACGTGCCCGAGCCTCGGGCGATGCGCAGGCGCCGCGACCCCTTGATGAGGTCCGGCCGCCGGCGCTCGAGCGGCGTCATCGAGAGGATGATCGCCTCGATGCGGTCCAGCTCGCGCTCGTCGACCTTGACGTTCTTCAGCGCGGCGCCCTGAAAGCCGGGGATCATGCCCAGCAGCGACTGCAGCGGGCCCATCTTGCGCATCATCTTCATCTGCGAGAGGAAGTCCTCGAACGTGAACTCGTTGCGGCGCAGCTTGCGCTCGAGCTCCTTGGCCTGGTCCTCGTCGATCTGCGCCTCGGCCTTCTCGATGAACGAGAGCACGTCGCCCATCCCGAGGATCCGCTGCGCCATGCGGTCGGGGTGGAAGCGCTCGAACTGGTCGAGCTTCTCGCCGGTGGAGGCGAAGAGGATCGGCTTGCCGGTGACGGCCTTGACCGACAGCGCGGCGCCGCCGCGGGCGTCGCCGTCGAGCTTGGACATGACGACCCCGTCGAAGGCGACCGCGCCGGCGAACTGCTCGGCGACGTTGACGGCGTCCTGGCCGGTCATCGCGTCGACGACGAGCAGGACGGTCGTCGGCTTGACGGCCTTGCGGATCTTCACGAGCTCGTCCATGAGCTTCTCGTCGACGTGCAGCCGGCCCGCCGTGTCGACGATGAGCACGTCCTTGCCGTCGCGCTTGGCCTGGTCGAGCGCCCACTTCGCGATGTCGACCGGGTCGCGGTCGGTGCCCTGCTCGTAGACCGTCGCGCCGACCTGGCCGCCGACCTTGACGAGCTGGTCGACCGCCGCGGGCCGGTAGACGTCGCAGGCCGCGAGCGCGACCGACGACCCGTGCTCCTTGTTGAGGAAGCGCGCGAGCTTCGCCGTCGCGGTCGTCTTGCCCGAGCCCTGCAGGCCGGCCATGAGGATGACCGTCGGCGGGCGCGGCGCGAAGGCGACGGCCGCGCTCGCGCCGCCCATGAGCGCCGTGAGCTCCTCGTCGACGATCTTGACGACCTGCTGGCCCGGGTTGAGCTTGCCGAGCACGTCGGAGCCCAGGCAGCGCTCCTTGACCGTGTTCGTGAACGACTTGACGACCTTGAAGTTGACGTCCGCCTCGAGCAGCGCGAGGCGGATCTCGCGCATCGCGGCGGTGACGTCGGCCTCGGTCAGCGTCCCGCGAGAGCGGACGTCGGAGAGGGTCGCCTGGAGCTTCTCGGAGAGCGTGTCGAACACGGCCGACCAGTGTACGGCGGCCGGACGGCGCTCAGGCGCGCCGCACGAGCGTGATCCCGTCGCGGACGCTCAGCATGACGTTGACGACCCGCTCGTCCGCGGCGACGTGGTCGTTGAAGGCCCGCAGCAGCGCGGTCTGGTCGTCGTCGTCCTGCGCCGGGTCGCGCGCGACGCGGCCGCTCCAGAGCACGTTGTCGACGACGATCAGGCCGCGCTCGGAGAGCTTGGGCAGGATCTCCTCGTAGTAGCCCAGGTAGCCCGCCTTGTCGGCGTCGATGAACGCGAGGTCGATCGGGCCCTCGATCGCCTGCAGCGTCGCCAGCGCCGGGCCGCGGCGGATCTCGATGCGGTCGGACATGCCCGCGGCGTCGATGTGGCGCTGGGCGAAGTCCGCGTTGGCGGGGTCGAGCTCGCAGCTGACGATCCGCCCGCCCTCCGGCAGCGTGCCGGCCATCGACAGCGCGCTGTAGCCGGAGTACGTGCCGACGTCCACGACGAGGCGCGGCTGCGTCATCCAGACGAGGAACTCGAGCAGCCGCCCCTCGATCTCGCCGGTGAGCATCTGCGCCATGTCGAGCGACTCGCGCGTCTGCGCGGCGAGCGCCCGCAGGTGCTCGGGGGGCGGCGTCGTGTGCTCGGCGGCGTAGGCCTCGATCGCCTCGGGGACGATGAACGAGCTCACGTCGCCGCCGGCGGCGGCTGCGGCGGCTGCGGCGGCTGCGGCCGGACCGCTCCGGAGATCGCGCTGCCGATGTTGCCGAGCGCCTGATTGAACTCGCTGGGGATGATGAAGATCTTGTTCGCCTCGCCCTCGGCGAGGCGGGGCAGCATCTGCAGGTACTGGTAGGAGAGCAGGCCCTGGTCGGGGTCGCCGGCGTGGATCGCGGCGAAGACCGTGTCGATCGCCTTCGCCTCGCCCTCGGCGCGCAGGATCGCGGCCGTCCTCTGGCCCTCGGCGCGCAGCACCGTGCCCTGCTTCTCGCCCTCGGCGTTGAGGATCTGCGACTGCTTGGAGCCCTCCGCCGTGAGGATCGCGGCGCGGCGGTCGCGCTCGGCGCGCATCTGCTTCTCCATCGCCTCCTGGATCGTCGCCGGCGGATCGATCGCCTTGACCTCGACGCGGTTGACGCGGATCCCCCAGCGACCGGTGGCCTCGTCGAGCACCGTGCGCAGCTGCGAGTTGATCGTGTCGCGGCTCGTCAGCGCCTCCTCGAGCGTCATCCCGCCGATGACGTTGCGCAGCGTCGTGACCGTGAGCTGCTCGATGGCCTGCAGCGGGCTTGCGACCTCGTAGGAGACGGACTTCGCGTCGGTGATCGTGAAGTACAGGACGCTGTCGATCTGGATGCCGACGTTGTCGCCCGTGATGACGCCCGCCGGCTTGAACGTGACGACCTGCTCGCGCAGGTCGATGAGCGGGCGCACGCGATCGACGAACGGCACGACGATCGACAGCCCGGGAGCCAGGGTGCGCTGGTAGCGGCCGAGGCGCTCGACGACGCCGGCACGGGCCTGCGGGATGATCCGCACGGTCCGCGAGGCGAGCAGCAGCGCGAACACGGCGATGATGACGAGCAGGATCAGGCCGGCTTCCATGTGGTCTCCTAGAGGATCTCGCTGACGAGCGCGGTCGCGCCCTGGATCTCGATGACGTGGACGTGGCGCCCGACCTCGATGACCTCCTCGGGATCGTACGGCCGCGCCGTCCAGACCTCACCCTCGAGCTTGACGGACCCGCTGTGCAGGCCGATCGCGTCGACGACGGTCGCCGTCTTGCCGACGAGCGCGGCCGTGCCCGTGCGCAGCTGGGCGGGCGTGCTCAGGTGGCGGCGGGCGAGCGGGCGCACGAGGCCGAACAGCAGCCCCGAGCTGACGAGGAAGACGAGCACCGAGGCGACGGCGCCGGCGCCGGCGAGGTCCGCCCCCGCGCCGAGCAGCGCTCCGACCGCGAACGGAGCGAGGAAGAAGCTCAGCGTCATGACCTCGCCGGCGGCGAGGATCACCGCCAGCAGGATCCAGAACATCCACAGGGCCATCACAGTCAATATAAGCCCAACCCGCGCCGCCCCGCCCGTTGCGACGGCGTGCGCGTTCTCGTTCGTGCCACCGACGTCCCTGCCGCCGCGGCGGCAGCCGGCCGGCGGTCGCGACGAGGCCGCTGCGCTACGTCAGCAGCGCGCGGGCGTAGTCGTCGGCGTCGAACGGGCGCAGGTCCTCGAGCGCCTCGCCGATCCCGATGAGCTTCACCGGGATGCCGAGCTCGCCGGCGATCGCCAGCGCGATGCCGCCCTTGGCCGTCCCGTCGAGCTTCGTGAGCACGATCCCGTCGACCGGCACGACCTCGGAGAAGAGCCTGGCCTGCCGCAGCCCGTTCTGGCCGGTCGTCGCGTCGACGGTCAGCAGCGTCTCGTGGGGCGCGTCGTCGATCTGCTTGGCGATGACGCGGCGCACCTTGGCGAGCTCCGCCATGAGGTTGTCCTGCGTGTGCAGCCGCCCGGCGGTGTCGATGATGACGACGTCGGCGCCGCGCTCGCGCGCCTGCTTGACGGCCTCGAAGGCGACCGAGCCGGGATCGGAGCCCTCGCGGCCGGCGACGATCTCGCAACCCGCGCGCTGCGCCCAGCCGGTGAGCTGCTCGACGGCGGCGGCGCGAAACGTGTCGGCGGCGCCGAGCACGACCTTCAGGCCCAGCTCGCGCTGCAGGTGCCAGGCGAGCTTGCCGATCGTCGTCGTCTTGCCGGTGCCGTTGACCCCGACGGCCATGATGACCGTCGGCGCGTGGCGCAGATCGATGCGGTCCTCGCCCGTGCGGGCGATGGAGGCGAGCATGTCGGCCAGTCGCGCGCCGAGCGCCTCCCCGCCGGCGAGGTCGCCGCCGGCCGCCTCCTGCTCGAGCTCGCCGACGACGCGCGCCGTCGTCGCGGCCCCGACGTCGGCCATGATGAGCGCCTCCTCCAGGCGCTCCCAGGTCGCCTCGTCGACGTCGCCGTCCAGCAGCGTGGCCTGGATCTCGGCGCCGAGCGCATCGCGCGTCTTGGAGAGGTTCGTGCGCAGGCGCTTGAAGAAGCCGCGCCGGCGCTCGGGCTCGTCGTCGGCGGCGGTCGTCGCGGCCGGCGCGTCGCCGTCGATGATGAAGAGGTCGGTCCAGTCGCGGGCCATGGCGATGCGCGACGATAGCGCCATGGCGCTCGCGTTCCGTCCCGGCCGATCGGACGAGCCGCCCGGCAGCGAGCTGCTCGGCCGGCTCATCGAGCTGCTCAACGAGCAGTACCCCGCGCGCGTGGCGCGGCCGGGCTCCGTGACGACGCCCGACGAGATGGTCGCGCCCGACGGCGTCTTCCTCGTGGGCTACGAGGACGGCCGGCCGGTCGCGATCGGCGGGGTGCGGCGGCTGGAGGACGGCATCTGCGAGATCAAGCGGATGTTCGTCGTCGACGAGGCACGCTCGCGCGGCGTCGGGCGGGCGCTGCTCGGCGCGCTCGAGGCGGCCGCGCGCGAGCTCGGATACGAGCGCGTCCGGCTCGACGCCGGCCCCGCCCAGCGGCACAGCCGCGCCCTGTTTCGCGACGCCGGCTACGTCGAGATCGAGCCCTACAACGCCAACCACATCGCCGACTACTTCGCGGAGAAGCGCCTGTAGCCACGCCGGGTGGGGCCCCGCCCCCGGGCGGCGCCCTGTGGCTACGCGGGGTGGGGCTCCGCCCCCGGGCGGCGCCCTGTGGCTACGCCGGGTGGGGCTCTCCGCGCAGCAGCGCCTCCAGGTTGGCCGCGAACGTCGCGAGCTTCGTGGCGGCCGCGGACCGGATCGTCTCCTCGCCGACGATCGTCGCCAGGCCGGCGAGCTCGACGCTCGTGTGGATCATGCCGTCGGTGCCGGCCGCCGAGGCCGTCAGCGCGATCGTCACGGTCGCCTCGGCGAGCTTCTGGCCGTCGGGGTCGCTGACGCGGATCGTCAGCGTCTCGCGGTGAGCGGCGTCGTCGCGCTGCTCGAGGGTGATCGTCCCCTGCGCGGTGATCTCGAAGGGGCCGAAGTCGGCGGTGACCTCGATGGCGTGGGTGGCGGGACCCGTGCGCCCGACGACCCGCGCGCCGGGCACGCACGGCGCGACGCGCTCGACGTCGCCCATGACGGGCCAGACGGCGTCGACCGGCGCGGCGACGGAGAAGGCGTGGTCGAACTCCATGGTGCGGGGCTAGGCGACCTCGGCGGCCGGCTCGTCGCGCGGCAGCCGCCGCGAGATGACCTTCGAGACGCCGTCGTCGCCCATCGAGACGCCGTACAGCGTGTCGGCGGCCTCCATCGTGCGCTTCTGGTGCGTGACGACGATGAACTGGGCGCGGTCGGCGTAGCGGCGCAGGAGGTCGAGGAAGCGGGTGATGTTCGGGTCGTCGAGCGCGGCCTCGACCTCGTCGAGGATGTAGAACGGGCACGGCTTGGCGAGGAAGACGGCGAAGAGGAAGGCGATCGCGGTCATCGACTTCTCGCCGCCGGAGAGCAGCGTGAGGCGCTTCATCGACTTGCCGGCGGGCGTGATCTCGATCTCCACGCCGAGCAGCTCCTCCTCCTGGCCGGCGAGCTCGGCCTCGGCGGCGTCGTCGGCGTCTGGCTCGGCGCCCTCGCCGGCGCTGGGCTGGCCGGCGAAGCCCGTGATGTGCTGCCGGTCCGAGACGAGCCGCAGCCGCCCGCGGCCGCCCGGGAAGAGCTGGCCGGCGAGCTCCTCGAAGTTGCGCGCCGCCGCCTGGAAGGTCTCCTCGAACGTCTCGTGGATCTGGCGGTCGGTGTCGCGGATGAGCGTGCGCAGCTCGCGCATCGCCGTCTCGAGGTCGCTGCGCTGGCGCTCGAGCTCGGTGACGTGCTCGAGCGCCTGGTCGTACTCGTCCTTGGCGAGCGGGTTGACCGGGCCGAGCTGCTCGCGGCGCCGGCGCAGGCGCTCGATGCGGTCGCGCAGCGCCTGGGCCTGCTCGTCCTCGAGCGGCTCCGCGGCCGGCTCGGCGGGCAGGCCGAGCCGCTCGGCGAGCAGCGCGAGCTCGTGGCCGGCCTCGGCGGCATGGTCGCGCGCCTGCTGGGCGCGGACCTCGGCGCTCGTGACGGCGTCGCCGCGCTCGCGCAGCCGCGTCTGGATCTGCGCCTCCTCCGAGGCGCAGGCGCGCAGCTGGGCGGCGAGGTCCTCGCCCTCGGCGCGGCCGGCGGCGAGCTCGCGCTCGAGCTCGGCGACGCGCGCGCCGATCGCCTCGGACACCTGCTCGAGCGCCGCCGCGAGCCGCTCGGCCTCCGGCGCCAGCGCGCGGTCGGCGGCGAGCCGCCCGCGCAGGCGCCCGATGCGCTGCGCGCGCTCGGCGCGCTCGCGCTCGGCGCGCTGGGCGGCACGCCGCTCGGCCGCCAGCTCGCCCTCGATCTGCGCGCGGCGCACGGCCGCCGCGCCCTCCTGCGGAGCGGCGCGGCGCTGCTCGATGAGCCAGCCCGCGCGGCGCGCGTCCTCCGTCGCGGCGGTCAGCGTCTGCGCGGCCTCGCGCAGCCCGCGGTCGGCCCGCTCGCGCGAGGCGTCGGCGGCGGCGACCGCCTCGTCGGTCGACGCGCACGCGGCGCGCGCGACCTGCTCGGCCTGCACGGCCGCCTCGCTGGCGGCGATGAGCTCGTCGCGCCGGTTGCGCTCGGCGAGCACGCGCTCCTCGCCGCCCTCGGGCGCCTGGCGCAGCTCGCGGTGGCGGCCGTGCCAGACGCGCCCGGCGCGCGTGACGGCGACCCCGCCGAAGCCCGGCGGAAGCTGCTCGAGCTCGTCGACGACCCACGCGTCCCACAGCAGCCTCCGCGCGACGGCGAGGACGCGCTCCTCGCCGCCGACGAGGCTCGCGAGGTGGCGCGCGCCCGGCGCGGGCGGGGTGCTCGCCGGCGCCGCGCCGGGCGCGAGCGAGTCCACGACGAGCACCCGGCCGCCCTCCGAGCCAGCGGCGTCGAGCAGCTCGCCGCCCTCGCGCACGCGCTCGGCGAGCGTCGCGCGCAGCAGGCCGCCGAGCACGGCCGCGACCGCGCGCTCGTAACCGGGCTGGACCTCGAGCGCGTCGGCGAGCGCGCGCGTGCCGGACGTGCCCGCGGCCGCGCCGGCGGCCTGGCGCGTGCGCAGGAACTGGCTGCAGGCGGCGAGCTCGGCACCGACGCGGGCGGCCTCGCGGCGGGCGGCCTCCAGCCCGCGGTCGCTCTCGCGGCGCCGCGCCCGCGCCGCCTCGGCGCCGGCGGTGGCCGACGCCAGCAGCGCGCGCGCCGCGTCGACGGCCTCCTGGCCCGTCGCGGCGGCGGCCTGGGCCCGGCTCCTGTCCTGCTCGAGATCCGCGAGCTCGCGCTCGAGCTGCGCGGAGTGGTCGGCCGCGAGCTGCTCGAGCTCGGCCTCCAGCGCCGCGATCCGCTCGCCGCCGTCCTCGTCGGCGGCGGCCTCGCCGTCGGCGCGCGCGAGCGCCTCGAGCGCCTGCAGCTCGTGCGCGCGGCGCTCGCCCCGGTCGCGCAGGTCCTCGGCGGTCGAGCGCACGCGCTCCAGACGCAGCTCGACGCGCTCGCCCGCCGAGCGGGCGCGATAGACGCGCTGGCCGAACGCCTCGCGTTGCTCGCTGCGCTGCGCCATCGCCTGCTCGGCCTCCTGGCGGCGGGCGGCGACGGTCTGCAGCGCGGCCTGCGTCTCCTCGCGCGCCGCGCGGGCCGCGGTCGCGACGCCCTCGGCGGCCGTCAGCTCGGCGCGCCGCGCGCGGGCGAGGTCGCGCACGAGCTCCCAGCGGGCCTCGACGGACTGGCGCTCGAGGCGCTCGTGCAGCTCGGCGGCCTCGGCCTGGCGCTTGAGCGGGCGCAGGCGCGAGCGCGCCTCGCGCTCGACGTCGAGCGCGCGATCGAGGTTGTCCTGCGTGCGCTCGAGCTTGAGCTGGGCGCGGCGGCGGCGCTTGCGGTGCTTGCCCAGGCCGGCCGCCTCCTCGATGAGCAGGCGCCGGTCGCGCGGCTTGGACGTGACGATCGCCTCGACGCGGCCCTGCGAGACGACGGAGTGCATCTCCTTGCCCAGGCCCGTGTCCGAGAGGACCTCGAGCACGTCGACGAGCCGGCAGCGCGCCCCGTTGAGGCGGTACTCGCCCTCGCCGGAGCGATCGAGGCGGCGCAGGATCGAGATCTCCCCCATCGGCACGTCGACCGTGCCGTCGCCGTTGTCGATGACGATCTCGACCTCCGCGGCGCTGCGCGCCTGCACCCCGCGGCCGCCGCCGAAGATGACGTCGCGCATCGACTGGCCGCGGACGGCGAGCGGCGACTGCTCGCCCATCGCCCACAGGACCGCGTCGGTGATGTTCGACTTGCCCGAGCCGTTGGGGCCGACGACGACCGACACGCCCGGGCCGAAGTCGAGCTTCGTGCGGTCGGGAAACGACTTGAAGCCCTTCAGGGTGATCGAGCGCAGGTGCATGGTCAGGCCGCTCCGGTGCCCTCGGGCTCGACCGGGCCGAACTCGGCGGGATCCGGCAGGAGGTCGGCGGGATGCAGAGACTCCAGCGCGATCCGCGCCGCCTCCTGCTCGGCGTGCTTCTTCGAGCGCCCGGCGCCGCTGCCGACGGGGGCCCCGGCGACGGTCGCGACGACCTTGAACGTGCGGTCGTGCGGAGGGCCCTCCTCGCCGGCGATCGTGTACTCGACGGTCTCCGCGCGGCGCGCGAGGCGCTCCTGCAGCGTCGACTTGAAGTCGACGGGGTTGGCGAGCGCGTTGGCGATCTCGGGCTCGAAGGCCTCGACGACGGCGGCCGCGGTGCGCTCGTAGCCGGCGTGCAGGTAGCAGGCGCCGATGACCGCCTCGATGACGGACGCCAGGACGCGCTCGGTCTCGACGAGGGCGTCGGCGCTCTGCCCCACGCCCTCGGGCGCCGACGCGCGCAGCCGGTCGGGGACGCCGAGGCGCTCGGCCACGGACCGGCAGGAGACGCCCGACACGCTCTGGGCGCGGATCTTCGTCAGCCGGCCCGCGCCGAAGCGCTCGGCCTCCAGGCGCGGGTAGAGGTGCGACGTCACGGCGAGCCCGAGGACGGAGTCGCCGAGGAACGCCAGGCGCGAGTAGGAGTCGCTGCGGCGCTCGGTCCAGGAGGCGTGCGTGAAGACCTGCCGGTGCAGGTGCTCCGGCAGCTCCTGCAGGAGTTCGGTCAGCAGCTTCAGGACTCGGTGGGCTCGTGGAGGGCGGTGTGCTCCAGGACGAAGTCGACGGCCTGCCCGACGGTCACGATGCGCGCCGCCTGCTCGTCGGTCATCTTCACGCCGTAGGAGTCCTCGAGCTCCTGGACGAGCGTGTAGAGGTCCAGCGAGTCGGCCTCGAGGTCGACGCGGAAGTTCGTGCCGTCGTCGATCCGGGCGGGATCGACCTCGAGCTCGTCAACGAGGTGCGCCTGGATCATCGCGAAGACTTCTTCCCGGGTCATTGCGCCGACACGGTAGAGCCGCTCCCGGACAGCGAGCCGCCCGGCTTGCGCAGCGCGCCGGCGCGGTCCAGCGCGTCGTGCGTGCGCCCGGTGATGTCGCCCGTGACCCCGCGCGCCGCCAGCAGGATCGCCTGCGCGAAGCCGCGGCTCGTGAAGCGGCCGTGGCCGACGACGCCGAGCTTGCGCAGCCCGAGCAGGTAGGCCCCGCCGGCGATCTCGGGGTGGATCTCGTCGCGAAACGCCTGCAGGGCGGGCTTCATGAGCAGCCCGCCGGCCTTCGCACGGGTCGTCGACGTGGCGGTCTCCTTGAGCAGCGCGATCATCTTGTCCGACACGCCCTCCATGACCTTCAGCGCGACGTTGCCGGTGAAGCCGTCGGTGACGACGACGTCGGCCCTGCCCTCGACGAGCGCGTGGCCCTCGATGTTTCCGACGAAGTTCAGCCCGCGCGCCGCCGCGAGGCGGGCGTGCACGTCGATCGTCAGCGGCGAGCCGCGCGTCTCCTCCTCGCCGACGGACAGCAGCGCGACGCGCGGGCTGGCGACCCCGTGGACGACCTGCGCGAGCGCCGAGCCCATGAACGCGAACTGGACGAGGTGCTCGGGGCGCACCTCGGTGTTGGCGCCGACGTCGACGAGCGTGACCGGCGCGCCCGGGACCGGCACGAGCGCGGCGAGCGCGGGGCGCAGGATCCCGCGATCGCGCCTGATGTTGAAGAGGGCGGCGGCGAGCGCGACCCCGGTCGAGCCGCCGGAGACGAGCGCGTCCGCGTCGCCGGCCGCGACCGCCTTGGCGGCGCGCACGATCGAGGACTCCGGGTTGGCGCGCGCGGCGGCGGCGGGGTTGGCCTCCTTGGCGATCGACAGCGGCGCGTCGATGACCTCGATCCCCGGCCCGGCCGCGCCGAGCTCGGCGGCGGGCCCGAAGAGGAGCACGCGGACGCCCTGGGCGGCGGCGATGTTCGCGCCCTCGGCGACCTCCCGCGGGCCGAGATCGGCGCCGTTGGCGTCGACGGCGACGACCGGCTCGCGGATGGGGCCGACCGGAGCGCCCCCGTTGGAGCGGCTGGTCAGTGCCCGGATGCGATGGGCCGGCACGCGCCGGCCATCCTCAGTGCTCGTGGTCGTGCGCCGGTGGCGCGACGACCTCGCGGCCGGCGTAGAAGCCGCAGGCCGGGCAGACCCGGTGCGGACGACGCGGGCTGTGGCACTGCGGGCAGGAGTTGAAGACCGGCGCGGCCATCTTGTGCTGCGCACGGCGCTGGGCGGTGCGGGCGTGGGACTGCTTCTGCTTGGGAACCGCCATGGCTGCGGAAGGGTAGCGCAGCGCGGCCGGGCGGTCCGGCGCGAAGCTCAGACGCTTCCCGCGGCGCCGCCTTCGACGCTGCGTGGCGCCCACCGCCGGCGCCGGCTATCGACCCTCCATCTGCTTGCGCAGGGAATCGACCGTCCCGCGGACGCTGAGCGGCCTCATGTCCGTCCAGACCTCCTCGATGTACTCGAGGACCTCCTCGCGGGTGCCCCGCTTTCCGACCTCCTTCCAGCCGGGCGGAAGCTTGCGATCGACGGGCCAGATCGAGTACTGCTCCTCGTGGTTGATGACGACCGTGTAGACGTTGCCTGCCATGACCGTTCTCCGATCCGGTGGCTCGCGGGGCCACCGACGATACGCCCCGCCGCATGGCCCGTCCACGCCGAACCGACAGCACGAAGCCCCGCCGGAGCGGGGCTTCGCGCATGCCTGCAACCGGGCATAGGCGACCTCCAGGGTCGGTTGTCCGAGCTGACAGCACTTGTGTGGCAGCCGTTCCGGCAGTCGCGGGCTGCCAATGCCCCACGGGCGCCTGCCCGCTCCGCGCTCAAAGGAGCCGTGAGGCTTGCGGGGCCGTGCCGTCGGTGCAACGGCCGGCGGATTCCAGGCGCGGGCGGCGCGCGCCTCAAGCCGGCGGCGCTCCGGCAGCCGGCCCCGTGAGCCGGGCCGCGCGCACCCGCGAGCGCGCGAGCGGGTACGGCGCCGCGGTCGGGCGGATCGCGGGAAGGAGTGGCGGGCCCGCGCGCGAACCGTAGTCGCATGAGCGATCTCGAGCTCGATCCGACGCTCCTGGAGACACTGCGCACGCTGGCGCTGCACGACGTCGAGTTCGTGCTCGTCGGCGACGTCGCCGAGGCGATCCACGACGACGGCGGGTTCGTCTCCGGCGTGTCGATCGTGCCCGGCTCCTACGGGCGCAACGCGCGGCGCCTCGCCACCGCGCTGCACGCGATGGACGCCCAGCCGAGCGTCGCGGGCGCCCCGGCCGCCGAGCCGCTGGACCCGCGGACCGACCTGCGCGAGCTTTCGCCGTGCTCCTTCGTGACGCGCCACGTCGACGTCGACGTCTGCTTCCAGCCCCCGGGCACCGGCGGCTACCGCGACCTGTTCGACGACGCGGCGCACGTCGAGCTCGCGCCGGGCGTACGCCCCCTCGTCGCCTCGCCGGACGATCTCGAGCGCATGTCGCGCGGCGGCGCCGCCGCGGCGCCCTACGCCACGCCGCCCGCCGCGCTGCCGCCGGAGCCCGCCCCGGGCTGGACCCTCGGGCGCGACACCCGGGCCGGCCGGGCTACTCGAATCTGATCTCGCCGAGCTTGGCCCAGCGCGGGTCGGGCTCGCGCTCGTGGGCGTGCCCGGGACCGGCCGCGTTGAGGTCCGCCCCGCAGACCGGGCACAGGCCGGCGCAGTCGGCGCGGCACAGCAGTTGGGCGGGAAGCGCGAGGGCGAGCGCGTCGCGCGCCCACGCGTGCATGTCGAGCACGTCGTCCTCCAGGTAGGGGCTGCGCAGCTCCTCGACGTCGCCCGGCTGGTCGACCTCGCGCGCGTCGACGGCGACCTGCGGGCGCGCCGGCTCCAGGCAGCGCATGCAGGGGCCCGCGAGCGACGCCGCGAAGCGCAGCCGCAGCGCGTAGCCGCTGTGGGTCATCGCCGAGATGTCGAGCGTCGCCTCGACCGCCGCGGGCTCGATCGCGTACATCTCGCCGCCGAAGCGCAGCGGGTCGAGCGAGACCTCGAGCTGCAGCCGGCGCCCTTCGCCGGAGCTCAGCCGCAGGCGGCCGAGGTCGAAGCTGTCGGTGCGGGCCGGCATCGGTCCCGACAAGGCTACGGCAGCGCCGTCACCTTCCGCTGCGGCGGCGCCTGGGGCGCGCCGGGCGGCTGCTCCGTCGCGCGCCTGCATGCCGGGCGCGCATCTCGCCATCGGCGTCGAGGGTTCGCTGGGCGCGGATCCGCCGCTGAGGCGGCACACCGTCTGACACCCACTAGCCTGACCCGCGTGCCCGAAGAACCGCCGAACCTCATGGGGCAGGCGTCCCTCGACGCCGCCGTCGGGGCGCTCGCCGAGCGCAACCGCCACCACCTCGAGTCGATGGACGACGCCGAGCGCGCCGACGCGGTCGCGCACTGGCACGAGATCGCGGTCGCCGTCCTGGCGGCCGCCAGCGCGGCGGCGGGGTCGGGCGCGGGCGACCCCGACGGGCCGGGCAGGGCGGTCATCGTCCTCGAGGACGCCGGCGAGGAGGACGTCACCATCCACGTCAGCTTCCACCCCGAGCTCGAGGACCTCGGCGACGGGCAGATCGCCGCGACGCCGGCCCAGGTGACCGCGCTCGAGCTGCTCGACCAGCTCGCCGGCGAGCCCGAGGGCTGACCGGGCCGGGCGGCGGGCGGGCGGGCGGGTCTACCGCGCGGCGAGCTCGCGCTTGAGCACCTTGCCGGTCGCGTTGCGCGGCAGCTCGTCGAGGAAGACGACCTCGCGCGGCACCTTGAAGCGCGCGAGGTTGGCCTTCACGTGCGCCTTGACCTCCTGCTCGGTCGGCGTGTCGCCCGCGCGGCGCACGACGAAGGCGACGAGGCGCTGGCCGAAGTCCTCGTCGGGCACGCCGATCGCGGCGACCTCCTCGACGCCGTCGAGCCTGGCGATCGTGTCCTCGACCTCGCGGGGGAAGACGTTCTCGCCGCCGGAGACGATCATCTCGTCGTCGCGGCCGTCGACGAACAGGCGGCCGTCCTCGTCGAAGTGGCCGACGTCGCCGGAGGACATCAGCCCGTCGATGACCGCCTTGCCGCCGCCGCCCGTGTAGCCGTCGAAGACGAGCTCGTTGCCGACGAAGATGCGCCCCGTCTCGCCGGGTGCGACCTCGCGGTCGGTCGCGTCGTAGAGGCGCACGACCGTGCCCCGCGGCGGGCGCCCGGCGGTTCCCGGCGCGGCGCGCAGGTCCGCCGGGGTGGCGATCGTCGCCCAGGCGACCTCGGTCGACCCGTAGAGGTTGTAGAGCACGTCGCCGAAGGCGTCCATGACGCGCGTCGCGAGCTCGCCCGGCAGCGCCGAGCCGCTGGCGGCGATGATCCGCAGCGAGCCCGTGTCGTGCCGGCCGATGACCTTCGGGCCGAGCTCGAGGATGCGCTGCAGCATGACCGGCACGACGACGAGCGCGGTCGCGCCGTGCTCGTCGATCGCGACGAGCGTGTCCTCGGGGTCGAAGCGGCGGCGCAGGACGAGCGTCGACGACAGGCCGATGCCGAGGATGAAGTGCGCCAGCCCCCAGGAGTGAAAGAGCGGCGCCGCGATCATCGTCCGCCCGCGGGCGCGCAGCGGGATCTTCGCGATGAGCCCGGCGACCGGGTCCAGCGTCTCGGGCTGCTTGCGGTTGGCGCCCTTCGGCGTGCCGGTCGTGCCGCTCGTGAGGATCACGATGCGGCCCTTCGCCGACGGGACGACGACGTCGCGCGGGTCGCCGCGGGCGATGAGGTCGTCGACGAGCTCGGCCCCCTCGGGCGCCGAGCCGTCGTCGGACCACGCGATGTAGCGCCGGCGGCCCGCGGCGGCGCCCTCGACGAGCGCCGTGAACTCCTCGTCGTGGACGATCGCGCGGGGCTGCTCGCGCTCGCACACCTCGGCGAGCTGGGGACCCGCGAAGGCGGTGTTGAGAAACAGCGCGTGGGCGCCGAGCTTCGAGCAGGCGACCATCGCCTCGACGAAGCCGCGGTGGTTGCGGCACAGCAGCGCGATGTTGTCGCCCTCGACGATCCCGTCGTCGCTCAGGGCGTGCGCGAGCGCGTTCGTGCGCCGGTGCACGTCGGCGAACGTCAGCGAGCCGCGCTCGTCGATGAGCGCGACGTCGTCGGGGTAGCGGATCGCCGAGGCGGTGTAGCCGGCGGCCGGCGTCGGGCCCCAGGACCGGAAGGCCTGCAGCGTGCGCACGAGCTTGTCCGGGCGCGTCGGCGCGAACATGCCGCACTCGATGAGCGTGCGAACGGTGAAGGCCTTGGTCGACAGGGTGTCGAGGAGCATCGGCCCAATCTATACGCGCGCGGTCAGGGCAGGCGCAGCCCCGCGGGCAGCACGCCGCGCTCGATGAGCGCGTGGATGTCGGCCGCGCGGCGCGGGTTGAGGAACACGTGGCGCTGTCCGACGCTCGGCTTCTCGGCGAGCAGGCCGGCGGCGAGCAGCGCCTCCCCCACGTCGCCGGCGAGCGCGCGCTCGTTGCCCGCGAACCCGCGCGAGAGGTGGCGGAAGTCGGTGTGGTAGCCGCCCCACTTGCCCATGCCGTGCAGGCGCTGCAGGATGCGCCGCGCGATCCGGCGCGCGGGCTGCGGGTCGTCGTGCGGCCGCCCGGCGCGATCGCCGTCGCCGTCGCCGTCGCCGACGAGCGCGAGGACCGCGTCGTCGTGCTCGGCGACCGAGTCGCCGTCCGCGGGGCGCCCGCCGAGGCGCGCGATGGCCTCCGCGCTGCGCAGGGCCTGCGCGATCGGCACGCGCCAGTCGGCGGTGTCGGCGAGGACGTGCGCCGGAAGCGCGAGGGCGCGGCTGCGCAGGCGGGCGATCCCCTCCGCCTGCTCGTCGTAGGCGGCCGCCGCGAGCTCGGCGTCCTCGGCGTCCGCGCGCGTCGCGGGCAGGCGCAGCGCGAGGTGCTCGTCGAGCGCGCCGGCCTCCAGGCACAGGTCGTCAGCACCGAGCGGCGCGCCGAGCCCGGCGCTCTCGGCGAGCGCGCCGATCGCCGCGGCGGCCGCGAGGAAGCCGCGCTCCGGCGTCGCGTCCGGGTCGGCGCGCACGGCGACCGCGACGGGCACGACGGCGACGATCGCCCGCCCGTCGGACGCGGCGGCGAAGGCGACGGTCACCGGCTCCTCGCGGCCCGAGCGCGGCAGCGCGAGCTCGCGCTCGGAGCGCCGCAGCTCCTCGCGCAGCAGGTCGCGCAGCTGCGCGCACCGCTCGCGCGGCGCGGTGGCGCCGCCGGCGTCCTCCAGGGCGGTCGCGAGCAGGCTCATCGTCCGAGTATGCCGCCGGCGCGCCGCGCGCCGGCCGGCACCGGGCCGGTCGCCCGCCCGCGCGCGGGCCGGGCCGGCGATCCGGCATCTAGCCTGGGGGCATGTCCGACTGGTTTGAGGACTTCGGCTTCGCCGAGGTCGGCGCGAATCTCCTCATGGGCGCCTACCCGCAGGACGCCGACGACGTCGCCGCGCTGAGCGCCGCCGGGGTGACGACGGTCCTCAACCTCGTGCGCGACGTCGAGTACCAGCTCGCGGACGGCCGCGAGACCTGCGCCGCGGCCCTCGGGCGCGCCGGGATCCGGGAGGAGCGCATCGAGCTCGTCGACTTCGGCAACCTGCTGCCCGGCCACATCGAGCGCGCGAGCACGACCGTCCTGGCCTGGCTCGACGCGGGCGAGCGCGTCTACGTGCACTGCCGCGCCGGGATGCAGCGCTCGGCGGTCGTCGCGGCGGCGGTCGTGGCGCTGCGCGAGGGCGTCGAGCCGCACGCGGCGCTGGCGCTCCTGCGCGAGCGCAACCCGCGCGCCCACCCGCTCGCCCACCAGCGCAAGGACCTGCACCGCTGGTGGCGCAAGCGCGCCCGCTGAGCACGGCGATCCGTCAGGTGCGACCCGTACCGTGCGACGGATGGCCATGCACGCTGCCACCCCCCTGCCCCTCGCCCGCGTCCACGTCGTCAACGACCGGCTCGCGATCGACTGGCTCGTCGTCGACGACGACACGGCCGTGCGACTGGCCGCCGAGCGCGACGACCCGGCGCGCTTCGTCGTCGAGGCGATCGAGATCGGCGCGCGCGTGCTCGACCGCGAGCAGACGGGCGCCAACGCGGAGTTCGTCCGCGCGGAGTTCGAGAAGACCGCGCGCGAGCTCGACAGCGAGTTCGTCGAGCGCGCCCGCCAGGTCGCCGAGCGCCTGGACCGGAAGGTCGACGAGGTCTTCGGGCCCGAGCACGGGCACGTCACGAAGGCGCTCGCGCGCCACTTCGGCGACGAGTCGTCGGCCGCCGTCCAGCATCGGGTCCGCGCGGTGCTGACCGAGGTCGCCGCGCAGATGCGCGAGGACGTGCGCAAGCAGTTCACCGCCGACTCGGACTCCAACCCGCTGGCCGTCTTCCAGCGCACGCACCTCGCCGCCACGCGCCAGATCGCCGGCGAGCAGTCCGAGCACCTGCGCGCGATGAGCGCCCGCCTGGAGGCGATGCGCGTCGAGATCGCCGAGCTGCGCGCCGAGAAGGAGAAGCTCTCCGAGATCGCCGCCGTGCAGGACAAGGGCACGGCGAAGGGCCGCACCTACGAGGAGGCGGTCGCCGAGGCGCTCGACGCGATCGCGGCCGCCCGCGGCGACGGCTGCGACGCGGTCGGCGACCTGCGCGGGGAGGGCGGCAAGAAGGGCGACGTCGTCGTCGCGATCGACGCCTGCGCGGGCCCGGCCCGCGGCAAGATCGTCTTCGAGGCCAAGAACAAGCGCCTCTCGCGCAACGAGGCGCTCGCCGAGCTCGACGGGGCGCTGGAGACGCGCACGGCCGACTACGCGGTCCTGGTCGTGCCCGCCGAGGACAAGCTCCCCGCCCGCACGCACCCGCTGCGCGAGTTCAACGGCGACAAGCTCTTCGTGACGTTCGACCCCGAGGACGGCTCGACGCTCGCGCTCGAGGTCGCCTACGGCCTGGCCCGCGCGCGGGTGCTCATGGCGCGCGCCGCGGACGGCGGCATCGACGAGGGCGCGCTGCGCGTCGAGGTCGAGCGCGCGCAGGGCGCGATGGAGGACGTGCGCCGGATCAAGTCGCAGCTCACGAACGCGACGACCGGGATCGACGAGGCGCGCAAGATCGTCGACGCGATGGCCGCCAACGTCCGCGGGCACCTCGCCGCGATCGAGACACTGCTGGCGAGCGCCGCGGACCCGGCCGACGGCTGACGCCTGCCCGCGGGCGGCGGATAGCCTGGGGACGGTGACCCGGGCCGTCATCTTCGACTGCGACGGCGTGCTCGTCGACACCGAGCACATCTCCAACACCGTGCTCGCCGGGCTGCTGACGGGGGCGGGCCTGGAGACGACGCTCGAGTTCTGCATGCGCGAGTACCGCGGGCGCTCGATCGAGTCGGTCATGGTGCTGGCGGCCGAGCGCCACGGCGGGCCGCTGCCCGGCGACCTGCCCGACCGCTACTACGCCGACGTGCGCGAGGTCTTCCTGCGCGAGCTCGAGCCCGTGCCGGGCGTCG
Organism: uncultured Solirubrobacteraceae bacterium; assembly: GCA_963769555.1. GTDB lineage: Bacteria > Actinomycetota > Thermoleophilia > Solirubrobacterales > Solirubrobacteraceae > CADCVQ01. Next base: position 672,419 of record CAVYMD010000004.1, on the reverse strand, counting down.
CCCAGGCGCTGGACCGGATCGCGCTGCCGACGTGCGTCGCCTCCAGCGGGCCGCACCACAAGATGCAGGTCACGCTGCGCCGCACGGGCCTGTGGGATCGCTTCGAGGGCCGCATCTTCAGCGCGACCGAGGTGCGCCGCGGCAAGCCGGCGCCCGACCTCTTCCTGCACGCCGCGCGCGCGATGGGCTTCGACCCAGCGAGCACGGCCGTCGTCGAGGACAGCGTCCCGGGCGTCGTGGCCGCCCGCGCCGCGGGGATGCGCGCGCTCGCGTTCGCCCGCCACACGGCGGCCGGCGAGCTGGCGGCGGCAGGCGGCGAGCCGTTCGAGGACATGGCCGAGCTGCCCGGGCTGCTCGCGGGCGGCCGGTGAGCGACCTCGTCGCACGAGACGTCGTCGTCAGCGGGCGCGTGCAGGGCGTGTTCTTTCGCGACTGCACGCGGCGCGAGGCGGCCCGGCTGGGCGTGACGGGCTGGGTGAGAAACCGCGCCGACGGCACCGTGCAGGCGCACGTCGAGGGCCGCGCGGAGGCCGTCGAGCGGCTCGTGTCCTGGTGTCGCGAGGGGCCGCGGCACGCGGTCGTGGAGCGCGTCGAGGTCGGCGACGCCGAGCCGCAGGGCTGCACGCGCTTCGACGTGCGCTGACCCGCCGGGGGTCAGCGGACTTCGGCGGGCTCGTCCTTGCCCTGCAGGCGCTCGCGGCCGCGCTGGACGGCCGCGATGAACTTCGAGAGGTTGACCTCGAGCGTGTTGAGGATCTCGTCGGCGTAGTCCTCGGCGCCGAGGCGGATCTCGCGCTCGCGTGCGCGGGCGTCCTCGACGATGTCCTCGGCGGCGCGCTGGGCCTGCTTGGTGACCTCTTCCTCGCCGACGAGCTGGTTCTGGCGGTCGCGCGCCTCCTTGACGATGCGCTCGGCCTCGCGCTTGGCCTCGGCGAGCATCTCCTGGCGCTCCTTGACGATCCAGCGCGCCTGCTTGATCTCCTCGGGGATCGTCGCGCGCATCTGGTCGAGGATGTCGTAGATCTCGTCCTTGTCGACGCGGACCTGACCGGTCATCGGGACGAGCTTGGCGTTGTGCACCAGATCGTCGAGCTTGTCGATGAGTACGAGGACGTCCATGGCAACCGTTCTGTTCGCTACGTGCCGAGCTCTTCCTTCAAGCGCGCGGCGACCCGCTTGGGGACGAGCTCTTCGATGTGGCCACCGAAGCTTGCGAGCTCCTTGATCCCACTCGAGCTGAGGAAACTGTACTGCGGGCTGGCCATGAGGTAGAGCGTGTCGATGTCAGGGGCCTGCAGGCGGTTGAGCTGATGCATCTCGAACTCGTACTCGAAGTCCGAGATCGCGCGCAGTCCCTTGACGATCACCTTGGCGCCGTGCTCGCGCGCGAACTCGACGACGAGGTTGGAGAACGGGACCGTCCGGACCCCGTCCAGATGGGCCGTCGCCTCGGCGATGAAGCCCAGCCGCTCCTCGACGCCGAAGAGCGTGGAGCCCTTGCGCAGCGGGAGGTTGACGACGCCGACGACGACCTCGTCGAACAGCTCCGAGGCGCGCTTGATGACGTCGAGGTGGCCGTACGTGATCGGGTCGTAGGAGCCCGGGCAGACGGCGATGCGGTGGTCAGGTGTCATGGATGCGGATGACGGTGTCGCCGTAGCGCCGTTCGTCGGCGAGCGGCCAGTCGAGCTCCAGCGGGTCGCGGCGGTCGCTCTCGGAGACGACGCGGGCGCCGGGCGCGAGCACCGCCGCCAGCCCCTCCGAGAGCTCCCGTCCCAGCTCGCCGGCACGCCGGTACGGAGGGTCGAGGAAGACCAGATCGTATGCGTCTCCCCGCCGCGATGCCGTCCGCAGCCATGCGCGGGCCTCCGCGCGGTGCGTCTGACCCTCGATTCCGAGCGCGGCGAGGTTGGCCCGCACGGCGGCGATCGCCTGCGGCGCGCGGTCGACGAAGACCGCCGTGGCGGCACCCCGCGAGAGCGCCTCGATGCCCAGCGCGCCCGATCCGGCGAAGAGGTCGAGGACGCGCGCGCCCTGCACCGACGCGCCCAGGACGCTGAAGAGCGCCTCGCGCACGCGGTCGCCCGTGGGCCGCGTCGCGTCGCCCGGCGGCGCGATCAGCCGGCGCCCGCCGAGACTGCCGGCCACGACCCTCATGGCCGCGCGCCGCGCCGGCCCCCGGGCCGCGCCGGGCGGCCCGTCGCGGGCGCGCTCACGCGGGCAGCGGCGCGAGCTCCGCCGCGCCGTAGGCCTGGGCGAGCGCGCCGGCGAGCAGCGCGTGCTCCGGCTCGGCGAGCTGCGGATCGGCGCCGAGCAGCGCCTCCGCGCAGGTCTTGGCCGCCTCGGCGAGCGCCTCGTCCTCGGGCAGGCGGGCGACCCGGAACTGCGCGAGGCCCGACTGGCGGGTGCCGGCGAGCTCGCCCTCGCCGCGCAGCTCGAGGTCGATCCGCGCCAGCTCGAAGCCGTCGCTGTGCTCGGCCAGCGCGCGCAGCCGCGCCGCGGTCTTGGGCCCGAACAGCAGGCAGACCGCCGCGTGCTCGCCGCGGCCGACCCGTCCGCGGAGCTGGTGCAGCTGGCTGATGCCGTAGCGCTCGGCGCCCTCGACGAGCATGACGGTCGCGTTGGGCACGTCGATGCCGACCTCGACGACCGTCGTGGCGACGAGCACGTCCGCGCCGCCGCCCGCGAACGCCAGCATCGCCGCCTGCTTCTCGCGCGGGCGCATCTGGCCGTGCAGAAGCGCGACGCGGTAGTCCTTGAGCTCGCCGCCGCGCAGGCGCTCGTACTCCGCGGTCGCGGCGCGCGCCTGCAGCGCCTCGGACTCCTCGACGAGCGGGCACACGACGAACGCCTGGCGGCCGGCGTCGAGCTCCTCGCGGATGCGCTCGTAGGCGCGGGCGCGCTCGGCGTCGGTCGACGCGACGTGCGTCGTCACCGGGCGGCGGCCGCGCGGCAGCTCGCGCAGCGCGGTCACGTCGAGGTCGCCGTAGCGCAGCAGCGCCATCGTGCGCGGGATCGGCGTCGCGGTCATGTGCAGGACGTGGGGCACGAGCCCGGGCGGCGCCTTGGCGTCCAGCGCCGCGCGCTGGCGCACGCCGAAGCGGTGCTGCTCGTCGACGACGACGACGGCGAGGCGGTCCAGGCGCACGTCGGCCTCGACGAGGGCGTGCGTGCCGACGACGAACGACAGCTCGCCGCCGGCGAGCTTGCCGAGGATGTCCGCGCGCCGCGCCGCCGGCGTCGAGCCGGTCAGCAGCGCCGCGCGCACCGCCTCGCCGGGCATGAGCGCCTGGAGCGTCGCGAAGTGCTGCTCGGCGAGCGTCTCGGTCGGCGCCATGAAGACCGCCTGCATGTCGTGCTCGACGGCGCGCAGGATCGCGTGCAGCGCGACGACCGTCTTGCCCGAGCCGACCTCGCCCATGAGCAGGCGCTGCATCGGGCGCGCCTGCGCGAGCTCGGCGTCGAGCACGGCGATCGCGGCGAGCTGGTCGCCGGTCAGCTCGAACGGCAGCAGCTCCTCGCGCCAGCGCCGCGACAGCTCGGGCTCGCCGTCGAGCACGGGCGCGGACCCGGCGGCGCGGCGCTGGGCGCGGCGGCGCAGGAGCGAGAGCTGGGCGAGCAGCAGCTCGTCGAAGGCCAGGCGGCGGCGGCCGCCCTCGTGGTCGCCGGCGTGGGCGGCGACGAGCGCGGCCGGCCGGTCGGGCAGCGCGCCGCGGACGCGCAGCCGCGCGGGCAGCGGCTCGACGGCGTTCGCGGCGCTCGCCAGATGCGCCTGCACGAGCGCGAGGATCTGCGTGGAGGACAGGCCCTCGGTCGCGGGGTAGTGGGCGACCTCGCCGACGCCGCCGGTGCGCTCGTCGGTCGGCGCGTGGCTCGTGACCCGAAACGCGTTGCGGGCGGCGTACTTGCCGTGCAGGACCAGCCGCGTGCCGGGCGCGTACTTGCGCTGCAGCCACGGCTGGTTGAAGAACGTGGCCTTCATGACCCCGGTCTGGTCGCCGACCGTCGCCTCGACGAGCGGCTTCATCCCGCGGCGGCGTACCGGCCGGCTCGTGATCGAGCGCACCTCGACGACGACGGTCGCGCTCTCGCCGGGCTCGAGCGCGGCGACCGTGCGCGCCTCGCGCCGGTCGCGGGGCAGGTGCTCGAGCAGGTCGCCGACGGTCTCGAGGCCGAGCTGGCGCGCGGCGTCGGCGGACTTCTGCGGGGCGATCGTCAGCTCGCGCTCGAGCTGCGACGGCCGCGGCCAGCGCAGCGGCGCCGCGAGCAGGAGATCGCGGCTGAGCTCATCGGAGGTCGCGAAGCCCGTCGGCACACGCCCATGATGATCGGCCGACCGGCGTCGCCCGCGGGCGCGGGCGGGCCGGCGGGCACGAAGGCGTGCGGTCGCGTGCCGGCGGGGCGCCGGCCGGCCGGCCTCGCGCATCCCGCGCGAGGCCGGCCGGCGCCGCGCCGCGGCTCAGCGACGCACCACCTTGAACGAGGCCCTGCGCGCGACGCCGGCGTTCCCCGCGGCATCGGTCGCGACCGCCTCGACGCGGTAGCTGCCGACCGCCAGCTTCCGGCGGCCGATGCGGCCGCTGAACGCGACCGCGTTGGCGCCGGCGGGCAACCCTGCCCGCGACAGCGTGCCGGCCGTCACGTAGCGCGTGCACGGCCGGCCCTTGCGGTTGGCCTTCGTCTGCCTGCGGCAGCTCTTGCCGACCTTCCGGCCCGTCGTCTTGCGCGCGATCGTCATGAGGACCGACGCGCGCTCGCTCAGGGCGAAGCGGATCGCCGAGCCGCTGGCCGCCTTGCGGCGCCTGGCCTTGGCGGCGACCGCGGTCACGGCCGACGAGACGCTGAACGTGCTCGGCGAGAGCTTCAGCCCGCTGAGGACCGGCGCCGTCCGGTCGGGCGCCGGACCCCCTCCGCCGACGGGCGGGCGGCTCCCGCCGCCGGGCGCGCCGCCGCCCCCGCCACCACCGCCACCGCCGCCGCCACCGGGCGCCGGCGGCGCGACCTCGCCGCAGTACAGCCGCAGGTCGAGGTCGGTGACCGGGGGCGGGATCGTCATGACGGCGCTCTCGGCGACCGCCGACGCGCGGTCGGCGTTGGACACGCACCCGTCCTTGCTCGCGCGGACCTTGTAGTAGCCCGCCACGACGTCCCAGCCGAAGTGGCCGGCGGCGTCGGTCACGTCGGGGTTGACGCGGTTGGACGGCGACATGATGGCGCTGCCGTTCGGCACCGGCGTGAACGTGCCGCCGGCCGTGCCCGAGCGCAGCAGGACGACCGTCGCGTCGGCGACCGGCGCGCCGAGGCTGTCGCGCACGAAGCCGCTCGGGTCGATGTAGACGCCGAAGTCGATCGTCGTGCCGCTCGCCGGCACGGGGCAGGTGATCGCGATGTGGATGGCGCCGAGGCCGTGGTCGGGCGCCAGCGGGGCGATCGTCGCCCTGTACGTCCCGGCCGGCCCCTCCGTCATCGCGCCGCTGCGCTTGACGACACCGCCGATCCGCAGCTCGTAGCTCGCCGTCCCGCCGGGGCAGCCTTCCGTGCCCAGCGTGAGCGGATCGCCCCAGTAGGCGACGGGCACGCCGTCGCCCGTCGTCCCGATGCTCGTGATCGTCGTGCCGGGGGGCGGCGCATCGGGGCTCGGGGCGAGCGCGATGTCCTGGGTCACGTCGATCGCGCCGATCGTCACCGGCCCGGCACGGCCCGGCGCCCGCGGGCTGTCCGCCGGCGGGAACGCCGTCAGGTCGTAGCTGCCGCTCAGGCCGTAGGCGCGGTAGGCGCCCGACGAGTTCGTCGTGCGGGTGACGCACGCGCCGCCGCCGACCGGGCAGATCTGGACGGGCGCGAACGCGACGGGATCGCCGTCCTCCCGGACGACGCCGCTGAGCTTCGGGCCCGTCGGGCCCGTCGGGGAGATGGCGAAGATGTAGCGCCCGAGCTGCGTCGTGCCGCGGCTGGAGGCGATGAGCGCCGACGGGCCGCCGTCGACGAGGGCGCGGGTCGTGAACGAGCCCGGCCCGACGAAGTAGTGCCCGGGATCGCCGTCGCCGTTGGCGAAGCCCCAGGCGGCCGGCGTGCCGCCGAAGCCGTCGACGCCGTCGCTGGCGTCGCCGGTCTCCCACTGCACCTTGTCGTAGTTGAAGATGACGTCGAAGGCGCCCGCGGTGCCGCGCTTGACGAGCAGCAGCTGGAAGGCGTTGAGCTTGTCGACGTGGCGGCTGTAGTAGCCGACGTCGCGCCAGTTCACGCAGAACGCGGGCTGGCCGTCGAACGTCGTCTGGCCGTAGGTCACGACGTTGCCCACGCGCGTGTCGACGTCGGCCAGGAACGGCGCGATCATGACGTTGCCGGCGGTCGAGAAGTCGAACGGCGTGTACTCCTCGAGCTGGGCGTCGAACGTCACGTTGCCGTTGTTGTTGACGTAGAGCTGCGTGTACGGGGTCCCGAAGAAGCTCGCGGTGAAGCCGATCGGCACCACGCCGGTGGAGCTGTCGTCGTTGGCCGCGAGCGTGTTCGCCGTGCAGCCCGGAAGGTCGACGATCGCATTCGGGCCCGCGGCGACCGCGGCCTGCGCGGACGCGCAGAGCGCGACGAGGAGCACGGCCAAGCCCGCGCATGCGCGGATCAGCGCCGGCGACAACCGGCTGGGAAGCAGAGCCATCTGTGGATTCACCTTCCGTGGGGTTGGACGAGATGCGCTCTGCGGAGTCCTTGGCCGGCGAGCGGAGGTGTTCTACCAGGGCGCGACCCCGGGGACGACGCGACCTTGGTCTAGTTCGCGGTCCGGCGCGTCACTCGGCGGCGACGAGCCACCAGTAGGCGGGCTGGCCGCCGTCCTCGAGCTCGAGCTCGACGCCCTGCGGAGCGAGCGCGAGCACCGCGCTCGGCTCGAGCGGCGCGCCGTCGCCGGCGATGCAGGTCAGCAGCTCGGCCTGCGGCGCGAGCGCCGCGAGGACGGCCCCGAGCGTCGGCCCCGGCTCGCCCCACGCGACGATCGCGTCGTCGACGAAGCCGACGGCGTCGCCCGCGCGGAAGCGCTCCTCGGCGTCGTCGCGCGCGGCGGGGGCGACCGCGCCGCTGCGCAGCCGCGCGAGCGCCGCGTCGATCGCGGCGACGTTCTCGTCGGCCGGCCGCGAGGGATCGAGCGCGAGCGCGGCCGCGAGGCCGGTCTGCTGCGAGCGGGCCGCGCTGACCCGCACGACCTTCTCCGAGAGCTGCGCGGCGTGCTCGGCGGCCATGACGACGTTCGGCGAGTTGGGCAGCACGACGACCTCCTCGGCGCGCACGTCGTGGATCCCGGCGAGCAGCTCGTAGGTCGACGGGTTGAGCGTCGGCCCGCCGTCGAGCACGGAGACGCCGAGCGACGCGAACAGCTCGCTCATCCCCGCCCCGGCGACGACCGCGAGCGCGCCGCAGTGCTGGACCGCCAGGCGCGCGTCGCGCTCGAGCACCTGGGCGTCCATGTCGGCGACGTCGAGATGGGAGACCTCGCCGGCGGCGTCGAACAGCGCCGTCGCCGCGGCCGGTTCGTCGGTGTGGACGTGGATCTTGAGCGTCGCCGCGTCGCCCACGACGAGCACGGAGTCGCCGATCTCCTCGAGCGGGTCGACCCACCGCCCCGGGTCGAGGTCGCGGCCGGTGACCGCGAAGTTCGTGCAGTAGCGGTACGTCGAGGAGCTGTGGTGCGGATGGGTGACCCGGACGGGCGGCGCCTGGCGCGGGATCGCCGGCGGCTCGGTGCCGCGCAGCGCGGCGATCGTGCCGGCGACGATGACCGTCAGCGCGTGACCGCCGGCGTCGACGACGCCGCTCTCGCGCAGGATCTCCAGCTGCTCGGGCCCGCGGCGGACGGCCTCCTCGCCCGCCCGCAGCGCTCGCTCGAGCACGTCGGCGATGAGCGCGTTCTGCTGCGCCGGATCGCCGTCGGAGCCCAGCCGCGCGTCGGGCATGTGCGCGATCTCGCTGGCGACGCACGTCGCCATCTCGCGCATGACGGTGAGGATCGTGCCCTCCGCCGGCCTGCGGACCGAGCCGTAGGCGCGCTGCGCGGCGCGCGCCATCGCCGCGCCGATGAGCACCGGGTCGACGAGCTCGCCGGGCCGGCTGACGAGCTCCTCGGCGGCTCCCCGGATGAGCTGGGACAGGATGACGCCGCTGTTGCCGCGGGCCCCGAGCAGCGCGGCGCGGGCGACGGACTCGACGATCTCGTCGCGGCCGATCTCGTCGATCAGGCGCCGGCCGTCGTCGGCGAGGCGGTCGACCTCGACGAGCACGGCGTGCAGCGTGAGCGCCATGTTGTCGCCGGTGTCGCCGTCGGCGACCGGGAAGACGTTGAGGTCGTTGATCTCCTGCCGGCGCGATTCGAGGTGCGCGAGCGCACCTTCCACGACGGCGCGAAAGCGGACGAGGCTGGGGTCCACAGAGCGGGTGGGTATCGCCGCGGGCCGCGGGCTGCGGCCGTCAGGGCGATCCCTAGAGGGCCTTCTGGACCTTCCCGGCCTTCAGGCAGCGCGTGCAGACGTAGACCCGCCGCGGCGCCGCGCCGATGAGCACGCGGACCTTCTGGAGATTGGGGTTGAAGCGGCGCTTCGTGGCGCGCATCGAGTGGCTTCGGCTCTGGCCGAAGGCCGGCTTCTTTCCGCAGGTGTGACAGATCTTGGCCATGGCGACGTCGCAGTGTAGTCGGTCGCGCGCGGTGCGCGGCGGGGGGGTTGAGGGCGGGCAGGCGCCGGGTATGTCACCCAGCACTGATGCCGCTGGCCTCACACATCCGCCTGCCCGAGCGCTACAACGTGACGCGTCACATCGCCAGCGGCGGCATGGCGTCGGTCTGGGAGGTCGAGGACCTTCTCCTCGGACGCGTCGTCGCGGTCAAGGTGCTCGCGGCCAACTACGCCGCCGACGACGGCGCGCGGGCACGCTTCGCCCGCGAGGCGCGCACGGCGGCGCGCGCCGGCGACCATCCGAACGTCGCGACGATCTACGACATCGGCGAGCACGACGAGGACGCGTTCATCGTCATGGAGTACTTCAGCGGCGGGACGGTCGCCGACCGCCTCCGGGCGGCGGGCGACGGCGGCGCGCGGGTCGACCGCGAGACCGCGCTGCGCTGGCTGCGTGAGGCGGCCGCGGGCCTCGACCACGCCCACCGGGCCGGCGTCGTGCACCGCGACGTCAAGCCCGCCAACCTCCTGCTCGACGGCCGCGATCGCCTCGCGGTCGCCGACTTCGGGATCGCCCGCCTCGCCGACGACACGCAGATGACCCAGACCGGGCAGGTCCTCGGGACCGCCACGTACCTCTCGCCCGAGCAGTCCCTCGGCAACCCCGCGACCGCGGCCAGCGACCGCTACGCGCTGGCGCTCGTCGCCTACGAGCTGATGACCGGGAGGCGTCCCTTCGCGGGCGGGACGGCGGCCGCGATGCTGCGCCAGCACGCCGAGGCGCGCCCGGCGCGCGCCAGCGAGTCCGATGCGGACCTCCCGCGCGCGGTCGACGCGGTCTTCGGCCGCGGCCTGGCGAAGGACCCCGGCGACCGGCCGGTCACCGCGCTCGAGCTCGTCGACGAGCTCGAGCGCGCGCTCGAGGCGCGCGACGCCACCGAGACGACCCGCGCGATGGCGCCCGCGGGCGGCGGCACCGCCGCCGCGAGCGCCGCCGGTGCCGCTGTGGGCGCCGCCGCCGCTGCTGCCGTGAACCCAGACCCCGACCCCGACGCCGGCGCGACCGCCGACCCCGGCGCGACCGCCGACCCCGGCGCGACCGCCGACCCCGGCGCGACCGCCGACCCCGGCGCGACCGCCGACCCCGGCGCGACCGCCGACCCCGGCGCGACCGGCGACCCGGGCCCCGAGGCGACCCCGCCGGCCCCGCGGGCGCGCCGGATCGAGGCCAGCCCGCCCCCCGCGCCGAGCCCGGAACCCCGCGCGGCCCCGTCCCCCCCGGCTTCCGGCGTCGGCGACCGGCGCGTCTCGCCGCTCGCCCTCATCGGTCTCGCCGCGGTCGTAGCCGGCGTCGTGCTCGCAATCGCCCTGAGCAGTGGGGGCGGCGGCGATCGCGCCGCGTCGGTCCCCGCGCCGCGCACCGAGCAGCAGACCGGGCAGCCGGCGAGCAGCGCCAAGGCGCCCGCGACGACGCCGCCCGCGGCGGCCGCCCCGGAGCCCGATCCCAAGCCCGATGCCGACCCGGCGTCGGGCGATCCCGCGGCCCTCAACGCCCGGGGCTACGCGCTGCTTCAGGGCGGCGAGTACGCGGCGGCCGTCGACCCGCTGCGCGCCTCCGTGCAGGCCTACCGCGACGGCGGGCGCACCGACGACCTGGGCTACGCCTACGCGCTGTTCAACCTCGGCGTCGCGCTGAACCGCTCGGGCGATCCGGCGGCGGCGGTCGAGGTGCTGCGGGAGCGCATGAAGTACGCCAACCAGCGCGGCACCGTCCGCAAGGAGCTCGAGGACGCCGAGTCCAAGCTCGAGGGCGACGGCAAGCCGTCCAAGCGCGACAAGAAGGACAAGGACTGACGGGCCCGGCCCGGCGCGCGCGCCGGACCGGGCGTCGTCGGGCCGTCGGTCAGCGCGCGGTCACCGTGAGGCGCGCGCTGTCGGTCGCCTGCTGGGCGTCGGTCGTCGCGACGAGCTCGAGCCGGTAGGCGCCGGCGCGCGCCGGCACGAGCAGCCGCACCACGTTGCGCCCGCCGCGGGCGCGCGAGCGGATCCGGGCGACGGCGGTGCGGCCGCGCATGACGCGCAGCTCGACCGTCGCCGTCCTCGTCGCCGCGAAGCGCAGCGTCAGCCGCGTCCGGCGCCGCGCCCGCACGCGGTCCGCGGAGAGCGCGATCGCGAGCCGGTCGAAGGCCGGGCCCGCCGGTCCGGGGGCGCCCTCGGGGCCGGCCGGACCCGTGCCGCCCGCAGAACCCGCCGGACCCGGGCTGCCCGCGGGACCGGCCGGACCCGCCGGACCCGTGCTGCCCGCCGGACCAGTGCTGCCCGCAGGACCCGCGGGTCCCGCCGGACCCGTGCCGCCCGCAGGACCCGCAGGTCCGGCGGGACCCGCCGGACCCTGCGCGGGACCGCGCAGGTCGGCGTCCACGAACCGCACGCGATTCGTGGATGCGTCGACGACGAGGATCCCGCCCTCCGCCGTGACCGCGACCCCGACGACGTCGGAGAGCTGGGCCGACGTCGCCGGCCCGCCGTCGCCGGAGAACCCGCTGGTCGAGCCCGCCACCGTCGTGATCGTGCCCCCGGGCGAGACCCGCCGGACCCGGAAGTTGTTGGAGTCGGCGATGAGGAAGCCGCCTTCCGGCGTCGCCACCACGTCGAAGGGCTGCTTGAGCTGCGCGGCCGTCGCCGGACCGCCGTCGCCCGACGTCCCCACCGTCGTGCCGGCCACCGTCGTGATCGTCCCGCCCGCCGAGACCCGGCGGATGCGGTGGTTGGCCGCATCGGCGACCAGGTAGCCGCCGTCGGAGGTGGCGGCCACCCTGTACGGGAAGTTCAGCCGCGCCGCGGCCGCCGGGCCGCCGTCGCCGAGGAGGCCCGCGGTGGAGCCGACGACCGTCGTGATCGTCCCGCCCGGCGAGACGCGGCGGATCCGGTGGTTGGACGTGTCCGCGATGAGAAACCCGCCGTCGGCCGTGGGCGCCACGCCGTAGGGCCTGTTGAGCTGGGCGGCCGTCGCGGGCCCGCCGTCGCCCGACAGTCCCTGCGTCGTCCCGGCGACCGTCGTGATCATGCCGCCCGGCGACACCCGCCGGATGCGGTCGTTGAAGGCGTCGACGACGAGATACCCGCCGTCGGGGGTCGGCGCCACCGTGATCGGCGTGTTGAGCTGTGCGGCGGTGGCGGCCCCGCCGTCCCCCGAGAGCCCCTGGGTCGTCCCGGCGACCGTCGTGATCGTCCCCGCCGGCGACACGCGCCGGATGCGGTGGTTGAACGTGTCGGCGATGAGGTAGCCGCCGTCCGGCGTCGCCGCGACGCCGTAGGGCTGCTTGAGCTGCGCGGCCGTCGCGGGTCCGCCGTCGCCGGCGAACCCGAGGCTGGTGCCGGCCACGGAGAAGATGTTGTTCGTCGCCGCCTGCGCGGCCTGGGCGCCGAGCGCGACGCATGTGAGCGCGATCCAGCACGCGAGCGCGCACGGGCGCCCGAACCGACGGATACGACGGGCCATCTGACGACCTCCCTGTCCCTGGGAATGTGTTGGTGCTGGTCGCCACCCCCCACCGGCCCGCGACGCGCCGCGCGAGGCTAGCCGACTCGCGGGGGGCGCGTGAGCTTTTTCGCGCGGGTCGCGGTCAGGCGGTTCGCCGGTGCCCGGGCGCGGGCGTCCGCGGGGGCTGCGGCGGGTGTGCGGGCCGGCGCGCCGGGCCAGTGCGCCGGTCGGCGGGGCGCCGCGGCTCGCGCAGCCGCGCGCGGGCGGGCTGCGCGCCGGGCAGCGGCAGCGGCGGACGGGCCCCGTCGCCGCCCCGCGGCGGCTCCGGCGGGCGGGGGTCGTCGTCCCCGCCGCCTCCCCCGCCTCCGCCCCAGCGCCGGCGCCAGTCGTCGCGCTGGTCGCCGTCGAGCAGCGCCCAGACGAGCGCCACCGCTCCGACGACGTGCACGACGAACACGAGCGCGACGGCGATGATCTCCTCGACCTGGCCCGGGGGCATCCACCCAGGCTACCCAGCGGGGCCGGCCGTCAGCCCAGCTCGGCGCGAACGCGCAGCAGGGCCAGGACGGCCTGCGCGGCGTGCGCGCCCTGGTCGCGCTTGCCCCCGCCGCTGCGCGCCATCGCCTGGTCCATGTTCTCGACGGTCAGCACCCCGAAGCCGCAGGGCACGCCGGTGCGCAGCCCGACGTCCTGGATGCCGCGAGCGGCCTCGTTGCAGACGTAGTCGTAGTGGGTCGTCTCGCCGCGGATGACGGCGCCGAGGCAGGCGATGCCGTCGTAGCGGCCCGTCTCGGCGGCCATCTGCGCCGCCAGCGGCAGCTCGAACGCGCCCGGCACGCCGTAGACGTCGACGGCGTCGGCGCCGGCCTCCTCGAAGACCCGCACGGCGCTGGAGACCAGCCGCTCGGCGAGCTCGGTGTAGAACCGCGCGACGACGACCGCGTAGCGCACCGCGACTGCCTCGGCGGCCATCAGGAGCCGCCCCCGGCCTGCACGTCGCGCTCCTCCTCGTCGTGGAGCATCTCCTTGTCGACGTCGAGGCCCTGGTGATGCAGCGTGTGCCCCATCCGCTCGCGCTTGGCGCGCAGGTAGTCCTCGTTGTGCGGGTTGGGCAGGTGCTCGATCGGCAGCTGCTCGGAGACCGACAGCCCGTAGCCCTCCAGGCCGCGGATCTTCTTCGGGTTGTTCGTCAGGATGCGGATCGAGCTCAGCCCGAGGTCGACGAGGATCTGCGCCCCGATGCCGTAGTCGCGCAGGTCGGCCGGCAGCCCGAGCTGGAGGTTGGCCTCGACGGTGTCCAGGCCGCCCTCCTGCAGCTTGTAGGCGCGCAGCTTGTTGAGCAGCCCGATCCCGCGCCCCTCCTGGGAGAGGTAGAGCAGCACGCCGCGGCCCTCGCGCTCGATCATCGCCAGCGCCGACTCGAGCTGCTCGCCGCAGTCGCAGCGCAGCGAGTGGAAGACGTCGCCGGTCAGGCACTCGGAGTGCACGCGCACGAGCACGTCCTCGAGGCCGTCGACGTCGCCCTTGACGAGCGCGACATGGTGCTTGCCGCCGACGAGCTCGCGGTAGCCGACCGCCTCGAAGTCGCCGAAGCCGGTCGGCAGCTTCGTCGACACGACGCGCTCGACGAGCTTGTCGTGGCGGCGGCGGTAGGCGATGAGGTCGGCGACCGTGATCATCTTCAGGCCGTGGCGCTCGCAGTAGCCGACGAGGTCGTCGACGCGCGCCATCGTCCCGTCGTCGTTCATGACCTCGCAGATGACACCGGCCGGGTTGAGCCCCGCCAGGCGCGCGAGGTCGACCGACGCCTCGGTCTGGCCGATGCGCTCCAGCACGCCGCCGGCGCGGCTCTTGAGCGGGAAGACGTGCCCGGGCTGGACGAGATCGCGGGGCGAGCTCTCGGGGTCGACGGCGACCTGGATGGTGCGAGCCCGGTCGTGCGCCGATATGCCCGTGGTCACGCCCTCGCGGGCCTCGATCGAGACCGTGAACGGCGTCTCGAAGGGCGACTCGTTCTTGGCGGCCATGAGGTCCAGGCCGAGCTCGTCGCAGCGCTGCGGGGTCAGCGAGAGGCAGATGAGCCCGCGCCCGTGGGTCGCCATGAAGTTCACGGCCTCGGGCGTGGCGAACTGCGCGGCCATCGTCAGATCGCCCTCGTTCTCGCGGTCCTCGTCGTCGCAGACGACGATCATCCTGCCCCGCCGGATGTCCTCCAGGGCCTCGTCGATCGTGGCGAAGGGGCTGCGTGTCCTCTGGCTCATGGGCCCTAGCTTGGCAAACCGCGGGCCGCGCCCGCGGGCGCCACGAGCTTCTCGACGTACTTGGCGATGAGGTCGACCTCGAGGTTCAGCGGCGCTCCGGCGCCGGCCGCGCCGAGCGTCGTGCGCTCGAGCGTCTCCGGGATGAGCGAGACGTCGAAGGTCTCGCCGTCGATGCGTGCGACCGTCAGCGAGACCCCGTCGACGGCGATCGAGCCCTTGTGCACGACGTAGCGCAGCAGGCCGGGATCCTCCGGCCGGACCGTGAGGACGCGCGCGAAGCCGTCCTCGCGCACGGCGTCGACGGCGGCGACGCCGTCGACGTGGCCCTGCACGACGTGCCCGCCGAGGCGATCGGCGGCGCGCACAGCGAGCTCGAGGTTGACCGGCGCGCCCGCGGCCAGCCCGCCGAGCGTGCTGCGCGCGAGCGTCTCGTTCATGACGTCCGTCGCGAAGCCGTCGCCGTCGACCGCCGTGGCCGTCAGGCAGACGCCGCCGACCGCCACCGAGTCGCCGTCGCGGACGTCGGCGGCGAGCCGCGTGCGCAGCGTGAGCCGCCGCCCGTCCGCGGTCGTGTCGACGGCCGCGACGCTGCCGACGTCGGCGACGAGCCCGGTGAACACCTAGCGCCCCGGGGCCGGCCGCCCCGGCGTCGCGTTCGCGCGCGGCGCGGCGCCGCGCCGCGCGCTCACCACTCCCGCAGCCGCGCCGAGATGAGCAGGTCCTCGGCGACGCGCTCGCAGTCGAGCGTCAGCGCGCGCAGCGCCTCGGAGATCCGCTCGACGCCCTCGCCCTCGAGCGGGTCGCGGGCGGCGCGGCCGCCGAGCAGCAGGGGAGCGAGGAACAGCCGCACCTCGTCGATCTCGCCCGCGTCGAGAAACGCGCCCGCGAGGTGCGGTCCGCCCTCGAGCAGGATCGAGGTGATGCCGCGCGAGCCGAGCTGGTCCAGCGCCGAGCGCACCCGCGCGGGCTCGTTCTCGCCGGTCGCCACGAGCACGTCGGCGCCAACCATCTCGAGCGCCTCGACGGCCGACCGGCCGGCGGCGCGCGACACGACGACCGTCAGCGCGGACTCGGGGGCCGTCGAGACGAGCTTGGAGGTCAGCGGCAGCCGCCCGGTCGCGTCGAAGACGACGTGGATCGGCTGGTGGTGCACGCCCTCGACGCGCGCGGTGAGCTGCGGATCGTCGGCGAGAGCGGTGCCGATCCCGACCGCGACCGCGTCGACGCAGGAGCGCCAGCGGTGCGCGCGGGCGCGGCTGGACTCGTCGGAGATCCACTGCGAGTCGCCCGTCCGCGTGGCGACCTTGCCGTCGAGCGTCATCGCGGACTTGAAGACGATCCAGGGCCGGCCGGTGCGCGCGTGCTTGCGGAAGGCCTGGTTGACGAGCCGCGCGCGCGCCGCGAGCTCCCCGTCGGCGACGTCGACCTCGACGCCCTCGTCGCGCAGGATTCCGAGGCCCCGCCCGGCGGCCTTCTCGCTCGGGTCGTCGGAGGCGACGACGACGCGCGCGATCCCGGCCGCGAGCACGGCCTCGGTGCACGGCGGGGTCTTGCCGTGGTGGCAGCACGGCTCCATGGAGACGTAGAGCGTCGCGCCGGCGAGGTCGGCGCCCGCGGCGGCCGCGATCGCGTTGACCTCGGCGTGCGGGCCCCCGCACTCGTCGTGCCAGCCCTCGCCGAGCACCTTCTCGTCACGCACGATGACCGCGCCGACCATCGGATTGGGGTGCACCCTCCCGAGGCCGAACTCCGCAAGCTCGATCGAGCGGGCCAGATGCAGGTGGTCGACCGCGGTCAGCGTGGACACAGGTCCAGCATAAGGGCCCGGGACTAGCCGGCGGCGAGCCCCTCGGCGCACCTGCCGCCCTGCAGGCGGTAGATCGTCATGACCGGCCCCGGCCTGTTGTACGCCAGCGGGTAGTAGTTGAACGTCCAGTCGAAGTTGAACGGCACCGGGCCCTCGCCGCGCGCGTACGGCGAGGCCTCGAAGGCGACCTTCGAGCGCTGCTCGAGCGTGCGGTAGTAGGCCAGCGCGTTGGGGACCTGCTCGGGCTCCGCCTCCGCGCGGCCGCGCTGCGTCGAGCCGACGACGACCCAGCAGTACTCGCGCTGCTCGAAGAGGTCGACGAGCTCCGGGCGCAGGACCTTCTCGAAGTCCTCGATGTTGACGACGATCCCGTCGCCGGGCAGCGTGGCGCCGGTCTTGGGGTCGATCGTCGAGCGGCTGAGCGGGTACTTGTTCCAGCGGTTGCCGTTGGACACGATCGGCGACGGGTTGCCGATGTCCTGCGCCCACTGGTCGGGAACGACCGGCTCGACGACGATCTTCTTGCCGGCGGGCACGTTGAGCTTCATCCACTCGCGGGCGATGTTGCGCGTGTCCTCGCGCGACGTCACGAGGCCCGAGTGCAGGGAGTACACGAAGCCCTGGCCGCAGAGCGCGACGACCATCGCCGCGACGAACGTCGGCCCCAGCGCCGGCGAGAGGCTCCCAAGCCAGTCGGCGGCCTCGATCGCCGCGTACGCCGCCAGGATGCAGACGAACGGGAAGACGGGCATCAGCCAGCGCCCGAAGTAGCGCTCCTGGGAGCCCATGAACAGCACGAAGAGCACGATCGCCGGCACGAGCATCCAGACGAGCCGGCGCTCGTCGAAGAACAGCCGCACCGCTCCGGCGACGGCGAACAGCAGCGGCACCCAGCCCAGGCCCCAGCCGAAGGACCACAGGTAGTAGGCGTAGCCCGAGTCCTGCGTCAGCCCGAGCTTGCCGGCCGCGTCGCCCGAGGCGGTCGACTGGTGCGTCAGCCCGTTCCAGAAGGTCCCGAAGTCCAGCACGGCGTAGGGGTTGGCGACGACGAACGCCACGAGCGAGAGCACCGCCGCGACCCCGATCCCCCGCAGCGACGGTCCCTTGCCCCCGGCCGCGGCGAACTGCGCGGCCGCGGCCGCGACGATCGGCAGCAGCACGATCCCGCCGGTGTACTTCGTCGCGCAGGCGAGGCCGAGTCCGATGCCGGCGGCGACGTAGTCGCGCATGCGGCCGTTGCGCAGCACCCCGGCGGCCCCCCACAGCGCCAGGCAGACGCCGGCCAGCGTCGGCACGTCGTTGAGCGCGAGCTTGGAGTAGAAGACCGGCAGGAACGCCACCGCGAAGATGCCGGCCGACAGCAGCCCGACGCGGCGGTCGACGAGCCGCGACGCGGCGAGGTACAGCAGCCAGACGGCAAGCGTGCCCAGCAGCGCCGACAGCGTGCGGGAGATGACCCAGATCTGCGTGGGGTCGGTCGCGAAGGAGGACGAGACGCCGGCCCGGCCGCCGTACCAGACGCCGAGCACGAGGTGCACGAGGTACGTGTAGGCGGGCGGGTTGACGTAGTAGTTGGGGTCCCAGTCGTGGCCGAAGAGCCCGATCGCCCGGGTCACGAAGTGCGCGTTCTCGTCGGCGTTGTAGGCGTAGGGCAGGCCGTGGTCGATCCCCCAGACGCGCAGCCCGAAGGCGACCAGGAGCACCGCGCCGATCGCCAGGCCCCAGCGCAGGCGGTCGCCGCCCGGCCGCCGCAGGCCCAGGTAGGGGGAGGTCAGCAGGCCCGACAAGCCGCCGGCCTCGGGTCGCTCAGGGCTGCGCGACGAGCGCAGCTGGCTCTCAACAGCGGACATAGGCGGCGTAGTAGCGGCTCGTCGCCGCGCGGACGAAGCCCTCTGGCGGCAGGTTGTCGGCGCTCTTGTCGGCGTCGGTCACGAACGCCTGCTTGAAGATGGCCGGGCGGTCGTGGACGAGGATCGCGACCCCCCGCGCCGGCTCGCCGACGCGGCTGTCGGAGCGCGCGAGAACACCGGACTGCGAGCGGTCCAGCAGCCAGCGGACGTCTGGGATGAGCTTGTGGTTTGGCACATAGACCGGCCCGCAGCGAAGCCCGCGCGCGACCGCCGGGTCGCGCAGCACGCTCGCCAGCGCGGTGTGCGAGTCTCCCCGAAAGCGCAGCTCGTTGCGCAGCTGGTTGAGGTTAACGCGCGTCGCCGTGAAGACGACGCCGAAGGCGACGAGCAGCACGGCCCCGCCCATCCAGGCGCGCCGCCACGCGGTGCCGGGCTCGAGCATCGTCCAGCCCGCGATGGAGACCGCCGCGAAGACCATGACGCACAGCGACGGGACGAGCAGGTAGCGGTCGATGACCGACAGGCCGGCGATCCCGACGAGCGCGAACGTCCCGGCGCCGATGGCGAAGAGCACGAGCGGCATGAGCGCGCGCCGCGGCGTCAGCACGATCGCGAGCGCGAGGCCCGCGATCGCCCCCATGACGACGGGGAACTTCGCGAGCTTGACGAGGAAGGCGTACAGCGCCGGCGGCACGGCGGTGCCGCCCTTGTTGCGCCCGAGCTCCTCGGCGAGGTCGCGCGTCCCCGTCAGCGAGTACAGCGGGTCGCCGGTGACCGCGAAGTCGACGCCGGCCCAGACGAGCGGCCCGATCGCCGCCATCGCGGCGAGCAGGACGCGGCGGCTCCAGCTCAGCCGGGGCACGAGCCACAGCCAGTAGACGCCCGCGAGCAGCCACGCCTCCGGACGCATGAGCCCGGCGGCGGCCAGGAGCCCCACGACGAGCAGCGGGTGGCGGCGCGGCGCGCGCAGCTCGACGACCGCCGCCCAGATGACGACGGCGAGGTACGGGATGTCGATGTAGCCGCGGGCCGCGAGGAACGGGAAGTCGAAGCGCGTGACGAGCAGGCCCGCGGCGACCGCCCCGACGAGCGGGGTGAAGGCCGTCTTGCCCAGCGCGTAGACCGCGGCGACGAGCAGCAGGAAGGAGGCCACCGTGAACGCGACGAGGACGCGGTCGGCGCCTTCGCCCAGCGGGGTCAGCAGCGCGCCGAAGGCGATCGCCAGCGGATGCTCGGTCGGGGCGCGGTAGGCCTCGAAGGAGAGCGGGTCCAGGCCGACGAGCTCGCGCCCCCACAGCAGCGAGTACAGCGAGTCGTAGTTCGGGTACGTCGGGAAGACGACGAAGCCGGCGAGCGCGGCGAGCGCGAGCGCGGCCATTCCGAGGCGCTCGAGCACCGCCGTGCTCGGCGCACGCGCGCGCCGACCCCCGATCGAGGGGGCCTCGGGAGGCGTCGACGGCGTGTCGGAGGCCGGGCTCGGGGTGCTGGGCAGGGATGGCGATGCGATGGCCGTTAGCATTCCACGCGAACGAATCGCATGAAGTTGATCATCCAGATCCCCTGCTTCAACGAGGAGCAGACCCTCCCGCTCGTGCTCGCGGACCTTCCGCGGCGTATGGACGGCTTCGACGCGGTCGAATGGCTCATCATCGACGACGGCTCGTCGGACCGCACGATCGAGGTCGCCCGCGAGGGCGGCGTGGACCACATCGTCAAGCTGACGAACAACAAGGGGCTCGCCGCCGGATTCCAGGCCGGCCTGGACGCGTGCCTCAAGCTCGGCGCCGACGTCATCGTCAACACCGACGGCGACAACCAGTACGACGGCAACGACATCCCCAAGCTCGTCGCGCCGATCATGGCCGGCACCGCCGACATGGTCGTCGGCGACCGCGAGGTCCACACGATCGAGCACTTCTCGCCGCTGAAGGTCACGCTGCAGCGGCTCGGCTCGTGGGTCGTGCGCCAGGCCTCCTCGACCGAGGTGCCCGACACGACCTCGGGCTTTCGCGCCTACAACCGCGAGGCCGCGATCCAGATGGCCGTCGTCTCGAAGTTCACGTACACGCTGGAGACGATCATCCAGGCGGGCAAGCAGCTCGTCGCGGTCGACCACGTCGCGATCAGGACGAATCCCAAGACCCGCGAGTCGCGCCTGTTTCCCTCCATGTGGTCCTACGTGCGGCGCAACACGGTCTCGATCTTCCGGATCTACTCGCAGTACGAGCCGCTGCGCGTCTTCATGACCGCCGCCGCCGTCATCGGCCTCATCGCGATCGTCGTCTGGGCGCGCTTCGCCTACTTCTACCTCTTCGCCGCCGAGGGCAAGGGCCACGTCCAGTCGCTCATCCTCGGCGCCGTGCTCTTCAACGCCGCGATGGTGCTCGCCGCGCTCGGCGTCATCGGCGACCTTATGTCGGCCCAGCGCACGATGATGCAGCGCACGTTCGAGCGGGTGCGGCGCATCGAGCTGCAGCTCGGCGTCGCGCCGTCGCACTACGAGCCCGGCTCGCCGACGAGCGGCCGCGGCGCGACGACCGGCGCCGGCGCCGGCGCGGCGACGGGCAAGACCGAGGAGCGCGACGTGGTGCGGCTGTGACACCCGCGCCGCCCGAGGTGACCGTCGACCGCGAGGGAACGGTCACCGGCAACACCTACGACAAGTACGGCTCGACGAACCCCGTCGTCCGGCGCCTCATGGCGGGCTTCGAGCGCACGCTCGACGAGCTCTTCGAGCAGGCCGACCCCGGGTCGCTGCTCGACGTCGGCTGCGGCGAGGCCGTGCTCACGCACAAGTGGGCCCAGCGGCTCGGCGACCGGCGCGTCGTCGGCATCGACCTCGACGACCCGCAGCTGCACGCGCTCTGGGAGCAGCGTCAGGCGCCGAACCTCGAGTACAAGGTCATGAAGGCCGAGCGGATGCCGTTCGCCGACGGCGAGTTCGACGTCGCGACGGCGATCGAGGTGCTCGAGCACGTGCCCGACCCCGAGCACACCGTCGCCGAGATGGCGCGCGTGGCGAGCGGCCACCTGCTCGTCTCCGTGCCCCGCGAGCCGATGTGGCGCGGGCTGAACATGGCGCGCGGCGCCTACCTCAAGCAGCTCGGCAACACCCCCGGGCACCTCAATCACTGGTCCAAGCGCAGCTTCGTGAAGCTGCTCTCCCGCCACGGCGACGTCGTGCAGGCGCGCTCGCCGTTTCCGTGGACCATGCTGCTTGTCCGCCTCTAGCGTCAGCGCCCCGCGCTCGGGATACGGTCGCGGCGCCCGGGTCCTCTCGATCGGGATCGCGACGACCGGCCTCGTCACGTTCGCCTACTTCGCGCTCGCCGCGCACGCGCTCGACGCCGTCGAGTACAAGCGCATCTCGCTCGTCTGGTCGATCATGTTCGTCGTCGCGTCGGTCATCTACCGGCCGATCGAGCAGTTGCTGTCGCGCACGATCGCCGACCGCCGCGCGCGCGGGCACGAGGGCGGCCACAACCTCCGGATCCCGCTGCTCATCCAGGCGGCGTTCGCGCTCGGCTTCCTCGTCGTCGCGCTGGCGCTGCGCGACGCGCTGCAGAACGATCTCTTCGACGGCTCGGCCTCGCTGTACTGGGTGCTCGTCGTCGGCGTGCTGGCCTACGCGGCGAGCTACTTCGCCCGCGGCTTCCTCGCCGGGCACCAGCGCTTCGAGCTCTACGGGGCGCTCGTCTTCTTCGAGGCCGTCTCGCGCGTCTGCTTCGCGCTGGCGGTCGTCGTCGGGATCGCCTCGGGCCAGTCGGTCGTCGCGCTCGGCATGGCCGCGGCCCCGCTCATGTCGCTCCTCGTCGTGCCGTGGTTCTTCGCGCGGCGCGATCCGCCGCCCGACGTCGCCGCGGTCAAGGAGACCGAGGGCGGGCTGACGCTGCGCCACGGGCTGCCCTTCGCCGCCGCCGTCTTCGGCGTCATGGTCGCCGAGCAGACGCTGCTCAACGGCGCCGTGCTGACCGTCGAGGGCACGTCGTCCGACGCCGCGCTGGCCGGCATCGTCTTCAGCGTGCTGCTCATCGCGCGTGCGCCGCTGCAGCTCTTCCAGGCCGTGCAGGGCTCGCTGCTGCCGCATCTCGCGGGCCTGCAGGCGACGGCGAGCGCGACGGAGTTCACGCGGGCCATCCGCGTCACCGTCATCGCGATCGGCGGCTTCGCGCTCGCCGTCGCCGTCGGGCTGTTCGCCGTCGGGCCCCCGGTCGTCACGACGCTCTTCGACATCGACCGCGACATCGGCCGCGGCGGGCTGGCGCTCGTCGGCCTCGGGATGGGCTTTCACCTCGTCGCGGGCACGCTCAACCAGGCCGCCCTCGCCCGCGGCCAGGCGGTCGGGGCCGCGCTGGCGTGGCTGACGTGCGCCGGCGCCTTCCTCGGCTGGATGCTGAGCCCCGCGATCGGCGATCAGCTGCTGCGCACCGAGGTCGGGTACTGCTGCGCGACCGCGCTGCTCGCCGTGCTGCTGACGCTGGTCTACCGCGCGGGCGGGCGGGCTCCGGCGACTGGCGGTCAGGGCGTGGTGGCCTTGCCCTCGACGTAGACGAGGCGCCCGTCGGCGAGGCGGTAGACCTCCCCGACGCGCCGGCCCGAGCCGGTCACGGTCTTCTTGCTCAAACGCACGGTCCTGATCTCGTCGCCCTCCTTGATGATGAGCGTCTGGCTGTTGGCCTCCGTGCGCAGCAGCGTGACGTCGGACTTCGTGAGCAGGTCGGTCAGGTTGACCGACTGCAGCGCCGCGAGCAGGAACGCGACGGCGAGCACGATGCCGAGGTCGAAGAGGTTGACGAGGCCGTCGAGCGGGTCGCCGGCGCGATCGCCGCGGTGCCGCGCGCGCGGCGTCACCCTCGTGCGCGCGATCACGGGCGCTCCTGCGGGTGCAGCGCGGCGACGACGTACTCGAGGTCGGACAGGTCCTGGGCGTACAGGCGGTCGCGCACGAGCGAGATCGCGAACGCGACGGCCCCGATGAGCAGCCCGAGAACCGTGACGCTGAAGGCGACGCGCAGGTTCTCCGAGAGCTGGGCGACGTCCCCCTTGGCGAGCCCGTCGAGCGCCGGGGAGAGCGGGATCAGCGTCCCCATGAGCCCGAGCGCCGGCCCGAAGCGCACGAGCAGCCGGCTGCGCTCGAGCTTGCGCAGCGAGCCGAGGTCGAAGTCCGCCAGCGCCTTGGCGCGGCGTTCCTCGGCGCCGGGCCGGCTGTGCTCGGCGACGACGAGCGCGAGGGTGTCGGCCATCTGCGCGCTCGAGGCGAGCGGCATGAGCGCGTGCGCGGCGGCCTGCGCATCGCCGCCCCCAAGCGCCTCGAGCGCGCGCTGCGACGCCTCGTCGACCTGCTCGTCGCGGCCGTGGCGGCCGCGGCGCGCGAGCTCGACGACGAACGCGCCGAGGTCGAACAGCAGGAACGCGAGCGCGGCGACGACGGCCGCGAAGACGGGGATGCGCAGCGCGTTGGCGAGCTCGAAGAGGAGCTCCTCGATTCCGGTGACGGCGATCATGCGAGGCGCAGTCTGACGCCTCGGCGCTCGCGCAGCGCGCCGAGCGCGATGACGGCGAGGGCGAGCAGCCCGCCGGCGCTCAGCTCGCGGGGGCTGCGCTCGTCACCCGTGGGGGCCGCCTTCTCGCCCTTCGGCGCGCCCGCGGGGGCCCCCGCCGGCAGCTTGCGCACCGGGGCGCCGGTGTCGTCGATGAGGATGCCGGAGATCGTCGTGCCGAACGGCTTGGGCGGCGGCTTGGGCTTGGCCTTGGCCTTCGGCTTGGCCGGTCGTGGCGCGCCGGCCGGCCTGGGCGTCGTGCCGGTCCCGGCGGCACTGCCGCCCGAGCCGCCCTGCCCGCCCTGGCCGGTGCCGCTCGCGGCGCCGGGGCCCGACCCCGTGCCGCTGCCCGCGCCGGGCGTCGTCGGCTCCGCCGGCGCCTGCTCGGGAGGCTCGCCGGCGCGGACCACGACGGCGTCCGTGCCCGCGCAGTACGACGCGCAGCGATCGTTCGAGCCGCCGCTGCCGGTCACCGCCGCCCGCACGAAGTACTCGTCGGCCGTGTCGAAGCGGTGCGTCACGACGCTCCCCGTACCCATCGCGCCGTCGCCGAAGTCCCACGTGTAGCTCAGCTGCGCGCCCGGCGGCCGGAAGCGCACGCGCGCGCGGAACGTGACGCTCTCGCCCGCCTTGATGCGCGTCGCCGACGCCGACACCGACACCGTGACGTCGCCGCCGTCGACGTACATCTGCAGCGGCCCGGAGCCGGCCGTCGCGAGGACCTCGTCGTTGGCGTTCGTCGCGTAGCGGCCTCGCACCGGGCGGAAGAAGCGCGTCGTGGAGCCGTCGTCGGAGAGCACGACGGGCCCGTCGCTGAACGGCGGCGGGTCGGCGAGGTCGGCGGCCGTCAGCGTGACCTGGCTGCCGCTCGCCCGGGTCACGTTGACGAACCGGACCGAGTCGGGATCGACGCCGTTCTGGACGAGGAGCATGCGCACGGAGGTCCCGCTCAGCGTGACCGTCGTCCCACGCTGCGACGCGTTGGCGCGCCGCGTGTACGTCGTCGGAGGGACGTCGCCGCCCGAAAGCCGGCTGCCCGGGACCGTCACGCCGGTCGGGGTGGCCCGCGAATACAGGGTCACGCCCGGGCCGCCGGCGAGCGCGCTCGCGGGACCGGGCCCGAGCGTCAGCCCGGCGGCGAGGAGGAGCGCTGTCACGATCGCGCGCAGACCGCTGACGGTAGCCGACCCGCGCGCGAGATCCGCGCCACACGGCGGGTTGTCGGCGGCCGGTGAGACCTCGTGCGCCGGCGCGCAGCGCCTCAGCAGCCCGCCGCCGCGGCGATCTCGCGATATGCGGCGACCGGATCGTCGGTGCCGAAGATCGCCGAGCCCGCGACGAACCACGTCGCGCCGGCCTGCGCGCACTCGGCCGCGGTCTCCGGGTTGACGCCGCCGTCGACCTGGATCGGCACGTCGTCGCCGAGCATCGCGCGCACCCGCCGGACCTTGTCGAGCTGGTTGCGCAGGAACGGCTGCCCGCCCCAGCCCGGGTTGACGGTCATGATGAGCGCGAGGTCGACGTCGACCTCGGCGTAGTGGTCGGGCGGCGTTCCGGGGCAGACGACGAGCCCGGCGCGGCAGCCGGCCTCGCGGATCGCCGACAGCGTGTAGTCGAGGTGCGGCGTGGACTCGACGTGGATCGTGATGCCGTCGGCCCCCGCCTTGGCGAACTCGGCGACGTGCTTCTCGGGTGCCTCGATCATGAGGTGCACGTCGAGGTACGCCTCGTCGGACAGCGCGTCGCGCAGCGCGGAGACGACCATCGGGCCGAAGGTGATCGGGGGCACGAAGTGCCCGTCCATGACGTCGCAGTGGATGACGCGAGCGCCGGCGTCCATCACCTCGCGCACCTGGACGGCGAGGTTCGCGAAGTCCGCGGACAGGATGGACGGCGCGACGTGGCGTTCGGTGAGCGGCACTCAGATCTCCCGGAGCATGGACGCCGAGCAGGCGCTGCAGGACAGGTTGGCGGTCTTGGACATGCGAACGATCGTAGAATGCTCGCCGCAGTCCGGGCACATCGAGCACAGCTCGAAGCGGTGCAGGCAGTACACGCAGCGGTAGCGTCCGGGCATCGTCGCCGGCCGCAGCCACGGCTCTGAGCAGTTCGGGCACTTCATGCCGAGCTCGTCGGTCATCGTTCGCGCAGGCGGGCGATGTAGAAGCCGTCGGTGCGGTCGCGGTGGGGCAGCACGAGGCGCTCGGACTCTACCTGCAGGCCCGAGCTCGCCACCACCTCCTCGTTCTCCTGCGGCGACAGGGTGCAGGTCGAGTACACGAGCGTGCCGCCCGGCCGCAGCGCCGCGCGGGCGGCGGCCAGCATCGCGGTCTGCGCGGCGGCCAGCTCGGCGACCGCGGCGGGCGTCGTGCGCCAGCGCAGGTCCGGGTGGCCCTGCAGCGTGCCCAGGCCGCTGCACGGCGGGTCGAGCAGCACGCGGTCGAACGCGTCCGCCTCGGCCGCGGCGACGGTCACGGCGTCGCCCGTCACGACCCGCGCGGACGCGATGCCCATCCGCTCGCACGACCGCTGCAGCGCCTGCGCGCGCTTGACGTGGCGCTCGACGGCGACGATCTCGCCGCGGTCGCCCATGAGCGCCGCGAGGTGGGTGGTCTTTCCGCCCGGGGCCGCGCACAGGTCGAGCACGCGCTCGCCGGGCTGCGGGTCCAGCACGCGGGCGACGAGCATCGCGCCGCGCGACTGCGCCACGAATGCCCCGGCACGCCAGAGCGCGTGGGCGTGGGCGTCGAAGGGGCCCTCGACGACGAGCCCCTCGGGCAGCTCCTCGCCCGCGGGCCGGCTCGGGACGCCGAGCGCCGCCGCCACCTCCGCCGGCGTGGCGGCCAGCGTGTTGACGCGCAGCGCGAGCTCGCCCGGCGCGTTGCCCGCGCGCAGCAGCGCGCGCGTCTCGTCGGGCCCGAAGCGCTCCCACCACAGCTCGACGAGCCAGGGCGGGTAGGAGTGCGCGACCGCCGCGCCCTGCGGGGTGTCGTCGCGCGGCAGCGCCGGAAGGCCGTCGCGCAGCGCGCGCCGCAGGACGGCGTTGACGAGCGCGTGGCCGCCGGAGTGGCCCTTGGCGAGCTCGACGGACTCGCCGACGACCGCGTGCGGCGCCGCGTGGTCGAGGAACGCGAGCTGGTAGAGCCCGAGCCGCAGCGCGGCCACCGTCGGCGCGTCGAGCCGGTCGACGGGCCGCGCGAGGCGCTCGATGAGGTGGTCGAGCGAGAGCCGCCGCTGGACGGTGCCGTAGGCGAGCTGCATCGCCAGGCCCCGCTCGCGCGCGTCGAGCCCGCGCGCCTCGGCGTGCAGCGCCCGGTCGGCGTAGGCGCCCTGCTCGAAGACGCGGCGGACGACGGCGTAGGCGGCGCGCCGGGCGGGCGTGACCTGCGTCACTTGTCGCGGCGCTCCTCGTAGAGGACGCGGTCCACGCCGCGCACGGTCAGCATCCGGGCAAGCGTCGTCGGGCGGGCGGCGAAGAGCTCGGCGGCCCGCTCCAGGCGGGCGTACTCGCGCGGACCGAGGCGGAAGTTGACCTGGCGGCTCGAGGCCGTCGCCGGGAGCGCCCCTGCCGGCAGCCTCGGAGGCGGCGCCGACTGCGCCCGCTCCACCGCCGCACCGTCGTCCAACTCGAGCTCGCCGACGAGCGCGAGCGCGACGCTCGCGTCCTCCGGCGAGCGGACCGTCGAGACCGCCCGTCGCCGCGTCCGATGCATGAGCGGCTCCAGCGAGGCGCGCCAGCGCTCCCGCGGCAGGCGCCCCAGATGCGGGATCGGCTCGCCGCCGAGGTAGCCGGCGATCGGCATGCCGTCGTGGAAGCGCGGTTCGATGGGCTCGAGGTCCGCCCAGACGTCGCCGTCGCGGTCGCCGTCGTACGGGTCCGCGTCCGGCGCCTCCCGGGGGTCCACCCAGCCGGTGCCATGTTCGTCGCCGCCGTCGCCGTCGCCGCCGCGGGGCGGGCCCGCATCGCCCACGAACATCCCGTCCATCCCACCGTCCTCTCGTCGGGTGCCAGCGGTTGCTAGCGCCATCGCTAGCACTCGCTCACACCTTGAGGGAGGAATGCGCGCACCGACTCCCGCGTGCGTGGACCGCCACGATCCTGCGTCGGCATCGAGACGATGCGCGTGGATCGCGTCACACCTGACGCCGCGCGGGAACGCCGCCGCCTCACACCCGGCGCCCGCGCAGGAACGACGCCGCGTCCATCGGGCGCCCGCCCGCGGGCTGGACCTCGAGCAGCTCGAGGCCGCCGAGCATGAGCCGCCGCTCGCCGTCGGCTCGCAGCGGGCCGGTCGCGCCGGGCTCGGGCACGACGGCGCGCAGCGGGCCGGTCACGCCGGGCTCGCGCACGGCGGCGCGCAGCACGCCGAGGAACGAGCCGTCGTCGAGCGCGGCGCGGGCGCCGATGTGCGGGCTCAGCGCGCGCACGACGCGCTCGTTGACCTCGGGCGTCGCGGCGGGGTCGAGCGTCCGGTCGGCGGGGCCGATCTTCTCGGCGTACGTCACGCCCTTCTCGGGTTGCTCGGTGCAGGCGGGCCGCTCGTCGAGCGCGTGCAGCAGCAGGTCGGCGGCGAGCTCCTGCAGGCGTGGGGCGAGCGTGCCGTAGGTGTCGTCGGGCGCGATCGGCTCGCGTCCCGTCAGGCAGACCGGCCCGCTGTCCAGGCCCGCGGTCATCCGCATGATGCAGACCCCGGTCTCGGCGTCGCCGGCCATCATCGCCCGCTCGACCGGGGCGGCGCCGCGCCAGCGCGGCAGCAGCGACGGATGGACGTTGAGCAGCTCGAACTGCGCCAGCAGCGCCTCGCGCAGCAGCGCCCCGAACGCGCAGACGAGGACGACGTCGGGCTTCGCGGCGGCGATCTCGATGCGCGCCACGTCGGCGTTGACGTCGTCGGGCTGGGCGAGCTCGAGGCCGAGCGCGCGGGCCGCGTCGGCGACCGGCGGCGCGGAGAGCCGGCGCCCGCGGCCGGCGGGCCGGTCGGGGCGGGTGACGACGAGCGCGGGCCGGTGCGGGCTGTCGGCGAGGCGCTCGAGGACCGCCGCGGCGAACTCCGAGGTTCCGAGGTAGACGGTCCGCGCCACTAGGGCACGCCGGCGGCGGCGGCCTGCTCGGCCTCGCGCATGGCGCGCATCGCCGCCTTGCGCTGCTCGCGGGTCGTGCGGTCGAGGATGAGGATGCCGTCGAGGTGGTCGATCTCGTGCTGGATGACGCGCGCCTCGAGACCCGACGCCTCGACGACGACGTCCTCGCCGTGCTCGTCGAGGGCGCGCACGAGCACCGCGACCGGCCGCTCGACGTCGACGTGCACGTGCGGCAGGCTCAGGCAGCCCTCCTCGGAGATCTCCTCGTCGCGGCTGGACCACTCGATCTCGGGGTTGACGAGCGCGACGGTCGCGCTGTCGGGCTCCACGCGGTACACGAGCACGCGATGCGAGATGCCGACCTGCGGCGCCGCCAGGCCGATGCCGAGCGCGTCGTGCATGAGGAGGGCCATCCGCGCGACCTCGTCGCGCAGCTTGGCGTCGAAGCGCTCGACGGGCCGCGCCTTCGTCTTGAGGATCGGGTCGCCGAGTATCCGCACGTTGAGCAGCGCCTGCCTGCGGCGCTCCAGCACCTCCGGGTCCAGCGGCGGCGGCTCGGGCGCCTCCTCCTCGATCTTCTCGACGTCCTCGTCAGCCATGCAGCCAGTGTAGATACGAGCCGAGCTCGCGGGGTCCGGCGCGGCCACCGGGGCAACCGGCGCTCAGGCGTGAAGCGAGGCTATGCGGCGGCCAGGCGCTCCATCGCCTCGCGCGGGGTCGTCCTGGCGTCGATGAGGTCTTCGAGCAGCGGCAGATGGGTGTCCATGCTGTGCACGTTGTAGGACATGAGCTTGCGCAGGCGGATGTCGGAGACCGGCTCGTCCTCGACGTCGGCGCTCGTCTTGAAGCGGACTTCCCCGTCGTCGAGATCCAGCTCGAAGTTGCCGATGACGAGCCCGAAGTTCACGCGGGTCAGGAACTCGGCGACGGCAGCTCTCGTCGGCTCGGGCGCGGCGCGCGGGCAGATCGAGTGAACGGTGATCTGCAGTTCGTCCTCGCGCGTGCGCGCAAAGCAGCTCCAGGCGCCCGAGGAGCCCTCGACGCGGGTTCGCAGGACCGGCTCGTCCGGATGCGCCTCGACGTCCCACCCGTCGCGCTCGAGGAAGTCGCGAACGGCCGTCAGCAGCGGGCGATCCCCGGCGGTGGGCGCGCCCCCGACACCCTCCGAGCCGCTCGTCACCACGTGATCTTGGGGTTGCTGTCGCGGTTTCGCTTCATCTGATCGGCGTCGAGCATGTGCGGGCGCAGGGTCTCGGGGAACGGATGGTTGTAGAGATACCCCGTCCTGTCCTTGTAGCGCAGCTCCTTCCAGTGCACGCCGTTGCCGGGCTTGGGCGTGCCGTCGGGCTCGCAGTGGGCATGGATCACGATGCCGTGCAGCCCCTCGATCGTGTACTCGGCCGAGAACTCTCCGGGGCCCTGGTCGTAGCCCGACTTGTACGTCCTGACGAGCTGACCCATCGCGATCCTGTCGGCGTCGTACATCGTGCGCAGCGTCGCGGGCTGATCGCCGGAGGACAGCAGCTCCGCAGCGGCGGCCTTCGCCGCCTCCCGTCTGACGCGCCTCGCCTCGATCGTGGCCAGCCGCCGGGCCTCGGCGCGCTCGGCGGCCTCCCGGGCCATGCGGTAGCGGGCGTTGTAGCTCATGAGCCGCTCTTCGATCTTCGCGAGCCCGTGCTCCTCCGAGGCGAGCCGCAGGCCCTTCTCCTGCCCCTCCCAACTCAGCTCCGCGTTCTTGGCGAGCCAGCCCAGGATGTTCTGGCGCTGCTGCTCGTTCTCGAGCTCGCCGGCCGCCGTCAGGGCGGCTGCGCGGCGCGCCTCGACGTCACGCGCAAACCGCAGGCCCTCCTCGAGCTCGGCAAGATGCGCGATCTCGCCCGCCCAGGAGGACCGCACGTGCGCTGTCACGAGCTCGGCGACGTGCGATCGCATCGGCGCGAGCGTGAGCGCCTCGATCTCCGCGCCGATGCGCTGCAGCCGCTCCGCCACGGCGAAGTCCTGGCTGAGGGCGCTCAGGCCCGACTCGACCGTCTCGTCGTACAGACTGCGTTCGAGGTCCGCCCAGCTCAGCGCGACGAGCTGCTTCGTCTTGGCTTTGACCGCCGACTTCAGCAGCGCGTTGCCGACCAGCGCCCTGGCGCGTACCCCGAGCTCATCCAGCTTGGACTCGACCGCCTGCGCCACCCCGAGCGTCTGCTCGAGCGCGGCCACGCCACCGGCCAGGTCGGCGTCGGTCAGGCTCGCGATCTTCTGGCCGAGGGTGAGGACGTCCATCAACGCGAGCTGTGTGTCGAGGTGCTTGCGCGGCGGCCGCCGCGGCTGCAGCGCCTCGACGGCCTTCGAGAGGGCCGCGCTGCGTGTCAGGAACAGGTCGCGGGCACCCTTCGCCACGTCGACGGTGCTCGCCAGGGACTGGACCGCGGCGTGGGCGCTCGCGAGCCTGATGCGAGCCTCGCCGAAGCCGGTCTCCTCGCCGGCCAGCGCCCGGGCAGCGTCCGCCGCCGTGCGGGCGGCGTCGACGTCGACCTGCATCGAAGCCAGGATCTGAGGCGTCGCGAAGCCGGCGAGCGTTCCGATCAGCCTGGAGACCTCCTGCCCGACAAGATCGGCCTGCAGCCCGAGCTCGCGGCGCTCGTCGGCGACGGCCTTCTCGCGCCAGCGTCCGCGGGCCGCTTCGACGGCTTCGCTCGCGGCCGTTTCGTCATCCTGCTGCCGGGCCGCATAGAGGCTCGTCGCCGCCTTTCTCTTCTTGCTGGCCAAGCCCTTCAGAGCTGCTTGGCGCTCGGCCCTCGTCTGCTCCGCGCGCTCCTGCGCCGCGGCCTTCAGCCGGGCGTCCTCCTCCTCGGCCTGCGCGGCGCGCTTGGCCTTCACGAACGCTCGGCGGCGGCTCTGCCCCTCGGGCCCATAGAGCTTCCGAAGCTCCGCCCACTCCTGCTTGAGGCGCGACCGCTCCGCCGCCTCGCGCTCGAGGCGCCGGCGCTGCGCCTCCTCCTCGGCTCGCAGCGCGCGCGCCGCCTCCTCCTCCGCCCGCCGCACGCGCGCCGCCTCCTCCTCCGCACGCCGCACGCGCGCCGCCTCCTCCTCCTCCGCACGCCGTACGCGCGCCGCCGCCTCCTGCGCGATTCGCAGGCGCTCGGCGTCCTCAGCCGCAAGCTGCTCGAGCCGCTCGCGCTCGCGCTCCTGCTCCCGGCGCTCGGTCTCCGCCCGCGCCCGCACCCGTTCGTCGACCTGCTGCGGAAGCTCCCTCAACGCGTCGTCGATGCTCGCGATGTCCTTGATGACGCCCGCGCGCTTGTCGACGGGGACGGCTTTCTCATCCCAGTCGTCGACGAGCTTCCTTGCCGCCGTCAGCTGCGCCGCGAGCCAGCCGCGGACCTCGGCGGGCAGCGCGGGGTCATCGCGCGTCGTCTCGAGCTTCGCCAGCGCGGTCTTCACCGTGTCGAAGGTCGAGATCGCGGTGGTCACCCCGGCGGAATAGCCGAAGATCTCCATTGCGCTCCAGTCGAAGCTGATCTTTCGCTGCAACAGGCGCTGGGTGACCGCGGTCGACAGCGCGCGCTGCAGCGGACCCGGCGGCGGCGGGGACGCCGTCGGAGCGGTGGACGCGCAGTGCGGCACGCGCCCCGCCGGCGAGGCCGCTCGGTCGGACTCCACCGACTGGGTCTGCATCGTGTTCGCGGGCATGGCTCAGGTACCAGCTTTGCGAGGGTGCCGCGAGCGTACTCGCATCCCAAGGCTCCGGCACGTCCGGCCGGGCGCCCGTTCGGGCAGGGTGGCGAGGCCCCGGCTACTGCGGGTCGACGTCGACGCTGAACGCCACGCCGCGCCGCGCCCGCTCGCCCGCGACCGCGGCGACGGCCGCGCCTGACGCCGCGACCGCGACCGCGCGGTCGGCGCCCTTGACGACGAGCTGCGCGCGCTCGCGGCCGCGCAGGCGAAACAGCGGCGCCGGGCCCAGCACCGAGGCGCCGGGGATCTCCCCGAGCGCCGCCCGCACCGCGCGGGCGGCGTCGCCGACGGCCTGCGCGGCCTCGGCCGAGCAGACGATCCGGATGAGGTGCGAGAACGGCGGGTAGCGCAGCGCCTCGCGGCGGCCGAGCTCGCCGGCGAGGAAGCCGTCGGCGTCGTGGCGGGCGGCCGCCGAGATCGAGGCCGCCTCGGGCGCGAGCGTCTGGACGAGGACGCGCCCCCCGCCGGGCCCGCGCCCGGCGCGGCCGGCGAGCTGGGCGACGAGCGCGAACGTGCGCTCCTCGGCGCGGAAGTCCGGAAAGCGCAGCGTCGCGTCGGCGTCGACGACGACCCCGAGCGTGACGTCGGGGAAGTCGTGGCCCTTGGCGACCATCTGCGTGCCGAGCAGGATGCCCCGCGGCGCCTGCTCGAAGCGGCGCAGCAGCAGGCCGGCATCGGCCACGTCGGCGTCGAGGCGGAAGACCTCGTGGCCGATCTGCGCGAGGTCGTGCTCGAGGCGCTCGGTGCCGGCGCCGTGGCGCGCGACCGACATCGACCCGCACGAGCGGCAGCGCTCGGGCATCCGCTCGCGGTGGCCGCAGTGGTGGCACGCCAGGCGGCCCTGCGCGCGGTGCAGGACGAGCGAGACGTCGCACTGCGGGCACGTCCACGCGTGCCCGCACGAGCGGCAGTCCACGAAGTTCGACCAGCCGCGGCGGTTGAGCAGCACGATCGCCTTCGGCGCGTCGACGAGCGCGTGGCTCGTGGCGGGGTGCAGCGGGCCGCCCTGATCGCGCATGTCGACGATCTGCACGGGCGGCAGCGGCCGGCCGTCGACGCGGGCGGGCAGCCGCAGGCGGCGCAGCGCGTGGATGCTCTCGGGCCGCGGCGTGGCGGTGCCGGCGAGCAGCAGCGCGCCGGACTGCTCGGCGCGGCGCGCGGCGACGTGGCGGGCGTCGTAGCGCGGGTCGCCCTCGTGCTTGTAGGAGCTGTCGTGCTCCTCGTCGAGGACGACGAGCCCGAGCCCCTCGATCGGCGCGAAGACCGCCGAGCGCGGGCCGACGCAGACGCGGGCGGCGCCGCTGCGCAGCCGCGCCCACTCGTCGTGGCGCTCGCCCGCCGACAGGCGCGAGTGCAGCACGGCGACCGTGTCGCCGAAGCGATCGACGAAGCGGCCGACGATCTGCGGCGTCAGGGCGATCTCCGGCACGAGCACGATGACGCCGCGGCCGCGCTCGAGCGTCGTCGCGGCGGCGCGCAGGTAGACCTCGGTCTTGCCCGAGCCGGTCACGCCGTGCAGCAGCAGCGCCCGCGGCGCGGGCGCCCGCAGCTCGGACTCGATCTCGGCGAGCGCGCGCGTCTGGTCGGCGGTCAGCGGCGGCGGCTGCGCGCGGCGCGCGCCGACGGACTCGTGGCGCACGTGACGGCGCGTCGGGCGGCGCTCGAGCGCGACGAGGCCGCGGGCCTCCAGGCGCCGCAGCGCGGCCAGGTCGGCGCCCGCGGCGCGCGGCAGTTGCGCGAGCAGCGCGCGCTGACGATCGCTCGGCGGGCGGCCCTGCGGCTCGGCGCCGGTCGCCGCCGCCCACCACGTGAGCTTCGCGCGCGCGCCGGGCGGCGGTGAGACGAGCGCGAGCGCCCGGGCCGGCGTCGAGCAGTACTCGTCCGCCATCCACCCCGCGAGCGCGACGAGCTCGGGCGGCAGGTCGTGGTCGAGGACCCGCCGCGGCGCGGCGAGCCGCTCGTCGGGCAGGTCCGACGCCTCGGCGACCGCCGTGACGACGCCGACGACGTCGCGATGCCCGAACGGCACGACGAGCACCGAGCCGACGCCGACGCCGTCGGGGCGCAGGTAGTCGAACGGCCCGCGCAGGGCGCGGGCCGTCGTGATCGGCTCGACCTTGCAGACCGGCGGCACCGGCCAAGGATGGCGCACGCCGCGGCGCGCGCCCCGTGGTGGCGTTCTTGCGCTGCCGCCGCGCGCGCGTGCCTACCATCGTGGGTCATGGCGCAGCCGCGAGCCTCCCGCCCGACCGAGTCGACGGCGCGCCGCGTCGAGCAGATCGTCGAGGCCGCCGAACGCGCCGCCGAGGAGCTGCGCGCCGCGGCCGAGGCGCGCGCGGACGAGCGCATCGCCGAGGCCGAGCGCGCGGCGGCGCTGCGCGTGCAGGCTGCCGACGAGGAGGCCGACGACGTCCGCGCGGAGGCGATCGCCGAGGCCGAGCGCGTGCGCGCCGAGGCGACCGAGTCCGCCCGCGACGCCCGCGACGAGGCGCTGGCGCGCGCCCGCGAGCTCGTCGCCGAGGCGCGCGCCGCCGCGCGCGACGTGCTGCGCGAGGGCGAGACCCTGAGCGGGCACCTGCGCGAGCTGTCGGACTCGCTGCGCGTCAACGCCGACCGCCTCCTGCGCGACGTCCGCGACGCGCACGCCGAGCTGACCTCCCGCCTGGACCGCGCCGACCCCGATCGCCTCGACTCGCGCGCGGGGCGCCGCGCGCCGGTCCCATCGGGCGATCCCGGCGAGCCCGAGATCCCCGAGTTCATCCCGGGACCGCGCCGCTGAGCGCCGCCGCGGGCGCCGGGCGCGAGCGGGGCGCCGGGGCTGCCGGCAGCCGGGTGTTAAGATGGCTCGCGAAGACCGCTTGGGGCTGTAGCTCAGCTGGGAGAGCGTCGCGCTGGCAGCGCGAAGGTCAGGGGTTCGAGCCCCCTCAGCTCCACTGACATCACTGGCGGGGAGGACCGGGAGTGGGCCGGCCTCCCGCCTGGACGGTCGCCATCAGAAGCGTGATCGCCTCGTCGACGCTCAGGTGCTGCTCGCGCACCAGGGAGCGCCAGGTGTGGAAGCTGATCGCGTGGCCGATCGCGCCGGCGACACGATGTCTCGTGCGGCCGCGCTCGCGACGGCCGACCATCAGCGCCGCGTGGACGGTCTGGACATATCCGAGGAACGCCTCGCGTGATCCGGCGGGCACGTGTTCGATGTCGCGGATGCCGGCGGCAAGCATCTCCTCGGTCTCTCCATACCAGGCGTACAGCTCGGCGAGCGCCGTGCGCAGACGCTCGTCTCGATCGGCGATCGCGATCCAGTCGCCGGGGTCGGGCATCGGATGCCGCGCGTAGTAGTGGCTCGTGCAGGCGTCGAACAGTGCCTGCTCGTCGGGGAAGTGCCGGTACACGGTCGCGCGATCGACCCCCGCCCGCTCGGCGATCGCCTTCACGCTGGTGCGCGCGGGGCCGACGGTCTGATGGAGCGAGACAGCCGCCTCGGTGATCCGCCGGCGGGTCTCCAGCTCCGACACCGCTCGTCTGGTCTTGCGATACGGGCGAGCAGCTGTCTGCCGTGGTTGAGTCGTCATGGGTGTGCGTGAATCTTGACAGACGGGGCGGCCCCCCGCTAGATTCGCGCACATTCATGTTGCACCATTACTGGAAGGGGCGTCCCATGTCAGCAGTCTCGGAGTCGTCGACCGGTCAGCGCTTCGACGGCTCGGAAGGCCCTCGGAAGATCGGTCCGGGCGACGGCAGGCTTGTCGACATCCAGTCGGTTGGGGTGCGGTTCATGGCCTGGAGCGAGGAGACGGGCGGTGGCTTCTCGCTCGTCGAGCACCCCATTCCCCCGCACGGCTTGGTTGCACCGCTGCACAGGCACTCGCGCGAGGACGAGTACAGCTACGTCCTGGAAGGGCGGATGGGCGCGCTGCTGGGTGACGACGTCGTGCACGCGGAGGTGGGCGATCTGGTCTTCAAGCCGCGCGACCAATGGCACACGTTCTGGAACGCGGGCGATGGGCCCTGCCGGATCCTCGAGATCATCTCCCCGGGCGGGTTCGAGCACTGTTTCGATCAGATGGCGGCGGCAATGGCCTCGCCCGCCTTCGACCCAGAGCAGATGGCTGAGCTCGCCGGCCGCTACGGACTCGAATTCCGGCCGGAGAGCATCCCGGAACTGTGCGCCGCGCACGGGCTCACGCACCCGATGCTCCAGGCCGGCCGCTGATGCACGCCACGACGAGGCCCGGGCCAGGAGGGCGGCCCCCGCCGGCCGGTCAGCTCTCGACCGGCGCCATCGCGCGCGCCGGGACCTCGCCCCAGAGCTGCTCGAGCCGGTAGAAGTCGCGCGCCTCGGGCGTGAAGATGTGCACGACGACGTCGAGGTAGTCCATGAGGACCCAGACGGACTCGGTGAGGCCCTCCACCCGGCGCGGCAGGATCCCGTGGTCGTCCTTGAGCGCCTGGTGGATGCCGTCGTGGATCGACTTGACCTGACGCGCCGTGTTGCCCGAGCAGATGAGGAAGAAGTCCGTGTAGCCCAGCACCCCGCGGACGTCGAGCGAGACGACGTCGATCGCCTTCTTGTCGGCGGCCTGCGCGGCGATCGTCTCTGCGAGCTGCTCTGGGGTCATCGGTACAGCTTTCCCCGAGCGATGCGCTCGGCGACGGGGTCAGGTACGAGGTAGCGGATCGGCCGGCCCTCCGCGATCCGCCCGCGGATGAGCGACGAGGAGATGTCCAGACGCGGCATGTCGAAGAACAGCGGGGCCGGAGCCTCGGAGAACCGCTCGGCCAGCCGGGCGGCGACGTCGCGCCGGCCGGCGCCCGAGCGCTCCGCGACCGCGAGCCTCGCGAGGCCGAGCACCGCCTCGGGCTCGTGCCAGGTCGGCAGCCCGAGGGCGATGTCGCCCCCCACGATGAACGTCAATTCGTCCTTTGGCGTACGCGCATGAAGCTCCCTCAGGGTATCGACCGTGTACGACGGCCCGCCGCGGATCACCTCGACGTCGCAGACGCCGAGCCGCTCGTCGTCGCCGACCGCCAGGCGGCAGAGCTCGAGGCGCTCGAGCGGGCCGGGGTCGCGCTCGGCGTCCTTGTGGGGCGGCGTCGCGACCGGCGTGAGCAGCACCCGGTCGAGCCCGAGCTGGGCGGCCGCCTCCGAGGCGCACAGCAGGTGCGCGAGGTGCGGCGGGTTGAACGACCCGCCGAGGATCCCGATCCGGCCCACCGCGGTCGCGCTACGGGCGCACGTGGCCGTCGCCGGCGACGACGTACTTGGACGTGCACAGCTCGCGCAGGCCGATCGGCCCGCGCGCGTGCAGCTTCTGCGTCGAGTTGCCGATCTCGGCCCCCATGCCGAACTCGCCCCCGTCGGTGAAGCGCGTCGAGGCGTTGACGTAGACGCAGGCCGCGTCGACCCCGCGCTCGAACAGCCGCGCGGCGCGCGCGTCGCCCGTCACGATCGCCTCCGAGTGCCCCGAGCCGTGGGCGTTGACGTGCTCGATCGCCTCGTCGATCGAGTCGACGACGCGGACCGCGAGCACGAGCGCGAGGAACTCGGTGTCCCAGTCCTCCGGGGTCGCGTCGGTCAGCGACGGCGCCAGCTCGCCGGACAGCGCCCGCGCGCGCCCGTCGACGCGCAGCTCGACGCCGGCCTCGCGCAGCGCGCGCAGCGCGCGTGGCAGGAACGCGGGGGCCGCGGCAGCGTGGACGAGCAGCGTCTCGGCCGCGTTGCAGACGCCCGGGCGCTGGACCTTCGCGTTGAGGATGATCGCCTCCGCGGCGTCGAGGTCGGCCGTGGCGTCGACGAAGACGTGGCAGTTGCCCGACGCCGCGTAGATGACCGGCACGGTCGCGACGGCCTTGAGCGCGGCCTTCAGGCCCTCGCCGCCGCGCGGGAAGATGAGGTCGACGACGCCGTCCTGCGTCGCCAGCTCGGCGAGCTCGTCGCGCCCGCCGCCGGCGACGAGGCCGATCGCGCCGTCCGGGACGCCCGCGCCGCTCGCGGCCTGCGCGGCGATCGTCGCCAGGACGTCGTTGGAGTGCGCGGCCGACGACGATCCGCGCAGGACGACGGCGTTGCCGGACTTCAGGCACAGCGAGGCGGCGTCGATCGTCACGTTCGGCCGCGCCTCGTAGACGACCGCGACCACGCCGAACGGCACCCGCAGCTTGCGCACGTCGAGGCCGTTGGGCAGCCGCCTGCCCTCGACGACCTCACCCACCGGGTCGGGCAGCGCGGCGATCGCGCGGGTGCCGGCGGCGATCCCCGCGATCCGCCCCGGGTCGAGCGCGAGGCGATCGAGCAGCGCCGCGTCGAGGCCCGCCGCGCGCCCGGCGTCCATGTCCCGCGCGTTGGCCTCGAGGATCTCGTCGGTGCGGGCGACGAGCGCGTCGGCGATCGCCAGCAGCGCCGCGTTCTTCGTGTCGGTGTCCAGCGCCGCGAGCGCGCGGGCGGCGTCGCGCGCCGAGCGGCAGACGTCGGTGACCGTGCGGGTGGCGATCGCCATGGCCGAAGGGTAGATCAGTCGTCCCGCGAGCCGGGCGGCGCCGGCGGGGCCGGCGCCGCCCTCGCGCTACCTCGTGTCGGCCGCCTTCTTGGCCGCCGGCGCCTTCTTCGTCGCCGGCGCCTTCTTCGCTGCCGGCGTCCTGCGCTTCAGCGCGTACGCCGTGTAGCGCCTGTCGCCCGCCCGCGTGTAGATCGCCTCGCCGCAGGGCGGGACGGCGCGGCCGCGCCGCTCACCCGGCCCGGGGCTGTAGACGACCTCCCCGACCAGCGGCGGGACGCGGTAGACGGGGAACAGCTGCGCGGTGCGCAGGGCCTTGCGCGTCTTCGCCGGCCCGGCCGTCCGCTCGTAGGTGCCGTTGCAGACGGTCAGCGTCTTGGCCCCCTTCCACGGCCAGTCCTCGTAGTACGCGCGATAGCCCAGCGCCAGCACGACGGCGCCCACGACGGCCACCGCGCCGATCCTCGCCAGCCACTTCATGACCGGATTCATCCCCCTGGCCCCCTTGTCGCTCGACCGTCGCGGATCGTTGCAGATCGCACGCGACCGCGGGCGGCAGCCGCGGGCGGCTACGCCAGGACGAAGTAGTCGCGGTGGATCGCCTCGTCGGTCGCGCGCGGCAGGATCTCGCGCACGGCGGCGGACTTCATGCCCTTGACGCGCAGCAGCTCGTCGGCGGCGTAGTTGCAGATCCCCTTGCCGATGACGATCGCGCCGTGCGCGACCTGGACGGCGTCGCCCGCGTCGAATGAGCCGCGCACCTCGGTGATGCCCACCGGCAGCAGCGACGTGCCGCCCTCGCGCAGCGCGCGAGCGGCGCCCGCGTCGACGACGAGCGTGCCGTGCGCCGGCTTGGCGTACTTCAGCCAGAGCTTGAACGACGAGTAGCGCGTCTGGCGCGCGGCGAAGCGGGTGCCGGCCGGCTCGCCGTCGAGCGCCGCGCCGAGCGCCCCGTCGCGCAGGCCGCTGCAGATGACGGTCTCGATGCCGCCCGCGGTCGCCATCTCGGCGGCGACGACCTTCGAGCGCATCCCGCCCGATCCCAGCGGCGACGTCGTGTGGCCGATGTCCAGCGCGCCGAGCGCCTCGAAGTCCGTCACCGACCGCACGAGCTCGGCGGCGGGATCGGAGCGCGGGCTCGCGGTGAACAGGCCCTCGACGTCGGTCAGCAGCACGAGCAGGTCGGCGCCGACGAGCATCGCCACCTGGGCGGCGAGGAAGTCGTTGTCGCCGAAGGAGATCTCGTCGGTCGTCGTCGTGTCGTTCTCGTTGATGACCGGCAGCACGCGCCAGTCCAGCAGCTTGCCGAGCGTCTGGCGCGCGTTGAGGTAGTGCGTGCGCGCGCTCATGTCGAAGAACGTCAGCAGCACCTGCGCCGACGTGATCCCGTGCTCGCGCAGCAGCTCGTCGTAGACGCGGTAGAGCTTGCCCTGGCCGACGGCGCTGGCGGCCTGCAGGTCCTCGATCGCTCGCGGGCGCACCGCGAGGTCCATGACGCGCATGCCGCGGGCGATCGCGCCGCTCGTGACGATGACGACGTCGTGCCCGGCCGCGTGGCGCTCGGCCGCCTGCGCGCAGATGCGCCCGATGACGGTCGCGCGCAGCTCGCCGTCGTCCTCGGCGACGATGCTCGAACCGAGCTTGATGACGTAGCGGGCCATCGCGCGCTTGAGACTAGCCCCGGCGCGCGCCGGCGTCGGCGCGACAGCTCGTCCAGGCCGTCAGCGTCCGGGTCGCGGCGACGGGTTCGAACCCCGCCGGCGGCGGGATGATCGTCGGCGGGTCGATGCCGCCGAGCGGGCCGAACGCGGAGTGCGAGCGCAGGCCGGGGACGTCGCGCACGACGATCGCCACGCCCCGCCGCTGCCGTCCGGTCGCGCGGTCCGAGCGTGCCACGACCCGGCCGGGCCCCAGGCCGGTGCGCCAGCGCACGTAGGGCACGAGCTTGTGGTTGGGCAGCGAGACCGGCCCGCAGCGGCGGGCGGCGCGGACGGCGGGCGCTGCCAGCACGCGGTCGAGGTCGGCGAAGACCCGCTCGCGCAGCCTCAGGTCGGCCAGGACCTTCGCGGGGCTGAGCCGGGCGGCGGTGTAGCCGCCGCCCGCGAGCGCGGCGATCACGGCGGCGGCGATCCACGCTCGCCGCGCCCGCGAGCCGGGCGCCAGCAGCTCCCAGCCTCCGAGCGCGTATCCGGCGAACAGGATGAGGCCGACCGCCGCCGCCGCGAAGTAGCGCGGGATGACCGAGAAGCCCTGGGCGGAGACGACGAGGAACCCGGCCACGCCCCCGAGGGACAGCGCGAGCACGACCGCGGCCCGGCGCGGCGCCCGCCACAGCGCGAGTCCCAGGCCGGCGACGGCGAGCACGAGGACCGGCGCCTTGAGCTGATCAAGCGCCGACGACAGCGTCGCCCGCGGCAGCTCGACCAGCGGCAGCGTGCGACCGAGCTCGGCGGCGGAACCCGTCGTGTACGTCCACGAGAAGATCGGATCGCCCGTCATCGCGAGGTCCGACAGCACCCAGGCCAGCGGCGCGGCCGCCACGCCCGCGGCGGCGATCAGGCGTCCGCGCGCGCCCGCGGCGCGCCAGGCCCACGCCGCGTAGAGCGCCGCGAACGCCCAGCCCTCCGGCCGCAGCAGCCCGGCCGCGACGAGCATCGCCCAGACGGCGAGCCGCGTGTCGCGCCGCCCGGCGGCGGCGTCCCGCGCGACGAGCACGCAGGCCCAGACGAGCAGCGCGAGGTACGGGACGTCGACGAAGCCGAACGCGCCGAGGAAGGCGAAGTCCAGGCGCGTGAGCAGCAGCGCGCCCGCCACCAGGCCGGTGACGACGCCGAGCGTCGCGGCGCCCAGGCGCACCACGCCGGTCACGAGCGCCACGTACGCGGCGACGGTGAGGACCACGAGCGTCTGCGACGGCAGCCCGGCGGCGACGATCGGCAGCGAGACGAGGACGGCGAGCGGGTGCTGCGTCGGCGCCCGGTAGGCGTCCAGCGACGGTGCGATCCCGTCGAGGATCTCGCGAGCCCAGATCAGCGAGTACAGCGAGTCGTATGTCGGCGGCATCGGAAACGCGACGTAGCCCGCCGTCGCGGCGAGCGCGAGCGCGACGACCCCGCCGATCGCCGGCGCCCGCCTCACGTCAGGCGACGCGCACCGGCGCCATCGTCCACGGCAGCGGCTTGGCGACCTCGACGGCGGGCTCGGCTGTGCGCGCGGTCACGACGCCCTCGCGCCATCCGCCGACGCGCCCCGCGCCCGTGAGTTGTCGCGCAGCGTCCTGTCGCCGCCGATCCACCCGTTCCTCGACGAGGCCGAGCGGGAGCGCGTGGTGACGGCTATGGCTTCGCCGAGAGCGAGGAGTGCGTGATCTTGGCGGTCTTCGGGTCGACGTAGACGGCGCGGTACTCGCCGCCCGGGCCGGGCGCGGCGACCGCGCCGCCGAAGAAGCCGCGGTAGGCGGTCGGCAGCGGCTCGCCGACCTGCTGCCACGCCGACTTGCTGTTCGGGCGCCACATGACGACCGCGATGTCCTCGGTGAAGTTCTGCAGGAAGCGCAGCTGGCCCCAGACGTTCACGACGCCCGGCGCGCCCGGGTAGACGACGAACGGCAGGGTGTAGGCGTACGCCGCCGGCTTGACCCGGCCGCCGGCCGTGATGAGGCCCGACTGGTAGGTGAACCAGTACATGCGCGAGTTGCGCTTGTACTTGCGCAGCGGCCCCACGTCGCGCAGGAGGAACTGCGTCGTGGCCTTGACGCGCGGCTCGTTGTAGGCGATGAACTCCGCGAGCTGGTTGAACTCGGCCTGGCGCATGTACGGGATCCCGTTGCGCCTGTCGGGCGGGTTGGACTCGTAGCCGAACTCCGTCAGGAAGACCGGCAGCCCGGCGGGGATCCTGCCGCCCGACTGCGCCGACAGCGTGTCCAGCAGCGGCCCGAGCGTGCCGATGTTGCCCATCGTGACCTCGTCGGGGTTCGACGGGGCCTTCGTCGGCGCGGCCTTCTTCGTGTACGGGTGGTGCGCGAAGGCGGTCGCCTTCAGCGGCCCCTTCCTGGCGAAGTCGTCGCAGTCGCGGCGGGCGGCGTCGGCGCCCGTATAGAGCGTGCCGTCGGGCGCCAGGCAGAGCAGCTCGCGCAGGAACGGGACCGGGCGCATGCCGTTGCGCGCGCCGCGGCTGCTGGACCCCAGCGGAGCGGTCTCGCCGAGCAGGATGCCGTCGGTGCCCAGCCCATGGCCCGAGCGCTCGAGGCCCTGCACGCCGGCGTGGTAGAGCTCGCGGTAGATCGACGGCGACGCGGGCACGGTCTGCCCGTTGCGCCGCTCGTACTGCGGCGTCAGCCAGCCCGGCTGGTTGGGCTCGTTCCAGATCGACCACATCGAGACGCGCGGCAGCTTGCGGCGGATGCCGTTCTCGTCGCGCGTGTTGCCCGAGTAGCGCCTGCCGACCGCCTCGACGAAGTCGCGAAAGCGCGCCGGGTGGGGCTTGTACGTGCCGGCGTTGCGGCGCTGGCTGCGCGGCGCCTTGCGATGGGCGTACCGCGGCCCCGGCCCCGTGATCGTGAAGAAGACGCGCAGGCCGAGCTGCGCGGCCTCCTTGACGAGGTTGTCGTAGCGGTCCCAGTTGCGGGTCGGGTAGGTGCGCGGGTTGCGCGCCTTGAAGCGCCGGCGCTGCTTGCGCGCGCGGGCGCGGTTCTTGGCGCCCTTGATCCGCGAGATCTCGCTGTTGGAGAGCGACGCGCCCTCGGCGACCGTCTTCCACAGCACCGTGGCGCGGACGATGTCGACGCCGAAGGACCGCATGACCGTCAGCGCGCGGGCGCGGTTGACGTCGGAGCGGTACAGCAGCTGGTCGTCGTCCATCATGATCGACCCCTGGTCGGGGGCGGCATGTGCGGCGGGCGCGCACAGGGTCAGCAGCAGGAGCGCGGCGAGCGCGGGGGTTCGGAGCCTCATCGCCGCGGAACGGTAGAGGTTCGCCCGGCCGGGCGTGCCGATGAGCCCGCGGTCCTGCCTGCTGCGCTGCGCCACGCTGTCTCCCCCGGTCGTTGCCCGCCTCTGGCGAGAACACCGCCGCGGGCGCGAAGGTTGCGCCCGGCCGCGAGAGATCTCAGCCCGGGTGCAGCTCGAACACGACGCCGGCGATCTCGACGTCGTCGCCGGGCTCGA
Source organism: uncultured Solirubrobacteraceae bacterium (assembly GCA_963769555.1). Taxonomy (GTDB): domain Bacteria; phylum Actinomycetota; class Thermoleophilia; order Solirubrobacterales; family Solirubrobacteraceae; genus CADCVQ01. Next base: position 628,347 of record CAVYMD010000004.1, on the reverse strand, counting down.
AGCCCTCGGCCTCGAGCGCGCTGATGACGCCCATGCGGCGCAGGCGGCTCTCGATGTGCGCGAGCGCCTCGTCGTTGTCGAGGTCGTGGCGCATGAGCAGTCGCTCGACGCCGTCGCCGTGCACCCGGAAGGCGCTGTCGCCGGTGCGCTCCACGCTGAACCGGCGCCCGGCCGCGGGCCGGAACACGCGGTGCTCGACGACCGGCACGTCCTCGGGCTCGATCGCGTCGCCGGGCCCGGGCAGCAGCGGGACGCGGCGGGCCAGCTCGATCGCGAGCGCCTCGAGGCCCAGGCCGGTCGCCGACGACGTCACGTGCACCGGCACCGCCTCGCCGAGCCGCTCGCGCCATGCGGCCGCGGCGCGCTCGGCCTCGTCCTCCGGGACGAGGTCGGCCTTCGACAGCGCCAGCAGCCGCGGCAGGGTCGCCAGGCGCGGGTCGTGCGCGCTCAGCTCGGCCTCGATCGTCGCGTGGTTGGCGACCGGCTCCGAGCCGTCGACGGGCGCGAGGTCCAGGACGTGCACGAGCAGGCGCGTGCGCTCGACGTGCGCGAGGAAGTCGTGGCCGAGGCCCGCCCCCTCGCTGGCGCCCTCGATGAGCCCGGGGATGTCGGCGATGACGAGCTGGCGCTCGGCGCCCTCGAGCGTCCCCAGGACGGGCTCGAGCGTCGTGAACGGGTAGGCGGCGACCTTCGGCGCCGCCCGCGTCATCCGCGCCAGCAGCGAGGACTTGCCGGCGTTGGGAAGCCCGACGAGCCCGACGTCGGCGAGCAGCTTCAGGCGCAGCTCCAGCCACCCCTCCTCGCCCGGCAGGCCGCGCTCGGCGAGCCGCGGCGACTGCCTCGTCGAGGACGTGAAGCGCTTGTTGCCGCGCCCGCCCGCGCCGCCGCGGGCGACGACCACGCGCTGGCCGGGCACGACGAGGTCGTGCGTGCTGCCGTCCCAGGAGGTGACCTGCGTGCCGGGCGGCAGCCGGATCTCCAGCGTCGGGCCGTCGGCGCCGTGGCGCTGGCCGCCCTCGCCGTGGGAGGCGCGCTTGGCGGCGTAGTGCGCGCGGCGCTTGAAGGACTGCAGGTCGCGCAGCGAGTCGTCGCAGACGAGCTCGACGTCGCCGCCGTGGCCGCCGTCGCCGCCGTCGGGGCCCCCGTGGGGCACGTGCGCCTCGCGGCGGAAGCTCAGGCACCCGTCGCCGCCGCCGCCGGCCTGGACGAAGATCCGTGCCTTGTCGTAGAGCATGTGGGTATCAACGTAGCCCAGGCACCGACCAAGGAGCACCATGGCCGACCCCGTCTTCCTCATCACCGGCGCCTCCAGCGGGATCGGCGCCGCGACCGCGCGCATGGCCTCCGATGCCGGCTACCGCCTCGTCCTCGCGGCCCGCTCGACCGACCGGCTGACGGCGCTCGCCGAGGAGCTCGGCGGCTCGGGCCGGGCGATCGCGGTCACGTGCGACGTCACGGACTTCGGCCGGCAGGAGGCGATGGTCCAGCAGGCGCTCGACGCCTTCGGGCAGCTCGACGTCGCATTCGCCAACGCCGGCTTCGGCGCGGCCCGCGGCTTTCTGAAGGAGACCCCCGAGCACTGGCGCGACATGGTGCTCACGAACGTCCTCGGCTGCGCGTTCACGATCCGCGCGACGCTGCCGGCCCTCACGGAGTCCGCCGGCCACCTGCTGCTCACGAGCTCCGTCGCGGGACGCCGCGCGCTGCAGGGCTCGCTCTACAGCGCCACGAAGCACGCGGTCACCGCGATGGCCGAGTCCGCGCGCCAGGAGCTCAACGGCACGGGCGTGCGCGTGACGTCGATCGAGCCGGGCATGGTCGACACGCCCTTCTTCGACAACCCGGTGTCCGACGCCCTGGAGCCCGACGACATCGCCCGGGCGGTGCTCTACGCCGTCGGGCAGCCCAAGCACGTCGACGTCAACGAGATCCTCATCCGCCCGGTGAGCCAGCCGGTCTGAGCCACGGGCCGCGCGCGCGGGTGTGCGATCCTCGCGGCGTGGAGGAGGAGCTTCGCCGGCAGCCGGCGGTCAGGCCGATGGACGGGCCGGGCCGCGTCTCGCTGCGCGAGCGGCTGCTCGTCGAGTGGGTCGCGCAGGCGTCCGTCGGCGATCCGTTCCCCGAGCCGTGGTCGCAGGCGCACGACCCGCTGGAGTCGATCGTCCGCACGCTCGTCGGGCTCGGCGTCGTCGGCCCTCCGGCACCGGGCGCGAGCAGCGCCGACGTGGCGCGCGCCGCCGGCGCGGCCGCCCGCGCCTGGCTGGAGCGCCATCCGCCCTCGGAGTGAGGGCGGCGCGCGTTACTCGGCGTCGGCCGGCGCGATCGAGACGATGCGCTTGCCGCGCTGGGTCCCGAAGACGACGGTGCCGGCGGAGCGGGCGTAGAGCGTGTCGTCCTTGCCGATGCCCACGCCCTCGCCGGGGCGGAAGCGCGTGCCGCGCTGGCGCACGATGATCTCGCCGCCGGTGACGGTCTGGCCGGCGAACGTCTTGACGCCGAGGCGCTGCGCGTTGGAGTCGCGCCCGTTGCGCGAGGAGCCGAGGCCCTTCTTGTGTGCCATCAGCCCTTGACCTCCGTGATCTCCAGCCGGGTCAGCTCTTGGCGATGCCCGGTCGTGCGCTTGTACCCGCGCTTTGGCTTGAACTTGAAGATGCGCAGCTTCTCGCCGCGCTCGTGACCGACGATCTTCGCCTTGACGGAGACGTTCTTCAGGCCGTCGGCGTCGAAGACGGCCTCGTCGGCGGCGTACAGGAGCGGCCGGAGCGCGACGGTCGCGCCCTCCTCATCGGCGAGCCGCTCGACGAGCAGGGTCTGGCCCACCTCGACGCGGTACTGCTTGCCGCCGGTCTTGACGATTGCGTAGGGCATGGTGAAAAGGGGGTTCAGCTTTCCGGAGCGGGTGTCGCGCCGGACTCGGCCGTGGCGCGCGAACGGCGCCGCCCGCCTCTGCGGCCGCGGCGCCGAGCCGTCGATTCTACGCCATCGTCTCCGTCGTCGGGCTCGGCGCCCTCATCGGGCTCCTCCTCCGGCGGGGCGTCGAGCATCGTCGCGGTCGCCGAGGTCCGCCCGGCGTGCTCGATGCGCACGAGCCGCTTGGCGCCGACGAAGCGCCCGCCGCCGCTGACGCTGATGATGTAGCCGTCGATCTTCGCGACGGCGTCGTCGACGTCGTACATGTGCGGCTCGACGATGTGCACGAGCACCTCGTCGCCCTCGCGGAACGGCACCGCGCGCTCCTGGACCTCGTCGCGCGAGCCCTCCATGACGATGTCGAAGTGGTCCAGCGGCAGGCCCTCGGAGCCGGTGAAGTGAAAGCGCCGGCCGGTCTCCTCCTCGAGCGCGTGCAGGACGCGCTTGGCATTGCCGGTGAAGACCTGGCTGACGCGCGGGTTCATCTGGACGAGGAACGCCTCGTGCTTCTTGGGCGCCTTCTTCGTCAGCACGCGCAGCTTGCGCTCGAACTCGATCGCGATCGTCTCCTCGGACTTGATCACGCCGTCGCCGTCGCAGGTCGGGCACGGCCGCGAGATGATCTCCCGCACGCCCTCGGTCACGTTCTGGCGCGTCATCTCGACGAGGCCGAGCTTGGAGATCTCGGCGGTGAAGGTCTTCGTGCGGTCCTCGTCGAGCGTCTTGCGCAGCGTCTTGAGGACGGCGTCGCGGTTGCGCGCGCGGGCCATGTCGATGAAGTCGATGACGATGATCCCGCCGATGTCGCGCAGGCGCAGCTGGTTGACGACCTCCTCGGCGGCCTCGAGGTTCGTCGTCGTGATCGTGTCCTCCAGCCGGGCGCCCTTGCCGCGGCCGATGAACGAGCCCGAGTTGACGTCGATGACCGTCAGGGCCTCGGCGTAGTCGATGATGAGGTAGCCGCCGCTGGGCAGGTCGACGCGGCGCGTCATGAGCCCGTTGATGACCTTCTCGACGCCGTAGGCCTCGAAGAGGGCCGCCTTCTCGTCGTAGAGCTCGACGCGGTCGACGAGCTCCGGCGCGGTGCGCGTGAAGAACGAGACCAGGCGCTGGTGCTGCTTGGGATCGTCGACGATCGCGCGCTCGAAGTGCTCGGAGAAGATGTCGCGCACGACGCGCACGGAGAGGTCGGCCTCCTGGAAGACGAGCCCCGGCGCGGGCGTCTCCTCGACGCGCTTGCCGAGCACCTCGTGGAGCTTGAAGAGGTACTGCAGCTCGCGCTCGAAGTCGATGCGGTTGGCGCCGCTGGCGGCCGTGCGGATGATCGCGCCGCCGCCCTGCAGGTCCAGGCCCTTCGTCTCGCGGCGCAGGCGCTCGCGCTCGCGGTCGTCGAGGCGGCGCGAGACGCCGACCCCCTCCCCCATCGGCGCGTAGACCATGTAGCGGCCCGCGACGGTGAGCTCCATCGACAGGCGCGCGCCCTTGCTCTTCAGCGGGTCCTTGACGACCTGCACGACGATCTCCTGGCCGGGCTTGATGAGCTCGGTGATCTTCGAGCCGCCCTCCTTGCCGCGCCCGCGGCGTCCGACGTCGACGCCCGGCACGACGATCTCGTCGACGTGCAGGAAGCCGTTCTTGTCCAGGCCGATGTCGACGAACGCGGCCTCCAGCCCGGCGAGCACGTTGTCGATCTTGCCCTTGTAGATGTTGCCGACGATCGAGCGGGCGCCGCGGCGCTCGAAGTACAGCTCGGCGACGCGGTAGCCGTCGGCCGGGTCGACCTTCTTGGAACGCGTGGGCTTCTTCGCGGCGCCGGGCTTACCGGTTGCTTCCAGCAGCGCGACGCGGGTTTCCCCGCGGTCGACGCTGACCAGCACTTGCTTCTTCATGGAAAGACGATCCTTTGATCAGAATGGGAGGCTCCGGCGCTTGGTCGCAGCCGCAAAGCGCCCTTGCGCATACACGGACTGCAACAGGCCGATGGCCAAGAGGGTCGAGAGCACCGAGCTGCCGCCGTAGGAGAGCAGCGGTAGCGGGATCCCGGTGATGGGCATGATCCCCACGTTCATGCCGACGTTGATGAAGACCTGAAACAGGAGCATGGCCACGATGCCTCCGGCGATGAGCGCGCCGTAGAGGTTCTTGGCCACGGTGAGAATCCGTAGACCGCGCCACACGAGCAGCGCGTACAGCGAGAGGACGAGTCCCGCGCCGGCGAATCCCCAGCGCTCGCCGACGACGGCGAAGGCGAAGTCCGTGCGGTCCTCGGGAAGGAAGTTCAGCGGTCCCTGCGTCGCCTTGGCGCCGCGGCCGGTCTTCTGGCCCGAGCCGATCGCGATGCGCGACTGGTTCTGCTGGTAGCCGGCGGCGCCCGCCATGTCGGACGGGTGCAGGAAGGACGTCAGCCGCTCGACCTGGTAGCCGTGCAGCACCGTGACCCCGATCGCCGGGGCGGCGACGAGCACGAGCGTCACCGAGATCGCGCCGAGCGCGAGCAGCGCGCTGAAGTGCCGCCAGGAGACGCCCGCCACGAACAGGACGGCGAGCAGGATCGCGATGTAGACGAGCCCCGAGCCGAGGTCCGACGACATCACGAAGGTCGCGGGGATCATCGCGACGAGCACGATCCGCGCGGTCGTGTCGCGCTCGCCCAGCCGCCGCGAGCGGTCCACGACGAAGGCTGCGAGCGCGGCGACGAGCAGCACCTTGCCAAGCTCGGAGGCCTGCACCTCGATGAACGGCAGCTGGATCGCGCGGCGCGACCCGCGCGTGACGCCGCCGAACGCCGCGACGAGCAGCAGGGAGCCCATCATCAGGCCGTAGATGCCGTACTTCAGCTCCCGCAGGCGGGAGTAGTCGATCCGGCTGAGGAGGATCGCGACGAGCGTGCCGACGGCGAAGAACACGCCTTGCCGCGTGACGTAATAGTGCGGATCGCCCGGGACGTCTGTGCTCGTCGATGCATTGAGGGTAACGAGGGACGCGGCCATGAGCCCGACGGCGGCGAGCGCCAGCAGCGGATCGAAGGGCATGCGCAGCCCGGCCGCGCGGCGGGTGGCGGGCGGCTCGTTCACTGCGTCGTCGACTTTCCGCGCGCGCAGGAGACGTTCTGGCGGTAGTACTTGGCCAGCATCCGGCAGACGATCGGGGCGGCCGTCGCGGCGCCGAAGCCGCCCTCCTCGACGGTGGCGACGATGAGGATCGGGCGCTTGGGGTCGGGCACGTAGGCGACGTACCAGGACTGGTCGCGCTTGGGCTGGCGCTCGGCGGTGCCGGTCTTGCCGTAGACCGGGAAGCGGTCGTGGGGCCAGTCGGCGAAGACGTCCGCCGACGTGCCGCCGGCCGCGCTCGCGGCGCGGTGCAGGCCCAGCGCGACCGCCTCGCGGTCGGCCTCGCGCATCTTGATGCGCCGCGCCGGGTCGCGCTCGATGCGCTGGACGAGCTCGCCGTTGGCGCGCTCGATCTCCAGGCCGAGGTGCGGCACGATGACCTTGCCCTTGTTCGCGATCGCCGCGTAGGCGACGGCGAGCTGCAGCGGCGTGGCCTGCAGGTCGCCCTGGCCCACTGACAGGTTGACGGTGTCGCCGAGGTTGTAGTCGCGCAGGTCCGAGATGCCGCAGCCGCTCGCGCCGGCGGCGTAGACGTTGGCCTGCAGCGAGATCTTCTTGCGCTTGCGGCAGTCGGTCTCGGCCTTGTTGATGCGCTTGCGCCACTTCGGGTCGGGGATGACGCCGTCGTCCTCGCCGGGCAGGTCGATCCCGGTCGGCCGGCCGAAGCCCAGCTTGCGCGCGTAGCGCTGGATGACGAGGCCGCCCTTGTAGAACGCGTTGATGCCGAGCTTGTAGAAGTACACGTCCGAGGAGACCTGCAGCGCCCGCGTGAGGTCGACGCTGCCGTAGGCCTCCTCCTTGGCGTTGCAGCGCTTGGCCTCGCCGACCTCGATGCAGCCCGGGTCGTTGATCGTCGCGCCCGGCGTGATGAGCCCCTTCTCGAGGCCCGCGAGCGCCGTGATCGCCTTGAACGTCGAGCCCGTCGGGTACTGGCCCGAGATCGCGCGGTTGAAGAGCGGCCCGGCGCCGTCGGCGCCGGCGAGCGCCTCGTAGCGCTCCTGCGAGAGCGGCTTGGAGAAGACGCCGGGATCGAACGTCGGGTGCGAGCCCATCGCGAGCACCTGCCCGTCGTTGGGGTTCAGCGCGACGAACGCGCCCGGCTTGCCGCCGCCCACGTAGCCCAGCGTGAGCTGCCCCGTGCGCTCGAGCGCGAGGTCCAGCGAGAGCCGCAGGCGCTGGCCCGGGATCGGGTCGTCGCGCTGCAGGCGCCCGGCGACGGGCCGGCCGAAGGCGTCGACCTGCACGCGCTGGACGCCGTCGACGCCGCGCAGGTAGCGGTCGTAGGCACGCTCGAGGCCGCCCTTGCCGACGATCGTTCCCGGCTTGACGCCGCGGAAGCGCGCCTTCTTGAGCTCGTCCGGGCTGACCTCGCCGACGGTGCCGAGGATCTGCGCCGCCAGCGTGCCCTGCGGGTAGTCGCGCAGGTAGGTCCGCTCGACCTTGACGCCCGGAAAGCGCTCGGGGCGCTCGGAGATGTACGCCAGCGTCGCCTCGGGCACGTCGGTCTTGACGCGCACCGAGGAGTAGGGCACGAGCACGAGCGACTGGACGACCTGGCGGTGGATCTGGCGCGCGGACTTGCCGAGCGCCGCGCCGAGCCGGGCGTAGCGGACCTCCAGCGCGCGCGTGGGGATCGGCGGGATCGGGATCGCCTTGCCGCGCCGGCCCTTGGGCCGCGCGAGGCGCAGGCCCGCGCGGCGGCCCCACTCGGCGGCGAGCTCGCGCTCGGCGTCGGGCAGCTTGGCGGGGTCGATCTCGACGACGACGGCCTGGCGGTTGCGCACGATGACCCTGCCGCTGCGGTCGACGATCTTGCCGCGCGGCGCCTGGACGCGCAGCTCGCGCACGCGGTTGACGCGCGCCTCGGCGAGGTAGCGGTCGCCGGAGAGCACCTGCAGGTACCACAGGCGGAAGAAGACGATGGCGAACAGCGCGAGCGCCACGCCGCCGAGGATCGCGACGCGCAGCGCGAGCTGCGGCGTGATCGGCGTCCGGCGGTCGCCGGCGGGCTCCATCATCATCGGCGGATCTCGATTCCGCGCGAGAGCGGGCTCAGGCCGCCGGTCGTGTAGGCGCGGCGGCGCCGGCGGCGCGGGTCCTCGGGCAGGGCGGCCTGCAGGACGCGGCGCACGAGCGCGTACACCGGCAGCGCGAGCAGCGTGTTGACGACGAGCGTCGCCAGGAGCTGGCGCACGAGCGCCCAGCTCACCGGCGCCTCGACGCCGAGCAGGAACTGCAGCAGCGCGAAGCCGGCGCCGAAGGCGAGCGTCGCGGCGGCGCCGACGGCGATCGGCACGAGCGTGCCCTCGGGGTCGCGCGCCTCGCGCAGGCGGCCCGCGCCGTAGCCGATCCCGAGCAGGACGAGCGAGGAGACGCCGAGCGTCTGCAGGGCGACGACGTCGGTGAACAGGCCGACGCCGAAGCCGAACGCGCCGCCCGCGAGCGAGCCGCAGAGCAGGCCGACCGCCATGACGAGCAGCGGCGACAGGTCGGCGTTCGTGCCCGCGATCGGAAGCTGCGAGACCGCGGCGGTCTGCACGACGACGCCGAGCACGCCGAGCGCGGCCAGGCGCGCGACGAGCTGCGCGACGGGCGAGGTCACCTGCCGGGGCCTGCGGTCGTGCGCGGGCGCGCCGGCATCAGGCGCCGCCCCGCGGGTTGGTGAGGATCTCGACGAAGTCCAGGCTGCGGATGTCGGCGTAGGGGCGCAGGTGGATCTCCTGCGTGTCGGTGCCCTCGTCGGCGATCCGCGTGACGCGGCCGATCGGCAGGCCGACGGGGTACAGCGAGCGCTGCCGGTCCTCTGGCTCGGTGCCGCGGGTCACGACGCGGTCGCCGACGCTGATCTTCGCGCCGGGCCGGGTGAACCGCATGACGAGGTCCGTCGGGTTGCCGGCGCTCGAGGGCTCGACGATCCCGAACTCGCCGCGCCGGCCGGCGCGCGCGGGCACCTTCGTCTTGGCGTCGGTGATGAGCGTGACCTGCGCCGAGCTGCCGAAGACCTGGGTGACGCGGCCGATGAGCGCCTCCTCGTTGACGACGGGCTGGAGGAGGCGCACGCCGTCGTCGGAGCCCTTGTCGACGCGGATCGTCGCGTACCAGACCGTCGGCGACTGGAAGATGACGCGGCCCGTCTTCGGCCCGAGCGCCTTGAGGCCGAGCGCGCCGTTGAGCTGCAGCAGCTTGGAGAGGCGGTCGTAGTCGGCGCTGCGGACCTCGTTCTGCAGGACCTCGCTGCGCAGGCGGTCGCGCTCGCGGCGCAGCTCCGCGACTTGCCCCTTGGCGGCGACCGTGTCGCCGAACCAGCCGAAGAGGTCGCGGATCGGCTTGAGGGCCTTGCTGGCCCCCTCCTGGATGGGGTTGAGCACCTCGCTCGTGCCGCGCTGGACGCCGTGCAGCGCGCCGCTGCCCGTCTCGCCGAAGTAGGCCGTGAGCAGGATCAGGCAGCAGGCGACGAGCAGTCCGAGGACTGCCCGGCGTCGGCGGACTGTCTTGTCGTACACGAGGCCGTCGGCTCCAAAGGGGTCAGTACCGCTTGCGGCGGTGCTTGGACGAGTTGCGGTTCGTGCGGTGGATGACCTCGAACTCCTCGAGCGAGCGGCCCGAGCCCACGGCGACGCAGGTCAGCGGCGACTCCGCCAGGTGGCAGGGCATCTGCGTCTCCTCGCGCAGGCGCTCGTCGAGGCCCTGCAGCAGCGAGCCGCCGCCCGCGAGCATGATCCCGCGGTCCATGATGTCCGACGACAGCTCGGGCGGCGTGCGGTCCAGCGTCTCCTTGACGGCGTCGATGATCGCCGACAGGGGCTCCTCGAGCGCCTGCCGGATCTCCTCGCTCGTGAGCACGACGGTCTTGGGCAGGCCCGAGACCATGTCGCGGCCGCGGATCTCGGCCTGCACCTCCTCGTCCATCGGATGCGCCGAGCCGATCTCGAGCTTGACCTCCTCGGCGGTCTGCTGGCCGATGAGCAGCTTGTACTCGCGCTTTGCGTAGTTGATGATCGCCTCGTCGAGCTCGTCGCCGCCGATCCGGATCGACTGCGAGACGACGATCCCGCCCAGCGAGATCACGGCGACCTCGCTCGTGCCGCCGCCGATGTCGACGACCATCGAGCCCGTCGGCTCGCCCACCGGCAGGCCGGCGCCGATCGCGGCCGCCATCGGCTCCTCGATGAGGTAGGCCTGGCGCGCGCCTGCGCTGAGGCAGGCCTCCTCGACGGCGCGCTTCTCGACGCCCGTGACGCCGGAGGGCACGCAGACGACGACCCGCGGGTGCGCCCAGCGGTTCTGGTGGACCTTCTGGATGAAGTGGCGCAGCATCTCCTCGGTCACGTCGAAGTCGGCGATGACGCCGTCCTTGAGCGGCCGGATCGCGGAGATCGTGCCGGGCGTGCGGCCGAGCATCCGCTTGGCCTCGATGCCGACCGCGTGCACCTCGCCGCTGCGCGAGTCGATCGCGACGACGGACGGCTCGCTGAGCACGATGCCCCGACCGCGCACGTAGACGAGGGTGTTGGCCGTGCCGAGGTCGACAGCCATGTCGCGGCCACCGAATCCGGTGAGGTAGCTGAAGAAACCCATTGAGAGAGGCGGCGAGAACCCGTGTCGCTCCGCGTGCAGGGGGGTGCTCGTGGGGCCGGCGCCGCCGCTGAGTCTAGCGGCGCGAGGGGCCGCGCAATGGCATCCCTCTAGTTCTGCCTGAGCATAAGGCTCAAGTCGAGGTCGAGTAATCTCCCGACGGGCAGTCCGACGACGTTCAGGTAGTCCCCCATTATCCGGCGAACCAGCGCGGCGCCCTTGCCCTGGATGGCATAACCGCCCGCTCTTCCGGCCCATTCGCCACTCTCGACGTACCGGCGGACGAGGTCGTCGTCGAGCACCCGAAACGTCACGTTCGTGACCTCATGCGCAACCTGAGGGTTGCCGGGTCGCAGCAGCGCGAGCCCGCTGACGACCTCGTGTGTGCGTCCCGAGAGCCGCTCGAGGGTCGAGATCGCCGCCTCCGCGGAGGCCGGTTTTCCGTAGATCTCGCCGTCGAGCGCGACGATCGTGTCGACGCCGAGGATCGTGTCGCTCGGACGCTCGCGCGCTCCCGCCTGCGCCTTGCGCAGTGCGTTGGCGCGCGCGACCTCGACCGGGTCGCCGGCCGCGATCTCTTCGACGTCGACGTCGAGCGCCTCGAACGGGATCCCGAGTTGGGCGAGGATCGCGCGCCGCTGCGGCGACCGGCTCGCGAGGATCAGCGGTCCGTTGGGCATCGCGCGCCCGCCCGCGGCGCCCGCCGGACTACTCCCCGCCGAAGTAGATCGCGATCTCGCGCTCGGCGGACTCGCGCGAGTCCGATCCGTGCACGAGGTTGCGGCGGACCTCCAGCGCGAAGTCGCCGCGGATCGAGCCGGGCGCCGCCTCGATGCCGTTCGTCGCGCCGATCATCTGGCGCGACGCCTCGATCGCGTTGGGTCCCTCGAGGATCATCGCGACGAGCGGGCCGGAGGTGATGAACGAGACGAGCCCGTCGAAGAACGGCTTGCCCTCGTGCTCGGCATAGTGGCGCTTGGCGGTCGGCTCGTCGATCGTCATGAGCTTGAGCGCCGTCACATGCAGACCCTTGCGTTCGAAGCGGGCGATGATCTCTCCGGTCAGGCGGCGCGCAAACGCGTCCGGCTTGACCAGGATCAGGGTCCGGTCCATCGATCAGATCTCCTTCAAGGTGGGGGTCAGGCTTCGGAGCGCAGGCGCGACGGGCGCGAGACGTCGCCGGGCTCGGCCTCGCAGTACGGGCAGAGCTTCCAGGTGGGATCCAGCGGCCGCGCGCAGCTCGCGCACGGGTCGCGCAGCTTGCGCCTGCAGTTCGGGCAGCGAAGGAAGTCCTCCTTGACCTCGTAGTCGCAGTGCGGGCAGAGCATGTAGTTGAGGTCGTGCAGCCGGGCCTCGGCGGCCTGCATCTCGAGCTCGCGCTCGCGGACGTCCTCGAGATACTCGGGCGGGCGCACGATCACGTACAGGATCGTTCCCACGAACGGGAACAGCGACGCCGCCGTCGCGCAGATGACGAGCATCGGGTCCTCGATCCGCCTGATCGCGTCCATGTACGTCCAGTACACGAGCGCCAGGTAGATGACGACCAGGAACAGGATGAGCATGTTGACCGCAAGGTTCAGCCCGTCGCTGTTGATGCCGAAGACGGCTAACACGATCGGGGGAGCTTATCCGTCGGCGGGGACGAGGGTGGCAAGAGGCGTTACAGGAACAGTCGCCCGAGCGCGTAGCCGAGCGCGAAGAACACGAGGATGACGAGCGCGACGATCAGGGCGACGGCCGCGATCAGCGCGGGCGCGGAGGGTCCCTCGCGATTCACAGCGTCGACGCGCGGCCGGCTCCATCCGGTCGCATGAGGTCGGCGATGAGATAGATCGAGCCGGTCGCGAGCACGACGCCGCCGGGGCCCGCGATCTCGCGAGCGAGCGCCACCGCGCGCCGTGGATCGGACTCCACCCGGGCCACCGGAGGCGCCCCGACCTGCCCGGCGAGCGACGCGAGCGTGGCGGGCGACAGCGCGCGCGGGTTGGCGTTGGCCGTGAAGACCGCGCCCGCGCAGAGCGGCAGCAGGGCGCTGAGCATGGCGGCGGCGTCCTTGTCGTCGAGCACCGACAGGACGGCGACGAGCGGCCGGTCGGCGAGGAAGCCCGGCAGCGACTCGGCGAGCGCCGCGATGCCGCCGGCGTTGTGCGCGCCGTCGAGCACGAGCTGGCCCTCGCCGCGATCGCCGCGCACCTCGAAGCGGCCCGGCACGACCGTCGCGGCCGCGGCGGCGCGCGTCGGCTCGCCGTCCAGTCGCCCCAGGTACGCGCGCGCCGCGGCGCACGCGACGGCGAAGTTGCGCCGCTGGAAGGCGCCGCGGGCGCCGAGCTCGACGCCGGGCGGCGGCTCGGCGCCGGCGCGCACGATCGTCGCGCCCTGGCGCTCGGCGACGACCCGCGCCTCCGCGTCGGCGTCCGGGTGCAGGTCGGGGCCGAGCACGAGCGTCGCGCCCGGGGCCACGACGGCGAGCTTCTCGCGCGCGATGTCCCCGATCGTCGGCCCCAGCCAGCGCGTGTGCTCCAGGCCGACGTTCGTGAGCACGGCGATCTGCGCGTCGATGACGTTCGTCGCGTCCCAGCGCCCGCCGAGCCCCGCCTCGACGACGGCGACCTCGACGCCGGCATCGGCGAGCTGCGCGTAGGCGGCTGCGGTCAGCGCCTCGAACTGCGTCACCCGGTCGTCCTCGTCGAGCGTGCGGTCGACGAGCTCGGTGGCCCGCCGCGCGCGGGCGACGGCGGCGGCGAACTGCTCCTGGGAGACGTCCGCGCCGCCGGCGCGGATGCGCTCGGCGAACGTGATGAGGTGCGGCGACAGGTAGGCGCCCGCGCGGACGCCGTGGTGCTCGAGCAGCGCCGCGATCATCCGCACCGTCGAGGACTTGCCGTTCGTCCCGACGACGTGGACCGCCGCGAAGGCCTCGTGCGGCGCGCCGAGCGCGGTCATGAGGCGCCGCATCCGGTCCAGGCCGAAGCGCATGCCGAACAGCTCGAGCGACAGCAGCCAGCGCTCGGCGTCGCGGGCGTCCCAGCCCGGCGCCACGCCCCCGGCGACGCCCGGGCGGCTCACAGGGCCTCCAGCTCGGCGCGCAGGCGATCGAGCTTGCCGCGCTCGCCGTCGACGACGGCCGGCGGCGCCTTGGCGACGAAGCCCTCGTTGGCGAGCTTGCGCTCCGCGCGGTCGATCTCGCTGCGCAGCGTGGCGCGGCGCTCCTCGAGCCGGCGCTCGGCGGCGCCGAGGTCGACGTCGGCGGACTCGAGGACGGCCACCGTCCCGCCCGGGACCGCGATGCTCGCCACCTCCGTCCCCGCGCCGTCGAACGAGAAGCGCGCGAGCGCGCCCACGCGCTGGGCCGTGGCCTCGTAGCCGTCGGCCACGAGGACGGCCGGCACGAGCGCGCCGGGTCGCACGCCGACGGAGTCGCGCCAGCCGCGCAGCACGCGGACGGCCTCGATCGCGCGCTCCATCTGCTCCTCCGCGTCGGGATCGACGAGCGTCCCGTCGGGCTCCGGCAGCACGCTCGTCGCGAGTTGGCCGTCGGTCCCCGGCAGCATCCCCCACAGCTCCTCGGTGACGAACGGGATGACCGGGTGGGCGGTGGCGAGCGTCTCACGCAGCACGTGCAGCAGCGTGGCGCCGAGCGCCGCGCGCCCGGCGGGCTCGGCGTCGTCGGCGAGCCGCGGCTTGACGAGCTCAAGGTACCAGTCGCACAGCTCGCCGTAGATGAAGTCGTAGAGCCCGAGCGCGGCCTTCGCGAAGTCGAAGCCGTCGACGCGGGCCTGCGTGTCGGCCTTGATCGCCTGCAGGCGCGAGAGGATCCAGCGATCCTCGACGGTCTGCGGGCGGGCCGCCGCCGGCGCCGCGGCCGCCTCGTCGCCGACGCGCAGCACGACGAAGCGCGTCGCGTTGTAGAGCTTGTTGGCGAGCGCCTGGCCCTGCTGGACCTTCTCCTCGCTGAAGCGCACGTCCTGCGTCGAGGACATCGCGAGCAGGCCGAAGCGCACCGCGTCGGTGCCGTAGGCCGGGAAGTCGCCGCCCTGCGCGAACGCCGGCGGGCGCGGACCGCCCTCGACGAGCGCCAGCGGGTCGATCCCCGTGCCGAGCGACTTGCTCATCCGCCGGCCGTCGGGCGCCTGGATGATCGAATGCACGTAGACGTGCTCGAACGGGATCTCGCCGGCGAAGCGCAGTCCCATCATGACCATGCGCGCGACCCAGAGGAACAGGATGTCGCGCGCCGTGGAGAGCACGTTCGTCGGGTAGAACGCGCGCAGCTCGGCGGTGTCCTGCGGCCAGCCGAGCGTCGCGAAGGGCCACAGCGCCGAGGAGAACCACGTGTCGAGCACGTCGGGGTCCTGCTCCCAGCCCTCGCCCTCGGGCGCGGCGGCGCCGACGTGGGTCTCCTCGCCGCGGTACCACACGGGGATCTGGTGGCCCCACCACAGCTGGCGCGAGATGCACCACGGGCGGATGTTCTCCAGCCAGTCGACATAGCGGCGCGACTGCGACTCGGGATGGATCCGGATCGCGCCGCCGCGGACGGCGTCGAGCGCCGGCCCGGCGAGCTCGTCCATCCGCATGAACCACTGCAGCGAGATGAGCGGCTCGACGCGGGCGCCCGAGCGCTGGCTGAAGGGCACGGTGTGGACGTACTCCTCGCGCGCGCGGATCGCCCCGAGGTCGTCGAGGTCGGCGATGACGCGCGCCTGCGCGTCGGCGATCGTCAGCCCCGCGTAGCGCTCGCCCGCCGCGGCGGTCATGAGGCCGTCCTCGCCGATGACGCTGATCTCCGCCAGGCCGTGGCGGCGGCCGATCTCGAAGTCGTTGGGGTCGTGGCCGGGCGTGATCTTCAGCGCGCCCGTGCCGAAGTCCGTCTTGACGTACTCGTCCGCGATGATCGGCAGACGGCGCCCGACGAGCGGCAGCACGACCTCCTGGCCGACGAGGCCCGCGTAGCGCTCGTCGCCGGGATGCACGGCGACCGCGGTGTCGGCGAGCATCGTCTCGGGGCGCACCGTCGCCACGACGAGCTCCCCGTCGCCGGACGCCAGCGGGTAGGCGATCGAGTACAGCGTGTCGACGATCCCCTCGCGCTCCTCGACCTCGAGGTCGGAGATCGCCGAGCGCAGGCCCGGGTCCCAGTTGACCATGTAGTGGTCGCGGTAGATGAGCCCCTGCTCGTGGAGGTCGACGAAGACCTTCAGGACGGCCTCGTGGTAGCGCTCGTCCATCGTGAAGCGCTCGTCCTCGAAGTCGCAGGTCGCGCCGAGCCGCTTGTACTGCTCGACGATCTGCCCGCCGTAGCGCTCGCGCCACTCCCAGACGCGCTCGACGAACGGCTCGCGCCCCAGCTCCTCGCGCGAGGTGCCCTCGGACTCCAGCAGCTTCTCGACCTGGCGCTGCGTCGCGATCCCGGCGTGGTCGGTGCCGAGGATCCACTTCGTGCGGCGCCCGCGCATCCGGTTCGTGCGGCTCAGGACGTCCTGGATCGTGCCGTTGAGCGCGTGGCCCATGTGCAGCGCCCCGGTGACGTTCGGCGGCGGGATCGCGATCGAGAAGTTCTCGGCGGCGTCCCCGGCGGCCTCGGGATGCACGAGGCCCGACTCCAGCCAGCGCGCGAGGACCCGCGGCTCGACCTGCGCGGGCTCGAATCGTGTGCGTTCTTGCAGATCCCCCATAGACTGATCATCCAGTCTATGGAGGGTCGATGAGCACCGACCTCGCAGGGTTCAAGGACAACCAGCGGCGGCTGTGGTCCGCCGGCGACTACTCGGTGAGCGCGCGGCGCTACGAGGGGGCGGCGCGCGAGCTCGTCGCAGCCTGCGGGGTCGGGCCCGGCGAGCGCGCGCTCGACCTCGCCGCCGGTACCGGCAACGTCGCCCTGGCGATCTCCGCGGCGGGCGCGAGCCCGGAGGCCTGCGACCTCACGCCCGCCCTCGTCGCGGCGGGCAAGGCGCGCTGCGACGCGCTCGGCGAGTGGGAGATCCACTGGGAGGTCGCAGACGCCGAGGACCTCCCCTACGCGTCGGGGCGCTTCGACGCCGTGCTGTCGGCCTTCGGCCTCGTCTTCGCGCCGCGGCCGCAGGTCGCGATCGCCGAGGCGTTCCGCGTGACGCGCTCGCGCGGCCGCGTCGGCTTCACCGCGTGGACGCCCGGCTCGGCCGCGGCGCGTTTCGGCGAGGTCGCCCGCCGGTACTTCCCGCCGGCGCCGGACGGCCCGCCGGCGGCCGAGCTGTGGGGCGACGAGGAGGTCTGTCGCGAGCGCCTCGCGCCGATCGCCGCCGATGTCTCCTTCGAGCTGGGCAGCGTGACGTTCTCGTGGCCGTCGGCGGCCGCCGCGCGCGAGGAGTCCGAGGAGTCCAACAACTTCGTCGCCGCCGCGCGCGACGTCCTGCCGCAGGAGCGCTTCATGGCGCTCCTCGACGACCTCGACGACCTCATGCGCGAGATGAACACCGCCACGGACGGCGGGCTGACGTACGAGTCGCAGTACGCGCGCGTCGTCGCCCGCAAGGCCGGCTGAGCCCCGCCGCGCCGCCGTCCTTCGAGCGGCTCAGCGCCGGCGCGCGCGCGTCGCGCGCCGCCCGAGCGGCACGACGCTGCGCGCGATCTGCCCCGGCTCGAGCTTGCCCACGAGGCGCCGCACGGCGGTGCGCTCCTTCGCCGTCAGGCGCGACGGGCGCCCCTGCGACTTCTTGACGAGCTCGGCGAGCTCGGCGCGCTCGGCCGGCTCGAGGCGGTTCCAATGCCGGCGCAGGGTGACGGCGAGCTCGAGCACCATGAGCCAGGGCATCGTGCGGACGCGGAGAAACGGCGGCATCGGCCCGGCATCGTAACGACCGCGCGCCGCCGGGCCGCCGGTCGGCCCGCCGCGCCGCGCGGCGGGCGCCCGCGGATCAGCGCGGCCCGAGGATCTGGTAGGAGCGCATCTCGCCGCGGACGCGGGCCGGGAGGTAGCCGGTGAACAGCGTGTAGGAGTGCACGGGGCCGGCGCGGCCGGCGATGGCGGCGCGCACGTCGGCGCTCAGGCGCTCGTTGAGGCTCCAGCGACCGTCGCGGATCGTCGCCCGGAACTGGATGATGCGGACCGCGCACAGGTGCTGATAGCTGATCTGCAGGCGCACGACGCCGCGCGCGCGGCGGTCGATCGTCCCGGCGGCCCGCAGGTACCCCTCGACGATCCGCGGGCGGCGGAGGTCGAGTTGCGCCTTGTGCCGCGCGCCGCGCAGGCGCACGCTCTGCGGGCGCGTGTCGGCGTCGCCGGGGTAGTCGAGCGTCAGGATCCCGGTGCCCAGGCGGCGCTGGGCGGCCGAGACGGCGCGGCGGAAGCGGATCCGCCGGGCCGCGCTGTCGATCGCCGCCTCGAAGCGCGTGTGCCGGCCGGCGGAGTGGTAGTCGACCTTCGCCGTGCCCGACGCGAGCGAGGTGATCGGCGCGAGGACGTCGAGGAAGCTCCCGCTCGTTCTCGCCCGCGCGAGCGACATCTTCGCCGGAAGGCGCTCCCGGCAGTTCGCCGGCCCGTCCGACGGCCCGACCGGTGGCGGTGGCGGTGGGGGCGGCGCGGGTGGCGGCGCGGGTGGCGGGGGCGGCGGCGGGTCGGGCGGCCGCGGCGTCGTGACCGCGTTGGAGGCGTCGGACAGCTGGCCGACGCCGCCGCCGTTGGACGCGCGCACGCGGAAGGTGTACGTCGTGCCGGGCGCCAGCCCGCCGATCGTCGCCTCGAGCGCCGGCGGCGTGCCGGTGAGGACCGTCGGCGTCTGCGCCGTCGCGCCGATGTACGGCGTGATCTCGTACGCCGCCGAGGCCCCGCCCCCGGGCGCCGTCCAGCTCACCGTCGCCGAGGTCGGGCTCGCGAGCGCGGCGGCGACGCCGGTGACCTGCAGGGGCGGCGGCAGCGAGAACACGACGTCGACCCAGTAGTTCGCCGCGTTGAAGCTCTTGTCGGGATAGTTGCCCGGGATCTCGGCGAAGACCCCGTTCGTCGTCGCCAAGCCGGTTCCCGGGCCGCTGCGCAGCGCCCGCAGCGGCGGGCTGGCGACGGTGCTGCCGCCGCGCGGGCGGGGCGACGGCGACGGGTAGAAGTAGTTCCGCGTGGCCGAGTAGTGGCCGTTGGGGACCGAGTAGGACACGACGTACGTCGTGTTCGCCTCGATCGGCACCGGCGTCGCGAACGTCGCGGTCTGCCAGCCGGCCGCGCTCTCGCCGGTGAACGTCACCTCGCCGAGCTTCTGCTGGCCGTCCGCCCGCCACACGCGTCCGACGTGCGTGCCCGTGTTCTCGGTGGCCTTGTAGAAGCGCACGCCGGTCGCGGTCCCCGCCGCGTCGGAGCGGAAGCGCACGCCCAGCTCGTAGTCGTTGGCGTCGCCCGCGTCGGGCTGCTCGGGCAGGACGTTGGGCCCCCACAGCCAGCACGGACAGGCGACCCGCACGACCGCGCCGGGGCCCGGCGTCTCGATGTTGGCGCTGTCGTCGATCGCGCGCGTGCGGATCGACGCGGGGTTGCCGTGGGCCGTCCACTCGTAGGTCCAGTTCGTCGTCCCGGCGGCCGGGTGCCAGGTGGCGCCGCCGTCGGTGGACACCTCCACGCCGGCCACGAGGCCGCCCCCGCCGTCCGTCGCGGTGCCCGCGAGCGTCAGCCTGTCGCCGTCGGAGACGGTGCCCGGCGGGGTCGCCAGGGTCGAGGACGGCTTCGTCGTGTCCGTCGACGGCGATGCCCGCACGAGCCCGCCGAGCACGACGTCGGGCTGCGCGCCCATGTCGGCGAGCAGGTTCAGCGTCGCCTGGCGCATCGTGCGGTCGGGCGGGTTGCCCTGCGGCTGGTCGGAGTCCAGTCCCCACGACCACTGCACGGTGCCCGCGCCGAACACGAGCGCCCCGCTCGGGGCGCGGTACATCGTCGGCGTGTGCGTCGCGGGCAGCGGCTCGGACAGGGTGCCGTAGTCGGTGAAGACGTCGACCATCGGCAACGTCGTCGAGGACAGGCGGATCAGGCCGTCGGGGCGAAAGCCGTTGTCGAAGTCCTCGTCCCACTCGAAGCCGATCGTCTTCGGCGCGAGCACGAGCACCTCGCCGGACGGGACCGTCGCGGCGTCGGTGTCGCGCCACATCCGCAGCTTTCCGTAGCGCTCGGGCACGGTCAGCGCGCCGCTGCTCGACTCGCCGGGGCCGGTGTTCACCGAGAAGAGCTGCCCGGTGAGCGCGTTCTGGGGCCTGCCGCCGTCCTTCGGCGGGCTGAAGCGCGGGTCCTGCCAGGTCCCCGTCCACAGCGCGCTGGGGTCGATCGCCGCGTCGGCGTGGGTCTCCTTGTAGGAGACGACCGTGCGGTGCGCCGTGGGCGGTCCCGCGACGCTGGGCTCCCAGCGGGCCTTCCAGAACAGCTCGTTGCCGCTGAAGAACGCGAGGTTCACCCCGGCGTCGCGTGCGGCCTCGACGTTGGCGCGCTGCTCATTTGACCAATATTCGTCCTGGCCGCTGGACATGAACATCTTGTGATTCGTGAGCCCCGCAGTGCCCCTGTGCACGTCGACGTTCGTCGTGTACGCGAGGTCGAAGCCGCCGGCCTCGAGGAAGCGCAGCATCGGGTACTCCGCGCGGAAGAACCACGGGCGCCCGTCGGACACCTCGGCCGTGTGGAACGGCCGGTTGTAGCTGACCTTGAACGCGCGCGGCGAGAACGACCCGCCGCCGGCCGGGCAGTCGACCGCGCACGTGTACAGGCTGTTGCCGCCGTAGTCGTTGTAGGCCTGCCAGTCGGCGTCCGACGTCGACAGCAGGACGTCCGAGCGGCGCCCGTCGTCGCGCACGACGAAGATGATCTGGCTCGATCCGGCCGCGTCCTCGCGCACGAGGTGGGCCAGGTAGACGCCGGACACCGCGTCCGCCGGCACCGCCCAGCTTGCCGAGACGGCCCAGTTTCCGCAGTCGATCAGGCCGGTCGCGGGATCGGTCAGGCAGGCGGGCTGGGGCTGGGGCTGGGGCGCGGTCGGGGCGATCGCCGATGCGACGCGGCGCGAGCCTGTGCCCGCGTAGTAGCCCAGCCGGTAGACGTCGACGTGGTACGCCGTCGCGCTCGTCTTGATCTTGAAGGAGATCGTCTCGCCGCGGTTGACGCTCATCTGCGTGGCGTAGCCCTGGATCGCGGGGTCGCCCGCTCCGACGACCGCCCACGGCTTGCCGGGCGTCCCTTCGCGCTCGTTCTCGCACGCGACCGGGTTGCCGCAGGCCGCCCGCGCGGCGCTCGCGCAGACGAGCATCAGGACGATCGCCGCCGTGGCGGTCGTCACCGAGCGCACGAGGTGTGCGCCCGTCCTCGGCACAGCCGCGCTAGGACTCACCGGCCCCAATTATCGGTACGACCCCACGACCGCAAGATACGTCATGTTGTGAGCAATGACCAAGTTCGTGGCGTTGCTGTGACGGTGAGACGTGCGCGCTGATCGCCGCTACGCCGACTCGGCGTGGCGCGGGTGCTGCTCGTCGGGCGCGGCCTCTGTGACGAGCGTGGGCGTGATGCCCTTCTCGATCGTCTCCTTCGTGACGACGCACTTCTTGACGTCGCGGCGCGAGGGCAGCTCGAACTGCACCTCGAGCAGCACCTCCTCGATGATCGAGCGCAGGCCGCGCGCTCCGGTCTCCCGGGCGAGCGCCTTCTCGGCGACCGAGACGAGCGCCTCGTCGGAGAAGACGAGCTCGATCCCGTCGAAGGAGAAGAAGCGCTGGAACTGCTTGACGAGCGCGTTGCGGGGCTCGGTGAGGATCGTGATGAGGTCGTCGCGCGTGAGCTGGTGGACGGCGCTGACCACGGGAAGGCGTCCGATGAACTCCGGGATGAGCCCGTAGTTGACGAGATCCTCGGGCAGCGTCTTCTCGAACAGCTCGCCCTTGTCGCTGTCCTTCTTGGACTGGATCGACGCGCCGAAGCCGATCCCGTTGGAGCCGATGCGGCGCTCGATGACCTTGTCGAGGTTCGCGAACGCGCCGCCGCAGATGAACAGGACGTTCGTCGTGTCGATCGACAGGAACTCCTGGTGGGGGTGCTTGCGCCCGCCCTGGGGCGGCACCGACGCGGTCGTGCCCTCGAGGATCTTCAGCAGCGCCTGCTGCACGCCCTCGCCGCTGACGTCGCGCGTGATCGACGGGTTGTCCGCCTTGCGAGCGATCTTGTCGACCTCGTCGATGTAGATGATCCCGGTCTCGGCCTTCTTGACGTCGTAGTCGGCGGCCTGGATGAGCTTGAGCAGGATGTTCTCGACGTCCTCGCCGACGTAGCCGGCCTCCGTCAGCGCCGTGGCGTCGGCGATCGCGAACGGGACGTTGAGGATGCGCGCGAGCGTCTGGGCGAGCAGCGTCTTGCCGCAGCCGGTGGGGCCGAGCAGCAGGATGTTGGACTTCTGCAGCTCGATGTCGCTGTCCTCGGCCTGCATCATCTGCACGCGCTTGTAGTGGTTGTAGACCGCCACCGACAGCGTGCGCTTGGACTCCTCTTGGCCGACGACGTACTCGTCGAGGACGTCGTAGATCTCCCGCGGCTTGGGGAGGCTCTCGATGTCGAAGGACGGCGGGGCCGTCAGCTCCTCGTCGATGATCTCGTTGCAGAGATCGATGCACTCGTCGCAGATGTAGACGCCGGGACCGGCGATGAGCTTCTTGACCTGGCGCTGCGACTTCCCGCAGAAGGAGCAGAGCAGCTGTTCGTTGGAGTCGGTAGGTCGCGCCATAGGCTCAGTGCTGGTGGATCACCCGATCGATGATCCCGTAGTCCTTCGCTTCGTCGCTGCTCAGGAAGTAATCGCGCTCGGTATCGGTCCGAACCTTCGCGTAATCCTGCTTGGTGTGCAGGGCGATGATCTCGTCCAGTCGTCGGCGGATGTCGATGATCTCTTTAGCGTGGATCTCGATATCCGTCGCCTGGCCCTGAAAACCGCTGGAAACCTGGTGGATCAGGATCTTCGCGTTGGGCAGCGCCATCCGCTTGCCCTCGGCGCCGCCGGCGAGCAGCAGCGCGCCCATCGACATCGCGATGCCGACGCAGATCGTCTGCACGTCGGGCTTGATGAACTGCATCGTGTCGTAGATCGCGAGGCCCGCGTAGACCGATCCGCCGGGCGAGTTGATGTACAGCGAGATGTCCTTGTCGGGATCCTCGGACTCCAGGTGCAGCAGCTGCGCGACGATGAGGTTGGCGACCTGATCGTCGACGGGCGTCCCCAGGAAGACGATGCGCTCGTTGAGCAGCCGGCTGTAGATGTCGAAGGCGCGTTCGCCTCGCGACGTCTGCTCAACCACCATGGGGACAAGGGGGCTCATGGTCCTCGCTTCAGTTAGGCGTCGTCGGGGGAACTCCTGCCGCGCAGCCTAGCAATCGGCAGGGCGGGCCCAGGCGGGTTGCGGGCGGCCGGGCGCGGGGCCTAGCCGTCGGGGGTCCAGAGCTTGCCCTTGTCGCCCTTCTGGGCGCCCTCCGCGTCGGGCGTCCACAGCTCGCCGGCCTTGTCGCCCTGCTCCTTGACGGGCGCCTTCTTCTTCTTCGCGGCGGGCTTCTTCTTGGCGGCGGGCGCCTTCTTCTTCGGCTTGGCCTCGCCCGCCTCCGCGGCGTCGGGCGCCTTGGCCGGGACGGGCTTGGCAGACGTGACGACGAGATCGATCGCCTGCTCGGCGGCGACCTCCTTGGCGAGCGACTCGACGCGGCCGGCCTGGCGCAGGCGGTCGAGCAGCTTCTGGCGCGACAGCTGCTCGCGCTCGGCGGCGCCCTCGAGCGCGTCGAGCAGCTGCTCCTCGGTCGGATCGAGCTGCTCGGCCTCGATGATCGCGGCGAGCACGGCCTCGCGGCGCAGCGCGACCTCGGCGTCGGGCTTGGACTCCTCGAGGAGCTCGTCCTCGGTCTTGCCCGAGATCTGCAGGTAGTGCTCCCTCGAGATCCCCTGATGCGAGAGCGAGTGCAGCATCCGGTCCAGCAGCTCCTTGGCGCGCGCGGCGACGAGCGCCTCGGGGACGTCGACCGTCGCCTCGGCGACGACCGCGTCGAGCGCCGCGGCGCGGAACTCGGCCTCGAGGCTGCCCTTGTCGTGCTCGAGCAGCTCGTTGGCGATCGACTCGCGCAGCTCCTCGATCGTGTCGTAGCCCGCGGCGTCGGATGCGAAGTCGTCGTCGAAGTCGGGGAGGTCCTTGTGCTTGACCTCCTTCACCGTGAACTGGAACTGGGCCATCTTGCCGGCGACGTGCTTGGCCGTGTAGTCGTCGGGGAACCACGCGTCGACGGTCTTCTCCTCGCCCGCGGAGGCCCCGACGAGGCCCTCCTCGAAGCCGGGGATGAGCCGGCCGGCGCCGACCTCGACGAGCTGGTCGCGCCCCTCGCCGCCGGAGAACGGCTCGCCGTCGATCGTGCCGGCGAAGTCGAGGATGACGAAGTCGCCGGTGGCGGCGGGACGGTCGACGACCTCGAGGCGGGCGAAGCGCTCGCGCATCTCCTCGAGCTGGCTCTCGACGGCGGACGGATCGGCCTGCGGCTCGCGCCTGGGGACCTCGAGGCCCTTGTACTTGCCGAGCTGCGCGCTCGGGCGCACGCCCACCTCGAAGGAGAACGTCAGCGGCTTGCCCTCGTCGGGCAGCGTGCCGAGGTCGACCTCGGGGTCGCCGACCGGCGCGATGCCCGAGGCGTCGATCGCGGACATGTACCAGTCGGTCAGGCGGCCGCGCACGGCCTCGTCGAGGATCGGCGTGCGGCCGATGCGCTGGATGACGACGGCAGGCGGGATCTTGCCGGTGCGAAAGCCCGGAACCTTCATCTCGCGGCCGAGCTTGCGCGCCTGGGTCTCCAGCGAGCGCTGGATCTCCTCCGCGGCGACCTCGACGTCGACGCTCACGCGCGACTCGGGCAGCTCGGTGACGGTGGTGGTGACGGCGGTCGGCATGCACGGCACCTTATCGTCAGGCCATGCGCCGCCGCCGCCGCCCGCACGAGACGCTCGCCGCCTGGATCGTCACCGGTCCGGTGGGCCACCTGTACGCGGGCGTGGCGGACTGGATCGGGGTCCTCGCGCGCCTCGTGCGCGCGCGCGGGCGCCCGGACCGCATGTAGCCGTGGCCGTGGCGCCCCCGGCCGCCGGGCCGCCCGCGTGCGAGCCGACGGCGCGGGGCGGCACCGCCGCCCGGCGCGCCTGACGCTCTCAGTCGCCGAACAGGTTCAGCAGCGAGAGGAAGATGTTGATGATCGACACGAAGATGCCGGTCGCCAGCCAGACGGCGTCGTCGGCGGTCCCGTGCTTGCGCAGGTAGTTGAAGTTCACCGAGATGAGCAGCGCCGAGACGATCGCGATGATCGCGCTGAGGATCGGGTTGCCGCCGCTGGACGTCAGCAGCATCACGAACGACACGGCGACGGCGCCGAGGACGATGAACGACAGCGGCCGCATCCAGGCCCTCAGGTCCTTGCTCAGCGCGAAGCCGCCGGCGCCCATCCCGAGCGTGATGAGGGCGGTCGCGCCGGCCGCCTGCGTCACCGTCGCGGGCTGGCTCTCCACGACGTAGCCGATCGCCGGACCGATGCCGAGGCCGATGAGCAGCGCGATGGCGTACAGCCAGGCGACGGCGAACGTCCCGACGCGCAGGCGCTCGACGAAGCTCTGGGCGATGAGCATCCCGAACCCGGCGAAGAACAGCACGAGGGCCGTGCCCTGCGAGAGGTCGCGCCCGATGAACGTGCCGGCCACCGCGAACCCGAGCGCGACGGCGACGAGGAACATGACCTGACCGAGCAGGGTCGCCGTGGCCGTGTCGGCGCGCGCGCCGGCGCGCGCGGCATAGGCGGGACGGGCGTCTTGCATGGCGATCGACCTCCAGGTCAGCGAACGGAAATCCAGGATAACGGCGACTGCGCCGCAGGCTGCCGACCCGACGGCTAGGGTGGCCGCGTGCGCAGTCTCGGGATTCTGTGTGCGGTCACCGCGACCTGCCTCGCCGCGGCGACCGCCGTCGCGCAGGCGCCGGGGACCCCGCGCGGGAACTTCGGCGGCGGCGCGCTCGTCGCTCCGCCGAAGGACCTCTTCGGCGCGGGCAACGCGATCGTCGGCCTGCGCGCGCTCGGCGGCCGGCGCCTGCAGATCGAGGCCACGGTCCGCGCGCGCTGCGCGGGCGGCGATATCGCCGCCGAGGCGAAGATCGACGAGGACGGGGCGTTCGCCGCCCATGGCAGCGGCACGCAGGAGCCCGACCCCGGCCGCAGGATCCGCACCTCCTACCGCCTCGCCGGAGCCTTCCCGGAGGCCAACGTCGTCGAGGGCACCGTCTCGGCGACGCTGCGGGTGACCGCCGGCGGGCGGACGAAGACGTGCAAGACGGGCAAGGTCGCCTTCAGCGCGCGGCGCCCGGTCGGCGGCCTCGGCAGGCGCGGCGTCGCCAAGCGCGCGCGCTACTTCGGCGTGACCACCCAGCGCGGCGTCGGCCCGCGGCGGGCGATCGTGCTGCGCGTCTCCGGCGACGGTCGACGGGTCTCCCGCGCGCTGTTCGGCGAGCACGTGCGCTGCAGCGACGACTCGCGCGCGATCGGCATCGAGGCGCCGCGGACGAACCTGAGGATCAGCCGGACCGGCCGGGTCTCCGACCGCGAGCGCTACACGATCGACAACGGCGCGACGAAGACCTACGTCGACGACCGCTTCACCGCGGTCCTCGGCCGCAGGGGGGCCAAGGGGACGCTGTCGCTCAGCGATCGCACGATCGACAAGCTCACGGGCAACGTCCTGCGCTCCTGCACGTCTGGCACGGTGAAGTGGGTCGCCGCGCCGTAGCGCGCGGCCTCACCCCTGCCGGGCCAGGACGAGCCGGTTGACGACCCACAGCGCGGCGCCGACGCCGACGAGCAGCCCGGCGCGGGCGAACGTCGCCGCCTCGATCTGCGTCAGCAGCGCCGCCGAGACCGCCACGCCCGCCAGGGGCACCGGGACCGGCACGACGAAGTGCTCGTGCTCGACGGGCTCGCGCCGCAGGACGAGCACGCTCACGTTGACGACGGCGAAGACGACGACGAGCAGCGCGACCGTCGTGTCGGCCAGCGAGCCGAGGTCGCCGGTCGCGACGAGCACGGCCGCGATCGCGGACGTGAAGGCGATCGCGAACCAGGGCGTGCGGCGGCCGGGCAGGACCCTGCCGAAGGCGCCGGGCACGACGCTCTCCTCCGCCATCCCGTAGAGCAGCCGCGAGGCCATGATCATGTTGATGAGCGCGCCGTTGGACAGCGCGAGCAGCCCGATCGCCGCGAAGAGCTTCTCCGGGATGCCGAGCGGCCCCTGGCGGACGACCTCCAGCAGCGGCCCGCTGGAGTCCACGAGGTCGCCGGTCGGCACGACCATCGACGCGCCGACCGTGACGAGCATGTAGAGCGCGCCGGCGATCGCCAGGCCGCCGAAGAGCGCCCGCGGATAGGTGCGCGCCGGGTCGCGCGTCTCCTCGGCGACGTTGACGGAGTCCTCGAAGCCGATGAGCGCGTAGAACGCGAGCGCCGCGCCCGCCAGCGCCGCGCCGAGCACCGAGCCGTCGCCCTTGAACTCCAGGGCGCGGCCCGGCTCGGCGTCGCCGCCGGCGATCGCCAGCCCGGCGACGAGGACGATGAGCAGCAGGCCGCCCACCTCGACGACCGTGAAGCCGACGTTGAGCTTCACCGACTCCTCGATGCCGCGCAGGTTGATCGCGGCGACGAGCCCGAGCAGCGCGAGCGCGGTGAGCACGACGGGCACGTCGACGAAGGCGCTGAGGTAGTCGCCGCCGAAGGCCCGCGCGAGCGCGCTCGCCGACGTGATGCCCGACACGACGACCGCGAAGGCCACGATGAAGCTCACGAACGGGCGCCCGAACGCGCGGTGCACGTACAGGCCCGCGCCGCCCGCGCGCGGGTACTTGCCGACGAGCTCGGCGTAGGAGCCGGCGGTGAACGCGGCCATGACGAGCGCGAGCGCGAACGCCGCCCAGATCGCGCCGCCGGTCTCCCGGCCGACCTCGCCGACGAGCGCGTAGATCCCCCCGCCGAGGATGTCTCCGACGATGAAGAACAGCAGCATCGCCGGGGTGATCGCGCGCCGCAGCCCGCTCTCCTCGGAGCCCGGGGCGAGCGCCGGAGTGGCGCTGACCGGGACGTCGGGCCGGCGCGATCCCCGCGAGCTCATCCGCGCTTCATACCCACTGCGCCGGATGGGCGCGCGCCGCCTCGCGGCTTCCTCGACCACAGGGCGCCCGCGGCCGCGCCCGGGGGCGGCGCGCGCCGATGTCCGGCGGGCGCCCGGCGCGCCCTCGGCCCGGAGTCAGCCGACCTGCGCGGTCGAGATCGCCTCGACGCGATCGCGCCCGGCGCGCCCTCGGTCGGGGGTCAGCCGACCTGCGGGGTCGAGATCGCCTCGACGCGATCGCGCCCGGCGCTCTTGGCGGCGTACAGCGCGCGGTCGGCCTCGCGCAGCAGCAGGTCGGGCTCGCCCGCGTGATCGGGCATGACCGCGACGCCGAACGACGCGCTGATCGCGCGGTCGACGCCCGGCACCGTGATCTGGGCGATGGCGGCCCGCAGCTTCTCGGCGGACTCCAGGCCGCCCGGGAGGTCGGTGTCGGGCAGGACGGCCGCGAACTCCTCGCCGCCGAGCCGCCCGACGAAGTCGCTCGCGCGCAGCGTGTCGGCTGCGACGGCGCCGACGGCTGCGAGCACCTCGTCGCCCTTGCCGTGGCCGTAGGTGTCGTTGATCGCCTTGAAGTGGTCGAGGTCGAAGACGACGAGCGCGAGCGGCGTGGTCGTGCGCCCCGCCTGGGCGGCCGCGCGCTTGACGGTCTCGTGGACGGTGCGCTGGTTGGGCAGCCCGGTGAGCCCGTCGGTGGCGGCGCGCAGCTCGGCGACGGCGAGGTTGCGCAGGTTCGCGATGACGGGGGCGGCCTCGGCGACGGACTGCTCGATGCGAGCCTGGCGCGAGGGCGAGATCGACTGGTGATGCACGACGTGGACCGCGCCGATGACCTCGCCGCCGACGAGCGACGGCACGCACGTCGTGCGCTCCGGGCTGCGGCCGCAGACCTCACAGCTCAGCAGCGGCACCTCGCCGGGGGTGCGCTCGTGGGTGCGCGCGAGCCGCACCGCGAGGCACGAGTCCGGGCCGGCGCCCTGCAGGCTGCGCTCCATCGCCGATCCGGCGGGCACGGGCGTGACGGGCTCGAGGCGGTTGGCGGAGTTGTTGCGGTTCAGCACCGTGACGTGACTGGCGTCGGCGACGCGCGCGACGTGGCCGGCAAGGACGTCGTAGGCCTCGTCCTCCGAGCGCGCCACCTGCATCGCCTCGCCGAACTCGCCCTGCCCGCGGCGCGCGCGGCGCTCGCGGCTGGCGGGGCGCTCGACGAGCACGAGGTGCACGAGGGCGAAGAGCATGAAGAGCGCGACGACGAGGATGACCGGGCGGCGGGCGGAGTCGCGGCGAAGCTGGCGGCGCTCGGCGCCGAGGATCTCCAGCAGCTCGCGGCTCGACGCGCGGAATCGATCGATCAGGGCGCCGCGACGAGCCTGGACACGCCGGCCGGGCGCGCCGGTCACGAGCTCCCCCGCCAGGTCCGCCAGGCCCGATGCGGCCGCGGCCAGCTCGTCGACGAGGCGGCGCTCGCCGGCCGGGCGTCCGTGGCGGTGCACGCGGACGTCGGCGATCGCCCGCATGATGGCGCGCTCGGTCGTCCTGACCGACGCCGCCGCGCCGGCGCCGCGCGCGGAGGCCTCGTCGAGCGCGATGACCATCTGCCACGTCGTGCCGCGCAGCTCGCGGACGGCCGAGTACTCCACGAACGACGCCTCGTCGCTCAGGCGCTGCAGCTGTGTCACGAAGAACACGCCCCCGCAGATGACGACGACGGCGATG
This sequence comes from uncultured Solirubrobacteraceae bacterium, assembly GCA_963769555.1. Classification (GTDB taxonomy): domain Bacteria; phylum Actinomycetota; class Thermoleophilia; order Solirubrobacterales; family Solirubrobacteraceae; genus CADCVQ01. Next base: position 598,883 of record CAVYMD010000004.1, on the reverse strand, counting down.
ACGAGCAGGACGCGGATGCGGACGTGTGCGGGCATGGCAGGACTCCGACACGATGGTTGTCGGCCCCCGATGCCGCGACTTGAACGCGGGCGCGCGGAGCGATCGCCGTGCGGATCGCCGTGCGCGCGCCGCCTCGGGCAGGCGCGGCCGTCAGCCGGCGAGGTCAAGCGCGAGTGCGAGCGCCGCCCGTCACCCGGCGACGTCGAGCGCGAGCGCGAGCGCCGCCGCCGCGCCGGCGAGCGCGACCGCCGCGGCGAGCGCGACGCGGATCGCGCCCGGGCGATCGGGCGCGGCAGTGTCGTCATCGAGGAGATGCTGCACCTGTGCCTCGTGCGCAACCTCATGGTGGCGATCGGCGGCGCCCGCCAGATCCGCTTCTACGACAAGACGTTCGTGACCGTCTATCCATCGCCGATGCTGCACCGGGTCACGACGCTCATGCTCGGCCTGGAGCCCTGCACGCAGAAGCTCATGCGCGACGTCTTCATGCCGCTCGAGCTGCCGGCGGCCGCCGACGCTCCCGCCCAGTCGGAGAGCTACAACACGATCTCCAGTTCTACGAGGCGATCACCGAGGGCTTCCGGCGCCCGGACGGGCCGAAGCTCTGGCGCAATCCGCGGACCGAGCTGCAGTACGACGAGGCCTACTGGAACCAGGACGGCGGCGGCAAGCCGATCGTCGTCCACGACCTGCCGAGCTCGCTGGCCGCGATCAGGACGATCGTCGAGCAGGGCGAGGGCGCGGCGCCGGGCGACGAGGACGTGCCGCTGCAACCCAGCGACCCGAAGCTCGGTCTCGAGGAGCTCTCGCACCACGCGAAGTTCGCGCGCATCGCCGAGGGCATCGACGAGATCGGCGACGTCTGGCCCGTCCCCTCCAACCCGAAGGCCACGGACTTCGACGGGCCCGTCGGCGACCTCGCCGTGCTCTTCGACGCGGCCCACTGCTACGTGCTGTGCATGATCGACGCGCTGTACGCGAAGTCGAGCAAGACCGTGAAGGCCGGCCGGCGCAGCCCGCGCTACGGGATGGAGCGCAGCTTCATCGCCGCGATGGGCGGCCTGCTGTATCCGATCGGCGACCTGCTCGTGCGCCAGCCCTCCGGCCGGCGCGGGCGCAACGCCGCGCCCGCGTTCGGGCTTCCACCGCTTCGCCGACGACCGTTCCAAGAAGGACCAGCTCATCGAGCTCTGCGACGCCGTGCTCGGCGACTTCCCGAGCCTCGGCGGCGACGACGGCGTGCGCCGGCTCATCGGGAGGCTGCCGGAGGTGTGACGGCCTTGGGGCGGCGGTCGCGGGCGCGGTCGCCGCTCGCGATTGCCCGTCGCCGCTCGCGGTCGCCGTCGCCGCTCGCGGCGGGGTCGTCGCTGGCGATCTCCGTCGCCGCTCGCGGCGGGGTCGCCGCTGGCGATCTCCGTCGCCGCTCGCGGCGGGGTCGCCGCTCGCGATCTCCGTCGCCGCTCGCGGCGGGGTCGCCGCTCGCGATCCATGTCACCGCTCTCGGATCGGGAGCGCCGGCCGGGTCGCCGATCGCGGATGCGGGGGCTCCGGCGCGGTCGCTACTCGCACAGCATCTGCGCGGCGCGCTGCGCCCGGCGCGCGCGCGAGTCCGGCCGCCTGGCCTCGGCGACCCAGCTCGCGTACTCGAGCCGGTGCGAGGGGGCGAGCGCCTCGAAGGCGGCGCGCGCCCGGTCGTCGCGCGCCAGGACGGCGGCGAGCTCGTCCGGAAGCGCCGGGCCGCCGGTGTCGTCGCCGGGCGCGGGGCCGTCGCTCATCCGGGCAGTCTCCCAGCCGCCGCGACGGCGGCCGGTGCCCGGCGCTGGGGCCCAGGGTCGCGGGTCGAGCCCGACGCGTTCTGCTTCGTAGCGATGCGTTTCGCGCCACGCTGCACGCGGCGCGACTCCGGCCGGAGCGTGCGGCGACGTCCGCCGCCGCCGGGCGGGAGCAGCCGCGCCTGCCGATCGCGACGACGCGGGGGCGAACGCCATGGCCGATGTGCCCGCCGAAGCTGGCGAGGAAATGGTTGAGTTCGTGGCGGATCGAGACAGGACGCACGAGCGGCCGGTCGACTTCGGCGACCAAGGAGGTCACGGGCACCCGATTCGGCGGGAGGTGAGCCCCGCGGCGAAGTCCGTCGAGGCGGCGAACATATCTCGCAGGGCTCGCCGGCGCGCGCCGGTCGTGACAGGCGGTGGCGGCCGGCACCATCCCCTCGCCTGGCGAGCGCGAGTGCCGCCTCCGTCGATCTGCAGAGCTCTGCCGGCAGCGAAGCGTCCCACCCTGGGACGCAATCCACACGACCCCGGGCGCCCTCAGCCTGCCCGCCCGTGCGGACGTCTCGCGCAAAGCGTCCCGCTATGGGACGCAACGCGCATGACACGGGCTCGGAGGCCCGGCCCGGGAGGGGTCCTGCGCGAAGCGTCCCACTACCGGACGCAATCCACACGACCCCGGCTCGAAGGGCCCGCCCGTGAGGGGTCATGCGCGAAGCGTCCCACTGTGGGACGCAATCCACCACACCCCCGGCTCGAAGGCCCGCCCGTGAGGGGTCATGCGCGAAGCGTCCCACTGCCGGACGCAATCCACCACACCCCGGCTCGAAGGCCCGCCCGTGAGGGGTCCTGCGCGAAGCGTCCCACCCTGGGACGCAATCCACACGACCCCGGGCTCGGAGGGCCGGCTCGTGAGGGGTCTGGCGCGAAGCGTCCCACCCTGGGACGCAATCCGCATGACCCCGCGGGCTCGAAGGCCGGCCATGAGGGGTCCTGCGCGAAGCATCCCACCCCCTGGGACGCAATCCGCATGACCCCCGGTCGCGCGCTCCCAATCCCATCCTCGCCACCCTCGCGCCCGGGCGCGGGGCCCCGGCGCGGGTCGCGCCATCAGCCCGACGCCCACGACGACCGCGGCGCAGCCACGCATCGCTGCCGACACGGACCGATGACCCGCCGTTCGCCTGCCTGCAAGCAAGCACCGCCCCGGCCCCTGCCGCGACCGGCTTTCCACGCATCTGGGCGGCCCGGCGTCGCGCCGTTGACCCTTGCCCGATGTCGTCGCACGCGGTGGCCGGCGAGCACGTTGACCTGCTGCGCGCCGCGGTGGGGTTGGCCGTGCGCGAGTCGACGGAGGCCGCGGTCGCGACGCTCGCGGGCGCCGCGCGCGCCGAGTGCACGCACGAGCGCGTCACGAGAACCTCAACGGGTCCGCGAGCGCGTGTGGGAGACGAGGGTCGGTGAGATCGCGCGTTCGGTCCTCACCTCCACGCCCGCAGCCTGGCCGGTCAGGCGGATGCCGCGGAGTACGTGCCGGACCCCTGTCGATCCACGAGATGGATGCACGCTGACATGGAAGGGGGATACTGGGCCATGACATCCGGCAGAGCCTGGCGTCTGTCCGCCGAGTCGGGTGAACGGCCTTGAGGCAGGAGGTCCGATTCTGCAACGCGCCCGACGGCGCTCGCATCGCCTACGCGATCCACGGGAGCGGACCTCCGCTCGTGAGGACGGCGACCTGGCTGACCCACCTCGAGTTCGACTGGGAGAGCCCGGTGTGGCGGCACTGGCTCGACGGGCTCGCCGACGGGCGCACGGTGATCCGATACGACGAGCGCGGCTGCGGGCTCTCGGACCGTGACGTCGACGACCACTCGCTCGAAGCGCGGCTGGCGGATCTCGAGGCGGTCGTCGAGGCCGCCGGCCTCGAGCGCTTCGACCTGCTCGGGATGTCGCAGGGCGGTCCGGTCGCGGTCGCATGCGCGGCACGCCGGCCGGAGCGGATCAGGCACCTGATCCTGTACGCGACATATGCGCGCGGAAGGCTGATGCGCGACGTCTCGCCCGCGGAGCGCGAGCACGCCGAGCTGATGATCTCGCTGATCCGCATGGGTTGGGGCCAGGACCGGCCGGTCTTTCGCCGTCTGTTCACGACGCTCTTCATCCCCGACGCGACGACGGAGCAGATGCAGTGGTTCGACGAGCTTCAGCGCGTGACGACCGAGCCCGAGACCGCCGTCCGGATCCGGCACGCTCGCAACCAGGACGACGTCACGCGCGCAGCGACCCAGGTCGCATCGCCCACCCTGATCCTGCACCCGCGCGACGACGCGCTCGCGCCCTTCTCCGAGGGGCGCCTGCTCGCCACCCTCATCCCGGGCGCGCGGCTCGTCTCGCTCAAGAGCCGCAACCACATCCTGCTCGCCGATGAGCCCGCGTGGGCGCAGTTCCGCGCCGAGCTGCGTGACTTCGCCGGCCCGGTCGAGACGTCGCCGCCGCCGGCTGCGGATCGGCTCTCCGAGCTGAGCGGCCGCGAGCTCGAGGTGCTGGCGCTCGTCGCCGAGGGCCTCAGCAACAACGAGATCGCCGCGCGCCTGTACCTGAGCGTCCGGACCGTCGAGCGTCACCTCGCCAACATCTACGTGAAGCTCGGCCTGTCGGGCAAGGCGGCGCGGGCGGCCGCCGCTGCGCATCTCTCCGCGTCCCATCGCTAGCGGGCGGGCTCCGACCACGTACGTAGAACCGTGCCGCGCGGGCGGCGGATTGGGTGGTGCCTCCGATGCCGGCCTTCGCGCCGCCCCCTACGCTCGGTTCATCGGACCCGTGGCTTCGAGAAGGGCTGTGACATGGGCGAGCAGCGAGCAGCGAGCAGACGCGATCGACCGGAGGGGATGATGCAGCCGAGCAGTCGTCTCAGAGTCGGCCGCAGGGTGCTTGCGGTGGCGGTCCTGACCGTGGCGGCGATCCTCGCCTCCTCGGTCGCCGTCCCCGCGTCGCGCGGCAACAACAGCGCCGCGACGATCACCGGCTCGTTCGCCGACTCGTGCCGTGACTTCACCGCCCACTCGTCGAAGGACATCTCGCACGTCGAGATCCACTACGCCGGCGGCCGTGTCGTCAAGGACGAGAGCACGACCACGCCCGACTTCGCGATCGACGGCCGCGCGGGCGACGAGATCGACGTCGTCCGCGTGAAGTCGGGGCGGACGATCGAGACGTTCACCTGCACCGCGACGAGCGGCCCGCCCCGCGCGGTGCTCGACGTCAAGGCTCCCGACGCCTGCTTCACCTGGGACGACGGACTGGTCGACTGCGATGGCAGGTCCGCCCGAACGAGGTGGGCGCACTCGACGATCGCGGCGCCCGGCCACGGGATCGTCAGGTTCTTCTGCGATTGGCCCGACGATCAGGCCTGCCTGCTCCACGAGATGCCGTGTGGACAGTTGGACGGCTACTCGCTCTGCCGGATCACCTACAGCTTCCGGGGCACGGCCAGCACCGATCCGGACGGCGACATCACGAGCTGGCGGATCGACTTCGGCGACGGGACCTCCACGAGCGGGGACTGGGCGACGAACCCGCCGACCGAGGTCTCCCACGAGTACCTGATCCACCTCTGCCCGGCGTGCATCCGCGCGCCGGCGACGCTGACGGTCACGGACTCGGCCGGCCACAGCGATTCCAGCGCGCAGCTGGCGATTCACCAATACCCCGATTGAGCGGAGCTTGCGGGGAGAGCCCCGACCGCGCTTCGAACGACGATCGGCTTCGTGGACGTGGTCAACCTGTTGGTTGGCGCCGTCACCCGACCGGCTTTCGTGGCTGGCGGAGCAGGTCGTTCCGGCGGCGATCGCGGTAGCCGCCCTGCTGGCTGCCGCCGCCGCTGCCCCCGCGCCCATGCGCGCCGAGGCCCCAGACAGCGGCGTGGGCCGCCGGCGCAGCGATCCACACGGCGCTGGCGCGGTGGCGAGCCAATCGGCTCGCCATCCGGCGCGGGGCCTGCTCCTCGTCGCGGCCGTCCTGTTCCCCGTTGGTTGCGTGTCGTGCACGCCGTCTCAATGAGCCGCTGGATGGGCGCAAGACTCGGAGGAGGCCCGTCCCGCCCCCCCGCCCGCGCACGGCTGCGCGGCTGCGCGGCTGCGCGGCTGCGCACACGCACGGATGCGCGGATGCGCGGCTGCACGGATGCGCGGATGCGCGGATGCGCGGCTGCGTGGATGGCCATATGGTGAGGCCGCGGTGGCCTATGCCGTTGACCCACGCGTCGATGCCTACATCGAGGCGCTGCCCGATTGGCAGCAGTCCATCTGCCGGCGAGTCCGCGATCTGGTCCACGGCGCAGATCCTGAGGTGCGCGAGACGATCAAGTTCACCAACCGTCCGTACTTCGTGCTGCAGGGCAACGTGTGCGCGTTGCTGGCCGCCAAGGACCACGTCAACGTCTTTCTCTACGACGGCGCGATCGTTGCCGACCCCGAGCGGATCATAACGGGGGGCCACGACAACACGACCGCTCGCACGGTCGCCGTCCAGCAGGGCGAGAGCATCAACGAGCCCGCGCTGGAGGCGATGTTCAAGCAGATCATCGCCAACAACCGGGCCGGAGGCTGGCGCAAGCTCAAGCCCCACGCCTGAGTCGACGAGTCACCTCACCGACGACTTCACGGAGTTCTTGGTGCCTCTCGACCCCGACGGCGAAGCAGTGGTGCCCCGTCGTGGTCGGCGAGCACCGGCGCCGCGGGAGGACCGGGCAACGCCCGATGTGTCGCCCGTCGCGCAAATGGGCGCTCGTCTCGCGCGAAGCGTCCCGCTGTGGGACGCGATCCGCATAGCCCCCGGCTCGGAGAGCCCGGCCCGTGAGGGGTCATGCGCGAAGCGTCCCACTGTGGGACGCAATCCGCATAGCCCCCGGCTCCGAGGGCCCGCCCGGGAGGGGTCTGGCGCGAAGCGTCCCACCCTGGGACGCAATCCACCACACCCCCGGCTCGAAGGCCCGGCCCGTGAGGGGTCATGCGCGAAGCGTCCCACCCTGGGACGCGATCCACCACACCCCCTCGATCGCGCGCTCCCAACCATCTCGCCACGCTGCGCCGGTGCGCGGGCGCGGGCGCGGGTCCCGCAATCGGCCTGACGCGCTCGCGACCACCGCCGCGCAGCCACGGATCGCCGCCAACACGAACCCAAGACCCGCGTCTCGCCTGTAGCCGGCCTCACGGGCGCGCTTGTCCCGCAACTGGTGCACGGTTCGACACCGCGACAGTGCCCGTTGGAGACGTAACGTCGACAAGGGCGCGGCGCCAACCTGACCGTGCGTGACATCCGCGGCGGGTTCATCGACGCCGGCGCACAGCGCGAGCGCGCCGCTGACGCCGGCGGAGCGCTCGACGCCGCGCCGGCGACGTGAGCGCCCGAATGGCTGCCCGTTCAACGGATGGCCGGGCGCCTCGCGCGCGAGTAGGCTGCCCGCGCACAGCTCGGGGAAGGGATGTGACGAGGCAGGCCACAGCACCGCCGCAGCAGGCGCAGGCAGGCGACCGCGAGCGGAATCGGGGTCCGGCGCCTACCGCCGCGCCGCGCCGCGCGGCCGCTGCCCCCGGCGGCGCACGGGAGGACGGCCTCACGGGCATCCTCGCCCGCGCCGTCGCGGCCCGTGACGGCCGAGCGCTGCCCGACGCGCTGCACGTGGGAGTCGAGCGGCTGTCGGGCCTGTCGATGCAGGACGTGCGGGTGAGCTATGACTCGCCCCGCCCGGCGCTGCTCGGCGCGCGCGCGTACGCCCACGGCCGCGAGATCCACCTCGCTCCCGGCGCCGAGCGCGAGCTCCCACACGAGGCGTGGCATGTCGTGCAGCAGAAGCGCGGGCACGTCAGCGCGACGTTCGACGTCGCCGGCCGGCCGGCCAACGCAGATCCTCGCCTCGAGCGAGAGGCCGACCGGATGGGCGCGGCGGCCGCCCGCCTCGGCGCGCAGCGCCCGCCGGCGCGCGACCAGCGGTCGCTGGAGCATGTGGGCGACATCGCGCGGCCGGTCGTGCAGGGTCGCTGGCTGATCGACTCGCCGGTGAGCTACTTCTGGGAGGACGAGCACGGGGTCGACAAGGACTACGACGACCTGCCGGCGTGGCTGCTGCAGAGCTTCTGGGAGCGAACCGGCAACGACGTGCCCAAGCCGGGCTCATACGTCGTCGGCGGCCGCTCGCGTACCCACAAGCTCGTGTACACGCTCGGCGAGTGGGCGGCGATGAACAACCTCGGCAAGCAGCAGGCGCCGCGCGACGTCTACAACCCGTTCGGACGCTTCACCCCCTCGGGAACCAGTTCGTTCATCCCGTCGCCGCGCTTTGCGCTGCAGGGCGCGGCGATCCTCGAGGCGCTGCGCAGCAACGACAACACGTTCAGCGACATCCAGCGCAAGTCGGACGAGCAGACGGCCCACGGCTATCCCACACACGTCGAGGTCACCGGCGGCATCGTCCTGCAGCTCGTGTCCGAGGGCGAGTTCGGTGCCGCGTACGCCGATCAGGCGATCCCCAACGATGTCGCCGCGCACGACCCGTCGAAGGCCGGCGATCCATCGGTCCTGAAGATCGTGGGCAGCCCGGAGGGCTACAAGCTCGCGGAGAACTTCAAGATCACGCCGGCCGAGCTGAAGGCGTGGTCGGGCGTGAAGCGGTCGGCGAGCCAGGCGCAGGTGATGGGAGCCTCCGCCGCCGACGCGGCCGAGAACGCGGGCTATGACAGAAACGAGGGCCTGGGCTGGGAGTGGCTGCACCTCATCGCCCACAGCATGGGCGGCGTGCACGGCCTCGGGCCGCAGGTCAGCGCCAACCTCGTCGCCGGGACGAGCGAGTGCAACACGCAGATGATCATCGTCGAGGAGCTGATCAAGGACCACGTCGAGCGCAGCGGCGGGCACGCGGCGCTGTGGGTCGGGGTCGACCTGCTCGATCCCGTGCGCCACATCGCCTCGCGGATCGGCTACGACTTCGAGCTCTACAACGCCAAGGGAGAGGCCGTCGGCGTCTATCACGCCGAGTTCTTCCCCCTCAGCCGCCGCCGGCCGGCGGTCATCCAGAACCGCTCGGAGCGCTACGCGATCCGGGCGGTCCACGAAGGCGGTGGCACCGCCGCGACGACGCACGTCCCGCGCTCGCAGCCCACGGCGCACCACGGTTCTCGCGTGCCCGAGCAGGCGCTCGACATCGCGATCGACTCGACGATCGCGTCGATCGACCTGTCGGGCGCGCGGCCGCCGGCAGACGTCGTCAACAGCCTGCGCATCGACATGAGCATCCACCCGCAGCTGGCCCAGAAGGAGCAGGACTACGCGCACCGCCAGGTGCTGTACGCGCTCGGCGAGCGGCTCTCGCCCCAGGGGCTGCAGACGCACCTGCCCCACGTGCTCCGCACGTTCGGCGACCGCGGCGTCGGCTGGGTCGTCTACAGCTACGTGGTGGACCACCCGCAGGACAAGCCGGCCGTGCTGACGCAGGTCCTGACGCCGATGTACGGCGAGGGTCGCGTGCCCCAGACGGTCAGCCGCTTCTGCGTTTGAGGCGCTTCGCCGGCTGTCGAGGCGGATCGGCAGCCCCCACGCGCCGCCTCACATCGCTTCGTCCTTGCCTGAGCTGCGCGGCACTCTGCGCGACGCCGGTGCTCAAGCGCGCAACGCCGGGCGCTCGGGCGCGCAAGCTCGACAGGATCCCCGAGGAGGGTGAGCGACGGGAGTTGAACCCGCGACCGCCTGGACCACGACCAGCGGTCCAACGTGTCCGTCGTATGGGCATGAAGACCTCACCAACACCTCCCTGCCCACCGTCGCACCGGGAGGACCATCATGCCGCGTAAACAGAAGCGCGTTCGCATCGAGCGCGGGTTGTACAAGGTCGGCCGTCACTACTACGCGTGCGCCACGCCGCGGGGCTCGCGCTCGGCGGTCTGGCGCAGCCTCGGCGACATCGGGGGTCATGGAGGCGCGCCGGCTGCGCGACCGCTTCGCCGCCGAGGTCCAGTCCCCGTCGGCACCGGTCGCGAGCAGCCGTGTCACGTTCGGCGGGCTGGCCGCGCGCTGGCTGATCGAGCAGGGCCGGCGCGTGGCGGCCGGCGACCTGGCGCCACGCACACTGGAGGGCTACGAGTACTCGCTGCGCTGCCACGTGCTGCCGGCCTTCGCCGGCCGGCGGGTGGGCTCGATCACACCGGACCAACTCGTCGCGTGGATCCGTGGCCTGCGCGCGCAGGGCTACGCCCAGCACACCGTCCACAACCATTGGGGCGCGGCGAACCTCGTTCTCGGCTCCGCCGTGCGCCACGGCGCGCTGGCCGCCAACCCCGGCGACCGCCTGACCTCCTGCGAGCGCCCGAAGGCCGGCTCGGGGTCGCGCCGGGCGTTGGACAGCTTGGAGATCGAGCGCCTGCTCGCCGCTGCGCCCGAGCGCTACCGCGTCTCGATCGCCTGCGGGGTGTTCAGCGGCCTGCGCGTCGCCGGGCTGCTCGGGCTGGCCTGGGGCGAGATCGACCTGCGCGGCTCGGTGATTCGCGTGCGCCACCAGATGAGCCGCCAGGGCGAGCGGCGCCGGCTGAAGACGGCGGCCGCGACGCGCGACGTCGTGCACATGAGCGGCCTGGGGCGCGAGCTGCGTCTCATGCGCCTGGCCTCGCCGTTCTCGTCCGACGAGGATCTCGTCTTCTGTGCGACGAGCGGCAAGGCGGGTGGGAGCTGCTGGCTGAGCTGCTGGGCGATTCGCTGGATGACGTTGAGGTCGAGTGTCCGTCTTGGTCGAGGCGTTTGGCGAGCGCTTTGCGGTAGAGAATGAGGTGGTTGGCGCATGGTCAGGGTGCCCAGGACGGGTAGCTCGGCCTTGGTGAAACACAGGACCCCGCGCACGCCGAACATCGTCGCCGTGCGTCGCGAGCACGGCGCGGAACGCGTTGACCTGGCGGTCCAAGCCGTCGTTGAGCGCGGTGCGATCGCGGCCGGCGATGAGCAGCCGCTGTTGACCGAACCACGGGTTGGGTGCGGTGGCCTTTCCCTTCCAGGCTTTGGCGTCGATGACATAGACGCCGGTGGGGCAGACGGCGAGGTGGTCGATGTTCGCGCGGGTGCCGGGAATGCGGCGGTCGTGCAGCAGGACGGCGGGCCCGTCGGCGGTGCGGCGCTCCAGCGACTCGGCGACCGCTTCCTCGCCGAGCTGGCCTCGCCGCCACGCGAGCTCGTGCTGAGGGTCGGACTGCAGCGCGAGGCGAAGGCCGGCCGTGCGTGGGTGGCGGTCTCGGAAGCGCTGCTCGCGGTTGCGCTTGCGCCGCTCGTACTCACGGGCAGCGCTCGAGCCGGCCTGACCGGGGGTGACCCATCGGCTCATGCTCTGCCGCGGCGGTCGCGTCGCAGCACGCCGAGCAAGCGATGGTGCGTGCGACGGCGTCCCAGAACGCGTCAGTGCCTGCGGGCAGGCTTCGCGCGCACGTCACGCAGATGCCGGGTCGGCGAAGTTCGAGCGGACGCAGGGCCATGACGCTCCGGCCGGCTCCTAGGGACACGACGTTGAGTCAAATGGCCTCTGAACGCTCAAGGAGGCGTGACGGCCCCTTTCGCGGCGGCTGCTCAGATGCATGGAAAGGAGCAGCAGCACAGACGAGATTGTGTGGTCCAGTCGGGGCGGATCGGTGTGATCGGAGGCCACTATCGCGCTGGGTTGTACAGTGGAAAGATGGATCTAAGCGAGGCGATCAACATCACCTTCGACTTCAGATCTGACACTCCGGGGTGGCCCGACAAAGATCCGGACACTCACAGTCCAACGCTCCGGAGGTACCACCAACTCCTCTGGAGCAAGCCGCTGCCCAGCGGCGTTCTGTTCGAACTGGTGCCGACCAGCCGTCCCCCGTACTACTTCAACCATTGCTCCGAGGCGGGTGACTTCGTGCTATCGAGTGACGCCTTCATTCCGGCCTACACCAGGTACGGCGTCCCGAAGCCGGTCCTCGAGCAGTTCTCCGCAGCCGAGCACGAACATTTCAATGCTATCGGCTACACCATCGGTGGGCTCATTCTCTGGCCCGCCAACCCGATCGATCGGAAGTGGACCATCAACCAGGCGCGAGGCTGCCTGCGGAGCAGTATCGGCGACCGGATCGATCTGACGCTCGAGAGCATCCGACGCCACTACCGATACGCGTGGAGCCCGCTCGCCGACGTGCTGGCCCGCTACCGCGATTTCTTCGCCGCCTTCGAGGACTTCCGCGGCTACGTCGACTTCTGGCTGCTGCAGGACATGATCACCGACGACTACTCGGCGGTCAGATTCTTGACGCCGTTCGACGAGTTCAAACCGCCAGCGATCCCTCAGGACCTCCACACCTACGGGGAGTACCGGCGGCGCAGCATCGAGTTCGTCGAAGCACGTAACCGCAGGATAATCGACTCGGGGTCGGCTCGAGACAGCGGTCCTACGCGGCACCCTTGATCTGGCACCAGTTGAGGCTCGAGCCCTGGTGGGTAGTCGTAGAGACGTTATGCCGGCGCGCGGAGAGCATCCTTCACGAGTCGGTCTGCCTCGGCGTTCAGCTCCCGAGGCACCCAGCTGATGCGGATGCTGTTGAACTGAGCGACGAGGCCCCTCGCCTCTTTGTGCAGCTCACGGAGATGTGCCTGTCGCACGGCGGAGACACCATTGACTTGGTCCACCACGAGCTCAGAGTCCACGTAAACCCGGATTCGCTGGATCCCGTACTCGCCTGCTAGCTTCAATCCCTCGATCAACGCTTGGTACTCCGCCACGTTGTGGGTGGCAGGGCCGATCGCCTTCGAGATCTGAGCCACGGTGACCAGACGGCGCGTTCGCAGAAGCGCACCGATCGCCGCGCGGCCCAGCGAGTTCCCGGAGTTGCCTCCATCAGTGTTGAGGAGGTAGCACTTAGGGTCGGCGAGTTCGGCGGCCTCGACCTCAGGCGTCTCTGGCTCGGACTCCGGCGTCTCGCCGAGCAGGACGCGCCGCACGAAGTCTGAGCGCTTCTCGCGTGGCAGGCGCGGCTCCGACGTCCAGACGCCGTCGGCGATCGTGGGCGCGGCGAGCAGGTGAGCGGCCATCTCGGCGGGCGGCAACTCGCGCCAAGGCGCCTTGCGGGGCTTTCTCGGCCCAGTCATTGGCGGTCATCGTACGCCGCCGCCGAGAGCAAGCCTCTAGCCCGGATGCGCGCGACGGTCGGCAGCACCCGAGCGACCGCGCCCCGCGGAGGCGCAGCCACGTGACGGGCAGAGAATCGACGTCCGATACCACTCAAGACCAAAGCCCGACGTGCCAGGAGCCGGTCGTTCTGATCTGATCCGACCGAGACTCACGTTCACCGCTCGGGACCCCGCGAACGTCACGCCCCCCGCGCATGGAACGCGATAGCGGGAGCGTGGCTGTTGCTTTCCACGGATGCAGGAGCGCGGTGGGGCCGATCGCGCCCCGGCGGACGCCTGGTCGTCGTCCAATTCACGAGCGAGGGAAGCCTCGCTCAGGACGAGTGCTCTGCGGCCGAAGGAGGCGTCGCCATTAGCCGACGACCGGCTGGCGGCACGCGGTCAATCCGCCAGTCAGCTCAGGACGGCTTACCGCACACTATCTGCACGGGATGCGTGCGCCCTTCCTTGATGTTGCGGGCCGAATTGCGCATCTTCTCGGGCGCCGTCGAACCGATCAGCACGTGCAGGCCGAGCGGCGGCAGCTCACCCCGGCCGGCGAGCTCCAGCGCGGCCCGGTACGCGGCCAGGTACTTCGGCCCGGTGTCCTCGCACTCGATGTCCACGAACCTGGCGGCGGCGAGGAGCTCGCGGGTCTCCGACGGCGTGACGAGGAACTCGCCGGTGCCGTCCTCCGACCAGGGCACGGGATGGTGCGGGCTTCCCGCGGGGCCGAGGCCGTGCTCGGTGAGCGCGAAGAACCCGCCGGGCTTCAGAACGCGCCACGCCTCGCCGAAGAAGCGCGGACGGTCGGCGACGTTCATGGTCACGTGCTGCGCATAGGCGCCGTCGAAGGAGTCGTCGTCGTAGGGCAGCCGCTCGCCGTGCCCCTGCTCGATGAAGACCCTGTCGCCCATGTCGAGCAGCGCGGTCAGCTTGTTCGCCGCCTCGACGAACGGCCCGGTGATGTCGATCCCGCTGACCTTGCACCCGAAGCGCTGCGCGAAGTAGCGAGCCGGGCCACCGACCCCGCAGCCGATGTCGAGCAGGTGGTGGCCGGGCTTGACAGGCAGCCGATCCGCGAGGTCGATGGTGGCCGGGAACCCACGTGCGTGGAAGTGGTCGACCGGCGCCAGCTCCTCAACGGTCAACGAGTCCAGAGACTTCGACGCTCGCTCCAGCGCCGAAACGATAAGACCATAAACGTCCCGGTCGGCCCAGTGCTCCGCGATCGAGGTTTCCGGAGGCATGCTCGCCAATCTCCCTTTGCCTGCTGGGCATCATGCTAATACGCCCTGTGCGCGGGCGAAGGCCCATCGCACGCGACGCGTTCCACGGCGACTGGAACTACGCCATAGCACCATCAGTCTAGTGTCGTGAGCCCTATGCATCACGAGAGGAGCGAGCGTCACGTTCGCGCGGACCGGGCTTATCCGTTAGACGACCACCGGGAGCGCCGGGGGAGAGTCCTGCTGCTTGGCAAAGGAGCAGTCCTGACGCAGCACGTGGCGGGCCCGCTCGCTGCTGAGTTGGATGACGAGCAGAAGCCCTGCGCGCGCCGCCGGCGAGAGCGCCCAGTTTGCGCGACCAGCGGTGCTCTCGCTGACGGGGCGGACGCATGCTCCCTTTGCCTCGTTGCGCAAGCGGCTACGCCAGCCAGGTGATGCCGAACTGAGCCGACGCGCGGGCGTACGCCGCGGGACCGAGGTCGCCCGCATGGTCCGCCTCGGCGAGGATCCTGAAGAAGCCCTCGAAGCCGCCGGGGGTGGTGATCACGAGAAAGCGCCCGCTGCCCGGGACGATCCGGCGGTGCGCGTGCGCGATGCCCCGGGGCAGGCGCACGAACGCTCCGGGCCCGACGCAGAACTGCTGCTCGCCACAACGAAACTCGTGCTCCCCGTCGATGATGTGAAACAGCTCATCCTCGTTGGCATGGACGTGCAGCGGCGTGTCCAGCAGCGGCGGGATCTCCTCCCAGATCGTCAACGCGCCGTCGCTGCTCTCCGCGGTCACCCTCAGCAGGATGACGGCCTCGCCGAACGTCAAACGCTCACCCTGATCGGGGTCGAGTGCGTACTGCGGGTGCATCACCGGGACCATAAGGCAGACGCCACCGCCGCCTGCATTCGCCTGCAGCCGGGGGCCTTCTCGTCGAGCTTGTCGCCAGCGTCCGATCGCCGGTCCGTCAGCGGGCGACAAGTCCGGCGCCGCCGCCGGCGCGTTTCTCCGGAGAGCCGCTATCGGGCGCGGCCGCGGGCGCCGGGCGCTCGCGGTGTACGTCCGATCCGGAGCTTGATTTGAGTCGTACTCAACTGTATGTTGAGTCAGACTCCAATGGGCACGCCGTCGACACCCACGGACCGGATGCGCGCCCGCGCCAAGGCCGTCGAGGCGACGCGCGCGCGCCTGCTGCAGGCAGCGGGGGACGCGTTCTCCAAACAGGCGTACGACGACGTGAAGCTCGGCGCGATCGCACGCGAAGCAGGTGTCACGCAGCAGACGCTCTTCAACCACTTCGGCTCGAAGGAAGCGCTGTACTCGGCGTGCGTCGAGGCCGCCCACGAGCGCATCAAGGAGGTCCGCACCACCGCGATGCCCGGCGACGCCCGCAGCGTCGTGTCCGCCCTGATCGAGCAGTACGAGCGCGGCGGCGACGCCAACGCGCGCGTGGCCGCGCTCGAGGAGCGCATCCCGGCCGTCACGGCGATGCTCGTCCTGGCTCGCGGCTATCACCAGGACTGGCTCGCGGAGATGTTCGCCGCCGCACTGCCCGCCGGCGGCGCCGCCCGTCGCGAGGCGCTCGCCGCCCTGCACGCGGCGACCGACGTCTTCACCTGGAAGCTGCTGCGTCGCGACCTCGGCCTGAGCCGGCGCGCGACGACCGATGTCATGACCCGGCTCGTGACGGGGCTGCTCGTCCCGCCCGACGACCGCGAGGAGGACGACGCATGAGCCACTACCTGTTCACGATCCCCGACGCCGGCGGCAACGTTCCGCCGGAGCTAGCGGCCGCTCGCGGGCTCGCCGCACGGGGGCACGAGATCACGGTCCTCGGCGACCCGACGATGGCCGGTGAGGTGGCCGCGATCGGCGCCCGCCTGCTGGAGTGGCGCGACGCGCCGCGCCGAGAGAGCCGCGACCGCACCGACGACCTCATCCGCGACTACGAGCTGCGCACGCCCGCCCAGCAGGTCGGGCTCATGCGCGAGATCCTCTTCGGCTGGGCGCCGGGCTACGCGGCCGACACCGAGCGCGCGCTCGCGGCCGAGCGCTTCGACGCGGTCGTGTCGTGCTTCTTCCTCGTCGGCGCGCAGATCGCGGCCGAGGCGCGCGCGCTGCCGTTCGCGACGCTCGTGCCGAACCTCTGGGGCGAGCCCGGCACGGGGCTACCTCCGTTCGGTCCGGGGCTGCAGCCAGCGCACGGACGGCTCGGCCGCGTGCGCGACGCGCTCATGACGCGGATGGCCGAACGGATGTGGGCGAAGGGGCTGCCCGACCTCAACGCGCTGCGCCGCCGGTACGGCCTGGACCCTGTCGGCGCCGTGTTCGAGCACTTTCACCGCGCTCCGCGGCTGCTCGTGCTCTCCTCGCAGGCGTTCGACTTCCCAGCGTCGCGGATGCCGAGGAACCTGCGCTACGCGGGGCCGCTACTCGACGACCCACCGTGGGCCGAGCCGTGGACGCCGCCGCCGGGCGACGAGCCGCTCGTCCTCGTCGCGCTGAGCACGACGTTCCAGGACCACGAGCGCACGCTGCAGCGCAGCGTCGACGCGCTCGGCGCGCTGCCGGTGCGCGGTGTCGTCACGACCGGCCCGGCGATCGACCCCGCGGCCGTGCGCGCGCCCGCGAATGTGCAGGTCGTGAGCTCGGGGCCACACGCCGTGGTCCTGCGCGAGGCGTCGGCGATCGTGACGCACGCCGGCCACGGAACCGTCATGAAGGCGCTCGTCGCGAACGTGCCGATGCTCTGCCTGCCGATGGGCCGCGACCAGAACGACAACGCCGCGCGCGTCGTCGGCCACGGCGCCGGCCTACGGCTGCGGCCGGGCGCGAGCGAGACGGCGATCCGGCGCGCAGTCGAGCGCCTGCTCGGCGAGCCGGCGTTCGCGGCGGGCGCCCGGCGCCTGGGCGAGGCAATTCGCGCCGACGCTGCGCGCGCCACCGTTGTCGACGAGCTCGAGGCGCTCGTCGGGCGGCACGCACCGGTGACCGCGCCAAGCGCGGGCGCGGGCGCGGCGCGTGCCACGTGACGACGGTGCCGCCGGCCGCCATGCGGACGCTGACGCGCTCCTTCGTCGGTGTAGTGGTGAACTCGACCTCGACGCGGCTGCAGTTCGTCGTGCCGCCGTCGGACGTCATGCCGTACGGCCAGTCGGGCGTGCCGACGACGCAGTAACGACGTGCGCCGCCGACCGGGCGGCGGTCACATCGCCGCCAGCGGCATGCCCGGCGACGATCGCGTCGCGGGCGAAGCCGCGACGAACAGAGCGAGACCTTGGCGGTCACGGAGTCCTTTCCGAATCGGGGTCCTTTTGGCCCACGTGCCGCTCCTCTCGCCTGGTTGGCACACGCGCACCCGGCAGCAGGCAGAGTTCTCCTCTTCGACGAACTGAGCGCTCTCACGCGGGCTGCTGCAACGGACGAGACGCGGGAGCACGTCTGCGTCCAGAGGCCACCGCCGCCGGTCAGGCCCCGGTCTGGTAGCGGAACCTCCGCGCGCCGCCGATCTTGACGCAACGGACATCCAGGAACTCATGTGCACTTCTGAGGGTCCGACAACGGTAACCGGGCCGCAGAGGCTGATAGGGGGGCCGCTTTGCGTGGCGCAGCCTCGCGTAGTTGCGGCGGGCCGCAAGGCAGGTCATGCCGTCGGCGAAAAGCACGAGATACGCGCCCGCCAGATCCTCGCTCCATTGCATGGCCCAGCCCCCATGCGTGAAGTCTCTCCAGCCGCAGAAGTCATAGCCGGACGGCGTGAAGTCGGCGGGATCCGGCTCGGCCGCGGAAGCGGCGTACGGGAACGTCAGCGCCACCACGAGGACTACAACGGCGAGCGCCTTCACAGTCTTGATCGTAGCGTCACCCAGCCTGGTGCGACCCGGGTCGAGACGGATCCTGCCTGGCTAAGCAACGGTGGCCCGATCAGAACTCCCGCAACGGACGACGACGGGAAGCTCAGCGGCGTAGCGACGCGTCGACCGGGATCATCGGTGGGCGTCGGGCGTGGACGGCGTCGATGATCTCGGCGCTGTCGATGCCCTGGAGGTAGATCGAGGTGACGCCGAGGCTTGTGTGCCCAAGTTGGCGTTGGATGACGATCAGCGGGACGCCCTCGCGTGCCATCTCGACGGCGTGCGCGTGACGGAGCTGGTGCGGCGCGAAGCGACGCCGGACGCCGGCCTGCGCGGCGACGCGTCGCAGCTGAGCGCGCACGGCCGTGTTGGACCATGCGCGCCCGCTGGTCGGTCCCGTGATGATGCAGAACAGCTGCCCGACTGGGAGCTGGGCTCGGGCGTCGAGCCAGGGTTGGAGTTGTTCCCAGGCCCACTCGTCCATCCCGACTTCGCGGCGACGGCCACCCTTGCCGCGCCGCACCAGCAGCGAGCCGCGCCTGCGATCGAGGTCGCCCTCGTTGAGCAGCAGAGCCTCGTGGATGCGCAGCCCGGCGCGCCACAGCACGACGACCAGCCCGCGCAGACGATGTCCGTGCAGGCCATCACCGGCGTGGCGCATGACCGCCACGATCTCCTCGATCGTCGGTGGGTCGGCGGGGTAACGCCGTCCCTTGTTGCGCGGCGGGCGACCGGCGTGAAAACCCGGCAGCGTGGCCGGCGAACGAGGACGACCGGCGGCATCCAACAGCACCTGCGACATCAGGGTCCTCCTCAGGCCCGTGAAAGCCCAGAACGTCGCACGCGCCAAGCCAGACGCCACCGCCCGGAGCCCGACTGCCCGGCATGGACAGGAGCAGTCGCCCGGTCGTTTCGGCCAGCGGCGGCGTCGACACCAGCCTGCTTTCGACGCCCTCGGGGGTACCATCGCTCCACATGCCGACGTCGGAACAGATCGACTTCTTCGCGCGCTGGAACGCGGCCGCGCGCCGCGCCGACCTCGCCGCCGATCGGGAGCAGACGATGGCAGAACGCTTTGAAGCGGCAGCTCGCCTCAGCGCCCTGGCATGCGAGCTACGCGACCAGGGCGAAGTCGCGCGCGATGTTCGACCCACGTGATCTGATCGCCGCGCTCGACGCCGCCCGGATCGAGTACGTCGTCATCGGCGGGTTCGCCGTCGCCGCACACGGCTACGTTCGGGCGACGAAGGATCTCGACATCGGGGCATCGCGTGTCGGTCTGCTCCAAGGACGACCTCATCACCATGAAGCGAACCGCCGGCCGCCAGCAGGACCTTGACGACCTCAGCCAGCTCGGCGGCTAGTAGCCCGAGGTCGAGACCGCGAATCGGCCCACCACGCACTCGGGCCCCGGGCTGCCCCTTCGGACGACGAGCGGAAGCGCTCGCCGGCGCTGATCGAGAGCGCCCCGTATGCGCGAATAGGAGCGCTGTCGATCTCGGGCAAACCGTTGCTCAGCGGCCCGATTGAGCAAGGCCTGGGACGCTGGGCGTACCTGCGTCGGTGGCGGGACATCCGGCGGTGTTCGGGGCGGGTCAGCCGGGCTGTTGGCGTCGTTGGGGACGTATTGTGTCCGTCGTCGGTGGGTAGATCGCTGATGCTGCGCGGAGGAAGTCGCCGACCTCGGGCCCGTCGGGCAGGCTGATGTCGTCGGGCCAGCCTGCGACTTGGTCGGCGGCCCAGTCGGCCCAGCCGATGACGATGTCGCTTTGCTCGAGCATGAACTTCGTGACCAGCTCGTTGACGTGGAGGCGATCGGGGAACGGTCCGCCGGTCGTGGCGAGGTCGGCGGCGAGCGCGAGCTGCTCGTCGCGAGTGCGTTCCGCGTGCTCGCGGGCGCGGCGGAGCGTCGCGAGCAGCTGCGCCTTGGTGCCCTGTTCGGCAAACTGCACCTTGACCGCGGCGTCGAACTCGACGATCGGAAACTGCGTCGGCTCGTCGAGCCAGCGCCGCAGCGCCTGGCGCCCCTTGCGTGTGATCGCGTAGGTCGTGCGCGGGCGGCGACCGGTGTATTCGCGCGTTGCGGTCGCGAGGCCGTGAGCGACGAGTTTCTTGGGCTCCTCGTAGATCTTGCTCTGTGCTCGCGGCCAGAACCAGCGGGTGCTGCGCGTCATCTGCTGCGCGAGCTCGTAGGTCGACCAGTCGCGCAGCGCGAGGTGGCCGAGGATGACGTACGACGTCGTGCTGAGGTTCGGCAGTTGACTCATCCTCCCTTCGGGAGTATATATCGTCCCATGGGGAGTATTGAGGCGAAGCGGTGCGTCCTGGTGTCCGCGGGCGCGGCGGCAGAGGGCAGAACCGGGGTGACGTACGCCGCCGGTGTCTCGTCGGCCAGCGCCGGCGCACACGGCCTGTGCCTGCAACTCGCAAGCCTGCCCCCGGGAGCGCGGTCGCGCGCCCACCGCCACGACGAGCACGAATCGGCTGCCTGCGTCATCGAGGGGGAGATGGAGCTGCGGTTCGGCGATCAGCTCGAACACCGGATCGTCGCGCGGGTCGGGGACTTCGTCTACATCCCCGAGGGCGTGCCCCACCTCGTCCTCAATCCCAGCGCGACGCACGCGGCCGTCGCCGTCCTCGCGCGGACCGATCCCAACGCACAGGAGGACGTGACCGAGTTGCCAGCGCTCGATGCGCTCCCCCACCTCGAAAAAGGCACCTGAGATGTCCGTCGATCGCAGACTGCAGGAACTGGGGATCGCCCTCCCGACGCCGCTGCAGCCCCCCGGCAACTTCGAGCTCGTGACCATCCACGGTGGCCTGGCGTACATCGCCGGACACGGCCCGTTTGACGGGTCGAACGTGCTCGTGCAGGGACGCGTCGGCGACGATCTCACCCTCCAACAGGGCTACGCCGCAGCCCGCCTCACGGCGCTGTCGATCCTCGCCTCGCTCGAGCGCGAGCTCGGCTCCCTCAACCGCGTCACCCGCTGGCTGCGCGCCGTCGGCTACGTTCACTGCGCGCCCGGATTCGGCAAGAACGCGGCCGTCACGAACGGGTTCAGCGACCTCATCATCGAGCTCTGGGGCGATGCCGGACGCCACGCGCGTTCCTCCCCCGGCCAAGGACCCTCACCCCTCAACGTTCCGGTCATTATCGACGCCATCGTCGCCATCGACTGAAGCGCAACCAACCCGCTCGAGGCGTTCATCCGCTTCATGGCGCGCAGCGGCCGCTCTACGAAGACGACGCTCAACGCCGTCGGAGTCCTGCACTCGATCTTCGAGCTCGCGCGGCGCGAGGGCTGGGTCGTGGCGAACCCCTGCACGCTCGTCGACAAACCGCAGCCGCCGCCGAGCGATCCCGACATCCGCTACCTCGAGCCCGAGGACATCGAGGCGCTGCTGCGCGCCGTCCCCGATGACGACCTCGGCCGCGTCGAGCGGCGGATGTACCTCGCGGCCGCGATGACCGGGATGCGCCAGGGCGAACTGCTCGGGCTGCGCTGGCGCGACGTCGACTGGTCCGCCCGCCGCGTGCGCGTGCGGCGGGCCTACGTGCGGGGCGAGTTCGGTCCGCCCAAGTCCAAGCGCTCATCGCGCAGCGTGCCACTCGCCGACCGGCTCGCCGGCGAGCTCGACCTCCTGCACCAGGAAACGCTGTGGCGCGGCGACGACGACCTCGTCTTCGCGCACCCGCACACGGGCAAGCCGATCGACCGCTCGAAGCTGCTCAAGCGCTTCAAGGCCGCGCTGCGTGCGGGCGGGGTCCGCGACGTGCGCTTCCACGATCTGCGCCACACGTTCGGGACCCGGATGGCGGCTCAGGGCGTCCCGATGCGCACGCTGCAGGAGATGCTGGGCCACCGCGACTATAAGACGACACTCATCTACGCCGACTACACGCCGGACGCACACGAGGCCGAGTGGGTCGAGGCGGCGTTCGCGCTGCCGCCCGTCGTCGAGGTCGAGACCTGATGCCGCGGATCAGCGCCTTCTACGGAATCCTGATCTCGATGTACTGGGACGAGGGCCCTCACGCCCGCGCTCATTTCCATGCGCGCTACGCCGAGTACAAGGCGTCAGTCGACTTCGAGGGCGGCGAGGTCATCGCCGGCTGGCTCCCGCCACGCGCGTTGGGCTTCGTGGAGGAGTGGGCGCTCCTCCACGTCGAGGAGCTACAAGCCAACTGGGACCGCGCTCGTGACAGTCAGCCCCTTCTCCCGATCGAGCCGCTGGCCTAGCATGAGCGGCATGGATCCCCTTGTCGATGTCGTCGCTGTCGAGGTGATCGGCGACCACCGTCTCCGACTGAGCTTCGAGGACGGCACCGTCGGCGACGTCGCGTTCGAGGCGCACGAATGGCACGGCGTCTTCGAGCCGCTGGCCGACCAGGCGTTCTTCGCCCAGGTGCGCGTCGATCCCGAGGGCGGCACGATCATGTGGCCCAACGGCGTGGACATGGCACCCGAGCCGCTGTACGCGCAGGCACGGCTGCATCGCGTCACCGAGCGCTCCGCTCAGCAGTAGGCGTGATCGAGGCTCCCGTGCTCGGCGTAGCTGCGCGGAAGCTCGACCGGCTGCCGGCCGTCGAACGCGACGACCAGCCGATCTGCGGCGATCGCGGTCAGCGTGCCGGCCTGCCCGTTGACGACGCCCAGGCGCGAGTCATTGCGTCCGGCGATGACCCGATCCCCGACCGCGAACACGCGCTGCGACGTGACGAGCTCGTCATCGCCGATGTGTCCGGCCGCGCGCAGGACCTCGCGGGCGTCCGCGTTGAGCTCGGCGACGTCTCGACGTCGGTGGGCGATCATCAATGCGTCGTCGCCGCGGAGGTGCGCCTGCCACCAGTCAGCGACCATCGCCGTACGCGCGGCCGCCGGCGTCCCCGCAGCGACGATGCGCCCGTGCTGCTGGTACTCGCCCACGAACCGCTCGACATCGCCCGCGCGTAGAGCCGCGAGCGCAGATCGGTCCCAGGCGTGACGCTGACGGCGAACCTCACGCAGTTCGACGGCACCAACGCGCTCGGCCAGCGCTCGGAACGCGCCGCCCGCCTGGATCTCGGGAAGCTGCCGGTCGTCGCCGACGAGCACGAGCTTCGCGTTCGCCGCAGCCGCCGCCCCGGCGATCCGAGCCAGGTCGCGCGTGCCGACCACCCCCGCCTCGTCGACGACCAGCACAGAGTCGGCGGCCAGACCGAGCCCACGATCGAAGCCGTAGGTCAAGCGCGCGATCGTCGTCGCGTCCATTCCGGCCTGCTCGCGCAGCTCGCAGGCCGCGCGGGCCGACAGAGCACAACCGAGGACCGGCACGTCGCTGCGCTGCCAGGCCTCCCGAGCAGCGTTTAGCGCGAACGTCTTGCCCGTGCCGGCTGCCGCTCTCACCACCGAATTGCCCTTCCCGCCGCGGGCGAGCTCGATCACGAGGTCACGCTGCTCCGCGGTGACCGTAGGCCGCGCCTCGAGCGACGCGTCCAGCGCCGGCCGCGTGGCCACCGCGACGCCAGTCGTCATCGCCCGCCGCGCCGCACCGTCGAGCAAGTCGCGCTCGAGGTCCAGTAGCTCACCGGTCGTGTACCGAGGCTCACGGCCGTCCTCCGCAAGTGCCACAACGCGATCGCGATTGAGGAATGCGTCGGCCTGAGCCTCGAGCTGCGCGATCGAGGCCCCACTCCGCGCCGCTTCGGCGAGCGCCTGCAGCACGTCGGCGCGCGTGAAGGTCGAGCGGTCCCGCGTGAGTCCGCCTGCCGCCAGCATCCTGGTCGTCAGTTCCTCGGCGTGCCGCGGATCCGGCGGCCGGCGGCGCACGAGGTAAGGCAACCGCCGGACGCGACGCGCGTCCAGCCCGTGCTCGGCCGCGCGCGCCCGCCACTCGTCGCCAAGTCGATCAGCCGGCACGCCGTACTCCTTGCGCCGCCGGGTCTCGAGTGTCGCGACCTGCGCCGCGCGTGCTGAATGCTCACCGCGCTCGCGCATGTACTCCACGATCTCCCGCCGGCGGCGCGAGAAGTGCGCGATGACGCCGCGGGGAACGCCCTGGATGTCGGCAGTCCCGTTCGCGACTGCGCACCACCGCACGCCCAGCCGGTCAGTGAGCTCCGCGCGCAGCGCAGCCTGATAGAGATAGCCGGCGGTCTTGGCGTGCCGGTACAGCGGCCGACCGTCGACAGCCGTCTACCGCCCGTCGGGTCCGCGCGTCCCGTTGGCGATCACAACATGCGTGTGCAGCAGCGGATCGCCGGCCCGCGACGATCGATGCCGGAAGGCTGCCGCGACGAAGCCGTCGCCGGTGACCGCAGCGCGCCGCCATGGCCGCGCCGAGCGCGACATGCCTGACGGTCCAGGTAGCCGAGCGCCTGCCCCACCGCGTGTTCGTGAGCAGCGCAGACCTCCCTCGACACCGCAGGGTGGGCGATGCCGAACAGGATGCTCGCGCTCTTCGGCGCCCGAAACGTCAGGTCGAAGCCGGCAACGGTTCCGGACGCAAGCGGTTGACGGAGCAACGCGCCCGATCCGGGATCACGCCCGTCGAGCAACCGACTGATGCTGCCCTCGGTGACCTCCCCACGGAGCCCGAGCAACCCCGCGCCACGACCAACCCACCCGCCAGGCGTCTCACCTTCGCCGGCGTAGTAGTCCTCGCGCCCTTGGGCGACCTGCTCGACGTAGTACCGGCCGGCGCCGGGTCCTGCGGCGAGCTTGCCGATCGACAGCATCTACCCGACGCGTCGCAGGCGCCCATCGAGCACCTCCGACCCACTCGCGGTTTCCGATACAGCTGCACGACGTGATGACGGACCGCGCGGCCATGGCGGCTGGACTACGCACCGACGCGCTGCCGGCCCGGCTGAGAGCGCACCGCCTGGTGCAAGTCTGTGCTGCCCGGCAGCTTGTAGACGCCGTAGGCGATGCCCGTGCGCTGCTGCCGCCCTTGGTGATCGTGATCGTCGCGTCGATCGTCCCGAGGCGCGTGACCGCCGGGTCGGTCGCCGTGCCGGAGAACGCGATCGTGTTCCCGAGGCCCGGTCCGCCCGTGCGGCCGCGGATCTTCGGCGGG
The DNA here is from genome assembly GCA_963769555.1 of uncultured Solirubrobacteraceae bacterium. Classification (GTDB taxonomy): domain Bacteria; phylum Actinomycetota; class Thermoleophilia; order Solirubrobacterales; family Solirubrobacteraceae; genus CADCVQ01. Next base: position 573,814 of record CAVYMD010000004.1, on the reverse strand, counting down.
TTGTCGACGAAGCCGAACTTGAAGTTCTTCGTCACGAGCTTGATCGTCCGGCCGGCGGCCGGGGTCTGGGCCGGGGTCATGGTCGGGACGGAATTGCGACCGCGACCGCGACGGTCGCGCCGGCTGCGAGCCGGCGTGTGCGCGTGGGGTTTCTCTTCATCGTGTCCTCTCGATCTGGGGTGCAGTCACGATGCGCTCGATCTCGCCGATCCGCGGCTCTCCGGGATCGACGCCGTACTCGGCAAGGAGCGGGAGCAGGACCGCGCCGAACGCGTCGAACGCGTCTTGCGACTCCCAGACGTCGAAGACGTGGATCTGGTCGCCGACGTGGAACGCCGCGTGGAACGTCCGCCCGGGTGGGTCGTCCAGATCGCAGAGGCGCTCGTTGATCGCCGTGTACGTGTCCGTGGTCAGGTTCTGGATCTCCAAGAAGATTCCGATAGACATGGTGCGTCCTTTCAGCCGCGAACGGCGGAGACGTCGACGACGAGCCGGACCTGCATCGGGCCGAACGGCAGCGCGCCCTCGACCGCGATCGCGAGCCGCTGGGTGCCGGCGTGGTCGGTGCCGGTCCCGAGCACGCGCCCATCGAGCTCGACGTCGCTCGCGGTGCCCTTGAGGTCGAGGCGGCCGGCGACGTGGACCGTGCCGTCCGCCGCGACGTCGAAGCGCTCCGTTTCGAAGCGCATCTCCGGCGAGGCGGCGACATCGAGGTACTGCGACGAGCGCAGGTCCTCGTCGCGCCCGGCGTGATCGGTGGTCAGGCTCGCGACGCGGATCGTCCCCGCCGCACGAGCGCCGTCCGGCGTCACGCTGAGGACGCCGTCGTAGTCGGTGAAGCGGCCCCGGACGGTGGCGAACAGGTGCGCCATGTCGCGAACCTCGAAGCCGACGGTCGAGTGGGCCGGATCGATCTGCCACGTGCCGAGCGGCAGCGCGGAGGTGGTGGTGTGGGGTTGCGTAGTCGTCATGCCCGGCATCGTCCGGGCCCACCCTGCCCGGGCGCTACGGGGCCGACCCTGTCCCCGACCCCAGGGTTCGGGCCAGGTCTGCTCGGCCGGCGATGTCGAGTTTGCGGTAGGTGCGCGTGAGGTGCATCTCCACGGTCTTCACCGTCAAGAAGAGCGTCTGGGCGATCTGCGCGTTGGAGGCTCCGCCGGCCGCCAACTCCGCAACGCGGCGCTCGCTCGCCGTGAGACCCTCGACGCCGTCGGGCACCTCGCGCCGGATCCGGACGCCGCTCGCCCGCAGCTCGGCGCGAGCCGTATCCGCGAGCCCTTGCGCGCCGCAGTCGATCGCGAGCTCGAACCCCTCGCGCAGCGGCTCGCGGCTGGCGACGCGGTCGCCGCGCCGGCGCAGCGCACCGCCGAGAGACACGAGCGCGCGCGCGAGCTCCAGGCGCGCGGGTGCCGCGCGCAGCACGTCGACGGCGTCGCGAAGCGTCGCGATCGCCGCGTCGCGCGCCTCCACCCGCGCGCGCGCTGTAAGCACCGTGCCGAGAGGCCCGGGCAGCCCCCACCTCTGCGCGATCCTGAGCGCTCGCTCGACGAGCGCGACCGCCGCGTCGCGCTCGCCACGCGCGGCGTGCAGGCCGGCCGCGGAGCACATCCACGGGGTCCAGACGACGGCGTCGATGCCGAACAGCGCCTCTGCCCGGCGCAGCGCTTCGGTCCAGTCGGCGAACGCCTCCTCCCGGCGGCCCTGGCCGATCCGCAGGCCCATGCGCTCGAGCAGCAGGAAGTTCATGTGCGGGTGGTCGACGATCTCGCGTCCCTCGGGGTAGGCCGCAGCGACCTGGCGCTCGGCGTCTTCGAGGCGGCCCTGGTCGACGAGCGTGCCCACGAGCGGAATGATCGCGCCCTCACCACCCCCAGCCCAGCCGGACTCGCCGCCCGCGGCGAGCGCGGTACGCGCGTCGGCCTCGGCCTCACCCAGGCGTCCGGCGCGGCGGTGGATCGCGGCGCGGGTCGCGTAGGTGATCGCGATGTCGGCGGTCGAGCCGCGCCGCTGCGCGACGGCAATCTGGGCATCGAGGAGGGCCAGGTCGTCATCCAAGCGATCCAGCAACAGCAGGCCCAGGTGCAGCGTCGTCGTCGTGAGCGAGACGGGGGCTTCCTCCGCGATCGGCCGTGCCTGCCGGAACACGCGCGAAACGACGTCGCCGAGTTGCTCGGCCGTGCATCCGCCGAACACGAGCGGCACGATGAGGATGCCGAGCGCCAGCGCCTCGCCGAGCGTGTCGCCGGCAAGCTCCAGCGCCGCCGCGTGGCGCTCGAGCACGTCGTGCGGCGATCCGCTGATCGCCTCGGCGCACCACAGTCGCAGCGCGAGCTCGGGGTCCAGGGCAGCGACGTCGGCGCGCGCCTGCTGGACCAGCCGGTGCAGCGCGAAGACCTCGCGCATGTCGCCTCCGATCGCGTCGAGCAGCGCGAGAACGATGTGGCCGCGCAGCACCGGATCGTCCGCGCCCGAGTAGGCCGCTCGCAAGCTCGCCGCAGCGGCGATCGTCTGCCCGAGGGCCGCCTGGGCGCCGGCGAGCTCGAAACGCAACTCGGGGCTAGCGGCGGCGGGCGGCGGCTCTGCCAGCGCGCGATCGAGCAGTGCCGCAGCGGTGGCCGGCGCGCCGCGAGCGCGGGCACGACGAGCGGCCGCACGCAAGTCGGCCACGACCGCCGGGTCGCCGGCCGGCGCAGAATGCATGAGCTGCAGCGACACGCGCTCGGGTCCGGCGCCGCGCTCGCGCAGGAGCTGCGCCGCACGCGTATGGGCTGCCAGCCGCTCCGCCGCGGTCAGCGTCGCACGGGCGCCCGCCGCGAGCAGGGGGTGGGAGAATCGCAGTGGCGTCGCGTCGGCGAGCAGGCCGGCGCGACTCAGCTCGCCCGCGGCGAACGTCGCCTCCATCGTGGGGACATCCGCGAGCGCGGCGGCGAGATCGACGTCGACGTCGTCGCCGAGGACGGCCACGGAACGCGCGAGCGCCTCGCAGCGCGTGCCCAGCCGGTCGAGCGTCGCGCGAACCGATCGCGCCACGGTCGGCGGCGTGACCTCCGCCACGCGCCCGGCATCGGCAGCCGTGAACCCGACCCGCTCGGCACGCAGGGCGCGCACGAGCTCGCCAAGCAGGAACGGGTTGCCGCCCGTGGCGACGTGGCATGCGGCCGCGAACTCGGGTTCGACGCCGCGTTGCGCGGCGCGCAGGAAGCGTTCGACGCCGCCGATGTCGAACGGCGCGGGCTCGAGCACGTCGGTCCGGGGATCGCGGCGCAGCTCGTCGAGCACGGCCGCGACGGCGGCGTTCTCTGCGGGACGCGTACCGACGACCAGCACGACCGGCAGCGACTCCACCCGCAGCGCCAGGTAGGCAGCGAAGCGCAGCGACGCCTCGTCAGCCCAGTGGACGTCGTCGATCGCCAGCAGCAGCGGACGGTCGCCGGCGAGCTGCGCCGTCAGCGCGTACAGCCCACGCAGGACAGCCTCCGGCGCGGGCTGCACGGCATCAGGAAGATCGAGGATCACGGCCGCCGCGACGTTCGCGAATCCAGTGAGCGACCTCGCGTCCGCCCGCGCGCGCAGCTCCGGCTCGAAGCATTGGCGCACGACCCCCATCGCGTAGTCACTCTCCAGCTGCGAGCCGCGTCCCCTCAGAACGGCCATCGCCGCCGCCTCCGCGCGCGCACGCGCCTCCGCGAGCAGGCTCGTCTTGCCGACTCCGGCATCGGCTTCGATGAGCACCGTCGCGCCCCTCCCAGCGATTGCCGCGTCGAACGCCGCGTCGATGCGCGCGAGTTCCTCCTCGCGCTGGATGAGAGACTGCCTGCTCGTAGGCGGACACTAACCCACCCATCGCGCGGCGCGGCTCGCGAGCGGCTTGGAGCCTGTCGGTACCCGACCGGCCTCGCGCGCCCGAGTTTCGCTTTCGCGTGATAGCGGCACTGCAGACGTCCGCACCCGGTTGTGGTCCGGCAGCATGACGTATACGTCGGTGGCGACGGCGCGCTCAAGGATCGCCATGCCGTTTCTGCCTGGTGGCACGAGTTCGCCTACGAACTGGCGAGCCCGTGCAGAGCCAAGAGTTGGCGCATCGCCGCTCAGCAACGAGCGACTTCGGTACCCCCCTGGTACCCTGGCGCCGCTCCAAACTCCCCGCAAAAACGCAGAAACCCCGCCGTAGCAGGACCTTCGCGAGGGTGAGCGACGGGACTTGAACCCGCGACCGCCTGGACCACAACCAGGAGCTCTACCAGCTGAGCTACGCCCACCGTGCCTTCCTGAATCTAGCAGCGGGGTCGCGCCTGGGATCATGCGGGGCATGAGCTTCGAACTCGGCGATCCCGTCCCGGCGTTCTCGCTGGAGGACACCGAGGGCGCGACGCACGTCGTGCCCGCCGACCCCGCGCCGCCGGCGACCGTGCTCGTCGTGACGTGCAACCACTGCCCCTACGTCGTCGCCTGGAACCCGCGCCTGCGCGCGGTCGCGGAGGACTACGCGCCGCGCGGCGTGCGCGTCCTCGGGATCGCGGCCAACGACGCCGAGCGCTATCCGGCCGACGCGCCCGAGGCGATGGCGCGCTTCGTCCGCGACCAGGACTGGCCGATCCCCTACCTCCACGACGAGTCGCAGGAGGTCGCCCGCGCGCTCGGCGCCCAGGTCACGCCGCACGTCTTCGTGCTCGACGCCGACCAGCGGCTGCGCTACCGCGGCGCGCCGGACGCCGACCACCAGGACCCGGCCCAGAACGCCGCCTACGTGCGCGACGCGCTCGACGCGATCCTCGCCGGCGGCGACCCGCCGACAACCGACACCCGCGCGCGCGGGTGCTCGGTGAAGTGGAAGGCCTGACGCCTTCCCCGGGCGGCCGCCCCGAGCGGCCCCGAGCCGCCGCCCCGAGCGGCCGCCGCGCCCCCGACCCCCTCCCTCCCCCGCGCTGCGTGACGAAGATCACGCCGCGCGGCCCGAGCGAGGCGGATCATTGGCATTGGGGAGGTGCCGCCCGACACCGGAGGTACCCGATGGCCACCGCCACCCAGGAAGCCAATCTCTTCGAGCTGCGCTGCGAGGAGACCGAGGTCACGTACTCGACGAGCAGCTTCGCCGGCCCGCCGCAGCTCAGCTACCGCGGCCCCGACGGCGAGCTGAGCTTCTCCGGCAACCAGATCGAGCTGCTGCCCAGCGCGCTCGACAGCGAGGTCACCGTGACGCTGGCGACCGTGCCCGACCTGCACACGATCACGCTCACGCTGCTGCTGCCGTCGATCAGGCTCGGCAACGAGCGCGAGTCGGCGTTCGAGACGGTCGCGATCCGCACGACGAACCGCACGACGATCGCCGGGCCGCCCCCGGGCCCGGGACAGACCTACGAGACCGTCGCCCTGGACGGCATCGCGAAGGCGGTCCTGTTCTGACACCGGGCCCACTGGACGTCTCGTGGCCATGGCGCGCGTGGAGGGCCGGGCCGCCCCGCCGGTCCGCCCCGCCGGTCCGCGCGCCGCGCGGGTCAGGCCGGGCCGAACCTGAGCCCGTGCTCCTCGACGAGCGCCGGGATGCTCGCGAAGTCGAACTCCAGGCCGTAGCGCTCGGCGACCGCGACGAGCTGCTGCGGGGTCGGCGGCGGCGCTGCGGCCGGCAGCGCCGTCAGCTCCTCGAAGAACGCCTCGAAGCCCGCCGGGGAGATGATCTCGAGGATCCGCGCGGGCTCGTCGCCGGCGTTCCAGAACGTGTGCCACTGGTTGCGGGGCTTGAAGATGAGGTCGCCGGTGTCCCCGAAGACGACCTCGTCGCCGAGCTTGGCGCCGACGCGGCCCTCCAGCACGAAGCTGTACTCGTCCTCGCGGGCGTGCCGGTGCATCGGCGCCGCGAGCGCCCGCGGGGGCATCGGGTGCTCGACGAGCGAGAACCCGCCGCCCGACTCGCCGCCGCCGATCATGAAGCGCACGCCGATCGAGCCGAGGTCGCCCGCCGCCCCGTCGTTCGGTCCGAGGACCCTGGCCTTCGTGCCGATCATCGCTTGCCGTCCTTTCGCTGAACGCGTTGTTTGCTGATTTGCAGCACGGTATATTCCGCTGAACGCGATGTCAACTCAAAAGCGGCCATACGAGCTCAGGGCGCGCGCCGAGCGCCAGCGCGAGACCCGGCAGCGGATCGTCGACGCGACCGTGGCGCTGCACGAGGAGGTCGGGCCGGCGCGCACGACGGTCGCCGAGATCGCGCGCCGCGCGGGCGTCACGCGGCTGACTGTCTACAACCACTTCCCCGAGGACGCCCAGCTGTTCGCCGCGTGCCAGGGCGAGTTCATGGCCCGCCACCCGCCGGCCGACCTCGGCCCAGCGCTCGCCGTCGAGGATCCGCGCGCGCGCGTCCGCGCCGCGCTGCTCGTCATGTACGAGGGCTATCGCGAGCGCGCGCCGATGGCCTCCAACGTCCTGCGCGACCGCGCCGTGCTCCCCGCCCTCGACGAGCTGCTCGCGCGCGGCGCCGACGTTCAGGCGGCCGAGCTGGCCGACGCGCTGTGCGCCGGGTTCGCGGCCCGCGGCCGGCGGCGGCGGCGGCTGCGCGCCACGCTGGCGGTCGCGCTGGACTTCTGGACCTGGCATCGCCTCCAGGCCGAGGGACTCGGCGACGCCGAGGCCGCCGAGCTCATGGCCGACCTGACCGCGGCCGCCGCGGCGGCGTGATCGCCGGAGCGACGTCGCAGCGCCGGCCGATCCAGTCGTCGTGCCGTTCGCCCTCGGCGGGGTTCGGCGCCCGCGCCGCGGGCGTCAACCGCCGTCGATCGGATCCAGGCGCGCCCGCCCGTCGCCGTCGAGCAGGAGGTTGCGCGCCAGCGGGATCTGGTGCGAGCTGCTCTCGAGGATGTGCATGAGGTAGCCGGCGGTGTTCGGGAACACGACCACGTCGCCGACCCGCACGCCGTCGGGGAAGCGCATCCGCCGCCACGTGAGCAGCTCGCGCTCGATGCAGTACGCGCCGACGAGGTAGCCCTCGATCGCCCCGGTCGGGGGCCCGCCGCGCTCGTCGCCGCCGCCGGGACGGACGAGCAGCGGATCGACGAGGAAGTCCTCCGACGTCGAGCGGCACTGCGTGCGGTTCATCTCGACCCCGATGAGCCAGGCGCCGTCGCGGCGCTGCTTGCGGTAGGCGACGCGGGCCGCCGTCAGCCCGCAGCCGTCCAGCAGCGCCCGGCCCGGCTCGCAGCGCAGCCCCAGCCCGCGCTCGCGGATCGCGGCGGCGACCGAGGCGCCGCCCGACGGCAGCGCAGCCGCGAGGATGCCCTCCAGCCACGGGCCGCGGATCGGGGACTGGTGGTAGGGATAGACGGCGGGGCGCCCGAGGATCTCGCCCTCGTGGGCGAGCAGCCCGAGGCCGTGGCCCTCGAACGTCAGCGCGGGGCGCCGGCCGAGCAGCGCCTCGCGGTGCTCGTCCCAGAACCGCCGCCACGGCGCCGCGTCGTCGATGTAGCTCATCGGGACGCCGCCGCCGATGTCGAGGAACGCCGGCGCGTGGCCGCGCCGGCGCAGCGCGTCCACGACTCCGAGCGCCTGGTCGATCGCCGTGACGCGGTCGGCCGCGTCGTAGCCGTCGAGATGGAAGTGCACCCCGTCGATCCTCAGCGGCGAGGTCGCGCCCTGCGGATCGTGAGCGGAGACGGCGCCCGCGACCTCCTCCGGATCGAAGCCGAACCGCGTCGGCAGGCGCCCGCCGGCGAGCGCCGGCGCGAGGCGCGGCGCGATCGAGGCCGTCCGCCGCATCCGCTCGGCGACGCGGCCGGCGAGCCGCAGCTCGTCGGCGTTGTCGACGACGATCGTCGTATGCGACGAGACGCAGCGCTCCAGCAGCGCCTCGGGCTTGACCGCCGCGGTCATGACGAGCGCGTCGCCGGGCACGCCGCGCTCGAGGACCTGCGCGAGCTCCCGCTCGCTCGCGAGATCGACGCCGAGGCCGAGGCGGCGCGCCTCGTCGACGAGCCCGAGCGCCTTGTTGGCCTTGCGGGCGAAGTAGATCGCGAGGTCGACGCCGAAGCGCGCGGCGGCGTCGCGCAGCTCGGCGGCGTTGCGCGCCATCGGCGCCGCGTGCAGCAGGTTGACCGGCGAGCCGAACTCCGTCAGCCACGCGTCGAGGAGCTCGGGCCGGCGGCACACGTCGAGCTGCCACGGCTCCAGGCGGGCCGGCAGCGCCACCACGCCGGCGCACGACTCCCGCACCGCCGCCTCCCGATCGGTCGCGGCGGCGCTCACGCGACCCCGAGCGCGACCGCGCCGCGCGACGGCCCGCGAGCCGCGCGGCCCGCGACGCGGGCCGCCCACGCGTCGGCCTGCGGATGCAGGGTGCGACTGAGGGTGTCGTTGCCGATGACGGAGTCCTCCGTCGGGCGCCCGACCGCCGACAGCCCCGCGGTGCGCGCTCCGCCGGCGCCGACGCAGCCCGCGTCGGACGTCACGTCGAGCCCGCGGCGCCCGCCCGCGATGCGCGCGTGCCCGTCCGCGACGAGGCGCTCGAGCAGCCCCGTGTCCGATCGCCGCGCGCCGGGCTCGGCGAGCACCGCATCGACGACGACGTCGACGGCCGTCTCGCCGCGCTCGCTGCGGATGACGGTCGTCGCTTCGCGCTCGGCGATCCGGCCCGCGGCGACGTGGCGCAGGTCGACGCGCCCGGCCTCGACGAGCGCGAGCAGCTTCGCCGCGTTGACGGCCGGGGGGCCGAAGGCGACGCGCTCCATCTGGGCGGCGAGCCGGTGAAACGCGGGCCACCCGCCCTCGGGCAGGCCGTCGCCGCCGAGCCGCGTCACGAGCGCGGGATACACGCTGCGCCAGGTGTGTCCGAGCGCCCACGAGAGGTCGGGCGCCGCGAGCCCCGCGCCGACCGCCAGCGAGCGCTCGATCTCCTCGGCGGGGCCGAGCCCGGCCGGCGGGATCGCTCCGTCGCAGGCCGCCGTCAGCCACGCCCGCGCCGCGTCCGCCGCTCGTCGCAGGCGCTCGCCGCGCGGTTCGTGGCCCCGCGCGGCGAGCAGGCTCGCGGCCGCCGCCGGCGCGAGCACGGCCGGCAGCGCGTCGCGCACGCCGGCGTCGCCGGCGAGCGCCAGCACCTGCGCGCGCGCCGCGCCGGCGATCTCCTCCAGCGCCGGGACGCCCGCGGCGAGCCCCGGCTCGGGCTTGGCGAGCATCGGGCGTCCCACACGGGCGAAGGGCACGATCAGCCCGGCCTCGCCGTCCGCCGGGACGTGGCGCAGGCGATAAGGGTGCCCGTCGGTGCCGAACGTCGCGCCGCGTCCCTCCGTGAGCGCGAGCGCGGCGTCGAGGAAGGTGAGCGCGAAGCCGCGCACGGCGACGGTCGCCCCCGCCGCGACTCGCTGCGGCGACAGCCACCGCGCGACGGGGAAGACGCGGGGCACGAGCGGCGCCGCGTGCGGCCAGGGGCCGGCCGGCCAGTCGCCGGCCGACGTGCGGTGGCCGACCGCGACGAGGACCTCGTCGTAGCCCGCCCGCGCCGCGCCGCCGCAGGTGAGCACCGTCCACGCGCCGTCGTCGCGCTCGAGCGCCCGGACCGGCTCGGCACGCAGCGCGATCTCCACGCCGGGCGGCGCGTGGCGGCGCATCCGCGCGAGCCCGTCCGCGAGGTAGCGCCCGACGTCGGCCCGGGGCGGGTAGCGGTCGTTCGAGGCGCCGTCGCCGGTCTCCCGCCGCCAGTCGAGAAACGACAGCCGCTCGGCGGCGGGCACGGCCAGGCTCCCCTCGCACCACAGGTTCAGGTGCTCGGCGGCGAAGTTCATCCGCAGGTACTCCGGCTGCTCGGGGTCGTAGACCGGGCCCGCGCCCGGATGCGGGTGCGCCTCGTAGAGATCGACGACCAGCCGGGCGGACGTCCCCGCCGCGCGCGCGTGGCTCAGCAGCCGCTCTAGGGCGAAGAGGCCCTTCGGCCCGACGCCGGCGATCGCCACGCGCAGGGCGGCGCCCGGCTCGTCACCCGCTCGCATGCGTCAGGCCGCCGCGGGCTCGGGCTCGGGCTCGGGCTCGGGCTCGGGCTCGGGCCGGTCGCCGCCGAGCAGCGCGTCGAGGTCGCCGGCCTCATGACCGAGCCGGCGGGCGACCCACTCGTCGTCGTAGATCGTGCGCAGGTAGCCGGCGCCGCCGTCGGGCAGGATGAGCGCGCAGCGGCTGCCCCGCGGCAGCGAGGGCGCGGCGGCGAGCAGCGCCGCGGCGACCGCGCCCGACGAGCCGCCGGCGAGGATCGCCTCGCGCTGGACCAGCCGGCGGCAGCCGAGCACGCAGTCCAGGTCGGAGACCCGCACGACCTGGTCCGGGCGCGCCGAGCGCGACAGCTCCGTCTCGACCCCGGCGCCGAAGCCGGGCAGCTCGCGGGCCCCGCGGATGCCGCCGAAGAGCGCGCTGCCGACGGCGTCGACCGCGACGACGCGCGTGGCGCGGCCCCGGCGGCGCAGGTGGTCGCAGCAGCCGCGCAGCGTCCCGGCCGTGCTCGTCGCGACGAACAGGTAGTCGAGCTCGCCGCCCAGCGCCTCGTCGATCTCGCGCATCGTGCCGTCGGCGTGCGCCGCGGCGTTGGACGGGTTGGCGTACTGGTTGGGCCAGTAGGCGTCGGGCGTCGTCGCCAGCAGCTCGCGCACGAGCGCGATGCGGGCGGCGAGCAGGTCGCCGGTCTCGGGGTCGGGGCGCGTGACGACGCGGACGTCCGCGCCCAGCGCCCGCAGCGTCCGCACGTTCGTGTCGTGCGCGCGCTCGTCGACGACGCAGATGAGGTCCAGGCCGTGGTAGCGGCAGGCCTGCGCGAGCCCGACGCCCATGTTCCCCGAGCTGGATTCGACGATCGTCCAGCCGGGGGCGATGCGCCCCTGCGCCAGCGCGTCGGCGATCATCCGGGCGGCGGGGCGATCCTTCATGCTGCCGCCGGGGTTGGACGCCTCGAGCTTGGCCCAGACGTGGATGCCGGGATCGTCGAGGTAGCGGCGCAGCGCGACGAGCGGCGTGTCGCCGATCGCGCCGAGCACGCCGTCGACCGGCGAGTGCGGTGGGCCTGCGCTGGCCCGCCCGATCGCGTCCGGCGGGGGTCCTTGCTCGATGTTCACGCGGATTCCTGACGTGTCGGGCGCTCGCGAGCACGCGCAGCGCATCCAGTGCAGGGGGTACCTACCCTGGGCGCGCGCGGTCAACCGCCGGGCCGGCGACCGGCCGCGCCCGGCCGATCCGCCCGGTCCCGAACGAGAGCGCGACCGAGCCCCGGCTTCGCCGCGATAAGCGGGTAGAAGGCATTGCATGTCCGAGGAGGGATCGACGCAGGCGACGGCGGGCGACGACGCCCCGAGCGGGCGCGACGAGCCGCGCCTCCGGGCCGAGGAGCTGCGCGCCGAGATCTCCCGCGGCCAGCTGCTCGACCGCGACCTGGCGCGCGACCTCGGGCGCCGGGTCGCGCCGCGCAGCGCCGTCGGCGGGGCCTACATCGAGACGCTCGGCCGGCGCGACGTGCTCGACGAGGACGCCGAGCTGCGGCTCGTGCTCGCCGCCCGGCGCGGCGACCGCGCTGCGCGGGCGCGGCTCGTCGAGGCCTTCATGCCGTTCATCTCGGCGATCGCCCGGACCTACCGCAGCGGGCACGTGCAGCGCCTGGAGCTCCTGCAGGAGGGCGTCGTCGGCCTGCTGCGCGCGCTGGAGCGCTTCGATCCCGAGCGGGGGGTCCCGTTCTGGGGCTACGCGACGTGGTGGGTGCGCCATGCCATGCAGCAGCTCGTCGCCGAGCTGACGCGCCCGGTCGTGCTCTCCGACCGCGCGCTGCGCCACCTCGCGCGCCTCAAGCAGGCGCACCGCGAGGCCGTCCAGCGGCACGGTCGCGAGCCGACCCGCGACGAGCTCGCGGCCGCCACCGGCCTGTCGCCCGACCAGGTCGACGACCTGCTCGCGACCGAGCGCGCGCCGCGCTCGCTGCAGGAGCCGGTGACGAGCTCAGACGAGGACCTCGGCACGTTCGGCGAGCTGCTCGCCGACCCTCTCGCCGAGGACGAGTACGAGCGCGTCCTCGCGGCCGTGGAGGCCGACGAGCTCCACGCGCTGCTGGCCGGGCTCAGCGACCGCGAGCGTGAGGTCCTGCGCGCGCGCTACGGCCTGGGCGAGGCGGACGGCGAGCTGTCGCTGCGCGGCGTCGGAGACCGGCTCGGCCTCAGCGGCGAGCGCGTGCGCCAGATCGAGCGCCGCGCGCTGGGCAAGCTCGCCGCCGCGCGGGGCGGCGGCGCGAGCGCCGCGGGCACCGCGGGCTGACGCGGCGGGCACGCGGGACGAACGGGCTGACGCGGCGGGCACGCGGGACGAGGGACCGGCGCGCGGACGAGCCGCCGGGGTTGACGCCCGCCGGCGGCCGTCCTATTGGACGGAGCACGGCCGATCGCACAGCGGCCCACGCCAACGACGACGGGGAGGTGGATCCAGTGGCACGCAGAATCGTCGAGATCGCCCGCGAGATCGCGGACCGCTTCACGTGGCCGCCCGGTCCCCTGCCCCCGACGGGCGGCGCGGTCCCGGCCTGCTGAGGCCGGCTGCCGGACGGCGGCGGCGGTCCGGTCGGGCCGGCCGCAGCCCCCGGCCCACCGTCGCGCCGCCGGCGCCTGACATCGCCGTCGGCCGGCCCCGTACCCAGCCAAAGCACCTGTCCGACTGGAGGCAGTGACATGAGCAACGACACGTTCGACATCTCCAAGGCGATGATCGACCTCGGCACGGGCGTCATGGTCATCGCACTGGCGGGCTCCGCCCTCATGCTGCTCGCGCTCGTCCTCGGGATCGCGTAGTCGCACGGCGGGGGCGCCCTCAGCGGCGCGCCGTGAGCGCGCGCGACAGCGTCCCCGCGGTGACCCTCAGCCGCAGCAGGCCGCGCGCCGCCAGCGGGCGGCGCGCCGCCGGCGAGAGCCGCAGCCGCACGGTCGCCGTGCCGTCGCGGCCGACCGTCGCCCGCGCACTCGCCACGACGCGGCGGCCCAGCCGGGCGCGCACGACGACCGCTCCGGTGCGCATGCCGCTCAGGCGCACGACGAGCATCGATCGCGGCCGCCCGACCGCGCGCACGCGCATCCGGGCAGCCGCGTCCGGGCGCGGCTGATCGCCCCCGGGACCGTGCCCGCCCGCGCCGCCGCCGCCCGCGACGGCCCCCGCCCCGCCTCGCTCGACGGTCTCGCAGTCGGACGCCATGACGTCGATCGCGTCGACGACCGCGACGTCCCGGCCCGGGCCGCAGTCGATCGGGTCGACCTCGCCGTCGCGCGCCTGGATCGTGTCGTTGCCGAACGGGATCATGCACGACTGCCCGTTGGCGCCGCACTGCAGGCGCTTGCGGGCGGGCCGTAGCCGCCCGGGTCGCGCCGACCCTGCAGCGGGCGCGTGCTCCCTTGATGCAGAAGCCGCCTACGACAGCGTGCGCGCCGCTTCGGCCACGGCTCGGGCTGCTGACGTCAGCTCGTCGTTCGACACGCCGATGACTGCGGAACGCAACTCGACGTCCGCCATCAGGTGGTCGAAATGACCGAACGCTTCGGGTTGATCCCACTCCTCCCCGGCGGCCTGCCAGAGACGGACGAGCGCGACGGCCTGGAAGCGCGCTCCGTTATCCACGGGCTCTCGACCGGCATCCTCGGCTCGGGACTGGATGAGCCGGGCCAGTGTCTGCCGTAGTCGACGTTCTGGGTCCTCCATGCGCCGATCATCCGTCCCTCGTCAGGCTTCCGCTTCCGCCTGCAGGAGCGCACTCTCGGCGAGCGGCGCTGGAACCCCGCTGCCCGAGCAGGAGCGCTCCGTCGAGTGGAGTCGAGAGTGCTCCTGTCACGCGGGAGCGGAACGCTGCCGGTGCGGATCCGGGCTGCTCAGTGCATGCAATCCGGTCGTGCGGGCGCCCGGTCCAGCGCTTGCAGGCAGGCGGGAAGCGGGTCCTCGGTTCGTGTCGGCGGCGATGCGTGGCTGCGCCGCGGTCGTCGCGAGCGTCGGCTGGTGGCGCGACCCGCGCCGGCGCCCGGCGCAAGCGTGGCGAGGATGGCTGGGAGCGCGCGACCGCATGTGGATTGCGTCCCACAGCGGGACGCTTCGCGCCAGACCCCGCACGGCCCGGCCCTCCTACCCGGGGGTCATGTGAATGCGTCCCCATGTGCTCAACCCCTCACGGTCGGTCGCGGGCGACTGCGCCTTTCGCCCATAGCGTGCGCCTCCGCGGCGACCGGGAGACGCTTGCTCCCCGACGATCACGGGGTCATCTCGGTGACTGCACCGGCGCGCATGTACAACACGGGGCGACGGCAGTCCGCGTGAGTCAGGTCACGAAACCCGAGGCTTGGGGCACGGGCCGCCTCCCCGGCGCGACACACGTCGCAAGGCCCGAAACGCGCCGAGCGCGCAGGATGTCGGCCCGAGCGATCGTCGTCGTCCCGAGAGGCCGCGCTCGTCGCCGAGGGCATTCGCCGACAGCGCGGCGCGTCGTTGCAGGTACTTCATCGTCGTATCCCGCTTGCGCAAGAGCGCCTCGATGAGCAGCCCATTCCCAAGCACCCCGGGCAGGATTCGAACCTGCGACCTGCGGATTAGAAGTCCGCTGCTCTATCCAGCTGAGCTACCGGGGCGGGCTGTCCGTCAGTCGGGATGGCCGGATTCGAACCGACGACCCCCGCGTCCCAAACGCGGTGCTCTACCAGGCTGAGCTACATCCCGCTGCGGCCTGAACGGTAGGGCCTGGGGCCCTCCTTCGCACGCGCGCCGTCCGCGCGGGTGCCCGCCGGGGCGCGAATCGGACATGCGTCCAGCGAGCCCGCGGATCGCAGATGGACGACGACTGGCCGGTCGAGGGCCATGGTGTGACACGGATCGTCCGCCCGCTGTTCGCCGTTCTCGTCGCCGCCGCCCTGCTGGTGGCGCCGGCCCCCGCCACGGCCTCCCACACGTCCTGCCGGGACGCCGACCTCGTCCCGTCGGCGGGCAACGTCAAGCGCGTGACCTCCGCGACGCTGTGCCTGCTCAACGCCGAGCGCCGCAAGCGCGGCCGCCCGCGGCTGCGCACGCACCCCCAGCTCGCGCGGGCGGCGCGGCGCTACAGCGCGAGCATGGTGCGCCACCGCTTCTTCGACCACGTCAGCCCCGGCGGCTCGACACTGACGAGCAGGGTGCGCGGAGGCACGCGCTACATCGGCCGCCGCGTGCGCCGCTGGTCGCTGGGCGAGAACATCGCCTGGGGCTCGGGCGAGCTCGCCACGCCGCGCGGGATCGTGCGCTCGTGGATGCGCTCCGCCGGGCACCGGCGCAACATCCTGGACCGCCGCTTTCGCCACATCGGGATCGGCGTCGTCACCGGCGCGCCCCGCCGCCTCGACGGTGGGCGCGCGGCGACATACACGACGGACTTCGGCTCGCGCGCGTTTCGCTGAGGCCCGCCGGGCCGGTCGCGCGCCGGGCGGCTAGTCTCCAGCGCCGATGGCCCATGTCGAGCCGCTCCGCGCGCTGCACTACGACCCCGCCGTCGCGGGCCCGCTGCAGAACCTCGCGGCGCCCCCGTACGACGTCATCGACGCCGACCAGCGCGCCGGCCTCGCCGCGCGCGCGCCGCACAACGCCGTCTCGATCGACCTGCCCGAGGACCCCGACGGCGGCGACCGCTACGAGCACGCGGCCGCGCTGCTGGACGCCTGGTGCGCCGAGGGCGCGGTCGTCCAGGACGGCGAGCCCGCCCTGTGGGCGCTCGTGCAGGACTACACCGGGCCCGACGGCCGCAGGCTCACCCGCAACGGCTTCTTCGCCCGCGTGCGGATCGAGGACTACGGCCCCGGCGCGATCCGCCCGCACGAGCGCACGCATCCCGGCCCGAAGGAGGACCGCCTGCGCCTCACGCGCGCGACGCGCGCCAACCTGTCGCCGATCTTCTCGCTGTACTCCGATCCCGAGCTGCGCGCCTGGCGCGCGCTCGAGCCCGCGCTGCGCGAGGAGCCCTTCGGCGAGGTCACCGACGACGACGGCACGCACAACCGCCTCTGGCGGATCGCCGACCCCGCGGCGATCGCGGCCGCCCAGGAGGCGATCGCCGGCGCCGAGCTGCTCATCGCCGACGGACACCACCGCTACGAGACCGCGCGCGTCTACGCCGAGGAGATCGGCGGCGAGGGACCGCACCGTTACGTGCTCATGTGCCTCGTCGCGCTGCAGGACGAGGGCCTGACCGTCTTCCCCACGCACCGGCTCGTCGACGGCCTCAAGGGCACCGAGAAGCCCGAGACGCTCGCCGCGGCGCTGCGGGCGGCCTTCGACATCGAGCCGATCGAGGTAGAGGACCTCGTCCCGCCCGGCGACGGCGACGGGACGATCCAGATGGGCTATATGGACAGCCACCTGCTGCGCCCGGTGCGCCTGACGCTCAAGGATCAGTCGATCGCCGACGAGGCGCTCGCGGACATGCCCGCGCCCTACCGCCGGCTGGACACCGCCGTCCTCGAGGCGCTCGTGCTCAGGGGACCGCTCGGCCTCGACGAGGACGACATCTCGCACCTGCGCGGGCTCGGCTACGCGCGCTCCTTCGAGGAGGCCCGCGAGCTCGTCGAGTCGGGCGCATACGACGCCGGCTTCTTCCTGCGCGGCATCCCCGTCGCGCAGATCCAGGAGATCGCCGCCGCGGGCGTGAACATGCCGCCGAAGTCGACGTACTTCTTCCCGAAGGTCCCGACCGGACTGCTGTTCCACCCGCTGGCGGACCCGGAGTAGCATCCATGACATGCATGCATCGGCCCAGCGGATCGACGGCTACCGGCACGTCGTCAAGGTCCGCCAGCACCGCCTGACCTGCGACGAACCGACCGATTCCGGCGGCGAGGACGCGGCCCCCTGCCCGCAGGAGCTGCTCGCCGCGAGCCTCGCCTCGTGCACCGCGGTGACGATGGAGATGTACGCCGCGCGCAAGGGCTGGGACCTCTCCGACGTCGAGGTCGTCTGCGACTACACGCCGGCCGAGCGCGGCTGCCCGACGAGGTTCTCGCTGACGCTGCGCCTGCCCTCCGGCCTCACCGACGAGCAGGTGCAGCGCCTGAAGGTCATCGCGACGAAGTGCCCGGTGCACCGCACGCTCGATGGCGAGGTCATGTTCGACGAGCGTGTCGAGCGCACCGAGCTCGCTGCCTGACGCGCTGCGCGCGGTCCTCCTGGACCCCGCCGAGGCGACCTCGCTGGAGGTCCACGGCCGGACGAAGGCCGCCGTGCTCGTGGCGCTCTACGTCCAGGGCGGCGACCTGCACGCCGTCCTGACCCGCCGCAAGCACGACCTGCGCAGCCACGCCGGGGAGATCTCCTTTCCCGGCGGGCGCCGCGATCCCGGCGACGCGACCCTGCAGATGACCGCGCTACGCGAGGCCGAGGAGGAGATCGGGCTGCCGCGCGACGCCGTGCAGATCGTCGGCGCCCTGACGCCGACGCCGACCGTCGCCACGAGCTACGGCGTGTATCCGTACGTCGGGATCATCGAGCCCGGCCGCATCTGGACGCCGTCGGCGCGCGAGGTCGCCGAGGTGCTCGAGCTGCGGCTCGCCGACCTGCGCGCGGCGCGCACGCGGCGCCGGCTGCTGCACCGCGGGATCCCGTTTCGCACCGACGTCTACGACGTCAGCGAGGCGGCGGTCGTCTGGGGCGCGACGGCGCGGATCGTCAGCGACCTGCTCGCGCGCATCGACCCGTTGCTCGACGGAGCCGGCCCCTAGGCGGGCGGCGATGGGCCGCGAGCAGCTCCTACGTCGCCTCCGGTCGCGGATCGGCGACGACCGCGTGCTCGCGGCCGTCGGAGACGTGCCCCGCGAGCGCTTCGTGCCGCCCGCGCTGGAGCGCTTCGCCTACCTCGACCGCGCGCTGCCGATCGGCAACGGTCAGACGATCTCCCAGCCCTCGCTCGTCGCGCGCATGTGCGAGCTGCTCGAGCTCTCCGAGGACGACGTCGCGCTCGACGTCGGCACCGGGTCGGGCTACCACGCCGCGGTGCTGTCGCGGCTGTGCTCGCGCGTGTACGGCATCGAGCTCGACGAGGACCTCGCCGAGCGGGCCGCGCGCACGCTCGCGTCGTGCGGCCTGCGCAACGTGACCGTCGTCGCCGGCGACGGCGCCGCCGGCCTGCCCGAGCATGCGCCCTACGACGCCGTCAACGTCGCGGCGACGGCGAGCGACGCGGTGCCCGCGGCGCTCGAGGAGCAGCTCGCCGTCGGCGGGCGGCTCATCGCCCCGGTCGCCGGCGACGGCGGCGAGCGGCTCGTGCTCGTGCGCCGTCACGCCGGCGGCCTGGAGCGCACCCTGCTCGACGCCGTGCGCTTCGTGCCCCTGCGCTGAGCGGCTACGCCGCGAGCTCGTCCTCGGCGATGACGCCGCGCAGGTGCAGGACCGCGCGCGTGCGCAGCTGCGACACGCGCGACTCGACGACGCCGAGGATCTCGCCGATCTCGCGCAGCTTGAGCCCCTCGTAGTAGTACAGCGCCACGACGATCCGCTCGCGCTCGGGCAGGCGCGCGACGGCGGCCATGACGCGCCGGCGGCGATCGGCGACGTCGAGCGCCGTGAACGGGTCCTCGGCGCCGGGATCCGCGACGGTGTCCAGGAGCGTCAGGTGGTCCTCGGTCGTGTCGACGAGGGAAAGCGTCGCGTCGAGCGCGATGAAGGCCGAGCGCGAGATCGCGCCGAGCGCCTCGTCGAGCTCGCGCACGGAGACGCCGACGCGCTCGGCCAGCTCGGCCTCGGCCGGGATGCGCCCGAGCTCGTGCTCCAGGCGCGCGCTGGCGCGCTCGATCTCCCGCGCGCGCGCTCGCAGCGAGCGCGGCAGCCAGTCGGCCGCGCGCAGCTCGTCGATCATCGCGCCCTTGATCCGCATGAGCGCGAAGCCCTCGAAGCGGGTCCCGCGGCCGGGCTCGAAGCGCTCGATCGCGCCGATGAGCCCACCGAAGCCGTAGGAGACGAGGTCGGCGCGCTCGACGTGCGACGGCAGCGCGCTCGTCATCTTGCCGGCGACGTAGTGCACAAGCGGGGCGTAGCCGAGCACGAGGCGATCGCGCGCCGCGCGGTCGCCGTCGCAGGTGAAGCGCCGCCACAGCTCGCGCGTCTCGACGCTCGACAGCTTCGGGCGCGACCCGACGGGGCTCGCCGAGCAGGTGCTGCGGGGGCGGGTTCGGGGCGGCGGCGTGGTCAGGGTGCTCATGGCGTTCTCCTCGGTCCAGTGGGTCGGTGTGCGAGGCAGCCCGCCCCCCTGGCGGAGGGCCGTGACCGTCCTTGTCCGGCATCCCGCACTCTCGCCGCCGGAGCGCGCGCCCACCACGGGATCTAGGTCCAGAATCAATCCTCGACCTTCGTCGGGGGCAACCGTCCGCGCCACCGTCCACACTGCCTCCATGGACGCGGGGGGCGCGCTCGATGCGTGAGGCCGATCTCATCCCGGAGGAACTGGAGACGCTCGCTCCGGTCATCCGGCTGCGGCCGGTCCGCACGCTCGTCCTCAGCGCCGACGACGGGTATCGAGATCGCACGACGACGGTGCTCACCGAGCTCGGCCCGGTCGCGTTCGCCACCGTCGCCCCGACCGATCCGGAGGGCGTCGCCGCGCTGCTGGAGCAGGAGCGCGCCGACGTGCTCGTGCTCGACGCGACGGACTGCGAGAAGCCGGCTGGCCGCGTCATCGCGCACCTCGCCGAGGTCGCGCCGCGCACCGGGATCGTCGTCGTCTGCCATCACTGCACCGAGAGCGCGCGCGACCTGCGCGCGCTGCCGAAGTGGGGCTGGACGCAGGACCTTCGCGCCGGCGTCGAGATCGCCTACCGCGAGGGCAACCCCCTCAGCCGGCGCGCGCTGACGTCGCTGCGGCGCAGGTCGCCGGGGCAGCGCATGGCCGGCCCGCTGAGCCGGCGCTGAACGCGGGGAGCAGCGGAGCCGCTCAGGTGCTGAGCGCGTTGCCGCTCGATGCGCCCGGCGGCGCGACGAGGCCGTGCTCGTAGGCGTAGCGCATCGCCGACGCCCGGTTGTGGACGCCGAGCTTGCGATACACGTTGGTCAGGTGGAACTTCACGGTCTTCTCCGTGATCCACAGCTCGCGGCTGATCGCCTTCGTGCTCAGGCCGCGGCCGAGGGCGTCGAGCATCGTGCGCTCGCGATCGGTGAGCCCGAGGGCGTCCGCGCGCCCGGCGTCCACGCTGCGGGCGCGGTGGGGCACGGTCCCCTCGACGATCTGGCGCAGCGCCGAGCCGAGGTCGGCCGGGGCGATCCGCTTGCCGACGTAGGCGCTCGCGCCCGCGGCGAGCGCGGCCTCGATGTCGTCGGGGTCCTCGGAGGCCGAGAGCATGACGACGCGCACGTCGGGGTGGCGCTCGCCGATCGCCCGCACGCAGCTGATGCTGTCGGCGCCGGGCATCCGCAGGTCGAGCAGGACGACATCGGGCTCGTGATCGTCGACCATCGCCATGACCTGATCGCCGCTGGACGCCTCGCCCGCGACCTCGAAGCCCGCCTCGGTCAGCGCGGCGCGGACCCCCGAGCGGATGAGCCGGTGGTCGTCGGCGATACAGACCCTGATCATCGCCGCAGGTTCGCGTCTCCCCGCGCGGGCTCCGGGCGGCGGCCCAAACTGTTCAGGGCTGCGCGCAGGAGCTGTCCAAGATGGCTCAGCGGGCCGCGAGCAGACCGTCGATCGCCGCACGCGCCGCGACCGCCCAGGCGGCGGGCTCGGCCGGATCGGCCGCGAGGACCGCGTGAGGGATCTCGTTGAGCTCGCAGGTGCGCCGCAGCTCTCGCACGCCGGCCTCGAGCGTCTCGGGATCGACCGTCCCGGCCGCCTCGAGGACGACCCCGCGGACCGTCGTGTCGATCGTCTTGGAGAGCATCATGTGCAGCCGGGGCCCGAACAGCGCGGCGACACGGTCGGCCGGGCCCGAGGCGGTCCCGAGCGCCCAGACGAGGATCGTCACGTTCTCCAGCGCGTAGCGCAGCGTGCCCACGACGTCGGGGTCGCCGATCCAGCACTCGGCGCCGGCGGCCTCGATCCGCGCGCGGTGGCGCTCGTGGCGCGTGACCGCGCGCACCGCGTGCCCGTCGGCGACGAGATCGCCGACGAGGCCCAGGCCGCGGCAGCCGCCGCCGATGAGGAGCACGCGCATCGGTGCGCACGCTAGCGTCCGCAGCGCGATGGACTTCGATCTCACCGGCGAGCAGCAGCTCATCCGCGAGACCGCGCGCGAGTTCACCGACCGCGAGATCGTCGCCCAGGCGCGCCAGAACGCGCGCGACGAGCACTTCGACCTCGAGCTCGTCGGCAAGCTCGCCGCCCAGGGCTACCTCGGGGCGATCGTTCCGCGCGAGTACGGCGGCGCGGGCCTGGACCACGTCACGTACGCCCTCATCCTCGAGGAGATCGGCCGCGGCGACAGCGCGATGCGCACGGTCGTCTCCGTGCAGACGTCGCTCGTCGCGAGCACGATCCTCGCCTGGGGCAGCGAGCGCCAGAAGGCCGCGTACCTGCCGCGGCTGTGCTCCGGCGAGTGGCTGGGCTGCTTCGGGCTGACCGAGCCCGAGGCCGGCTCGGACGCCGCCAGCCAGCGCACGCGCGCGACGCGCGTCGACGGCGGCTGGGAGCTGCACGGCTCGAAGATGTGGATCTCGCTCGGCAGCCACGCGCGCGTCGCGCTCGTCTTCGCGCAGACCGACCCGGCGCTGGGCCACCGCGGGCTGGCCTGCTTTCTCGTCGACACGACGTCGCCCGGCTTCTCCAGCGCGCCGATCCATCACAAGATGGGGCTGCACGGCTCCGACACGGCCTCGCTGTCGCTCGACGGCGTCTTCGTGCCCGACGACGCCGTGCTCGGCGAGGTCGGGCGCGGCTTCCGGATCGCGATGAGCGCGCTGGACGCCGGGCGCTTCTCGGTCGCCGCCGGCTGCGTCGGCGTCTGCCAGGGCTGCGTCGACGCATCGGTGCGCTACGCGACCGAGCGCCGGCAGTTCGGGCGCCCGATCGCGAGCTTCCAGCTCGTGCAGGCGATGCTCGCCGAGATGCGCGTCCGCGCCGATGCCGCGCGCCTGCTCGTCTGGCGGGCCGGCGCCCTGCGCGACCGCGGCGTCGCGTGCACGACGGAGATCTCGATCGCCAAGCTCTACGCGACCGAGGCCGCCCAGTGGTGCGCCAACGAGGCCATACAGGTGCACGGCGGGGCCGGCTACGTCGACGACCACCCCGTCGAGCGCTGGTTTCGCGACGTCCGCGTGACGACGCTCTACGAGGGCACGTCGCAGATCCAGAAGCTCATCATCGGCCGCGCGCTGACGGGCATCAACGCGCTCGTCCCCGACTGACGGCCCGACCTCACGAACCGGGCCCGGCGACCGTTTCATCCCCGTGGCGACGACCTCGCTCCCCCCGTTTCAGCGCTTCCTCGACGCCCACCGCGACGACGTGCTGCGCCTGCTCGTCGCCTCCGTCGGGCGCCACGACGCCGACGACGCCTTCCAGGAGACGTTCCTGTCGGCGCTGCGCGCCTACCCGCGGCTGCGCCCGGACTCCAACCTGCGCGGCTGGGTGCTGACGATCGCCCACCGCAAGGCGCTCGACGTGCACCGCGCGCGCGCCCGCGATCCGCTGCCCGTCGCCGAGGTCCGCGACGGCGCGGCGGCGGCGGCCGGCGACGAGGCCGGCGGCGACCACTGGCGGCGCGTGCGCGCGCTGCCGGCGCGCCAGCGCGAGGTGCTGACGCTGCGCTACGCAGCCGACCTCAGCCACGCCGAGATCGCCGGCGTGCTCGGCTGCAGCGAGGAGGCCGCGCGGCGCGCGGCGGCCGACGGCCTGAAGACCCTGAGAACGGAGCTGAACGATGTCGCTGCGACCGCCTGACCTCGAGCCCGGCGCGGCCGCCGCGCTCGCCGCCCGCACGACCGAGCGCGCCGCCGCCGAGGGGATCGCCGACGTCGCCTACGCGGCGATCGACAGCCCCGTCGGGCGGCTCGTCGCGATCGCGACCGGGCGCGGCCTGGCGCGCCTGGCCTACGAGCGCGAGAACGGCGGCCTCGACGAGATCCTCGACGACGTCGCGCAGCGGCTGTCGCCCGCGATCGTCGAGGCGCCGGGACGCCTGGACGACGTCCGCCGCGAGCTCGACGAGTACTTCGACGGGCGCCGGCGCGACTTCGGGCTCGCCCTGGACTGGGCGCTGACGCGCGAGGGCTTCGGCCGCCGGGTGCTGCGCGCGTGCGCGCGGATCCCGTTCGGGGCGACGAGCACGTACCGCGAGATGGCGATCGCGGCCGGCTCGCCGAAGGCCTACCGCGCCGCCGGCGGCGCGCTCGGCGCCAACCCGATCCCGATCGTCGTGCCCTGCCACCGCGTGCTCGCAAGCGGCGGCGGCCTGGGCGGGTACACCGGCGGCCTGGACCGCAAGCGCACGCTGCTGGCGGTGGAGGGCGGGATGCTCGCGCTCGATCCTCCGCGAGCGCGCCCCCGGCCCTCGCTCTAGCCTGTCGCCATGACCGTGGACCCCAACCAGCACGACGTCTTCGTCCTGCGCCAGAAGATCAAGCTCGTCATCAACCAGTACGAGTTCTTCCTGCCCGACGGCGACGCGCCCGGCGAGCCGATCTGCTTCGTCGAGCAGAAGCGCTTCAAGTTCAAGGAGGACATCCGCTTCTACACCGACGCGGCGAAGACCCACGAGCTGCTGGCCATCAAGGCGCGCCAGCGCTTCGACCCGCGCGCGACGTACGACATCACCGACGAGACGGGCGCGAAGATCGGCGAGATCCAGAAGGTCTTCGGGGCGAGCCTGCTGCGCTCGACGTTCCGCATCAGCGACGCCGACGGCCAGGAGCTCATGATCTCGACGGAGAAGAAGCTCTGGGTCGCTCTCCTGCGCCGCTTCGTCGGATTCGTCCCGTTCGTCGAGAACGTCGCCGACTGGCTGCCGATCCCGTACCACTTCGTCTTCAAGCGCGGCGACGAGCTGCTCGGCGAGAACAGGCGCCAGCTCGGCAAGCTGCGCGACGTCTACACGATCGACCTCAGCGCCGACCGACCGCGGACGATCGACCGGCGCCTCGTCCTGGCGCTCGCGGTCGGCCAGGACGCCCTGCAGGCTCGCTAGCCTGGGCAACATGGATGACGTTCGCTCCCAGGCCTACGGCCGTGTCGTGAAGACGCTTGCGGAGTCCGGCCCGCTCGAGCTGTCCGCCGACGAGCAGCAGACGATCCGCACCGCGGCCGACGCGCTGCTCTTCGAGGGCGACGGCTACGACGAGCTCGCCGCCGTCGAGGACCTCGTGCAGCAGCTCGTCGATGCCGACCGCTGGCCGGCCGAGCGCGGCCGCCGGCTCGTCGACGACGTCGCCGCGTGCGGTCCGCCCGCCAGCGTTCGCTGACGCAGCCCGCGGACGCGATCAGGCGCCGCGGTCCGGCCCGCCGAGCGCGGCCGGCAGCTCGCGCCGCGAGCGCACGTCGAGCTTGCGGTAGGCGTTGCCGAGATGCCACTCGACGGCCTTGCGCGTGACGAACAGCGCCTCCGCGATCTGGCGGTTGGACAGCCCCTCGATCGCGAGGCCGACGACGCGCCGCTCGCTGGGGCTCAGCGCGTCCGGGCCGCGCTGTGCCGCGCGCCGGGCCCGCGTCCCCGCGACCTCGAGCTCCTCGAGCGCGCGCTCCTCGGCGAGCTGAGCGCCGCACTCGCGGGCGAGCTCGAGCGCGTCGCCGAGCGCGCGGCCGGCGTCGCTGCGCCGGCCCGTCCGCCGCAGCATGGTGCCGAGGTCGAGCTTGGCGCGGCAGTGCTCCAGCCGCGCCTCGGAGCCCGCCACGAGCTCGACGGCCTCCCCCAGCAGCGCGATCGGGTGCTCGAGCTCGCCACTCGCCTCGACGTGGGCGAGCGCCCGCAGCGCCACCGAGATCGCGCGCGGCGCGCCGAACGCGCGCGCGAGCTCGAGCTCCTCGGCCGCGAGCGCGCGCGCCTCTTCGGCGCGGCCGAGGCTGACGAGCGCGTACGCCGAGGCCGAGCGCCAGCCGGCGACGCAGGCGGGGTTGGCGACTCCGGCCACGACGTCGCGCCAGGCCTCGTAGTGGCCGAGCGCGTCGGCCTCGCGGCGCTCGAGCATCGCGAGGCGGCCGAGCGCGCGATGCCAGGGCGCGAGCGTCGCCCAGCCGGCGTGCGAGGACGGGTCGTGGCGCGCGACGAGCGCCGCCGCGGCCTCGGGCTCGCCGCGGTCGATGTGCAGGCACACGAGCGCCGCGCACGCCGCCGGCAGCAGCTGGCGCCAGCCGTAGCGCTCGGCCTCGACGGCCTGCTCGGCGTCGGCGACGGCCTCCGCGAGGCGCCCCTGCGCTGCCCGCGAGGCGGCGCGGCACAGGCTGGCCGTCGCGAGCGCCATCGCCGATCCCTGGGCCCGAGCGTGACCGATCGCCACCGTCGTGACCCGGTCGTTCAAGGCCAGCTCGTCGCAGGCGTAGAGCGCGAGGCTCAGGCCGCTCAGGACCGTCCCGCCGGCACCCGGCTCGACGAGCGGAGCGTCGCCGGCGAGCGCGAGGCCGGCGAGCTCGAGCACGTCGTCGCGCGGGTCGCCGCGCATGGCCGACCGCAGGGAATCGGCGGCGAGCAGCGCGCGCTGGGCCGGAGTCACCGGGCCGCCGCCGCGCGGCTCCCGGCCGCCGGGGCCGGCCAGCAGCGCCGGCCGGCGCTCGGCGTCGAAGACCCCCAGCGTCGCGACCTCGGCGCGCGCGTGCGCCCACACCTGGGACTGCGCGCCGGCGCAGTCCGCCGCGCCGTCGAGCGCGTCGAGCGCCTCGCGATGGCTCCCCGCGGCCGCGAGCGTGCGGCCGAGCGCGAGCAGCACCGCGGCGCGGTCGCCGTCGTCGCCGGCCAGCTCGAGCGCCTCGCGCAGGCGGTCGACCGCGCTCGGCAGGCCGGTGGCGGCCTCGCTGACGCCGAGCTGGCGCAGCAGCGTCGCGCGCGCATGCGGCTCGGGCGGCTCGGCGAGCGCGCGGCGCAGGTAGCTCGCCGCCGACTCCGGCGCGCCGGTCGTCTGGGCGTGGCTCGCCGCGGCGCTCAGCACGTCGACGACCCACGACTCGCCGGTGCCGGTGCTCTGCAGCAGGTGGGCGGCGACGCGCTCGGGCGCGATGTCGTCGTCGCGCAGGATCTCGGCCGCGCGGCGGTGCAGCGCGGCGCGCTCGCCGGGACCGACGTCGGCGTAGACGGCGGACGCCAGCAGCGGGTGCGCGAAGGCCAGCGGCGCGGCGCCGGCCGGGCGCAGGATCTCCGACGCGGCGAGGGCGTCAGCCGCGGCCGCGACGCGATCGGGCTCGCGGTCGGTGAGGGCGGCCACGTGGCGCAGCTCGGCGTCCCCGCCGAGCACGGCGACGGCGCGGGCCACGCCGGCGGCGTCATCGGAGAGCCGCATGAGCCGCACCGCGACGGCGCGCAGGACGGCCTCCGGCGCGAGCGTGCCGATCCGCGGCGCGTTGTCGGCGGTCGGCGCCCAGCCTTCCGCGCGGACGGCCTCGACGAGCTCGCCGAGCAGGAACGCGTTGCCCTCCGTCATGCGCCAGCAGGCGTCGCCGAAGACGTCGTCGGCCCCCGGCAGCGCGGCCGCCACGAGCGCGCGCGCCCCCGCGCGGGACAGCGCCGCCGGGCGCACGCGGTCGCAGGAGGCGTGCGCCGCGATCTGCTCGAGCAGGTCATCGGGGGCGCCGGGCTCGCCGAGCCGGCGGGCGGCCACGATCGACACCGACGACTCGTCGAGGCGCTGCAGGAGGTAGAGCACGAGTCGCAGGGAGGCGCGGTCGGCCCAGTGGGCGTCGTCGATCGCGATCAGCACCGGGCTCGCCTCGGCCAGGTTCATGAGCAGCCAGAAGAGGCCGTGCATGACCGGGTAGGAGCGGTCCTCGGCCTCGTCGCCGCCCCAGCTCGTCGGGCGCTCGAGCAGCGGCCCGGCGAGCGCGGCCGAGCCCGCCAGCAGCCGGTCGCGCGTCTCGTCGTCGGCGCCGGCCAGCAGCGGCTCGAAGAGCTGCATGGCGACCGCGAACGCGAACCCGCTCTCGAGTTCGGAGGCGCGGGCGCGCATGACCGTCATGCCGCCTGCGCGGGCGCGCGCGACGGCGACCTCGAGCAGCGCGGTCTTGCCGATCCCGGCGTGTCCCTCGACGAGCAGCAGCCGCCCCGCGGCCGCCCTTCCCGCCGCCAGCAGCCCGTCCAGGGCTGCCAGCTCCGCCTCACGTTCGAGGAGCCCCTCAGGCCCGGTGATCGCCGTGGCGGCTGGTGCGCGCTTCGTCAAAAGTCTGGGGAGCTGCCCTAGTGTGCCCGACCTGCTGATCGACTAGAAACAGCGTAGCGGCTGACCCGGAAGGTCGGCCGGAGCGCACGACACGGACGCCGGATGGGCGCAAAAAGCGTACGCGGAGTCGCACGGAGGCTTGAGCGACCCGGGACCGGAGGTCCCGGGTCCGCGTACGGCGCGCCTCAGCGCTCGGCCGCAGGCGCCCACTGCGCCTCGGCGAGATCGCCCTCGGGCATGCCCGCGGGCGTCTGCACCTCGGGCGTGTCGCGCAGGTACCACTCGGCGTCGAGCGCCGCCTGCGTGCCGGAGCCCGCCGCGGTGACCGCTTGGCGGTACGTGTGGTCGACGAGGTCGCCGGCCGCGAACACGCCGGGCCGGCGGGTGCGCGTCGAGCGGCCCTCGGTGATGACGTAGCCCTCGTCGTCGAGGTCGACGAGCCCCTCGACGAGCTGGGACTGCGGCTCGTGCCCGATCGCGATGAAGGCCCCGTCGATCTCGACCTCGCGCGTCTCGCCGGTCTCGGCGTGGCGCAGCCGCGCCAGGCGCAGGCCGCCGGAGTCGCCGGCGACGAACTCGTCCACCGTGTACGGGGTCAGCCACTCGATGTTCTCGGTGTCGCGCGCGCGGTCGAGCATGATCTTCGACGCGCGGAACTCCGCGCGGCGGTGCACGACGACGACGCTCGACGCGAACTTCGCCAGGAAGATCGCCTCCTCCATCGCGGAGTCGCCGCCGCCGACGATCATCGTCGGCTTGGCCTTGAAGAAGGCCGCGTCGCACGTCGCGCAGTACGACACGCCGCGCCCGCCGAGCTCCTCCTCGCCCGGCACGCCGATCTTCTTGTGCTCGGCGCCCATCGCGAGGATGACCGTGCGCGTGCGGTGTGCCTCCTTGCCGACCCAGACCGTGTGGATCCCGCCGGGCTCCTCGGCGAGCTCGACCTTCGTCGCCTCATCGGTGATGAAGCGCGTGCCGAAGTCCTCCGCCTGGTCGCGGAAGCGCTGCATGAGCTCCGGGCCGGAGATGCCGCCGGCGGGGAAGCCCGGGTAGTTCTCGACCTCCGTCGTCTGCTGGAGCAGGCCGCCCCAGAGGAAGCCCTCGATGACGAGCGGCTCGAGGTTCGCGCGCGACGTGTACAGCGCCGCGGTGTAGCCGGCCGGGCCGGAGCCGATGATGATGACGTTCTCGATCTTGTCTGCGCTGGCGGAGGTCACTTCACAAAGTGTAGTGGCTGACCGTCAAGCCCCGGCCGTCGCCGGCAGCTCGCCGCGCCCATGGCGCTCCGCACGCCACCGGGCGACCGTCCGACGCAGCTGGAAGTACGCGATCGCGCCCGGAATCGTCGGCAGCCAGAACGTGCACACGCGAAACGCGAGCACGGCCGACACGACGAGCGACAGCGGCATGCCGAAGGCGACGAACGCGCCGATCATGCCGCCGTCGACGCCGCCGATCCCGCCCGGCAGCGGCAGCAGGTTGCCGAGGAAGCCGACGAAGAAGCCCATCACGATGACCGTCAGCGGGGGCGGGTCGCCGAAGGCGTGAAAGCAGGCCCACAGCACCGCGATGTTGCAGCCCCAGTAGGCGATCGCGCCGAGCAGCGCGGGGTCGCGCTCGCGCACGTGGCACATCGCCTCGCGCATGCCCGCCGAGAACGCCGCGGGGGCGTTGGCCAGGCGCTGGGCGACCCGCGCCAGCCGCCCGCCGCGCCGCGCGAAGCCCTCGAGCCGGCGCTGCAGGTCCGGCGGCACGCGCGAGAGGCTCAGGCCGAGGGCGATGACCACGAGGCCGAAGAGCGCCGGGATGACCGTGATCGCGAACGGCGAGGGCCCGGGCAGGAGGTCGAGGTACAGCCCGAGGCCGCCGACGACGAGCGCCACCATGTAGACGGCGTACGTGAGGATGAGGAACGCGAGCGTCTTGTCGGCGACCTGGCGGCGCGGCATCCCCGATCGTCGCAGCGCCCACGCCGTCAGCGCGATCCCGCCGGCGCCGCCTGCCGCGAACAGCCGCGTCGCCGCGAGCCCGGCCATCGTGATCTGGTAGCTGGCCCTCCAGTCCACGCGCGAGCCGGCGCGGACGAACACGCCCTGGAACATCATCACGTACCCGCCGAAGGACCCCAGCGTGAAGACGAGCGCCGCGGCCAGCCACAGGTGGTCGCCCTCGCCGACCTGCTCGCTCTGCTCGCGCAGGTCGGTGAACCGCGGCAGCACGAAGTACAGGAACGCGACGGCGGAGACGATGAAGAAGCCGCCGAGCACGAGGCCGCGACGCGTGACATGTACACGCGGCATCGCCTCGTCGAGGTCATCCTGCTCCTCGTCGGGTTCCGGTGGATCGCCCTCCGGGGGCTTGACCTTCGTGTCCATGGGATGTGGTCCGCGCGCGAGCACGGGCGAGTATATGTCCGGCGCCAGACCGTACGGGAACGTTCGGCGGAGAGGGTCGCCTCAGCGCACGCGGGCGGCCGCGTGGTCGACGAGGGCCGCGATGAGGCGGCTGGCCTCGTCGGCCTCCGGGTGCCACTGCACGCCGAGCGCGAAGGTGTGTCCCGGCAGCTCGATCGCCTCGGGCAGGTCGTCGCCGACCGCCCAACCCGTCACGACGAGCCCCTCCCCGACGCGATCGATGCCCTGGTGGTGATGGGACTTCGTCGGGTGCAGCTCCTCGCCGGCCGCCCGCGCCGCCAGCGAGCCGGCCTGCAGGCGCACGTCGTGGTCGGCGCCGTCGAAGCTGCCGAGCACGCGCCGGTGCTCCTCGTGGCCGAGCAGCTCGGGCAGGTCCTGGTGCAGCGTTCCGCCGCGGGCGACGTTCATGACCTGCATCCCGCGGCAGATGCCGAGCACCGGCATGTCGCGCTCGAGGGCGCGCCGCACGAGCGCGACCTCGAAGGCGTCGCGCTCCGGGACGCTGCCGATCGTCTTGGGATGGGGCGCGGCGCCGTAGGCGCGCGGGTCGATGTCGGCCCCGCCGGCGAGCATGAGGCCGTCGACGCGGTCCAGCGCCTCGTCGGGATCCTCGGTGAGGACCGGGTCCGGCCCGAGCAGGAGAGCGAGCGCGCCGGCGCGGTTGACGGCCTGCGCGTAGTTGCGCGGCAGCAGGAACGCCTCGAGCTCCCAGACCCCCCACCGCGCGATCTCCAGCGGCGTGCAGATGCCGATCACGGGACGCGCCATCTCCTGCAAGGTAGCTTCTCGTCTCATGTACGAGACCATCGAGCTCGAGCGCCGCGGCGCCGCGGCGATCATCCGCCTCAACCGTCCCGATGCGCTCAACGCCTGGAACCACCAGCTCGGCGCCGAGCTGCTCGACGCCGTCCGCGCCGTCGCCGACGACGACGAGGTGCGCGCGGTCTGCGTGACGGGCAACGGCCGCGCCTTCTCGTCGGGCGCCGACCTGCGCGACCTGACGTCGCGCGGCACGACCGACGACGGGCAGATCGACGTCCGCACGACGCTGACGTCGGTCTACCACCCGATCCTCACGACGCTGCGCCGGATGCCCAAGCCCGTCGTGGCGTCGATCAACGGCCCGGCCGTCGGCATCGGCTGCTCGCTGGCGCTGTCCTGCGACCTGCTGCTGGCGGCCGAGTCGGCCTACATGCTGCTGGCGTTCGTGAACATCGGCCTCGTGCCCGACGGCGGCGCGATGGCGCTGCTGTCGACCCGCGTCGGCGCCGGCCGGGCGGCGCAGATGGCGATCCTCGGCGAGCGCGTCACCGCGTCGGTCCTGCGGCGCTGGGGCCTCGTCAACGACGTGCTCCCCGATCACGAGCTCGAGGACTTCGTCATGGCGACGCTCGACAAGCTCGCCGCCGGCCCGACGAGGTCCTACGCGGGCGCCAAGCGCCAGCTCGACGCGTGGCTGTACGCCGGCCTCGACGAGCAGCTCGCGCTCGAGGCGGACCTGCAGCAGGAGATGGTCGCCACCGCCGACTTCCGCGAGGGCGTCGCGGCCTTCCTCGAGAAGCGCCCGCCGAGCTTCACCGGCGAGTGACCCGGCCGCGGCCGGCGGCCCGCGCGCCGGGGGGGCGCAGCAGATCCGCCCCGCATGAATAGAATGCCCGCGCCTTGGCTCCCGCCCCATCTCGCACCCGTCGCCGCGCCTTCGCGCTCTCGCTCCTCGCCGGCGTCGGGGGTCTGCTGCTGCTCGCGACCGGTGCCTCGGCCGACTTCCTGACGCCCGAGTCGAGCGGCTCGCCGAACGCCGAGAAGATCGACACGCTCTACAAGGTCGTGCTCGCGGTCGCGGTCGTCGTCTTCGCCGGCGTCGAAGGCGTGCTGCTGTACTCGCTGATCAGGTTCCGCGCCCGCAAGGGCG
Organism: uncultured Solirubrobacteraceae bacterium; assembly: GCA_963769555.1. Lineage (GTDB taxonomy): Bacteria > Actinomycetota > Thermoleophilia > Solirubrobacterales > Solirubrobacteraceae > CADCVQ01. The sequence continues at coordinate 542,224 of CAVYMD010000004.1, read as the reverse complement.
CCGTGCCCGCCCAGATCCGCGGCAACACGCGCCTGGAGGTCGGCTGGACGCTCGGCGCCGGGGTCATCCTCATCGTGCTGGCCGTCGTGACCTTCGGGATGCTCGGCGCGATCCGCAGCCCGCCGAACTCCGACGCCGACGGCTTCCCGACGGCGCGCGTCGCCAACGCCCAGAACGCGTCGGCCTACCAGCCGCGGCCGCCCAACGGCCGGGCGCTGCACATCGCCGTCACGGGCCAGCGCTACGTCTGGCGCTACACGTATCCCGACGGCGACGACGACACCCGCAACGACGTCTTCTCCTACGAGACGATGGTCGTCCCGACGAAGACGACCGTGACGATGTCGATCCAGGCGCAGGACGTCGCCCACTCGTGGTGGATCCCCGCGCTCGGCGGCAAGTTCGACGCGGTGCCCGGGCACACGAACTTCACGTGGTTCAAGGTCCCCGAGCCGGGCGTCTTCAAGGGCCAGTGCGCCGAGCTGTGCGGCCGCAACCACGCCGACATGCTCGCGAAGGTCGTCGCGATCGAGCCCGCCCGGTTCAAGCTCTGGCTGGCACAGAAGAAGCGCGAGATCGACGCCGCCAACCAGGCCGCCAAGGTTCGCCGCGCCGCGGAGAGCAGGAACCTCGCAACCGCACCGGGATCGCAGGAGTAGACGGACATGGCAGCCACCGACACAGCGACCCTCGTTCCCGAGATCACCGCCCACAGCGTCGAGCCCGAGCCGCGCGGCTGGGTCTCGTGGGTCACGACGACCGACCACAAGCGGATCGGGATCCTCTACCTCGTCACGACGTTCGTGTTCTTCATGCTGGGCGGCGTCGAGGCGCTGCTCATGCGCGTGCAGCTCGGCACGCCGGACAACACGTTCCTGACGCCGTCGACGTACAACGCGCTGTTCACGCTGCACGGCACGACGATGATCTTCCTGTTCGTCGTGCCGATCATGGCCGGCTTCGGCAACTACTTCCTGCCGCTCATGATCGGCGCGCGCGACATGGCCTTCCCGAAGCTCAACGCGCTGTCGTACTGGCTGCTGCTGTTCGGCGGGATCGTCTTCTACGTCTCGCTGTTCTTCGCGCCGCCGGAGGCCGGCTGGACGGCCTACGCGCCGTTGTCGGGCAGCGTCTACTCCGAGACCGGCGGCATGGACGCGTGGATCTTCCTCATCCACCTCACCGGCATCTCCTCGCTGCTGGGCGCGATCAACTTCTACGCGACGATCGCGAACATGCGCGCGCCCGGCATGGGCTGGGGGCGCCTGCCGCTCTTCGTCTGGTCGCTGCTCGTCTACGCGATCCTGCTCATCCTCGCGCTGCCGGTCATCGCGGGCGCGGTGACGCTGCTGCTCGCCGACCGCCACTTCGGGACCGGCTTCTTCGACCAGGGCCAGGGCGGCGATCCGCTGCTGTGGCAGCACCTGTTCTGGTTCTTCGGCCACCCCGAGGTCTACATCATGATCCTGCCCGGGTTCGGGATCATCTCCGAGGTCATCCCGGTCTTCGCCCGCAAGCCGATCTTCGGCTACAAGGCGATCGCGGCGGCAACCGTCGTCATCGCGTTCCTCGCGCTGCTCGTCTGGGCGCACCACATGTTCTCGACGCCGAGCGCGACGATCGTGCTCGTCTTCTTCATGATCAGCTCGTTCCTCATCGCGATCCCGACGGGCGTGAAGATCTTCAACTGGGTCGCCACCCTCTGGCGCGGGACGATCGAGTTCAAGACGCCGCTCATCTTCGCCGTCGGCTTCATCTCGGTGTTCCTCATCGGCGGGATCACGGGCGTCTTCCTCGCCGTCTTCCCTGTCGACTGGCAGCTGACCGACACGTACTTCGTCGTCGCGCACCTGCACTACGTGCTCGTCGGCGGCTCGGTCTTCGCGATCTTCGCCGGGATCTACTACTGGTTCCCGAAGATGACCGGGCGGATGCTGAGCGAGTCGCTGGGCAAGTGGTCGTTCGCCTTCATGTACGTCGGCATCAACGTGACCTTCCTCATCCAGCACTCGATCGGCCTGGAAGGCATGCCCCGCCGCGTCTACGAGTACCCGGACGTCGGGAACCTCGCGGCCTACAACCTCATCTCCACGGTCGGCTCGTTCCTGCTCGCGCTCGGCGTGGGGCTGACGGTCGTCAACGTCGTGCGCTCGCTCAAGCGCGGCGTCACCGCCGGGCCGGACCCGTGGAAGGGCAACACGCTGGAGTGGTTCGTGCCCTCCCCGCCCCCCGTCAACAACTTCGACGTCATCCCGCGCGTGCGATCGGTCGAGCCCATGAAGGACATCCGGCGTCAGGTCGCCCGCCAGTCCGGCGCGTCCGTCGAGCTCGGCGCGGCGGAGCCGGCGGGAACGCGCGCGAGCTAGATGGAGGCCTCACAGGCCACGATCGCGCCGGTCGTGCAGGCGCGCTGGCGCCAGATCGTCTCCGACTACGTCGCGCTGACGAAGCCGAAGGTCCAGTCGCTGCTGCTGCTGACGACGGTCTGCTCGATGGAGATCGCCGGCGACCCGTCGATCGGCCTCATCGCGCTGACCGTGGTCGGGGGCTACCTGTCGGCCGGCGGCGCGGGCGCCGTCAACCACTGGTACGACCGCGACATCGACGCGCTCATGCCGCGCACGGCCAACCGGCCGGTGCCCGCCGGCCGCGTGTCGCCGCGCGCGGCGCTCGTCTACGGCGTCACGCTCGCGGCCCTGTCCTTCGTGCTGCTCACGACGACGGTCAACCTCCTGGCGGCCAGCCTGGCCCTCTCGGGCTTCCTCGGCTACGTCTTCGTCTACACGATCTGGCTCAAGCGCCGCACGCCCCAGAACATCGTCATCGGCGGCGCCGCCGGAGCCGTGCCGCCGCTCGTCGGCTGGGCGGCCGTCACCGGCGGCCTCGGCGGGATGCCGCTGTACCTCTTCGCGATCGTCTTCTTCTGGACCCCCCCGCACTTCTGGGCGCTCTCGCTGCTCATGAAGGAGGAGTACGCGCGCGTCGGCGTGCCGATGCTGCCCGTCGTGCGCGGCGAGCGCGAGACGCGCAAGCAGATCCTGCTCTACGCGATCCTGCTCTGGGCGGTCACCCAGCTGCCGTTCTGCGCGGGCGGGCTCGGGACGGTCTATCTCGTCGCCTCGCTCGTGCTCGGGGCCATGTTCATCGGGGGCGCGGTCGCGCTCACCCGCCGCCCCGACCGGCGCAGCGCGCTGCGCCTGTATCTGTTCTCCCTGGCCTACCTGGCACTGCTGTTCGGCGCCATGGTGCTCGACGTCAAGCTCTAGGACTAGACTCCCGCCGCGATGGATCAGAAGCTCGCCCGCAAGAACCTCCGCTCCGGCCTGCTGGCCGCGACCGTCATCTTCTTCATGTTCGGGATGACCTTCCTCGCCGCCGCGATCTACGTCTCCTGAGCGACGATGAGCGCGCTCGAGCCCAAGACGCCGCCGCCTGGAGAGGAGATCCACCTCCCCGGCGCCAGCCTGCAGCCGGTGCTGCTGGCCTTCGGCATCACGATCACGCTCGTCGGCGTGACGCTCGGGATCTTCCTGGTCGTCGCCGGGCTCGTGCTGACGGTCGCCGTCATCGCGCGCTGGATCGTCGACACGCGCCGCGAGATGCGAGCGCTGCCGGAGGATCTCGGCATCCACTAGGGCCCCTCGGCGGCCCGCTTCGGGGCGCGCTCGGCGGCCCCGCGCGACCCCTGCGAGCGCAGGCGCGCCAAGATGTTCGGAGATCCGCCTTTTCGCGCATCCTCCCGCGGGTACACCGACGTAGCAATGAGCATGGAGATCCCGGTCCAACGCCCAGCCACGGTCCGTCACCGCACGAGCCTGTTCCACGACGCGGTCGCGATCGTGGAAGCCGAGTACGGCTCCGACCTGTCGCTCGACGACATCGCCCGCCGCGTCGCGTCGTCGAGGAGACAGCTGCAGCGCTCCTACGCCGAGATCGGCGACACGACGTTCCGCGAGCACCTCACGGCGGTGCGCATGGAGCGCGCGGCCGAGCTGCTGACGACGCGCGGGCTGACCGTCCGTGAGGTGGCGCGGCGCGTGGGCTACCGGCAGCCGGCGCAGTTCGCCAAGGCGTTCCGGCGCCACCACGGGCTCGCGCCCTCGGCGTTCCGCGACACGCGCCGCTTTCGCGCGGCCGTGATCGCCGCCTGACCGGCGGCGCACGGCCCCCTCAGGACCCGCGGCGAGGCCGCCGCCGTCGAGCGTCGGGGCGCCCGGCGGGCCGGTACCTGATCGCGTTCGTCGCGCCCACCCCATAGGATGCCGGGCCGCATGAGCCGGGAACGAGGACGCGACGAGAAGACCCCTGTGCTGTGGATGGTCGTCCACGGCGTGATCGCGTCCGCCATCGGCATCGCGGTCGGTCTGGCGATCGAATGGTTTCCGGAGCAGGCCTCCACGCAGGCCACCGCGATCGACAACCTCTACGACCTGCTGATCTGGGTCTCGGTGCCCGTCTTCGTGACGGTCACGATCATCGTCCTGTTCAGCGTGCGCAACTTCAAGATGCGCCCGGGCGAGGAGATGCTCGACGGCCCGCCGATCCACGGCAACACCCGCCTGGAGGTCATCTGGACGGCGATCCCGTCGATCGTGCTCGTGATCCTGTGCTCCTACGCCTGGATCGTGCTCAACGACATCGAGGAGGCCCAGGCCAACGAGATGCGCGTCAACGTCGTCGGGCAGCAGTTCACCTGGACGTTCGAGTACCCGCAGGCCGACGGCAAAGCGGTCAAGTCGACGCAGCTGTACCTCCCCAAGGACCGGCCGGTGCGCTTCTACGTCAAGGCGCTCGACGTCCTGCACGACTTCTGGGTTCCGGCGTTTCGCATGAAGATCGACGCGGTGCCCGGGATCGAGACGAAGTACCGCGTCACGCCGACGCGCCTGGGCACGTACCCCGTCGTCTGCGCGGAGCTGTGCGGGCTGGGGCACTCCGTCATGCGCGCGACGACGCGCGTCGTCACGCCGGCGGAGTTCAACGCGTGGCTGGCCGAGCAGAAGGCGCCCGCCGCGGCCACGCCGAGCGGCGAGGTCGACGCCAAGAAGCTCTTCACCGACGGCAACGGGGCGGCGACCGCGTGCGGCGCCTGCCACACGCTCGCCGACGCCGGCACGAGCAGCGCGACCGGCCCCGATCTCGACAAGGTGCTCAAGGGCAAGGACGCCGCGTTCATCGAGGAGTCCATCGTCAAGCCCAACGCCGACATCGCGGCCGGCTTCCAGGCGGGGATCATGCCGCAGAACTACGGCGATACCCTCTCGACCGAGGAGCTCAAGGCCCTCGTGAAGTACCTCGGCGAGGTCGCCGGAAAGTGAGCACCCCGATGGAAAGGACGCGCTAGATGGTCGCCAAGCTCCGCGGACCGGGCATGATCAGAGCGGCTCTGGGCACCGCGGTCGCCGTCGCGGTCTCCTACGTGATCATCTTCATCATGCGGTCCTGGTACAACCTGGACCCGGTGCTCGACGGCACGGCCGTGCTCGAGCTCTCGCTGTTCCTGGCGCCCATCGGCTTCCTCATCGGGCTCGGGTCCTTCGACTACTGGTTCTACTGGGCGACCGGTCGCAAGACGCGGGCCGAGGACCACTCCGGACATGGCGCGCATTCCTGGCGCGACTACTTCCGCGTCAACACCGACCACAAGGTCATCGGCATCCAGTACGTCGTGACCTCGTTCTTCTTCTTCTTCATCGGCGGCCTCTTCGCGATGCTCATGCGCGCCGAGCTCGCCCAGCCGGGGCGCCAGTTCGTCGACCCCAACACGTTCAACGGCCTGTTCAGCGTCCATGCGTCGCTGCTGATCTTCCTGTTCATCATCCCGGTGTTCGCGGGCCTGGCGAACTTCGTGCTGCCGCTCATGATCGGCGCGCCGGACATGGCCTTCCCGCGCCTGAACGCGCTGTCGTTCTGGATGCTGCCGCTCGCCGGGATCATGATGCTCATGTCGTTCGCGGCGCCCGGCGGCTCGTTCGCCAGCGGCTGGACGGCATACGCGCCGCTGTCGGTGACCGCGCCCGAGGGGCAGGTCTTCTTCACGATCGGGGTGCAGTTCGCGGGGGCGTCGTCGATCGCCACCGCGCTGAACTTCCTGGCGACGATCATCACGATGCGCGCCCCGGGGATGAGCTTCTTCCGGATGCCGCTGCTTGTGTGGGCGAACTTCTCGACGTCGCTGCTCGTCGTCATCGCGACGCCGTTCATCGCCGTCTCGCAGTTCATGGTCTTCTTCGACCGATCGCTGGGCTTCAACTTCTTCGAACCCGCCGGCCGCGGCGACGTGCTGATGTACCAGCACATCTTCTGGTTCTACTCGCACCCGGCGGTCTACATCATGATGCTGCCCGGCTTCGGGATCATCTCCGAGATCCTCGCCGTCAAGTCGCGAAAGCCGATCTTCGGCTACCGGATGATGGCCTTCTCGCTGCTGGCGATCGTCGTGCTCGGCTTCACGGTCTGGGCGCACCACATGTTCGTCTCGGGCATGCAGGACTGGATCCGCATCCCGATGATGATCACGACGGCGATCATCGCCGTGCCGACCGGCATCAAGATCTTCTCCTGGCTGGCGACCCTGTGGCGAGGCGTGCTGCACCTCGACACGCCGATGCTCTTCGCGCTGGGCTTCCTGACGATGTTCACGCTCGGCGGGATCTCGGGCGTCATGCTCGCGATCATCCCCGTGACGATCCACGTCAGCGACACGTACTTCATCGTCGCCCACATCCACTACGTGCTCTTCGGCGGGTCGCTGTTCACGATCTTCGCCGGCGTCTACTACTGGTTCCCGAAGATGACGGGCCGGATGTACGACGAGCGCCTGGGCAAGCTGCACTTCTGGACGACGTTCATCTTCTTCAACGCGACGTTCGGCCCGATGCACGTCATCGGCGTCCAGGGCATGCCGCGCCGGGTCGCCGACTACGCCGAGCAGTGGGCCGGCTGGAACCTCGCGATCACGATCATGAGCTTCTTCCTCGGCGTGAGCGCGCTCATCTTCGCCTACAACATGATCGCCTCCTGGCGCGGCGGGCCGCACGCCGGGGACAACCCGTGGCGGGCGCTCACGCTCGAGTGGCTCGTCACGTCGCCGCCGCCGATCTTCAACTTCGACGCGATCCCGACGGTCGTCGGCGGCCCCTACGAGTACGGCGTGCCCGGTGCGGTGCACGGCGTGCTGAAGGGCGCGGAGGTCCGCCAGCCGGCCGGTGCCACGGCCTCCGGGGCGGGTCACGGCGCCACCGCCAAGGACGAGGGGTAGCCCACGATGGCCAAGCACATCCTCGTCGTCGCCAACCAGACGATCGGCGGCGCCTCGCTGCTCGCGCTCGTCAAGGAGCGCGCCAAGCAGCCCGACACGAGCTTCACGCTCGTCGTGCCGATGACGCGCCCGCGGTCGGGCTACGTCATCTACGACGACGCCGTGCGCGACTCCGCCCAGGTGCGCCTGGACCTCACGCTCTCCTACCTGCGCGGCGAGGACGTCGTCGCCAGCGGCGAGCTCGGCGACGACGACCCGTACACGGCGACGCTCGACGCCATCCACGAGTACCAGCCCGACGAGGTCATCATCTCGACGCTGCCGCTCGCCTCCTCGGGCTGGCTGCGCCGCGACCTCATCGAGCGCATCCAGGACCACACGGGCGTACCGGTCACCCACATCGTGTCCGACATGGAGGCCGAGGGCCTGCCGTTCCGCGTCACCCTCGTGGTCGCCAACGTCACCGCGGGCCGCGGGACGCTGCGAGCCCGGATGAAGGAGATCGCCACCGAGGCCGACGACATGCTCTTCGTCGTCATCGTGCCGCTGCAGTCCCACGGCGACGGGCGCGCCGCGGCGGTCGCGCGGGCGCGGCTGGGCAACACGCTGGACCGCATGCGCCGCGAGGGCCTGCTCGTCGCCGGGATGATCGGCGACCCCGATCCCTACACCGCGACGATGAACGCGCTGCAGTTCTACCGCGTCGAGCGGATCATCGTCTCGACGCTTCCGGTCACGCGCTCGGGCTGGCTGCGGGCCGACCTCATCTCGCGCGTGCGCAAGGCCACGAACATCGCGGTCGAGCACATCGTCGCCGAGGCGCCCGCGGAGGTGAACGGCTGATGGAGGCCGCAGGCATCAGCTCCGGCGTCGCGCTGGACCATCACGACGACCACGGGCACGGCGACCACCACGGTCCGCCGCCGGCCAACCGCAGCTCGCGGGTCTCCCACGAGCTGCTCGGCATGATGCTTTTCATCATCTCGGAGATCATGGTCTTCGGGGCGTTCTTCGCGGCCTACTTCTTCATCAGGCTCGTCGCCGAAGGCCACCGCTGGTTCCCCTTCGAGGGCTACGAGCTGCCCGTCGCGATCGCCGGCATGAACACGGCGATCCTGCTCAGCTCGTCGCTGACGATGCACTGGGCGCAGTCGTCGATCAAGAACGGCAACCGCTTCGGGCTGAAGGCCGGGATGCTGCTGACCTCGCTGCTCGGCGCGACGTTCCTGTTCATCCAGATCAACGAGTACATCCACATCGGCTTCTCGCCGCAGGACCACGCCCAGGGGACGATCTTCTACGGCCTCACTGGCCTGCACGGCGCCCACGTGTTCATCGGGCTCTCGTTGCTCGTCATGGTCACGGTGCGATCGTTCCGCGGGCACTTCACGCCGGAGCACCATCACGGCGTCGAGGTGCCCGGCATCTACTGGCACTTCGTCGACGTCATGTGGATCATCGTCTACACGTCGATCTACATCGTCTAGTGGGCCGTCCGGAGACGTTCCGGTGCAGCCTCCGTTGACGGCCCGCCGCTAGGGCGCAGGCACGGCGTGCGTCCGCCCTGGGAGTCCGAGGAGGCCGCGTTCGCCTTCCTGCTGCGCGTGCTGGCGGTCTGCGTCGCGATCGCGCTGCTCGCCGTCCTGCTGAAGACCCTGTTCTGAGGAGCGCGCCGACGCGCCCAGGCGGCGCGCCCGCGAACGCGGGCGCTCGGCCATCGACCGGCCGGCGTCGCAGACGCGACGCCCGCCGTCAGTTGACCTTGAGGGCGCCCTCCATGCCGGCCTCGCGGTGCCCCGGGACCGAGCAGTAGAACTGGTAGGTCCCCGGCTTGAGCGTGACCTGGAACTTCGACACGCCGCCGCCCTGCACGACCTCGCCCTTCTCGCTGACGCCGTTGCCCTCGATCGCGATGTCGTGCGGCACCGAGGACTCGTTCGTCGACTGGATCGTCAGCGGGCCGGCCGGCGCTGTCGCCTGCTTGGTGACATACGCGAGCTGGCCGTTGGGATCGGCGGGGATGGCGAGGACGCCGCCCTTCGCGGCGACGGGCTTGCCGCCGCCGGCGGCCTGGACGGCCGAGCCGAGCCGGCCCTTGTCCTTGCCCGGTCGCGCGGCCACCGCGGCCACGTAGGCCGCGACGTCGTCGACGAGCTTGCCGGTGACGAGCTTGGCGGGCATGTAGGCGGGGCTGTCGGTCGGCACGTCGGCCGGATGCTTGATCTGGCCGCGGACGACGCCGTGCACGGTGTCGCGGCCGAAGCCGTCGCTCAGCGCCTGGCGGAACGCCTCGTCGAGGTTCGGTCCCGTGATGCCCTTCGTGCCGGCACGGGCGAGGACGTGGCAGGCGCCGCACTTCTCCGTGAACGCCTTCTTGCCCGCGATGAGGTCGGCGTTCGCGGGGATGTTGTCGTTCTCGCAGGCGCTCAGGCCGACGGCCAGCAGGCCGCACGCCGCGAGGCCCAGAAGTCTCGTCCTGAAGGGTGTGGGGCTCATGCGAGCGCGGGAGTCTAAACAAGCGGCCCGTACGGTGTGCCCTCTATGTCGGGCCGTGCGCCGGGGCGGGGCGGCCGCCGCGGGCGGCCTCGGTTTCCGGTGCAGCGGTTGCTAGGGTTCGCGCCGTGCAAGCCCCCCAGCGCTACCGGATGCGCGTACCCGGGTCCGGCCGCGAGATCATCCGCGAGGCCGAGCCCGGCCGCGTCTACGTCGACCGGGAGACCGGCGAGACCCTCGAGGTCGTCGGCCGGGTTCTACCGCTGGCCCCGTCGGACTCGAGCCTCCCCTGGGCGGTCGAGCATCTGCGCTTCTGCCCCTGGTGCGACCAGCTCGCGCAGCGCGATCTCAACGATTGCCCGCACTGCGGCCGGCGCATGGACCCGGTCCGCTGATCGCCGAGCCGGCATGCGTGCGCAGCGCCGCCCCCTCACCCTGCTGGTCGCCCTTGCCCTCACCGGCGGGCTGAGCGCCTGCGGCTCCGACGACGAGCTGTCGGCGCCGCTCCCGAGGACCTCGCCCGACCTGACGATCCCGAGCGAGACGACCGAGTCGCGCGCGAACGACGCCGCGACGTCCACGACGTCGACGACCTCGACGACCGCGGCGCCCGCCGCGACGCCGCCCCCGGCCGCCGCGCCGCCCGCGGCGGCCGCTCCACCGCCCCCCGCGGCGCCGTCGGCCTCTCCGACGACCGGCGGTCAGGCGCCCGCAACGGGGGGCCAGTCGACGACCGGCGGAGCGCAGGCCGGTGGCGGCGAGTTCGAGAACTTCTGCGCGCAGAACCCCGGCGCCTGCTGAGCCGCCACGACGCGCCGGCGCCGGTCAGTGGCGCCTGAGCCGCGAGCGCGCACGCCACGATGGCGCCGCCCGAGCGCTCGGCCTCGCCGGGATGGCGAGCACCGGAGCGCTGGAGCGCGCGAATCGCCGCCGCGCCGGCGGGCTGCGCCGGCCTAGCGCGACCGCGAGGACCGCGACCGGCTCGACGAGCGCTTCGTCTTCTTCGTCGGGCTCGGGATGAACGTCGCGCTGTAGGTCAGCCGCGCGGTCTTGAACAGGCAGGAGAACTGCCGCTCGCGCCGCGAGCCGACGAGCGCCGACTGCGTCGCGGTGTCGCCGCAGTTGCCCTTCGAGCGGCTCGCGCGCCAGGACGTGTCGGTCCCCAGGCCGATCTGCAGCGCGGGCGCCCAGGACGGCACGGTGAGGCCGACGTACTGGCCCTTCTTGATCTTCAGCGTGCGATCCAGCGGGAACTGGACGACCTCGCCGAAGTAGTCGGTCAGCGTCTCGAGCGGCGCCTTGGCGACGACGCGGCGATAGAGCCTCTTCTTGGGGTCCAGGACGACGACGGCAGCCTGCGACTCGCCACCGAGGCGCTCGGTGAAGAACGCGGTCTGCTTCGGGCCGGGCTTGCCGAGCGAGATCGACCAGGCCACGATGCGGCCGTCGGCCGGTGCGCGGTAGAGCGAGCGGTCGGGGCCGACCTTCGCCTGGTAGCCGGTCGTGCGACTGACCGCTTGGCAGCTGTCGGGGCAAGCGCCGCGGACGCCGTCGGCGAGCTGGCCAAGCTCGGTGATCTTCGCGGGGGCGGCGGCGGGCAGCGCGAGCGCGGCGGCAGCCGCCAGCCCGGCGGAGCTCAGGAGGACTCGTTGACGTGTCATGTGGGCATTCAACACGAGGATTCGCCCGTTGTTGCGTCTCCCCTGCCGGAGCCTTCGCCTCCGAGCCCCAAAAGAAGTTGCGCGTGCAATATCATCGCGGCCATCGCGGCGATCGAGGTCATCGGGCTCCAGCGCGAGTTCAAGGGGGGCATCAAGGCCGTCGCCGGCATCGACCTCGAGGTCGCCGCCGGCGAGGTCTACGGCTTCCTCGGACCCAATGGCGCGGGCAAGACGACGACGGTGCGCATGCTCGTCACGCTCCTGCGACCGACGGGCGGCGTGGCCCGCGTCGCCGGCTTCGACGTCGCCACCCATCCGGCCGACGTCCGCCGCCGGATCGGCGTCGCGCTGCAGGAGGCCGCGCTCGACCCGCTCATGACCGGGACCGAGCTCATCGAGCTGCAGGCGACCCTGCACGGCATCCCCCCGCGCTCGGTCCGCGCCCGCGGCGCCGAGCTCATCGAGCGCGTCGGGCTCAGCCGCGCTGCGGGCCGCCGCGTCGGCACGTACTCGGGCGGCATGCGCCGCCGCCTGGATCTCGCGATGGCGCTCATCCACGAGCCCGAGGTGCTCTTCCTCGACGAGCCGACGACGGGCCTGGACCCGACGTCGCGCCTGACGCTGTGGGACGAGGTGCGCCGGCTGCGCGACGAGGGCACGACGATCTTCCTCACGACGCAGTACCTCGAGGAGGCCGACAAGCTCGCCGACCGGCTCGGGATCATCTCCGCCGGCAAGCTCGTCGCCGGCGGCACCCCGGCCGCGCTGAAGGCCGAGATCGGCCGCCCGCACCTGGATCTCGTGCTCGGCGAGGGCTGCGACGTCGAGCGCGCGCGCGCGGTGCTCGCCGGCTACGGCGACGGCCGCCCCGCGGGCCAGGGCTGCGATCTGTCGATCGCGCTCGAGCGCGGCGCGGCCGACATCGCGCCGATCCTCCGCGCGCTGCACGACGCCGAGATCACGGTCGCCGAGCTCGAGCTCAAGCAGCCGACGCTCGACGACGTCTTCCTGGCCAAGACGGGCGAGCACCTCGAGGGCGCCGCGCCCGATGCCGAGCCCGAGGCGGAGTTGGTGTGAGGCCCGCGGTCGTCGCGCTCGCGCGGCGGGCGCTGCGAAACGCGCTGCGGCGACCGCAGTTCCTCGCCCCGCTCGTCCTGTTTCCCACGCTGTTTCTCGCCGTCAACGTTGGCGGCCTGGAGCGCACGACCGCGCTGCCGGGCTTTCCGAAGGTCGACGGCTTCCTGGACTTCCAGCTCGCCGCCGCGATCACCCAGTCGCTGCTGCTCGGCGGCGTCAGCGCGGGCATCGCCGCCGCGCTCGACATCGAGGGCGGCTTCTTCGACCGGCTCGTCGCCTCCCCCACACCGCGGCTGGCGATCGTCCTCGGCCGCGTGCTCGCCGCGAGCGTCATCGCGGCGGTGCAGGTCACGTACTTCCTCGTCCTCGGGCTCATCTTCGGCGCCGAGATCAAGGGCGGCCCGCTCGGCGCGCTCTACGTCCTGGCGATCGGCGTCGTGGCGGGCACCGGCTTCGGGGCGCTCGGCGTCATGCTCGCCCTGCGCGCCCGCAACGCCTCCACGGTGCAGGGCATCTTCCCGCTCGTCTTCGTGATCCTGTTCGTCTCGTCGGCGTTCTTCCCCGCCGATCTGCTCAGCGCCCCGGCCGACACGATCGCCGCCTACAACCCGCTCTCCTACATCGCCGAGGGCATGCGCCAGCCGATCGCCTTCCACAACGCCGCCGGTCCCGTGCTCGAGGGGCTGGCCGCCGCGGCCGGCATCGCCGCCGCGGCGATCGGCCTGTCGGTGCTCGCGCTGCGAGGAAGGCTGCGCACGGCATGACCGGCGACCTGCGGATGATCGGCGCGCTCATGCGCCGCGGGCTCAACGAGATCCTGCGCGTGCCGGGCGGCGCGATCCCGGGCATCCTCGCTCCGACGATCTTCATGCTCGGGCTGGCCGCGGTGTTCGGCAAGGCGGCGGGCCTGCCGGGCTTCACCGCCGACGACTTCCGCACGTTCATCGTGCCGGTCGGGATGCTGCAGGGCGCGGGCTTCACCGGCGCGGCGACGGGCGTCAACCTCGCCCGCGACATCGAGCAGGGCTGGTTCGACCGGCTCATGCTGGCGCCGGCGCGCCGGTCGGTGCTGCTGGCCGGTGTCGTCGGGTCAGCGTGCCTGCGCTGCCTGCTGCCGGCCGGCTTCCTGCTCGCCGTCGCGCTCGCGCTCGGCACCCACTGGCCCGGCATCGCCGCGCTCGCCATCGCGGCGCTGCTCGTCATGGGCCTCGCCGCCGCCGCCGCCTGCTACGCGACCGTCCTGGCGCTGCGCTTTCGCACGCAGCAGGCCGCGCCGCTCATGCAGATCGGCGCGTTCGTCGCGATCCTCTTCACGACCTCCTACGTCCCGCGCGAACTGCTGTCGGACTGGCTGCGCGCGATCGCCGACGTCAATCCCGTCACGCACGTCCTCGAAGGCGTCCGGCAGGGCTTCGTCGGCGACGTCGCCTGGGCCACGACGTGGCCGGCGCTGCTGGCGACCGCCGGCCTGGTCGCGGTCTTCGGCGCGCTCGCCGTGCGCGGGATGCGCCGCCAGGGCTTCTGACGGCCCGCGCGGCTCAGCGCGGCTCAGCTCAGCGCAGCTCAGCGCAGCCGCAGCTCAGCGCAGCTCAGCGCAGCCGCAGCGTGCGCACGCCGCGCCCGCGGGGCACGCGGTCGATGCAGCTCGCGCGCACGCAGCCGGCGCGCGTCGACTCGGCCGCGAAGCGGATCCGCCGCGGGCGCCCCAGCGCGCTCTGCGCGAAGCGGACCACGAGGCTGCGCCGGCTCTTCGTCCGCTTGACCGACGCGTCGGCGAGCCGCTCCGGCAGCGCCGCGCCGGCGACCTCGTAGACGCCGCCGCGCAATTCCTCCGACGAGCGCGCGGTGACGCAGACGAGGCGGTCGGGACGGGTCGCCGATGCATCGGCGTCCGCTGCCGTCCAGATCCGCAGGCACGCCGAGCCGGGCGGGCCGGAGCTCGCCAGCAGCGCCGACGGCGCGATCCTGCCGGCGAACGTGATGACCGATCGCAGGCGCCCGTCCGAGGCGCGCTGCAGCGAGACGCGCGTGATGTCCAGCGCACCGGCGACGTCCCGGCTCGGATCGGTGACGACGACGGGCTTGCCCGACGCGGCGAGCGCCGCGCAGACGACGGCCGCGAAGATCGTTCCGGTCAGGCCGACCGCCATGACGAGGCGGGGGCGGCTCATGACGGGCTGCGGGCCGGCGGGCATACGGCCAATATGACGCACGCGGGCGCCGGAATCGACCGCGCGGGCGCGCGCCGGGTCAGCCCGCGAGCCGGGCGCCCGCCGCAGCGACGTCGTCCATGTCGCCGGGGCCGGGCGTCCACGGCAGCCGCAGCGGGTCGTTCGAGTAGCGCGGGATGACGTGGACGTGGAAATGGAAGACGGTCTGCCACGCGGCCGACCCGTTGGAGTTCAGGAGGTTGACGCCGTCGGCGCCGAGCCGCTGCACCGCCCGGCCGGCCAGCCGCTGCGCCGCCCGTGCGACGGCGGCGAGGTCCTCGGGGTCGATCTCGTGCACGTCGCGGGCATGCCGGCGCGGGATGACGAGCGCGTGCCCGCGCGTGGCGGGGTTGATGTCCATGAAGGCGATCGTGCGCTCGTCCTCGGCGACGACGGTGGCGGGGATCTCGCCGGCGACGATCTTGCAGAACAGGCAGTCGGGCTGGGCGTCGGTCATCGGCCGCCAAGCCTAGATGGTTGATTGCGCGCTGTGGCGGCGTGCGGAGGAGTACGCCGGCGCCGGGTCGAGGTCGGCGGTGCTCACGTCGTCACCTCCGACCCGGAGGGGCCGCGGTGCTCGCCGGCCGCGGCCGGTCGCGCGCGGCTGTGCGCGCCAGCGCCGGCGGTCTCCCGCCCGATCGGCGCAGTCGGCATGCCAGATCGACGACGGCAGCGCGGCCGCGGCTGCGGTTCGGTGCGCGCGACTCTTCGGCCAAGCAGTGGGAGGCCATCGTCGGCACGCTCGCGGTGCAGACGTCGCGCGCAAAGCGTCCCACTGTGGGATGCAACCCGCACAACCCCACTCGCGGCGGACCGACCCCGGGAGGGTCCTGCGCAAAGCGTCCCACCACGGGACGCAACCCACCCGACCCCACCCGCGGCGGACCGACCCCGGGAGGGTCCTGCGCAAAGCGTCCCACCACGGGACGCAACCCACACGACCCCACGCGCGGCGGACCGACCCGGCAGGGTCCTGCGCAAAGCGTCCCACCACGGGACGCAACCCACACGACCCCACCTGCGGCGGACCGACCCGGCAGGGTCCTGCGCAAAGCGTCCCACCACGGGACGCAACCCACCCGACCCCAAGCGCGGCGGACCAACCCGGGAGGGTCCTGCGCAAAGCGTCCCACTGTGGGACGCAACCCGCACGACCCCTCGAACGCGCCCCCGCAACCCCTACCACTGGCCACGCGACGAAGGGCAGGCCGGCCGCCGCAATCGACCATCCCGCCCGCGCCGCCCGGGGCCGCTACGGCGTGTCGCTCCCGCCCGCCCCCTCCTCGCGTTCGAGCAGGCGCGCGGCGAGCGCGACGGCCTCCTCACGCGTCGAGACCTCCCCCGCGAAGCGCGCCGCGTCGATCTCGGCGAGCAGGCGCCCGAGCTCGGGCCCGCGCTCGACGCCGAGCGCGGCCGCGAGGACGTCGCCGCGCACGAGCGGCGCGCGGCGGCCCTCGGCGCGCCAGCGCAGCGCGGCCGGCAGGATCTCGCGCGCGAGCTCGAGATGCTTGGCGATCGACTCCTGCGCCTTGCGCCCGCGCGTCGCCAGGCGATCGGCGACCGAGAGCAGCGTCACGTCGACCTCGACCGGCTCGCAGGTCGTCAGGTAGCCGTAGAGTGCCCGCCGCGTGAGCGGGCGCTCGTGGACGAGGAAGCCCAGGCGCAGGTGATGGCGGGCGAGTGCGGCGACGTGCGCCTTGAGCTTCTCGCTCGCCCGCAGGCGCGTCAGGACCCCGCGCGCGAGCTCGGCGCCGGCGCGGTCGTGACCGAGGAACGTCGGCGTGCCGTCGTCGCGGTGGCCGAGCGTCTGCGGCTTGGCGGCGTCGTGCAGCAGCGCGCCGAGTCGCAGCGCGAAGCCGCGATCGACCTCGTCGCCGAGCGGCTCGGCGAGCAGCGCGCCGATCGCCGCGGCGTGCTCGGCGCCGAACAGCTCGGCGGGGTCGGCCTGCAGCGCGACGACCTGCTCGAGCACCTCGATCGTGTGGCCGTGGACGTCGGCGTGGTGGTAGCGGTTCTGCTCGACGTCGTGCAGCGCGTGCAGCTCGGGCAGGATCGCCGCCGTCAGGCCGAGCTCGTCCATGAGCGCGAGCGACGCGACGACCCGCTCGCCGGAGACGATCCGCCGCAGCTCAGCGAAGACGCGCTCCTGGGCGACCGAGGCCGCCGCCGCCGCGCTCGCGCGGGCGAGCGCGACCGTCGCTCGGTCGGGCTCGAGGCCGAGCTGCGCGGCGAGCCGCACGAGCCGCACGACGCGCAGCGGGTCGTCGGCGAGCGCGTCCGGGCCGACGGCGCGCAGCCGCCCCGCGGCGAGATCCGCCGCGCCGCCGTGGGGATCGACGGGCTCGCCACCCTCGATCGCCTGGGCCATCGCGTTGACCGTGAAGTCGCGCAGCGCGAGGTCGGCCTCCAGCGAGCCGCCCCGCACCGGGCTCAGGTCGACCTGCCAGGAGCGGTCGGGCGCGAGCACGCGCCAGGACCCGAACTCGTCGGACAGCTCGAACGCCGGGCCCCGGGCGGCGCGCGCGACCGCCCGCGCCGCGCCGGCCACGTCGCCCTCGACGACGACGTCGAGGTCGGTCGTCTCGCGCCGCGCCAGCGCGTCGCGCACCGCCCCGCCGACGAGCCACGCGCGGCGGTCTCGCAGCGCCTCGCCGAGGGTCGCGCGCACGTCGCTCACCGCGCCCGCTTCCCCAGCCGCTCCGCACCGCGCCGATGACCGCGATCGCCCGTCCTCACGCCGCCTCGCCGTCGCGGTGCAGGACCCGCGGGACGCGCGGCAGCAGGGCGCACGTCACCTCGTAGTTGATCGTGCCCAGGCGGCGCGCCATCTCCTCGGCGGTCACGCGCTCGTCGCCCTGTGCGCCGATGAGCACGGCGGCGTCGCCGACCGCGGCCGCCGGCGGCGTTCCGACGTCGAGCGTGACGTTGTCCATGCTCACCGTGCCGACGAGCGGGAGCCTGCGGCCGCCGACGAGCACGTCGGCGTTGTTCGTCAGCGCCCGCCGCACGCCGTCGCCGTAGCCGATCGGCAGGGTCGCCGTGCACGTCGGGCGCTCGGCGACGAAGCGCCGCCCGTAGCCGGCGCTCTCGCCCGGCGCGAGCGCCTTGACGACCGCCACGTAGGAGCGCAGCTCGAGCGCCGGCTCGAGCTCCTGGGCCGCGGCGTCCTCCCCGAACGGGTCCAGGCCGTAGAGCGCGACGCCCGCGCGGACCATGTCGAAGTGCGCGGCGGGGTCGCGCAGCGTGGCGGCGCTGTTGGCGGCGTGCAGGATGATCGGCGGGTGGCGGGCCTGCAGCGGCAGCGCCCACGCCCGGAAGCGCTCGAGCTGCTCGCCGAAGAACGCGTCGCCGCGCTCGTCGGCCGTCGCGAAGTGCGTCATCGCGCCGGCGAGGTGCACGCCGTCGGTGGCCAGCGCGGCCTGCGCGACGCTCGTCGCATGGTCGGGATCGCGGGTTCCGAGCCGGCCCATCCCGGTGTCGAGCTTGACGTGGACCGAGCCGCCGCCGCGCGCGGCCACCGCGGCGACGAAGGCCTCGTCCCAGGCGACGACGTCGGCGTCGGCGTCGAGCGCGACGTCGAGCTCGCGCGGCGACAGCGCGCCCATGACGAGGATCGGGGCGTGCACGCCGGCCCGCCGCAGCGCCGCGGCCTCGTCGGCGGCGACGACCGCAAGCCACGTCGCGCCGCCCTCGAGCGCCGCCCGCGCCGCGGCGACCGCGCCGTGCCCGTAGCCGTCGGCCTTGACGACCGCGCACAGGGCACGGCGCGACCCGCCCGGGCCGGCGCCGTCTCCGAGCGCCCGCAGCAGCCGGGCGGCGTTGCGCCCGATCGCCGCGAGGTTGATGCGGGCGACCGCGCGCAGCGTCACGTCCTGCTCGTCGGCCATCGCGCGGGAAGGCTACTCGCCGGGCTCGCCGGGCTCGCCGCGCAGGGCGCCCGGCAGCGCTTCGACGACGTCGCGGGCGATGACGCCGTCGGCACCGTGCTCCTGAGCGGCGACGCGGCCGGCCGCCGCGTGGCGCCGCACGCCCGCGCACGCCGCGGCGAACGGGTCCATGCCCCTGGCGAGCAGCGCGCCGACGATCCCGCTGAGCACGTCGCCGGTGCCGGCCGTGGCGAGCGCGGGGGCGCCGAGGCCGTTGACGGCGGCGCGGCCGTCGGGCAGGGCGACGATCGTGTCGTCGCCCTTGAGCACGACGACGGCGTTCGCCCGGCGCGCCGCCTCGCGCGCGCTCTCCAGCCGCCGGTCGCCGACGTCGCCGCTCGACGTCTCGAGCAGGCGGCCGAGCTCGCCGCCGTGCGGGGTGAGCACCGTCGGGGCGCTGCGCGCGGCGAGCGAGTCGAGCGCGCCGGCGTGGGCGTTGAGCCCGTCGGCGTCGAGCAGCAGCGGCACGTCCGCGCGCGCAGCCAGCGCGCGCACGAACGCGAACGCGGCGTCGCTGCGCCCGGCGCCGGGGCCGAGCACGAGCGCGCCGGCGCGGGCGACGGCCTCCAGGGCGCCGTCCACGCCGCCGGGCGCGAGCGCGCCGTCGTCGTCGGGCAGGCCGCGCGTCATGACCTCCAGCAGCCGCGTCTCGAAGACGAGCTCCAGCGACGCCGGCACGAGCGCGGTGACGTAGCCCGCGCCCGCGCGCATCGCCGCCTCGGCGGCGAGGCACGGCGCGCCGGTCAGCCCGCGCGAGCCGCCGGCGACGACGACGTGCCCGGAGCTGAACTTCGTCGCGGCGGCGTCGCGGCCGGGGACGAGGGCGTGCACGCGGCCGGTCAGCAGCCCGACGTCCGGCGCGACCGGGGCCCCTTCGGGGATCCCGATGTCGACGACGTGCAGCTCCCCGGTGCGCTGCTTGCCGGGCGCGATCCAGTGCCCCGCCTTGGCGGCGGCGAACGTCACCGTCGTGCCGGCGGCGACGGACGCGGCCGCAGCACGCCCTGTGGAGGCGTCGACGCCGCTGGCGACGTCGGCGGCGACGACCGGCACCCGCAGCGACGCGATCGCCTCGATCGCCTCCCGCGCCCGGCCCCTCGGCTCGCCGTCGAAGCCGGTCCCGAGGATCGCGTCGACGACGACCGCGACGCCGTCGAGCGCGGCCGGCTCGAACGGCTCGTGCGCGCCCTCGAGCCGGCGCAGGTTCTCCGCCGCGTCGCCGGCGTGCTCGTCGGGGTCGGCCAGCAGCAGGATGCGCACCGTGCGGCCGAGCTCGCGCAACAGCCGGCCCGCGACGAAGCCGTCGCCGCCGTTGTTGCCCTTGCCGCAGACGATCGCCACCGTGCCGCGCGCGACGATGCGGTCGGTGTGCAGCGCCAGGCCCGAGCCCGCGCGCTCCATGAGCGTCAGCGACGCGATGCCGAGCTGCTCGATCGCCCACCGGTCGGTCGCGCGCATCTGCTCGGCGCCGGGCAGCGGGTCCAGCCAGTCGGGCAGCGGCGCGCTCATCGCGCGCGCCAGCCCGCCGGCGCGCGGGCCGGCCGAGCCCTCACCGCACGAGCGCGACCGCGCCGGCGGTCGCCTTGGAGTGGGTCATCGAGATGTCGACCTGCACGCCGAGCTCCGCGAGCGCCCCGTGCAGCGCGATCCGCGTCGCCGCGCCCTCGCCGACGACCTCGATGTCGTGATGGCTCCAGACCTCCAGGCGAAGCGCCTTGGCGACCGCCTCCTTGGCGCAGAAGCGCGCGGCGAGGTGCTGTCCGGGCCGCGCGCGCCGCTCGGCGTAGGCGCGCTCGCCGTCGGTGAACAGCCGCCGCGCGAGCCCCGGCCGGCGCTCGAGGGCCTGCTCCATGCGCTCGATCTCGAGCAGGTCGATCCCGACGGCCATCGGGCAATCGTAGACCCGCGCCCCGACCGTCCGGCTGCCCGGCGGTCAGCTCACTCGACGGTGACCGTCTTGGCGAGGTTGCGCGGCTGGTCGACGTTCAGGCCCCGCCGGCGGGCCACGTAGTAGGCGAAGAGCTGCAGCGGGATGACCGCGAGCAGCGCCTGCAGCATCCAGTCCGTGCGCGGGACGTAGATGACCTCCTCGGCGACCGCCTCGAGCCGGTCGTCGCCCTCGGTCGCGATCGCGATGACGTGCGCCCCGCGCGCCCGGACCTCCTGGATGTTGGAGATCATCTTGTCGAGGATCGGCATGTCCGTCGCGACGCAGACGACCGGCGTGTTCTCGTCGAGCAGCGCGATCGGGCCGTGCTTCATCTCGCCGCCGGCGTACGCGTCCGTCGCGATGTAGGAGATCTCCTTGAGCTTCAGCGCGCCCTCGAGCGCGACGGCGCGCCCCACGTGGCGGCCGAGGTACAGGTAGAACTCCGAGTCGGCGTGGCGCTCGGCGGCCGCCTTGACGGTCTCGTCGAGCCCCGCGATGAGCTCGGTGATGCGCGCCGGCAGCTGCTTGACGCCGGCGACGAGCTCGACGAGCCGCTCGCGCTCCATCGTCCCGCGCAGCTCCGCGAGGCGCAGGGCGAGCAGGTACATCGCCGCGACCTGGCAGACGAACGTCTTCGTCGCGGCGACCGAGACCTCCATCCCGGCGCGGGTGTAGAGCACCCCGTCGGCGTCGCGCGTGGCCTGCGAGCCGACGACGTTCGTGCAGGCGAGCACGCGCGCGCCCCGCTCGCGCGCCAGGCGCATCGCGGCGAGCGTGTCGGCGGTCTCGCCCGACTGCGTGATGCCGATGACGAGCTCGCGCTCGGAGACGATCGGGTTGCGGTAGCGCCACTCCGACGCGATGTCCATGTCGACCGGGATGCGCGCCCACTCCTCGATCGCGTAGCGCCCGATGAGCCCGGCGTGGAACGAGGTGCCGGCGGCGAGGATGAGGATGCGGTCGACGCCCTGAAGCAGCGACTCGTCGAGCTCCGCCTCGGCGAGGTCGACACCGTCGGGGCGCGTCGTGCGATCGGCGACGGTCTCGGCGACCGCGTCGGCCTGCTCGTTGATCTCCTTGAGCATGAACGTCTCGTAGCCGCCCTTCTCGGCGGTCGACTCGTCCCAGTCCACGCGCGTGATCTCGCGCTCGATCGGCGTGCCGTCCGGAGCGAGGAAGTCCACGCCGCCGGGCCGCAGCACGACGATCTCCTCGTTCTCGATGTACTGCACGTCGCGCGTGTGCGCCAGGAACGCCGGGATCGCCGAGCCGAGGAACTGCTCGCCGTCGCCGCGGCCGACGATGAGCGGGCACTCCTTGCGCGCGCCGACGAGCGTCTGCGGGTCGTCGGCGCTCATGCACACGAAGGCGTAATGGCCCCGGAGCTCGGCGTAGGCCGCGCGAACGGCCTCCACCAGGCTGCCCAGCGCCATGTGATGGGACACGAGATGCGCGATGACCTCGGCGTCGGTCTCCGACGTGAAGACCGCGCCCATGTCGGTCAGGCGCTGCTTGAGCGCCAGGTAGTTCTCGACGATCCCGTTGACCACGACATGGACGCGATCGCTCGTGTCGAAGTGCGGGTGCGCGTTGGACTCCGTGACCCGCCCGTGCGTCGCCCAGCGCGTATGGCCGATCCCGCTCGTGGCCGGCATCTCGGCAACGGCGACCGCGGAGCTCGGCGCGTCCTGCGGGCCGGCGCCGTTGGCATGCAGCACGGCCTCGCGCAGCTTGCTGAGGTTGCCCACCGCGCGCACCGAGGCGATCTCGCCGCCGTCCATGAC
Source organism: uncultured Solirubrobacteraceae bacterium (assembly GCA_963769555.1). Classification (GTDB taxonomy): domain Bacteria; phylum Actinomycetota; class Thermoleophilia; order Solirubrobacterales; family Solirubrobacteraceae; genus CADCVQ01. Next base: position 519,882 of record CAVYMD010000004.1, on the reverse strand, counting down.
GGAGACTCCCGCGGAGTCGTATCCGCGGTATTCGAGCTTCTCCAGGCCGGCGAGCAGGATCTCCTGCACCGGGCGCTGTCCCACGTATCCCACGATGCCGCACATGGTCAGAGAGGTTAGGCCAGCCGGCGGGGATCTCCCCCGTCGGGACGGCTAGGTCGCGCGCTGCGCCTCGACGATCGCGACGAGCCGGCCGCAGACCGCGTCGGTCTCCTCGGTCGTCGGCGCCTCGACCATGACCCGAACGAGCTGCTCGGTGCCCGAGGGCCGCACGAGCACCCGCCCGCGCCCCTCCAGCCCCGCGGCCTCGCGCGCCGTCGCCGCGGCCAGCGCCTCGCTGTCCATCGCGGCGTCGCGGTCGGCGACCGGCACGTTGACGAGCTTCTGGGGCAGCTTGTCCATCGCGTCGCGCTCGGCCAGGTCTCGACCACCGAGCGCCTCGAGCGTCAGCAGCGCCGACGCTATCCCGTCGCCGGACGGCACGAAGCCCATGTCGATGATGTGCCCCGACTGCTCGCCGCCCAGGCCCCAGCCGCGGGCGCGCAACTCCTCGAGCACGTAGCGGTCGCCCACCGCGGTCGTCGCGACGTCCACCCCGGCCTCCTGCATCGCCGTGTGGAACCCGAAGTTCGTCATGACCGTCACGACGACGCCGCCGCCGGGCAGGCGGTCCTGCGCGCGCAGATGCAGCGTCGCGAGCGCGACGAGCTCGTCGCCGTCGACGAGCGCGCCCTCGCGGTCGACGGCCAGCACGCGGTCGCCGTCGCCGTCGAACGCGAAGCCGACGTCGTGCCCGTCGTCGCGCACCGCCGCGACGATCGCCTCGGTGTGCGTCGAGCCGCAGCCGTCGTTGATGTTGCGCCCGTCGGGCTCGTCGGCGAGGACCGTGACGGTCGCCCCGAGCCGGCGGAAGATCTCCGGCGCCGCGCGGTACGTCGAGCCGTTGGCGCAGTCCAGCACGACGTCGACGCCGCCGAGGTCGAGGCCGCCGAAGCGCTCCTGCAGCGCGCGCAGGTAGTCCTCGGTCGTGCCGTGCTGCTCGCGGATGCTGCCGATCCGCGCCGGCGCGCCGCCGTCGGCGGGCAGCTCCAGGCGCTGCTCGATCGCGAGCTCGGTGGCATCGGAGAGCTTGAAGGCGTCGGCGCCGAAGAACTTGATGCCGTTGTCCTCGTAGGGGTTGTGCGAGGCGGAGATGACGGCCGCGAGGTCGAAGCCGAAGCGGCCGATGAGCAGCGGCGCGGCCGGCGTCGGCAGCACGCCGCCGAGCAGGACGTCGCCTCCCGCAGACGCGATCCCCGCCGCCAGGGCCGCCTCGAGCATCGCGCCCGACTCGCGCGTGTCGCGGATGACGAGCACGCGCGGACGGGCTCCGCCGACCTCACGGGTCGCGGCGGCGCCCAGCGCGAGCGCGAGCTCGGCCGTGAGCACCTCGCCGGCGACGCCCCGGACACCGTCGGTGCCGAAGAGCTTGCGCAATGAATGGATCCCCTGTGCGGCTAGCGCTTGGAGAACTGCGGCCGCTTGCGGGCCTTCTTCAGACCGGCCTTCTTGCGCTCCTTGACGCGCGGATCGCGCGTGAGGAACCCGCGGCGCTTGAGCTCGCCGCGCAGGTTCGGGTCGGCCTCGAGCAGCGCGCGGGAGATGCCATGGCGGACCGCGCCGGCCTGGGCGCTCACGCCGCCGCCGTGGATGCGCACGACGACGTCCATGCGGTCGTCGTAGCCGACGGCCTCCAGCGGCTGGCGGATATTGCGGCCCAGCGACGGGCGGGGGAAGTAGACGTCCAGCAGCTTGTCGTTGATCGTGTACGTGCCGGAGCCGGGGCGCAGCGTCACGCGCGCGACGGCGGTCTTGCGCTTGCCGGTCGCGCGGTAGCGGGCGCCGGACGCGAGATCGATGACGGCCGCGACCGGCTGCTCGTCGGCGCGGTCCTCCTCGGCGGCGGCGAGCTCGGCGAGCTCGTCCTCGTCCATGTCCTCGCGGGCGAGCGGATCGGCGCCCTCGGCGACGATGTCGACCTCGAGGTCGGCGCCCGGGATCGCGGGCTTCACGCGCGGGATGGGCTCTTCGTCGGCGTCGTCCGCCGCGGCGGCGGCGGGAGCGGGCTCCTCGGCGGCGACGGGCTCGGCGGCGGGAGCGGGCTCCTCGGCGGCGGCGGGCTCGGCGGCGGGAGCGGGCTCCTCGGCGGCGACGGGCTCGTCGGCGGGAGCGGCCTCCTCGGCGGGGGCGGGCTCGTCGGCGGGGGCGGGCGCGGAGGCCTCGGCCTCCGGGGTGTCGGCCGCCGGCTCCTGCTCCTCAGGCGGCTCGGCGCTCTCGTCGATCACGAGTGCAGCTCCATCGGTTGCGGTTTCTGGGCCTGGTGGGGATGCTCGGGCCCGGCGTAGATCTTGAGCTTCGTGAGCTGCTTGCGGGCGAGGCGGTTGCGCGGCAGCATGCCCTTGACGGCGAGGCGCAGGACCTCCTCCGGACGGCGCTCGAGCATGTCGTTGAGCGTCCGCGTCTTCAACCCGCCGGGATAGCCCGAGTGGCGGTAGTACATCTTCGCGGCGCGCTTGTTGCCGGTGACCGAGATCTTCTCCGCGTTGACGACGACGACGAAGTCGCCCGTGTCGACGTGGGGCGTGTAGGTCGGCTTGCGCTTGCCGCGCAGCACGTCGGCGATCTGGGTCGCCAGGCGCCCGAGGGTCTGCCCGGTGGCGTCGACGACGAGCCAGTTGCGCTCGCGGTCGTTGGAGTTGGCGACGTAGGTCTTCATGGCGTCAAAACGCCACGCGGTCTCCGCGCGGCGAGCACAGAGCATAGGACATCCCGAACGAGCGCGGAAATCGGGGTTATGACACCCCACGTCCGCCGCCCGGTGGTGTAGCTTCCCGGCCAGCAGACAGCCGAATCCGCCGTGTGTTGCGGCGGAACGGGGGAACCATCGGCGAGCGCGTCCCGACGCGCTCGTTGTGGGGCGAATCCGGTGTGCTTCACCGGTAGCGCGGACCTTGCCCGCGCGAGCCCGTCAGCTAACCCCGTAGGCGGCACACAAGGGGGCTGGTCGAGCTGAAGCGCATCATCGTCGCGATGGGGTTCGGGGTCGTTCTCGCGGCCCCCGTGGGCGCGAGCGCTGCCGGCTCGGGCGGGGCATACGCCTCCGAGCCGGCCACGATCAGGTCGGTGTCCTGCGTCGCGGGCTGCGCGAGCCTCGACTCGGCGAAGGCGGGCAGCCTGCTGCGCGTGCGCGGCAGGGGGATGCAGGGCGTGGCGAAGATCGTGTTCCTCGCCGGCCGCGGCGACGGCGACAACGCGATCGCGCGCGTCGCCAGGGCGCGCAGCACGAGCGTCGACGTCGTCGTGCCCGCCACGGCCGCGAGCGGCCGCCTGCGGGCGGTCAACGCCGACGGAGCGAGATCCGCGCCCAGCCGCGCGCTCGTCTCCGTCCAGCGCGGCGCGGGGAGCTCCGCCGCGCTCGACGTCCGGGTCATCGGGCGCCGCGTCTTCTACGGCGCGGCGCGCCCGGCGCGGATCGACCTCATGGCGCGGCAGGCGATGAGCGTCAGCGTCGTGCTCGTGCGGGTCGTCGACGGCGCGCCGGTGGCCGGCTGGCCGGTCGCGCTGGAGCCGGGGGTCGTGCGGACCATCACGTGGGACGGCAGGATCGCCGGCGTCGCGCAGCCGGCGGGCCGCTACGAGTTCCGCGTCTCCGACGGCGCCGCCGCGACCACCGGCGCCGTCGCCGCCCAGGCTCCGGGCATGCTCGCGACCGCCGGGTTCGACCTCGTCGACCACAAGTTCCCCGTGCGCGGGCGCCACAGCTTCGGCGAGGGGGCCGCCGCGTTCGGCGCCGGGCGCGATGGTCGCTCGCACCAGGGCCAGGACGTCTTCGCGCGCTGCGGCACGCCGCTCGTCGCCGCGCGCGGCGGGGTCGTCAGGCTCAACAAGTTCCAGAGCCGGGCCGGCAACTACATCGTCATCGACGGCGAGGACACGGACGTCGACTACGCCTACATGCACCTGCGCGAGCGTTCCCCGCTGAAGCGGGGCGACCGCGTCATGACCGGCCAGCGCATCGGCTACGTCGGGGAGACCGGGGTGGCGAACGGGTGCCACCTGCACTTCGAGATGTGGAGCGGACCCGGCTGGTACGCCGGCGGCGCGCCGTTTGACCCGTTGCCCTCCCTGCTGGCCTGGGACGTCTACAGCTGACAGCGGCGCTCGCCGCCGGCGAAGCCGTCCGCCATCGCCCTGGCGTTGAAGCGCAGGGCCCCCTCGTAGCTCGCGCCGGCGCTGCCCGGCGGGCCGAGCGTGTCGGCGTACAGCGCCGGTCCCACCCGCGCGCCGGCGTCGCGCGCGATCGCCGCCGCGAGCTTCGTGTTGGCCGAGCTCTCGGGATAGACGACCGTCACGCCGGTCGCGCGGATCGTGCGCACCAGCCGCGACACCTCGCCGGCCGAGGCCTGCGCCTGCGTCGACAGCGCCGGGATCACGGTGCCGACGACCTCGATCCCGTAGCGGTCGGCGAAGTAGCCCAGCGAGTCGTGGTCGGTGACGAGCGTGCGACGCGCGGCGGGAACCGCCCGCATGCAGGAGGCGATCGCCGCGTCGAGCGCCTGCAGCCGCGCGATCGAGGCCGCGGCGTTGGACGCGTACGTCGCGCGTCCGCCCGGGTCGGCGGCGACGAGCGCGTCGCGGATGCGCCGGACCGCGAGGACGGCGTTGCGCGGGCTCTGCCACCAGTGCGGATCGACCGCTCGCTCGCCGCGCCGCGTGCGGACGGCGTCGAGCAGCGTGACGACCGTGGCGTCCGCGCCGGCGTTGCGCAGGACGCCGTCCAGCCAGGCGTCGACCTCCCCGCCCGAGCGCAGGACGAGCCCGGCGTCGGCGACGGCCTTGACGTCACTCGGCCGCGGCTCGTACGCGTGGGGGTCGGAGTTGGGCTGCAGGATCGGGCGGATGCGCGCCCGTGCGCCCGCGACCCCGCGGGCGAGGTCGGCGACCTGCGTCGTCGTGGCGACCACCGTCAGCTCGCCGGTCGCGCCGGGCCCGCCGTCGCCGCCCGCCCCGCAGGCCGCGACGAGCGCGGCGGCGAGGAGCACCGCGAGCACGACGATGTGCGATCGGCCCCGCATCGGCAACGATTCTACTCAGCGAATGATTCTTGTTTTCGTCTCCTGCGGGTCGCCGTCGCGGTGCCCGCGGTCGCTCAGGCGGGTGATGGCACGTCGCCCGACGGCTGGCGCCCGGACGCGTCGTCACCGCCGACGGCGACGGAGGCCTTCGCCGTCACGAGGTGGTAGAGGATGAGCAACTGCGTGATCGCCAGCGACTCGGAGCGATGCGTGTCGTCGTCGCCGACAGCGAAGCGGCCGAGATTCTCCGTGCGCATGTGGCTGGCGAAGTGCATCTTCTGCCAGATGGCCTCCTCGATCGCGGCGCCGCGCTCGCGCCCGACGGTCCCGGGGATCGTCAGGCAGCGCTCGGTCGTGCGCTCCTCCATCGTGATGCCGTCGTCGGGGCCGGCGTCGAGGACGACCGACAGGTCGGGATGCGGCAGCCCGTCGCGCAGCGTCAGGACGGCGTCGAGGTGGTCGTCGTCGTCCGCCGCGCCGGGCTGGAAGCTGACGATGAGGTCGGCGCGCTGCTTCTGGGGCCGGATGTAGACCTCGGAGTCGGGCTCCCGGCGGTCGAGCTCCTCGAGGACCTGCTCCTCGGTGTAGCCGCGCTTCGTGCTGTCGCGGCGGATCTTCCACTCGCGCCGCAGCTCCTCGGGCGGCGCGAGGTAGACGCGCACGTCGAACTGCGAGCTGAGCTCCGGCGTGTGGTATCCGAGCAGGCCCTCCACGACGACGAAGCTCTTCGGCTCGACGTACTCCGGCCGCCCGAAGCGCCCGTCGCCGTGCCCGTAGACCGGCTTGAGGATCGGCTCGCCGTGGCGCAGATGGCCGAGGTGCTGGTCGATGATCTCCATGAAGTTGCAGTCCGGGTTCAGCGGCGTGATCCCGTGCTCCGCCCGCTCCTCGCGGTCGTAGCGGTGGTAGTCGTCCATCCCGATGTGGGTGACGCTGTCCCGCCCGAGGATCTCGACGAGGCCCTTCGTGATCGTCGTCTTCCCGGTCGCCGAATCGCCGACGACGCCGAGGATGATCGGGCGTGTCATGTGCAGTTCTCCCAGTTCCGTCTCACCGAAGCGCGCAACGTTAGCGCCTGACCCGCGGCGCGCCCGGGCCGGACGGCCGGCTGGCTCCCGCCGCGCCGCACCACGGGCGCTTCGGCCAGCCCAGCCTGCCCGCTGCGCCATCATTGCTGCGATGAGCGACGACCACGCGACGACGGCCGGCGACGGCGCCCGCCCCGCGCAGGCTCCACCGAAGACCATGGCCGAGGCCGTCGGCGGCCCGCTCGGCATGGCCGAGACGTCGCTTCCGGCCGTGGCGTTCGTCGTGGCCTACACGGCCTCGGGCTCGGACACGAACACCGCCGCGGCGGTCGCGGTCGGGCTCGCGCTCGTGCTCACGCTCGCGCGGCTCGTCAAGCGCGAGTCGCCCGTCCACGCGCTGACGGGGCTCGTCGGCGTCGCGTTCGCGGCCTTCATCGCCACGCGCAGCGGCCGCGCCGAGAACTTCTTCCTGCCCGGGCTGCTCGCCAACGCGGCCTACGGCTCGGCCTTCCTCGTCTCGCTCGCCGTCCGCCGGCCGCTCGTCGGGATCATCATCACCAAGCTCGACGGCGAGGGCGACGAGTGGCGCGGCGATCCGGCGCGCGTGCGCGCCTTCGTCCGCGCGACCTGGCTGTGGGCGGGGGTCTTCCTCGTGCGCCTGCTCGTGCAGCTTCCGCTCTACCTCGCCGGAGCCGTCGTCGCGCTCGGCGTCGCCAAGACGGCGATGGGACTGCCGCTGTTCGGTCTCGGGCTCTGGCTGTCGTGGCTGCTCGTGCGCTCGCACCGGATCCCGGCACCGGCCCAGGCCTGACGGCTCGCGCCGGATCCCGGCACCCGCACCGGCCCAGGCCTGACGGCTCGCGCCGCGGACCCCGCGACCGCGCAGGCCCAGGCCCGACGCCTCCCGCCACCGTGCTCGCTAGCGTGGTCGCCCGTGATCGACGGGCGGCGACCATGGGTGCCCCTTGCGGGCGCGGCGCTCGTCGCCGCGCTGATCGCCGCCGCGCCGGCACAGGCCTGCGACGTCCGCAAGACCGCCCGCGTGCAGAAGCCGGCCTCGGGCACGCCGCGGCCACCGCTCATCGTCGGCGACTCGACGATGCTGCTCGCCACCCCCTACCTCGGCGCGCGCGGGATCGAGGCCGACGCCCGCGGCTGCCGCCAGCTTCCCAAGGGCGTCGACCTGCTCGCCTCGCGACGGCACGCCGGACGGCTGCCGCGCGTCGCGGTGCTCGCGCTCGGCGCCAACGGCTCGATCGGCGACGGGCAGATCCGCCGCGCGCTGCGCATCGTCGGCCCGGCCCGCGTGCTCGGGCTCGTCACGCCGACGCATCCGGGCTCCGGCTCGGCGGACGCGATGCGCCGCGCCGCCGCGCGCCATCCCGATCGCGTCCTGCTCATCGACTGGGCGCGCCACAGCCGCGGGCACGGGCGCTGGTTCGCCGGCGACGGGCTGCACGTGGGCTACGAGGGCGCGCGGGCCTTCGCGGACCTCGTCCGGCGGCGGCTCGACCCGTTCTTCCCGCCGCGCGCGCTGCGCGTGCCGGACGCGCCGAGCGCCGGCGCCAAGCCGTGCGGGACGGTCCTGCGCCGCGGCGCGGGTCTCGAGGTCCTCGTCGTCCGCGGCGCGGCGCGCGTGACGTGCGCGCGCGCCCGCGGGCTCGTCCGGTCGCGGTCGCTCGGTGGAATCGACGGCTGGCGCTACTACGACTGGCGACGCGCCGGCCGGCGGACGTGGACCGCGGTCCTCGTTCGCCGCGACCGCAGGATCGTCGTCGTCGCGCGCCCGCCGGTCAGGGCGCCGGCGCCCGGGTGAGCGCGGCGTGCCCGCGCCGCGGCCCCGGCCACGCCGCCGGGATCGATCGCGCCGCGCGCCGCGGTCACTCCCATTCGATCGTGCCCGGGGGCTTGGACGTGATGTCCAGCACCACCCGGTTGACGTCGCGCAGCTCGTTGATCATGCGCGACGCGATCTGCTCGAGCAGGTCGTAGGGCAGGCGCGCCCAGTCGGCGGTCATCGCGTCGTCGGACGTGACGGCGCGGATGACGACGACGCTGCCGTACGTGCGCTCGTCGCCCTGCACGCCGACGGTGCGGATGTCGGGCAGCACGCAGAAGGACTGCCACAGGTCGCGGTACAGGCCGGCCTTGCGGATCTCGTCCTGCAGGACGTAGTCGCACTCGCGCAGCAGGTCCAGGCGCTCCTTCGTTGCCTCCCCGCCGACGATCCGGATCGCCAGGCCGGGCCCGGGGAAGGGCTGGCGCCAGACGAGGCGCTCGGGCAGGCCGAGCTCGGCGCCGACGGCGCGCACCTCGTCCTTGAAGAGCGCCCGCAGCGGCTCGACGAGCTCGAACTTCAGGTCGTCGGGCAGCCCGCCGACGTTGTGATGGGACTTGATCGTCGCGGCGCCGGTCCCGCCGCCGGACTCGATGACGTCGGAGTACAGCGTGCCCTGGACGAGGTAGCGCGCGTCGCCGAGCTTGGCGGCCTCCTCCTCGAAGACGCGGATGAACTCGGCCCCGATCGCCTTGCGCTTCGTCTCGGGGTCCGAGACGCCCTTCAGGCGATCGAGGAAGCGCACCTCGGCGTCGACGGCGACGAGCGGCACCTTGAAGTGGTCGCGGAAGGCGCGGATGACCTGCTCGCCCTCGTTCTTGCGCATGAGCCCGTGGTCGACGAAGACGCACGTCAGCTGGTCGCCGATCGCGCGGTGCACGAGCAGCGCGGCGACGCTCGAGTCCACGCCGCCGCTCAACCCGCAGATGACCTTGCCGTCGCCGACCTGGGCGCGGATGCGCGCGATCTGCTCGACGACGATGCCCTCCGGCGACCAGGAGCGGTCGGCGCCGCAGATCTCGTCGAGGAAGCGCTCGAGGATCGTCTGCCCGTACGGCGTGTGGACGACCTCGGGATGGAACTGGATGCCGTAGATGTCGCGCTCGACGCACTCCAGCGCGGCGACCGGCGAGGCCGTCGAGGAGGCGAGCGCCGTGAAGCCGGGCGGGGGGGTGTAGACGGTGTCGCGATGCGACATCCAGCACGTCTGCTCGGCGGGCAGCCCGGCGAACAGCCGCCCGGGCTCGCGCACCGTCAGCGCCGAGCGGCCGAACTCGCCGACATCGGCGCCCTCGACGCGGCCGCCGAGCGCCAGCGCCATGAGCTGCATGCCGTAGCAGATGCCGAGCACGGGAATCCCGAGCTCGAGCAGCTCGCGGTCCAGCCGCGGCGCGTTGGGGGCGTAGACCGACGCCGGGCCGCCGGACAGGATGAGCCCCTTCGGCTTGCGCTTGCGGACCTCGGCGGCGCCGACGTGGTGGGGCAGCAGCTCGCTGAAGACGCCCAGCTCTCGAACGCGCCGCGCGATGAGCTGCGAGTACTGGCCGCCGTAGTCGAGCACGACGACCTCGTCGACCGAGCGCGGCGCGGTGACCTCGCGGACGTCCTCCGCCACGAGCTCCGTGGCGGCCGTCGCGCTGGTCACGACGCCGTCGGTCATGCGTCGCGCGAGAGGGCCGGCTCCTTGTGGGCGCCGTTGCCGTTCGTCGGGGCCGGCGACGGCGCGGAGGACTCCCGCGCTCCCATGCCGACGCCCTGGGCGACCTGCAGCTGCTTGCCCTCGGTCTGCAGCGCGGGCGCGATCATGAGCTCGGCGCGGTTGAACTCCGCGATGTCCTTGTAGCCGCACGTCGCCATCGACGTCCGCAGCCCGCCCATGAGGTTGAACGTGCCGTCGTTCTGGTGCGCCGGGCCGACGAGGATCTCCTCGATCGAGCCGTTCTGCACCGTCTTGACGCGCGCGCCGCGCGGCAGCGTCGGGTGGAACGTCGCCATGCCCCAGTGGAAGCCGCGGCCGGGAGCCTCGTAGGCGCGGGCCAGCGGCGAGCCGATCATGACGGCGTCGGCGCCGCAGGCGATCGCCTTGGAGACGTCGCCGCCGTTGCGCATCCCGCCGTCGGCGATGACCTGGCAGTACTCGCCCGTCTCGAGCATGTGCTGCGAGCGCGCGCCGGCGACGTCGGCGATCGCGGTCGCCTGCGGGACGCCGATGCCGAGCACCCCGCGCGTCGTGCACGCCGCGCCGGGGCCGACGCCGACGAGCACGCCGGCCGCGCCCGTGCGCATGAGGTGCAGCGCCGTGTGGTAGCTCGCGCAGCCGCCCACGACGACCGGAAGCGGCACCTCGCGGATGAACTCCTTGAGGTTCAGCGGGGGGCGCGACTCGTCGCTGGAGACGTGCTCGGCGGAGACGACGGTGCCCTGGATGACGAGGATGTCGAGGCCCGCCTCGAGCGCGAGCTCGTAGTGCGCGCGAACCCGCTGGGGCGTCAGCGACGCGGCGACCACGACGCCGTGGGACTTGATCTCGGCGATCCGCGCGGCGATGAGCTCCGGGACGAGCGGCGCGTCGTAGATCTTCTGCATCTCGCGCGTCGCCGAGTCGGGCGGCAGCTGCGCGATCCGCTCGAGCTGCTCCTCGGCGTCCTCGTAGCGCGAGTAGATGCCCTCGAGGTTGAGCACGGCCAGGCCGCCGAGCTTGCCGACGAGGCCCGCCGTCTTGGGCGAGACGACGCCGTCCATCGCCGACGCCAGCAGCGGCAGGTCGAAGCGGTAGTCGCCCAGCTTCCACGAGATGTCCACGTCGTCGGGGTCGCGCGTGCGCCGGGACGGCACGATCGCGATGTCGTCGAAGCCGTATGCGCGGCGGGCCTTCTTGCCTCGGCCGATCTCAATCTCCATGGGCGAATCCTAGGCGTGGTGGCGGACAAAACGGCCCCGTGCGGACAGGGCCGGAGACGACGAAATCCGCACTTTGCGGGCGGCGGCGAGCTCGCCGTTCGAGCTTAGCAGCGGGGTTATGTGCCCAAGCCGAGGCCTGCGGCGCAGGTCCGGCGGCTACTTCGCGCCACGGCGCGCGGCCGCCGCGGCGTCCGCGCCCCACGCGCACAGCTCGACGTCGCTCGCGACGACGTGCTCGGGCACGGCCCAGTACGGCATCTTGCCGTGCCGCTCGCAGCCGGCCTCCTCGAAGGCGGGCCGGTTGACGTCGTCGGCGCGCAGGTACAGATCGCCGGCGGCGTCGACGATCGCGAACATCGTGCCGGACTCGAAGACGCCGGTGCCGCCGAACATCCGCTTGGCGGCGACGTTGCCGACCGGAGCCAGCCGCGCCACGAGGCCGTCGGCGACAGCCGCCGTCTCGCCCGTCAGCCGATCGCCCTTGCGCCCCATCGCGCTCAGCCCACGAACTCGATCTCGACGGCCTCGCCAGCCGCGATCCCCTCGCGGTCCTCGGGGACGAGCGCGAGCGCGTCGACGCCGAGCATCGACGTGAGGATGTGGGATTCCTGCGACTTCGTCGGGCGCACGTGCCAGCCGTCGTCCTGCATCGTCGTGCGGCAGCGGATCACGGTCGTGCGCCCGGGAGCGCCCTCCAGCGGCTCGTCGGCCGTGGCCTTGACGGGGTGGTGCTCGCCGCTGCGCCCGAGCATCGCGTCGAGCGCCGGCACGACGAAGAGGCGAAACGCCATGAGCGCGGAGACCGGGTTGCCCGGCAGGGCGAACACGAGCGTGCCGTCCTCGCCGACGGCGAACGTCGTCGGGCGGCCCGGCTTGAGCTTGACCCCGGCGAAGACCTCGCGGTAGCCCAGCCGCGCGAGCGCGGGGCGCACGTGGTCGTGCGGGCCGACGGAGACGCCGCCCGTCGTGATGAGCACGTCGACGTCGCGCAGCGCGGCCCCGAGGACCGAGACCGTCGCCTCGAGGTCGTCGCCGACGCGCACCCGCGCGGCGAGGTCGCCGCCGGCGCGGTGCACGGCGCCGCCGAGCGCCGGGCCGTTGGAGTCGCGGATCGCGCCCGGCCTGAGCGGCTGGCCGGGATCGGTCAGCTCGTCGCCGGTCCCCGCGATCGCGACGCGCGGGCGGCGCACGACGCTCGGGCGCGGGATGTTCATCGACGCCAGCACGCCGAGCTCGGCCGGGCCGAGCAGCGAGCCGGCCGGGACGACGAGCTCGCCGGCGCGGATGTCCTCGCCGGGCGGGCGGAGGTGATAGCCGACCGCGATCCTCCCGTCGACGTCGACGGTCGAGCCGTCGGCGGACGTCATCTCCTGCGGGACGATCGCGTCGGCGCCCTCCGGCACCGGCGCGCCGGTCGAGATCCGCACGGCGGTGCCGCTGCGCACGCTGACGCCGGCCTCCTGGCCGGCCTTGGACTCCCCGATGAGCTCCAGGCGCGCGGAGCCCTCGGCCGTGTCCGCAGCGAGGATCGCGTAGCCGTCCATCGCCGAGGCCGCGAACGGCGGCACGTCGTTCGGGGCGCTCGCGTCGGTGGCGAGGGCGCGCCCGAGCGCGTCGTCGAGGTAGACCTGCTCGGAGCCGAGCACCCTGGCGTGCCGGAGCACCGCGGCGCGGGCCTCCTCGATCGAGACGGCCACGCCTACTCCTCGGCCGCCAGGACGCGGCGCGCCGCTCCGAGCAGCTCGGAGACGGGGCGGCCGCTGACGCCGCCCATCCAGCAGGCCAGCGGGGCCGCGAGGCGCTCGGAGCCGTGGGCCGCGACCGACGCGAGCTCGAGCAGCCCGTCGAAGTCCGCGCGCGCAGGAGCCGGCGCGCCGATCTCGGCCGCGAAGGCCTCGAGGAACTCGCGGGCGGTCACAGGCGGGACGCTAGCAGCGGCGCTGGCCGGTCAGGCCGGGGCGCCATCGCCGTCGTCGATCTCGACCTCGCGCAGTCGGCACGTGTCGACGTCGTAGACGAACCCGCGCACGCTGTCGCGGTGCAGGACGAACGGCGAGCGGCGCACACGCAGGATCGACTGGCGCACGTCCGCGTCGACGTCGGTGAACGACTCGATCGCGAACGGCGGCGCCATGCCGGTGGCCTCCTGCAGCTCGGCGCGGAAGTGGTCGTCGGTGATCCGCTGCATGCCGCAGTCGGTGTGATGCACGAGCATGACCTCGCGCGTCTCGAGGCGCCGCTGCGAGACGGCCAGCGAGCGGATGACGTCGTCGGTGATCACGCCGCCGGCGTTACGCAAAACGTGCGCCTCCCCGTCGCCGAGCCCGAGCGCGGCGAAGACGTCGAGGCGCGAGTCCATGCACGTCACGACGACGAGCCGGCGGCTGGGCCGCGCGTCGAGATGGCGCTCGCAGACGCCGTCGGCGAACGCGCGGTTGTTGGCGAGCAGCTCATCGATGACGTTCACGCCGGGCAGCCTACGCGGCGGGCGCCGCGTATGGCCTCGCGGGCGGCGGCGGGCGGCCTCGCGGGCGGCGGCGGGCGGCCTCGCGGGCGGCGGCGGGCGGCCTCGCGGGCGGCGGCGGGCGGCCTCGCGGGCGGCGGCGGGCGGCCTCGCGGGCGCCTCGTCACGTCGCCAGCAGCGCCTCGAGCGTCGCGGCGGCACGCCCGTCGGCGACGGCCGCCGAGGCGAGGGTCGCCCCGCGGCCGACGCTCTCGCAGCGCCCCGCGGCGTAGAGGCGCAGGCCGGCGCTGAGGATCGCGGTGTGGCCGGCGACGCCGCGCTCCTCGCCGGCGGCGATCGCTCGCGTGAGCTCCGCGGCGACCTGCGGGTCGGCGTCGCCGCGCAGGACGCTGCCGGGGGACTCGGGGATGTCGAGCGGCCCGCCGGCGTCGGCGGCCGACGGGCGCCCCGCGCGCAGGACGTCGGCGCCCTCCATCCCGCGCACGGCGACGGCGCGCTCGGCGCCGAGCAGTTCGAGCGCGCCGAGGATCCGCTCGCGGTAGGAGCTGTGCGTGTGGCCGACGACGAAGCGCGTCGCGCCGAGGTGGTCGACGAGCTTCTCGGCGGTGTGCAGCGGCCCGCGCAGGCCGATCTCGTCGCGGACCGCCGCGAGCGCGTCCCAGCCGGGGATGGCCGCGCCCGCGTGGACGAGCGCGACGTCGGCGCGCTCGAGCATCGCCAGCGACTCGGCCGGCTTCGGGCGCAGCGGGCCGCCGAGCGCGACGAGCACCTCGGCGGGCGTCGTGCCGTGCTTGGGACCCATCCGCGAGCCGCAGTGCACGACGATCCGGGCGCCGGCCGCCGCGGCGACGACGGCGGCCGCGAGCGAGAGGTGCGGGGTCTCGGTCATGCCGTCGTAGGCGCCCGCGCATGCGACGACGGGCCTGCCGCCCGACGGCGGGTCGGGGGCGATCGCCCGGGCCGCGTCGCGCAGCGCCTGGCTGATGCCCGCCAGCTCGGCGGGGGTCTCGCCCTTGATCCGCATCGCGATGAGGAACGCGCCCGCCTGGACCGGGGTGACCTCGCCGCCGAGCAGGCCGGCGGCGGCGTCGCGGGCCTCGTCGAAGGTGAGCGCGCGGCTGCCGCGAGGGCCGGTGCCGACGGCCTTGATGACCGCGCGAAAGCCGCTGTAGTCGGTGCGCCCGCGGCGGCGCGGCGACTCGGTGCGTCCCCGCGGGCTCATGGCTCCCTCCGGCGCGGCGACCCGGTGCGTCCCCGCGGGCTCATGGCTCCCTCCGGCGCGGCGACCCGGTGCGTCCCCGCGGGCTCATCGCTCCCTCCGGCGCCGCGGATGCTCGCCGGCTCGGCATGGTCGCGGGGCTCATTTCTCCTCCCAGCGGTAGCCGACGCTGCGCACGGTCTTGATCCGAGCGGCGTGCTCGCTGCCGAGCTTCGCGCGCACGCGCCGAACGTGGACGTCGACCGTGCGCGCACCGCCGTAGTAGTCGTAGCCCCAGACGCGGCTGAGCAGCGCCTCGCGCGAGAAGACGCGCTTGGGATGGGTGACGAGGAACTTCAGCAGCTCGTACTCCATGAACGTGAAGTCCACCGGCCGGCCGTCGATCGAGACCTGGTAGGTCGCGAGGTTCATCTCCAGGCTCCCGACGCGGACGACGTCGTCGTGATCGACGCCGTTGACCGCACGGCG
This sequence comes from uncultured Solirubrobacteraceae bacterium, assembly GCA_963769555.1. Taxonomy (GTDB): domain Bacteria; phylum Actinomycetota; class Thermoleophilia; order Solirubrobacterales; family Solirubrobacteraceae; genus CADCVQ01. Next base: position 504,851 of record CAVYMD010000004.1, on the reverse strand, counting down.
CGCGCGGGCGATCCGCGCCTGCAGCTCCTCGCTCGTGAACGGCTCGACGAGCAGCTCGTGACCCTCGGCGACCCCGAGCCCGGCCCCGAGTCCGTCGGATCGCAGCGCGACGATGACCGGCACCTCGGCGAGCTCCTCGTCGGCTGCCAGGCGCGCGCACAGCTCGGCGCACGAGGGCTGCTCGAGGCCATCGGCGAGCACGAGCGCCAGCGCGGGCGCGCGCGACTCGCCGTCTCGCGGGCGCAGCGTGCCGTTGGCCTCGACCCGGTGCGGGCTGAAGCCGAGCTCGGCGAGCCGGCGTGCCGTGTCCTCCGAGGGGGTGCTGCCGTAGATCCAGGCGTCGGCCACGGCTACAGCAGCCGCAGGTAGCGGGTGCGGTCGAACTCCGTGACGGTGCGCCGCTCGTCGTCGATCTCGCGGCGCTTGTTGGCGACGAAAACGTCGCAGAGGCGGTCGCCCAGCGTCTCCCGCGCGAGCTCGGAGGCGTCGAAGAGGTCCGTCGCCTCGCGCAGGTCCAGCGGCAGCCGTGGGGCGCCGTCGGGCTCGTCGTCGATTGACTCGGCCTGCAGCTCGTAGCCGCGCTCGATCCCGCGCAGGCCCGCGGCGAGCACGAGCGCGAGCACCATGTACGGGTTGCAGGAGGGGTCGGGCGAGCGCAGCTCGAACCGCGCTCCCTCGGCGCGCCCCGGCCGGCGCGATGGCACGCGAACGAGCGCGGCCGCGCCGCGTCGCGTCCAGCTGACGAACTCGGGCGCCTCGAAGCCGGTCGCCAGCCGGCGGTAGGAGTTGATCCACTGGTTCGTCACCGCCGTGAACTCGCGGGCGTGCGCGAGCACGCCCGCCAGGAACGCGCGGCCGGCCGGCGACAGCGGGGTCTCGGCGTCGCCGTCGTGGAAGGCGTTGCGCTCGCCTTCGAAGAGCGAGATGTGCAGGTGCATCCCGCTGCCCGGGTGCTCGGCGAGCGGCTTGGGCATGAACGTCGCGTAGGCGCCGAGCTCGTGCGCGGCCTCCTTGACGGCGATCCGGAAGGTCGAGATGGCGTCGGCCATCGAAAGCCCGTCGGCGTGGGCGAGCTGGATCTCGTGCTGGGACGGCGCGACCTCGTGGTGGGAGGCCTTGACCGGGATCCCCATCTGCTCGAGGTACTCGATCGTGCGGCGGCGGAAGTCGCTGCCGACGTCCAGCGGCGTGAGGTCGAAGTAGGCGCCGTCGTCGAGCGTCGTCGGCACCGCGCCGTTGGAGCCCAGCGCGCCGAAGATGAAGAACTCGACCTCGCAGCCGACCTGCATCGTGTACCCGAGCGCGGCCGCGTGTTCGAGTACGCGCCGGAGAGTGGCGCGCGAGTCACCTCCGAACGGCGTGTCGTCGGGCTGGCGCACGTCGCAGAACATCCGTGCGACGAGCGAGTCGGGCTTCCACGGCAGGACCTGGAACGTGCGCGGGTCGGGGTGCGCGATGACGTCGTGCTCGCGCAGGCGCGAGGCGCCCTCCAGCGAGGACCCGTCGAGCCCGACCCCCTCCTCGAGCGCCGACTCCAGCTCGGAGACGGGGATCGAGAAGCTCTTGAGCAGGCCCAGGACGTCGACGAACCAGAGGCGGATGAACTTCACGCCCCGTTCCTCCACCGTGCGCAGCACGAACTCGTCGCGGTTGGTCACGTGCTGGACCGTATGGACCGCCGGGCCGGATGTCTTTGGACATCCGGTCCTGGTCGGCTGCCACTCGGTCGAGTGGCGCCGGCCGGCGATCAGCGCGTGGGCGCGCGCGCCCTCCGGCGTGCGAGCAGCGCCACGAGCACGCCACCGAGCAGCCCGGCGCCGCCGGCGGCGGCGGCTGCCAGCCGGGCGCCGTCACGCGTGGCCGGCGCGGCGCGCGGCGCGAGCGGGCGCGAGGCGGTCGCCGCGGGCGTCGTGTCGATCGCGCCCAGCGGCCCGCTCCCGATGCTCCCCTCCGGCGCGACCGGTCCGTCGATCGCGATGTCGAGGCGCAGCGGAAGCTCGACGGCGGCCCCGAGATCGCCCCAGTACGACGAGATCGTGGCCGCGATGTAGTACGTGCCGGGACCGACCCAGGAGTCGGTGCCGGCGATCTTGCCGGCGTCGGCCTTCGCGGTCCTCTGCACCCGCGGCGTTCGCGCGACGTCGCGCTCGGTCAGGATGTCCGGGTCGGGCTCGGAGGGCGGGTCGGACGCAGATCCGAGGCGTTCCAGCAGCGGGGAGTACAGCGTCAGCGCGAAGCCGCCGCGCGCGTCGGGGTAGCCGCGCTCGCTCCTGCTGCCCGGGCGCAGGTCGAGGAGCCCATGGACAGTCAGCCGCTGGCCCTCCTGCAGCGCGACGGCGTAGAACAGCGTCTCGTACGGCAGGATCGTGTCGTCGTGGCGGCCGGCGCCCAGCAGCGGCGCGTCGTCGAACGAGCCGCCGCCGACGGTCGGACTCGCCGCCGCCGGCGCGACCCCGCCCGCAGCGGCGATCAGTCCGACCCACGCCGTCAGCCAGACACGGCACCGCCGGGTCACGCGTGCCTCCGCCGCAGCAGGAGCACCGCCATGAGGCCCACGAGAAAGCCGATCGCCAGGCCGGCGAGCACGACGGGCGTGCGCGGCGCACCGGTTCGCGAGCGCCGCACCGCGGGAGCCGGCGCGCGCGCGACCGTCGCCGCCGCGGTCGCCGCGGCGCTGTCGACGTTGGCGACGATCTGCAGCGTCGGCACCTCGCCCGCCAGCGCTCTGGCGAGCGAGCCGGCGGCGTTGTCGGTCAGCGCGATGCGCAGCAGATAGCGTCCCGGCCGCGCGAACGAGTCATCTCCGGCGCCGATGCGCGGCGTCAGGATGCCGCCGCTCTCGCTCGACTCGTCGCCGAAGAACAGGTTGGCCTCGCCGGACCGCTGTATCGGCCACTCCCCCGCCGGGTCGAACACTTCGACATGCAGCGCCGTCCCGATCATGTCGGCGATCCCGATCCTGCGATGACAGAACGTACCGACGACGACGCCCGCGGCCAGGCGCTGCCCGCGGCCCAGGCGCACGGCATACCAGCGCCGCTCACCGGCGGCGATCCGGTCGACGAAACGCCCGCTCGCGATCTCCGGCGCGGTGGACGACGTCGCACCGCCGGCGATCGGCCGCCCGGCCGGACGCCGGGCGCGCGTCCCGCGGGCGGCCAGGGCGCGCAGCGCGACGACGAGCTCGTCGGCATCGGACGCATCGCGGTACACGCCACCGCCCTGGCCGGCGATGCAGCGCAGCTCACGGCGCGCTCGGGCGCCGACCTGGAATCCGATGGCCTGGATGCTGAGGTTCGTCGCGCTCGCCGCGAGCTGCCCGGCGACGTCGCAGGGATCGGGCGGCGCGCAGTTGTCGCCGCCGTCGGAGACGAGCACGATCGTGCGCGGACCCTGGCCTGCGAGGTCCGACGCGCCGGCCCGCAGCGCGCGCCCGATCGGTGTCGAGCCGACGGCCTCGTAGGAGGCTACGGCCGACCTCAGGGCGTCGCGACGCAGCGCGGCGACAGGCGACACCAGCGAGGTGTCGCGGCAGCCGGCCGCGCGACCCGCACCGGACACCCTGTGTCCGTAGAGCCGCAAGCCGACTCGAGCGCCGTCCGGCAGCCCGTCGATGAGCGTGCGCAGCGCGTCCTTGGCCACGTCCAGCCGGCTGCGCCCGTCGCCCGCCGGCTTGCCCATCGATTTCGACGCGTCCATGACGATGAGCACCGACGGGGCCGGCGGCGACTCGCCGCGCCCCGGCGCGACGCATTCGCGTGCGTAGGCGACCCCGCCGCCCACAAGCGTCGCCGCGGCCGCGGCGGCGATGGCAGCACGGCGGCCGCGACGAGATGAGATTCCGGGCACCGGCGCAGCGTCGCACTCGAACCTGCCGTCGCCGCCCCGGTGCGCAGTGTTGTCACAACGCGGTGCGAGAGATGTCGCAGAGCGTGGGTCGTCTGCGTCGGGAGCTGTGATCCTCGGCGCCGCTTCCGACCTACACCGCTCGTAGGATCACGCACATGTCCGCCCGCATCCTGCACGCCGCCGACGCCTTCTGGCGCCCCTCCAACCAGATGGGCGTGCTGAACACCGACCTCGCCGCCCAACTCGAGGCCGGAGCGCTCGCCGCGCGGATGTGGCGTCTGACGCCGGGGCAGGCGTCGACGCGCCACCGCCACGCCGAGCAGACCGAGCTCTACGTCGTGCTCGAGGGCACGGGGCGGATGCGGATCGGCGACGACGATCCGCTGACGCTCGCGCCCCTCTCGGCCGTCCTCGTCGAGCCTGCCACGGTGCGTCAGGTCTTCAACGACACCGATGCCGACGCGCTGTGGCTCGTCACCGGTGCGCCGCCGGAGCCGGCGAACACGCTCGAGATGACGCCCGAGCAGCTCGCGCGGCTGTATCCGGACGGGCCCCGGGCGCTGCCGCCCGAACTGGGCGGCTAGCGGTCCGGTCGCCGCGCGAGCGGCTCGCGCGAGAAGTTTCCGTACGGGCCGCGGGCGCGCGCCAGAGCCGCGGCGAACGCGTGATGTTCGGTAGCCGTGCCGCGGTCAGCGCGCCTGCCACGCGGGCGTCCTGCGCGAACCGTCCCGCTACGGGACGCAACCCGCACGACCCCCGCCGGGCGAGCCGACCGGTGAAGGGTCGTGCGCAAACCGTCCCGCTACGGGACGCAACCCGCACGACCCCCGGCCGGGGAGCCGACCGGCGGGGGGTCATGTCCAAACCGTCCCGCTACGGGACGCAACCCGCACGACCCCCGGCCGGGGAGCCGACCCGCGAAGGGTCATGTCCAAACCGTCCCGCTACGGGACGCAACCCGCACGACCCCCGGCCGGGGAGCCGACCCGCGAAGGGTCATGCGCAAACCGTCCCGGGATCTACCCGACGGATCACCCGACGGCTCGAGGCTGACTCGCCGGCGGGCTGACGCCGCCGCGCGGGCGAGCCGGCGAGCCGGCGCGCCGAGGCCGCCGCACCCGGCGCGCTGCCGCGCGCCCCGCGGCAGCGTTCACAGAGCGTTCATCGAAACGACGTGCTCGGGAAACGGCCCGCCCGCACGCTCAGAGCACGTGCAGACCACCCCGACCCAGTGCCCGTACTGCGGCGTCGGCTGCGGCCTGCTCGCCGACGTCGGCGACGACGGCCGCCTGACCACCGTTCGCGGCGACCCGTTCCATCCCGCCAACCGGGGCCGCACCTGCCGCAAGCCGCTCGGCCTGCCGTTCGCCGTGCACGCGCCGGACCGCGCGACGACGCCGCTGTGGCGCGCCGACCGCGACGAGCGCCTGGAGCCCGCGGGCTGGGAGGACGTGCTCGGCACGCTCGCCGGACGGCTTCGGGCGATCGTCGACGAGCACGGCCCAGACGCCGTCGCGTTCTACATCTCCGGCCAGCTGCTGACCGAGGACTACTACGCGATCAACAAGCTCGCCAAGGGCTACCTCGGCACGAACAACGTCGACTCCAACTCGCGCCTGTGCATGTCCTCCGCGGTCGCCGGCTACAGCGGCGCGTTCGGCTTCGACGGCCCGCCGCCGGCGTACGCGGACATCGCCCTCGCCGACTGCCTCCTGCTGCTCGGCACGAACACGGCGGCCTGCCACCCGATCCTCTGGTCGCGCATCCGCGACCGCCAGGCCGAGGGCGCGTTCGTCATCTGCGCCGACCCGCGGGCGACCCAGACCGCGCGCGGCGCTGACCTGCACCTGCCCGTCCGGCCCGGCACCGACCTCGCCCTGCTGAGCGCCCTGCTGCACGTCGTCGACCGCGACGGGCTCGTCGACGAGACGTTCGTCGCGCGGCACACGAGCGGCTGGGAGGAGGCGCGCGCCGTGGCGCGGGAGTGGTCGCCCGAGCGCGCCGCCGAGGTCTGCCAGGTCCGCGCCGAGCTCGTCGAGCAGGCCGCGCACCGCTTCGCCGGCGCGGGCGCGGCGATGGCGCTGTGGTCGATGGGCGCCAACCAGTCGACCGTCGGCACGCTGAAGAACCGCGGCCTCATCAACCTCTGCCTGGCGACCGGCCAGATCGGCCGGCCCGGCAGCGGCCCGCTGTCGCTCACCGGCCAGCCCAACGCGATGGGCGGCCGCGAGACGGGCGGCCTGTCGCACCTGCTGCCCGGCTACCGCAAGGTCGCCGACGCGGACGACCGCGCGGCGATGGCCGCGCACTGGGACGTGCCCGTGGAGCGGCTGAGCGCGAAGCCCGGCCTGCCCGCGGTCGCGCTCTTCGAGGCGCTGGAGGCCGGCACCGTCAAGGCCGTGTGGGTCATGGCGACCAATCCGCTCGTGTCGCTGCCCGACGGCCAGCGCGCCCGCGCGGCGCTCGAGCGCGCCGAGCTCGTCGTCGTCCAGGACCCCCACCACCCGACCGAGACCTCCGATCTGGCCCACGCCGTCCTGCCGGCCGCCGCGTGGCCGGAGAAGGAGGGCGCGATGACGAGCTCCGAGCGGCGCGTCGGCCTCGTGCGGCGCGCGATCGCGCCGCCCGGCGAGGCGAGGGCCGACTGGGAGATCGTCGCCGGCCTGGCGCGCCACCTCGGCCACGGCGACGCGTTCGCCTGGCCCGACAGCGCGGCCGTGTTCGACGAGTTCGCCGCCTGCACGGCGGGACGGCCGTGCGACATGAGCGGCGTCTCGCACGAACGGCTGCGCCGCGAGGGCGGCCTGCAGTGGCCCTGCCCCGCCGAGCCCGTCGGCGAGCACGGCGGCACGGTGCGCCTCTACGAGGACAACCGCTTCCCGACGCCGGACGGGCGCGCCCGGTTCGCCCCCACCCCGCACGCGGCGCCCGCCGAGGCGCCCGACGCCGCGTATCCGCTGCTGCTGACGACCGGCCGCGTCGCCGACCAGTGGCACACGATGACGCGCACCGGCCACTCGCCGAAGCTGCGCGCGGCGGCGGGCGAGGCGACGCTCTCCTGCCACCCGCTCGACGCGGCCGCGGCCGGGCTCGACGCCGGCGAGCCCGTCCGCGTCGTGTCGCGCCGCGGCGAGCTGCGCCTGGCGCTAGCGCTCGACGACACGATGCCGCGCGGCGTCGCGTTCGCGCCGTTTCACTGGGGCGCGATGCACGCCGCCGCGGGCGCGGGCGTGCTCAACAGCCTGACGATCTCGACCGTCGACCCGACCTCGCAGCAGCCCGAGCTCAAGGCCGTGGCGGTGCGCCTGGAGCCCGTCCGCCGGCGTGACGCGCCGGTGCGAAGGCGCGCCCCCGCGCGCGCGCGGCGGCTCGTCGTCGTCGGCACCGGCATGGCCGGCCTCGCGGTCGTCGAGGAGGCCCTGCGCCGCCGCCTCGCCGAGGACTGGAGGATCGTCATGCTCGGCGAGGAGCCCGGGCCGTCCTACAACCGCGTCCTGCTGTCGAAGCTGCTGGCGGGCACGTGCGGGCCCGGCGAGCTCGAGCTGCGCCCGCTGGCCTGGTATGCCGCGCACGGCGTCGACCTGCGCGGAGGCTGCCGCGCCCGCGCGCTGGACCTCGACGGGCGCGCCGTCGTCGACGAGTCCGGCGGCCGGCATCCCTACGACGCGCTCGTGCTCGCGACGGGCTCACGCGCCTTCGTCCCGCCGATCCCCGGCGCCGGCCTCCCCCACGTCGACGTCTTCCGCACCTGGCGCGACGCCGACGCGCTCGCGGCGACGCGGCCGGGGACGCGCGCGGTCGTCCTCGGCGGCGGGCTGCTCGGCCTGGAGGCCGCCGCCGGCCTGCGCGCCAACGGCGTCGAGGTGACGGTCGTCGAGGTCGCGCCGCAGCTCATGGGCCAGCAGCTCGACGCGGGCGCCGCGGCGATGCTGCAGCGCACGCTGGCCGAGCAGGCGATCGACTGCCGCCTGGGCCGCAGCGCCGCGCGCATCGAGCCCGGCCGCGTCGTGCTCGACGACGGCGAGGAGCTCGCCGCGAGCCGCGTCGTCGTCGCGGCGGGCGTGCGGCCGGAGGTGTCGCTCGCGCGGGCGGCAGGGCTGCCGGTGCGGCGCGGCATCGTCGTCGACGACGGGCTGCGCGCGGGCGCGCCCGGCGTCTGGGCCGTCGGCGAGTGCGCCGAGCATCGCGGCGTCGTCTACGGCCTCTGGTCGCCGCTCGCCGAGCAGTCGCGCGTCGCCGGCGCCGGCGTTGCGGGCGATCCCGCCGCCTTCCACGGCGCGGTGCCGGCCACGACGCTCAAGGTCTCGGGCGTCGACGTGTACGCGGGCGGCGCGTCGGCCGGCCCGGCGCCCGCCGGCCACGACGAGGTCGTGCTGAGCGACACGCGCCGCGGCGTCTACCGCCGCCTCGTGCTCGACGGCGAGCGCCTGACGGGCGCCGCGCTCGTCGGCGATGTGGGTGCGGCGCGCAGGCTGTCGGAGCTGCTGCGCAGCGGCGACCCGGTGCCCGCCGAGCTGCTCGACGCCGGCGGAGCCGGCGCCGGCACGGGCGCGTCCCTGGCGGCCGACCCGGCGGCGACGGTCTGCTCCTGCAACGCCGTCACCGTCGCCGAGGTCCAAGCGGCGATCCGCCGCGATGGGCTGAGCACGGTCGGGCAGGTCGGCCTGCGCACCCGGGCGGCGACGGGCTGCGGCGGCTGCACCGCCGACGTGCAGTCGCTGCTCGACGCCGCGCTGGGAAGCCCGGCACCGCGATAGACCAGGGTCGGCCCGCGACGGCGGCGGGTCCGCCCGGAGGTGGTCGGACCCGGGGTCGACCGGCCCGCGACGGCGGCGGGCCCGCCCGGGGTGGACGGGCCCGCGCCGGCGGCCCGGCTACCTCGCGTGCAGCTTGACGCGGCGGGTGACGCCGTCGTCACCGAAGCGGACGGTGTACTTCGCGCCCACGCGCAGATCGCGGCTGGACGCCACGCGCGCGCTGTACATGTAGTCGTCCCCGTGGCGCCCGCGGGCGACGACCGAGGTGACCTTCTGCCTGCCGCTGATGAACACGACGCGGATGCGGCGCGTGCCGTCCGCCTTGCGCGGGAGGCGCTCGTCGGTGGTGAACGAGAGCGTCGCGGTGCGGGCGTCGACCTGCCGCATCGACGGAGCGCCGCGCAGGTCGACGCCGGCGGCGGCGGCCGCGGCCGGCGCCAGAGCGGCGACCGCGAGTGCTGAGGCTGTGAGGATCTTGAGCGATGGCATGAGCGGTTCCTTGTTCTGAGGGCGATATACCCAGGGGGGGTATCTGCGAAAGACCGTAGCTCCCCCCACGCGCGCTGTCAAGTACCCCCTGGGGGTACATGAGCCATGCCCTGGACCCCCGACCGTTCATCGCCTGGAAACACTCCGGGCACGGGCAGGAAACCCGTGTCGGACACGATGACCGCCATGGACCGCGGGGTTGTCATCGTCGGCGGAGGGATCGCCGGCCAGGCCGTATGCGAGGCGCTGCGCGAGCGCGACCACGATGTCGCGATCACGCTCGTCTGCGGCGAGCCGAGCGCGCCGTACGACCGGGTGCGGCTGTCGGAGATCCTCGTCTCCGGCGAGGACCCAGAGACGCTCGGGCTGCGCCCGCCCGAGTGGTACGCCGACAACGACGTGGCGCTGCTCGTCGGGCGGACCGTGAGCTGGGTCGACAACGAGCGCGGCGTGCTCGGCGTCGACGACGTCGAGGAGCTCGGCTTCACGCAGCTCGTCGTCGCGACCGGCTCGCAGCCGCTCATGCCGCCCATCCCCGGGATCGGCCTCGCCGGGGTGCATCCCTTCCGCGACCCGGCCGACTGCGAGGCGATCCGCGTCGCCGCGGCGAGCGGGATCGAGCGCGCGGCGGTCGTCGGCGGCGGCCTGCTCGGCCTCGAGGCGGCCCGCGGGATCGCCGCCCAGGGTTGCGCCGTGACCGTCGTGCACCTGCTCGACCGCCTCATGGAGCGCCAGCTCGACGCGGGCGCCTCGTCGCTGCTCGCCCCCGCGCTCGCGGGGCTGGACATCGACGTCGAGTTCGACCGCAACACGCAGCAGATCGTCGGACCCGACCGCGCGCACGGCCTGCGCTTCACCGACGGCTCGGAGCTCGCCGCCGACCTCGTCGTCGTGTCGATCGGGATCCGTCCGGAGACCGAGCTCGCGCGCTCGATGGGCGCCGTCTGCGACCGCGGGATCGTCGTCGACGACGCGATGCGCACGAGCCTGCCGGGGGTGCTCGCCGTCGGCGAGTGCGCGCAGCATCGCGGCATCGTCTACGGCCTCGTCGCGCCGATCCACGACCAGGCGCGCGTCGCCGCCGCGACGCTCTGCGGTCAGCGCGGCGCCGACGCCGCGCCGGGCGCGCTCTACCTCGGCTCCGTGCCCAGCGCGAAGCTCAAGGTCGCGGGGATCGACCTCGTCTGCGCCGGCGAGTCGGGCGGCGACCTCGAGGCCGTCGTCACGGACGCGGCGACCGGCGTCTACCGCAAGCTCGCGGTGCGCGACGGGCGCGTCGTCGGCGCCGTCCTGCTCGGCGACACGCGCGGGGCCGAGTCGCTCGTCGCGGCGGTGCGCGCCGGCGAGCCGATCGACGACCCGCTGCAGGCGCTCGCCGACGCGTCGCTCGCCGGGCACGCCGACCTGCCCGACACCGCGCAGATCTGCGACTGCAACGGCGTCTGCAAGGGCGACCTCGTCGCCGCGGTCACCGACGGCGGCTGCGCGACGCCGCGCGAGGTCATGGCCGTCACGCGCGCCGGCACCGGCTGCGGCTCGTGCCGTCCCGCCGTCACGGAGATCGTCGCGGCGGCGACCGGCGGCCTGGGCGACGAGCCCGCCTACCTGTGCCCCTGCCGCAAGCAGACGCGGGAGGAGCTGGCCCTGCGCATCCGCGAGGACGGGCTGGAGTCCGTCAGCGACGTCGCCGCCGCGTGCGCGACCGGGCGCGAGTGCGGCGCGTGCAAGCCGGCGCTCGCCTACCTCGTCTCGGAGGTCTGCGCCAACCAGCACCGCGAGGAGCGCGACGCGCGCTTCATCAACGACCGCGTCCACGCGAACATCCAGCACGACGGCACGTTCTCGGTCGTGCCGCGGATGTACGGCGGGGTCACGACGCCCGACGAGCTGCGCCGGATCGCCGACGTCGCCGACAAGTACGACGTGCCGATGGTCAAGGTCACCGGCGGCCAGCGCCTGGACCTGCTCGGCGTCCGCAAGCAGGACCTGCCCGCGATCTGGCGCGACCTCGACATGCCGTCGGGGCACGCGTACGCGAAGGCCGTGCGGACCGTGAAGACGTGCGTCGGGACCGACTTCTGCCGCTTCGGCCTCGGCGACGCGATCGGGCTCGGGATCGAGATGGAGAAGCTCTGGGAGGGGCTGCACACGCCGCACAAGGTCAAGTCGGGCGTGTCGGGCTGCCCGCGCAACTGCGCCGAGGCGACGATCAAGGACATCGGCTGCGTCGCCGTCGAGGGCGGCTGGCAGGTGCGCGCCGGCGGCGCCGCCGGCGGCAACGTGCGCGAGGCCGACATCCTCGCGACGGTGCAGACGCGCGCCGAGGCGCTGCGCGTCGCGACGACGTTCCTGCAGTACTACCGCGAGAACGCGGAGTACAGGGAGCGCACGTACGACTTCATCCCGCGCGTCGGCCTGGAGAGGGTGCGCGAGATCGTCCTCGGCGAGGAGACGGGCGCGGCGCTGCGCGAGCGCCTGCGGATCGCGAAGGCGGCGACGACCGACCCGTGGCTCGAGCGCGACGACCCGTATCACCCGCGCCAGTTCGAGGACCTCGAGGCGGTCGAGCCGGTGCTCGCCGGCCCGCCGGCCGGAGGCGAGCGGTGAGCACGTACGCCTGTCAGGTCGACGACGTCCCGCTCGGCGAGGGCCGGGCGATCACGCTCGACGGCCATCGCATCGCGATCTTCCGCGCGGCCGGCGGCTGGCATGCGATCGACGCCGTGTGCCCCCACCGCGGCGGCCCGCTCGCCGACGGGATCGTCTGCGACAGCGCGGTCATCTGCCCCCTGCACGAGCGCCGCTTCGACCTGCGCACGGGCGCCGCACTGACGACCGGCGACGGCGTCGCCGCACACGCCGTCGAGCTGCGCGGCGAGCGCGTCTACGTGACGCTCGCCGGCGGCGTGCGCGCCGCCGCCTGAGCGCGGCCCGGCGCCGTCAGCGCACCGACGAGCCGCCGCGCCTGCGCGGCGTTCAGGCGCGGGTCGCACAGCGACGTGTAGCGGCGCCCGACGAGCTCGCGCTCGTCGTCGACGCACTCGTGCACGTCCTCGGCCGTGAGCTCGAGGTGGACGCCGCCGAGGCGCGAGCCGGCGGCGCGGTGCAGGGTCGCCGTCGCGCGCAGCTCGGCGACGATGTCGCTCAGCAGGCGGAACTTGCCGGCGGCGGCGTGCGAGCGCGTGTTGGCGTGCATCGGGTCGCAGAGCCACGTCACCGGCTGGCCCTCCTCCCGGGCGGCCGCCAGCAGCGGTGGCAGACCGGCGTGCACGTCGGCGGCTCCCAGGCGCGTCACGAGCGTCAGCCGCCCCGGCCGGCGCCCGGGGTTCAGGCGCCGGCAGAGCGCGGCGACGTCGTCGGGCGTCGCGCTCGGGCCGAGCTTGACGGCGACCGGGTTGGCGATCTCGGCGAGGTAGGCGACGTGCGCGCCGTCGAGCCCGCGCGTCCGGTCGCCGACCCAGAGCGTGTGCGCCGACGTCGCGTACCAGTCGCCGCCCGGCGCGGCACGCCGCGTCAGCGCCTCCTCGTACTCGAGCAGCAGCGCCTCGTGGCTGGTGAACGGCGCGCCGGGCGCCAGCCGCCGCAGCGTCCGCGCCGCGCGCCGGTAGGCCTCGACCAGCCGCGCCGGGTCGGGGCGGCGCGAGCGCGGGTCCGCCGCCTCGTCGTGCACGGCGTGGCCGCGGAACGTCGGCAGCAGCTCGCCGTCGACGCGCTCCGTCATCGCCGAGCGCGGCTTGGCGTACTGGCCGGCGACGCGCGCGACGCCGACGACGCGGCCGGCGCCGCCGGCGCGCAGGCGGGCGGCGAGCTCGCCGAGCAGCGCGACGAGCGCGTCGACGGAGGCGTCGTCGTCGGCGAAGGACTCCGCGCACGGCCCGGCCTGCAGCAAGAAGCCGCCGCCCGGCCCGGCCTGCGCGACCCGCGCCGCCAGCAGCCGGCAGTCGGCGATCGCCACGAGCGGCGGACGCAGCGCGAGCTGGCGCTCGGCCGCGCGCAGCGCGGCGGCGTCGGGCCAGGGGACGCGCTGTGCGAGCTCGCGGTCGCGCCAGCGCCGCGGCGGCCCGGGCAGCGGCAGGTACAGGACCTCGGAAGCGCTCGGCGCGGAGGCGGCGATCGGCGGCACGGCGCGCAGCTCGCTCGTCAGCGGCGTCATGACGGCGGCCCCGTCGCGGTCCGGGCGCGGTACGCCTGCAGCGCCGCGCAGAGCGCATCGACGTCGTCGGCGGTGTTGTAGAGATGAAACGCGACCCGTACGAGGCTCCCGCGCGGGCTGACGGCGATCCCGCGCGCCTGCAGCCAGGCGGCCAGGCCGGCCGGGTCGGCGTCGACGAGCGCGAGGTGCGCGCCGCGCCGCTGCGCCGGCGGTGCCGCCAGGCGCTCGCCGTGGTCGCGCAGCCGCGCCGCGGCGAGCTCGCCCAGCGCGGCGACGTGTCGGCGCACGGCGTGCAGGTCGAGGCCGGCGAGCAGTCCCAGGCCGGCGTTGGCGGCGTAGATCGCCGGAACCGCGGGGGTGCCCGTCTCGAAGCGCCGCGCGGAGGGCGCGAAGTCCAGCCGGCGGGCGTCGAAGGCCAGCGGATCGCGGCGGCCGAACCAGCCCGTCAGGGTCGGCTCGAGCTCGGTCCGCGCGCCGTCGCGGACGTAGAGGAAGGCGATCCCGGGCAGCCCGAGGAGGTACTTCTGCGAGCCCGCGACGAGCAGGTCGCAGCCGAGCTCGTCGACGTCGACGGGCAGCACGCCGACCGCCTGGTAGGCATCGACGAAGACGCGCGCGCCGCGCGCGCGGGCCCGCGCGCCGACGTCGGCGACCGGCAGCAGCGTGCCGTGCGCGTACGTCACGAGCGGGACCGAGACGAGCGCCGTGCGCTCGTCGAGCGCGGCCTCGTAGGCGTCGGCGACGGCGTCCGCCGAGTGCTCGCGCGGCGTCTCGACGTAGCGCACGCGGGCGCCGCGGCGGCGCTGGGCGAGCCACACGTGGGCGATCGACGGGAACTCCTCGGCGGCGGTGACGATCGTGTCGCGGGCGCCGAGGGCGAGCGTCGAGGCGGCCTGGTACGCCCCGATCGAGGCGTTCGGCAGCAGCGCGATCTGCTCCGGCTCGGCGCCGACGAGCGCGGCGAAGCCGTCCCGGCAGCGCTCGGACTCCCGATCGAACTGCGTCCACGCGGCGGCGCCGCCGGCGAGCGCGTCGAGCATGCGCACCAGCGCCGCGTCGAGCGCGCGCGAGCGCGCGCCGATGCTGCAGCTGGCGAGATGGACGCGGCCGCGCAGGTCCGGGAAGCGCTCGCGGAAGCGCGCCGGCGACGGGTCCGCCAGAGCGGCGACGGTGGTCATGAGCGGCCGCACGGCGTCGCGGAGGCAAGCCGCTCGGGCTCGTCGAGCGGGCCGGGGTCGACGGGGCACAGCGAGCCGAGCGGCCCGCTCCGGGTCAGCTCGCTGCGCACCTTCCAGAGCCGCGGAAACAGCTTCTGGCTCAGCAGCTTGGCGAGCGTGTCGACGGGCGTGCCCTGCGTGCCGATCGCGCCGTGGCCGATGATCCGCGTGGCGATCTTGAAGTGCCGCGCGCGCCAGACGGCGATCCGCTCGTCCCACTCCACGAGCGCCTCGGCGAGCCGGTAGGGCGCCGTGTCGGGGCTGCCGCGGTACAGCTGCGCGAGCTCGATGCCGTGCGCGTCGAGCTGCTCGTCGAAGGCGGCACCGAGCGCGCGGCTGACGCGCTGCACCGAGCGCCAGCCGGGCGACTCGAAGCCGGAGCCATGCCCGAGCGCCGTGCGCACGGTCTGGAACGTCCACGGCGTCAGGTGGCGCAGCATCTCCAGCTGGCCGGTGATGAGCTCGACGCCGAGCGACGCGCGCGCGAGCAGGCGAGCCGCGTGGTCGTGCTCGCCGGCGCGGATGCGGCGCACGGCCTCATCGGCCTCGAAGCACGCGTGCTTGAGCCACAGCTCGGTCGTCTGGTGGACGGTCTGGAAGAGCAGCTCGTCGCGGTGCACGACCTCGTCGGGGCGGCGCTGCAGCGACAGCAGCTCGTCGGTGCGCATGTAGCGCGCGTAGTCGGTGTCACCCGGGCCCTCGAGCACCGGGACGGAGTAGTCCGTGGCCATCTCAGGCCTCCCTCGTCGTCGTCGGATGGGTGAAGACGCAGGTGCCGCGCGTCGCGCGATTGCCGTAGGAGATGACGGCGCCGTCGCGTGCGCGCAGGGCGCGCACGAAGGCGCCCGCGTAGCCGTCGGTCGTGGCGAAGATGCCCCAGTTGGCCTGCCACTGCTCGAGCGCGCCGCTGACGGGATCGACGACCGGCTCGCCGGCCGGCGTGACGAGCTCCTGCACGACGTAGTCCTCGCCGGCGAGCGAGCGCAGCGTCCGCGCCCAGTCGCGGTCGCCGTGCTCGCGGCCGAGCAGCGCGCCGACGCCACCGCAGCCGGTGCCCGGCTTGAGGATGAGCGACGCGCGCTGCGCGCGGCAGCGCTCGACGAGCCTCGCGCGCTCGGCCGGCGGCGTGCCGGCGCCGATCGTCCGCGTCCAGGGCACGACGCGATCGACGAGCGCGATCTCGGACGCGCTGAACGACGCCCGCACGCGCGGGTCGTGCAGCAGCGCGAGGTTGGCCTTCGTCTCCATGAGGCCGTGCTCGAGCGGCGTGAAGAGCGCCGTGCCGTCGAGCGCGTCGGCGCGGACGATCGTCGTGAGCGCCGCGCGGCCGCGCGGGTGCTCGAGCAGCTCGGAGGCCGTGAAGTAGCGCAGGACGACGTCGAGCGCCAGCCCGCCGAGCGCCAGCTTGCCGCCGCGGTCGGAGACCTCCTGCACCTCGCCGATGACGAGCTCGATCCCCTGCGCCCGCAGCGCCTCCTGGATCGCGGTGAAGACGTGGCCGTGGTCGCGCAGGCCGCCGGGCCCGTCGAGCAGCGCGACGACCGGCTCGTCGCGCGCCGTGACACGCCGCGCCGCGCGCCGCAGCGCACGCGCGAGGATCGCGGCCGTGTCGACGAAGGCCAGCTCGTGGCGCTCGGCGAACTGGCGGAAGGCCGGGACGGCGAGGAAGGCGCGGTTCATCTGCGCGGCGTCGATGCCGCCGAGCTCGCTGCCGACGTTGAACTCGAGCAGCTTGAACGAGCTGCCGTCGTGGTAGGCGTCGGCGCGCCCGTAGAGCTCGAGGCCGCCGCGCGCGCCGACCCGCATGAGCTCGGCCTGGCGCGGGTCGATGCCGAGCGCGTCGCAGTAGGCGCCGACGTCGCCGGCGAAGTGGCGCGCCGGCAGCGCGGCGATGAGCTCGTAGAGGGCGCCGAGGTCGGCGGCGAAGCCCGCGACCTCGTCGTGGTCGACGAACAGGGGGCGCGCCAGCCGCAGCGTGCCGTAGGCGGCGTCGTACGTGGGCGGCAGGACGAGCTGCTCGAAGACCGCGTCCAGCGCGCCGTCGCCGGCGGCGCAGGCGGCGACGTAGCTCGCGGTCGGTGCCGGCGCGGGTGCGGGCGCGGTCGGGCGCCCCGCCGCGCGCTCGCGGCCGGGCGCCGGCGGTCGCGTGATCGTCTGCTGCGGGTGGTCGTCGACGACGGTCACTGTTCTGCCTTTCGTTGCGGTCCCTGGCGATCGAGGTGTCGCTTCCGCCGCGCCGGCGCGCGGGCCCTGCAGGCTGTCGTCGCTGAGCATCGTCAGCCCACGCACAGCGTCGCGGCCGGCGGGAGGTGCGCCTGCAGCCCGCGGTCCATCTCGAGCAGGCGCGCGCGCAGCTCGTCGTGGTCGGGCCCGGGCATGACGTAGACGAGCGACCACAGCTCCGTCGGGACGAAGCCGTGACGCTCCTTGAAGCGGAAGTTGCCGCGGCCCGCCTCCACGTAGCGACGGCCGTTGCTCACGGCGAAGCGGATCGACTCGTAGAGCAGGAACGAGTACGTGCCCAGCTCTGCTCGGCGGGCGTGGTCGTAGCCGCCCGCCCACAGGTAGAGGCTCTCGCCGTGCAGGAAGGTCAGAAACGCGCCGGCGGCCTCGCCCGCGATGTCGGCGACGAGCAGCGTCGCCCCGGGCACGGCGCTCAGCGCGCGAAACGTCGGCAGCGTGTAGAGCGGCGGGCCGTGACGGCGCGAGGTGTCCTCGGCCAGCGCGTCGAGCTCGGCCAGCCGCGGGAGCATCGCCTCGCCGCGCAGCGCCTGCAGCGTCAGGCCGCGCGCGACGCCGCGCCGCCACTGGCGGCGAAACTCGCGCCGGGCGTGGCCGTCGAGGCGCGCGAGGTGCCCGTCGACGCCGCCCGAGACGTCCGCGCGGTAGGACTTGTCGAGCACGGTGGCGACCGTCGGCGGCGCCTGCCCGGCCCAGACGACCGCGGCATCGGGCTCGAGGTTGCCGACGACGAACGCGGCGCCGCCCCAGCGGCGCGCCTGCTCGAGGCCGTGGTCGACGATCGCGGCCGCGCGCCGCGGCGGCGCGTCGGTCGCGCCGTAGAAGGCGTAGAGGCTCGGCGTCATGACGACCGGCCCGGGCCAGACCGGGCCGACGCCGGCGTCGGTCTCGTAGGAGCCCCACATCGGCGAGTCGGCGACGAGGTAGAACGGGGTGGCGGGGACGCCGCCACCGGGCTCGTCGTGGCAGAGGTACGCGCGCTCGAGGTGCCGTTCGGCGGTCGCGCGCTCCCAGGCGCGCAGCCAGGCGCTCGTGTCGAAGACGTGGCGCGCGCCGCCGCTCGGGTCGGCCGGCGGGCTCGCCTGCCAGCGCGCGGCGCCGGGGCGCGGCGCGACGAGGCGCAGCTCGCCCGCCGCCGCGCCGCCCTCGCGGCGGGGCGCCGCGCTGCCCGCGCCGGCGCCGGTCGCGGCCGGGCCGGGCCGTGCCGGCGGCGGCGCCTCGACGTCCACGCGCAGGTGGCGCTCGACCTCGTCCAGGCGCGCGTCGCATTCGCGCATGTCGGCGCCGGTGACGATCGCGAAGCCCAGGCGCGAGAGGAAGCCTGCCGGCGGCAGGCGCAGGACGTCGCCCGGCGCGGCCTCCCAGCAGAGCCGCTCCAGCCAGGGCGACGGGCGCCAGGCGGGGTCCAGGCCGAGCGCGCGGACGCGCGCGTCGGCGCGCGGGTAGAAGAAGCGGATCGCGGCCGCGCGCGAGCGCGTGCGCTCGATCCGCGGCCGCTCGCCGACGGCGACGTCGGCCGCTGCGGCGGCGAGGTCGACGCCGCCGGCAAGGCGGCCCAGGTGCGGGATGAGGTCGCCGCCGAGGCGGGCGTTGACCTCGATGATGCGCGGCCCGCTCGGCGTCAGGCGCAGCTCGCTGTGGGTGACGCCGCGGTCGATGCCGAGCGCCCGCTGGGCGGCGGCGACGACGGCGCGGATCTCGTCGAGCGGCAGCGAGGCGTCGTCGGGGCAGGAGACGACGTGGCCGACCTCCTCGAAGAACGGGGCGAAGCCCAGGCGCTTGCGGGCGACGGTCGCGACCTGCGCGTGCCCGTCGACGACGACGCAGTCGACGCTGATCTCCGGGCCCTCCAGGTACTCCTCGACGAGCAGGCCGGGGAGCGCCGCGACGCCCTCCAGCCGCGAGCCGCGCGCCTGCTCGTAGGCGGCGGCCAGCGCGTCCGGCGCGTCGACGCGCACGACGCCGATGCTGCCGGCCAGCCCGCGCGGCTTGAGCACGACCGGATAGCCGAGCTCGGCGGCCGCGGCGCGCGCCTCGGAGAGCGTCGCGACGTGGCGCGCCCCGGCCGACGGGACGCCGGCGCGCGCGAGCGCGCGGCGGGTGGCGAGCTTGTCGCGGCAGCGCGCCGCCGCGCCGCCGTCGAGGTGCGCGATGCCCAGCCGCGCGGCGAGCTCGGCGGCCAGCCGCACGCGCGTCTCGTCGTAGGTCAGCACGCCGCGCAGGGCGTGGCGCGCGCGGCACGCGCGCGCCGTCGCGACGACCGCATCGGCGTCGTCGAGGTCGACGACGACGTCCTCGACGACGTAGGGGCGCTGCCACGTGGCGGGCGTGGACTGCAGCAGCACGAGCCGGTGGCGCTCGGCGATCGACGCGCAGACGTACTCCCGGTAGAGCCGGTCGCCGCTGCCGATGAGCAGGACGGCGTCGCGCGCCGTCGCCCGTGCCGTCCCGACGTCCATCACTCGTTGCGCATGCGCCATCTCAAGCTCTCCTCGCGTCCGTCGCCGTTGCACCGATCTCGGGCTAGGAGAGCGAGCCGGCGGCGCAGATACACACACCGCCGCGTCGTGTGACGACTGTCACGCCCGCCGGCCGGCGCCGTGAGACACCCGTCACACAGCGCCGGTGGCTCGTATCTCGGCGCCGCGAGCGGCCTCCTCTCCCGCAGTGACCACTGCGATGTGAGGGAGGCCGAGACAGCGTGTCCATGACGGAGCTTCAGGCGTGGCTCGACGAGCCGGAGCCGGCGACCTTCCCGTACGACGCGGTCGTGGGCGCGTACCGTCGCGTCGGCAAGCACTTCGTCGCCGACGACGTGCTCGCGGCGCTCGCGGCGGCGCGCGAGACGCTGCCCGACCTGTCCGGCCGCGACGCGGCCGCAACGTTGCTGCGGCGCTTCCTGCAGGTCGCGCTGGACAAGTGGGACGGCCGCTACGACTACCCGACGTACACCGGCCTGTGCCTGCTGCCGATGCCGAGCGTCGACGACGCGCCGCAGGACGCCGCGACGGCGCTCGCGCGCCGCGACCGGCTCGTCGTGCACCTGCTCGCCGACCTCGTCGCCTTCGAGCTCGCGACGCTCGACGGCAGCGCCCGCGAGCTGCCCGAGATGCGCCCCGATGCGCGCGTGGTGCTCAAGCGCTGCCGCCACGCGCTGCGCGTCGCGCTGCCGGCGCTCGAGCGCCTGGGCCTCGCCGAGCACGCCGCCGCGCCCGAGCCCGAGGCCGCCGCGCGCGGGCTCGTCGCCGCGCTCGCGGAGCACGCGACGCCCGCCGACCGGCGGGTCGTGCAGCTCAGCATGCTGCCGGTCTACGTCTCGCACGACGAGCACCTCTTCATCCGCGTGCTGCAGCTCTTCGAGACGACGTTCGCGATGCTCGCCCTGCAGCTCGTCGAGGCGGTCCACGCGCTGTCGGGCGCCGACGCCGGCGGCGCCGCCGCTCGCGTCGAGGTCGCCGAGTCGACGCTGCGCGAGTCCGCGCCGCTGTTCTCGCTGCTCGGGACGATGCGCGTCGAGTCCTTCCAGACCTTCCGCGAGTTCACCGACGGCGCGAGCGCGATCCAGTCGCGCAACTACAAGATCATCGAGTCGCTCTGCCGCCGGCCCGACCCCGAGCGGTTGAACTCGCCGGCGTTCCGCTCGACGCCGGAGGTGCGCCAACGCGTGCTCGCCGGGCACCCGACGCTCGACGACGTCCTGCTCTCGGCGCGCGCGGCCGGGAGCCTGGACCCCGAGCGCTGCGAGCGCCTCGAGGCGGCGATGGTCGCCTTCGAGGCGACGCTCAGGCGATGGCGCCAGACGCACTACCGCCTCGCCGTGCGGATGCTCGGCGAGTGCCGCGGCACCGGCCGCACGGAGGGGCCCCCCTACCTCGGCGCCGTGCGCGACATCGACGTCTTCCGCTCGGTCGGCTGCAGCGGACGGGAGGTGCAGCGCGATGTCGCCTGAGTATCCCGTCGCCATCGCCGGCGCCGGCCCGGTCGGGCTGGCGGCGGCCGCGCGCCTGGCCTCGCTCGGCGTGCGCAGCATCGTGCTCGAGGCCGACCCCGAGCTGCGCAGGCAGGGCTCGAAGGCCTGCCTCATCCAGGGCGACGTGCTCGAGGTGCTCGACAAGTTCGGCTGCGGCGAGCCGATCGCCGACGAGGGCGTCGCATGGCACGTCGCGCGCACGTACGTGCGCAACGCCGAGATCCGCGCGACGGTCTATCCGCCGCGGATCGGCTTCGGCCCGTTCGTGAACATCTCGCAGTACCGGATCGAGCAGATCCTGCTCGCGCGCGTCGAGGGCGACCCGCTCTGCGAGCTGCGCTGGGGCCACCGCGTGCGGGCGGTCGAGCAGGACGCCGACGGCGTCGACGTCCTCGCCGACGGCCCCGACGGCCCCGTGCGCCTGCGCTGCCGCTACCTCGTCGCCTGCGACGGGGTCCGCAGCCGCCTGCGCGACGCGGTCGGCGTCGCCTGGACGGGCTACTCGCACCGCGACCGCTTCCTCATCACCGACATCCGCGCGCGGCTGCCGCTCGCGCGCGAGCGCCACTTCCACTACGACCCCTCGTTCAACCCCGGCCGCCAGGTCGTCATGCACCCCCAGCCCGACGACGTCTGGCGCATCGACTGGCAGCTGCCGCCGGATGCCGACATCGACGAGGAGCGCCGCAGCGGCGCGTTCGACGCGCGCGTGCGCGCCGTCATCGGCGACGTCCCCTACGAGCTCGACTGGCTGAGCACGTACCGCTTCCACCAGCGCGTCGTCGACCGCTTCGTCGTCGGCCGCGTGCTGCTCGCCGGCGATGCCGCGCACGCCCTGCCGCCGTACGGCTCGCGCGGGATGAACAGCGGCATCCAGGACGCCGACAACCTCGCCTGGAAGCTCGCGCTCGTCCTGCGCGGCAAGGCCCCCGAGCGCCTGATCGACACCTACCACGACGAGCGCCACGCTGCCGCGCGCGAGAACCTCGCCGTCACCGAGGCGACGATCCGCTTCATGGTGCCGCCGACGGCGCTGCGGCGGCGCGCGCGGGCCGCGATCCTGCGCCTGGCGCGGCCGGTGAAGGCGATGCGCGGCCGCGTCAACAGCGGCCGCATGGCGGAGCCCTACGTCTACGACGACTCGCCGCTCGTCGACGCCCGGTCCGGGCATCCGCTCATCGGCCACTTCGCGCCCGACGGCTGGGTGCTGGCAGGCGATCGGCGCGAGCGCGTGCGGCGGCTCTTCGGCGACGGCTTCGTCGTGCTCTGCTTCGGCCTCGGCGCGCGCGACGCCGAGCGCCTCGCCGCCGAGGCGGCCGGCGCCGGCGCGGGCGCCGGCGCCGGCGCGGGCGCGGGCGCCGGCCCGCCGGTGCGGATCGTGCGGGTGCTGGGGGCGCGAGCATCGCGCGCGGACGGGCCCGCGGGCGTCACTGCCGTCCACGACGACGACGACGGCGCCCTGCACGAGGCCTACCGCGCGACGCGCCCGCTCGGGCTCGTCGTGCGCCCCGACGGCCACATCGCCGCCGCCATCGACGGCAGCCGCGCCGGCGAGCTGCGGGCTGCGCTCGCGCGCTGCGCCGGCGCGTCGCCCACCGTGCCGCGACGCCGGCCGCGGCGGGCGCCGGCGCGTTCGCGCCACCCCCGTCTCGCGACCCTGCTGCACCCCCGCCCGACCGAGGAGACCACATGACCCGATCGTCCCTGCACCCCCCCGCGCCGCCGCTCCCCGCGCCAGGCTTCGCCTGGCTGAACGGACGGGTCGTCCCGTTCGACGAGTGCGTCGTGCACGTGCGCACGCAGGGCGCCTTCTGGGGCGCGAACGTCTTCGAGGGGCTGCGCGGCTACTGGCTGGAGGGCGAGCGGCGGCTGTCGCTGTTTCGCGTCGACGACCACATCGAGCGGCTGCGGCGCTCGATGAAGAGCCTGCACATGCCGGTCACCACGGCCGACGACGAGATCCGCCAGGCGTGCCTCGACGTGCTGCGCGCCAACGCGTTCTCGCAGGACGTCCACGTCTGCGTGACGGCGTACTTCGGCTTCGGCCCCAACCTCGACCCCATGGGCTACACCGAGGACACCGGCCTGCACGTGACGTGCACGGCGGCGCCGCGCTCGGCCGGCTACCGCGACGGCGTGCGCGCGGCGATCTCCACCTGGCGGCGGATCGGCGACGACACGATGCCGCCGCGCATCAAGACCGGCGCCAACTACCACAACAGCCGTCTGGCGCAGCACGAGGCGGTCCGCAACGGCTTCGACACCGCGCTGCTGCTCAACCAGCGCGGGAGCCTGTCGGAGTCGCCGGGCGCGTGCGTCGTCATGGTGCGCGACG
Organism: uncultured Solirubrobacteraceae bacterium; assembly: GCA_963769555.1. Lineage (GTDB taxonomy): Bacteria > Actinomycetota > Thermoleophilia > Solirubrobacterales > Solirubrobacteraceae > CADCVQ01. The sequence goes on along the minus strand of CAVYMD010000004.1, from coordinate 481,840 downwards.
GCCGGCTCGTGACGCCCCCGGGGACGAGCGGCGTGCTGGAGGGGATCACGCTGGCGACCGTCGAGCAGCTCGCCGCCGAGCAGCTCGGCTGGGTCGTCGAGCAGCGCGAGATCGACCGCACCGAGCTCTACGTCGCCGACGAGCTGTTTCTCTGCGGCACGCTCGCCGAGATCCAGCCCGTCGTCGAGGTCGACCGCCTGCCGGTCGGCGCCGGCGTCCCGGGACCGTACACGCGCACGCTGCAGCGCCTGTACGAGTCCGCGGTGCGCGCCGAGCCCGCCCATCGCCACTGGTCGACCCCCGTCGAGGTCGCCGCGCGCGAGCGCGCGGCCATCGCCTAGCCGACGCGAAGGGAGCGCTGAAGCCCTCATGCCCATCCTGCAGGAGTTCGTCGGCGCGCTGCAGGCCGGCGCAATCGACGTCCTCGACCTCACCGCCCCGCTGTCGGAGCAGACCCCCGTCATCCGCCTGCCCGACGGGCACGGCCAGGCGTGGGGCTTCCGGCGCGAGCTCATCAGCCGCTACGACGACGCCGGCCCGCTCGCCTACTGGAGCAACTTCAGCATGTCCGAGCACACCGGCACGCACTTCGACGCGCCCGTGCACTGGATCTCGGGACGCGAGCTCGACGACGTCTCGCGGGTACCGCCGAGACGCCTCGTCGCGCCGGCGGCGGTGCTCGACTGCTCGCAGGCGGTCGCCGCCGACCCGGACTTCCTGCTGCGGCGCGAGCACGTCGACGCATGGCGTGCCGAGCACGGCGCGCTGCCGGACGGCGGCTGGCTGCTGCTGCGCAGCGGCTGGGGCGCGCGGCGCGGCGATCCCGCCGCCTTCCTCAACGGCGGCCACACGCCCGGCGTGGCGCCCGACTGCGCGCGCCACCTCGCGGAGGAGACGGCGCTCATCGGGATCGGCGTCGAGACCGTCGGCACCGATGCCGGCGCCGCGGCGCGGCTCGATCCGCAGTTTCCCTGCCACTGGTACTTCCAGGGCGCCGGCAAGTACGGCCTCACGCAGCTGCGCGGGCTCGAGCTGCTGCCCGCGCAGGGGGCGCTGCTCGTGACCGGCCCGCTGCCGATCGTCGGCGGCTCGGGCAGCCCCGCGCGCGTGCTCGCGCTCGTCGAGCGTGCGGCGGGAGGACGGGATGGCCGCTGAGCGCCGCCGCCGGATGCCGGCGCGCGGCGACGGCGGCTTCCTCCGCGGCAGCCAGCTGCACCGCCGACACCTCGCCGACCCCGACCCGCCGGGCGAGTTCGAGCTGCTCGGACGCCGTTGGACGCTGCTTCGCGGCGTCTTCTCGCCCGTCTACACGCCGGTGACGGGGCTGTTCACCTCCTGGCTTGCGTTCCCCGCCGGCGGCAGCTTCCTGGAGATGGGCCCGGGCGCCGGCGTGACCGCGGTCTGCGCCGCGCAGGCCGGCTGCGACGTGACCGCGCTCGACATCAGCCGCGCCGCCGTGCGCAACACGCGCCGCAACGCCGCCCGCCACGGCGTCGCCGACCAGGTCGACGCGCGCCACAGCGACCTCTTCGACGCGCTCGGACCGGACGAGCGCTTCGACGTCGTCTACTGGAACTCGAGCTTCGCCCTCCCGCCGGCGGACTTCGCGCCCGCGACAGAGCTCGAGCTCGCCTTCTTCGACCCCGGCTACGAGACGCACCGCCGCTTCCTCGAGCAGGGGCCCGGCCGTCTCGCCGACGGCGGTCGCCTGCTGCTCGGCTTCAGCGACGTCGGCAGCTGGCCGCAGCTGCGCGCCGCCTGCGAGCAGGCGGGGCTCGCGCCGCGGATCGTGCGCTCGCAGCGTGTCGAGCTCGAGCAGCCGATCGAGTTTCAGCTCCTGGAGCTGCACGCCCGATGAGCCGCGCTCCGGACGACGAGCTCGCGGGCGCGAGCGAGGGCGGGCGATGGGCGGCAGGCGCCCGGCGCTGGGGGACGACCCCCGGGCGGCGGGCGGCGAACCTGCTCGTCGCCCTGCACGGGATCTCGTCGTTCTGCTACGGGATGGTCTTCCCGTACACGGCGATCTTCCTCTCCGATCGGCCCGGCGTCGGCACCGGCGGCGTCGCCTTCTACTACGCCGCCTCGGGCGGCGCCAGCCTGCTCGTCGCGTTCGTGCTCGCCGTCGGCTGGATGCGCCCGCCGCGCGTCGCGCTCGGCCTCGTCGGCAACGCGCTGTCGGCGGCCGGCTACCTGGCGTTGCCGACGGTCGCGTCGCTCCCCGCGGCCGGCCTCGCCGCGGCCGCCGTCGGCGCGGGCCAGGGCTGCTTCCTGGCGGCGATCATCCCGATCGTCAGCTCGATGATCAGCGAGCGCGACACGCGCCGTGTGTTCGCGCTGCGCTACCAGGTGCTCAACGCCACGCTCGCGCTCGGCTCGCTGGCCGCCGCCCTGCTGACGAGCGTGCTGTCGCGCGACGTCATCCCCTACCTCTTCCTCGTCAACGCGATCGGCTACGTCCCGCTGGCGATCGCGCTCGTGCTCACGCGCCGCGCCGGCGAGGAGGGGCAGGCGCGGCGGGCCGCCGAGCAGGCTGCCGGCGACGAAGGCGGCGGCGGCGTGCTGTCGTTCGGCGGGCTGCTGCGCGCCGCGGCCGGTGTCGTCGTCTTCGAGCTCGTCATCGCGCTGTTCGCCTACAGCCAGTTCGAGAGCACCGGACCGCTCGTCGCCTACAAGCTCATGGACACCGCGCTGGGCCGGATCCCGATCATGATCGCCGTCAACGTGGCGGTCGTCGTCGCCGCACAGCACCACCTCACGCGCTGGCTGGAGCGGCGCCCCGACGTCTTCGGCCTGCGCCTCGCGATCGGCCTCTGGGTCTGCGCCTACCTCGTCGTCGGCGCCTCGACGCTGCTCGGCCCGGCCTTCGGCCTCGGCGGCCTGCTCGCGTACGCGGTCCTGTTCGGGCTCGGCGAGTGCGCGTACTCGTCGTCCTTCTATCCCTGGATGATCGCGAAGGTCCCCGACCGCGAGCTGACGCGGATCACGGCGCTGACGAACGGGATGATGGGGATCGGCGTCTTCGCCGGCCCGGCGATCGGCGTCGCGCTCGTGACGAGCGGCAGCGCGCTGCTCGTCTGGGTCGCGCTGGCGGCGCTGTGCTCGACCGGCGCGCTGGCGACGGTCGGCTTCGGGGCGAGGCGCCGGAGCCCGCGCGCGCTGGCACAGGAGCCGGCCTCGTGAGCGGCCCGCAGGCGCGGACGCGGACCGGAGGCGGCGCTCAGGCCGCGGCGGCGCGGACCGCCGGCAGGACCTCGTCGGCGATGCGCCCCAGCTGCTCGCGGACGTCGCGCCCCGCGGGCATGAGGTTGAAGCCGCCGAAGCCGACGGCGGCGAACCCGGCCAGGCGCTCGGCGATCTGCTCCGGCGAGCCGCTGACGACGTCGGGGTCCGGCTCGGCATAGCCGTCGAGCGCGATCTCGACGTTCAGCACGCAGGCGATCTCGCCGGGGTCGCGGCCGGCCTCGCGCGCGCTCGCCAGGACGCGCTCGCGCATGGCCGGCAGATCCTCGGCGGCGGCATGGCCCAGCGACGGGATCCAGCCGTCGGCGAGCCGGCCGGTGAGCCTCAGCGCGCGCGGGCCGAAGGTGCCCAGCCAGATCGGGATGCGGCGCCCGGGCTTGGGCTCGAGCTGCGCGCCGGCGGTCGCGTACACCGGGCCGTCGTGCGTGAAGTCGGCGTGCGCCCACATCCCGCGGATGATCTGCAGCGCGTCCTCGAGCCCGGTGATGCGCTGCCCGGGGGTCGCCGAGGGCGCGCCGAGGGAGGTCAGCTCCGCGTCCGACCCGCCGGCACCGAGGCCGAGGATGAGCCGGCCGCCGGAGAGGCGGTCGAACGTCTCGCTCATCTTCGCGACCATCGCCGGGCGCCGCAGCGGCATCCCGAGCACGCGCGAGGCGACATGGATCCGCGACGTCCCGGCGGCGATCCAGGCGAGCATCGTCCAGGTCTCGAGATTGGGCCGGGTGAAGCCGGGATGGTCGGAGGCCGAGACGAAGTCGAGCCCGAGCTGCTCGGCGTAGCGCGCGTCGTCGACGGGGTCGGCGCCGTCGACGACCGCGGTCGACACGTTCACCCCGAAGATCAGATCCCCCATCGCGCCCCTCCCCCTGTCCGCCGCCGGTGCGCGACGGCCGCCGTCGCCGGACCTCCGGCCGCGTGGCGACGCGCGCGGCGAATACTGACACGGGCCGCGATCGCCCTCAAGCGCCGCGACCGATCAGCATCCTCCGCTCCCGACGGGTAAGGTCCACGCGCGAATGCCCCGTCCGATCATGCTTGGAATCGTCGGCGACTCGGCGTCCGGAAAGACGACGCTGAGCAAGGGCCTCGTGCAGTTGCTCGGCGAGGACGCCGTCACCGCGATCTGCACCGACGACTACCACAAGTACGACCGCCGCCAGCGGGCCGAGCGCGCGATCACGCCGCTCAACCCCGAGTGCAACTACCTCGACATCATGGCTCAGCACCTGCAGTGCCTGCGCATGAACGAGGGCATCCTCAAGCCGGTCTACCAGCACAAGGACGGCACGTTCGGGCCGCTGTCGTACGTGCCCCCGAACCGCTTCATGGTCATCGAGGGGCTGCTCGGCTACCACACCGACAGCATGCGCTCGGCCTACGACGTACGCGTCTACCTCGACCCGCCGGAGTCGCTGCGCCGCCAGTGGAAGGTCGACCGCGACTGCTCCAAGCGCGGCTACACGACCGACGAGGTGCTCGCCGACCTCGACCGCCGCGAGCCGGACTCCGAGGCGTTCATCCGCCCGCAGCGCCGCCACGCCGACATCGTCGTCTGCCGGATGGAGAGCGACGACGACCCGTTCATCCTCGACGCCCGCCTGACGCTGCGCGACAGCCTGCCGCACCCCGATCTCACCCCCTTCGTGGACTGCAGCGAGGGCCAGATCACGCTCGAGGAGCGCAACGGCGAGAGCATGCTGTTCATCCCCGGCGCGCTCGCGCGCGAGCGGGCGAGCGCGATCGAGGAGACGATCTGGGACCGGATGCACTTCGCGCGCCACCTGCGCTCCGAGACGCTCGGCGAGTTCACCGTCGGCAACCACGTCTACCGCTCGGAGTCGCTCGCGCTCGTCCAGCTGCTCATCGTCTACCACCTGACGACGGCGCGCGCGCGGGTCGCGCTCGGCGCCGACGCCGCCCTGCAGGACGCCGCGCAGGCGTCGTAGCCGGGGTGGCTCAGCTCACCTCGGCGGGAGCCTGCACGCGGTCGACCTCGACCTCGCCGAGCAGCCGGTCGACCTTCGCCGGATCGACGAGGCCGGCCCCCAGGCGCTGGACGGACTCCGCGCCGCAGGCGACGCCGAAGCGCAGGCACTCCGAGGGCGACTTGTCGCCATAGCGGGCGGCCACGTAGCCGGCGAGGAACGCGTCGCCCGCGCCGACGGTGGCGACCGCCTCGCGCGGCTCGATGCGCACGCGGTACAGCGTCTGCTCGCCCTCGTCGAGGACCGAGGCGAAGCAGCCGTCGTCCGTCGTCATGATCGCCTCCTGGGCGCCCAGCGCGATCATCTCGCGCACGGCGATCACGCGGTCCTCGTCGTCGTTGAACTCGTGCCCGACGAGCTCCTCGGCCTCGAGCACGTTCGGCGAGACGACGTGCGGCTCGGCGCGGACGGCGTGGCGCAGCGGATCGCCGTCGGTGTCGATGACGACGACGAGCCCGAGCTTGCGCAGCTCCTTGATGAGGTCGGCGTAGACGTCGGCGTCGACGTTGCGCGGCAGCGAGCCGGCGAAGATGACGATCGCGGCGCCGCGGGCGAGGTACAGCAGCTTGTCGCGGAACAGCTCGAGCTCGCGGCCGCTGACCGCGGGGCCGCGCTCGTTGATCTCGGTCTGCTCGCCGTTCGTCGGGTCCAGGACGGCGGTGTTCGTGCGCGACTCCTCGCGGATGCGGACGAAGTCGTTGAGGATCGACTCGTCCGTGAGCGCCTCGACGATCCGCGTGCCGGTCGCGCCGCCCGCGAAGCCGGTCGCGATGACGGGCTGGCCGAGCGTCTTGAGCGTGCGCGCGACGTTGACGCCCTTGCCGCCCGGCAGCGTCGTCTGCTCGACCGTGCGGTGGCGACGGCCGAGCCGGAAGTTCGGCACCGAGAGCGACTTGTCGATCGCGGCGTTGAGCGTGACGGTGATGATCATGGGACAGCCGACTCCTCGCGCCGCCGCGCCCGCCGGTGTTCCGCGTCCAGCGCCCTCCTACGGTTCAGCGCGCGGCGTCTCAGCAGCACAAGAGGGAGGCTACAGACCAGCAGCAGGATGAGCGCGACAATCGTCTGCCCGCGGCCGAGCATGTCGTCCAGGCGCGTGCCCAGCCCGGCCTCCGCGACCGGCCGGACCGTCACGACCGGCACCCGCGCGAGGACCTTGGCGCCCTCGCGAATGGTCGCGGTGCCGAGGCGCGTGCCGCGCGGCAGCGGCCCGTCGACGTCCGCCGGCAACCCGCTGATGGTCACGCGCGTGTCCGCCCCCGAGCGCAGCACGCGCTTGACCGTGGCGCCCGCCACGACGTCGATCGACTCGCCGCGGCGGTAGCGCAGCGGGACGCGCCCGAGCACCCTGCCCTGGGGCATGACGGTGCGCGCCTCGTAGGCGCTCAGGCCGTAGCGCAGCAGGGCCAGCGAGTCGGCGTCGCGCGCGCGCTCGCTCGGCTCGCCGAGCACGACGCTGACGACGGTCACGCCCGCGCGCGAGGCCGAGCCCACGAGCACGTAGCCGGCCCCGCGCGTGTGGCCCGTCTTGACGCCGTTGACCACGGGCACGCGGCGCACGAGCATGTTGCGGTTGAGGACCGTGCGCTTGCGCGCGCCGCTGCGCAGCGTGGCGCGCGGCAGGTCGACGGTGCGGCGGAAGAACTCGAAGCGGCGCAGCCGGATCGCGAGCGTCGCGAGATCGCGCGCGCTGGAGTAGTTCTTGGCGTCGTCGAGCCCGATCGGGTTGGCGAAGCTCGTGTCGCGCAGCCCGAGCGCCTGGGCGCGGCGGTTCATCTCCGTGACGAACGCGCTCGTCGAGCCCATCGTGCCCACGGCGAGCGCGGCCGCGGCGTCGTTGGCGCTGGGCAGCAGCGCGGCGCGCAGCAGGTCGCGGACGCTCATGCGCTCGCCGCGGCGCAGCCCGATCTGCGACTCGACCGGCTGGGGCCGGTAGTCGCCGGCGCTGAAGATGTCGTCGAGGTCGCTGCGCTGCAGGGCGACGAGCGCGGTCATGAGCTTCGTCGTCGAGGCGATCTGGCGGCGCTGGCCGGGGTTGCGGGCCAGCAGCACGTCGCCGGTCGAGGACTCCATGACGATCGCGGCCTTGGCGCCCTGCAGGCGCGGCTCGTCCGCCGGCCCCTGCGCCGTGGCGCAGGGCGCGAAGAGCAGCAGTGCGAGCACCGCACCGAGCGAGATGAGCCGTGGCGTCACCGGGCGAGCTTGAGGGTCTGGCCGGGACGCAGCCGCGACGGGTCGACGCTGGGATTGAGCTCGAGCAGCTTCTGGGTGCTGATCCCGGCCGACCTGGCGATCGACGTCGGGGTGTCGCCCTTGCGGACCTTCACGAAGCGCAGCCGGACGGTCGACGTCGGCGCCTGCTCGGCCGAGCTCGACGTGACCGCGGCCGGCGCGGCCGGGCTCACCGGCTCGGCGTCGCCCCCACCGCTCGACACGAGGATCGCGAATGCGCCCAACAGCAGCAGCGCGAGCAGAGCCGGGAGAACGAGTCGCTCTAGATCGACCTCGGTCATCCTGGGGAGAGGATACGCGGCCCGCTGCGGGCGCGGGATCGGCTACAGCGCCCATGCGGTGGCGCGCAGCCGCTCGGCCTCGGCGCGCGCGGCCGGGGCCGGAGCCTCGCCCGAGGCCTCGTGCGCGGAGGCGATCGAGCGCGAGGCGCTGACGAGGCCGCCGGCGCGTCCCGGCGCGAAGGCTGCCGCGATGTCCTCGACGCGGCCCCCCTGGGCGCCGATCCCCGGCAGCAGGAAGGGTGCGCTCGGCATGAGGTCGCGCATGCGCGGGACGTGCTCGGGCGCGGTGGCGCCGACGACGGCGCCGACGTCCGACAGGCCGCTCGCCGGGCCCGGCTCGGCGCCGAGCCGGGCGACGATCCGCGCCAGGCGCTCCCAGACGGTCTCGCCGCCCGCGGCGAGCTCGAGGTCCTCGACGTCGGCGGCACCCGGGTTCGAGGTCCGCACTAGCACGAACACGCCCGCCCCGACGGCACGGGCTCCGTCGAGCAGCGGCTGGAGCGCGTCGACGCCCATGAGCGGGTTGGCCGTGACGGCGTCGGCGCCGAGGCCCTCGACGGCGCCGAACGGCGTCGGCGTGCTGCCGACGAGCGCCTGCGCGTAGGCGGCGGCGGAGACGGAGATGTCGCCGCGCTTGCCGTCGGCGAGCACGAGCAGCCCGCGCTCGCGCGCGTGGGCGACCGTCGACGCGAGCGCCGCCCAGCCGTCGGCGCCGAGGCGCTCGAAGCACGCGAGCTGGGGCTTGACGGCGACGCAGGCGGGCCCGGCCGCGTCGATGAGCGCCGCGCAGTGCGCCCGGACCGCCGCGGCGGCGCGGCGCGCCGGCGGGCCGTCCGGCGGCGCCTGGCCGAGCGCCTCGGGCCACAGGCGCGCCGGGTCGGGGTCCAGGCCGAGGACGATCTGCGACTCGCGGGCCGCGACGAGCGCGGCGAGGCGGTCGCCGAACGGCGTCGCGACGGGCTCGTGCGGATGGGCGGCGTCCGGCACCTAGGCGCGGACCGCGTGCTCGAGCCCCGCGGCGGGGGCGAACGTCGGCACGCGGGTCGCCGCGATCTGCTCGACGACCGCCTCCACGGCGTCTTCGCGTTGCGTGCCGGTCGGGCCGGTGCGGGCCTGACCGGCATCGACGAGCTGGGACTTCGTCACGGGCGTTGCTCCTTGTGCGCTGCAGGCGGAACTCCGGACGGCCGACGCTAGCAGCGTGACCGGATCGCTCTCGATCGGGGAGGATGCCGGGGTGACCTTCAACCGCTACGCCTGGCTCGTCACCGTCGCGGCAGCGCTACTCACCGCGCTGCTGCTGTTCCTCTCGGGCTACAAGGGCTATGGCGCCGTCGCCGTCGCCGTCGGGCTGTCGGCGGCGATCAACCTGCGTTGACGGACAGCCGTAGCCGGCGATCGACCTGCGCTGACCGGACTCCTCCCGCGCTCGGCCACGCGCCGATGCGGCGCATCCGCGACCATTCGCCGCGCCGGCCGTTTCACGGGCATGCGCCTCCCGACCCCCCATCCACGCGCGCTCGGTCTCGGCGCGACCGTCCTGCTCATCGCCGCCGTGCCCGCCCCCGCGAGCCAGGCGGCCGGCTGGTCGCCGCCGGTGACGCTCTCGAGCCCCGCGACGTTCATCGGCCGCCCGGACGTGACCTTCGGCCCCCGGGGCGACGCGGTCGCCGCGTGGTCCTACACGAACGGGATCGGCGATGGCCGCGACACCGGCGTGCGCGGCGCGATCCGGCCGCCGGGTGGGAGCTTCGGCGCCGAGCGCGATCTGCCGTCCTGGGGCCTGCGCTACGGGCGCAGCCGCTACGCGGCGCTGAGCGTCACGGGCGACGACACCGCCACGACGCTGCGCGTCACGCTCGGATCGATCGGCGGGAGCGCCGGCACGTACACGATCGGTTGTCACCGCTCGTTCCGCGGCCGCGCCGCGCTGGCGGTCAACGACCGCGGCCGGGTCGCCGTCGCCTACGTGGCCCTCGCTCGCGACGGCCGGCGCGCCGTCAAGCTCGCCGAGCGCCGCGCCGGCGGGCGCTTCGGCTCTTCGCGGGTCGTCGACCGCACCGGCCGCGGCGCGTTCGACGTCGCCGTCGCGGTCGGCCCGGGCGGAGAGGTCGTCGTCGCCTGGCAGCGCGGGCGCTTCCTCGAGGCCCGCGTGCGCCCGCGCCGCGGGCGCATGGGCCCCGTCGAGCGCCTCGGCCCGGCGGTTGCGTCCGCCACCGACATCCGCGCCGCGATCGCCCGCGACGGCGCCGCCTGGGTGCAGTGGGACGGAGCCCCCGCGAGCGAGGGCGGCCGCGGCCCGCGCAGCGTGCGCGTGGCGACGCGCCCGGCCCGCGCGAAGCGCTTCCGGCGCGCCCTCCTGCTCGACGCCGACGCGGCGTGGCTGAACTACGAGGACCGCATCGACCTCGCGGTCGATCCGGCCGGCACGGGCTACGTCGCCTGGACGGGGTCCGCGGGCGGGCGCACGCGCGCGCGCCTGGCGACGATCCCCCCGAGCGGCCGCAGCCCGCGCGTCCGCACGCTGTCGGGCCCCGACGGCGACGTGGCGGTCGGCGATCTCGCGACCGGCCCGCGCGCGGGGCAGGCCATCGTCGTGTGGGCGCGCCTGGACGCCGTCGGCGAGATCGGCACCCAGATCTTCGCCGGCGAGATCGCGGCCGACGGGAGCTATGCCGGGGAGGAGGCGGTCAGCGACGCCGACCGTGCGCGCGACCCCGCCGTCGCGTTGGACCCCGTGACCGCCGCCCCGACCGTGGTCTGGTCCCAGCGGATCGGCCCGGACGGTCCGGGCGTCCCGATCGGAGAGGTCCGCACGGTCGCGCGCGCCTCGACCCGGGCGCTGGAGCCGTAGGACCCGCGCAGCTCGACCCGGGCGCTGGAGCCGTAGGTCCCGCGCAGCTCGACCCGGGCGCTGGAGCGGTAGGTCCCGCAGGGTGCCCGCACCGCTTGCTCCGGCGAGCGCGCCGGCACCGCGTCGCACGCAGGAGTCGCCCAGGTCATGCGCCCCGACGTCTCATGTCAGCCTATACTGACGCGATGCTGGCGACGCGACGCTCCAACCCCTTCCCCGTCGACGCCGGAGTGAGCGCGGCGTGAGCGACGCCGGCCGCCCCACGCGCAGGCGTCCGTCTGCCGGCATGGCGGCGATCGCTGTCGCCGCCGTCGCCGTCGTCTGCTGCGCCGCCGCGCCGCTCGCGGCCGGACTGCTCGGCGCCGTCGCCCTCGGCGCCGTCGCGGGCGCGGCCGCCGGGCTGCTCGCCTTCGCCGCCGCAATCGCGCTCATCGCCGCGCGGCTGCGCCGGCGCCGCGCATGCTCGATCCGGGAGCCCGACGCCGGCGGGAGCGCGTGAGCACGGAGCGCTACGGCGCCGTCGTGATCGGGGCCGGCCCGGCGGGCGAGGTCGCCGCCTCGCGGCTGAACGCCCAGGGCCTGCGCGTCGCGCTCGTCGAGCGCGAGCTCGTCGGCGGCGAGTGCGCCTACTGGGCCTGCATCCCGTCCAAGACCCTGCTGCGGCCGCCGGAGGCGCGCGACGCCGCCGCCCGCGCCCCCGGTGTCGCGGCGCCGTCGATCGCCTGGCCGCAGGTCGTCGCGCACCGCGACTACATGATCCGCGATCTCGACGACGCCGCGCAGGTGCGCGGCTACCGCGACGAGGGCGTCGACGTCGTCAAGGGCGAGGCGCGGATCGACGGCCCCGGGCGGGTCCTCGTCGACGGTCGCGCCCTCGAGACGGAGCGTATCGTCGTCGCGACCGGCAGCGACACGCGCGTCCCCCAGGTCGACGGCCTTCAAGAGGCGGGCTACTGGACGAACCGCGAGGCGACCACGCTCGCCGAGGTCCCCGCGAGCGTCGTCGTGCTCGGTGGCGGGCCGGCCGGGATCGAGCTCGCGCAGTTCATGCGCCGCTTCGGCGCGCGCGTGACGCTCGTCTCCCACGGCGCGCGGCTGCTCTCGCGCGAAGACCCGGCCGTCGGCGAGCTCATGGCGGACACGCTGCGCGACGACGGCGTAGAGCTGCGCCTCGGCGCCCGCGCCACGAGCGTGCGGCGCTCCGGCGGCGAGCGCGTCGTGGGGCTCGACGGCGGCGAGCGCGTCAGCGGGCGGGAGCTGCTCATCGCGACGGGGCGCGCGCCACGCGTGCACGGCATCGGCCTGGAGAGCCTCGGCATCTCCCCCGACCCCGCGGGTCTCGAGGTCGACGAGCGCTGTCGCGCCGCCCGCGGCGTCTGGGCCATCGGGGACGTGACCGGCGGGCCGGCCTTCACGCACGTCGGCATGTACCAGGGGCGCATCGTCGCGGCGGACATCGCCGGCGAGCAGCCGCGCGCCGACTATCGCGCGATCCCGCGCGTCGTCTTCACCGATCCCGAGGTCGCGGCCGTCGGCCTGACCGAGCGCCAGGCGCGCGAGCAGGGTCTCGCCGTCGCGACTGCCCATGTCGCGCTCGCCGACTCGATCGCCCGCCCCTGGACGTACGAGCTCGACCCGCGCGGCGAGATCGGGCTCGTCGCCGATCGCGAGCGCGAGATCCTCGTCGGAGCCTGGGCGGTCGCGCCGATGGCCGGGGAGTGGATCCACTACGCGGCGCTGGCGATCAAGACGCGCACGCCGCTGGCCGTGCTGCGCGACAGCGTCGCCCAGTTTCCGACGTTCACCGAGGCCTGGCTGAAGGGCGTCGAGCGGCTCGCGGGCTGAGCGGGCCGCCGCCCGGGCTCAGCGCGGGCCGATCTCCGTGCCGGGGTGCACGCTGCCCTCCGGCTCGAGGTGGATGAGCACGTCGACGGAGCGCAGCCGCTCGCGGATGGCGTCCTGCAGCGCGTGGGCGGTGGCGTGCGCGTCCTCGAGCGTCGTGCCGGCGGTGAACTGCACGTGCAGGTCGACGTAGCGCCGCGATCCGGCCCGCCGCGCGCGCAGCTTGTGAAAGCCGCAGACGCCGCGCGGGCCGAAGGCGACGATCGCGTCGCGCACCGCGTCGAGCTCCTCCGGCGGCAGCGCCTCGTCGACGAGCACGCGCGACGCGCGCGCGAGCAGGCGGATGCCCGCGTAGACGATCGCGCCCGCGACGACGAGCGCGATGACGGGGTCCAGCCACTGCGCGCCCGTCACCTGGACGAGCACGAGCCCGAGCAGCACCGCGGCCGACGTGGCCGCGTCGGTGCGCAGGTGCGCGGCGTCGCCCTCCAGGGCCGGCGAGTCGGTCTCGCGGGCGCGGCGGGCGATGAAGGTCGAGACGACGACGTTGGCGACGATCGAGAAGCCGATGACGCCGATGCCGATGCCGAGCGAGTGGACCTGCGGTCCGTTCGCGAGGCTCCGCGCCGCGGCGTAGATGATCACGCCCGAGCCGACGAGGATGAGCATCGCCTCGATCGCTGCTGCGAGGTTCTCGATCTTGTCGTGCCCGTAGGGGTGCTCGTCGTCGGCCGGCTTGTCGGCCTCGCGGACCGAGAAGTAGGCGACGAACGACGCGATGAGGTCGATCGACGAGTGCATCGCCTCGGTGAGGATCGCGACCGAGCCCGTGATCGCCCCGGCGGCGAGCTTGAGCGCGATGAGCAGCGCGTTGGAGGCGATCGAGAGCGCCGCCGTTCGCGTCTTGACCGATCCGCCGCGGCGCGGCTGGCTCGCTGCGATCAGCGGCCCCGCCACGGCGTCACGAGCCTTCGAGCAGCGCGAGGAGCTCGCGGGCTGCGCGCCCGCGGTGGCTGATCGCGTCCTTCTCGGCCGGGTGCAGCTCGGCCATCGTGCGGCCGTCGGAGCGGTCGTCGGGCAGGAACGCCGGGTCGTAGCCGAAGCCGCCGTCGCCGCGCGGCCGCGCATCGAGCGTGCCCGTGCAGCGCCCCTCGACGACGTGCTCGGCGCCGCCGGCGTCGACGTAGGCCAGCGCGCAGACGTAGGCCAGCGGCGAGCCCGCGGGCGCCTCGCGCAGGAGCTTGGCGAGGTTCTCCTCGTCGGTCGCGTCCTCGCCGGCGTAGCGCGCCGAGCGCACGCCGGGCGCGCCGCCGAGCGCCGCGGCCGCGATTCCCGAGTCGTCGGCGATCGCCGGCAGGCCGGTCGCGCGGGCAGCGGTGCGCGCCTTCTCGAGCGCGTTGCCGGCGAACGTGTCGGCCGTCTCGGGCGGCAGCCGCACGTCGGCCGGCAGCTCGACGATCTCGTGCGGCGCCAGCAGCGCCTCGAACTCGCGCAGCTTGTGGGCGTTGCGGGTCGCGAGCACGAGCCTCACGTCACGGCCTGCGCCTGGACGGCCCGCAGCCGCTCGATGCCGCCGGCGGCGAGCGCGAGCAGCTCGTCGAGGTGCGCGCGCGACAGCGGCGTGCGCTCGGCGGTCGCCTGCACCTCGATGAGGCCGCCCTCGCCGGTCATGACGACGTTCGCGTCGACCTCCGCGGTCGAGTCCTCGGAGTAGTCCAGATCCAGCAGCGGGACGCCGCCGACGATCCCGCAGGAGATCGCCGCGACGCTGCCGGTCAGCGGCGAGCGCTCGAGCCTGCCCTCGGCGACGAGCCGCCGCGTGGCGAGATCGAGTGCCACGAAGGCGCCGGTGATCGACGCGCAGCGCGTCCCGCCGTCGGCGGTGAGCACGTCGCAGTCGAGGTAGATCGTGCGCTCGCCGAGCGCCTCGAAGTCGATGACGCCGCGGATCGAGCGCCCGATGAGGCGCTGGATCTCGACCGTGCGCCCGTCCGGGCGCCCCTTGCTGACGTCGCGCGCCTTGCGGTCGCCGGTCGACGCCGGGAGCATCCCGTATTCGGCCGTCACCCAGCCGCGGCCCTGGCCGGCCATCCAGCGCGGCACGCTCTCCTGGACGGACGCGGTGCAGATGACGCGCGTCTCGCCCTGGGTGATGAGCGCCGAGCCGGCCGCCGGCTTGACGAAGTTCGGCTCGATCGCCGTGGGGCGAAGGTCCTGCGGCGCGCGGTCGTGGGAGCGGGCGGGAGCGTCGTTCATGCGGGCACCTCGGTCGGAAGGTCGATGCGGTCGACTGTGCCCATCGGCAGCTGCAGGAAGCGCGAGCCGACCTCGGCGAACGCGTGCGGATCGCCGGTGCACAGGAAGGCGTACCCGCCCTCGCCCGCGCGCGGCGTGGCGAGCTCGCGCGTGGAGAGGGCGTGCTGGACGCGCCGCGCGATGGCGGTGCCGCTCGTGATGAGCGACACGTGCGGGCCGAGCAGCCGCTGCAGCAGCGCGCCGACGAACGGGTAGTGCGTGCAGCCGAGGATCGCGGTGTCCACGCCGGCCTCGCGCAGCGGGCCGCAGTAGGCGCGCGCGAGCACGACGTCGTCCTCGGTGATCGGCGCGCCGTCCTGGGAGATCCGCGCGAGCTGCGGGCAGGGCACGCTCGTCAGCCGCACGAGCGGATCGGCCGCGAGCACGGCGCGCTCGTACGCGCCGCTGGCGATCGTGGCCGGCGTCGCGAGGACGCCGATGCGCCCGTTGCGCGTCTGCGCGACGGCGAGGTTGGACTCCGGCCCGACGACCCCGATGACGTCGACGCCGTGGCCGCCCGCGGCGACGTACGCCGTGAGGTCGGCCAGCGCGCTCGACGTCGCCGAGTTGCAGGCCACGACGATGAGCTTCGCGCCGCGTTGCAGCAGCACGTCGGCGATCTGGCGGCTGAAGGCCCGCAGCTCGACCGGCGACCGGTCGCCGTAGGGAAACCGCGCCGAGTCGCCGACGTAGAGGAAGTCCTCCTGCGGCAGGGCGACGAGCAGCTCGTGCAGGACGGTCAGCCCGCCGACGCCGGAGTCGAAGACCCCGATCGGGGCGGTGGGCTGGGGCGCGGAGGGCACGGGGCGCCATGTTCGCAGAGGCGCCCCGCGGCACTCGCGGCGTGCTGTGCCTACGGCTTCCTGATGCCGACCCCCTCGATCGTCTCCTTGAGCTTGGCGGCGATGTCGTTCGCCAGCCCGCCCCCGTCCTTCATGTCCTTCGCGGCGAGCACGACGCCGGTCAGCAGTCCGGCCAGCATCAGCATGAGCCCGACGTACTCGACGGTGCCCTGCCCGGCCTGGTCGCGCCCCAGGCGGGCGAGGTGTGCGTGGATCCAGCCAAACGTGCGATACGGCATCTGCGGCCTCCCAGAGGACGGTGGTGTGCCCCGGATGCTGCGCCGCGTCGCGTGACGGATCTACGCGCGTCTGCATCGACTTCGCGCAGCCGCATGCGCGCCGGCGGCGCAGGACCGCAACCCCGAAGGCACGCCCGCGTCCTCACCTGCATGCACCACCCCCCGCAGCGCGCGGGCCGGCCCGCGCGCGCCGGCATCTGTCGCGCCGGCCCGCGCGACCGCTCCCGCACCACCGGGGCATTGAAACGGCGCGTCTGCGGGCAGCACGTCTATACTCGCCCGCCGAGGCGCCGGCCACGCCGTCGTCCCGCGGCGTCTCCACCCCCATGACCGGACTGATGCAGCGCATCTTCCGCCGCCGCGCCTCCGGCTCCCCGCGCCGTGGCGTCGCCGGCCTGCTCCGCCGACTCCCGTCCGGCCGTCGCCGCGTGCCCGCGGGCGGCCGCCGGATGCCCTGGGGCCGCAGGGCCGCCCGCCCCGGCGCCGTCGAGGAGGCGACGACCGGCGTGCACGACGCCTCGGTCGTCGTCCATCAGGGGCCGGGCAGCCAGACGAGCTTCCGCGACCGCGGCAACCTGCGCCGGCGGCTGCGCTTCCTGCGGCGCGCGCGCGAGCTCGCCTTCCGCGACATCGGCGGGCTCATGTTCGACATGCGCCGCTTCGGCCGCGAGCGCCCCGACCTCGTCGAGGCCAAGCTCGCCGCGCTCGCCGCGGTCGACCGGGAGCTGCGCGCCCTGGAGACCGTCCTGGGCGACAAGCGGCCGCTGCACGAACTGCGTGAGCCGGGCATCACGTCGTGCGCGCGCTGCGGCGCGCTGCACGCCAGCGACTCGAACTTCTGCCCGAACTGCGGTCTGCAGATCGGCGGGCCGCGGGCGATGGGCGAGGTCGGAGGCTCGATCGCCGCGCCGCCGCAGCCGCCCCCCGCGCCGCTCGAGCAGCCGACGTCGCCGACGATCGCCGGCGGTGACCGGGCGCCCGGCGCGCCGGCGCCCCCGCCCGGCGGGGGCTCGACGCCGGCGGCGGCGTCCTCCGCACCCCCGCCGCAGGCGCCCGCGCCGAGCGCGCCGGCCGCCCCGTCGTCGCAGCCGACCGAGACGTGGCTGCCCCCGAGCACGCCCGACGACCGGCCGTGAGCACACAGCCACCCGACGGTCCCCAGCTCCCTGCGCACGGGTCGCTGCGCTGCCCGCGCTGCTCGGCGACGCTCGGCCCCGACCAGGACTGGTGCCTCGAGTGCGGCGCTCCCGCCCGCACGCGGCTCGCGCCCACGCCCAACTGGCAGCTTCCGACCGTCGCGATCGGCGCGATCGTGCTGCTCGCCGGCGTGCTGCTCGCCTATGCCTTCGTCACGCTGACGAGCGACGACGACGCGCCGGCGGGCACGACGCCGACGGCGGTCTTCGAGACGGCGCCGCCCGCCGGGGTCCCCGTGCCGCCGGCGGCTCCCGTCGTGCCGCCCGTCGCCACGACGACGGCGCCTCCGCTGACCGCCCCGCCGGCGACGGCCACGACGACTGCGCCCGTGAGCCCCGTGCCGCCGGCGACCACGGTTCCCGGCCAGAAGGCGAAGCCGACGACGACGACGGCGGCGCCGGCCGGTCGGCAGACCGACGACGAGCCGTAGACCGTCCGCCCGGCTCAGCCCGCGAGCGCCGGCCAGTGGCCCGCCGCCAGGCGCTCGCGCGCGTGCCGCGCCAGCGGGTGCGGCGCGACCGGCTCCTCCCGCGCGGGCCGCTGCGCGCCGACGGCCGCGAGCGTCGCGACGACCGAGCGCGACAGCGCGCCGAGGTCGTAGCCGCCCTCGAGCACGATCCCGAGCGGCACGCCGAGCCGGTCGGCGAGCGCGCGCATGCGCGCCGCCATCGACGCGTAGCCGCCGTCGGTCACCGTGCACGACGCGAGCGGGTCGTCGGCGTGCGCGTCGTAGCCCGCCGAGACGAGCAGCAGGTCGGGCTCGTAGCCGAGCGCCAGCGGCACGACGACGTGCTCGACGTGCGAGAGGAACACTGTGTCGCCCGATCCGCCCGGCACCGGCAGGTTGACCGTGTAGCCCTCGCCCGCGCCGCGCCCGGCGTCCGAGGCCGGCCCGGTCCCCGGATACAGCGGCGACTCGTGGATCGAGCAGAACAGGACGTCGTCGCGCTCGTGGAAGATCGCGTTCGTCCCGTTGCCGTGGTGGACGTCCCAGTCGAAGATCATGACCTTCCGCGCGCCGTGGGCGTCGAGCGCGTGCTGAGCGCCGATGGCGATGTTGTCGAACAGGCAGAAGCCCATCGCCTGCGCCGGCTCGGCGTGGTGGCCGGGCGGGCGGTGCAGCGATGCGCCCGCGCGCGCGCCCTCCCCGAGCAGCGCGTCGACGAGCGCCACCGCGCCGCCGGCGGCGTGCAGCGCCGCCTCCCACGAGCCGGCGCTGGCGAGCGTGTCCATGTCGATCATCCCGCCGCCGCGCCCGCAGAGCGCCTCGATCCGGTCGACGTGGTCGGCCGTGTGCACCGCGGTGATCTGCTCGCGCGCGGCGGCGGGCGAGAGGCGCACGTCCCAGCCCAGCCAGTCGCGCTCGCTCAGCGCCTGCTCGATCGCCGCGATCCGGCCCGCGTTCTCGGGATGCGCGCCGGTGTCGTGCTCCAGCGACGAGGGGTGGTGAAGCAGGACCGGCGCGGTCATCGGAGTACGGTACCCCGCCTGTGCCCGGCGAACCGGTGATCTCAAGCGACCTCGTGGTCGTCGGAGCCGGCGCGGCGGGGCTCTATGCCGCGCTGCGCGCCGCTGCCGACGGCGCGGCGGTCGTCCTCGTCTCCGCGACGCCGCTCGCGCAGACCGCCAGCTACTGGGCCCAGGGCGGGATCGCGGCCGCGCTCGCGGTCGAGGACTCCTTCGAGCGCCACCTCGCCGACACCGAGGCTGCGGGCCGCGGCCTCGTGCGCCGGTCGGCCGCGCAGGTGCTCGTGAGCGAGGCCCCGGCACGCGTGCGCGACCTCGAGCGCCTCGGCGTGCGCTTCGACGCCGACCGCCGCGGCGTGCTCGCGCTCGGGCTCGAGGGCGGCCACGCCGTGCGCCGCGTCGTGCACGCCGGCGGAAGCGCGACGGGCCGCCGCGTCGTGCGCCAGCTCTCGGCGCTCGTCGTCGACGACCCGCGCATCACGGTGCTCGAGGGAGCGCGCGCGGCCGGCGCCTGGATGCACGAGGGCCGCTGCGCGGGCGTGACGCTCGAGGACGGCCGCGCGGTCCACGCGCGCGCGTCGATCCTCGCGACCGGCGGCGCCGCGGCGCTGTGGTCGCGCACGACGAACCCGCCGGGCTCGCTCGGGATCGGCATGTCGCTCGCCCACGCCGCCGGCGCGGACCTCGCCGACCTCGAGTTCCTGCAGTTCCACCCGACGGCGGTCGTCGGCGTGCCCGGGCGCGAGGGCTTCCTCGTCACCGAGGCGATCCGCGGGGAGGGCGCGACGCTGCACGGCCCCGACGGCGAGCGCTTCGTCGAGGAGCTCGCGCCGCGCGACGAGGTCTCGCGCGCGACCGCGGCGCTGCTGGAGCGCACGGGCGCGGCGTCGGTCGGGCTCGACATGCGCGCGGTCGACCCCGCGCTGTTTCCCAACGTCGTGTCCGCGCTGCAGGACGCGGGCCTGGACCCGACGCGCGAGCCGATCCCGGTCTCGCCCGCGGCGCACTACATGATGGGCGGCGTCGTCTGCGACCTGCACGGCCGCAGCACCGTCGCAGGCCTGTACGCGATCGGGGAGACGGCCTGCACCGGGCTGCACGGCGCCAACCGGCTGGCCTCCAACTCGCTGAGCGAGTGCTTCGTCTTCGGCGCGCGGGCCGCGCGCGCCGCGCTCGACGAGCCGGCGCCGAAGGACCCGCAGGAGCTCGGCCCGCCCACCCCGGCCGCCCGGCTCGCCAGGCCGCCGCGGTCGTCGCAGGATGCGCTCTGGCGCGACGCGGGCATCCTGCGCACCCGTGAGGGCCTCGAGCGGCTGACCGGCGACCCGCATCCGCTGGCCCGCCTCATCGCCGTCTGCGCGCTGCGCCGCGAGGAGAGCCGGGGGGCCCACCAGCGGGCGGATTTCCCCGCTGTCGACCACGGGCTCGACGATCGCCACACGGTCGTCGGAGCCGACGAGAGCCCGAGTGCGGCACACTGGGCTTGACAGCTCGTCAAGCTTAATACGAACTCAACATTAGATTCGTTCTTACCTTCATAAGGAAACGCCAGACTTCCCCGCGGGTCTGTTGCAGTACGAGGAAAGGAGCTCCCGCCCCCATGTATCAGTTCAGCCGCGCGATCTACCGTGAGCTGTCGCCGCACATCAGCTGCTCACAGGAGGCGCGCGACGGCCACGCCGACGTCCTGCGCGCCTGCGAGACCGCCATAGAGCGACTCGCCACCGACCGCCACTACTTCGCCAGGCCGGCCAGGTCGCTCTTCAACGACATCCGCGCGAACTTCCCGATCGGCGCGCAGCCGCGCGTCTGGCAGGTCGTCTCGGTCTACGTCGGGGCCGCCCAGGACTGGCTCGCCAAGCAGCCGCAGCACGGCTACGACATCAACGGCAACCCGCTCGAGTGCCGCGCGACGACGCGCCGGGGCACGCCGTGCCAGCGGATGCCGCTCGCGCACAACGGCTACTGCCCGTCGCACCAGCACCTCGCCGAGACCGAGGAGACCGAGGAGTGCCTGGCCGCCTGAGGCTGGGCCGCTAGGGATTCAGACCGACCCGGATCTGCACGAGGCAGTCCAGCGAGCCGTCCTTCGCGGAGGCGGCGACCCCCTCCAGCGTGCCGAGCTGCGCGCTGCCGACACGGAATGACACGCGCGTGCTCCAGGGCCCGCGCGCCGTCATCGTGCGCCTGCCCGCCACGCGCCCGGTCCGGTCGCGGACGCGCAGCACGAACGACGCCTCGAAGAGCTGCCGCTCGACGCCCGCGACCCGGAACGCCCGCCCGTCGGGCGAGACGCTCGTCAGGCGCAGGCAGCTGCGCCGGCCGGTGCGGATCTCGGCGGCCGCGCTCGGCGGCCGCGCCCGGTAGAGGTCGAGCACGAGCCGCTCGGGCCGGTGCAGGCCCCAGACGCGCAGGTACTTGAACGCGCGCCGGGCCCCGCTGAGCCGGATGACGATCCGTCCCGAGCCTCGCGTGACGCGCACGCGCACCCCGGCCGCCGAGCGGTCGATCGCCCGCGCGCCGATGCCGCGCCGGCGCACCTCGACGCGCGCGGCGCCGTCGATCGGGGTCGGATCGAGGGCCTGCGCCTCGTTGATCTCGAACCTGCCGCCGGTGAACTCGACGACGACCCTGACGAAGCCCGGATGGGAGCCGATCCGCGCGTTCGTCGCCGTCAGCGCGGAGGCGGTCGCCGGAGCGGCCACCAGCATCACGACGGCGAGTGCGGCGATGCGGCGGATCGCGTGCATGGTCTGTGCCTTCCGAGCAAGTGTCGCCCCTCGGCGAGCCGCCGTCCAGTCGAATATCGGTTTAGATGGTCCGGTGGGCCCCATCGCGTTCGCAGACCCTCCGCTGAGCGACGGCGTCGTCACGCTGCGGCCGCACCGGCCCGCCGATGCGCCCCGGCTCGTCGAGATCTGCCAGGACCCGGAGATCCCGCGCTGGACGCTCGTGCCGAGCCCGTACGGCGAGGCGGACGCGCGCGCCTTCCTGCGCAGCTCCGACGAGGACCGCTCGGCCGGACGGCGTGCGGTCCTCGCGATCACCGAGGACGACGCCGACGGAAGGCTCGTCGGCAACGCGGGCCTGCAGGCGATCGACTGGCGCCTGCGGGCGGCCGACGTCGGCTACCTGCTCGCAGCCGACGCGCGCGGCCGCGGCCTGGCGACGCGGGCGGTCGGGCTCATCTGCGGCTGGGCCTTCGACGGGCTCGGCCTCGAGCGCCTCGAGCTGCGCGTCCAGACCGCCAACGCCGCCTCGCTGGCCGTCGCCCGGCGCGCGGGGTTCGAGCCCGTCGCCGAGCCGCTCGTCCGGCGGCCCGAGTGCGACCACCTGCCCGACGCCTTCTTCGCGCGCGTGCGCGCCTGACCGGCCGTGCTGCTCGGCGTCGACGTCGGCGGGACCTTCACCGACGCGGTGCTCGCCGGCGGCGGGCGCATCGTGACGGCCAAGGCGCCGACGACCCCCGGCGACCAGTCCGAGGGCGTCATGGCCGCGATCGAGACGGCGCTGCGGCGCGCCGGCGCCGACGCCTCCGGGGTCGAGGCGCTCGCGCACGGCATGACCGTCGCGACGAACGCGCTGCTCGAGGGCCGCGGCGCGCGCACGGTGCTCGTCGCGACGGAGGGCTTCACCGACGTCGTCGAGCTCGGCCGCCAGGCGCGCGCGGACCTCTACCGACTCTGCGCGGCCCGGCCGGCGCCGCTCGTGCCCCCCGAGCGGCGCGTCGCGGCGCCCGAGCGCTGCTGCCCGGACGGGGTGCTGCGCGCGCTCGGCGACCCCGCGGCGCTCGTCCGCGAGGTCGCGGCGCTGGAGCCCGAGGCCGTCGCCGTCGTGCTCCTGCACGCCTACGCGCACCCCGAGCACGAGCGGGCGATCGGGGAGGCCCTCGCCGCCGCCCTGCCGGGCGTCCACGTCTCGCTCTCGCACGACGTCGTCGGGACGTTTCGCGAGTACGAGCGGGCCGCCACGACCGAGGTAGACGCCGCGCTGTCGCCGCTGCTCGCGCGCTACCTCGCGCGCCTGCTCGAGCGCGCCGAGCAGGCCGGGCTGCCCGAGCCGCGCATCATGCAGTCCAGCGGCGGCCTCGCGGAGGCGCGGCTGGCCGCCGCGCACGCGGCCTTCGCGGTCCTGTCCGGGCCGGCCGGCGGCGCCGCCGCCGCGGCGCTCGTGGCCCGCAGCGCCGGCGCCGAGAACCTCGTCTGCTTCGACATGGGCGGCACGTCCTGCGACGTGTGCGTCGTCGAGCGCGGCGTCGTCCGCGAGACCGCGGGGCGCGAGGTCGGCGGCCGTCCGCTCGCGCTGCCGATGGTCGACATCCACACCGTCGGGGCGGGCGGCGGCTCGATCGCCTGGCGCGATCCGGGCGGCGCGCTGCGCGTCGGCCCGCAGAGCGCGGGCGCCGTGCCGGGGCCCGCGTGCTACGGCAACGGCGGCGCGGAGCCGACGGTCACCGACGCGAACCTGCTGCTCGGGCGGCTCGC
Organism: uncultured Solirubrobacteraceae bacterium; assembly: GCA_963769555.1. GTDB lineage: Bacteria > Actinomycetota > Thermoleophilia > Solirubrobacterales > Solirubrobacteraceae > CADCVQ01. The sequence goes on along the minus strand of CAVYMD010000004.1, from coordinate 458,882 downwards.
CGGCGGATCGGCGCTGGCCGGGGTGACGCTCGACCGCGAGCCGGCGGCGCGCGCGGTCGGCGCGCTCGCCGAGCGGCTCGGGCTCGACCCGATCGCGTGCGCGGAGGGCATCGTCCGCGTCGCCGTCGCGGAGATGGTGCGCGCGCTGCGCGTCATGACCGTCGAGCAGGGCATCGACCCGCGCGGCTTCGCGCTGCTCGCATTCGGCGGCGCCGGGCCGCTGCACGCCGCCGCGATCGCCGACGAGCTGGCGATGACGACGATCCTCTGCCCGCGCGCCTCCGGCGTGCTGAGCGCGCTCGGGCTCGCCGCGGCCGACCGCCGCGCGACCGCGCAGCGCACCGTGCTGCTGGCGGGCGACGCCCTGACCGACGACGCGCTCGCGCGCGCCTGCGAGGAGCTCGCCGGGGCCGCCCGCGAGACGCTGCGCGGCGGCGAGTCGATGCGCTCCGAGCTGGCCTTCGACGTGCGCTACGGCGGCCAGGCGCACGAGCTGACGGTCCGCGACCTGCGCGAGGAGGGCGTCGGCGCCGTCCGCTCGGCCTTCGAGGATCTTCACGAGGAGCGCTACGGCTACCGCGACGAGCGCTCGCCGGTCGAGCTCGTCACGATCCGCGCGACGGCGACCGTGCCCGGGCCACAGCTCGACCTGGCCGCCGGAGCCTCCGCGGCCGGCGCGCGCCGTGGGGCGCGGGAGGTCGTCTTCGGGGGCGAGGCGCACCACGCCGCGATCGTCGAGGGCGCGCCCGCGCCCGGCGAGCGGATCGCCGGCCCGGCGATCTGCGAGCTGCCCGAGGCGACGCTCGCCGTCCCCCCCGGGTGGAGCGGGACGGTCGACGGCGCGGGAACGATCGCGCTGCGGCGCGACGGCGATCGAGCGGTGTGATGTCGCCGCGCGCCGTGGAGCCCTGATAGCGTCGGCGTCGCATTGACCAGAGCCAAAGGAGCCCGCCCATGACGACCCCGTTGCTCTACGGCAAGCGCCGGCCCGCCCCGCCCGCGGTCGCGGCCCAGTACGTCGGCACCGACACCGAGATGGATCCCAAGGACGGCATCCCGGGCAACGCTCCGGCCACCCGGAGCCCGGCGATCGAGCCGCAGCACCGGCAGGCGAGCTGAGCCGGGGCGCGACGCACCGCAACGCGGTCGATCGCGCGCCGCGGCGTGGGGCTCTGGTAGCGTCGGCGGACCGGATGACGCGTCAAGGAGGCACACCGTGACAACCCCGCTGCTGTTCGGCAAGCGCCGGCCCGCCGCACCCGCGATCGCGGCCCAGTACGTCGGAACGGACACGGAGATGGACCCGAAGGACAACTTCGAGCGCACGCCCTGCAGCGTCTCCCTGCGCCGTCGCGAGACGAACGAGGCCGCAGCCGCGGAGAGCGCGCCGGCTCGTTGAGCCCGGCCCGGGACGCCGGCGCGACGATCCTCGTCGTCACGCGCCGTCTCGACGATCACGCCCAGCTGATCGCGGAAGAACTCGCGGCGCGAGACGCGCGCGTCGTCTGGCTCGACACGGAGCGCTGCGCGCGCGACCCGACGCTCGTGCGCTTCGGCGCCGACGGCACCCACGCGTCCGCGCTGCTGCGAGCCGGCGGCGGCGAGCTCGCCGGCGACGAGGTCGGCGCCGTCCTGTTTCGCCACTTCCACGTCCCGACCGCGCCGCACGTCGCCGACGGCGCGGCGCGCGACCTCGCCGAGTCCGAGCTGCGCGGCGCGATCGAGGGAGCGCTGCTGTCGCTCGACGCGCACTGGGTCAACCCCCCCGGCGCGAACCGCACCGCGCGCCACAAGCTCCTGCAGCTCGCGCTCGCCACGCGCGAGGGCCTGACCGTGCCAGAGACCCGGGTCAGCTCCGATCCCGACGAGATCCGCGCGCTGCACCGCGCCTGGGGCGGGCGGATGATCGCCAAGCTCGTCGGCGGCCAGGTCGTCGCGGCGACGGCCGATGAGCAGCACCTCGTCTTCACGACGCTGCTCGAGGAGGACGACCTGCGCGAGGACGCCTCGCTCGCCGCCTGCCCCGCGCTGTACCAGCGCCTCGTCGAGAAGGCCTTCGAGCTGCGCGTGACGGTCGTCGGCGACGAGCTGTTCGCGTGCCGGATCGACGCGGGGCACACGCCCGACGGCAAGGTCGACTGGCGCGTGGCGGGAACCGCCGGCGTCGACCTCGCCGCCCACGAGCTCGACGCGGACGTCGGGCGCCGGTGCATCGCGCTGACGCGCCGCCTCGGGCTGCAGGTCGCCGGGATCGACCTCATCGTCACGCCCGATGGCGAGACCGTCTTCCTGGAGCTCAACGCCGCCGGCGGCTGGGCCTGGGTGCAGCGTGCGGTGGGGCTGCCGATCGCCGCCGCGATCGCCGAGAACCTCATCGCCGGCGCTCAGCGCGCGCCGGCGGCACGGCCGGGGTGAGGCGGGCGTGCGGCCGCCACCGCCGCGCGGACCGGTGCTCGTCGCCGGGCTCGGGCGAGCCGGGCGGGCGGCCGTCGACCGGCTGCTGCGGGCCGGCGCCGACGTCCGGGCATGGGACGTCGCGACGGTGCGCGTCCGGCGCCGCCTCGCCACGCGGCTGCGCGCCCGCGGCGTCGAGGTCACGCTCGGCGGCGACGGGATCGACGCGCTCGACGCGGCCGGGCCGGGCGCGACGGTCGTCAAGAGCCCCGGCATCGCGATGGACGTGGCGCTGCTGCGCGCGGCGCGCTCCCGCGGCCTGGAGATCATCGACGAGCTCGAGCTGGGGTGGCGCTCGTGCCCCGCGCCCATCGTCGGCGTCACCGGCACGAACGGCAAGTCGACGACGGCGGGCCTGTGCTGCGCGGTGCTGCGCGCCGCCGGGCACGACGCCGAGCTGGCCGGCAACACCGAGTTCGGCCCGCCGCTGTCGGCGGCGGCCTGCGCGGGCTGGGTCGTGTGCGAGGTCTCGAGCTTCCAGCTCGAGGCCGCGCCGTCGTTTCGGCCCGATGTCGCCGTGCTGACGAACCTCACCCCCGAGCACCTCGACCGCCATGGCGACATGGCGGCCTACGGCGCCGTGAAGCGCGCGATGTTCGCCGCCGCCGGGACGACGGCCGGGACGTCGGTCGTCAACGTCGATGACCCGTTCGGGCGCGACCTCGGCGACCGCGTGCGCGCGGCGGGCGGCCGCGTGCTCGGCTACGGCTTCGGCCCGGAGGCGGACGTGCGCGTGCTCGACGCGAGCTGGGACATGCGCGCGGCGACGATGCGCGTGCGCGGCCCGCGCGGCGAGGTCGCCGTCGCCACGCGGCTGCCGGGCCGCCACAACGCGCTCAACGCGGCCGCGGCGCTCGCCGTCGCCGAGGCGATCGGGCTGCCCGCCGAGCGCGCCACCGCCGCGCTCGCGGACGCGCCGGCGCCGCCGGGCCGGTGGGCGCTCGTCGAGGAGGGCCAGCCGTTCGACGTGCTCGTCGACTACGCGCACACCCCCGACGGCATCGAGCAGCTCCTGCGCGCGGTGCGCGGCGCGCTCGCGGCGCGTCCGGGCGCTGAGATCTGCACGGTGCTCGGGCCGGTGTCGGCGCCCGACCGCGCGCGCGAGCGCGCCAGCGGCCGCGCCGCCGCGCGTCACGGCGATCGCGTCGTCCTGACGACCGGCTCGGGGGGCCCCGGCGGCCAGGTGGCGCGCATCGCCGAGATGCGCCGCGGCACGGGCGACGCGGACCGCGTCGAGGTCGTCCTGGACCGCCGGCGGGCGATCGCGCGCGCGGTGCGGCGCGCGCGTCCGGGCGACGTCGTCGTCATCGCGGGGCTCGGCGCGATGCGCGGCCAGTTCCTCGACGGCCACGCCTTGCAGCCGCACGACGACGGCGACGCGGCGCGCGACGCGCTGCGCGCCCGGGTGCCGGCATGCAGCTGATCGTCGCCGTCCAGGAGCTCGCGGCGCCGGGCGGCCCGCAGACGTACGCGCTCACGATCGCCGAGCAGCTCGCGCGGCTCGGCCACCACGTCACGCTGTTCGCCCGCCGGCTCGGCGCAACGGCCGACCTCGCGCGGTCGCGCTGCCTCGCGGTGGAGGGGCGCGCCGACGACCTGCCCGAGCGCGCCGACGGGGTCATCGTCGGGGTCGACCGCTCGCTCGCGATCGAGCTGGCGGCGCGCTATCCGGCGGCGGCGCGGGTCTTCGTCGTCCACGGCGCCGACGACGTCCACCTGCCGCCGCCGCTGGACGGCGTCGTCGCGGCGACCGTGGCGCTCAGCGACGCCTTCGCCGCGCGCGCGGCCGCGTGCGCCGGCGCGGGCGAGGTCGTGCGCCTGCGCCAGCCGGTCGACCTGCGGCGCTTCGGCGGGCGCGCGGCGCCCGCGCCGCGGCCGGCGCGCGCGCTGCTGCTCGGCAACTACCACGGCGGCGGCGTCTCGCGCGCGCAGCTCATCAGGGACGCCTGGTCGCCGGCCGGCGTGACCTGGGAGCAGGTCGGCCACCCCTCCCCCCAGCTCGACGTCGCCGACGCGATGCGCGACGTCGACGTCGTCGTCGGCTACGGGCGCTCGATCGTCGAGGCGATGGCGTGCGGCCGGCCGGCCTACGTCTTCGATCACGCCGGCTGCGACGGCTGGGTCACGCCGGAGTCCTACGAGCGCATCGAGGCCGCCGGCTTCTCGGGCCTGTCGGCGCAGATGCCGCCCGACGCGGCGCGGCTGCGCGCCGACCTCGACGCCTACCGCCCTGAGCTCGGGCGCCTCGGCTTCGACCTCGTGCGCAGGCACCACGACGCGCGCGCGCACGCGGCCGAGCTCGTGGCGCTGCTGCGGCGCATCGCGCCCGAGCCGGCCCCGGCCGAGCGCTCGGCGCTGCGCGCGCTCGCGCTGCTCGCGGAGGCGCAGCTGCGCGCCGAGGTCGCGCGCGACCACCACAGCCTGGAGTCCCGGCAGTGGTTCCGGCGCGCGCAGGAGCTCAACGACGAGCTCGCCGCGCAACGCGAGGAGGCCGCCCGGTCGGCGGAGGCGCTGCGCCTCCGGGCGGCCGCCGCCGAGGCGCGGGTCGACGCGCTGCGCGGGACGAAGCGCTTCCGGCTCGCCCAGGCCCTCGCCCGCCCGGCCGAGCTCGCGCGGCGCGCGCGCTCGCGCTCGCGCGCGCGCACGCGCCGGCGCCCGCGCCCGCACCCGCGCGAGCGTCCGTGAAGAATGGGGGGATGAGCCTGGACCCGATCGACCTGCAGGTCGTGACCGGCGCGCTGCGCGCCGCCTGCGAGGAGATGGGCGCGGTGCTCGTGCGCAGCGCCCACTCGGCGAACATCAAGGAGCGCCGCGACTGCTCGAGCGGGCTGTTCGACGCCGCGGGCGAGATGGTCATGCAGGCCGAGCACATCCCCGTCCACCTCGGGGCGATGCCGGCCGCCGTCGCCGCGGTGCTCGAAGAGGACCACTCGGCCGGGCTGCCGTGGATCCTCAACGACCCCTTCCGCGGCGGCACGCACCTGCCCGACATCACCGTCATCACGCCGGTCCTGGACGGCGGCGGGCTGCTCGGCTTCGCGGCCAACCGCGCCCACCACGCCGACGTGGGCGGCCGGGTGCCCGGCTCGATGCCGGCGGACTCGACGACGCTCGAGGAGGAGGGCGTCGTCATCGCGCCGCGCGTGCTCGACGAGGCCGCCATCGACGAGCTCGTCGTGCGCATGCGCCAGCCCGACCAGCGCCGCGCCGACCTGCGCGCCCAGCTCGCCGCCAACCGGATCGGCGCGCAGCGGCTGCGCGAGCTCGCCCGCCGGCTCGGCGTGCCCGCGCTGCGCGAGGCGACCGCGGCCGTGCTCGACTATGCGGAGCGGCGCACGCGCGCCTGCCTGGCGGAGCTGCCCGACGGACCGCGCGAGTCGCGCGACGTGCTCGAGGCGATCGACGGCGACGTCGAGCTGCGGCTCGTCGCGACCGTCGACGGCGACCGCCTCGTGCTCGACTTCGCAGGCAGCGCGCCGCAGCACGGCGGCAACCTCAACTGCCCGCTGGCGGTCACGCGCTCGGCGGCGTACTTCGCGGTGCGCGTGCTGATGGACCCCGACGTGCCGCCGAGCGCCGGCGCGTACCGGCCGATCGAGGTGCGCGCCCCGGCCGGCTCGCTGCTGAACGCCCGCACGCCGCCGGGCGGCGTGGCGCCGGCCGTCGCGGCGGGCAACGTCGAGACCTCCAGCCGCGTCGCCGATCTCGTGCTCGCCGCCTTCGGCCGCGCGCTCGGGCAGGGGACGATGAACAACCTCACGCTCGGCACGGAGGCCTTCACGTACTACGAGACGCTCGGCGGCGGGCAGGGCGCGTGCCCCGACGCCGACGGCCCGAGCGGCGTCCACGTCGCGATGTCGAACACGCTCAACACGCCCGTCGAGGCGCTCGAGCTGGAGTTCCCGCTGCGCGTCGTGCGCCACGCGGTCCGGCGCGGCTCCGGCGGCGCGGGGGCGCAGCGCGGCGGCGACGGCATCATTCGCGAGATCGAGGCGCTCGCTCCGATGTCCTACGCGCTCATCACCGAGCGCAGGCGCCACGCCCCGCCCGGCGCGGACGGCGGCGCGCCCGGCGCGCGCGGTCGCAACGTGCTCAACGGCGCAGAGCTGCCGGCGAAGGCCACGGGCGAGCTCGCCGCCGGAGATCGCCTCGCCATCGAGACGCCGGGCGGCGGCGGGCACGGAGCTCCGGCCGACCGCGCCTGAGCACGCCCGGAAGGACGGTCGTGTCTGCGCACGCCGGAAGGACGGTCGTGTCTGCGCACGACGGAAGGACGGCCGCGATGTCGGCCCGGGGCGCGGTCAGTCGTCCCCCCACATGCCGCGGGAGACCCAGCCGACGATGGCTCCGCAGCAGAACACGACGATGCCGCCGAGCACGGCGACGGTCATCAGTGCCTGTACTCGTATCACCCCCCGTTTGGCCTGACGCGCGTCCCTCGGCGAAACCCGCGTCCCGCCACTTGACGCCGGAGCGTGACTTTGGCATATAGTGTCCGGTCATACAAGACGGGCTTGTCAGAGAAGCCCGTTGAGCCGGCGGCGTTCGCCATCAACCTGTCCGCCGCCGGTTCGTCTCGTTCCTCCCACAGTGACGAGTTCGACGCTGCGGCCACCTTCCTCCGGGGTGGCCGCAGCTCGTCGAGCCCGCTTGCGACGCCGCCCTCGGGTCGTGCGCGAAGCGTCCCAATACGGGACGCAACCCGCCGGACCCCCACCGCACAGCGCCCCCCACCCTCGGGTCCTGCGCGAAGCGTCCCCATACGGGACGCAACCCACCAGACCCCCCCGGCACGGCCTCCCCCGGCCTGGGTCCTGCGCGAAGCGTCCCCATACGGGACGCAACCCACCAGACCCCCAGCTGCACGGCGCCCCCGGCTGGGTCCTGCGCGAACCGTCCCTACACGAAACGCAACCCACGAGACCCCTCGGCGCCGCGCCGGCGTGCACGCGACAGGGGCGGTGCGCTCCCCTAGCATCAGGAGCCGATGGCGCCTGAACCAGCCACGGGCGGCTCCGGCCGCGTCGGATTCGTCGGGCTCGGGATCATGGGATCGCGGATGGCGGCCAACCTCGCCCGCGCCGGGCACGATCTGACGGTCTTCAACCGCACGCGGACGACCGCCGACGCCTGGGTCGGCGAGCACGGCGGCAGCGTGGCGGCCTCGCCGGCCGAGGTCGGGGCGGCGAGCGACGTCGTCATCACGATGGTCGTCGACGGCGACCAGGTGGCCGAGGTCCTGCTCGGCGACGAGGGCGTGGCGCACGGCGCCGCCGCGGGCACGCTCTGCGTCGACATGTCGACGATCGCGCCCGAGCAGACGCGTGCGATCGGCTCGGAGCTCGCCGAGCGCGGCCTGTCCATGCTCGACGCGCCGGTGACCGGCTCCTCGCCCCGGGCCGAGGACGGCACGCTGACGATCATGGCCGGGGGCAGCGCCGGGGACTTCGCGCGCGCCGAGCCGCTGCTGCGCGTCATGGGCGACCTCGTCCTGCACGTCGGGACGCTCGGCCAGGGCGAGATGGTCAAGCTCATCAACAACTCCGTCGCTGCCGCGAACTGCGCGACCGTCGGCGAGGCGCTGCTCGTGGGCCGCGCGACCGGGGTCGACCTCGACGCGCTCGTGCAGGTCATGGCCAAGGGCTCGGGCGGCTCGGCGATGCTCGACCTCAAGTCCGGGCCGATGCGATCGCACGACTTCACGACGCTCTTCAAGCTCGAGCACATGCTCAAGGACGTGCGCCTCTGCCTCGAGGAAGCGCAGGCCGCGGACGTGCCGTTCGGGGCCGCCGCGCGGGCTCGCGACGTGCTGGTCGCCGCGATGGCCCTCGGACACGCCGAACACGACTTCGCGGCACTCATCGAGGCCCTCGAAGGCTTCGCGAACACCCGCATAAACGGCTGACGTCACAAACGAAACCTGCCGATTAGCAGGCACATTTGGCGATTTGTGCGGACCTGTGGCACAATCTCCGCCGTCCCGTCGATTGAGCCACGGATCGGTTCAACACGATGGGTAGTTTTGTTTTGTCTCGTCCTTTGTCCCGTCGTCGTCTGGTCCTTTCTATGCCAATTGCGTTTAAAGAGTGGGCGGTCACCGTCCGCGCCCTTGCCGAGGGCGAGCAGCTCATCACCCTGAGGAAGGGTGGTCTACGCGAGGCCGACAAGCGGTTCCGCGTCGAACACGATCAGTTCTTCCTGTATCCGACGTTCGACCACCAGCGCGGGGACTGCGTGCGCGAATCGCACATCCCGGAGTTGGCGCGAGCGCTCGAGGAGGGTGTCTGGGCCGACGGCGAGCCGCCGCCCGGAGCGCTCGACGAGAACGGCCTCAACCCGCTCCCCCAGCCCGACCGGGTGCGCATCCGAGCCTGGGCCGAGGTCGCCGGTCACTTCACCATCACCGACCCGCGCTGCGTCGACGCGCTGTCCCCGTTCTATGTGTGGAGCACCGACTACGCGGAGAAGCGCCTGGAGTGGAAGCGCCGCCATCCGCTGCACGTCCTGCTGCTGCGCACGTACCGCATCCCGCGCCCGGTCACCGTCCGGGTCAAGGACGAGTACGGCGGCTGCCGCTCGTGGCTGGAGTTGCAGCGCGACCTCCCGTTCGAGGGCACGCCCGTGCTCTCCGACAGCGAGTTCGAGCGCGCCGCGGAGGAGATCCGCGCGATCGCCGACGGCGGCGTCCCGGCGCTCGTCTAGCCCGCCGGAATGCTCGCGGCGCTCGCCGCTGCCCAGCGGATCCTGGCGGTCGGGATCGGCGGCGGCGGTGATGTCGCCGGAGCGCTCGCGGTCGCCGAGCTGAGCGGCGCCCTCGGAACGCCGGCGGTGCTCGGCGGGCTGAGCTGGGAGCGCCGGCCGGTGGACCCGCTGCCGGGTCCCCGCCGCATCCACGAGATCGACGGCATCGAGCCGCTCGGCGAGCACGCCGGACTGGCGGGCGCGCACACCACCGGCCCGGGCGGATTCGCCTTCGCGGAGTCGCACATGGCGCGCCACCTCGGCGAGCCGGTGCTCCTGCTCGACCCCGACGGAGGGCCCGCCGCCGTGGCCGACGCGCTCGCCGGCGCGGCGGGACACCTCGGCTGCGACCTCGTGGTCCTCCTCGACGTCGGCGGCGACGTCCTCGCCCACGGCGACGAGGCGGGCCTCGCCAGCCCGCTCGCCGATGCCGTCTGCCTCGCCGCGGCGCCGCTGCTCGCCGAGCGGGGCGTCGGCGTGCTCGGCGCGCTGTTCGGCGCCGGCTGCGACGGCGAGCTCACGCCCGCGGAGGTCGTCGCGCGGCTCGCCGAGGTCGCCGACGCGGGCGGCTATCTCGGCGCCTGGGGGCCCGGGACGGCGGAGCTCGAGCGCCTCGAGGCGGCCGTCGAGCAGATCCCGACCGAGGCGAGCGCGATGGCGCTGCGCTGCGCACGGGGCGAGCTCGGCGAGACGCCGATCCGCGGCGGCCGCCGCACCGTGCAGCTCACGGCCGCCGGCGGGCTCGTGTTCTTCTTCGACGCGGTCGTCGCGTTCGAGCACGTCGCCCGCTGCGCGCGGCTCGTCGCGGGGGCGACCTCGCTGAGCGACGCCGACGCCGACCTGCGCAGCCACGGCATCGCGACCGAGCTCGGGTGGGAGCGCTCGCAGGGCCCACCCGCGGCGTGACGAGGACGCCACGACACCACGCGCCGCCCTCGGCTAGACGAGGACGCCACGACACCGCCCGCCGCCGGCGACGGCGCCGAGACCGCACGACACCGCCTCGCGCCGGCCGCCCCGAGCGACCCGGACGGGCCCTGCCGGCCTGGGCCGGCAGGGCCGAGCCTCAGTCGGTGAGGCGGTTCTCGTCGCCGTCGGCCGTCGTCGTGCCGCTCGCCGGCCCCGCGTCCCCCTCGCCCGTGCCGTCCCCGACCCGGCCCTCGTCCTCGGGAATCGTCGGGCTGTGCACGGGCGTGCCCGGCTCGTCGCCGCTCTTGACCTCGTCCACGTCCTTCAGGGCGTCCTCGCCGTGCGTCGTGTCGTCTGACATGGCGGAACTTCCTCCCGTTCGGTGACCTGCTTGCGAGGGGCGCCGTACCCGGGCGGGCGCGGCGGACAAACCTCGATCGGCGCCCGGGCCGCGGTGCAGGGGGGCGGCGGGCGGGGGCGAAGCACGGCGACAGATGTCCTGGGTGGAGACCGCGTCGCGCCACTTCGTCGCCCGCCACGACGAGCGCGACGACGACGGCGTGGGCGCGGTCCTGCGCCTGCTCGAGGACACGCGCGAGCGACTCGAGCCGCTGTTCGCGGAGCTGCCCGTGGAGGTCACGGTCGTGCTGCACGAACGCGGCGCGGAGCTCGACCTCGCGCAGCCGTGCGTGCCCGTCATGCGCCGCCTGACCACGCCGTCCGCGCGGCGCTACCTGGCCGGCTGGGCCGCGCGCGGCACGCTGCACGTGCTCGCGCCGCGGCTGCTCGCCGAGCGCGCCGCGAACGTCGAGGGCTCGCGCGAGATGCTCCTGCTCACCCCCGCGGCGCTGTACGTCCAGCTCGTCGTCGCCGGGTGCAACCGCTCCCTCCCGCCGCCGTGGACGCCGCGATCCGTCGTCCGCGGCGCTCGCTGGGCATGGCTGCTCGCGGGCTCCGCGCAGTGGTTCTCCGGCCAGACGGCCCACGCGCGGCCGGCGATCGCGCGGCGCCTGCGCGAGGAGCCGCGCCCCGCCTTCCCGCCCGCCCTGCGCGACGCCGCGCTGCTCGGCGGCACGGTGATCGACCTCCTCGCGCGCGAGGAGGGCGCCGACGCCGCCGTGCGCCTCGCCTGCTCGCTGCCGCGCGGCGGCCCGCGCGAGGCGCTCGTGTCCGCCTTCCACGGACGGGCCATGGTCCACACCGAGGGCACCTGGCGCGCGCACCTCGCCCGGCTGGCGGGTCAGTAGCACGAGATCGGCGCCCGGCCCGAGCGCGGGCCGCGAGGTCGCCGGCGCCCGGCCCGAGCGCGAGCCCCGGCGCGACGCCCACGCCGCCACGACTCAGCCGGGAAACGCGGTACCCAGCCAGGCGATGAGCGCGACGAGCGCGACCGCGGCGAGCAGCGCCGCGAGCACGAGCGACGGCCTGATCTGTGCCCCCGCGCCGTCCTCGCCCACGATCTCGGCCTCGAGCAGCACCTCGCGGGCCGCCGCGTGGCCGGACGCGGGGACCATGATGTCGCGCGGGCCGGCGGCGAGCATGTCGGGCACGTCGAAGCCGCGGGTGCGCCGCAGCGTCGACGGGATCCCCTCCTCGAGCAGCAGCCCCTGGACGAACTCCGCCTCGGCCTGGTTCATCGCGCCGGCGACGCGGACGAGGTCGCCCTCGGTGTAGCGCGGATCGATCTTGCGCGCGCGCCCGTGGCGCTCGCTGACGGGCTCGTCGACGCCGAGCCTGCCGCTGTAGACGAGCGGCATCGCGCAGAACCGGCAGAAGCGCTCCTCGAGCGGGTGCGGCTCGGCGCACTTCGGGCAGACGAGCGGCTGGACGCCGGCAGCGGCGCGCCGCCGGCCGGACGGATCTGGATGACGAGGGTCGCCGGACGACGTCGCTAGGTCACCTCGAGCTCGACCTCGCGGATCGCCCCGTCCTCGATGAGGTAGGAGCGCACCGCGGGCTCGCCGTCGGCGCCCTTGCGCGGCACCCCGACGATGAGCCACTCGACGCCCGGCCAGCCGGCGGCGAAGTTCACGTCGGTCTGCGACGGATAGGGCTCCGAGCGGGTGTGCGAGTGGTAGATCGCGACGAGCTGGTCGTCTCCCTCCTCGGCGAAGGCGAACGGCAGCAGCTCGCGGCCGTCGATGTCGAAGCGAAACGGGCTCGCCGCGAGGTTCTCCAGCGCCCGTGCCGCCGTGGCGCTGCCGTCGCTGCCGACGACGACGCCGCAGCACTCGTTCGGCGCGTCGCGCACGGCGTGGGCGACGATCTCGTCGAGCGTGGCGCGGGCGATCCTCACGACCGACAGGCTAGTCCGCGCTAGGTCTTGCCCAGCCGGGCGCGCTCGTCGTCGGCGTCGTCGTCGTCGGAGGAGGAGCCCATGCCCGACAGCGAGTCCTTGAACTCGCGCATGCCCTTGCCCAGCGACTTTCCGACCTCGGGCAGCTTCTTGGGTCCGAGCACGACGAGCGCGATCGCCAGGATGAGCAGCAGCTCTCCCGGCCCTAGGTTGAAAGGCATGGCGCGAGGCCTCCTTCGGTGACGAGACGGGGACCGTCGCCTCGGCGAGGCGAGCGGGGGTGCTGGGAAGGTGGTCGGCGAGCGCGAGCGTGGCGGGCAGGGGCCCGCAACGGCCGATCGAGCGGGCGGGCCGTCACGCGGCCCCCGTCTCGAACGCGCGCGGCAGCGGGTCGCGCCCGGCGGCCTTGCGCAGGACGACGAGGTGCTGGCCCTCGTTGGCCATGATCGACGCCGCGGTCTGCAGCAGGCGGCCCTCGACGAGCTTGGCGTGCGCCTCGTGGTAGGCGGCGACCGCCGCGAGCTCGAGCTCGATGAAGAAGGCCAGCAGATCGGCCTGCGAACGCGCGTCGCGCAGTCCCTTGACGACCTCGTCGACGTCGTCGATGCCCTTGGGCGGCTCGGGCGGCTGACCGCCGAGATCCGTGAGCGCCGTCGTCAGCGTGTCGGCATGCCGCTGCTCGTGATCGCGGAAGCGGCGCGCGACGCGCCGCATCGCGGGCGACAGCAGCCTGCCCCCGATCGCGATGTCGTAGGCGATGACCGCGACGCGCTCGAGGGTGATCGCGCTCTGCAGGATCGCGGCGTCCCCCCTCGCCTCGGCGAACGCCGTGCGGGCCGACAGCAGCAGCGGCACGGACGAGGCCGCGATCGCGGCTCCGCCGAGCGCGAAGCCCCGCCGCAGCAGCTCGCGCCGGTCGCGCTCGAACGCGGCGACCTGCGCCGTGTCGGCGTCGCCGTCGGCGATCGGGACGCGCCGCGTCACGCGAGCTTCCCGGTCACGAACGCGTCCGGCACGGGCTCGCGGCCGAGCGCGTCGAGCAGCACCGAGACGTGCTCGGCCTCGTTCGTGATGATCGAGGCGACCTGCGAGCGCAGATCGCCCTGCGTGAGCTTGGGCAGCGCGTCGGTGTAGGCGGCGATCGCGGTGCTCTCGAGGTCCAGGACGAACTTCAGCACGTCGTCCTGCGTGCGCAGCGCGGGGAAGTCGTAGGAGGCCTTGGCGCGGTTGGGGCGGCCGCCCGCGTCGGTGATCGCGGTCGACAGCCCGTCGGCGTGCGCCTGCTCCTGCTCGAGCAGCGTCTTGCCGAGCCGCAGGGCGTCGCCGCCCAGCCGCGCGGCCCCGTCCTTGTAGGCGACGACGGACATGAGCTCGAGATCGAGCGCGCCGTTGAGGATCTCGACGTCGGCTTGGTCGGACTCGTCGGGGCCGTCGGCGACCGGGGAGGCGGTGTTGCGACCGCAGGCGGCCAGGAACATCGCCGCGCCGCCGGCGACGCTCACGCCCGACGTGCGGAACAAGCGCCTGCGCGACACGGGGTCGCGCAGAAAGCTGTCGATGTCCATGCCAGCCTCCTGTAGGGGGTTCTCAAGCTACCTACCGGGACTGGTTGCGGGCGCGGACGCCCGCCGGATCACCACCAGACGGTGGAGTCCAGGTTCTCGATCTCCTCCAGCGGCTTGGTGTAGATGCCGGAGGAGAGGTACTTCCAGCCGTCGTCGCAGACGATGAAGACGACGTTGCCCTCGTCGATCTCGTTGGCGATCCGCACGGCGACGCGGGCGATCGCCCCGGACGAGACGCCGGCGAAGATGCCCTCCTCGTCGAGCAGCTTGCGCGTCCAGATGACCGCGTCCCGGTTGGTGACGAAGATCTTGCGGTCCAGCAGGCTCAGGTCGATGATCGGCGGGATGAAGCCGTCGTCGAGCGAGCGCAGTCCCTGGACCGGCTCGCCCTGCATCGGCTCGGCGGCCACGATCTTCACGCTGTCGCCGAGCTCCTCGCGGAAGCGGCGCGCGTTGCCCATGAGCGTGCCGCCCGTGCCGAGGCCGGCCACGAACGCGGCGATCTCGTCGAGCTCCTCGAGGATCTCGAGGGCCGTGCCGTTGTAGTGCGCGAGCGGGTTGGCCTCGTTGCCGTACTGGTAGGGCATGTAGTAGCGCTCGGTGTCCATCGCCATCTCGGTGGCCAGCGCGACGGCGCCGTTGGAGCCCTGGTCGCCGGGGCTGTAGATGATCTTCGCGCCGTACATCTCGAGCAGCTGCGTGCGCTCGGGCGTGACGTTGTCGGGCATGACGACGGTCAGCGGATAGCCCTTGCGGCGGCAGATCATCGCGAGGCTGATCCCCGTGTTGCCGGAGGTCGGCTCGAGGATCGTCTGGCCGGGGCCGATGAGCCCGTGCTCCTCGGCGTGCTCGATGAGCGAGCGCGCGACGCGGTCCTTGACCGAGCCGGTCGGATTGGCCGACTCGAGCTTGGCCCAGATCCGCACGCCGGGCTTCGGGCTCAGGCGCTTGAGCTCGACGAGCGGCGTGTTGCCGATCGCCTGCACGATGTCCCCGTAGCGACCGCCGCAGGGACGGTTCTGGAGCGGCGGGAGGCCCATGTGACCATCCAGTCTAAACAGATGGACAAGCGGGGCTGAAGTCGCTCGCGCGCCGGCTTGCGCCCGCGCGAGCCGTCCCGGTCGCGCACGGGCCGGCGATTGCCATCGAGGGCGAGATGAACCGGCGCCGGCGCGGCGAATCCCCGTGCCGCCGCGTACGGAGGCCGGGAGTCCCCGGGGGCTGCGCGGCGCCACGTCCAACACACCAAGGGGGAGATCCCCGGACGCGCTGGACGTGCTACAGCCCGTACCACTCGGGCTGCAGCTGGAACACGGCCTGGATGGACATCTGGCCGCGGCGGGCGTTCCCGCACAACTCCAAGGCCTGCGGGTACTGGTGGGAGTCCGGCAAGTGGCTCAGCGGAGTGCCCTGCAACAAGATCCTCAACTGAGGACGGCGCGCGAGCGCTCGCAACCCGCCGGCAGCACGGGCCGCCTCTCGCAGGCGGCCCGTGCGTGGAGGGCCTTCCGCGCGCGCTCCGCTAGGGTCCGGCCGCCGTCTTCCCGCCGGCGGGGTTTTCGCATGGTCTTTCCCACGATCCAGTTCGCCGTCTTCTTCCCGATCGTGCTCGCGCTCTCCTGGGTGCTGATGCCGCGGCCGGCCCTGTGGAAGCCGCTCATGATCGCGGCGAGCTACCTCTTCTACGCCGCCGCGAGCGCGATCTTCTGCCTCCTGCTGGCGGGCATCACGCTCGGCAACCAGATCGCCGCCCAGCTCATGGGGCGCACCGAGAGCCGGCGCGCCCGCAAGCGGATCGTCGCCGTCGCGGTCGGGCTGAACCTCGCGACGCTCGGCATCTTCAAGTACTACGGCTTCTTCACGACGGAGATCAACGACCTGCTCGGCAGCGCCGGACTCGGCCTGCCGCTGCCGCTGGCATCGATCGCGCTGCCGGTCGGCATCAGCTTCATCACCTTCCAGGCGATCTCCTACACCGTCGACGTCTACCGCGGCGACATCGAGCCCGCCGGGACGATCGACGTCGCGCTGTACCTGAGCTTCTTCTCGCAGCTCGTCGCCGGCCCGATCGTGCGCGCGAGCGAGTTCATGCCCCAGCTGACCAGGCCGCGCGATCCGCGCAAGGTCGCCGTCGGCGCCGCGGTGTCGCTCATCATCATCGGCCTCGTCAAGAAGGTCGCGATCGCCGACTCGCTAGCGAGAGAGATCGTCGACCCCGTCTTCGGCGTGCCCCAGGCCTACTCGGCGCCCGACGTGATCCTCGCCACGTACGCCTACGCGGTCCAGATCTTCTGCGACTTCTCGGGCTACACGGACATCGCGATCGGCACGGCGCTGCTGCTGGGCTTCGTCTTCCCGCAGAACTTCGACCGCCCCTACCGCGCGGCGAGCTTCCGCGAGTTCTGGCGGCGCTGGCACATGACGCTGTCGCGCTTCCTGCGCGACTACCTGTACATCCCGCTCGGCGGCAGCCGCGCGGGCAAGCGCCAGACGGCGCGCAACCTCATGATCACGATGACGCTCGGCGGCCTCTGGCACGGGGCCGCCTGGGGCTTCGTGCTGTGGGGCGTGATCCACGGCACCGCGCTCGTCGTCGAGCACGCCCTGCGCGGCCGCGTGCGCCTGCCGCGCTGGCTTGGCTGGTTCATCGCGTTCCACCTCATCGTGCTCGCCTGGATCCCGTTCCGCGCGCCCAACCTGGGCCTGGCCGGCGACTTCCTGTCGCGCCTTGTCGTGCCGGGCCCCGCGACGCTGTGGACGGTGCCGATCGCGCTCGCCACGTTCGGCGTGATCGTCCTGCAGCTGCTGCCGGCACGCCCGATGGACGCCCTGCGCGTACGCTTCGAGCGGCTGCACCCGGTCGCCCTGGGCGTCAGCATGGCGAGCGTCATCGTCCTCGTCGCCGCGACGGTCTCCAGCCAGGGCGTGCCACCGTTCATCTACTTCCAGTTCTGATCCATGTCCCTTCCCGACCACGACCCCTTCATCCTCGACCGCCCCACGGCCCGCCGGCTGCGGGCCCGCGACGGGGTGGTCTGCGTCCTCGTCGCGGCGCTGCTGCTGCTCGCCGTCGAGGGCGGGTCGATCCGCACCTCCGGGCAGAAGATGGACGCCGGCGTGCAGCGCACCGTCGTGCTCGCCGTCGGGCACCCGGCCGGCTGGATCGCCGACCGGCTGCCGCTCGCCGCCGCCGTGGACTCGATCACCGCGTTCCTCTCCCCCGACGCCGAGCTCTCCGGCCCGGGCGGGTTCAGCTCGGTCGCGGCGGCGAACGGCGCGGCCCCGGCGGCCGGCGCGTCGTCCGGCTCCAGGGCAGCCGCGCCGATCACGACCGACGCCTTCGACCCCGCCGAGCTCGGTGGCCAGCCCGACCGCCTGCCGGCGCTGAAGACGCTGCTGGCGACGGGCGACTCGCTCGTCCAGCCGCTCGACGTGCACCTCGCCCGGCGCCTCGAGGAGGCGGGCGTGCGCACGGTGCGCGACGCGCACCTGGGAACGGGGATCTCGAAGACCGACCTCGTCGACTGGGGGCTGCTCTCGACCGAGCACGTCAAGCAGCACGAGCCCGACGCCGTCGTGATGTTCATGGGCGCCAACGAGGGCTTCCCGTTCCCGGTCCAGGGCGGACCCGACGTCAAGTGCTGCGGCGCGGAGTGGGCCGTCATCTACGCGACGCGAGCGCGGCGCATGATGGACACCTACCGCCGCGGCGGCGCGGCGCGCGTGTACTGGCTGACGCTGCCGCTGCCGCGCGACCCGCGCCGGCAGGAGATCGCGCGCACCGTCAACGCCGCGATCGCGGTCGCCGCGCAGCCGTTCCGCTCGCAGGTGCGCGTCGTCGACATGGCCGAGCCGTTCACGCCGGGTGGGCGCTACCGCGCCACGATGCCGGTCGGCGGCAAGGAGACGATCGTGCGCCAGCAGGACGGCATCCATCTCAACGACGCGGGCGCGGGCGTCGCGCTGGACATCGTCCTCGAGCGCCTGCGGGCGGACTTCGAGAAGCTCGGCTAGCCCGAGTCCCCCGCGCAGCGCCGGATCGCCTCCGCGTAGAGCCGGCCGAGCGCGCGGTAGCCGTCCGGGGAGCCGTGCACGCCGTCGGCGGCGATCAGCGCCGGCGACTGCGCGACCTCCGCGGCCCAGTCGACGAGCTGCAGGCCGAGCGCGAGCTCGGGGTCGCCGGCCAGCCGGTGCAGGAGCGCGTTGGCGGCGTCGTAGCTGACGCCCTCGAAGGGCGGGCGCACGATCGTCGCCCAGACGGCGCAGCCGCCGGGCCGGCTCGCGGTCGCGCGCACCGCGGCCTCCAGGGCGGCCGTGTTGCGCGGGTCGTCGTTCGTGAACAGGCTGAAGGCGACGATCGCCGGCGGCGAGGCCTGCCCGGCGAAGATCCCCATCCCCTCGGCGAGCGGGCGGCCGATCCGCCCGTCCGTGCGCACCCGCCAGCCGGGCAGCGCCGCGGGGAGCGTCTCGGCGATACCGAGCGCGAGCGAGTCGCCGACGACGAGCACGTCATGCGGCAGGCGGCGCGGCGCGCGCCCGGCGCTCGCCGCGGGCCGCGGGCGCTTGGCGCCCGCCTTCGCGCGCTTGGGCGCCGGCGCCGCGGGGCCGCTCAGCTCGACCGTCGCGACCGCCGAGCCCGGCGCGCCGGCCGCGCGGGGCGGCCCGGCGTCGATCGTCACGAAGCGCGCGGCGGGCGTCGCCGTGAGCGTCAGCGTCGCCGCCCAGCGCCCGTCGGCCGCGGCGCGCGCCCGCGCCGCGCACGGCGTCGGGCGGCAGGTCGCGCTGAGCGCGACGGCGCTGCCCGGCCGCGCGCGCCCGCTCACCCGCGTCCGCGCCCGCCACCGGCCCTTCGCGGTCCGCGTGGCCTTCAGGACCTTCCCGTCGGCCGGCGTGGCGATCGTCACCGCGACCTCGGCCGAGCGCGCGGCCGTCGTCGAGGCGCCGCCGGGCGACCCACCGCAGCCGGCGGCGAGCGCGGCGGCGAGACCGGCGAGCGCGAGCGCGAGCGCGCGCATGTCAGGGCAGCGCGCGGTCGGCCGCCAGGCGGTCGACGACGAGCGTCGCGGCGACCGCCGCGCCGGCCGAGGTGAGGTGGATGCCGTCCGCCTGGCGCGCGCTGATCCGCCGGCCGCGGAACGTGATCGTCTGCCGGAAGCGCCAGCCCGGCGTGAAGACGCGGGCGAGGTCGACGACGCGCACGCCGTCGCCGGCCCTCGCCGCGGCGTGCCGGATGGCGGTGTTGACGGCGCGGTAGACCCGCGCGTGGGACTGCGCGCGCGGGGCGGGCAGCGTCAGCCAGTAGACGTAGGAGCGCCCGCCGCGACGGTAGCTGCGCATCATCGCCTCGACGCGCCGGGCGTAGGCGGCGGTCCAGGCGACGTCGCAGCAGTCCGCCCGCGCGCCGCTCGGCGACGTCAGCGGAAAGCCCTCGTTCGCGCCGAGGTACACGACCGTCGCGTCGGGCCTGAAGCGCGAGGCCTGGCCGCGCGCCTTGCGCACCCAGTCCAGCTGGGCGGGCTTGGAGATGCCGGTGCCGACGTGCGCGTCGCTGCGCACGCTCGCCCCGCGCCGGCGTTGGAGGCGCCGCGCGAGGTGGATGTCGACGTACTGGATCATCGAGTCCCCGGTCGCCAGCAGCCGCAGCCGGTGCAGGCGGGTGAACGCGGGCCGGCGCGGCGCGCGCGTGGCCAGCGTCAGCGTCCCGCTCTCCGGGACGACCTGCGTGCAGCCGGCCCCGGCGCCGGGCGCCGCGCAGCCGGTGCCGTCGCGCCAGCGCAGCTGCGCGCGCCAGTGAACGCGGCCGCCGAGGCGGACGTGCAGCGCGCCGGCCGGCGCGCGCAGCGACAGGTAGCCGCCCGAGACGAGGATCCGCGCGCCGCGCACCGCGCGGGTCGCGCCGGCCGCCGTCCCGCGGGCGTCGATGCGCCCGATCGTCGCCCGCAGCCGCCCGCCGCGGCGGCTCACGCAGGCGCGCCGGCGCGACGGCCGCGACGGGCTGAGCACGACGCAGACGACGCGCCCGTGGCGCGGATCGAGCTGGCGGACGGGCACGGCGCGGTTGAAGCGCAGGCCGAAGCGCAGCTCGTCGCCGGCCTGGCGCAGGTCGGCGGCGGTGACCTGCAGCGACGGCGCGGGCGCCTGCCCGCGCGCGGGCGCGGCGACGAGCGCGAGCACGGCCATGGCCGCGGCCGCCGCAGCAGGCCACGGACCCACGAACCTCACGTCGCGTGGCCTCCCCTCATCGCGTCGCAATGTACGCCAAAGGCGCCGATCGCACGCCGCCTTACCCGCCCGGGCGGCGGGCACGATCATGGATCGCTGCGGCAGCGGCCCGAGCGGAGGCGAGCGGAGCCGCAGCCCCGGCGCCTGGGTCAGCGCCAGCCGCCGGCCATCGCCGGCAGGATGACGAGCACGTCGCCGCCGGCGACCGCCGTGTCGAGCCCGTCGAGCACGCGCACGTCCTCGTCGTTGAGGTAGACGTTGACGTAGCGGTTCAGCTCGCCGCCGTCGGCGAAGAGCTGCGTCTGCGTCGCCGGATGCTGGTCGGCGAGCGACCGCAGGACGTCGCCGACGTTGTCGCCGGCGGCGTCGACCTCCTTGACGCCTCCGACGGACGGGCGCAGGACTGGTGGGATGCGTACGGTGGCCATAGGGGTCGGCAGCCTAGCCCGCGGCGGCGCAGAACGCCTCGTAGTCGGGGAAGACGCCCATCTCGTCCTCGGAGATCTCGTCGGGCGAGCGCGAGCAGATCGAGCAGTCCGGGTCGCGGCGGACCTTCAGCTCGGTGAACGTCGCGCCGAGCGCCTCGTAGAGCAGCAGGCGGCCGATGAGCGGCTCGCCGGCGCCCGTGATGATCTTGACGACCTCCGTCGCCTGCAGCAGCCCCATCGTCCCCGGCAGGACGCCGAGCACGCCGTTGGCGCCGCAGCTCGGCGCGAGCTCGGCCGGCGGCGGGACGGGGTACAGGCAGCGGTAGCAGGGCCCCTCGTAGGGCGCGAAGACCGAGAGCTGGCCGTCGAAGCCGAGGATCGAGGCGCTGACGACGGGGATCTGCAGGCGCACGCTGGCGTCGTTGAGCAGGTAGCGCGTCGGGAAGTTGTCGACGCCGTCGACGATGACGTCGTAGCCGGAGATGATCTCCATGATGTTCGAGGCGTCCAGCCGCGTCTGGTACTTGACGACGTCGATGCCCGGGTTGAGCGCCTTCATCGACTGCTCGGCCGAATCGACCTTCGGCACGCCGATGCGGTCGGTCGTATGGATGACCTGGCGCTGCAGGTTGGAGAGGTCGACGACGTCGTCGTCGACGATCCCGATCGTGCCGACGCCGGCCGCGGCGAGGTACAGCGCGGTCGGCGAGCCCAGGCCCCCGGCGCCGAGCAGCAGGACCTTCGCGTCGAGCAGCTTCTGCTGGCCCTCCGCGCCGATCTCCGGCACGAGCATGTGGCGGCTGTAGCGCTCGCGCTGCTCCTCGCTCAGCACGCGCGGGACCTCGACCTCGTAGCCGCGGTCCTTCCACAGCGTGTAGCCGCCGGTCATCGACTCGACGTGCTCGTAGCCGAGCTCGGCGAGCGTCTTGGCGGCGAGCGCGGAGCGGTTGCCCGAGGCGCAGTACAGGACGATGTGCCGCGAGCGGTCGGGGACCGCGCCCTCGATGCGCGACTCGAGGTGGCCGCGCGGGACGTGCTTGGCGCCCGGGAGGATGCCGCGGGCGACCTCCTCGTTCTCGCGCACGTCGATGAGCGCGATCGGGCCGCTGCCGTTGGCGGTCGACAGCGCCTCGTGGACGTCGCCCGGATCGACCTGGGCGATCTGGCTCTTGATCTGGCGGATGAACTCCGCGCCGGACGGGGTCACACGAATCTCCTCAAAGGTGGTCGGCTTTACTGCTTCAGAAAGTATAGCGGCCTGCGGAACCTACCCGATCGCATGCCGGCGGGCGCGAACGCACGCGTGCCGGGCCGGCGGCGGCGAACGCCGAACAGGGGCGCCCCGTGCTGGACGGGACGCCCCTGGTCAGGCCGGATCTAGAGGAGGACTTCAACCTTCGTGGAGGGTGCTGCACCAGCTGTATCGGTTCGGACCCCGGCGGCCGACATGGGGTGCAGACCCCATGCGTAGAACTCCGCTCCTGTCCCAGGTCCTCGCCGTCAACACGCTGCTCGTCGTCGTGACGGTCTTCGCGGCGAGCGTGGCCGCGCACGTCGACCTGGGCGACGTCGGCGGCTCGCGCCAGTTCCTCGTGCTCACGGCCGCGATCCTCATGACGCTGCTGGCCAACAACTTCGTCATGCGCCGCCGCTTCGCCCCGCTCGAGTCGCTGACGCGCACGATGGAGTGCGTCGACCTGACGGTCCCGGGCGTGCGCGCGCAGGCGCAGGACGGCGAGCCGGCGGACGTCACGCGCCTGCGCGAGTCCTTCAACCTCATGCTCGCCCGGCTGGAGGCCGAGCGCACCGGCAGCGCGACCGCGGTCCTGCGCGCGCAGGAGGCCGAGCGCGCCCGCGTCGCGCGCGACCTGCACGACGAGGTCAACCAGGCGCTGGCGGCGGTCTCGATGCGCCTCGCCGCGACGGCCGGGCACGCGCCGCCCGCGATCGCCGCCGAGCTCGCCGAGACGCAGCGCCTCGCCGGTCAGGCGATGCAGGAGCTGCTCGGCCTCGCCCGCGACCTGCGCCCCGCTGCGCTCGACGACCACGGCCTGCTCCCCGCGCTGCGCACCCAGGTGCGGCTCTTCGGCGAGCGCTGGGGCGTTCCCGCGCACTTCACCGCCGACGGCACGCGGCCGCTGCTGGGCGAGTTCGAGCAGCTCGTCGTCTACCGCGTCGTGCAGGAGGCGCTGTCGAACATCGCCCGCCACGCGAACGCGAGCACGGTCAAGGTGACCGTCCGCGGCTGCAACGGCCCGAAGGTGCGCGTGACGGTCACCGACGACGGCGACGGGTTCGACCCCGATCGCCTGCGCGACGGCGGCTCGGGCGTCGCCGGCATGCGCGAGCGCGCGCTGCTCGCCGGGGGGCGCCTGGAGATCACGTCGGCGGCCGACGGCGGGACGAGCATCGAGCTCACCGTCAGCTCGCGGGAGACGCGCACGCGATGAGGCTGCTCATCGCCGACGACCACGGGATCGTGCGCGGCGGCCTGCGGCTGCTGCTCGACGGCCAGCCCGACATGACCGTCGTCGCCGAGGCCGCCGACGGCGTCGAGGCCGTCCAGACCGCGCTGCGCGAGCGCCCGGACATCTGCGTGCTCGACGTCTCGATGCCGCGGATGACGGGCCTGCAGGCGACCGTCGAGATCCGCACGCACGCGCCCGAGATCGCCGTGCTCGTGCTCTCGATGTACGACGACGAGCGCTACCTCTTCGAGGCGCTGAAGGCCGGCGCGGCGGGCTACATCCTCAAGCGCGAGGCCGACACGGTGCTCGTCGACGCCGTCCGCGCGGTCTCGCGCGGCGAGCCGTTCATGACGAACGCCGCCGAGCAGTCGCTCGTGCGCGAGTGGATGGCCGACGACAGCACCGGCCCGGCCGAGCCGCTGACGCTGCGCGAGCGCGAGGTGCTCAAGCTCATCGCCGAGGCGTACACGAACCGCGCGATCGCCGAGACCCTCTTCCTGTCGGAGAAGACGATCGAGTCGCACCGCGCGAACCTCATGCGCAAGCTCGAGATGCGCGACCGCGTCGAGCTCGTGCGCTACGCGATCCGCCGCGGCCTGATCGAGCCCTGACGGCGCCGCGGACCGGCCTGCGGGGGGCGGCGCGGCGACTACCCTGCGGGCGATGCCCGCCCGCCTGCGCATCGCGCTCTTCGTCACCGGGATGATCGCGCTCGCCTCCGTCGCCGGCGTGCTGCTGTTCGCCGGCGGCGGGCGCGCCGTGCCCGGCGAGCGGTTCGCCGGCGCGATCCGCCCGCCCGGCATCCCGCCCGCGGACTTCGGGGTGCGCGACGAGGCCGGCAGGCCGCTGCGGCTGGCCGACCTGCGCGGACGGCCCGTCGTCGTGACGTTCCTCTACACGACGTGCCGCGATACATGCCCGCTGACGACCCAGCAGATCCGCGCCGCGCTCGACGACCTCGGCCACGACGTGCCGGTCGTCGCGGTCAGCGTCGACCCGGAGAACGACACGCCGCGGCGCGCGCGCTCGTTCATGCTCAAGCAGCGCATGCACGGGCGGATGCGCTGGGCGCTCGGCGACGCCGCCCGGCTGGGCCGCGTGTGGCGGGCCTACGGGGTCGCGCCCCAGCGCGACGGCGCCGAGCACAGCGCCTCCACGGTGCTGCTCGACGGGCGCGGCGTGCAGCGCGTGGGCTTCGCCACGAGCGTCCTGACGCCCGAGGCGCTCGCCCACGACATCGCGCTGCTCGAGCGCGAGGCCGCCGCCGGGACCTAGGCGGCGCGCCGTCTAGCTTTCGGCGGGCGGCTTGCGCTCGGATGCGCCCCCGTCCGGGCGCCGGCGGCGATCTCTCGCCGACTGGACGCCCAGCACGGCGATCATGATGACGATCGGAGCGACGTAGAGCAGGTTGACGGCCCAGTGGCCGGCGTGCGCGAGCAGGCCGATCACGCGTTGGCCGCCGACAGCAGCCAGAGTCCGAGGGAGGTGAAGGCGATCATCACGGCGAGCATCCAGTATTGCGAGCGCGTCGCGGTGGGGCCGTCGCCGAAGGAGATGAGCGCGCGGTCGTGGGCCAGGACGAGGCCGGCGACGTGGCCGAGCACGAGCGCGGCGACCTGCACGTACCAGATCGCGGTCGCCGAGACCCACGTGTAGTCGACCGTCGCGGCGTTCGTGCCGAGCACGTTGGCGCCCGTGCCCAGCGGGTCGGACACCAGATAGGCGATGCGCTGGCCGTCGAAGGCCAGCAGCGAGAAGTAGTGCGCGACGACGTAGGCCAGCGCGATCGGCACGAGCGAGTGCGCGAAGCGCGCCGCCAGCGCGTTCGTCGGCGTCGTGGCGCGCGGGTCGACGGACTGCATGCCGAGCACGCCGAGTCGATACAGCCCGGCGACGACGAGCACCGCGCCGATGAGGCCGACCGTGAACGCGAGCTCGAGCGCCGTGCCCTGGCCGAGGCCGAGCGCGCGCCACCCGTCGGTGATGCCGGGCGCGATCTCGCTCCAGGCCGCGCCGCCGGTGAAGCCGTCGAACGACGTCGTCCCGATGACGACGCACAGCAGCGCGACCGTGCCGGGGACCGGGTCGATCGTCGTCAGCCCGCTCAGCGGCCGCCGCACGTGCAGCCCCTCGCGCGTCCACTCCAGCGGAGAGATCCGCGCCAGCAGCCCGTAGTAGACGCCGAAGCCGTCGCCGTTGCGGTTCCAGGTCTCGATGCCGTACAGGCTCATGCCGACGAACTGGACGGCGGCGTAGGCCAGCGCGAGCACCGCGAGGTTGCTCGGGTCGCCGCGCCCGCCGTAGGCGAGCTCGACCCAGGCGAAGGCGAGGATCCCCAGCGCGGCGGGCCAGCGCCCGAGGCGCCGCGGGTACTCGAGCGCCGACGGCAGCCGGCCCGGGGCGAGCCGGCCGGCCACCCAGGCGACGCCGCGCGCGATCGCCCGCCAGGGGTTCAGCGCCTTGAACACGTCGCCGAAGACCGGGCTGACGAACGCCAGCCCGACCCAGAAGAGGATGAAGATGAACGTCGGCGCGAGGTTGTTCGTCGTCGTCTGCGAGCCCGAGAAGCCGGCGACGAGGACGAGTGCGAAGAGCGCGACGCCGACGAGGCCGGCGAGCGGGTCGAGGAACCGCGGCAGCGCGGCGACCCGGCGCCGGGCGGGCTCCTCGAGCCGCGGCTTGGGCCACAGCACCGCGAGCCCGACGAACGACGCGATGAGCACGACCGCCGCCGCCCAGCCGAAGAGCCACTTCGGGATCGGCAGGTCCTCGCGGCCGACGAAGCCGTGCGCGAGCGCCGCCTCCGGCGCGGCGAGCGCGAGCAGGCCCGCGGCGATGGCGAGGAGCGCGAGCGATCGGCGGGACGGCATGACGCGGCAGTCTAGAAAGCGCGCGTCCCCTGGGAGCCCCGCCCCAGGCGCCCGCCCCGGGAGCCCGGCGCTCCGCCACAGGCGCTCGCGCGGGAGGCCGGCGCCACCGCCTGCGCCCGCCCGGGAGGGCCGGCGCCACCGCCTGCGCCCGCCCGGGAGGGCCGGCGCCCGCCGCAGGCCCCCGCCCCCGGAGCCCGGCGCTCCGCCGCTTCTCGTCGCGCCGGCGGACCCATCCGCCATCATGCGGCCCGTGACGGTGCTCCTGGTCGCGGTGGGCGGGGTGATCGGCGTGCTCGCGCGCTATGGGCTGGGCACGACCGTCTCGCCCGTCAACGCGCCGTGGATGGTCCTCGCGATCAACGTCGCGGGCTCGTTCATGCTCGGGGCGCTCGTGCCGTGGAGCGCGCACCTCTCCGAGCCGATCCGCGCCGGCCTCATGGCGGGCTTCGCCGGTGGCTTCACGACGTTCTCGACCGTCAGCGTGCAGGTCTTCCTCGACGCGCGCGGCGGCGACACGAGCCTCGCGCTGCTCTACGTCGCGGCCTCGATCGCCGGCGGCGTCGCCGCCGCCGCGCTGGGCTTCTACGCCGCGCGCGCGATCACGCCGTAGCCTGGCAGCCGTGCGCGCCCCGCCGGACAGGATCAGCGCCCCGTTCTTTCCGGCCGGCGCGCAGTGGGTCAACGTGGCGACGCTGCGCCTCGACCAGCAGATCGGCCGGCCCGTGCTCGTCGAGTTCTGGGACTTCTGCCGCGCCAACTCGCTGCGCACGCTGGACTACGTACGCGGCTGGCACGAGCGCTACGCCGCCGCCGGGCTGCGGGTCATCTCGGTCCACGCCGGCGCCTACCCGCCGTCGCAGGACCCCGACCGGGTCCGGGCCGCCGTCGCGCGCCTCGGCATCGAGCACCCGGTGCTGCTCGACACGGAGTTCAAGCTCTGGCAGGAGTACGGCAACGAGGCGTGGCCCGCGCGCTACCTCTTCGACCGGCGGCTGCGGCTGCATTCGATGCACTACGGCGAGGGCGCCTACCATGAGACCGAGGCCGAGATCTGCGAGCTGCTGGAGGTCGCGGCGCCGCCGTTCGAGGCGCTGCGGCCCCAGGACGAGCCCGGCGCGCTCGTCGGCCGCCCGACCGACGAGCAGCCGGGAGCCTGGTCGGGGCCCTACGAGGCTGGCGCCGTCTGGGCCGTGCTCGAGCCCACCGCCGGCGACGCGCCGGCGGCCGTGCACGCCAACGGGCGGGAGATCGCCGTCCCGCACGCGGGCTGCTTCGAGCTCGTCACCCACGAGCGCCACAGCGCCGGCGTGCTCGAGCTCGAGGCCGGCGAGGGGGTGCGCTGCCACGCCGTCCAGTTCACGGCCGGCCTGGTCGACTAGGGGATCCATTCGCGACCGGGTCACATCGCGAGCGGTCCGGGCAGATCGCGAGCGGTCCGGTCAGATCGCGAGCGGTCCGGTCAGATGGCGAGCGGTCCGGTCAGCTGGCGAGGGCAGCGCACGCGCGTGTCGGGCGGCCCAGGCAGTGGTCCGGGCCCGGTCGCCGCGCAATCAGCAGGCGATCCCGCCCGAGCGCGCGTGGTTGCATCACCGCGCCGCGGTCAGCCGATGCAGACGTCTCGCGCGAACCGTCCCCCATGGGACGCAACCCGCACCACCCCCCGCCCAGCGAGCCCTAGGCAAGGGGTCCGGCGCGAACCGTCCCCCCATGGGACGCAACCCGCCCGACCCCCCCGCCCAGCGAGCCCCCGCTAACGGGTCCGGCGCGAACCGTCCCCCCATGGGACGCAACCCGCCCGACCCCCCGGATCGCGCGCTCGCACACCCTCGCCCGAGCGCCTGGCGCTGCACGTGGTCGCGCTGCGTCAGACCGAGCGGCTCAGGGCTCACGGCGCGCGCCCGCGCCGGCGCGCGCCGTCGCGCGGCGAGAGGCCGGCTGCACCCCCTGCACCGCGACCTCCGCGCGGTGGACCTACAGCCGGTCCACGCGCAGGGCGCTCGCCGGCACGTCGCCGAGCAGCCGCTCCAGCCGCGGCGGCCCGTCGCCGTCGAGCGAGATCGCGCCGCCCGGCCAGTACGGGCTCGAGCCGGGCGGGCCCGAGCCCATGAAGAGCGGATCGAAGATCCAGTTGCCAGTGTTGTGCAGCTGCGTCCCGGCGGGCGTGCGCCACTCGCCGGCGGCGTCGTCCGCGAGACGGCCGGTGCGGTGGGTGTGGCCGAAGACGAGATGGGCGGGCGCCAGGCGCAGCCGGCGCGACGCCTCCGCGATCCCGGCGAGCCCGCCGCGGCGCAGGTCCTGCACGCCGACGCGCGCCTCGAGCGGGCCGAGCCCGGCGCGGTTGGCGACCTCGACGCCGAGCCGGAAGGGCACCGCGAGCGCGGCGCTGCGCCACCGCGCGGAGCTTCCGCGGCCCGCGAGCGCGCGCCACGCGCCGACGGCCGAGCGGCTGCCGATCGTCACGCGGCCGGGCGCGCCGCGCTGCGCGCTGGCCTGGCTGAGCGCGTAGAGCGGCGCGAGCACGGCCTCGTAGTCGTCGGGCGCCGCCGGGTCGGGGATCGGCCCGACCATCCGCCCCATGAGCCCGGCGGCGAGGCGCTCGAGCGTCGGGACCGCGAGGTGGATGTCCAGGTAGTGGCCGTGGGTCGCGTAGACGTCGTCGCGCAGCCACAGCCCCGGGTAGGCGACCCGGGCCCTCGCCGGCGCGAGCATGCGCGCCATCCGCTTGGCGATCCACGAGGCCTTGTCGGCCGCCACCGTCGCGTCCAGCGCGAGCCGCTCGGGCGTCTCGCGGCGCCCGCGCCAGTCCAGCCAGCCGGCCCCGATCGCGTGGTCGTGGTTGCCGGGCACGATGACGACCTCCGCCGCGGGCCCGAGCGCGTCGCCGATCCCGCGCAGCACGGGCTCGGCCGTCGCGAGGGCGTCGCGCGCGGGTCCGTGGCGCAGCTCGAGCGTGTCGCCGAGCAGGACGAGGCGCTCCACGCCGTCCAGACGCGCGAGCAGGACGTCGAGCGCCGCCTGCCGCGTGAGCGTCTCGTAGCGCTTGCGGACGCCGAGGTGCAGGTCGGAGATGACGAGCGTGTTCATGCTCGCCGCAGGCTACGCCAGCGTCCGGCCGGTCCTACGCCCTGGCCGCGAGGCCCTCGCGGATGCGCTTGGGCAGCATGAAGCGCACGTCCTCGCGCACGACCTCGTACTCCGAGACGTCGCTCACGCCGCGATCGGTGAAGTAGGCGACGAGCCGCGTGACGAGCTCCTCGGGCGCGCTCGCGCCCGACGAGATCCCGACCACGCGCTTGCCGTCGAGCCACTCGTCGCGCACCTGGGTCTCGTTGTCGATGAGGTAGGAGTCCGCGCCGTAGTCGTGGGCGACCTCGACGAGCCGCTGGGAGTTGGAGGAGTTCTGCGAGCCGATCACGAGCACGAGGTCGCAGTCGGCGGCCATCTGCTTGACGGCCGCCTGGCGGTTCGTCGTGGCGTAGCAGATGTCGTCCGTGCGCGGCCCGGTGATCGCGGGGAACTTCTCGCGGAGGCGGTTGATGATCGTGCGCGTCTCGTCGACCGACAGCGTCGTCTGCGAGACGTAGGCGACGCGCTCGGGGTCGTCCACCACGAGCGCGTCGACGTCGGCCTCGGTCTCGACGAGCACGATCGACTCGGGCGCCTCCCCCATCGTCCCCTCGACCTCCTCGTGGCCGCCGTGGCCGATGAGCACGATGGTGTAGCCCTCGCTGGCGAACTTCCGGGCCTCGACGTGGACCTTCGTCACGAGCGGGCAGGTCGCGTCGATCGTCGACAGCGAGCGCTCCGCCGCCTGCGCGTGGACCGCGGGCGAGACGCCATGGGCGGAGAAGACCGTCGTGGCGCCCTCGGGGATGCTCTCGTCGATCTCGTCGACGAAGATCGCGCCGCGCGCGCGCAGCTGCTCGACGACGTGCTTGTTGTGGACGATCTCCTTGCGGACGTAGACAGGGGCGCCGTACAGCTCGAGCGCGCGCTCGACGGTCTGCACGGCGCGGTCGACGCCGGCGCAGTAGCCGCGCGGCGCCGCCAGGAGCAACTTCTCGACGTCAAAGGACATATACGAGCAGTGTAGGCAGCGCCAGGCAGGGGTAGCCGCGCTGCAGGTTCATCGAAGGGGGAAGCGCATGACAGGCAGTTCGCAGCGCCTCAGGGGCTGGATCACGTCGTCGCTCGTCGTCCTGCTGGCGGCTCCCGGCCTGGCCCAGGCCCAGAGCACGAAGCCGTCGGTCAGCACGGGCGCCGTCGCCGACCGCGCGCAGTCGTCGGCCACGCTGCTGGGGCGCGTGGCGCCCAACGGCGCGCGCACGACGTACTTCTTCCAGTACGGACCGACGAAGCTCTACGGCGCCGTGACGCCGTCGGCCGTCGCCGCCGGCAACGCCGGGACCGCGAACGTCACCGCGCAGATCGCCGGCCTGGCGCCGCACACGACCTACCACTACCGGCTCGTTGCCGCGAACCGCAACGGCACCCGCCGCGGCGCCGACCGCACGTTCACGACCAGGCGCCAGCCGCTCGGCCTCGCGCTCGCCGCCGCGCCGAACCCGGCCGCGCTCGGCAGGCCCGCCGTGCTCGCCGGCCGGCTGACCGGCACCGGCAACGCCGGCCGGCAGATCCTGCTGGAGGCCAACCCGTTTCCGTACGCGCAGGGCTTCGCGCCCGCCGCCAACGTGCAGCTCACCGACGCGCAGGGCCGCTTCGCGTTCCCGCTGCTCTCCATCCCGCGCAACACGCAGTTCCGCGTCCTCATCCCCGGCCGTCCGGAGATCGCGAGCCCGATCGTCCCGGTCGGCGTCGCCGTGCGCATCGGCACCTACACGAGCGCGCGCCGCGTTCGCACCGGCCGCTACGTGCGCTTCTTCGGCACGATCCGCCCCGCGCGCTCCGGCGCGCGGTTCGCGATCCAGGTCCTGCGGCGCGGCGCCTGGCGCACCGTCGCGGGCGGGGTCGCGCGCGGGCGCGGGCGCGGCGTGTCGCGCTACGCCAAGCGCGTGCGGATCCGCCGCGGCGGGCGCTACCGCGTGTTCGTCGCCGTGACCGACGGTGAGTTCGCCTCCGGCGCCGGGCGCACGGTGAAGATCACTCGGATCTTCTGAGCCTGCTCACGAAGCGGTGGACGACCTCGCCGACGGCGTCGAGGCTGCGGCGCGAGACCGCGCTGAGGTCGTCGGCGAGCGAGTCGCGCTGCGGGTAGTCGAAGTCGATGATGTCGATCGCCGGCACGCCGCGCTGGGTGAACGGCGTGTGGTCGTCGAGGATCTGGCCGGACGTCGAGTCGGGAAAGAGCGACCCGACGCCGACGGCGGCCGCGGCATCGCGCAGCTCGCCCCACATCTCCTGGTCGGAGCCGTCCTCGCGCGAGAAGCTCAGGCCGCGCTTCTCGGCGATGTAATCGAGCAGGACGAGCGCGGCGACGTTGCCGTCGTGACGCGCCGCGTAGGCCTTGGAGCCGCGCAGGCCGCAGTCGATGAACGGCGTGCAGCCGGCCGGCTCCTCCTCTCCGTCGAAGAGCACGAAGCGCAGTGCGCGCGCCCCGCGGGGGATCGGCCGGCGGGCGAACGCGCGCGCGAGCGTGACGACGGCGGCGGTCCCGGCAGCGCCGTCGTTGGCGCCGACGAAGCCCTCCGGCTCGGCCTCGACGTCGTAGTGCGCGGCGACGACGATCGGCGGCATCCGGCCGGGCACGCTGCCGACGATGTTGCGCAGGCGCGGGTGGCCGGGAACCGGCTCGA
The DNA here is from genome assembly GCA_963769555.1 of uncultured Solirubrobacteraceae bacterium. Taxonomy (GTDB): domain Bacteria; phylum Actinomycetota; class Thermoleophilia; order Solirubrobacterales; family Solirubrobacteraceae; genus CADCVQ01. The sequence continues at coordinate 427,176 of CAVYMD010000004.1, read as the reverse complement.
AGCGCCCGCGCGGCATGAGCGCCTTCAGGCGCACGGCGAGCCGGCGCAGCGCCGCCGAGCCGGCCGGGCGCCAGCCGTACTCCTCGACCTGCAGCCGGAGCAGATCGAAGGCGCCCTCGCCGTTGAACGCGTTCGTGCGGGCGAACGGCGCGAGGGGCTTCAGCGGCGCCGGCGCGCTCGTGACGCCGCGGGCGTCGGCCGACCCGCGCGGAGCTTCCGAGTCTCCGGGCAGCGTGAGGATGAGCAGCGCCGCGGCGACCGCCGCCAGCACCGCGACCGTGATGAGGATCGCGCGCAGCCCGCGCATGCGGTCAGTCATTGCTCGTCACCAGGTCCAGCAGCTCGGCGAAGCGCTCGCGCGCGGCGGCGCGCCGCGTCGGGACGTGCTCGCTCGGGACGTCGCCGGGCGGCGGGTCGTAGCCGCGCAGTATCTGGCGCGCGACGGACTGGCGGTGGACCTCGTCGGGCCCGTCGTAGAGCCGCGCGCCGCGCGCGAAGCGGTACATCGCCTCCAGCGGCATGTCGGTCGAGTAGCCCAGCGAGCCGTGGACCTGCAGCGCGCGGTCGATGACGTCGTGCAGGACCTGCGCCCCGTGGAACTTGATCATCGACACGTCGGTGCGCGCGGCGGCGGCGCCCTGGGAGTCGATCTTCCACGCGGCGTGCAGCGTCATGAGCCGCGCGGCCTGCATCTGCGCCGCCGAGTCGGCGATCCAGTTCTGGACGGTCTGCTTGTCGGCGAGCACGGAGCCGTGCGAGACGCGGTACGTCGCGCGCTCGCAGAGCATGTCGAACGCCCGCCGGGCGACGCCGAGCCAGCGCATGCAGTGATGGATGCGCCCGGGCACGAGGCGCGCCTGGGCGAGCAGGAAGCCGGCGCCGCGCGGGCCGAGCAGGCTCGCCGCCGGCACCCGCACGCCCTCGAAGAGGATCTCGGCGTGGCCGCCGAGCAGCCCGAAGCGCTCGGACGGGTGCTCCATCGTCGGCACGTCGCGCAGGATCCGCAGGCCCGGGGCGGCGGCCGGCACGAGCAGCATCGAGGCGCGCTGGTGCGGACGCGCGTCGGGGTCGGTGACCGCCATGACGATGAGGAAGTCCGCGACCGAGGCGTTCGTCGTGAACCACTTGTGGCCGTCGATGACCCACTCCCCCGCGCCCTCGTCGAGGACGGCGCGCGTCTGCAGCGTCGTCGGGTCGGCGCCGGCGACGCCGGGCTCGGTCATCGCGAAGGCCGAGCGCAGGTCGCCGGCCAGCAGCGGGTGCAGCCAGCGGTCCTTCTGCTCCTCGCTGCCGGCGAGCGCGATGAGCTCGGAGTTGCCGGAGTCCGGCGCCTGGCAGCCGAACGCGCTCGGCGCGTACGGCGAGCTGCCGAGGATCTCGTGCATGAGCCCGAGCCTGACCTGGCCGAAGCCCTGGCCGCCGAGGTCGGGCGGCAGGTGCGCGGCCCACAGCCCTCTCGCGCGCACCTCCTCCTGCAGCGGGCGCAGCGCGCGGTCCAGGCGCTCGCGGTCGAGGTCGAGCGTCTCCAGCGGCCAGATCTCCTCGCGCACGAACCCCGTCATCCAGTCCAGCTGTGCCTGAAACCCGGGCTCGGTGCTGAAGTCCCACGCCATCGCCCTGTCAGGGTACGCGCGCGCCGTTGACTACGCTGCGCTGCGATGCCTCCCCGCCACCTCGACCGACTGAGCGCCGTCGACGCGGGGTTCCTGCACCAGGAGGGCCCGGCATCGCACATGCACATCGGAGCGCTCGTGCGCGCCGAGGGCACGGCGCCGCCCTACGACGACTTCCTGGACTCGATCCGCGCGCGCCTGCACCACGTGCCGCGCTACCGTCAGCGGCTCGTCTACCCGCCCGCGGGCAGCGGCCGCCCGCTGTGGGCCGACGACAGCGACTTCAACCTCGAGTACCACGTGCGCCACACCGCGCTGCCGGGCCCGGGCAGCGACGAGCAGCTCATGAACCTCGTCGCGCGCGTGTTCTCCCAGCAGCTGGACCGCTCCAAGCCGCTGTGGGAGCTGTGGCTCGTCGAGGGCCTTGCCGGCGGCGGCTTCGCGCTGCTGTCCAAGAGCCACCACTCGATGATCGACGGCATCGCCGGCGTCGACCTCGGCACGGTGCTCTTCGACCTCGGCCCCGAGGGCCGCCCGCCGGAGGACGACCTCGAGCCCTGGTCGCCGGACCCCGAGCCGAGCGCGATCGACCTGCTCGCGGCGGGGGCGGCCGGGATGACGAAGGCCTGCTTCGCGGTCGCGGGAAAGGCGATCGGCTCGCTGAGCCGGCCCGAGCGCGCGCTCGCCGACGCCAAGGTCGTCGCCGAGGGGCTCGGCGAGATCGTCTGGGCGGCGGCCAACCCGGCGCCGCCCTCGCCGCTGAACGTCGAGATCGGGCCGCACCGGCGCTTCTGCGGCATCGCCTGCGAGCTCGCCGACTTCAAGAACGTCAAGAACGCCTTCGGCGGCACGGTCAACGACGTCGTGCTGGCGGTCGTGGCGGGCGCGCTTCGCCACTGGCTGCACTCGCGCGGCGTGCGCACGCAGGGCCTGGAGCTGTGCGCGCTCGTCCCGGTCTCCGTGCGCTCCGGCGACGACCGCAACGGCACCGGCAACCAGCTCGTCGTCATGCGCGGGCCGCTGCCGGTCTACGTCGAGGATCCGGTCGAGCGGCTCGGCGTCGTGCGCGAGGCGATGGACGACCTCAAGGAGTCCAAGCAGGCCGTCGGCGCGGAGGTCCTGACGAGCATGCAGGAGTTCGCGCCGCCGACCGTCCTCGCCCAGGCGTCGCGGCTGACGTTCTCCACCCGCCTGTTCAACATGCTCGTGACGAACGTCCCGGGCCCGCAGTTCCCGCTCTACGTCCAGGGCCGCGAGATGACGTCCGTCTTCCCGATCGCGTTCCTGCCCGCCAACCACGCGCTCGCGATCGCGATCATGTCCTACAACGGCCAGATGAACTTCGGCCTGCTCGGCGACTACGACGCGATGCCCGACCTCGACGACTTCGGCCAGGCGATCGAGGCCTCGCTCGCCGAGCTCGTGTCGCTCGCCTCCCGCGCGTCGCACGGGCCCGCGCAGGCCGGCTGAGCGCGGCGCTCAGCGGCGGCGCCTGCGGTCCACGCGCGTCTTGAGGTCCGGGCGCGGCGGCACGGCCTCGCGATTGCCGGCCTTGTCGACGGCGATCGTGTAGAAGCGATAGCGCGAGCCGGGCTTGACGCGGACCTTCAGGCGCGTGCGGCTCGTGCGCTTGATGCGCCGCCACGGGCGCCCGTTGGCCGCGCGCCACACCTCGTAGCGGTGCACGCCGGAGGGCACGAGGCCGGAGGCGGCGCGGTCGCGGCCGCTCCAGCGCAGCGTGAACGCGCGCGCGCGGCGAACCCGCGTGCGGCCCCGCAGCTTGGACGACGGCGGGCGGCGGTCGAGCGTGCGGATGCTGGCGATCGCGGCGCCGGCGTCGAGGATGCCCCAGCCCAGCTCGGCGTTCCAACCGGTGCCGGCCGGCCGGGCGGCGCTCTCCTTCAGCGCGCGGATGACGTCCTGCGCGGTGGCCTCGGGGTTGAAGCGGTGCGCCATCGCGGCGACCCCCGCGACGATCGGCGCCGCCATCGAGGTGCCCTGCAGGTAGGCGAAGCGCGAGTCGCCCTGGACCTGCGTGCGACAGCCGCAGCCGGGCAGCGGCAGCAGCAGCCCGCCGCCGTTCTCGATCTCGGTCGGGTTGGCGGGGAAGGCGGCGAGGATCCCGGGCGGGCCGTTGGAGGCGCCGAAGGAGCCGTAGGCGGCAAGCGAGATCTGCGAGCCGCGGCCGGCGAACGAGGCGCGCCGTCCGGAGAAGTCCGCGGCGGTCACGGAGAGCCCGCGGCCGGCGGTGAGGTCGGGGCCGGTGCCGGTCGGCTGCAGCAGGTTGGCGGGGTCGCCCTGCTCCTCGACGGGGTTGTCGGCGGCGGCGGCGACGAGCACGACGTCCCTGCCGACCGCGTAGTCGATCGCCTCGATGATCGCGCGCGCCGGGGCGGCCTGGCCGTCGGTGCCGAAGCTCATGTTCACCGCGTGGGCGCCGAGGTCGGCGGCCTGGACGATCGAGCGCGCGATCGACCCGTCGCCGAGGTCGGACTTGATGACGATGAGCCTGCAGTCCAGGCCCGAGCCGACGACGCCGAAGCCGTTGTCGCCGGCGCCACAGGCCAGCGAGGCGACGTGCGTGCCGTGGCCGATCTCGTCGCTCCTCGCGCCGCCCGCGCCGAACGTGCCGTCGTTGTCGATCGCGTCGGCGATCTTGCCCGACAGGTCCGGGTGGCCCCCGTCGACGCCGGTGTCGATGACGGCGACGAGCGCCCCCTCGCCGCGCGTGCGGTCCCAGGCGGCGGGCAGCCCGCTGCGCCCCACCCACCAGGCCTGCGGCGTGCCGGGCGGCGCGGCGGCCGATGGCTCGGGAGCGAAGAGCGCGGGGTCGTTGGGCGCGTAGCGCAGGGTGTGGCGGCGCTCGGCCTGCACGGAGCGCACGCCGGGGCGCCGGCGCAGGGCGCGGGCGAGCGCCGACAGCGAGCGGCCGCGCTGCGGGCGGACGCTGATCAGGCCGATCTGCGGGACCTGCGCGCCCTCGCGGCGCACGCCGTCCTGCGCGAGCACGCCCGCGGCGGCGCGCGCGGCCGCGGCCGACTCGCGCTGGGGCTCGTCGAGCAGGACGAGCAGGCGGCCGGTGCGGTCGGGCGCGGCGTGGGCCTGCGCGGGCACGAGCGCCAGCGCCAGCGCGAGCGCGGGCACGGCGAGCCGGAGGCGGTTCGTGCGCATGACGCCGGAACCCGTCAGCCGGCCGGTCGATGCGCCGGCGCGCAGTCGCGGCTGCGCACCCGGCAGCTCAGAAGCCGAGCGCGAACTTCGCGTCTTCGCTCATCTTCTCCGGCGACCACGGTGGATCGAACGTCATCTCGCTCTTGACCGATTCGACGCCCTCGAGCGGCAGGACGAACTCCTCGATCTGCTCGGTGATCTGCGGCCCGATCGGGCAGGCCGGCGTCGTCAGGGTGAACGTGACCTGCACGTTGCCCGAGTCCTCCTGGATCCCGTAGATCAGACCCAACTCGACGAAGTCGAGACCAAGCTCCGGGTCGATGACGTTCGTCAGCGCTTCCTCGATCTCTTGCAGCGTAGCCATGCGGGTGATTGTATCCGGGGCTACGGGAGTAGGTTGAAGCAGCCATCGTCGTCTACGAGGAACATCCACCGACACTGCGCTGCTGCGGCGACGAGGATCGCACGACCCAGTCGCTGCGCCGCCGGGCGCTCTCCCAGGCGCTCGCGGCGGCCGACGACGTGCTCGTCGACCTCGCCGAGCTCGCCTTCGCCGACTCCTCGCTCATGCTCGATCTCGCGATGATCGCCCGCCGCCTGCGCAAGGCGGGCCGCACGCTCATCCTGCGCGGCGCCCAGCCGGACATCTCCGTGCTCATCGAGTACGTCGGCCTGCACCGCCTGCCGGGCGTGGCGATCGCGCCGTCGCCGTCGCCCGCCTGAGCGGTCCCTCGACGCTCACGCCCGCCTGAGCCGTCCCCCCGCGCCGTCGCCGTCGCCCGCCTGAGCGCTTTCGCGCCGCCGGCACCCGCCCCCTCCCAGCGCGCCACAACGGCGCGCGGCGCGGCTTGCGTAGCCTTGTGGCCGTGGCGCTACTGCTCGTCCTGCTCTTCATCGTCGTCCCGATCGCCGAGCTCTACGTGCTCATCAAGATCGGGATGGCGATCGGCGTCCTGCCGACGATCGGCCTGCTCATCCTCGACTCCGTGCTCGGCGCCGCGCTCATGCGCTCGCAGGGGCGCGCGGTCTGGATGCGCTTCAACCGCACGCTCGCCGAGGGCCGCATCCCGGGCCGCGAGGTCATGGACGGCGTGCTCGTGATCTTTGGCGGCGCGCTGCTGCTGACGCCGGGCTTCCTGAGCGACATCCTCGGCGTGATCCTCCTGCTGCCGCCCACGCGCGCGCTCGTGGGCAAGATGCTCGTGCGCCGCTTCTCGGGCGGCATCGTCGCCGGCGCTGCCGGCGGCGCGCAGCAGCGCATGGGCCCCATGTTCACCTTCCAGACGGGCGCGCAGCGTCGCCCCGCCCACGACGACGACGTCGTCGACGGCACCGCCAGCGACGTGCCGCCGCGCCGGGAGGAGCTTCCGTGAGCGTCTCGGCGGCCGACGAGGCACCGCGCTCGAGCGACGACGCGGCGTTTCGCGACGCGGTCACGTTCTCGTTCGGCGACCCTGCGCAGAAGGTCTACGGCCTGGCGCGCGTTGGCGTCGGCGGCGGCGAGGCGAGCGGGTTCGCGGTCGTCTACGCCGGCGACGCGCTGGCCGGCGGCTCGACGGAGACCGAGGCCGGGATGGATGCGGCCGCCGGCTGGGGCGCGATCGGCGCGGCCGGCGTGCGAAGCACCGTGGAGGCGCCGCTGGAGGCCTGGACGGTCACCTACGAAGGCCCCGATGCGGGCTTCGAGCTGCGCTTCGAGGCGGTCTCGGCGCCGGCGGTGCTCGCGGCCGACCACGCGGTCGCCCAGGCCGGCGGCATGGAGGGCTACGACCAGCTGTGCAGCGTGAGCGGGACCGTGCGCGCGCGCGGACAGTCGATCGACGTGCGCTGCCTCGGCCAGCGCGGGCGCCTGTGGGGGCTGCCCGACTGGAGCCGGATCGAGCTCTCGCGCACGCTGTCGGCCTGGATGGGCGCCGACCGGGCCGTGATGCTCACCGCGATCCGCCCGGCGAAGGCCAAGCACCACTCCGACGAGTCGATCGCGAGCTTCCTCGTCGAGGGCGGCGAGCCGCAGCCCGTCTTCGATCCGCGCCTGTCGACGACGTACGACGCGGCGCTGCGCCAGCGCCGCGCCGGCCTGGAGCTGTGGATGCAGGAGGAGGGCGGCCACGCGCGCCGGGCGGCGGGCGAGGTCGTCTGCGGCACGACGATGGACCTCGGCGACCTGCGGCTGCACAGCGCGTTCTTCACCTGGCGGATGGAGGGCCGCGAGGGCACGGGGCGCTATGACGTCCTGCGCCGGGTCGACAAGGGCGGCACCCGGCGCCGGCGGTGATCCAGGCCGTCGTCAGCGACTTCGGCGGCGTCCTGACGACGCCGCTTGCCGGGTCCTTTCAGACGTTCGCCGACCGCTCGGGCGTCACGCTCGCCGCGATGGCGGAGGCGTTCGCCGAGCTGCACGAGCGCGACGGCGTGCACCCGCTGCACGAGCTCGAGTGCGGGCGCGTGTCCGAGGAGGCGTTCGTCGCGGGGCTGCAGCGAGCGCTGAGCGCATCGGCCGGCCGCGACGTCGAGCTCGTCTCGCTCGCGCAGACGCTGTGGGAGGGCCTCGCGCCCAACGAGCCGATGATCTCCCTCATGACGGCGCTGCGCGCCGAGGGCTACCGGATGGCGCTGCTGACGAACAACGTGCGCGAGTGGGAGGCGCACTGGCGCTCGATGGCGCCGGTGGAGGAGATCTTCGAGGTCGTCGTCGACAGCGCGTTCGTCGGCATGCGCAAGCCCGAGCGCGAGATCTACGAGCTCACCGCGACCCGTCTCGGCGTGGAGGTGCAGCACTGCCTGTTCGTCGACGACCGCGAGGACAACTGCGAGGGCGCCGTCGCGGCGGGGATGCGCGTCGTGCGCTACCGCGAGCCCGAGCAGGCCGTCCGCGAGATCCGGGCGGCGCTGGCGGCGGGCGAGCGCTAGTTGTCCGAGCCCAGGCGATCCCAGAGATAGAGCTCGACGCACTCCGTGGCGAGCTCCATGCAGCGCGCGCGCGAGAGGTGCGGCAGCACCGTCTGCAGCGCCTGATCCTCGGCCACGCCCGCGTCGAAGGCCTCCTCGCCGCGGAAGCCGGCGGCGATCTTCAGCGCCTCGCGCCGGTTCTCCCCGAGGCTCGGGAACACGTTGACGAGGAAGTCGCGGTTGGCGATCGGGTGCCCGACCTCCAGCGACGCGTGCCAGGCCGCGAGCATCGACAGGTCGTGCTCGTCGAGGTCCTGCACCGCCTTGGCGTAATGCGACGCCAGCTCGTTCTCGGGGATCTCGTCGACCCAAGCCCGCACGAGCTCGCCCAGCAGCTGCCTGCGAGCCTCGCGGCCAACAGACTCGGCGATCACGCGGATCGCGTCCTGCGGTTCGATGAAGCACAGCGGCATGACGACTCCCTGGCCGGGGAAGTAGGACGAGAGGGAAGGTACGGGCGGGGTCGGACGGCACCGAACATCCGGTCTCGCGAACGCCGCTGACGACGTCGCCGACTCATCGTCCGGTCCGGGCCCGGCCCCATAGACTGCGCGCTTCCCCTAAGCCCGGCATGCAAACACTTCAGAGATTCCTCCGTGCGAACAGCCGCCTGAGTTCGCGATTCGACAGCCGCGGCGACACCGCGCTCTACTCGCGGTATGACGATATGGTCGCCGCCGCCATCAGCGACCTCCCGAAGGCCGCGACAGTTGCTGATCTTGGCGGGGGTCGTACGTGCTCGTTCGCTGATCGTCTCACTGAAGGTCGCGACGTTCGAGTCGTCGCTGTGGACATCTCGCCAGAGGAACTGGCCGCCAACACAACGGCAGACGAAACGCGCGTCGCCGACGTCACGCAGCACATCCCATTCGCGGACGCACAGGTAGATCTGCTCGTCTCGCGCACCCTCCTAGAGCACGTGCCCGATGTCCAGCGCGCGGTCGGCGAGATGGCTCGCGTGCTCAAGCCCGGCGGCAGGACGATGCACCTTCTCCCGTGCCGGTACGCCTTGTTTGCCGTGGTAGCCAGGGTCGTGCCCTTCGCATTGGCCAAACGCGTCCTTCACACGGTCATCCCGGAATCTCGTGGCGTCGTCGAGTTCGACGTCCACTACGACGGGGGACATCCTCGCGCCCTTGAGCAAGCCTTTCGCGCCGCTGGCTTTACCGAGGTGACGGTCGAATGCACATGGGACCAGAGCGCATACTTCCACGCCTTCTTTCCGATCTTCCTTCTCGTCCTCCTCTACCAACGGGTTGCCGAAGCTCTTGGCATGCGAATTCTCGCGTCATATGCACTGGTCCACGCAGTGCGCTGACGTGCCTAGCTCGACTCAACGCACGACCCGCGTTACCACGCGGCTCACTTGCGCCGCAAACGGATAGCTCGCTTGCCTCGGGATCTCTAGCCGGAACTGCAGACGAACACCCGGACGGCGCACACGCAGGCGATAGCGCCCCGAGAATCGCCCGTCACGCTTTACAACACGAACTGCGAAGCGCTGCCAAGCGCCGCCCCGCGCCCGCCCCTGCACGAAGACGGTTTTGCCGCCACGAGGGAGTGGCCTAGCCAACAGTCGTCCTTGGTAGCGCACGATGACCCCGCGAAGCGAGACACGAAACGTACTGACTGCTCTGACTACTAGACGAAGCCGCCGCGATCGGGATTCGGCTCCCACCGGCGCGACATGCCGGGCTTCGATTGTTCGCGACGGGCCGCGTTCGGAGACCCTGTACGTATAGGAACCATCACTCCGCGTCGTGGCAGTTCCGTCTCGTCGTCCACGAATTGCCCACGCGCCGTGCGCTGCACTAACGGGACGCTCCGCGATTGCGACCTTTGCGCCCGCAATCGGTTGGCCACCTGCACTCGTGAGTCTGCCAACCACCCGCACCGGCCGGCCGTAGTTCACGGTCTGAGAACTCCTCGAGCGTGAAAAATACGCGGTGAGTCGGAGGTCCGACGATCGACCGCCAACAGGGGTACTTGCCGATCCGATGTTCGGGCCCTTCACCAATGTGCGGTTCCCAGCCGCATCCGTCACGCGGAGCGTCAGCGGCTGCTCACCCTGCGGAATCGCGGACTGGCTGATTGCCGAAATCTCCTGAGTAACGCGTCGGGCATGCGTTGAGGTCCGTGTGCGCACACAGCGCGCTATCCTTCTCAAGGTCTTGCGTAGCGACTACCGTGTCGCCCAACAACGCTTCGACTCGCGCCACTCCTGACTCGGCGTCCGAAGCCGTAAAGCTCAAGGTTCGAGTGGGACCAGGCGCTCCTCCTTGCAGGAGCGTTCCCCCTTCTATTGCCCCAGCTGGCGGTACAGCCTCGTAGAGGTCGACCTCCACGCCGCGGGCTTGAAGCGGCCGGGCGCTAGACAATGAACAATCGGCCGGAGCTCCGGCTGAGCACTGCAACTTGACATACACGGCTGGATTACTCTGCGCGAACAACGCGCTCGTCCATGGCGACTCATCTGGGGTTGTCCCGCCCGGAGGAGCAAACGCCCCTCCGTCGTCGATGAAAGCGGGAGCGCCGCTGCCCGCGAGTTCGGCGGTGATCCACGTGCGATATCGCACGATCCCGATCGCTGACTTCGGGCCACTGGGAGGCCGCTCAAGCACCAACCGAGCAAACGCGTGCTGACGCATCAATCGAACATTGAGACCAACCCCGAAGCTTCCCCCAGAAGCGCAGTCGTCGAAGTAAATTGTGTTCAACCCATCGAGCTGCACTTTCCACGGAGCTGCTGACGGTATCGGTGTCGGGTGCCCTGGCACGTTACAGCTGTAGAGCTTGTAGACGCCGGCGCCAGCCGGTGCCGGCGAGACGAGCGATGCAGTGAGCACGATGGTCGCGAGAAGTGATCGGCTGGACAGGGAGCCTGATTTCGGAACTTTCAATAGACGCATTGGAAGGTACCTCACGGACCAAACTCAGGGCTAGAAACTCGGGACGCACTTGTTGGCTGAACAAATTCCGGCGACGGAGACGCGGGTGCCTGACCCTGGGATGTCTTGCGTTCGGCGGATGATGCGGTAGCTGCGAGTCGGTCGTTGCGAAACTCCGGTGTCTTCCTCCTCTTCTCACGAGCCGTGACCGACGTGAACTCGCGCGGAGGAGCCCTCCGAACCGCGACGACCGGTCGCCGCGGAACCGCTGGCGAGACTGTGACGACCGGTCGCGCGGGGGCGCTCGGTGGTGGCGGCACGACTTGGGACCTCTTGTCGGCCGTGTGGACCGCCGATGTCTCCACCGGCCGCTCGACGAGCGTTCGCTCGACCGTGGCGTAGCCCCCACTCGCCACCGCAGCGGCGGCACCGGCGATCGCGGCGGCCTTGCCGGCTGTGGCGGTCTCGACGACTGCCTGGACCTTGAGGAGCGAGGCTGTGGCGCGGTCGTGGAGGCCTCCGGCCACCATCTCGTACAGACGGGTGAGCGCGTTGGAGAGATGGTCCCCTGTGTCGGCGCCGACGACGGCGAAGGGGACGGGCAGGATGGCGGCAAGCGGCGCGGAGGAGTCCTGGAGCGCTCGGAGGGTCGCGCGACAGCCGGGGCAGTTGCGAAGGTGCGGCCGTAGGTCGGCCAGCTGCTCAGCCGCGATCTCGCCGTCGACGAGCGCCGAGATGACAGGCATCCACCGCTCGCACTCCGCGCCGGACTCGATGTCGGCGTAGCGCTCCAGGAAGGTGCGCCGGCCCTCGGTGAGGCACCGGTTGACCTTCGTGTACGACCATCCGGTCATGACGCAGATCTCGTTGTAGCTGTGTCCCTGGGCTCGAAGCCAGAGCGCCCGCAGCTCCTGGGGCTTGAGGCGCTTGAGGGCCTCCGCCGAGCGGCCGATCAGGTCGAACGTCGCAAGGCGCTCGTCCGGTGTCGGAAGGGAGCGCGCCTCGTGCTCGTCGAAGCTGACGTCGTCGCTGGCCACGTGGCGCTGGCGCGAGCTGCGGATCGCGTGCGCCTCGCGCTTGACGACGACGTGCAGCCAAGCGGCGGCTCGATCCGGGTCCAGGCGCTCCGCGTGACGCATGAAGATCTCCAGCGCGCGCTGATAGGCGTCCTGCGCATCGTCCGGGCACAGGGAGTACCGGCGGGCCGTGCGCAACAGGGAGTCGGCGTGCGCCGCGATCGTCCGCAGGATGAGTTCCTCCGCGGCGCTGCCCCTCGTTCCTCCACCCTGTGCGTCGTGCAAAACGGCTCCCCGCTCCGGGCCTCGACCTGACCTGTGCCCCCTCTAGGGAAACCTATGGGGAGTCTCGCCCCCACCGATCGCCGAAAGATCCGCAATTTGCGGCCTTTTGCTGCGCGAACCAGCGGCGACGCGCCAGCGATGGCGCTGCGAGCGGCGGCGAACCTCTCGCGCGGGCGACCGCGCGGCTACGGCTCGATGCGAGATCCGGGAACGGCTTCGCTGCGAGATCCGCAGAGAGACCCTCGCCCCGGGCGCGGCCTCATGCCGCGCCCGGTGCTCAGGCGACCGGCTTGCGCCGGTCAGATCGTCCGTGCTCTGTTCGATGCTCTCCGTGGCTCGTTGGAGACGACTGCGCCGGCCGGTGCGGTCAATGTGACCGCACCGGCTGAGGCACGCGTCGCGGCGGCTCTCGGAACGCGTGATCCGAAAGCTCCCCTGGCGTCATCGCCCGCATCCACATCGCCTGAGCGACGAGATGCGCGTCGATGTCGTATCGCCTGTCCGTGACGAGTCGTCTGAGCTCACGTGTCCGTGAGGTCATCGGGTCCGCCTTCCGTGGCTTCAAGGACTAGATCGGACCGGGGGGCCGAAAGGGCGACCGGGCCGCCCCAGACTCGACGTTCGTCCTACGGCGCGACGGCGCCGTTCTGGACGCGCGTCCAGCGCCCGCGCGACACGGCACTCGACGTTCGTCGGACGAAACGCCGGCGCAAGCCCTGGACGCCCGGTCGAGGGACGTGCCGTCAGACGCCGAGCGCGGCCGCGAACGCCGCGCGCTCGCCGTCGTCGGCGACGGTTCGCGAGCCGTAGGTCGCGCGCTCGCCGGCGGCCCGCGCGCCCCAGTTCGCCAGCCCGAGGTCGAGCGCCTCGAGCGGCAGGTCCAGCGCGTCGGCCAGCGCGCGGGCGCGGCGCTCGAGCAGCACGGTGTCGCCGATCCCGAAGACGCGCTTGGCGGCGAGCGTCGTCTCGTCGGCGGCGAAGCGCAGCGTCGTCGGGCGCAGCTCGATCATCCCCAGCCGCCCGAGCGAGACGAGCAGCTCGTAGCGCCCGGCGCGCCCGAAGCCCGGCAGCGAGAGGCGCTCGAAGACGCGGTCGAAGCGCCGCTCGGCCGTCCAGGACGCCACGCCGCCCAGCGCGGCCTGCTGGCCGCCCGCGCGCTGCGCCCAGGCGCGGTAGGCGATCACGGTCTTCTCCCCCGTCGCCGCGCTGGCCTCTGACCGCGGCCCGGTCGCGACGTCCAGGCGCGGCAGCTCGCCGGACGCCCACGGCACGTGCGCCTCGCGGATGGCGGCGAACGGGTCCTCGTCGTCCTGCAGCGGGCACAGGTAGGCGACGAGGAAGGCCAGCCACAGCGCCTCCTCGGGGTCCTCCAGCGCGACGATGTCGGCGTAGAGCCCGGGCGGGTCGGCTTCGAGCTCCTCGAGGCGGGCCTTGGCGAACGCCAGCTCGGCGGCCAGGCGCTCGGCGTCGGCGGTCGCGCGCAGCCCGGCGGCGAGCTGGCTGCGGTAGCCGTCGTCGGCCGCCTGGGCGAGCTGGCGCACGCGCACGGCGCCGCTTCGCCCCGGCCTGGCGGCGCCCCGCGCCGGGCGATCGGTCGATGCGGCGGCGCGGCGCCTGGCGGCGGCCCGCACGGCCTCGGGCGGGCGGCAGATCGGGCAGTTCTCGACGAAGCGATTGTGGCGGCAGAAGGTCGGCGGCAAGACCGACCAGTCTAGGTGCCGCCACCGCGGGCGGAGTTCTCGCGGGCGAGCGGCCCGCCGGGGTCGGCGCCCCGCCCGGACGGGCCTGCCTGCGAACGGCCGAGGCGCGCGCGGAAACCGGCCCGCCTAGGAGCGGCCGAGGCGCTCGATGCCGCCGAGGAAGACGGCCGTCGCAAAGCGCGTGGCGCCCTCGACGTCGGGCGGCTCGCGCTGGATCATCGCCACGCCGACCTCGAGCGCGGCGCCGACCATCGCTGCGGCCATGTAGCTCGGCGTCGACGCGCGGCACGATGCCGATCTTCATCGCCGTGCGCAGGTCGGCGGCGAGCTCGTCGATGCCGGCGCCGAAGATCGGCTCGTCGAACATCGCCCGGATCGTGCCGCTGTTGCGCTGCATGAGCGCGAACGCCTCGGGGTCGTCGGCGAGGAAGCTGAAGTACTCGCGGTAGCCGGCGGCGACGAACTCCTCCAGCGAGCGGGCCTCCCGGCGGGCGGCCTGCACGCGCGCGCGGACCGTCTCGGCGCTCTGCTCGAGCACGGCGCGAAAGAGCGACTCCTTGTCGTCGAAGTAGTTGTAGAACGTGCCGCTGGCGAGGTCCGTGCGGCGGATGACGTCGCGCACGCTCGTGCCGCCGTAGCCCAGCTCGGCGAAGGCGGCCCGCGCGGCGTCGAGGATCGCGGCGCGGTTGGCGGCCTTCGTCGCCGCGCGGCGCCCGCCGCCGGGGTGCGCGGCGACGCTCATGCGCGCCGCGCCCGCCGCTCCGACGCTCCGCCGCCGCGGCGCCCGCGCGCGGCGCGACGGGCAGCGTCAGCCCCGCCGCGACGGCGCGCGCGTGGCCGCGCCGGCGCTCGCGGCGCAGGTCGTGCAGGTAGCGGTCGAAGTCGACCTGGATCGTGTGGCGCTTGGAGGCCACGTAGCGCTTGCGCATCCGCGCCTGCTCGCGGCGGATGTCGGCCTGCATCGCGGCGACGGACGGCAGGTGGTACTCGCCGCGCAGGTACTCGGCGATCCAGCGGCCCTGCGCCTCGGCGAGCGGCATGATCGCGCCGAGCGGCTGCAGCAGGCCGACGAAGGCCAGGCTCGCGTTGCCGGGCGCGAAGACGCGGCGAAAGAGGTCGACGCGGTTGTCGGGCGCCGAGAAGACGTCCTCGTCGAAGAACGGAAACGAGATCCGGTAGCCCGTGCAGTAGATGACGACGTCGGCGTGCACGCGCGTGCCGTCGTCGAACTGCACCCAGTCGGGGCCGAGACGCTCGATGTTCGGCCGCGGGGCGATCGTGCCGTGCGAGATGCGATCCAGGATGCGCCCGGAGACCGTCGGGTGCGCGGAGCCGAAGCGATGGTCGGGCCGCGGCAGGCCGTAGCGCTCCGGGCGCCCGGTGTGCAGGCGGATGATGAGCTCCGAGACGCGCGCGTCGAGCCAGTGCGGCACGAGCGCCGTCGTGTTGATCTGGTCAAGCGGCATCCCGAAGAGGTACTTCGGCACGATCCAGGCGCCGCGGCGCGCGGCCAGGTGCGTGTGGCGCGCGACGTAGCTGGACTCGACGGCGATGTCCATCGCGCTGTTGCCCATGCCGAGCACGACGACGTCCTTGCCGGCGAGGAACTCGTTGTCGCTGTAGTCGTGGGCGTGCAGCTGCACGCCCTCGAACTCGTCGCCGCCGGGAAACGCCGGCTCGGGCCAGCGCTTGTCCCAGTGGTGGCCGTTGGCGACGAGCAGCATGTCGTAGGCCTCGCGGCCGCCGTGCTCGTCGGTCAGCTCCCAGGTCCCGTCGGCGGCCTGCTCGGCGCGCGCGACCGCCGTCCCGAAGCGGATGCGGTCGCGCAGGCCGAAGTGGTCGACGTAGGCGTCGAAGTACGCGGCGATCTGCGTGTGGTGCGGGAAGTCCGGCAGCGACCTCGGCATCGGGAAGTCCGAGAACTCCATGCGGTCGCGCGAGGTGTTGATGTGCAGGTCGCGGTAGGCCGCCGACATGCCGTTGCGGTTGCCGAAGACCCAGTTGCCGCCGACGCGGTCCGATGCCTCGTAGCAGTCGACGTCGATGCCGCGCTCGGCGAGCGCCTTCGTCGCGGCGATGCCGGACGATCCGGCGCCGATGATCGCGGCTGTCGGCAGCGTGGGCATGGGGGTCGGGGCCTCCGGGGGCAGAAAGGTGACGCCCGCGTCACCTTACCGTGCGCGCCGGGCGGCGGCGAGCCGCGACGCCGGTGCGAGACCCGTGGGCGCCCGTCTCGGCGCTCTGCCCGCCGGCGCTCAGAGGCCGGGAGGCGCGCCCGGGTCCGTCAGGCCGCCGCCGCGCGAGCGGCGGATGAGGTAGACGATCCCCGCCGCGAAGATGACCGACAGCAGGAAGCCGGCGCCGCGGTTGAACAGCGCCGCGGCGACGATCCCGGCGAGCAGCGAGCCGCCGATGCCGACGGCGATCGTCTGCCAGATGCTCATCGGGTCGCGGCCGGGCAGCGCGAGCCGCGCGAAGGCGCCCACGACGAGGCCGATGAGGCACAGGACGATGAGATAGGTGATGAAGTTCATGGCGGCTTGCTACCCCCGGGCCGGGCGGTCTACGCCGCGAGGCCGGGCGCGGCGCGCTGCGGCGGGCCGGCCGATCCCTCGTCGGCGTCCGCCCCGACGCCGTCCGCCGCGTCGAGCTCGCCGAGGTAGCGGTCGACCATCCGCGCGCACTGGCGGCCCTCGTTGATCGCCCAGACGATGAGCGACTGGCCGCGGCGCGCGTCGCCGGCGGCGAAGACGCCCTCGATCGACGTCGTGTAGGGCTTGATCGCCTTGGCGTTGCCGCGCGGGTCCTTGGCGACGCCGAGCTTGTCGAGCAGGTCGGGCTCGGGGTGCAGGAAGCCCATCGCCAGCAGCACGAGGTCGGCGCGCAGCTCGCCCTCGGTGCCGGGCACCGGCTTGAACGGCGGCGCGGCGTCGGCCTGCGCGTAGTGCAGCGTGCGCACGCGGCCCTCGTCGTCGCCGGAGAGGTGCGTCGTCACGACGGAGTAGTCCTGCTCGCCGAGGCCGGCCGTCCTGGCCTCCTCCATCGCGTAGGAGAGGCGGAACTTCTGCGGCCACAGCGGCCACGGCGTGCGGTCGTCGGGGCGCTTGGCCGGGGGCTCGGGCAGCAGCTCGAGCTGCGTGATCGAGGCGGCGCCCTGGCGCAGCGAGTTGCCGACGCAGTCCGCGCCGGTGTCGCCGCCGCCGATGACGACGACGTGCTTGCCCTCGGCCGTGAGGCCGAGCAGCTCCGGCGGCTCGGCGCCGGTCGGCGTGCCGGTCTGCGTCGCGACCCAGCGGTTGCGGTCGTAGAGGTACTCCATCGCGAAGTGGACGCCGTCCAGCTCGCGGCCGGGCACCGGCAGGTCGCGCGGCGAGCGCGAGCCGGTGCTCAGCACGACCGCGTCGAAGCGCTCGTGCAGCTCCTCGGCGGAGACGTCGTTGCCGACGTCGACGCCGCAGCGCACGTCGACGCCCTCGGCGACGAGCTGGTCGACGCGGCGCTGGACGACGTGCTTCTCGATCTTGAAGTCCGGCACGCCGAAGCGCACGAGGCCGCCGGCGGCCTCGTCGCGCTCGAAGAGCGTCACGGCGTGGCCGGCGCGGCGCAGCTGCTGGGCGGCGGCCATGCCCGCGGGGCCGGCGCCGACGACGGCGACGCTGCGGCCGGTCTCGCGCTTGGGCGGCTGCGGGATGACCCAGCCCTCCTCCCAGGCGCGGTCGATGATCGAGTTCTCGATCTGCTTGATCGTCACCGCGTCGCCCTCGCGGATCTCGAGCACGCAGGCGGCCTCGCACGGCGCCGGGCACAGCCGGCCGGTGAACTCGGGGAAGTTGTTCGTCGCGTGCAGCTGGCGGATGGCGTCGTGCCAGCGGTCGCGGTAGACGAGGTCGTTCCAGTCGGGGATGAGGTTGCCGAGCGGACAGCCGTTGTGGCAGAAGGGCACGCCGCACTCCATGCAGCGCGCGCCCTGCGCGGCGAGCTCGGGATCGGGCCGGCGGACGAGGAACTCCTCGTAGTCGCCGGCGCGCTCGGCCGGGTCGCGGTACGGGACGCCGACGCGCTCGATCTTCAGGAAGGCTCCGACCTCGCCCATCAGCGCTCTCTCGTGTGCGTGCGTGCGCGCCTGCGCGGGTCTGCCGGGCGACGCATCAGCCGACCCGCTTCGCGGCGGCGGGGGCGGTGGGCGCGCCGTTGGACGCGGCGGCCTCGGCGGCGGCGCGCTCGGCGAGCACGCGCTTGTAGTCCGTCGGGAAGATCTTCACGAAGCGCGGCAGCAGCGCCTCCCACTCGTCGAGCACGCGCCGGCCGACCGGCGAGTCGGTGCGCTCGACGTGCTCGGCGACGAGCGCGCGCACCTCGATGGCGTCGCCCTCGTCGAGCTCCTCGAGCTGGTCGGCCATCTCCGGGTTGACGCGGCCGGCGAAGGCGCCCTCCTCGTCGAGCACGAAGGCCAGGCCGCCGCTCATGCCGGCGGCGAAGTTGCGCCCGGTCGGGCCGAGCACGACGACGCGCCCGCCGGTCATGTACTCGCAGCCGTGGTCGCCGACGCCCTCGATGACCGCGCTCGCGCCCGAGTTGCGCACGGCGAAGCGCTCGCCGGCGAGGCCGCGCGCGAAGAGCTTGCCGCTCGTCGCGCCGTACAGGACGGTGTTGCCGATGATGACGTTCTCCTCGGCGCGGTAGGTCGCGGCGTCGGGCGGCATGATCGCCAGCGTCCCGCCGGACAGGCCCTTGCCGGTGTAGTCGTTGGCGTCGCCGCGCAGCGTGAACTCGACGCCGGGCGCCAGCCAGCCGCCGAACGACTGCCCCGCCGAGCCGTCGAAGCGCACGGCGATCGTGCCGGGCGCCAGGCCGTCGGCGCCGTGGCGCTTGGCGATGTGGCTGGAGAGGATGCCGCCGACGCAGCGGTTGACGTTGCGGATCTCGCGCTCGATCGCGACCGGCGTGCGGTCCTCGATCGCCGCGGCCGTCGCCTCGACGAGGTCCCAGTCCAGCGCGTCGTCGAGCACCGGCTCCTGCGGGCGCACGCAGCGCAGCGGCGCCCCCTCGGGCAGCACGGGCCGCGCGAGGACGTTGCGAGAGGTCGACGCCGCGCGCCTTCCAGTGCGCGATCGCCGCGTCCTGCTCGAGCAGGTCCGAGCGGCCGATGAGCTCGTCCATCGAGCGCAGGCCCAGCGACGCGAGGATCTCGCGGACCTCCTCGGCGACGAAGAAGAAGAAGTTCACGACGTGCTCGGGCGTGCCCTTGAAGCGCTTGCGCAGCTCGGGATCCTGGGTGGCGATGCCGACCGGGCACGTGTTGAGGTGGCAGGCGCGCATCATGATGCAGCCCGCCGCGATCAGCGGGGCCGTCGAGAAGCCCATCTCGTCGGCGCCGAGCATCGCGGCGATCGCGACGTCGCGGCCGGTCTTCAGCTGGCCGTCGGTCTGCACGATGATGCGCGAGCGCAGGTCGTTGCGCAGCAGCGTCTGCTGGGTCTCGGCGAGGCCGATCTCCCACGGCACGCCGGCCGCCTGGATCGAGCTCAGCGGCGAGGCGCCCGTGCCGCCGTCGTGGCCGGAGATGAGGACGTGGTCGGCGTTGGCCTTCGCGACGCCGGCGGCGACCGTGCCGACGCCGACCTCGGAGACGAGCTTGACCGAGACGTGCGCGGCGGGGTTGGCGCAGCGCAGGTCGTAGATGAGCTGCTTGAGGTCCTCGATCGAGTAGATGTCGTGGTGCGGCGGCGGCGAGATGAGGCCCACGCCGGGCGTCGTGTGGCGCACGCCGCCGATGTAGTCGTCGACCTTGTGGCCGGGCAGCTGGCCGCCCTCGCCGGGCTTGGCGCCCTGGGCCATCTTGATCTGCAGCTGGTCGGAGTTGACGAGGTAGTGGATCGTCACGCCGAAGCGGCCCGAGGCGACCTGCTTGATCGCCGAGCGGCGCAGGTCGCCGTTGTCGTCGGGCGTGAAGCGGACCGGGTCCTCGCCGCCCTCGCCGGTGTTCGACTTGCCGCCGAGGCGGTTCATCGCGATCGCGAGCGTCTCGTGGGACTCGCGCGAGATCGAGCCGAGCGACATCGCGCCGGTCGCGAAGCGCTTGACGATCTCCTTGGCGGGCTCGACCTCGTCGAGCGGCACCGGCTCGACGCCGTCGGTCCTGAAGGTCATGAGGCCGCGCAGCGTCGCCTTGCGCGACGCGTCGTCGTTGACGAGCGCGGAGTACTCGCGGTACTTCGCCAGCGCGTCGCCGCCGCTGCCGTCGATGCGCACCGCGTGCTGCAGCAGCGCGATCGTCTCGGGGTTCCACATGTGGTGCTCGCCCTCGCGCCGCCAGGCGTAGATGCCGCCGACCGGCAGCAGCTGCTCGTGGTCGGCGGGGTAGGCCTCGGCGTGGCGGTCGAGCGTCTCGCGCGCGAGCACGTCGATGCCGATGCCGCCGATCCGCGACGCGGTGCCGGTGAAGTGGCGGTCGACGAGGTCGCGCTGCAGGCCGACGGCCTCGAAGATCTGCGCGCCGCAGTAGGACTGCGTCGTCGAGATCCCCATCTTGGAGATCGTCTTCAGCAGGCCCTTGCCGATCGCCTTGACGATGTTGCGCTCGGCCTTGTCGGCGTCGTCGATGCCCTTGATGCGGCCCTCCGCGACGAGCTCGTCGACGGTGTCGAGCAGCAGGTAGGGGTTGATCGCGCCGCAGCCGTAGCCGATCAGCGTCGCCATGTGGTGCACCTCGCGCGGCTCGCCGGACTCGAGCACGAGGCCGGTGCGCAGGCGCGTGCCCTCGCGGACGAGATGCTCGTGGACGGCGGCGACGGCGAGCAGCGACGGGATCGCGGCGCGGCCCGGGCCGACCTTGCGGTCCGACAGGATGAGCACGCTGACGCCCGCCGCGACGGCGTCGTGGGCGTCGTCGCAGAGCTTGGCCAGCGCGGCCTTCATGCCGCCGGGGCCGTGCTCGATCGGCCACGTGATGTCCAGCGTGTACGCGCGGAAGATCTCGTCGTGGACCATGCGCAGCGTCTCGAGCTCGTGGTTGCGCAGGATCGGCTGGTCGAGGATGAGCTTGTGGGCGTGCTCGGGCGACTCGGAGAGCAGGTTCTTCTCGGCGCCGATGCCGGTCATGAGCGACATGACGATCGACTCGCGGATCGGGTCGATCGGCGGGTTGGTGACCTGCGCGAAGAGCTGCTTGAAGTAGGAGAACAGCGGCGGCCGGCGGTCGGAGAGCACCGCGAGCGCGTTGTCGTTGCCCATCGAGCCGATCGGCTCGGCGCCGGTCGCGGCCATCGGCGCGACGAGCACGCGCAGGTCCTCCTGCGTGTAGCCGAAGGCGAGCTGGCGCAGCTTCGTCGGCTGCAGGCCGGTCATCGTGACGTGCGCCTCGGCGAGGTCGTCGAAGTGGACGGTGTTGCTGTCGTACCACTCGCCGTAGGGGCGCTGCGTGGCGACCTCGCGCTTGACCTCCTCGTCCTCGACGATGCGGTGGCGCTCGAGGTCGACGAGGAAGAGCTTGCCGGGCTGCAGGCGGCCCAGGCGCTTGATCTCCGCGGTCTCGATCGGCAGCAGGCCGGCCTCCGAGCCGAGCACGACGAGCCCGTCGTGGGTCTCGACCCAGCGCCCGGGGCGCAGCCCGTTGCGGTCCAGCGTCGCGCCGACGATCGAGCCGTTCGTGAAGGCGACGGCGGCGGGGCCGTCCCACGGCTCCATGAGGCAGGAGTGAAACGCGTAGAAGCCCTTGAGGTGGTCGGGCAGGTCGTCGCGGTCGGCGTAGGCCTCGGGGATCATCATCATGATCGCGTGCGGCAGGCTGCGGCCGGCGAGCATGAGCAGCTCGAGGACGTTGTCGAACGTCGCCGTGTCGGAGTTGCCCGGCACGACGATCGGCATGATCTTCTGCAGGTCCAGCCCGAAGAGCTCGGACGCGAGCTGCGACTCGCGCGCGCGCATCCAGTTGACGTTGCCCATGAGCGTGTTGATCTCGCCGTTGTGGGCGATGACGCGGTAGGGGTGCGCGAGCGGCCAGCTCGGGAACGTGTTCGTCGAGAAGCGCGAGTGCACGAGCGCCATCGCGCTCGCCATCTTCGGGTGCGTCAGGTCCGGGAAGAAGCCGCGCACCTGGTCGGGCACGAGCATGCCCTTGTAGACGATCGTGCGCGACGAGAAGGAGGCGATGTAGAGGTCGGGCCCGGCGGCGAGCTCGCAGATGCGGCGGATGACGTAGAGCTTGCGCTCGAAGGCGTCCTGGTTGGTCTCGAAGCCCGGCCCCGCCTCGACGATGAGCTGGCGCATGACCGGGCGCGTCTCGTTGGCGGTGTCGCCGACGTGATCGGTGTCGACGGGGACGTCGCGCCAGCCGAGCACGCGCTGGCCCTCGACGCGGACGTTGAGCTCGAGCAGCGCCTCGAGCTTGTCGCGGCGCTCGTCGTCGGTCGGCAGGAAGCAGACCGCGACGCCGTAGCGGCCGCGCTCGGGCAGCTCGACGTCGACGCTCGCGCGAAAGAACGCGTCGGGCATCTGCAGCAGCATCCCGGCGCCGTCGCCCGTGCGCGCGTCGGCGCCGGTCGCGCCGCGGTGCTCGAGGTTCTCGACCGCCTGCAGGCCCTTCTCGACGACCTCGTGGGACGGCCGGTTGTCCAGCCGAGCGACGAGCGCCACGCCACAGGCATCGTGCTCGTAGCGTGGGTCGTAGAGGCCGGCGGCCTGTGTCGGCGGGTTCTTCATGCTCATGAGAGTGCCTCCAGGGGCGGCGCGATGGCACTGTGAGGCGGCCGGACAAGGGTAGCAGCGGCCCGGCGGCGAAAACCCCGTGCATGACCGAGCGCCCGCGCCCCGTGACGATCCTCTCGACGGGCGGCACGATCGCGATGGCGGGCGCGCTCGCCACGCCCGCGCTCGACGCCGACGCGCTCCTCGCGGCGGTCCCGGCGCTCGCCGGCGTACCCGGCCTGCGGGCCCGGTCGATCCTCTCGCTGCCCGGCGTGCACCTCGACGCCGGCGACGCGCTGGCGATCGCGCGCGCCGCCCTCGAGGAGACGCGGGCGGGGCGCGGGGTCGTCGTCACGCATGGCACCGACACGCTCGAGGAGACGGCGGTGCTCTGCGACGTGCTCCACGCGCGCGCGGAGCCGATCGTGCTCACGGGCGCGATCCGCCCGTCCAGCGCGGCGGGCGCCGACGGGCCGGCCAACCTGCTCGACGCGGTCACGGTCGCCGGCGCGGCGGAGGCGGCCGGACTGGGCGCGATCGTCGTGTTCGCCGGCGAACTGCATGCGGCGCGGGCGGTGCGCAAGCTCTCCTCGACCTCGCCGTCGGCCTTCGGCTCGCCCGCGACCGGTCCGCTCGGCGCCGTCGCCGAGGGCCGCGTGCGGATCGCCTCGACGCCCCGGCGCCCGGCCGCGGCGCTGCCGGCTCCCGCGACCCTCGGGGCGCAGGTGCCGATCGTCCCGACCCACCTCGGCGACGACGGATCGCGCCTGCTCGCGGCCGCCCGCGACGGCGCCGACGCGATCGTCTTCGTCGCCCTGGGCGCCGGGCACGTCTCCCCGCCGGTGCTGGCGGCGCTGCGCCAGGTTGCACGGGCGCTGCCCGTCGCGCTGACGGTGCGGCCCGAGCGCGGCGCGCTGCTGCACGAGACCTACGGCTTCGAGGGCGCCGAGGGGGACGTGCGCGCCAGCGGGGCGCTGCCCGCGGCGTCGCTGTCGCCGCAGGCCGCGCGCATGGTCCTGCTCGCCGGCCTGGGCGCCGGCGCCGGCCGCGCGGCCCTCGCCGCGGCACTGGAGCCGGGGGCCTAGATCGTGGCCGCCGCACCGCCTGGCGATGCACGACGCCGCGCGCTGACTATCCTCCCGAGCGAATCAGAACCGATGCACTCAGGCCAACCTCGCGAGTCGGGACGAGAGTGAAACGCGATCAGCACGGGCACCATGGCGGATGAGGGCTCCGACGGGGCCGTTCCGTCCACATCCGAAGGGGTGACCGCCACGCCCGACCTTGAGCTCAAGCTGCCCGCCCGCGCCGAGAACGTGGCCGTCGTCCGGCACGCCTTCGGCGGGTTCGCCGAAGCGCTGACCGTCGGCGACCAGACCCTCGCGGACATCAAGCTCGCGGTGACCGAGGCCTGCACGAACGTCGTCATCCACGCCTACGAGGACGGCGACGAGGGCGACCTGGAGGTCGACGCCACCATCGACGGCGACGTGCGCCTCAGCGTCGTCATCCGCGACAACGGCCGGGGCATCGTCCCGCGGCCGGACTCCCCCGGCCTCGGCCTCGGTCTTCCCCTCATCGCCACCCTGGCCGAGACGCTCGAGCTCGGCAAGGACGCCGCCGAGCACACGGAGGTCCGCATGACCTTCCGCCTGGACGAGGACCTGGAGCCCGCGTGAGCGAGGAGCCGGTCTTCAACCAGGCATGGGTCGGCGTGGCGAGCGGACCGCTCAGCGCGCCCGTCCTGGGTCGCGTCGTGGGCATGCTCGCCGCCCGCGCGGACTGCCCCATCGACCGCCTCGACGACGCGCTGCTCGTCGCCGACGCGGTCGCCGCGAAGGCCGGCTCGTTCAGCGACGACGGGCGCGTCAAGGTCCATGTGGTCGCGCGCCTGGGGTCGGTCGAGCTGCGCGTCGGGCCGCTGCGCCGCGGCGGCGCCGACGGCCTCGTCGCCTCCGCCGCGCTGCCGGGCCTGGGCAACATCCTCGAGCAGGTCGCCGACGACCTGAGGTCCACCTCGGCCAACGGCGACGGCGACGGCGAGTACCTGCTCATCCGCCTGGGCTTCGACGCCCAGATGCCGTCCCCGACCGACAGGAGGCAATCCGATGTCACCTGAGTTCGCGATCACCGAGCACTCGATCGAGGGCGACCGCCACGTGCTCGCGGTTCGTGGGGAGATCGACCTCTTCACGGCCCCGGAGCTCAAGCAGGTCCTCGCCGAGTCGATCGCGCAGGGCCGGATCAGGATCATCGTCGACCTCACCGACACGACGTTCCTGGACTCGACCGCGCTCGGCGTGCTCATCGGCGCGGTCAAGCGGCTGCGCTCGCGCGACGGCGCGCTGGCGATCGTCAACGTCGACGAGAACATCGCCAAGACGTTCGAGATCACCGGCCTGGACCAGATCTTCACGATCGTCCCGACGCGCGAGGAGGCGGTCGAGGCGATCGATCCCGCGCGCGGCACCGCGGGCTGAGCGCCCCCGCCGTCAGCCCGCGTCGAGCAGGTCGAGCACGGCCTCCTCGACCGGGCCCTGGATCGCGGTCGCGCCCGGCTGCACGCCGACGAGCTCCAGCGAGCGCCTGATCGTCTGGCCGTCGCGGAAGCGATCGAAGACGCGCGGGTCGATGTAGGAGCTGCGCGCGACCGCCGGGGTGTTGCCGAGGTAGAACGCGACCTCCTTGACGGCGTGGTTGATCGCGCGCTTGCAGGCCGCCTGGCTGAGTTGCTCGGGCTCGAGCACCGCGAGGCCGACGGCGGCCAGGACGGTGGCGCCCCAGGTGCGGAAGTCCTTGGCGGAGATGTCGCGGCCGGTCGCCGCCTTGAGGTAGGCGTTGATGTCCGGCGAGCGCACGTCGCACCAGCGCCCGCCGCGCCGGTAGGCCAGCAGCTCGTCGCCGCCCGTGCGGCGGCGCTTGAGCGTGCCGACGATCTCGGCGACCTGCGGGTCGGTGATCGCCTGCACGCGGCGCTTGCTCTCCTTGGCGACGTAGTCGAAGCGGATGATCTCGCCGTCGAGCGTGACGTGGCTCTTGAGCATCGTCGCCAGGCCGTAGGTCTCGTTCGTGACGGCGTAGATCTCCGAGCCGATGCGGAAGAAGCCGCGGTCCAGCAGCCGCGCCGCGCAGGCGAGCACCTGCTCGCGCGAGAGGTCGCCGAGCGCGATGTCGTGGTCGACGACGGCGCGAAGGGCGGGCAGCGACCGCGCGAAGGCGACCATGTCGTCGAACTTCTCCTGGTCGCGCCGCTCGCGCCAGCGCGGGTGGTAGAGGTACTGCTTGCGCCCGCGCGCGTCGACGCCGGTCGCCTGGATGTGGCCGAACGGGTCGGGCGAGATCCAGACGTCGTTCCACGCCGGCGGGATGACGAGCGCGGCGATCCGCGCGACGGTCTCGGCGTCCGTGATGCGCCCGCCCTCCTCGTCGAGGTAGAGAAAGCCCTTGCCGCAGCGCCGCCGCGCGTAGCCGGGCGCGCTGGGGTCCGAGCGGCGCAGGCGCCTCGGGCGCGTCGGGCGCGTCGGGCGCGTCGGGCGCGGCGGTGCGGGGGCGGCGGCGGTGGCCATGCGAGCCGACCGCTTCTACCCTGCCCCGGCCCCGCTAACCCTTGGCTGCGGCCTTCTTGCCCGCGGCCTTCTTGGCCGGAGCCTTCTTCTTCGGCTCCTTCGGCTTGGCCGGCGCGCCGCCGTTGCCCTCGCGCGCCTTGACGGCGTCGAGGCTCGCCTTGAGCGCCGACATGAGATCGGGCACCTCGGCGTCCTCCTCCTCCGCCGCCGGCTGCACCGCGATCTCCTTGCCCTCGGCCTTGCGCTCGACGAGCGCGAGCACCTCGTCGCGGTAGGAGTCGCGGTACTTGTCGGGCTCGAACGGGCCGGCGAGCGAGTCGACGAGCTGCTTGGCGATGTCGAGCTCGCGCTTGCTGATCGCGATGTCCTCGATCGCCGCGACCTCGTCGATCCCCGCCGGGTCGATGACCTCGTCGGGATAGACCATCGTCGACATCGCGAGCGTGTGGTCGCCCATCGGGCGCACCGCCACGAGCTGCTGCTTGGAGCGGATGACGACGTTGGCGATCGCCACGCGGCCGGTCTCGCGCATCGCCTCGACGAGCAGCCGGTAGGGCTTGGCGCCGCCCGTGCCCGGCGCGAGGTAGTAGGGATGGTCGAAGTAGATCGGGTCGATCTCGTCGAGCGCGACGAAGTCCTCGATCTCGATCGACTTCGTCTTCTTGGGATCCAGCGCCTCGAGCTCGCCGGGCTCGATGACGACGTAGTGGTCGGGCGTCAGCTCGTAGCCCTTGACGATGTCCTCGTAGGCCACCTCGTCGCCCGTCGTCGGATCCACGCGCTTCTGCTGGATGCGAACGCCGGTGTCCTTGTTGAGCTGGTGGAAGCGCACGCTCTTGCGCGACACCGCGGAGTACAGCTTGACGGGCACCGTCACGAGGCCGAACGAGATGGCGCCGGTCCAGATCGACCTGGGCATGTCAGCAGGATATTCCCCGCGCGCCCGCTTCCCTGCCACGCGCACGTCCTGTTGCAGACGGCCTACGCCGTCTGAGGGGCGGCCGGCGGATCGATCGGGACGTCGCGGTCCGGGTCGGGCTCGGGGACCGTCGGCGGCTGCGGGTCGCCGGGAGGTCCGGGCGACGGCGCCGGCTCGGGGTCCGGAACGATCGACGGCTCGGGGACGACCGGCGTCGGCGCCTCGCCGGGCGAGGGAACCTTCAGCGTGGGGATCGAGCGGGCGAGCAGGAGAGGCATGCAGGCGCGCTTACCCGAACGGCGTCTCGTCCAAGCGCTCGCGCAGCTCGCCGATCGAGTCGAAGACGGCGGCGGCGCCGGCCTCGCGCAGCTCGTCGGCGCCGAAGCCGCCGGTGCGCACGCAGATCGTCTGGACGTCGAGCTTCGCGGCCGCCTCGACGTCCCACGTCGAGTCGCCGACCATGATGCCCGGCCCGCCGCCGGCGAGCTCGAGCGCCGCGCCGACGAGGTCGGGCTCGGGCTTCGTGCGCTCGACGCTGCCGGAGTCCGTCCAGCCGTCGGCGAGCTCGCGCGCGTCGAGCAGGTCGACGTAGCGGGCGACGTCCCCCGGCTTGCCCGAGGACGCGAGCACGACCTTGCAGCCGCGCGCCTTGAGGTCCTCGATGAGGCCGCGCGCCCCTTCGAAGGGCTGCACCTCGTGGGCGAGCTGCTGGTAGAGGATGTGCTCGGCGGTGCGCACGTCGTCGCCGTGCTCGCGCGCGAATCCCTCGCCGGCGAGGTGCGGCACGAGCTGGTCGCCGCCCATGCCGATCGCGCGGTGACAGCGCCACACCGGGATCGTCAGGCCGTGCATGCGAAAGGCGCGATACCAGGCGATCGCGTGCTGGTAGTTGGAGTCGACGAGCGTGCCGTCGATGTCGAGGATCGCGGCGGGGCGGGAGGTCTTGATCGGCCATCAGTGGCTGTGCTGCCCCGACAGCCGGCGGACCAATCCGAGCACGAACCACAGCCCGGCGAACAGCGACGCGGTCAGCGTCACGGTGATGATGACCGTCGTGCGGTCGAACAGGATGTCGGTGACGAGCAGCACGGCGCCGTTCATCGCAATCGCCAGGCAGACCAGGCCCGCGACCGCGAGCTTCGTCGAGATGCTGATGAGCCGCGGCTTGTCGCGCGCCTTGAACATGAGCCGGTGGTACGCGGTCGGCGCGATGAACAGCGCCGACGCCGTCGCGGCGGCCATGAGCGTCACGAAGTAGACGTGCGTCTGGAACTCGGTGACGGATGTGAAGCGCCCCTGGAACGGGACCGCGAGCAGGAACGCGAAGAGCACCTGGACGCCCGGCATCGCGACGCGCAGCTCGTTGAGCAGCTGGTCGAGCTCGCGGTTGAGCCGCTCGTGCTCGGTCTCCTCGGACTTCGACGGGTTCCTGCCGGCCATCGGGGCGTGTCATGCCCTGCAGCCTCCGGCGTCGAACGCGCCGGGAGCGACGTCAGGCGAGCGGCCCGTCGGCCGCCGCGCGTAGGCGCGCGATCGCCTGGCGGATGATGCGCGAGACCTGCATCTGGCTGACGCCGATGACCTCGCCGATCTCCGCCTGCGTCATGTCGCGCTCGAAGCGCATGCGCAGCACGTCGCGCTCGCGCGGCGTGACCATCGACAGCAGCACCTGCAGCGTCGCGCGCTCCTCGGCGCGGTCGAAGCCCTGCTCGGCGACGCCGATCGAGTCGGCGACGGTCGTGACCTCCTCGTCGCCGCCGGTGCGCGGTGCGTCGAAGGAGACCGCGCGGTAGGCGCCGCCCGCCTGCAGCGCCTCGAGCACGTGCTCGGGATCGGTGCCGACGGCCGAGGCGATCTCGGGCACGGACGGCTGGCGGTGCAGAGCGTCGGACAGGTCCGCGACCGCGCGGTCGACGCGCAGCGTGAGCTCCTGCAGGTCGCGTGGCACGCGCACGGCCCACGTGCGGTCGCGGAAGTAGCGCTTGATCTCGCCGAGGATCGTCGGCACGGCGTAGGACGAGAACGCGATGTCGCGATCCGGGTCGAAGCGGTCGATCGCCTTGATGAGCCCGAGGGACGCGACCTGCAGCAGGTCCTCCAGCGGCTCGCTCGCACGCTGGTAGCGGCGCGCGAGCTGGCGGGCGAGCGGCATGAAGCGCTCGACGAGCTGGTCGCGGGCCTGCAGGTCGGCGTCGCGGTGATAGCGCAGGAACAGGTCTCGGTCCTCGCGCGAGCGCTCCGGTCCGGAGCCGCGCGTCGTCGTCGGCGGGCGCGTGGTCATGAGCATGACCGGTTCCCTGAGCAGACGTCTGATGTTCGAGCTGCGGCCACGCGAACCTCCGGCCTTACCTGCATGGCGCCGGAGGGTTTGGGGCGCTTTCGGTGCGCGGCGGGGTGATCGGCCGCGCGTATGGGCATGATACCCAAGGTCGAGGCGCAAAACCCCGGCCGAGCTATGCCAGACGACACGAAGACCAAGGGCCTGCGGGTGTTCGCCGCCGACGAGGACGAGGCGACGCTGCGCGCGACCGACGAGCTGCTCGCCGACCTCGGACACGAGGTCACCGCCCATGCCGTCAGCGTGCGCCAGGCGGGCGAGATCATCGCCCGGGAGGACCCCGATCTGTCGGTCGTCGTCGTGCACGGCGACGACGAGCACGCGCTCGATCTCGTCGAGGAGATCGCCGAGTACGCGCGCGGTCCGCTCATCGCGCTGCTCGGCTCCCACGACACGGACTTCGTGCGCCGCGCGGCCGAGCGCGGCATCGACGCGTTCGCCCGCCCCCACTTCTCCAGCGAGGTCCAGGGCGCGATCGAGCTCGCGATCCAGCGCCACAACGAGAAGACGCGCCTCACCGAGCAGGTCGAGCGGCTCGAGAACGCGCTCGAGCGCCGCGGCACGATCGAGCGCGCGAAGGGCATCCTCATGGAGCGCCACCGCATCGACGACCACGCCGCGTTCGAGCTTCTGCGCGGCCACGCGCGCCGCGCCAACCGCCGCGTCGTCGACCTCGCGCACGCCGTCGCGGACGGGCACGCGCTGCTGCCCGACCGCTCGCGCTGACGGGGGCCGCCGCGGCCCGCCGCTTAGCCTCGCTCGAGCGCGGGCACCCTCTACGCACATGATCGACGTCGTCAAGCGGGCCTTCAAGAAGTTCCAGGCCGACGAGATGTCCGACCGCGCCGCGTCGCTGACGTACTACGTGATGATGTCGCTCTTCCCGGCGCTGCTCGTCTGCGTCTCGCTGCTCGGGCTGCTCGGCGACCGGTCGCTCGTCGCCGACGCCGTCGGATACGCCCGCGACAACGGCGCCCCCGCCGACGTGACCGAGGCCCTCGAGGCGCTGCTGACGAAGACGGTGGACGCCGGCGGCGGGGCGGTCTCGTTCGCGCTCGTCATCGGCATCGCGGTCGCGCTCTACGGGGCCTCGGGCGCGTTCGGCGCCGCCGGCCGCGCGCTGAACGACATCTACGACACCGAGGAGACGCGCGGCTTCGTGGCCCACAAGCTCGCCGACGTCGGCTTCACGCTGCTGGTCATCGTGCTCGCCCTCGTCGCGCTGCTGTCGGTCTTCCTCGGGGGCGAGCTGGCCGGCGACCTGTTCGGCACGATCGGGCTCGGCGACACCGCCGCGACGATCTGGCGCGTCGCGCGCTGGGGCGTGGCGATCGCGGCCGTGCTCGGCATGTACGCGATGGTCTTCGCGTTCGCTCCCGACATCGCCGCGCGGCGCCGCCGGATCGTCACGCCGGGCGGCCTCGCCGGCGTCGGCATCTGGATCGTCGCGTCGGCGGGCTTCTTCTTCTACGTCTCGAACTTCGGCAAGTACGGAGCGACGTACGGCGCCTTCGCGGGCGCGATCGTCCTGCTGCTGTGGCTGTACCTCTCGAGCATCGCGTTCCTCTTCGGGGCCGAGCTCAACAGCGTCGTCGATCGCAAGGGCCGGACGGGCGGCCCGCCGCCGTCGGACGTCGACGACTACGCCGGCAACGCGCTCGCGCCTCCCAGCGCGGAGACGGCCCGACCGGGCTGAACCGGGCGGCGCTCGGAGCCCGCGGCACAGTCGGGCGGCGAGCAACGGACGGCGGGGCGAGCGGGTACGCCGCGGCCGCGCCGCCGAGACCGCGCGGAGTCGTCACAGGTCCGCGCGTGGTCTGCGCGTCATCTCCTCCGGATGGGAGCAGAGCCCGCGCCGGCCGGGGCAGGTCTCGCACAGCTCGCGGTGCGGCGCGGGCGTCACCGGGTACTCGCCCGCCAGCAACCCGGCCGCGAGGGCGAGCACCTCGGCCTCGAGGCGCTCGGCATCGGCCGCCTCGAAGCGCTCGGCGACCGGCTCGACCGGGCGCTCGAGGAAGGCGTAGGCGACCTCGACGCGCCGCGCGCCGCCGAGCAGGGCCGCCAGCGCGTAGATGCGGCGCTGGACGCCGTAGCGCTGCTCGACGTACGCGGGAAGGTCGAGATCGGGCGGGGCGGCGTCGGTCTTGTAGTCGACGACGAGCCACGCCCCGCCGCGCTCGCGGGCGATGACGTCGATCACGCCGGTCAGCAGCGTGCCGCCGACGGCGACCGTGAAGCCGTGCTCGCGCTCGGCGCTGCGCGCGCGGGCGATCCGCGCGGCGAGCGGCGACTGCTCGAAGGCACGGGCCAGCCGCTGCACGTCGGCCGACTCGTCCTCGGTCAGCTCCAGGCCCCAGGAGGCGGCGATCCGCGCCGGATCGCCGTCGTCGCGCTCGAGCAGGGCATGGACGAGCGACCCGCGCGTGCGGGCGTCGATCCCGGTTGCCGCCTCGGCTGCGCCGGGCTCGGGCTGCTCGTCGGGCAGGCCGAGCACGCGCTGCAGGTAGTAGCGATAGCCGCACGCCCTCCACGCCGACAGCCGCGAGTACGACAGCGCGCGGACCGGCTCGGGCCGCGCCGCGGGCTCGGGCTCGACGGGGCGCGGGGCCGGCGCGGGCGCGACGGGCAGGCTCGCGCCGGCGGGCGCCAGGGAGCCGGTCCGCAGGACGCGGCCGACCGTCTCCGGGCGGTTGACGCAGCAGAGCACGCGGGCGGCGCCGAAGGCGACCTCGTGCGACGGGTCGGCCGCGTCGGGCATGGCGCGCAGGTCGCCGCCGAGCAGCGCGCACCCCAGCCAGGCCAGCGGCGAGGACTTCGGCCCCTCCTGCGGCCAGGCGTCCAGCCGCGCGCCGCCGCTGACGACGAGCCGCTCCTGCGCGCGGGTCGCCGCCACGTACATGACGCGCTCCTCCTCGCGGGCGGCGCGCTCGCGGGCGCGCTCGCGCAGGCGGTCGTGCGCGAGCGCCGGCTCGCTCGTGCCGTCGAGGCCGACGAGCCGCAGGCCGACCTCCCCGTCGGCCACGAGCAGGTCCTCGTCGCCGTCGCCCGGGCGCCGGCGGCCGAGATCGGCGAGGCAGACGACCGGGAACTCGAGCCCCTTCGCCGCGTGGATCGACATGAGCCGCACGGCCTTGACGTCGCCGAGCTCGACGGGCGCGTCGTTCTCGCGCGCGTCGGCCTCGAGCTCGGCCGTCGCGAGGTCGGCGAGGCCGCGGACGTCGCGGCCGCGGTCGCGCTCGAAGGCCGCGGCGAGGCGCATGAGCTTGTGGACGTTGGCCAGGCGGCGCTCGCCGCCCGCGAGCGAGAGCACGTGCAGGTCGTAGCCCGTCGCGTCGACGACGCGCCGCAGCAGCTCGTCGAGCGCGAGGCGCGGGGCGAGCGCGCGCTCGGCGGCGAAGCGGACCGCGAAGACGTCCAGGCGCTCGCGGTCGTCGTCGGCCAGCAGCTCGCGCAGCGCGCCGTCGTGCTCGATCGCCCGCCAGGCGCGTCCGCGTCCGCCCGCCGCCGCGACGTGGGCGAGCGCGTCGGAGGACAGGCCGACGAGCGGCGAGGCGAGCACGCCGTACAGCGCGGCCTCGTCGCGCGGGTTGGCGAGCGCCGCGAGCCAGGCGCACAGGTCGCGCACGACCTGCCGGCCCCAGTAGCCGCTGCCGCCGACCGACATCGTCAACAGCCCCTGGTCCTGCAGCGCGCGCTCGAAGACCGGCAGGTCGGTGAGCGCCCGCAGCAGGACGACGACGTCCTCCGCGCGATGCAGGCCCGCGTCGACGAGGTCGCGCACGCGCTGGGCCAGCAGGCGCGCCTCGGCCTGCCGCCACGGCTTCGTGCCCGGGCTGACCGGGCCGAGGTCGACGTCCTCCCAGCCGGCCTGGTCGGTCAGCAGCAGCTCGACGAGCGGGCCGGGCGCGGGCGCGGTGTCGCGCCCCTCGCGCAGCGCGACGAAGCCGGGGCCCAGGCGCGGCGCGAAGGCCTCGTTGATCGTGTCGAGGATCGCGCCGTGCGAGCGGAAGTTCGTCGCGAGCGTCGCGACGCGGCCCCGCGCGGCGAACTGCGCGCGCAGCGCGCGGAAGACGTCGACGTCGGCGTGGCGGAAGCCGTAGATCGACTGCTGCTCGTCGCCGACGAGGAACAGGTCGTCGCGGTCCAGCGCCCGGAAGAGCTCGAGCTGCAGTGGGTTGGAGTCCTGCAGCTCGTCGACCATGACGCGGTCGAAGCGCTCGGCGTAGGCGGCGCGCAGCGCCGGCTCGTCGCGCAGCAGGTCGCGCGCGTGCAGCTCGAGGTCGTCGAAGTCCAGCGCGGCACGGGCCCGCTTGGCGGTGGCGAAGGCGTCGGCGTAGCCGCCGAGCAGCTCGTCGAGCAGCGCGACCGCCGCCGTCGCGCGCGCGTCCCGGCACGCCGTCGCGTAGGCGTCCAGGGCGGCGCGGTAGCCGTCGCAGACCGGCGTCCTCAGCGCGTTGGCGCCCATGCCGAGCGTCAGGGTCCCGAGCTCGGGGGAGCGGTCGCCGGCGGCGAGCAGCTCGGCGCAGCGCTCCAGCCGCTCGCGCGCGACGCCGACGGTCCTCAGGTCGCCCGCGCGGGCCAGCTCGGCGGCGGCCGCGTCGCGGGCGGCGGCCAGCGCGTCGCGCAGGCGCCCCGGGTCGGCGGGCGCCTGCGGCTGCGGCAGCCGCGGGCGCGTCTGCCCGGCGCTGCGCAGCGCGTCGTGCGCCCGCGCGATCGCCGTGCGCAGCCGGTCGGCGTCGTAGGCGGCGACGAGATCGAGCGCGGCGGCGCCCTGCTCGCCGTCGAGCAGCCGCGCGAGCGCATCGTCCCAGGCGAGGTCGCGCAGCGGGCGCGCGGCCGCCTCGTCGAGGACGGTGAACGCCGGGTCCAGGCCCGCCGTGACGGCATGCGCGCGCAGCACGCGCGCGCAGAAGCCGTGGATCGTCGAGACCCAGGCCGCCTCGGTCTCGCGCGCCTCCTCGCGGTGGCCGAGCTCGACGAAGCGCTCGCGCACCCGCGCGCGCAGCTCGCCGGCGGCGCGCTCGGTGAACGTGATCGCCAGGATGCGCCCCGGCCGCACGCCGTCCTCGAGCACCGAGCGCACGAAGCGCTCGACGAGCACCGACGTCTTGCCGCTGCCGGCGTTGGCCTCGAGCAGCAGCGAGCCGTCGCGGCGGCGGATCGCCTCGGACTGCTCTGCGGTGAAGGCGCGCCCGCCCGGGCCGAGCAGCGCGCGCGATCCCGCCGGCGCGCCGGGTCCGCCCCCGGCGGCCGGGGCGCGCGGGACGTGCTCGCCGATCACGCGGCCTCGCAGCGGCAGATCGACGGGTACGAGCAGCCCGCGTCGTTGTAGCCGCAGGTGTCCGGGCGCGGCGCGAGGGCGCCGGCGCGCAGCTCGGCGACGGTGGCGAGGACGTCCTCGAGCACGCCGTCGACGATCTCGTCGAACTCCTCGCGAGGCTTGCGATCGTTGCGCACGACGGCGAGGCCCGGGTCGGCGTCGGCGAGGAGGAGGCCCCGCGCGCGGGCGTCGCGGCCGCCGATCGGCTGGTAGAGCCCGCCGACGGGGTCCAGGCCGAGCACGTCGCGCGCGGCGAGCACGTAGAGCGCCGCCTGGTACTTGCGCCTGGAGCGCCAGTGCGCGGATTCGACGGCGACGCGGCCCTTGTAGTCGTAGACGAGCGCGCTGCCGTCGGCGGCGGTGTCGATGCGGTCGATGCGCCCGCGCAGGCGCACCCCGCCGGGCAGCTCGAGCGGCCCGTGCGCGTCCTCCGGGCCGCCGAACTCGACCTCGAGCATCGCAGGCGCGAGCTGCGAGCCGCTCGCCGCGGCGTGATCGAGGTAGCGCAGCACGTCGGCGCGCAGGCGGCGCTGCATCGCGCGCTGACGGCTGGGATCGCGCGACATCGTCATCTCCTCGGTGCCCTCGAAGCGCTCGATAGCGGCCGCGGCCATCTCCCGCGCGGCCGGCAGGGCGGCGGCGTCCAGGCGCCCGCTGCCGGTCGTCTCGATGAGCCCCCGGACGACGGCCTCCAGCACGCAGTGCGTCAGCGCGCCGCGGAGGATCGCCTCCGGGTCGGGGTCCAGGCCCTCCGGGCGCAGCAGCCGCTCGACGAACCAGCGCACCGGGCAGCTCGCCCACAGCTCGATCCCCGATGCCGACCAGCTCGGGCGGTCGCGCAGCGCCGCGACGAGCCGCTCGTCCGACAGCGGGGCGATCGGCGCCTCGCGCCGCCGCGGCCCGCTCGCGGCCTCGTCGCGCAGGCGCTCGCGCTCGCTCGGGACGGCGCCGTCCGGCCAGCGGACCTCGCCGAGCGAGCGCGTCCGGCGGCCGCGCTCGAGCGCGGGCCCGAAGAGGTCGCAGACGTCGGACACGAAGAACGAGCGCACGGCGGGCTCGCCGTCGTCGCCGGCCTCGTGCCAGGAGAGGTACAGGCGCTCCTCGGGCCGCGAGACGGTCGCGTAGAAGAGGTAGCGCTCCGCGCCGAGGTCGTCGCGGCGGCGCAGCCGCAGTCCCGACGCGGCGGCGATCTGCTCGCGCTCGGTGTCGGCGAAGAACGGCTCGCGCCGCGGCGCGGCCGGGAACGTGCCCTCCTGCAGGCCGCAGGCGAAGAGCACCCGCACGCGCCTGGCGCGCAGCGACAGCGGCTCGGCGACCGTCACGAGGCCCGGCCCCGGACGCGTGCCGAGGAAGACGTCGAGGTCGTGCAGGACCGCGGCGAGCTCCTCGGGCTGCGGCGCGAGCGCGGCGTCGGCGCGGGCGAGCGTCGCGAGCTGCTCGAGCGCGCGGCGGCCCGCGCGCAGGACCGCGGCGTCCTGCGCCTCGAGGCCGGCGAGGACCTGCGCGGCGCGCCGCCGCGGTGCGGTGAACAGCGCCAGCAGCTCGGCCGCGAGGCGCTCGGCGAGCTCGGCGCCGCCGCGGGCCTGCGCCGCGAGCACGCGGTCGACGGCGTCCAGGGGCCAGCGCCGGCGCTCCCAGATGCCGCGCGCGGCGGCGGCGCTGCGGGCGCCCTCGCGGCGCGCCTGGGCCTCGAGCTCGTCGGCGAGCGCCGGCTGCTCGAGCAGGCCGGGCGTGCGCAGGTAGGCGATGAGGTCCCCGGCGGCGCCGCCGGGCAGCGCGCAGCGCAGCAGGCCGATCAGGCCGCGACCGAGCGGCGTGTGGCCGAGCGCGACGCGCCGGTCCAGCGCCAACGGCACGCCGAAGCCGCCGAGCACCTCGCTCAGCAGCGCGGCCCGCTCGCCGGGCGAGCGCAGCACGATCGCGATCTCGTCGGGGGCGACGCCCTCCTCGCCGATGAGCCGCGCCGCCTCGGCGGCGACGAGCTCGAGCTCGGCACGCTCGCCACCGCCCTGCAGGAGCGTGATCGCGGCGCCCGGCTCGACCGGGTCGGGGTCGAAGAGCCGCCCGCCGTCGAGCTCGAAGAGGCCGCGCTCGAGGTGGTGCAGGGCATCCCGCGAGCGCGGCGCGTAGTGCTCGGCGCGCGCCGCCAGCGCCCGGTGCCCGACGCCCTCGCGACGCAGCTCGCCGAAGGCCGTCGCGCGGCCGGCGAACGCCATCCGGCCGGGCTCGTAGGCGAGCGAGAGCACGACCTCCGCGCCGGTTGCGGCGAGCGTCTCGACGGTGTCGCGCTGCAGCGCTGTCAGGTCGTCGAAGCCGTAGAGGAAGACCGGCGTCTCCCCCCAGGCGGCCGGGCGCTCGCGCAGCGCGTCGAGCACGGCCGCCTCGAAGAGCGGCCGGTCGAGCCGGCCGAGGCGCTCCAGGCGCCGCCGGTAGCCGCCGTAGAGCCCGCTGACCTCGTCGGCGTAGGCGCGCCGGCCCGCGTCGTCGCCGGCCCACGCGCGCAGGGCCTGCGTCAGGCGCTGCGGCGTGACGCGCAGCTCCTCGAGCTCGTCGACGAGCGCCAGCAGCTCGGCCGCGAAGCCGCGCGTGCCCGCCGACGCCGCCAGGGCCCGCAGCGGCGCGGCCCTGACCGCGGCCGCCGCGACCCGCTCGCGCGCGAGCCGGCCGAGCGGACGGCCGCGCACGCCGCCGCGGCGCGCGCACTCCTCGACGAGCCAGGCGAAGCGCACGACGTCCGCGCCGAAGACGATCCCCGCGGCCGCCAGCTCGGCGCGGTAGCGCTCGACGTCCTCGAACGTCGGCACGACGAGGATCGGCGCCGCCCCGCGGCGCAGCGCGGCGCGGTAGCCGTCGAGGACGACCTTCGCCTTCTCGGCGTTCGCGGGACCGGTGACGAGCGTGAGCGGCACACCGGCATGGTCGCGGGTCGGTCCGACGGTCCGACGCCGCGGCGCGCGCCGTCTACGGAAATTCCGTGAACGACTGCGACGCGAGCGTGTCGAGCCGGTTCGCCGCCAGGCCCGCGAACGACAGCGTGTACAGCGTGTCGCCGACGACGAGCGAGCGGCCGATCGGCGGCACGTAGCCGCCCTCGCCCGCCGGGTGCTCGATCCGGCCCGCCTCGGCGATGCTCGACGCGCCGATCGCGAAGCCCACGGCGCCGTCGAAGTCCTGGCCGCGGTCGCCGTAGACCGACAGCGGGATGACCGCCAGGCGCGACGGCGCCCAGTACAGGAAGGCGTGCGGATCGAACTCGGCCTGCGACGAGGAGCTCTGCCCGAGCGACGCCTGCGCCAGGCGCGCCGGCCGGCGCGCGTCGGAGACGTCGAACAGCGAGAGCTGGGTGCCCTGCGTGCGGCCCGCCGCCGTGGCGTCCTGGCCGACGCCGAGCAGCACGTCCTCGGAGATCGGGTGCAGGTAGGCCGAGTAGCCGAGGATCTTCAGCTCGCCCGCGACGCGCGGGTCGGTCTTGCGCGACAGATCCAGCGTGTAGAGCGGGTCGACCTGGCGGAACGTCACGACGTAGCCGCGGTCGCCGGCGAAGCGCACGGCGTAGATGCGCTCGCCCCTGCCCAGGCCGTCGACGCGCCCGAGCGTCGCGAGCGACGTGCCGCGCTCGCGCAGCACGGTCACGAAGGACTCGCTGTCGCGCGACAGGCGCCCGTCGAACCACTGCGGCTCCTCGGTCGAGGCGACGCGCAGCGCCCCGTCGAACTCCGACAGCGAGTACTGGTTGAGCACGAAGCCCGACACGCTGCCCGAGGACGCGTAGGTCGTCCGGCCCGGGCGCGAGGCGTCGAAGCGGTGGATCTCGGTGCGGCTGCGCTGCGGCACCGTGCGCCCGGACTCGAGCGCGGGCGAGTAGCGCCGGCTGGCCACGTACAGGCCCGTCGTCGACGCGTAGACCGTCTGCGCGCCCGCCATGATCGCGTCGCGATCGACGCTGTACAGGCCCTTGTCGAGATCGATCGTCAGCACCGTCAGCAGGTCCAGGCCCGAGAAGCTGCGCGGGTGGCGCACGTCGCGACAGCCGACGAGCGAGCGGCGGAACGTGCGGCCCGACACCTTGCTCCTCAGCACGGTCCGCGGGACGAAGCTGCGCACCCGCGTCCGCGAGATCGCCCTGGCCGGCATCGGGTCCGGCGAGGCGCCGACGACGACGCGCGCGGTCTCGCCGGTCAGCCGCGCGTCGACGAGCGCGCCCTCGGTCGTCATCGTCCGCCGCACGCGCATGGCCGCCGGATCGCCGACGTCGACCTCGCTGAGCACGAGCTCCGACGAGCCGACGATGACGTCGGAGGCGAACGCCACGCCGCCGTAGGAGCTGCTCATGACGAGCATGCGGTCGCCGCGCAGCAGGAGCTGATGGCCGTAGCCGCCGGGGAGCTCGAGCGTGCCGACGAGCCGGGGCGCGCCCGTGACGTCGATCGCGCGCAGCTTGCCGTCGGAGATCGCGAAGATCGTGCGTCCGTCGCTCTTGACGATGTCGGGCTCGTCGACGCCGGCCTCCTGGACGTTGGTCTGCGAGAAGGCGGGCGCCGCGGGCGCGCTGCGTCCGCCCTCGGCCGCGGCCGGCAGCGGAGCCCCCGTCATGGGCGGCCCGGCGGAGTCGGCGGTGACCGGCCGCGAGAGCACCTGCGCGTCGAGCACGCCGGCGCGCAGCGGCACGCCGGTGCGCCCGCCGGTGCGGCGCGCGCCGCGCCGCGCGTAGGACAGCAGCGAGCTGCAGGAGGAGAACGCGGGCAGGGCGGCGCGCTTGGCGCGCTGCTTCGCCGCGGGCGCGGGGGCCGGGGCGGCCAGGAGCGCCGCGAGCAGCGCGACGAGCGCGGCCGCCAGAGCCGGGGTCGGTCGGTACAGGGTCGTTTGAGTCCTCATGGCCGCCATGACGTCCTCCGAGATCGAGCGTGTGCGCACACTACGCGCGGACGGCGCGATCGTCACGCGTCCGCTCGGCGGCGCGCGGGATCCGGCCCGCTCCGGGGCCGGTCACCCCGGCTCACGGGTCGCCGGGCGCGGGTCAGGCAATAGCCGACGCCGCGCACGATCTCGATCGTCGCCCAGGGGCCGAGCTTGGAGCGCAGCGCCGCGACGTGGACGTCGAGCGTGCCCGACCTCCGGGGCCCCTCGGCCCCCCACGCCTCGGCGAGCAGCCGCCGGCGCTCGACGGGCGCGCCCTCGGCGCGCGCGAGCGCGGCCAGCAGGTCGAACTCCTCGTCGGTCAGGACGACGGCCTCCGCACCGGCCGCGACCGTCCGCGCGCCGAGCTCGATCCTCAGCTGGCCGACCTCGATCGGCGGCTCCGGCTCGGGCCCCCGGGCGCGGCGCAGCACGACCTCCGTGCGCGCCAGCAGCTCGGCGGTCGAGAACGGCCGCAGGACCCAGTCGTCGGCGGCGTGGCGCGCGATCTCCGCGCCCGCCTCGGCCTCGCCGCGGTCCGTGACGACGATGAGCGGCGCGTCGTGCTCGGCTCGCAGCGCGGCGCCCAGCTCGGCGCCGTCATGGCCGGCCACGCGGAGATCGAGCAGCACGAGGTCTGCCGGCGGTCCGTGACGGCGCGCCGCAAGCGCCTCCGCGGCCGTTCGGGCCCGCGCCACCTCGTAGACGCGCGGCGCCTGCGGTGACAGCAGCGCCTCCGTGACGCCGTCGCCGTCCTCAACGACGAGGATGCGCATCGCCCGCCGCGCTACGCCGCCGGCAGCGCCCCGGCGCGAACCGCCTCGCGGGCCACCCGGCGCGCGACGGCGAACGCGTCGCGCGCGCCGAGCACGACGATCCCGATGCGCCGCCCGCCGCGCTCCACGATCGCGACCAGGCAGAAGCGGGCGGGGTTCGTGAAGCCGGTCTTCAGGCCGATGGCGCCGGGATAGCCGTCGCGCAGCAGGTGGTTCGTCGTGCGCAGGGTGAGCTTGCGGCCCGCGCCCGGCCAGACGCGCGCGTAGCGCTTGGCGGCGATCCGCGCGATCCGCGGCTCGTTCATCGCGCGCATCGCGAGCGCCGCGACGTCGGCCGCGCAGGACTCGTTGCGCGGGTCCAGGCCGTGCGGGTCGGCGTAGTGCGTGCACGTCAGTCCCAGCACGCGCGCGCGCCGGTTCATGAGCTCCACCCAGGCGCGCTCGGATCCCGCGCCGGCGATCGCGAGCGCGGCGGCCGCGTTGTTGGCCGAGGAGATGAGCAGGCCCTTGAGCAGCACCTCCGCGCGCACGCGCCGTCCCGGCTTGAGGCCCGCCATCCGCGAGCCGCCGACCCAGTCGGTGGCGCGGGCGATCCGGACGCGGTCGCGCGGGCCGAAGCGCTCGACGGCGAGCAGCGCGGTCATGAGCTTCGTCAGGCTCGCGATCGGCCGCACCGTGGTCGCGTTGCGTCGCCACAGCAGCCGGCCGTCGGCGAGGTCGAACGCGAGGCCGGCCTTGGGCTCGGGCCTCAGCGCCAGGTACGGCATGAGCGAGGCCCGTGAGAGGTCCACGCGCGCCGCGCCCGCCGGCTCGGGCAGCGGTCCGACGGCGTCCTGCGCGTCCTCCTCGGGCAGCGGCGGGGGCAGCGGCTGCACCGGCATCGGCGCCGACGCGATCCCGGCGCCCGATCCGTCGGACGAGAAGGCGCCGGCTCCGAGCAGGGCGAGGGCCCCGACGACGAGCACGGCCCCGACCGCGAGCAGCCTCATCGAGCGACCCCGGCGCGCGCGGGCCGCGGCGGCGCCACGGCGCTAGGCCGCGGCTTCGGCCTTCGAGCCGGCCGCGGCGACCTCGGCGCCGTCGGCGCCCGACGGCTCGGGCGCGCTCTTGGCGCCTTCCTTGGCCCACGCCTCATCGAACTCCACCCGCCACTTGCCCTCCTCGCTCTGCTGCAGCGCAAGCTTCGCACGAAACGAGCGGCCGCTGCGTCCCTTGAAGCCGGTCACCGGCTTCGCCGTTCGACCTGTCGCGATGAGTTCCTTCGCGACGGCGATCGGGAGGGTCTTGCCGGCCTTGGCCTTCCAGATGACGAAGCCGCAGCCCGGATCCTCGCGCGACCAGCACGAGAAGCCCTTGCGATTCTCGACGATGTCGTTGCCGCAGACCGGGCACGGGCCGAGGTTCGCGCGGGGGATGCGGACGTCCTTGAGCTTGGCGTCGAGCTCCTGCACGGTGGACTGGGCGAAGCCGGCGATGTCGGACATGAAGCGCCCGCGCGGCTCCTCGCCGCGCTCGATCTTGCCGAGGCGCTGCTCCCAGTCGCCGGTGAGCGAGGGCGAGGTCAGCGGGTGCTCGCCGAGCAGGCGGATGACGTTCAGGCCCTTCTCGGTGGCGACGAGCGAGCGCGCGTCGCGCTCGACGTAGCCGACGTCGATGAGCCGCTCGATGATCGAGGCCCGGGTCGCGGGCGTGCCGATGCCCGACTCCTTCATCGCCTCGCGCATCTCGTCGTCGTCGACGAGCCGCCCGGCGGTCTCCATCGCCCCCAGCAGCGACGCGTCGGAGTAGCGCCGCGGCGGCTGGGTCTCCTTCTCCAGCGCGTCGACCTGACGCGTCTGGACGGCCTCGTCGAGCTCGAGCTTGGGCAGCTGCTGGTCGCGGCCGGCGTCGTCCTCGGCGCTGCTCGTCTCGGGCAGCTCGCCGTAGACGCCGCGCCAGCCGGGCACGAGCAGCACCTTGCCCGACGTGCGGAAGACGTGGCCGGCGACCGTCGTCTCGACCTTCGTGTTCTCGAAGACGGCCTCGGGATGGAAGATCGCCAGGAAGCGCCGCGAGACGAGGTCGTAGATGCGCCGGTCGTCGTCGGAGAGCTTGTCGAGCTTGTGCGGCGAGTTCGTCGGGATGATCGCGTGGTGGTCGCCGACCTTGTCGTCGGCGACGACGCGCCCGAGCGGCAGCACGTCCAGGCCCTGCACGTAGGCGGCGGCGGTCTGCAGCTCGCGCGACGCGCCGCCGACGTGGCCCGCGGTCGGCTTGAGCTCGCCGATCATGTCGCTCGTGAGGTAGCGCGAGCTCGTGCGCGGATACGTCAGGACCTTGTGCTCCTCGTAGCAGCGCTGCGCGGCGGCGAGCGTGCGGCGCGCGGTGAACCCGAAGCGGCCGTTGGCGTCGCGCTGCAGCGACGTGAGGTCGTAGAGCAGCGGCGCGCGCTCCTTGCGCTCCTTGCGGTCCAGCGCGGTGATCGCGCCGGCCTGCTCGCGCACCGCGGCGGCGATCGCGTCCGCCTGCTCGGCCGTCGCCAGCCGGGGCTTGGCGCCGTCGTGGTAGCGGCCCTCGTACGTCCGCTCGCCGGCGGCCTCGAAGAGCGCGTCGACGAGCCAGTACGGCTCGGGCTCGAAGGCGCGGATCTCCTCTTCGCGGCGGGTGATGATCGCCAGCGTCGGGGTCTGCACCCGTCCGAGCGAGACGGCGCCGTCGAACGAGGAGCGCAGGCGGATCGTCGCCGCGCGCGTGGCGTTCATGCCGACGATCCAGTCCGACTCCGAGCGCGAGCGCGCCGCGGCCTCGAGCTTGGCGAACTCCTCGGCCGGGCGCAGCTCCTCGAAGGCGCGCTGCATCGCCGCCTTCGTCATGGACGACAGCCACAGGCG
This sequence comes from uncultured Solirubrobacteraceae bacterium, assembly GCA_963769555.1. Taxonomy (GTDB): domain Bacteria; phylum Actinomycetota; class Thermoleophilia; order Solirubrobacterales; family Solirubrobacteraceae; genus CADCVQ01. The sequence goes on along the minus strand of CAVYMD010000004.1, from coordinate 384,184 downwards.
CTTGACCGGCTTCTTGGAGCCCGCCTTCTCGTAGAGGTAGGCGAAGATGAGCTCGCCCTCGCGGCCGGCGTCGCAGGCGTTGATGACGCTGTCGACGTCCGCGCGCTTGAGCTGCTGCGTGACGACCGACATCTGCTTCTTGGAGCGCTCGTCGCGCACGACGAGCTTGAACTTGTCGGGCACGATCGGCAGGTCGGCCATGCGCCACTTCTTGAACTTCGCGTCGTACTCGTCGGGCTCGGCGAGCTGGACGAGATGGCCGACGGCCCAGGTCAGGACGTGCTCGGGACCCTCGAGGTAGCCCTCGTGCTTCTGGAAGGGGCCCGGGAGCACCCGCGTGAGATCGCGGCCGACCGACGGCTTCTCCGCGATGACGAGAGTCTTGGTCTCGGACAAGGGTCCGGAGGGTAGCGCCATCCTGGCCCGGCCCTGCCGGCGTTCGCCGGGTCAGCGCGCGCAGGGACCGGTGTCGACCGGATCGCTCGCGCCGTCCAGCGTCCGGCGCACGATGTCGTTGGGCACCGCGTAGCCGCCCGCCGCGCCGCCGAGGATCTTCGAGAACACGGTGCCCGACACGTGCCCGGCGACGTCGACGATCGGGCCGCCGGAGTTGCCGGGCTGCACGTCGGCGCGGAAGCCGGTGACCTTGCGGCGCACGAGCCGCCGCCCGTAGGCGTCGTGGGCGAGCACGGTCGAGGTGCTGCCGATGCGCGCCGGCAGGACCGTGTAGGGCCCGTTGAGCGGGAAGCCGAGCACCGCGCCGGGCTCCGTGCGCTTGACGTCGCGCGAGAAGCGCAGTGCCGGGCGGTCCAGCGACGGCACCCGCAGCACGGCGACGTCGTTGCGCGGGTCGAAGGCGATCGCCGTCGCGTCGAGGCGGCTGTCGCCGCCGCTGGGCTCGACCGAGGTGCGGTGCGATCCCGCGACGACGTGCGCGTTCGTCACGACGACGCCGGGCGCCGCGACCCAACCCGATCCGGCGACGCCCAGGCCGCAGGAGTTCGACAGCACGCGGACGACCGACCGGCCGGCCGCCTCCACGTCGGGGTCGCGCGCGACGGACGAGCGCGGCGGCTCGACGGTGACCTGCGGCCCGCGGATGCCGGGCAGCGGGTCGAAGCGCGCCAGCGCCTTGAGGACGCGGTCCGACGGCAGGATCCGGTTGAGCTCCTTGAGGATCGCCGAGCGCTGGATCGGCCGGCGCCAGTCGCGGATGCCGGGCGTCTGCAGGACGATGACGCTGAGCAGCCACGCGAGGCCGAGCGCGAGCGCGATCGCCAGCGCGCTGCCGAGCAGGCCGTCGAAGATCGCGAAGACCGGCGAGCGGATGCCCGAGCGCATCGCGCCCGCGATGCCCTCGGCGCCGGCCGAGAGGACGACGCCGCCGATGATCGCGCCGACGAGGCCGAAGAGCGGCGCGTAGGGCGAGGCGTTGCCGGCCTCGAGCAGGTTGGGCCCGAAGCGCGTGCCGAGGTACGCGCCGCCGGCGAAGCCCGCGAGCGAGAGCGCCCCGATGAGGAAGCCGCGCGCGAATCCGACGAATCCGAAGAACGCCGCGACGACGACGATGGCGAGGTCGATCGGCGTCAACGCGCGGTCCCGTCACGCGAGGCCGACGGCAGATGGCGCGGGTACGTCCGCCCGCAGGCCATAGTTGTGGTGAATGTTCGTCGGTTCCTCGCGCTCACGCCGGTTCCCTCCTGCCCGGACGGTGATCTTCGCAAGCGCGCTCGTCGCGGGCGGCGCGGTCGCCGTCGTGGCGCTGACCGGCGGCCCTCCGCCCGAGCGCGCCGTCGCCGAGCGGTTCGTGGAGGCGTGGCAGCGCGCGGACTATCCGGCGATGCACGCCGAGCTGACCGAGCGCGACCGCCGCACGACGTCGTCGAGCAAGCTCGCCGAGGTCTACCGCGGCGCGGCGGCGACCGCGACGGCGACCGCGTTTCGCCACGGCGCGATCGGCGATCCCCGCGAGGGCGTCGTCAGCGTGCCGATGACGGTCGCGACGCGCGTCTTCGGCACCGTGCGCGCGACGCTGCGGCTCGCGTTCGTCCGGGACGGCGACGAGCCGCGCATCCGCTGGTCGCCGCGTCTGGCCTTCCCCGGCCTCGCCGACGGCGAGCGCCTGCGACGGCGCATGTCGCTGCCGGCCCGCGCCGACATCCTCGCGCGCGACGGCACGCCGCTCGCGCGCGGCGAGGATCGCTCGTCGCCGATCCCCGACGTCGCGTCCTCGATCGTCGGCGAGATCGGTCCGCCCCCGGCGGAGCGCGTCGCCGAGCTCGACGCGCTCGGCTACCCCCCGGAAGCGAACGTCGGGACGACGGGCCTGGAGCGCGTCTTCGAGGACCTGCTCGCCGGCACCCCCGGCGGCGAGCTGCGCGCGGGCACGCGGGTGCTGGCCAGCACGAAGCCGCGCGCCGGCCGCGCCGTGCGCTCGTCGATCGACCCCCCCGTCCAGCGCGCCGCCGTGGCCGCCAAGGGCGAGCGGCTCGGCGGCGTCGCCGTCGTGCGCGTGCGCACCGGCGAGATCCTCGCGCTCGCGGGCATCGCCTTCTCGGGCCTGCAGCCGCCCGGGTCGACCTTCAAGATCGTCACGCTCGCCGGCGCGCTGGAGAACGGGCTCGCCGGACCGAACTCGACCTACCCCGTCGAGACGAAGACCGTCATCGAGGGCGTCGAGCTCGAGAACGCCCACGGCGAGTCCTGCGGCGGCTCGCTGCGCAACTCGTTCGCGCACTCCTGCAACTCGGTCTTCGCTCCGCTCGGCGCGCGGCTGGGAGCGGGGCGTCTCGTCGCGACGGCGGAGAAGTTCGGCTTCAACACGGAGATCGGCATCGCCGGCGCGGCGAAGAGCACGATCCCGCCCGCGGGCGAGATCGGCGACGACCTCGCCGTGGGGTCCTCGGCGATCGGCCAGGGCCGCGTGCAGGCGACCGCGCTGCAGATGGCATGGGTCGCGGCGACGATCGGCGGCGGCGGCAAGCGCCCGCGGCTCACGCTGCGCCGCGGCCTGGCGCCCGAGCGCAAGCAGGTCATCTCCGCGAGCGTCGCGCGGCTCGTCGGGCGCTACATGGAGGCCGTCGTGCGCGAGGGCACGGGCCGGGCGGCGGCGATCTCGGGCGTGCGCGTGGCGGGCAAGACCGGGACCGCCGAGCTCAAGGACACGAGCACGCCGGACTGCCGGCCGAGCCCGGACCCGGCGGCGGCGCCGTGCCCGCCGCCCCAGCCGGACGACCCGACCGACACCGATGCGTGGTTCGCGGCCTACGCCCCCGCGGGGACGCCGCGCGTCGCCGTCGGCGTGCTGCTCGTCGCCTCGGGCGCGGGCGGGGACACCGCGGCGCCCGTCGCCAAGCAGGCTCTCGTCGCGGCCCTCAAGGCGACGCGCTGAGCAACCGGCGGGCGCAACGCCCGCCGCTAGACGTCGAGGTCGATGATGCCCGTCTGCGCGGGCACGTCGGTGCCCTCGATCTTCAGCTCGAGCGGGCGGTTGTCGAGCGCCGCGAGGCTGAGCTTGAAGAGCAGCAGCGAGCCGCGGATCGGCGTGTCGTAGGCCGGCGTGTCCTTCAGCGGCAGGACCTCACCGGGCGGGATCGGCTCCGACGGCCGGTAGGCGAAGGGATTGGCGTCCTCGAGGTCGATCGGCCGGAAGACGTCCTCCTGCGTGTCGATGATCTCGATGTCGCCCGACGGCCGCAGCGGCTCGCCGGACTCGTTCTCGACCTGCAGGAAGACCCCGAACCAGACCTCGTCGGCCTTCAGGCCCTGCTGCGCCGCGGGAACGCCGCGCAGGTAGTCGCGGTCCTGGATGTCGTTGGGATTGAGCTGGCGCGAGAGCTGCACCTGGTACTTCAGCTCGCCGAGACTCAGGTAGAAGCCCTCGTTCTCGATGCGCACGACGCGCGCGTCCTCGTCGGGATGGTTGCCGCACGCGGCGAGGCCGCCGCCGGCGAGCAGGGCGAGGAGCAGGACGATCGGGCGGCGCAGTCGGGACACGGGGGCGGGAAATCTACAACCTGAAGCCGCTGGCGGGCTTGCGTGCCCCGCCGGCGACGGTGGTCCGGGCGCCGCGCCCCTCGCCCGACTCGAGGATCGAGCGCAGCCGTTCGAGGGCGCGCTTGTGGCATCGCGTCGTCGCGAAGCGCAGGCGCAGCAGCTTCTCCATGAGCTCGTCGGACTTCAGCACCGGCGTGGACTGCGTCTGGAACGTGACCTTCGTGCGGTCGGTGCCGTCCTCCTCCAGCGTCCAGGTCGAGAGCGTGCGGATGCGGTTGAAGCGCCCGGCGCGGCCGGTCGCGACGATCCGCTCGGGCGGGGTGACCTCCGACAGCGTGATGTCGCCGTAGGAGAAGCGGTCCAGCCGCGACTTCACGCGGAAGCGCGCCCCCGCCCCGTGGCCGTAGGAGTCCTCCCGCGTCAGGTGCCAGTCGACCATGCAGTGATCGGTGAACTCCGCATGGTTGGCGACGTCGGCGAGGTACTCGAAGACGGTCGCGCGGGGCGCGGCGATCGTCGTCGTCAGCGTGATGGACTCCATGGCCCGCGAAATCTACCCGGGCGGCGCCAACGGCGGGGTCCGCTACGCGCGGTGGATGCGCACGGCGTTGCCGAACTCGCTGTGCCGAACGGGCTCGCTGGCGGCGGGCTCGCCGCGCCGCAGCGGCCGGCACAGCTCGCACACGGTCGCCCCGCCCGCGTAACGGTGCACCGTCTCGCCGACGAGCGGCGTGCGCCCGCAATCCGCACAGCGATGGCGCAGGCCGGCGAGCGAGCCGACGCTCTTTCGCAGCAGCGCGCGCTCGAGGTCCTGCTCGTCGATCGTCGCCAGCGTTCGGGCCATCGCTCGGGGTTCGCCACCGGACGACCTCCTCCTTCCGACGGCCGATCTTGAGGGTGGGTTTATGATCGGCCCCAACATGGGTAGACCGCCCCGCCTTGGGATGCGCCGCGCACAGCGGATCTCAGCTTGACCTGCTTGTTATATTCCGCACAAGCCGAAGGCGCGGCGGCGGCTGTTGCCCACTGGCGAAGGGAGAGACGGTATGGAGTCGCTGACGTCGGGAACGCTCGCCGGTACCGGCGCGTTCCAGTGCGAGATCTGCGGACACGTCGTCGAGATGACGACGGCTGATGTCCTGCCCGCCTGCCCCGGCTGCGACGGCGCGAGCTTCACGCGTGCATCGCTCTTCGCCGGCGCCGCGCGCTTCAAGCGCGCCGAGCCCGACACCCACACGGTCTCCGACGTCGACGCGCTGGACGAGGCGCTCGACGCCATCGACGAGCCCGGGCGCTACCTGATCTTCCACGATGCCGGCAGCGTGCGCACCGTCGCCATGCCCGGCGACTCGATGCGGATCGGCCGCAGCCTGTCGGCGCACCTGCGCTTCGAGGACCCGACGGTGTCGCGCCGCCATGCCGTGCTCGTCACCGAGGCCGACGGCGTCCGCGTGCTCGACGACCGCAGCCTCAACGGCGTCTTCATCAACGGCGAGCGCGTCGTCTCGCAGGTGCTCGCCGACGGCGACGAGGTCGTGATCGGGCGCTACCGCCTGCGCTTCGCGGACCGCTCGGGCCTGCCCGCGGCGGCAACCGGCCCGGCGCTGGCAGCCGAGTAGCATCAGGCGCCCTTGGGCGCCACGATCGCAGTCCTCTCGCAGAAGGGCGGCACCGGCAAGACGACGGCCGTGCGCACGCTGACCGACGTCTTCCGCCGGCTCGGCCTCGACGTGCTCGCGATCGATCTCGATCCGCAGGGCAACCTCTCGGACTACTTCGACGTCGCCCCCGAGGTGTCGCCGACGGTCGGCGACGTGCTCGCCGGCCGCGCCGAGGCCGCCGCGGCGATCCACGACGACCTCATGCCGTCGAACCTGTCGCTCGCCGAGGCCGAGCTGCTGCTGGCGGGCAAGATGGGGCGCGAGCTGACGCTGCGCCGCGCGCTCAAGCCGCTCAAGGGCGACTACGACCTCATCATGCTCGACTGCCCGCCGTCGCTCGGGCTGCTGACGGTCAACGCGCTCGTCGCGGCCGATCACGCGCTGTTGAGCACCGAGGCGCAGTACTTCGCCATGCAGGGCGTCGAGCAGGCGCTCGAGGTCATCGAGCTCGCGCGCGACGGCCTGAACCCCGACCTCGGCTGGCTCGGCGTCGTGTTCAACATCGCCGACATGCGCACGCGCCACAGCCGCGAGGCCTACGACTCGCTGCAGGAGCACGTCGGGCGCAAGCTCTTTCAGACGACGATCCGCCAGTCGATCGCCTACGCCGAGGCGGCCGAGCGCGCGGTGTCGATCCTCGACCACCGCCCCGACCTCGGCGCCGACTACCTGGCTCTGGCCGACGAGGTCCTGCAGCGCCTGAAGATGCCCGACGCGCGCGACCGGCTCAAGGCGCTCGCGGAGGCCTGACCGATGGCCGCGCGGCGCGTCGCGGCCGCGCTGACGGGGGCGGTCGCCGTCGCGCTGGGCGGGGCGGCGATCGCGGGCCGAGCAGCGCCGGACGGCGGCCCCGGGGGGCCGGTGACGGACGCGGCCGCGCCTGCGAGCGCGGCCGAACCCGGCGCCGCGTCCCGCCGGCGGGAGGTCGCGCGCGCGCCGCGCGCAGCCCGGCCCCCGGCGGCCCGCCGCGGGGGCGCGCCCCGCAAGCCGCTGGGCGCGCGGCTCCTGCGACGGGTGTGGCTGCGCGAGCGGCCCGGCGGCCTCGTCGTGCGCGCGCTCGGCCCGCGCACCGGCTATGGCTCGCAGCGCATCCTCGCCGTCGTCGCGCGGCGCGGTGACTGGCTCGGCGTGCTCTCGCACCACATGCCGAACTCGCGCGCCGGCTGGATCCCGCGGGCCGGCGCCCGGCTGCTGCACGAGCCCTACACGCTGCGCGCCGATCTCTCCGACCGCGAGCTCGTCGTCCGCCGCGAGGGCCGCGTCGTGCGGCGCATCGTCGTCGCCGTCGGGCGCCCGGGCTCGTCGACGCCGACGGGCCGCTTCGCGATCACCGACGCGCTGCGCACCGCGACTGCGGCGAGCCCCTACGGCTGCTGCGCGCTGGCGCTGACCGGCCGACAGCCCGACGTCCCCCAGGGCTGGGGCGGCGGCGACCGCATGGCCATCCACGGCACGACGCGCGCGGCGACGCTCGGGACGCCGGCGAGCAGCGGCTGCCTGCGCGCGCGCGACGGCGACATGCGCTGGCTGCTCGCGAACGTCCCGCTCGGGACGACGCTGCGCATCCGGGCCTGACGGCCGGCGGCGGCCCGCCGGGGCACCCGAACGCACCGAGGTGCGACCTCCAGGGCGGAGCGCCGCGCTATGTGTGCAGCCTCACACAGCTGCCGCACATAGCTCGTCTAGGCTCGCGCGCGCCCACCACCCATCCATCCGCCCCTGCACCCAGGGGTGACGGCTCTTGGCCCCGCCTGAGCCCACGTGAAAGGACCCGACATGCGGCCACTCCTGATCCGCGCGACCCTGCTCTTCCTCGTTGTGCTCGGCGTTCAAGCCGCCCCCGCCGCCGCGCTCCCGGAATGCGGCTGCCCGGCGGTCGGCGACTACGTCGCCCCGGCCTCGACGACGCCGAAGATCAACAGCGACGGCACCTCGCCGGGCGGTCGCTACGTCGTGTCCGCCAGCGGCAGCTCGCAGATCAACCTCACCGTCCGGCGCGTCTCGACGAACGCCGTCGTCTACTCCTCGACCCTGCCGGGCAGCAGCGCCTGGGGCTTCAGCCCCGACCAGGACCGCTTCGTCTACCACTACGTCACCGGCAGCGTGCACAACTACGTGCTCATCGACCTGACGCGGACCACGGGCCAGCAGGTCGCCAGCGGGGCCGTGGCGATGTGGAGCGGGGCCCCGGGCGGCACCGCGCGGCTCGTGTTCAGCCCGCGCGGGAAGTACCTCATGCACGCGGTGCGGACCGGGGCGACGGCGGTCAGCATGCGCGTCGTCAACGCGACGACCGGAGCGGCGCGGCACGACAACACGCTCATCATCTCGGCGACGCCCGGCAGCCGCGGCGACAGCTACGGCATGGCGAACTGGGGCTTCAGCCCCGACGCCGAGGACCGGACGCTGACCTACGGCTACGTCAACGGCTCCAACAGCGTGTCGTGGAACGTCGTCAACCTGCAGTCCGGGCAGTACGTCCACAGCCACGACGTCCTGGCAATCTCGGCCTTCTGGATGTTCAGCCCGTGCGGCGACGCGATCGGCATCGTCGAGCAGAACAGCCCGAACTTCCTCGACGTCTCGCTCTACAGGACCGCGACCACCGGCACGCTCGGCTCGCAGAGCGGGCTGACGCTCGGCTCGGCGACGCTCAGCAGCACGCTCGCCCAGCACCAGGTGACGATCAACGGGACCGCCCACCGCCTCGCCGACAACACGGCCGACGACGCCTGCGCGGCGGCGACCGCGCTGGACTCGCTCACCGTCGCCCCGGCCGCCGTCGTCGGCGGCGCGGGCAACGCGACCGGCACGGTGCGTCTCAACCGCGTGCCGTCGGGGTCCTTCACGGTCAACCTCTCGAGCAGCGACACGAGCGCGGCGACCGTCCCCGCGACCCTCGCGCTGACCACGCAGCAACGGACCTTCACGGTCACGTCGCGGGCGGTCTCCGCGCCGCGCACGGTGACGATCACCGCCCAGGCCGGCGGCGTCACGAAGACGGTGACGCTCACCGTCAACCCGCCGGCGCCGGCGGCGCCGACGGTCAGCGACCTGTCCTTCAGCCCGGCGTCGGTCCAGGGCGGCGACGCCGCGACCGGCACGGTCACGCTGAGCGCCGCCGCGCCCGCGGGCGGGACCACGGTCGGCCTGCAGAGCCTCGACTCGGCGGCCACCGTGCCGCCGTCGGTGACGCTGACCGCGGGGCGCACGACCGCGACGTTCGCGGTGGCGACCGCGCCGGTGTCGACCGCGACGCAGGCGCCGATCCGCGCGACGCTGGGCTCGAGCAGCCTCACGCGCGAGCTCGAGGTCACCGCGTCGCCGTCGGGCGCCGGCGGCGCCGTGCTGCGCGACGGCAACTGCCTGGCGAACGTCCTGCCCGCCAACGACGACGGCTCGAGCGCGCTGCAGGCGATGCCCTTCACGCTGAGCTTCTTCGGGACCGAGTACGACTCGCTGTACGTCAACAACAACGGCAACGTCACGTTCGACACGCCCCTGAGCGCCTACACGCCGTTCGACCTGACGAGCACGAACCGGGTCATCGTCGCCCCGTTCTTCGCCGACGTCGACACGCGCGGCGCGGGCTCGGGCCTCGTCACCTGGGGCAGCACGGTCGTCGACGGCCACACGACGTTCTGCGTGAACTGGACCGGCACCGACTGGGACGGCGTCGGCTACTACAACGCCCGCACGAACCGCAAGAACAGCTTCCAGCTGCTGCTCATCGACCGCGCGGACACGGGCGCGGGCAACTTCGACCTGGAGTTCCGCTACGACAAGGTGCAGTGGGAGACCGGCGACTTCAGCGGCGGCTCCGGCGGTCTCGGCGGCTCGTCGGCGCGAGCGGGCTACTCCAACGGCGACTCGGCCAACTCGCTCGAGCTGTCGGGGTCGGCGGTCAACGGGGCCTTCCTGGACACCTCCCCGACGGGACTGACCCGCAACAGCCGCAACGCCCAGGAGAACGGTCGCTACGTCTTCGCCGTGCGCAACGGCGTGCCCCCGACCGGCGGGCGCATCAGCGGCGCGACGCTCGCCCCCGACGGCAGCCGTCAGCCGGGCGTGCAGGTCCAGGCCTGCCGCACCGACGGCGGCGCCGAGTCCTGCGTCAACGGGCGCAGCAACACGCTGGGCAACTACACGCTCGCCGGACTGCCCGACGGCGACTACACGCTGACCGCGTTCCCGCCGGCCTTCAGCGGGCTCTCGCGGGGCACCCGCGGCCCGGTCACGGTCGCCGGCGCCGACGTGCACACCGGCCAGGACATCAGCCTCGTCGGCCCGGTCGGCCCGCCGCCCGGCACGACGATCTCCCCCTCGACGACGAACGGGCAGGGCATCCCGAGCGTGTACTGGCGCGATCCGCTGACGCTGAGCACCGAGGCCTGCCCGGGCGGCACCGCGACCTACGAGATCCTCAGCGGCACGACCGTGGTCGCCGGCGGTGACCTCGAGGAGGGACCGGCCGGGACCTACAGCGCGACGATCGCGCCGCTGGCGCCCGCGACCGGCCTGGCGACCGTGCGGATCGCGATCGACTGTCCCGACCCCGAGCCCGACCAGGCGATCGAGTTCAACATCTACATCGACCCCAGCGGCAACGTCCGCACGGTCGAGGGCGACCCGATCGCCGGTGCGACGGTGACGCTGCTGCGCTCCTCGAGCGCCTCGGGCCCGTTCGCCGAGGTGCCCAACGGCAGCGACATCATGGACCCGTCCAACCGCGCCAACCCCGACACGACCGACGACGCCGGGCACTTCGGCTGGGACGTCATCGCCGGCTACTACCGGGTCCGCGCCGAGAAGGAGGGCTGCGTCTCGCCCGACGACCCGTCGCAGACCCATGTCGAGAGCCGCGTCATGGAGATCCCGCCGCCGGTGACCGACCTCGACCTGCGGCTGGACTGCCCGCGCGACGAGGAGCCCTCGGGCGACGAGACCGCGCCGCAGACCGCCGCGACCGTGTCGCCCGCCGCGAACGCGGCCGGCTGGCACCGCGACGACGTCACCGTCCGCCTGCGCGCGAGCGACGAGGGCGAGGGCGCGTCGGGCGTGGCGCGCGTGACGTTCCGCGCGACCGGCGCCCAGCCGATCGCCACGACCGAGGTCGCCGGCGACGAGGCGACGATCCCGATCACCGCGGGGGGCATGACGACGGTCGAGTTCTTCGCGACCGACGCCGCCGGCAACGCCGAGGAGCCGCGATCGGTCGTCGTGCGGATCGACCGCGCGGCGCCGCTGATCGGCTGCGCGGCGCCCGACGGCGCCTGGCACGCGGCGAACGTCAGCCTCGCCTGCACGGCCGCCGACACCCGCTCGGGCCTCGCCGACGAGGGCGACGCCGCGTTCTCGCTGTCGACGAGCGTCCCCGCCGGGACCGAGACCGCTGACGCGGCCACGGGCTCGCGCCGGGTCTGCGACGTCGCCGGCAACTGCGCGACGGCCGGTCCGATCGCGGGCAACCGCGTCGACCGCAGGGCGCCGAGCATCTCGGTCCCGAGCCCGGCCGACGGGGCGACGTTCACGCTGCGCCAGATCGTCGCCGCCGGCTACGGCTGCGCCGACGGCGGCTCGGGCGTGGCGTCGTGCAGCGGGCCGGTCGCCGACGGCGCGCGCATCGACACCGCGACGGTCGGTGCGAAGACGTTCGCCGTCGCCGCGCGCGACGCGGTCGGCAACACGGCGTCGAGCAGCCACGCATACCGGGTGATCTACGACTTCGCGGGCTTCTTCGCCCCGGTCGCCGATCCGCCCGCGGTCAACGTCGTGCAGGGTGGGCGGACGATCCCGCTGAAGTTCAGCCTGCACGGCGACCACGGCCTCGGCGTCCTCGCCCCCGGCGCGCCGTTCTCCGAGCGGATCGCCTGCGACGGCTCGGCGCCGTCCAGCGCCGCCCCGGCGACGAGCACGAGCGCCGCGGGCCTGACGTACGACGCCCGCGAGGATCAGTACCACTACGGCTGGAAGACCGAGAAGGCCTGGAACGGCACGTGCCGGCGGCTGACGCTCGAGCTGGCCGACGGCACCGTGCACCGGGCGATGTTCAGCTTCAAGCCCTAGCCGGTCGTCCAGCGCCGGACCGGCGCGGTGGCCGCGCGCGCCTCGAGCGCGCGCCGGCCGCCGCGCCGGCACCGGGCCTCGGCGTCGCGCCGGCGTCGGCCGGCGGCCGCGGCCTTGGCGTCGGCGTCGGCGTCTACGCCGGGCCGGCCGGGGCGACGCGCAGCGCGCGCTCGGCCGATGGGTCGCGGCCGCGGACGTCGGCCCACGCGCGCAGCTCCCAGCCGACCGAGCCGTACGGCGGCGCGGCGACGCTGGGCGGCGCATCGTCCGGCAGCGTCAGCGAGAAGGGCAGCAGATCGCCGTGGGACAGCTCGCCGTCGGCCAGGCGCCGCGGCTCGCAGGCGACGCGGACGACCTCCGCGTAGTCCTTCGTGCGCTCGACGAACGCCAGGCGCAGCCAGACCGCGCGCACGCGGCCGTCGCCGAGCACCCGCACCGCGCCGCTGACGACGCCGCCGGGGGTCAGCGGCTCGGGCCCGTCGAGCTGCAGCTCGAGCTTCACGCCGAGACCCAGACCGGAGCGGGCCGCGAGCTCGCCCTGGCGCCGGCGCGCCGGGCGTGGACGGCCCAGGCGAACGAGACCGCCGAGCCCTCGTAGGAGTAGGGGCCGTCGGCCGGGATCGCGAGGTCGGCCTCGCCGAGCGAGGCGGGCGCCCAGTGCTCGAGCACCGTGGCCGTCTTCGTCACCCGCTGGGGCGAGTCGTCGGCGCGCGACTCGATGTCGTAGACGATCCGGCAGACGAGCCCGAGCTCGATCTCGGCGCCGTCGCCGCCCGCGGCCAGCGCTGCGCGCAGCGTCTCGCCGCGCCGGGCGTGCTGCGGGCTGACGGTCACGGCGAGCGAGCGGTCGGTGCGCGACAGCCGGCCGCGCAGGAGCACGTACGCGCCGCCGCAGAGCAGCGCGCCGGCAGCGAGGCCGGCGAGCAGCGCCGGCGACGGCCCGACGCCGGCGCTCCCGGCGACCAGGGCCAGGAAGGCGAGCAGCCCGACCAGCAGGACGGCGGCGCCGCCGAGCACCGGCTTGAGGAGGCGGCGGCGCGCTCGCCGCCGCCGGCTCTGGGGGCCGGGCTCGGCGCCCGGCGGCAGGTGGGGATGGCCGGGGAGGTGCTCCACGACGCCTACAGCTCGCGCACGTCGGCGCCCTGGGACTCGAACGGGGCGCGCATGACGTCGGCCCAGCCGTCGGTCTCGCCCCGCAGCCTGCCGGCGACGGCGCCGGTCGCGTCGGCCTGCGTCCAGAACAGGATGGTCGGCCCGGCGCCGGAGATCGTCGCGCCGATCGCGCCGAGCTCGCGGGCGCGGTGCAGCAGCGACATCGATTGCGGGTACAGGGGCGCCCGGTAGGGCTGATGCAGGCGGTCCTCCAGGCCCCGCGCGACGAGGCTGAAGTCGCCCGTGCTGAGGCCGAGCGTCAGCATCGCGCCGCGCGCGACGTTCGCCGCGGCATCGGCGATCGGCACCTGCGCGGGGAGCACCCTGCGCGCGACCGCCGTGCGGACCGCGGCGTGCGGCACGACGATGAGGGCCTCCAGGCCGTCGGGCGGCTCGAAGCGCGCGACCTCGCCGTCGACGACGATGACGAACCCGCCGAGCAGCGCCGCGGCGGCGTTGTCCGGATGGCCCTCCAGCTCGGTGACATGGCCGAGCAGGTCCTCCTGGCGCTCGAACATGTGCGCCGCCGCGAGCACGCCGGCGGTGTACGCCGCCGCGCTGGACCCCAGCCCCCCCGACAGCGGGATCGAGGAGCGGATGCGAAACGTGAAGTCGTCGGGCGGGTGCAGCCGTGCGAAGCCGCGCACGCAGAGGTTGCGCCGGTCGCGCGCGATGTCGAGCTTCGTCTCGACGCCGAAGCGGCCCGTCTCGACGACCTCGACCTCGACGTGCAGCGCGAGGGCCGCGGCGAACGCGTCGAAGCCGGGCCCGAGGTTCGCCGACGACGCGGGCACGCGGACGAGCCGGCGGCGATGGGTCACCCGAGCACGGCCTCCTCGACGGCGCCGAGGTTGGGCTCGCACGGGATGACGCCGCCGACGGAGTTCAGCGCGGTGTCGGGGTCCTTGAGGCCGTGTCCGGTCAACACGCACGCGACGCGGCCGGCGCCGCCCGCGCCGTAGCGCAGCAGGCCCGCCACCGACGCCGCGCTCGCCGGCTCGCAGAAGACGCCCTCGCGCGCGGCGAGCAGCCGGTAGGCGTCGAGGATCTCCGCATCGGAGACCGCGCGCACCATGCCCCGCGAGGCGGTCATCGCCTCCATCGCCTCCTCCCAGCGGGCCGGGTTGCCGATCCGGATCGCGCTGGCCACCGTCTCGGGCTGTTCGACCTTGCGGCCGAGCACGAGCGGCGCGGCCCCCTCGGCCTGGAAGCCGAACAGCCGCGGCGCCGCGCCGGACTCGCCGAAGCCCTTCCAGTAGGCCGTGATGTTGCCCGCGTTGCCGACCGGGATGCTGAGCGCGTCGAGCGTCCCGAGTTGCTCGACGATCTCGAAGGCGCCGGTCTTCTGGCCCTCCAGGCGGAAGCGGTTGACGGAGTTGACGAGCGCGATCGGCTGGCGGTCGGTCAGCGCCCGCACGAGCGTCAGCGCCTGGTCGAAGTTGCCGCGCAGGGCGATGACGCGCGCGCCGTGCATGAGCGCCTGGGCGAGCTTGCCGGTCGCGATCTTGCCCTCGGGGACGATGACGGCGCACGTCAGCCCGGCGCGCGCGGCGTACGCGGCGGCGCTCGCGGCGGTGTTGCCGGTCGACGCGCAGATGACCGCCTTGGCGCCCTCGCGCACGGCGGCGCTGACGGCGCAGGTCATGCCGCGGTCCTTGAACGACCCGGTCGGGTTGGTCCCGTCGAGCTTGAGCCAGACCTCGGCCTCGACGAGCTCGGAGATGTGCGGCGCGTGGACGAGCGGCGTGTCGCCCTCGCCGAGCGTGACGACGGGATCGCCGGCGGCGAACGGCAGGCGGTCGCGGTAGCGCTCGATGAGACCGGGCATCGCGCGTGACCCTAGTGGGTCGCGCGCCGCGGCTCGGGCGTCGTCACCCGCGCGCGGCGCCGGGACGGATGTGGCCGCGCGTCAGACGAACTCCTCGTCGATGACGCGGATCGCGCGCGGGCGCGAGCGCATGAAGTCCAGCCCGGCGATCTCCTCGAGGGCGGAGAAGAACTGCGACTCGAGCACCGGGTGCACGACCATGACGAGCCTGGCGCGCTCGCCGAGGCCCTTCTGCACGACGGACTTGATCGAGGCGCCGCGCTCGCCGAGCACGAGCGCGACCTGGGCGAGCACGCCGGGCCGGTCGGCGACCTCCATGTGCAGGTAGAACGACGAGAGCACGTCGTCGACGATCTCCAGCGACTGCGTCGTCTCCGGCGTCGAGGCGGGCGGGATCATCGCGCTGATGACGTCGCCGAGCACCGCGCTGGCCGTCTGCGGGCCGCCCGCGCCGGGGCCGGACATCGTGATCTCCGTGATCGCGTCGGACTCGACGGTGACGGCGTTGAACGGGCCGTGCACGCTCGCCAGCGGATGGCCGGAGTACAGGAAGGCCGGGTGCACGCGCACGGCGAGCTTGCCGTCGATGCGCTCCGCGGTGCCGATGAGCTTCAGCCCGAGGCCGAGCTCGCGGGCGTACTCCATGTCGTCGGCGGTGATCTGCTCGATGCCCTCGTAGGTGACCTGGTCGAGATGCACCGGCGTGTCGAACGCCAGCCGCGCGAGGATCGCCATCTTCGCCGCGGCGTCCTTGCCGTTGACGTCCTCCGTCGGGTCGGCCTCGGCGTAGCCCAGGCGCTGCGCGTCGGCGAGCGCGTCGGCGTAGGAGCAGCCCGTGCGCGCCATCTCGGAGAGGATGAAGTTCGTCGTCCCGTTGACGATCCCGTGCACGCGGTCGACGTGGGCGGCGGCCAGCGACTCCTGCAGCACGCGGATGACCGGCACGACCCCGGCGACAGAGGCCTCGAAGCGCAGCTGCACGTCGTTCTCGCGCGCGACCGCCCACAGCTCCTCGCCGTGCTGGCTGAGCAGCTGCTTGTTGGCCGTCACGACGTGCCTGCCGGCCCGCATCGCCCGCAGGACGTACTCGCGCGCGGGCTCGAGGCCGCCGATGAGCTCGACGACGAGATCGCTGCGGGCGAGGATCTCGTCGAAGTCGCCCCGCGAGCGCGTCAGGACGCCGCAGATCTCCGGACGCAGGCCGGTCGTCGCCGCGACGTGCCCGGCGCGCTGCTCGAGGAGCCCCTCGAACGCGGCCCCGACCGTCCCGTGGCCGAGCAGCCCGATCCGGAAGGGCTCGAGCGCGTCAGCCGACATCGCGGGCCGACAGGTCGTCGTAGGTCTCGCGCCGCACGACGACGCGCGCGTCGCCCTGCGTGACGAAGATGACCGGCGGGCGCGGGACGCCGTTGTAGTTGTTGGCCATCGCGTGACCGTAGGCCCCCGTCGCGGGGGTGACGATCACGTCGCCGACGCGCGGGTCGTTGAGCTCGGCGTCGCGCACGATGACGTCGCCGGACTCGCAGTGCTTGCCGGTCAGCCGCACCGGCGTGCCGCCGCCGAAGCGGTCTGCGACCTGCGCCTCGTAGATCGAGCCGTAGAGCATCGGGCGCAGGTTGTCGGACATCCCGCCGTCGACGGCGACCCAGGTCGAGACGTTGCGCTTGATGCTCTGCACGGTGTAGAGCGTGACCGTCGAGTTGGCGACGAGCGCGCGGCCGGGCTCGTCGAGGATCCGCTTGCCCGGGCCGAGCACGGCGTTGACGGCGTCGACCTTCGCCGCGACGTAGTCGGCGATCCGCGGCGGCTCCTGCGCGGCGGTGTAGGCGACCCCGAGGCCGCCGCCGAGGTTGTACGTGCCGAAGTCGCCGAGCGGCGCGATCGCCTCGATCGCGCGGCGAAACGGGTCGAGCTCGAGGATCTGCGAACCGATGTGCATGTGCAGGCCGACGAGCTCGAGCTGCGGGCAGGCCCGCGCCCGCGCGATCGCGGCCGGCGCGTCGGCCATCGAGAAGCCGAACTTCGTGTCGGCCTGGCCGGTCGAGATCTTGTCGTGCGTGTCGCCGCGCACGTCGGGCGTGACGCGCAGCAGCACCTCCTGCGGCGGGCCGTCGCCGACGACGGCCGCCAGGCGCTCGATCTCGTCGTCGTTGTCGATGACGATGTGCCCGACCCCGGCCTCGCGGGCGAAGCGCAGCTCGTCGACGGACTTCGCGTTGCCGTGCATGTAGATCCGCGCGGGATCGAAGCCGGCGCGCAGCGCCAGCGCCAGCTCGCCGCCGGAGGCGACGTCGCAGGCGATGCCCTCCTGCGCGAGCACGCGGAGGACGGCCGTGCAGGGAAACGCCTTGGAGGCGAAGAGGACGTCGAAGTCCTTCGTGCGCGCGCGGAACGCCTCGACGAACGTCTGCGCGCGGGCGCGCAGGTCGTCCTCGACGACGACGTAGGCGGGCGTGCCGAACTCGCGCGCGAGCTCGACGGCGTCGCAGCCGCCGAGCTGCAGGCGGCCGTCGTCGTCCACGCGGCTGCCGATCGGATAGGCCTGCGAGAGCTGGGTGCGGGTGGCCGGCATCAGGGATCGGAGAGTATGCGAGTCCCATCGCGCGAGGAGATGCGCCGAACCCGATGACCCCTCCACCCGACCTGCGGCCGCCCGCGCTCGCGCGCGCCGGGCGCCACGACGGCCTGGCCTACGAGCTCGCGATGCCGGCCGGCGAGCCGCGCGGCGGCGTCGTCGTCGTGCACGGGGCCGGGTCCTGCAAGGAGAACCACCGCGACTTCGCGCACGCCTGCGCCGCCGCCGGGCTGGCCGCGATCGTCTTCGACCAGCGCGGGCACGGCGCCAGCGGAGGGTCGCTCGACGCCCGCGCGTTGCACGACGTCGCGGCGATCGCCTCGCTTCTGCCGGGCGGCCCGGTCTTCCTGCGCGGCTCGTCGATGGGCGGCTTCGTCGCGCTCGCCGCGGCAGGTCGCGTCCGCGCGGCGGGCGTCGTCGCGATCTGCCCGGCCGGCCGCGGGCTGCTGCTGGCGGGCCTGCGCGACGAGCGCTTCGACTTCCGCGCCGACCGCGCCGCGCTCGAGCCGCTCATCGCCGCGCAGGACCTCGAGGCGGCGGCCCGGGCGCTCGGGCCGCGGCTCATGCTCGTTCACGCCGAGGGCGACGATCGCGTCCCCATCGCGGGCACGCGACGGCTGCACGAGGCGGCCGCGGGGAGCACCCTGCTCGCGGTCCCGGGCGGCGACCACCACTCGGCCCAGCACGACGCCGGGCTGCAGGCGCGCGCGGTGTCGTTCCTCGCGCGACTGGCCGGCGCGGCGGCCTGAGGCGTCAGCGGTCGGGCGGGTCGCCGAGCCCGCCGGCGAGGGCCCGGCCGGCCTCGCCCACGGCGCTGCCGAGGCGCTCGCCGGCGCTGCCGACGCCGTCCCCCAGCGTGGGGTCCAGCGGCGTGAGCGCGCCGGCGATCGCGCCGGTCGCCGCGCGCAGCGCCTCGGCGGCCCGCGCGGTCGTCGCGCCGACGAGCGCGCCGACGGGCTGCAGCGGCCCCGACGCCGGCGCAGGCGGTGGGGGCGGCGGAGGCTGTTGCTGCGGCGGCGGAGGCTGCTGCGGCGGCGCTGCGCCAGGCGGCGGCGGAGGAGGAGGCGGCGGGGGCCGCGGAGCGGGCGGGGCAGGCGCCGGCAGGTCGCCGGCGCCCGCACCGGCGACCCCGCCGGCGCCCGGCAGCGAGCCGCCGGCGGCCGCGGGACCCGGCGCGCCCGCGGGCGACGCCCGGCCGGCCGGAGAGTTCTGCCCGCTCACGAGGACGACGGGCGACGACGCCGCGCCCCGGGACGGATCGCCGCGCCAGAGCTTGAAGGCGACGAGGCCACCGGCGGTCGCGAAGACCAGGGCGCCCGCCACCAGCGCGATCGCAGCGATCCCGATGGCCGGCAGAAGGGCTGGGCGGCGATGTGGGCGCAAGACGGCAGTACCCACAGCGCCCATCGGCAGTCCGGCGCCCGGGCATGAGGCTCCCGCAGGCAACTTGGCGCGTTGGCGCTCTTCCTTGCCTAGATGAGAACTGTTTTCGATAAGCTCGCCTCCGTGGGCTGGCTGATGGACCCCCTGGCGCTTCCCTTCATGCAGCGGGCGCTCGCCGCGACGCTCCTGCTCGCCGTCGC
Source organism: uncultured Solirubrobacteraceae bacterium (assembly GCA_963769555.1). Classification (GTDB taxonomy): domain Bacteria; phylum Actinomycetota; class Thermoleophilia; order Solirubrobacterales; family Solirubrobacteraceae; genus CADCVQ01. Next base: position 365,323 of record CAVYMD010000004.1, on the reverse strand, counting down.
CGCCGGCCTGCTCGGCACGTGGATCGTCCTGCGCCGGCTGGCCTTCTTCGCCCACGCCGTCGGCAGCGCCACGTTCCCCGGGCTCGTCGTCGCCGGGCCGCTCGGCATCGCGCCGCCGCTCGCCGCGCTCGGCGCCGGCCTCGGCTTCGCCGGGCTGCTGTCGCGGATGACGCGCCGCGAGGCGACGAGCGCCGACGCCGCGACCGGCCTGCTGCTGACCGCGGCGCTCGCCCTCGGCGCGATCCTCGCCAGCGACGTCGTGCGCTCGGGCGCGGGCGTCGACCGGCTGCTCTTCGGCACGCTGCTGGGCCTCGGCGACGGCGACCTCGCGCTCGCCGCCGCGGTCGCCGTGGCCGCGGTCGCCGCGACGGCGGCGCTTGCGCGGACGTGGCTTGCCACCGGCTTCGATCCCGCCGGCGCGGCCGCGCTCGGCGTGCGCGCCGCCCGCGGCGACTGGCTGCTGCTGGCGCTCCTCGCGCTGGCGGTCGTGGCCGTGCTGCCCGCCGTCGGCGCCCTGCTCGTGAGCACGCTGCTCGTCGTCCCGGCCGCGACGGCGCGCCTGCTGACCGACTCGCTCGCGCCGATGCTGGCGCTGGCCGTCGGGCTCGCCGCGGCCGAGGGCAGCGCCGGCCTGCTCGTCGCCTACCACCTCGACCTGCCCCCGGGCCCGGCGATCGCCGTCGTCGGCGGCGCCGGCTTCGCGCTGGCGGCGACCGCGCCCGCGGCGAGGCGCCGGCGATGACCGGCGATGGCGCCGGCGGCGAGGCGCAGGAGATGACCGGCGATCGCGCCGGCGGCGAGACGGCGGCGATGACCGGCGGGCGCGCGCGCGTGGAGGTCCAGGGCCTGTCGGCGGCCTACGGCGCCGGCGAGCCGGCGCTGCGCGACGTCACCTTCGAGGCCGACGGCGGCCAGGCGGTCGCCGTCCTGGGCCCCAACGGCGGCGGCAAGACGACGCTCTTTCGCGCTCTGCTCGGCGAGCTGCCCCCGGCCGCCGGCTCGCTGCACATCGACGGTACGACCGCCTACGTCCCGCAGACGGAGCGCTCGCGGCTGGACTTCCCCGTCAGCGCGCTCGACGTGGCGCTCATGGGCGCCTACGCGCGGACGCCGTGGTACCGGCGCATCGCGCACGCCGACCGTGCCCTCGGGCGCGCCGCGCTGGAGCGCGTCGGCCTCGCAGACCGCGCCGGCGAGCGCTTCGGCGCCCTGTCGGGCGGCCAGCGCCAGCGCGTGCTCATCGCCCGCGCGCTCGTCCAGGACGCGGCCGTGCTGCTGCTCGACGAGCCGTTCGCCGGCGTCGACCGCACGAGCGAGGAGGCGATCATGGGCATCCTCGACGAGCTGCGGGCGGAGGGCCGCGTGCTGCTCGTCGCCACCCACGACGTCGACCAGGCGCGCCGCTGGGACCGGGTGCTGTGCCTGCGCGGCACGCAGATCGCCTACGGGCCGCCCGCGCAGACGCTGACCAACGCGGTCCTCGAGGCCACCTACGTCGAGGAGATCGTCGTCCTCGACTGCGGGCACCGGGCCGTCGCCGTCCAGCACCACTCGCATACCCACGCGCACTGAGCCATGGAGATCCTGCGCTCCGGCCTGCTGCAGCGCGCCCTTCTGGAGGTGCTCGTCCTGGGCGCGGCATGCGGCGCGCTCGGCGTCTGGCTGCTGCACGTGCGCAACGCCTACGCCGCCGAGTCGCTCGCGCACGCGATGCTGCCCGGCCTCGTCGTCGCCGCGCTCGTCGGCGCGCCGCTCCTGCTCGGCGCGACGGGCGGCGTGCTGCTCGCCGCGGCGCTCATCGCGCTCGCGGGTCGCGACGCGCGCGTCGGCCCGGAGACGGCCGTCGGCGTCACGGTCACGACCGCCTTCGGCGCCGGCGCGCTACTGGCGCTCGCGCCGGGCGCGCCCGCGCGGCTGGGCGAGCTGCTCTTCGGCGACCTGCTCGGCACGAGCGGCGCGGACCTGGTCGCCGCCGCCGCGCTGGCCGCGTTCGTCGCGCTCGCCCTCGCCGCCGGGCACCGCTCGCTGACCGCCGCCGTCTTCGACCCCGTCGCGGCCCCCTCGCTCGGAGTGCGGCCGGCCTCCGTCGCGGTCGCGCTGCTGGCGCTGCTCGCCGTCGCCGTCGTGGCAGCCGTCCAGGCGCTCGGCAACCTGCTCGTGCTCGCGCTCATCGTCGCGCCCGCGGCGGCCGCCATCCGCCTCGGGGCCGGTCTCGTGCGACAGCTCCTGCTGGCCGCCGCGCTCGGGATGCTCGCCGGGCTGCTCGGGCTGCTCGCCAGCGCCGAGCTCGACACGGCGGCCGGCGCCTCCGTCGCGCTCGCGGCGGTCGCCATCTACGCCGTCGCCACGCTGGCGCGGCCGGGGCCGGCCGCAGCCGGGCGCTCGCGCTCGCCGCTGGAGGCCCTCGGCCCGGGCCGCTGAGGGCCCGCGGGGGGCCCGTCCGGAGCCGCCTTGACCTGACACCCAGGTGTCAGGCGTATCTTTGACAGTGTGGGAAACACTGTCAAACATGTGGCAGCCCGCGTGGGCCTGCCGAGCCGGACGGTTCGCTACTACGACCGCATCGGTCTCGTGTCCCCCGACGAGCGCAGCGCCGCCGGCTACCGGCTCTACAGCTCCGAGGAGGAAGGCAGGCTGCGATTCATCCGCCAGGCCAAGCTGCTGGGCCTTTCGCTCGAGGAGATCCGCGGGCTCCTGGCAGCGGCCGAAGGCGGTTGCGACGCGACCGTACCCGAGCTCGATCGCCTGCTCGAGCACAAGGTCGAGGAGATCGACGCCAAGATCGCCGAGCTCGAGTCGTTTCGCGACCGCCTCGTCGAGTACCGCAGCGCCAAACATCCGGCCGCCAACGGCTGCTGCGGGCACGGTGCCTTCTGCGCCTGCCTCGACGACGTACCCGACCCATAGTCCAGAGAGAGGTGATGCAGATGCCGTGCCAATGCGGAGTCACAGCCATCCTGACCGGCGAGCCCTACACGGAGTGCGCCTGCGCGACCGACCCCAACGCCGACTGCGGCTGCGGGACCGGCGGCGGAGCGCCGAGCCCGTCGGACCGCGAGATCGCGCTCGAGCGGGTCGTGATGGAGCTCGACAAGCGCCTGCGGCGGCTGGAGACGACGAACCGCTGAGGCGCGGCCTCAGGTCGCCGCCGCGGGCTGCCCCGGGATCGCCCGGCGCAGCCCGCCGTCGCGCGCGGCGCGCGCGATCCAGACGAGGCCCGCGAGCATCATGGCGATGCTCAGCAGCTGGGCCTCCGTGAGCCCCGCCGCGACGGGCTCGTTGCGGCGCACGAACTCGACGAGCAGGCGCTCCGTTCCGGCGAGCACGAGGTAGAAGGCGAACAGGACCCCCGGCCTGAAGGCCTCGCGGGCGCGCCACAGCGCCCACGCGACGAGGCCCATCGCGACCGTCTCGTAGATCGGCGTCGGGTGCACGATCTCGTCGGTCGGCACGACGCCGTCGGGGTAGGCCATCCCCCACGGCAGGTCGGTCGGCCTGCCGTAGTCGCCGTCGCCGGAGATCTGGCAGCCGACGCGGCCGATCGCGTAGCCCATCGCCAGCGCGGGCGCGCAGAGGTCCAGCAGCACCCGGTCGAGCATCCCCTTGCGGTGGGCCCACAGCAGCACGCCGGCCGCGCCGCCGAGCGCGCCGCCGAACCAGACCAGGCCCGAGCCGCCGAGGATGCTGCCGAAGGGGTCGGCACGGACCTCGTCGAGATTTCCGAGCGCCCAGTACCCGCGCGCGCCGACGAGACCGCCGATGAGCGCGGCGAAGACCATCTCGTAGGCCCAGTCGACGGGCTTGCCGAGCTCCTTCAGGCGCCGGCCGACCATGAGTCCCGAGACGACGAACGCGAGGCCGAAGCACAGGCCGAAGGTCTTCAGGGGCAGGCCGAGGATGTCGATCTCGGGCTGCATCTCGCCCGAACGCTAGCGCGGCGTCACAGGTAGCCCATCGGGTTCACCGGCGAGCCGTTGACGCGCACCTCGAAATGCAGGTGGGCGCCGAACGAATGCCCGGTGTTGCCGACGTAGCCGATGACCTGCCCCTTGCTCACGCTCGCGCCCTGGCTCGTGCCGATGCGCGACTGATGGGCGTAGCAGGAGGACATCGACGCGGTGTGCTGGACGCACGTGAAGTTGCCGTAGCCGCCCGACGCGCCGACGCCCTGGATGAGCACGACGCGGCCGGCGTCGGCGGCGTGGATCGGGGTGCCCTCGCCGGCGGCGATGTCGATGCCCGCGTGCATGTGGCCCGGGCGCGCCTCGCCGAAGACGCCCGTGATCGGGCCGTTGACCGGCCAGACCATGCTGCCGTTGCCGCGCTTGACCGGCAGGTCGCCCGCGTACCGGCCCTGGGCCGCCGCGAGCTGGCCGGCGATCTTGCTCGACGCCGCCTCGAGGCTGTCGACGTGGTCCTCGAGCTGCTTGCGGGACTCGCGGACGTTGCTCAGCGCGGCCGCCTTGCCGTTCTTCGTGCGCGAGTAGCCCACGCGCGTGCCGATGAGCTCCATCTTCACGCCGGCGATCTCGTCGCGCCGGCGCTCCACGATCTGCGTGACGAGGCGCTGGCGGGCCTCGAGCCTCGCGAGGCGCTTCTCGCTGCCGGCGGAGTCGAGCTTCGCCTTGCCCACGATCGTGACGATCTTGCGGTCCTGGTCGGAGATGCGGCGGATGAACTCCGTGCGCTCGAGCAGGTCGGCGAAGCCGTCGGAGTTCAGCACGACGGTCACGACGTCCGGCGGCTCGGCCTTGTAGATCTCCACGAGCCGCACGCGCAGCTGCGCGCGGGTCTCGTTCAGGCGGGCGCGCAGGCGCACCAGGCGGGCGCGCTCGGAGCGAAGCTCGCCGCGCAGGCTCTCGAGCTCGGTGCGCTTGGCGTCGAGGTCGACCTGCACGCGCTGCTGGCGCGACTGCAGCGTCGTGATCTTGCCCTGCAGGCGGCGGATGCGGCGGTTGTAGCCGGAGATCTGCGTCGTCAGGACGCGCTCCGTGCCCTTCTTGCGCCCGATCTTGCTGCGCGCGCTGTCGATGCGCTGCTGGAGCTTCTCGAGCTCGCGCTGCTTGGACTGACCGGAGGACGGCAGGGGTATGAGGGCCCACAGCAGCAGGGGCAGCGCAACGGCTGCCATGAGGACGCGAACGCGCATGCGACCTCTGAGTCTAGGATTACGCTGCACAGCGGACCAAACCGACACCTCGGGTTATGGAGCCTTGCGACGTCGCTTGCGTCGTCGCAGTCAGACGGCGGCGACATGTTCCGGCCGCGCGTCTGGCCCCCTCGATCGCAACGCATTGTGGCAGCTCGGCCGGATCGACGCCGCCGCAGGGTCCGCGGCGAGCCGGTGCGGGCCGTTTGGCAGAATGGACGCCATGGCTGCGACGAAGACGACGTTCCCACGAGATGCGGGTCTGCAGACTCGGATGCTCATCACGCTGTTCCTGCTCGGCGCGGTGTACGTCGTGTTCATCGGCGTGCTCTTCGCCGCGGGGCTGAGCGGCATCACGATCCTGCTCATCGCCGGCGGCCTCGCCGCGATGCAGTTCTTCACCTCCGACAAGCTCGCGATGCACGCGATGGGCGCGCGCGAGGTGACCCCGCAGGAGGCCCCGGAGCTGCACGCGATGATCGAGCGCCTCTGCATCCAGGCCGACCTGCCCAAGCCCAAGATCGCCGTCGCCCACACGGAGATGCCCAACGCGTTCGCGCTGGGCAAGTCGCAGAAGTCCGCGACCGTCTGCGCGACGACGGGGATCATGAACCTCCTGTCGCCGGCCGAGCTCGAGGGCGTCATGGCGCACGAGCTCGCCCACGTCAAGAACCGCGACGTCATGATCATGACGATCGCCTCCTTCTTCGCCTCGGTGGCCGCGACGATCCTGCAGTTCGGCTTCTTCTTCGGCGGCGGCCACGGCGACGACGACGACGGCCCGAGCTTCCTCGTGATCCTGCTCGTCTCGATGCTCGTCTACGTCGTCTCGTTCTTCCTCATGATGTCGCTGTCGCGCTACCGCGAGTTCGTGGCCGACCGCGGCGCCGCGCTCGTCACCGGCCGCCCGAGCGCGCTCGCCTCGGCGCTGCGCAAGATCTCGTCGGGGATGGAGCGCCTGCCCCAGCAGGATCTGCGCGTCGCCAACGAGCTCAGCGCGTTCTTCATCTCGTCGCCCAAGAAGGCGGTCGCCGGCCTGTTCTCGACGCACCCGCCGATGGAGAAGCGCATCGAGGCGCTCATGCGGCTCGAGGGCGAATTGCAGCGCGGAACGCTCGCCGCGGCGTAGCCTTCGCGGCACATGGGCTTTCTGGACGCGATCCTCGGCGGCAAGAAGAACCTCAAGGGCCCGGCTCCCGACCGGCTGTTCGCGATGTCGACGGCCTACGTCACGCTCGGCACCGGCCACGGCATCCAGACGAAGGGCACGGCCGCGATCGTCTTCCAGCCGCTCGCGACCGCCGACTTCGAGTCGATCGTCGCCGAGATGGAGGAGATCCTGCGCGGGACCGGGGAGGACACCGGCACGACGATCTCCACGTCGGAGGACTCCCACGGCTACCGCTGGATCGTCCTGCGCGACGACGACATCGAGGACCTCGTCGTCGGCATCAACGCCGTCAGCGACGCCCTCATGGTCGGCGGCTACGGCGACCGGGTGCTCGCGGCGGTGTTCTCCTTCGCGGACTCCAAGCGCCGCCCCGTCTACTTCATCTACAACTACAAGCGCGGCCACTGGTACCCGTTCGTGCCGGCCGGGGAGCAGGCGCGCGACGGCGAGCGCGAGATGCAGATCAAGGCGATCATCGACGGCGAGCTGCCGATCGAGCCCGAGCTCGATCGCTGGTTCCCGCTCTGGGGGATCCCGATCTAGTCGCGCTCGGCGCTGGCGCGGGTGCGCTTGCGAAAGGCGCGCACCTTCGCGCGGTTGCCGCACTCGCTCATGTCGCACCAGACGGCCGAGCGATTGCGCGAGGCGTCGTAGAAGGCGAACTGGCAGGTGACGGCGGGGCAGGCCTTCAGCCGCCGCCAGGTGCCGTCGCCGATCGCCGCCGCGACGATCGCCAGCAGCCGACCGATCGCGCCGTCGATCCCCCCGGCGGCAGGCTCGAGCGCCGTCTCGTCCGGGCCGGCGAAGCGCAGTTGCAGGCGGGCGCGCCGCGCCGCGGCGTCGAGCACGGCGACGGCGCCGCGGTCCAGCGGCTCGCCGTGGTGGGAGAGCAGGTGTGCCCGCAGCGCCTCGCGCAGATCGATCGCGCGGCGCAGGTCGGCCGCCGTCGCGCTCGCCCTGTCGTCCTCGCCGAGCAGCCCCTGCTCGGCCAGCCAGGCGACGAGCCCGGCGGGGGCCGTCAACCGGTCGGTGGCCTCGTCGATGTCGCGCGTGTTGACGAACGCTCGGATCGTCTCCAGCGGGCCGGGGGCCGGGTTCGTCATGACACCAGTCTAGATGCTTGACGGGTTAGCTAACCTGCTATACTCTTTAGCTAGTTACAGCTTGATCCGATCCAGGGGGTTCGATCCGCATGGCACACGCAGTGCAGCTGGCCCACCTCGTGCCGAGGCGCGCGCGCGGCCACCGTCCCGCCGCCGTCGAGGCGGCCGTCCTCATCCGCCCGGCGTCGCTCGCCGACGAGGCCGACATCGCACGGCTCGCCGCCCTCGACGAGCGCCCCGCGCTGCCCGGCGACGAGCACCTCGTCGCCGAGCTCGACGGGCGCGTCGTCGCGGCGCTCGACGTCGCCGGCGGCAGCGCCGTCGCCGACCCCTTCGTGCCGACGCGCGCGATCGTCGAGCTGCTCGGCCTGCGGGCCGCGCAGATGCGCTGATGATCGTCGCGATCGACGCGATCCCGCGCGCGGCCGACCCGTGCGACCCGTCGCTGGACTGGCGCCCCGTGCGCGACCACCTCGGCATCTCGGCCTTCGGCGTCAACGCCTTCCTCGGCGCCGCGGAGGGCGACCGCGTCGTCGAGCGCCACGACGAGGCGGCGCTCGGCCACGAGGAGCTCTACGTCGTCGTCCGCGGCGCCGCGCGCTTCGTCATCGGCGGCGACGAGCGGGAGGTGCCCGCGGGCAGCGTCGCGCTCGTCGCCCCCGGGCACGTGCGCGAGGCGTTCGCCACGCAGCCCGACACGCTCGTGCTCGCGATCGGCGCGGCACCCGGCCGCCCGTTCACCGTCTCTGCGTGGGAGGCGCGCCAGCTCGACCTCGGCCGGCGCGCCTGATCGGGCGGTCCGGTCAGTCCGGGATCAGGCCCTCGCCGCTGAACTCGGCCGTCGCCTCGGCCATCGAGGTGTCGGCCGGGGGCACGATGACGTCGGACGTCTCGATCTCGTCGTCGGGGACCGGCTGGCCTTCGGTGCGGATGACGTCGAGCATCTCCTCGAACGCGGTGTGGAAGCCGTCCTCGTCGTCGCTCTCGACCGCGGCGACGACCGTGTTGTCGAGCTCGTTGACGCGCTCGCGAACGTCGTCGGCCAAGCGGTACTGGCCCTCCCCCATGATCCGGACGATCACGACGTCTCCTCTCCGGACTCGAGCTCCGCCGGTGGGCTGCCGCCGCCCTGGCCGAGCTCCGCCTTCAGCTTGGCGAGCTCGTCGTCGACCATGCCGCCGGCGCCGAGCGCCGCCAGCTCGCGGTCGATGTCGTCCTGCCCGGCCCCGAGCTGCGTGAGGTCCTCGAAGGTCCCCGCCGCCTCGAGCTCCTCGACGGCCGACGCGCGCGCCTTCATGTTCTCGGTCTTGTCGACCGCGCGCTGCATCGCCAGGCCGACGTCGGCCATCTCCTCGCCCACGCCCGTCGCGGCCTCGGAGATGCGCACCTGCGCCTCGGCGGCGGAGTACTGGGCCTTGATGACCTCCTTCTTGGTCCGGAAGGCCTCGATCTTGCTGCGCAGGCGCTTCTCGGACTCGATGAGCTTGTCCTGCTGGGACTGCAGCTCGGTCACCTGCTGGTCGAGCGACTGCAGCTCGCTCTGCGCGAGCTGCTTGCGCTCCAGCGCCGTGCGCGCGAGCTCCTCGTTGCCCGCGGCCATCGCCTGACGCGCCTGCGTGTCGAGCTTGACGACCGACTGCTCGAGCTTCTGGGCCTGCATCCCGAGGCGCTTCTTCGCCGTGACGACGTCGGCGATGCCCTTCTTGACGTTCTGCAGCGACTCGAGCTGCTTCTGGTAGCTGTAGTCGAGGGTCTCGCCCGGGTCCTCGGCCTTGTCGAGCAGCTTCGAGATCTTCGACTTGATGACGGTGGACATCCGCCCGGCCATGCCGGCCATCGTGCCTCCTGGGGGTGGGGGTCAGAGTCTTTCTAGCACGCGCACGGCACGCCGCCGCGCAGGTTCGTGCGCGAGCGCGCCTCCGGCGGCGTTTTCGCGCGGCATCGCCCGCTAATGTGCGCCGCCATGCCAACCGCCCGGCTCGCCATCCCGCTGCTCGTCGCCGTCCTCGTCGTGGCCGGCTGCGGCCGCGAGGTCCGCTCCGACGATCCCGCCCAGCCGGTGCTGCTGGCGCCGCCCGTCCAGCAGAAGAAGAACCTCGGCTTCCCGGAGGCCGCGACGAAGAACACGACCCGCGTGCCCGGCACGGACGCGACCGCGACGGCCGCCGCGGTCGCCCGCGCGGTGTTCCCCGACCCGGCCCGCAAGCCCAGCGCCGTGACGATCGTCGACACGAGCGACTGGCGCGTCGCGGTCGCCGCGTCCGCGCTCATGGCGGCGCCGTTCAAGGCGCCGATCCTCTTCAGCGACGGCACGAGCCTGCCCGGCCCGTCGCAGACCGCGCTCGACGCGCTCGCGCCGGAGGGGTCCAAGGCGGCCGGCAACGCGCAGATCATCCGCGTCGGCGCGGTCGCCCGCCCCGAGGGCTACAAGACGACCGACCTCACCGGTGCGACCCCGCTCGCGCTGACGCGCGCGATCGCCGGGCTCATCCGCTCCGCGCGACCGGGCGGGGGATCGAAGATCATCATCGCCAGCTCCGACGACCCGTCGTTCGCGATGCCGGCCGCCGGCTACGCCGCGAAGACCGGCGACCCGATCCTCTTCGTGTCGAAGGACGAGATCCCGCCGGAGACGCGCGCAGCGCTCGCGGCGCTCTCCGGCCTGGCCAAGCCGCGGATCTACGTGCTCGGCCCGTCCAAGCTCATCTCGCCGAAGGTCACCAAGCAGCTCAAGCGCTTCGGCACCCTGCGCCGCACCGGCGGGCAGGACGCGGTCACGAACGCGATCGAGTTCGCCCGCTACCACAACGGCGAGTTCGGCTGGGGCATCGTGACCCCCGGACACGGGATGGTCTTCATGCGCACGGCACGCCCGCTGTTCGCGGCCGCGGCGGCCCCGCTGTCGGGCGCGGGCAGCTACGGCCCGCTGTTCCTGCTCGACGACCCGGTGCGGTTCCCCGAGACGCTGCAGAGCCAGCTGCTCGACACCCAGCCGGCCTACCGCACGAACCCGGTCGCCGGCGTCTACAACCACGGCTGGATCATCGGCTCGACGGATTCGATCTCGGTCCCCGTCCAGGCGCGGATCGACGCGCTGCTGGAGATCTCTCCCGAGCGGCTTCCGGGTAGTCTGGACGGCCCCGAGCAGCGATGAGCCAAGCCGAGCACCCAGACCGCACGCGCCCCGGCCACGAGGTCACGCTGGCCGACGTGCGCCAGCTCATGGGCGCCTCGACGCCGCACTTCGCGCTGCAGCTGCGAAACCGCATCGCCAAGCTCGTCCGCGACCTGCCCGCCGATCACCCGGCGCGCATCGAGGGCGAGCGCGAGATCGCGCGGCTGACCGAGCTCGGCCTGCGCGGCGAGCTGCGCGGCCACGCCGCCGAGCCGGGGATGCGGACGCTCGCGTCGGTCACCGGCACGGGTGACGCGGACGCCGCCGAGCACTAGTCCCAGCGGCCCGCGCCCGGGCCGGCCCGCCCGGGGCGCTCCATAGAATCGTCGCACGATGGCCGAGCCGCAGACGCGCCCCGCGGGGATCGACGGCAGCACGCTGCCCGGCCCCTACGGCGTGGGCCGCTACGCCGCCGGCCTGCGCGACTTCCTGCGCGAGCGCCCGCGCGTGCAGCTCTTCGGCGAGCTGTGGAACCTGCGGCCGAGCCGCGCGCGGGTCTACTTCGAGCTGCGCGACGCCGAAGGGGCGCTGCCCTGCTCGATGTGGCGCAACGACTTCGACGCGCTCGCGCTCGGCGGGCGGGCGCTGGCCGACGGGGCGCAGGTCGTCGTCGCCGGAGGGCCGGACTACTACGCGGGCAGCCGCACGTCCTCGCCCTCGTTCACGTTCGCCGTCGGCGCGCTGCGCGTCGCCGGCGAGGGTGACCTGCTCGCGCAGCTCGACCGGCTGCGCAAGGCGCTCGACGCCGAAGGGCTCTTCGCGCCGCAGAAGCTGCTGCCCCGCCCCGCGCTGCCGCGCACGATCGGCGTCGTCACCGGCGAGGGCGGCAAGGCCCGCGACGACGTGCTCGCGGGGCTGCGCCGCCGCGGCTGGGCCGGACGCCTCGTGTGGGCGTTCGCGCCGGTCCAGGACCGCCATGCGGCGCCGCGCATCTGCGCCGCCCTGCAGGATCTCGCCGCGACGGGCGCGGTCGACGTCATCGTCGTCGCACGCGGCGGCGGCTCGCTGGCGGACCTGTTCTGCTTCTGCGACGAGACGCTGTGCCGCACGGTCGCGCTGCTCGGGGTGCCGGTCATCGCCTCCGTCGGCCACCACACCGACCGCACGCTCATCGACGACGTCGCGGCGCTGTCGTGCTCGACGCCCACGCACGCCGCCGAGTCCGCGGTGCCGGTGCACCCCGCGCAGGCTCGCGCCGACGTCCTGGCGGTCGCCCGCCGCCTGCGCGTGCAATCCCGGCGCGCCCTGCTGCATCGCGCGCAGGCGCTCGCGCGGCTGTCGCGCGCGCCGGGCGAGCACATCGAGAGCGAGCGCCGCCGCCTGCACCAGCGGCTGCGCGAGATCCGCGCCGCCGGGCGGCGCCGGGCCGAGCACGAGCGCGGCCGCACCGCGCGCAGGGCGCTCGTCATCGATCGCAAGGCCCGCGCCGGCGCGCTCGACGCGCGCGGCGCGGCGCGGCTGGAGGCGCTCGCGCTCGCGCTCGCCGCGCACGACCCCGAGCGCACGCTCGAGCGCGGCTACGCGCTCGTCACCGACCGCGCCGGCGAGGTCGTCACGAGCGCGGCGGGGGCGCGGCGGGCGCGCGACCTGCGGCTGCGCTTCGGCGACGCCGCGGTGGATGCGACGATCGCGGGCGACGATGACCGACCCTGAGCCCCCCGAGCCGCTGAGCTACGAGGCCGCGACCGCGCGGCTGGAGGAGATCATTCGGCGCCTGGACTCCGGCGAGGCCGGGCTGCGCGAGACGCTCGAGCTCTGCCGCGAGGGCCGCACGCTCGTCGAGCTGTGCGCCGCCGAGCTCGAGGCCGTCGGGCAGGGCCTCGAGGAGCTGCGCCTCGACGACCTCGTCGCGCGCCTGGAGGCCGGGGCGGGCGCCGCGGGCGGCTGAGCGATGGCGGGAGCCGCGACCGTTTACCGGCCGAGCGACTCGCGCAGGCGGTCGTAGGCCGGCCGCGCCGTCCCGTCGGGCGCGATCAGCCCGGCGTCGAAGCGGTCCTCGGGCTTCGAGCCCGTCCAGTTGTAGAGGTAGACGCGCTTGACGCGCTCGTGATCGCGCGCGAGCTTCAGCGCGTAGGCGACGGCCCGCGCGGCGCGCCGCTCGTCCTGCGGGAAGCTGCGCCCGAAGCGCACGAGGCCGCCGGTCTCGGTCAGCCAGACGTCTGCGCGCACGAGGTCGAGCAGCTCCTCAAGGCCGCTGGAGCGGAATCGGTTGGCGTCGGCGTAGTTGTGCAGGCCCCAGATGTCGGGCTCGCCGTCGAGCGCGCGCCGGTAGCGCTTGACATAGCTCGCCATGCCCTTCTGGTCGAGCACGTCGCCGGCGAGCACCGTGCAGTCCGGGCACTCGGCCCGCACGACGTTGTAGAACTGCGCCGCGCGCTCGGGCGCCTTCGCCGTCGGCTGGCTGGAGTGGTTGATCTCGTTCCACGGCGCGTAGACCGTCACGGCCGGGTAGCGCTTGCGAAACGCCCGAAACGCCCGGCGGAACTCGGCGACCGTCGGCAGCTTCCTCGGCTTGACCCGCGAGTGGCCGAACGTGACGAACGGCTCGACGCCCGCGCGCGTCGCGGCGGCCAGCCACTGGTCGGCGAGGTCGCGCTCGAAGCGCACCTTCGTCGTGTCGTAGGACGCGACGAGCCGCGCGTGCTCGATGCCGAGATCGGCGAAGCGCTTGTCGGCGAACATCTCGAAGCCCTGCTCGCCGATTCCGACGATCGGACGCGGCGGCGCCGCCGGAGCGGGCTGGGTGGCGCCGGGCGGGGGCGCCGTCGAGACGCCGCCGTCGTCGCCACCGCCGCAGGCGCCGAGCGCCAGCGCGATCGCCGCCACGGCGGCGCACAGGCCTGGGCGTGCTCCGCTCACCGGGCGCACCCTACCCGGGACCGCGATCGACCTGCGGGTCTCGCCCCGCGGGTCCCGGCCGCGGTCATCGCGCCGCGGGGAGCAGGCGGCGGCTGAGCGGTGAGGCGGTCACGCCGTGGACGACGATCGAGGCGACGACGCAGGCGAGCACGGTCCACAGCAACAGGCCGGCCTCGCCCGCCGGCAGGATGCCCGTTCCGAGCGCGACGGCGAGGTAGTACAGCGAGCCGATCCCGCGCACGCCGAACCAGCCGATGAAGATCCGCTCGCGCGCGGGCACCCGCGAGCCGGCGAAGGCGGCGAGCGTCGCGAGCGGGCGGATGACGAGCAGCAGCAGCGGAACGAGCAGCAGTCCCACGCCGGGCACGCCGACCCCGCTGACCGTCACGAGCGAGCCGAGCAGCAGGATGAGCCCCAGCTCGCAGAACTTCTCCACGACCTCGGCGCCGTCGTGCACGCGCCTGTTCATCTCGTGCTCGCGCTCGTAGCGGCGAAACGCGACCCCGGCGGCGAAGGCCGCGAGGAAGCCGTACGCCCCGGCGACCTCCGTGAGCCCGTAGACGAGCAGCACCGCGCCGATCGCGATCCAGCCGTCGAGGGCGGCCGCCATGAGCCGCGCGTTGCGCAGCCGCACGATGCTCGCGCCGATGAGATAGCCGCCGGCCGCGCCGAGCGCCACACCGCCCAGCACCGCGTAGAGCACGTCCGCGGCGAGCCACTCCCCAATCCACGCGCTGCCGCCCTCGGCCAGCACGAACAGGCCGAGGAAGACGAACGGAAACGCGAGCCCGTCGTTGAGCCCCGCCTCGGCGGTCAGCGCGAAGTGCGGCTCGCTCTCGTCCTCCTGGCCGGGCGGCCCCACCCCCACGTCGCCTGCGAGCACCGGATCGGTCGGCGCGAGCACCGCGCCGAGCAGGATCGCCGTGCCGAGCGAGAGCCCCATGACGGTCGCGCCGAACAGCGCGACGGCGGCGATCGAGAGCGGCATGACGATCCCCAGCAGGCGTGCGACCGAGCCCCACGCACGAGGGTCGAGCGAGCGGTCGAGCTTCAGGCCGGTGCCGAAGAGCGCCACGATGACCGCGAACTCGGCCAGGCGCTCGACGACGATCGCGTCCCCGATCGGGTCGATCCAGCCGACGCCGAGCAGCTCGATGATGAGCGCCGCCGCGACCCCGAGCCCGAGGTAGATGAGGCTCGCCGAGAACGCGCGCCCGTGCTGGTGCGACAGCGCGCCGACGGCCGCGAACACGGCCAGGCCGGCGAAGGCGAGCGCGATCGCGTAGGGGTCTGCGAAGGAGAACCCGCGCTCGGCGGCCAGCACCGCCGGCCCGGGCGGCCACCCCGGTAGGGTCGGGACGATGAGCACCTACGAGCTCGTCGCAGACCTGCCGGTACGGATCGAGGCGTACGACCTCGAGGGGCTCGTGCAGCAGGTCTCAAGCGACTTCGAACGCAAGACGACGATTATCCATCTGCGCGGCGCCGGCGCGGAGGGTCAGGGCGAGGACGTCGTCTACGACGCCGTCGATCACGAGATCGCGCAGGACGCCGGTCCGGCCCTCGACCTCGCGGGCGACTGGACGATGCGCTCGTTCTCCGAGCATCTCGCCGGCCTGCAGCTCTTCCCGGAGCCTCCGCAGCGCGAGGTCTCCCAGCTGTACCGGATCTGGGCCTACGAGTCGGCCGCCCTGGACCTCGCGCTGCGCCAGGCCGGCCGCCCACTGCACGCCGTGCTCGGCCGCGAGCCGCGGCCCGTGAACTTCGTCGTCTCGCTGCGCCTCGGCGAGCCGCCGTCGCTGGAGCCCGTCACGCGGCGCCTGGACCGCTATCCGACGCTGCGCTTCAAGCTCGACCCGACGGTCTCCTGGGACGAGGAGCTCATCGCGGGCCTCGTCGCCACGGGCGCGGTCGACTCGGTCGACTTCAAGGGCCTGTACGAGGGAACGGCCGTCGACCAGCCCGCCGACCCGCTGCTCTACCGTCGCGTGCTCGAGGCGTTCCCCGACGCCTGGATCGAGGATCCGAAGCTCACCCCCGAGATCGACGAGCTCTGCCGCCCGCACCGCGACAGGATCACCTGGGACGCCTGCATCCACTCCGTCGCCGACTGCGAGGCGCTGCCCTTCCCCCCGCGGATGGTCAACCTCAAGCCGTCGCGGCTGGGCGGCATCGAGTCGCTCTTCAACGCCTACGACTGGTGCGACCAGCGCGGCATCGGCGCCTACGGCGGCGGGCAGTTCGAGCTCGGCGTCGGCCGCGGGCACATCCAGTACCTCGCCTCGCTGTTTCATCCCGACTCGCCGAACGACACCTCGCCCGCCGGCTTCCACGTCATGGACCCCCCGCCCGGCCTGCCGACGAGCCCGCTGCCGCCGGCGCCGTCGGCGACCGGCTTTCGCTGGGGCTGAGCCCAGAACGCAAGAAGCCCGGCGCTGAGGCCGGGCTTCCGTGCGGGGGAGGTGCCCGCGGATCGTCGCGGGCGGGACCTAGATGCCGCGCCTGCCGTAGCCGTAGCCCCCGGTGCCGATGCCGCTGAGCAGCACGAGCACGGCGGCGATGATCGCGACGATCGCCGGAAGGCCGATGGCGAGGGCAACCCAGTAGATGAGGGCGGCGAGCAGGACCGCGATGAGAATTCCGATCATGGGACGAACTTCCTCCTTGGCGACGGGCGGGGCGGGATTGCTGATCGAGCCTTTACCCTGGAACTGGCGCGTTCAACCGCCGCCGCCCGGTCCGCCGGCGCGCGTCAGACGCGTTGGATGAGCGTCCCCGTCCCGAGCCCGCCGCCGCAGCACATCGTCACGAGGCCGGTCTCCTTGTCGGAGCGCTCGAGCTCGTGCAGCAGCGTCGTCAGGAGCCGCGCGCCGGTCGATCCCAGCGGGTGGCCGAGCGCCATCGCGCCGCCGTTGACGTTGACGCGATCCATGTCGGGGTCGAGCTCGCGCCGCCATGCCGCCACGACGGGCGCGAACGCCTCGTTGATCTCGACGAGGTCGATGTCGCCGATCGTCATCCCGTTGCGCTCGAGCAGCTTGCGCGTGGCCGGGATCGGACCGGTGAGCATGATGACCGGGTCGACGCCGACGGTCGTCTGGTCGACGATCCGCGCACGCGGCGTGAGGCCGAGCGCGTCGGCCTTCTCGCGGGCCATGAGCAGCACGGCCGCCGCGCCGTCGGAGATCTGCGACGAGGTCGCCGCCGTGACCTTGCCGCCGTCGGGCTTGAAGGCGGGCTTGAGCTGCGCGAGCGCCTCGAGGTTCGTGTCGGGACGGATGCCCTGATCGACGTAGCGCGTCTCGCCGTTGGTCTGGAAGGGCAGGATCTCGCGCTCGAAGCGGCCCTCCTCGGTCGCCTGGTGCGCGAGGCGGTGCGAGCGCACGGCGAGCTCGTCGAGCTCGGAGCGCGGGATCTCCCACTGGTCGGCGATCATCTCCGCGCTGAGGCCCTGCGGGACGAGGTCGTAGCGCTCCATGAGCGCCGGCGGAAACGGCGTCCCGACCTGCTCGGCGAAGCCGAACCCGACGCCCATCGGGATGTGGCCGAGGTGCTCGACGCCGGAGCCGATGACGACGTCGTGGACGCCCGAGGCGATGAGCGCGGCGCCGAAGTTGACGGCCTGCTGCGCCGAGCCGCACTGGCGGTCGACCGTCGTCGCGGCGGTCTCGATCGGCAGCCCGGCCTGCAGCCACGCGTTGCGCGCGACGTTGAAGCTCTGCTCGCCGATCTGCTGCACGCAGCCGGCGATGACGTCCTCGACCTCTGCGGGATCGATGCCCGCGCGCTCGACGACCGCTGCCAGGCACCGCCCGAGAAGCTCGTTGGGGTGCGTGTCCTTGTAGTAGCCCTTTTCGGGGTGCCCGCGGCCGATCGGCGTGCGGACGGCTTCGACGATGACGACCTCACGGCCCTGCTGTGCGTTCATGCCGTCTAAGGTACTCGACCGATTGACGAGTCAATGAGGGAGGAGCGGGCGTGGGAGAAAAGCTTGGCATCGCCGGGAGCGGCGCGATTGCAACGGGTCTGGCAGCGTGTGCCACGAAGACCTCGGGGCACCTGCTGTGGGCGCGGTCGGACGCCTCGGCGCAGCGTGCGACGAAGGCCATCGCAAAGGCGTGCGAGCGCCTGGGCGAGGAGCACGACCCCGCAAACGTGACCGTCACGACGGATCTCGACGCGCTCGCGGGCGCGACGTTCCTGGTCGAGGCGATCTCCGAGGACGCGGCGCTCAAGAGCGAGCTGCTCGGCAAGCTCGGCGAGCTCGCCGGCGACGACGCGGTCCTCAGCACGACGACCTCGTCGCTGTCGGTCTCCGAGCTGGCGGCGGCGTCCGGGCGCCCCGAGCAGTTCGTCGGCCTGCACGTCTTCAACCCCGTGCCGCGGATGAAGCTCGTCGAGCTGGCGTACCCCGACGAGGCGACCGCCTCGACGCGCGAGCGCGCGACGGAGCTCTGCGCCGCGCTGGAGAAGGAGGCCGTCGACGTGCCCGACCTCGCGGGCTTCGTCGTCAACCGGCTGCTGTTCCCCTACCTGTTCAGCGCCGTGGACTTCATGCAGGAGACGGGCCTGCCGCCGGCCTCGATCGACACGTGCATGCAGCTCGGCGCGGCGCATCCGATGGGACCGATCGCGCTGCTGGACTACATCGGGCTCGACGTCTCGGTGGCCATCGGCGACGCGATCGGCGCGAACGTCCCGCAGTCGCTGCGCGATCTCTGCGCCGAGGGCGCGCTGGGTCGCAAGGCCGGGCGCGGCCTGTACCCGCCCGAGTTCTACGCGCGCTGAGGACGCCGAGGGCAGGGTCCTCGCGGCCACCGCGGCCGCGAGGACGGCGACGGGCCCGCTTTCCCGGCGGGCCCGTCGTCACTGTGGCGTGGTGGACCCGCCCCGGTCCACCGCGCGCCTGCCCCTCAGCCTTGTCCCACGGGCGAGCACAGGTCCACAACGCAGCCGCCGCGCAGAACTTGCGCAAACTCGCGGCGCGGGCCGGCGTCAGGCGTCGTCGGTGTCGTCGCGCAGAGCGTCGTGACGGCGACGTTCGCGGATCCGCACCGCCTCGATGCGGTTCTCGCGGACGGACTCCACCCGGATCGAATAGCCGTTGGCGTTGACCGCGTCGCCGCGCTTGGGCAGGCGGCCGAGCCGGGCGAACACGAACCCGCCGATCGAGTTGTAGGCGTCGCTGTCGACGGGCAGCTCGAGGTCGTAGTCGGCGAGGTCGGTGATCGCGACGTGCCCGCGCACGTACCAGTCGCCGTTGGCGAGCTGGCGCACGTCGCCGCCCGCCGGATCGGTCTCGTCGTCGATCTCGCCGACGACCTCCTCGATGATGTCCTCGACGGTGACGATCCCCGCGACGCGGCCGTACTCGTCGACGACGACGGCCATCGTCGAGCGGTTGCGCTGCAGGTCGGCGAGCAGGTCGTCCAGCGGCTTGGTCTCGGGGACGATCGTCGCCGGCTTGATCGCGGGCACGATCTCGGCCTCGGTCCCCTCGGCCATGAGGATCCGGGCGAGCGAGTTGGAGTGCACGACGCCCTGCACCTTGTCGGGGTTGTTCTCCTCGGTGACGGGGAGCCGCGTGTGCCCGGTCGAGATGCAGCGGCGCATGGCGGTCCCGACGTCCTCGGAGACGTCGACGGTGACCACCGCCGGGATCGGCGTCATGACCTGCCGGGCCTGCTGCTCGTGCAGGTGGAAGACGCCGGTCAGCATCCCGGCCTCGCCGGGGTCCAGGTGGCCGCCCGCGCGCGCCTGGGCGATGATCGCGCGCACCTCCTCGGGGCTCGACCCCTCCTCGAAGTCGGTGTCGCCCTTGATGCCCAGCGGGCGCAGGAGCGCGTTGGATGCCTTGTTGAGCACGTGGATGAACGGCCGCATGACCGTGTTGAAGATGTTGAGCGGCCTCGCGACCCACCGCGCGACGACCTCCGCGTTGACGATCGCGTAGATCTTCGGCACCTGCTCGCCGGCGGTGATGTGGCCCGCCGTGACGAGGATGTAGGCGATCGCGATCGCGATGGGCGCGGCGGCCGCGTGGGCGAAGCCCTCGAGCGTGGGCTTGAGCAGCTCGGCGATCGCCGGCTCGCCGAGGAAGCCGATGCCCAGCGAGGCCAGCGTGATGCCGAACTGGCAGGCCGACAGGTACTCGCTGAGGTCGTCGAGCTGGGCGAGCACGAGGCGAGCGCGCCGGTCGCCGGCGTCGACGAGCTCCTCGATGCGCCCGCGGCGCGTGCGCACGAGCGCGAACTCGGCCGCGACGAAGAAGCCGTTGGCGAGGATCAGCACGACGACCGCGCTGAGCAGCAGCGCGGTCAAGAGGCGCGGATGCGGTCGGGCCTAGGGTGTCGGCCGCGACTTCGAGGAAGGTCGTCGTTCATGTGACGCTGCGCGGTGAACCGTAGCAGGAGCCTCGGCACGCGCCGTCCGGCGAGACCGTCAGGAGTCAGGACGCGTCGGCGACGAGCCCGTCGATCGTTCCGGCGAGCGCGAAGTCGTTCTCGGTGACGCCGCCCTCCGAATGCGTCGAGAGCGTGAGCCGCACGTGCTTGTAGGCGTGGACGAGGATGTCCGGATGGTGGTTGGCCTCGTTGGCCGCGTCGGCGACGGCGTTGGCCAGCGCCATCGCCGAATGAAAGCCCTTGCACTCGATGTCGCGGACGATCGTGTCGCCGTCGCGCCGCCACGGCATCGCGGCCAGCCGCTCGTCGATCTCCGAATCGCCCAGTCGTGCCATTACGCTCTCCCTATGCGGATCGTGAGCCTCGTGCCACACGCTACAGAGCTGCTGTTCGCCCTGGGGCTCGGCGAGCAGGTCGTCGGCGTGACCCACGAATGCGACTTCCCCGAGGAGGCGGCGCAGGAGCTGCCTGCCGTGACGCGCAACGTGATCGCGCCGGGCAAGGGGCCGGGCGAGATCGACGCCGCCGTGCGCGAGCTCACCGCGGCCGGGCGCTCGATCTACGAGCTCGACGAGGAGCTCGTCGCCGAGCTCGAGCCCGACCTCATCGTCACGCAGGCGCTGTGCCACGTCTGCGCGGTCTCCGTCGACGAGGTTCGCGCGCTCGCGGCGACGCTGCCCGGCCCGCCGCAGGTGATCTCGCTGGACCCGACCACGTACGGCGAGACGCTCGCGGACGTGCGGACGATCGCCCAGGCGACGGACTCCAAGGACGCCGCGCTGGACCTCATCGCGCGCACCGCGCGGCGCGCCGACGTCGTGCGTCTGGCGGTGCGCGGCGCGCCGCGCCCGCGCGTCGCGGCGCTGGAGTGGATGGATCCGGTCTTCGTCGCCGGGCACTGGACGCCGCAGCTCATCGAGATGGCGGGCGGAGAGGACGTCCTCGGCTTCGCGGGCGAGCCGTCGCGGGAGGCGACGTGGGACGAGGTCGCCGCGGGCCACCCCGAGGTCGTGATCGTCATGCCGTGCGGCTACGACGCCGCGCGCGCGCTCGTCGAGGCCGAGGAGTTCGCCGACCCGCTGCGGGCCCTCGGAGCCGACCACGTCGTCGCCGTCAACGCGTCGGCGTACTTCTCGCGCCCCGGACCGCGGCTGGCCGACGGCCTGGAGCTGCTGGCGCACATCCTGCACCCCGACCGCGTGCCGCAGGCCCCGGCCGAGGCGCTGGCCGTTGAGCTCTAGGCCGGCCGCCGGCCCCCGCACCGTCCTGTACCTGCACTCGTCGGCCGGGCGCTACGGCGCCGACCGGCAGCTCGCGCTGCTCGCGACGGGGCTCGACCCCGCCCGCTACCGCCCGCTCGTCGTGCTGGCGATGGACGGCGAGCTGCGCGCCGACCTCGCGGCCGCGGGCGTCGAGGTCCTCGTGCGACCGCTGGCGGTCCTGCGGCGCGGCGCGCTGTCGCCGACCGGGCTGGCGGGCATCGGCGCCGCGCTCGCGCGCGATGCCGCCGCGCTCGCGCGCCTCGTCCGCCGGCGCGACGTCGCGCTCGTGCACACGAACACGTCGGTGACGCTCGGCGGCGCGCCGGCGGCGCGCATCGCGCGCGTCCCGCACGTCTGGCACGTGCGCGAGATCTACGCGGGCTTCGAGCGCGCCTGGCCGGCCTACCGGCGCCTGCTGGCGAGCGCCGACGCGCTGCCCTGCGTCTCGCGGGCGAC
The DNA here is from genome assembly GCA_963769555.1 of uncultured Solirubrobacteraceae bacterium. GTDB lineage: Bacteria > Actinomycetota > Thermoleophilia > Solirubrobacterales > Solirubrobacteraceae > CADCVQ01. The sequence continues at coordinate 343,744 of CAVYMD010000004.1, read as the reverse complement.
GTGCGCGCAGCTCGGCGACTGCCCGCGGGCGACGGTCCTGCACGATGGCCTCGCGCTGCAGCCGGCGCGCGCCGAGCGCCGGCGGGCGCGCGCCGCGCTGGACCTGCCGCCGGAGGCCTTCGTCGTGGCGATCCTCGGGCGGATCTCGTCGTGGAAGGGCCAGGACGTGCTCATCCGGGCGCTCGCCGCCGGCGGCGAGGAGACCGGGATCGGACTCGTCGCGGGCGACGCGTGGCGCGGCGAGGAGCGCCGCCTCGACGAGCTGCGCGCGCTCGCCGCCTCGCTCGGCGTCTCGGGGCGCGTGCGCTTCGCCGGCTTCCGCCCCGACGTCGAGACCGTCTACGGCGCCGCCGACGTCGTCGCCGTCCCCTCGACGCAGCCCGATCCCCTGCCGAACTCCGCGCTCGAGGCGGCCGCGGCCGGCTGCTGCGTCGTCGCGGCCGACCACGGCGGGCTGCCGGAGATCCTCACCGACGGGGTGACCGGCCGGCTCGTGACCCCCGGCGACCCGCTCGCGCTGGCGCGCGCGCTCGCCGCGCTGCGCGACGACCCCGCCGCGCGCGAGCGCCTCGGCGCGGCGGCCGCCCGCGACGTGCGCGCGCGCTTCTCCGCCGCGGGGCTGCTCGAGCGCACGCAGGAGCTCTACGACGCGCTGCTCTGAGCCTCGCGTCCGGCCCCGCGGTGGCCGGCGAGCGCTGCGCAGGTGCCCGCGGGCGACGAGCCGTGACGGCGCGCTCGCCCGGAGGACGTCAGAGCGTCGTCGCGCTCGACGCGAGCGCGATGCAGCCGACGGCGAGCACGACGCCGAGCCCGATGCTCGCGCCGAGCACGTAGCGCATGACCTCGCGGCGCTGCGCGGCGACCTCGAACATGAGGAAGCCGACGATCCCGCCCGCGATGAGGCCGCCGAGGTGGCCGCCGATCGAGATGCCGGGGATGAAGAACGTGATCGCGAGGTTCAGCAGCAGGACCGTGCCCAGCCCCGACTGCATCGGCGCGACCCCGCGGGCTCGCATCGCGATGATCGCGGCGCCCATGAGGCCGAAGACCGCGCCCGACGCGCCGACCGTGACGGCGTCCGGCGAGATGAGCAGCGCGCCGAAGGACCCGCCGATGAGCGACACGAAATAGATGACCGCGAAGCGCAGCTTGCCGATCTCGGGCTCGAGCATCGTGCCCAGGAAGTACAGGAAGTACATGTTGAACGCGAGATGCAGCAGCCCGGCGTGCAGGAAGCCGGCGGTGACGATCCGCCACCAGTCGCCGTCGGCGACCGCCGGGCCGAAGAGCGCCCCGTTCTGGAAGACCTGCCCGCCGCCCCGGCCGGTGAGCGTGCCGCCGCCGGCGGTCATCGCCACGAAGGCGATGACGTTGATCGCGATGAGCGCGTAGGCGAGCTGCGGGTCGCGCCGGATCGACGCGGCCGTGTGGACCTTCGTCCTCTGGCGCGAGCACTCCGGGCAGCGCATCCCGACCGGCGTGGACGTCATGCAGTCCGGGCAGATCGGCCGCCCGCACGACGAGCACGACACGCGCGTCTGGCGATCGGAGTGGCGGTAGCAGGTCGTTGCGGTCGACGATTCCACGGGGCTGTGACGCTACCAGCCGAGCCGGGCCGAGCAGGGCGCGGCCGGCCCCGCTCAGGCCAGCGCGGCCGCGATGACCGGCTGGCGCGTGGGGACCTCGCTGCCGCCGAGCGGCTCGTGCGTGACGAGGACCTGCTTGACGCCGCTCAGGTCGCCGGGCACGTCGACGGAGGCCTTGCCCTTGCGGACCGAGAAGAGCGCGGTCGTCGGCTCCGGCGCGGTGCCGTTGTCGCGGTCCAGCCAGACCTGGTAGATGCGGCCCTTCGGCGGCGCCTGCAGCCCGGCGACGATGAGCTTGGCGTTGTCGCCCGCGACGCGCATCTGGCAGGTCGCGCCGTCGGGCGCCTGGGCGCAGGCGAGCGTCCGCGCGGGCGCGGGCTTGTCGCCGCCGCCGACGAGCAGCGCGCCGCCGCCGAGCCCGAGGGCCAGCAGCGAGGACGCCAGCACGGTCGCCGGCCAGGGGCGCAGGCGCAGGAGGCTGAAGCGCCGGGTCGACTCGCGCCGCACCGGCCTGTCGGCCATCGCGCCGGCGGCCTGCAGCAGCTCGGCCTCGGCCCGCACGACGGACATGACGCGGTCGCGGATCTCCGGCGGCGCGGTGATCTGCGGGACGGCGTTGAGCAGCGCGTCGGAGACGACCCCCAGCTCGGCGACCTTGGCCGCGCAGGCCTGGCAGTCGTCGACGTGGGAGCTGTAGGCCTCCCACTCTGCGTCGGGCATCGCGCGCAGCACGTAGCCGGCGGCGTCGTCGATGCGGGGGCAGGTGCTGTCGAAGGTCATGCCATCACCTCTCGAAGATCCCCGAGCTGGGCGCGCATCTTCTCGAGCCCGAGCCGCATGCGGCCCTTGACCGTGCCGATCGGCGTCTCCAGCATGGCTGCGATCTCGGTCTGCGTGAAGCCGCCGAAGTAGGCGAGCTCGATGACGCGGCTCTGTTCGGCGGGAAGGGTCGTCAGCGCCGTTCGGATCTCCGCCGCCTCGTCGAGGCGGGCGACCTCGGTCTCGGTGCGCTCGCGCGCCTCGAAGCGCTCCTCGATGCCCTCGTCGCTGGCGCGGCGGCGGTCGTGGACGATCGAGCGCCGCAGCGAGTCGATCGCGCGGTTGTGGACGATCCCGAGCACCCACGTGCGCACCGAGCCGCGGGCCCGGTCGTAGCGGGCGCCGCTGCGCCACAGCGACAGGAAGGACTCCTGCACGACGTCCTCGGCCGCGGAGCGCGCGCCGCACATCCGGTAGGCGAGCGAGAAGGCGGCGCTGGAATGACGCTCGTAGACGACCTCGAAGGCGGCGGCGTCGCCGCGGCGGACGAGCTGCATGAGGTCCTCGTCGGCGAGATCGCGAAGCTCCGTGGGGCCGTGATCGGCGTTCTTGCGAAGGCGAGACATGTGTAGGTGACTACGCCGTGCCGGCGCCGGCGGATCAGTCCCGGCGCGCGATCTTGCGCGCCTCGCCCGCCGCCGCGCGCAACGTGCGCTGGGCGAGGTCGAGGGGGTTGCGCGCCTGGGCGGCGCGCCTGCGCTGCTGCTGGCGCACGCGGATGACGACGAGCGCGGTGCCGGCCGACAGGCCCACCGCGCTCGCGACCGCGGGCCGCACCCAGTTGCGCGGATCGCGCATCGCCGTCAGCTCCCAGCCCTCGAGCTCGTCGACGGCGGCGTCGGTGAGCTCCTGCAGGCGCGACTCGACGCGCGTCTTGAGCTTCTCCGGCGGGTCGACCGGCGCGAGCACGACGCGCAGCAGCCGCTCGATGTCCATGGGGGCCATGTCGCTCATGCCGGCGTCACGATCCCCTCGAGCTGCCGGATGGCGCGGTGCAGGAGGACCTTCGTGGCGCCGTCGGTCTTGCCCATGGCGCGCGCGATCTCGCGGTTGTCCATGCCGAGCGCGAAGCGCATGATGAGCGCCTCGCGGCGCTCGTCGGGCAGCTCGCCGATGCCGGCGATGATCCGCGCGAGCTCGTCGCGGCCCTCGACGAGATCCTCGGTCGTGTGCGGCGCGCTGAGCACGGTCGTGTCGTCGATCGGGGTCTGCGGCCGGCGCGAGCGGTCGCGGTAGAGGTTCGCGGCGAGGTTGTGGGCGATGCGGATGAGCCACGGGCGCAGCGGGCGCCCGTCGGACTCGGCCTGCGCGCGCTCGAAGTGGCGGTAGGCCTGCAGGAAGGTCTGCTCGGTGAGGTCCTCGGCGTCGTGGTGGTTGCCGACCCGGTAGTAGGCATAGCTGTAGACGTCGCGCAGGTGAGCCCGGTAGAGCTCCGAGAACGCCGCGTCGAGGCGGGCCTTGTCCGGGTTGTCCACAGTGCCATGGAGCCTACCCCTGGGCCGAGCTCCGATCGGCCGCCGCGCTGCCCGCGGCGGCGAGCGGCGCCGCGCCGGAGCGCGAGCGCCGGAAGCGCCCGCCGGGAGCGGTGACCGCGGCCGTGAAGGTGTCGGCGTCGATCCGACCGTCGACGAGGTCGGCGAGGCGGTCGAGCGTCGGCGACGGCACGCCCTCGCGGCGCAGGGTCCTGGCGAGCAGGGCGACGCCGTCGAGCGCCTCGCTGGACTGGCCGAGGGCGTCGCCGATGTTCTCCGCGGCGACGCCGCGACCGAGCAGCTCGCCGGCGCGGCGGTTGCGGCTGCCCTGCGCGACGACGGTCGCGACGAGATCGCCGGCGCCGGCGAGCCCGGCGAACGTCTCCGGCTGCCCGCCGCAGCGGCGGGCGTAGGCGTCGACCTCGGCGAAGACCTTGCCCGCGGCGGCCCCGGCGGCGTTCGGGCTGCTCACGCCCGCGGCGGCGGCGGCGAGCGCCGCGGCGTTCTTCGCGGTCCCCGCGAGCTCGACGCCGGCGACGTCGGCCGTCGTCGTCGCGTCGAAGCCGGACTCGCCGAACAGGCGGGCGACCTGCGTGGCGAAGAGCTCGTCGGCACAGCCGACGACGAGCGCGGCGCCGCTGTCGAGCGCGTCGGCGGCGTGGCTGGGACCGCCGATGCAGCCCACGGCGCGCGCGTGCGAGCGCTCGCCGACGTAAGCGCTGGGCAGGGTGCCGTGCGGGGCGACGAGCCCCTTGCAGAGCACGAGCACGCCGGTGCCCTCGTGGATCGACTCGGCGTGCGCGCCGACCGCGGCGGGCAGCGCGGCGGCGGGAACGGCGAAGCAGACGAGGTCGGCGCGGTCGAACGCGAGCTTGGAGGCCGTCGTGACGCGGACGCCGTCGGGCAACCGCATGCCGGGCATGTAGCGGTCGTTGACGCGCGAGCGCGCGATGCGCGCGGCCTGCTGCTCGGTGCGGCAGCCCAGCTCGACCTCGAGGCCGGCGCGGGCGAAGGCGACGGCGAGGCCCGTCCCCCACGAGCCGGCGCCGACGATCGCCGCGCGGCGCAGCGCGGGCGTGCCGCCGAGCCATTCCCACTGCAGCTCGATGCAGGGCCAGATGCGCTGCGTCACCGCGCGGGCCAGCGACGCCGAGGGCTCGTCGACCGTCGGGAAGCGCAGCGGGCGCCCGGCGCGGGCGCGGATCTTGTGCGGGCGGATGCGCCAGCCGCGGCGGATGGCCTCGGTGCCGATGAGCGCGACCGGCACGACCGGTGCGCCGGTCTGCAGCGCGAGGCGTCCGACGCCGCGCTTGGGGTTGCCGAGCGGGCCCGGCCGGGTGCGCGTGCCCTCGGGGAAGATGACGACGACGTCGCCGCGCTCGAGGATGCGGCGGGCCGCGTCCATCGCGTCGCGGTCGCCCTGGCCGCGGTCGACCGGGAAGGCGCCGAGCGAGCTGAGCAGCCACGCCCGCACGGGGCCGGCGAACAGCTCGGTCTTGGCGACGTAGTAGACCGGCCGGCGCAGGAGCATGCCGATGACCCACGGGTCCATGAAGGAGCGATGGTTGGCGGCGATGATGAGCGGCCCGTCGGTCGGGATGTGCTCCATGCCGATGCGCTTCATCCGGAAGTAGACGAGGAAGAACGGCTGGAGGATCGCGCGCGCCAGCCAGTACAGCGGCGTGTTGACGCCGCGGCCCCCCGCGCGCGCCAAGAGTCGTCTGCGATCCATGCCGTGCATACCCGTGCCGGTGACGGGCGTTACAGTCAAGGAGGTTCATGGTCATCGATCGCGCCAAGACCATCCGCGGAGCCTTCGCCGGCGCCGTCGCCGCCGGGGTGTGGCTCGCGCAGCAGCCGCTCGACAAGCCCGTCTTCGGCGTCGACTACGACGACAGCGAGCTGCTCGGCAAGCTCGTCACGCGCGGGGACGCCTGGCCGGTCGTCGGAGCGGTCATGCACCTCGCCAACGGCGCGGTCATGGGGGCCGCGTACTCCGCGATCGCGCCGCGCCTCGCGCTGCCGTCGTGGAGCCGCGCGCCGATCGTCGCGCTCGCCGAGCACCTCGCGACGTGGCCGCTGACGATCGCCGTCGACCGCGTGCACCCGGCCCGCGACGAGCTGCCGCGCCTGGCGGGGAGCGGGCGCGCGTTCGCCCAGGCGACCTGGCGCCACCTGCTCTTCGGCATCGTCCTGGGCGAGCTCGAGCGGCGCCTGAACGACGAGCCCGACCGGGACATCCCGTCCTACGAGCACGTCGTCTCCAGCAACGGGCACGGCCGGCCCGAGCACGTGGCCACGACCGGCACCGGCTGATCGCTCCCGTCCGAGCCCTGCTGCGCCTGGGCGGGGCACCGATCTCTAGGGTGTCGCCGATGCCGGGATGGCGCGTCGTCGTCGGGATTCTCTCCTGTGCCGCTGCCCTCGGGTGCTGGCCGGTCGCCGCCGCCTGGGCGCGCGACGACGTCGTGACCTCGTTCGACGGGACGCCGCTCACGGTGCACTTCTTCGAGGCGACGGCGGGCGCGCCGACCGGCAAGGCGCCGACCGTGATGACCGGGCCGACGTACCCGAGCCCCGGCGAGACGCGCGCCGACGGCGACTTCGGCGACCGGATCGGCATCGCGACGCTGCGAGCAGCCGGCTACAACGTCATGACCTGGGATCCGCGCGGGATCGGCACGTCCGGCGGCAGGATCAACTTCGACTCGCCGGCCCACGAGGGCCGCGACGCGCGGGCGCTCATCGACTACGTCGCCGCGCAGCCCGAGGCGCTGCTGGACGCGCCGGGCGATCCGCGCCTCGGCATGACCGGCACGAGCTACGGCGCGGCGATCCAGCTCATCACCGCGGCGCTCGACCACCGTGTCGACGCGATCGTGCCCGATGTCGGCTGGCACTCGCTCGTGAGCTCGCTGCGGCGCGGCGGCGCCGTCAAGACGGGCTGGCTGGCGGGGCTGTGCGGCCTCGACATCGTCGCCGGCGCCGTCGACGGCCGCGCGACGGCCGCCGACGTCGGGCCCGCGACCGCCAGCGACGAGCTCAAGGCGACCTGCCTGGAAGGTGTCGCCGGGACGCTGTCGCGCGAGAGCCGCAAGTGGCTTGCCGACCACGGGCCGGGCGCGCTCGTCGACCGCATCCGCGCGCCGGCGCTCATCACGCAGGCGACGACCGACACGCTCTTCCCGCTCGGGGAGGGCATGGAGAACTACCGCGCGCTGCGCAGGCGCGGGGTCCCGGTGAAGATGATCTGGTACTGCGGCGGGCACGGCACCTGCCCGACCGAGGCCGGCGATCCGCGCTACCTCGCGCGGGCCGGGCTGGCGTGGCTGGACCGCTGGCTCTACGGCCGGACCGAGGTCGCGACGGGGCCCGCCTTCGAGTGGTTCGCCGACGACGCGACCTGGCGCTCGGGCCCGGACTTCCCGCTCGCCTCGGCCGGCACGCTGGACGCCGTCGGCTCTGGCTCGCTCCGGATCTCCGAGCGCGACACCCCGCAGCGCGGGCTCGGCCGCACCGCGCTGCCCGCCCGCGACGCCGTCGAGGCGGTCTTCGCCTCGCCGCGCGAGGACGTCGACATCGTCGGCACGCCGATGGTCGACGTGACCTACCGCGGCCGCGCGAAGCCCGCGCGCACGCACCTCTACGCGCAGATCGTCGACGCCGACGCGGAGGCCGTGATCGGCGCGCAGGCGACGCCGCTGCCGGTCATCCTCGACGGGCGCCTGCGCCGCGTGCGCCGGCCGCTGGAGGCGATCGCCGTCCGCGGCGCGCCGGCGTCGGACTACCTGCTGCAGATCACCGGCGGCGCGGCGACGTACGAGCTGCAGCGCTCGCGCGGGCGCGTCAGCGTCTACGGCGCGTTCGGTTCCCTGCCGGTCGTCGACGCCAAGCGCTCCGGCCGCGGGTTCGTGCCGCGCACGCCCAAGCGCCCGCGGATCGCGCTGTCGTCGCGCCGCGACGGCCGCATCGCGCGGGTGCGGCTGCGCGCGCGCCTGCGCTCGGGCCCGTGCGCGGGGACCGTGACGTTCGTCGTGAAGACCAGGCGCCAGCCGCACTTCCACATCGCCAAGGTCAAGCGCAACCCGTGCCGCGCGGCGAAGGTCGTGCGGCTGCGCGTGCCATCGCGCACGGTGCTGCGCGCCTACGCGATCTTCAACGGCAACGCGCGGCTCAAGGCGCGCAGCGGCGGGACGGTGCGCTACCGGGTGCGGTAGGCCGCGCGCCGCCGGCGGGTCCTCGCGGTGCGGCGGCGCGCGCCGGTCGCGACAGGCGGTGCGCGGCCGGCACCATCCCCGCGAGGTGAGCGCGACGGGTCGCCTCCGTCGAGGATCAGAACTGCGCCCCAGACTGCCGGAATCGTCGATCTGCAGAGCTCTGCCGGCAGCCGGGCGCGAGCTGCCGCGGGCGCGAGCTGCTCCGTCACCGGGCGCCCTCAGCCTGCCCGCCCGTGCGGACGGTTCTGCGCGAAGCGTCCCGCTATGGGACGCAACGCGCATGACCCCGGCTCGGAGGGCCCGCCCGGGAGGGGTCCTGCGCGAAGCGTCCCACTACCGGACGCAATCCGCACGACCCCGGCTCGGAGGGCCGGGCCTTGAGGGGTCTGGCGCGAAGCGTCCCGCTGGGGGACGCAATCCGCCACACCCCCGGCTCGGAGGGCCCGCCCGGGGAGGGGTCTGGCGCAAAGCGTCCCGCTGTGAGACGCAATCCGCCACGCCCCCGGCTCGCAGGGCCGGGCCGGTGCGGGGCCTGGCGCGAAGCGTCCCGCAATGGCCGACGCGATCCGCACGACCCCCCCGGTCGCGCGCTCCCAACCATCCTCGCCACGCTTGTGCCAGGCCACGTCGAGCGCGCGCCTCGGACCGTACGCCGCATGACGATGCCGTCGGGCATGAATGCAGCCCGCCCCGACGGCGCGCAGATCGTCGAGTACGAGAATCGCTCGGCGACCCGGGACCACGGAGCGCCTCTCAGCTGCCGAGAGCGCGTGACAGAAGGCTTCGCCGGCTGCGGGTGGCCGTCTTGGCGAAGATCGACTTGAGGTGGTCCTGCACGGTGTTCTCGGACAGGAACATTCGCCGCGCGACGTCGCGGGTGTCGTGTCCTGCGACGAGGTGGTCGATGAGCTCGCGCTCGCGGGGGGTGAGACCGTGCGCGCGGCAGAAGAGGTCGACTCGCTCAGCTGCGGAGCTCTCCTCGAAGGTTACGGCGATGTCCTGCTCGCGCGCCGATCCGGGGCCATCCAGCCGCGCTGCGCGCACGGTCATCCAGAGGCCGTCCGAGACGTGGACGCGCGCCGTGGGTGGACTGCTGTCGATGCCGTCCTCGACCGCCAGCAGCTGTGCGGCGACGTTGTAGGCGGCGGCCGGGACCGGCTGACGGCCTTCACCCGGAGGAACGAGCACCCTCAGGTACTCCTGCGCCTGCGCGGTCTGGCTGCGCACCTGGAGCTCGGGCGACAGCAACAACACGACGGGTCCGACGCGCGGCTGGTCGCGCGGCCCCCGAACGACGAAGGTGCTCGCCTGGCAGCGACGGAGCGCCAGCGTCAACGGGGTGACCAGGTCGGTCAGGAACCGGGTCTCGGCGCCGGTGAAGCTGCCCGCCGTGTCCGACCTCCACAGCTCGAGGAACGCCCAGCAGCCGAAGCGGTCCTCGAAGACGACGGACGCGACGTCGCCGATGCCGTAGCGGACGAGGAGATCCCGCCAGACGAGGCTCTGCGCGGGGTCGCCCGCGGTCGTCTCGTGGAGCAGCGCGACCGGGGTGTCGCCAAGCGCTGTCCAGCGGTTGACGCGGGTGGCGTACTTCAGGCGGATCTGGCTGGGAAGCTCGCGCATCCACGGGACGTCGGCGACGGGCGCCGCGCCGACTGCGGTCACAGGATCGGTGAGCAGCCAGGCGTGGGCTTCGAAGGCGACCGCCCGCCGCAGCTCGTCGACGATCTGCCGGCGCAACGCCCTTGCATCCAGTCCGAGTTGACACATGCGCTCGATGCGCGCCCGCGTCTGTGTGAAGGCGCCGGTGTCGGACACGCGCCTACCGTACGCGCCGGCGACGAAACGCCGGCACGCCAGCGGGTTCCCAGCAATCTGGGATGGACGGGACGGCACGCCGTATCTAGCGTGACCGACACCGAACAACCCACCGGGGAGCGAGCATGACGACACTCCATATCGAGCACGCCATCAGTGACTTCGGCGTCTGGACCGCGGCGTTCGAGCGCTTCGCGGACGTCCGAGCGAAGTTCGGCGTCCGCGCGCAGCGCGTCCGGCAGCCGGTTGACGATCCCAACTACGTCGTGATCGATCTCGACTTCGACACACCCGACGACGCCAGCCGGTTTCTCGGCTTCCTGCAGGCCAACGTCTGGTCATCCGCGAGCAACGCTCCGGCCCTCGTGGGCACACCTCAGACGAAGATCCTCCAAGAGGCAGCCACGCGATAGCACGTCGAGTCCGCGCTCTCCCTGCTTCACCGAAACCCCACAGGCCGGTCGCCGGTCGTCAGCGGTCAGGTTGGCATTGGTCGTCAGGGTGCTCGTGGTGCGCAGGCGTCTGCAGCCGGGGCGACGAGCCGACGGCGCGACCCGTGGCGGCGGGCGCGTCCGTCAGGGCTTGAGGTCCTTGAGCAGCTTCCGCGCCCGATTGGCGGCCTTCAGGAAGTCCTTCCACGAGGGCGGGTCGCTCTCGTCGTACACGGGCCCCGCCTCCTCATCGCTCGCCTCGGCGGCGGGCTGGTATCGCGGCGGCGCCCGCGTCACCTTGGCGGGATCGTAAGGCACGACCGAAGCGTATCCGCTGTGGCGGGCGAGATCGTGGTGCGACTGCCGGCGCGACGTGGCCGTCGACCAGGGCCGCATGAAGCTCATGCGCGCCAACTTCGCGCCTTGGACGATCGGCCGCCAATCTCGAGTGGCCGTGCGGCGGGTTGTGAGGCTGAGGCTCACTGGGTCGCCGCACGCCGGCAAGGCTGCTTCTCGCGAACGGAGGCGGCATACACCCCTTCGTTCGACGCGACCCGCCTCGCGCCGCTCCTCGAGTCGTGCTTGAGCGTGCGCGCCTCTTCCTGCGCGAGAACCATCACCTGACGGGCTCGCTCTGTGAATCGCTCGAACACGTGACCTCCGATTCAGGTTGGTTCGCCGTTCACCGCAACCCCGCTCACCCTCCGGGCCGCGGGCTTTGCGTCGCCGCCGCGTGGCGGATCTGCCCCTTCGCGTGCGTGCGCAGTCCGCGAAACCACAGCACCGGGAACCCGAACGCACAGCAGCGTCTCCGGACGCTTGCTCGAGGCCCCGGTCAATCCCGCGCAGGCTGCGCCGCTTGTCGCGCAGAGCGGGTGCCGGCGCCGGGTCGCCGACGACGTGCTCCGTGCAGGCGGAAGCAGCAGGAGCGAGGCTGGCTCAATCCTTGCGGGCGACGACGAGGAGCAGTCGGTCGCCGCGAATCCAACCCCAGTCGTGCTGGCTTGAGTCCTCGCGAGGTCGAGCAACCGCACGGCTTCGTCGCCGAAGCGATACGCGACGGTCAGCAAAGTGCGCTTGCATGTCGAGAAGCTCTGACCGGCACCGCTCACCAGGTGAAGGGCCATGGCAGCGCGCCCACGACACCAGGAGGCCCGAAGAACATGGCGCTCAAGCGGATGGACAACGTGCTCATCGTCGTCGAGGATCTCGATGCCGCCACGGCGTTCTTCGCCGACCTCGGGATGGAGCTGGAAGGCCGGACGCTGGTCGAGGGGCCGTGGGTGGACAGCACCGTCGGGCTCGCCGGCGTCCGTGCCGACATCGCCATGATGCGGACCCCGGACGGCCACGGCCGGGTCGAGCTGACGAGGTTCCACTCGCCGCCGGCGGTCAGGGCCGAGCCGCAGAGCGCGCCGGCGAACGCGCTGGGCATCCGCCGCATCATGTTCGCCGTCGACGACCTCGACGACGTCGTCGCCCGCCTGCGCACCCACGGTGCCGATCTCGTCGGCGAGATCGCGCAGTACGAGGACATCTACCGGCTCTGCTTCGTGCGGGGGCCCGAGGGCTTCATCGTCGGACTGGCCGAGCAGCTCGGTTGACCCTCGACGGGCGCGGGTCGGGAGCGGCCCCGGTCGCTGAGGGCTCGAGCACCGCGCTGTCGCAACGAGACGAGAAGCGGGAGCGTCGGGCCGCATCCGGTGCGGGCTGCTGCTCAGTAGCAGGATCGACACTCCTGCCGGGCCGGTCGAGAGCGTCGGACTTCGCGCATATCGGCGCTCTCGCTGGCGGCGTCGCGCCGGTTCTCCCGTCCGTTGCGGGTGCGGCGGCTGGCTGATCGGGCAGCGTGCTGATCCCGGCGACGACGCGACGGCTGCGCATGACACATCCGTTCCCTGCGGCCAGGCGCGGGCTGGTCTCGGCTGCGCGAAGCGTCCCGATGTGGGAGGCAATCCGCATGACCCCGGGCTCGGAGGGCCGGCCCGAGAGGGGTCTGGCGCGAAGCGTCCCACTGTGGGACGCAATCCACCACACCCCGGGACTCCGAGGGCCGGCCCGTGAGGGGTCGTGCGCGAAGCGTCCCACTGTGGGACGCAATCCACCACACCCCCGGCTCGGAGGGCCAGCTCGTGAGGGGTCTGGCGCGAAGCGTCCCACTGTGGGACGCAATCCACTGACCCCTCGACCGCGCGCTCCCAACCATCTGGCCGCACCTGCGTCGGTGCGCGGGGCGCGGGTCGCGCCATCAGCCCGACGCTCGCGACGACCGCGGCGCAGCCACGCATCGCTGCCGACACGAACCGAAGACCCGCCCCCCGCCCTGCCCGCAAGCACGGCCCGGCGCCCGCACGACCGGATCCCACGTATCTGGGCAGCCCGGACCCGCGCCAGCAGAGTTCCGCTCCCGGGACTTGACGTCAGGACGCTCCACGCCGCCATTGCGCGCGACTATCCCGATGACTACGCGGAGTTCCGTCGCGATCCGTTTCTCAAGCAGCTCAACGACTCCACCGAGGAAGGCGACCTGCGCGCCGCCCAAGCCCGACGCACGGCCACGAAGTCCAAGAAGACAGCCAGGCGTTGCGCTGGTCGCCGGTCATAGAGCGGCCTGGCCGGCGGCTGCCCGATCGATAGCGCCCGTATTCGAGCGGCGGGGCGGCGTCCTTCAAGCCGCGGTCAGCCGGAGGCCCGGAATGCGATCCCGTCAAGAGAGAGATACTGATCGCCACGGCCGCGGACGCACGTCACGGTCCCGTCGGTGGCGACATCCACACGCGCATGTGCCTGGTTGCTGTCTGCGGCGAAGATCTGCGGTGTCGCCGGGCGGTCTGCGACGGGAAGGACGAAGATGGGGAACCTGGCGTCGGTGCACGGATCGGCGGGCGTGTTCTGGTTGGGGCCCGAGCCCGCTGTCCACCAACCTCGCACGAGGCCGGCGAGATGCACGACGCGCTGGTTGTCGCGGTAGAACCTCGCCGCCCCATACGGGCTTCCATATGGCTGCCAGATCCTGAAACCGCTGGGAGACTCGCTGCAGTATTCGCCCACGGCGCCACCGGGGAGGCAGTTGCCCGCGCGGCTCGGCGGCGCGACCGCCGTCTCCGCGGCGGGAGGCGCGAGCTTGTCGGCCGTGACGACACCCGGTGCAATCGCCGGGTTGGGATAGTTGCCCGTGAGGTCGCCCGTGGCGCGACCGGTCGAGGGACCCGCCGGGCCGGGATCGCCCGTCGCGCCCGTCAAGCCAGTGTCGCCTTTGGGACCCGTCTTCCCCGGCGCGCCCGGCGAGAGCTGGCCCGGCGCGAAGTCCGCCGCGGTCAACGATCCGTCCTTGACCTTCGATGCGGAGATGGCATTCGTCCCAACGTCTGAGGCCTTGACGCCGAAGGGCTTGATCTGTCTCGAGCCGACGCTGTTTGCAGGCAGGGTCACTGCCGCATACGAGGCGCCGCCCAGCGCGACGAACAGCGCGATGTAGCCGACGAACTGCTGCTGGACGTGCTGTCCGAACCGATGCATGGTTCTCCTATCGCCCAGCGTGCGCTCCCTGCGCCAAGCGACGAATATACCGCTGGCGCGCGACCCGTGGTGAGCGTCGCGCGTCCCGGCATCTCCTCACCCAGCATCGATGGCGCCGGCCCGTGCCGAATCCACGTCCCGTCCAGTCCGTCGTGCGCAGGACATCGAGCGCCTGTCGCTCACCCCGAGGAGATCGAGCATCGCGCGCGCCGGCACGGCTACGGGAGATCCGGCGCCAGCAGGACCTGGGATTGCTCTCAGGCGAGCACGCTCGGGGGAGCGTCGCCGGTTGCGCCGATCCGCGGGTTGCGTGACGAGCCGCTGCGGAGTGCCGCCGCGGTGACAGCGGCACGGCGACGCCCCCTTCGAGGGGCATTGCCGGCAGCGCGATGAGGTCAGGCTCAGCCGCGCGTCATCTGCGCCGAGATGTAGACCACCGCGACGCAGACGAGGAGCAACAGAAACGTGGTTTCGATCGGGCCAAGGTCCATGGGCCGGAAGATTACATTCGGCGTCGGCACGTGTGTGAGCACTGAGCGTCCCGCGCCGGATCGCAGTATGCAGCCGCTGGCTCTTCAGCTCAGCAGGCTCACCTGGCAGACCGACGCGCGCAGCGGCGAGCTGCCGCTGACCGGATCGCTGGGCCGCTGGCTCAGGACCGCGTTGAGGTTGGCGCTGCCCGGGCCGAGCGGCGGGTAGCCGGGCAACTCGAGCTCCTCGCATGCCTGCCACCAACCGTGCTGACCGCAGACGACGTCGGGGTCGAGGGCGGTCGTGAGCTTGGCCCGCGCGCGGATGCTTCCGTGCGGGGTCTCGAGGCGGATCCAGGAGCCCTCCTCGATGTCGCGTGCGAGCGCAGCCTCGGGGTGCATCTCGATCTGCGGGTCGGGGACGCGCCTGCGCAGGCTCGCCACGTTGCGATGCTGCGTCTCGCAGAACCACACGGACTTCGCGCAGGTCAGGATCAGCGGGAATCGCCGGGCGAGCTCGGGGCGCGATCTGGGGCTCGTGCGCGGTTCCTCGTACTCGGGCAGCGGCGGGTAGCCGTGCTCGATCAGCACCTCCGAGTAGAGCTCGATCTTGCGCGACGGCGTGCGGAACCCGCGCGGCGTGTCGCCCTCGAGCTCTTCGTACTTGCGATGCCGTGTCGCGAGCGGGACGCGGACACCGGCCGGCTCGGCGCGCAGATCCTCGAGCGTCACGCCGCTGGGGGCGAGCTGGTGACGCCAGCCGGCCTCCAGGTCACCGCCCCAGAAGTGCTCGCCGAGGCCGAGACGGGTCGCGAGCGCGAAGACGATCTGCAGGTCCGACCGCGCCTCGCCCGGCGCGGCCGCGACCGGCGCGCGGAGCTGCACGAGCGACTGCGCGTCCTGGCTGATCTCGAATCCGATATTCAACCCCTCGGTCTCGAACGCGCTCGTGACCGGCAGGACGATGTCGGCCTGCTCGGCGGTCGGGTTCATGAACAGGTCGGCGTGGACGAAGAACTCGAGCGCGCCGAGCGCGGCGCGGCCGCGCGCGCTGTCGCCGTGGGCCATCATCAGGTTGGCGCCGAAGTTCACGAGCCCGCGGGCGCGATACGGCCGGCCATCGAGCGCCGCGGTGTAGAGGTCCTCGCCGGTGACGAACTCGAAGCGGGCGGGACCGAGCGGGCGCTGCCCCACACCGAGCGCGTTGGCGCGCTGCTCGGGGGCGAGGAGATCGGCGCCGTCGATCGGATTGGACGGCACGGCGGTCCACAGCACGTTGCCGCCGCGCGCGTCGAAGCTCCCGGTCAGCGCGTAGAGCTGATTGAGCGCACGCACGGTCTGGGTGGCGTTGCCGTGCTGCTCCAGTCCGCTCCACGCGTAGAACGCGAGCGGGCGCGACTCCCACAGCATGCGAGCGGCCTGCTCGATCTGGGAGGCCGCGACCCCGGTGATCTCCTCGGCGACGGCCGGCGCCATGCGCCGGCACTGCTCGGCGACGAGGTCGAACGCCGGCCGGCACGCGACGGGGCCGGACCTCGTCATCACCTCGCGGGCCCCGAACAGCGCGAGCCGGCCCTCGTCGACGGCGTGGCGGCCGCGGGCGGGGTCGTAGGCGACCGGCCTCCCCGCGACCTCGTCCCATGCGACGTAGTGCGCCCGATCGCCCGCCGGGTCGAGGTCTGCGGCTCGCAGGAGGCGCTTCGTGTCGGAGCGGACGAGCAGGGGCGCGTTCGTCCAGCGGCGGACGAAGTCCTCGTCGAACCATCCGCGCTCGATCATCACGTGCGTGAGCGCCAGCGCCAGCGCGGCGTCGGTCCCCGGGCGCACCTGCAGCCAGTGGTCGGCGTTGCGCGCCAGGCCCGCCCGTCGCGGATCGACGACGACGAGTCGCGCCCCGCGGCGCAGCGCGGCGACGGTGCTCGTCGCGTGGGCGAGGCGCGCCACGGACGGGTTGTAGCCCCAGTACAGGATGCACCCGGCGTGCTCGAGATCAGGCATGTACACGCCCGGAACCGAGTCGCCATACGTGAAGATCGACGCCAGGTAGCGTCCCCAGCCGCACAGCTCCATGTAGCCCGCCTCGTTGGGGCTGCCGAACGCGCGCCGCAGGCGCATGACCCAGTCGATCGAATCCGAGATCGCCGAGGTCGAGGGCGACGCCGTGCCGAACACCACCGATTCCGGGCCGTGGTCGCTCGCGAGCGACCGCAGCCGCGCGGCGATCGTGTCGAGCGCCTCGTCCCACCCGATCCGCTGCCAGCCCGGATCGTCGGCCCCCTTGGGATTGGTGCGCCTGAGCGGATGCACGAGCCGGTCGGCGTGGCCGACGATCTCCGGTGCCGCCTTCCCCTTGACGCACAGCGCCCGACCGGTCGGATGCGACGGGTCGGGCCGCAGGGCGGCGAACGTCCCGTCAGCCGCGATCGTCGCCGTCGCCCCGCAGCGCGACACGCACAACGCGCAGAACGTCGGTACCTGCCGTGACGTCGCTGGTGTGGCGGACATCACCACTCTCGGTCGGTCGGCGCGAGCCCGGCATCCGGGCGCGTGCCCTCTGGCGCGACCCTAACCGCTCGGGGCCTGCCCTGCCACCCTCGGGGCACGCCGCCTGAGCCACGGGACCTGGTCGCCCGACGCCCGCCGCTGGCAGGCCCGGTGGCCGCGCAATGGCTCCGCATCCGGCGCGCGAACCGCCGCGAGCGCGCGTCGCCCGTCACGGGGCCGCGGTCGGCACGCCGGACGTGCAGACGTTCCGCGCGAGCCGTCCTGATGCGGGACGCAATCCACACGACCCCAGGCTCGGCGGACCGGCCCGGAGGGGTCATGCGCGAACCGTCCCACAGCGGGACGGAATCCACACGACCCCAGGCTCGGCGGACCGGCCCGGAGGGGTCATGCGCGAACCGTCCCACAGCGGGACGCAATCCACACGACCCCAGGCTCGGCGGACCGGCCCGGAGGGGTCATGCGCGAACCGTCCCACAGCGGGACGCAATCCACACGACCCCCCCGCGAATCGCGCGCTTCCAGCCATCCGGCGGCACCTGCGCGTTCAGCCGCTGAAACGTGAGCCTTGTGGTGTGCGTCGTGGCGTCGGTCGGTGAGGACCAGCCCCCCGGCCTCTCGCCCCGCGACGCCGAGCACTCGTCCCGTTCGAGCCGGCGCCCTGGATCTGTTCGACGACGTCGTCCGACGCGCCGCGATCACCGACGACGTCCTGGATCTCCGCCGTGCCGGCCACTGCTGCCAGGGCGACCATCCGATTGCCGCCGACCCGAGGCGACGGCGGATCGCGTGACCACGAACGTCCGGCGACGCGCGGAGTTGCGAACGTCCGCCCGCCGGACGCCCGCGCACGGCGCGCGGGCGGTCGACGCCCGACGCCCGACGACCCCGCGATCAAGGTGAAGCCCGCCTTCGGACTCGAACCGAAAACCTCTTCATTACAAGTGAAGTGCTCTGCCAGTTGAGCTAGGCGGGCGGGCCGTCGTGGCGGAGGCTAGCGAGCCCCGTTCTGCCAGGCTACGCGCGCATGAGCGACGACGCGACCACCGCACGCGACCCGGACGAGCACGCGCTCGGCGACGGCCTCGTCGGCAACCTCCTCGGCGGCGACGCGCTGCGGGCGATCGCCGCGACGCTCATCTTCGCCGGCCACGTCTTCGTCAACGCCGACCCGGGCGCGAACGTCGAGAACTACGGCTGGGCGCAGAAGCTCGTCGGCCATCTCGACCTCTCGCTCATGCTCTTCTTCGTCCTGTCGGGCTACCTCATCGGGCGGCCTTTCCTGCGGGCGTTCGTGCTCGGCACGGCGCGCCCGTCGGTGCGCCGCTACGCGCGCAACCGGGCGCTGCGGATCGTGCCGATCTTCTACGTCGCCGCGGCGATCGTGCTGCTGCGCTTCGGCCTGGACGGGTCGATCGGCCCGACGCCGGACAACCCCTCGGGCACGGCGCCCGCGTCGGCCTGGTGGCAGGCGCTGTCGATCTTCACGTTCACGCAGAGCTACACCGGCGGGTCGGTCGTCCTGCCGATCGGCCAGGCCTGGTCGCTGGACGCCGAGGTCGCCTTCTACCTCGCGATCCCGCTCGCGGCCGCGATCGCGTTCCGGCTCGGCGCGCGGCTGCGCACGCCGCGCCGGCGCGCCGGGGCCGCGCTGGCGTTCATCGGCGGCCTCGCGCTCGTGAGCATCTGGCTGCGCCAGCACGGGGCCAACACGATCGCCGCCCAGGCCAGCCCGCCGCTCATCGTCTTCGCGTTCCTGCCGGGCGTCGCGCTCGCCGTCGTCGAGCCCTTCGCGATCCGCCGCCTGCGCGGCCGCCCCAAGCGCGCGCGCCGGGTCGCCTGGGCCTGCGCCGGCGTCGCCGCGCTCGCCGCGCTGCTCTACGTCGCCTGGGACTACCCGGGCTTCACGACGGCGATCCACAACGCGCTCGGCCGCCAGGCGCTCATGACCGCCGTCTTCGCCGGGGCCGTCCTGGCCGGGCTGCTGGCCCTGCAGATCGGCACCGGCCGCGCGCCGCGCTGGATCGACAACCGCGCGATGCACTACGTCGGCGAGCGCTCCTACGCGATCTACCTGCTGCACATCTGGGTGCTGCTGGAGGTCATCGCGCTGACCGGCGCCGGCGCGGGCACGCCGGCGCTCATCGCGGTGATGACGCTCGCCGGGTTCCCCGCCACGCTCGCGCTGGCCGCGCTGTCGTGGAGGTTCGTCGAGCGTCCCGCGCTCGAGCGACGCCTGCCCTGGGCGCGCGGCGAGGCGGCCGGTCCCGGGGCGCACCGCGGCATGCGACCGGACGCCGAGGCGCCGCTCGTCGCGGCGGGCGCCGCGCAGCCCGCCGATCCGGCGCGGTAGGCCCGCCGCCGCGCCGGGGGCGGTGCCCCGGCGGGCCGGCTCGGGAGACGGTCACTAGGCTGGGGCGCATGACGCCACTCGAGATCTCCGACGACCTCAGCGCCAAGCCCGAGGTCCCCACCCCGACCGGCGAGCCCCCGACCGAGCTGCAGACCGACGACGTCGTCGTCGGCGAAGGGGAGGCCGCCAAGCCAGGCGACCACGTCACCGTGCACTACGTCGGCGTGTCGTTCACCACCGGCAAGCAGTTCGACTCCTCCTGGGACCGTGGCAAGCCGTTCGACTTCCCGCTCGGCGGCGGCCGCGTCATCCAGGGCTGGGACTTCGGCGTCACGGGCATGCGCGTGGGCGGCCGCCGAACGCTCGTCATCCCGCCCGAGCTCGCCTACGGGGCGCGCGGCGTGGGGCCGATCGGCCCCAACGAGACGCTCGTCTTCATCGTCGACCTCGTCAAGATCGGTTAGAGCCGTGCGCGTTCGCGTCATCACGATGGTGGCCGCGGCGGCGCTCGGCGTCGGCGCCTGCGGCGACGACGAGGTCGACGGCACCTCGACGCAGCCCGCGGCCACCGCCACCCCCACGACGGACGGCTCCGGGCAGACCGCGGCGGTCGCCGGCCTGGCGATCTCCACCGACCTCTCCGAGAAGCCCTCGATCCCCAAGCCCTCGGGCAAGCCGCCCGAGAAGCTCGTCACGGAGGACGTCGTCGTCGGCAAGGGGCGCGCGGCGCAGGACGGCGACCAGCTCGTCATGCACTACGTCGGCGTGCTGCACTCCAACGGCGAGCAGTTCGACGCGTCGTGGGACAGCGGCCGCCCGTTTCCGTTCGCGCTCGGCCAGGGCGCCGTCATCCCCGGCTGGGATCAGGGCATCAAGGACATGAAGGTCGGCGGCCGGCGGCTGCTCATCATCCCGCCCGACCTCGCCTACGGCGCCCAGGGGCAGGGTTCGATCGGCCCTGACGAGACGCTCGTCTTCGTCGTCGACCTGCTCAACGCGACGCCGGGCTGACGCAGCGCCGCGGGCGGCTACTCCGCGCCCCACTCCCCACCGGTGCGGCCGAGCGTCAGCCGATGCTCGGCCCCGTCGCGGGTGCTCACCCTGAAGATCGCCTGGTCGGCCTCGGTGCCGGGACGGTCGATGACCTGCACGAGCTGCGGCTCGCCGGTCGTCGCGTCGCCGAAGCGCTCCTCCGCGGCGGCGCGGGCGGCCGCCTCGAGCGTCGCGCGGTCCCAGCCCTTGTCGAGGGCATGCGCCTGCGCGAGCTCGCGCTCGGCCTGGGCGAGCTCGCGGCTCAGCCCCGCCTCGCGCTTGGAGGTGCGCCGCGTCATGGCGACGTAGCCGCCGCCCGCGAGGACGACGACGAGTGCGGCGAAGACGAGCAGCACGATGGCCAGCGTCGAGACGGAGATCACGAACACGACTGCGATGCT
The DNA here is from genome assembly GCA_963769555.1 of uncultured Solirubrobacteraceae bacterium. Taxonomy (GTDB): domain Bacteria; phylum Actinomycetota; class Thermoleophilia; order Solirubrobacterales; family Solirubrobacteraceae; genus CADCVQ01. The sequence continues at coordinate 323,121 of CAVYMD010000004.1, read as the reverse complement.
ATCGGCCGCCGCCGTCGGTCCGGCGCGCGGCGGGTGCGGGTCAGTTCAGGACGGCGCGCCCGACGAGGTGCAGCCCGACCTTGCGCTTGACGCGCTGCAGCGCGTTGTCGACCGTCTTGGCGTCGCAGCCCAGGCGCTCGGCGATCTCCTCGTACGGACGCCCGTCGAGATAGAGCGCCAGCACCCTCGACTCGAGCTCCGACAGCGCCGTCGACAGGCAGCCGACGAGCGAGTGCAGCTCCTCGGAGGAGATGACCTGGTTGACGGGGTCGTGGACCGTCGAGCCCGGCAGGACGTCCTCGAGCGTCGGCTCCCCGTCGCCGGCCGAGCCCGCGGGCGTCGCCGAGAACGAGACGTACTGGTTCAGCGGCGAGTGCTTGTTGCGCGTCGCGGTCTTGACCGCGGTGATGATCTGGCGCGTGATGCACAGCTCGGCGAAGTTGCGAAACGACGACTCGCGATCGGAGCGGTAGTCGCGCACGGCCTTGTAGAGGCCGACGAGGCCCTCCTGGATGAGGTCGTCCGAGTCGCCGCCGGCGAGGAAGTAGGACGACGCCTTGAGCCGCACGAAGCCGTAGTAGCGGCGCACGATGCGGTCGTAGGCCGTGCGGTCGCCGCTCTTCGCCAGGGCGATGAGGAAGTAGTCATCGACCTGAACTGGAGATTGAGACTTCTGGGAGATTCGTGCCACGAGCAGTCCTTTCGCGGCCAGAATCGGCCGGATGTGCTCAGTGGCGGTCCCCTCCCAGGGCGCCAACTGCGATGTAACGTTCCGATGCTCTACCTCAGGTTCACCCTGACGCCCGCCCACAGTACCCCGGGTTATGGAGCCCTGTCAAGCGGATTCGCGGCGCTGCAAGATCCCGTACATGAGGACGGCCGCCGCGGCGCTCGCGTTCAGCGACTCCGTGCGCCCCCGCAGCGGCAGCGCGACGAGCGCGTCGCAGGACTTCGCCACGCGCGGCCGCAGCCCGGTCCCCTCGGCTCCCATGACGAGCACGACGCGCCCGCCGTAGTCGGGCGCGTCATAGGCCGTCGTCGCCGCCGCGTCGGCGCCGTAGCACCACGCGCCGGCGCTCTTGGCGTCGCCGAGGAAGTCCGCCATGTTGCGCACGCGGGCGACGCGCAGATGCTCGACGGCTCCCGCCGAGGCCTTGACGACGGCCGGGGTCACGGCGGCGGCGCGGCGTTCGCAGAGCACGAGGCCCGTGGCGCCGGCGCACTCGGCGCTGCGCGCGATCGCGCCCAGGTTCTGCGGGTCCTGCAGTTCGTCGAGCGCGACGACGAACCCGTCCTCGACGGCGAGCAGCTCAGGTGCGGAGACGTAGGGATAGCCCCCGGCCTCGGCACACACGCCCTGGTGGTCGGGCGAGCCGCAGCGGCGCTCGATCTCCGCAGCGGCTGCGACGCGCGCGCCCGCGTCGCGCAGCCAGGCCTCGCGGGCGATCGCCCGGTCGGTCGCCCAGACCTGCTCGACGCGCCGCCGGCCCGCCCGCAGCGCCTCCCGGACCGGGTTGCGGCCGTAGAGGATCACTGCTCGATGCGCACGAGCTGCGGCCCGTCGGAGGAGTCGCGCACCTCCCAGCCGCGCGCGCGCAGCTCGTCGCGCAGGCGGTCGGCCTCGGCGTAGTCGCGCCCCGCGCGCGCCGCCTCGCGCTCCTCGAGCAGCTCCTGCTCCTCCGCTCCGGCCTCGCTGCCGTGCTCGGCGAGGTTCTGCAGGCCGAGCACCGCCAGCATCTCGACGAGGTCGGCGCGGCCCACGGGCTCGTCGCGGCGCCGGTGGCGCTCGTTGATCCACTCGAACAGCGCACCGAGCGCCGCGGCGGTGTTGAAGTCCTCGGCCAGCGCGTCGAAGAACGCGTCGCGCAGATGGCGCATGTCGGCGGGCGACTCGCCGTCGACGAGGCCGCGCGCGGCATCACGCACGCGCGCCACGCGCGCGAGGGCCTCCATCATCCGCATGTCGTCGAACGCCATCGGCTGGCGGTAGTGCGCGCCGACGAAGAGCATGATGAGGGCGTTGCGGCCGAACTCCTCGAGGACCGCGTGCAGCAGCGCCACGTTGCCGACGCTCTTGGCCATCTTCTCCTCGCCGAACTGCAGCATCCCGTTGTGCATCCAGATCTGGGCGAGCTCGGCGTCGCGGGCCATGCGCGTCTGGGCGGCCTCGTTCTCGTGGTGGGGAAAGACGAGGTCGTTGCCGCCGCCGTGGATCTCGAAGCCGACGCCGAGCAACTGCTCGGCCATCGCCGAGCACTCGATGTGCCAGCCCGGCCGGCCGCGCCCCCAGGGAGCGAACCAGACGGTGTCCTCGCCCTCCTTGTGCGCCTTCCAGAGCGCGAAGTCCAGCGGGTCCTCCTTGAGCTTGGCGCCCACCGGCGAGAGTCCGTCGTCCTCGCCCTGGTTCATGTCGTCGAGCGCGCGCCGGCTCAGCGAGCCGTAGGCGGCGTCGGAGCGCACGCGGAAGTAGACGTCGCCGCCGGCCGCGTAGGCGTGCCCGCGCTCGACGAGGTCGGCGATGAGCGCGACGATCGGCTCGATCGTCTCGGACGCCAGCGGCTCGGCATCGGGCCGCCCGAGACCCAGCGCGCTCGTGTCGGCGCGGTAGTGGGCGGCCATCTCGGCCGCGAGATCGGCGCTGGGCACCCCGGCGGCGGTCGCCGCGTCGTAGATCTTGTCGTTGACGTCGGTGATGTTGATGACGAGCGTCGCCTCGAGGCCCTCGTGCTCGAGAAAGCGCTTGAGCAGGGAGAAGACGACGTACGGCCGGGCGTTGCCGACGTGGATGCGCCCGTAGACCGTCGGCCCGCACGCGTAGACGCCGACGCGGCGGCCGTCCCTCGGGACGAGGTCGCGCAGGCGGCCGGAGCGCGTGTCGTGCAGGCGGATCTGGGGCATCCGACGACCCTATCGAGCACCGGCGCGCTCAAGGTCTCGGGCGATTGTCCGATCCCGTTCATGTGACCAGTGCCACAAACCGGCTCCGCGGGTAGGTTGGCCTCATGGCCGCCGCAGCCCCGCATGCCGCGCGACTGGCCGCGGTCGAGGCCGGCTTTCGATCCATGCCCGAGCGCTACCTGGGCGCCGAGCCCGGGTTCGACGCGACCTGGCAGATCGTGCTCGGCGACATCGGCCATACCTGGGAGGTGCGCTGCACGACGCACGGGGCCCGTGCGCGCAAGGGCGCGACGAACCGGCGGCCCGACGTCGTCATCGGCACGGACGCCGACACGTGGATCGCCCTGCGCCGCGGCGAGCTGTCGGGAATCGAGGCCTTCGGCGAGCGCCGGCTCTACGCGCGCGGCAACCTCGACCTCGCGATCGGCTTCGAGGGCCTGTTCCGCCTGGAGAACGGCCGCCGCCCGCTCCTGCGCATCCACGAGGTCCGCCTGCCCGGGCGCCGCGTCTCGACGCTGACGATGGGCACGGGGCCCGACGTCCTGCTCATCCACGGGCTCGGCGGCGCGAAGAGCTCGTTCTTCGACACCGCCGCCTCGCTCTCGCGGCGCTACCGCGTCCACGCCCTCGACCTGCCGGGGTTCGGCGCATCCTCCAAGCCCGCGACCGCGCCGTACACCGCGCGCTGGTTCGCCGAGACCGTCCACGACACGATGGATGCGCTCGGCATCGCGCGCGCGCACGTCGTCGGCAACTCGATGGGTGGCCGCGTGGCGATCGAGCTCGGCCTGCGCCACCCCGAGCGGGTCGCCGACCTCGTGCTGCTGTGCCCTGCGGTGGCCTTCGTCAAGCGCACGTACCACCCGATCGTGCGGGCGATGCGCCCGGAGCTCGGGCTGCTGCCGCACCGCTTCTCGCGCGAGAAGGTCGCCGAGCACTTCTGGTCGCTGTTCGCCGACCCCGACGGGGTCGATCCGAGCGTGGCGGACGTCGTCATCGACGAGTTCCAGCGCATCTACTCCAGCGCAGGCGCCCGCCTGGCGTTCCTGTCGTCGGCTCGCAACATCTACCTCGACGCCCCGTACGGCCGCAACGGGTTCTACGGTCGGCTCTCCCAGCTCGAGCCGCCCGCGCTCTTCGTCTGGGGATCGCACGACCGCGTGATCCCGCCGGCCTTCTCGCGCCACGTCGCGAAGTGGCTTCCGTCCGCCGAGCAGATCACGCTGGAACGCTGCGGCCACGTCCCGCAGGTCGAGCGCCCGAAGCACACCATCGACCTGCTCGAGCGCTTCTTCGCCCGCGGCGGCGCGCTCGGCTCTCCGGCCGAGGCGCGAACCGAGCGGGCGGCGTAGGGCGCCCCCTAGACTCGAAGGACGATGAGCACGCAGACCGCGAGCGCCGGATCGTCCAACGGCCACCGTGCGGGCGCGGACCCCTTCGCCGTGCCCCCCGGCGAGCGCGACGCGCCGCCGGCGGGCGCGCGCGGCCCGCTCGAGCGCATCGTCCGCGCGATCGCCGGCGCCGTCCGCACGCGCGTGCCGGTCGCCGACCTCGACGAGCGCGACCCCGACTACATCCGCGAGAGCCTGCCGGGCCTGTGGCTGCTCGCGAGCCTCTGGTTCCGGGGCGAGGTGCGCGGGCTGGGCAACATCCCCGAGGACGGGCCGGTGCTGCTCGTCGGCAACCACTCGGGCGGCAACATGACGCCCGACACGATGGTCTTCACGCTGGCGTTCAGCACGTACTTCGGCGTCGAGCGGCGCTTCTACCAGCTCGCCCACAACCTCGTGCTGTCGATGCCGGGCCTGGGCTTCCTGCGCCGCTACGGCACCGTCGCCGCGTCGCCCGAGAACGCCGAGCGCGCGCTCGCGTCGGGCGCGGCGCTGCTCGTCTACCCCGGCGGCGACCAGGAGGTCCACCGGCCGACCTGGGAGGGCAACACCGTCGACTTCGCCGGCCGCCGCGGCTTCGTGCGCCTCGCGCTCGAGCACGATGTGCCGATCGTCCCGGTCGTCTCGATCGGCGGCCAGGAGACCGCGCTGTTCCTCAACCGCGGCGAGGGGCTCGCGCGAACGCTCATGCTCGACAAGCTGCTGCGCCTGAAGGTGCTGCCCCTGTCGATCGCGGCGCCCTGGGGGCTGAACGTCGGCGACATGTTCGGCCACATCCCCCTGCCCGCGAAGATCACGGTCGAGGTTCTGCCGGCGATCGACCTGCGCGAGCAGTTCGGCCTCGAGCCCGACGTCGGCGAGGTCTACGACCACGTGGTCTCCACGATGCAGGAGACGCTCGACGCCCTGGCGGCCGAGCGCCGCCTGCCGATCCTCGGATGAGAGTCCAGGCCGCCACCGACATCGCCGCGCCGCCGGAGCTCGTGTGGGCCTTCGTGACCGATCCCGCGCGCTACCTGCACTTCATGAACGGCATCACGCGCTGGGAGGTCGCCTCCGAGCAGGTGCACGGCTTCGGCGCGCGCTACCGGACGCTCATGCGCGTCGGCTCGGCGGAGGTCGGCGGGCTCGTCGAGATCGTCGAGTACGAGGAGCCCCACGACCTCGCCTGGACGTCCGTCACGGGGATCGACCAGCGCGGCCGCTGGCGGCTGCGCGAGCGTGCCGGCGGCTCGCGCACCCACGTCGAGCTGCGCCTGCAGTACGGCGTCGCCGGCGCGGGGCTCCTCGGCTGGCTCGCCGAGCAGATCGCGGCGCCCGCGGTGCGCGAGAACCTGCGCCGCTCGCTGCGCGAGCTCAAGCGCCAGGCCGAGCACGAACAGGCGCGGGCGGCGGTCGCGGCTCGGCGGGCGGCGACCGCGCGGTAGCGCGCCGGCGTCTCCTCGCGCCGATCTAGACTCGGCGTGTTGTGAGCGCCGACCGCTCCCCAAAGCACTCGCTCGGGACGCGCATCGCGGCCGGCGTCGGGATCGTCGCCTCGGTCGTCGGGATCGCCACGGGGCTGAAGTCGCTGCTCGGCGACGACGGGCCCCCGAAGGAGCCGGCCAACGAGGTCTCCGCGCGCCAGGTCCGCGAGTGCATCCGCGACCACGGGCTCAGGCAGGCGCGCCAGAAGCGCGAGCCGGCGGCGGGCGAGAGCGACATCGCGGCGCCCGACCCGATGCCCGAGTTCGCCATCTTCGAGCAGCGCACGTACGCCTCGTGCTCCTGGCCGGCGCCGCCGGGCGCCGACCCCGACGGCTACCGGGCCGTCACGGCGACGACGGTCGACGGGCCCGGGGAGAACGAGGCCACGGGCACCAACTACGCCGAGCGGATCGAGTCGCACTGCGAGGTCGTCGAGATCGACGTCCTGCACGGATCGATGGGGTCGTTCGAGCACCTCGCGCCGGTCCGCGGCAGACCCGGGGAGGTCGTGATGCTCACGACGATCCCGCGGGAGGGGTCCACCGGTCTGACGAGCGGCCTGCGTCCGTGGTCGCCCGGTCGGTTCGGCGACGGGGAGGCGACGTCGCTGCCCTTCTACCCCGAGCGCGACGAGCTCGTCGTGCTGCACAACGGAAAGAACGTCATCGAGGATCTGCGCTGCGCTTCGTGAACCGCCCGCGGGGGCCCGCTCGAGTCGCCGTGCCGCGAGCGACGGCCCGGGTGACGCGTCAGCCGCCGGCCGTGCCCGCCGCCGCCCACGCCCGCGCGGTGAGCTCGAACGGGGCGTCGCCGACGCCCAGCCGGCGCCGGAGGGCGCCGTGCAGGGCGGCCTGACGGTCGGCGTCGAGCGCCTTGCAGAACGCGCCGGCGGGCCCGACGCCGGTCGGCAGCGGCGCCCAGAGGTCCTCGAAGCCCGCGTAGGAGGCACTCACCGTGAGCGCGCCGGCGCGCACGTCTCGCAGGCCGGCGGCGCCCCACAGCCGAGCCAGCTCGCCCTCCCCGCACCAGCGCATGACGTCGCCCTCGTCGACGGCGGCCGCCCGCTCGGGCGCGATCTCGCGCGCCGCGTCCCAGAACGCGCGCAGCAGCGTCATCTCCCCTGCGTAGTCCCAGACGCACGACGCCACGAGCCCGCCCGGTCGAGCGACGCGCGCCATCTCGCGCACGCCCGCCTGCGCGTCGCCCATGAAGTTCACGACGAGCTGCGACAGGACGGTGTCGAACGCGCCGTCGGCGAACGGCAGCGCCTCGGCGCTCGCCACGACGACCTCGACGCCCGGATGGCGCTCGCGGCAGGCGTCGGCGAACGGCTCCGACGGGTCGGCGGCGCGCACGTTCGCGGCCCCCACGCGCTGCGCGAGGCGGCCGGTCAGCGCGCCCGGGCCGCAGCCCACGTCGAGCACCTGAGCATCGGGCTCGATGCCCGCGAAGTCGATGAGCGCGTCGGCGAGCTGCGCGCTGTAGCGGCCGACGAAGCGGTCGTAGGCGTCCGCGGAGACGCGAAAGCTGTCGGCGCCTGCCATGGGGCCGAGCGTACTCCGATCGCGCAGGCAAGAAGGTCTGCCCAAAGACGCCTACCCAGGACGCACCGCTTTCTGTAGCGTGCCGCTCCAACCGAGCCAAGGGACGCGATGACAATCGAGTTAGCACCGCGCGCGACGGACCGCGAACCAGTGTCCTCGAGCGTCGCATCCAAGCGTCGCTCTGCCCGAGCCTCGCAGTCCTCGGTCGATGGTCCCCAACAGCCGTCTGCGGTCGGCCCGCGGGCTTCGGTGCTCGCGCGCGACGCGCTCGCCTCCGCGCTCAGCGACGCGGTGCGGCTTCGCTCCCAGGCCGCGGCGCCGGACGCCGCCGTCGCGGGCGGCGCCTCGGGAGGCGGCGCGCTCCTCCAGCGCCTGATCACCTCGGAGCAGTTCACGAAGCAGACCTCCCTCACGCTCGCCTCGCGGGGCAAGACGCTCAAGGAGATCGACCGGCTGCTCGCCGTCGTGAAGGCGAGCAACCGGCCGGCGAGCCCCCAGGTCCTGTCCGAGCTCGTGGAGGTGACGCGGTTCTGGCTCGACAGCCACACGGGCGACAAGTCCCGCAGCCGGCACCGCGAGCCCGCGATCCGGCAGGTTCACGACGAGGCGGCTCTGCAGCTGCGCAGGGCCCGGTTCGCGTCGCGGCACCGCGGTGCGCTCGTCGACGCGACTCCCAGCGCGTTCGTCAGGACGATGCAGGGCGACGCCTCCTCGGCCCTCGCGAGGCTCGCGGGACCGATCGGCCTCGCGATCCCGAAGCCCGGCGACGCCGTCTCCGGCGAGGTGAGCGTCAAGATCCCGATGGACCAGAGCGGCTCGAGCTACCTCGGCTTCCGCATCGGGCTGTCGGCCGCGCGGATGGACAACAAGGCCACGAGCCTCTCGTGCGAGATCGCGCTCATCAGCGGCATGCAGATCGCCGGGATCGCCGACATCGGCGGCGAGGTCGGGCTGACGCTGACCGCCCAGGGCAAGACGCCCGAGCAGGCGCTCAAGCTCATCAGCTACGGCTGGTATCGCGCCTTCCGCGAGGCGCCCGGCATCCCGCGGGAGATCCCCAACCTCATGTGGGGCGGCTCGGCCACGAGCGTCGGCTGGGTCCGGTCCGAGCAGTGGGCCGCGAACATCGAGAAGGAGGCGTTCCAGCGCAAGGACGGCGACGTGCCGCTCTCCTCCGGCGTCGGCAGCGCGGCGACCACGAACGAGTACGTGCGCATCGGCGCCATGGCCGGGCTGTCCGCCGAGGTCGACCTCGTCGGGGTGGCGACGGCCGAGGCGGGGATCTCCTCGCAGCTGGGCGTGCACTACGACCAGCGCAGCGTCGAGCTCGGCAAGGCCAAGCGTGGCAAGGCCGTCGGCGAGGCGCTGAAGATGCCCTCGCGCGGCAAGACGGACAAGCTCGGCACGGGCTACTCGTCGCTCGGCGGCAACCTCGGCGCCTCGGTCGGGCCGTTCTCCGGCTCGCTGGCGTTCTCCATCGCGGTCATGAACCGCGAGCAGACGGCCAAGAAACGCGACAAGCGCATCCCCGAGGGCTACGTCTCCGTGTCGGGCTCGCTCGGAGCGACCGTCCCGGCGAACGCGGCGCTGACGCAGATGGTCGTCAGCGCGATCAAGTCGCTGGCACCGAAGATGGCCGGCTTCCTCGGCGTCATCGAGCGCAAGTCCGGCGGCAAGCTCGAGCAGAACGCGCTCGGCGCGGCGGGAACGATGCTCGTCGCCTCGCTCGGCGACCTGCCGGACGCCCTCGCCGCCCTGGACCTGGCCGTCCCGCGCCCGACGGACATGTCGCTGACGATCTCGGCCGGCTACGAGTTCGGCGCCGGAACGGAGGGCTGGGTGTTCGACATCGCCCTCGGCCAGTCGACCGGGATCGACGTGAGCGCCGGGGGGCTCGTGGGGCTGTCGCTGTCGAAGAGCTCGCGGCTGTTCCGCGTCATCCTGGCCAAGGACGCCACGCGCTGGAAGCTGACGGCGAACTGAGCCCGAGCCGCCCGCCCCGGTAGCGCGCTGCCCAAACCGCTGCCCGCTCGCCGGTTGCGCATGCCGGGCTCACGGTTAGAGTGCATCCGACAGGCGTCCGTGGTAGGTGAGGGGGTCAGCATGCCTGTTGGGATGGCCGCACGGCGCAGCCGCAGCGGCCACGGCAACTGCTCAGGGTCAGCAGCACCGGCACGCCGAGGGGCGCAGGCCGTCCCCGACGCGCCCGGCGCCGAGCCTCCCGGACCGCACGCGGACGCGCCGCTCGCGCGCGCGCTCGGCGGCGCCGTCCGGCAGCGGGCCGCCGCCCGCGTCGAGGGCCGAGCCGGCGGCGGCGCCGTCGTGCAGCGCCTGATCTCCGCCGGGCAGTTCCGGACCGCCACGAAGCTGAAGCTCAGCTCGCGAGACGACATCTCCGTGTTCGACACGCTGCTGGCGAAGTACGAGACGGCATCGGAGTGGGACCGCCGCAACCTGCTCGAGGAGATCGCGCGGATCGCGAGCTACTGGCTGTCGCAGCGCGAGGGCGTCGGCGGCAAGCGCGTCGAGGCGGTGGCGTCGCTGCGCGACGCCGCGGTCCGCGAGCGCTCGCAGCTTCCCGGCGCCCCGGCCGAGGCGCCGAGCACCCGCGACATCGACCGCGCGATGAGCGTCGAGGAGTTCCAGCGCTGGACCGCCACGGGCGGGACGCGCGGCAGGACGATCTCCGCGCTGGACCAACTGCTGGCGGAGTACCACCATGCCGCCGGCGAGCTCGAGACGCACGAGCGCTTCCGGTCGACCGGGCCGCCGAGCGACCCGGCCCGGCTGCCCAAGCTCGCCCGCCGCGTGCAGCAGAAGCTCTTCGAGATCGAGCAGGTCGCGGACCTCTGGCTCAGCCGCCACGAGGGCGACAGCTCCGCCGGCGGCAAGATCCGCCCCGGCGTCCAGACGCTGCGCGACTTCGCCCGCCACCGGCGGCTGAGCGGCACCGCCGCCCGGCACGCCCCGACCTACAGGCCCAAGACCCGCGACTGGCTGCTGGACATGCAGGGCGCGGCGTTCTCCAAGCTCGAGCTGCTCGGCAAGGCGATCGGCGTGCTGGCCTCGGAGCCCGGCGACGGGTTCTCCACGCAGGTCGAGCTGCGGTTTCCCTGCGATGCGACCGGCGCGAGCTACATCGGCGTCCGCCTGAAGCTGGCGGCGACCGTCATGGACAAGGCGGCGACGAAGGTCGGCTGCGAGATCGCCGTGACCGGCGGCGCGCGCGTGCCCGGCATCGACCTCGCCGAGCTCGGCGCCGAGCTCGGCGGCTTCATCGAGGCGCAGGGCAAGTCGGTCCAGGAGGCGATGCGGCTCATCAGCTACGGCCTGTACCGGTCCATGCGCGAGTCCAGGGCGATCCCGCGCGAGCTCGTGAACTTCATGTGGAGCGGCACCGCGGGCCAGCTCGGCTGGCTCAACGCCGAGCGCTGGGCCGGCAGGGTGGAGAAGGAGGCCTTCTCCCGCACCCCGGAGGACGCGCCGCTGTCGACGGGCGTCGGCCCGGCGGCGACGACGAACGAGTACGTCCGCGTCGGCAAGCTCGCCGGCGCCCACGCCAGGGGCGGCGTGGAGGGCGTCGGGGAGCTCTCCGGCTCGCTCGGAGCGCGCTGGGGCACCCACTACGACCAGGCCGGCGTCTCCTCCGCGAAGGAGGCTCTCGGCGTGGCCCTCGGCGTCCCGCTCGTCGCGTCCGGGCGCGGAGTCACCCACGGCCTCGGCTCGTCGTTCCGCGGCGCCGGCGCGACCTTCAAGGTCACCGCGCCGCCGTTCTCCGGCGAGGCGCGCGTGTCCGCCGCGCTCAAGCCCAACCTGCGCCCGAGCTACGTGGCCGCCACGGGCGTGTTCACCGGGGCCGTCACGATGGCGGCGACCCCGATCGAGGTCAACAAGCTGCTCGTCGAGCTCTGCCTGAAGATGCACGAGCGCCTGCCGCCCGACGACCAGTGGCGAGAGGCCGAGGCGGAGTTCAAGCGCCTGGGCCGCGAGTTCAAGGACGCCGCGAAGCGGCGCCTGAAGGCGCCCGTCGCGGTCGACGCCTACCACGCGGTCAAGTCCGGCCCGCGCCCACCCGTGAACATGAGCGTCGCGATCTCGGTCGGCAAGGCGATCGGCTCGCCGGGGCTGACGGTGGAGGTCACGCTGGGCCAGGCGAGCACGACGAAGCTCAAGACCGGCGTCCTCGCCTTCGACGTCTCGCTGAGCTCGAGGATGCTGCGACTCGTGCACACCCCCGACGCGGGCTGGAAGGCCGACGTCTGAGCGCGGAGGATCCGCCCGCTGCTCAGCGGGACCTGTAGGTTGCGATCGACCCATCCGGGCGGAACGATCCGTGGCCGCCGCGCACCCTCCCCGCACCCACGACAGAAAGCCGACGACCACCTTGAGCGGCCGCCACATCGATTTCGCCGAGTTCGACGTCCCACTGCTGCTGCGCGGCCCCGGCGTCCCGCTCGCCGCCACGGCGCGCAGCCTGACGGTCGTCCGCGACGACGGCGAGATCGCGGAGTGCACCCTCGAGCTCGAGTTCGACCTCGCCGGCTACCGGATCGTCGACGAGCAGCGGCTCCTCCATCTCGATCCCGAGATGCGCGGCCCGGGCTCGGACGGCTTCGCGCCCGACGGCCCGGTGCTCGTCGAGGCCCGGCTGGAGCCCGAGCTCGTGCCGGAGCTGCTCGCCGAGTCGACGGAGCCCCTGGACGTCGGGCGGCGCCTCGGCGAGCTGTCGCGCGCGGGCGCCGAGTCGCCGCTGCTCGCCACGGACGCGTGGTACGCGCTCGCTGTCCGCGCGCCGGTGGAGCTGCCCGAGGAGCTCGCACTGGACGGGTCGCTGCAGGCCGGCTACTCGACGCGCTGGGCCGGCGACTCGGGCGGGCGGCTCGAGCTGACCATGCTCGCGATCGTCGAGCAGGTGCTCGAGGACCGCGGCTGGGAGCAGGACGAGGCCGAGGACGACGAGGACGTCATCCGCTGGCGGATGAGCACCGAGCACGGAGCCTGGACGAGCTACGCGCTCGCGCGCGAGCTCGACGGCCGCCTCGCGATCTACTCCGTGCTCGACGTCGTCTTTCCCGCCGACCGGCTGCACGACGGCGCGCTGCTCGTGACCCGCGCCAACCACGGGCTGCCCGTGGGCAACTGGGAGGTCGACCTCGACGACGGCACGGTGCGCTGCAAGACGAGCATCGCCCTCGGCGGCGAGCGGCTGTCGATCGCGCTCGCGAGCGCGCTCATCGAGCACAACCTCGCGATCGTCGACGCCTACCTGGAGGGGTTCACCGCGTTCGCCGCGGGCCGGATGACCGTCGAGGAGGCGCTCGCGCTCAGCGAGGGCTGAGGCGCGGGCCGGATGACCGTCGAGGAGGCGCCCAGCCAGGGCTGAGGCGCGGCGGCGCGCACGCGGCGCGCCGCCCGCGACCGCCTCAGGTGTCGAACCGGAAGCTGCGCATGATGCCCTCGATGCGCTGCTCGGACGTGCGAATGGACGCGTCGAACGCGTCGGCGTCGAACGTGAGCGGATGGCCGTTGGGGCACAGCAGCGCCGCGGCCCGCCGGGCCTCGCCCACGGTGGTGTGCAGCGACTCGCCGCAGATCTCGCAGGGCAGCTCCATCGGCTTGCCATCCATGAAACCGGCAGTGTGTGAGCTCATGGCTCAATCATAGGAGCGTCCGCAGCGCCGCGGGGCACGTCCGCGAGCGGGGCCGGGCCGGCCGCGGCCGGCGGGCACCGCCCGCGGTCGGCGGTCGGCGCTGCGCTCCGTTCGGAGTAGGGTCGGCTGTGTCCACGACAGAAGGAGTCGCATGTCGGTCGTGAAGATCATCGAACTGGTCGGCAGCTCCAAGACCAGTTCCGACGACGCTGTTCGGCAGGCGCTGAACGATGCCGGCCAGACGCTGCGCAACATCAAGGCGGTCGACGTCGTGTCGGTCGGCCTGCGCGGCGACGATCTCGATGAATGGCGCGCCCACGTGCGCGTGGCGTTCCTCATCGATCGCGTCGAGGGATAGGCATCCGAGCAGGGCGGGCGCGCACCGCGCCCGCTCAGCTGCCCGGCCGCAACCGGCTCCGGCGGCCGAGGCCGAGGCCGCCCGCGCCTAGCCGGGCTTGCACCAGGCGTCGGGCCAGTCGTCGAGGTCGATCTGCTCGCGCCCGTCGACGATGAGCGTGTAGAGCGGCTCGGCGGGGAAGTCGTTGACGCGCACCCGCCAGCGCTCGCCGCCGATCTCGGCGGCGAACGGAAGCTCGGCGTCGGCGGTGCTCGCCCACGAGACCCTCGCGCGCGCCCGCAGCCCCCCGACGGCGCGGTCGAACTCCTCCGGGGTGAGCGCGTCGACGTCCTTGCCGGGCCCGGCCGCCGAGATCCGCGCGAACGCGCCGCGGTCGGGGACGAACGCGCCGGTCGCGAGGTCGAGCGCGAGCGCGTCAAGGCTCCCGTCGGGCAGCGCCACGAGCACGACCGGCCGGTCGTTGACGGCGTAGTGGCGCGGATACGAGCCTGCCGGCGCGGCGGCGGCGGGAGCCGGCAGGAACCGCATCGCGAGCAGATAGAGCCCGTAGATGATCGCGAAGCCGATCGCCACCCCCGCGACCGAGAGCAGGACGGTGGCCCACCAGGGGAACGGGCCGCACTCCGGACACACGTTGCGCGGGCTCGGCGGGCGGATCAGGACGCCGGTCAGGGTCATCGGCGACCTCGCGCGGCGGACGCGCCCGGCACGACCGGGCGACTCCCGCGTGCCGCGCTCACCCGTCGCCGCCGGCCACGGTCGCCACGGCGAGCGCGGCGACCCCCTCCAGCCGCCCGACGAACCCCATCCCCTCCCCCGTCGAGGCCTTGACGTTCACGCTCGCGACGTCGAGCCCGAGCGCTTCGGCCAGGCGGGCGCGGATGGCGTCGCGGTGCGGCCCGACCTTCGGGCGCTCCATGAGGACGGTCGTGTCGACGTGCACCGCCCGCAGGCCGCGCTCGGCGAGCGTCGCGACGACCTCGCGCAGCAGCGCGATCGAGTCCGCGCCCTCGTAGGCGTCGTCGGTGTCGGGGAAGTGCACGCCGATGTCGCCCAGGCCGGCGGCGCCGAGCAGCGCGTCCATGACGGCGTGCGTGAGCACGTCGGCGTCGGAGTGCCCGTCGAGCCCGAGCTCGGCGCCGGCGAACTCCACGCCCCCGAGGATCAGCCGACGCCCGGCCTTGAAGCGATGCGAGTCCCAGCCCAGCCCGCTGCGCGTCGCGGTCATCCGACCGGCTCCAGGCGCCGCACGCGGCGCTCGAAGACCGCCAGTTCGCGCACGCCGACCGCGTCGAGCAGCTCGAGCGCCTGGTCGTAGTCGCGCCCGACGTCGCCCGGCACATGCGCGTCGCTCGACAGCGCGACGGGGCAGCCGGCGTCGACGCACATCTCGAGGAACGCGCGCGAGGGGTACAGCTCGCCGACCGGCTTGCGCAGCCCCGCCGTCGAGACCTCGATCGCGATCTGCGACTCGGCGATGCCGTCCATCGCCAGCTCGTAGAAGCGGCGCAGGTCGCCCTCCGGCACGGGCCGGCGCGGGCCCCAGATCTTGATGAGGTCCGGGTGGGCGAGGATGTCGAACATGCCCGAGCGCGCGGCCTCGCCGAGCGTCGTGAAGTAGCGCCGCCAGAGCTCGTCGGGGCGCTGCGAGCGGTGGTCCCAGACCTCGTAGCCGTCGTGGTCGACGGCGTGCTCGGCGACGAAGTGCACCGAGCCGACGACGTAGTCCCAGTCGTGGGCGTCGAGCAGCGTCGCCATGCGGTCCTCGCGGCCCGCGATGAAGTCGGCCTCGATGCCGAGCCGCAGGTCGGTCTGCTCGCGGACGAAGCCGGCGTAGTCGTCGAGGTCGTCCGTCGCGCTCTGGCGCCAGAGCGGATGGCGCCAGACCTCGAGCGCCTGCGCGAAGCGGTAGACGTGCTCCGAGCAGCCGAGCTCGGCGATGCCGCGCTCCTCGGCGACGGCCCGGTAGCGGTCGGCGTTCGCGCCGGTGAAGTGGTCGGCGGCGTCCGTGCCGGGCTCGTCGGGCCGCAGGTGCAGGTGGTAGTCGGTCAGCATCGCGCCGCCGGTCGCCGGCCGGCGGCCGCTAGGGCCGCGCCGACCACGTGCGGGCCCCGGTCCGGCAGACGTCCACCCGCTTGCCGGTCCTGCGCCGGTGGTACCGCTCGGTGACCGACAGCTTGCCGGCCGCCGCGCCCGCCGCGTCGAACTGGCCGCGCACGACGACGGTCGTGCGCACGATGACGTCGGGGAACCTCTCCTCGAAGCGCTCGACCTTGCGAAACGACCCGCCCGCCCGCACGCCGAACTCGGGCGAGACGTTGAGCGCGTCGGAGAGGGCGATCCGCCGCCGGTCGCACGAGACGCGGTAGCCGAAGGTGAAGCGCTCGATCGTGCGCCCGTCGCCGGCGGTGCGCAGCACGACCGGCCGCCTGGCGCGCGAGGCGCGCTGCGAGGTGACCCCGTACAGCGTGCTCGCGGCGGGCGACGCGGCGGCGGCGCTCGCAGGCCCGGGCCGGCGCAGCGTCCAGGCCACCGTGCGGCTCCTGCACGTCCGCGTCGGGCTGCCCTTCTCGCGCAGGCGGACGTCGAGCTTCGCGGTGCCCTCGGCGCCGTCCGCCGTCAGGCGCCCGCGGACGACGAACCTCGTGGTCTGCCGCGCGCGGGCGAACAGCCGCCTCGACACGGTGCCGCGCAGCGTGAAGGCTCCGCCGGCGTCGAGCTTCGCGGCGCCCTTCATCGTGCCGACGGCGCAGCGCGCGAACATCTGCCCGTCGAGCCCGACGGTCCCGTCCGCGCCGACGCGAAGCGCGAGCAGCATGTCCTTGGCCACCGTCTTGGCGCTGACCGGCACGGCGAGCGCGCCGCCGCCGAGGTTGCCCGCCGGGGTCGCCGGCGCCTGGGCGAGCGCGGCGCCGGCCGTCGCAGCGGCGGCGATGAGCGCGACGGCGCCGGCGCGGCGGGACTGGGGACCGATCATGCGCCGCGCATGCTAGTCGCCGCGCGGCGTCTCCGCGCCGGGGGTCGCGGCGGCGCGCTCGCGCAGCGCGAGCTCGGCGACGTGGAGGTCGCCCGGCGTCGTGACCTTGAGGTTCTCGCGCGGCGTGGCGAGGATCCGCACCGTCCCGCCGGCGCGCTCGACGAGCCAGGCGTCGTCGGTCGCCGCCGCGAGCTGGGCCTCCGGGC
Organism: uncultured Solirubrobacteraceae bacterium; assembly: GCA_963769555.1. Lineage (GTDB taxonomy): Bacteria > Actinomycetota > Thermoleophilia > Solirubrobacterales > Solirubrobacteraceae > CADCVQ01. Next base: position 306,629 of record CAVYMD010000004.1, on the reverse strand, counting down.
CGGCGAGGGCCCGCTCGAGCGCCGCGCGGCGGAAGACCTGCGGCGTCTGCACGGCCCACAGCGACGAGCGCTCCAGCGTGCGCACGACGACGCCGTCGCCGTCGGTCTGCTTGATCGTGTCCGTCACGGGCGCGGCGGCGATGACGGCGTCGCACTCGTGCCCGGCGAGCTCGTCGAGCGCGGCCTGCACGATCTGCGCGGTCAGCAGCGGCCGCGCGGCGTCGTGGACGATGACCGGGTCGCCGTCGCGGGCGCGCAGGGCGGCGAGCACCGACAGCGAGCGATGCGCGCCGCCGGGTACGCCGATCGTGCCCTCGGGCGCGGCGCAGCCGGGCGGCAGGGCGACGACGATCGCCTCGACGGCCGCGACGGCGCGCAGCGCGTCGATGCTCCACTCGAGCATCGGACGCCCCGCCAGCGAGACGAACGCCTTGGGTTCCCCGAACCCAAGGCGCTCTCCTCGACCGGCGGCGACGACGAGCGCGAGCGCTACTTGGCCACCGTCACGCCGGCGCTGTCGGCGAGCAGATCGTCGAGATGCTGCTCGGCCTCTTCCTCGTCCTTGTCCAGCGCGTACATGAGCTCCGACGCGAGGATCTTCTTCGCGCGCGTGAACATCTGCTTCTCGCCGGTCGACAGGCCCTTCTCGTGCTCACGGATGGCGAGATTGCGCACGACCTCGGCCAGCTCGTAGATGTCGCCGGTCTTGATCTTGTCGCGGTTGTGCTTGAACCGCCGGTTCCAGTTCTTGGGCATCTCCGAAACGTCGTCGGCGAGCACCGCGAGCACCTTCTTGACGGTCTCCTCGTCGATGACGCGACGCAGCCCCGCCAGCGCGGCGTTCTCGCACGGGACCATGACCGTCATGTCGTTGTGGAGGATCTTGATCGTGAGGTACTCGCGCTCCTCACCGAACATCTTGCGCCGCTCCTTCTTCAGGACCTGGCCGGCCCCGTGGTGCGGATAGACGACGTTGTCACCGAGCTCGAACTCGATGTTCTCCAGCGGTCGGGCCTCCAGGTCCTCCAGCAGATGCTCTTCGGTCGCTTCGGGAATGATGTCCTCCTTGAGTCGGTCCCGGCGTCGGCGGGACAGTTCGGTCAGGTCTGCAGATAACGGTCGACGAGGTTGATCTCCTGCAGCCGGCGAAGGCCCTCGCGGATGTCCTTCGCACGGATCTCGCCGACTCCGTCGACGGTCTCGAGCTCCGCGTCGGTGGCGGCGAGCAGCTCGTCGAGACCACCGAAGTCGGCGACGATCTGAGCCACCACCAGCTTAGGCAACCGTGGGATCCGGCCCAGGATGCGAAAGCCGCGCGGGGAGACGGGGTAGTCGAGGGTGTTGAGCTTGCGGTCGTAGCCGAGCAGCTCGGCGAGGCGGCCGAAGTCGAGCAGGTCGTGGTGCGGCAGGCGCCCGATCTGGTCCAGCGCGCCGGCGAACTCCTCGTCGGTGTTCTCGGCGAGGTAGTCGTGCACGAGCGCGGACTTGTCGGCGGCGGTGCCGACCATCGTCTCCTCGAGCTGCATCTCGATGAGCCGCCCCTCCGTGCCGAGCTCGACGATGTAGCGCTCGATCTCGACGGCCATGCGCGTGACGAGCTCGGAGCGCTGGAGCACCGTCAGCACGTCGTGCAGCGTGGCGCCGCCCTCGAACTCGAGCGCCGTCAGGCGCGTGGAGACCTGATCGAGGCGCGTGCGGTACTTGTCGAGCGTCGCGAGCGCCTGGTTGGCCTTGGCGAGGACGACGGGGATGTCCTCGAGGATGTACTTGCCGCCGTCGACGTACAGCGAGACGACCTCGCGGCGCTGGGAGACCGCGATGACGAGCGCGTCGGTCTGCTTGGACACGCGCTCGGCGGTGCGGTGGCGCGTGCCGGTCTCGACCGAGAGGATCGTCGGGTCGGGCATGAGCTGGACGTTGGCCATAGCGATCTTCGTCGCGTTGGCGTTCAGCACGATCGCGCCGTCCATCTTGGCGACCTGGTAGAGCAGCGCCGGCGAGTAGTCGATCTCGAGCTTGATGCCGCCGGAGAAGAGAAAGCTCAGATCGTCGACCTCGCCGACGATGATGAGCCCGCCGGTGCGCGCGTGGACGATGTTGTCGATCCCTTCGCGCAGCGTCGTGCCGGGAGCGACCATCTCGAGCGCCTTGACCAGTCGGGGCTCTTGACGTGACTCAAGGTCGTGTGTCTCATCCCCGACTCGCTGAACCATCCAGGCGATTTTAGCGGGTACTTAGGGAAATCGGGTCGCGCCCGTTCAGGCGGCCTGCGGAGCTCGCGCGGGCAGCACCCCGCGCAGCGCCTGGCTCAGCGTCGGCGCGCTCTCGGGGCTGATGACCGCGCCGAGCCCGAAGCGCGCCGCCTCCTGGGTGCGCCGGTCCGCGTGCCCGACCGAGCGCAGCTCGCCGGTCAGCCCGAGCTCGCCGAAGCACGCCACGGGCCCTGGTCGCTCGCCGGCCTGCAGGGGGACGCCGCGCACGGCGCTGGCGACCGCGAGCGCGACCGCCAGGTCCGCCCCGGGCTCGTCGACGCGCACGCCCCCGACGACGTTGACGAAGACGTCGGCGGCGCCCGCGCCGACCCCCGCGTGGCGGCCCAGGACGGCGAGGACGAGCGCCAGGCGGTTGCGATCCAGGCCGCTGACGACGCGCCGCGGCGGGACGAGCTCGGACGGCGAGACGAGCGCCTGGACCTCGACGAGCAGCGGCCGCGAGCCCTCCATCGCCGCGAGCACGACCGAGCCCGGCTTGCCGGTCGCCTCGGCGACGAAGCGCGCGCTGGCGTCGAGCACCTCCACGAGCCCGGCCGAGCGCATCTCGAAGACGCCGGCCTCGTTCGTCGAGCCGAAGCGGTTCTTCAGCGCGCGCAGCGTGCGGTAGGTGCGCTCGCGCTCGCCCTCGAACTGCAGCACGCAGTCGACGAGGTGCTCGAGCACGCGCGGGCCGGCGAGGGCGCCCTCCTTCGTGACGTGGCCGACGAGCAGCACCGCGACGCCCTCGCTCTTGGCGAGCTGCATGATCCGCCCCGCGACCTCGCGCACCTGCCCGACCGAGCCCGGCGCGCCCGTCAGGTCGGCGGCGTGCAGCGTCTGCACCGAGTCGATGACGCAGACCTCGGGCCGCTCGGCGCGCAGCGTGGCGAGGATCGTGTCCAGGTCCGTCTCGGCGAGGACCGGCACGTCGAGCGCGCCGGCGCTGGCGCCCGTCAGGCGCTCGGCGCGCAGGCGGATCTGGGCGGCGGACTCCTCCCCGGAGACGTAGAGCGTGCGCCGCCCGGCGGCGGCGAGGTTGCCGAGCGCCATGTTCGTCAGCGTCGACTTGCCGATCCCGGGCGATCCGCCGAGCAGGACGAGCGAGCCGGGCACGATCCCGCCTCCGAGCACGCGGTCCAGCTCGCCGATCGCGGTCTGCATGCGCGGCACGCGCTCGGTGCTCACGTCGGCCAGGCGCACCGGCCTGCCTGGAGCGACCTTCGCCCCGGCCGATCCGCCGCGCCCGCGACCGCCGCCCGCCGCGGGCGCGCGCTCCTCGACGAGCGTGTTCCATGCCTGGCAGCCCGGGCACCGCCCGTGCCAACGCGCGCTGGAGTGACCGCAGTCAGCGCAGACGTGGACGGTCGTCGGGCGGGCCATGCGCTCACCCTAGGGGCCAACCCCGACGGCTTCGCCCCCGCCGGGGTACGGTCTGCGCAATGGACCGCGGGCGAGGGGCCCGGGCTGATCTGCGGAGGTGCGTCCCATGCGTTTGCGAATGCCGTCACCGGCGATGGTCGTCGCGATCATCGCGCTCGTCGTGTCGTCGTCGGGCACCGCAGTGGCAGTCGTCAGCTACGCGCGCAACGCCGGCGCGGTCGACGGCAAGAGCGCCGTCTCGGCCAGCAGCTCGCTCAAGCGCGCCGCCGGCCGGCTCGTCGCCACCGCGAGCGCGGGGCCGGGCAAGGGGCGCATCCCCGGCCGCTACGTCTCCGACGTCATGCGCGGCGGCTCCACGTCGCTGACGAAGTACCTGCGCGCCGTCGACAACCAGGACGGGCCGGTCGTGCCGCTGGCGATCATCCCGCGAATCGGCCGCCTCGACGCGCAGTGCCGCGACCAGGATCCCCAGCCGGGCGTCAAGTCGACGCGGACGGTCATCACGTTCACCGCGTCGGAGGCCGGCGGCGTGAACGTCTCACGGCTCGTCGGGCGCGACATCCAGAGCGCCCGCGACGCCATCGTCTTCACGGCGCTCAAGGACCAGCCGGTCGCGATCACGAATCTGGCCGAGAACATGTTCCAGCTCGTCCTGCAGGCGCGCGATCGGACGGTCTTCATCAGCGGGGCGTCGCGCACCGACGCCAACCTCACCCCCAACGCGGCGTGCCTCATCTTCGGGATCGGGCTGCGCGTCAACCACTAGGGGCTGCGGCCTGGAGCGCGCCGCAGACGTCGGCGACGAGATCGTCGGCGTCCTCGATCCCGGCGCTGAAGCGGATGTAGCCGGGCGAGACGTCGTCGATGCCCCAGCGCAGGCGCCGCTCGGCGGAGCTGTGCACGCCGCCGAAGCTCGTCGCCTCCGCGACGAGCCGGCACGCGCCGAGGAAGGCCTGGGCGCGCTCCTGCGTCTCGAGGTCGAAGCACAGCACCGAGCCGTAGCGCTCGCCGCCGAAGCGGCTGGAGGCGAGCGCGTGCGCGGGATGCGACTCAAGGCCCGGGTAGCGCACGCCGGCGACGTCGCGGCGCTCCTCGAGCGCGCGCGCGAGCGCCAGCGCGTTGGCGCACTGGCGGGCGTGGCGGACGTCGAGCGTCGCGAGCGAACGGTGCGCAAGCCAGGTCTCCAGCGGCCCCGCGATCGCGCCGGTGAGCCCGCGCCACGTGCGCAGCCGCTCGGCGAGCGCCGCGTCGGCGGTCGCGACGTAGCCGAGCACGAGGTCGCTGTGCCCTGTCAGCCCCTTCGACGCGCTGGCGACCGAGACGTCGGCGCCGAGCTCGATCGGGCGCTGCAGCAGCGGCGTCGCGAGCGTGTTGTCGACGGCCAGCAGCGCCCCCGCGCCGTGCGCGGCGCCGGCGATCGCCGTCACGTCGAGCAGCGCGAGCGCCGGGTTGGACGGCGTCTCGATCCAGACGAGCGTCGCGCCCGGCAGCGCGGCGAGGATCGCGTCCTCGTCGCTGTCCACGACGCGGACGTCGATGCCGCGCGGCGCGAGCTGCTCGCGCGCGATCGTCGCGACGCCGGGATAGCCGTCCCCCGGGACGACGACGGCGTCGCCGGCCGCCAGCGTGGGGACGAGCACCGCGGCCACCGCGGCCATCCCCGAGGCGAAGAGCACCGTCTCGCCGCCCTCGAGCTCGCTCAGCGCCGCCTCGTAGGCGCTCCAGGTCGGGTTGGCGTAGCGCGCGTAGCCGTAGCGCGACGCGTCGCTCGGGCCGCTGAGGTGGTAGGGCGCCGCGAGGACCGGGCCGGGCAGGAACGGCTCGCCCTGGGCGGGCGCGGGCAGCCCGGCATGGACGACGCGGGTCGCCGCCGTCCCCCCGGTCGTGCGCCGCGGCGCGTCGTGCGCCGCGCGCGGCGGCCATTGGCTCATGGCGCGGATGCTACGCGGCGTGCGCGAGCGCGACCTGCGCCGGCTCCGGGCGCCCCTGCGGCGCGAGCGCGCAGGCGGCCAGCAGGGCGTCGGTCGCCGCCGGCGCGGACGCGCGGAGCCGGCGAAGGTCACGCGCGCTGAACATGACGAGCCACAGGTCGCGCGTGGCCGTGACGGTCGCGGTCGGATATGGGGCACGCCGCGGCGCGAGCGCGCCGAACGCGTCGCCGGGACCGAGCTCGGCCACGACCTCGCCGGCGCAGCGCACGCGCCCGCGACCGGCGCCGACGAGCACGAGCTCCTGCGCGAACGGCCCGTCGAGCAGGAGGCGATGGCCGGCGGGCACCGCGCGCTCGGAGGCGAACGGCGCGAGCGCGCCCAGCTCGCGCGCGCCGAGCGCGTAGGGGCGCATGAGCGAAGCCAGCCGGAGGATCTCCATGTTCGCCGGGCGTGACATCGCGACGAACATCGTTCCCTGCCCCGCACTCGCACGCGTCGCCCGTGCCGGGCTTGCGCCGGCGGCGCGCGCGCTTAGCATCTGACCGGGGGCGCACGCGTCGCGCGGCGCGCGCGATCCCGCCCGCGAGCCTGGACTCCACCCGCAACCCGGCCCGCTGCAACTACCTGCTGTTCCGGGTCGAGCGGGGCTTCCCGGTCGCCTCGGGACCGATCGCCCCGGGGCTCGGCCAGCCCGGCCTGGGGCTGCAGTACGTGCTCGACGCCTCGGTGCTGCCCCTCGCCGGGTCCGGCGGTCGGCTGGACATCGGCGCCCTCGTGCGGCGGGGCTACCTGCGCCCGCTGAAGCCCTGAGAACGAGCGAGGGCGGCCCCGGGGCCGCCCTCGTCGCAATCCTTCGATCGCCGCGGCGCTCAGTCCTGCGGAGGCTCCTCGACGCTCGGCTGGTCCAGCGCGCCACCGGGCTCGGCGGGCGGGTCGTCGCCCTCCGTGGCAGCCTCGCCGGCGCCACCGCCGACGGCGGCCGGCACCTTCTTGGGCTCGACGACCGTCAGGGACACCTCGCGGTCGTCCTCCTCGGGCGCCTTCTCGACCATGACCGTCGCGCCGGGCGTCAGCTCGGCCCGCAGGACGAAGTCCGCCAGCGGGTCCTCGATGTAGCGCTGGATCGCGCGGCGCAGCGGGCGGGCACCCATCGCCGGGTCCCAGCCCTTGTCGACGAGCAGGTCCTTGGCCTCGTCGGTGAGCTCGAGCTGCAGCCCCCGCTCGGCCATCGACTCGCGGATCCGCCGCAGCAGGAGGTCGACGATCTGCTTGATCTCGTCCTTCTGGAGCTTGTGGAAGACGATGACGTCGTCGATCCGGTTGAGGAACTCCGGCCGGAAGACCTTCTTGAGCTCGCCCATGATCCGGTTCTTCATGTCGTCGTACGTGATGCCCGTCTCGTCGTCCGACACGGCGAAGCCGAGCGGCGTGTTGCGGGCGATCTCCGACGCTCCGATGTTCGACGTCATGATCACGATCGCGTGGCGGAAGTCCACCGTGCGGCCCTGCGAGTCGGTCAGCCGGCCGTCCTCGAGGATCTGCAGGAGGATGTTGAAGACGTCCGGGTGGGCCTTCTCGATCTCGTCGAGCAGGAGCACGCAGTACGGCTTGCGCCGCACCGCCTCGGTGAGCTGACCGCCCTCGTCGAAGCCGATGTAGCCCGGAGGCGAGCCGACGAGCCGGGACACGGAGTGCTTCTCCATGTACTCGGACATGTCGACGCGGATCATCGCGTCCTCGTCGCCGAAGAGGAACTCGGCGAGCGTGCGCCCGAGCTCGGTCTTGCCGACGCCCGACGGTCCGAGGAACACGAACGAGCCGGTCGGCCGCTTGGGATCCTTCAGCCCGGCGCGCGAGCGGCGGATCGCCTTGGAGATGACCTCGACAGCGGCCTGCTGGCCGATGACGCGCTTGTGGAGCTCCTCCTCCATGCGCATGAGCTTCGCCGTCTCCGCCTCGGTGAGCTTGAAGACCGGGATGCCGGTCCACATCGAGACGATGTCGGCGATCTCCTCCTCGCCGATCGAGGGGCGCTCGGTCTCGGCCTCGCCGGCCTCCCACTGCTCCTCGAGCTCGCGCTTGCGCTGCGTGAGGCGCCGCTCGGCGTCGCGCAGGTTGGCGGCCTTCTCGAACTCCTGGGCCTCGATCGCGGCTTCCTTGTCGCGGCGCGTCGTCTCGATCTCCTCCTCGAGCTCCCGGTACACGGGCGGGGAGGTCATCGACTTGATGCGCATGCGCGAGGCGGCCTCGTCGATGAGGTCGATCGCCTTGTCGGGCAGGAAGCGGTCGGAGATGTAGCGGTCCGCAAGCTCGGCGGCAGCCTCGAGCGCCTCGTCGGTGATGTTGACCTTGTGGTGCTGCTCGTAGCGGTCGCGCAGGCCCTTGAGGATCTGCACGGTCTCCTCGGTCGTCGGCTGCTCGACGCGGATCTGCTGGAAGCGGCGCTCCAGCGCGCTGTCGCGCTCGAGGTACTTGCGGTACTCCTCGAGCGTCGTCGCGCCGATCGTCTGCAGCTCGCCGCGGGCGAGCGCCGGCTTGAGGATCGAGGCCGCGTCGATCGCGCCCTCGGCCGCGCCCGCGCCGACGAGGTTGTGCAGCTCGTCGATGAACAGGATGATGTCGCCGCGCTGGGTGATCTCCTTCATCACCTTCTTGAGGCGCTCCTCGAACTCGCCGCGGTACTTCGACCCCGCCACGAGGGCCGCGAGGTCCAGCGTGTAGATCTGCTTGCCCTTCAGCAGCTCCGGCACGTCGGAGTTCGTGATCCGCTGGGCGAGGCCTTCGACGACGGCGGTCTTGCCGACGCCCGGCTCGCCGACGAGCACGGGGTTGTTCTTCGTGCGCCGCGAGAGGATCTGCATGATCCGCTCGATCTCGGTGGCACGCCCGACGACGGGGTCGAGCTTGCCCTCCTCGGCGAGCTTCGTGAGGTTGCGGCCGAACTGGTCGAGCAGCTTGGAGGACTTCTTGCCCTCGCCCGACGAGCTCGACGACGCGCCCGCGCCCGCGCCCGCCCCGGCGCCCTGGCGGCGACCGCCCGGGCCCGACAGCATGCGGATGACCTCGTTGCGGATCTTCTCGGAGTCCGCGTCGAAGTCGAGCAGGATGCGGGCGGCGACGCCCTCGTTCTCGCGGACGAGGCCGAGCAGGATGTGCTCGGTGCCGATGTAGTTGTGCCCGAGGCTCAGCGCCTCGCGCAGCGCGAGCTCGAGGACCTTCTTGGCGCGCGGGGTGAAGGGGATCTGCCCCGACGTCACCTCCTCGCCCGACCCGACGATCCGAACAACCTGTGCGCGCACACGCTCGACGGTGATGTCGAGGCTCTCCAGGACCCGCGCAGCGAGACCTTCCTCCTCGCGGAGGAGGCCGAGCAGGATGTGCTCGGTCCCGATGTAGTTGTGCTTGAGCGTGCGCGCCTCTTCCTGCGCGAGAACGACCACCTGACGGGCTCGCTCTGTGAATCGCTCGAACATGCTGCTTGATCCTTCCTGCTGGGGCGGGGCCTCTAGCCTCGGTTCATGCGTGGTCCGGATGAAGTTCTTGGACGGCGAACTGCCCGACTGTAGTCATCCTTTCGGCTCCGCAGACGAAATGGATGAGGCCGGGAACAGGAAAACGCGGACATGGGGCAGTCTACCAACGGCCACCCAGCCCGAATGCCGCAGGCGCCAGGCATCAATCGCGCATCGCCGGGAACAGGACGACCTCGCGGATCGAGGGGCGATCGCGCAGCGCCATGACGAGCCGGTCGATGCCCAGGCCGACGCCGCCGGTCGGCGGCATGCCGTGCTCGAGCGCCTCGACGAAGACCTCGTCGTAGGGGGTCGCCTCCTCGTCGCCCTGGGCCGCGAGCCGCGCCTGTGACTCGAAGCGGGCGCGCTGCTCGTCGGGGTCGTTGAGCTCGGTGAAGGCGTTGGCGATCTCGACGCCGCCGCAGAACGCCTCCCAGCGCTCGACGAGGCCCTCCTGCGAGCGGTGGGCCTTGGCGAACGGCGACAGCTGCACCGGATAGTCCAGCACGAAGGTCGGCTGGCGCAGGCCCGGCTCGACGAACTTCGAGAGCAGGTCGTCGACGAGCTGGGGCCACGTGCGGCCGTCGGTCGGCAGGCGGTCGCCGATCGCCTCCGCGAGCGCGTCGCGGTCGGGGAGCTCCACGAAGTCGATGCCGGTGGCGTCGCGGATCGCGTCGCGCAGCGTGATGCGCCGCCACGGCTGCTCGAAGTCGATCTCGCCGACCGACCCGACCTGCGCCGCGACGGACCGCACGAGGGATTCCAGGCGGTCGGCCACGTCCATGTAATCGGCATAGGCCTCGTAGAATTCAACCATCGTGAACTCGGGGTTGTGCTTCGTCGACAGCCCCTCGTTGCGGAAGTCCTTGCCGAGCTCGTAGACGCGCTCCAGTCCGCCGACGATGCAGCGCTTGAGGTACAGCTCGGTCGCGATGCGCAGATACAGCGTGCGGTCCAGCGCGTTGTGGTGCGTCGTGAACGGGCGCGCGAGCGCGCCGCCGTAGAGCGGCTGCAGGACCGGCGTCTCGACCTCGATGAAGCCGGCCTCGTCGAGCTCGCGGCGCACCGCGGTGATCGTCCTGGCGCGCGCGACGAACAGCTCGCGCGCCTCCTCGTTGGCCATGAGGTCCAGCTCCCTGCGGCGATATCTCGTCTCGACGTCCTGCAGCCCGTGGTGCTTCTCGGGCGGCGGGCGCAGCGACTTCGCCAGGACGGTGAAGGCGTCGATGCGCAGCGAGATCTCGCCGCGCCTGGTGCGCAGCGCGGTGCCGTCCACGCCGACGATGTCGCCGAGGTCGATCTGCGTGAGCAGGCGCTCGTGCGCCTCCGCGCCGAGCACGTCCGCGCGCGCCTGCAGCTGCAGGCGCCCGGAGCGGTCGACGAGGTCCAGGAACGCCATCCTGCCCTGGCCGCGGCGGGCGGCGATCCGGCCGGCGACGCGGTGCGCCGTCTCGGTCTCCTCGCCGTCCTGCAGCCCGGCGTGGGCGGCGAGCACGCCGGCGACCGGCTCGACGCCGGGGAACGCGTGCGGAAAGGGGTCGATGCCGTCGGCGCGCAACCCGTCGAGCTTCGCGCGCCTGACGGCGAGCAGCTCGTCAGCCATCGGCGCCCAGCCTAGTGGCTAGAGCCCGACGTCGATCTTCGTGATCTTGTAGTGCAGCTTCTTGCCGTTGGGCAGCGCGACGTCGACGATGTCGTTTCGCTTGTGGCCAAGCAGCGCCTTGCCGACCGGCGACTCGTAGGACAGGCGCTCGGGCGGCTTGGCCTCGGGCGAGCCGACGATCGTGAACTTCAGCGCCTTGCCGCTGTCCTCGTCCTTGACGTTGACGACGGAGCCGACCTGGACGACGTCGGTCGAGAGGTCCTTGGCGTCGACGACGGTCGCCGAGCGCAGGCGCTCCTCGACCTGGGCGATGCGCGACTCGAGCATCGCCTGCTCGTTCTTGGCGTCGTCGTACTCCGAGTTCTCGGTGATGTCGCCGAACTCGCGCGCCTCCTTGATGCGCTGGGCGACCTCGCGGCGCTTGTCGCCCTGCAGGTGCGCGAGCTCGACCTTGAGCTTCTCGAGTCCGTCGGCGGTGAGAATGACGTCTTTTGGCATAAGAGAGAGGTGAATCGAAAGCCCGCCTCGGGCGGGGGGAGCGGCGGACGGCTCCGCGAGCGACGCCGCAGGATAGCAGCGCGTCAGGCGGCGATGGAAGGCGTCTGCATCTCAGCCAGCACGGCGCGCGCGTCGTTCACCGAATCTGTCGCCTGAAGCGCGGCCTGCAACGACTTCGAGCCGCCGAGCCGGTCGACGTACCACGGATAGAACTTGCGCAGATAGCGGCCCGCCCGCGGCTCGCCGAGATGCTCGACGGCGCGCTGCATGACCCATTCGAGCTCGGCCAGGACCTCCTGGAGCGTCGGCTCGTCCTCGCGGGCGCCGAGCACGCGCGCGAACAGCCACGGGTTGCCGAGCGCGCCGCGCGCGAGCATGACGGCCTCGCAGCCGGTGTGCTCGAACGCGTGGCGGATCGAGTCGGGGTCGTCCATGCCGCCGCTGAGGATCACGGGCGCCGCAAGCGTCTGGACGAGCTCGCGCGCGAGATCGAGGTCGGGGGAGCCCTTGTGGTGCACCTGCGCCGAGCGCGGATGAAAGCCGATCGCCGCGACGCCCGCCTCCTCGACGAGGCGATGGGCGAGATCGAAGCCGTCGCGCGCGCCGGGCCGGCGGCCGCTGCGGATCTTCACCGTGACCGGAAGCCCGGAGCCCTCGCGCGCGGCGCTCGCGACCGCGACCGCGAGGTCGGGGTCGTCGATGAGCGCGGCGCCCGCGCCGGTCTTGCAGACCTTCGGGACCGGACAGCCCATGTTGAGGTCGATGACGTCGACGGCCGTCTCGCGCGCGACGCGCTCGGCGGCGCTGCGCATGACGTCGGGCTCCTGCCCGAAGAGCTGGATCGCGACCGGGCCCCCGGCGCGCTCGGCGGGCTCGACGCGCAGCATCTCGGTGCACGTCTTCTCGTTGCCGTGGTGCACGCCGAAGCTCGACACCATCTCCGAGACGACCATGCCCGCGCCGAAGCGCTTGGCCTGCAGGCGCACGAACCAGTTGCCGATGCCGGCCAGCGGAGCGAGCACGACCCGGTTGGGGACGGTGAGGTGGGCGAGCTGCCAGGAGTCGTTGAGCGAACGGGGCACGACCCCCATGGTAGGCACGCTCCGGCCGCGCGCGCGGCCCGCTCAGGCGTTGCGCTCGTACAGCAGCCGCAGGCCGGTCAGCGTCAGCAGGTCGTCGACCTCGCCGATGTGCTCGGTGAAGGGGACGATGGCGCCGGCCAGGCCGCCCGTCGCGATGACGTCGGTCTCCTCCCCCAGCTCGTCGAGCAGGCGCTTGAGGATGCCGTCGATCGCGCCGGCGAAGCCGTAGACGACGCCCGACCGGATCGCGTCGACGGTCGACTTGCCGATGAGCGTCCGCGGCGGCAGCAGGTCGATCGTCGGCAGCTTGGCCCCGCGCGAGGTGAGCGCCTCGAGCGAGATCTCGACGCCGGGCACGAGCACCCCGCCGAGGAAGTCGCCCTCCGGCCCGACGACGTCGAAGTTCACCGACGTGCCGAAGTCCACGCAGATTGCGGGGCCGCCGAAGCGCTCGCGGATCGCGACGGCGTTCGCGAGGCGGTCGGCGCCGATCTCGCGCGGGTTGTCGTAGCGCAGCGCCATGCCGGTCTTCAGCCCCGGCCCCACGTTGAGCATCGTGTGGCCGAGGTAGCGGTCGCCCATCGCCAGCCACTGCGGGGCCAGCGAGGGCACCGTCGAGGAGACGATCGAGGCGCCGATGTGGGCCAGGCCGATCCCGCGCAGCTCGAGCAGGTTGCGCAGCACGGCGCCGAGCTCGTCGGCCGTCGACTCGGTGATCGTGGCAAAGCGCCAGTGCTCGACGAGCTCGCTGTCGCGGAACATGCCGAAGTGCGTCTGCGTGTTGCCGACGTCGACGGCGAGGAGCATGCCGACGACTCTAGGGCTCCGCCGCCCCCCGGGCGGTCCGCTCGCCCGCGTGTGGGCGTAATCTGACCGGGCGTGCACAAGCTCTACGTCGTCCACTCGTCGCACCCCTGCGAGACCGTCAAGCGGGCGCTCGCGATGAAGGGGATCCCGTACAAGACCGTCGAGTGGCTCATCCCGACGCACCCGGTCATGCAGCGGCTGCGCTTCGGCAAGCGCACCGTGCCCGGGTTCAAGCTCGACGGCGGCGAGAAGATCAGCGGCTCGCGCGCGATCCTGCGCCGGCTCGACGAGCTCGTGCCCGACCCGCCCCTGCTGCCGGCCGACGCCGGCGCCCGCGAGGCCGTCCTGGAGGCCGAGCGCTGGGGCGAGGAGGACCTGCAGGCGACGGTGCGGCGCATCGTCTGGGCCGCGCTCAAGCGCCGTCCCGGCGCGATCCCCAGCTACCAGGAGGCCTCCGGGCTGCCGCGGCTGCCGCGCCCCGTCGTCAAGGTCGTCGCGCCCGCCGTCATCGCGATCGAGCGGGCGATCAACGACGCCTCCGACGAGCCCGTGCGCGCCGCCCTGCGCTCGCTGCCTGCCGACCTGGACCGCATCGACGGCTGGCTCGCCGACGGGGTGCTCGGCGGCCCCGCGGACCCCAACGCGGCCGACCTGCAGATCGGCGCGTCGCTGCGCCTGCTCGCGACCGTCGGCGACGTGCGCCCGCTGCTCGCCGGCCGGCCCTGCGAGGCGCTGGCGACGGGGCTCTTCGCGGACTTCCCCGGCGACGTGCCGGCGGGCGCCTACCCGCCCGACTGGCTGCCCGCCGTGCGCGCCTGAAGCTCGCGCGCGCGCTGGGCGAGCGCGACCGTGCCGGGGCGCACGTCGGCGGCCCGCGCCAGCGGCTCGTCGAACGCGACCCGCGCCGCGGCCGACTGGCCGGCGCCCGTGCAGCTCAGGTCGATCCCGTAGCGGTCGATGCCCGTGCAGACGGCCGAGACGGCGCCGCGGGCCCCGCCGAGCTCGCGCGCGATCGCCAGCAGCCCGTCGGCGTGGTCCTTGTTGAGATGGGCGACGGCCTTGGCGGCGACCGGCGCCGTCGGGTCGGGCTCGGCGGCGCGGTACTCGTCCGGGCTGATGGTGTCCATCCGCGCGAAGCCGCCGATCCAGCGCACGCGCTGCACCTCGAGCACGTAGACCGCGAAGTCGTCCCAGCCGGCATAGAGCCGCGCCCCCGGGATCGCGGCCACGTGGTCGTCGAGCGCCTGCTCGGCGCGCTCGCCCTCCGGCGCGACGACCCGCCCGGCGAGGGTGATCCGCGGCCGGTCGAGCGGGTCGCCGGGTGCGGCGGGGTCGTTGAGCGCGAGGCTCGCCCGCGGGTCGCGGACGAGGTTGCGCCCGTGCTCGGCCATCGTCGAGACGAGCAGGACCGGGTCGCCGGCGGCCGTCGGCCCGAAGACGACGAGCGAGCACCACGGAGCTCCGTCCTCGCCGGCGGTCGCCAGGTAGCCGACGGTCACCGAGGACACGAGCGTGCGTGCCTCCTCCGCCGGGCTGCGGCGCGGGATGCCCTCGTCGCCGCCGTCGTCGCCCGCCGTCGCCTCGCCGTCGTGCCCGCTCACGGCCACAACGCTAGCTGAGCGCGAGCGGCGGGCCGGCGCGGCGCACGCCCTCGTCGACGGGCAGGGCGGCGAGCGCGTCGCCGAGCCGGTCGCCGGCCGGCGTGCGCAGCTCGAAGTCGAGCTCGAGCAGCGGGACGAGGACGAAGCGGCGCGCGAGCACCTGCTCGTGCGGCAGGCGCAGGCGCTCGGAGGCGTGCTCGAGGCCGCCGAGCAGCAGCAGGTCGACGTCGATCGGGCGCGGCCCGTGGCGCGGGCCGCCGAGCTCGCGGCCGAGCTCGCGCTCGACCGCCTTGCAGGCGTCGAGCAGGTCCTCGGGCTCGAGCGCCGTCTCGACGCGGACGCACGCGTTGAGAAACGGGGGCTGGTCGAGGATCTCACCCACGGGGTCGGTGTCGTACGTCGAGGAGCTCGCGAGCACGGCGACGCCGTGGCGCGGCAGGGCGGCGACGGCGGCCTGGAGGTTGGCCCGGCGGTCGCCGACGTTGGAGCCCAGCCCGAGGTGCCCGATCATGCCGCGGCAGTCTGACGGGCCGAGGGCGCGGAGGCCGCGATCGCGGCACGGACGCCGGTCGCCGGCTGCGGGGTCAGTCGTCGGTCCCCAGCTCGCGCCAGATCTCGACCGACACGTCCTCCACCGGCAGCGCGATCGGCGGCTCGGGCTTGGACGCCTTCACGGAGACCGCCTGGGCGTCGAAGTCGCGCAGCAGCCGGTCGGCGACCGCGGCGCACAGGCGCTCGAGCGTCTTGTCGGAGCGCTGCGTCGCGACGAGCGCTGCGACCTCGCAGACGCGGGCGTAGTCGATCGTGTCCTCGAGGCGGTCGGTGACCGTCGCGTCGGCCTCGCCGAGCTCGAGGCGGATGTCGAGGATGAGTCGCTGGCCGACCTCGCGCTCGGCCTCGGTCACGCCGTGGTGCGTGTAGAGCGACAGGCCGTTGACCTCGACCGTGACGATCGTCTGGATGCCGTCGTCGTCGTCGAAGTCGTCGTCGGCCGCGTCGTCGTCGAAGTGGTCGTCGGCCCCCATCGCCCGCGCAACGTAGCAGTCACCGGCGGCGCCGGTGCGGTCCGGCTTCCCCGCGGGGAAGCCGGACCGCCGCCGGCACGCGACCCGGGTCGCTCAGCGCGCGCCGAGCACCTGGTAGGAGCGCATCTCGCCACGCATCCGCCGCGGCATGTACCCCGTGAACAGCGTGTACGAATGCACCGTCCCGGTCCGCCGCGCGATCCCGTCGACGACGTTCTGGTCGAGCTTCTCGTCGACCGACCACTTCCCGCCGCGAATCGGCGCCAGGAACCGCAACGTGCGCGTCTGACCATCGGACTCGTACTGGATCTGCACCCGCACGACACCACGCGCGTCATCGCTGATCGTCCCGGCCGCCCGCAGGCGCCCACCGACGATCGTCGGACGCGCCAGACGCAGATTCGCCTTGCCCGCCGCAGCGCGCAGACGCACCGTCTGCGGACGCGTATCGGCATCACCCTCATACGTCAACGTCACGATCCCCGTCCCCAACCGCGCCTGCGCAGCCGGAATCGCCTTCTTGAAGCGAATCCGCGCATCGACCGAACTGACCGGCACCGAGAACCGCGTCCGCATCCCGGCCGCATGCAACTCGACCTTCGCATCACCCGACGCCAAGCTCGTGATCGGCGCCAACACATCCAGCATCCGCTCACCACGCAACAACCGCGCACGCGCCAACGACAACTTCGCCGCAAACACCTGCGCCGGCGGCGTCACAACCACAGGCGGCGGCGGCACAACCACCGGCGGCGGCGGCGGCGGGGGCGCGACCGCCGGTGCCAGCGCGCGCCAGTCGCAGCGCTGGAACTGCGTCACGCGCGCGACCCTGCGCACCGACGCCGGACCCGTGTCGCCGGTCGCCGGGTTCATCGTGTACGCGAAGAAGTTCGACTCGACCGGGGTGCTCTCCCGCGAGGAGGCGAACAGCAGGCGCGACCCGTCGGGCGACCACACGAGCGGGACGTCGAAGTCCGCCTTGTTCGCGCCGAGTGGATCGTCGGGACCGCTCGTCAGCCGGACGGGGTTCGAGCCGTCCCGGTTGGCGCGCCAGACGTCGAAGTTCTGGTTGCCGACCTCCGTGCTGCCGCGCGTGCTCGAGTACGCGATCTGCCGGCCGTCGGGCGACCAGATGATGTCGCGGTCCAGGCCGTCGGCGTTCTCGTTGACGAGCGTGCCCGGGTTGTCCGGGGTGCCCGTGCTGTTGCTGACGTTCGTGAGCCCGCTGCCGTCCGGGTTCATCGTGAAGACCTCGAGGTTGACCGGGAACTGCGCGGAGTCGTTGCCCGCGGGGAATCCCTGGAAGGCGATCTTCGTGCCGTCCGGCGACCACGAGGGGATCGCGTCCTGACCGCGCTTGTTCGTCAGGCGCGTCGCGGGCGTGATCGACTCGCCGGTCGTGGCGCTCATCTTGTAGATCTCGAAGTCACGCGCCGGCGACGTGCCGCCGTCGGTGAACGTCGTCTCGCGCCCGCTGTGGAAGACGATCTCCGTGCCGTCCGGCGACCAGCTCGGTGAGAAGTCGGTCGCGGCGACGCCGTTCTTCGTGCCGCCGGTCAGCGTTCCGTCGTTGAACGTCAACCGCTTGACGTCGGGCCCCTCGAGGTCGCCGTCGTTGTCGGCGACGTAGATCTCCGTGTTGGCGGGCTCGCCCGGCACGTTGTGGCGCTGGCTCTCGAAGGCGATCTTCGTTCCGTCCGGCGAGTACGCCGGGCTGCCGTCGCGGATGTCGTTGTCGGTCAGCACCCGCTCGCCCGTGCCGTCGGGATCGACCTGGAAGATCTCGGTGTCCGTCCCGCTGCCGCGCACGCCGCCGCACGCGATCGTGCCGTTGGTCCCCGGGAAGGCGGCCTGCGCGGGCGTGCCGGCGCCAAGGCCCACGGCGACCGCGAGGCCGAGCGCGCACAACGCGCCGGAGTAGCCGGCCTGCGGCCGTCTCGCTCGGGAGCGAGCGCCGGATGGTTCCTGCGAGCAGGACAATGTGTTCCCCGTTCAGTTGGTGATGTCAGATGCCTCGAGGAGCAGGACCCCCACACCGCTCCGAGGCGACGACGCAACATACCCACGCGTCTGACGGAGTGTCAAGTTCGAACCGAGGGTCCCGGCGCGCCCGCGCGGAGGGTCGCCGCCGCCACGAGCAGCGCGTCGCGGGCCGGCGCGACGTCGTGGACGCGGAAGATCCGCGCCCCGGCCGCGAGCGCGAGCACGTTCGTCGCGAGCGTGCCGGCGACGCGCTCGCTCGCCGGGCGGCCGGTGATCGCGCCGAGAAACGACTTGCGCGACGTGCCGACGACGACCGGGTGGCCGAGCGCGACGATCTCGCCGAGGCGCGCGAGCAGCTCGAGGTTGTGAGCGGCCGTCTTGCCGAAGCCGATCCCCGGGTCGAGCCAGACGCGGGCCTCGTCGATCCCCGCACCGCGCGCGAACGCGACCCGCTCGGCCAGGAACGCGCGCACCTCGCCGACGACGTCGCCGTAGCGCGGGTCGCGCTGCATCGTGCGCGGCTCGCCGAGCATGTGCATGAGGCAGACGTCGCAGCCGCGCCGCGCGACGAGCGCCGCCATCGCCGGGTCGCCGCGCAGCGCGGTGACGTCGTTGACGATCGCCGCGCCGGCATCGAGCGCCGCCGCGGCGACCGCGGCCTTCGACGTGTCGATCGACAGGCGCGCGCCCGCGCCCGCGAGACCCTCGATCACGGGCACGACGCGGCGCAGCTCCTCGGCCTCCGTGACCGGCTGGGCGCCGGGGCGCGTGGACTCGCCGCCGACGTCGAGGATCGCCGCTCCCTGGGCCGCGAGCTCGCGGCCGTGCGCGATCGCGGCGCCCGCGTCGAGCCACTCGCCCCCGTCGGAGAACGAGTCGGGGGTCACGTTGACGATCCCCATGACGATCGGATCGGGGACGTCCGCGGGCATCCGCGGAGGCTACGTCAGCGCCGCGGCGCTACGTGATCTCGGGCTTGCGCGGCTCGTCGGCGCGCGCCTCGACGCCGCCGCCGGCGAGGCCCGGGCGCGGGAGCGTCCGCGGCGCCTTCTGGCCCGGCTTCTCGGCCGGCGTGGGCGGCGGCGGGGCCTGGGGGGCCTCCTCGGGGAAGACCTCCTCCTCGGACTTGCCGGCCACCAGCGCCTCGAACTCCGCCTTCTCGATCGTCTCGCGACGCACGAGGATCTCCGAGACCGTGTCGAGCGTCTCGCGGTGCTCGGTGAGGATGTCGCGCGCCGACTGGTGGGCGCCTTCGACGACGCGGCGGATCTCGTCGTCGATCTCGCGCGCGATCTCGTCGGAGTAGTCCGACTCCGAGGAGAACTCGCGCCCGAGGAACGGCTGCGAGCGGTCGTGGCCGAAGACGCGCGGGCCGAGGCGCTCGCTCATGCCGTAGCGCATCACCATCGCCTTGGCGGTCGCCGTGACCTTCTCGAGGTCGTTCGACGCGCCGGTCGTGATCTCGCTGAAGACGATCTCCTCGGCGGCGCGGCCGCCGAGCGTCATCGCCATCGAGTCCGTCAGCTCCGCGCGCGTCGTGAGGAACTTGTCCTCCTGCGGCATCGAGATCGTGTAGCCGAGCGCCTGCCCGCGGCCGATGACCGAGATCTTGTGGACGGGGTCGGAGTGCTCGAGGTAGTGGCCCACGATCGCGTGGCCCATCTCGTGGAAGGCGGTGATCCGGCGCTCCTTCTCGCTCATGACCCGCGTCTTCTTCTCCGGGCCGGCGATCACGCGCATGATCCCTTCCTCGAGCTCGTGCTGGCCGATCTCGCGCTTGCCCGTGCGAGCGGCGAGCAGCGCCGCCTCGTTGACGAGGTTCGCGAGATCCGCGCCCGTGAAGCCCGGCGTCTGCCCGGCGAGGTCGTCGGTGTTGATGACCTTCGCCAGCGGCTTGCCGCGCGTGTGGACCTCGAGGATCTTCGCGCGGCCCTTGCGGTCGGGGCGGTCGACGACGATCTGGCGGTCGAAGCGGCCCGGGCGCAGGAGCGCGGGGTCGAGGATGTCGGGCCGGTTCGTCGCCGCGATGAGGATGATGTTGTCCGTCATCGTGAAGCCGTCCATCTCGACGAGGAGCTGGTTGAGCGTCTGCTCGCGCTCGTCGTGACCGCCGCCCATGCCGGCGCCGCGGTGGCGCCCGACGGCGTCGATCTCGTCCATGAAGATGATGCAGGGGCTGTTCTGCTTGGCCTGCTCGAAGAGGTCGCGCACGCGGCTGGCGCCGACGCCGACGAACATCTCGACGAAGTCCGAGCCGGAGATCGAGAAGAACGGCACGCCGGCCTCGCCGGCGACCGCGCGCGCCAGCAGCGTCTTGCCGGTGCCCGGAGGGCCGAACAGCAGCACGCCCTTGGGGATGCGCGCGCCGAGGGCCTGGAACTTCTTGGGGTTCTCGAGGAACTCCTTGATCTCGTGCAGCTCCTCGACGGCCTCGTCGGCGCCCGCGACGTCGCGGAAGGTGATCTTCGGCGCGTCGACGGACATGCGCTTGGCCTTGGACTTGCCGAACGACATGACCTTCGAGCCGCCGCCCTGCATCTGGTTCATGAGGAAGATCCAGAAGCCGATGAAGATGAGGAACGGCAGGACGTAGGTGAGCATCGAGATCCACCCGTTCGTGCGGGTGCCCTTGACGTCGAAGGACGTGATCTTGCGCTCCTGCTCGGCCGCCAGGAGCTGCTTGGTCAGCTCGGAGCCGTACTCCGTCGCGAAGCCGATCTCGTACTGCGTCTTGTCGCGCAGCGTGACGAGCAGCTCGTTGGAGCGGTTGCGCATCTCGACGGTCTTGATCGCGCCGTTGTCGAGCTGCTGGACGAAGGTCCCGAAGCCCGGGTCCTTCTTCTTGTTCGGGCTCGAGATCAGCTGCTGCGCGAAGAACGCCAGGATCACGACGATGAGGATCGGGAAGGCGGCGCTCTTGGAGAATCGGCTCATGGGGATGCAGCAACCTCGGCAGTCACAGAATGGCCAGCGTAGCAGGGGTACGTGAGCACCCAGCCCAGCGGATCAAGCTGGTGCGGCCCCCGTCATAGGGCTGTATCGGCAGCTCACGACCCCGTCTCCAGCGCCGCGACGTACGGCAGGTTGCGGTAGCGCTCGGCGTGGTCGAGGCCGTAGCCGACGACGAAGCGGTTGGGGATCTCGAAGCCGACGTAGCGCGGCTCGAGGGCGACCTTCAGCCGCGCGGGCTTCGTCAGCAGCGCGCAGACCTCGATCGACGCCGGGTTGCGAGCGCCGAGGCTGCGCAGCAGGTACTGCAGCGTCAGGCCCGAGTCGACGATGTCCTCGACGATGAGCACGTGGCGGCCCTCGAGCGCGACGTCGAGGTCCTTGAGGATCCGCACGACGCCCGACGAGTCGGTCGCCGATCCGTAGCTCGCCACGGCCATGAAGTCGACCTCGCAGGGCACCGCGATGTGGCGCATGAGGTCCGAAAGGAAGAAGACGGCGCCCTTCAGGACGCCGACGAGCAGCAGGTCGCGGCCGCAGTAGTCGTCGGTGATCTGGCGACCGAGCTCGCGGACGCGCCGCGCAAGGTCATCGGGCTGGACGAGGATCTCGCCGACGGCGTCGTCGCGCATGCACCGCGGAGTCTAGGTGGCGTCGCTCCGGAGGCCCTCGGGGCGGCGCCGGCCCGGGGCGATCAGCGCGGCGCGGCGGCGGGCGCCGGCCCGGACCGTCAGCGCGGCACGGCGGCGGGCGCCGGCCCGGACCGTCAGCGCGGCGCCGCGGCGGGCGCCGGCGCCGAGCGCCCGGGCGGCGTCGGCTCGACGCGCAGCACGCCGCCCGCGACGACCGCGCGGGCGCCGTCGCCGAGGTCCAGCGCGCCGTCGCCGAGCGCGAGGATCTCGTCCAGCCGGCCCGGCGCGCGGGCGCACAGCCGCCCGGCCGCGTCCTCGGCCAGGCGCCGCAGGACGAGGCGCGCGAGCGCCGGCGGCAGCGCCGCGAGGTGGGCGACCGCGATCTCGTCGCGCCCCGCGAGCGCCGTCTCCACGACCTCGTCGAGGACGGCCGCCTCGTCGCGCAGCAGCTCGGCCGTGCGCGCGACGTTGCGCTCCGCCGCCGGGTGCAGCTCGCGCAGCGCGGGCACGAGCCCCGCACGGGCGCGGTTGCGCGCGTACGCCGGATCGGCGTTGGAGGCGTCCTCGCGCCAGGCCAGGCCGCGCGCCGCGCAGTGCGCCGCGGTCTCCTCGCGGGTGACGCGCAGCAGCGGCCGGACGAGCAGGCCGTCGCGCTCGGCCATCCCCAGCAGCGCCCTGCGCCCGGGCGAGGCGGCCAGGCGGTAGAGCACGGTCTCGACCTGGTCGGACGCGGTGTGCCCGGTCGCCAGCCGCGCCCCGCGCGCGAGCGCGAGCCGCGCGCCCGCGCCGAGGCGCACGTCGCGCGCCCAGGCCTGCAGGTTGCCGGCGTCCGGCGGCAGCCGCGCGGCCCGCACCTCGACGCCGACGCCGAGCCGGGCGCAGAGCGCGCGGCAGAACTCGGCATCGGCGGCCGCGGCGTCGCGCAGGCCGTAGTCGACGTGCAGCGCGCTCACGGCCTCCGCGCCCGCCAGCCGCACGGCGACGTCGAGCAGGCAGACCG
The DNA here is from genome assembly GCA_963769555.1 of uncultured Solirubrobacteraceae bacterium. Taxonomy (GTDB): domain Bacteria; phylum Actinomycetota; class Thermoleophilia; order Solirubrobacterales; family Solirubrobacteraceae; genus CADCVQ01. The sequence goes on along the minus strand of CAVYMD010000004.1, from coordinate 284,374 downwards.
AGTCGCGCCCGCCGGACAGCAGCACGACGACCGGGACGCCGGCCGGCAGCAGGCCGGCCGCGCGGACGCGGTCGATGAGGTCCATCGAGCGAGTCTAAGGTCCCTCTGCGCGGCGGGCGACCGCTCGCCCCGGGTGGGGGAGGGTCGTCCCCTAGGGATGATTCCCGATAGGCAGGGCGGCCGGGCGCGCAGACACTGCATCGCATGAACCAGACCACCGACACCCCCTCCTCCCCTCCGCCCGCCCCCGCACCCCGGCGCCTCACGCGCTCCAGCACCGACCGCGTCGTCGGCGGCGTGGCGGGCGGCATCGGCCAGTACTTCGCGATCGACCCGATCCTCGTGCGGATCGGCTTCGTCGCGCTCACGCTGCTCGGCGGCGCCGGCCTCGTCGTCTACGCCGCCGCGCTGCTGCTCGTCCCGCTCGACGACCGGTCCGGCCCGCCGAGCGGGCGCGACCGCGTCATGGCGGTCGGCGTCGTCGCCGCGCTCGCCGTCGGCGCGCTCGTCATCGGCGGCTTCGGCGTCTTCTTCGCCGGCGCGCTCGTGCCGCTCGCGCTGCTCGCGCTGGCCGGCCTCGCCGTCTGGTGGCTCGTGTCCGGCGAGCGCCCGGACGGCAGTCCCGCCGACGTCGCGCGCAGGGCGGCGCTCGGCGTGGGCCTGCTCATCGGCTGCGCGGCGCTGTCGGTCGCGAGCTTCTTCGCGAGCGGGCTCGGCGGCGGCGTCGTCGTGTCGGGGATCGTCATCGCGGCCGGCGCCGCGCTCGTGGCGGCCGCGTTCGCCGGAGGCGCGCGCTGGCTCGTCCTGCCGGCGCTCGCGATCGCGCTGCCGCTGGCGTTCGTGTCGGCCGCCGGAATCGACCTCGAGGGCGGTTTCGGCGAGCGGCACGAGCGCCCGGCGACGGTCGGCGAGCTGCGGCAGGGCTACCGCCTCGGCGCCGGCGAGCTCGTCGTCGACCTGCGCGAGCTCGACCTGCCGGCCGGTGACCGGCGTCTGTCGGTCCGCGTCGGCGCCGGCCACGTGCTGATTCTCGTGCCCAAGGACGTCTGCGTCGCAAGCACGGCGACGGTCGGCGTCGGCCACGTCGCCGTGTTCGACCGTCACGGCAGCGGCCTCGACGTCGACTGGCGCGACGCGCGACGCGCGGACGAGGGCGCCTCGCGCCTCGTGCTCGACGGCAAGGTCGGCGTCGGCCTGCTCGAGGTCCGCCACGCGGAGTCCAACTCGTTCGGGCCCCGGGGCCGCGGGCCAGGGGGCGGGCGCTGGAGCGCCGACGGGCGCGACTGGCACGTCGACGACCCGGACGAGCGCAACGCGGCCTGCGCGGTGGCGTGATGCGCCGGGCGCGCCACCTCGACGGTCCATCGCTCGTCGCGGGCCTGGCGCTCGCCGGGCTCGGCGTCGTCCTGCTGCTGGACCGCACCGGCGCCCTGGAGCTGACCGTCGGCGCCGTCGCGCCGATGCTCTTCGGCGTCGTCGGCGCGATCCTGCTTGCGAGCGGACTCGCCCGCAGAGAATGATCGAGCCCATGGCCATCACCCGGACCGGCCTGAGCGCGGCCCCGCTGCGGCGCGACCCCGACGCGGGTATGGTCGCCGGCGTCTGCGCCGGGCTCGGCCGGCACCTCGACGTCGACCCGCTGCTGCTGCGGATCGTCTTCGTCGCGACGACGCTCGCCAGCGGGCTCGGGCTCGTGGCCTACGCCGCGGCCTGGATGCTCATCCCGGCGGCCGACCCGTCGGCCCGGGCCGGCGCGCCGGCCGTGCCGCGCGGCGCCGGCCGCGGCCGGCGGGCGGCGCTCGAGATCGGGCTCGGCGTGGGCAGCCTCGTCGTCGCGATCCTGCTCGCCTTCCGCGAGCTCGGGCTGCCGTTCTCCGACGTGCTGACCTGGCCGCTCGTGCTCGTCGCCGCGGGCGGCGCGCTCATCTGGCGCCAGTCCGTCGGGCGGCCGGCGACGCCCGACGCGCCCACGGCCGCGAGCGCCGCCCGTCTGGCGCCGCTCGCGGGCGGGGGCGCGGGCGCCGCCCGGCCGGCGCCGCCCGCTCGCCGCGACGGCGAGTCGCGCCCGGTCGTCATCTCGCGGATCGGGACCGGCGTCATCCTCGTCGTCGCCGCGGCGCTCATCTTCCTGCAGTACACGGGCGCGCTGGCGGCGGCGACGGACGTCGCGCTGGGCGCGATCGTCGTCGCGATCGCGCTCGCCGTCATCTTCGCGCCGTTCGTCGTGCGGCTGCTGTCCTCGCTGTCGGCCGAGCGCGCCGAGCGCATCCGCTCCCAGGAGCGCGCCGAGGTCGCCGCGCACCTGCACGACTCGGTCCTGCAGACGCTCGCGCTCGTGCAGAAGCGCGCGGCGGACCCGCGCGAGGTCGCCGCGCTCGCGCGCCGCCAGGAGCGCGAGCTGCGCTCGTGGCTCGGCGGAGCGCGGCCGAGTCCCGACGGCGAGCGCCGGCTGGTCTCCGCGCTGCAGGCGATCGCCGACGAGATCGAGCAGGAGCACGGGGTCGCGATCGACGTCGTCGCCGTCGGCGACGCGCCGCTGGAGCGCGGCGGCGAGGCGCTCGTCGCGGCGGCCCGCGAGGCGATGCTCAACGCCGCGAAGTTCGCCGGCGACGCCGGGGCGGTGGCGGTCTACGCGGAGGCCACCGGCGAGCGCATCGAGGTCTTCGTCCGCGACCGCGGCCCCGGCTTCGACCCCGCCGCCGTGCCGGCCGACCGGCGCGGCGTGCGCGAGTCGATCCTCGGGCGGATGCAGCGCCACGGCGGGCGCGCCCGGATCCACGCCGCGCCCGGCGGCGGGGGAACCGAGGTCGAGCTCTCGCTGCCGCGCGGTGAGGCGCCATGACGCGCCGCCTCGCCGCCGGCCCGGGGGGCCCCCGCCGATGAGCCCGCGCGTCGTGCTCGTCGACGACCATGCGCTCTTCCGCGCGGGGGTGCGCTCCGAGCTCGCCGGGCACGTCGATCTCGTCGGCGACGCCGCGACCGTCGCGGAGGCCGTCGCGCTCATCCGCGAGCAGGCGCCCGACGTCGTCCTGCTCGACGTCCACATGCCCGACGGCGGCGGCCTCGAGGTCCTGCGCCAGGTCGCCGCCGACGCGCCCGGCACGCGCTTCCTCGCGCTGTCGGTGTCCGACGCCGCCGAGGACGTCATCGCGGTCATCCGCGCCGGCGCGCGCGGCTACGTCACGAAGACGATCTCCGCGGACGACCTAGCCGACGCGATCCGGCGCGTCCACGAGGGCGACGCGGTCTTCTCGCCGCGCCTGGCGGGCTTCGTGCTCGACGCGTTCGCCGGCGCCGCGCCGCCGCCGGCGGCCGACGGCGATCCGGACCTCGAGCAGCTCACCCCGCGCGAGCGCGAGGTCCTGCGCCACATCGCGCGCGGCTACATGTACAAGGAGATCGCCCAGCGCCTGGGCATCTCGGTCAAGACCGTCGAGGCGCACGTCTCCGCCGTCCTGCGCAAGCTGCAGCTCTCCAGCCGCCACGAGCTGTCGCGCTGGGCGGCGGCGCGGCGGATGGTCGACTGAGGAGCCTCAGTCCGCGGGCCAGCGCGCCACGAACAGCTCGGTGCCCTCGCTGAACCCCTTGAGCCGGACCTCGCCGATGAGCTCGAACGTCAGGTGCGGGCCGGCGGCGTCGACGACGGACCGCGTCGCGAGCACCTCGCCGGCGCCCGAGCGCGCCGACACGCGCGCGGCGAGGTTGACCTCGCGGCCGTAGTAGTCGCCGTCGCGGTACAGGACGGTGCCGTGGTGGACGCCGATCCGCGGCAGCGGCCGCGTCGCGTGCAGGTGCTGGAAGCCGACCGCCCAGTCGACGAGCGCGGCCGGGTCGGTCCCCACGACCATGACCTCGTCGCCGATCGTCTTGATGATCCGCGCGTCGTCGGGCAGCGTGTGCTCGACGTCGCTGACGAAGCGGTCCACGATGTCGAGCGCGTGCTCGTCGCCGACCTCGACGGTCAGGCGCGTGTAGCCCGCGAGGTCGGCGAAGGCGATCGCCACGCGCACGTGGCCGAGGTCCAGGCGCTCGCCGTGATCGAGGTCGGACTCCATGTGGCCGATGACGTCCTGGTCGACGAAGTGGGCCAGCAGGCGGTGGTGCAGCAGGTCCATCATCGGCGAGGCGAGCGGCAGCAGGTCGGCCGCCATGCCCTGCATCTCCTCGGCCATCTCGACGCCCGGCACGCCCTCGCGCATGAGCGGCTCGTGCACGTACATGTGAAACAGCCGCACCTCGGCGTCGGCGACCTGGGCCAGCGCCTGGCCGTAGACGCGCACGAGCTGCAGGAACGCCACGAGCGGAAAGCCGGCGGCGAGCACGGCGGCCGAGTAGCGCAGCAGCTCGAGCTCGCTCGTGGAGACCCGGTGCACCGCCGCGGCCGGCAGGCCGAGCGTCGTGAGGATGCGCTCGATGAGGGCCGGCTCCAGGCCCGTGTCCTCGGCGGCCTGCTCGAGCGTGTGCGTGGCGAGGGGCGAGGGGAACAGGCCCTGCAGGTAGCCGAACGCCAGGCGCCCGCTCTCGCCGGCGGCGCGGATCTCCTCCAGCGAGTGCCCGCGCGAGCGCATCCGCGCGACGAGGCGCGCGTGGGCGACGGCGGCCGGTGACCACGTCCCCTGGTAGTGCGGGATGAGGCCGCGGTCGATCCAGCGCCGCAGCGTCCCCGCCGTGGTGCCGATCTCTCGTGCGACCTGCGCCGCTGAGGTGGGCCGACCCTCCACGCCCTCTCCTGGCCGTACTCACGTCGACGGCGGGACCTTGATCCCGCCGTCTGCGGGCGATAGGGCCCGCTGCCTCGGCCGACGGCGCTCGTCTTCGTACCGGCGGCGCCTCGCGGGTGGTTCGACACCCACTGTTCGACCTGGTGCTGGATGCATACGCCAACCGCCGCTCGGTGTCAACGGGTCTTAATGTCGGCGCTCAGACCTTGAGGTGCGGATACTCGGCCTCGACGACCTCGCGGTACTGGGCGTAGACGGGCTTCGTGATCGGGATGAGCGCGAGCGCGGCCTTGACGTCGCCGCTCGTCTTGATGCGCCGGCGGGCGATGGCCACGGCGACGTTCTCCTTGCCCTGGAAGTACTTGTTCGCGGTCTCGGAGGACATCGCCATCTTGACCTTCGGCTTCCAGTCGATGTCGTCGTCCCACTGCCAGTGCAGGCAGCCCTCCTCGCCCTCCTCGGCGGCGCGGATGTTGACGACCATGTCGACGTCCTGGAACTCGAAGCGCTGCGGGACGTCGGCGTCGCGCAGCTTGGGACCCATCTCGGGGTCGTCGTTCATCAGCGAGAAGATGCGGTCCATGACCGTACGGAACTCCTTGGGACCGCTGAACTCGGCACCCATGCGTGCGACCTCCTTCGGTGACTGGACTAGGACCCTGCGGCGGGCGGCTTCGTCGCGGGCGCCTTGCGCGCCCGCGTACCCGTGGCGGGCTTCGCGGCCGGCTTGGCCGCGGCCTTCGCGGCCGGCCTGGCGGCGGCCCGGCGACGCGGCGCCGGCTTGGATTTGGCCTCGAGCGCCTCGACGCGGGCGGAGAGCTTCTTGACCTCTGCCCGCACCGCCTTCAGCTCGGCCTCCGACGCCGGGCGCAGCTCGTCGACGGCGCCGCGCAGGCGGCCCGCCGTGCTGCCGAGCTCGTCGAGCAGCTCGGAGATCCGCTCGCGCGGGATCTGCGTCTTGAACGCCTGGTCGACCGCGTCGCGCACGGCGTCGGTGCGCGAGACGTTCTTCTTCTTGGCCATGGCCCGATCATATGGGCCACCACCATGCCCGTCCACATCCACCCCACCACCGAGCTCGCCCCGCGGGCGCTGCTGCCCGGCGATCCCGGCAGGGCGCTCGCGCTCGCCCAGCTCGTCCTCGCCGAGCCGAAGATGTTCAACCACAACCGCGGCCTGTGGGGCTACACGGGCATCGCGACCGACGGCGAGCCGATGACGATCCAGGCCACGGGGATGGGCGGCCCGAGCGCGGCGATCGTGCTCGAGGAGCTCTGCGACCTCGGCCTGGAGGTGGCGATCCGCGTCGGGACGTGCGGCGCGCTCGATGCCGGGCTGGCGCTCGGCGACCTGCTCGTCGCCGACGCCGCGCTGGCGTCCGACGGAACGAGCCGCGCGCTCGGCGCCGGCGACCGGCTGGCGGCCGACGCCCGGATCGTCGCCGCGCTGCTCGCGGAGGCCGGACCCGGGACGCCGGCGGGAACGATCGCCTCCAGCGACCTGTTCTACGACCGCGATCCGTCCGCCGCCGACGGCTGGCGCGCCGCCGGCGCGCTCGCGGTCGAGATGGAGGCCGCCGCGCTGCTGCGGGTCGGCGAGCTGCGCGGCATCCGCGTCGGCTGCCTGCTCGCCGTCAGCGACGTGCTCGGCGCCAACGGCGAGCGGCGGCGGATCGACGCCGAGGAGTTGCTGCGCGCGGCCGAGCGCCTCGGCGCCGTCGCGGCCGGCGCGCTCGGCGCCCGCCCGGCCTAGCCGGAGACCTTCAGCCGCTCCTGGCGGGACGAGACGGGCTTCGTCGCGCCCGGCAGCGCCTTGTGGAGCGCGGCGAGCTCCTTCGTCAGCGCGCTGAGATGGCCCTCGATCGCCTCCAGGCGCGCGTCGGTGGCAGCGGCCGTCGCCGCCGCGGCGACGCGCTCGTCGATGCGATCGATGCCGTCCTCGATGCCCTCCAGGCGCTGGGAGACCGATCGCACGCGGCGCGTGAGGCGCTCGATGTCGGCCGCCGAGGGCAGGTTCATCGCGCTGAGCGCGGCCTCCTGGGCGCTGGATGCCTTCTCGCGCGCATCGAATGCACGCTGGATTGCACCGGCCACGAGCGGGTTGGCCATGAGGTCCTCGGCCAGCCTGCCGAGGGTGTCCTCGCCTTGCTTCGTCAGTCGCTCGCGCAGGCCGTCGGCCTCGTCCTCGTCGCTCATCGGGGCGGTGATCCTCCTGATTTGCCTGGGCGGACGGAGGCTACCGGAGAGCGCGCGCCTCGCGAGCGCGCGAGTGAACCAGTGCCGCGGGTCGCTTCGTGACGCCGGCGGGGAGCGCCGCGGGCGCTTCGCCGCGCGACGCGGCGTTCCGTCCTGGCCAGGCGCTGAAATGCGTTCTCACAAGCGGGCACTTAGGGCGGGTTTACGTCGGACGTCGATTCGCGCTAGTGTGCCGCGCACGCGCATCGGGCTCGCGTATTCGGGACACCTCCAGGGGGGAGATGCAGGGACACATGCACCACAAGCGTAGGCTGCTCATCGCCTTGGCCGTCACCGGCGGTATGACCGTCGGTCTCGGAAGCGTCGCATCACCTGCGGGCGCCGTCGTCCGCACGTTCAACGTCACGCTCCTCGGCAACATCAAGAAGACGGTCTCGCTGGACGTCGGGGCGAACACCCCGGTCGACCAGATCAGGATCCCCGGCCTCAAGCTGCCGATCCTCAGCATCGTCGAGATCACACCTGCGCAGGCGCCGTCCAGCGGCCTTCCGTCGCTGACGATCAAGCCGACCGCTCCCGGTCAGGGACCGGCCGCACCGACCTCTCCCGGCGCCGAGGGCGCCAAGGGCTCGCCGGCCGCTCGCGGCTCGCGCAAGCGCAAGGGCAAGCCCTCCGTCTCGCAGCCCTTCTATGACTCGAAGGGTCGTCTGCTCTCCGTGCCGCTGCCCGAGCGCGCACGTCCCGAGAAGACGAAGCTGCGTCATTCGAGCGGCGTCCCGACCGCGATGAACCCGACGCTCTCGCTCGCGCTGCCCGGGCCGATGCCGATCGGCGTCCCGAACTTCTTCATCAACAAGTTCCGCATCCCCGCCTTCCTGCTGCCGATCTACCAGGCCGCCGGAATCCAGTACGGCGTGCGCTGGGAGGTGCTGGCCGCGATCAACGAGATCGAGACGGACTACGGCCGCAACCTCAACGTCTCCTCCGCCGGCGCCATGGGCTGGATGCAGTTCATCCCCTCGAGCTGGAAGACCTTCGGCGTCGACGCCAACGGCGACGGCAAGAAGGACCCCTACAACCCGGTCGACGCGATCTTCGCCGCCGCGCGGTACCTCAAGGCCGCCGGCGCCGAGACCGACCTGCGCAAGGCGATCTTCGCCTACAACCACGCCGACTGGTACGTCGACTCCGTGCTCATGCGGGCGCGCTTCATCGGCGGCATGCCGTCGGACCTCATCGGCTCGATCAGCGGCCTGACGCAGGGCATGTTCCCGGTCCACGCCAAGGCCAAGTACGCCGACGACATCTCCGAGCGCGAGGCGACGCGCCGCGTCGCACGCGGCAAGAACGCCGCGATGCCCGTGGAGGCGAACCTCTCGCGCCGCGGGATCAACATCTACGCGAAGTCGGGCTCGCCGGTCGTCGCCGTCCAGGACGGCACGATCGTCAAGGCCGGCAACAACTCGCGCCTCGGCAACTTCGTGATGCTGCGCGACGTCTACGGCAACACGTACACCTACGGCGGGCTGAAGACGGTCGCGACGAAGGTGCCGGTGCCGAAGGAGAAGACGCAGAGCAAGGACTCGATCGCCAAGGAGCTCAAGCTCCCGAAGGCCGACGCCGCTCCGCGCCAGGCTGCCAGCGCCGGCAAGCCGACCGCATCCGCCAAGGCCGCGACCGCGGCGGCGTCAGCCGCCAAGGCGCCCGCCGCGGCCGTCGGTGCCGCCGCCGACGTGACGAAGGAGCGGCTCTTCGCCAACCCGACGCGCCCGAAGGCGCTCAAGGCCGGCGGTCGCCAGCAGATCCTCGAGTCGGAGTCCACGCTGGACGCGGGCACGAGCGTGAAGAAGTACTTCACCGGCGTCTACGGCCTCGACCGTGACGACGTCGTGCTCAAGCGCCTCGTCCCCGGGCGACGGGTCATCGCCGGCACGATCCTCGGCCGCATCGGCAAGACGTCCGAGACCGTCGCGCCGCACGTGCTGTTCGAGATCCGGCCGGCCGGCCGCGGCGCGCCGCGGATCGATCCCAAGCCGATCCTCGACGGCTGGAAGCTGCTCGAGTCCACGGCGATCTACCGCGCACAGGGCCAGAACCCGTTCTTCGGGGAGAACGCCCAGGGCGCGACGATCGGCCAGATCCTGCTCATGAGCAAGAACACGCTCATCAAGCGCGTCCTGGCCAACCCGCGGATCGAGGCGTACTCCTGCGGACGCCGCGACATCGAGGCCGGCATCGTCGACCGCCGCGTGCTGGCGACGCTCGAGTACCTCGCCTCGTCGGGCCTGAAGCCGACCGTGACGTCGCTGCGCTGCGGCCACGGCTTCTACACCTCGACGGGCAACGTCTCGCAGCACTCGTCGGGCAACGCCGTCGACATCGCGAGGATCAACGGGATCCCGATCATGGGCAACCAGGGCGCGGGCTCCATCACGGACATCGCCGTGCGCCGGCTGCTGTCGCTGCAGGGCACGATGAAGCCGGCCCAGATCATCACGCTCATGACGTACGGCGGCACGGACAACACGCTCGCGATGGCCGACCACGCCGATCACATCCACGTGGGCTTCCGCCCGCAGTTCGATCCGACGACGAAGGCCGGCAAGATCGCCGGGTCCGTCCTCAAGCCGTCGCAGTGGATCAAGCTCATCGACCGCCTCAGCAAGATCGACAACCCGACGGTCAAGGTCAAGCCGTCGAAGTACGCGATCAAGGTCGCGAAGGGCGCTCGCGCGAGCCGCGCCCACGCAGCCGAGTAAGCCACGTCAGGTACGGGAGTGACCAAAGCCGCCGTGACTCTCGGGTCACGGCGGTTTTTGTTCGTGCAGTTCGAGTTCCCCTGGGCCCTCGGCCCGGAGCCGGGCCGCTATCTCATCCGCGAGCGCCTCGGCGAGCCGCCCGATCATGTGCTCGTGCTCAGCGTGCTCGGCGCGCCGCAGCGACGCCTGCTGCCGCGCCCCCGGGCGCGCACGAAGCCGGCCGCGCCCGAGCCCGCCCCCGAACCCGTGCAGACCTCGCGCGCGACGCTCGTCGACACCGCCGCGCTCGCGGACCACGAGGACGCCTCGCGCCGGCTGGCGAGCGCCGACCTGGTCGCGATCGCCGACGCCGCGATCGCGCGACTCAACCGGGTGCTGCACCTGCATCGCCTCGCGGCCGCCGACCCCTACGCGCACGAGGTCGCGCGCGCGCAGGCGCTCGTGGCCCGCGTCGGGTTCGGCGACGGCGAGCTGGTCGCCGAGGGCCGCTGGGAGGTCGCCCGCGAACTGCCCAGGGCCGCACCGGCGTCGCTGCGCCCGCGGGCTGCCGCGCTGCGCCCGCAGGAGCGCCTGGCAGCGCTGCTCGCCGGTCGCGACGCGGCGCTGGCCTGCGAGGAGCTCGCGCTGCGCACGCGACGCGACGTCGACGCCGGGCGCGTGCGGGAGGCGGCGCTCGGCCTGCGCGTCGCGTTCGAGGCGGCGCTCGCAGAGCTCGAGCCCTGGCGCGACGCCGCCGGGCTGGCAAGACGGCTCACCGAGCTGCGCGAGCGCAGGGCGGAGGTCGGCGCGGTCGCCAACGCCGCGCTGCAGGGCGGTCTGGACGACGCCCAGATCGCGGTCGTGCGGTCGGTGCTCGGATCGGTCGAGGCGGCGCTGCGGGCGCGAGTGGCCGGCGAGGTCCTGTGATTCGGCGCGCCGGTCTCCGCGATCCTCCAGAATGTGCGCGGGCACGGGCAGGGCGCCACGCAGGCGACGCGGCGCGCGCGCCAGGTCCCCGGGGGCCGCTGAGCTTCCGGCAGGTCATCGCGACTGACCGACGGGGCTGCGGCCGCCGTCGACCGGGAGCCGATGCTGAGCAGGCCGGCCCGGACGGGCTGGATGGATCCGAAACCCTTCGACCGAAACGAGAGAACGCATGTCAAGCAACGAGCGGCCCGACGGCCGCGGAGTCTCCGCCGGCCGCACGGCGCGCGCGGGCGGGCTCTCGGCGCTCGGCGTCGCCGCCGCCATCGGGCTGAGCATCGGCGGGACGACCGCGCAGGCCGCCTTCCCGGGCGCCAACGGGAGGATCATCTGCTCGGGCGCCTTGGCGACCGAGTTCGCCGATCCCGTCCCGCCGGGCCAGTCGCGGCTCGAGCTCTTCTCGATCAATCCGGACGCCACCGGCGAGACGCGGCTCATGGTCAACACGAACAGCGACTTCAGCCCGCGCTACTCCGCCGACGGCACGAAGGTCGCCTGGGTTCGCGACAGCCAGATCTGGACGATGAACGCCGACGGGAGCAATCAGACCGGCCCGCTCACCACGCAGGGCTCCAACACCTTCATGGGCGACTGGTCGCCTGACGGATCCAAGCTCGTCTTCCAGAGCAACCGGGACGGCAACTTCGAGGTCTACGTCATGAACGCCGACGGGTCCAACCCCGTCAACCTGACGAACAACGCCACCGCCGGCCTCAACAACGACTCGCAGCCGTCATGGTCGCCGGACGGCACGAAGATCGCCTTCCACAGCAACCGCGACGGCAACTCGAACATCCACGTCATGAACGCCGACGGCTCGAACGTCGTGAACCTCACAGGCTCCTCGCTCGCCGAGGAGTCCGCTCCGCGCTGGTCCGCGGACGGCACGAAGATCGCCTTCCAGAGCGATCGCGCCGCCTTCCCGCGCCCGGGCGTGGCGCGCAACCTCGAGATCTACCGGATGAACGCCGACGGCTCGAACGTGAAGCAGCTGACGTACAACGACTACGACGCCGCCGAGGGCCCGGCGACGCTCAACCTGACCGGGTTCGACCTCAACCCCGCCTGGTCGCCGGACGGCACGCGGATCGTCTTCCACAGCGGGCGGGCCGCCGAGCACCGAGGCACCGGAGCGCCCGGCTCGGGCATCATCGGGCAGTGGGAGGCCTACACGATCGACGCCGTGGACGGCGAGGGTCCCGGCGGCACTGCGCCGCTGCGCCTCACCAACCGCGCCGGCAACGACGAGCGCTGTGACTGGCAGGCGGTCGCTGCGCCTCCGCCGCCGCCGCCCCCGCCGCCCCCGCCCGTGACGCCGCCTCCGCCGCCTCCGCCCGCGACGACCGGCAACCCGGGCGCGCCCGCCGCCGCTCTGCGGTTCACCGCGAAGCTGTCGATGGCGCGAGCGAGGCTCCTGCGCGAGGATCGCCAGCTCGACGTGTTCGCGCCGATCACGAGCCGTGCCTCCGGCACGGTCGACGTCGAGTTGCACGCGGCGGGACGCCGGCACCGCTTCACGGCGCCGGTCAACTCCGCCGACGGGCGGATCCGCTTCCGGCAGGCGATCCCCGCGGAGCAGGCCGAGCTCGGGACGGGCATCGTGACGATCACCTACAAGGGCGACGCCGACACGCGCCCGCAGAAGGTGCGCCTACGCGCCGCGGCCCAGCGCGCCGATCTGCGCCTGTCGCGGCCGACGATCTCCGCCGGACGGCTGCGTGCCGCCGGCACGGTCAACCGCGACGCCCGCGGCGTCGTGCGCGTGCAGATCGAGTACGTCGTCGCGGGCAAGACGACGACGCTGCAGTTCCTCGCCCCGATCCGCGACGGTCGCTGGTCGCTGAACCGCGCGCTGTCGAAGAGCGTGCGCGACGCGATCGCGCGGCGGACCGGGTCAGTGCATTCGTACACGCTGTTCACCGGCTACCTCCGCGAGCGCATCCGCGGCGAGATGCGCTCCTACCAGGTTCTCGGCGACCGCTGACGCTCCGCGCGCGTCCGGTGGGCGGGCCGCGGCCTGCCCCCGGACGCGCGGAGGCCGTGCGGGCGTGGAGCGGGTAGCGGCCCGCCCGGGACGCGCCCGCGACCGTGCGGGCGTGCAGCGCACCGCGGCCCGCCCCGGAAGCGCCCGCGGCCATGCGGGCGTGCAGCGCACCGCGGCCCGCCCCGGAAGCGCCCGCGGCCATGCGGGCGTGCAGCGCACCGCGGCCCGCCCCGGAAGCGCCCGCGGCCATGCGGGCGTGCAGCGCACCGCGGGCCGCCCCGGCCGTGCCGGCGTGCAGCGCACCGCGGGCCGCCCCGGCCGTGCCGGCGTGCAGCGCACCGCGGCCCGCCCCGGAAGCGCCCGCGGCCATGCGGGCGTGCAGCGCACCGCGGCCCGCCCCGGCCGTGCCGGCGTGCAGCGCACCGCGGCCCGCCCCGGCCGTGCCGGCGTGCAGCGCACCGCGCGCGGACGGACGTGCGAGCGCTGAAAGCCGCGCCCCTCAGCGCCGTCGTCGCTTCTCCGGGATGCGTGTGGCGGATCGTGCCCCGCATGCGGGGCACAATCCGCCACAGGGCACGGTCCGCCCCCGGCGATCCGCGCCGCCCGTCGGCCGTCGGCCGCCGGTCGCGACGCGGTGCACGGGGCGGGCTCCCCAACGCACTCCAGCGTCCCTCGTCGCCTTACCCAAGCGCCGGAGACGGCCGTATACCGCCGGCTCCCTCCGGCGCCCCCCGGGGACGGCCGTGCACCACCGCCTCCCTCCGGCGCCCCCCGGGGACGGCCGTGCACCACCGCCTCCCTCCGGCGCCCCCCGGGGACGGCCGTGCACCACCGCCTCCCTCCGGCGCCTCCCGGGGACGGCCGTGCACCACCGCCTCCCTCCGGCGCCTCCCGGGCGTGGCCGGTTCCCGGAGGCATCCGGCGGAACCCCCGGCAGCACGCGCCCCACGGCCCACTCCACGTCGCCTCCCGGAACCGGAGCACCGCCCGGAGGGCCCCGGCCCCGCGACTCACCCGCGTTGCGGGTGTGGAGGGTGCCCCGCCCCGCCCCGAGACGCGCCCGCGACCCTGCGGGCGTGGAGGGTGCTGCGGGTCGCGCCGGGACGCGCCCGCGTGGAGGGTGCTGCGGCCCGCCCCGGGACGCGCCCGCGGCCCTGCGCGGTGGAGCGCGCCGCGGGTCGCGCGGGAGGTCGTACGAGCCCGGCTGAGGAGGATCCCCGGGGCGCCGCCATCGCTTCCGCGGGATGCGTGTGTGGCGGATCGTGCCCCGCATGTGGGGCACGATCCGCCACACACGCCACTCGCAGCCCGCGCCGCCCGCGCGCTGGCGTCCACGCCGCGCCGTCTTCAAGCGCCGGAGTCGGCGGAACACCCCTCGCCTCCCTCCGGCGCCTTCCGGGCGGTGGCCGGTTCCGGGAGGCATCCGGCGGAACCCCCGGCACACGCGCCCTACGGCCCACCCCACGTCGCCTCCCGGAACCGGAGCATCGCCCGGAAGGCGCCGGCCACGACCTCCGAAGAACGTCCGACACAGCAGCCACCCGCAACCGGAGCACCGCCCGGAGGACGCCGACCCCCAAGAACGTCCTACAGAGCCGCCACCAGCGCCTCGAGCTCCTCCTCGACGTCCCCGCGCAGGACCACGGCCGCACGGTCGTCGTACGGCGTCGCGCCCTGGGTGACGATCGCGACCGCGCCGCCGCGGCGCAGCGTGATCGCCGGCAGCTGGGCGACCGGGTGGACCTCCAGCGAGGAGCCGATGCAGAGCAGCAGGTCGGCGCCGGCGGCGAGCTGCGTCGCGCGCTCGAGGGCGTCCTGCGGCAGGTACTCGCCGAACAGGACGACGTCGGGCTTCAGCGGCCGGCCGCAGTCGCAGGCCGGCACGGCCGCGCCGCCCAGCCGCGCGAGCACCTCGTCGGAGCTCACGCGTTCCCCGCACGACAGGCACGAGCACGTCGCGATCGAGCCGTGGACCTCGACGAGCTCGGCCGTCCCCGCGCGCCGGTGCAGCATGTCGATGTTCTGCGTGACGACCGCGCGCAGCAGGCCGCGGCGCTCGAGCTCGACGAGCGCGCGGTGGGCGCCGTTGGGCCGCTTGTCGCCGAGCGACTGGAAGCGCTCGCCGTAGAAGCTCCAGAAGCGCTCGGGATTCGCGCGCCAGGCGTCGATGTGGGCGACCTCCATCGGGTCGACGTTCGCCCAGACCCCCGTGCCCGGCGAGCGGAAGTCCGGGATCCCGGAGGGCACCGAGATCCCGGCTCCCGTCAGCGCGACGACCGAGCCGGCACGGCGCACGAGCTGCGCCAGCTCGGACACCGCGCCGGCGGCGGCTCCTACTTGCCGGTCCACTTCGGCGCGCGCTTGCCGAGGAACGCGCCGATGCCCTCGCGCGCGTCGGCGCTCTGGAAGACCTCGCCGAAGGCGGCCTTCTCGGCCTCGATGCCCTCGTCGAGATCGGCGTCGCCGGCGGTCGTGCGCTTGATCGCGGACACCGCGAGCGGCGCCTGCCCCCCGAGCTTGCGCGCCCAGGCGCGCGCGACGTCGTGCAGCTCGTGGTCGGGCACGACGCGGTTGACGAGGCCGATCTCGTAGGCCTCCTCGGCCGAGATCGGGTCGCCGGTCAGGTTGAGCTCGAGCGCGCGAGCGGTGCCGACGAGCCGCGGCAGGCGCTGGGTGCCGCCGAAGCCCGGGATGATCCCGAGGTTGATCTCGGGCTGGCCGAAGCTCGCCGACTCGGCGGCGATCCGCACGTCGCAGGCCATCGCCAGCTCGCAGCCGCCGCCGAAGGCGACCGCGTTGACGGCCGCGATCGTGATCGTCGAGGAGCACTCCATCCGGCGCAGGAGCGCGTGGGTCGTGGTCAGCAGCTCGGCGCCGGTCTGCTCGTCCATCTGCGTGAACGCCTTGATATCGGCGCCGGCGCAGAACAGCATCGGGTTCGCCGAGGCGACGATGAGCGCGCGGATCGAGTCGTCGGCGTCGACGTGCTCCCAGACGCGCCCGAGCTCCTCGATGACCTGGGGCGACAGCGAGTTCGCCGGCGGGCGGTCCAGCCAGGCGATGGCGTAGCCGTCGCGCGTCTCGAGCTGGACCGCCTCGCCCTGCTCGAAGCCGTCGTCGGGCTGCTTGTAGGCGAAGAAGCCCTGGCCGGTCTTGGCCCCGAGGCGCCCCTGCGCGACGAGGCGGCGCAGGATCTGCGGCGGCTCGAACTGCTCACCCCACTCGGTGGCGGCGCGCTCGAGCGCGGCGAGCACGTCGTCGAGGCCGGTCTGGTCGGCGCGCGCGAACGGCGGCGGGATGAGACCGGCGCCGGCCATCATGCCGAGGTCGATGTCGCGCACGGACGCCATCTCCTCCTCGAGCAGCAGGCACGCCTCGACGAACGCCTTGAGGACGAAGCGCTGGGTCAGCTCCTCGGCGTCGAACTCTGTCTCGCCCTCCGAGCGCGGCTCGCCGTTCTCGTAGAAGCCCTTGCCGGTCTTCGCGCCGAGATCGCCGGCCTCGACGAGCGCCTTCATGCCCTGATGGACGTAGAAGGAGCTCTCGCCGTAGGACTCCTGCAGGTGCTTGGCGACGTGCAGGACGGTGTCCAGGCCGAGCAGATCGGTCAGGAAGAACGGGCCCATCGGGGCGACGCGCGCCTGCGAGACGGCGTCGTCGATCGCCTTGATCGACAGGCCGTTTGACTCCTGGAAGCGCCAGATCTCGCTGATCGCGGAGTTGAGGATGCGGTTGACGACGAAGCCGGGCTCCTCGCCGCAGGCGATCGGCATCTTGCGGATCGCCTGCGCGAACGTCGTCGCCGCGCCCATCGTCTCCGGCGAGGTGTCGGCGCCCTCGACGACCTCCACGAGGCGCATCATCGAGGCCGGGTAGAAGAAGTGGAAGCCGACGACCTTGTCGGGCCGCGACGTCGCGTCGGCCATCTCGCTGATCGCCAGCGAGGAGGTGTTCGACGCGAGGATCGCGTGGCCGGGCGTCAGGGCGTCGAGCTCGGCGAAGACAGCCTGCTTGATCTCCATCCGCTCGGGCACCGCCTCGATGACGAAGTCGACGTCCCCGAAGCCCTCGTACTCGATCGTGCCCGCGATCCGCCCGAGGATCTCCGCCGCCTGCGCGTCGGCCTGCTCCTGGGTGATCTTCTGCTTGTGGACGAGCCCGCCGAGCTGCGCGCGCGTGACCTCCTCGGCCTTCTTCAGGCCGAGGTCGACGAACTCCTGCTTGACGTCCTTGAGCACCACGGGGATGCCCGCCGAGGCGATGACCTGGGCGATCTCGCCGCCCATCGTTCCGGCTCCGACGACCGCGGCCTTGAACACGAACACGCTGTCAGTTCTCCTTGTCGTTGCTTGCAGGCGGCCGGGGCCGCTGGATCTCGGTGGTCAGGTCGCGGTCGGCGGCGAGCTCGACCGCGAAGCGCCGAAGCGTCCGGCGCAGCGCGTCGCCGATGGCGCGACGCACGAAGAGGATGTCGGTCAGGGCGCCGCCGAGGCCCGCCCGCTTGAGCTCGTAGTCGAGCTCGAGGGCGATCTCGCAGCCGCCCTCGACGGCGCGGAAGCGCACGCGCTGGGTGCCCGTCAGCGACGGGTCCTCGACCGCGACGACGTGCGTCACGGCGGGCTCGTGCTCGACGACGCGCTCGGCGACGCGGCCGCGGCCCTTGCGCCGCGAGTCCCACACGATCCGCGAGCCCGGCTCGGGCCAGTCGCCGTGGTAGATCGCCATGGCGCCGAAGCCGTCGACGAACGAGGGCCAGCGCTCGCGATCCAGCCACAGCGCCTCCGCCTCGGCCGCGGAGGCGCCGGGCAGCGACTGCCGCGCGGCGACGACGGTCATCGGCGTCAGCCCACCAGCTCGCGCCGGATGACGTCCAGCGCCGCCGCGAGCTCGTCGATCCGCGGCGCGACCTCCGCCGCGAGCCGGTCGCGCTCGGCGGCCCCGGACTCCGTCAGCCGGTAGAAGCGCCGCGAGCGGCGCTCGGGGTGCTCCCAGTCGCCGGCGACGAGGCCCTCGCCCTCGAGCGTGCGCAGCAGCGGGTACATCGTGTTGGGGTTGACGGCCAGCAGCCCGCCGGTCAGCTCCGCCACGCGGTCCATGAGCTGGTTGCCGTACGAGGGCCCCGCGGCGAGCAGGTGCAGGACGAGCAGGCGCAGCAGTCCGGCCTTGCGCAGGCCCGCGACGAGCGGGTCGCCCGAGCCCGGTCCGCCCGTCTGCGAGCGGGCGCCGGCCGCGGTGCGGACGTCGCTCTGCGCGGCCGCGTCTGCGACGGCGGCCTCCGTCGAGGGATGGCGAGCGGCCATCGCTCCAGTATGCCCTGCGCATGGGTGTGCACGCTCCGCAGAACGACCGCGGGCGGTCCTCTCGGACCGCCCGCGGGTCGTCGTGCAGAAGGGTCAGGCGGTCGCGGTCGCCGGCTCTTCGATGCGCCGCGGCAGCAGCGTCTCGCGGGCGATGACGAGCCGCTGGATCTGCGACGTGCCCTCGTAGAGCTGCATGATCTTGGCGTCGCGCATGAGCTTCTCGACGGGGTACTCCTTGATGAAGCCGTAGCCGCCGTAGATCTGCACGGCGTCCGTGGCGACCTCCATCGCGGAGTCGGCCGCGAAGCGCTTGGCGTGCGAGGACTCCAGCGTGTTGCGCTTGCCCTGGTCGAGCAGCACGGCGCTGTTCCAGGCCGCCAGGCGCGAGAGGTGCACCTTCGTCGCCATGTCGGCGATCATGAACTGGATCGCCTGGTGCATCGCGATCGGCACGCCGAACTGGACGCGCTCCTTGGAGTAGGAGCAGGCGAACTCGAACGCGGCGCGCGCGATGCCGACGGCCATCGCGGCGACGCCGGGACGCGTGCGGTCCAGCGTCATCATCGCCAGCTTGAAGCCCTTGTTCTCCTCGCCGAGCAGGTAGCTCGCGTCGACCTCGGTGTCGTTGAAGGTGATGGTCGCCGTGTTGGAGGCGCGCTGGCCCATCTTGTCCTCCTTCTTGTCCACGATGACCGTGTCGTCCTTGCGGACGAGGAAGGCGGAGATGCCGCGGTGGCCGGCGTCCGGGTCGGTCTTGGCGTAGACGGTGAAGAAGTCGGCGTAGCTGCCGTTCGTGATGAAGCACTTCGAGCCGTTGAGCACGTACTTGTCGCCCTTGCGGACGGCGCGCGTGCGCATGCCCGAGACGTCGGAGCCCGCGTCGGGCTCGGTCAGGCAGAAGGCGGCGAGCTTCGGCGAGGCCGAGAGCTCCTCGCAGAACTCGCGCTTGACGTCCTCGGAGCCACCGATGAGGACGGGCGCGGCGGCCAGGCCGTTGGCCCCGAGCGAGGTCTGGACGCCCGAGCAGCCCCAGGAGAGCTCCTCCTCGATGATGCAGCCGTCGAGGTAGGACAGCCCTGCGCCGCCGTATTCCTCGGGAAGGTGGGTGTTCATGAGGCCGACCTCATGCGCCTTGTCGATGATGGCCTGCGGCCATCCGCCGTCGCGATCCAGCTCCCAGGCGACTGGACGGATCTCCTTCGTCGCGAAGTCGCGAGCCATCTCGCGAAGGTTCTTCTGCTCGTCGGTCAGCGTGAAATCGACCATTGGGTGTGCTCCTGAGGGCGTCGTTGCCGGCTAGATTGACTGGTCAGTCAACTTGGTACCCCGCAGCGTACCGGTTGTCACACGGCCGGTCGACCGATCGTCGACGCCGCCCGCCGCGCGGGTCGCGTGCCGGAGCGGGGGCCCTGCGATGATCTGCGCATGGAGGAAGCGTTCGGGACGATCATCTGGATCGTCGCCGCGGCCGCCGTGATCGTCGCGGTCTTCACGCTCGCCGCGACGCCCCGCAGCTACGACCAGATCGGCGGGAGCGGCATCGTCCACGACGAGGACGGCTTCGACGGCGACGACGCTCCCGCCGGAGCGGCCGCCGAGCGCGACGCGGAGATCCGCCAGATGCTCGAGGCCCGCAACGCGCGGCGCGCCCGCCGCGGCGAGGCCCCGCTCGACGTCGACGCGCAGATCGCGGCCCTCGACCAGCCGCCGGCCGAGGTCGACGACGGCCTGCGCGAGGAGATCCGCGAGCACGTCGTTCGCCGCAACGCGCGCCGCGTCCGCGACGGCGCGGAGCCGCTCGACGTCGACGAGGAGATCGAGCGGCGGATCCGCGAGCTGACCTGATAGAGATAGTGGTCTATGGCCAATCCGCGACAGTTCGACCTCGAGGACATCGTCAACCGCCCGGGGACGTACTTCAACCCCCAGACCGAGGTGCTCGTCGTCATCGACGACTCGCCGGACGTCGACACCGAGATCTTCAACATGGAGGACTTCGAGGGCGCCGACTGGGTGCTCATCTCCGACGAGGTCCCCGTGGACGCCGACGCGCGCGACGAGCTCATGCAGGCCTTCCAGGTCCGTCACGGGTCCACGCTCGGCGCCGGCCTCGACGCCGGCGACGACATCGTCGGCGACGACGAGAACGCCGAGCCCGAGGCCGACGAGCTCGACGACGAGTAGGGCCCGCCGGCGCGGTCAGCGCGGGGGCGCGACGAGCGTCGCGGGCAGCTCGAAGAACGCCCCGAAGCGGTCGGCGGCGGCGCGCAGCGACGCCGGCCCGCGCGCGCCGGGAGCCGTCTCGAGCGCGACCTCGACCACGATCTCCCGCCGGCGCACGGTGCGCGTCCAGCGGCCGACCGTCCGCCCGCCGAGCACGACCGGGCGCCGGGGCAGGTCGGCGCGGGACCGTCCGCCGGCATCGACGTAGCGCAGGTCGCGGACGGCGACGAGCAGCTCGTCGTACGTGCCGAGCAGCAACGCGTCCGGCGCGGCCGGCGGCGCGCCTTCACCGGACGGCGCGGCGATCCACGCCGCACCGGCGGCGTCCACGGACTCCAGCCGATCCCCCGCCGCCGCGACGCCGGCCTTGCCGTCGGCGACCGTCAGGCCCGACCACCACGCGAAGTCGCGCAGCGTCGCCGGACCGTGCGAGGTGAAGTAGCGCAGCGCGAGCTCGCCGGCGTCGTCCTCGCGCGAGCGGTCGGGCGCGGCGGGCACGCCGTCGCCGAGCGCGACGTACGTGTGCTGCCGGCCCTCGCGCGTCCCGCTGCAGATGACGCCGCGCAGCTCGGCCTCCATGACGATGTGGGCGATCCGCTGGCCCGAGGTGTCGATCGCGGCGGCCTGGAGCACGGCGGCGAGTTGCGGCCGCGTCCGCGGCCGCCCGTCGGCGAGCGCGCCGCCGAGCGTGTCGCGGGCGCGATCGAGCGTGCGTGCGTCGAGAGCGAGCTCACGGTGGCGTCCGGCGAGCTTGGCGAGCACCCGCGGGCCGGTCAGGCGCAGCAGCCAGCGCAGGTCGGCGGCCGCGACGAAGTGCCACGTCGGCCGCAGGACGTGGGTGCGCAGGATCTCGCCGCGGTCGCAGGCCGCCACGACGTCCGCGGCGCGGCAGTCGCGCGCGCGCATCCCGACCGACCACAGCGCCTCGTCGAACTCCTGGGCCTGGACGGCGCCGCTCCATGCGACCGCATCCGCCGGCGTCGCGTGGGGCTCGCCCGTGAGGCGCTGGGCGCGCATGCGCCGGCGGACGATCGCCGCGGCGTCGAGCCCACTCATGCGGAGGGTGCGGTCGCGGAGGCGCGCGCGGCGGCAAGCACCGCCTCGAGCGCACGGGAGCGCGGGCGTGCACGCCAGGCGAGCGCGAACGGGAGCGCGAGGGGCGGATCGAGCGCCACGAACGCCGATCCCGGCACCTCCGCGGCGAAGGCGCTGCGCACGTAGACGACGACGCCGAGACCCTCGCGGACGGCCCGCAGGCCGAGATCGGGGAACGGGTCGGGCGCGGTGCCCGGCGCGACGCCGGCCGCGGCGAACGCGCCGAGGATGCGCTCGGTGAACCCGTCGGACTCGCGCCCGCCCGCGACGAGCACGGTCTCGCCCGCGAGGTCGGCGAGCCGCACGACCGGGCGGGAGGCGAGCGGATGGTCGGCTCGCATGTGCACGACCGCGGGCTCCTCCGTCAGCCGCTCGAACTCGACGCCGTCGGGCGGGGGCTCGGGGGCGCAGAACACGACCGCGAGGTCGAGGCGGCCGCGGGCGACGTCGCGCAGGAGCGCTCCGGTCGTGTCCTCGCTGGAGTAGAGCATGACCGCCGGGGCGGCGGCCGCGCACGCGCCGAGCAGCGCGGGTCCGACCCCGTGGCGGGCGGTCGGCGAGAGCCCGATCCGCAGCCGCGCAGCCGGCTCGGCGTCGTCGGCGCGGACGTCGGCCACGACGGTGTCGGCGTGGTCGAGCAGCTCGACGCCGCGGCGCAGCAGCAGCTCACCGGCCGCGGTCAGCTCGACGCCCCGACCGGAGCGCTCCAGCAGCCCGACCCCGAGCTGCCGCTCGAGCTGCCTGACCGCCGCGCTGAGCGCCGGCTGGGAGAGGTGCAGCCGCTCGGCCGCGCGCGTCACGCTGGCCTCCTGCGCGACGGCGACGAAGTACTGCACGAGGCGCAGATCGAGCACCATCGGCACAGCCTATGGCGGTGAAGGCAACGCGTCTTGGACATGCGCCCTCCCTCCCCGGAAGCTGTCGCCATGACACCCACCATCACCCGAGAGGAGCTGCGAGCCGCGATCGAGGCCGGCGACGTCGTCGTCGTCGAGGCGCTCGGCCCGCAGTACTACGAGGACGCCCATCTCCCGGGCGCGATCAACATCCCCCACACCGAGGTCGCCCGGCTCGCGCCGGCGTTGCTGCCCGACCGGGCGGCCGCGATCGTGACCTACTGCTCCAACGTCGAGTGCCGCAACTCCGAGGTCGCCGCCGCGCAACTGCGCGCGCTCGGCTACACCGACGTGCGCAAGTACGCCGAGGGCAAGGAGGACTGGCGCGCGGCCGGCCTGGAGCTCGAGTCCGGCGCGCCGGTCGGCGCGTGAGAACAGCCGTGGGCGGGGCCGGCGCCCCGCCCACGGCGCTACGGCGCGTCCGCCCGCTGCGCCTCGCGGCGCTCGGCCGCGCCCTCGGGATCGCTGCGGTCGCGCGCGATCGAGGCGCCGATGCCGACCGCGAAGACGAACGCGACGAGCGCGAGGTTGAGGACGGGCCCGATCTTCACGAGGTCCTCGGTGAGCAGCTTCACCGCGATGAGGCCGAGCACGACGGCGATCGTCTCGTCGAGGTAGCGGAAGCGGCGGATCAGCCCCTCGACGAGGACGAAGAGGGCGCGCAGCCCGAGCAGCGCGAAGACGTTGCCCGCCCAGATGATGAGCGGCTCGCGCGTGATCGCGAACGCGGCCGGGATCGAGTCGACGGCGAACGCGATGTCGGCGGCGACGATCGCCGCCAGGCAGAGGAAGATCGGCGTGACGTGGCGCCGGCCGTCCTCGCGCACGAACCAGTGGCCGTTGCGGAAGCCGTCGGTGACGGGGAAGATCTTGCGCACCCCGCGCACGACGAGGTTGCGATCCGGGTCGACGTTCTCCCCCACGCCGCGGTAGATCCGGTAGGCGAGCACGAGCAGCAGCACGCCGAGCAGGTACAGCACGACGTGGAAGCGCTCGATGAGCGCGGTGCCGCCCAGGATCGCCAGGCCGCGCAGCGCCAGGGCGGCGATGACGCCCCAGAAGACGAGCCGCGCGCGGTGCTGCTGGGGCACGCCGAAGTAGGCGAACAGCAGGATGAAGACGAAGAGGTTGTCGAGCGACAGCGAGCGCTCGATGAGGTAGACCGTGACGTAGTTGACGGCGTCCTCGCTGCCGTTGAGCACGAGCACGGGCGCGGTGACCGCCAGGCCGAGCGCCAGCCAGCCGAGCGACCACGTCACGCTCTCGCGGAACGTCGCCTCGCGGCCGCGCGCGAAGAAGCGCAGGTCCAGCGCCAGCAGCACGATGAGGAGGACGATCAGCCCGCCGAATTCGTAGAGCGCCATGCCGGCCTACGCGTAGAAGAAGACGACGCCGAGCACGACGTAGACGGCGAGCAGCTGCAGGCCCTCGTACCACGTCGACTCGCCGTCCTGGGTGACGTGGACCGCGATCAGGATCGCGAGGAGGACCGCGCCGAGCTCGAAGCCGTTGAAGACGAGCGCCATCGGGTTGGGGCCGATCAGGAAGGACGCGAGGACGAGCACCGGAGCGACGAAGAGCGCGATCTGCGCGCTCGAGCCGATCGAGATGTTCACGGCGAGGTCCATCTTGTCGCGGGCGGCGAAGTAGATCGCGACCCAGTGCTCGGCGGCGTTGCCGACGATCGCGACGACGATGAGGCCGACGAAGAACTCGCTGAGGCCGATCGCCTCCGACGCCTCGGAGATCGAGCCGACGAGGATCTCCGACATGACGCCGACCGCGACGCCGGCCACCGCCAGCGTGATGACCGAGGCCCGGACCGACCAGGACTCGTCGAGGCGCTCCTCGGACTCCGATGTCGGGTTGAAGAGCGTCTTGTGCGAGCGCAGCGAGAAGACGAGCCCGGCGAGGTAGGACGCCAGCAGGACGAAGCAGACGATGAGCGACATCCGCTCGAGATCCGGGCCGAAGTCGACGCGCTTGTCGCCGACCTGCGGTAGCCCCCCGCCGGCGACGAGCTGGAAGATCGTCGGCATGACGAGCGCGACGGCCGCGAGCAGCAGCATCGAGGACTGCACCGCGGCGGCGGTGGGGTTGAAGGTCTGAAACGGGCGCTTGAGGCCGCCGACGAGCATCGCGGCGCCCATGACGAGCAGGATGTTGCCGAGGATCGACCCGATGAGCGACGCCTTGACGACCTCCTGCAGGCCGGCGTTCAGCGCGAAGAACGCGATGATGAGCTCGGGCGCGTTGCCGAACGTGACGTTCAGCAGGCCGCCGATGCCCGGTCCGGAGCGGTGCGCGAGCTCCTCGGTCGCGCGGCCCATGAGCGCGGCCGTCGGGATGACGCCCGCGGCCGCCGCGCCGAAGATGATCGCCGCCTCGGCGTGGCCGAGCTCGAGCGCGATCGCGATCGGGATGAACGGGACGAGCAGGTACGGCCAGCCCGAGCCGGACAGCAGGAAGCGGCGGGCGCTACCCACGGGAGGGCGACGACTGGACGAGGTCGCGGGCGGGGTCGATGCCCCAGCGGTGCGCCAGCGCGTCGAGCTCGGCGCTCAGCGGCCAGCGGTCGGGCCGCGGCTCGCCGTCGTGCTGCGGCGCGGCGCCCTTGAGAGCCATGCTGCCGGTGTTGTCGCCGATCGCGCGGATGCTCTGCACCTCCGCCTCGTCGAGCAGGACCTGCGCCGGCGTGGCGAGCAGCTCCGCGCGCTTGTCCTCGATCGGGCGGGCTGTCTCGCCGATCTCCTGGATGAGCGTCGGCACGACGCAGGCGACGGGCTCGTGCGCCAGGCACCACTGCGCGGCGAGCTGCAGCATCGTGAGGTCGTGACGCTCGGCGAACGGCCGCAGCCGCTCGAGCCTGCCGCTGCCCGCCTGCACCCAGCCCTCGGGCCTGAACGTGCGATGGTCGCGCTCGGCGAACGCGTGGCCCGGCCGCACGTCGTCCCAGAACATGCCGCCGTAGTCGACGACGCGCGCGATGACGCCGACGCCGTGCTCGCGCGCGGCGCCCAGGCACAGCTCGCCGGGCCAGGGCTCGAGCGGGTTGAGGATGACCATCGCCCAGTCGATGAGCTCGCCGAAGCGCTCCAGGCAGTCGATGACGTCCAGCGTGAAGCCGTTCGCCGGGCCGGGCGCGATGCCGAGGCTGCCGGTCAGGCCCTCGTCGCGCACGGCGCGCATGGCCGCCCAGACGGCCTCGCTCGTGTAGCCGGTGCGGTCGGGGTTGTGCAGCAGCAACACGTCGAAGGCGTCGATCCCGATGCGCTCCAGGCTGCGCTCGGTCGCCATCCGGACGTAGTCGGCGTACGCGCCGGCGTCGGGCCCGCGCAGCCGCGGATCGGTGAAGCGCGGATAGCCCTTGGCGCCCTCGCGCTCGCCCTCGTAGAAGTCGTGGCCGATCGCGCCGACGACGCAGACGGCGTCGCGGTCGGTCCCGCGCAGCGCGCGGCCGAGCACGCGGTCGGCGTCGCCGGCGCCGTAGGCGTCGGCGGTCAGCAGCGTGTCGAGGCCGTCGCCGGGCGTCAGCAGCGCCTCGAGGCGCGACTCGTCGATCGGCTCGCCGAAGTGCAGGTAGCGGCCACCGCTCCATGTGCCCACGGCGGTGTGCGATGGCGTGCGCATCGGCGCCAAGGGTACGTGGTCGCCGGCCCGGGCGGCTGACGCGCCGCGGGCGGCCCTAGCCGCCGACCTTCGAGACGCAGCGCAGGAGCTTCGTCGTGCTGCCCGCGGCGCCGGTGATGCACTTCAGGAAGGCGCCGCCGACGACCGCGTCCGATCCTCCGGTAAGCCCGCTGCCGATCCCCCGCAGGAAGTTCTCCAGGCCGCCGCCGGTGAGCTCGGCGATCGGCCGCGCGCCCCGCGGCGCGCGCACGGAGACCTTCGTCTCGTTGACGGCGTCCAGGCGCAGTCGCAGCTTGATCGTGCCGCCCTCGAGACCCTGGATCGGTGACGGCGAGCCGTCCTTGAAGGCGAACTTGATGACGACCGCGAGCTGGCGCATGAGCTTGTCCTCGGCCCCGGTCCAGATGTCGAACGTCGCCGAGTCGACGGCGTCGGCGAGCTGCCTGCGCACCTGCGGCGTGAGCAGGCTGCCATCGCCCGGCTCCGACGAGCCGCCGGCCTTCGTCAGCAGGGCGTCGAGATCGGACAGCAGCGGCTCGGTCTGCACCTCGCCGCCGATGCGGATCGTGTCGACCCCGCCGATCGTCTCGTTGCCCTTCTTCTTCGGCGCGCTCGTCCAGCGCAGGGGATCGATCCCGAGCGCCGAGAGGCCCGGCTGCCCGCCGCCTGAGCCCAGGCCCCTGCGCAGCCGGGCGACGAACGGCGCGTCGACCTCGTAGGCGCCGCCGCCGGCGGTCAGGAACGCGCGGGTGCCGGTCGACTGCAGGCCGCCGGCGTACGGCAGGCGCGCGAGCCTGGCGACGAAGTCGACGTCGAAGCGCGGCAGGTCGCCACCGCGGGGGGACGCGAACGGGCCCTTCAGCGTGAGCTTGATCGGCCCGCCGAGCGCGAGCAGGC
Organism: uncultured Solirubrobacteraceae bacterium; assembly: GCA_963769555.1. GTDB lineage: Bacteria > Actinomycetota > Thermoleophilia > Solirubrobacterales > Solirubrobacteraceae > CADCVQ01. Next base: position 257,711 of record CAVYMD010000004.1, on the reverse strand, counting down.
CCTCCGGGTCGAGCTGGAAGCGCATGTCCATCCGCCCGTTCTCGATCTCCGCCGCGCTCTTGCCGAAGGTCTGCTCCAGGATCTGCTGCGCGTCGGCCTCGTCCTTGCCGCCGCAGGCGCTCAGCAGCGCCGCCGACACGGCGAGGCAGGACAGGACGATCAGGGCGCGACGAAGCGAGCTGGTCACTGGTCGAAATCTCCTTGCAAGGGCAACTGCAGCGCCACCGGGGGGTTCAACCTAGCATCGCACCCGTGTGCCGGATCCTCCGCCCAGGGCTCGCGCCGGCGCTGGCGCTCGCGCTCGTGCTCGTGCCCTCCGCGGCCGCCGCTCCCGTGCTCACGCTGCGCTCCGACGGCAGCACGTACGTGCGCGAGGACCGCTTCCTGCCCCCCGCGGGCCGGGCGGTCGCGCCCGGGAGCGCGCGGACCCGGCGGGCGGCGGCGGCGAGCGGCTCGCCTGCGCGCCGCGCGGCCGGCGCGCGAGCGCGCGCCGCGGCCCGCAAGCCGAGCGTGCGCGGCGAGCTTCGCAGGATGCTCCTCGCCGGCGCGATCAACCGGTCCACGCACGACGACAGGCGCGCGACCTACGCCGACGCGCTCAGGCTGCGCCGCAAGCTGAAGGGCGCGCGGCGCCAGGCGCTCGGCGCCGTCCTGCGCAATCTGGAGGAGATCGCCGGCTCCGGCCTGCTCACCGTCTCGCGCCTGCCGGCGCTCTTCGAGACCGTCGAGCGCAACCGCGAGTGGTGGGCCAGGGGCCCGCTGCTGGGCAGCGGCGCCCGGGTCGGCTTCCAGGGCAGCAAGCTCGTCTGGCAGCACTACCCGGGCGAGGGCCTGCAGATCCAGTGGCTGGGCACGTTCGGCAAGGCCAACGGGTTGTGGCAGGGCGGCTACACCGCGTCGCTGCGCACGCTCGTCGGCGAGGCGCTGGCGCTCGCGGCGCAGCGCGCCGGCGGGATCGCCTGGGAGTACCTCTTCCGCTTCGACGGCGGCCGTCCGCCGTGGGTGAGCGGCCTCGCGCAGGGCACCGCGGTCCAGGCGCTCGCGCGGGCCGGCGTCAAGCTCGGCGACCCCGCGAGCCTCGACGCCGCGCGCGCCGGCCTGGGCGTCTTCCGGCAGGCGCCGCCGAGCGGCGTGCGGATCGCGACCCCGGCCGGCGCGCACTACCTCATCTACTCCTTCGCGCCCGGCCTGCGGGTCCTCAACGCCTTCACGCAGGCGCTCAACGGCCTCCACGACTACGCGGCGCTCACCGGCGACGCGGAGGGCGGCGCGCTCTTCGCGGCCGGCGACGCCCAGCTGCGCGCCGAACTGCCCAGGTACGACACGGGCGCGTGGTCGCGCTACTCGACCAGCCGCGTGGCCGACCTGCATTACCACCGGCTCGCCCGCGACTTCCTGCGCAACCTCTGCACGCGGCTGGCGCCGGCGACGACCGCCACCCCGGGCGGCGGCACGCCCGCCCTGGCGACGGTCGCCGCCCCGGCCGACCCGGCGCCGTACTGCGACGCCGCGCAGCGCTGGACGCGGTACCTCGCCGAGCCGCCGCGGATCGAGCTGCGCTCGCGCAGGGTGCGCGGCGGCCGGTCCGCGTCGGTGCGCTTCACGCTCTCCAAGCCCTCGTACGTGACGCTGCGCCTGCGCCGCGGCGGGCGCACCGTCGTCGTGCTGCGCGACCGCTTCGCGGGCGGCCGCGGCTCCCTGCGCTGGCGGCGGCCGCCACGCCGCGCCGGGCGCTATCGCGTCGAGCTGCGCGCGACCGACCTCGCGGGCAACGCCGGGGCGAGCACGGCGACGCTGCGCGTGCTCAAGGCGCGGGCCGAGAAGCGCCGAGCCGCACGGGGGTGACCACCGGCGCCGGGCGTACAATCCCGCGATGGCAGCGGACGGCGCGAGCACGTGGATCCTCACCGCCTCGCCGGAGAATCACGCGGCGACGCGCGACCACGGCTTCGGCGTCATCGGCTGCAAGGAGCGCCGGCGCAACCAGGCGCTGCTCATCGAGCCCGGCGACCGCGTCGTCCTGTACCTCACGCGGGTCATGCGCTTCGCGGCGGCCGTGCGCGTGACGGGCGAGCTCTTCGAGGACCGCACGCCGATCTGGCCCGGCAAGCCCGGCAGCCCCGACCCGTACCCGTGGCGCTTCGAGACCGAGCCCGAGCTCGTGCTCGAGGAGGCCGAGTGGCTGCCTGCCGAGAGCGTCAAGGACGAGCTCGCGCATATCCGCAAGTGGCCGGCCGAGCACTGGAGGCTCGCCTTCCAGGGGCAGTTGCGAACCGTCTGCGACGCGGATGCCGCGCTGCTCATGCGACGCATGCACGCGGCCACCGGCGTCTCGGCGTGAACGACGGGCTCAAGCGCGCGCGCGAGATGCTGCTCGCGCTGGATCGCGACCAGCGCTTCGCCGGCGGCGCCGCGCTGGCCCTGCTGGCGGCGATGTTCCTGCCCTGGTACGAGAAGAACGTCGTCATCGCCGGGACGAAGACCTTCGCCAGCGACTCGATCAGCGCCTTCGGCGCCGTGTCCTTCGTCGAGGCCGCGATCTTCCTCGTCTCAGCCGGCGTGCTCGCGCTGCTGCTCGCGCGCGCCGACCGGCGCGGGTTCCACCTGCCGGGTGGCGACGGCACGGTCATCCTCGCGGCCGGGCTGTGGGCGACCGCGCTCATCTTCTTCCGCGTCTTCGACCGCCCGAACGTCAGCGGCGAGGGCGGCACGGTCGGGATCCAATGGGGCTTCTTCGTGGCCTTCGTCGCGGCGGGCGCGCTCGCGGTCGCCGGGCAGCGCATCCGCGCGGCCGGCCGGCCCGAGCCGCCGCTGCCCGCGGCCGACCCGGGACAGCCCCGCGGGCCCGACGAGACCGCCGCGACCGGGGTCGTCGCCCGCGATCCGCCGCCGCCACCGGGCCCGGAGGCCGCCGGGCGCCGCTCGCGCGGCGGTCCGCCCGTCGGCCGCGACGACGCGCGCCAGCTGACCTTCGACGATCCCGCCGACGACGCCCCGCTGCGGCCCGGCGAGATCCCGCGGGCGCGCGACCGCGGCTGACGACGGCTACTGCACGTCGGCGTCGGGCGGCGGCAGCTGCACGGTGCCCGACCGCTCGACCGCGACGACGCCCGGGACGTCACCGATCGCGTCGAGCGCCGCCTCGTCGGCGGTGCCGGTGATGACGCCGATCGAGCCGAGCACGCGCCCGACGTCCAATCCCGCGTCGCGCAGCGCGTCCGCCACGTCCTCGATCGCGCCCGCGGGGCTCGCGGCGACGGTGACGGTGACGCTGACCGGCAGCGGCATCGCCGTCCTCACGCGGGTGCGACGGGCGGCGGCGCCTGCGCGAGCCCGGCGCCGACGTCCGTCGCGGGCAGGTCCAGCGGACGTGCCGCATCGACGAGCGTGTCCCATAGCTCGCGCCCCGTCGCGCCCGTCGTCTCCGACCACAGCGCGGCGATCCCGGCGACGTGCGGCGTGGCCATGCTCGTCCCGGAGATCGCGTTGTAGCGCGCCGGCAGCGGCCACGCCGAGCGCACGGCGACGCCCGGCGCGGCGATGTCGATCTCCCCGCCCTCGACCGGGTTGCTCGCCGCGGAGAAGTCGGCGATGCGCAACTCGGCGTCGACGGCGGCGACGGCGAGGACCGAGGGGCTGTTGGCGGGCACGCCGACGAAGCCGGTGTCGCCGCGCCCGCGCCTGGCGTTGTTGCCGGCCGCCGCGACGATGAGGGTGCCCGCCGCGAGCGCGCGCCGGCCGACCGCCTCGTAGGCGGCCGAGACGTCCCGGCGGTCGGCCCCGAGCGACATCGAGATGACGCGGCAGCCGTTCGTGATCGCCCAGTCGATGCCCGCGAGGATGCTCGCGTCCGTGCCGAAGCCCGCGTTGTTGAGGACCTTGCCGACGAAGAGGTCCGCCTCGGCGGCGCATCCGTAGCGCGGTCCCTCCTGCGGCTCGCGCGGGCCGCAGGCGGTGCCCGCCGTGTGCGTGCCGTGGCCCTGGCCGTCGTCGGCGGGCTCGCCCTCGACGAACGACTGCGACGTGATCCGCCGGCCGGCGAAGTCGGGATGGCCGAGGTCGAGGCCGGTGTCGAGCACGGCGACGCCGATCCCGCGGCCGGTCGCGGCCGTCCTGTCGACGCCGGTCGCCCGCAACCCGTACGTGAACTGCGCGTCGTCGACGAACCGCGGCGGCGCCTCCGGCTGCTGCAGGGCGTGCAGGACGCGCTCGGGCTCGACGGCGACGATCGCCCCCTGCCCGGCACCCGGCGCGCTCGCCAGCGTGAGCCCGCGCGCCTCGCGGGCGATGACGGCCACGCCGAGCGCGTCGAAGGCGATCGCCTCGGCGCCGGCCGCGGCGGCCGGGTCGATCGCGCCGGCGCGGAAGTCGGACGTGCCGATGACGCGCGTGATCCCGGCGAACGAGCGCAGCGCGCGCTCGAGCGCGTCGCGGTCGCCGCGCACGTCCTCGGAGAAGACGACGACCGTGCGACCGGTCGTGCCGGGCGGCGGCGTCGGCGTCGGCGTCGGGCTCATCATCGCTCCTACGGTGAAGTGGTCGTCACGATGGTCGCGCAGCCTACCCGGCGCCGTCCGCGTCGGGTGACTTTTCCGGCCGCCCGAGTCATCCCGCTCTCCTGCGCCGCTACGGTTGGGCGATGACGGCCGCGAAGGGACCCGAGCCGGTCGCCGACGGGGTGTGGCGCCTCACGCGCGGCGTTCCGCTGCGGATCAACGTCTTCTTCATCCGCGAGGGCGACGGCGTCGCCGTCTTCGACACGGGCACGAAGCCGATGGGGGCCGCGGTGCGCGCCGGCGCCGACGCGCTCGGCGGCGCCTCGCGGGTCGTCCTCGGCAACCCGCATGCCGACCATCGCGGCGGGGCGGCGGCGGTCGGCGCGCCGGTCCACTGCCATGCCGACGACCGCGAGAACGTCGAGGGCGACGGCGGCGCGCACGACTTCGACTTCGACAGGCTGCCGCGCTTCGCGCGCGCCCTGACCCGCAGGACGTTCGCTTCCTGGGACGGCGGGCCGCTGCCGGTCGCGGCGACGCTGGCCGAGGGCGACCGCGTCGGCGACTTCGAGGTCGTCCACCTGCCCGGTCACTCGCCGGGCTGCATCGGCCTGTGGCGCGCGGCGGACCGCCTCGCGATCACGAACGACTGCTTCGCGCTGTTCCATCCCGCGCTCCCGTTTCCCGGCAGGCGCCCGCAGATCCCGCACCCGGCCTTCAACTGGTCCGACGAGCGCTGCGCGGAGTCGATCGCCAAGCTCGCCGCGCTCGACCCGGCGACGTGCTGGCCGGCGCACTACGGCCCGCTGACAGGCGAGGTCGCCGCGCGCCTGCGCCGGGCGATCTAGCAGCCGGCGGGCGCGTCGCACGGGCGCGGATCGGTGCCGTCGTCGCGGTAGGACAGGTAGCCGCCGACCATGAGCAGCGCGGTGGCGGCGAAGAGGATCGCGATGCCGACCGCGACCGTCCGCCGCGATCTGGCGATGTGACCCGCGACGCCGACGAGGACCCCGAAGCCGATGAGCAGCGCGACCGGCGTGGCGGACAGGTCCGACGCGCCGAGGATCGAGGCGGGCACGGAAGGGTTCCTATCAGCCGGCGGCGGGTCCCGCCGCAACGGAGCGGGGCGCGCGCCGCGTTCCGGACCCCGCCGGTCGCGGTGGCGCGGGGCTCCACGGTCCCTAAAGAGATCGCCACGGCGCCCCGTTCGCGTTCTAGGCTCGACACAGCGTGGGCTCCGGTTGGAAGACGGGACGAGCCGCCACGCGGAGCCGCGCTCACTACGAAGGGGGTTGCCGGATGTCCGGTTCGATCACACGCAACGCCGCCATCGGGGCGCTCGCCGCCCTCGCCATCGGCGCCGCCGTCGCCGTCCCGGCGGGGCTCGGGCAGTCGAGCCCCAAGCCGCCGCCCGGCACGCAGCGGCCGCCGTCCCCACGGCCGAGCGAGACGAGCCAGGCGATCTACAAGATGACCGGCTCCGACGTCTCCGCGACGTTCACCGACCTGCTCTCGATGACGAGCGAGGTCGAGACGGTCGAGTACATGGAGGCCGGCGAGCGGGGGCCCCAGTTCGGCAGGTCGCTCGGGAAGGCCAAGCCGCCGACGGTCACGCTGCGGCGCCCGATGACCTACGGCCTCGGTCTGGCCCAGTGGCACACGGTCGCGCGCACGGGGAAGCCGGAGGCGTTCAAGACCGTCGTTCTCGAGCTCCACAGCGGGGGTCAGCCCGTCGCGCGCTGGCAGCTCGTCAACGCATGGCCGTCGAAGCTCGAGGTCGCGCCGGTGCGAGACGTCCTCACCGAGACCGTCACCTTCGCGGCCGATGAGCTGATCCGCGACAGCCCGAACTAGCCCGGCGAATCCCGGCCGGGGCCGCGTCGACGCACGCCGCCCCGGCCGGCCGCCGGCGGGCCGAGTTCCTATCATCCGGGCGATGGCCGCCGCCGCACCAGATTCCGTCGCCGCCGTCGCCTCGGGCCTGCGCGAGGTGGGCTATCTGCCCGGCGAGTCGACCGCGCTCGTCTCCTACCTGGCGACGAAGCTCGGCAAGCCGATCCTCGTCGAGGGACCCGCGGGCGTCGGCAAGACCGAGCTCGCCAAGGCGCTCGCCAAGGTCCTCGACCGCCGGCTCGTGCGCCTGCAGTGCTACGAGGGGCTCGACGAGGCCAAGGCGCTGTACGAGTGGAACTACCGCAAGCAGCTGCTGCGCATCCAGGCCGAGCGCCAGGGCACGGCGTGGGAGGAGGTCCACGACGACATCTTCGGCGAGGAGTTCCTGCTCTCGCGCCCGCTCATGGACGCGATCACGTCCGAGCAGCCGATCGTCCTGCTCATCGACGAGATCGACAAGACCGACCAGGAGTTCGAGGCGATGCTGCTCGAGGTCCTCTCGGACTTCCAGATCTCGATCCCGGAGCTCGGCCGCGTCGAGGCGCGCTCGCATCCGGTCGTGCTGCTGACGTCGAACAACTCCCGCGAGCTCACCGAGGCGCTCAAGCGCCGCTGCCTGTACCTCTGGCTGGACTATCCCGAGCTCGAGCACGAGCTCGAGATCGTGCGCCTGCACGTGCCCGACCTGCCCGAGACGATCGCCCGCAAGCTCGTCGACATCATCGGCATGGTGCGCGAGCTCGACCTCAAGAAGCCGCCCTCGATCGCCGAGTCGATCGACTGGGCGCGCGCCCTGCTGCTGCTCGGCGCCCAGGACGTCGACGCGGAGACGTTCCGCGAGACGCTGTCGGTCATCGTCAAGCACCGCACCGACCTCGACATCGTCGCCGAGCGCGTCGGCGTCAAGCTCGGCCCGGCGGCCGGCGTCGGCGCGCCGCCCGCGGGCTGACGGCGCTCCGCGCGGGCTGATGGCCCCGCCGCCGGGGGAGTCGGGCGCGAAGCGTCCCCATGTGGGACGCAAGCCACCACACCCCCCGCGCCGACACGGCGGTGGTCCGCCCCGTCGGCCCGGCGGCGCTTCCCGCCGGGGGTCGGGCGCGAAGCGTCCCCATGTGGGACGCAAGCCACCACACCCCCCGCGCCGACACCGCGGTGGTCCGCCCGTTGGCCCGGCGGCGCTTCCCGCCGGGGGTCGGGCACGAAGCGTCCCCATGTGGGACGCAAGCCACCACACCCCCCCGCGCCGACACCGCTGGCGGTCCGCCCCGTCGGCCCGGCGGCGCTCCCCGGCGGGGGTCGGGGCCGAAGCGTCCCCATGTGGGACGTAATCCACCACACCCCCGGCGAGCACACCCCGGCGGTCCGCCCCATCGGCCCCCCGGCGGTCCGCCCCGGCGGGGTCGGCGGCGACCGCCACCGGCGCATGGCGGCGATCCGCCCCGCGATCGCCGGCGGCGCCCGCACGGCCCGGCCACCGGCTGCTCCTATGATCGAGCCATGGTCGCCCCCCGCGACGAGAGCACGGCCGCCGCGATCTCCCCTGGGCTCGCCGCCCGGCTCGTCGAGTTCGGCGAGGAGCTGCGCGCCGAGGGGGTCAACTCCGGCACGTCGCAGCTGCTCGACGCCTTCGCCGTCCTTGCCGAGATCGACTGGACCGAGCGCGAGGACTTCCGCGAGGCGCTCGCCGCGACGCTCGCGAAGTCCCAGGAGGACCGGCGGATCTTCGAGCTCGTCTTCGAGCGCTTCTTCTTTCGCGCCACGGAGGCCGCGGCGCTGCGCGAGGGCGTGCGCGAGCAGGGCGGCCGCGATGACGACGATGTCGCCGAGGGCGCGCCCGGGGAGATCGACGTCGACGAGCTGCGCCGCCAGATCGCGGCGGCGCTGCAGGAGGGCTCGGAGTCGCTCATGCGCGACCTCGCGCGCCTGGCGATCGCCGCGTTCGGTCGCCAGGGCGAGGGCTCGGGCGTCATCGGCGTCGACGTGCAGCGCATCCGCCGGTCGCTGGGCCTGCGCGCCGAGCCCCAGCACGAGCTGCCCGAGGACGACCCGCGCCGGCGCGGCGTCCCGCGCGAGGCCCTGCGCCACTTCGAGTCGCTCCTGCGCCGCGAGCTCGAGCGCGGCCAGATCGAGCGCAACCGCAGGCTGCCGCCCTCCCGCGCGCTCAACGAGCTCGACCGCGCCCTGCCCAGCGGCCCGCTGCAGGACCTCGCCGCCGTGCACCGCGTCGTCGCGCAGCTCAAGCGGCGCCTGAAGACGCAGGGCCAGGAGCTGCGCGGCCACGCGCGCCACGCGCACGTCGACGTGCGCCGCACGATGCGCGCGTCGCTGCAGACCGGCGGCGTGCCGGTCGACCTGCGCTACAAGCCCGTGCGGCCTCGGCGCCCGGAGATCTTCGTGCTCTGCGACGTCTCGACGAGCGTCACGAGCGCCTCGGTCTTCTTCCTCAGCGTCCTGCACGCCCTGCACGACTCGTTTCGCAAGATGCGCTCGTTCGTGTTCATCGAGCGCATCAGCGAGGTGACCGACGTCTTCGACCGCGAGCGCGACTTCCGCGCCGTCTCGGAGGCGATCGGACGCGACGCCGGCGTGGCCGACGTCAGCGGCTACACCGACTACGGCCGGGTGTGGTCGGAGTTCCGCACGCTCGTCGAGGACGAGCTGCACCCGCGGGCGACGGTCATCGTGCTCGGCGACGCGCGCACGAACGCGCGCGACCCGCGCGCCGACATCTTCGGCGAGGTCGCCGCCCGCGCGGGACGCACGTTCTGGCTGAACCCCGAGCCGCGGCTGTACTGGAACTACGGCGACTCGGTCATCGCCTCATACGAGCGCCACTGCCAGGCCTTCGAGTGCTGGACGACGAGCCAGCTCGAGGACTTCGTCAAGGCGCTGACGCAGCCCATCCACGCGGTCTGAGCGCGCTCCGCCGGTGCGATGCGGCCGCTGCTGAACTCCCTGCCGACCGTGCCCGGCGCCCTGCGCGCGCCGGAGATCGTCGGCACGGGCGCCCTGCGCGCGCCGGAGATCGCCGGCACGGGCGCCCTGCTCGCGCCCGAGATCGCCGCGGGGGCGCCGGCGCCGTGACGGCCTCCTTCGCAGAGCGGGCCGGGCGATTCCCGGTCGGCGCCGCCGCCGGCCTGGACGAGCTCGAGGACGACCCCCACGGGCTGCTCGCGCGGCTGCGCGAGCGCGAGCCCGTCTCCTGGCTGCCCGCGCTGGACGGGTGGCTCGTCACGCGGCGCGACCTCGCGATGCAGGTCATGCGCGATCCCGGGACGTTCACCGTCGACGACCCGCGCTTCTCGACCGGGCAGGTGATCGGCCCGAGCATGCTCACGCTCGACGGCGCCGAGCACCGCCGCCACCGCGAGCCGTTCGCCGGCCCGTTTCGCCACGACGCCGTTCGCGCGCGCTTCACGCAGCTCGTGGAGGACGAGGTCGCGCGGCTCATCGACGAGCTCGAGCCCGCCGGCGGCGGGGAGCTGCGGCGGGGTCTGACGGGACCGCTGGCGGTCGCGATCGTCACCTACGCGCTCGGCTTCGACGACGCCGACGCGACGGCGGTGCTCGGCTGGTACGAGCGGATCGTGGCCGCGGTGACCGAGATCACGGCCGGCCGGCCGCTGAGCGACGACGGGCGCGCGGCGTACGCCGCGCTGTCGGAGGCGATCGCACCGGCGCTGGACCGCGAGCCGAAGGCGTCGCTGCTCGCCGCCGCCGCCGCCGGCGCGGCCGGCGGCCTGGAGCGCGACCGCGTGATCTCCAACGCCGCCGTGATGCTCTTCGGCGGCATCGAGACGACCGACGGCATGATCGCCAACCTCGTCTGGCATCTGCTCGCGCATCCCGACGAGCTCGCGCGCGTCAGGGCCGACCCCGACCTGCTCGCGAACGCCGTCGAGGAGTCGCTGCGCCTCGAGCCGGCCGCGGCGATCGTCGACCGCTACGCGACGGCCGACGCCGAGCTCGCGGGCGCGGCGATCCGCAGCGGCGAGCTCGTGCGCGTCTCGATCGCCGCCGCCAACCGCGACCCCGCCGTCTTCGCCGATCCCGATCGCTTCGATGCCGCGCGGTCGAACGCGCGCCGCCATGCCGCCTTCGCGCACGGGCCGCACACCTGCATCGGGATGCACCTCGCGCGGCTCGAGGCGCACACCGCGGTCGCGCGGCTGCTCGATCGCCTCCCGGACCTGCGCCCGGACCCGGCCGCCCCGACCGCCCCGACCGGGCTCGTCTTCCGCAAGCCGCCGCAGCTGCGCGTCGTGTGGACGCCGCGAGACGAACACCCGTCCCCCATGGCGATACACCAATAAAATGCGCAATTTGCAGGCGCTTCGCTCGTCGCCGTCGCGCCGGCTCCGAAACAGTTCCCGCGCGCCTGCGCCGTGCTCTAGGCTCGCGCCCGTGAACGGATTCCGCGCAGCACTCGTCGCCGTGCTTGCGGTCCTGTTCGCGGCGCCCGCGGGCGCACAGGCCGCCGCCAGGCCCGGCGTCTTCGCCGGCACGCTCGGGATGAAGGTCCCCGCCGGCGGGCACGCCACGATCCGCGCCACGGAGGCCGGCGGCGGCGTCGTCACCGCCGCGAAGGACGTCGGGCGTTCGGGCGCGTTCAGCCTGCGCCTGCCGCCGGGGGCGTACGTCGTGCGCGGCATCGTGATCCCGCGCCGCGGCAGGCCCAGGACCAAGTCCATCGCCGTGAGCCTGAGGCCCGGTCAGCAGCGCAGGCGCAGCAAGCTCACGGCCCGCAAGCGCAAGCGCGCCAAGAAGCGCAGCGCCCGCGCGCGAGCGGCGTACGTCCAGGAGCGCGGGAACGTCACGCTGGGGACGGTCGCGGTCGGGATCCATCAGTTCTCCGGTCCGTCCGGCGGCGAGCTCGGCGCGTTGGCGGGCGGCTTCCACGACCTGCTCATCAGCGACGTCCTGGAGCAGTCCCGCGCGCGCTGCAAGGGGCGCGTGGCGCTGCGGGAGGTCGCGCGCATCGCCGACGTCCTGCGCGAGCACGAGCTCGCCCAGTCGCCGTACGCGGACCGCTCGACGTTCCCCCCGCGTAACTTCATCATCGTGGACGTCGCCGTCCGCGGCCGGATCGTCGAGCTCCCGGGCGGAGCCGCGAAGGTGGTGGTCTCGATCACCGACGACCGGACCGGCGCCAGCCTCGGCGAGATCGACGAGCCGCTCGGCACCGACGTCTTCGAGGGCGAGGAGCGCGTCGTCAACCAGCTCGTCGACAAGCTCTGCAAGCTCTCGGAGACCTTCAGGGTCACGCTCGACGTCGCCGGGGCGGGCCGCTTCGCCACGCACGACGCCGCCGGCACGATGCACGCCGTGCTGCTGGCCCGGCGCACGGGCGACGCGTGGATCGCCGAGGGGCCGCTGCAGTGGCAGAACATGACCTTCACCTCGAAGATGGGGTGCCCCTACATCGACCACGTCGTGCCGGTGATCGGTTGGTCGGTGCGGATCACCGACAGAGGCGACGGGCTGCTGCTGTCGTGGAGTCGCAGCGGCAACGACACCGCGACGGCGTCGGTCGACTGCCCGCCCAGCGGCCCAGGTGATCCCGACCCGCCGCCGATCCCGGGCCAGGCGGGAACCGCGCTGCTGAACACCGGGCCGGAGACGTTCGCGCTGCCGTACAGCGGCGGGGCGCTGCCGATCACGGGCATCGTCGAGGAGGACGGCGACGGCTTCTTCAACAGCGGCACGATCAAGGTCGAGCCGGCCGGGATCACCGCGCCCCCGGGCTGAGCGGGCCGGCGCGGCGCCCGCCCGCCGTTCTGCCGGGCCGCCGCCGTGCCGCGGCCCGGCCCGGGCGTCCCGTGGCCGGCGCCGGTTTGACGCGCGAGCCACCGGGCATCACAGCCCCCACGATGGAGGCCGCCAGGATCACGAGCTACCGCGACGGCCCGCTGCTCGTCCGCGGGCCCTTCCGTCTCGAGGACCAGGACGGCAACGAGATCGGCACGGAGCGCGAGACGATCGCGCTGTGCCGCTGCGGCAAGTCGCGCGTGCGCCCGTTCTGCGACGGCTCGCACAAGGTCGTGCGCTTTCGCGCCCCGAGCGGCGCGGAGTCAGGTCGCGGCGGCTGAGGACGGGCGCGAGACGTCGAGCGCGCGGCGCAGCGAGCTGACGCCGTCCTCCCACGCGCCGAGCAGATGGCGCGCGAAGCGACCCTCGAGCGCGGCGAGCGCCGCCGCGCCCCAGAGGATGTCGCGCGTCAGCTCGGGCTGCTGGCGCGCCAGGCCGCCCGCCAGGTCGACGGCGGCGACGTTCTCGTGGATCGCGTCGGCCGTCACGTGCTCGTCGAAGAACGCCGTCGCGCGCCCGCCGAAGCCGAGCCGCCGCAGGCCGGCGGCGTAGCGGCGGTTGGGCACGGAGGACTCCATCTCGAACAGCGCGAGGTGGCCGACGATCGCACCGCGCCAGCGCCGGTGCAGGCCCAGCATGGACATGAGGTTCACGGTCGCGAGCGTCACGCCCGGCAGACGGTCGACGTACGCGCCGTAGCGCGCGTCGAGGCCGAGCTCGTCCATCACCTCGGCGAACAGCGCGGCGTGGATCCGCGCCGGGTCCCCGCCGCCGTACTCGTCGGCCTGGATCTGGACGAGCGCGGCCTTCGGGCCGCCGTGCAGGCGCGGCAGCACCCACGAATGCGGGTCGGCCTCCTTGAGCTGGTAGGCCGAGCGGTGCGCGACGAACTCGAGCACCTGCTCGACGGTGGCGTCGCGCTCGACATGGCGCGACAGCGACGGCGCGTCGTCGGCGGCGGCGACCGCGCGCAGCGCGAGGTCCATCTCCTCCGGGGCGGCCGGCGCCGGCGGGCGGGGGACGGCGGCGGCGAGCGCCGCCTCGAAGCAGGCCTCGAGCTGGCGGCGCAGCGCGAGCAGCGACGGCTCCCACTCCCACTCGTCCGCCACGCCGGGCAGGCCGCGGTAGTGCAACTCGTAGCAGCAGTACAGCGCGAGCTGCAGGTCGTCGTCGCCGAGCGGGTCGGCGGGGAGCGCGAACGGCGCCGCGCCGAGCGGGTGCACCGGGCGCGCGAGCTCGCCGATGAGCGTCTCGCTGATCTCCCCGCGCGGCTGCGGAAGCTGGAGCACGCCGCTTCTGGTACCCGCCCGCGGGCCCTGAGAACCAGCGGGCGGCGGCCGCGCCGCTCAGCGGCGCCGCAGCACGGCGACGGCGCTGCGCTCGAACGCGGCAACGTAGACGTTGCGCCCGTCGGGGCTGACCGCGACCCCGACCGCGAAGCGCAGCCCACGGCCCGGGGTGCACAGCCGCTCGCGCTCGGTCTCGGCGATGCAGCCGGCTCGGCCGCGGCGCTGGCGCAGCTGCCCGCCGGCGCGGACGCGGTTGAACACGGCGACGGCGGAGTGCACGCTGGAGGTCGCGAAGACGTTCGCCCCGTCGGGCGCGATCGCGAGCGCCTCCTGCTGGCCGAGCGCCCGCCCGACCGCGCAGCCGTCCCGGCCCGGCGGCGCGACGACGCATCCCGCGCGACCGCGCTTCTGGCGCAACCGCCCCGCGGCGCTGCGATCGAAGACCGCCACGCCGCCGTCGCCGTCGAGCGTCGCCACGTAGGCGTTGCGCCCGTCCGGCGTGACTCCGACGGCGATCGCGCCCCCCAGCGCCCTGCCGCGAACGCACGCGCCCTTCGTCCCGCTGCGCGAGACGCAGCCGGCCGTGCCACTCAGCTGCCTCAGCGCCCCGCCGCGCCGGTCGCGGGCGAGCACGACGACGGCGTTGCTGTCCGCCGACGCGCCGTACACGGTCTCGCCCCCGGCGGTCATCGCGACGTGGTAGAGGCCGCGCATCGCCCGCCCCCGCGCGCAGCCGCCGATCCCGCCCTCCGAGACGCAGCCCGCGCGGCCCGGCTTCTGCTTGAGCGCGCCCGTGTCGCGGTCGCGGTCGAAGATCGCGACGGCGTCGCTCGCGAACGAGGCGACGTACGCGCTGGCGCCGTCGGGGCTGATCACGACGGCGTTGGGGAACTCGATCGCCCGGGCCGTCGAGCACAGCCCGGCCGGCACGCCGAACGCGTCGTCGCCCGCGCGGCGGCGCAGGGCCACGCAGGCGGCGCGGCCGGGCTTCTGTCGCAGCGCGCCCGTGTCGGGGTCGCGGTCGAAGATCGCGACGGCGTCGCTGACGAACGAGGTGACGTAGACGTCGAGCCCGTCCGGGCTGACCGTGACGCCGGTCGGCCGCCCGAGCGCGACGCCGCGGGCGCACGGCGACCGCTCGGCGTCCGAGATGCAGCCCGCCCGGCCGCGCTTCTGGCGCAGCGCGCCGGTGGCGGCGTCGCGGTCGAACACCGCCACGGAGGAGCTGCGACTCGACGTGACGTAGACGTTGCGCCCGTCGGGGCTGACGGTCACGCCGGTGGCGCCGCGCAGGCCGACGCCGCGGGCGCAGCGCGCCGTCGCCGCCTCCGACACGCAGCCCGCCCGGCCGCCGGCCTGCGTCAGGCGGCGCGGCTGCGGCGGCCGCGGGGCTGCGCGGTTCGCGGGCCGCTTGGGCATCACCTTGCTGGACGACGCCGAGACGTCGCGCGCGGGCTCGGCGCCGCAGCCCGCCGACACGGCGACGGCCATCCCCCCCGCGACGACCGCCGCGACCGCGACGACTCGCGGTCGCCCTCGCGCCCGGCTCATCGGGCGCCCGAATTGGGGATCGCAGGGAGGCCCGGGGCGGGGACAGCGGCTTCCGTGCGCATCGACCCACGATACGTCGTCGTCGGCGCGCACGACAACAGCGGTCGGGGCGCGACGTGTCCGTCGCCCGACGGGCGCGCGCGCGCGCCGCCGCCTCAGCGGGTACAGCACCGGCATCAGTCTCAACGAAGCAAGGAGCAGCCAAATGCCGCCCGCAGGAGTCAAGAAGGGCACCAAGCGCGCCCGCCAGTACGAGCACATCAAGGACAGCCAGCTCGAGCAGGGCGCCTCGGAGGAGCGCGCCGAGGAGATCGCCGCGCGGACGGTCAACAAGGAGCGCGCGCGGGCCGGCGAGTCTCGCCGCCGCTCGCGCACCTCGACCGACGACATGTCCTCCGGCCGGCGCGGCGGCCGGCGCTCGGGCACGAACCGCACGAAGGGACGCACCCGCGACCAGCTCTACGAGGAGGCGCGCAAGCTCGGCGTCGACGGTCGCTCGAAGATGAACAAGGACGAGCTCCGGCGGGCGGTGGACGCCAAGAAGTAGGCTTGCCCGACCACGAGCAGGGGGGCTGGCGACAGGCCGGCTGAGATAGCGTCCATGGGCGACGCTGACCCTTCGAACCTGTGGGGTAATGCCCGCGGAGGGAGCGATGCTGACGCGCAGTCCGGCGCCCGAGGCGCCAATGGAGTCGCAGACCGAGCTCGGCTCGGTGCACCTGCGCGACGTCGGCAAGGCGTTCGCGCCGCGGCGCCGCGGCGCCGCCTCGGTCATCGCGCTCGACGGCCTCTCGCTCGCCGCCTCCCCGGGGGAGATCGTCGCCGTCGTCGGCCCCAGCGGCTGCGGCAAGACGACGATCCTCGAGCTCGTCTGCGGGCTCGTGACGCCCGACGCCGGTACGGTCGAGTCGCCGCCCGCCGCGCTCATGGCCCAGCGCGACCTGCTGCTGCCGTGGCACGGCGCCGCCGACAACGCCGCGCTCGCGCTGCGCGTCGCCGGGGTCCCGCGCGGCGTGGCGCGAGCGCGCGCCGCGCAGCTGCTGCGCGACTTCGGCCTGGAGGGCTTCGAGCGCGCGCGGCCGTACGAGCTGTCGGGCGGCATGCGCCAGCGCGTCGCGTTTGCCCGCACGCTGCTCTCCGGGCGCACCGTGCTCTGCCTCGACGAGCCGTTCGCCGCGCTCGACGCGCTCACGCGCCAGGAGATGCAGGACTGGCTGGCCGGCGCGCTGACGCACGCGCCGCGCACCGTCGTGCTCGTCACGCACGACGTCGAGGAGGCGATCGTGCTCGCCGATCGCGTGCTCGTCCTCTCCCCCCGGCCCGGCCGGGTCGTCGCCGCGCTCGACGTCGACGCGCCGCGCCCGCGCGACCGCAGCGACGCGCGGCTCGTCGACCTGCGCCGGCGCGCGCTGGAGGAGCTGCGCCCGTGACGGCCGCTCTGCTCGTGCTCGCCCTCGTCGGCTCCTGGGAGGCCTACGCGCGTCTGAGCGGAATCGACGAGTTCGTCCTGCCCGCCCCGAGCGCGATCGCCGGCGCGCTGTACGACGATCGCGCGCTGCTCTGGAGCAACTTCACGGTCACCGCCGGGGAGATCGCCCTCGGGCTGCTCGCGGCGCTCGTGCTCGGCCTCGCGTGCGCGGTCGCGATCCACTTCAGCGCGGCGCTGCGGCGCGGCCTGTACCCGCTGCTCGTCGGCTCGCAGACGATCCCGATCGTGCTCGTCGCGCCGCTGCTCGTCGCGTGGTGGGGCTTCGGCCTGGCGCCGAAGCTCGCGATCGTGGCGCTCGTCTGCTTCTTTCCGATCGTCGTGCCGACGCTCGACGCGCTCGAGCGTGTCGACGCCGACCTTCGCAAGCTCATGCGGACCTTCGGCGCCTCGCGCTGGCAGGTCTTCCGCATGGTCGAGGCGCCCGCCGCGCTGCCCGGCATGCTGACCGGCGCCAAGCTCAGCGTCGCGATCGCGTCGATCGCCGCGGTGCTCGCCGAGCTCGCCGGCTCCGACGCCGGGCTGGGCAACCTCATGCTCAAGGCGATCCCCCAGTTCGAGACGGCGCGCGCCTTCGCCGCCGTGATCATCCTGTCGGCGTTCGCCGTGGCGCTGTTCGGCCTGCTCGCGCTCGCCGAGCGGCGCATCGTGCCCTGGGCCCATCAACCGAGAGGAACCGCTTCGTGATCCGTCGTCGCCTGCCCGTGCTCGCCCTGCCCGCCGTGCTGCTCGCGCTGGGGCTGACCGCCTGCGGCGAGAAGCAGGAATCGACCGGCGGCGGGACGCCCGAGCGCGTCGACCTCGTGCTCGACTACCTCCCCAACGCCGACCACGCGGGCATCTACGCCGCGCTCGGCGCCGGCGAGTTCGAGGCGGCCAGGCTCGACGTCAAGCCGCGCACGCCGTCGGACCCCTCGGCGCCGCTGAAGCTGCTCGCCGCCGGCAAGGCCGACCTCGCGATCTCCTACGAGCCCGAGCTGCTGCTCGCCCGCGCCAAGGGCGCCAAGCTCGTCTCGATCGGCGCGCTCGTCCAGGAGCCGCTGACGTCGATCGTCTCGGTCGGCGACAAGCCGATCCGCCGTGCGGCGCAGCTCGAGGGCAAGAAGATCGGCACGGCCGGGATCCCCTATCAGGACGCGTACCTCAAGACGATCCTCGAGCGCGCAGGCGCGGACCCGGCGCGCGTGAAGTCGATCGACGTCGGCTTCAACCTCGTGCCGGCGCTGCTGACCAAGCGCGTGGACGCGGTCCTGGGGATGTTCTGGAACGTCGAGGGCGTCGAGCTGCAGCGGCGCAAGCGAAAGCCGGTGATCCTGCGCGTGAACACCCTCGGCGTGCCGACGTACAACGAGCTCGTGATCGTCGCCCGCGAGCAGGACGTGCGCGAGCGCGGGCCACTGCTGCGGCGCTTCATGCGCGCCGTGGCGCGCGGCCACCAGCGGCTGCGCAAGGACGTCGATGCGGGCGTCGAGCCGCTCGTCGGGGCCAACCCCGACCTCCAGCGCAGCCTGCAGCGCGCGCAGGTGCGGGCGACGCTGCCGGTCTTCTTCCCGCGCGACGAGGAGCGCCCGTTCGGCTACCAGGACCCCGCCCAGTGGCAGCGCTACACGGAGTGGATGGTCGCCAACGACCTCCTCGCGAGCCCCGCGACCGGGCAGCGTGCGTTCACGAACGAGTTCCTCCCCGGGGAGGGCATCTGACCGTCCCGCCGGAGCAGCGCGAGCGGCGCAGCTCGGTGCCCGCGGCACGCCGCGCGATCTCCGTCGCCCAGGCCCGTCGCCTCGCGCTGCACGCGCAGGGCCTCGCGTCCGCTCCGCCGGGCGCTCGCGGGCCCGGCGCCGTCGCGGCTGTGACGCAGCGGATCGGCTGCCTGCAACTCGATCCGGTCAGCGCGGTCGCGCGCAGCCCGCTGCTCGTCCTCTTCGCGCGCCTGGGCCCGCTGCGCGACGACGCGCTGGACCGCGCCGCCTACGACCGCCGGATGCTGTTCGACGCGTGGGCGCACGAGGCCTCGCTCGTCGCCACCGCCGACCTGCCGCTGCACCGCTGGGCGATGCGAACGTGGCTGACGGCGCCGACGACCCGCGCCGGGCGCGCGCGAGCGTTCCTGGAGGCCAACGCCGCGTTCTGCGAGGAGCTGCTCGCCGAGCTGCGCGCCCGCGGCCCGCTCCGCGCCCGCGAGCTCGAGGACGGCTCCGCGGAGCCTTGGCGCCATGGCTGGTGGACCGACGAGGTCTCAGCGCGCCAGACGCTCGGCAGGCTCCTGGACCTGCTCTGGATCACCGGCCGCGTCGGGGTCGCGCGGCGGACCGGCGGGGAGCGGGTGTGGGACGTGTTCGAGCGCTGCCTGCCCGCCGGCGAGCACGATCGCGCGAGCGCCCTGGACCTCGACGACGAGGCCGCCGAGCGCGCCGCAGCCCTGCGCGCGGTGCGGATGCTCGGCGTCGCCCGCGCGAGCCACGTTCGCGCGCACTTCCTGCGCCGCCGCTACCGCCGGCTGCCCGAGACGCTCGCCGAGCTCGTCCGCGCCGGGCGCCTGGAGCTCGTGACGGTCGCGGGATCGCGCGGCGAGTGGCTCGCCGCCCCGGAGGACCTCGAGCGGCTGCCGGGGCTCGCGCCGGGCGCGCGCACGATCGCGCTGTCGCCGTTCGACAACCTGCTCTGCGACCGCGCCCGGACCGCCGAGCTCTTCGGCTTCGAGCACCGCCTGGAGATCTACGTCCCGGCCGCCCAGCGCCGCTGGGGCTACTACGTGCTGCCGATCCTGCACCGCGAGCGGCTCGTCGCGCGTGCCGACCTCGCGCTCGACCGCGAGGCCCGGGTGCTGCGCGTGCACGCGCTGCACCGCGAAGACGACGTCCGCCGCACGCCCGCGCTCGATCGCGCGGTCGCGGGCGCGCTGGAGCGACTCGCCGCGTGGCGGGGCGCGAGCCGCGTGGAGCTCGAGGCGCCCAGGTGAGGCCCGGGGCGCCCAGGTGAGGCCCGGGGCGCCCAGGTGAGACCCGAGGCGCCCAGGTGAGACCCGAGGCGCACAGGTGAGACCCGAGGCGCACAGGTGAGACCCGAGGCGCACAGGTGAGACCCGAGGCGCACAGGCGAGGCCCGAGGCGCCGAGGCGAGGCCCAGGGCGCCCGGGTGAGGCCCGGGGCGCCGAGGCGAGGCCGCGTCGGTCCGCGGCCAGCAGCCGGCCCGCCACCCGCGACGACACGCTGTCCTCATGCGGAGTGCCAGCGGGTGTGGGACGCAATCCGCATGACGCCGAGCGCGGCAGGTCTGCCCGCGAGGGTCCGGCACGAAGCGTCCCACCCTGGGACGCAACCCGCACGACCCCAAGCGCGGCAGGCCGGCCCGCGAGGGTCCGGCACGAAGCGTCCCACCCTGGGACGCAACCCGCCTGACCCCCCGGGCTCCGGGCGGTGCCAGCCCGTTCGCCGGCACCGCTCGCTGCCACCGGGGTCCAGGGGGCGCTGCAGGGGCGGCGCCGCACCGCCGCACGCCCGCGGCTACAGTCGCGCTCGTGAGCTCCACCGCGCACCCGGGCAAGCTGTGGTTCCTCGGCGCGGGCCCGGGCGCCGCCGACCTGCTCACGGTCCGCGCGGCGCGCGCGCTCGCGGCCGCCGACGTCGTCGTCTGGGGCGCGTCGCTGATGACCGACGAGCTCGTCGCCGAGCACGCCCATCCGGATGCCGAGCTCGTCTCCTGGCCGCCGGCGGAGATGGCCGACATCCACGCCGTCTACGACCGCGCGCAGGCGGAGGGGCTCGTCGTCGCGCGGCTGCTGTGGGGCGATCCCTCGATCTACGGCTCGCTGCGCGAGGAGGTCCGGCAGGCGAACCTGCGCGGGCTCGCCTACGAGGTCGTCCCCGGCGTCAGCGCCGCCTGCGCCGCCGCGGCGGCGCTCGGCGTCAACCTCGCGACGGCGCCGACGCAGTCGCCCCCGCTCATCTTCGCCGACCCTGGCAACAGCCTGCGCGAGCTCGCCGGGCACGGCGCGATGATGGCCGTCTACATGGCGGGCAAGCGCGCCGGCGAGGTCCAGGCCGAGCTCATGGCGGGCGGCTGCCCGCCGCACACGCCCTGCGCGGTCGCCAACCACGTCTCGTGGGGCGACGAGGTCCTGCTGACCTGCCGCCTGGACGAGCTCGGAGCGACGATCGAGCGCCACGAGTTGCAGCGCGCCACGCTCGTCCTCGTCGGCCCACCGCCCGCCGACGGCGAGAGCGCCCCGACGCTCGGACCCTGACGCGACCCGTCAGCCGGCCTCAGGCCGCGAGCGCGACCGGCGCCGCGCGCGCCGACAGCTCGCGAGCGGCCCGCGCGCGCTCCCCGTGCTCGAGCCCCGCCAGGCCGGACTCGCCGGCGAAGAGCACGCGCCCGTGGCGGCGCAGGACGACGTGGACGCGGCCGTCGAGGTGCTGCAGCGATCCGGGGACGCTCGCGCGCTGCTCGGGCAGCGGGATCGACAGCACGTGCGCGCGGCCCGGATCGGCGCGGCCCTCGACCTCGACGCTGTAGCGCGTGCTGCGCCCGCGCAGCGTCCACGTGTCGTCGGTGATCCGCGCCTCGACCGGCGAGCGCAGTGGGGTCCCGAAGCGCACGACGCGGTCGCCGATCCGCAGGACGACGGCGGTCGCCGTCACGCCGACGGCTCCGACGCGGACGGCCCCGCCGGCGAAGGCCAGGCACGCGTCGGCCTGCGGGCCGTCGAAGTGATGCGCCTGCCCCCACCACCACTCCTCCGGGAAGCCGTGGTGGCTCCAGTTCTTCTCGGCGTACACGCGCGCCCCGGTCAGCCGCACCGCCTCGCCGCCGAGCACCGCCGTGCCGGTCGCCTCGCCGCCGAGCCCGTGCGGATGCCAGTACTGGCCCAGCGCGGGGATCGCGTGGGCGATGCCGAGCCCGCCGTAGGCGCGCGGGCGCAGCCAGCCCCCGACGCGGTCCAGGCGCACGCTCAGGCGGGCGTCGGGGCCGAGGTCGACGTGCAGGTGCTCGTTCCCGGCGCGCGCGATGCCGTCGCCCGCCCACACGCCCATCCCGCGCTCGTCGGCGCCCCCGGTCGGGACGACCGCATGGCGCACGAAGCCGCCCGGGTGCGCGGCAAGCCCGACGAAGCCCCAGGATCGCCCGGCGCCGTCGCGGTTCACGCCGCACCACGCGATGATCGTCCGCCCGGCGCCGGCGTCCGTGAGGCGCCAGAAGTAGCCCTCCATGCGGACGCCGTGGGCCCGGCGCGGGTCGGCGAACGGGAGGTCGGCGCCGGTGGCGCGATAGCGGTCCAGCAGCGTCGGGCGGGCTGGTCTGCTCATGGCGTCACCTCCTACCCCTACGCGGCCGGCGCACCGGCGGGCTGAAAGCTGGCGCGCCGGCGCTCTCCGGCGCCCCGCGCCGCTCACGCTGCCGCGAGGGCCGCGACCGGCCCGCCGAGAGCGTGCATCCCGGCCAGACCGCGCCACTCGCCGAAGCGCTCGAAGAGCGCGCGCACCTCGGCCTCCTCGGCGCGGGCGGCCGGGTCGCCGCCCGAGCGCGCACGGCCGAGCAGCTTGAGGAAGCCGAGGTCGCCCGCGGGGATGACGTCGTAGCGCCCCTGGCCGTGCAGCGCGAGCATCTCGACGGTCCAGCGGCCGATCGTCGGGATCGCGAGCAGCCGCCGCCACGCGCGCTCGTGGTCGGGCCCGTCGAGGTCGATTCGGCGGCGCTCGATCTCGCGCGCGACGCGCACGAGCGCGATCGCCCGCCGGCCGGCGAGGTCGAAGCTCTCGAGCCGCGCGGGCGAGCAGGCGGCGATCGCGGCCGCCGCCGGCACGTCGCGCAGACCCGTCCGCGGGCAGCGCGGCCCGAGCGCGCGCACGATCCGGCGCTCGATCTCCGCGGCGCGCGAGGACTCGATGAGCTGCTCGCAGATCGCCCAGGCGAGCGCCTCGAAGGCGAACGGGCGGCGCGTCGCGCGCAGCCAGGGCCGGCGCCGCAGCGAGGGCCCGACGAGCGGATCGTCGCGGTAGCGCTCCCAGAACGGGCGCAGGTCGTCGTCGACGCCGAGCGCGAAGCGCATCCGCGCGATCGCCGCCTCGGCGTCCGCGCGCGCGTGCGCCCAGGCGCCGAAGAGCACGCGGCGCTCGCCGGTCTGCGCGACGCGCACGACGGCGGGCCGCCCGTCGAGGTGCAGCAGGCGCTCGAGCACGCCGTTGCGGTGGCGCAGGACGCCGTCGGCGCCGCCGTGCGCGGGCAGGCGAAACGACCAGCGGGGCACGACCTCGACGCGAAGCTCGACCACGGCCCAGAACCTACGCTGCGGTCAGGACGTCCGCGCCGGGCCTTGCCGCACGTTGCGGGACGGCGGCGACCGCGCGGCGCGCTACTTGCGCTCGCCGAGCACGTGGACGTCGACGAGGAAGGAGCGGCTCATGACCACCGGGGCGAGCACCCGCCGCCGGCGCCGGCTGAGCCGGCGCGCCCGGCGCCGGTGCACCATCGCCACGGTGGCCGCGCCGGCGACGACGCTCACGCCGACGATCGCGGCCGTCTGGACGACCGCGGGCGCGAGCGCGCCCGCCGGCCGCCGGCGCTCGATCGGGCGGGCGTGGGCGCGGTCGAGCACGGGCACGCCGTCGAGCACCTCGTCCCCCTCGGCGACGGCCTGGTCGTAGACCTCTGGCGACTCGTCGGTCATGCGCGGCCGGCGAGCAGCCGGTCTCCCGTGCCGAGCACGTCGCCGAGCTTCGTGAACTGCAGATGGTCGAGGTAGTAGTGCTGGAGCAAGGTGGACAGGATGACGATGTAGTAGGCCTGCTGCAGAGGTACCCCGAAGACGACGTGGATCACGAGCACGAGACCGGCCGCCACCGCCGTCAGCGCGAGCGCCAGGCCGTAGAAGCGCCACGCCCGGTCAGGCCCGTTCATCTCGGCGACGAAGCGATTGTCGATCTCCCCGCGCTCCTTGCGCATTGCCATGAGGAACCACACGAGGGCAAGATATTGAAGGGAGTGCCAGACGTTGAAGCCCTGGAAGGCGACGTCGGAGTTCGGAAACAGCGGCAGCGCGAACCCGACGGCGATCGTCAGGCCCACGAGCAGCACGCTCGGCGCGAGCAGTCGCCGCGCGCGCCAGTCGCGCACGGTCTTCGTCAGCCACAGCACGAGGAAGACCGCGAAGAGCCCCGCCACGCCGTAGATCTGCACGCCGGCGACGAGCCCCTCCGTCGCCCACGCGGGGACGTAGAGCGGCGTCCCGCCGAGCTGGAAGGAGCCGTCGAGGATCCGCGGGGTGGCCATCGGATACAGGCACAGGAACACGACGCCGTAGTCGACGGCCTTCTCGCGGCGCGGCCGCGGGACCGGGGCCTTGGCCGCGTAGCAGTCGTTGATGTACGTGATCTGGTGCAGCACGTGGATCGAGGCCCACATGAAGAAGACGGTCAGCAGCACCTGGATGTTGACGAACGCGAGCACCGTCACGAACAACGGCAGGGCCATCGACGCCGCGAGGAAGCGCCGGTGCCGGCGGCGATAGCTGGGCTCCATGAACGTGTACGTGAACGTCGAGTACAGGTGCGGCCCGCCGATGAGCCCCGCGACGATGAGGTTCACGGCCGTCTGCGAGACGCCGAGGACGTGGAACATGAGCAGCGGGATCGGGACGAGCAGCGCGCTGAGGATGAGGAACGACAGATCCCAGCGCGGCGAGCGCAGCCAGACGCCCGGCGCCGTCCGGTCAGCGCGCGCGAAGCGCAGCTGCGTCCGGACGCCGGCGACCGCCTGCATTCAGAATCTCGACTCGTAGACCCGGAAGCGCTTGACGATCCTGCCGCCCATCGCCTCCATGCCGCGGTTCATCGCCCGGTTGGTCTCGAGGATCCAGCCCATCTCGCCCCATTTCTGAGGCGTGACCTTGGCCATGTCGAAGTGCTCCACGTAGAACCTCGCCGCCGTCCCGGTGTGCTGGTACTCCGGCTTGACGCCGAGGAACCCCACCCGCACCCGGTCGATGATCGCCCCCCGGCGCAGGAAATGCCACCAACCCAGGGGCAGGATGCGGCCGTTCATCTTCTTGAGCACCTGGTTGATGTCGGGCACCGTGATCGCGATCCCGATCGTCTCGCCGTCCTTCTCGGCGAGCATGAACCAGTTGCGGTCGAAGACGAGCTGCAGCTCCTCGGCGTAGTGCTCGAGGTCGGAGTCGGAGTACGGCACGAAGCCCCAGTTGCGCTTCCAGGCCGCGTTGTAGACCTCGCCGAAGACCTTGATCTCCTTCTTCAGGTCGCGGCGGCGCATGTGGCGCAGCTCGAACGCCGTGCTTGGTCTCGCACTGCTCGGCGAGCTCGAAGATGATCGGCAGGATCTTCTCGCGGTCGTCGATGACGAGCTCCCACATGAACAGGTCGATCGCCTTGGCGAGGCCGGCCTGCTCGCACAGGCGCGCGTAGTGGGGCGGGTGCCAGGGCTGCTTGATCATCGGCTCGCGCTCGAAGCCCTCGATGAGCACGCCGCACTCGTCGTTCATCGTGTAGTCCATCGGGCCGATCATGTGGTGGCGCCCGCGCTCGGCCAGCCACGTCCTGGCAGCGGCCAGCGAGCGCGTCGGCGACCTCCTGGTCGTCCTCGAGCTCGAGGAAGCCGAACATCCCCGTCCCGGCTCCGTGCTGGGCGTCGTAGGCGCCGTCGACCTGCGCGGAGATGCGCCCGACGACGCGCCCGTCGCGCCGGGCGAGGAACTCCTGCGCGCCCGCGTGCTTGAAGTACGCGTTCAGCCGCCGGCTGTGGAACATGCGCCGCTCGATGCGCAGCGGGGGCACCCACTGCTCCGAGGTAGAGTGCAGCCGGTACGGGAGCTCGATGAACTCCCCCAGATCCCGGCGTGACGAGACCGGTCGCACGTCGACGCTCACGGCGCGCACGCTACATGGCCTCCCTGACACACGACGTCTTCGCCAAGGTTCGCGGCCACGAGCGCGCCGAGCAGCTGCGCGCCGCGCGCGAGGCCGACGTCCTGCCCTACTTCCGCACGCTCGAGGGCCCGGCCGGCCCGGTCGTCGAGATGGAGGGCGCCGAGCGGATCATGCTCGGCTCCAACAACTACCTCGGCCTGACCGGCGACGCGCGCGTCATCGAGGGCGCCCGCGCCGCGCTGGACCGCTACGGCACCGGGCTGACCGGCTCGCGGCTGCTCAACGGCACGATCGCGCTGCACCTCGAGCTCGAGGCGGAGATCGCCGACTGGATGGGCACCGAGGAGGCCCTCGTCTTCACGACGGGCCACCAGGCCAACCTCGCCGCGCTCGGCACGCTGCTGGCGCCGGGCGACACCGTCGTCGCCGACTCCGGCGACCACGCCTCCATCCTCGACGGCTGCCTGCTCAGCCGCGCCAAGCTGCGCGCCTTTCGCCACAACCGCATGGACAAGCTCGAGCGCGCGCTGCAGAAGGCCGTGCAGAACGACGGCGGCGGCATCCTCGTCGTCGTCGACGGCGTCTTCTCCATGGAGGGCGACGTCGCGCCGCTGGGTCCGATCAGCGAGCTGTGCCGGGCGCACGGCGCGCGGCTCATGGTCGACGAGGCCCACGGCGCCGGTGTCCTCGGCGCGCGCGGGGCCGGCGCGTCGGAGCTGCTCGGCGTCGAGGACCGCGTCGACCTGCGGATGGGGACGTTCTCCAAGTCGCTGGCGAGCTGCGGCGGCTTCCTCGCCGGCAGCCACGAGGTCATCGACTTCCTGCGCGTGCAGAGCCGCGCGTTTCTCTTCACGGCCGCCGGCGTGCCGGCCGCGGTCGGCGCCGCGCTGGCCGCGCTGCGGATCCTGCGCTCCGACGAGGGACCGCAACTGCTCGCGCGCGTCCTCGACAACGCCGGCTACCTGCACGCGGGGCTGCGCGAGCGCGGCTTCAAGGTCGTCGAGCACGAGGGCGACCACATGACGCCGATCGTCCCGGTCATCGTCGGCGACGACTGGAAGGCCGTCCTGCTGTGGCGCGCGCTCTACGACGCCGGGGTCTTCGTGAACGTCGCGATCCACCCCGCCGTGCCGCCCGGCGGCGCGCTGCTGCGCACGAGCGTCATGGCCACGCACGACCGCCCGACGCTCGATCGGGCGCTCGACGCGTTCGCCTCGGTCAAGGCCGATTTCGAGGCCCAGCACGGCCCGCTTCCGGTCTGACCGGCCGATCTGCTTGTCCAAGAATTCACAAGGAGTCGACCGAAGAAATAAATCGCTCTGAGCGTGCCCTTTTCGACGTCGCGCCTTGATCGTCACGCGACCCTGACATACGTTGGATCGGCGCTCAGCGCGGGTGCAGCGGGGAAGTAGCAGAACCGGCCGGGACCTCAGAGGAGGGGTCCCCCGCAGAGGGATCTGCGGCGGCTGCAATGACGATCCCCTGCCGGACCCGCGCACGTTTTCGACGACCTAACACAACGCGCTGCCCCTGCACGGAACGGGGCGGCCATGGAGGACCAATGCACGACGCGACAGCGACGATGGCCCCCGCGCGGCCACAGCACCTGGAAGCTCTTCAGCGCGCCAACGAGGTGCGGTTCGCGCGAGCGCAGCTCAAGCGCAGGATCGGAGACGGGTCGACGTCCGTCGGCGAGGTGATCCTGACGTGTCCGCCGGAGGTTGCGAGCATGACGATCGCCGAGCTGCTCGCGAGCCAGCGCCGCTGGGGGTCGGCGCGGTGCCGCAAGTTCCTCGCGACGATCGGGATGCCGGAGACCAAGACGATCGACTCGCTGACCGACCGCCAGCGCAGGCTGCTGGCCACGATGATCTGACCCCGACGAGGGCGCATGCCGCCGGGACATCGGCGCCCGGCGGCAACCGCGCTCAGTCGAACTTCCACCCGCGGGTCGCGATCTCCACGATGTGGCCGTCCGGGTCGCGCAGGTAGATCGAGCAGAAGCCGTCGCGCTCGAAGATCTCGCTGCACTGCACCCCGCACTCGCGCAGGTACTCCATCCAGGCGCGCTGCTCCTCGGCGGACTCGACGAGGAACGCGAAGTGATGCGTCATGCCGACGCCGACCTGTCCGGGCTCCATGTCGGAGTACTCCAGGAACGACACGAGCGACGTGGGCTCGGTGCCGCCGAAGCCGAACCAGAAGTGCCGCGCGTCGGGATCGTCGTCGCTGACGGCGTCGCTGACCAGGGTGAGACCGAGGACGTCGCGATAGAAGGCCGTCGTGCGCTCCAGGTCCTGGCAGATGGCCGTGAGGTGGTGCAGGCCTCGCAAAGCCATCCGGCGCGGCTGATCGGCGTCCATGGGTGCCAAGGCTACGGTCTCCAGCCCGCGCGGCGCGATGCCGCGATCGCGCGCGCCGCCTCGCCGTCCAGCTCGTCGCGCACGGCCGTGCCGAGCAGCGTCGCCTGCACCCGCCCGCGCCACCGCGCGACGACGACGTACGGGCACGCCGCGACGCCGTACAGGCTCGCCAGCACGCCGTCGCGATCCCAGCCGACCGGAAAGCTCCAGTTCCGCCGGCGGACGATCCCGCGCAGCTCCTCGAGCCCGCCGCCGATCGCGACGACGGCGACCTGCAGGCCGCGATGGCGGCGGCGCAGCTCGCCGAGCCCGCCGAGCCCGGCGATGCAGCCGCCGCTGCGCGTCGCGAGCAGCCCGAGCACGAGCGGGCCCCGCTGGGCCAGCTCGCAGACGTTGAGGACCGTCGGGCCGCGGACCTCGCAGGCGGGCCGGTTGCCGGCGCGGCCCTGGCCCGCGGCGCGAGCGACGTTCGTGTCGCAGGCGTCGCGCTCGCTGGCGCAGACGACCGGGGACGTCGCGAGCACGGCGGCGAACGGCGGCAGCCTCGAGCCGGCCGGCAGGCCCGTGGCCCCCGGCCCGGGCGGGCGCGAGGCGCCGACCACGAGCCACCCGACGGCGAGCACCGCGACGACCCCGACGATCCAGGCGTAGCGGCTCGTGGGCCCGAGCGGCGGCCGCGACGGCGCGGGCGACTCCTCGCCCGCCGCAGCGCGCCGCGCGACCTCCGCCGCGGGGTCCTCCGGCCCAGGCCCGAACCCGAGGGGGCCCTCGTCGGCGCTCATGCGACGGCTTCGGCCGACGCCGGCTCGTCGCGCGCAGCGCTCGCCGGCGGCGGCGTGCGATGGCGCTCGGCGAGCAGCAGCACGGCGGGCAGCACGACCAGCACGCCCAGCAGCGACACCGTCAGGTCGACGACCGTCACGAGCCCGAAGTCGCGCAGCATGCGGATGTCCGACGCGATGAGCACGGCGAAGCCGGCGATCGCCGTGGCCCCCGACGCGAGCACGGCGGCCCCCGTCGAGCGGTACGTGCGCGTCAGCGCCTCGTGCGGATCGCGGCCGAGCGCGCGCTCCTGGCGGTAGCGCTCGGAGAGCAGGACGCTGAACTCGGTCGAGATCGCGATGACGAGCGCGCCGAGCGTGACCGACATCGGGTTCAGCGGGATGCGCAGCGCGAAGAGCACGAGCGCCGACCAGCCGGTCGCCAGCGCGATCGGGACGAGCGGGACGAGCGCGCGCGACCACCCGCGCAGGGCCAGCAGCAGCACGACGGCGACGGCGAGCAGCCCGGCGAGCAGCGTCAGCATGCGCCGAGCGCTGGACGCGACCTCGGCGTTGGCGTCGGCGGCGAGGACGGGCAGTCCCGCCAGGCGCGCCCGGACGCCCTCGGGACGGCCGTCGTCGAGGCGGGCGCGCATCTCGTCGATGACGGCCTTCTGGCGCTCGAGGTCCATGAGCTTGATGCCGAACGCGAGCGTCGCGGCCCGCCGGTCGGGGCTGACGACCGACTGCGAGAAGTACGGCGGCACCGCGTCCAGCAGCCCGCGGATGCCGGCGGCGTCGCGCCGCGACGCCGGCGTCGTGAAGAGGTCCGGAAGGGAGAACGCGGGACACAGCTCGGCCCGCCCGCAGCCGCGCTCGGGCGAGTACCCGTGACGCTTCAGCACCCCGGTCTGATAGTCGATCATCCACTTCAGCACCGCCGGGCGCGTGAGGTCGGCGCCCTCGATGAGCACGTCGAGCTCGCCGCCGACGCCGGTCGAGCGCTGCAGCGCGTCGAGGTCGCGAAGGGCCGGCAGGTCCTGCGGGACGAGCCGCTGGATGTCCGACTCGACGCGCGTCTGCGTGTCCAGCGCCCAGCCGGCGGCGGCGAGCGCGAGCGCGACGAGCAGGAAGCGCCGGGGCCGCGCGACGGCGCCGCGCAGCGCCGCGTCGCCCGCGGCGCGCACGCGCCGCGCCGGTGCGCTCGCCGCCGCGCGTGCGCGCAGCGCGGTCACCGTCTCGCCGGAGCGCCGCAGGACGGCCGGCGGGGTCGCCCGCTCCGCGAGTACGAGCGCGGCCGTGCCCGCCATGAGCGCGCAGGCGAACGCGATCGCGATGCCCACCACGAGCAGCAGCCCGAAGCCGCGCACCATCGGCACCGGGGAGAGCGCGAGTGCGGCGAACCCGGCCGCCGTCGCGGCTGCCGCGACCGCCACCGTCGGGGCGCCGAGCAGGGCCGCCCGGCGCGCCGCGGGCGGGGCGTCGATCTCGCCGCGCGCCTGCTCCTCCTCGATGCGCGCCTGCAGCTGGATGGCGTAGTCGACCGCGAGCCCGATGAGGACGGGGAGCACGGCGATCGAGGCCATCGTCAGCGACGCGCCGGCGAGCGACAGCGCTCCGAACGTCAGCGCGACGGCGGCGAGCGCGATGCCCAGCGGCAGCAGGCGCGGTCGTCCTGTGAAGACGAGCGCCAGCGTCGCCGCCATGACGAGCAGCGCGACGACGAGCAGGATCCACATCGAGCCGCTGATCGACGACGCGAGGTCCGAGACGACGACCGGAGCGCCGGTGACCGTGTACGTCGCGCCGTTGCGCGGCTTCCACTGCGGCATCGCGACGGCCCGGCGGATGAGCTCGAGCGCGGCGGCGCGCTGCGCGTCGTCGAGGCCCGCCTTCAGACGGACCTGGACGAGCGCCACGTCGCCGGGCCCCTCGCCCTTGGAGGGAAACAGGTAGGCGAACTTGCGCTTCGGGGTGCCGGAGGGCTTGGTCGAGTCGAAGACGAGCGTCGAGACGAAGCTCGGGTCGTCGATGCGCGGGATCGAGCGCAGCCCGTAGCGCACGGCGAGGTCGAGGACCTCGCGCTGGAAGTCGGTCTCGACCGCCCTGCGCGCGGCGGCCCCCTCGCGCGCGGCCTCGGCCTCGCCGGCGCCGCGCCGCTGCGCCGAGCGGCGCGCGGAGCGCTGCGCCGACGCGGCCCGGCGCTCGGTGGCGGCGACGCGCCGCGCAAGACCGTCGCCGAGCTGGCGGACGGCCTCGTTGACGAACGTGCCGGGACCGAAGACCACCTTGACCGGCTTGGTCGCCGCCAGCCGCCCGCAGGGACCGTCCGGCCCGCCCGGCAGCGTCGAGCCAACCGGAGCGTTGCCGGCGATGCAGCCCTCGAGGCCGAGCAGCCGCTCGAGGTCCTGCGTGAGGACGAGCTTCGTCAGCGGGCCGCGGACGAGCACGATGATCGGGTCGTCGCCGAAGCGCTCGCGGTACGTCTCGGTCGCCGCGTAGCCGGGGCTGTCGGTGCCGACGAGCGTGTCGATGCCCGCGTCGGGCCGTAGCTGGGCGGCGAGCGCAACCCCGCCGAGGGCGAGCACGACGGTCAGCACGAGCACGAGCACGGGCCGCCTGGCCGCCAGCGACGCGGCCCGGTACAGCGGGCGAGGGTCCTTCACGGTGCGATCAGGCTAGAGCGAGGGCAGGCGCGACGCGCCTACTCCATGCCGAGCGGTCCCTGGGACTCCCCGGCCAGGAACTGGCGCACGAACTGGTTCTCGGACTCGAAGAGCTCCTCGGCCGGGCCGGACTCGACGATCCGGCCCTTCCAGAGCACCGAGATGTGCTCGGCGACGCGGCGCGCGGTCATGATGTCGTGCGTGATGAGCGTGAACGCCGGCGGCGGCGATCCGCGCTTGGCGGCCTCGTTCATCATGTCCTCGTGGATCTCCTGGATGAGCTCGCCCAGGAGGGCGGTGCGAACCGGGTCCAGCCCCGAGTCGGGCTCGTCGAAGAGCACGATGTCGGGATCGAGCACGAGCGCGCGCGCGAAGCCCGCGCGCTTGCGCATCCCGCCCGACAGCTCGTTGGGCATCTTGTCGTGCGCGCCCTGGAGGCCGACCTCCTCGAGCCGCCGGTTGACGATCGCGGCGATCTCGTCCTCGCTCTTCTCGGTGTGCTGGCGCAGCGGGAAGCACGTGTTGTCGAAGACGTTCATCGAACCGAACAGCGCGCCGTCCTGGAACAGCACGCCGAACTTCTGGCGCATCTTGAAGAGGTCGTCGTCCGCCATGTTCGGGACCGACTCGCCGTGGACGAGCACGTCGCCCTGGTCGGGGTACAGCAGCCCGACCATGTGCTTGATGCAGACCGACTTGCCGGTCCCCGAGGGCCCCAGGATCATCGAGATCTTGCCCTCGGGGAGGCCGAGGTTCAGGCCGCGCAGGATCTTGTTGCGGCCGAACGCCTTGTGGACGTCGACGAACTCCACGGCGTCCTTGGAGCCGTGCGGGCGCTTCACGCCCGTGTGCCAGCGATATTCGTCTTCCTGACTGCCGGTGATCGTCGACATCGTGCTCCTTTTTAGCGTACGTCGTCCGCGTTCGTGCCTCGCGACCGGTGGTTCAGCTTCCTCTCGCGGCGGCGAGCTTCTGCGCCGCGGCCGCCGCCGCCGCGAGCAGGTCAGGGGCGTTGGCGGCCGGCCGCTGGCCGTGCGGCACATGGTAGGCCTCGTACGCGGCCTGGGCCGCGGCCTTGGCCTCCCGCTCGAGACGGGAGATCTCGGGCAGGACGTCGGGCGCCGAGGCGCTCGGCGTGGACGCAGCGGCGGGCGCGGGCTCCGAAGCGGACTCAGCGGCGGGCGCGGCTTCCGCGGCCGGCGCAGCTTCCGAGCCCGACCCGGCGGCGGACGCGGCCTGCGCACCCCGCAGCCTGATGCGCCCGTGGCCCGGGGGCCCGGCCTCGGGCGGCGGGGCCGTCTGCGCCGCGGGCGCTGCCTCGGCGGCAGGCGCCGCCTGTGACTCGGCCTCGGCTGCCGCCGGCTCGGGCTCGGGGGCGGCCTCGCGCCGCCGCAGCCTGATCGTCCCGTGGCCGACACCCGCGTAGGCGGCGGCCGACGCGGCCGCGGCCTGCGCCGCGAGCGCAGCGTGGTCGGGTTCGTCCGGCACGGCGGCCGCGGCGCTCCCCGCCGCCGAGGCGGCCTCGGCCGCCGGGGCCGGCGCCACGTGGAAGCGCTCGTACGCCGCCGCCGACGCAGCCGCGGCCTCAGCCGCCCGCGCCCGCAGATCCACCGCGGGTGCCGCCGTCTCCCCAGTCGCTGACGCGACCTCACCGGCCACCGCGCCACCGCCCGGCGCAGCCGCCACGTGGAAGCGCTCGTACGCCGCCGCCGACGCAGCCGCCGCCTCAGCCGCCCGCGCCCGCAGATCCACCGCGGGTGCCGCCGTCTCCCCAGTCGCTGACGCGACCTCACCGGCCGCCGCGCCACCGCCCGGCGCAGCCGCCACATGGAAGCGCTCGTACGCCGCCGCCGACGCAGCCGCCGCCTCAGCCGCCCGCGCCCGCAGATCCACCGCGGAAGCCACAGTCTCCCCCGCGCCCGACGCGACCTCACCGGCCGCCGCGCCACCGCCCGGCGCAGCCGCCACGTGGAAGCGCTCGTACGCCGCCGCCGACGCAGCCGCGGCCTCAGCCGCCTGCGCCCGCAGATCCACCGCGGAAGCGTCGTCACCGGCCGCCTGGCCCTCGTCGCCGGCCTCCTCCTCCCCGCGCCAGAGGCGGATCACGCCGTGGCGGAAGCCCGCCGCGCTGGGGATGTCCTTGACGTGCTCGACGGCGGACTCGACGGCCGACTCCGCGGCGGACGCCGCCGCCGACACGACGGACCTGGCCTGCGCCACGAACCGGTCGTATGCGTCGGCGGATGCCGACGCGGCCTTCGCCGCCGCCGCGCTGAGCTCGTCTCGCGCCTTCGACATGCCGTCGCCCGCGCCTTCGGTGGACGCGTCCTCCTGCGCCTCGGTCGCCACCCCGCCCTTCGTCGTGTCGCCTGACTTGTCGCCTTCGTCGCCCGCTCCTCTGCGGAATCGAACGCTCATAACCTCAACCTCCGATCGGTGCCCTCGGATTCGCCCCCCAGAACAGCTGCGTGCCGAGCATCCCGATGAGGTGCACGAGCACGATGTTCAAGACCATCGACTTCGCCGTCGCCGTCCCCACGCCGACGGGTCCTCCACCCGCGTTGTAGCCGTAGTAGCAGCCCACGAGCACGATCGCGGTCGCCATGACCATCGCCTTCGCGAGGCTGTAGAGCAGATCGGGCGGGTTCTGGAACATCCAGAAGATCAGGAAGTAGCCGCCGCTGGAGACCTCGCCGATCTGCTGGACGACCGCGATGTAGGAGGCCAGGAAGCCGGCTCCGATCGCGGCGATGTAGACGAACGGCAGCACGAGCCAGGCGGCGAACAGGCGCGTCGCGCAGAGGAACGTGATCGAGCTGATGCCCATGACCTCGAGCGCGTCGATCTCGTCGGAGATCCGCATGGAGCCGAGCTCGGCGACGATGCCGGTGCCGACCTTCGCGGCCATCATGTAGCCGAAGGCGTAGGGCACGAGCTCGCGCAGGTCGCACCAGGCCGCGAACACGCCCGCATAGGCGGGGTTGCCGACCGACCGGTTGAAGTACGCGCCCTCGATGCCGCACTGCAGACCGATGATGAACACCAGGCCCCAGATGACAAGGGTCGAGGAGACGATGAGGATCCCGGCCTGGCGCAGCGCCTCGCCGAAGAAGCGGAAGACGCGCAGCCCGTAGACCTCGCCGACGATCCGCCCGCTGAACTTCGCGATCCCCCCGGCGGTGGAGATCCATTCGCGCGGCACGGCTGTCCATCCGCCGCCCATCAGCGCAGGTTCGCCAGCTCGGGGCTCGTCGCCAGCAACGTCTGCGTGAAGACGTAGTTGAAGGCGAAGATGCCGAGGAACGCGATGACGACGGCCTGGTTGACGGCGCGGCCGACCCCCTCGGCGCCGCCCGAGGCGGTCATCCCCTTGTAGCAGCAGACGATCGCGATGATCGCCCCGAACAGGGTCGTCTTCAGCGTCGAGCCCCAGAGGTCCGTCAGCGACGCCTGGCCGAAGAACGTCGCCCAGAAGCCGCCGAGCGGCGCGCCGTTGACGAGCGTCGCGAGCACGCCGGCGAACACGCCGAAGAGCAGGGCGTAGACGTTGAAGAGCCCGGTCACGAGCATGAGCGCCAGGAAGCGCGGCACGACGAGGTTCTTGATCGGGTCGATGCCGAGCACCTGCAGCGCGTCGAGCTCCTCGCGGATCTTGCGCGCGCCGAGGTCGGCGGTGATCGCGGTGCCGGCGACCCCCGCGAGCACGATCGCCGTGACGAACGGGGCGAACTCGCGGATCGAGGCGAGGACGAAGAAGCCGCCGAGGCGGTCGATCGCGCCGAAGAGGACGAGGAAGTTCGCCGCCTGCAGGCCCGGCGCGCCGTAGCCGAAGGCGACCGTCGAGACGAGGAGCGGAAACCAGCACAGCTTCAGCGCGAAGAGGAACTGGTTGACGAACTCCCCGCCGTACGGATACGGCGGGCGCACGGCCGACATGATCGTCCTCCCCGTGAGGATCATCATGTCGCCGACCTCCTCGAGCACGCCCTTCGTCGGAAGAAACGCTCGATCGGCGACGTTGCGAACCATCAGTTGTTTGCTCTCCTCGGTTTCTCCCGGCTGCAGCGGCGCTCCCTGACGCCGCCAGCCAGACTAGGTGAACGGAGTGCCAGGTGCCACTCACCACCGTGCCGCCGGCCCGATCGGTGGCGGGTGGCGGCCTCGCGCCGTGGTACGTTGGCGCCGCTTTGACGCGGGCCCGGGCGACACTTCGCAGCAGCGCCGTGGCGGCCACGGCGGCGCTCGCCGTCGCCGGCTGCGGCGGGGAGCGGCGCGACGCCGGCGTCGCCGACCGGACCTACACGGTGACCGTCGAGCGCGCCTCGTTTCCGCTGCGCCAGCGCCTCGCGCGGCGCAACTCGCTCGTCCTGCGGGTCCGCAACGCGGGCGATGAGACGATCCCCAACCTCGTCGTGACGCTGCGCGGCTTCACCGACCGCAAGGGCGGCGCGCGCAACGCCGACCCGACGCGCGACCTGTGGATCGTCGACAGCGCCCCGGCCGGCGCGGGCACGGCGTTCGAGGACCGCTGGTCAGCCGGCCCGCTGGAGCCCGGCCGCACGCAGACGCTGCGCTGGGACGTCACCCCCGTCGTCGCAGGCCGGCACGTCGTGACCTACGCGATCGCGCCGACGACCTCCGGTCCCGCGCGCGTGCAGCTCGCCGGCGGCGGCGAGGCGCAGCGCTCGCTGACCGTCCGGGTCACCGACAAGCCGGCCACGTCGCGCGTCGATCCGCGAACGGGAGAGGTACGGCGAAAGGAGTAGATCGCCGCAGGACGGGTACGTCGTCCCCACACGACGAATCGGAGGACGAAGATGGCGTACCAGGGACTCGATGTGTACCTCACCGACCATCTCGCAGGGGCGACGGCAGGCGTGAACATCTCCCAGCTCGCCGCCGAGGAGCACCGGGCCGACGAGCACGGGCCCTTCTTCGGCGAGATCGCCGGCGAGATCAAGGCCGACTACGAGACGCTCGAGCGGCTCGTCGCCGACATGGGCACGGAGCCCAGTGCCGCGAAGACCGCGGCGGCCGAGATCGGCTCGAAGATGATGGCGCCGAAGTTCACGGGCGGAGACGACGACGAGCTCAACGCCTTCGTGACGCTCGAGACGCTCTCGATCGGCGTCGAGGGCAAGCTCTGCATGTGGAAGGCGCTGAAGACCGTCGCGGACTCGAGCCCGGCGCTGGAGAGCCTCGACACCGACGAGCTCATCGCGCGCGCGCAGTCCCAGCGCGAGCGGATCGAGGCCCAGCGCCTGCAGATCGCTCCCCAGGCGCTCGCGCACACGGCGGCCGTCTAGCGGCCGCGCCCGCCGGCGACCCGCCGGGGCCCCGGTCAGCGGGGCAGGCGCGGCGCGATGATGCGGTAGGCCTTCAGGCCGAGCCCGAGGCGCTCGCGGTCCTCGGACTGCATCGGGTCCAGGCCCGTGAGGTCGCGCACGCGCTCCAGCCGGTAGGCGACGGTATGGCGGTGGGCATGGATCGCCGCCGCCGTCGCGCTCATGTGGCAGTTGGCCGCGAGGTAGGCCTCGAGCGTCCCGACGAGGTCGGTGCGGTACTGGTCGTCGTAGCGGACCGCCGGCGCGATCGTGTCCTCGTAGAAGGAGCGCACCTCCTCGGGGTGCGAGGCGAGCACGCGGAACAGCAGCCGGTAGGTGCCCTGGTTGATGTCCTCGGCGATCGGCTCGCCGGAGACGGTCAGCACGTCGAGCACGAGCTCGGCCTCCTGGACGGCCCGCCCGAGCTCCGCCGGGTCGCCGTAGAAGGACGACAGCCCGACGATGCCGTGGCGCTGCAGCCGCGTCGCGAGCCGGGCCGCCGCCGCCAGCGTCGCCTCGGCCGTGTTGCCGGCCCCGACGGCCGGCAGCAGCGCGTACACGCGCCCCGCGGGCGCCCCGCCGGGGATGCCCTCCATGTGCTGCGCGAGCGCCCCCGGCATGTCCTCGGCGATCGTCGCCACGACGTGGCGCGGGCGCTCGGCGTGCAGCTCGGCGCACAGCGCGACGGCGCCCTGGCTGAGGTCGCAGCCCAGCCGCGCGGCGCGCCGCACGAGCTCGTCGGGCGCCAGCCCGGCGCCCGCGCGCAGGTCCTCGAGGAACGAGCCGCGCAGGTTCTGCTCGACCTCGTCGCGCGCCTCCTCGACGGCGACCTCGGTCAGCGACGCGACGGCCGCCAGGTGCAGGTACTCCGCGGCGTCGGCCGCCGCGGGTGCGCTGCCCTCGAGCAGCAGCACCGAGCCGACGGCCTCGTCGCCTGAGAGGATCGGGACCTCGGCGGCGATCCCGCGCGGCGGGGTCACGAGACGATCGGCCACGCAGTCGGCGACGTAGCGCTTCAGCTCCGGCAGCCGGTCGGCGGCCGGCGTGCCGCGCGGAGCCATCGCCGCGGTTCCGAGCCGCGGCACGACGATCGCCACCGTCCCGCCGGCGGCGTCGGCGGCGAGCTCTGCCACGCGGTCCAGCCCGTCTCCGGTCAGGATCGCGTCGACCATGCGCAGATGCAGCCCCCTCAGCCGCTCGACGAGGGTGGCCGCGACCGGGGCGGCCACCCTCGCCACCCCCTAGCCGGACGCGGCTGTCGCCGCGTCCGGGTGTGCCTGGAGCGTGTCCTCACCGGCCTCGCCCGTTCGGATCCGATAGGCCTCCTCGATGGGCAGGACGAACACCTTCCCGTCGCCCACCGCGCCCGTCCGGCCGTGCTTGAGGACGGTGTCGACGATCGTCATGACGTCCTTGGACGCGACGGCGCACTCGAGCTTGACCTTCGGGCGCAGGTAGTTCGTCAGCTCCGCGCCGCGGTAGCGCTCGGTGATCCCCTTCTGGCGGCCCGAGCCCTTGACCTCGCTGATCGACAGCGAGGGGAACCCGAGCGCCAGCAGCTCCGTCCGGATCGGCTCGAAGGCCTCGTGGCGGATGTATGCGACGACCATCTTCATGCCGGGCTCTCCTTCGCGGCGAGCGCGTGGACGGGCGCCGGCGCGACCGTGGCCACCGGGCCGCCGCCGTAGCCGATGAGCTCCGCCGGCGGGATGAACTGCTCCGGGTAGCCGTACATGCCGTGCTCGGAGATGTCCAGGCCGGCGAGCTCCTCCTCGTCGCTGACGCGCAGGCCGATCGTCGCCTTGATCGCCGACAGCGTGAGGAACGAGAGCGTGAACACGACGAGGAACGTCAGCGCGACCGCGGCCCCCTGGACGCCGAGCTGGCCGAGGCCGTCGCCGTAGACGAAGCCCGGCTTGCCGACGCCGACGTACTCGGCCAGGCGCGGCGACGTGAACAGGCCGCAGGCGAGCGTCCCCCAGATGCCCGCCACGCCGTGCGCCGAGAGCGCGCCGACCGGGTCGTCGATCTTCTTGTCGATCGCCAGCACGCAGACGACGACGAGCAGGCCGCCGACGAGGCCGATGATCGGCGCCGCCCAGAACTCGACGAAGCCCGACGGGGCCGTGATCGCGACGAGGCCGGCGATCGCGCCGTTGCCGATCATGCCGATGTCCAGCGTGCGCTGCTTGAGCCAGCCCATGATCATCGCGCCGATGACGCCGCCGGCCGCGCCGAGGTTCGTCACCGCGATGACCTCCGCGAAGCGGTTGTCGGCGGTGCCGAGCGTCGAGGCGCCGTTGAAGCCGAACCAGCCCAGCCAGAGGATGAGCACGCCGAGGCCGAAGAGCGGCATGTTGTGGCCGGGAATCGCCCGCGGTTGCCCGTCGGCGGTGTACTTGCCCTTGCGCGGGCCGAGCAGCAGGACCGCGGCCAGGGCGCCGGTCGCGCCGGTGAGGTGCACGACCGAGGAGCCGGCGAAGTCCTGCACGCCGCTGCCGATCTCGGCGAACAGCCCGCCGCCGAAGCCCCAGTGGGCGATGAGCGGGTAGATGACGCCGGCGAAGACGATCGCGAACGGGATGTAGGCGGCGAACTTCATGCGCTCGAGCGTCGTGCCCCAGACGATCGCCAGCGAGACGGCGGCGAACATGAACTGGAAGACGAAGAAGGACGCGGTCTCGCCGGTGGCGGGGTCGCCCGCGACGTCGCGGCCGAACTGGAACAGCCAGCCCGTGTTGCCGGCGAGCCAGCCGCCGCCTCCGAAGGCGATGGCGAAGCCGATCGCCCACCAGACGATCGAGGCGATCGCGAAGTTGACGAGGATCTTGGCGATCCCCATGCCTGCGTTCTTGCCGCGCGAGAAGCCGATCTCCAGCAGCGCGAAGCCCGCCTGCATGAAGAACACGAGCGCTGTACCGACCAGCACCCACGTGACGTTGAGCTCGCCGACCACCTTCTCGAGCGTCGGCCCATCCTGAGCCATCGCGCCCGCCGGGAGAGCAAGCAGGACCATGATCGCCGAGAGGGCGCCTCGGACCAGGGTGGTGCGTCTCATCTAGGGATTCCTCCTTGAGAGGTTCGAGTGCCGTACCAGTGTCAGGCGGCGCACCCGGCGCGGTCTTTGTCCCGGTGTCGAAAGATCCTCAGGCGCTCTTCGCCAAAGGTGATTGACGCCGCCGCGCTCCCCGGTGGACAATCGGGAGCGGTTCTCCCTGTCCCCCTGGACAAGGCTGGACCCGTGCAGCGCGGTTACAGTCGTCCGCGCCAACCCGAGGAGGACCATGAGCAGAATCAGGCAGCAGAACGTGACAGCCGCGCAGTGGAGCGCCAACGGAGGCGCGCTCGGTTCCCCCGACCTCACGGTGCCCAGCAACCAGGTCTTCGGCGCCAACGTCTTCAGCACCGAGGTCCAGCGCGCCCGCCTCCCCAAGCACGTCTTCCGGGCTCTGCAGTCCTCCCTCGCCAAGGGCGAGTCGCTGGACACGGCGCTCGCGGACTCCGTCGCGCAGGCGATGAAGGGCTGGGCCCTGGAGAAGGGCGCGACGCACTTCACGCACTGGTTCCAGCCCCTCACGGGCATGACGGCCGAGAAGCACGACTCCTTCTACGCGCCGACCGGCGAGGGCGACGCGATCGCGGAGTTCTCCGGCAAGGAGCTCATCCAGGGCGAGCCCGACGCCTCCTCGTTCCCGACCGGCGGCATCCGCGCGACCTTCGAGGCCCGCGGCTACACGGCGTGGGACCCGACCTCGCCCGCGTTCATCATGGAGAACCCCAACGGGGCGCTGCTGTGCATCCCGACGGCGTTCGTCTCGTGGACCGGCGAGGCGCTGGACACGAAGATCCCGCTGCTGCGCTCGATGGACGCGCTGTCGAAGTCGGCCGTCCGCGCGCTGCGCCTGCTCGGCGACGAGGACGCCACGCGCGTCTTCACGACGGTCGGCCCTGAGCAGGAGTACTTCCTCATCGACGAGCAGTACTACTTCGAGCGGCCTGACCTCATCACGACGGGGCGCACGCTGTTCGGCGCCAAGCCGCCCAAGGGCCACGAGCTCGACGAGCACTACTTCGGCTCGATCCCCGAGCGGATCCTCGCCTGCATGATGGAGACCGAGCGCGAGCTCGCGAAGCTGGGCGTGCCGGTCAAGACGCGCCACAACGAGGTCGCGCCCAACCAGTACGAGATCGCGCCGATCTTCGAGAACTCCAACGTCGCCTGCGACCACCAGCAGCTCACGATGCAGCTGCTGCAGAACATCGCCCGCCGCTACGGGCTCGTGTGCCTGCTGCACGAGAAGCCCTTCGAAGGCGTCAACGGGTCGGGCAAGCACAACAACTGGTCGATGGGCACCGACACGGGCGCCAACCTGCTCGAGCCGGGTGAGACGCCGAGCGAGAACATGCAGTTCCTGTTCTTCTGCGCGGCGGTCATCCAGGCCGTCAACAAGCACCAGGCGCTGCTGCGCGCGTCGGTCGCCAACGTCGGCCAGGATCACCGCCTCGGCGCCAACGAGGCGCCGCCGGCGATCATCTCGATCTTCCTCGGGGGCGAGCTCGAGCGGGTCTTCAAGGCGATCTGCTCGGGCGACGCGGCGGCCTCGGGGGAGAACGGCTTCCTCGGGCTGGGCACGCCGGTCCTGCCGCCGCTGCCGCTGCACGGCGGCGACCGCAACCGCACCTCGCCGTTCGCCTTCACCGGCAACAAGTTCGAGTTCCGGATGCTCGGCTCGTCGTCGTCGCTGGGCTTCCCCAACACCGTGCTGAACACGATCGCGGCGGAGGCGATCGACGCGCTCGCCGACTCGCTGGAGCGCAAGCTCGAGGACGCGTCCTCGCTCGACGCAGCCGTCATCGAGGTCGTCCGCGAGGCCTACTCGGGCAACGACCGGATCGTCTTCGGCGGCGACAACTATGCCGAGGAGTGGCACAACGAGGCCGAGGCGCGTGGGCTGGCGAACCTGCGCTCGACGCCGGACGCGCTGCCCTGGTTCGTCGAGGAGCAGACCATCGCGGTCATGAGCAGGTACGGCGTGCTCTCCGAGCGCGAGTGCGAGTCGCGCTTCGAGATCGCCGTGGAGCAGTACTCGACGAAGCTCAACATCGAGGCCGAGACCGCGGCGGCGATCGCGCGCACGAGCCTGCTGCCGGCGGTGGTGCGCCACCTCAACGAGCTCATCGCGTCGGGCCGCGAGGGCCTGATCGACGAGTTCGCGCCGCTCGTCGGCGAGTTCCACAAGGCGATCGTGGCGCTCGAGAAGGCAAACGAGGACCCGGGCCTGGAGGGCATGGACCTCGCGCTGTACTTCCGCGACACGGTCATCCCGGCGATGACGGCTGCCCGCGACGTCGCCGACAGGCTCGAGAAGCTCGTCGCCGACGACCTCTGGCCGCTGCCGAAGTACTCCGAGGTGCTGTTCATCAAGTAGCGAGTCGACCGGATCGCACGTTCCTCCCTCGGTGCGGGCGACGACGAGCGATCGCTGCACGACGGATTCGCACGGTCGGGGCTCGATCGTCCGACGCTCGTCACGCACCCGCTCGAGGTGTCGGCGAGCTTCGGTCGGTTCGCCGCCGGTCGGTCTCCACGGCGACGGCCGTGAAGGCGCGGTCCAGCTCGTCGAGCACGCCGCCGGCGGGCCGCAGCTGCCGGTCGACGTGGGTCGTTCGGAGCTCGTCCATGAAGCGGCGGCGGATGTCGTCGCCGCCGTCGGCGAGCAGGCGCGCACGGACTGCCAGCTCTGGGGTTGTCGGCAGCCAGCGCGCTCCCCAGGCGCCTAGCTCGATGATGACGGGAACGAGGTCGATGGCTGCGTCGGTGAGCCGGTAGTCGACCTTCTGGCGGTGGCCGGGATTCTGGTGGCGGGTCAGGAGGCCGGCGGCGACGAGCTTGGAGAGCCGGGAGGACAGCACGTTGCTGG
This sequence comes from uncultured Solirubrobacteraceae bacterium, assembly GCA_963769555.1. Taxonomy (GTDB): domain Bacteria; phylum Actinomycetota; class Thermoleophilia; order Solirubrobacterales; family Solirubrobacteraceae; genus CADCVQ01. The sequence goes on along the minus strand of CAVYMD010000004.1, from coordinate 215,271 downwards.
CGATCCCCTCCAGCGAGTTGTGCATCAGGTCGCGGAAGCCGGTGCGACCGCTGAACATGAGGTCGCGCAGGACGACGAGGCTCCATCGATCGCCCAGCAGCTCCATCGTCATGTTGATCGGACACCCGGAACGACCGTCTTCGACCGGAAGCGGACCGCAGTCGACCGGTTGCGCCATGCAAGCAGTCTAGCTAGAATCACACCGGTTGCACTTTGCAATCGGTTCTCGAAGGAGGTTCCGTGACCCGAGCGACACCGCCCGTCGTCGATCGCGACGACCACGACCGATCACTGGCCCAGCACGTGGAGGTGGAGAAGGAGCTCACCCGGTTCGGCGACCGCGTGTCGGCACGCCGGCGACGACTGCCGATGACCCCGATCGACGACTACCCGTTCGCCGGGCCGAACGGTCCGGTACGTCTGCATGAGCTGTTCGGCGATCAGCCGCAGCTCGTCCTGCTGTCGTTCATGTTCCACCCGGACTGGGAAGAGGGATGTCCGAGCTGCACCTGGGGAGCGAACAACCTGCCCCACGACCTGGCCGGTCTGCTGGCGCCGAAGGGCGTCGCGTTCGCCATGGTCTCCCGAGCCCCCGTCGAGAAGCTGCAGCAATGGCGGCAGCGGCAGGGTTGGGACCACCTCACGTGGGTCTCGTCGGCCGACAACACGTTCAATGCGGACTGGGGATGGACGGTCGAGGGGCAGGACCGGCCCGGCTACTCGTTCCTGTTGCGCACCGACGACGGGCTCTTTCTGACCTACCGGACCGAACGTCGTGGCACCGAGGCGATCCTGCCGACGCCCGCCATCTGGGATCGCACCGTCTACGGGCGTCAGCAGGACTACGAGGACAGCCCGCCCGGCTGGCCCCAGCAGCCCACGTACGGGTGAAGGCTCCGCCGCATGCCCATCGGACCGCTCACGCCGGTCGCGGGTGACCGCATGAACCGAGACCGGCAACCATGACCGAGGTCATCGTCGACGCCAACGGCGCCGCCCTGTGCGCCGAGCCCTTCGGCAAGCCGACCGACCCGCCCATCCTCCTCGTCGCGGGCCTGGGCGCTTCGATGCTGTGGTGGGACGAGGGCTTCTGCCGGACGCTCGCCGAAGCCGGGCGCTTCGTGATCCGCTACGACCATCGCGACACGGGCCGGTCGACCACCTGCGAACCGGGTCACCCCGACTACGGCGCAGCCGACCTCGTCGACGACGCCGCGGGCGTGCTCGACGCATTCGGTCTCGAGGCGGCACACGTCGTGGGCGCGTCCGCCGGCGGAGCGATGGCACAGCTTCTGGCGCTCGGCGGCGACCGCGTCCTGTCGCTCGTGCTCATCAGCACGTCGCCCGCGGTTCCCGTCGGACGGCGCCTCCCGCCGCCCACGGAGGAGTTCCTCGAGTTCGTCGCCGGAGCGGAGGTCGACTGGACGGACCGGGCATCGGTGATCGAGTACCTCGTCCGCTACGCACGGCTGCTGGCCGGCGAGCGACCGTTCGACGAAGCGAGATGGCGTGCGCTGGCTCGCCGCGACGTGGAGCGCGCCGACGGGGCCGCCTCACTGCTCAACCACGACGTCATCGCCCACGACCACGACGGCCCGCATCCGCCGCTCTCGTCGATCCTCGCACCGACGCTGGTGATCCATGGCACGGCCGACCCGATGTTCCCCGTCGAGCACGGACGAGCGCTGGCCGACGAGATCCCCAATGCGGCCTTCCTCGAGCTCGACGGAGCCGGCCATGGCGTCGACGGGGTCGATTGGATCGCGGTCGGGTCCGGGATCATCGCTCACACCGCGACGGCGCGTGAAGGGACCGGGCTCCGACCGCCACGGCGAACCGGCGCAGGCACCTACGAGTCCTTCGACAGGGGGGCTGGCGGGGCTACTCCGGCGTTGCGCCGCGCGCCCGAGGACGAGCGCTACCCGCTCTCCTCGCCGACGAACTCGTCGCCGTCGCGCGCGCAGGTGTAGATGATCGGGCGCGTGTCGGCGGTGCCGGAGGCGCAGGTCCAGCCGCGTACCTCCTGCACCTTGACCCCGTCGAGGTCGTAGCCGGCAGCGACCTTGCGCAGCTCGTCGCACTCCAGGTCGCCGAGGACGACCTTCAGGCGCAGGCCGCCGGCCTCACCGCAGTCCGAGCCCGGGCCGGACGCGGGGTTCGTCGTCGTCAGCGTCGCCTGCGGGGCCGGCTCGCCCTGCGGAGCGGTCACCGTGACGGCCTTCTGCTCGTCACCGCAGCCGGCGAGCGCGGCGGCGAGCACGATCGCGACGAACGTCGGGCGGCGCATCGGAGCTCAGCCTACGCGGCGCGGGTGGCGCGCGGAGCCGGTCGCCTACGCGACCGCCCCCGCCTTCTCCGCTCCCAGACCGGTCTCCGAGCGCACGTAGAGCTCGTCGAACTCGCGGTCGTTGCCGCGCTCGGTCGACAGCACCGTGCCCAGCCAGCAGCCGACGAACCCGAGCGGGATCGAGATGATGCCCGGGTTGGCGAGCGTGTAGAACGACAGCGCGCCGCCCTCGGAGTCCGGCCCCGGCCAGACCTTCGGCGAGATGACGACGAGGACGATCGCGCTCAGGACGCCGAACGCCACGCCGGTCACCGCGCCGGCCGTGTTGAAGCGCCGCCACGTCAGCGCCAGCAGCAGCGCCGGAAAGTTCGCGCTTGCCGCCACGGCGAACGCGAGGCCGACCATGAACGAGACGTTCAGACCCTCGCCGCCGACGACCGCGATCGTGATCGCGATCGCGCCGATCGACGCCGCGGCGATCCGCGCGACGAGGACCTCCTCGTGCTCGGAGTCGCGGCCCTTGCGGATGACGTTGGACCACAGGTCGTGCGCGACCGCGCCAGACGCCGACAGCACGAGGCCCGCCACGACGGCCAGGATCGTCGCGAAGGCGACCGCCGCGATGACGGCCAGGAAGAGGTCGCCGCCGAACGTGCCGTCGCCGCCGCCGAGGAACTGCGCGAGGTTCGGCGCCGCGAGGTTGCCGCCCGCGCCCGCCGCCTCGACGCCGCCCTGGCCCAGCAGCGCCCGCGCGCCGAAGCCGATGAACGTCGTCAGCACGTAGAAGGCGCCGATGATGAACATCGCCCACACGACCGACGAGCGCGCCGCCTTGGAGTCCGGCACGGTGAAGAAGCGCATGAGGATGTGCGGCAGGCCGGCGGTGCCGAGCACGAGCGCGATGCCGAGCGAGACCGTGTCGATCGGGCTCGACAGGAACGTGCCCGGCCCGAGCGAGAACGTCGACTCGGCGGTCGTGTTGGCCTGCGCGCGGTTGAAGAGCTCGATCGGGTTGAAGCCCACGCGCCCGAGCACGAAGATCGACATGACGGTGATCCCCGCCATGAGCAGCACGGCCTTGATGATCTGCACCCAGGTCGTGGCGAGCATCCCGCCGAAGATGACGTAGGCGAGCATCATCACGCCGGTGATGAGCACGGCGATCGCGAAGTCGATGCCCACGAGCGCCTGCACGAGCACGCCCGCGCCGACCATCTGCGCGATGAGGTAGAAGGCCGCGACCGTCAGCGTGCCCATCGCGGCGGCGGTGCGCGCCGGCCGCTCGCGCAGGCGGAAGGCCAGCACGTCGGCGATCGTGTACTTGCCCGCGTTGCGCATCCGCTCGGCGAGCAGGAACATCACCGTCAGGAAGGCGACGAGGAAGCCGACGGAGTACAGGAAGCCGTCGAAGCCGAAGAGGAAGATGAGCCCGGCGATCCCGAGGAACGAGGCCGCCGAGAGGTAGTCGCCCGAGATCGCCAGGCCGTTCTGGACCCCGCTGATCGAGCGGCCCGCCGCCCAGAAGACGTCCGCTCCGGTCATCCGCTTGGAGGCCCAGTACGTGATGACGAGCGTGCCCGCGAGCACGATCGCGAAGATGACGAGCGCCTCGACGTTGGCTGCCGCGAGGATGCTCATCGCGCCGCCTCCGGCGCGGCGCCGGCGCCGGTGCCGGGCGCAGCGGCGCCGGCCTCGACGGCGCGCGCGGCCGCGCGCGCGGCCAGCGGGTCGTAGATGCGCTCCGCGCGGCGCAGGTACATGAGCCCGAGCGCGCCGACCATGACGAACTGCGTCAGCGCAAGGCAGTAGCCGACGGTCAGCCCCTCGTAGACCGACCGGCCCATGAAGTCGGGCGCATACCCGGCGAGCAGGATGAACCCGAAGTACCAGGCGAGAAAGCCGATCGTCGCGGGCAGGACGAAGCGCCGGCGCGCCGCGACGAGCTCGCGGAACTCCGGCGACCGCTCGACCGCCTTCCAATCGATGCTCGGATCCCCTTGTGACATGGCTCCCCCTCTGTGACGCAAGTGGTGTCACGCGCTACGTACCCACGGGAGCGCGGATCCATCAGCGCTCGCCGAAACGCCGCCGGACCGCGCGGCTGACAAGCTTGCGCGCGTGCTCGCGCCCCTGCGAAGCGTCACCGCCACCCGCTACGCCGAGGCCCTGCGCGAGGGCGGCTCGCTGCCCGGCCTCATGGAGGCCGACGACGACGGCATGTACGTCACGAAGTTCCGCGCCGCCGGGCAGGGCGAGCGGGCGCTCGTCGCCGAGGTCGTCGCCGGCGAGCTCGGGCGCGCGCTGGGGCTGGCGGTGCCCGAGCTCGTCGTCGTCGACGTCGACCCCGCGCTCGCGGCCGCCGAGCCCGACCCGGAGATCCAGGACCTCATCGCGGCCAGCCCCGGGCTCAACCTCGGCATGGACTACCTGCCGGGGGCGCTGCCGTTCACGCCCGGCTCGCAGATCGATCCCGACCGAGCGGCCGAGATCGTCTGGTTCGACGCGCTCGTGACGAACGTCGACCGCACGCACCGCAACCCCAACCTGCTCGTTTGGCACGGGCGGACCTGGCTCATCGACCACGGCGCGGCCTTCTTTCGCCAGCACGGCGAGCGGCCGCTGTCGCACAGCGCGCACGAGCCCGTCCCGATGCTCGCCGAGCACGTGCTGCTCGGCGTCGCCGGCTCGATCGAAGCGGCGGACGAGCGTCTCGCGGGCCGCGCGGTCGCCGCCGTCGGCGAGGCGATCGCGCGCGTCCCCGCGCAGTGGCTCGGCGTCAATCCGGCGTCGCGGCGCGGCGACCTCGCCGCGTTCCTGACCCAGCGCCTCGCGCGCCCCCGCTCGTTTCTGAGGGAGATCGCCCGTGCCCGCGGCTGACACGCCCTTCGCCTACGCGATCCTGCGTGTCGTCGCGCGCGTCGAGCGCGGCGAGCGGCTCAACGTCGGGGTCGCCGTGTTCTGCCGCCAGCGCGACTTCCTGGACCTGCGCACCGAGGTCGACGCCGAGCGCCTCGCGGTGCTCGCCCGCGACCTCGACCTCGACGCGGTCCGCGCCAGCCTCGCGGCGATCCGCTCCGTCGTCTGCGGCGAGCCGGCGGGCGGCGCGCTGGCCGCGATGCCGCCCTCGGAGCGCTTCGGCTGGCTCGTCGCGCCGTCCTCGACGATCATCCAGGCGTCGCCGGCCCATACGGGCCTGACGGCCGATCCGCGCGCGACGCTCGACCGCCTGTTCGCAGCGCTCGTCGTCTCACCGCCTTCCGGGTGAACAGTGTTCATGCGTTGGTCACGCCCGTTCGACATGGGCGGCGACCTGACGGCAGCACTGTTCAGCGGGCCGGAGCTACGGGGCGGTGGCCCCGGTCCGTTCGTGCGGCGCTGCGCGCCGGACTTCGTCGTCGGTCATGGGCTCGGTGACATCGCCGCGCTCGCAGCGGCGGGCGTGCTGGCGCGCGAAGATGCCATCGCGCTCGCCGCGCTGCGCGAGCAGCTCATCGCGCGCGCGAGCGCCGAGCTGGCGGGCGGACTGCTCACCGTCCTCGATCCCGACGCCGACGCGAGGGCGCGCAGCATCTCGGCGCTGTCCGGCACGCACATCGCGCGCCACGACTCGCCGCAGCGGGTCGTGCTCGGCGGAAGCCACGAGCAGCTCGAGCTCGCTCGCCTCGCCGCCGACGAGCTCTACGTGCGCATCGAGGAGGAGGACGCCGCGGCGCCGCTGCACGGCTCGGCGATGCGGGACGCGTCGCGCAGGTTCGCCCTCGCACTCGACGGGGTCGAGATCCGCGACGCGACGCGCTGCGTGTACTCGACGGTCACAGCCGCGCCGATGCGCGACCCGCGCGCGGAGCTCGCCGCCGGGCTCGCCAGGCCGGTCCTCTGGCGCCAGACCGTCCGCGCGCTCGACGCCGCCGGCGCCGCCCACTACGTCGAGGCCGGCCCGGGCCACCGGCTCGGCGACCTCGTGCGCCAAGCCCTGACCGCCGAGCAGCCGGCGCGCGCCCGGTCCGAGCTGCAGCCCCTGCACTGACCCCTCACCGCCCACCGACGCATACCCCCCACGTGACCCCCATCCCCCTGCGCCATCGCGTCGCCGAGCACGCCGCCAGCGGCGCGCTGCGCGACCTGCTCGAGTTCCACCGCCTCTCCTACGCACCCGACCCGCTGTCGGAGGGCGCGGTCTTCGGCCTGTCCGGAGCGCTGGACCTGCGCCTGCGGATCTCGGGCGCGGCGATCCCGACGATCGACCTCGTGGGCCGCGCGCCGGCGCTCGAGCTCGAGCTGTGCCGGCACCTCGGCATCGGCGCCACCTGGCACGAGACGTCGGACCCCGAGGCGGCGTGGCGTCTGCTGCGCGACGAACTCGCCGCCGGCCGGCCGACGCTCGTGCGCGCCGACGCCGGCGAGCTCGGCTACCGGCCCGCCAGCCGCCACGACACGCGTCACGTGGTCGTCGTGACCGGCCACGACGCCGATGCCGGCATCGTGTGGGTCGCGGACGGAGCCTTCCCCGAGCCGCGGACCTGCAGCGTGGAGTCGCTCGCCGCCGCGCGCGCCTCGACGGGCTGGCCCGGGCCCGCGCGTCACGGGCTGCTGCAGATCGCCGGCGCGGTCCGCCTCGCCGAGCCGGGCGTGGCGATCGCCGCGGCGCTGCACCGGGTCGTCGGCGCGATGCGCCGCCCGCCGCAGCCGGAGCACCCGCACGAGCGCACCGGCCTGGCAGCCGTCGACGCCCTCGCGGCCGCCTGGCCCGCGCTGCCCGAGACCGCCGGCTCCGGTCTGGGAGCGACGCTCGCCGCGCTGCGCTTCCGGATCCGCGACGGCGGCACCGGCGGGGCCCTGTACCGCTCGCTGCAGGCGCGCTTCCTGCACGACGCCGCGGCCCTGCTCGGCTCGCCGCAGCTCGGCCACGCGGCGCTCGTCTGCGACGACCTCAGCGACGCCTGGCGCACGCTGGCCGCGGCGATCGACAGCGAGGACCCCGAGCTCTCGCACCGCGTCTGCGCCCCCTGGGTGCAGCGCATCAGCGCGCTCGAGCACGAGCACGTCGCCGCGATCGAGGAGCATCTCAGGATCCATCGAGCGGTCGCCGCCTAGGCATTGGAAAAACCTGGCGCGTCGGCGGTCGCCTGCCGGCGTCGCCTAGCCTAAGAGCCGATGCGCGACTACACATCCGCGATCCGCACGCACGTCCTGCTCTTCGAGGGCGGCATGGGCGCCACGCTCGAGCAGCTCGACCTCTCCCTCGAGACGGACTACCGGCTGCCCGGGCGCGCCCACGAGGCTCTCGTCCTCAACCGCCCCGACGTCATCGAGCACGTCCACGAGTCCTTCGTCGAGGCGGGCGCGAACGCGCTGCAGACCGGGACCTTCCAGGCCAGCCGGCTCAAGCTCGACGAGTGGGGCCTGGGCGACGAGACCGTCGAGATCAACCGCCGCGCGGCCGAACTGGCGCGCAACGTCGCCGGCGAGGACCGCTTCGTCGCCGGCTCGATCGGCCCGACCGGCTTCCTGCCGGCATCCGATGACCCGACGCTCGGCGACATCTCCTTCCGCACGCTCGCCGACACCTTCGCCGAGCAGGCCCGCGGGCTCATCGACGGGGGCGTGGACGTCATCCTCATCGAGACGGCGCAGGACATCCTCGAGGTCAAGGCCGCGATCTTCGGCGCCCGCGAGGCGATGAAGGACGCCGGTCGCGAGCTGCCGATCCAGACCCACGTCTCGCTGCTGCCCAACGGCGGCAAGATGCTGCTCGGCACGGACATCTCCGCGGTCCTGACGACGCTCGAGGCGCTCGACGTCGCGGCGATCGGACTGAACTGCTCGACAGGCCCGGAGGACATGCGCGACGCGATCCGCTTCCTCGGCGAGTTCTCGCCGGTGCCGATCGCCTGCGTGCCCAACGCGGGCATCCCGATCCAGGGCCCCGACGGCGAGACGATCTTCCCCGAGGGGCCCGAGGAGTTCGCCAAGACGCTCGTGGACTTCGTCGACCGCTACGACGTCAGCATCGTCGGCGGCTGCTGCGGGACGACGCCCGACCACATCCGGGTGCTCGGCGAGTCGCTGCGCGGCCGGCGCATCAAGCCGCGCCCGGCGCCGCGGCCGGTCCACGTCAGCTCGATGATCGCCGCCACGCCGCTCGTCCAGGAGCCGCGGCCGACGATGGTCGGCGAGCGCGTCAACTCGCAGGGCTCGCGCAAGGCCAAGGAACTGCTGCTCGCCGACGACTACGAGGGGCTCAGCCAGATCGCCGAGGACCAGGTCGAGGGCGGCGCGCACGTGCTCGACCTCTGCGTGGCGCTCGTCGAGCGCGACGACGAGGGCGAGCAGATGCGCCGCGTCGCCGAGCGCGTGTCGCTCTCGCAGCCGGCCCCGATCCAGGTCGACTCGACCGAGCCCGAGGTCATCGAGGCGGCGCTCGAGCAGATCCCCGGCCGCGCGATCGTCAACTCGATCAACCTCGAGGCCGGCCGCGACAAGCTCGACCGCGTCGTGCCGATCGCCCTCGCCCACGGCGCCTGCCTCATCGCGCTGACGATCGACGAGGTCGGCATGGCGAAGACCGCCGAGCGCAAGCTCGAGATCGCCAAGCGCCTGAAGGAGCTGTGCTGCGACGAGCACGGGCTCGATCCCGAGGCGCTCATCTTCGACTGCCTGACGTTCACGCTGACGACCGGCGACGAGGAGTGGCGCCCGTCGGCGGTCGAGACGATCGAGGGCATCCGCGCGATCAAGGAGCACATCCCGCTCGTCAAGACGTCGCTCGGCGTCTCGAACGTCTCCTTCGGCGTCTCGCCGCGCGCGCGCGCGGTGCTCAACTCGGTCTTCCTGCACCACTGCGTCGAGGCGGGCCTCGACCTCGCGATGGTCAACCCGAACCACATCACGCCGTACGGCGAGATCGGCGAGGCCGAGCGCAAGCTCGCCGACGACCTCGTCTTCGACCGCCGCGAGGACGCGCTGGAGATCTTCATCGCGCACTTCGAGTCCAAGACCGAGGAGGCGGAGGCCGAGAAGGCCGACCCGACCGAAGGCATGGAGCCCGAGGAGGCGCTGCACTTCCACATCCTGCGCCGCCGCAAGGAGGGCGTCGAGGACTGGATCGACCGCAGCGTCGACAAGATCGGCGCGGTGCCGACGCTCAACGACGTCCTGCTTCCGGCGATGAAGGAGGTCGGCGACAAGTTCGGCGCCGGCGAGCTCATCCTGCCCTTCGTGCTGCAGTCGGCGACCGTCATGAAGCGCGCCGTCGCGCAGCTGGAGAACTACCTCGACAAGGTCGAGGGCTACACGAAGGGGACGGTCGTGCTCGCGACCGTCTTCGGCGACGTGCACGACATCGGCAAGTCGCTCGTCAACACGATCCTCACGAACAACGGCTACACGGTCGTCGACCTCGGCAAGCAGGTGCCCATCTCGTCGATCCTCGAGGCAGCCCAGGAGCACGACGCGACGGCGATCGGGCTCAGCGCGCTGCTCGTCTCGACCTCCAAGCAGATGCCGCTGTGCATCGAGGAGCTGCACTCCAAGGGCCTTGAGTACCCCGTGCTCATCGGCGGCGCGGCGATCAACCGCGACTTCGGCCTGCGCGCCCTGTACCCCTACAAGCGCGAGTCCGACGAGATCTACGAGCCGGGCGTCTTCTACTGCAAGGACGCCTTCGAGGGCCTCAACAAGATGGACCAGCTCATCGAGCCCGAGGGCCGGGCGGCGCTGCTGGCCAAGACGCGCGAGGCCGCCGAGCACTTCCGCAAGCACGGCAAGGACCCGCCGCCGCTGATCACCGACGACGACACCGTGCGCTCGGCCGCGCGGACCGACGTCGCGATCCCGAAGCCGCCCTTCTGGGGCGCGCGCGAGATCGACGTGCCGCTCGACGAGGTGTTCCCGCACCTCGACACGCACGTGCTCTTCAAGCTGCACTGGGGCGGGCGCGGCGTGAAGGGCGAGGCGTGGCGCAAGCTCGTCGGCGAGGACTTCCAGCCCCGCCTGGAGCGGATGTGGCGCGAGCAGGACTACCTGCGCCCGCGCGCCCTGCTGGGCTACTTCCCCTGCTACGGCGAGGGCAACGACGTCGTCGTGCTCGACCCCGACGACCGCGAGACCGTCCTGGAGCGCCTCACGTTCCCCCGCCAGCCCGGCCATCACCGCATCTGCCTGGCCGACTTCTTCCGCCCGAAGGAGTCCGGCGAGATCGACGTCGTCGCGCTGCAGGCGGTGACCGTCGGCCCGCAGGTGACCGAGGTCATCACGCAGCTCGAGGCGGAGGGCGAGTTCGCCGAGCAGCTCTTCACGCACGGGATCGGCGTGCAGGCCGCGGAGGGCACCGCCGAGTGGCTGCACGCGCGCGTGCGTCGCGAGCTGGGGATCGGGTCCGCCGAGGGCCGGCGCTACTCGTGGGGCTATCCCGCCTGCCCCGAGCAGTCCGAGCACGAGAAGATCTACCGGCTGCTGGACTGCCCGTCGATCGGCCTGTCGCTGACCGGCGGCTTCGCCGTCGAGCCCGAGCAGTCGACGCTCGCGATCGTCGCCCACCATCCGCAGGCCGTCTACTTCGGGATGAAGTCCGGCTTCCTGCCCAAGGACAAGGCGCCCGACGACCTCATCGCCGGCTCGGATCGCGACGCGACGATGCGCCGCGGCGACCTCGACCCGCCCGAGGGGCCGCCCGAGGACGAGCCGGCGCTCGTGGCCGACTCGCGCGCCTGAGCCCGGTTGCCTCGCCGCGGCGAGGGGTACGATCGGCGTCGTGGCCCCGCGGCCACGTCCCGTCAGGACGACGAAGGAGCACCTCATGCGCGCCGGATCCACCGAGCCCGCTCGCCGCATCACCGTCGAGCCCGTCCGCCGACCAGCCGTGGCGCCCGCCGAGCCGGCGCCGGCGCCGGAGCCCGCGCGCTCGCCGGAGCCGGTGAAGACGCCGGCATGACCGCCGAGGCGCCGCTGCTGCCCGAGGCGGTGATCGGCTACCGCGTCTGGCGGATGGGCGACGACGGCGGGCTGCTGCCCTACGTCTCGGTCCACGCCGGCGCGCAGGCCATCTGGACGCCGGGCGACGTGACCGCCGCCTGCGACGAGGGCCACGAGGCGCCCGCGGCGGGCTGCTCGTGCGGGCTGCACGCGGCGTACGAGCCGCCCGACCCGCTGCGCGACGGCGGCTTCGGGCGCAACCATGCGGTCTACGGCGCCGTCTCCTGCTGGGGCGAGATCGACACGACCTCGACGGACTTCCGCGCCCAGCACGCGCGCATCGTGTGCCTGGCCTTCTGGCGCATGCAGACCTGGCATCACACCGAGCTCGTCCGCGCGATCGCGCGATCGCACGCCGTGCCGTGCGTCGAGCTCGACGAGCTCGCCGGGGTCGCCCGCGAGCACGGCGACGAGATCCCCCGCGCGCTGCGCGGGCTCGCCCCGGCCGACGGGCGCTAGGCGCGCGGCGACGACGGCGGCGCCACCCCGGCGCCGCCGCCCCGTTCACCGTCGCCCGTCGGCGGCGTCATCCCTGACGCCGGCCCTTCGGTCCGGCTCAGGCCCCGACGGGCCCGAGCACGTGGTCGAAGACGTACTCGCCGACCGCGGACCCCGAGAGGAAGCCGTGGTCGCCGTCCCACTGGTAGTGCACGCCGAGGTAGACGCGGCTGCGCGCGTTCTCGCGGGCGGCCTCGGTGAAGCTGTTGAACGTCCGCGTCACGCCGGCGGGGAGGTTGGGGTCCTCGGTCGTCGCCGTGAACGTCACGTTGTCGGTCCCGAAGTACCGGCGCATGATCGCCGCGTGCGCGGCGCTGAACGTCGCGTGCCCCGAGATGTAGGCCGGGAAGGCGGGCGAGAAGTGCTTGTTGTTCGCCGGGTTCCTCGACAGCGGCTTCCAGTTGGGGTTCGCCGCGGTCGCCGGGTTGCCGTCGGTCGTCGCGAGCCTGATCGCCGTCTCCGGCCGCCAGAGGTCCAGGCTCGTGTCGTACTTGGCGTCCCAGGCGCAGATGCCGGCGTCGGCGAGCGCGATCGCGACGAGGGCGAACAGGCGCGCGTTCTCCGCGAGCGTGAGCTCCTTCTGATCGGCCACCGTCTTCGTGATCTCGAAGAGCTGGCCGGGCGGCTTGTACGTGCCGTCGAGGTCGTTGCCCCAGAAGAAGGCGATCTCGGTCTGCTCGGGCGTGCGCGCCGACGACATGTCGCGGCCGAGGCGCTTGACCTCGTTGAACTGCGCGGCGTACTCGGCGCTCCTGAGCATGTCCGACTTGCCCGCGTAGCCAGCGGGTCGCGGCGGGCGGAACGAGAGCCCGTAGCGCAGGCAGAACGGCCTGACGTTGCCCCAGTGCGGCGTCGCCGCCGCGCTGTTGTCGGTCGGGCGCCAGTCGCCCGGCTGGGTGCCGCTCACGTACGGGGCGGTGTCGTCGGCGCCGTCGCCCTGGCGCGCGGCGATCATCGCCGCCGCGGTCTCGCTGCCGACGGCCTCGCCGCCGGTCACGTCGCTGCCCGCCGGCAACGCGGCGATCGCATCCGCCAAGCGCGTGTCCAGCGGCACGGTCGTCGTCGGGAAGGCGGCCTTCAGGACGTCGTGCGCGGCCTGCGCGACCGCCGCGTCGACCGACGCGGTCGGCGTCGCCGGGACGCTCGCGACGTACGGCCGGTGCGTCGTCGGCACGATCGAGGTGACCGCGTCGTACATCGCGCCGTGCATCATCGCGGCGCCGCGTGCGATCGGCCCGGGAGGTCCGCCGACCTGGCGGACGACCTCGAGCAGCACGTCGTTCCAGTGGGTGATGGCATCGGCCATGGTGATGAGTTCTCCTGCAGTGGCTTGTCAGCCGTCTGGCACGACGGCCCGTGCAGGACAGAGGCGCCTCGGGCGCTCCAGATACGTCCGTGGCACGTACGAGCCGCCCCGACCCGCGGGCGGCGGGCCGGCGCCGGCGGGCCGGAGCCCGCGCCGCTCAGGCGGGCAGTCGGGCCTCTTCGAGGTCGAGGTCGCGCTCGATCATGCGCACGATCTCCTGGCGCACGCGGCCCTCGTTGCGCAGGCCGAGGATCGCCGCGCGCTCGACGCCGATGAGCTCGCGGCGCAGCTCGCCGTAGCGGTCGATCGCATCGTGCGCGGACTCGCCGCGCGACTCGCCCTCGCCCCCGACGACCGCCATGCAGCGCCGGAAGCGCGCGCGGTACAGCTCGCGCATCCGCCGCAGCCGCTCCTCGCCGATCCGCCCCTCCGCCTCGAGCTCGTCGAGGCGGTCGAGCGCCGCCTGCGCGGCCTCCAGCCGGGCGATCGCCTCGTCCGGGCTCCAGTCCCGCTCACCGTCGATGCCAAGCAGCGCCATGAGCGGACCGAGCGTCAGCCCCTGCCCCACGAGCGTGACGGCGATGACGCCGACCGTGATGAAGATGAGCAGCTCGCGCTGCTCGATCTGCTCCGACAGCGAGAGCGCCGCCGCGAGCGAGATCGCGCCCCGCATGCCGCTCCAGCCGACGACGAGGCGCTCGCGCCAGTCGTCGCCGGTGTCCGCGCGGCCGGCGGCCGGCAGCAGGGGGGCGAGCAGCGGCGCGATCGCGACCCATGCCAGCCGCACGCCGATGACGACCGCGCTGACGATCGCGACGCCGCGCAGCAGCTCGCCGGTCCCGCCCGCGCCGGCGATGTCGACGAGCGTCTCGAACTGCAGACCGAGCAGCACGAACAGCGTCGCGTTGAGCCCGAAGACGAGCACCTGCCAGAAGGCGATCGCGCTGAGCCGCGTGTCGGCGTCGAACATCTCGTGGGCGTGCCAGCCGTACCAGACGCCCGCGACGACGGTGGCGAGCACGCCCGAGACCCCGAGCTCCTCGGCGCCGATGTACGCCCCGTAGGCGAAGAGGACCGAGAGGAAGATCGCCAGCGGGGCGTCGGCGAGGCGCCGCTGCAGGCGCTGGCCGACCCACCCGAAGGCGACGCCGACGGCGATCCCGCCGGCGGCCGAGACGACGAACTCGAGCGCCGCGTCGGTGAGCGCGAACGTTCCCGCGACCGCCGCGGCCGTCGCGACCCGGTAGGCCACGAGCGCGGCCGCGTCGTTGAGCATCGCCTCGCCCTCGACGGCGAGCGCGACGCGCTCGGGCACGCCGAGCCGGCTGAACGTCGCCGCCGCGGAGACGGGATCGGTCGGCCCGAGGATCGCGCCCAGGACGAACGCCGCCGGCCAGCTCAGGTCGAGCGCGGCGTGCGCCACGACCGCCACGGCGGCCATCGTCACGAGCACGAGCGCGAACGTCAGCGAGACGAGCTGGGCGGCGGCGGCGCGCAGCTCCTGCGGCGACGCGCGGAACGCCGAGGCGTGCAGCAGCGGCGGCAGGAACAGGAGGAAGACCGCCTCGGGCGCGAGCTCGATGTCGGGCAGGCCGGGCAGGAAGCCGATCGCCACGCCCCCGACGACGAGCACGATCGGGTACGGGATCGAGACGAGGTCCGCGAGGCGCACGAGCACCGCCGCGGCGAACAGGACCGCGATGAGGAACTCGACGTCGCCCACGGAAGGCCGGAGTCTACGAGCAGCTAGCGTGGCGCCGATGACCGCCCGCCTCGACCCGCCGCTGGGACCCGACGACCACGTCGACGGTCCCGCGGACGCGCCGCTCGAGCTCGTCGTCTACGGAGACTTCCAGTGCCCGTACTGCGTCGCCGCGCAGTCGATCCTGCGCCGGGTGCGCGAGCGCCTGGACGGGCGCCTGCGGATCGCCTTCCGGCATCTGCCGCTCCCCGTGCACCCGGACGCCGAGGCCGCCGCCCAGGCCGCCGAGGCCGCGGCCGCCCAGGACGCGTTCTGGCCGATGCACGACGCGCTCTACGCCGCCCGCGGCCGGCTGTCGGCGGACGATCTCGCCGCGCACGCCGCCGCGATCGGGATCGACGCCGCCCGCCTGCGCCGCGAGCTCGACGAGGGCGTGCACGCCGAGCGCGTGGCGCGCGACGCGCGCAGCGGCCGCGCGGCCGGGATCCAGGGCACGCCCGCGTTCTTCGTCAACGGCGCCCTGCACGAGGGCGCCTTCGACGCCGGCTCGCTCGTCGCCGCCCTGGAGGCCTCCGGCCCGGCTCGGTAGCGGCCGGCGACGAACTGCATCATGACGCCGCCCTGGAGACTTCCGGGCCGGCTCAGTCGCGGCCGGCGACGAACTGCATCATGACGCCGCCGTAGAGCCCCAGCAGCAGGCCGGCGACGATGACGACCGGGGCGACCGCGTCGAGCGCCAGCCAGCCGCCCGACAGCTTCTCGAAGTGCTCGCGCTCGCGCACCAGCACGGGGCGCAGGTCCTGGCGCAGGTAGTCGTCGAGCTCGGGGACGCTGCGCACGGGCGTCACGCCGTCGAAGCGCGTCATCCCCTGCGCGCCCGGGATCTCGTTCCAGCGGTCCGTCAGCGACGGCAGCGTCAGGAGCGCCTGGGCGAGCGCGGGCGCGCGGCGGCGCAGCAGGGCGCGGACCTCGTCCTGGGAGATCCGCAGCGCGCGCGCGAGGTAGCGCACGAGGCCGGGCACCTCACCGGCGACCTGGGTCAGCGGGATCGCGTCGAGCAGCGCGACCGTGTGCGGCGCGCGGGCCTCGATCGCGCGCTTGACGTCGCGCGACGTCCGGCCCGTGCGGCGGGCGACGAAGCGATACAGGCGCGGCGCCTCGCGCGAGGCGCCCCCGGCCGGGGTCATGAGCGGATCGCCCAGCGCGACCGCCTGGTGGACGGAGTCCAGCCCGTTCGCGGTCGCCGTCACCCGCGGCGGCGTGAAGACCGGCTCCAGCTCGGAGACGAGCTCGCGCCCGCCGTTCAGGCGCGGGACGAGGTTCGTGAGCAGGACGAGCGCGAGCAGCAGCACGCCGGCCCCGACGACGTACCACCAGGAGCGCTTCCCGGGCGGCTGCTCGACGGCGCTCCGCGCCTGCGCGAGCCCGTAGACGACGACCGCGATGGCGACGAGGAGCAGCAGGTAGGCCAGGTAGCGCACCCCTCCGCGCCCGGCGAGATCCTGGACGTTCTCGCGGTTGTCGACGATGCGCGGCGTCAGGTCGTCGCGCAGGTACTTGCGCAGCCCCGGCACCGTGCGGACGGGCTTGTCGCGCGAGACCCGCGTGAGGCCCTCGATGCCGGGCACGTCGTACCAGGCGTCGGCGACGGTCGGCAGCGCGGTCAGCGTCTGGGAGATGCGCGGGAAGTCGCGCTCGAGGGTCCCGGCGAGCTGCTCCTCGGACATCGTCAGCTTGGCGGCGAGGTAGGAGGTCACGCGCGGCACCTCGACCGCGATCGACTCCAGCGGCAGCGCCCTCGTCAGCGCCTCCACGTGGGGGGCCTCGCGGCGCAGGATCTTGCGCGCCTGCGCGCTCGTCACGCCGAGCCTGCGGCGCAGCAGCCGCACGAGCGCCTCGGCGTCCCGGCGCGCGCCGCCGCGCGCGGTCAGCAGCGGGTCGACGACGTCGACGTACTGCGACAGGACTGCGACGCCCGCCTTCGTGCCGGCCACGCGCTCGTCGGCGAACGCGGGGCCGGCGGCGCCGACGAGGTCCTGCCCCGCTCCGAGGCGGGACGGCAGCGCGGCCGCGAGCAGCAGCGCCGCGAACGCGAGCCCGATCAGCGCGACGCCGAGCCACGCACGCGACGCGCCGGTCGACATCAGTCCCTTCATCCGCACCGTGATTGAGCTTCCCCGTGTCGAAGACGTGAGCACGAACGGTCCGCGCGGGGCCGCTCAGACCGCGCGACCTTACCGGCCTCTCGGGCCCGCTGCGACGAGGGCCGGCTTCTCGGCGCGCGCGACGCGATCGTGCCCCGCGGTGGCGACGGGCGCAGCGGCTACGATCGCCCGGCGTGCGCCTCCCGCGAGCCATCGTCGCGATCGCCCTCGCGGTCCTCGCACTGCAGATCGCGCTGTCCTCGCCCGCGGCCGCGCAGTCCTGCCCGCTCGGCCCGCTGTCCTGCAAGCCGGCCGCGCCGGGCGCGCCCGGACACGAGCCCCGGCGCGGACCGCCGCTGACGATCGGCCTGACCGAGGGCGACCCGCGCCTGATCACGCCGACCGGCTCGACCTGGCGCGCCGCGCTGAAGGCCGTCCGCCTGCGCCCCGGCTTCGTGCGGGTGCTCGTCCCCTGGGAGCGCATCCAGCCGGTCGCCGGGCTCAAGCCCAACTGGGACGCCGCGCCCGGTGGCTGCCCGCGGACCGCGTGGGGCTGCCGCTCCGAGCGCGGGATGCGCGGGCTCCTGCGCGCGATCCGCCAGCGCCAGGAGGCCGACGGCGGCTGGCGGATCCTCGCGGTCCCGTACTTCACGCCGCGCTGGGCCGCGACCCGCGTCCACGGCTGCCAGCGCGCGCGCAGCCGCCACCCGCGCGCGCAGCGGCCGCGGCTGGCGGCCTACCGCAAGTTCCTGCGCGGGCTCAACGCGCTCGCCGACAAGGTCGGCGTGAAGATCGACTACATCACGCCGTGGAACGAGCCCAACCATCCCGGCTTCCTGCAGCCCCAGCGCGCGGTCTGCAGCGTGCGCTCCAAGGCGATCTCCCCACTCGCCTACGCCAAGCTCGTGCGGGCGGCGCGCGCGGAGCTGCGCTACGAGCAGACGCTCGTGCTCGGCAGCCTCGCCGGGCTCGAGCGGCCGCGCACGTACGGCGCGAGCGCGCCCGAGTTCATCCGCGGGCTGCCGCGCGACGTCGCCTGCGTCGACGGGCCGTTCGCCCAGCACGCCTACGTCGGCGAGCCCGGCCGCGGCGGGCGCCCGCCGCGGCGCGTCAGCCCGGCGGCGGCGGCCAAGCACGACCTCGTCGCCGAGGTGCTCGCCGCGCTCGACGCCAAGCGCTGCCCCGAGGTCAAGCGGCTCTGGATCGCCGAGACGGGGACCTTCGACCACCGCTGCGAGGCGATGTCGGCGGCGCTGCGCTCCTGGGCGCGCAACGATCGCGTCGACGCCGCCTTCCAGTACACCTTCCGCGAGTCGCGCGCGTTCCCGGTCGGCCTCGTCAGCCCGTCGCTGCGGCGGACCTACCGCTCCTACCGCGCCTGGCGGGCGTTCGCCGGCGGGCCGCGCACGCTGCCGCCGAACCCCTGCTGAGCGCTCGCTCAGGCCGGCTCGCGCGCCTCGGTGCGGCCGAAGTGGTGCACGGGCGCCAGCTCGACCGGCGAGCCGTGCATCGCGCGCAGCCGGACCTCGCGCCAGGACAGGCCCTCCTTGACGAGCGCCGGCGCGCCCATGACGAGCGCGGTCGCGATCTCGACCGCCTGCAGGATGATCCCGAAGGCCAGCGCGTCGGCGTAGCCGACCCCGTATGCGGCGAGCACCGCGACGCAGGCCGCCTGGAAGACGCCGACGTTGGACGGCGTCGCCGGCAGCACCGCGGTGACGTTGACGGCGAAGAGGACCGCCGCGGCGGCGCCGATCCCGGCGCGGCCGTCGAGGCCGAGCGCGACGAGCAGCACGTAGCACGCCATCCACTGGACCGCCCAGGCCGACAGCTGCGCCACGGTCGCCAGGGAGCCGAGGCGGGGGCGGCGGAAGACCGTCAGGCCGTCGCGGAGCTGCACGAGCGCGCCGCGCGCCTGCGCCACGAGCGCCGCGAGCCGCGCGTAGCGCGACGGCTTGCCCGACCGCAGCAGGGCGGGGGCGGCGAGCAGCGTGAGCAGGATCGCCAGCGGCGCGACCGCGACGAGCAGCAGCGCCGTGTGGTGCGTGAAGAGGTCGACCGTCGAGAACATGATCGTGCCGAGCACGACGAGCGCGAGGATGTTCAGCAGCGACTGCGACACGATCGTGCCGAGCACGACCGGCAGGTGCTCGCGCGCGCTGCCGATCCGCCGCGCGACGACGTAGGCGCGCGACGGCTCGCCGAGGCGCGCCGGCAGCGTCGCCGACATGAGCACGCCGATGAACGTGCCCTGCAGCGCGTCGCGGGCTCGCACGCCGGCCCGTGGCAGCGCGGCACGCAGGATCGCGTGCCACGCGAAGCCGCGCAGCACCATCGAGAGGCACATGAGGCCGAGGGCGAGCAGGACCCAGGGCGGGGCTGCGTTGATGAGCGACTCGCCGATGCGCTCCACGCCGATGCGCCGCAGCGCGACGACGGCGAGGGCCGTCGCGAGCAGGGCGACCGCGCCGAGCGCGAGGCGCCGCGCCATCCGCGCTCCCGGCCGCGAGGCGTCCGCCGCGGAGCGCGGTAGGGCCGGCTCGAGCGTTCGCAGCCGGCGTGCGGGCACGCGCGCGCCGTCGGCGGGCACGAACCCGAGCCGCGCGGCGGCGCCGCGCGGGGCCCGCGCGTGCAGCTCGATCGCGTCCTCGTAGGCGCCCAGCACCTCCTCGGCCACGCGCGGCCAGGCGTAGCGCTGCGCCGACGACGACGCGGCCGCCGCCAGCTCGGCGCGGCGCGGCGCGTCCAGCGCGAGGTCGCGCAGCGCCTCGGCGAGCGCGGTCGCGTCGCCGCGCGGGACGAGCAGGCCGTTGCGCCCGTGCTCGACGACGTCGCGGTAGCCCGCGATGTCGGAGGCGACGACCGGCGTGCCGGCGGCGAACGCCTCGGTCAGCACCATGCCGAAGCTCTCGCCGCCGAGCGACGGCGCGCACAGGACGTCGGCCGCGGCGAGGACCCGCTGCTTGTCCTCGTCGCCGCACTTGCCGTGGGCGACGACGCCGCGCGGATCGAGTAGCAGCGGCTCGAGCTGCTCGGGCTCGACGCCGACGACGTCGAGCCGCGCGGGGACGTGCTCGCGCAGCGCCTCGAAGGCGCGCAGGAGCACGGGCAGGCCCTTGCGCTCGACGGCCTGGCCGACGAAGGCGATCCGCAGGACCCCGGGGTCCGCGCCGGCGCGGGCGGGAGCCTGCGCGGGAACGTCGGCCCCGTTGGGGATGATCCGGTAGCTGCCGCCGTAGAAGCGCCGCCCGGTCCAGGCGGCGGCCTCGGACACGGCGATGCGCACGTGCAGCCGGTTCAGCCGTCGCCGGGCGCCGAAGACGTTCGCGAGGTTGTTGGAGAAGACGTTCTCCGAGTAGCAGTGGAACGTCGCCACGAGCGGGGCGTCGACGGTCATGAGGGAGTCCCAGCCGGGGATCGGCGCCACCGGCTCGTGCAGGTGCACGACGTCGTAGCCGCGCTCGAGCTCGCGGCGCAGCCGCCAGACCGTCGAGGTCCCGTAGGCGACGTTCGAGACCGCGCCGTTGGACGGGAAGCCGACGGTGCGGCCGAGCGGGACGAGGTAATCGGGCAGGGGCCGCTGCGACGGCCGCGCGCCGCGGTGCAGCCGCAGCGTGAGGGGGTCGTCGGGATCGACCGGGGACAGGACGCGCACCTCGTGGCCGGCGGCCAGGTACTGCTCCGCGAGCGCTTCGATGTGGCGCGTCACGCCCCCTGGGTACGTCCACGAGTACGGGGACACCAGCGCGATGCGCATCACGGCATCCTACCCGCACGCCTGGGCGCGGACGCGGTGCGCGACGCCTACGTCTCGCCTGCGGCGGACGGCTGCGGCTCGCTGCGCAGGTAGGCCGTCGCGCACGCCAGCACGAACACGCCGAAGACGAGCAGCATCGGCCCCGAGTCGTTCGTCAGCGCGCCGGCGACCGAGCCCGTCAGCCCGCCGATGAGCGCCGCCCGCCACGACGGCGAGCCGCGCAGCGGCGCGAAGACGCGCTCGCGGTGGCGGATCGCGTAGGCGACGGCGAGCAGGGTGACGAGCGTCACGAGCGGCATGACGCCGCGCGTGAGGACGTTGAAGGCCAGCGTGTAGCGGCGCTCGACGACGTCCCACAGGGCGGCCGGGCTGTCGGCGCGCAGGACCGAGCGCGTGAAGTGGCCGTTGCCGCCGCTGGCGAGGTCGAGCAGCGCCAGGCCGGCGAGCGCCGCCACCGGGACCGCCGCCGCGAGCAGGATCGTGCGCCGCGACGGGGTGCCGGGCAGCATGAGCAGGGTCGCCGCCGCGACGCCGGCGCCGACCGTGATGACCCCGCCGACGTCGGCCCCGAGCTGCCCGGCGCCGACGAAGACCGCGAACACCGCCCCGGCCGTCGCGACGATCGCGGCGCTCGAGCGCGAGCGCCCGCGCCCCCAGAGCAGCGCGCCGAGCGCGACGAGCAGCAGCGCGGCCAGCGTCGACTCGAGCTCGTTGCCCAGGCCGTAGAAGCGCGCGCCCGAGCGCGGGTTGGGACCGAGCAGCGAGCGGATGATGAGCGGCGAGCCGAACGCGAGGTCGACGGCGTAGGCGACGATCGCCGTCGCCGCCGGCACGAGCGGCGCGCGCGGCCAGGCCACGAGGCGATCGGTCAGCGCGCCGAGCGCGAAGGCGCCGCCGACGACGACCGCGATCTCCGCCAGGCGCGGGGGCGCCAGCCACGCCGTGAGCAGCAGCATCGGCAGGACCCACATGAACGCCAGCCCGCCGATCCGCATTCCCGCGCGCACGCCGCGCCGGTCGGCGGCGATCCCGAGCGCCAGGACGAGCGCCACCCAGCTGAAGACGAGCGCCCCCAGCATCGACGTGCGCCGCCCGCCGACGACCCGTAGCCGCGCCTCGACGAGCTCCAGGCCGGCGGCGTCGCGGCTGCCCTCGGCGCGCACGAGCTGCCCGCGGACCGCGCCCGGGACCTCGGCACCGAGATGGCGCAGAACCGTGGACGGGACGTCGATGCCGGCGACGATGCCCTCCAGGTGGGTCGTCGCCGACGTCAGCGAGCCATCGGACTCGAGGCCGGCGATCCCGATCGGCAGCAGCTGCGGCGCTCGCGCGCGCGGGGGCGCCTGGACGACGACGAGCAGGTCGCCGCGTCGGCGGGAGCGCAGCAGCTCGTCGAGCGCGCGGTCGCCCCGGGCCGCCGTCGGCAGCCCGACGACGACGAGCCGCCGGCGCGACAGCAGCGCCCGGGCGCGAGCCGCGATCGTGGCCGCGGACCCCAGCGACACGGCCGTGACGTCGCCGTCGCGGTCGGCGGCGACGACGGCCTCGACGTTCGAGCGCCCCGCCACGCCGGCGTAGCCGGCGCCGCCGGGGACCTCGGAGGCGAGCATCCCCGGGTCGATCTGCGCGAGGGCGGTCTCGGCGCGCGCGGTCGCCTGGCTCCAGCCGAAGACGAACCCGCTGCCGTCGCCGCCCACGACGAGCTCCAGCCGCGGCGGCATCTCGGGCCTGTAGACCGCCCGCGACGTCCGCGACCCGGCCGACATGTCGAGCATCATCTGCTGCGGCGAGAACTGGCCCTGGGTCGCGCTCATGAGGCCGAGCGCGAGCTCGCGGCGGTCGTCCAGGCGATCGAGCACCGGTGCGGGGTTGTCGTCTCCGCCCGCGGGCAGGAACGCGATCACGGCGCGCGGCCGGTCGGCCGTCGCGGACGCCGCCCCGGCGCCCGGCCCGGCCGCGAGGAGGGCGAGCGCGACCAGCGCCGGCGCAACGGCCCGCAGCGGCGCGCGCGGGCGCAGGGGCCCGCGGAACCTCGAGTGCGCCTCGGCGTCGTCGTCGGGGGCCGGGAGGTGTGGCGGACGCGGCATCCCCCGCAATCCTCTCTGTCGGTGCCGACGCATCATGCGCGATGTGCACCTTCACGACGACCGACCCGATGGTGCTCGCGCTGGCGCAGAGCCCCGATCGTATTGCGCCGCCGCCCCCGCCCTCCCCCGCGGCCGCGCGCTCCCC
This sequence comes from uncultured Solirubrobacteraceae bacterium, assembly GCA_963769555.1. Classification (GTDB taxonomy): domain Bacteria; phylum Actinomycetota; class Thermoleophilia; order Solirubrobacterales; family Solirubrobacteraceae; genus CADCVQ01. The sequence goes on along the minus strand of CAVYMD010000004.1, from coordinate 192,372 downwards.
GTCCCGAGGGGCCGCTGCGCCGGCGTCGCCGCCGCTGCCCCGGCGAGCGCCCGTTCTATCCTGTTGCTGTGCCGACGCGACACTTCGTCAAGTACACGTTCCTGAAGATCGACCCCGCCTGGCGGCGGCTGGAGCCCGACGTGCGCGAGGCGGGCAAGCGCGAGTTCGCGGCGGCGTGCGCTGACTTCGCCGACGGCCACCTGCTGCGGGCGTTCTCGACGGTCGGCACGCGCGGCGACGCCGACCTCATGGTGCTCACGCAGGCACAGAACCTCGATCGCATCCACGAGTTCCACGTCGTCCTCGGGCAGAGCGGCCTCATGCGGTGGGCGACGATCCCGCACTCGTTCCTGGCGATGACGAAGGCCTCGGAGTACTCCGACGAGTCGCGCCTGGAGGTCCGCCCGGCGCACGCGAAGTACCTCTTCGTCTATCCCTTCGTCAAGACGCGCGCCTGGTACGCGCTCGACCAGCAGGAGCGCTACCGGATCATGCAGGAGCACATCCGGCTCGGCCGCGAGTACCCGAACATCGACCTCAACACGTCGTACTCCTTCGGCCTGGACGACCAGGAGTTCGTCGTCGCCTTCGAGACCGACGACGCCGGCTCGTTCCTGGACCTCGTCCAGCGGCTGCGCACGACCGAGTCCTCCTCCTACACGCTGCGCGACACGCCGACGCTCACGTGCATCAGCATGTCCGTCGAGCGCGCGCTCGCGGCGCTCGACGGCGCGCCCGTCGCCGCGGAGGTGGGGTGACGATGTCCGAGCAGCCCGGCGAGATCAGGGACATCACCGTCATCGGGGCCGGCCCCGTCGGCCTGAGCACCGCCTTCTGGGCCGGCATGCGCGAGGCGTCCTCGCGCATCGTCGACTCCCTGCCGCAGATCGGGGGGCAGCTCACCGCGCTGTACCCGGAGAAGTGGATCTTCGACGTGCCCGGTCACCCGAGGATCCTCGCCAAGGACCTCGTCGAGGGGCTGCGCCGCCAGACGCTCGAGCAGTTCGACGTCCCCGTGCATCTCGAGACGACGATCGAGACGATCGAGTGGGAGGACGACCTCGTCGTCCTGAACACGAACAACCCCGACCACCCGCAGCTGCGCAGCCGCGCCGTCATCATCGCCGGCGGCCACGGCGCCTTCGAGCCCAAGAAGCTGCCCGGCTTCGACATGTCGCCCTGGGAGGGACGCGGCGCGCACTACCTCGTCGGCTCGAAGTCGGAGTTCGCCGGCAAGAAGGTACTCATCATCGGCGGCGGCGACTCGGCCTGCGACTGGGTCATGAACCTGCAGGGCACCGCCGAGTCCGTCGCGCTGTGCCACCGCCGCGAGGGCTTCCGCGCCCATGAGCTGACCGTCAACCAGGTCATGACGGCCGCGCGGGACGGCCACGTCGACCTGCACGTCCCGTTTCAGGTCCGCGAGGTCACCGGCAACGGCGCGATCGAGCGGGTGCGCCTGTTCCACTCCGAGGACGACTCGCGCGAGATCGAGATCGAGGTCGACGCGATCCTCCTGCAGCTCGGCTTCAAGACCGCGCTCGGACCGCTGAAGAACTGGGGCCTGGAGATCTCCAAGGGCGCGCTCGTCGTCGATCCGGTCATGAGGACGAACCTGCCGGGCGTCTGGGCCTGCGGCGACATCACGACCTTCGAGGGCAAGCTCAAGCTCATCGCGACGGGCTTCGCCGAGTCGGCGATCGCCGTCGCCCAGGCCGTCCACTCCTTCCGGCCGGACATGAAGCTCCAGCCGAAGTACTCGACGAACACCGGCGTTCCCGGCGGCGTCGACGGCCAGCCCTGAGCGTGAGGCTCACGCAATTTCGCCGCCTTTCACGGTGAAACCCGTGCAGATTGGACCGTGTCACCGTATGAGCGGGGCGCGCGCGTAGCCGGGACACCCGTCCGCGGTCTATAACCGCGCCGAAGCGGAGCATCAGCGCTCCGTAATCGGGACGACCACGTCCGCCGGCTCCACCGGGGCGCGGCGGATCGAAAGGAACCACCATGCCAGGGACCAGGGGTCTCGGCCGCGCCACGGCGCCACGCCTGCTGGCGGCTGCGACGACGGCGGCCTGCGTGCTGTCGGCGGCCGCAGGCGCATCCGCCGCCACCGTCGGGGGCGGCGCGCTCGGAGTCAAGGCCGACGTCGACGTGCTCGGGCTCGTCCCGGCGAACGTCGGGCCGGCGCCGTCGGTCACGCTGCCGGCCGACGGCGGCGGGCCGATCACGGCGCGCCTGCTCTCGACGAAGCTGCTCGGGCTCGTCACGGCGGACGTCGCGAAGGTCAGCACGCAGGGCGCCGCCGATCCGGGCAGCGCGGACAGCTCCGCGGTCGTCGTCGATGCCGACGTCGCCGGCCTCGTCAAGGTGAAGGTCGCCCGCAGCTCGTGCAGCGCGAACGCGAGCGCCGCGACCGGCAACGCGACGGTCGTCGGCCTCGTCGTCGCCGGCATCTCGATCGCGACGGTCGACCTCGGTCCGAACACGACGATCTCGCTGCCCGTCGGCACGGTCATCGTCAACGAGCAGACCGCGGCGGCTGGGACGCGCAGCCGCGCCGCTCGCCGCTCGGCGCGCACGCGCAGCCGTTCCGCCCGCCGAGGGGCCGCCCGCGACTCGGCGCGCACGCGCAGCCGCTCGGCTCGGCGCGGGGCCGCGCGCCGGGCGGCCGCGGCGTCGACGGGCATCACCGTCAACGCCGTGCACGTCAAGCTCGACGCGCTCGGGCTGGCCAAGGGCGACGTCGTGCTCGCCCAGTCGCGCTGCAGCGTCGGCTGAGGCGCAGCGCCGGGGCCGGCGCGAGCCGGCCGCGGTGCAGTCTCAGGACGGCGCGACCGCGCCGCTCCACGGGCCACCATGCATGACGGTGCGACGGTGCCGCCGCGCCGCCTCGTGGGTCATCCATGCGGAGGTGTCAGGAAGTGCTAGCCGATGCGCTATCAACGGCTAGCACCATCGTGGCGAGGGTGGCTGGTACGCGAGACCCCGGTGGGGCGACGGCGCACCATCTCCGCGCGGTTGGTACGCGACGTGCCGGTGGACCGGCGGGCGCCGCACGAACTGCGCGCGGAGGACGACTAGACCGCGGAGCACTCCTCCTGCTCGGCCACCCGGAACGACGAGCCGCAGCCGCAGGCCGCGACGACGTTGGGGTTGTTGACCTGGAAGCCGGCGCCCTGGAGGGACTCGACGTAGTCGATGACCGAGCCGCGGACGTAGGGCAGGCTGGGCTGGTCGACGTAGACCTTCAGGCCCGCGAACTCGAAGACCTCGTCGCCGTCGCGCTTCTCGTCGAACGCGAGGTTGTACTGGAAGCCTGAGCAGCCGCCGCCCTTCACGCCCACGCGCAGGCCGGCATCCGTGTCGCTGGCCCCCTGGGCGGAGAGAAACTCGTGGACCTTCTCGGCGCCCTTGTCCGTGATCGTGATCATGTGCGCAACTCCCGGCGTCGGTTCATGTGGACCGTCAATACTTCAGGAAGTGTAGCGCCCCGCGAGGGCGGGCTGGACAAGCTTCGCAGTCGCTAGGCTTTCGGGCAGATGCCAAGCGCAGACGAGGTCAGAGACCGGATCGCGGCCGCCATCTCCGGCGCCGAGGTCGACGTGCAGACCGCAGACGAGGTGCATTTCAGCGTGCAGGTCCGCGCGAGCGCCTTCGACGGGCTCTCGCGCGTACAGCAGCACCGTCTCGTCATGGACATATTCGACGGCGAGCTCGGCGGCTCGATCCACGCCCTCGCCCTGAAGACGGAGGCAACATGAGCGACACCCAGATCCACGACCTGATCGCCGAGGCGATCGAGCAGAACGACCTCATCCTCTTCATGAAGGGGACGCCCGACAGCCCGGCATGCGGCTTCTCGGCGCGCACGGTGGGCATGCTGCAGTCGCTCCAGGCGCCCTTCGCGGCGGTCGACGTCCTGCCCGACCCGCGCATCCGCCAGGAGCTGTCGACGATCTCGAACTGGCCGACGATCCCCCAGCTCTTCCACAAGGGCGAGCTGCTCGGCGGCTGCGACATCGTCACCGAGATGTACGAGTCAGGCGAGCTCGCGACGACGCTGGGCGTCGAAGGCCCGTCCGGCCCGCCCGCCGACGCGCCCGCGACCGTGCCCGCCCAGGCGGCGCCGATGGGCATCGAGAACCGCCTCGGCTAGCTGAAGGACGTATCGGCGCGGCGCGGCGCGGCCCCGGCCGCGCCGCGCGCCATTAGCATCGCCCGCATGGCACCCGCAGCCCCGGCCGTGACGTCCGCGCTGACCTGGCACGCAGGCCGGCTGCGCCTGCTCGATCAGACCCTGCTGCCCGCGCAGGAGACCTGGATCGACCTCGATGGCGCGGCCGATACGGCTGCCGCGATCGCCCGCCTGGCGGTGCGCGGCGCGCCGAACATCGGCATCGCCGCCGCCTACGGCCTGGCGATGGAGGCGGCGCGCGCCACGAGCGAGCAGGCGCTCCGCGACGCCGCCTCGGTGCTGCGCGGCGCGCGCCCGACCGCGGTCAACCTCGCCTGGGCGGTCGACCGGGTGCTCGCCGCGGCGCTCGCCGCCCCGCCCGGCCGATACGCCGCCGCGGCGCAGGCGGAGGCCGAGGCGATCCACGCGGCCGAGGACGCCGCGAGCGCCGCGATCGCCCTGCAGGGCGCCGACCTGCTGGCCGGCGCGACGCGGATCCTCACGCACTGCAACACCGGCGCCCTGGCCTGCGGCGGGACCGGCTCGGCGCTCGCGATCGCCGTCGAGCTCGCCGCGCGCGACGACGTCACGGTGCTGGCGTGCGAGACGCGCCCGCTGCTGCAGGGCGCCCGCCTGACGATCTGGGAGCTGCGGCGGTTCGGCATCCGCCACGAGCTGCTCGTCGACGGCGCCGCCGCCGGGCTCATGCGGCGCGGCGAGATCGACGCGGTCATCGTCGGCTGCGACCGGGTCGCCGCCAACGGCGACGTCGCCAACAAGGTCGGGACGTACGCCCACGCGCTCGCCGCCCGCGCGGCGGGGATCCCCTTCGTCGTCGCCGGGCCGACCTCGACGATCGACGGCGCGATCGCGAGCGGCGACGAGATCGTCATCGAGGAGCGTTCCGCCGACGAGGTCCGCCATGCGGGCGGCGCCCTGCTGACGCCGGCCGGGACGCCGTGCCGCAATCCCGCCTTCGACGTGACCCCGGCGGAGCTCGTGACCGCGCTCGTGACCGAGCGCGGGATCGCCTCGCCGCCGACGACGCGGTCCGTCATGGCGCTGCTCGAGCCGTCGCCGCCGGCCGAGCCGGCGCTCGCGGCGCCGCCGTCCGACGGCGGGCCCGGTTGCTAGCCGCCCGTTCGACGACCCCGCACGACGTCGTCGTCGAGGAGCTGCCCGACCCGGTCGCCGGGGACGGCGAGGTCGTCTGCCGCGTGCTGGCATGCGGCGTCTGCGGCTCGGACGTCAGCGACGCCTACGTCGCGCGCAAGCTGCCCGGCGTGCTCGGCCACGAGGTCGTCGGCGAGGTGCTGGAGGTCGGCGCCGGCGTCACGAGCGTCGCGCCGGGCGACCGCGTCGTCGTCCATCACCATGCGCCCTGCGGCGAGTGCCGTCGCTGCCGGCGCGGGCACGAGACGCTCTGCGAGCGCTTTCGCGCGACGGCGCTGGACCCCGGCGGCTTCGCCGAGCGCGTCCGGATCGAGGCGGCGCTCGTGCCCGAGCTGCTCGCGCTCGGCGAGCTCGACCCGGTCGCCGCCACGTTCGTCGAGCCGCTGGGCTGCGTCCTGCGGGCGCTGGACCGGGCGCGCCTGACGGCCGGCGACGCGCTGCTCGTCGTCGGCGCGGGCTCGAACGGGCTGCTCGCGATCGCCGCCGCCCACGCGCGCGGCGCCGACGCGGTCTGGATCCGCGAGCCGCGCGACGACCGCCGCCGGCTCGCCGAGGCCTGGGGCGCGACGCACCACGCCGAGGAGCCGGTCGACGTCGCGTTCCTGACGACCGCCGCCGAGCCGGCGATCTCCGGCGCCGCCGCCGCGCTCGGGCCCGGCGGCACGCTGTGCCTCTACGCGACGACGAAGCCCGGAGCCCCGCTCGGCCTCGATGCCGAGCAGCTCTTCCTGCGCGAGATCACCGTCTGCTCGAGCTGGTCGGCCGGGCCGGCCGACATGCGCGCCGCGTACGCGCTCATCGCGTCGGGCCGGATCGACCCGCTCGAGCTCGTCACGCACCGCCTCGGGCTGGCCGAGACGGAACGCGCGCTCGCCCTGCAGCGCCGCGGCGAGGCGATCAAGGCCGTGGTCGTGCCGTGAGCGCGGGGCCGCGGCACGGCTCGCGTCGCCGGCGCGCCGATCGGGTCGGCCCGCCGTGAGAGCCGCCATGCTGCACGGCCCCGGCGACCTGCGCGTCGAGGAGGTCGCCGAGCCGCAGGGCGAGGTGCTCGTCGCCGTCGAGGCGGCGACGGCGTGCGCGACCGACGTCAAGTGCCTGCGCCACGGGCACCTCATCCTCGATCCCTACCCGTCGCGCTTCGGCCACGAGACCGTCGGGCTGCGCGAGGACACCGGCGAGCGCGTGCTCGTCGGCGACTCGGTCCCCTGCGGCGCATGCCGGGGGTGCGCGGCGGGTCGCACGCAGCTCTGCGAGCGGATGACCTGGGTGCTGGGCGGGTTCGCCGAGCGGATCGCCGCGCCCGCGGCGGCGCTGCACGCGGTGCCCGGCGGGCTGGCGCCGGCCGGCGCCGCGATGGCCGAGCCGCTCGCGGCCGCCGTCCACGCCGTGGCGCGCGCGGGCGACGCCGCCCGCGCAGGCGCCGGCGCCGCCGTGCTCGGCGGCGGGACGATGGGGCTCATGCTGGCGCGGCTGCTCGTCCTGCGCGGGTGCGAGGTGACGCTCGCCGACCGCCACGCCGAGCGCCGAGGCCAGGCCGTGGCATTCGGGGCGCGCGCCGCCGAGCGGCTGGAGCCGGACGGCCACGAGCTCGTCATGGAGGCGGTTGGCCGGCCCGAGGCGTGGCGCGCCGCGATCGAGGCCGCGACGCCCGGCGCGACCGTCGTGCTCGTCGGCGGCTGCCCGTCGGGCAGCGAGGTCACGCTGCCCGCGGCGCCGCTGCACTACGCCGAGCTCGACGTCCGCGGCGCCTTTCACCACGCCCCGACGGAGGTCGACGCGGCCCTCACGCTGCTCGCCGCCGGCGACGTGGACTGGCGCGCGCTCGCCGGCCCGACGATCGGCCTGGACGGCCTGCGGGAGGCGCTGCTGCGGCCGACGTCCGGCGAGGCGCGCAAGCTCGTCGTCGACCCGCATGGATAGCCTGGCGCGGCATGCCCGTCAGCGTCGTCACCGACAGCACGAACTACCTGCCCCCTGAGCTCGTCGCCGCCCGCGGCATGCACGAGGTCTCGCTCTACGTCAAGCTCGACGACGCGCTGCAGCGCGAGAGCGAGATGACCGACCAGGCCGCGTTCTGGGAGCGGATGAGCTCGGGCTCCGAGCTGCCGACGACGTCGCAGCCCTCGATCGGCGACTTCATCGCCTGCTTCGAGCCGCTGCTGGCCGACGGGCGGGACATCGTCTCCATCCACCTCTCCGCCGGCATCTCGGGCACCTACGACTCGGCGCTGCAGGCGCGCGCGCAGCTCGCCGAGCGCGGTTACGAGGGGCGCATCGAGGTGCTCGACTCGCGCACGGTCTGCGGCGGCCTGGGGCTCGAGCTGCTCGCCGCCGCCGCGCGGGCCGACGCGGGCGGGACGCTGCAGGAGGTCGCGGCGCACGCGCAGGCGGCGCGCGACGCGCTGCGGATCTGGTTTGCGCTGGACACCCTGGAGTTCCTGCGCCGCGGAGGCCGGGTCGGCGGCGCGCAGGCGTGGATCGGCGGCGCGCTGAAGATCAAGCCGATCCTCTCGCTGGAGTCCGAGATCGAGCCCGTCGAGCGCGTGCGCACCTGGGGCCGCGCCTTCGAGCGGATGGTCGAGTTCATGCGCACGCTGCACGGCGACGGCGCGGATGCCTGGTGCGTCCAGCACATCCAGGCGGCCTCGGAGGCGCAGCGCCTCGTCGAGCGCGGGGTGGAGATCTTCGGATGTGAGCCGCGCTTCGTCAGCGAGGTCGGCCCGGTCATCGGCGCCCACGCCGGGCCGGGGATGATCGGCGTCGGCGGGCTGCCGCCGGCCTTCCTCGACTGACGCCGGCGGAGCCTAGAACTCCCGGTCCGCCGCTCCGGTCTCCGTCCGCGGCGTCACGGACATCGGATTGCCGGCGCCGTCGGTCGGCGTCGCCGACGGCGTCCAGGTCATCGTGCCGTTGCCCGCCGCCGTGTTCGTTCCGGAACCGCCCGCCGTGCCGAGCGTGATCGTGACCGCCGAGCCCGACATCGTCATCGCGGAGGCGGTACCGCTCGCCCCGAAGGTCGCGGTGCCGGTGAGGATGTAGTCGATGCGGCCCAGGTCCACGCTGCCGAGCGGCAGCTGCGCCGTGTTGGCGGCGTTCCAGATCTGGACCGTGTCGTTGCCGAGACCGCCGTCGACGAGGCGCAGGACGACGTTCTGCGCGCCGCTCGCGGTCCAGCCGGAGGCGATCGTGTCGGGATCCATCGCCTCGCTGAACGTGTAGACGAGCGTGTCGCCGGCCTCCGCCCTGCCGACGGTAGCGCCGCCGTTGGCCGCCTGGATGTCGGTCGCCGAGGGCGCCGTGTTGTCGACCGTGACGCTGTAGCCGGTCTGCACGCGGGAGTTCGACGCGTTGTCGTTGAGCGTCAGGCTGTAGGACTTCGCGCCCTCGGTGAGGACGGCGTTGGCGGTCAGCGCGGCGCTGCGGTAGTTGTAGCTCGTGCCCTGCGCGGTGAACGACCCGGCGCTGAGCGCGGCCGCCGTCTGACCCGTCGTGATCGCGCTGACGTCGGCCCTGACCGTGGCGATGCCCGACGCCGGGTTGCCGGTGTCCGAGGCGTTGGCGTAGACGTAGTACGTGGCGTTCTGGCGGATCCTGCCGGCGAGGTACGGCGTCACCTTGGCGCCGGCCGAGGCGCTCGCCTGGGGCGCGCGGAAGTCCGGTGCAGCCGTCACGCGGTTGCTCGCGTTGAAGGTCACGCTCGAGAACGCCGAGTAGGTGGTTCCCGCGAGCGCGGTGGCGGCGATCGCGAGGACGATCAGCCAGCTAGACCGCGAGCGGTCCATCGGCCTTGCCCGCGCGCGGGCGCCAGATCCGCTTGACCTCCTGGACTCCGAGCACGAGCAGCGGGAGCACGACGAACGCGCTCCAGCCGGCCGGCGTGCGGATCCAGAGCATCGCGCGCCCCACCGCGGGCACGCGGTACACGGTGCGGCCGAGCCGCCCGTTCGCGGGCAGCGTCCAGCGCTCGACCGCGTTGTTCGCGTCGCCCTTCGTCATGAAGTCGTAGCCGCCGTGAGCGCCGCGGCGCACGCTGCGGACGCGATGCGTCGTCACCCGCCGGTTGGCGGGATTCTCGAACGTCACGATCTCGCCGGTCCGCGCGTCGCTCGGATCGATCCTGCGCATGACGTTCACGTCGCCGACGTGCAGCGCGGGCTCCATGCTGCCCGACAGGACGACGAGCGGCCGCAGCCCGACCATGACCGGCGCGCCGACCGCCGCCAGCGTGGCGCCGGCGAGGCCGAGCGCCGTCCAGGCCATGACGGTGACGAGCAGCCTCATCGTCGCCCGATCGCCTTGACGTCGAGCACGAGCCGGATCTCGGCGATGAGGCCCTGCGTGGGGCGCCGAAGCTGAGCGCGAAGCTCCAGCGACGCGCTGTCGCGCACGCCGATCAGCAGCCGCCGCTCGCTCCAGCCGCGCAGCTCGCCGGCGCTGCCGACCGCGAGCCGACGGCCGCCGGAGGTGACGGCGAGGTCGACGACATCGTCGAGCTCGGGCGTGGACGGCGCGACGCGCAACCGCACCGCGACCGGGCCGCCGGTGATGTTGCGCACCCGCACGACTCCGCCGGCAAGCGAGCCGGGCCGCATGGCGACCGCCTGCAGCAACTCGCCCGACGGCGTGACCTCGAGCTCGCCGGGGGCGGCGGCGGAGACGACGAGGTCGGTTCCGAACCCGGCCGCCGCCGTCGTGACCGTCCAGGAGTGCGCGAGGACGGCGAACGCCGCGACGCCCGCGACGAGCCCCGCCGCGCGCGCGGCGCGAAACCCGCGGGCGCCCCGCGGGGCCGTCGTTCCCGAGGCGGACGGACCGATGGCGCGAAGGGCTCGTCTCATCGGTCCGGTCCCCGCTCGGCTACTTGTTCTGAGCTTCCCAGCGCAGCGTGTGCAGGCCGGTGGTCTGGCCCTGCGCGGCGTCGGGCGCGCCCGACGCCAGGGTGGCCGTGACGCGGTAGATGACGGCGTCGGTGTTGACCCACTGGGTGCCCGCGACGCCGGGGCCGGCATCGGTGATGCCGGTGCCATACGTCGTGGGAAAGGTCGAGAGCGCCGCGTCGAAGAGCGTCTCGTCGGCGATGAAGCCGGTGCAGGTCGGGAAGCTCACCGTGGCCTGCGTGCCCGCCTCGATCTTCAGGTTGACCTGGGGACCGAGCGTGCCGATCGTGCTCGGCGTGTAGAGCTTCACGGTCGCCGGCAGCGAGCCCGTGTAGAGCACGCGGATGCACGACTGCGTCGAGTCGGCGGGCTTGGCGTTCGTGTTGTCGTACAGCGGCGTCGAGCCGCCGTCGTTGTCGGCCACGACGACCGTGCCCGCGGTCACGCGGTTGTTGTCGCTTCCGGCCTGGCTCGTGAACGCGGAGAAAGACCCCACTCCGGCCACCGTGCCGACGACGCCCACGACGAGCAGCGTCTTGAGGATCTTCCCCGTACGTCCCATGGTCGTGCCCTTTCCTCGGATCCGGCTTCGTGCCCGATCCATCAGTTGTTGGAGCGGTGATCGGCTGCGCCACCGAGACCTTGAGCGCGCCTCTCGACCCTGCTCGCGCGCCCCGTTCAGGCGGGTGCCGGCGCCGTCAGGCGGGCTTCGGCGCGGGCGCGACGACGGCCGGAGGCGGCGGCTCGTCCGGCGGCGGCGGGCCCTCGGGCAGGATGACGGTGCCCGAGCCGAGCGTCTGTCCGCCGTAGAACTCCTTGAGCACGATCTGCAGCGCGGCGGCGATCGGGATCGCCACGAGCGCGCCGACGACGCCGAGGATCGACGCACCGGCGAGGATCGCGACGATGACCGCCAGCGGCGGCACGTTGACCGTGCGCTTGAAGATGAACGGCTGCAGCACGTTGTTCTCGACCTGCTGGTAGATGACGAGGAAGATCGCGTAGACGATCGTCGCCGTCGGAAAGTCCGTGAACAGCGTGACGATGAGGATGATGACGCCGCCGATCGTCGCGCCGACGAGCGGGATGAGGCCGAAGAACGACATGAGGACGGCCAGCGGCACGGCGAACGGCACGCCGAGGATCGACAGCACGACGAAGGTCAGGACGCCGTTGATCGACGTGATCGTCAGCGCGCCGGCGACGTAGCCCGACGTGGACTTGTAGATCCGCTCCGAGACGCCGCGCAGGCGCTCCTCGCGGTGGCGGCCGAAGCGCGACAGCAGGAAGTTCGTGATGCGCCTGCCGTCGAGCAGCAGGAAGAACGTCAGCGTCAGGATCGTCAGCACCTGAAAGGCGACGCTGACGACGCGCGCCGCGATGCCCTGCAGCGCGCCGGCGGCGTCGCCGAGCCGCGCCGGCAGCTTCTCCGCCTCCTCGCGCAGCCGCGTCGTGAGGTCGTACTTGTTGTCGAACTCGCGGATCGCCCTGTTCGTCCGCAGGTCGTCGATGTAGGTCGGGATGTCCTGCGAGAGCGCCGTCGCGCCGCTGACGACGGGCGGCACGATGAGGGCGAGCACGCCGGAGAACACGCAGAAGATCAGGACGTAGACGGCGAGGATCGACGCCGCCCGCGGCAGCCCGCTGCGCGCGACGATGTCGACCGCCGGTCCGAGCGCGACGGCGAGGAACACGGCGATGCCGAGCAGCATCAGCGTGCTGCGGATCTGTACGAGCATGTAGAGCAGGCCCAGGAAGCCCGCCGTCGTGAAGATGAGCCGCGCGATGTGGCGCGTCGTCAGGGCGTCCCAGGTCGACACGCGAGCGAGCGTAGGGACGCGGTCGGACGGTGAGAGGTGCCACGACCGCCGCCGGGCCGCCCGCGGCGGCGAGGGCGTGCTCGCGGGGTCCGCGCGTCAGCGCCTGCGGCGCAGCAGCCCGCCGATCGCGGCGATCCCGCCGCCGATGACGAAGCCGGCGACGGCGGCCCCGATCATGGCCTGCTTCTGGTGCTTGACGATCTGCCCGCGCCAGTCGGTGAGCACGGCGATCTCGCTGTGCAGGCGCTCCATCGAGCTGCCGAGCTCGCGCCGGTTGGCCTCGATCGAAGCGCGGATCTCCTCGGGGGTGCGTGTCGCCATGGCTAGGCCTTCTGCTTGCGATCCGTGAGCGTCTTCTTGATCTTGCCCGCCTCGTCGATCGCCATCTCGGGGACCGGAGGCGTGCTCTGCTTGAAGAAGCGCGCCGCGAGGTAGCCGGCGATGCCCCCGCAGAGGAACAGCAGGCCGGCCACGACGAAGAAGCCCCAGAAGAACGAGCCGCTGCCGACGGGCAGCGCGTACCAGGCCAGCCAGGCCATGCCGTGCAGGAGGAAGAGCAGGCCGACGACGACGAAGATCCCGGCGGCGAGGCCGATGACGATGCCGCGCAGGAGCTTGGTGACCTTCTCGCTGACCTCGGCCTTGGCGAGCTCGATCTCCTCGTGGACGAGCAGCGAGACGCGCTCGCCGATCTCCTGGACGGTGTGCGCCAGGTCCTGTGTGGGGGTCTCAGTGGCCAAGGCGACGAAGGATCAGGGCGGCGAGGATGCCGCCTGCGAAGGCCGCCCCGACGGCGATCTCGGGGCGTTCGTTGACGAGGTCCGCGATCGGCTCCTGCCATGAGGGTCCCGGCACCGGCGTCGGCGCGTGGCCCGACGCGTAGGCCGGGCCGGCGTCGCCGAGGTCGGCGACTGGGCTCTCGGCTCCGCCGGGCGTGACGACCGAGACCGGCTCCTCGGCGACGGGAACGGGCATCGGCGCCGGCACGGGCGGCGCGAACGCCGGCGTGGGGCGATCCTCGGCGGTCAGCTCGACGGCCTCGCCCTCGACGACGGGCTCGGCCGCCGCGTCCCGCGCCGTCTCGGGCTCGGGCTTCTCGGGCGTCGCCGCCGGCGGCCGCGCCGGCGGGGACGGGGCGCCGTCACCGGTGGCCGGCTTCGTCCAGCTGTCGGCGACCGACGCGCGGCGGCGCGCGGCCGCGTCGGCGCCTGCCGCGGGCTTGCCGGTCGCGTCGTCGTCCTCGCGGCGCTTGCCAAGCTTCATTCCGGAGGGTCTTCCCCGTAGATGCGCCGCCAAATCAGCGCGGCGGCACGCGTCGTCGCGATCGAGGCCAGCGCGCCGATGCCGGCGAGCAGGCCGGACCAGACGAGCCGCTTGACCATTTCGTTGTTCGCCATCGCCATGATCCTGTCAGACCGGCCGGGCGGACACCGAGTCCGCGTCCAGGCCGCCGCAGATCGTCTCGACGATGAAGGCCTTGGCCTCGTCGAACTCCTCCTCGCCGCGGGGGAGCATGTCGAAGATCCAGCCCGTCAGCACCTGCTCGATCGCGCCGTAGAAGGCGAGCGCCGCGAAGCCGGGCGTCACGGCCGAGCGAAACGAGCCGTCCGCCTGGGCCTTGGCGACGATCTCGGCGATGAGCGCGTAGGCCTCGCGGATCTTCGCCAGGTGGGTGCGCCCGAACGAGTTCGCCGCTCGCGTGACCTCGACGATGATGACCTTCATGAGGTCGGGGTCGTGGCGGTAGGAGTCGATGATGAACGAGGCGATCGCGTACAGCTTGTCGCGGGCGGGAAGCTCCTGGCGGTCGATCTCGGAGATGACCTCCAGCAGGACGTTCCAGCGCTCGAGGAACAGCGTGTCGAGCACCTCGTCCTTGGAGCGGAAGTAGTGGTAGACGAGGCCGTAGGCGACGCTCGCCTCGTCGGCGATGTCCGAGACGCGGCAGGCGTGGAAGCCGCGCTTGGCGAACGCGACGACGGCCGCGTCGAGGATCATGCGGCGCTTGTCGGGGAGGGCGGGCTTGGCCGCCTTCGACGCGGCCGCCATCAGGCCCGCGCCTCGACCGGCCAGGCGTACGCGGACGGACGGCGGTTGGCGAGCGCGGGCAGCTCGCGGCGCACGCGCGCCTGCGCCTCGAGGTCGAGGTCGGCGGTGATGTGGCACTGGCCGTCGGGGGCGTGCGCGAGGACGATCCCCCACGGGTCGACGATCATCGAGCGCCCGCCGGAGCGCAGGCCGGGCTCGTGCTCGCCGATCTGGTTGGCGGCCACGACGAACGCCTGGTCCTCGATCGCGCGGGCGCGCAGCAGGATCTCCCAGTGGTCGCGCGTCGTCGGGACCGTGAACGCCGCCGGAACCGTGAACACGCGCGCGCCGCGCAGCGCGAGGATCCGGTACAGCTCGGGGAAGCGGATGTCGTAGCAGACGCTCAGGCCGAGCTCGATGCCGCCGGCCGCCTCGCTGACGACGAGCTCGTCGCCGGGCTCCTCGTGCTCGGACTCGCGGTAGACCGTGCCGTCGACGACGACGTCGAACATGTGCACCTTGCGATAGGTCGCCCGGACCTCGCCGCGGGGGCCGACGTGGACGGAGGTGTTGCGCAGCCGCGACTCCCCCGCGACGCGCTCGGCGATCGATCCGGCGACGAGGTCGATGCCCAGCTCCCGGGCCACCGAGCGCGCCCACGCGATCGCCGGGCCGTCGATCGCCTGCGCGCCCGCGACGAGGGTCTCGCCGCGGCCGAGCACGCTCCACTTCTCCGGCAGGACGACGAGCCGGGCGCCGTCGGCGGCGGCGGCGCGCGTGAGCCGGTCGGCCCGTTCGAGGTTGCCGTCGAAGTCGGCGGTGGAGGTCAGCTGGACTGCTGCGACGCGCATCGGCTCTCGATCCCATCCCGGATTGACTGGTCAGTCAACACCCGTGATGCTACCCCGAATGGGGCGCCTCTCCTCCCTCCCGCTGCGCTGGGACGCGGCGGCGCCGCCCGGCCCGCTGCCCGTCGCGGTGCCGCCCGCGCGGATGGCGCCCCTGCGCGGCGGGCGCCCGCTCAAGCGCTGGCGCTACGTCGCCGTGTTCTGCGACGAGCTCATGCTCTGCGCGGCCGTGGCGGCAGTCGGGCCGGCGCGCAGCTCGTGGTGGGCCGTGTGGGACCGCGAGCTGCGCGAGCTGCGCGAGCGCACGCGGATCGCGCCCGGCCCGGCGCTCGCGCGCTTCGGCGCCGGCGGACACGTGCTCGTGCGCGACCGGGGCGTGGAGATCGACCTCGCGATCGACGAGGGCGACGCGGTCGAGTCGCTGCACCGCCACGGCGGGCAGTACGTCTGGACCCGCAAGCAGGCCGCGCGCCCGGCGCGCGGGACGGTGCGGCTGCCGGGCGGCCGGACGATCGCGCTCGACGGCGCGCTCGCGATCGTCGACGACACCGCGGGCTACCACGCGCGCGCGACCGAGTGGTGGTGGTCGGCGGGCGTCGGCCGCGCCGCGGACGGCTCGCCGGTCGGCTGGAACCTCGTGGCGGGCGTCAACGACGGGACGACCGCGAGCGAGCGGTCGATCTGGACGGCGCGGGGCGCGGTCGAGGCCGGGCCGGTGCGCTTCGAGGCCGACCTCTCGGCCGTCGCCCTCGCCGGCGGCGAGCGCCTGCGCTTCGCCGCCGAGGCCGTCCGCGCCCGGCACGACCGGCTGCTCGTCATCGACTCCGTCTACCGCCAGCCGTTCGGGACGTTCGCCGGGAGGCTGCCCGGCGTCGGCGAGCTGCAGGGCGCGATCGGGGTCATGGAGCATCACCGCGCGCGCTGGTGAACGGCGCCGGCCTCACCTCCGGCTCACGGGCGAACGCGAACGTCCGCCTCCGCACGGCGCCGCCCGGCCCACCGTCCCGCGATCGCACATGTTTCCCGTTCGTCGGCAGCAGGCAATATGGTCAGCAGCGGGACGCAGGCATCCAATCTCAGGGGGACTCACATGAAGCTTCGACGGCCCAGCCCGGCGCTCGTCATCTCGTGTCTTTCGCTCGCCGTCGCTTGTGCGGGCACCGCCTACGCGGCCACGATCATCACGTCGAGCAGCCAGATCAAGAACGGCGTCATCACCGGCTCGGACATCAAGAACGGGTCGCTGAGCAGCGGCGACCTCAAGAAGGGGACGATCACCGAGAGCCGGCTGTCCTCCGGCGTCGTCAGGAAGCTCGGCGGCAGCGGCGGCGGCGGCGCCGTGACGCGGGGCGGCGGCGCCACCACGGCGTATCACGCGGCGCGCCGCTCCGGCCCCGAGGGCCAGCCCGCCAACGTCATGGTGAAGGTCGCCTCGCTCACCGTGCCGGCCGGCGCGTACACGGTCACCGCCTCGACGGTGATGACGGCGCTCATCGGCCCGCAGGGTCCGCTCGACGCCCTCGTGCAGAAGGCCGGCGCGCTCGGCGGCCGCTGCAAGCTCGACGCGGCGGGCGACGCCACGGAGGCCCTCCAGAACGTCGTCGTCAACCATCAGCAAACGCCGGCGACGCTGTTCATGCAGACGACGCGCACGGTGGGCGCGCCGGCCGAGTTCGCGCTCGAGTGCGCGGCGGGGGTCGCGTTCCGCCTCTCCGAGACGTCGATCATCGCGACGCCGGTCAGCAACATCGCGCTGACGAGCCTCCCCTAGCCCGCGCCGGCCCCGGGTCCGCGACCTTCGGGTCCCGGTCCCGGGCCGTCCCGGCCGGGGCGCCGGTCGTAGGCTGACGCCGTGTCCCCCCGCGGCCCAGTGTCTGTCCTCATCGTCACCTACGACCACGGCGACGAGATCGCGGCGTGCCTCGACGGCGCGTTGGCGCAGGCCGGCGACGACCTCGACATCGAGGTCCTCGTCGCCGACAACGCCTCGCGCGACGACACCGCCGCGCACGTCCGAGCGCGGGCGGGCGACGGCGTGCGCCTGCTGGAGATGGGCTCCAACCGCGGGTTCGCCGCCGCGGTGAACGCCGCCTTCGCCGCCTCGGCGGGCGAGCACGTCCTCATCCTCAACCCCGACTGCGTCATGGATCCCGGCTGCGTGCGAGCGCTGCGCGACCACCTGGACGCCCGGCCCGGGGTCGCGCTCGCGGCGGCACTCCTGCACGATCCCGACGGCACGCCCCAACTGCACGCGCGCCGCCGTGTCGGGCTGCGCGGCGTCCTGTGGGCGTACACGACCGTCGGGCGGCGGATCGACGCGGGCCTGCGCGGCGGCCGGGTGCGGGCCACGCGGCGCTACGAGCGCGACCTCTGGGCGGCCGGGCCCCCGCGCGAGCCCGTCGCGGTCTTCTGCCCTGCCGCGGCCTGCGTCATGGGACGGCGCGAGGAGCTTGCGCCGGCCCCGCTCGACGAGCGCTTCGCGCTGTTCTTCAACGACGGCGACCTCTGCGAGCGGCTGCACGTGGCCGGCCGCGGCGTGGAGATCGTGCCCGCCGCGACCGCGGCGCACGGCTACGGCACGAGCGTCGGCCGCGCCCAGCGCGCCGACCCGGCGCGGATGCGCGCCGAATGGGTCGCCTCGCTGCGCCGCTACGCCGCCAAGCACTGGGGCCGGCCGCGGCGTGCCGCGCTCGCGGCCGCGCTGCTGGCCGACGCCGTCGCCGGCGCGGCGCTGTGCGCGCTGCGGCGCGAGGACCCGCGCGAGGTGCGCGGCGTGCTCGGCGGGTTCGGCCTTCCCGGCGGCCCGCCCCCGCTGCTCACGCCGGTCAGGCGGATCGCGACTCGCCGGGGGTCAGGGGGCGCAGCGCCTGGGCCGGGGCGCCCGCCAGCAGATGACCGGCGGGGTACTCGCCGCCGGTGAGCACCGCGCCGGCCGCGATGACCGCGTTGCGACCGACGTGCGAGCCGCGCAGGACCATGGCGTTCGTGCCCACGAGGACGTTGCTGTCGATCCGCACCGGGGCCGACACCACCCGCTGCAGGATGAAGTGGGTGTCGCTGCCGTCGTGCGTGTGGTCGGAGTCCATGACGTTCGCGCCCTCGGCCACGGCGACGTGGTCGGCCAGCTCGATGCGCGCGTGGCAGTGGATCGTGGCGTTGCGCCCGATCGCCGAGCCGGGCCCGACGGAGAGCTCGCCCTTGGACTTCAGCTCGGCGCCGTCGCGCACGTGCACGCCGCCTGCGATGCGGATCCTGCCGCCCCACGGCTGCAGCCGCACGTGGTCCTGAAACGAGCAGGCGTCGCCGAGCTCGACGAGGCCGTCGGCGTGCGTCCAGACGTCGAGCGTCAGGTCGCGCCCCAGGCGGCAGCCGCGCCCGATGCGCAGCGTCAGCGTTCCGCGGCGGTCGCCGATCGCGTCGACGACGAGGCGCGGAAGGCCCTCGAAGCGCGGCGTGTCCCGCGTCTCGACGACGAGGCGGCAGCCGAGGCGCGCGAGCCGGGCGCGGTTGCGCAGCACCCAGGTCCGGAAGCGCAGGCCCCGAGCCGCTGCGGCGATCGAACTCAGCACGCGGCCACGGTAGCGGCGATCCTGCGGCGCGGCGTCCGTCGTCGCCGGGGTCGCCGGGGGCGCGCCGGCGGCGCCGCGCACGCTGCTCGCCGCGGGGTCGTCGGGCGGTGCGGGCGGCGGGACGTCGGGGTCGGTCCCGGCGGCCACGGGCGCCGGCGCAGGGGTCCGCGGCGCGCGCGCGGCGGGCGCGTGCGGGACGGGCGAGGACCCGGCCGCCGCGGCGGCGTCCTCGCCGCCGCCGTCCTCGTGCGCGGCGTGCGCCTCGGCCTCGGAGCGAAGGAACGCCGCCATCTCGAGCGGCGTCGGATGGTCGAAGACGAGCGTCGAGGGCAGGTCGAGCCCGGTGATCTGCGTCAGCCGGTTGCGCAGCACGACCGACCCGAGCGAGTCGAAGCCGAGCTCCTTGAACGTGCGCTCGGGCGGCACGTCGCCCGCCGAGCGGTGGCCGAGGACCGCCGCGGCCTGCGCGCGCACGACGTCGAGCACGAGCGCGGGGCGCTCGTCGGCGGGCGCCGACGCGAGCTGGCGCGCCAGCGACGCCCCCGCCCCCACCCGCAGGCCCGGCCGCCGCGCAGGCGCGCGGACGAGCTCGGAGAGCAGCGCCGGCAGCATGCCCTCGCGCGCCTGCGCGCGCAGGCTGCCGAGGTCGAGCGTCGTGGCGACGAGCAGCGGCTCGCGATGGACGAGCGCGACGTCGAGCAGCGCGAGCGCGCGCTCGGCGGGCAGCACGCGCTGCCCGGTGTCGGCCGCCAGCACCTCGACGTCCTCCCGGCTCAGCCGCGACGACATCCCGCGCTCCGTGCCCCAGAGCCCCCACGCGACCGCCGTCGCCGGCAGCCCGGCGGCGCGCCGGCGGGCGGCGAGCCCATCGAGGTAGGCGTTGGCGGCGGCGTAGTTGCCCTGCCCGGGATGACTGAACGTCGCCGCGACCGAGGAGAACATGACGAAGGCCGCGAGGTCGAGCCCGGCCGTCAGCTCGTCCAGCCAGCGCGCGGCGTCGGCCTTGGGACGCATGACCGCGTCGAGCGCGGCGGCGTCGAGCGACCGCACCATCGCGTTGTCGATCGTCCCCGCCGCGTGGACGACCGCCGTCAGCGGCGCGCCGGGGTCGATCGCCGCCAGCAGCCGCGCGAGCGCGTCGCGGTCGCCCACGTCGCAGGCCGCGACCGAGGCGTGGCAGCCGAGCTCGGCGAGCCGCTCGCACAGCGCCTGCGCGCCGTCGGCGGCCGGGCCGCGGCGGCTGACGAGCAGCAGCCGGCGCACCCCGTGGGCGCGGGCGAGGTGCTCCGCGACGACGGCGCCGAGGCCGCCGGTCCCGCCGGTGACGAGGACGGTCCCGCGCGGGTCGAGCGCGCGCGGGATCGTGAGGACGACCTTGCCGGCGTGCCGCGCCCGGCCGACGAACGCCAGCGCCTCGGATCCGTCGCGCACGTCCCATGCGGTCAGCCGCGGCGGCGCCGGCTCGCCGCGCTCCATGCGGCCGGCGACGTCGCGCAGGATCGCGCCGAGGCGCTGCGGCTCGCTGCCCAGCAGGTCGGCGACCGCGTAGGCGACGCCGGGGTGCGCGGCCGCGACCGCCGCGGGGTCGCGCACGTCCGCCGTGCCGAGCTCGACGAAGCGACCGCCGCGCGGCAGCAGGCTCAGCGAGGCGTCGACGAGCGCGCCGCCGAGGCTGTTGAGCACGACGTCCACGCCCTCGCCGCCGGTCGCCGCGCCGAACCGCTCGGCGAACCCGCGATCGCGCGAGGAGGCGATGTGGGCGTCGTCGATCCCGAGCTCGCGCAGGACGTCCCACTTGGCGGGGCTCGCCGTCGCGAACACCTCGGCGCCGATGCGCTGGGCGAGATGCACCGCGGCCATCCCGACGCCGCCGGCGGCGGCGTGGACGAGGACGCGCTCGCCCTCCCGCAGCCCGGCGAGCTCGCCGAGCGCGAGCTGGGCGGCGCACTGCGCGACGGGCGCCGCGGCCGCCTGCGCGAACGACCAGCCGGCGGGGACCGGGGCGAGCAGGCGGTGGTCGGCGACGGCGAGCGGGCCGAAGGCGCCGGGCACGAAGCCCATGACGCGATCGCCGGCGGCGAGCCCGGTCACGCCGGGTCCGACCTCGGCGACGACGCCCGCGGCCTCGATGCCGAGCGGCGGCGACCCGGCGTGGACGCCGATCGCGACGAGCACGTCGCGCGGGTTGACGCCGGCGGCGCGGACCGCGAGGCGGACCTCGCCGCGCGCGAGCGGCCGGTCGCCGTCGCCCTCTGCCGGCGCCGCCGCGACGAGCTCGCCCGCGCGCTCGGGCGCCAGGCGCCAGGCGCCCGACGGCGGCGCGTCGGCGAGCGCGCGCACGAGGCGCGGGACGAGCACGGCCCCGTCGCGCACGGAGACCTCCGCCTCGCCCGCCGCGAGGGCCGCGGCGATCGCCTCGGGCGCGGCGATCACCCGGGGCGCGTCGGGCGCGGAGATCGCGTCGGGCGCGGCGATCGCCGCGCGCGCGTCGGCGTCGATCGAGACGAGCCGGCCGGGGTGCTCGGACTGGGCGCTGCGCACGAGGCCGCGGATCGCCGAGGCGACGGGGTCGGCGACCTCGCCGCCGTGCACGGCGGCCGCCCGCGGGACGAGCACCGCGAGGCGCGTCTCGGCGAGCCGCTCGTCGGCGAGCCACGCCTGCAGCAGGGCGAGGGCGCCGGAGGCGCCGGCCGGCGCGGCGACGAGGACCGTGCCCGGCGGCGGCGCGCTCGCGGCGAACGCGGCGAGGTCCTCGAACCGCGTGGCCTCGGCCGGGCCCGCGTCGCCGAGCGCGGCCAGCCGCGGCGGCGCGCCGCCCGCCGCGGGGGACGCCGGCGCCGTCCAGCGCACGCGGTAGAGCGCCTCGAGCGCGCCCTCGCGCCCGGCCGCGGTCCGCGGCGGGCCGACCGCGCTGAGGCTCACCGCGTCGACGGACAGCAGCGGCTCGCCGTCGGCCCCGGTCGCGGTGAGGCGCAGGTCGCCGTCGGCGCCGGGCGCTATCCGCACGCGCGCCGCAAGCGCGCCTCGCGCGTGGACGCGAATGCCCGTCCAGCGCGCGGGCAGCAGCGACCCGGCCGCGTCGCGCGCGGCGAGCGCGGGATGCAGCGCGGCATCGAGCAGCGCCGGGTGCAGCTCGAAGCGCGCCCCGTCGGCGGACTCGTCCTCCCCGAGCGCGAGCTCGGCGAAGAGCTCCTCCCCGACCCGCCAGGCCGCCCGCACGGCCTGGAACGCCGGGCCGTACGCGCGCCCCGCGCCGGCCAGGCGGTCGTAGAGCTCGTCGACGTCGACGGCGGCGGCGCCGGGCGGCGGCCAGCTCGCGATCGGCTCGTGCCCGGCGAGGCCGTCGCCGCGCGCGACGGTGCCGGTGGCGTGGCGCGTCCACGGCGCCTGCGCGACGTCGGGCCGGGCGTGGACGTCGATCGAGCAGCGCCCCGCCTCGTCGGGGTCGCCGACGGCGACCTGGAGCTGGACGGCGCCCTCGGCGCCGAGCGCCAGCGGCGAGGTGACGATGAGCTCCTCGACGGTGTCGCAGCCCGCGTGGGCGGCGGCGCGCAGCGCGATCTCCGCGAACGCGCTCGCCGGCAGCGCGGCCTCGCCGTGCAGCTCGTGGTCGGCCAGCCACGGGTGCGTGCCCAGCGAGAGCCGCCCGGTCAGCAGCGAGCCCGGCCGGCCGGCGAGCTCGACGGCGGCGCCGAGCAGCGGGTGCTCGGCGGGCCCGAGCCCGGCGGCCGTCAGCGCCTGCGCCCCGCCCCCGCCGGAGCGCTGCGACAGCCAGAAGCGCGTGCGCTGGAAGGGATAGCTCGGCAGGCCCACGAGGCTCGCGGCGGCGCCGTCGAACGCCGCCTCCCAGTCGACCTCGACGCCGGCCGCGAACGCCTCGCCGGCGGAGGCGAGGAAGCGCGCCGGCCCGCCGTCGTCGCGGCGCAGCGAGCCGACGACCGCGACCCGGCGGGGATGGGCGGCGGCGGCGTCGACGGTCTCCTGGACGGCCCACGTCAGCACGGGATGCGGGCTGGACTCGACGAACGCCGTCACGCCGTCGCCGACGAGGGCGCGCGTGGCCTGCTCGAAGCGGACCGGCTCGCGCAGGTTGCGATACCAGTGCGCGGCGTCGAGGCCGGCGCCGTCGACGAGCCCGGCGGTCGTCGTCGACATGATCGCGATCGCCGCCCGCCGCGGCCTGATCGGCTCGAGGTCGGCGAGCAGGCGCTCGCGGATCGCCTCGATCTGCGCGGTGTGCGACGCGTAGTCGACGGCGATCATCCGCGCGCGCTCGCCGGCGGCCTCGCAGGAGGCGAGCAGGTCGCGCAGCGCCTGCGGCTCGCCGGCGACGACGGTCGAGCGGGGGCCGTTGTAGGAGGCCAGCGACAGGCGGCCCTCGTACGGCGCGATGCGCTCGAGGACCTCGCCGGCGGGCAGGAAGACGGACATCATCCCGCCGGCCCCGGCGAGATCGACGAGCGCCGCGCTGCGCAGCGCCGCGACGCGCGCGGCGTCCTCGAGCGTCAGCGCGCCGGCGACGTGGGCGGCGGCGATCTCGCCCTGCGAGTGGCCGACGACGACGTCGGGCTCGACGCCGTGCGCGCGCCAGAGCGCCGCGAGCGAGACGAAGACCGCGAACGACGCCGGCTGCACGACGTCCATCCGCTCGAGCGCGGGCGCGCCGGGCGCGCCGGCGCAGCACGTCGCGCAGCTCCCAGCCGACGAACGGGCGCAGCGCCGCCGCGCAGGCCTCCATCCGCTCGGCGAAGACCGGCGAGGCGTCCCACAGCTCGAGGCCCATGCCGAGCCACTGCGATCCCTGGCCGGGGAAGACGAGCGCGACCTTCGCGGGCCCGCGCGCCTCGCCGACCGCGACCCCGTCGGCGGGCAGCCCGCTCGCGACCGCCTCCAGCCCCGCGAGCAGCGCCGCGCGGCCGGCGCCGGCGACCGCGGCGCGATGCGCCATGCGCGCGCGGCCGGCGGCGAGCGACCAGCCGACGTCCACCGGATCGAGCTCGGGCCGTGCCTCGACGTGTGCGCGCAGGCGCCGCGCCTGCGCCGCGAGCGCCTCCGGCGTCCTGGCCGACAACACCCAGGGCACGGCGGCGGGACCGGCCGGGGCATCATCGCCGCGGGTTTCCGCGGTCGGGGCGGCGTCGCCGACAGCTCCCGCGGCCGGACCGGCGTCGCCGCGGGCTTCCGCGGCATCCCCGAGAGGAGCATCGTCGCCGCCAGCCGGCGCGCCGGCACCGGCGGGCGCCTCCTCGAGCACGACGTGGGCGTTCGTGCCGCTGATCCCGAAGCCCGACACGCCGGCGCGGCGCGGGCGCTCGCCGCGCGGCCACGGCGCGGCCTCGGTGAGCAGCTCGATCTCGCCGGCCGACCAGTCGACGTGCGGCGTCGGCGCGTCGACGTGCAGCGTCGGCGCGAGCACCCCCGCGCGCATCGCCATGAGCATCTTGATGACGCCGGCCACGCCGGCCGCGGCGTGCGAGTGGCCGATGTTCGACTTCACGGAGCCCAGCCGCAGCGGCGCGCCCGCGCGCTCCCGGCCGTACGTCGCCAGCAGCGCCTGCGCCTCGATCGGGTCGCCGAGCGTCGTGCCCGTGCCGTGCGCCTCGACGGCGTCGACCTCGCCGGGCCGCACGCCGGCGTTCGCGAGCGCCTGGCGGATGACCTGCTCCTGCGACGGGCCGTTGGGCGCCGAGAGCCCGTTGCTCGCCCCGTCCTGGTTCGTCGCCGTTCCGCGCACGAGGCCGAGCACGCGGTGGCCGAGACGGCGCGCGTCGGACAGGCGCTCGAGGACGAGCACGCCCGCCCCCTCGGCCCAGCTCGCGCCGTCGGCGGCCGCGGCGAACGCCTTGCTGCGCCCGTCGGGCGCGAGGCCGCGCTGGCGGCTGAACTCGACGAACATGCCGGGCGAGGAGAGCACCGTCACGCCGCCCGCGAGCGCCAGCGAGCACTCGCCCGAGCGCAGCGCCTGGCAGGCGAGATGCAGCGAGACGAGCGACGACGAGCAGGCCGTGTCGACCGTCACCGCCGGGCCCTGCAGCCCGAGCGCGTAGGAGACGCGGCCGGAGATGACGCTCGTCAGGCAGCCGGTCATGCGCAGGCCCTCGTAGTCGGTCGCCACGCCGGGCAGGAACGACGCGTAGTCCTGCGAGCTCACGCCCAGGAAGACGCCCGCCGGCGTGCCGGCCAGCCGCGCGGGATCGATCGCCGCGTCCTCGAGCGCAGCCCACGCCGTCTCGAGCACGATCCGCTGCTGGGGGTCCATGACCGACGCCTCGCGCGGAGCGATCTCAAAGAAGGCCGCGTCGAAGTCCGGCGCGTCGTAGATGAACCCGCCGGCGCGCACGTAGCTCTTGCCGAGCGCGTCGGGATCGGGGTCGTAGAGCGCGTCGAGGTCCCAGCCGCGATCGGTCGGAAACGGGCCGATCGCATCGCGGCCGGACACGACGAGCTCCCACAGGTCCTCGGCCGACTCGACGCCGCCCGGATAGCGGCAGCTCATCCCGACGACCGCGATCGGCTCGTCGCTGTGGCCCTGCGGGCGCACGGTCGCGCGCGCCGCCGTGCGCTCGCCGCCGAGCATCGCCGCCAGGCGCTCGGCGACCGCCGCCGGAGTCGGGTGGTCGTAGACGAGCGTCGAGGGCAGCCGCAGCCCGGTGACCTGCGCGAGGCGGTTGCGCAGCTCGACCGCCTGCAGCGACTCCATGCCGAGCTCGCGAAACGCGCGCCGTGGCGCGACCGTTCCCGGGCCGTCGCGGCCGAGCACCGCCGCCGCGTGCTCCCGGACGAGCTCGAGCAGCGCGGCGGGGTCGGGGCCGCCCTCGATCGGCGCGCCCCCGGCATCCGCCGCGACCGCGCCCGGCCGCCGGCTCGGACGGCAGCTCGACGGTCCGCGGCTCGGCGCCCGCGAACGCCGGCGCCCAGTCGACCTGCACCCCGTTGGCCCAGGCCTCGCCGATCGAGGTCAGCACGCGCGCGAGGCCGCCGTCGCGGCGCAGCGAGCCGATGACGGGGGTGGCGCGATCGGCCTCGCCGCCCGCAGCGGCCTCGAGTGTGGCCTCGACGGCGAAGGCGAGGACGGGGTGCGGGCTGCACTCGACGAACACCGAGGCGCCGTCGCGCGCGAGGGCGCTCGTCGCCTGCTCGAAGCAGACCGGCCGGCGCAGGCTGCGGTACCAGTACTCGGGACCGAGCTCGCCGTGGTCGATCGGCTCGCCTGTGACCGCCGAGTAGCAGCACGACGGCGCTCGGCCGCGGCGCGACGTCCGCGAGGTCCTCGGCGAGGCGCTCGCGGATCGCCTCGATCTGCTCGGAGTGCGCGACCGAGGACGTGCCGTCGACGCGAATCCGCCGCGCCCGGACGCCGTCGGCCTCGCAGGCGGCCAGCAGCGCGTCGAGCGCGGTCGGCTCGCCGGAGACGACGATCGCGCGCGGCCCGTTGAAGGCGGCGAGCGTCAGCCGGCCGCCGACCCGCGCGACGAGCGACCGCAGCGGCTCGGCGGCGAGGTCGACGAGCACCATCCCGTCGTCGCCGCCGAGTCCGTGCAGCGCGCGGCTCGTCAGCGCGGCGACGCGGGCGGCGTCCTCGAGCGACAGGATCCCCGCGACGCACGCCGCCGAGATCTCGCCGAGCGAGTGGCCGACGACCGCGTCGGGCCGCACGCCGAACGAGCGCCACATCGCCGCGAGCGAGACCATGACGCAGAACAGCGCCGGCTGCACGATGTCGGAGCGCTCCCACAGCGGGTCGTCGTCCGCGGCGCCGAGCACGTCGTCCAGGCGCCAGTCGACGTGCGGGGCCAGCGCCGCCTCGCACTCGCGCATGGAGGCCGCGAAGCCCGGCGACTGCGCCATGAGCTCGAGCGCCATGCCGGGCCACTGCGAGCCCTGGCCGGGGAAGACGAACGCGACGCGGTCCGCCGGGCCGGCGGCGCCGCGCGCGACGCCGGCCGCGGGCGCGCCCCGGGCGACGGCGTCGAGGCCGGCCAGCAGGGCGTCGCGATCGGCGCCGACGACGACGGCGCGGGCGCCGGGACCCGCGGCGGCGCCGGCGAGCGTCCAGCCGACGTCGGCCGGCGCGAGCTCGGGGCGCGCCGCGACGTGGTCGCGCAGCTGCCGGGCGCGGGCGCGCAGCGCCGGCTCGTCGGGCGCGGAGAGCACCCACGGCAGCGCCGCGCCGGCGCCGTCGCGCGGCGCGCTCATCGGTCGACCACCACCGCCGTCGCCACGATCCCGCCCGCCACGGCGAAGCGCCCGGCGACCTGCGCGGGCAGCGCTCCGGCGCCGGCCGCGCCGCCCGAGCCGACGCCGCGCGCCCGGAACGTGCCCGCGGCCGGGTCGAGCCGCACGTCGACGTCCTCGAAGCCGAGCAGGCGGCCCGTCAGCGGATACCACGCCTTGAAGACGGCCTCCTTGGCGCTGAAGAGCACGCGGTCCCAGCAGACGCCGGCGCCGTGCGCCGCGAGCGCGCGTCGCTCGCCCGGAGCGCAGACGGCGTCGAGCACGCCCGGCGGCAGGGGCGCGTGGGGCTCGGCGTCGATGCCGATGGCGCGCACGTCGCTCGCGCGCGCGACGGCGCAGGCCCGCAGCCCGGAGCAGTGCGTGATGCTGCCGACGACGCCCGCCGGCCACAGCGGCTCGCCGCGCTCCCCGCCCGCGACCGGCGCGGCGGGCAGGCCGAGGCTGGCGAGCGCGCGGCGCGCGCAGGCGCGGCCGGTCTCGAACTCGCGGCGCCGTGCCGGCTCCGCGGAGCCCAGCGCGCGCGCCTCCTCCGCGAACAGCTCGGTGTCGAGGTCGGCGCGCGTCACGACCGTCGCCACGGTCGCCGGCACCAGCTCCTCGATCACGGGCGCCTCGCCGCGGGCTTGCCGTCGTCTGTGGTCATGGGGGTGGCCAAGGCCGGCGGATTGTCTCACGACGGCCCGCTCGGCCCGCGGCCGCGAGCGCTATTGCAGCCGCGTGACGGTCTGCACCATCCGGCGCGAGCAGCGGTCGCCGCCCGGCAGGCCGGGCCGCAGGCGGAAGAGCCGATAGCGGTCGAGCGTCATGAGCGGCGGGCCGACCGCGTCGAAGGGCTTGCGCAGGTCGTCGTCGACGAGCACGTAGTCCGCGGCCCGCGAGACCGGCACGTGCGGGTAGCTCGTCTCCAGCAGCGGGCGCTGCGAGCACAGCGGCTGGCCGGAGAGCAGGATGCCCGCCCAGAGCATGCGCCCGTCGGCGGGCATGTCGAGGCGCAGCGAGGCGCCGGGCGGCAGGCGCGCGTCGACCTGCTTGAGCTCGAGCAGGCTCTTGGGCAGCTGGTCGAACGTCAGCGCGATCTCCTCGGCGGCCCCGTTGCGGGTCGCTCCGATGAGGAAAACGAGCGCCACGACGGCGACCCAGCGCCAGCGCAGCAGGCTCAGCCCGACCGCCCCCGCGGTCACGATGATCGGCGCGACGAAGGCGAGCGCCTTGAAGTGGAAGTACCAGCCGTACTCCAGCGGGCGGAAGTACAGCGCCGCGAGCACGCCGAACCCGACGACGACGCCGAGGCCCCAGCGGATGTCGCGCGGTGCGCGGCGCAGCGCGATCACGAGGCCATAGGTCAGCAGCGGCAGCGCGACGAGCGCCGTCGACGCGCTGCCGATGCCGAGGAAGAAGCGCTCCGGGATGAACGCCGTGAGGTCGCCGCCCCAGTTGACGAGCGACTCGCCGCCGGTCAGCACGCGCCGCGCGGCGCTCGCCTTCTCGATGACCCCCTGGACCGGCACCGCGGCGAGGAAGACGACGAGCGGCACGATCCACACGAGCTGGCGGCGGTCGGCGATCCGCGGCCGCGGGACGAGCGCCAGCCCGCGGCGGCGCCGGTCGAAGGCCAGGAAGACGAGCGCCGACATGAGCGGGATCGGCAGCGCGAGCGGGTAGGCGAAGGCGAGCACGCCGAGGAAGGCGCCGAGCAGCGCGAGTCCCGCGGGCGAGCGCGCGCGCACGACGTGCCAGGCGAGCACGATCGAGAACGGCAGCGCCATGTAGCCCCAGGTCTGGTTGAAGTAGGGGTGCATCCCGGTGAACAGCTCGACGCGGTTGAGGCCGACGAGCCCCATCGCCGCCCCGGCCGCCCACGGCCCAGCGCCGAGCAGGTCGCGCGCGAGCAGCCAGAAGCCCAGCGCGGCGAGCGCCAGGAGCACGGCGGCGAGCGTCGCGATGACCGCGTAGGGCTCCAGGCCCGCGAGCCGCGCGACGGCGCCGAAGGCGGAGTAGATCGGCGGCTTGGAGCGCCAGACCAGGGGCACCTGGTCGACGGGCTCCTCGATCGCGACCTCGCCCGGGTGATGGCCCTGCAGGAACTGCGCGGTGCCGACGGCGAGATGCGCGTCCGAGCCGTTGCCGATGACCGTCGCGAAGCCCCCGCGGAACATCGGCAGCAGCGCGATCGCGGCGATGATGGCGGCGAGGTACAGCGGCACGAGCACCGTCCGCCACGACCAGCTCCCGGCGGGCAGCGAGCGCGGCGGCAGGCCGGGGTCGCGCCGCCAGGCGAGGACGCCGAGCGCGACGCCGCCGGCGATCGCGAGCGCGATCGACAGGTCGAACGGCACGCGCGCGTAGCTCATCCCGCCGAGCTCGAGCGCCGCCGCGGCGGCGCCGACGGGCAGCACCCAGACGAGCTCGTGGCGGCGCAGCGCGGCGGGCAGCAGCAGCCGCGCCGGTCCGAACCCCATGACGGCGAAGAGCACGACCGCGGTGATCCCGACGCGCAGCGCCTCCGCCACGCCGCCGCGACCGACGACGCCCGTGAACCGTGCGAGCGCGATCGCGCTGACGCTCGTGAAGGCCAGCGCGAGCAGCGCGAGGGCGCGGTTCGCCCGCGGGCTCAGCTCCCCGGGCCCGTCCGCGGGCGGCGGGTCGGCGCCCGCGGGCGCGGGCGGCCCCGCGGCCGCCGGCTCGTCGAGCTCGCCCGTCGTGCGCTCCCCGGTCGGCGATTGCATGCGCGGCATTGTGGCGACCGCGGCGCCCGCCCCGCGTCGGCGGCCCGGAGGGCGGCCGCGATCAGGTCCGGCGAAGCCGCGCGCGCAGCAGCCCCGGGCCGGACTCGTAGGGCAGCTCGGCGTCGATGCTCGCGTAGATGTCGTGGTCGGGCCGCAGCCCGTTGCGCGCCGACCACTCCACGCGCCACCCGGCGAAGCCCCGCGCCACGTCCCAGCCCAGCGAGTGCGGCTCGGTCGCGGTGGGCTCGTGGCCGATCTCGACGGTCAGCAGCCACAGCGCCGCCGGGACGGCGACGCGCGTGATCTCGGCGACGGCCCGCTCGACGTCGTCGACGTGGTCGAGCGAGTTCAGCGTGGCGACGATGTCGAACGAGGCGTCCGCGAACGGCATCCGCTCGGCCGGCGCCGCCACGTAGCGCATGGCATGGCGGTCGGTGCCGAGGCTGCGGTACTCCTCGGCGAGCGGGTCGAGGCCGACGCGCTCGGCCGCCGCGCCGGCCCACTCGAGGCTGCCGCGCGGGCCGCAGCCCACGTCGAGCACCCGGCGGTCGGCGAAGTCGCCGGTCAGCAGCCCGAAGTGCGTCGTGAACACGCGCTCGTAGTGCGCGTGGCCGAGCGTGCCCTCCGCGGCGGCGCGCTCGCGCCAGTACGCCATCTCCGCGTCGCCCTTGGACGGCGTCCTGAATCTGCGCAGCAGTCGTCCGACGGCGGATCGCGGCATGCAGGCGCCGAGCCTACCGGCGCGCGTACGGGTCGCGCCGGCCGAGCCCGGCGCGCAGCCCCGGCACCGCCAGCAGCGATCCGAGCGCGCGCTCGGCCGGGCCGGGCGGCGCCAGCGCGGCGGCCAGGCGCAGCTGCGCCCGTGCCCCCGCGTAGTCGCGCCGGCGCACGAGCCCGCGCGCGTACGCGACGCGATCGGCCGCCTCGACCCGGCGCCGAACCGGCTCCTCGACGAGCCCGGCATGCGCGGCATGGACGTGGAGCTGCGCGCTCGCGAGCCCGGCGATGTCGGCCGACAGGGCTCCCGGCGAGCGGCGGTAGCGCACGACCGCGTCCGGGACGACGACGAACGCGTGGCCGGCGGCGAGCAGCCGCAGCCACAGGTCCCAGTCCTCCGTGCGCGGCAACGGGAACTCGAAGCCGCCGGCCGCGAGCGTCGCCTCGCGGCGCAGCAGCACGCTCGAGACGCAGAGCGGGTTGCGCTCGTACAGCAGCGCCAGCAGATCGGCCGCCGCGTGGCGCCCCGGGGAGAGCTCCTCCCAGCGCTCGCCCGTCGGGCGCCCGTCGAGGCCGACGATCCGCGCCCGGCCGAAGCAGGCGACCGCGTCGGCGTGCTCGGCGAGCGCGGCGAGCTGGGCGGCGTGCTTGCCGGGCTCCCAGACGTCGTCGGCGTCGCACAGCGCGACGAGCTCGGTGTCGAGCACGGCGAGCCCCGTGGCGCGCGCGGCGCTGAGCCCGCGCTGACGCGGATGGCGGATGAGGCGGCAGTGCGGGGCGTGGTCGGGATGCAGGACGAGCGGCTCGGGCGTGCCGTCGTCGACGACGACGACGTGCTCCGGGCGCGGGTCCTGCGACAGGATCCCGTCGAGCGTCTCGGCCAGCAGCGACGGCCAGCCGTGGACCGGGACGATGACACCGGTGCGCACGTCAGCCGCCCAGCCGGCAGACGCGCGCGGCGCCGGTCGCCTGCAGCTCGTAGGGACGCGGCGAGGCGTCGGGCAGGGGGCGCAGGTCGGCCGACCGCCCGGGCGGCAGCGCCACGACGCCGACAGCGGTCCACTCCCCGCCGAAGCGCCGCGCGCGCAGGACGACCCGCGCGCCGCCGGCGCTCACCCGCACGCCGCCCGGCGCCACGGCGCCGCTGTCGCCCGGCCACGGCCGGCGGCAGCCGGCGAGCGCCCCGCGGGGCGGCCCGAGGGCGAGCCCGCCGCCGCGGACGAGCGTCTCGTCGGCCGCCGCGCGCACGCCGGGCGTCGCGCGCTCGATCTGCGCCGGGCTGTCGGCCGGGTCGCCGCGCAGGTCGTCGCGCGCCGCGAACCAGCCGCCGGCGAGCAGGAAGGGGGCGAGCTGCGGCGCGATCTCGAACGACGCCGGCACGCGCCCCGGGCCGAGCAGGTCGGCGGCGCCGAGCGACGCCCGCAGCCGCTCGGAGCGCTCGAGGAACAGCGTGCGCGCGTCGCGGAATGCCTGCGCGTTGCCGTCGGGCTTGGCGAAGGCCAGCCACGCGACGAGCAGCACGATCCACGGCGCGGCGCGCCGCACGCGCCAGCCACGGGCGGCCTCGACGAGCATGAGCAGCCCGAAGACGAGGCCGACCGTGAGATAGCGCGACGAGGACGGCGGAGCGATGTCGTGGCGCGAGATCGCGGTCAGGCCGTAGAACGACACGAGCAGCGCGCCGAGCGCCGCGAGGCGCACGCGCCCGGCGCGGTCGACCTTGAACGCGCGGTAGGCGACGACCGCGAGCAGGACGACGAGCAGGCCGCGCCCCGGCTCGATCAGGCGCTCGCCGATGATCGCCCCGGCGGCGTGGCCGGCGGCGGTCCACGCCCACAGGGCGCTGGCCGCGACCTCGTCGAGGCCGGCCCGGCTGACGCCGTAGAACAGGTACCAGACGAGGTAGAGCCCGAACGGCCCGCCGACGACCCACAGGCGCCGGCGCCCCTCGGCGGTCAGCGCGAGCTCGACCGCGACGCCGGCGACGACCGGTATCCCCATCCCCGAGCTCGCGAGCGCGACGACCATGAGGCCGGCGAGCAGCAGGTCGTTGCGGCGCGCCGGCGGCAGGTCGAGCACGGCGAACGCCGCGACCCCGGCGACGATCGAGAGCATCTGCCCGAGCTGCCCGGCGATCATGAAGTTCTCGTAGGCCAGGCCGCAGAGCAGCGCGAGCGCGGCGACGCCGAGCGCGACGCCCGCGCCGACGCGGCGGCGCGCGACGACGAACAGGAGCACGCCGAGCGCGAGCTGCAGCGCGATCAGCGGCAGCATGAGGACGGCGTAGGCGTCGAGGCCGGCGAGCTGCAGCAGCGCGACGTAGATCGCGAGCAGCAGGACCGACAGGTGCTCGTTGTGGGGCTCCAGCAGCGACGGCGCCCCCGGCCCGCGGCGCTCCGTGACGACCTTCCACTCGTCGAGGTTGAACGTCAGCCCGCGCGTGAGGTAGAGCATGAGCGCGGCGGTCAGCACGAGCAGCGCGGCGAGCGCGATCGTCCACCCGCGGCCCCCGGAGCGCAGGGGCGGCCGGTCGTCGGCGGGCCCGGCCGTGGCGACGCCGGGCTCAGGTCGCACGGTCGCGCTCATCGTCGGCGGGGACCGTAGCGCAGACGCGCCGCGGCGCCGCCCGGGGCGCGGACCCGTCACCATCGTGGACTTGGGTCTTCCGATCGTCACCGAGCGGCTGGTCCTGCGCGCCTACCAGACCACCGACCTGCACCAGCTGCACGCCGTCCTGTACAGCGACGAGGCGGCGATGCGGCTGCTCGGCGGCCCGCGCGACCTGGCCGGAACGCGCGCCGCGCTGGAGCGCTCGATGACCCAGCAGGATCACGGCGGCTTCTCGTTCTGGCCGGTCATCGAGCGCGAGAGCGGGCTGCTCATCGGCGAGGCCGGGCTCTTCCCGCTCTCCCCCGACGGGCCCGACGTCGCGCTGGGCTACGCGTTCGGCGGCGGGCACTGGGGTCGCGGCTACGCGACGGAGGCCGCGCGCGCCGTGCTCGCCGAGGCCTTCGGGCCGCTGGGCATGGAGCGTCTCGTCGCGATCACGCGCGAGGCCAACGCGGGCTCGCGCCACGTCCTGGAGAAGCTCGGCTTCGAGCTCGAGGGCCTGCGCCACGTGTGGGGCGCCGAGCAGCTCTTCTTCACCCTCGAGCGCTCGAGCTACGACGGCCGCGGCTGACGGGCGGACGCGGGGGCGCGGCTGGCAGCTTTTGGGCGCATGGCGCCCAATCGGCTCCACTCGCCCCGGCACCGGCCCGCCGTCAGCCGCCGCGCGCCTGGCGGCGCAGCTCGGCGCGCAGCTGCTTTGAGTGCATCGCGCCGACGAGCTCGCGCAGCGGCTCGGCGCCGGAGGCGATGATCTCGACGGCGCGGCCGGGCTCGACCTCGCCGGCGAGCCGTTCGAGCAGCGTCCGCACGACCTCCTCGACGAGCGGCTCCAGCGCCTCGCGGAAGCGCAGCGTGTCGTAGACGGTGAAGCCGAGCGCCTCGTCGTAGCCGCCGGCGCGGAAGCGGCTGATCGCCTTGATGATCGCGACGTCGTCGGCGTCGTAGCCGCGGCGCGTCGGCGACAGGACCTCGAGCTCGGCGAGCCGGTCGAGGACCTGGCGCGGCACGTCGAAGCGCCGCCGGACCTCGGCCTTGCCGATCCGCTCGCCCTCGCGCTCGGCGGCGGTCGCGTGCTCGAGGATGCGGTCCTCGAGCTCGATGAGCGCCCGCGCCCGCGCGGGGTCCTCGTCGAGCATGGCGCGGATGTGCTTGAGCGGCATGAAGCGCTCCTCCTGCAGGCGCTTGATGAGCTTCACGCGCTCGACGAGCTCGGGCCGGTACCAGGCCATGTTGCGCGACGTGCGCACGATCGACTCGTCGCCGCCGAGCAGGCCCTCGCGCAGGTAGTGCTTGACGGTGCCGGCGCTCACGCCGGCGCGCTCGGCGAGCTCGCTCATCTTCAGCAGCCCCTCGGCGTTCATGCGAGGAACGTGCCCGCGGCGGGGTCGCCGGGCGCCGCCGGGCCGGCGACCGCGCCGGCCGCGACGAGCCGGGCGATCCGGTCCTCGTCGAAGCCCGCCGCGCGCAGGACGGCCTCGGTGTGCTCCCCGAGCGCCGGACCCGGCAGGCGGTTGGTGTCGGCCGGGGTGCGCGAGAGCTTGACGGGCGCGCCGAGCAGCCGGACCGGCTCGGCGACGCCGGGCTGGTCGAGCCCGACGACCATCTCCCGCGCGCGCACGAGCTCGGAGTCCAGCGCCTCGCCGAGCTCGAGGACCGGCTCCAGGCAGCACTCGTGCTCGGCGGCGAACGCCTCCCACTCCGCGCGCGTGCGGCCCGCGAAGATCTCCTCGACGGCGGCGTGGACCTCGCTGCCGGGCGGCTCGAACTGCCCGGCGAGCAGGTCCTCGCGGCCGACGCCGCGACACCACGCCGCCCAGAACTTCGGCTCGAGCGCCCCGAGCGTGACCCAGCCGTCGGCGCAGGCGTAGGGCCGGTAGCAGACGATCGCGCCCGCGAGCTCGAGGCCGCCGCGCCGCGGCTGCACGCCGTCGGCGAGGTGGCGCGCGGCGACCATCGCCAGCCACGACAGCGCGCCGTCGGCCATCGCGACGTCGACGAGCTGCCCCTCCCCCGTGCGCTGCGCCTCGCGCAGCGCCGCGAGGATCCCGAAGGCCGCGGTCAGCGCGCCGCCGCCGAGGTCGGCGATCTGGCCCGCGGCCTGGATCGGCGGGCCGTCGCGCTCGCCGGTCAGGCCGAGCAGCCCGACGAGCCCGAGGTAGTTCATGTCGTGGCCGGGGCGGTCGCGCAGCGGGCCGTCCTGGCCGTAGCCCGTGATCGCGCAGTACACGATCCGCGGGTTGACCGCGCGCATCGCCTCGTAGCCGACGCCGAGCCGGTCGAGCACGCCGGGCCGGAAGGACTCGAGCACGACGTCGTGCTCGCGCACGAGCGCGAGCAGCACCTCGCGGCCCTCGTCGCGCTTGAGGTCGATGCGGATCGAGCGCTTGTTGCGGTTCAGCGCGAGGAAGAGCGCCGATGCCGCGCTGGCCTCGGCGCCCTCGACGAACGGGGGCGCCCAGCGGATGTAGTCGCCGGCGCCCGTGTCCTCGACCTTGAGGACGTCGGCGCCGTGGTCGGCGAGCAGCAGCGAGCAGTAGCCCCCGGGCAGCAGGCGGCTGAGGTCCAGGACGCGGACGCCGTCCAGCGCCCCGCTCACCGCGCCGGCCCCGCGGCGGGCGCCGGCGCGAGGCCGAGCAGCTCGCGCGCCTGCGCGACCGTGGCCGGGCGCCGCCCGGCGTCCTGCGTCATCCGCCGCGCGCGGGCGACGAGCTCGCCGTTGGAGCGCGCCATCCTCCCGTCGGGCAGGTAGAGGTTGTCCTCCAGCCCGACGCGGACCGAGCCGCCGAGCGCGAGCGCGGCCGTGACCATCGTCCACTGCGCGCGCGAGATCCCGATGACGCCCCAGTGCGCGCCGGCCGGGATGTTGTCGACCATGCAGGCGAGGTTGCGCGCGGTCGCGGGGATGCCGCCGGTGACGCCCATGACGCAGTCGACGTGCAGCGGCGCGCGCAGGACGCCCATGTCGAGCAGGGGCTCCAGCGAGCCGACGTGGCCGACGTCGAAGCACTCGTGCTCGGGGCGGATGCCGAGCTCGTTCATCGCCTCCAGCAGCTCGACGATCTCGTCGAACGGGTTGGCGAAGACCGTCTGGAAGACGAACGCCCTGCGCTTGGCCGAGTACTTCGCGTAGTTCATCGAGCCCATGTTCAGCGCGGCGACGTCGGGCCGCAGCGCGCGCAGGTAGGCGACCCGCTTGGCGACGGGCACGCCGACGGTGCCGGTCGAGTAGTTGACGATGACGTCGTCGCCGCGCAGCTCGGCGCGGATCGCCTCGGTGATCGCGCGGAAGTCCTCGATCTCGTAGGAGGGCGTGCCGTCCGGCCGGCGCGCGTGGATGTGGATCATCGCGCCGCCCTCGTCGACGATCCGCCGCGCCTCGGCCGCGTACTCCGCGGGGGTGTACGGGATCGCCGGGCACTGGTCGCGGCCGGCGAGCGCGCCGGAGATCGCGCACGTGAGGATGACGGGGTCGTCGAGGCTCATGCTGGGCGCGAAGAGTAATGCGCGCTACTGCCGACTCTGCCGCCGGGCGCGCCGCGCGTCAACCGGCGACCACGTACGCTGCCGCGCCATGAGCAAGGACCACCGCCCCGCCGCGCAAGGCCGCGGCGACGAGCGCTCGGCCTTCGACCGCTTCGTCGAGGCCGCCTACGTGCAGGTCAGCCGCGCGCCGTTCTTCTTCCTCTGCGCCGCGATCGTCGTCGTGTGGTTCGCGAGCATGCCCCTGTGGGCCGACCTCAAGCAGTGGCAGGTCGCGATCCACACGGTCGCCAGCGTCCTCATGCTCCTGCTGCTCGCGCTGCTCGAGAACGCCTCCCGCCGCAGCGAGGAGGCCGCTCAGGAGAAGCTCAACGTCATCGCCGAGGCGCTCGCCGCGCTCATGGGCTCGCGGGCAGCCGAGGACCCTGCTCTCGACGAAGCGGTGACGAAGCTGCGCGACGCCGTCGGCCTGGAGGAGCGTCACTGAGCAGCCGCGGGCGGCAGGCCTGCGCCAGCCCGGCACGGCGCTGCGCGGGCGGGGCGAGCACGTCGTCGACGCGCAGCGTGCGCAGCGCGATGACGTCGACGAGCGCGGTGTTCCACAGCAGCTCGGCGCGCGCGTCCATGCTCCTGCGCACGGTCAGCCCGATCGACGTGAACGACACACCGAGGGCGCCGGCGAGCGGCCCGAGCGACGCCAGGATCGCGCCGCGCGCCGCGTCCAGCCCGTCCCAGCTCAGCAGCAGGTAGCCACCGGCCGCGACGCCTGCCACGGCGAGCGCGCCCACGCCGATGCAGCGCCAGTTGCGCCGGTAGGAGCGCAGCATCCGCCCGATCATCGTGCCGCGCAGCCGCGAGCGCTCCTCGTGGCCGATGAACGCCTCGGGCTCCTTGTCGCCGGTCACGAGCTGAAACCAGGTCGCCGCCTGCCGGTCGAGCGGCTCGAGACCGGCGCGCGTGGCGCGCAGCGGCGGCCGATCGCGCACGGCGTCCTGCCAGGCGGCGAGGTGCTGCTTGACGATCCGCACCGCGGCCGGGTCGATCCGCGCCTGCAGGTCGTCGAGCAGGCGCTTGATGCGCTCGACGCGCTCGCCGTCGAAGACCCGGCGCAGCTCGCGCGTGACGTGGGCGCTCGCGCCGTCGCCACGGCGCAGCTCGAGGGCGACGCGGTTGCAGGTGTCCGAGAGGAAGCTGCCGAGCTCGTAGGCCTTGCCGACGGCCTCGTGGCCAGCCCACAGGCGCGTCTCGAGATCGATGTGCCAGGCCCGGATGCGGTCGCGGAACCCGGCCTCCGCCGCCTCGTTCCCGGGCGCCGCCGCGGCGAGCTCGAGCATCGCCTTCAGGTCGTCGCCGCCCAGCGGCTCCCCGAGCCGGCCGGCGTCCCCCGCGGCCGCGCGTACCTCGAGCGCGAGGCGCTCGGCGACGGGCAGGCTGCGGCGCGTCGGCAGGAGGTTGTCCGGCGGCGAGCTCGGCAGGTCGTCGGCGCGCAGGCTGTAGAGCTCGGCGATCCGCCAGCCGAGCGTGATCGCGTCGGAGACC
This sequence comes from uncultured Solirubrobacteraceae bacterium, assembly GCA_963769555.1. Classification (GTDB taxonomy): domain Bacteria; phylum Actinomycetota; class Thermoleophilia; order Solirubrobacterales; family Solirubrobacteraceae; genus CADCVQ01. Next base: position 154,573 of record CAVYMD010000004.1, on the reverse strand, counting down.
TGGGTCTCGGTCGACCGGCGAGGCGCGAATGCGTGCATGTGACGTAGAGCACGAACCGCCGGCGGAAATACACCCCTCATGCGAGCGTCGCGGCCGCCGCCGGCCGCCGCCGGCCCACGCCGGCGCGTCGCCGCCGCGTCAGTCGCAGCCGCGCGCGCTGAAGAAGCCCGGCGCCGGCGGGATGTCCATGAAGGACTCGGCGGTCGCCGGCGGGATGAGCTTCATCTCGACGGTCGTGCCGAAGACGTAGCCGCACATGCGATGGCCGTCGAGGACGTCCGGAGCGTCCGGCGGTCGGTCGTCGCGGGCGACGCCGATGAGGCGCTTGGCGCAGTGCGGGCAGGCGTACAGCGTGACGGCGTTGCTGACGCTCGTCTGCAGCTTGTCGGCACGCTGCGTGACGCCGCAGGTGCACTGCACCTCGAGGTTCCACTCGGCGACGCGAAACCACATGCCGGCCTCCTTGAACGGATCGCTGATCCTCATGCGCGCAAGCCTACGCCGAGGCGATGCGCGCCGACGTGCGAGACGCCCGAGCCCGCCTTCGGCCGGAGCCGAAGGGAACTCGGGCGACTCGCCGATCCGTCTGCTACCTGCCGGCCGCGGCGGGCGGGCAGACCTGCACGCCGCTCGTCCCGGACGTCATGCTGAACTTCGTCGTCGTGCTGTACCAGCCACCGACGAAGATCCCGTTGCTCAGCGAGGCGGTCTCGCCCTTGTCGTTGCCGGTCGTCAGCCAGAAGCCGGTGAAGAAGCCACCGCCGCTGAAGTCCGACCCGCCGCTGATGAGCGCGCCCGTGCCCTCGTTCAGGCGCGGGCCCTGTGGGTAGGGTGCCGGCGGGTTCGAGCCGCCGCCCGAGGCGTTGATGTCGCCGGCAACGTGGATGAAGTTGCCGGCGGTCAGGCCGCCGAGCGGAACGATCGCGCCACCGCTCTGGAACTTCACCTGGCCCTGATAGCCGTTGGCGAAGTTCGCGTCGGTGTCCCAGCGCAGGACGAAGACATCGCCCGCATCCCCCTTGACGTTGATCTGCGACGAGATCCCGAACCCGGAGGTCACGTTGACGACGATCGTCTGCGCGATCCCGTTCTGGGTGTTGACGCCGTTCAGCGACGATGCCGACCTGCTCTCGTAGCCGGTCGTCACGGGCATCGCGTTGATCTGGGAGAACGCACTGGCGAGGCTGCTCGTCAGCGTGTTGATCAGCGCGCCCTGGCCAACGCTCGCCGCGGCCTGGCCGGCATTGGCGTCGACGATCTTCTGCCACGGGCCGAGGCTCGTGTCATTCGTCGCGATCGTGCCCTTGTAGGCGATCGTGCCCGACGTGCGCTCCTTGGCGACGAGGCCGTTGACCGCGACGTCGCCGACGTAGCCCTTCGAGGCGCTCTGCCAGTTGGCGTCCGAGCTGCCGTCGGTGAAGACGAACAGCCGCTTCTGCAGGCCGCCGAGGTTCACCCCGCCGACCGAGTTCGGGCACGGCTCGAGGACCTTCTTGACGTAGAAGATGCCCACGCCGTTGCCGCCCGGCGGCACGGTGACCGTCGTCGTCGCGGTGGTCGGCGGCGAACCCGGCGTCGAGTTGCCACCGCACGTGACGAACTGATAGCCCGACGGGGCCCCGGCGTTCATCGTGTACGTGCCAGCCGCCACGCTCAGCGGACCAAGCGGGTTGGGCTGCGTCGCGACCGTCTGCGGCCCCGTCGCACCCAGCGTCCCACCGGACACCTCGATCGCCGTCGGCGAACCCGACGGACAGTCGTAGATGTGACCCTCGATCGTCTGCTTGATCTTCTTGACGTAGAAGATGCCCACGCCGCTGCCCCCGGAGGGGACGTTGACCGACGTCGTCGCCGTGGTCGGCGGCGAACCCGGGTTGGCCATGCCACCGCACTTGACGAACTCATAGCCCGACGGAGCCCCGGCGTTCATCGAGTACATGCCAGCCGCCACGTTCACCGGACCGAGCGGGTTGGGCTGCGTCGCGACCGTCTGCGGCCCCGTCGCGCCCAGCGTCCCACCGGACACCTCGGTCGCCGTCGGCGAGCCCGACGGGCAGTCGTAGATGTGACCCGCGATCGTCTGCGTGACCGGCGGACACGTCACCTTCATGTCGGCGGTCGACGTGTTGTTGCTCGCATCGGCGTCAGCGGTCGCGGAGACCGTCGCCTTGTTCGTGAGCGTGCCGCAGACCGCGGCGCTCGTGGGAGCCGAGAGGCGCACGACCCTCGTCGCGCCCGCGGGGAGCGTTCCGTAGTCGCACGTCAACGTGCCGGCGGAGATCGAGCAGTCGGGCGAATCCGCGGACCACGTCCCGGCGGGCAGGGGATCGTTGAGCTTGACGTTGGCCGCGGGCGAGCCGCCGCTGTTCGTCGTCGCGATCGCGAAGCGCGCCATCGCGGGAGCTGCGACGACGCTCGCGACCATGACGTCGACCCAGTAGTTCGAGCTCTCGTAGGTGCTGCTCGGGTGCGAGCTCGACGCGCCGTAGCTGAAGACGCCCGCATCGGCCGGAGTGTGCATCGAGCCGAAGTCCCTTGGTCCTGCGAAGTAGTTCCTGTCGGCCGCATAGCCGCCGTTCGGGGCGTAGTAGGACGCCGTGTACGTCGCGCCTGCGCTGATCGGGACCGGCGCGCTGAAGCGCACCGACTGCCAGCCGGAGGCCGACTCGTCCGTGAACGTCGCGCTCGCCAGCAGCGCGCCGCTGCTCGACCACAGGTTGCCGACATGGGTGCCGGTGTTCAGCGGGCCCTTGTAGAAGCGGATCCCGTCGATCGCGGTGTCCGTGTCGGAGCTGAACTTCACGCCCAACTCGACGCCTTTGGCATCAGGCCAGGACGGCGCGGACGGCTGTGCGCCCTCGAACAGGCTCTTGCCCGCGAGCTTGTCGACGCGCACGTCGGCCTCGCAGGTGCCCGTCCACACGATGGTCTTCGTCGCCGACTTGCCGCTCTTCGTATCCGTGGCGGTGATCGTGTCGGTGCCCGCGTTCTTGCCCGTGTAGCTGAAGAAGACATCGCCGTTGGCGTTCGAGATCCCCGACCCCGACGCGCTGTTGGCGCCCGTGACCGTGAACGTGATCTCGCGCCCGGGGATGCCGACGTTCGAGGCGTCGTCGGCCTCGGCCATGACGGTCGCCTCGGTGCAGGCCGGCATCGTGGGCTGCGTTCCCGCAGCGTAGAGGAGATAGACGTTCGCTACGTCTCCATCGGCCGCCGACGCGATCGGAGCGAGCACGGCGGACGCGGCCGCCAGCATCGTCGTGACCAGCAACCCTGCGAGCACCGCTCGGCATCCGTGCACAAAGCGCTCAATATTCATTTGTCTTGCCTCCAGAAGAGCCTCTCAGAAGCCCTTCGAGTCGACGCATGGGTGACCCGCCGTCCCCCACTGCCAGGCGAGCATAGGTTGAAGTGGCGAGAATGACCCTGGCCATGCGGCCAGGTTCGGCCGGCCCGGATCGTGCCCGCTCGCCTTCGAGCCGATAGGACGGGGTCAGACCGGCGCGACACCGTGACGCCGCCACGGCCGCTCGACGCGTTTGCCCTGCGCCATCTCCAGGCCGCGGATGATCGACGGGCGCGTCTCGCGCGGGTCGATGACGTCGTCGATCATCGCGTTGCGCGCGGCGACGTAGACGTCGATGAGGCCGCGGTAGGACGCGATGAGCTCGGCCTTCTTCGCGACCGGGTCCTCGGCCTCCTCGACCTGCTTGCGAAAGACGATCTCGACGGCCCCCTCGGCGCCCATGACGGAGATCTCGGCGGTCGGCCACGCGACGAGCAGGTCGGGCTCGTAGGCGCGGCCGTTCATGACGTAGTAGCCGGCGCCGTAGGCCTTGCGGACGACGACGGTGATCTTCGGCACGGTCGCCGCGGCGACGGCGTGCAGCATCTTCGCGCCGTGGCGGATGATCCCGGCCGCCTCGACCTTCGTGCCGACCATGAAGCCGGGCACGTCGACGAGGAACACGAGCGGGATCGCGAACGCGTCGCAGAGCGAGACGAAGCGCGCGGCCTTGTCGGCGGAGTCGTTGTCGAGGATGCCGCCGAGGTGGCGCGGCTGATTGGCGACGATGCCGACGGGGCGGCCTCCCATCCGCGCCAGGCAGGTGATGATCGAGCGCGCGAACTGGGGCTTGAGGTCCAGCCAGTCGCCGTCGTCGACGACGCGGCGGATGACGTCGTACATGTCGTAGGGCTGGCGGTTGGAGGCCGGCAGCACGTCGAGCAGCTCCTCGTCGGCGCGCTCGACGGGGTCGCTCACCGGCGCCAGCGGCGGCGGCTGCTCGCAGTGCGACGGAAAGAAGCCGAGGTACGTGCGGATCGCCGCGATGCAGGCCTCGTCGTCGGCGACCTCGAGGTCCCCGACGCCGGACGTGCGGCAGTGCACGCGCGAGCCGCCGAGCTGCTCCTGCGTGACGTCCTCCCCGACCGCGGCGCGCACGAGGTGCGGGCCCGCCAGGGCCATCGAGCCGCGCCCCTTGACCATCGGCACGAAGTCCGCCAGGCCGGGGATGTACGCCGTGCCCGCCGCGCAGGGCCCCATGAGCGCCGCGATCTGCGGGATCGACGCCGCTGGCGAGCACCTCCTCGCGGAAGAGGTGCCCCGTGCCGGCGAAGAGCGAGCCGACGGCCTCCTGCACCCGCGCGCCGGCGCTGTCGAGCAGCCACACGAACGGCATCCGCTTGCTCAGCGCCAGCTCGCGCAGGCGCGCGACCTTCTGCTCGCCCGTCATGCCCATCGATCCCGCCATGACCGTGAAGTCGTAGGCGCAGACCGCGACGTGGCGCCCGTCGACGAGGCCGAAGCCGGTGACGACGCCGTCGGCCGGCGCCTCCTTGCCCTCCAGGCCGCGCACGGAGTGGTGGATGCCGGCCTGGATGCCGAGCTCCGTGAACGTGCCGGCGTCGACGAGCAGGTCGATCCGCTCGCGGGCGGTCAGCTTGCCGGCGGCGTGCTGGCGCGCGATGCGCTCCTCGCCGCCGCCCAGGCGCGCGGCGGCCCGGCGCGCGTGGAGATCCTCGGCGAGCGGGCGCAGGATCGAGTTGGCGGCGGAGGCGGGCGGCACGGGGGCGCCAGTCAAACGCCGATCGCGGTGGCGGTCAAGCGCGGACCGCCCCGCGCGCGAGCCGGCGCCGGCGCGGCGGCGCCCCGCGCGCGAGCCGCCGCCGGCGCGACGGCGCCCCGCGCGCGAGCCGGCGCCGGCGCGACGGCGCCCCGCGGGGACCGGGCGACCGGACCTCGCCAACGCGGTACGGTCGATGCAGGCGCTCCATGACCGACACGACGTGAGGTGGCTGACATGCTCGGGTCCAGGCAACGCTTCGCACTCCCGCTCGCCGCGCTCGCGGCGGCGGCGCTCGCCGCCGGGTGTGGCGGCGACGACGGCGGCGGCAGCGGCGGATCGCCGAGCGCCCCGTCGGTCTCCGAGCCGTCGAACAAGCTGACCGACGACGCGCGCGACAAGGTCGACGAGGCGATCACCAAGGGACGCGAGGGCGACCAGAAGGGCGCCGAAGCAGGCGATCCGCGAGGCCTGCGTCGAGCAGGCCAAGGCCCAGCTCTCCGGCGACAACGAGCGGCGCGCGATCGAGATCTGCGAGGCCACGGGCAAGTAGCGCCGGACGCTCAGCGGTCCACCGGCAGCGGCGCGACGGCGTCGGCCAGCAGCGGCGCGATCGCGTCCGCGGCGACCTCGCCGTAGCCCGGCGCCGCCGAGGTCACCTCGGCGCCCACGATCGTCGCCACGCGCGCGACGTCGGCGAGGAACTCGCGCAGCGCGACGGGCGACATCCCGCCCGGCGCCGGGAAGCGCGCCGGGTGCGCCTCGGGATCGAGGACGTCGAGGTCGACGTGGACGAAGAGCTCCATGCCGGCCAGCTGCGCCGGCTCGGTGGCGCGGTGGACGCCGCTGCGATCCAGCGCGACCCGCTCGCCGCCCTCGAGGTCGCGCACGCCGTGCATGATGACCCGGCCGGGGTCCAGGCCGGCGCCGAAGCCCGTGTCCCACAGCCCGCAGGCGCCGGCGAGGCACATGCCTCCGAGGTAGCCGCTCGTCGTCGTCTCGGGCGTGTTGAAGTCGCCGTGCGCGTCGAGCCACAGCACGCGCACCGCGGGGCGGTCGCGGACGACGACCGGCAGCGTCGCCACGCAGACCGAGCAGTCGCTCGCGAGCAGGATCGGCACGCGGCCGTCGGCCAGCCCGTCGGCGATCTGGCCGCCGGCCTCGAGCAGGCAGCCGTGCGACGTCTTGAGATCCTCCTCCCAGCTCGCCACGCACGGCGTCCCCGGCGAGCCGACGATCCGCGCGTCGAGCAGCTCGGCGAGCTCGCGCGTCCCCTCGGCGCCCTCCGGGCCGAGGTCGGACGTCCGGCACAGCAGCGCGGCTATCTGCCGTTCCACCGCGGTTCGCGCCGTTCGAGGAAGGCGGCGACGCCCTCGCGGGCGTCCTCCGTCGACAGGGCCAGCGAGAGCTGCGCGCGCAGGTACTCCAGCGCGTCGCGCAGCCCCATGTCCTGCTGGGCGAAGAGCGCGTCCTTGCCGAGCTTCATGAGCAGCGGCGACTTCGCGGCGAGCTGGCCGGCCCAGTCGGCGACCGCCGCGTCGAGCTCCTCGGGCGCGACGACCCGGTTGACGATGCCCAGCCGCTGCGCCTCGTGCGCGTCGATGCGCTCCCCGAGCAGCAGCAGCTCGGTCATCTTCTTGCGCCCGACGTTGCGCGAGATGAGCGCGGCGATCATGAACGGAAAGAGGCCGACGTTGATCTCTGGGGTGCCGAACGTCGCGCGCTCGGACGCGATGACGAGGTCGCAGGCCAGCGCCAGGCCGAGCGCGCCCGCGAGCACGTGCCCGCCGGCCGCGCAGATGACGGGCTTGCCGAGCTCGCCGATGAGCGCGAACAGCCGCGGAAAGCGGTCGTTGGCGGCGTGGCGGTGCGCGAGCGGCACGTCGGCCGCGAAGCCGGCGAGGTCGCCGCCGCTGGAGAAGACCGTGTCGTGCGTCGAGGCGAGCACGACGCAGCGCACGGCCTCGTCGTCGCGTGCGGCCGTCAGCGCGGCGATCAGCTCGTCGAGCAGCGCGTCGGAGAGCGCGTTGCGCGTCTCGGGCTGGTCGAGCGCGATCGTCGCGACGGCGTCGGCGACCTCGTAGCGCAGCGTCTGCAACGGCGGCACGCGCGCAGGGTATCGGCCGCCGCCGCGCGGGCCGGCCGCGCCCGCGCGGCGCGCGCCTCAGAGCACGCCGTCGGGGATCGCGCCGCGGCTGAAGGCCGCAACCTGCTCGGGCGTGTACGGCGGGTCGAGCAGATCCTCGTGCAGGTGAAGTGCGCGAAAGAGGTGCACGATGTAGTGCATGCGCTGCTCGAGGACCGACCAGTCGAGGGCGCCGCTGACGTCGGGCGCGCCGGCCTGCGGCTCGAAGCGCGCGAGCAGCTCGGTGAGCTCGGCGTCGGTGAGCTGCGCGAGCGCGGGCGGGACCGGCTCGTCGAGGTTGGCGCCGAGGTACAGGATGCGGCCGGGCAGCGACATGACCATGAGCGCCTTCGTGATGATCTCGCGCAGCAGCTCGGCGACGTGGCGCTGCGCGCGGGCGCCGGCAGCGCCGACCGGCGCGGCGACGGCGCGCGGCGCCGGCCGCCGCCACCCGAGCGCGGCGAGCAGGCGGCGATCGAGATCCTCCGCCGTGTCGTAGGGCGCGTCGAGCGACTCCCGGATCTCGGCGAAGACCTTGCGGTTGCCGCGCGCGACGGCGTCGCTCGTGCGCTCGAAGACGTCAAACGGCGTGTGCACCTGGGCGACGAGGCGACCGAGGCGCGAATGCGGGTCGAACAGGCCCTCGCGCAGCAGCCGGCGACCGAGCGACGACAGCGGGTGCAGGAACTGCGGGCCCTCGTGCAGGCGCGAGCGCACCGTCTCGACGAGGTCCTCGCCGCGGATCGTGCGGCCGGCCTGCCGCGACGCCCAGGTGGCGAACTGTGCACCGGTTCGCGCATGCGCCGGTGCGCGGCGCCATCGCGGCCGACAGGAGCCCGTAGCAGTGGGTGATCTGCAGGTTGCGCACGACCGGGCTGTCGACGGCGGCGATCCGCCTGACGTCGTCGACGGTCGGCGCCGTCGTGCTCTGGCTCGTCTCCGACTCCACCGTGATGCGGTCTCTACCACAGCCACGGGGCCCGCGCGCGAGCCGATGCGGCGGTCGAGCGCCACCCGCGCACGAGCGCCCGGTGGCGAGCCAGACACGTCCCAGATGGGGACGTTCTTCGCCAGTGCCCGCTCGGGCGGGCTCAGCCGCGCCGGGACAGCTCGCGCTCCCACTCGGCGCGGGCGCAGTCGAGCGCGTCCGGGTCGAGGACCTCGGCCGGGAGGTCGGCGCTGCGGCCCGAGCCGGGATCCGGGTCGGGCGGGCCGGGCGGGCCGGGCCCGCCACCGCCGCCGCCCCCGCCTCCGCCGCGCAGCCAGAGGCCGAGCGTCAGCGCGATCGCCGCGGCGAGCGCGCTCGCGACCGGCCCGGCGCGAGAGGCCACCGCCGCAGCGCCGAGGACGGCGCCCGCCAGCGCGGCGGTGCGAACGACCGGATGGACGGTCCGCCCTCGTCCGGCGAGAAGCCAGACGCCGAGCGCGACGAGAAGCGCGACAGCGAGGATGAGCACCCCACGGATGAAACCACCCGGTCCGCTGCGATGTCGCACACCGCGCCGGCGGGCGGGCCCGCGCGCCCGCCGCTCAGCCGGCGCGCTGCACGGCGCGGCGCTCGTGCGTTCCGAGGCCGATCACGCGCTCGCCCTCGCGCACCTCGACGTCGAAGCGCAGCTTGCGCTCGTCGACGATCTCCCGCAGCGCCGCGCGCACCGTGCACTCGGCGCCCTCGACGGCGCCGGCGACGTGCCGGATGCAGACCTCGAAGCCGACGGTCGCGCGGCCGGCCGGCAGGTGCTCGAGCGCGAGCATCGCCGCGCAGCGCTCCATCTTGGCGATCATCCCCGGCGTCGACAGCACGCGCGTGGGGATCGTCCCGCCGACGTCCGTCAGGAGGTCGCCCTCGACGCGGAAGGCCTCGGTGCGCTCGCCGATCACGCTACTCGACCTCGAGCCGCTCGTAGGCGAGCGTCAGCTCCTCGATCGCGACGTCGCCGCCGCGCGCGTTCAGCGGGCCGCTGACGAGCCTCCGCGGGCGGGCGCCCAGCAGCCTCCACGTCTGCACGGTGGCCGCGTGGTCCTCGCTGAGCAGGTGGATGGAGACCGTCCGCGCCGCGGCCTGATCGCCGTCGCGCACCTGCACGAGCCACTGCCACAACGCGAGCGAGCCGGTGATGCCGCGCTTGAGCGTGACGTCGGAGACCCGGGTCAGGCCGGTGAGCTTGCGGACCGCGTTGGCCTTGTCGTTGCCGTTGCGGTACTCGACGACGTCGACCTCGACGCCGATGCCGCCGCACTCCTGAAAGCCCGCGGCCGGACCGTCGGTCTCACCGTCCCCGAGATCGATGAGGAAGTTGAACCGGCCGTAGGGATGATCGCGTTGGACGCTCACCGTGTGTCAGCGCTCCTCTCGGGGTTGCCATGTCAGCCGCGCGAAGGCGAGCTCGAGCTCCTCGCAGGCGACCGTCTCGCAGTCGGCTGCGTCGAGCGCCGGACCGGACCACCGGCACGGCCACGCGTCCTGCAGCTCCCAGCGCGCGAGCAGGCGCTCGCCGCCCGCGTCGAGGTGCTCGATGGCGACCTGCCGGGCGGCGTCGGCTCCGGCGTGGGCCTGCTCGCGCCAGCGATACAGCTCTGAAGAGCCGGTCAGCGCGCGGCGCAGGACGACCGTGCGATAGCGCGACGCACGCCGCTCGCCGCCGGCCTCCGGGTCGGTCTCCGAGCACAGCGCGCTGACCTGCGCGACGGCGATCTCGGTCCCGTCGACGAGCACGCGGAAGTTGTTGGAGAGCACCGGCCAGTCGTCCATCGCTGGCCCTGCAGTTCGGCGCGGCCGCGCGAACCCCTACCCGCGGTCGCCGTCGACCCGCACGGTCCGGACGGCGGAGCAGCCCGGCCGGCCGCGCGCGCCCGCGCCGGCGGCAACCCGCGCGCGGCGCGCGCGGCCGTGCGCCAGCAGGACGTCGACGGCGGCAACCCGAAGGGCGGATGTGTGGAGGGGCCCGGCCGGCGCGCACGCCCGTCCCCCGGCGACCCGGAGGGGCGACCGGATGGCGTGGAAAGTAGGACGTGCCACTTCTCACTTCGGCCCTGGCGCGGTACCGTCCGAAGATGGCCACGACCGACCACGTCCTCAAGCCCGACCACGCCGCCCGCCGCGGCCACTTCATCTTCACCGACGAGCACGACGCGCTGCGCGAGTCGATCCGCGCGTTCGTCGCCAAGGAGCTCGCCCCTCACGCCGACGAGTGGGAGGAGACGACCTTCCCCGACTGGGTCTTCACGCGCATGGGCGAGCTCGGCCTGCTCGGCCTCGACAAGCCCGAGCGCTACGGCGGCCAGGGCGGCGACGCCTTCACGAGCATCGTCCTCGCCGAGGAGATGGCCCGCTCGGGCTCGGGCGGGATGGCGATGGGCGTCGCCGTCCACACGGACATGGCGATGCCGCCGATCCTCGCCTTCGGCACCGAGGAGCAGCGCCGCGAGTGGGTCGTGCCCGCGATCGCGGGCACGAAGATCCTCAGCCTCGGGATCACCGAGCCCGACGCCGGCTCGGACGTCGCCGCCATCAAGACGCGCGCCGTGCGCGACGGCGACGAGTACGTCGTCAACGGCTCAAAGACGTACATCACCAACGGCCACCGCGCGGACGCGATCCTGCTCGTCACGAAGACCGATCCCGATGCCGGCTACGACGGCTTCACGCTGTTCCTCGTGCCGATGGACCTGCCCGGCGTCGTGCGCGAGCAGCGCCTGGAGAAGCTCGGCATGCACGCCAGCGACACGGCGCTGCTCGCCTTCCAGGACGTCCGGGTGCCCGCGAGCGCGGTCGTCGGCGAGGTCGGCAAGGGCTTCTACCACATCATGTGGGAGCTGCAGGGCGAGCGCCTGATCGGCGCCGCGGGCGCCGTCGCAACGGCGCAGCACGTCTTCGACCGCACGCTCGCCTACGCGCTGGAGCGCAAGGCATTCGGCCGCCAGATCGGGCACTTCCAGGTCATCCGCCACAAGTTCGCCGAGATGGCGACGAAGATCGAGTCGGCGCGCCAGATGGTCTACGCGACGGCCTGGCGCAACGCCAACGGCGAGTACCCGGTGCGCGAGATCTCGATGGCGAAGCTGCACGCCTCGCGGATCGCCGTCGAGGTCGCCGACGAGTGCATCCAGATCCACGGCGGCGCGGGCTACATGAAGGAGTACGGCATCGAGCGCGTCTGGCGCGACCTGCGCCTGAACCGGATCGGCGCCGGGACCGACGAGATCATGCTCGACGTCATCGGGCGCAGCTACGGGTTGTAGGGAGCGCGCGACGCGCCGGCGCCGAGCTCGCCGCGGCGCCGGCGACGACTCGCACGGGTCAGGATCGGGTCGCCCCTCAGGCCACGACCTTGAACTGCGACATCAGGCCGTGATCCTCGTGGTCGAGCATGTGGCAGTGCACGACGTAGTTGCCGGTGTAGTCGCTCAGGCGTCCGGCGATCACGACGCGCTCCTGCGGGTCGAGGAAGAACGTGTCCTTCAGGCACGCCTCCCAGGGCCGCGGCCGGCGGCCGTTGCGCGACAGCATGTACCAGTCGGTGTGGTGCAGATGGATGAGGTGGGCGACGGCCGTGTCGTTGCGCAGCTCCCAAGTCACGGTCTCGCCGAGCCTGGCGGTGACGTCCGCGAACGTGGGGTCGAACGAACGGCCGTTGATGAGCCAGCGCGGCCGGAAGCCGCCGCCGATCGTGACGCGCCAGACGTGTGACGGCGTGGGCGCCGCCTCGGCGACCCACGCCGGCAGCGGTCGCAACCGCGCCGGCACGGCGGTGCGGTCGGGCTCGCGCCGCGCGCCGACGCGAAACTGCATGAGCGGCCCGGCGTAGGAGCCCGAGCCGAGGCTCGCCGGGCCGCCGCGCCGCTTGGTGCTGAGCAGCGCCACGGCCCTGCCGCGAGCTGCCGCGAAGTCGACGACGAGCTCCGCGCGCTCGCCGGGACCGAGCAGGACTCGGGTGCGGCGCACGGGGCGCGGCATGAGGCCCGAGTCGGTCCCTATCTGCAGCATCGGCAGGTTGCCGCTGAGGCGCAGCTCATAGGCGCGGAACTGCGACGCGTTGAGCACCCGCAGGCGGTGGCGCACCGGCGCGACGCGGTGGAAGGGCAGCACCGCCCCGTTGACGAGCACGTGCCGGCCCAGGACCCCGTCGTCGGGCGGGCGGCGCTGCGCGGCGAACGGATCGGTGAGCTGGTTGCGGGGATCGAACGAGCGGTCGGCGAGCATGAGCCGGATGTCGCGGCGACCGCGCGGCAGCGGCAGCGACGCCTCGACGTCGTCCTCGACGATCCACATCCCGGCGAGCCCGCGCCAGACGTTCTCCGACGTCCTGTCGAGGCGGTGGTCGTGGTACCACTGGAACGCGGCGCGCTCCGGCCCGCCGTCCTCGACCTGCTCGTAGGTGTACGTGCGCGCGCCGCCGGGCGCGATCAGCAGGTCGTTGCCCGACTCGGCGGGGGTGAGCCCGCCCGCGATGTCGCAGTACAGCGACAGCGGCTGCGACGCGGTCAGGCCGCCCGGCTGGCCGTCCTCCGTGCAGCGGTTGTGGCCGCCGTGCAGGTGGACGGTGAGCTCCCCGGCCGCGCGCGGGAGCCGGTGCTCGAAGCGCACCCGCGTCGCGGCGCCGGCCGGACGGCGGACCGTCGGCCCGGGAAAGCTGCCGCCGTAGGTCCACATCCTCGTCCTGGGGCCGGGCAGGATCGCGACCTCGGCCTCGCGGATCGGGATCCTCAGGTCGGCGCCGGTCAGGACGTCGGGGATCGGCAGCGGGCGCGAGTACGGGCGCAGCGCGCGCCGGACGGGCCGGCGCGACGACGACGCGGGCGCCAGCGCCGCGGTCGGGAGCGTCAGCGCGAGCGCACCGGCCGCGGCGGCGGACAGCAGCGACCGACGGCTGAGGCCGTCGATCGCCGGCCGACCGGACTCGTCTTGCACGGGCCGGCGGTCGCTAACCGGTGACCTTGAGCGTGCCCGTCATCTCGGGATGCACGAGGCACATGTACCTCAGCGTGGTCCCGGCCTTCGCGCTGACGACCTGCTCGAACGTCTCGTGCCACGTCTCCGTGTACCACGAGTCGCCCTTGACGGTCTTCGTGAAGCGCTTGTCCCAGCCGGCCTGGCCGGCCTCGACGAGCTGCTTGCCGATCTTCTCCGTGCGCGGGTTGAACTCGTGCGCCATCGCCCCGATCAGGCAGATCCTGCCGGGCGTGAAGCAGTCCTTCTGCGCCTTGCGGGTCCTGGGCACGACGGCAGACGCGACGAGCGTCAGCGTGTGCGGCCCGATCGTCTTGGGGTTGGCGAGGTTGCGGATGCGCAGCACCCCACCCGTCGCGATCGTCGTGGAGCCCGTGAAGCGAGGACGCGACTTGGCGCCGCCCCGCATCGAGATCGTCGCCGCGGGCGGCGTCGCGATGGGCGCGGCGCCGGCGCCGGCATCCGCGGATGCGGCCGATCCGCTGCCGAGAGCGGCCGCGACTCCTGCCGCGGCACCGGCTGCGAGCAGACCCCGCAAGGCCCTTGAACGTCGTGTGGTCATCGGGTGTCTCCTTGTCTGCTCGCGACGTCGCGATGCGTTGAGCGCGAGGCTGTCAGCCGAGGGGCGCGGGACGCATCGGGGAAACCCCTCGATCGACCAGGCCGAAAGGCCAGTAAGGGGAGTGCTGAATCCCTATGGTGGCGCCGTGCAGCGACGTCGGACAGCGCAGCGGCTCGTCGGTCGCGGAGCGGAGCTCGCGGTGCTCCACGACGCGCTCGCCGACGCGCGCGGCGGCCGGGCACGCGCGGTCGGCGTCTTCGGCGAGCCGGGCATCGGGAAGACCGCCCTGCTGCGCGAGCTGACCGCGAGCGCTGCGGGCACCGGTCTGCTCGTGCTCTCCGGCCGCGCCGCCGAGCACGAGCGCGATCTCGCCTTCGGGCTCACCGTCGACGCGCTCGACGACCACGTGTCGACGCTGAACCCGCGCCGGCTCGACGCGCTCGGCCCCGTTCGCGAGGGCGAGCTCGCGGCGGTGCTGCCGGCCGTCGCCCAGCACGTCCGCGCGACGGAGCCGGCGAGCGGCGCGGAGCGGTTTCGCTACTACCGCGCCCTGCGGTCGCTGCTCGAGCTGCTCGCGCACGAGCGGCCGCTGGTCCTCCTGCTCGACGACGTCCACTGGGCCGACGACGCATCGGTCGAGCTGATCCTGCACCTCGTTCGCAGCCCGCCGCGTGCGGCGCATCTGCTCGTCTTCGCAGGCCGCCGCGTCGGGCCGGCGCTGCGGTTGCTCGATACCCGGCGTGCGGCCCACTGCGAGCATGTCGCGCCGCAACCGCTGAGCGACGCGGCCGCCGCCGAGCTGTTGCGCGGCGTCGACGACGCCGCGCTGCGCGCCCGGCTCATGCGTGAGGCCGCCGGCAACCCGTTGTACCTCGAGGAGCTCGCGCACGTGGCCGGCCAGGGCGACGCCGCCGCGCTGCCGTCATCGCTGATCGCCGCCGTCCAGCAGGAGCTCAGGTCGCTGCCGCGCGACTCGCGCGTGCTGCTCGAAGGCGCCGCGGTGGCGGGCGATCCCTTCGATCCCGAGCTCGCCGCTCGCGCCGCGGGCATCGAGCAGGACGGCCTCGTGCTGCTGGACGAGCTCGTCGCGGCCGACCTCGTGCGGCCCGCCGACGCGGCGCGCGGGTTTCGCTTCCGACACCCGCTCGTGCGCCGCGCGGTGTACGACGCCGCACCTCCCGCCTGGCGGCTGGCGGCACACGAGCGCAGCGCCGGCGAGCTCGCGCGGCGCGACGCGCCGCTCGCGGTGCGCGCCTACCACGTCGAGCACTGCGCGGGTCCCGGCGACGACGAGGCCGTCGAGCTGCTCGGGCGGGCCGCGGCGCAGTCGGCGGCCGCCGCGCCCGCGACGGCGGCGCGCCTGTACGCGGCCGCGCAGCGCCTGCTGCCGGCCGGCGCTGCCGAGCGCCACGCGGCACTGCTGGCGGCGCGCGCCGCGGCGCTCGCCTCGGCCGGGCGCCTGCACGAGAGCCGGGACGCGTTCGAGCAGGCCGCGGCGCTGCTGGCGCCGGACGCCACGGAGCGGATCATGCACGTGGCGCGCTGCGCGACGCTCGAGAACGTCCTCGGACAGCACGACGAGGCCGGCCGCCGTCTGGAGCGGGCCCTCGCCTCGCTGCCAGACGGAGCGCCGGCCGGTTCGCGGGCCGCGCTGGAGACGCAGCTTGGGGTCGCGGCCGTCTTCGCGAACGACGCGGCGGCGGTACGCCACTGGGCGACGCGCGCGCTGCAGACGACCGCGGCGGCCCCGGACGCGACGATCGCCGGGGCCGCCGCGCTCGGCCACGCCCTGCTCTCGCTCGGCCTGCACTGGGGCGGAGACCCGACCCACTCGCGCTGGCACGTCGAGCTGTCGCTGCGCGGGTTCACCGACATGCCCGACGAGCTCGTCGCCGAGTGGCCGGAGTCCGCCTGGGTGCTCGGCGGCGCGCTGCTGCTGCTCGAGCGCCACGCCGACAGCCAGGCGGTCATGCGACGTGGCCTGCGGATCGCGCGCGCCGAGCGCATCGGCCACATCATCGCGCCCCTCACGACGTTGCTGGCGATGGGCCTGACCGAGACGCTGGACCTGCCCGAGAGCCTGCAGCTCGTCGAGGCCGCGGAGGAGACCGCGCGACTGCAGGGCATGACGTACCAGCTGCAGTGGGCGCTGTGGTGTCACTCGTTCGCGGCCTCGCTGCAGGGCGACGTCCGCGAGGTCCGGCGGCTGGAGGCCGAGTGCCGTCCGCTGCTCGAGGACCTCCACGACGGCGACATGCTCAAGTCCCTCGGCCGCTGCAATCTGGCGGCGCCCCACGCCGGTGAGGATCCGGCGCCGGCGATGCGCGAGATGGTCGCCGCCGCCGGCGCAGAGCTCGATGGCATCGACCCGACGCGCTCCCTGTGGCTGGCGCTCGTGCTCGTGCGCACCGCGATCGCGTGCGGCGACCTCGCCGAGGCGCACCGCTTCGCGGAGCTCATCGAGCGCCGCGCGATCACCTACGAGCTGCCGGTCGGCGTCACTCGCGCGCTCGCCGCGCGCGCCGAGATCGCGTTCGCCGAGGGCGAGTTCGAGCGCTCCGCGCGGCTGGCTCGGGCGGCCGCCGAAGAGCAGGATCGCCTCGGGGCGCGGCTGGACGCCCTGTCGACGCGCCTGTGCGCCGGGCGTGCGCTGTCGGCGGCAGGCCGCCCAGCGGAGGCGCGCGCGGAGTTGCGCGCCGTCGCCGAGGCCGCCGGTCGCGCGCAGGCCTGGAGCCTGCGCCACGCCGCGAGCAGCGCGCTGCGCGGCCTCGGGATCCGACTGGCGCCCGTCGGACCGCAGGCGGCAGCCGTCCGTGCGACGGGGGCGCCCGGCCCGCTCACCAGACGCGAGCTTCAGGTCGCCGAGCTCGTCACGCAGGGACGCACGAACAAGCAGGTCGCGGCGACCCTCTTCCTCAGCGAGAAGACGATCGAGCACCACCTCTCGCGGGTCTACGACAAGCTCGGCGTGCGGTCGCGCACGCAGCTCACGGCGACGTGGTCCGGCGGCGACGGCGACGTCTTGCTGCCGGCGTGAGCGGGACGCGGCCCGCGCCGCCCGCGCCGCCGAGCATGCGGCGCGTCGCGCTCGGCAGCGCGACCCGTGCGACCGCTCCGAGCCAGTAGGGCCGGGGCACGTAGCGCTCCGCGCGGCCGCCGGGACCTGCGTCCATGATCGCCTCGGCGACCTTCTCGGGGGTCGACACGATCCAGCGCGTCAGGCGGCGGTCGACCAGCTCGCTCTGCGGAAAGCCCTCGGTCGCCACGAAGCCCGGCAGCACCATCCCGACGTGGACGCCGTGCGGCGCCTCCTCGAGGTGCAGCGCGTCGGTCCAGCCGGCGAGCGCGAACTTGCTCGCCGAGTAGCCGCCGCTGCCGGCACGCGAGACACGGCCGGCGGTGCTCGCGACGTTGACGATCGCGCTCGGCGCGCTCTCGCGCAGCAACGGCAGCAGCGCCTCCGTGAGCCGAACCTGCGCGTCGAAGTTCAGCTCCATGTGGCGGCGCATGTTCTCCCACCCCGTCTCGCCGAAGGTGCCTCGCCAGGCGGCCCCGGCGTTGTTGACGAGCAGGTCCAGTCGTCCGTGGGCGTCGCGCACCTCGGCTGCGATCCGCTGCGGCGCGCCGTCCTGCGTGAGGTCGGCGGCGATGACGAGCGTTTCGCCGCCGAGCTCTGCGGCGAGCTCGCACAGGCGCTCCTCGCGCCGCGCGACGAGCACGAGCCGCGCGCCCGGCTCGCGCGCCAGGCGGCGGGCGGCCGCCTCGCCGATCCCGCTGGAGGCTCCGGTGACGAGGGCGACCATGCGCCGCAGGCTACGCCTCGCGCCTCGCGCCCCGCGCCCGTGTCCCGTGTGACCGGGAGCCCGAGCACGCCGAGCGCGGTGACGCCCCGCCCGACTGCAACCCAGGCTGCGGGCGGTGTGGCAGGCTTGTCGCCATGGCCCGCGCGATCGGCATCAACCACGTCGCCCTCGAGGTCGGCGACCTCGACGAGGCGCTGGAGTGGTACGCGCGCTACCTGGACTTCAGGCTGCGCGCCCGCCGCCCCACGATGGCCTGGATCGAGCTCGGCGACCAGTTCGTCGCGCTGAGCCAGGGCCGCAGCGGCGGGCCCGATGCCGGCCGGCACTTCGGGCTCGTCGTGGACGACAAGGAGGAGCTGCGCGCGGCGCTCGCCGCGGGCGGCGTCGACGTCGCGCCGGAGGGCGGGCTGCGCTTCCACGATCCGTGGGGCAACCACGTCGAGATCGTCGACTACCGCGACGTCCAGTTCACGAAGGCGCCGTCGATCCTGGAGTGGCTCGTCCCGGGCGGCGTGCAGAAGAGCGAGGCGGCGCTCGCGGAGCTCGACGAGAAGGGCCTGCGCGGCTGACCGGCCCCCTCCCGGCGGCGCGCCGGGCAACCGATTGGCCAGTCAACCAGTCGGTATCGTGCGCTCCCGCAACCACGACAAGGAGCGCATGGCAATGGGAGTACTCGACGGCAAGGTCGCGATCGTCACCGGTTCGGCGCGGGGCATCGGCCGCGCGACCGCGGAGCTGCTGTCCGAGCACGGCGCGAAGGTCCTCATCAACGACCTCGACGGCGACGTCGCCGAGCAGACCGCCTCGGAGATCGCCGGCGAGACCGTCGTCCACGGCGGCGACCTGACCGCCCCCGGCGCCTGCGACGAGCTCGTGCAGACCGCGATCGACGCGTGGGGCAAGCTCGACATCATCGTCAACAACGCCGGGTACACGATCGACGGCGCGGTCCACAAGATGACCGACGAGGCCTTCCAGCGGATGCTCGACATCCACACCGTCGTCCCCTTCCGCGTCCTGCGCGCCGCGGCCCCGCACCTCCGCGAGCCGGCCAAGAAGGAGCGCGAGGAGGGCGTCGAGGTCTTTCGCAAGATCGTCAACGTCTCCTCGATCTCCGGCACGATGGGCAACGCCGGGCAGGCGAACTACGCGGCCGGCAAGGCGGCGGTCGTCGGCCTCACGAAGACGCTCGCCAAGGAGTGGGGCCAGTTCAAGATCAACGTCAACGCGGTCGCCTTCGGCTTCATCGACACCCGCCTGACGCAGGCCAAGGTCGAGGACAACACGATGCAGATCGGCGGCGAGAAGGTGCAGCTCGGGATCCCCGACCAGCTGCGCGGCATGGCGTCGATGGTCATCCCGCTCGGCCGCCCGGGCACGCCGCGGGAGGCCGCCGGCGGCGTCTTCTTCCTCTGCTCGCCGTGGTCGGACTTCGTCCACGGGCAGACGCTGAACATCACCGGCGGGCAGTTCACCGGCATGACGACGTAGCCGGCGGGGCCGTCCCGGGGGCGCGAGATTCGACACGCGCCCCTCAGAACGTCGAGTTTCCGTTCTGCGGCTTTCCGACAATCGGATTCGGGAGTAGTCTTTGGCGGGTGCAGGTCGTCAAACCTGGATCGGACCACCTCGTGCCGCGCGGGGTCGTGGGCGGGGCCGAGGTCTCGCACGCCACGACGGGCGCGTCGAACATCTACATGGGCGTCTTCCGCGTGCCCGCCGGCGCCCAGTCGCGCCCGCACTACCACGCCGACTGCGAGTCGGCCGTCTACATGCTCTCCGGCCGGCTGAACGTGCGCTGGGGCCAGGAGCTCGAGCACTCGCTGACGCTCGAGCCCGGCGACCTCGTCTACGTCCCGCCGCGCGAGACGCATCTGCTGGAGAACCCCTCCGAGACCGAGTCCGCGCAGTACGTCGTCGCGCGCGACGCGCCCGAGGAGGACTCCGTCGAAGTGCCCTGGGCGGGCTGAGCCCGCCCGCCGCTCAGCGCCGCCGGCGCTCGCGCTCCTCGCGAGCGCGCTGGCGCTCGGCCGCATCGCGCGCGCGCCGGCCGTCCTCGCCGGCCGGGGCAGGCGGTCCCTCCGCGGGCGGCTCGGGCTCCGCCCGCGGCCGGTGGGCCGCACCGCGCGGGGCCCGCTCGGCGGGCGGGGCCCACCGCGCGGGCGCGGCCGGCTCGGCGGACGCGGCCCACTGCGCGGGCGCGGCCGGCTCGGCGGACGCGGCCCGCTCGGCGGACGCGGCCCGCTCGGCGGGTGGGGCCCACTCGGCGGGCGCGGCCCGTCCCGCGCGCCGCCCGGGTCCGGCCAGTGCGACCGCCCCGCCCGCCACGCCGGCGAGCACCGCGATCGCGAGCCAGTCGACGAACGGCACGTAGCGCGTGCGCGCCCGCGTGCCGTCGGGTGTCGTGTACGTGCACGTGCGCGTCAGCGGCGGCGCGAGCGACGGCGCCGACGAGTGCGTGCTGCCGGAAGGGAGCTGACCGGCGTCCGGGCACGGGTCGCCGATCGGCCGGACGAGCCAGACGGCGAGCACGCCGAGCAGGAAGACCGCGACCGCGGCCCGCAGGGCGCCGCGGGTCATCGAAGGTCGAAGCGACAGCCGCTGAAGTACGCCCCGCCCGGCGACGCCAGGTACGCGACGAGCGCCGCGACCTCGTCGCCGCTGCTCCGCGGCCCCGGCACGACGACCGTCGCGCGGACGCCGAACCGCGCCCACTCGACGGCGAGCGTCCGGGCGAGGCTCTCGAGCCCGGCGGCCGCGGCAGCCGCGTGCTCGCCGGCGCCGGCGCGCGGCGCCACCAGCACGACCCTGCCGCCCGCGCCGGCCTGCAGCCAGTGCTCGGTCGCGACGGCGAGCACCGCCTCCCAGGTCCCGTCGAGCGCCGCGCGCAGCCCCCCGAGCCCGCCCGATCCGAACCGCTCGCCCGCGTCGACGACGAGCGTGTCGAGGGCGCCGGCGGCGGGCGTGACGATCGTCGCGCCCGCGCCCGCGCAGGCCGCCGCGCAGGCGCCCGCGGCCGCGACGGCCTGACCGTCGAGCGCGTCGGACCTGAGCAGGGAGGCGATCACGGCGAGCAGGCTATCTGCGAGCGCCCGCGCGACCCGGGCTCGCGACGGGCTCGCGTTCGCGCGCCACAGCGCCGGCCGTCGAACCCGCGCGATCGCACGGCATGCAGGTGTGGCACCCGTTGGCCGCTTGGCGCTCGGGGTGTCACAAACGCATGTATGACGTGAATCTGTGACGCCGAACGACCGGTCGGGGCCACGGGTGCCACGAGAGCATGCGCGCCGGCGACCGGCCCCGGCCCGTTCGCGATCCGCGGGGGACACCGGCGGGCGGAGCCGCCGGGGACCGCGGGGAGCGGCGCCCCCGGGGACAGCGGGGAGCGGCGCGCCCCCCGGAGACAGCGGGGAGCGGCGCCCCCCGGGACCGCGGGGAGCGGCGCCCCCCGGGACCGCGGGGAGCGGAACCCGTAGGGACAGCGGCGGGCGCATCCCGTGGGTTCGAGTCCTCGCGGCCGGAGACGGGCGCCGGTGGAACGCTGGGGTCGCCATGCTCCGCCCTGCGCTCCGTGCGGCCGTCCCCGGCGTCCTGCGCCACCGCGACTTTCGCCTGCTCTGGATCGCGGGCTCGGCGAGCATGCTCGGCGACGGCCTCGTGACGGTCGCGCTCGCGCTGTTCGTCATGGATCTCACGGGCAGCGCGAGCGACCTCGGCCTCGTCCTCACGGCCTACAACGTGCCGCTCGTCGCCCTGCTCGTCCTCGGCGGGGTCGTCGCCGACCGCCTGCCGCGACATCTGCTCGTCGTCTGCACGGACCTCGCGCGGTTCGTCCTGCACGGGCTGCTCGCGCTGCTCATCGTCACGGGCGAGGTGCGCGTCTGGCACCTCGTCGCCATCGGGGTGCTCTTCGGCTCCGCGGAGGCGATCTTCCGTCCCGCCGCGACCGGCCTGCTGCCGCAGACCGTGCCCGAGGACGAGATCCGGGAGGCCAACGCGGTCACCGCGATGGCGCAGAACGTCGCGCACCTCGCCGGTCCGGCGCTCGCCACCGCGCTCGTCCTCGGCGCCGGCGCCGGCGCGGCGTTCGGACTCGACGCGGCGACGTTCCTCGTCAGCGCCGCGCTGCTCGTGCGCGTGCGCCCGCGCGCCCGCGGGACGGCCGAGCCCGCCGTCTCCGGCGCGCCGTCCTCGGTCTGGGCCGACGTCCGCCAGGGCTTCGCGGAGGTCCGCTCGCGGTCCTGGGTCTGGGCGACGCTCGTCGCGTTCAGCGTCGCGCTGTGCTGCTCGCTCGCTCCGCTGTTCGTCGTCGGGCCGGTCGTCGCCGTGGAGCGCTACCACGAGCCCGCGATGTTCGGGCTCGTCCTGGCGGCGTTCGGCGCTGGCACGATCGCCGGCTCCCTGGCCGCGCTGCGCCTGCGGCCGCGCTACCCGCTGCGCCGGGCGATGACGTTCATGCTGCTCTGGCCGGCCGCGATCGCGCTGTACGCCGCGGGCGCGCCGCCGGCGATCGTCGCCCCGGCGATGGCGTGCGCGGGGGCCGGCGCCGCGCTGTTCGACATCTGGTGGCTCACGGCGCTCGCGGAGCGCATCCCGCCCGACCGGCTGTCGCGCGTCGCGTCCTACGACTGGATGCTCTCGCTCGGGCTCATGCCCGTCGGCTTCCTGCTCGCCGGCCCGGCGGCCGCGGCAGTGGGCGCGCCGGGGGTGCTGCTCGGCGGCGCCGTCGTGGCGTTCGCCGGGCTCGTGCTGGGCCTGCTGCCGCGCGAGACGCGGATGCTCGAGCGCGCACGCGGTGACGCGACGGCGGGCCCGCGTGCCGAACCAGTGCCCGGCCTGCCCGGCCTGCCCTCCGCCTGACCCGGCGCGTCAGGCCGGCGCGGCGCGCTTCTTGCCGCGCCGCTCGAGCCGGCGCTGCTCGCGCAGGCGCGCCAGCACGCCGCTGCGCCCGAGCGTCTCCAGGCCCGAGTACAGGACCCGGATCTCGCCGAAGATCTCCTCGGCGACGGCCATCTGCTGGTGGCGCGTGGGGTTCTCGACGCGCTCGTAGCGGATCGGGTCGCCGAACTGGATCGTGACCTTGGGGAACTGCCCGCGGCGCCAGTTGCGCACCTTCGCCGAGCCGTGGATCGCGACCGGCACGATCGGCGCCCCCGACTCGAGCGCGAGCCGCCCGATGCCGGGCTTGGGCCGCGAGGAGAGCCCGCCGTCGCGCGAGCGCGAGCCCTCGCAGTACATCGCGACGACGCCGCCGTTCTCGAGGATCGCGCGGGCGGTGATGAACGCCTCCTCGTCGCGGTGGCCGCGCCGGACGGGGAAGACGCCGCCGTGCGAGTAGACGAACTGCAGCGGCGGCTGGAAGAGCTGCGACTTGGCCATGAAGCTCACCTTGCGGCGGATGAAGTCGCCGAGGAAGAAGTGGTCCATGAACGAGCCGTGGTTCGGCGCGAGGATGACCGGGCCGCTCTGGGGCACCTTCTCGCTGGAGATCGTGCGCGCGCGGAAGAACGTCAGCGACCACAGGGTCGTGAGCACGCGCACGACCTCGTAGGCGAAGTCCGGGTCCTTCGTGCGCGAGCGCTCGTGAAACGCCGCGAAGTCCTCCGCGGGACGCTCGTCGCGCCCGCCGGTTCCGAGCGCCGCGAGCTGCTCTGAGCGCTTCAGCCTCGCCATACGGAAACCTTACCCCCGCGCCCAGCCACCCGCACGAGTCACGGCGCGCCGCCACTGCGCCAGCAGCTCCTCGCGCTCGTCCTCGCCGGCGCGCGGCTCGTAGCGGGTCGCCGCGCCCTCACGGCGCGCGACGTCGTCCTGCGTCCAGGCGCCGGCGCCGACGCCCGCCAGCAGCGCCGCCCCGAGCGCCGTCGTCTCGGCGAGCTCGGCGACCGCGACCGGGACGCCGAGCATGTCGGCCTGAAACTGCATGAGCCACGCGTTCGCGGTCGCGCCGCCGTCGGCGCGCAGCTCGGCCAGCGGCCGCCCCGACGCCGACTCCATGGCCCGGACGGCGTCGACGGTCTGAAACGCGATCGCCTCCAGCGTCGCGCGGGCGATGTGCGCGCGGGTGCTGCCGCGCGTGAGCCCGACGATCGTCCCGCGCGCGTAGGGGTCCCAGTGCGGCGAGCCCAGGCCGGTCAGCGCGGGCACGAAGTAGACGCCGTCGTTGGAGTCCAGCGACGCGGCGAGCGCCTCGGTCTCCGCGGCCGCCTCGATGATGCCCAGACCGTCGCGCAGCCACTGGACGGCGGCGCCCGTCACGAAGATCGCCGCCTCCAGCGCGTAGACGGTCCGCCGGCCGATGCCCCAGGCGACGGTCGCCAGCAGGCCGGCCGGCGCGGTCGGGACGCTGTCGCCGGCGTTGAGCAGCACGAACGAGCCGGTGCCGTACGTGTTCTTGCCGAGGCCCGGCTCCAGGCAGCCCTGCCCGTAGAGCGCCGCCTGCTGGTCGCCCGCGATGCCGCTCACCGGCACCCCGTCGTGTCCGGCTCCGAGCGCGCCGTCGCGCAGCCTGCCGAACTCGCCGATGCTCGGCAGGACCTCGGGCAGCGCCGCGCGCGGGACGTCGCCGAAGAGCGCGAGCAGCTCGTCGTCCCAGTCGCCGCCGCGGATGTCGTAGAGCATCGTCCGCGACGCGTTCGTCATGTCGGTGCGGCGCTCGCCGGTGAGCTTGAAGACGAGCCACGCGTCGATCGTGCCGAAGACCGCGCGGCCCGACTCGGCGCGCTCGCGCAGCCCGTCGACGTGCTCGAGCAGCCACTCGATCTTCGTCGCGCTGAAGTAGGGGTCGAGCACGAGCCCGCTGTGCGTGCGCACGAGCGCCTCGTGGCCGGCGTCGCGCAGCGCGTCGCAGCGCGCGGCCGTGCGGCGGTCCTGCCAGACGAGCGCGTGGTGCAGCGGCTCGCCGGTCCCCGGATCCCAGACGCAGACCGTCTCGCGCTGGTTCGTGATCCCGATCGCCTCGAGGTCGCCGTCACGCGCGCCGGCGTCGTCGAGCGCCTCCAGCGCGACGGCCCGCGTCACGTCCCAGATCTCGGCGGCGTCGTGCTCGACCCAGCCCGGTCGCGGGAAGTGCTGGCGAAACTCGCGGTACGCGCGGCCCGCGAGCTGCGCGTCGGCGTCGAACACGAGGCAGGTCGTCCCGGTCGTGCCCTGGTCGATGGCGAGGATCACGACCGGGACCGTACCCGCGTCGAGGGTCGGGCGATGCGGGGACCGGCCGGGTCCAGGAGGATGGACGGGCCCGGCCGGCGCCCCCGGCATCGCGTCGAGCGGGCGTGACGATCATCGCGCCCGCGTCATGTTCGCCGCCGGCGACGGGACTGCTCGCCGGCGGTGATGCATCCCACGGTAGGACTCGCCCCGCGGGCGTCCCACCGACGGTCGTCCAAACTCGGCGGGCCGCGCTTCGACCGGTCGTCGAGCCGCACGCCGGGGCGCCGCTCCCGTCCGCAGGCCGCGCGAGCGCGAGCGCTCGCGTCGGCCGCGCAACCTCGCCGGGCGGCCTACGAACCGCTCGCGGCGGCGCCGGACTGCATGCCGGCCGCGGTCACGCACACACCGTCGGCGCGAGCCAGCCGGCGACGCGTGACCTCGTCCTCGGCCGCGACGCAGCTGGACCGCAGGAACTCCGCCAGCGCCTCGGGCGACAGCGGGCGGGCGAACAGGAAGCCCTGGGCCAGCTCCACCCCGAGGCCGAGGAGCGCGCGGCGCTGCTCGGGCCGCTCCACGCCCTCGGCGATGACGCCGAGCCCCGTGCGGCGCACGAGCTCGATGAGGTTCTCGCAGAGCACGCGGTCGCGCGGCACGGGGCCGTCGAGCCGTGCGATGTACTGCAGCGGGATCTTGACCGCGTCGGCCGGCAGGTCGAGCAGGTGGTCCAGGCCGGCGTGCCCGGTGCCGAAGTCGTCGATCGCGATGCGCACCCCGAGGCGCCGCAGCGCCGTGAGCTGGTGACCGGTCTCCTCGATGTCGCGCAGGGCGCTGACCTCGGTGAGCTCGAAGATGAGCGACCGCGGCGACATCCCGGTGGCGCGCAGCGTGGCGGCCACCTCACCGCAGAACGTCGCCTCGGCGAGCTCGCTCGGCGCGACGTTGACGCTGAGCAGCAGGCCGGGCCAGTCGCTCAGGATGGAGGACATGTGCTCGCACGCCGTGGCGAGCACCCAGCGCCCGAGATCGGGCATGAGGCCCTCGTCCTCGGCCCACTGCAGGAACTCCCCGGGGCCGATCAGGCCCTCGTCGGGATGCTGCCAGCGCACGAGCGCCTCGACCCCGACGGGGCGCCCCGTGGACAGCTCGACGATGGGCTGGTACTCCAGGCGCAGCTCCTCGCTGCGGATCGCGAACGCCAGCGACCGGTGCACGCCGGGCTCGGCGGCGGTCATCGCCGCCACGGCGCCGTTGTGGACCACGACACGGTTCTTGCCCTGGCGCTTGGCCGCGTAGAGCGAATCGTCGGCGGCGCGCACGAGCGCCTCGCGGGTGCCGAGCTCCTTGCCGAGCACCGCGACGCCCGCCGACAGGGTCTGGCGCACCATCTGGCCGTCGGCGGAGCGCAGCGGCGCGGAGGCGACCGCCCGCCGCACGCGCTCGGCGACGAGCCGCGCGGCCGACGCGTCGGCTCCCGGCAGGATGAGCGCGAGCTCCTCGCCGCCGTAGCGCGCCGGCTCCGTGCCGGGAGGCGCCTCACGCACGAGATGCTGCGCGACCTGCCGCAGGACGTGGTCGCCGAACTGGTGGCCGTAGGTGTCGTTGAGGCGCTTGAAGTTGTCGAGGTCGAACATGACGAGCGCCGCCCCGCCGTCGCCCTCTGCGTGACGCTCGACGACCTGGCCGAGGAGCTCCTGGAAGCGGCGGTGGTTGCCCAGGCCCGTCATCTCGTCCACGACCGCCTGCTGATGCAGGCTCTCGTGGCGCAGGACGTTGGCGGCGGAGACGCCGGCCTGTACGCAGAGGTACTGCATGAGCGCCGCGTCGTCGCGGTCAAAGGGCTCGGCGTGGCGGACGACCGCGAGCGTGCCGACGAGCTCGCCGTCGTGCTCGATGCGGCAGGCGAGCGCGTCCCATCCGACGACGTTGGCGTGGGCGAGACCCGTGCTGCCGGCGAGCGCCTGCTCCGCGGCGCGGAGTGCCTCGGACGCGCCCCTGCCGCCGGCGCTTCCCTTGCGGACGACCTCGTGCTCGCCTGGGCTTGCGACGGGCACGGCGCGCCCCGCGCCGGCGTTGAGCGCCTCGACGGTGGCCTCGGTGAGGATGCGCAGCTGGGCGGAGAGGTCGAGGTTCGAGCCCAGGGCCTCGCCGACCTGGCGGACGGCCAGGCGCAGGCGCTGGCGCTCGTGGCGCAGCGCGACGAGGCGGCCGTGGGCGCGCCCGACGCTGCGCAGCCGGTCGCGTGCGGTGTACCCGAGCAGCGCCACGAGCGGGAGGAGCCCGAATGCGACGAAGATGGAGTGGCCGAGGCTGAGCGCCGCGATGTAACCCAGCGGCGCGAGCGCCAGGTCGACGGCGAAGACCTGGCCGATGATCTGCGCCTGCAGATGGGGCCGGATCCGCGAGGCGACCCACTCGCGCAGGGTGGAGGAGCCGAGGTCGAACGTGACCTGCGCGGCGAGCGCGGCGAGCAGGACGAGCACGCCGGCCTCGGTCAGGCGGCCGGCGCCCGCGAGCGTCAGCACGAGCGCGGGCCCGAGCGCGTGGAAGGCGTTGCCGCCCGAGAAGACGAGGCGCTCGGCGCGCGCCCCGGTCCGCATCGCGTTCGCCGCCGTTCCGAGCGCCAGCGCGAGGCAGACGATCGCGGGCACCGCCAACGGCGGGGCCAGCGCGAACATCGCGACGAGGAAGGGCTGCGTGGGCACCACGTTGCCGGCGCCGAGCGGGTAGGCGACCTGCGAGGCGAGCGCGTAGGCCAGTACGAGCGCCACGAGGGCGGGGTCGATCACGAGGCCGGCGCCGGCGCCGAGCGCGAACCCCAGCCCGCTCGCGGCGATGAAGGCGAGCGTCAGCACGCCCTCGAAGAGCAGCTCGCGGCGGGGGAGGCGACGCCGGCGATCGACGAACGAGGATTCGAGGAGGTCCTCGAGCTGTTCGGCGGGATCGTCGGGAAGTTGAGTGGTGGCGGTCATGGGTTGGTCGCTCGTGTGGGATGAGGTCGCTGCGGGTGACATCGGCGATGCGCCGATGCCCGCCCCGGCCGGCCTTGCGGCGGCCGGGCGGACCCGGGTCCTGCGTGCTGGGTGGGTGGTGCGCTTACCGGGCGTAGGGGTCGACGTACAACTCGTCGATGTTCCAGTCGCCCTCGCTGCTCAGCGTGATGATCGCCTTGGCCCGCCCCGTCGGCCCAGCGTGCGCGTCGGCAGCTTGATCTTGCGGGTCAGATTCCACGAGGAGAACGCGCTCGCCGAGAGGATCTGGGTCGTCGACTCGAGCCAGCCCGCCGTTGGCGTCGTACGCGGCGACCCGCACCGTGAGGGTTCCGATGTCCGGACGAGCGCCGGCCGCGAACCGCATGTCCGGCTGATCCGCCGAGAGACAGAACGCAGGGCTCGTCGCCGACTCCGTCGCGCCCCATGAGCAGCGAGCTCGCAACCGACCCCGGATTGAGGTTGAAGGCGCTCTCCTGGGCCCGTGAGACCGACCGCACCGGTGGCTCGTCCACGTCATCGTGTCGAAGTCGCCGTTCTCGGCGAGGTAGTAGTTGTCAGGATCCCCGAACGGAGCGAAGATCGGGGAGGCCGGCGGCAGGTTGCACGGCGAGGCCGCCTCGGCGGCGGTGGGGGCCACGATGCCGAGGCATGCGGCGGTGATGGCGACACGACTCAGCACGTGTCGGCGGCGACTGGTAGGCATGGAATCCTTTCCATAGGGTGCCGGTCGCCGTTCGTGGCGACCACGGCTCATAACGGCGGAAGCGGTCGATCCCTAAATCGGCGCGTCGCGATTTTGGACGTCCGGCCCTGGACGGAAGTAGGGGGTCTGGACGATCAGCGGCGGCTCGCGTAGACGCCGAGGAAGTCGACGAGCTGGCGGCCGCGATGCAGGAAGCCGCGCAGCGTCCGCCCCGTCGCCCGGTGGGCGAGGTCGAGCGGGATCTCCTGCACGCGGAAGCCCGCGCGCGCGGCGTCGACGGTCATGCCGATCTCCATCCCGAAGCGCGGCGCGAAGGGGACCACGGTCGCGAAGGCCGGCCCGCTCAGCGCGCGCTGGCCGGAGATCGGCGCCTGGAGGTCGAGGCCGGTGAGCCGGCGGATCGCCCTGTGCGCGAAGCCGACCGCCAGGCCGAAGCCGCCGCCGACGCGGCTGGCGAAGACGGCGACCGCGAGATCGCAGCGATCCTCGCGGACGGCCCGCGCGAGCGCGGGCAGCTGCGCGGCGCTCTCGGCGAGATCGCCGTCGACGAGCACGAAGACCGGCGGGTCGGGCTCGAGCGCCCGGCTGAGCACGCGCCGCGCGGCGAGCGTCGCCGCGCCGCCCTTGCCGATCGAGCGCTCGCTGCGCACGACCTCGGCGCCGTTGGACTCGGCCACCGCCGCGGTGCCGTCCGTCGACCCGTCGTCGGCCACGATGACCCGCGCGGACGGGAACGCGGCCGCGAGCGCGGCGAGCGTCTCGCCGAGCCGGTCGGCCTCGTCGTGCGCTGTGACGATCACGATCGTGTCGGCGTCCATCCCGGCGGCTACTCTGCCAGACGCTGCCGTGCCCGGATGCGCAACCGAGGAGGAGCCGTGGTTGAAGTCGAAGCCCACATCACGGGCATCGTGTGGAAGGTCGAGTGCAAGGTCGGCGACCACGTCGAGGAGGGCGACACCGTCGTGACGCTCGAGTCGATGAAGATGGAGATGCCCGTCGAGGCCGAGGATCCGGGGGTCGTCAAGGAGATCCTCTGCGAGGAGGGCCAGCCCGTCGACGAGGGTGACACGCTCGTCATCCTCGAGTAGCGACGCGGGGTCATGCATCGAAGGGGCACTAATGCACCATAAGGAGAGTGCTAAGTCCTTTTATGGCCGGTACGTTTCCCCCCACGATGCCGGGGGAACTGATCATCGACCGACCCGCCGAGGGCGTCCTTCGGCTGGCGATCTCCAACCCCGCCAAGCGAAACGCCCTCGACCACGCGATCCTCGACGCGATCGCCGCCGAGCTGTCCTCGCTGCAGGACACGACCTGCGTCATCCTGACGGGGTCGGCGCGGATGTTCTCCTCGGGCTACGACATCGGGGAGATCTCGCCCGACGCCTTCGCCGAGGAGGCCGAGAAGCTCGTCGCGCACCCCTTCTGCGAGGCGCTCGCGGCGATCGACGCGATCGACGTGCCGACGCTCGCCGTGCTCCCCGGGCCGACGATCGGCGGCGGCCTGGAGCTCGCGCTGTCCTGCGACCTGCGCATCGCCAGCGACCACATCCGTCTCGGCATGCCGCCCGCCAAGCTCGGCCTCATCTACTCGCACACCGGCCTGCGGCGCTTCCTCAACGCGATCGGCGAGCCGCGCACGCGCGAGCTGTTCCTGCTGGGTCGCTACATCGACGCGCAGACGGCGCACACATGGGGGCTCGTCAACTGGGTCGTCGAGGAGACCGAGCTCGAGAGCACCGCGATGGAGATCGCGACGCAGCTCGCGGGCAACGCCCCGCTCTCGGTCGCCGGCAACAAGCACGTCCTGCGCGAGCTGCTGCACGCCGAGGGCGCGCTGGACCCCGACGTCGAGCGCGAGATGCTCGCGCTGCGCGAGTCGAGCTTCCACTCCCAGGACCTGCTCGAGGGCGTGTCGGCGTTCGCGGAGAAGCGCACGCCGAGCTGGAAGGGACGCTGAGCCGCGGCGACGGGCCGCGGCCGTGCCGACCGGCGGATCGCGCGTGAGGCTCGTCGCCCGCTGCCGGCGGATCGCCCGTGAGCCGCCGACCTCCGCTGCGGTCAGCGGATCGCCCGTGAGCCGTCGTCCCCCGCGGCACGGCGGGGCGATGGCCGCCATCGCGCTCGTGCAGGTGCTCGCGACGGCGGCCCCGGCGGGAGCCCCGCCGGTACCCGAGCGCGGCGCGCAGAGCCCGCTCGACCTCGCCGCCGTCGCGCTCGCGCAGCGCGACGTCCGCATGACGCTGCGGATCGCGACGACCGGCGCCTGGACGTCGGCCGACCTCGTCGCCCGCGACGGGCGGCGGCTGTGCGTCACGATCGCCGACGGCACGCCCGCCGTCGCGCGCCGGCGCATCTGCGTGACCCGGCGCGAGGGCCGCACGGCGCTGAGCCACACCGCGCTCGCGCCCGACGGCTCGGAGCTCGCCACGCGCCCGCTGGAGGCCGTCGTCTCGCGGCCGGGGCCGGGCAGGCTGAAGGCGACCTTCCTGCCCGCGGCGGCGGGCCTGTCGGCCGGCGACCACGCCTGGTCGGCGCAGGCGAGCTGGACCGACGACGGCGCGTGCAAGCGCCCGTGCGAGGACGCCTTCCCCGGCGGCGGCGGGCTCGTCGCGCTGCCGGTCGCCCTCGTCGCCGCGCCGCGCTGCTCGGGCGCCGCCGCCCGCGACCCGCGCGCGCCGTGCGAGAACCGCCGCCTGCGCCTCGCCGTGCGCCCGTCGCCCGGGCGCCCGCACGTTCGCTCGAGCCCGTTCTGCGACGCCCGCGAGCGCGCCGGGCTCGCGATGGTCTGCGGCTTCGGGGCGGTCTCCGGCGAGGCCGCCGGCGCGTTCGCGCTCGTCGGCGACAGCCACGCCGCCGGGATGAAGCCGGCGCTCGAGGTCGTGACGCTCGCCCGCCGCTGGCGCGGCCACTCGATCCTGTTCTCCGGCTGCCCGCCGACGCTCGCCTCCGACCCGTTCCTGCCGACGCGCGGGCACTCGCGGCGCTGCGCGCGCTGGAACCGCGACGTGCTCGCCTGGCTGGCCGAGCACCGCGAGGTGCGCACGGTGTTCCTGACGGCGCACGGCGGGGCGCGCGCGGCGGCGCGCGCCGGCGGCCCGGCCGACGTCGAGGTCACGCTGGCGGGCTATCGCGCGTACATCCGGGCGCTGCGGCGGCTGCGGCGGCGCGTCGTCGTCATCCGCGACACGCCGTCTTCGGCCAAGGGCCATCTGCGCTGCGCCGCCGGCGCGGTGCGGGCCGGGCGCGCCCCCGGCCCGGCGTGCGCGCTGGCGCGCGACGTCGCCGTGCGGCGCGACCCGCTGGCGGAGGCCGCGGCCGCGATGCGCGGGCGCCACGTGCGCGTCGTCGACCCGACGCCGCACGCCTGCGACGAGCGGCGCTGCCTGGCGGTCGTCGGCGGGGTGCTCGTCAACCGCGACCGCACGCACGTCACGGCGCTCTTCTCGGCGTCGCTCGGGCCCTACCTGCTGCCGGCGCTCGATCCCTGAGCGCCGCGCGCGGGCTCCCGCCCCGAGCCCGTGGCCGGCCGCGGCGTCGCCGTCGCCGTCGCCGAGTTCCGTGCGGCTCGCCGGCGGCGCGCGACGCTACGGCGCCGCCTCCAGCCGCGGCCACTCGATCGCCGGGCAGCGGTCCATGACGACGAGCAGCCCCGCGTCGCGGGCGCGCTGCGCGGCGGCCTCGTCGACGACGCCGAGTTGCAGCCAGACGCCGCGCGCCCCGATCGCGATCGCCTCGTCGACGTGCCGGCCCGCCTCGCCGGAGCGACGGAAGACGTCGACGACCTCGACGCCGGTCCCCGCCGGCAGGTCGCCGAGCGATGGCCAGGCGCGCTCGCCGAGAACCTCGCCGGCGTTCGGGTTGACCGGGATGACGCGCTTGCCCCGGCGCTGGAGCAGCGCGGCGATGCGGTGGCTGTCGCGCCCGGGGTCGGGCGACAGGCCGACGACGGCCCAGGTCGACGTGTCCGACAGCAGCGTGCCGATCGCGTCCTGCATGCCGGCAGCCTAGCCCCGCAACGACGCCGCGCCGCCCGGGGAGGGCGGCGCGGCATGATGACGGCCGGGGGTCGCGTTCGGCGAGCCCCTGGGGTGCCGGCTCAGCGACGCAGGGTGATCCTTCTCGTGACGCCCGCTGCCGACACCGTCAGCGTCGCGCGCGCCCGTGAGCGCAGCGCGCGCCTGGCCGCCGCCGTGAAGCGGACCTGGACGATGCTCCTGCCGTCGGCGCCGGCGCGGCCCGTGCCGCGGGCGACGACGCGACTGCCCTGACGGACGACGACCGCGACGCGCCCGGGAGTCGCGCCGCTGACGCGCACCCGCAGCCCCGCCCGCAGCGCGCGCCGCAGGCTCGCGCCGGCGACCGCGATCCGCGCGACGGACGCGGGACCCCCTGCCGGCCCGCCGCTGCCGCCGGCCGAGCCGCCGCCGGCGGAGCCGCCGGAGCCGGAGCCGGAGCCGCCCGAGCCGCCGGAGCCGCTCCCGGCGCCGCCGCCCCCACCGGCGCCACCGCCACCGCCGCCACCGCCCGGTCGCGCGGTGGGCACGTCGGCGGGGCCCCAGTCGGGCTGCGAGCCGCCCGCGATGAAGAGCGCCGCCGTCGGCGAGGCGCCGTCGAGCGTGCAGCCGTTGGCGAAGCTCGGGACGTTGACGACGTGGATGCCGTCCGCCTCGCTCCACGCCGCGCGGGCGCCGTCGGGGGAGAACGTCGGCGTGCCGTAGCGCCCGCTGGGCCCGCTGTAGCGGTAGCAGGCCTGCGGGTACGTCGACGGGTCCGCGTTGCCGTCGCGGAAGACCGTCGGGAAGGCGCGCATCCGGTAGAAGGTCATCGTCGAGTCGTTCTCGCCGGTGACGAACGCGAGCTTGGCGTGGTCGCGCGTGACGTCGCCGCCGCTCGAGGTGCGGGTTGCCGTCGCTCGCGTCCGTGAACCAGTTGCGCACGAGGAAGCCGCCCTCGCCGCGCTCGCCCGGCTTGTCGACGACGACGTCGGCGTTGGGCAGGCGCGTCGGGTCCGACAGGATCGTCGTGTCGTTCGTCGCCCAGATCGGGTTGCGCCAGCCGCTGTGCTTGCGAAAGCCCTGCTCGTCCCACGCGGTCTGGCGGGTGGCGTGCGAGTAGCCCGTGCCGCCCTCGTTGATCGTCGTGTAGCACGTCGGGGGGTAGCAGGTCGGGTTCTGCGACTGCGTCAGGTAGTACCAGGTGTAGGCGACCTTCGTCCCGTCGGGCGAGATCGCGGGATCGAACGGGCCGTAGAAGGTCCGCTGGCCCGGCGGCCGGCTGTCGCTCACCGGTGTGTCGAAGTCGGCGAGCACGTTGCCGAGGCGGTCCAGGCGGTGCAGGCGGATGCCCCAGAGTGCGATCATCGTCCCGTCGTCGGCCTGCGAGACGTCGGCGTAGCCGCCGCGGCTCGTGACCTGGAACTGGCGCGCGCCGTCGCCGGTGGACAGCCAGACGTCGCCGCCCTTGACGTAGGCGATGGAGTCCGCCTGCGCGGCGGGGGCCGCGGCGGCCAGCAGGACGGCCGCCGCGAGCAGGATGCGGAGGGTTCGCATGTCGTCCTCTCAGTCGATCGGGTGGTTGGCGGCCATGAGGCCGCTCGGGTCGTAGGCCGCGCGGACGGCTCGCAGCCGCGCGTACGCCGCGTCGCCGTAGCCCATGCGCGTGGGCACCCGCGACTCGGCGAAGTTCAGGTACTGGCCCCCGGTCGCCCAGGGCGCCATCGCGAGCGAGACGCGATCGGCCTCCGCCTGGCCGGCCGCCGCGATCTCCGCGGTCGGCGCGATCGTGAAGGCGAACAGCGCGAAGTCGCCGGCGAGGAGCTCGAGCGCGCCCGCGCCGGCCTGGCGACGGCCGAGCGCGCCGCCGAGCTGGCGCAGCTCGACGCCGAACAGCCGCGAGCCCGAGCCGGGGCCCGCCGCGCCGACGAACGCGGCGACAGCGTCGCCGTCGAGCGCGCCGAGCAGCCGCGTGGCGCTGACGGCGGGCGTCGGCTCCTCGGGATCGCCGTGCAGGCGCACGAGCGCGGCGGCCGGCATCGGCCCCCAGAGGTCGTGCTCCGGCGCCATCGCGCGCAGCGGGGCGACGATCGCCGCGGCGTCGTCGTCGGAGAGGCCCATCACCGCGCCGTCGATCGCGACGACGCTGCGCCCGCGCAGCAGCTCGGGCGGCCCCTCGATGTCGGGCACCTGCAGGATCCGCAGCGAGGTCGTGACCTCGTCGGGCGCGCCGCGCGTCCAGTCCAGCCAGCCCGCGAGCACGCGCTCGGTCTCGCTCCAGTCCCAGAGCAGCATGCCGGCGTAGGCGTCGCGGTAGGGGTACAGGCGAAACTCGACGGCGGTGACGACGCCGAAGTTGCCGCCGCCGCCGCGCAGCGCCCAGAAGAGCTCGGAGTGGTGCTCGGCGTCGGCGCGCAGGAACCGGCCCTGCGGCGTGACGAGCTCGACCGCGGTGAGGCTGTTGGTCTGCAGCCCGTGGCGGCGCGCGGCCCAGCCGATCCCGCCGCCGAGCGAGTAGCCGACGACGCCGACGTCGGGCGACGAGCCGTGCAGCGGATACAGGCCGTGCGGCGCGGTGACGTCGACGACGTCCTCCCACAGCGCGCCGGCGGCGGCGCGGGCGACGCGCCGCTCGGGGTCGACGGAGACGCCGTTCATGCCGGCGGTCCGCACGAGCACCGCGTCCGACAGGTCGCCGAGCGGCGCCGCGTTGTGGCCGGTGCCCTGCGCCGCGACGCGCAGGCCGCGGTCGCGGGCGAGGCGCACGACGTCGGCGACCTCGTCGGCGTCGGCCGGGTAGGCGAGCAGCGCGGGGCGCTGGTCGACGTTGGCCTGCCAGGCCCCGCGACCGGCCTCGTAGCCGTCGTCGCCGGGGAGGAAGACGGCGCCGCCGCAGAGGGAGCGCGCGTCGGGGGAAGGTGTGAGCTGAGTGGACATGGCGCCACTCTGCGCCGGCCCGGTTGCCCCGCCGTTGCCGGGCCTTGCCGCAAGCTTGCCGCGCGCTTGCCGGGCGCCGTCAGCCGGCCGGCACGGCGGCAAGCTCGCCGCGCCTGCCGGGCGCGGTCAGCCGGCCGACACGGCGGCAAGCTCGCCGCGCCTGCCGGGCGCGGTCAGCCGGCCAGCACGGCGGCAAGCTCGCCGCGCGACGCGACGCCGAGCTTGCGCTGCACGGCGGCCAGCCTGCGCTCGACGGCGTGGGGCGTGAGGAACATCGCCTGCGCGACGTCGCGGTCGTCCCGGCCCTCGGCGGCGAGCTCGGCGGCGCGCCGCTCGGTGCGGGTGAGGGCGTCGGGGCCGGCCGGCGAGTCCGGCGCGCCGCCGGCGGCGACGAGCAGCGCGGCGGCCCGCTCGGCGAGCACGTGGGCCGCGCAGACGGTGGCGAGCACGTGGCCGCGCCGCAGCACGTCGCGCGCCGCCGCCTCGCGACCGAGGCCGAGCAGCGCCTCGCCGAGGGCGAGGTGGGCGCGGGCGCGCTCGAGCCGCCGCGGCGACTCGTCGAGCGTCGCGACCGCTTCCTCGAGCACCTCGAGCCCGTCCGCGCCGCGCAGCGTCCCGATGACGCGCATGATCGGGCCGACCGTCCCGGGCGCCCCCCAGCGCCGCGCGCGCTCCAGCTCGCCCTCGGCGACCTCCAGCGCCTCGCCGGTCCGCCCGAGCCGGGCGAGCGCCAGCGCGCGCGAGACGAGCACCGAGCCGTCGGCGGGGTTCTCGATCCAGGCGTAGAGGTCCTGCGCCTCCTCGGCCGCCACGAGCGCCTCCGCGTCGCGGCCCTCGTGCAGCAGCAGCGCCAGGCGCGACAGGCGCCAGTAGCGCCCGCCGATCGACGTCCTGCCGACCACGCCGGACCAGTCCAGGCCGCGGCGCGCGCCCTCGAGGTCGCCGCGGTCGACGCAGATCCCGGCCATGAAGCCGCCGGCGTAGGATTCGGCCTCCGAGCCGTAGCTGTAGAGCGAGATCTCGTCCATCGCGGCGCGCAGCGACTCCTCGGCGTCGGCGAGGTCGCCGCGCCGCCAGAGCGTGTAGCCCCGCCACAGGTGCACCGACGAGATCGAGAACAGCGACCCGCGCTGGTGGCCGATCGCGAGCAGCTCGTCCCAGAGCGGATGCACGTCGTCGGCGTCGGCCAGGTCGAGCACGAGCGCCGCAGCGACCGACAGCAGGCCGTTGTCGGTCTCGACGAGGCGGCCCGTGCGCAGTCCCGCGCGGGCGAGCGCCGAGCACTCCTCCGCGCCGCCGTCGGTGTAGGCCCACTGCAGCGCGGCGACGATCGCGAGGTGTCCGGTCCCCTCGCTGTCGACGGGCTGCTCGCGGTAGCGCGCCGCCTCGTGGAAGCCGCTGGGGTCCGGCACCTCGAAGCAGTTGGCGATGAGCGCGAACGCCTCCAGGCGGCGGCGGGCGTCCTCGAAGCCCGCCGGCAGCGACGCGGCGGTCGACCGCGCCACCCGCTGGCCCGCGGCCGCCCGGCCGGAGAACATGAGCGCGCGGCCGAGCACGTCGGCGACCTGCGCGCGCTGTGCCGGGTCGACGAGCCGGTCGTGGACGCGCATGAGGCGGTCGCCGGCCTCCGTCGCGTTCGTCAGCGCCTCGGCAAGGCCGAGGTCGACCTCGATCGCGACGTCCTCGCCGGGCGGCGGAGGCTCCTGCAGCGCGCGGCGCAGGTAGGCCACGGCGCTCTGCGAGCCGCCGCTGCGAAGCGCTCCGGCGGCCGCCCGGCGCAGCAGCTCGACGACCCACGCCTCGCCGCGCGGCGGCATCGCCAGCACGTGCGTCGCCACGCGCTGGGGCCCCGCGCCGGCCTCGCGGACGATCTCGGCCGCGCGGGCGTGGGCGAGCTCGCGCTCGCCGGGCGCGATCGCGTCGTAGACGGCGTCGAGCACGAGCGGGTGCACGAAGCCGAACGGCGTGCCGGCGCGGAGGATCTCGACGCGCGCGAGCTCGGCCGTCGCCGCGGCGACGCGGTGCTCGTCGAGCCCCGCCATCGCCGCGACGGCGGGCAGCTCGGCGTCCTCGCCGAGCACCGCGATCGCCCTGGCGACCGCGGTGGCGTCGGGCGGCAGGCGCGCCAGGCGCAGCCCGACCGTCGACGCGATCGCGCGCGAGCCGATCGCGCGAACGGTTCCGGCATGGGCGGCGTCCGGGCGCACGCCGCCCGTCTCGAGGCCGATGAGCAGCTGGCGCAGAAGCAGCGGGTTGCCGCCGGTCGTGCGGTGGCAGGCGGCCCGGAACGCGGGCTCGGGCTCCGTGCCGAGCCGCTCGCGGACGAGCTCGCCGACGGCGGCCTCGTCGAGCGGACACGGGCGCAGGACGACGAGCGCGGGGTCCTGCAGGATCTCCGCCGCGAGCGCGGGGTCCGTCGGAGGCTCGCCGGTGCGCTGGCCGCCGGCGAGCAGCACGGGCTGGCCCTCGATGCGCCGCGCGAGGTAGGCGAGGAAGCGCAGCGAGGGGGCGTCGCACCACTGCAGGTCGTCGCAGATGACGACGAGCGGGCGCTCCGCGGCGAGGTTGAGCGTCAGCCAGTACAGGCCGTGCAGGACGGCGAACGACGCGTCGCCGACGACCTCCTCCGCGTCCCCGGCGGACTCGCCGAAGATGGCGGAGGCCGCGGGCGCCGCGGCGCCCGCGAGGACCCGCGCTCGCACGTCCGGGTCGGCGAGCGTCATCTCGAAGAGCTGGCGCGCGACGCCGAACGGCAGCTCGCGCTCGAGCTGGCTCGAGCGCGCCGACAGCACGCGCGCGCCGCCGCCCTCGGCAAGCCGGCGGACCTCGGCGAGCAGGCGGCTCTTGCCGATCCCCGCGGGCCCCTCGATGAGGCCCGCGCGGCCGGCCCCGCCGAGGCTGTCGGCGACGAGCCGCGCGAGCCGGGCCTGCTCGAGGTCGCGGCCGACGAGGCCGGGCGGGGGCGCCGCCGCGGGCGGCGCCGGGACGGGCGGCGGGCCGGGCGCCGCGGCCTCCTCGCGCAGCAGCCGCTCGTGCAGGGCGACGAGGGCGGCGCCCGGCGTCGTGCCGAGCTCCTCGCGCAGGAGCCGGCGCGCGTCCTCGTAGACGCGCAGCGCCTCGGCGCCGTTGCCCCGGGCGCGCAGCGCCTCCATGAGCGCGGCGCGCGCGGACTCGCGAAACGGCGCGGCCTCGACGGCCGCGCGCGCGGCCCGCTCGGCCGCCGCGAGGTCGGGGCCCCCGAGCCGCAGCGCCGCGGTCGCCAGCAGCTCCAGGGCCTCGACGCGCAGGTCGCGCAGGGTCGCGCGGCACTCGTCGATCCAGCCGGCCTCGAGGCCGGGCAGCAGGCCGCGGCCCGCGATCTCGGCCGCGAGCTGCGCGCCGTCGCGCGCCGCCGCCCAGTGCTGGGCGTCGAGGTCCGCGCGCGCGCCGGCGAGCGCGCGATGGGCGATCTCCCAGTCGATCTGCGCGTCGGCCGGCAGCACGAGGCTCAGCTCGCCGCGACCGGCCAGGCGCTCGGCGCCCAGCGCCTTGCGCAGTCGCGACAGCGGCGGCGCGAGCACCCCGTCGCCGGCCGGTGGATCGCCGTCGGGCCAGAGCACGTCGAGCAGCTCGTCGCGGCGCACCGGCCGGTCGCGGTGCAGGACGAGGTAGGCCAGCAGCAGCCGGCCCTGGCGGCCGCGCAGCCGATGCTCGACCCGCTCGCCGTCGATCTGCACGCGGAGCCGCCCGCAGAGCTCGATGACGGTCGATCCGGTGTGGGTCACGGGGAGTCGAACCTACCGCAGGCGCAGGCGTCGCGGGTGCGAGGAAACCGGTGCCCGCGGGTCGGCGTTGCGCGTAGCCTTCGCCGCCTCGTGAAGCTCGTCACCTGGAACGTCAACTCGCTCAAGGCGCGGCTGCCCCGCGTGCTCGAGTTCCTCGCCGAGATCGCTCCCGACGTCGTCTGCCTGCAGGAGACCAAGTGCGAGCCGCAGGCCTTTCCCTCCGGCGAGCTGGACGCCGCCGGATATCACGCGGTGCACCACTCCGCGGGGCGCTGGGCGGGCGTCGCGATCGCCGCGCGCGCCGGACTCGAGCTCACCG
The DNA here is from genome assembly GCA_963769555.1 of uncultured Solirubrobacteraceae bacterium. GTDB lineage: Bacteria > Actinomycetota > Thermoleophilia > Solirubrobacterales > Solirubrobacteraceae > CADCVQ01. The sequence goes on along the minus strand of CAVYMD010000004.1, from coordinate 115,207 downwards.
ATCCCGCCGCCGGACTGCCCGGCGAGCTGCGCGACGACGAGGCGCGCTGGATCGAGGCGACGGTGGGCGGCGTGCGGATCGCGAGCACGTACGTGCCCAACGGGCGCGAGGTCGGCTCGCCGACGTTCGAGCAGAAGCTCGCGTTCCTCGACGCCGCATCGGCGCGCGTCGCGGCGCTGCGCGCGGGCGGCCTGCCGCTCGCCGTCGCCGGGGACTTCAACGTCGCGCCCGCGGACCTCGACGTCTACGACCCGGCGGCGTTCGCCGGCTCGACCCACGTGACCGCCGAGGAGCGCGGCCGGCTCGAGGCGCTGCTGCGCGCCGGCGGGCTCGTCGACGCCTACCGGGCCCTGCATCCCGACGAGGTGCACCACACGTGGTGGGACTACCGCCAGGGCCACTTCCACCGCGGCATGGGGCTGCGGATCGACCTCGTCCTCGTGTCCGAGTCGCTTGCGCCCGGCCTGCGGCGCGTCGGCATCGAGCGCACGTACCGCAAGGGCGCCAAGCCCTCTGACCACGCGCCGCTGGTGTGCGTGTGGAGCTGACGGCTGCACCTGCGCGGCGGCCGCTCGCCGCGACACCGCGCGGGACCGGTCTCGCCGGACCGCGGGGCGTCCGGTGGCTGCTGGGCTTCGCCGCCGAGCGCTACGAAGACAGCCATCGGCTCTGCTACCTCCGCGGCCCGGACGGGATCATCGTCGAGCTGGCGGAGCGGATCGGCTGGGGGTTCCGGCCGGCCGCCGAGGGCCCCGCCGGCGTCGTTGGTCGTCCGCGCTCGGCGGGCCGGCCCGGGAGGGGTCCTGCGCGGACCATCCCGATGTGGGACGCAACCCGCACAGCCCCCAGCTCGGCAGATCGGCCCGGGAGGGGTACCGGGCCGAGCGGGGTCCGGCGCAAACCGTCGGTCGTCCCTATGTGGGACGCAACCCGCCGCACCCCGGCACAGCGGACCGGCCCGGGAGCGGTCCGGCGCGAACCGTCCCTATGTGGGACGCAACCCGCCCGACCCCGGCCCGATCCTGACCGCGGGCTCGGCAGACACGCTCGGGAGGGGTCCTGCGCGAACCGTCCCGATGCGGGACGCAATCCGTCCGACCCCCAGCGCGGCGGGCCGGCCGAGAGGGGTCCTGCGCGAAGCGTCCCTATGCGGGACGCAACCCGCACAACCCCCGGCGCGGCGGGCCGACGCGGGAGGGGTCCCGCGCGAAGCGTCCGAATGCGGGACGCAATCCGTCCGACCCCGGCCCGATCCTGACCGCGGGCTCGGCAGACACGCTCGGGAGGGGTCCTGCGCGAACCGTCCCTATGCGGGACGCAACCCACACGACCCCCGGCGCGGCGGGCCGACGCGGGAGGGGTCCTGCGTAAAGCGTCCCTATGCGGGACGCAACCCACACGACCCCCGGCGCGGCGGGCCGACGCGGGAGGGGTCCTGCGCGAAGCGTCCCTATGCGGGACGCAACCCACACGACCCCCGGCGCGGCAGACCGACGCGGGAGGGGTCCTGCGTAAAGCGTCCCTATGCGGGACGCAACCCACACGACCCCCGGCGCGGCGGGCCGACGCGGGACGTGGTGCAAGATGGCGAGCTCGTCTCGTCGGCGGAGCAGTCGCGTGGCGGTGAGCCCGGTGACCTCCTTGTCATCGATGCCGGTCGCTGCGGCTTGAGGCGCCGCGAGCTCGAGCGTCACTGCAGACGCTGAGCGGTCGCGACGGCGCGCATGTCGCGGTGGAGCCGGACTGACGACCGCCGGAAGCCTGCGCTCGGGACTCGGCGCCCAAAGCCCGGCACCCGGAGCCCGGCACCCGGCGCCCGGAGCCCGGCACCCGGCGCCCGAAGCCAGGCGCCCGGAGCCAGGAGCCCAGAGCCAGGAGCCCAGAGCCAGGAGCCCAGAGCCAGGAGCCCAGAGCCCAGAGCCCAGAGCCCAGAGCCAGGAGCCCAGAGCCCAGAGCCCAGAGCCAGGAGCCCAGAGCCAGGAGCCAAAAGCCCGAAACCCGGAGCCCGCCGCTCGGAGCAACTCGGCGCTCGGCGCTCGGCGCGCAGGCCTACTCGCGCGCCGCGCGCAGCCCCGCGGAGGGCCGCATACGGTTGGCGAGCGCCGCCGCGGGCAGGCACACGAGCACGACGACCGCGATCGCCGCGGGCACGAGCGCGGCGAGCTGCCAGGCAGGCGGGAACGCCGCCTCGCTCGCGGAGCCGTTGTCGGCGGCGTACGCCAGCCGGAACGCGAGCAGGCCCAGCGGGATGCCGGCGAGCGTCGCGAGCGTCGCGGCGAGCGCCTGCGCGCCGAGCACGGCGCCCGCGACCTGCCGCGTGCTCGCGCCGAGTGAGCGCAGCAGGGCGGCGTCGCGCGCGCGCTCGCGCACGGACAGGATCGCCGTCGCCAGGAGATTCGCGAGTCCGACCGCGAGCAGCGCGACCGACAGCCCGTAGACGACCGCGCGCAGCCGCTCGGCGCTGTCGGCGGAGCCCGCCGCGACGTAGAGCGGGGGCAGCGCCGGGCCGCCGGTGGGCGCGGGCAGCGCCGCGCCGCCGGCCGGCGGGGGCAGCGGCGCCCGGGCGGCGGCGCCCGCCTGCGACGCGTCGAGCGTTGCCTCCATCGCGAGCACGGCGACGACGGTGGCCACCGTCAGCGCAAGTGCGACGGCCGACAGCGCGGCCCGCGCGGGCGGCGACAGCGCGTCGCGCGCCGCGAGGCCCGCGACCGCGGGCAGGCCGATCGCGTCGGCGAGGCGGGCGCCGCGCGACGGCCGGCCGCGGCCGCGGCCGGTCCCGCGCAACCCGTCGACGACCGCGCCGCGGCCCGCGCGCCACGCGGCGAACGTCGCGACCGCGGCGACGAGGGCGAGCGCGGCGAGCCCCGTCGCCAACGCGGCGAGCGGCTGCACGCCCGCGTCCGGGACGCTCTGCAGCAGCGCCGACGAGCGCTCGACGAAGCGCGGCGCGAGCAGCGTCCCGGCCACCGTCCCGCCGACGACGCCGACGGCGCCGACGGCGACCTGCTCGGCGGCGAACGCGGCCGTCGCCTGGCGCGGCGTGCAGCCGATCGACGCCAGCGTGGCGACCGTCCGGGCGCGCTCGATCACGCGCGCGCCGACGAGCGTCGCGACGACAGCGCCGCAGATGAGCAGCGAGAAGAGCGTGAAGAACGAGAGCACGACCTGATTGGTGCGCGTCGCCGCGCGCGCGTCCGCGCGGCGCTTGTGCCACGTCTGAAGCATCGCGGCGCCACCGGCCAGCCGCTCGGCGCGCGCGGCGAACGCGCCGGCCGCTTCAGGGTCCTCGAGACGGATCGCGAGCTGCGCGCCGCGGCGCCGGGGATCGGGCTCGACCGCCGCGATCAGCGCGCGCGGCGCGAAGACGAGGCCCGGTTGCGCGTCCGGAAACGCCTCCTGGCCGGAGGTCACCGCGACGCCCGAAACCCGTGCCGCGATCGCGCCGAGCCGCACGCGGTCGCCCGGGCCGAGCCCGAGCTCGCGCGCGAGGCTGCGCTCGAGCACGACCTCGCCGGCGCCCGGCGCACGCCCGGCGACGAGCAGCTCGCGATCGACCCGCCGCCCCGGCGTCTCACCCGGCACCACGGCGGCGCTCCCCCCCGGCGTCTCGCCCGGCACCGCGGCGGGGCTCCCCCCCGGCGTCTCGCCCGGCACCGCGGCGGCGCTCCCCCCCGACGTCTCGCGCAGCAGCACGGGGGCGCGCAGCTCCCCCGCCCGCAGCGGCGCGAACGCTGTCTGCAGCGGGCCGCTCGCCGCGCTGACGCCGGGCGCGCCGCGCAGCGCGGACCAGTCCGTGCGCGGGCCGCCGATCGCGGTCACGTGGGCGCCGTTCGTCGCCGCGAACGTCCGCTCGAACGGAGCGTCGGCGAGCCCGCCGACGGAGCGCGCGACGGTCGCGGTCGCCGTCGCGACGGCCACGACGAGGATCGTCAGCAGCGCCGGCTGCCAGCGGCGGCGCAACCCCGCCCATGCCAGCGTGCCCAGCAGCGCCGCCATCTCACCAGCCCTCCAGCTCGACGAGCTGCCGCGCGCCCGCGCCCGTCCCGGCGAGCGTCGTGTCGCCGGCGACGAGCCCGTCGCGCAGCCGCACGACGCGATCGGCGCTCGCCGCGACGCGCGGGTCGTGGGTGGCGATGAGCAGCCCGCGCCCCTCACCGCGCTGCGCGGTCAGCAGCGCGAGCACGGCCCGCGCGGCGTCGCTGTCGAGGTTGCCCGTCGGCTCGTCGGCGAGCACGACCGCCGGCCGGTTGACGAGCGCGCGGGCGATCGCGACGCGCTGCTGCTCGCCGCCGGAGAGCTGCGCGGGGGTCGCGCCCAGGCGATCGCCGAGGCCGAGCCGCGCGAGCAGGGCGCCCGCGCGCTCGCGGGCCTCGGCGCGGCCATCTCCCGCCAGCCGTGCGGGCAGCGCGACGTTGTCGAGCGCGGTCATCGCGTCGAGCAGGTGAAAGGCCTGGAACACGAACCCGATCCGCCGCCGGCGCAGCCGCGCCCAGGCGGCGTCGGAGAGGCCGTCGGCGCGCTCGCCCTCGAGATGGACCTCGCCGGCGGTCGGGCGGTCGAGCCCGCCGAGCAGGTTCAGCAGGGTCGACTTCCCGCAGCCGCTCGGGCCCATGACGGCGACGCACTCGCCGGGCGCGACGGCGACGTCGACGCCGCGCAGCGCGAGCACGTCGACGTCGCCCGCGCGGTAGCTCCTGGCCAGCGAGCGCCCCTCAAGGACGGCGTGCATCGGGTTCCTCCGTTCGTGTCGTGAGCCATTCCTCGCAGACGTCCAGCCAGCGCAGGCGGGCCTGCAGGTGCAGCGCCACCCCCTCGCGCAGGAGCGCCGGCACCGGGTCGTCCGCGTCCGGCGCGCCGGCGTCGAGGTCGCGCAGCGACAGCATCGTCGCCTGGCGCTGCGCGTCGACGAGCGCCGTCGCGTCGCCCAGGCCGGTCGAGGCCGAGAGCGCGAGCTTGAGGAAGAACTCGTCCTTGAGCCTGGCCTCCGGCGCCGGCGCCGCGAGCCACTCCTCGGCGGCCCGCCGTCCGCGCGCGGTGAGCGAGTAGACGCGCTTGCCGCGCACGTCGTCCTCGGCGTCGCGCGCCCGCACGAGCTCGTCGCGCTCCAGGCGCGCCAGCGTCGTGTAGACCTGCCCGTCGTTGAGCGCCGGCAGCAGCCCGCCGAAGCTGCGCTCCAGGGCCGTCTTCAGCTCGTACCCGTGCGCGGGCCGCACGCCGAGGAGCACGAGGAACGCCTGCCTCACCGCGGTACGTATCCAGTATGCATATCCGAACAGTAGCCCGCTTCGCGCCAGCTCGTCAAGGGGACGGGCGACGGTGGCGGGGCGTGCGGGCGGCGCCGCGCCGACCCGCTTCGTCAGACTGCCGGGATGGACAGCAGCGGATGGGATCGGCGCTACGCGGGCAGCGAGTTCGTCTGGACCGCGGAGGCCAACCGCTTCCTCGTGGCCGAGGTCGCCGGCCTCGCGCCCGGCCGGGCGCTCGATCTCGCCTGCGGCGAGGGCCGCAACACCGTGTGGCTGGCCGAGCGGGGCTGGCAGGCGACGGGCGTCGACTTCTCGCAGGTCGGGCTCGACAAGGGCGCGCGCCTCGCCGAGGCGCGCGGCGTGACCGTGACGTGGGAGCTCGCCGACGTGCTCGAGTACCGCCCGCCGGCGGCGGCGTTCGATCTCGTGATCGTCCTGTACCTCCACCTTCCCGACCCGGACGTGCGCGCGGTCCTCGGGCGTGCCGCCGAGGCGGTCGCCCCCGGCGGCACGCTGCTCGTCGTCGGCCACGACCCGACGAACATCGAGCACGGCCACGGCGGGCCGCAGAACCCGGCGATCCTCATGGCGCCCGACGACATCGCCGCGGCGCTCGGCGGCCTGCGGATCGAGCGCGCCGAGCGCGTGCGCCGGCCCGTGCCGTCGGCCGGCGAGGGCGTCGAGGCGATCGACGCGCTCGTGCGCGCGACGGCGGCGCCCGCGGCCGGCCAGGGCGTCGAGGCGATCGACGCGCTCGTCAGGGCGACGGCGCCGCGGGGAGAGGATGGCGGTGCCTCCGCGGCGTGACTCGATCGTCGGCTTCGACCGGCTGCACGGCATCGAGATCGCCGACCTCGCCGACCGGCTCGTCGAGGTCTGGCCGTTCGACGACGACGACACCGGCGGCGACGTCGCGCAGTGCCGCGCGCTCATCGACGCGCTCGAGCGCTCCGCCGGCGAGCTCGCGCGCCTCGCCGCCGACCTGCGCGGCGAGCTGGCGCGGATCGAGCGCGAGGCCGCGGCGCGCTGAGGCGCGAGGGCGCTCGCAGCCCGCCGATCTCGGTACCGGCCTGCCGCCGAGCTCGGCCGCGAGCGGCCCCGGACAGCCGGGCGCGCAGCATTCGCCGATCCCATCCGGACGGCGCCGCACGGCGGTCTGCTATCACGACGGCATGCCGGCCTCGGGTCAGCCGCCATCCCCCGATCGCGACGCGCGGCGGCTGCGCGCCGTGCGCTACGGCCTGCCCGCGCTCGTCGTCCTCGCCGGGATCGCCGCGCTCGCGCTCAACCGCACGATCACGGGCCTCGAGGGCTTCGCGATGGCGATCGGCGTCGCGGGCTCGATCCTGCTGCTCAACGTGCTCTACCGCGTCGGCGTCAGCGGCGACCGCGAGCGCGACGCGGAGGAGGCTGCGCGCGCGTACCTCGACGAGCACGGCCACTGGCCGGACGAGACGCCGTGAGCGCACCCGGCCGCGCGGTAGGCTCGCGAGCGCGATGAGCGGACCCGCCGCCACCGACGAGCGCATCGAGATCCCCGACGGCGAGTGCAGCGCACACGTCGCCGTCCCGGCCTCGGGCAGCGGGCCCGGGATCGTCCTGCTGCACGAGATCTACGGCGTCAACGACTACGTCCGCGACGCCGCGCGGCGACTCGCCGAGCACGGCTGCGTCGTGCTCGCGCCCGACCTCTTCTGGCGCACGCGGCCCGGCCTCGAGCTCGCCCACGACGAGGCCGGCACGCGGGCCGGCATGGCCGCCGGACAGGCGCTCGACGGCGAGGCGGCGGCCGGCGACGCGCTCGCCGCGCTCGAGGTCCTGCGCGGGAGGGCCGAGGTGACGGGCGGCCGCGCCGGCGTCATGGGGTTCTGTCTCGGCGGCACGCTCGCCTACCAGGCGGCGGTCCGCGGCGATCCCGACGTCGCCGTCGTGTACTACGGCTCCGGCGTGCCGGGCGCGCTCGACGCGATGGCGCGGATCTCCTGCCCGACGCTCATGCACTGGGGCGGCGCCGACCCGTTCATCCCCCGCGAGCAGGTCGACGCCGTCGTCGCGGCCGCGGCCGGGCACGACCGCGTCGAATGCCACGTGCACGAGGGCGCCGGCCACGCGTTCGACAACCACCGCTCGCCGATGTTCCACATGCCCGAGCCGCGCGCGGCGGCGTGGGAGCTGACGGCGGCGTTCCTCGCGCGCGAGCTGCCGGCCGGCGCGTAGCGCGACCGGCCCCAGGGACAACCGTCCGGCGCGGCTGCGACCCTGCCGCGCAATGGCACCGCTCATCACCCGCCAGGAGGCGCTGCGCCTCGGCGAGATCGAGGACCACGCCGAGATCGAGGCGCTCATCGAGCGCGCCTGGCAGGCGCGCGTCGAGCGCTTCGAGGACGCGACCGACATGTGCTCGCTCGTCAACGCGAAGTCCGGCGGCTGCGCGCAGGACTGCGGCTTCTGCGCCCAGTCGCGCTTCGCCGAGGCCGAGACGCCCATGCACGCGATGATGGAGCCCGATCAGATCCTCGAGCACGCGCGGGCGGCCGAGGCGGCCGGCGCGCATCGCTTCTGCATGGTCACGCAGGGCCAGGGCCTGTCCAAGCGCGACTTCGAGAAGGTGCTCGCCGGCGCCCGGCTCGTCGCGCAGCACACGAACCTCAAGCGCTGCGCGTCGATCGGGCACATGAGCCCCGCACGCGCCAAGGCGCTGCGCGAGGCCGGCATCCAGCGCGTGCACCACAACGTCGAGACGGCGGAGTCGTACTACCCCGAGGTCTCCCAGACGGTGCGCTACGAGGGCCGGCTGCGGACGATCGACGCCGTCCGCGAGGCCGGGCTCGAGACGTGCGTCGGCGGCATCCTCAACCTCGGCGAGTCGCGCGAGCAGCGCGTCGAGATGGCCTTCGAGCTCGCCGAGATCGACCCGACCTCGGTGCCGATCAACCTGCTCAACCCGCGCCCGGGGACGAAGTTCGGCGACCGCGAGTACATGGACCCGTGGGAGGCCGTGAAGTGGATCGCGATCTTCCGCCTCATCCTGCCCGACGCGCTGTTTCGGCTCTGCGGCGGGCGCGTGGAGAACATCGGCGAGCTGCAGGGGCTCGCCGTCCGGGCGGGCATCAACGGGGTCATGATGGGCAACTTCCTCACGACGCTCGGCAACACGCCCGACGAGGACCGGGCGATGTTCGAGAACCTCGGCCTGAACGTCGCGCGCCAGCCCGACAACGGCGCCAACCCGCGCCCGGACAACCGCAGCGGCTGGCTCGACGGCGAGACGCCGCGCGAGGACGCCGCGCCGTCCGACCTCGCGACCGAGTTCGCCGGCCTCGACGTGCGCCTGTGGGATCCATCGACCCAGCTGCGGTTCGCGCGCAAGCGCGGGCCGGTCCCCGCGCGGCCCGAGGCGGCCGCCCACGACGCCGCGACGGCGACCCGGGGCTGAGCGACGTGAGCGAGATCGGGGCGCGGCTGGCGGAGCTCAGGGAGCTCGGCCTGTATCGCCGCACCCGGCTCGTCAGCGGCCCGCAGGGGCCCAACGTCGTGCTCGACGGGCGGCCGGTGCTGCTGCTGTGCTCGAACAACTACCTCGGCTTCGCCGACCACGAGCGCGTGCAGCAGGCGGCGGCCGACGCCGCGCTGCGCTGGGGCGTGGGCGCGGGCTCCTCGCGGCTCGTGAGCGGTACGATGACCGTCCACCGGCGCCTCGAGCAGCGGCTGGCAGCCTTCAAGGGCACGGAGTCGGCGCTCCTGTTCGGCTCGGGCTACCTGGCCAACCTCGGCGTCGTGGGCGCGCTCGCGCGCGCGGGCGAGGTCGTCTTCTCCGACGAGCTCAACCACGCCTCGATCATCGACGGCTGCCGGCTCGCGCGCGCGGAGACGTTCGTCTACCGCCACAACGATGTCGAGCACCTCGCCTGGGGGCTCGCGCAAGCGGGCGCGCGCGCGGCGCTCATCGTCACGGAGTCCGTGTTCTCCATGGACGGCGACGTCGCGCCGCTGGAGGAGATCGCGGGGCTCGCCGGCCGCCACGGCGTGCGCGTCGTCGTCGACGAGGCGCACGGCACGGGCTGCCTGGGTCCGGGCGGCCGCGGCGCGGTGGCCGAGGCGCAGCTCGAGGGCGCGATCGACGTCGTCATCGGCACGCTCGGCAAGGCGCTGGGCTCCTACGGCGCCTATGCCTGCTGCGACTCCGAGGTCGCCGCGCTGCTGACGAACACGGCGCGCTCGCTCATCTTCTCCACCGCGCCGCCGCCGCCGTCGATCGCGGGGGCGCTCGCGGCGCTCGAGCTGCTCGAGGAGCAGCCGCGCCGCGTCGAGCGCCTGCAGGCCAACGCCGAGGTGCTGCGCGGCGAGCTCGCGCGCGAGGGCTTCGACGTCGCCGGCTCCACGACGCAGATCGTGCCGATCATCGTCGGCGACGCGGGAACCGCGATGCACGTCTGCGAGGCCGCGCTGCAGCGCGGCGTCTTCGCGCAGGCGATCCGCCCGCCGACCGTGCCGGCCGGCACGTCGCGCCTGCGCCTGGCCGTCATGGCCACCCACACGAAGGACGAGCTGCGCGAAGCCGCGCGCGTGCTCGGGCGCGCCGCGCTGCAGGTCGGCTTCCGGCCCGCGAACGCGCTGCCGGTCGCGATCGCGCAGGAGTCGGCGCGCTCGCCCGCACCGGCCGACAGGCGGCCGTTCGACGTCGAGGCGCCCGCCGTGCCCGACGCCGCGTAGCGCCGCCCGTGTCCCTGCGCGGCTGCTTCGTGACGGGTACGGACACCGGCGTCGGCAAGACCGTCGTCGCGGCCGCGATCGCCGCCGCGCTGCGCGCGAGCGGCGAGCGCGTGGCGGCCTACAAGCCGGTCGTGACCGGGCTGGACGAGCCGGCCGAGGACGGCTGGCCGGCCGACCACGAGCTGCTCGCCGCCGCAACCGCGACGCGGCCGGACGAGGTCACGACGGCGACGTTCGGTCCGCCGGTCTCCCCGCACCTGGCGGCCGAGCTGGCCGAGCGGGTCCTCGATCTCGGCGTCCTCGTGCGCGCCGCCCGCGCCGCCGCCGAGCGCGCGGACGTGCTCGTCGTCGAGGGCGTCGGCGGGCTGCTGGTCCCGTTCGGCGACTTCGACGTGCGCGACCTCGCGGTCGCGCTCGGCCTGCCGCTCGTCATCGCCGCGCGGCCCGGGCTCGGGACGATCAACCACTCGCTGCTGACGATCGAGGCCGCGCGGGCGGCGAGGCTCGACGTGCGCGCGGTCGTCCTGACGCCGTGGCCCGACGACCCGAGCCCGATGCAGCGCTCCAACCGCGCCACGATCGCGCGCCTGGGCGGCGTCGAGGTCGCGACGCTCGCGCCGACGACGCCGCGCGCCGAGGACCTCGCCCGCGCCGGCGCGGCGCTCGCGCCGGCGCGCTGGCTCGGTGGGTGATCCCGCTCCGCCGCGCCGGACGGGCGTCCAGCCGCGCTCGGCCCCGGCGCTACGCTGCGGTCATGCCGCGCCGCGCGCTCGCCGCCGCCGTCGCCGCCGCCGCACTCGTCGCGATCCCCGCCGCGAGCGCGCACCGGCTGCCGAGCGCCCCCCGCTGCCCGATCCTGCCGAAGAGCAACGCGTTCAACCAGCGCGTCGACCGGCTGCCGGTCGCCGCGAGCTCGGCGAAGCTCGTGCGCTCGATCGGCACGGCGGCGCGCGCCCACCCCGACTTCGGCTCGGGCACCTACGACGGCGGCCCGATCGGCATTCCGTACGTCGTCGTGCGCCGGACGCAGAAGCGCGTGCCGGTGACGTTCGACTACGCCGACGAGTCCGACGGCCGCCGCTACCCGCTCCCGCCGCGCGCCCCGATCGAGGGCGGCCCGGGCGCCGACGGCGACCGCCACGTGATCGTCGTCGACCGCGACCGCTGCCGGCTGTACGAGCTCTTCGACGCCCGCCCGCGGGACGGCGGCCGGCGCTGGACGGCGGGCTCGGGCGCGATCTTCGACCTGCGCTCCAACCGCCTGCGGCCGGCGGGCTGGACGTCCGCCGACGCCGCCGGCCTCCCGATCCTGCCGGGGCTCGCCCGCTACGACGAGGTCGCGCGCGGGTCGATCGACCACGCGCTGCGGTTCACGGCGCCGCGCACGCGCCGCGCCTACGTCCACCCCGCCCGCCACTTCGCGTCGGACTCGCGCGATCCGGCGCTGCCGCCCATGGGCACGCGCATCCGCCTCAGCAAGCGCGCCAGCCTCGCCGGCCTCGGCCCGCAGGCGCGGATCGTCGCCCGCGCGCTGCAGCGCTACGGCGCGCTGCTGGCCGACAACGGCTCGCCGTGGTTCTTCAGCGGCGCCCCCGACCGGCGCTGGGACGACGACGACCTGCGCACGCTGCGCAACCTGCGCGGCGCCGACTTCGAGGTCGTCGACACGTCGTCGCTGCGCCGCCGGCAGCGCGCGCGACGCTGACCGCCGGCGCCGTCGAGCTGCGCCGGCCGGCGCCGCAGCGGGCGCGCGCGAGCTGCGCCGGCCGGCCGCCTACCCGCCCTGGCCCGCAGCGAACTGCACGATCGACGCGTCGATGAGCCACTCGACCGGCGCGACGTCGTCGGTGTAGACGCGCCCGCCGCGCAGGTAGGGCTCCACGCGCCCGGCGGCCTCGAGCGCGAGCGGGCGCAGCTTCGGCGGCAGGCTCGCCGCGTTGGCGCGCAGGCGCTGCGCCGAGGCGGTTCCCGTCGTCGCGAGCAGCAGCGTGTTGACGGGCTGGGAGGGGTCGCGCAGGACGGTCGGGAAGACCGCGGCGAGCGTCGCGCCGAGGACCTTCTCGAGGTCCTCCGAGCCCTCCGGGTGGCCGGCGTTGACGACGACGACGCCGCCGGGCGCCAGCCGGTCGCGCGCGAGCTGGAAGAACTCCCTGGTCGTCAGGTAGAACGGGATGTACGGCTGGCGGTAGGCATCGACGAAGATCGCGTCGTAGCGCTCCTTCGTGCGGCGCAGGTACGGGCGCGCGTCGGCGGTGAACGTGCGCAGCCGCGGGCCGCGCATGTCGAAGAAGCGCCGCCCGATCTCGGTCAGCTCGCCGTCGATCTCGACCCCGTCGACGTAGGTCTGCGGGAAGAAGTGCCCGTAGGCGCGCGCCGTCGTCCCGGCCGCGTTGCCGAGGATCGCGACGCGCCCCGGCGGCCGGTCCTGGGCGGCGAAGGGGACGATCATGTACTCGTCCCAGACGTTGTCGGTCAGGTAGGAGCCGGGCCGGCGCAGCGAGTGCACGGCCTGGCCCTCGTTGAGCTCGAGCGTGCGGGTGCCGTCGGCCTGCTCGACGACGCGCGCGTACTGATACTCCGTGTCGGCCTCGTGGATGACGCGCGCGCCGGCCTCCGTCTCCCCCTTGACGGCGCCGGCGGGCAGCACGAGCAGCACCGTCAGCAGCGCGGGCGCGAGCAGCAGGAGGCGCCGGCCCAGCCCGGCCACGGCGATGAGCACGAGGGCCAGCCCGAAGATGATGAACGTCCGGCGCGTGCCGACGAGCGGGATGAGCAGCAGCGCCGAGGTGAAGGTCCCCAGCAGCGAGCCGACCGTCGAGATCGCGTACAGGCGCCCGGCGACGGTGCCCGCGTGCTCGACGTCGGCGACGGCGAGGCGCAGGGCGTACGGCGCGACGGCGCCGGAGACGAGCACCGGCGTCGCGACGAGCACCGTGACGCCGAGCAGCGAGCCGACGAAGGCGCCCGCGGAGATCGAGTCCAGCGCGTCGACCGCCACGCCGAGGAACGGGTCGGCGACGAACGGGACGGCGGCGAGCAGCACGCCCGACAGCAGCACGATCCGGTACAGGCCCTCGCGCGTCGGGTTGCGGTCGGCGAGCTTGCCGCCGTACCAGTAGCCCACCGACAGCGCGACGAGCACGATGCCGATCGTGTTCGCCCAGACGATCGTGGAGGCCCCGAAGTACGGCGCGAGCAGGCGCGCGGCGGCGATCTCGGCGCCGAGGATCGCGACGCCGACGACGAAGACGATGAGGGCCAGCGGCGGCTCGGGGACTCGGCGCATCGGGCTCCGAGCGTAGTCGCCGCCCCGCGGGGGCGGCGCAGTCGCGAGTGGTGCTCAGCGCGGGCGCGAGCCCGCCCCGGGACATCCGGCGCCGGCACGTCGCCGGCCTCCGGGCGAGCCCCCCGCGGTTCGTCCGGGCGCCTGCATATGGTCATCGCCCATGACGACGCGGGAGCTCGCAGGGATCGACAAGCGGGTGCTCTGGCATCCGTTCACGCAGCAGCAGGGCTGGTGCGAGGAGGAGCCGCTGATCATCGAGCGAGCGGAGGGATGCACGCTCTACGACACCGACGGCAACGCCTACCTCGACGGCGTCTCGTCGCTGTGGTGCAACGTCCACGGACACGGCCACCCCACGATCGACCGCGCCGTGCGCGCGCAGCTCGAGCGCGTCGCCCACACGACGATGCTCGGCCTCTCGCACCCGGGCGGTATCGAGCTCGCGCAGCGGCTCGTCGATCTCGCGCCGCGCGGCCTGCGGCGGGTCTTCTACTCCGACAACGGCTCGACCGCGACCGAGGTCGCGCTGAAGATGGCCTTCCAGTACTGGCGCCACCGCGGCGAGCCCGGCCGCGACGGCTTCATCTGCCTGCGCGACGCCTACCACGGCGACACGATCGGCTCGGTCTCGGTCGGCGGGATCGACGTCTTCCACGCCGCGTTCGGCCCGCTGCTGTTCGACGCCTGGCAGGCGCGCTCCGGCGACCCCGAGCACATGGCCGCGCTGCTGCGCGAGCACGCCGGCCGGGTCGCGGCGGTCATCGTCGAGCCGCTCGTGCAGGGCGCCGCCGGCATCCTGACCCACCCCGACGGCTACCTGCGCGACGTGCGCGCGCTCTGCGACGAGCACGACGTGCTGCTCATCTGCGACGAGGTCGCGACCGGCTTCGGCCGGACGGGCACGATGTTCGCCTGCGAGCAGGAGGACGTCGCGCCGGATCTCATGTGCGTCGCCAAGGGCCTGACCGGCGGCTACCTGCCGCTCGCGGCCACGCTCGCCTCCGAGCGCGTCTACGAGGCCTTCCTCGGCGAGCACGAGGAGCTCAAGACGTTCTTCCACGGCCACACGTACACCGGCAACCCGCTCGCCTGCGCGGCGGCGCTGGCGACGCTCGACGTCTTCGAGCGCGAGCGCACGCTCGAGGCGCTGCAGCCGAAGATCGCGCTGCTGCACGAGCTGCTCGACGAGCTCGTGGCGCCGCTGCCGGCCGTGCGCGAGGTCCGCCGCCGCGGCCTCATGGTCGGCATCGAGCTGGTCCGGTTCCCGGCGCACGCGCGCATGGGCCACCAGGTCACGCGCGCTGCACGGCGCCGCGGCGCGGTCATCCGCCCGCTCGGCGACGTCGTCGTGCTCATGCCGCCGCTGGCGATGACCGCCGACGAGATCAGCCACCTCGTCCAGATCACGGCCGCGTCGGTCGCCGAGGCGACGGCGAGCCCGGTGCTGCTGGCGGCCGCGGCCTAGGCCGGCCGCCCCTGCGCCTCGGGCTGCCCCGCGGCCGCGGCGCGCTCCCAGAGCTCGCGCGCGCGGTCGGGGTCGCGCGTCTCGCTGAGCTTGGCGAGGTTGACCATCGCCTCGGCGTCGCCGGCCTCGACGGCCTTCTCGTACCAGCCGATCGCCGTCTCGGGCTCGCGCTCCTCGAGCAGCAGCCCGAGGTTGAACATCGCGATCGAGTTGCCGCGCTCGGCGGCCTGCTCGTAGCGCCGCCGGGCGGCGGGCGGGTCGGTCTGCGCGTCGAGCACGCCGAGCTTGATCATCGCGTCGGCGTGGCCCTCGTCTGCGGCGCGCTCGAGCCACGCCCGCGACGCGGCGGGGTCCCGCGGCTCGAGATAGAGGCCGACGATGTACATCGCGTGCACGTTGCCCGCCTCGGCGCCGCGCCGGAACCACTCGCGCGCCGCCTCCGGGTCGTCCTTCGCGCAGACCGTGGCGAGGAAGAGCATCGCGTCGGCGTCGCCCGCCTCGGCCGCGACCTCGTAGCGGCGCACCATCGCGCGCCGGCTCGCCTTGCCGATCAGCCCCATCCGGGAAGCCTAGGCGCCGCGCGCGGCGGGCGTCCCGCGGACGGTCGCGCCCGCACCTTCGCCACGCCGCCGGCAGCCGAGCGTCACGGCCGCTCGATGATGACCATCGGCGACTTCACGACCGCGGTCGCCGGCTGGCCGGGTCGCAGGTCGAGCTCGTCGGCCGCCTCGCGCGACATGAGCGAGACGATCCGAAACGGCCCGCAGGCGAGGTCGATCTGCGCCATGATGCCGTCGCGCTTGACGTCGACGATGACGCCGGACATCCGGTTGCGGGCGCTCGAGCGCGTGTTCGTGCCGCGCTCGCGCAGGACCCGTGCCAGCTCCGCGGGCGCGAGGACGCGCGCGCCGCCGCGGCGCTCGAACGCGATCCGCCCGTCGCGCTCCCAGCGGCGCAGGGTGTCGACGCTGACTCCCAGCGCCTGCGCGGCCACCCCGATCCGGATCGCGTCATCCATCCGGGGCGAGCCTACTGCGAAGCGATCGCACCTCCGCGGCGCGGACGCCCGCCCTAGTCCTCGTAGGGCGTGAAGTCCTTCTTGCGCGCGCCGCAGACCGGGCAGAACCAGGTGTCGGGGATGTCCGCGAACGCGGTGCCCGGCGGGATGCCGCCGTCCGGATCGCCCTCGTCGGGGTCGTAGATGAAGCCGCAGGACTCGCAGATCCAGCGGGTGGCGGCGGTCTGAGTCGTCATCCGGACCAGGGTAGGCGATACCTTCGCCCGATGGAGCGTCCGCCCACCGGCGAGCGGTTGCGCGGCGACGGGCCGCCGGCGACGCCGCGCCAGTCCTCCTCGGTCATCCTCGTCCGCGACGGGGCCGGCGGGGTCGAGCTGCTGCTCGTCCGCCGCAACCCGCGCCAGCGCTTCATGGGCGGCGTCTGGGTCTTCCCCGGGGGAGCCGTCGACGACGGCGAGTCGCACCGCCAGACGGCGCTGCGCGAGCTCGCCGAGGAGGCGGCCGTCGACGGGATCGCGCCCGACGCGCTCGTCGCCTACAGCCGCTGGATCACCCCCGAGCGCATCCAGACCCGCTTCGACACCCACTTCTTCCTCGCGCCCGCGCCGGACGGCGCCGATCCGCGCGTCGACGGCGACGAGTGCGTCGACCTGCGCTGGACGTCCCCCCGCGCCGCCCTGGAGGACTACGCGGCGGGCGGCCTCGCGCTCGTCCTCCCGACGCTGAAGCTGCTCGAGAGCCTCGCCGAGTTCGCCACGGTCGACGTCCTCCTCGCGCACGCGCGCGAGCTCGAGATCCACCCGATCCTGCCCCGCGTCGTGCTCGGCGGCGACGAGCCGCGCGTCCTGCTGCCGGGCGAGCCGGGCTACGACGACTAGGAAAGTACCGTCTCGACGCGAAAGCTGTGCAGAGGCTGCAGAACAAACGTCCAGCCTCCAGGGCCCCCGCGTGCGGGATCCAGCAGCCCCCCGCAGAACCCGCAATATTCCTGCAAACGGGCAGGTTTCCTGGGGTACCCCAGGGACCCCTCCCTGCGTGACGGTCGTCACACTGGGGTTGACCCCCGCAGGCGTTCCTGCGTAAGGTTGCACCCGGAAGCACTCCTTTTTCTGCAGACCAATGACGGTCACAGAGCAAGAAGGCAGGGACGTGATGAGTCTGGGGCAGCCGGGGCGGGCGCTGGGGGCGGACGCCGAACATCTTGATGAGGTCCAGCCCGCTTGCGGGACGCTGGACGGGGGACACGCGGTGGAACGCGAGCGAATCTTCGCGCAGGTGCGCACGCAGGTCATTCCGGGCCTCCAGGAGCTCGTCGATCCCGGCGCCTCGCCGGCCGAGCTCATCGCGGCGGCCGACCTGCAGTCGCGCACGCTGCGCGCGGAGCTCGAGCGCGCCGACCACACCCTCTTCGGCATCGCCGGCCTCGACGACCCCGCCTGCGCCGAGGAGCGCGAGTGGGTCCGCGGCCACCTGCACGACACCGCGCTGCAGATCCTCGAGTTCATCGCCGGCGACGGCTTCGGCACGGGCCTCCCCGCGGCGAAGATCGCGCGCCTGGCGGGCGGCGCCGCGGGCGACCTGCAGCGCTGGCTGGACTCCGTCGACACCCGGCCGGCGAAGGAGCTGCTGCCGGAGCTCGAGCTCATCGCCGCGCAGTCGCGCGAGCTCGACCGCGAGGTCGAGGTCGTCGTCGTCGAGGGCGCCGAGGCGCCGACGGGCCGGCAGGTCGAGCTGCTCACGGGCGCCGTGCGCGAGGCGGTCACGAACGCGCGCAAGCACGCGCATGCCCAGCACGTCGTCGTGCGGGTCGAGTGCCGTGAGGACGGACGTACCGCCGTCACCATCAGGGACGATGGCGTCGGCATGGACCTCGAGCGGGCCGAGAACGGCACCGGGCTCGGAGTCCAGGGAAGCATCGTCGGGCGCATGACGCGCGCCGGCGGAGAGGCGTCCCTCGAGGACGCGCCGGGCGGGGGAACCCTCGTCACGCTCGTTACGCCCAAGCAAGGAGGCTGAATCGTCATGAAGATCCGTGTGGTGGTCGCCGATGACTTCCCGCTCGTGCGCGAGGGCGTTGCCCGAGCGCTCGACGCCGACCCGGCGATCGAGGTGATCGCGCAGGCCGAGAACGGCCAGGACGCCCTCGATCTCGCCGAGAAGCTCACGCCCGACGTCATGATCCTGGACCTGCGGATGCCCGATCTCGGCGGCCTGGCCGTGCTCGACAAGCTGCGCACGAGCCGCCCCACGATCCGCGTCATCGTCATGACGGCCAGCGAGCAGGCCAGCACGCTGCTCGACGCGATCGCCGCGGGCGCGGCGGGCTACCTCTCCAAGCGCTCGACCGGCGAGGAGCTGCGCCAGGCCGTCATCACCGCCCACGGCGGCGGCTCGGTCATCACGCCGTCGCTCGCGAGCCACCTGCTCAAGGAGTTCTCGTCGTCGGCCCGTGGCGAGCAGTCCTCCGTGCGCCCGCTGCAGGGCCGCGAGCTCGACGTGCTGCGCCTCGTCGTCCAGGGCATGACCGACAACGAGATCGGCAAGGAGCTCTTCATCTCCCCCCGCACGGTGCAGAACCACCTCACGCGGATCCGGGAGAAGACCGGCCTGCGGCGCCGCGCGGAGCTCACGCGCTGGGCCGTCGAGCACGCGATCGGCTGAGCGGGCGGGGATCGCCCGCCGCGCGGCGGGGCCGCGGCTACTCGGCCACGCGGACGCGGCCGACCATGCCGCGCTCCTCGTGGTCGCCGATCGGGCAGTACCACTTGTAGCTGCCCGGCGGCAGGCGGACCGTGAACGTCGCGCGCTCGCCGAGCCGCAGGCTCGGGGTGCGCGCCGTCCCCGCGGGCCCGTCGACCGCCAGCGCGTGGCGGACGAGCCCGTCGTTCGTCGCGGCGAACCGGATGAGCCCGGCGCGCGGCACCGAGCGGTAGGGGCCCGCGAGCCGGTACTCGGAGAGCGACACCGCGACCGTCGCCGCCGCGCGGCCGTCGAGGGCCGGCTCGGGCCCGAGCGGCTCTGGCACGGTCTCCGCGGCGCTGCCGCGCGACTCCCCGCACCCGACGGATGCGAGCGCGGCGACGGCGGCGAGCGCGGGCAGGACCCTCATGGCCGCGCAGGCTACGAGGACGCGGCGCGGCGCGCTCCCCCGGCCGCCGGCGCTCCCCCGGCCGCCGGCGCTCCCCCGGCCGCCGGCGCTCACGCGCCCGCCTGCGGCAGCGTCACGACGAGACGGCTGCCGTGCGGCTCGCGGCGCTCGGCCCGGATCGTGCCGCCGTGCACCTCCGCGATCCAGCGGGCGATCGCCAGCCCCAGGCCCGCGCCGCCGTCCTCGCGCCGCTCGTCGCCGCGGTAGAAGCGCTCGAAGATCAGCTCGAGCTCGTCGGACGCGATCCCCGGGCCGTCGTCCTCGACCTCGAGCGTGACGACCCCGCCGGCCGCCGCCGCCCGCATCGCGACGTGACCCGGGCGGGAGGCGTGCCGGGCGCCGTTCTCGAGCAGGTTCAGGACGACCTGCTGGATGCGCTCGGGATCGCCGGCCACCTCCAGCGAGGCCGGCGCGTCGATCGAGAAGACGACGTCCGCCGGAGCGTGCAGGCGGGCCTCGCGCGCGGCCGCCTCGAGCACCTCGCGCACGGCGAACGGGCGGATGTCGAATGGCTGCTCGCCGGCCTCGAGGCGCGAGAGGTCCAGCAACTGGGTGACCAGCCGCCCGAGGCGGCGCGTCTGGGCGAGCAGCGTGCGCAGCGTCTCGGGGTCCGGCTCGCCGACGCCGTCGACGAGGTTCTCGAGCACCGCCTGCAGCGCGCCGAGCGGGGTGCGCAGCTCGTGCGACACGTCGGCGACGAGGTCGCGGCGCAGGCGGTCGGTCTGGGCCAGCTCGGCGGTCATGCGGTTGAACGCCCGGGCGAGCTCGCCGACCTCGTCGCGCGCGGTCACGACGACCTCGCGGCCGCGCTCGCCGCGCGCCATCGCGGTCGCGACCGCCGCCATCTCGCGCAGCGGCGCGATCGTCCCGGCCGCCAGCACCTGGACCGCGGCGAGCGCCAGCGCGACGCCGGCCGCGGCGCCGACGACCGAGGGCAGGCCGAGCCAGCGCACGGCGATGAGCGTCGCGACCGCGGTGATGAGGACGGCGGCCACGATGACGATCCCGAGCTTGAGCTTGAGCGAGGGAAGCGAGCGCAGCAGCGATCTCATGGCGACGGAGCCACCGGGCCTGATGCTACGGCCCTAGCCTTCGCCCGATGCCGCCCGCCGCGCCCGCAGCGACCGCCGCCACGCTCGACCGGCTGCCGCCGCAGGCGCTCTTCGTGCTCGGCGCGATCTCGCAGTACGTCGGCGCGGCGCTGGCGGTGCTGCTGTTCGCCTCCGTCCCCGCGGCCGGCGTGGCGTGGCTGCGCGTCGTCGCGGCCGCGGGCGTGCTCGTCGCCTGGCGGCGGCCGTGGCGCACGTCCTGGAGCCGCGACCGCCTGGCGCTCGTCGGAGCCTTCGGGATCGCGCTCGGGCTCATGAACCTCTGCTTCTACCTCGCGATCGCCCGCCTGCCGCTCGGCACGGCGGTCGCCGTCGAGTTCGCGGGCCCGATCGCGGTCGCGGCGCTCGGCTCGCGCTCGCGGCGCGACCTCGCCGCGCTCGCGGTCGCCGTCGCCGGGGTCCTGGCGCTCGCCGACGTGCACGTCGCGGGCAGCCCGCTCGGCTTCGCGCTCGCGATCGGCGCCGGCGTCTTCTGGGCCGCCTACATCGTGCTCGGCCACCGCGTCGCGGCCGACACGCGGATCCGCCCGCAGGACGGCCTCGCGCTGGGGATGGCGATCGGGGCCGCCGGGCTGGCCCCGGCGCTCGTCGTCAGCGCCGTGCCCGCCCTCGTCAGCCCGCTCCTGCTCGCCGCCTGCCTCGCGGTCGGCGTGACGTCGAGCGTCGTGCCCTACGCGCTCGAGCAGGTCGCCATGCGGCGCCTGCCCCGGGCGCGCTTCGCGCTCCTGCTCGCGCTGCTGCCCGCGACCGCGGCGATCGTCGGCGCGGTCGTCCTCGGGCAGGTGCCCGGCCCGGTCGAGGCCGGGGGCATCGCGCTCGTCGTCGTCGCGGCCTCGCTGCGCACGCACGCCGAGATCGCGCCCGAGGGCGGGTCGACAACTTCCGGCCCCGTCGGCAGTTACAGTTACCGGGACTGACATGGAGGCCGGAGCGCTCAGAGCACCCGCCGCACTCACCCGGATCTCGGTCGCGGCGTCGCTTCTGCGCCTGCGCTCGGACGATCAGCTCGTCGCGCACTTCCGCGCCGGCAACGAGGCGGCCTTCAGCGTCATCCACGACCGCTACCACCAGCGCCTGTACGCCTACGCCCGCCAGATGCTCGGCGGCTCGCGGCAGGACGCCGAGGACGCGGCCCAGGACGTCTTCCTGCGCGCCTACTCCGCGCTGCGCGCGAGCGACCGCCCGGTGTCGCTGCGCGCCTGGCTGTACCGCGTCGCGCACAACCGCTGCATCGACCATCTGCGCAAGCCGGCGCCGCCCGCGGCGGACGTCTTCGAGATGTCGCGCCGGCCGCTGCACGATCCGATCGTCGAGGCCGAGCGCCGCGAGGACCTGCGCCGTCTCGTCGCCGACGTGCGGCGCCTGCCCGACCAGCAGCGCTCGGCGCTGCTCATGCGCGAGATGGACGGCATGAGCTACGCCGAGCTGAGCGAGGCGCTCGGCGTCTCGCTGCAGGCGGTCAAGTCGCTGCTCGTCCGCGCGCGGATCGGGCTCGTCGAGGCGGCCGAGGCGCGCGACGCGACCTGCACGGAGATCCGGACCGACCTCGCCGGCTCGTTCGATCGCGGCGTGCGCGCGAGCGGCCGCTCGCGCCGGCACCTGCGCGACTGCGCGGGCTGCGCGGAGTACCGCGCCCAGATGCGCGCCGTGCGCCAGGGCCTGTCGGCGCTCACGCCGGCGGGACCGGGCCCGATGGCCGCCGCGCTGAAGCTGCTCGGTCTCGGCGGCGCGGCCGGCGGCGGCGCCGCCGGCGGAGGCGCCGCGGCAGGCGGAGGAGCGGTCGTCGTCGCGGGCGGCGGGACCGCCGTGAAGGTCACGGCCGTCGTCTGCTGCGCCGCCATCGCGGCCGGAGGCGCGGCCGAGGTGACGCACAAGCTCGCTCCGGCCGCCCGCGACGCGTCCAAGGCGGCGAGCGCCAAGGCCGTGGGGGCGGCGCCGGTGCGGCGCGCGGGCGCCGCCGCGTCCGCGGTCGCCGTGCAGCGACGGCCCCAGCCCAAGCTCACCCCTGCCGGCGCGGCTGCGGGCGCACCGGCCTACGTCAGCCGCAGCACGACGTCGCCGACGCGCGGCGCCGCCGCGCCGCTGACGGCGACGCCGCTCGCCGACCACGCCGACGACGTCACCGGCGGCGCCGCGGCGCCCGACGAGGAGCGCGGGCCGGCGCATGGCGCCGACGGGCTCGGCCCGCGCGGCGAGCCGGCGCCGGCGGGCTCCGGGCAGGGCCTCCACCAGCCCACGACGGGCGGCGCGACCGCCCCGCCCCCGGCCGACGCACCGGCCGCCGGGAGCGCGACCCAGGCCTCCTCGACGACGCCTCCGCCGGCGACCGCGGCCGCCGCGGCGACCGCGGGACCGGGGCCGCAGCCGGTCAAGTAGCGTCGTAGGCATCGACCGCTACCTCGCCACCCTCGACCACGAGACCCTGCTCGTCCGCCGCGGGCGGCGCTCGGACTGCTTCACGATCGTCGCCGTGCACTCCACGGCGCGCGGGCCCGCGCTCGGCGGCTGTCGCATGTGGCACTACGGCGACGCGCGCGCGGCGGTCCGCGACGCGCTGCGCCTCTCGCAGGCGATGACGTTCAAGTCGGCCGTGGCGGGCCTGCCGCTCGGGGGCGGCAAGGGGGTCATCATGGCGCCCGACCCCGCGGCCCACGGGCCGAAGGCGAACCGCGCCGACGCCCTGCGCGACTTCGGCGACACGGTCGAGTCGCTCGGCGGCAGCTACATCACCGCCGAGGACGTCGGGACCTCGGCGCGCGACATGCAGCTCATCGGATCGACGACGAGCCACGTCACCGGCCTGTCGCGCCGCAGCGGCGGCTCCGGCGACCCGAGCCCGTGGACGGCGCTGGGCGTCGAGGCCGCGATCGGGGTCTGCTGCGAGCGCGTCTTCGGCTCGCCCTCGCTAGCCGGGCGCACGATCGCCGTCTCCGGCCTGGGCAATGTCGGCGGGCGCGTGGCGACGGCGTGCGCGAAGGCCGGCGCGACGCTGCTCGTCACGGACATCGACCCGCGCAAGCGTGCCCTCGCCGACGGGCTCGGCGCGCGCTGGGTCGAGCCGGGCGAGGCGCTGTCGGCGCCGGTCGACGTCTTCGCGCCCTGCGCCCTCGGCGGACTGCTCGACGACGAGAGCATCGCCCGGCTCGGCGCGCCGATCGTCGCGGGCGCGGCGAACAACCAGCTCGCCGACGACCACGTGGCCGCGCTGCTGGCCGACCGCGGGGTGCTGTGGGCGCCGGACTTCGTCGTCAACGCCGGCGGCATCATCAACATCTCCGTCGAGCTCGAGCCCGGCGGCTACAGCCCGCGCCGTGCCGGCCGCCTCGTGCGCGGCATCGGCGACACGCTGCAGCGCATCTTCGACGACGCCGGCGCGCGCGCCATCAGCCCGCTGGACGCCGCGATGGCGCTCGCCCGCGAGCGCCTCGCGCAGGCCGCGGGCTGAGCGCGCTCAGACGACCGGGCGCAGCCCGCCCGGCGGCGGCCACGGCGGGCGCTCGACGCCCGCCGGCAGGCGCCCCTCCTCGCCGAGCTTGTCGAGGTGGGCGAGCAGCGTCGCCGCGGCGGCGAGGCGCAGGCTCGCGGGCGCGTCGTCCCAGGCGCGGTCGAGCAGCTCGTCGACCGTGCGCAGCCCGTCGTCGAGCGCGGCCACGAGCCGGCGCTCGCGGTCGGCGCGGTGGGCGAGGTAGGAGTCCAGCAGCGCCGCGGGGTCGGTGACCGGCGGGCCGTGGCCGGTGCAGAGCAGCTCGAGGTCCATCGCGCGCAGGCGCGCCAGCGCCGCGAGGTAGCCGCGCAGCGCGCCCGGGTCGGGCGCGACGAAGACGCTGCTCTGCGCCAGGACGGCGTCGCCCGTGAAGCAGACCGCGCGGTACACGAAGGCGAGATGGTCGACGGCGTGACCGGGCGTGGCGACGACCTGCAGCGGGCCGAAGGCGTCGCCGTCGGCGAGCACGACGTCGGCCTGCGCCCAGCCCGCCGCCGCGACGGGGATCCCGCCCGCCGCGTCGCGCACCGCCTCCGCGGCGCCCGCGTGGTCGGCGTGGTCGTGCGTCAGCGCGATCCCCGCGGCGCCTCCGCGCCGCCGCGCCTCGGCGAGGACGGCCTCGACGTGCTCGCCGAGCGGCGGGCCGGGGTCGACGATCCAGCACGGGTCGCGGCCGGCGATCCAGGTGTTCGTGCCCGTCAGCGTGAACGGTCCGGGGTTGGCGGCCGGCACGAGCGCGACGTCGTGGCGCTCGAGCGTCATGCGGGCAGCGTAGAGCCCGCGACGAGGCTCAGCGGGCCGCGAGCCGGTACACCGGCCCGCCCAGCGAGACGACGTACACGCGGCGGCGAGCGTCCTCGCCGAAGGAGGAGAGCCCATCGACCTTGCGCAGGCCCGGGACGGCGGCGTCGCCCTTCGCAGAACCGGTCGACAGGCGCGCCGAGCGCAGCCGGCCGGCGCAGTAGTCGCCGTAGACGTAGCGGCCCAGCAGCGCCGGCACGCGCCGGTCGCGGACGACGTAGCCGCCCGTGATCGAGCAGTTGCCGTCGGCGTGGGAGAGCTCGAGCACCGGCGCGACGGCGCCCGGCGCCGGCTCCCCCTCGACATTGCGCCGCGTGCCCTCCAACGGCCGCCAGCCGTAGTTGGCCCCGCGCGCCTTGCCGCGCCGCGCGAAGTCGACCTCCTCGCGCTCGCCCTGGCCGACGTCGCCGATCACGAGGTCGCCCCGGCTGCGGTCGAAGGAGAAGCGCCAGGGGTTGCGCAGCCCGTAGCTGTAGATCTCCGGCCGCGCGCCGGCGCGGCCGACGAACGGGTTGCTCGACGGCACGCGGTAGCGCCGCGAGCCCTTGCGGCGCGGGTCGATGCGCAGCATCTTGCCGAGCAGGCTGCCGAGGTCCTGCGCGTTGCCGCGGCTGCCGTGGCGGTCGTTCGCGCCGCCGCCGTCGCCGGTGCCGATGTAGAGCAGCCGGTCGGGCCCGAACGCCACGAGGCCGCCGTTGTGGTTGGCCTCGGGCTGGCGGATGCGCAGGACGAGCCGGCCCTTCGACAGCGCCCGGTCCGGGTTGGACTTCGAGCGGCGGAACTCGACGACGCGCGTGTCGCCGGAGCGGTCGGTGTAGTTGACGTAGAAGCGCCGCGTCTTGTGGTAATCGGGGGCGAAGGCCATCGACAGCAGCCCCTGCTCGCCGCCCGCGGTCACGCGCCTGCGCAGGTCCAGGAACGGGCGCGAGACGCGCCGTCCGGCGCGCACGACGCGGATCGTGCCGCCCTGCTCGACGACGAAGACGCGGCGCCGGTCGCGCGGCGGCGCCGTCACGTAGAGCGGCGAGTCGAAGCGCCCGATCCGGACGAGCTTGACGCCGCGCGCCGCCGACGCGCGCGCCTGCGAAGCGGACGAGGGGCGCACCTGCGTCGCGGACGTCGCCTGGGTGGCGGAGGCGGTGTCGCCGCCCGACCCGCACGCGGCGAGCACGAGCAGGGTCAGCCCGGCGGCGGCGGCGGTGGCGGCGCGTGTCATGGGAGGAGGATTCCACGCCGGGGGCTCGGCGGCGGCGGTTGGCGCACGGTCAGCGGCTCACGAGCCGCGTCGCGGTCGCCTTCCAGGTCGCGACGACGCGCACGCCGGGCGCGAGATGCATCCCGCCGACCGCGGCGCCCGTGATCTCGGCCACGAGCGGCTGCGGCGCGGCGAGGCCGACGCGCACGCGGTTGCCGATCCGCGTCACGCTGACGACCTCAGCCTCGAGGCGGTTGCGCGCCGAGCCTTCGACGTGGGCGCCGGTGGGCTCGAGCGCGATCTCCCACGGGTGCACGCTGAGCGCCACCCGGCCGCTGCCCGCGTCGGTGCTCGTCGCGATGCCGCCGCCGTCGAGGTCGACGACCGTCGTGTCGCCGGCGCCGGGCCGGGCGGTCCCGGTGAGGACGACGGCGCCGGTGAAGTCGGCCACGAACGCCGAGCCCGGCGCCGCCGCCAACTCGCCGGCCGTGCCGGACTGCACGATCCGCCCCGCGTCGATGACGGCGACGCGGTCGCCGAGCACGGCCGCCTCCGTGAAGTCGTGCGTCACGAGCAGCGCCGGGACGCCGGCGTCGCGCAGCACCCCGGCGAGCTCGCGCGAGGCGCTCGCGCGCGTCCGCGCGTCGAGCGCCGACAGCGGCTCGTCGAGCAGCAGCGCGCGCGGCGCGGGGGCGAGCGCGCGCGCGAGCGCGACCCGCTGGCGCTCGCCGCCCGACAGCGTGGCCGGCCGCGCGGCGGCGAGACCGGCGATGCCGAAGCGGTCGAGCAGCCGCTCGGCCTCGCGGCGGCGCTCGGCGCGCGCGACGTCGCGTAGCCCGTAGGCGACGTTCTGCCAGACGGTCATGTGCCCGAACAGCGCGTAGTCCTGAAAGACGTAGCCGCAGCCGCGCCGCTCGGGCGGGAGCTCGCGGCCGCTCGCCGTGTCGAGCCACACCTCGTCGCCACAGGTCACGCGGCCGTGGCGCGGGCGCAGCAGGCCCGCGGCGATCCGCAGCAGCGTGCTCTTGCCCGCCCCGGACGGGCCCGCGAGCGCCAGGCAGCCGCCGGCCGGGACCTCGACGGCGCTGTCGAGCTCGAACGCGCCGAGCGTCGTGCGGGCCTCAACGCGCAGCACGCGCCAGCTCCATCCCCCGCCCGCCGAGCAGCTTCGCCGTCAGCAGCAGCGCTCCGGCGACCGCGACGAGCACGGCCGACAGCGCCAGCGCCGCGTCGAAGTCGGTCCCGAGGCGCTCGTAGATCGCCAGCGGCGCGGTCTGCGTCCGGCCCCGGAAGGAGCCCGCGAAGATGAGCGTCGCGCCGAACTCGCCGACCGCGCGGCCCCAGGCGAGCGCGAGCCCGGCGAGCATGCCCGGGGCGGCCGCCGGGATCGCGATGCGCAGGAACGTGCGCGCCTCGCCGGCGCCGAGCGTGCGCGAGGCCTCCAGCCAGGAGCGGTCGACCGCGCCGAAGGCCGCCTGCGCGCCGCGGATGAAGAACGGCGCGGCGACGAACGTCAGCGCGACGACGACGCCCGCGGTCTCCAGCGCGAGCCGCACGCCGGCGTCCGCGAGCGCGCCGCCGGCGATCCCGCTCGGGCCGAGCGCGGCGAGCAGGCCGACGCCGGCGACCGCGGGCGGCAGCACGAGCGGCAGCTCGACGAGCGTCACGACGAGCGTGTGGCCGCGGAAGGACCGCGTCGCCAGCAGGTAGGCCGCCGGCGTGCCGACGACGACGACGATCGCGAGCGCCATGAGCGTCGTGCGCAGGCTCAGCCAGAGCGCGTCGAGCACGCCCGGATCGCCGAGCGCGGCGAGCAGGTGGCCCGGGCTCGTGCGGACGAAGATCGCGACGACGGGCAGCGTGAGGAACGTCAGCGCGATCGCGAGCGCGCCGGCGAGGGCGGGTGCGAACCAGCGCCCGCGCGTCACCCGGGCGGCGGCGCGAAGCCCGCGCGGTCGAGCGCCCGCGCGCCGGCGCCGTCGAGCAGGCCCGCGACGAACGCGCGCGCCGCGGCGCGGTGGCGGGCGCCCTTGACGATCGCGATCGCGTAGGCGACGCCCGGCCGCAGCCGGGCGGGCAGCTCGATCGCGCGCAGGCGGCCCTTGGCCGCCGTCACGTCGGTGACGTAGAGGAAGCCGGCGTCGGCGGCGCCCTGCGTGAGCTTGGCCGAGATGCCGCCCACGTCGGGCTCGTTGGAGCGGACGTTGGCGAGGATCCGCGCGCGCTGCTGGGCTCCCAGGCGGTCGAGCACCCTGCGGGTGTAGGCGCCGACCGGCACGGACTCCGAGCCGACGACGAGCGTCACGCCGCGCCGGGCGAGGTCGGCGAGCGAGCGCACCTTCGCATCGCGCGCCGGCACCGCGAGGACGAGCCGGTTGGCGGCGAACACCGTCGGGCGCTCGACGAGCCCGGCCTCGTACAGCGCGTCGGGGAGCTTCGTGTTCGCCGACGCGAAGAGGTCGGGCTTGGCGCCCGAGCGGATCTGCGCCGCGAGCTCGTCGGAGCCGGCGAACGAGAACTGCGCGTCGGCTCCCGGAAACTGCTCGCCGTAGCTCTCCAGCGCGCTCTTGAGCGACGTCGCGGCCGAGACCATGAGGTCGCCGCGATCGCCACCGCCGGAGCCGGCCGCGTCGCCGCCGCAGCCGGCGATCGCGAGGGCGGCGGCGACGAGCGTCGCGGGGATACTGAGGCGCCGGCTTCGGGAGGACATATGCCCAAGCATTGCATAGGTAGATGGGCGCCTGCGTGCCGCCGCGCGCCGCCTGTCGTCAGACCCGCGGCAGCGTTCCGGCGACCCATTCCGGCGGGCCGTCCTCGGGGTGCTCCTGCTTCCAGATCGGGGCCTGCGACTTCACCGCGTCCAGCAGGGCGCGCGCGCCGGCGAAGGCCTCGGCGCGATGGCCGGCCGAGACGGCGATGACGATGCTCGGCTCCATGAGCTCGACGGTGCCCGTGCGGTGCGCGACCGCGACGGCGGCGAGGCCGTGCTCGGCCACGACCCGCTCGGCGAGCTCGCGGATCTTCTCCTGCGCCATCTCCACGTACGCCTCGTACTCCAGATGGGGCACCTCGCGCGTCGTGCCGCAGAAGACGACCGTCGCCCCGGTCGAGGGGTCGGCGACGAGCCGGCGCAGCGCCTCGGCGTCCAGCGGCGCGCCGGTGACCTCCGCGTGCCGGACCTCGCCCGCGCCGCCGCTGACCGGCGGCACGAGCGCGAGCTCGTCGCCCTCGGCGAGCGGATGATCGCGCTCGACGTACTCGCGGGCGACCGCCGCGACGAAGGGCGCCCCGTCGGGCAGGCCCGCCAGCGGGCCCGCGCGCAGCTGCGCGATCGCGTCGGCGACGGTGGCGCCGTCGCCGAGTTGCAGCGGCACCGTGCCGGCCCCCGCGAACTCGCGCAGGCCGGCGAACAACCTCACGGTAACGTCCATGCCCGCATGCTACGACGAGCCCGCGCCACGCCGCCCCGCGGCCGACACGCCTGATGGCGACGGCCGCGATCCTCACCGTGTCGGACACCCGCTCGACGGGCGAGCGCCAGGACACGACGACCGCGCTCATGGCCGAGATCCTCGGCGGCGAGGGCATCGACGTCGTCGCGACGCGGCTCGTGCCCGACGAGCACGACGAGATCGCGCGGGCGATCGTCGAGTTGTGCGACGGCGCCGACCTCGTGCTCACCTCGGGCGGGACGGGCCTCGCCCCGCGCGACGTCACGCCGGAGGCGACGCGCGCGGTCATCGAGCGCGAGGCGCCCGGGATCGCCGAGGCGATGCGCGCCGAGACGGCGCGGTTCCAGCGCCTGGCCTGGCTTTCGCGCGGCGTCGCCGGGACGCGCGGCAGCACGCTCGTCGTGAACCTGCCGGGCAATCCGAAGGCCGTGCGCGAGTGTCTCGGCGTGTTGACGCCGATGCTCCCCCATGCGCTGAAGCTCACTTCGGGCGGCGATACGCGCCACGGTACGGGGTGATGCTGTCACCTGACGGACCTGTTTTCGGAAGGTAAACTCGCGTTTCGGGGAAGGTGCGGTTTGCACCTTGTCACATCGGTTAGCCCGCATGGGAACCCCGAGAGGAGAACGCTGTGCACGAGATCTCACGCGTGGCCGACACCCGCCTGCCGCGGACCGGCCCGCACCACGCGCGGACCCGACACATGGCGGGCGCGTTCGCGCTCGCATTCGCCGTCGGCGCGCTGGCGATCGCGCTGCTGCCCGCCGGCAGCCAGGCCGCGACGCCCGCCACCGACTACCTCAAGCTGCCCTTCGAGGCCCCCAACCCGCAGGCGGGTGGACGCTGGGCCGAGCGAACCGCCGTCGCCAACGACCTCGACGGCGACGGCGTCAACGACTACTTCGTCGCCGCCCCGATGCAGGACACGACCGGCCCCGACCGCGGGCGCGTCTACATGATGAGCGGCAGGACTGGCGCCCTGCGCTATCGCATCAACTCCCCGCAGCCGCAGGACAACGCGAAGTTCGGCTTCTTCATCTCGACCTTCGGCGACGCCGACGGCGACGGCAAGACCGACATCGCGATCGGCACCGATGCGCAGACCGTCGGCGCCAATTCGCGCCAGGGCAAGGCCTGGGTCTTCAGCGGCGTCGACGGCAGCCTGCTCTACGACCTCGACAACCCCCAGCCGCAGTCCGACGGGCGCTTCGGCTCGCGGATCGGATCGGCCGGCGACGTCAACGGCGACGGCGTCAAGGACGTCATCATGGGCGCCTCGAACAACGACATCCCCGCCGGCTGCGCGGAGGACGGCGTGATCGAGGACGGCTGCTACAAGAACACCGGCCAGGCGTTCGTCTTCAACGGCGCCACCGGCGCGCTCCTGCGGACCTACGAGATCCCGGCCGCCGACCGCACGGCGGCGTACGGCGTCAAGTGCGGGACCACCGCGGGACCGGCGCAGCCCTGCGGCTCGTTCGGGATCGCCGTCCAGAGCCCCGGCGACACGAACGGCGACGGCGTCAACGACCAGCAGGTCGGCGCGTCGAGCTACGGGGGCCAGGGCCGGATGTACGTCTTCGACGGGGCAAGCGGCGCGTTGCGCCTGCGCGTCGACTCGCCGCAGCCCCAGACGGGCTCGAACTGGAGCTTCCAGGACGCCGCTCCGGGAGCCCCGGGCGACGTCAACGGCGACGGCAGGGACGACCTCTACGCCAACGGCTTCACGCAGGACGGACCGATGGGGCCCGGCCAGGGCCGCGCGTGGATCTTCAACGGCCAGACCGGGGCCCTGATCCGCGCGATCGACGACCCGACGCCGACCCCCGGCGGTCAGTTCGGCTGGTCCGTCGACAAGGTCGACTACAACAAGGACGGCGTTCCGGACCAGTACATCGGCCAGTCGCCGCACCACGTGGCGGGCACGCCGCAGGACGGCGGCACGTACGTCATGGACGGCCGCGACGGCACGCTGCTCAAGGCGCTCGAGCTGCCGGCCGGCGACACGATCCCCGCGGAGAACAACGGCGCGCGGCTCGGCTGGACGGCGACCGTGGCCGGAGACCTCAACGGCGACGGCGAGCCCGACTTCCTCGGAGGCGGGCCGTTCCTCGACGTGGGCGGCATCGTCGACCAGGGCCGCCTGTACCGGTTCATGTCCAACCTGCCCGTCCCGGTGCCGACACCGGGTCCGACGGCGGGCACGCCGGGCACGCCCGGCACGCCGCCCGCGAACGGCAGGTACCCCGCCAAGCTGAGCCTGGCGAGGGTGCGGATCGTCCAGCGCGACCAGACGCTCGACGTCCTCGCGCCGATCACCTCCCGCGCGTCGGGCAGGGTCGAGGTCGAGCTGTACGCGGCGGGCCGCAAGCACCGCTTCGAGGCGCCGATCGACGCCGCCAACGGCAGGATCCGCTTCACGAAGCGCATCCCCAAGGCGCAGGCCGACCTCGGCACCGGGATCGTCACGATCGCCTACGCGGGCGACGCCGACACCCGGCCGCAGACCGTCAGGCTGCGCGCCGCCTCGCGGCAGGCCAACCTGGACCTCGGGCGCCCGAAGATCGTCGACGGGCGACTGAAGGCCTCGGGCCGCGTGGCGAGCATCGCCCACGGCGTCGTGCGCATGCAGCTGCAGTACGACTACAAGGGCGAGACGCGGATCATCCGCTTCCGCGCGCCGATCAGCGGCGGCCGCTGGGAGCTC
Source organism: uncultured Solirubrobacteraceae bacterium (assembly GCA_963769555.1). GTDB lineage: Bacteria > Actinomycetota > Thermoleophilia > Solirubrobacterales > Solirubrobacteraceae > CADCVQ01. The sequence continues at coordinate 83,583 of CAVYMD010000004.1, read as the reverse complement.
GACGAGCCGCTCTCCGACGTCGTCAAGCAGGGGATCGCCGGCCGCAAGGGCACGGTGCACTCCTACACGCTGTTCACCGGGTTCTTCGAGCGGCGGGTGCGCGGTGAGATGCGCTCCTTCCAGGTGCTCGGAGAGCAGTAGGCGACGCGAGCCGGCGACCGGGGCCGTCCTGCGGGACGGCCCCGCGACCCGGGCCGCCTAGGGCACGAAGCGGTCGGCCGAGAGGCCGACCCGCTTCGTGAACGGGCCGTCGAAGACGCCGCCGGGGTCCAGGCGCGCGCGGACGTCGAGCCACTCGCGAAGCTGCGGGTACATCGACTCGACGAAGCCGTGGCTGCCGCTCAGCGTGTTGATGTGGCCCCAGTGCGGGCGCCCGCCGAGCGCGTAGAGCGCCTCCTCGTAGGCCTTGAGGAGCTCGACCCCGCCGTCGTTGCCGTTCAGGCCGATGAGCTCGATCATCATCGTGTCGCGCCCGTTCATCATCGACAGGTACGCGGGCGAGGCCTTGACGAAGCGCAGGGCGATCGGCGAGCTCTGGTAGACGCGCCCCAGCTCGCGGCGCTCGCGCGCGACCCGGAAGATCGTCTCGACGGCCTCGATGTGGCGCCCGTCCATCGGGACGCCGATCTCCGTCGAGTACGCCGGCAGCACGTTGAGGTTGCCGATGTTGAAGACCTTGAAGCTCACCTCGTCGTACTCGTCCTTGACGAGCGCGGTGACCGAGCCGCGCAGCATCGCCGGCGCCAGCGACGGCGCGATGTCGAGGATGAGGTTGATGACCTGCGGCGTGAACGGAAACAGCGCGGCCGCCTCGACGAGCCAGTTGCGCATCCGCTTGTCCCAGGGCCGGTCGCGCGGATCGGCCGTCGTGTTGCGCGTCGTGACGAGGAACGGGTACGGGTAGCCGTCGTCGTAGGGGCTGAACGCCAGCTCGTAGTGCTCGTTGGCCGCCAGCACGGCGCCGTCCTCGAGGTCGGCGCGGACCTTCGCCCAGGGATGCAGCTCGCGCACCTCGCGCAGGTGGAAGCGCTCGCGGACCTCGACCATCGCCGTGCAGATGACGCCCATGCAGCCGATCCCCACGGTGACGGCACGGAAGACGTGGTCGTCCTGCACGAGCGTGCGGGCGGCGCCGTGGTGGGCCTCGTAGGCGGCGCGATCCGTCGGCCCATCAGCGGGCTCGATGCGCTGCACGCCGCCGTCGCCGACGACGACGTCGAGCGAGCGCAGCGCGTCGTTGAGCGGGCCGAAGGCGATCCCCGAGCCGTGCGTCGACGTCGCGGTGACGCCGGCGACGGTCTGGTGGTCGTAGCCGCCCATGTTCTCCAGGCCGAGGCCGTTGCGATCCAGCCAGGCGTTGAGCTCCTTCAGCCGCGCGCCCCCCTCGGCGCGCACGAGCCGGCGCCCGGCCCACTCCGGGCGCACGAAGTCCGGCTCCGGCGCGGGCACGCGCGCGAGGCCCGCCGGCTCGAGCAGGAAGCCCTCGGTCAGCGCGACGTCGGACCACGAGTGGCCCGAGCCGACGGCGCGCACGGTGACCCCGCGCTCGCGCGCGAGGCGCACGATCGACTGGACCTCGGCGATCGAGCGCGGCGCGTAGATGCGCAGCGGGTCGATGCGCTGGTTGCCCAGGTGGTTGCGCCAGGTCTTGCGGGTCTTGAACTCCATCAGCCCGCCCGCGCGGCGAGCAGGCGCTCGGCGCCGCGCTCGGCGAGCGCGGCGATCGTCTTGGACGGGTTGACGCCGATCGCCGTGGGCACGATCGAGCCGTCGAGCACGTAGAGGCCGTCGTAGCCGTGGACCGCCCCCGCGTCGTCGACGACCCCCGCGGCCGGGTCGTCGGCCATCGGGCAGCCGCCGAGCGGGTGCACCGTGACGTAGGTCCCCAGCGGGCCGGCGTCGAGCGCGAAGAACGCCGTCGCCCCGGCCGCCTCGGCGAGCTCGGCGACGGAGGCGCGCATGGAGTCGAAGAGCGCCTGGCTGGCCCGGCGGTCGAACTGCACGTCGAAGCGCCGGAAGTGCGTCAGGCGCATGCGGCCGTCGGCCGCGTCGCGCCCGATGCACAGGAAGACGAGCGAGTCGCCGATCGGCGGGCGGCTGCGGATGCGCATGTCGCCCGGCGCGAGCGCGTGGTCGGAGAACCCCAGCCGCGTGGCGGCGCGCTTGGCGCCCACGCGCAGGCGCCCCAGGCCGGTCAGCAGGCGCACGCCGCGCAGCACCTCGAGCACCTGCTCGAAGCTCTCCGGCAGGCCGCCGTCGGCGATCATGTGACCGCGCTCGGCGAGCAGGTCGATCCGGCTCGTCATGACGGGCCCGAAGCCCGCGCGCGCGCCGGAGACCCCCTCGGCGGTCGGGTCCAGCGCGAGCGCGAGCGCGTCGCCGTTGCCCGAGTAGCGCGTGCCGAGCGCGGGCGAGAGGCGCGCCAGGCGCCCGCGGTTGCGCAGCAGCAGCCGCGTCGTCCCGAGCGTCCCCGCGGCGAGCACGAGCAGCGGCGCCCGCACCTCCCCGCGCGTGCGGTACTGCAGGTCGCGAAAGCCCACGCGCCAGTCCCCGCCGGCGCTGCCGGGCGGGTCGAAGCGCTGGACCTCGTGCAGCGGATAGACCTCGGCGCCGTGCGTCTCGGCGCGCGCGACGTACGTGATGTCGACGGTGTTCTTCGACATCCGCGGGCAGCCGACGTCGCAGCGCCCGAGGTTCGTGCAGCCCTGCTGGAACACGCCGCTGAACGGGTGCCGGCGATCCTCGCCGAAGTGGACGGCGATCGGCAGGCCGACCGGCGCGCGCCCGGCGTCGACGGCCATCCGCGCGAAGGCGTCGACCTTCGGCAGCCACGGCTCGGGCGGCGTCACGCGCGGCTGGAGGGCCTCCTCCGTGCGCACGTAGTAGGGGTCGAGCACCCGCCCGTCGATCGCCTCGGGCCAGGCCGGGTCGTCGAAGATCGCGTCGGGCGCGCGCAGCTGCACGTTGGCGTAGACGAGCGAGCCCCCGCCGACGCCGGCGCCGGTGACGACGGCGACGTCGCGCATGACGCGGATGTCGAACATCCCGCCCGGGTTGTGGCGCGGATGCCACAGCGCGTGCGGGAACTGCGCCAGCCGATCGGGGTAGTCGCCCGGCCCGAAGCGCCGGCCGCGCTCGAGCACGCACACGCGCAGACCCTGCTCGGCGAGGCGGCAGGCGGCGATCCCCCCACCGAATCCCGAGCCGACGACGATCGCGTCGTAGGCCCGCTCCATCCCGCCACCCTACCCCCGCCGCGCACGGCGCGGGGTGGGTCGCGTCACACGCGCTTCAGGCGGCGCTCGTCGTCGGACGCGTCGAGGTCGTCGCGGCGGCGGCCGCTGCGGCGGTTGTTGTGGGCGATGTGGAGGCCGCTGTCGGTCAGGCGCAGCGAGCGGCCCTCCCCGCCAGGGTTCGTGAGCTGCTCGACGACGCCGGACTCCTCGGCCTGGGCGGCCCAGGCCAGCACGCTCGAGATGTTCAGCCCGCTCTCGCGCGCGGTCTGCAGCAGCTCGGCGTAGGGCAGCGGCTCCTCGCCGCGCAGCGCCAGGGCTCCCAGCAGAAAGTCTCCGACCGGTGAGCGCCGGTCCTCTCCACGCCTCTCAGCCTCTGTTGTCATCACATCCCTCTGCGCTCGCGGCGCGGTCGGTCGGCGCCGTCCTTGGCCCGAATCCAATGTACGCCCTTGCATCGGCCGCGCCCCCTACGAAGGTCGAGCGTTGCGCCTAGGCTGGACGAATGGCGCTCGCCGGGTTTCTCGACAACTCGGTCCGCGAGCCGCGCGTCGCGCAGCCGCCGGATCCGCGGCCGGCGCGCTTTCACCGCAGCATCCCCGGCTACGCGCCCACGGACGTCGCCGACGCGCCCGCCGCCGCCGCCGAGCTCGGCCTCTCGCGGCTGATCGTCAAGCTCGAGCTGCGCCGCTTCGGGCTGCCGTCGTTCAAGGTCCTCGGCGCCTCCTGGGCGACGTCGCGCGCGCTCGGCGCCCGCGCCGGGCGCGGCGAGGACGCCGCGCCGGCGACGTTCGAGGAGCTGCGCGGCGTCGCCGCCGGGCTCGCCGGGCTCACGCTCGTCGCCGCGACCGACGGCAACCACGGGCGCGCGGTCGCCTGGACGGCGCGGATGCTCGGCCTCGGCGCCCGCATCCTCGTCCCCGAGCACACCGCGCGCGCGCGGATCGAGGCGATCGCCGGCGAGGGCGCCGCCGTCGACCTCGTGCGCGGCAGCTACGACGACGCCGTCGCGCGCGCGGCGGGACTCGCCGACGAGCGCCACCTCGTCATCTCGGACACCTCGTGGCGGGGCTACGAGGACGTGCCGCGCTGGGTCGCCGACGGCTACGCGACGATCTTCGAGGAGCTCGCCGAGCAGCTTCCGGGCGAGCCGCCGCCGCTCGTCGCGGTCCAGATCGGCGTCGGCGCGCTCGCCGCGGCCGCCGTGCGCGCGCTCGCGGCGCCCGGGCGGGTCGTGCTCGGCGTCGAGCCGGCCGGCGCGGACTGCGCGCTGCAGGCGGTGCGCGCCGGCGCGCCCGTGCTCGTGCCCGGGCCGCACCGCTCGATCATGGCCGGCCTGAACTGCGGCCTGGCATCCCGCGTCGCGCTGCCGGACATGGCGAGCGGGATCGCTGCGTTCTGCGCGGTCGACGACCGCTCGGCGGAGGAGGCCCTGCGCCTGCTGCTGAGCGACGGCCTGCGCTGCGGCGAGACCGGCGTCGCCGGCGTCGCCGGGCTGCTCGCGCTGCGCGAGCGATGGCCGCGGCGCACGTGGGAGCGCCTGGGCCTGGATCGCCCCGATCCGGCGGCGCTGGCGATCTGCACGGAGGCGCCGACCGACCCCGATTCGTTCGCGCGGATCGCCGCCGGCGCCTGATCGCCGGGCGCGCTCAAGTTCGCCTCGCGCGGGCCGAAGACGCAGCAGACCCCATGCGCCTGATCAGACTCAGCTCGCTGACGGACGGGATGGTGCTTGCGCGCGATCTGCGCACCGGACGGCCCGGCGAGCTTCCGCTCCTGCGCGCCGGCGTCCGGCTGTCGAGCTCCTTCGCCGCCCGCCTGCAGGCCTCCGGCATCAACGCCGTCTGGATCGAGGACGACCTGTCGCGCGGCATCCAGCCGCTGTCGCCGCTGGATCCCACCGAGCGGATCGCCGCCGAGAACGCGGTCTCCGAGAGCTTCGACCGCACGACCCGCGTGCTCGGCTCGGGCGGGACCGCGATGCCCGCGCGCGACCTCGACCGCCTTACGCGCACCGTGTCGGGGATCGCCACGAGCCTCGCCGACGTCCCCGAGGCGGCGCTCGCGCTCGACGACCTCGCCGCCGCCGACGCGTACACCCTTCGCCACTCCGTCCAGGTCGCGGTCATCGGGATGCTCATCGCCCGGCGCCACTGGCAGCGCAACGGCTGGCGCGACTGGATGGAGCGCCCGCGCTTCGACAACATCGACGCGCGGCTGACGAAGCTCGGGGTCGGCCTCATCCTGCACGACATCGGCAAGCTCGCGGTCCCGCTCGCGATCCTCAACAAGCCCGACCGCCTCACCGATGAGGAGTTCGGCCAGATCAAGCTGCACCCCGAGGCCGGGGTCGACCTGCTGCGCGGCACCGACCCGTCGCCGCTCGTCGTCGCGACGCTGCGCGACCATCACGAGCGGCTCGACGGCTCGGGCTACCCCGCCGGCCGGGAGAGCGCGACGATCCACGAGTTCCCCCGCATCGCCGCGGTCGCCGACGTCTTCGACGCGATCACCTCCGAGCGCCCGTACAAGGGCGCCGCGCCGCCCTCGGTCGGCGTGAACGTCATCGGCGAGGGCGTGCTGCGCGGCGGCTTCGACCCGCTCGTCGCCGACTCCTTCCGCCGGGTCTGCCTGCCCTACCCGGTCGGCACCGAGGTCGTCGTCGACGGCGACTCGCTCGGCGTCGTCAGCCACGTCGACCTCGACGAGCCGTGGATGCCGGTCGTCCGCCGGATGGAGAACGGCGAGATCGCCGAGCACCGGGCCGACCTGCGCCACCTCGACGCCATGCGGCCCGCCGGGCGCGTCGAGAGCTGCGAAGCCGCCTGAGCCCCGCCCCGGCGCCCGATAGCTCGCCGCGCCGACCGGGTACGCGGTGCTCATGAGCACCGAGAACCCACCGATGGATCCCACCAGCTCCGAGGCCGACGCGGTCCAGCTCGACCTCGCGCGCAAGCAGGGCGCGGCCTACCGGGCCGCGCTCGACCACATGGTCGAGAACGTCGCCCACGACGGCGGGACGCAGCCCGCCGACCAGTATCTCGTGGGCTACGCGATCGAAGAGGCCGAGGGCATGTACATGTGGGAGGACGGCGAGCTCGTCTGGCATGACCCCGGCGAGGAGAACCTGCACGTCGAGATCGTCGTCTGCGACGCCTCCGACGGGCGCTTCGTGCCGGGCCTGAAGGTGACGGGAACGCTCGTCGACCCCGACGGCAACGAGGTCGGCACGCACGTCCACGAGCTGCTGTGGCACCCGATGCTGTACCACTACGGCCGCAACTGGAAGGTCCCCAGCGACGGCGAGTACCGGCTGCGCGTCGACATCGAGCCGCCGACGTTCATGCGCCACGACGAGATCAACGGCTGCCGCTGGACGGCGCCGGTGCAGACCGTCTTCAGCGGCGTCAGGGTGCAGCGCGGACAGGACTGAGCCTGCCGGCGGGCGCGTCGGCGAGCGCGTACGCCGCGGCGCCCGCGACGGCCGCGGCGAGGAGCACCCCGGGCCAGGTGCCGACGGCGCCCGCGACGACGTGCGAGAGCGCGAACGCGCCGAGGTAGATCGCGACGAGCGCGGCCGTCCGCCCGCGGCCCGCCGTCCGCAGCCAGCGCACGGCGCACCAGCCGCAGCCGGCGACGAGGACGACGCCGCCGAGCGGGCGCACGCCGGTCGCCTGCGCGACGGCGAAGCCCAGCAGCAGGGAGCCGGAGGCCACGGGCCAGGTCATGGCCGCAACGCTACCGGCCGCGCGGCGCGCGCACGCGCCCGGCTGGCGCCCGGCAAGACCGACTAGATTTGCCGGCTGTGATGCCCGCGCCGGATCAGCGCACCCAGCAGGATCGCTGCCCCGGCGTGCTCGCCCTGCACGAGGCCGCCGACGGCTGGCTGGCGCGCGTGCGGCTGCCCGGCGGGCGGCTCTCCTCGGCCACCCTGCTCGAGCTGGCCGCGATCTCCGAGGAGCTCGGCAACGGGCTGCTCGACGTCACCGCGCGCGCGAACCTGCAGCTGCGCGGGCTCGGCGCCGGCCCGGCCGCCGCCGAGGAGCTCGCCGAGCGCCTGGGCGCCGTCGGCCTGCTGCCCTCGGCCGCGCACGACCGCTCGCGCAACGTGCTGGCCAGCCCGCTCGCCGGCCGGGCCCCGGACGCCCTCGACGACGTCGACGACATCGTCGAGCTGCTCGACGCGCGCATCCTCGGCAGCGCCGCGCTCGGCGAGCTGCCGGGGCGCTTCTGCTTCCTCGTCGACGACGGCACCGGCGCGGGGGGCGAGGCCGCGCCCGACGTCATCGTCGTCGCGCTCGGCGACCGGCGCTTCGGCGTCGCGCTCGACCGCCGGCCGCTCGAGCTCGCCGTCTCCGCGACCGAGGCCGTCGAGCTCGCCGTGGGCGCCGCCGAGGCGTTCGTCGCGGCGCGCGGCGACGCCTGGCGGCTATCGGAGACGCCCGGTGGGCCGAGCACGATCGCCGCCGCGCTGGGCCTCGCCCTCGCGCCCGTCAGGTCCGCCTCGCCCACGCGCTCGTTCGCGCCGGGGGCGGTGCTGCAGCGCGACGGCCGGACCGCGCTGACGGCGCTCGCGCCGCTCGGACAGCTCTGGCCGGCGCTGCTGCGCGCCCTGGCCTCCGTGAGCGACGACGTGCGCCTGTCGACCCGGCGCACCGTGACGATCGTCGACGTCGAGCCCGCCGCCGTCGAGCCGACGATCGCGGCACTGGCCGCCGCGGAGCTCGTCATGGACGGCGCCTCGGGCTGGGTCGGCCTGACCGCCTGCGCCGGGACCGCGGGCTGCCCGCGCGCGCTGGCCGACGTGCGGGCCGCCGCGGCGGCCCGCGCCGCGGTGCGCGCGGCGAGCGACCCGCCCGAGCACTGGGCGGCCTGCGAGCGGCGCTGCGGGGAGGCGCCCGGGACGTCGATGTCGGTCGCCGTGCAGGGCGCCGGCGACGTGGAGGTGCAGGCCGATGCCCGCACCTGGCACGTCCGGTCGCTCGATCGCGCCGCCGCGCGACTCGCCGAGGTCGGGCGATGATCGCCTACGAGCGCGACGGCGCCGCGATCTACCGCGAGTCCTTCGCCACGATCCGCGCCGAGGCCGACCTCGCCGGGCTGGACCCCGTGCTCGAGCGCGTCGCCGTGCGGATGATCCACGCCTGCGGGATGGTCGACCTCGTCGCCGACGTCGCCGCCTCGCCGGGCTTCGGCGCCGCCGCGGAGGGCGCGCTGCGCGCCGGCGCGCCGGTGCTGTGCGACACGTCGATGGTCGCCGCCGGCGTGACCCGCGCGCGGCTGCCCGCGGGCAACGACGTCGTCTGCACGCTCGCCGACCCGCGCGTCGCCGGGCTCGCGCGATCGCTCGGGACGACCCGCAGCGCCGCCGCGCTCGAGCTGTGGCGCGAGCGCCTCGGCGGCGCCCTCGTCGTCGTCGGCAACGCGCCGACGGCGCTCTTCCGGCTGCTGGAGATGCTCGACGCCGACGACGCGCCCGCGCGGCCGGCGGCCGTCATCGGCGTCCCGGTCGGCTTCGTCGGCGCGGCCGAGTCGAAGGTCGCCCTCGCCGAGCACGCGATCGGGCTCGAGCACCTCGTCGTCCACGGCCGCCGCGGCGGCAGCGCGATCGCCGCGGCCGCCGTCAACGCGCTCGCGCAGGAGGCCGAGTGAGCGCCCCCGGCAGGCTGTTCGGCGTGGGCGTCGGGCCCGGCGACCCGGAGCTCGTGACGGTCAAGGCGCAGCGGATCATCGGCGCCTGCGACGTCGTCGCCTACCCCGAGAAGCGCCGCGGCAGCTCGATCGCGCGGCGCGCGGCGCAGCCGTGGATCGCCGGCGGCTGCGAGGAGCTCGCGCTCGTCTACCCGGTGACGACCGGCGAGACCGACCACCCGCAGGGCTACGAGGGCGCCCTGCTGGACTTCTACGACGAGGCCGCCGGGCAGGTCGCGGCGCTGCTCGACGCCGGCCGCGACGTCGCGGTGCTCTGCGAGGGCGATCCCTTCTTCTACGGCTCGTACATGTACCTCCACGAGCGCCTGGCCGGCCGCTACGCGACGGAGGTCGTGCCCGGCGTGACGGCGTTCAGCGCCGCCGCCGCCGCCGCCGGCACGCCGCTGGCCAAGCGCGACGACGTGCTCGTCGTCGCACCCGGGACGCTCGCGCCCGACGTGCTCGCCGAGCGCCTGCGCGACGCCGACGCCGCCGTCGTCATGAAGCTCGGCCGACGCTTCGACGGCGTGCGCGCGGCCGCCGGCCTGGCCGGGGTCGCCGAGCGCGCCGTCTACGTCGAGCGGGCCTCCTGCGAGGACGAGCGCGTCGCCGCGCTCGACGAGGCCGGCGGCGACGTGCCCTACATGTCGCTCGTGCTCGTGCCGACGGCCCGCAGCGCGCCCGGGCCCGCGGCGCGCGAGGACGCCCGCGGCGCGCCGGCGGTCGTCGGGCCCGCGGCGCGCGAGGACGCCCGCGGCGCGCTGGCGGTCGTCGGGCTCGGCCCGGCCGGGCCGGGCTGGCTGACGCCCGAGGCGAGCGCGGCCCTCGCCGCCGCCGACGAGCTCGTCGGCTACGGCCCCTACCTGGATCGCGTCCCGCAGCGCGCGGGCCAGCGCCGCCACGCGACCGACAACCGCGTCGAGCTCGACCGCGCGCGGCACGCTCTCGAGCTCGCCGCCGCGGGCGCCTCGGTCGCGGTCGTCTCCTCCGGCGATCCGGGGATCTTCGCGATGGCGACGGCGGTGCTCGAGGCCGTCGAGTCGGGCAACGGGCAGTTCGCGAACGTCGACCTGCGCGTCGTCCCGGGCCTGTCGGCGATGCACGCCGCGGCCGCCCGCGTCGGCGCCCCGCTCGGGCACGACTTCGCGGTCATCTCGCTGTCGGACCAGCGCAAGCCGTGGTCGATCATCGAGCGCCGGCTGGAGGCCGCCGGCGCCGCGGACCTCGCGCTCGCCCTCTACAACCCGGCGTCGCGGACGCGGCGCGAGCAGCTCGAGCGCGCGCGCGAGGTGCTGCTGCGCCACCGCTCGCCGCAGTGCCCGGTCGTCGTCGCCCGCGACGTCGGCGGTCCCGGCGAGTCGGTGCAGGTCACGACGCTCGGCGGCTTCGACGCCGAGCGCGTCGACATGCGCACGCTGCTCGTCGTCGGCTCCACGACGACGCGCGTCGTCGACGGGCCCGGCGGCCGCACGCTCGTCTACACGCCGCGCGACTACCCGTCGTGAGCGCGCTCGCCGAGCCAGGCGAGCGCCTCCCGCACCGTCGCCACGCTGGGCCCCGCGGGGCGCGTCGGCCTGGCGACGACGACGACCGGCAGCCCGCGCAGGCGGGCCGCGTCGAGCTTGGCCCGCGTCATCTCGCCGCCGGAGTCCTTCGTGACGAGCACGTCGAGCGCGTGGGCGTCGACGAGCGCGAGCTCGCCGTCGAGCGTGAACGGCCCGCGGTCGAGCACGAGGACGTGCTCGGACGGCAGCGCGGCGGGCTCGGGCGGGTCGACGCAGCGCACGAGGAAGAACGCGCCCGCGACGCCCGCGAACGCCGCGAGGCCCTGGCGGCCGGTCGTCAGGAAGACGCGGCGCCCGGCGCCGGGCAGCAGCGCCGCGGCCTCCTCGAGCGAGGCGACCTCGCGCCAGTCGATCGCCGGGTCGCGCGCGAACGGGGGGCGCTCGAGGCGCAGCAGCGGCGTCCCGCGCCGCGCGCAGGCCTCGGCGGCCGACCAGGACATGCGCTGCGCGAACGGGTGCGTCGCGTCGACGACCGCGTCGACGCGCTCGTCGGCGAGATAGGCGGCCAGCCCGTCGGGCCCGCCGAAGCCCCCCACGCGGACCTCCCCGGCGGGCAGCCGCGGCGCGGCCACGCGCCCGGCGAGCGTCGAGACGACGCGCGTCCCCGGCAGCTCGTCGAGCGCCCCCGCGAGCGCGCGCGCCTCGCCGGTCCCGCCGAGCACGAGCACCGTCGCCATCCGCTCAGGCCCTGCCGATGAGGCGGATGCTGCTCATCGGGATCGGCGCCGGCGATCCGCAGTACGTCACCGAACAGGCGATCGCGGCGCTCAACGAGGTGGACGTGTTCTTCGTCATGGAGAAGGGCGAGGAGAAGGACGACCTCGTCGCCCTGCGCCGCGAGGTCTGCGAGCGCTACATCGCCGAGCAGACCTACCGCATGATCGCCGTTTCCGATCCCGAGCGCGACCGCGCGGCCGAGGCCTACGCCGCCGCCGTCGAGGACTGGCGGGCCGAGCGCGCGCGGATCTGGGAGCGCCTCATCTCAGACGAGCTCGGCGAGGACGGCGTCGGCGCGATCCTCGTCTGGGGCGACCCGTCCCTGTACGACTCGACGCTCGCGATCATGGACGCGATCCTCGCGGCCGGGCGCGTCGCCTTCGGCGTCGAGGTCATCCCCGGCATCAGCGCGATCGCGGCGCTCTGCGCCCGCCACGCCATCGCGCTCAACCGCGTCGGCGAGGCGGTCCACGTCACGACCGGCCGGCGCCTGGCGCGCGAGGGCTTTCCTCCCAACGCCCCCGACGTCGTCGTCATGCTCGACGCGCGCTGCGCGTTTCGCGAGCTGCGCGGCGAGCCGATCGACATCTACTGGGGCGCCTACCTCGGCACGCCCGACGAGATCCTCGTCGCCGGCGCGCTCGACGAGGTCTGCGAGGAGATCGAGCGCGTGCGCGCCGCCGCGCGCGAGCGCAAGGGCTGGATCATGGACACCTACCTGCTGCGGCGCACCGCGGGCTAGCCCTCGGAGCCGGGCTCGGTCCGCTCGCCGAAGGCCTCGTTCATCCCCTCGGCCAGGGTGCCGAGCTCGTCGCGCAGGGCGCGCACGTCGCCCGCGAGCCGCTGCTGGTTGGCGACGTCGGTCGACGCCGAGACGCTCAGCAGCGAGCCGCGGATCGAGTCCAGCTCGACGACGATGCGCTCCATGCGGTCGTAGAAGGCCTGTAGCTGGTCCTCCATCCGCAGCTGGACGGAGAGCTGATGCTCGAGCGCCTCGACGAGCTCGGTCTTGCCCGAGCCCTCGAGCTCGAGCAGGCGCGAGGCGACGCGCGAGGCGGGCGACTCGTGCAGCGCCTCGTGCAGGAGCTGCGCGCGCGAGGCGGACAGCTCCATGAGCGACACGAGCGCGTCGACCTCGGCGGAGACCTCGTCGTAGGGCAGCTCCGCGCGCTCGATCGCCTCGCGGATGCGCCCCTCGGTCGCGCGCGCCGACAGCAGGTGGCCGCGGATCTCGGGCGCGAGCGCCGACGGGTCCAGACGGGCCGAGCCCTCGCCGAGCGACCGGCGGCGCTCTGCGCGCACGCGCTCGATGACGGCGTCGGCCTCGTCCTCGTCGAGGAACGTCCGCGCGACCGCGACGAGGTAGATCGCCACGGCGACGGCGAGGGCGACGAGCACCGGCCCGCCGACGACCACCGCGGCGGCCATCGTGCCGACGAGCAGGACGACGTTGAACGGCTTGGCGGCGGCGTTGGCGACGAGCTCGCCGGCGAACTCGCCGCGCGTGTACGGCCGCCTGGCGGGCAGGCTCACGGCCGCGCGGCCCCCGCGCCGGCGCGGGCTCGTGCTCGGTGTCGGCGGTCGCGGCGCACGGCGCTCAGAAGAACGAGCTGATGCTGCGGTAGACGGACTCGATGTCGTCGGTGTCGCCGACGTAGGCCTTGCCGCCCGACGCCTCGGCGATCCGCTCGAGGCTGGCCGCCGCGCCCGACGCCCCCGCCGAGTAGGCGATCGTGAAGACGCGCACGCGGCGCGACGAGTCGCCCTGGGCGTCGAGCGAGCGCACGAGCGCGTCGACCGACGTCGAGGAGTTCGTGTCGACGCCGTCGGTCAGCAGGACGACGGCGTTGATCCGGCTGGAGTCGGCGAGTTTCGTGACCTGCGCGACGGCGTCGGCGGTCGCGTCGTAGATCGACGTCCCGCCGTCGGCGACGAGCCGCGAGATGAGGCCCCGCAGCCGGCTGCGGGTGTCGCGGATCGGCGCGATCGGCGCGAGCGGCGTGACGGAGTCGTTGAAGATCGACAGGCCGACGCGGTCCTGCGGGGCGACTTCTCGCACGAAGGCCTCCAGGCCCGTCTTCGCGTTCGTCAGGCGGCCCTCCTCGTCCATCGAGCCCGAGGTGTCGAGCACGAGCAGCACGTTGGCGGGCTTGCGGTCCTCGCGCCAGGCCTTCTTGATCGCCGCGAGGACGCGCGGCGCGGGCAGGTCCAGCACCCGGTCGGGCTGCTCGGGGTCGACGCCGTTGGCCGCGGTCAGCGGCGCCGGCGGCGTGGCGCCGGGCTTCGACGGGCGAAAGCCGAAGCCGGCCGCGGTCCTGGCGTCGATCCGCCGGTCCAGGAAGTCGCCGAACGCGGCGGCGGCCTCGCGCTGCCCGGCGGTCACCCACGGCGCGTTCAGCGTGATGTACGGGTGGTCGGAGTCGAAGGTGCCCTCGGCCGGGTAGATCGCGACGAGCTTCTCGCGGTCGCCGCGCCGGAGGTTGAAGTCGACGAGCGTCGCCTCCTCCATCGGCACCGCCGACGCGTAGCCCAGCCCGTTGCGGCGCAGCTGGTCGGAGATGAACAGCGTCGTGTCGCCGTAGTGCACGATCGAGCGCTCGATGTCCTTGACCTTCGCCCGCGCGGCGGTGATGTCCGCCGGGCGCAGGCCCTCGCGGTTGCCCGTCGCTGCGTAGTACTCGGCCGCGACGGCCGACAGCCCCGAGGTCGAGAAGTCCGGGTTCGTGTGGACGAACTTGAACGGCCCGTACTCGGGATGGCCGAACGCGCCCCAGCCGTCCTTGCTGCGCGCGAGCTTGAGGATGTCGGCGAAGCCGAGCCTGCGCTTGGGCCAGCCGAGCGCCCGCGCCATCGGCTCCCACATCGCGATGACGAGCGGCGTGCGGACGAGCGACGGGTTCGTCTCGGGCGCGAGCGGCTGGTCGCTCTCGAAGTTCAGCAGCCGGCCCCAGAGCGAGCTGGCCGGGGTCCACGCCGTCGGCTTCAGCCGCCCCTTGGCGATCTTCGTCTCGGCGTCGCCGGAGGCGAGGTTCTCGGCCGCGACGAAGACCGGCTTGCCGGCGACCTTCGCGCCCGACGCGTTGAAGTCGCGGATGAGCGGGACGAGCAGCTTCTCCTTGTCGGGCGAGTAGACGAAGCTCACCTCGATCGCCCCGGCGGGCGCCGTCGCGGGCGCCGCCTTCGAGCTCGAGCCGGGCTCGTCGCCGCCCCCGCTGCCCAGCACCGCGATGAGCGCGACCGCGGCGACGGCGACCGCGAGCAGCGCGAGCTGGCTTCGCTTCATGGCGCCACGATAGACGCAAGCGGGAGGGCCGCCGCGCCGCGCCGGCCCTCCCGCACCGAGCGGAGCCCTACGGCGCGTTCTGGCGCAGGACGTACAGCCCGTAGTTGCGATCGCTCGCCAGCACGAGGTCGCCCAGGAGCGCCACGCCCCAGATGTTGACCGCGGGGGCGTCCGACGGCGCGCCGGCGCCGGCCCAGAACCCGATCTCACGCGGGTTGCTCGGGTCCGAGATGCTGATCGCCCTGACGCCGTCGGAGTACCACGAGGCGTACACCGTCGACCCGCGCACCTGCGGGTTGTGGACGCTCCAGGTGCCGCTCGTCCCGACGGACTCGTCGTTCGTGTGCGGGGTCGCGAACGTCGACAGCTGCACGGGCGCCGCCGGGTCCTTGACGTCGAAGAAGCGCAGGAAGCCCCAGCCGTCGAAGGCGGCCCTGGCGCTCGCCGTCACCGGCGGCGGCGCGTCCCTCATCGCCAGGCCCGTGCCGCGCCCCACGAAGACGGCGGGGACGGCCACGTCCACCGACGTCCCGTCGGGCAGCAGCACCGGATCGATGCCGCCCATGAGGACGAGCGCCTCGCCGCCGGCCGCGTTGTTGTAGACGATCACCCCGGTCGCCCCCGCGAGCTGCGCGCGTGCGATCTTGTTGTCGAAGCGGCAGGCGCCGCGCTCGACGAGCGCGATCCTGCCCGCCGGGTCGGCGAGGTAGGGGTCGGCGGGGTTCGTGCCGTCGGTCGACCCGGCCGGGCAGCCGCGCCCGACATGGACGACCGTCCCCGTCATCTGCCGTCCGGGCAGGTCGACGATGAGCGGCGTGAAGGCCGCCTCGACCGCCGGCCGCAGGCCGCTGAACGCGCTGCTCGTGAACTCGAGGTGGAAGGGGCTGAAGTCCTCGTCGGCCTGCACGAGGACGTTGCCGCCGCGCGCCTCGTCGGTGGAGTGGGCGTTGCCCTCGGCGCCGGCCGGGTACGTCGTCCGGCCCCGGAACACCGGGTGGCTGGGGTCGGAGATGTCGAGCATGATGACCCCGGCATCCCAGTAGGACAGGTAGGCGAGCCGGCCGTTGGCGTTGGCGCGCACGCTGTGCAGCTGCGTGCGGCCGTCGGCGCCCTGCCGGCTGCCGAGGTAGACCGACAGCCCGAGCAGCGGCTCGTCGAGCACGCCCCACTCGGCGGTCAGCGTCGGGTGCTCGGGGTCGGTGATGTCGACGATGAGCAGGTCGCCGGCCCCGTTGAGCCCGTCCTCGTCGGAGCTCAGCGCCTCGAGGTCCGGCACCGAGAGCAGCGCGAGCACACGGTTGCCCTGCTTGGCGAGGTTCACCTCGTGGACGCCGCCGGCGTCGGCGCCGAACCGGTCGACGTCGAAGAACGACAGCGTCCGCGGGTGGCGCGGGTTGCTGATGTCGATGATCTCCAGCCCGCTGCGACCGGCCGGCAGCGCGGGGTCGCGGCAGTCCTGCAGCCCGGTCACGAGCACGTCCCGGCCGCCCGTCCGGACCGCCTGCATGTCCTCCATCGAGGTGTTGACGTGGTCCTCGGTGTCGGCGAGCTTGACCGGGGCCGCGGGCCGCGAGATGTCGATGACGTCGACGCCGGTCCCGGGGCAGGCCTCCCGCCACTTGCCGATGAACGCGAGGTTCCTGTAGCCGGCGACGTCGCCGTGGACGCCCGCGTTGAAGGGATCGAGCTTCAGCGAGCCGAGCAGGCTCAGGTTGCGCGACCGGCGGCTCGCCGGCGAGCCCGCCGGCTGGCCGCCCAGGTACGGCTCGACCGTCGAGTAGCCCTCGCCGTCGAGGAACCCGTGGGTCGGCTCGCCTGCCGGGTCGTCGGTGGTCACTCCACCCGGGTCGGCGGCGGCCAACGGCGCGGCGGCCATCGCGAGTGCGCAGGCCGCCGCGGCGGCACGCAGGAACGTTCGCATGATTCACACACCATCCTCTCGGTCACGGACTTACCGTGACTCCCCTTGGAGTGAGTCGATCCTACGCTCGCGGCGATGGGCGACGCAACCCACCCCGATCGGCCCGCGGCGCCTGCTGTCGCGTTTGCGCTCCAACCGGTCGTCCCCATAGGGTGCGGGGATGGGCACCCCCGGGGAAGTGGCGCCGCTCGTGCAGTTGCGCAACGTCCGCAAGAGCTTCGGCGACAACGTCGTGCTCGACGACATCGACCTCGAGATCGGCACGGGCGAGGCGATCGTCATCGCCGGTCCGTCGGGCTCGGGCAAGTCGACGATGCTGCGCTGCATCAACGGGCTGGAGGAGGTCGACTCCGGCAGCGTGCTGTTCGACGGCGAGCCCGTCGACCCCGGGTCGAAGACGATCGGGCGCATGCGCGCCGACATCGGCATGGTCTTCCAGCAGTTCAACCTCTTCCCGCACAAGACCGTGATCCAGAACATCACGCTCGCGCCGGTCAAGGTCAAGGGCGTCGAGCCGGCTGCCGCCGAGGCCCGCGCCCGCGAGCTGCTGGAGACGGTCGGCATCCCCGAGAAGGCCGACGCGTCGCCGGCCGACCTCTCCGGCGGCCAGCAGCAGCGCGTCGCGATCGCCCGCGCGCTGGCGATGGACCCCAAGCTCATGCTCTTCGACGAGCCGACCTCGGCGCTGGATCCGGAGATGATCCGCGAGGTGCTCGACGTCATGCGCGACCTCGCCCGCGGCGGCATGACGATGGTCGTCGTGACGCACGAGATGGGCTTCGCCCGGGAGGTCTGCGACCGCATCGTCTTCATCGACGACGGGCAGATCGTCGAGCAGGGGCCGCCGACCGAGTTCTTCGAAGCGGCCAAGAGCGCGAGAGCGCGCGAGTTCGTGGACAAGATCATCCATCACTGAAGGAGGAGGGCTCTTGATGACATCGATGAGCTGGCGCACGCCGGCAGCGGTGCTGTTCGTGCTCGGCGCGCTGGTCGCGGCGGGCTGCGGCGACGACGACGACAAGGCGGGCACGCCGAAGGAGCCGGCCGAGACCGCGCGCACGTTCGACGCGGGCACGACGATGGCCAAGCTCCAGCAGAAGGGCGAGATCACGGTCGGCGTGAAGTTCGAGGTCGCGCCGTTCGGCTTCAAGAACCCGCAGACGGGCGAGGTCGAGGGCTTCGACGTCGATCTCGCGAAGGCCGTCGCGGACGAGCTCGGCGTCAAGCCGAAGTACATCGAGGCGCTGTCGGACAACCGCATCCCGTTCCTGCAGAACGGCACGGCCGACCTCATCCTCTCGACGATGACGATCAACGCCGAGCGCGCCGAGGAGATCGACTTCTCCGAGCCGTACTTCGTCGCGACGGGGCGGATCCTCGTCAAGAAGGACGACAGCTCGATCAACGGCGTCGGCGACCTCGCCGGCAAGAAGGTCTGCACGGCGCTCGGCTCGACGTACGAGGAGACGCTGAAGAAGCAGGCGCCCAAGGCGACCCGCAAGCTCGTCGACGGCTACTCGGAGTGCCTGGAGCTCATCCAGAACGGCGCCGTCGACGCGGTCTCGACCGACGACGTGATCCTGACCGGCATGATCATCCAGGACGACTCGCTCAAGCTCGTCGGCGAACCGCTGACGACCGAGCCGTACGGTGCCGGGATCAAGAAGGGCGACAAGGCCTTCCAGGACTTCGTCAGCGAGGTCGTGGCCAAGTACAAGTCCGACGGCCGCTGGAAGACCAGCTACCAGAAGTGGATCGGCAAGTACACCGGTGAGAGCCAGGATCCCCCGACGATGACGCTCAAGGAGGCGATCGACCTCTCCAAGTGAGCTCCTGGCTCGAGCTCCTGACGGACAACTTCGACGAGCTGGCGAGTGGCTTCTGGGTCACCGTCCGGCTCGTCGGAGCGTCCTTCGCCGTCGCGCTGGTCGTCGGCACGCTCGTCGCCGCGCTGCGGGTCGCGCCGTCGAAGTGGCTGCAGCGCGCCGGCGGCGTGTACGTCGAGACGTTTCGCAACGTCCCGCTGCTCGTGCTGCTGTTCATCTCGTTCTCCGGGCTGCGGCGGGCGGGCGTCCCGGTCGGGGCGTGGATCGCCGGCGTCGCCTCGCTCGGGCTCTACACCGCGGCGTACGTCGCCGAGGTGCTGCGCTCGGGCGTCTTCGCGGTCGGCCGCGGCCAGATCGAGGCCTCGCTGTCGCTCGGCTTCGACTACCTGCAGACGCTGCGGCGCATCGTGCTGCCCCAGGCGGTCCGCACGGTCATCCCGCCGCTGGCCTCGATCACGATCGCGATGATCAAGAACTCGGCGATCGTCGGGGCCGCGCTGGCGATCAACGACCTCACGAAGGAGGCGCGGATCATCAACTCGCGCACCTTCCAGACCGACGCCGCCTTCTTCTGGGCGGCGGTCGGCTACCTGCTGCTGACGATCGCCGCGACGATCGCCTTCCGCCAGCTCGAGCGCCGCTACGCGGTGCGCAGGTAAGCGGTCATGGGCTACCTCTTCGACCCCGACAACTGGGAATGGCTCGTCACCGGCAACAACGCGCGGTTCATCTTCGAGGGCTTTCTCGTCAACCTGCAGATCGCGGTCATCGCGATGGTCTTCTCGCTGCTCTTCGGCCTCGCGCTCGCGCTCCTGCGGCTGTCGCGCAGCGGGCCGGTGAGCTTCGTCACCGGCATCTGGGTCGACATCTGGCGCAACCTCCCGCTGGCGTTCATGATCCTCTACCTCGGCCTGGCGCTGCCCGTGCCGTGGCGGCGGGCCTATGAGGACGTCGTCCCGGGCTTCCTGCCCGACGTCCTGCAGCAGGGCAGCGTCTTCGCCGCCCTGCTCGCACTCGTGCTCTACAACTCGGCCGTCATGGCGGAGATCATGCGCGCCGGCATCCAGTCGCTGGACCGCGGCCAGAACGAGGCCGCCGTCGCGCTCGGCCTGACCTACCG
This sequence comes from uncultured Solirubrobacteraceae bacterium, assembly GCA_963769555.1. GTDB lineage: Bacteria > Actinomycetota > Thermoleophilia > Solirubrobacterales > Solirubrobacteraceae > CADCVQ01. Next base: position 64,227 of record CAVYMD010000004.1, on the reverse strand, counting down.
CCAGCGGATGCAGATCGTCATCCTGCCCCAGGGCCTGCGGCGGATGCTGCCGGCGACCGTCTCGCAGCTCATCACGCTCAACAAGGACACGACGCTCGTCAGCCTCATCGGCATCCAGGAGGTCGCGCGCCACGGGCGCATCGTCACGGGCTTCAACTTCTTCGGCGGCGTGACGGCGCCGATCCTGCAGGTCTTCATCTTCATCGGCCTGCTGTTCGTCGTGACGAACCTGGCGCTGTCGCGCCTCTCGCGGCGCCTGGAGATCCGCGAGCGCGAGCGCAGCGGCACGACGGTCGAGCCCGTCAGCGGCCTGGAGGATCAGATCGCGACGGCGCCGGCGCGCTGACCGGGCTGCGGCGCGGGCCGCTACGCGCCCGTGCGGTCGCGCGCCGCCGAGTACAGGTGGCTGTCGCAGAAGCCCGGCTCGCCCAGCGCGGGACCGACGACGATGACCGCCGTGCGCCGCACGCCCGCCTCGCGGACCTGACCGGCGATCGTTCGCAGGGTCCCGCGCAGGACGACCTCGTCGGGGTGCGAGGCGCGCGCGACGACGGCGACGGCGCCGTCGTCGCCGTAGTGCTCGGCGAGCAGCGGCGCGAGCTCGTCGATCGCCTGGACGGCGAGGTGCAGGACGAGCGTCGCGCGGTGCGCGGCGAGCGACGCGAGGTCCTCCCCGTCGGGCATCGGCGTCGCGCGGCGCGCGTGGCGCGTGAGGATGACCGTCTGCGCCACGCCGGGCAGCGTCAGCTCGCGGCGCAGCGACGCGGCGGCGGCCGCGAAGGCCGGCACGCCCGGCGTGACGTCCCAGGCGATCTCGAGCGCGTCCAGGCGGCGCATCTGCTCGGCCGCCGCGCTCCAGATCGAGATGTCGCCCGAGTGCAGCCGGGCGACGTCCTCGCCGCGCTCGTCGGCCGCGCGGCACTCCTCGACGATCGCGTCGAGGTCGAGGTGCTGCGTGTCGACGAGCCGCGCGCCCTCGGGCGCGTGCGCGAGCACCTCGTCGGGCACGAGCGCCCCGGCGTAGAGGACGACCGGCGAGGCGGCGATGAGGCGCTGCGCGCGCAGCGTGATGAGGTCCGCCGCGCCCGGCCCGGCGCCGATGAAGTGGACGGTCACGGCAGGCGCAGCTCGTACTGGGTGACCGCCATCGCGGGCCGCCAGCCCGTGAAGCCGCCGAGCGGCTCGGCGTGCGAGACGGCCAGCCGCGTGAGCCGGCCGCCCTGCTCGGCCTGGGCGCGCGACACGAGCGACTCGCCCTCGACGGTGACGACGTTGGCGACGAGCCTCCCGCCGCGCGCGAGCGCCTTGCGACAGCGCGTGAGCATCGCGTACGTCGTCAGGCCGCCGCCGATGAAGATCGCGTCGGGGCGCTCGCCGAGCTCGTCGAGCGCGTCGGGCGCCGTCGCGCAGACGACCCGCAGCGAGGGCACGCCGAGCGCGAGCGCGTTGCGCTCGATGCGCCGCGCGCGCTCCTCGTCGCGCTCGACGGCGATCGCGCGCGCGCCGGGAGCCGCGCGCAGCCACTCGATCGCGACCGAGCCGCAGCCGGCGCCGACGTCCCACAGCAGCTGCCCCGGCACCGGCGCGAGCGCCGCGATCGTCACCGCCCGGATCGCGCGCTTCGTGATCTGGCCGTCGTGCTCGAAGGCGTCGTCGGGCAGCCCGGGCGCCCGGGTCAGCAGCTCGCCGCGGCCGCGCACCTCGAGCGCCACGAGGTGCAGGTGCGCGGCGTCGGCGTCGCCCCACTCGTCGGCCGTCGACTCGACGATCCGCTCCGCCGGGCCGCCGAGCTCCTCGAGCACGACGAGCCGGCTGGCGCCGAACCCGCGCTCGCGCGCGACGCGCGCGACCTCCGCCGCCGTCCGCGCGCCGAAGCCGAGCACGACGATCCGCCGGCCGCGCTGCAGCGCCGGCGCCACGACCTCGGCGACGCGGCTCGTCGCCGACACGAGCTCCGTGTCGGCCTGCGGCCACAGCAGGCGCGCGCAGGTCAGCGCGTAGGAGGACACGCCCGGGATGACGCGCACGCCCTCCGGGCCGAGCCGCCGCAGGATCGTGACGCCGACGCCGTGCAGGAGCGGGTCGCCGCTGGCGAGCACGACCGCGTCGCGGCCGGCGGCGAGCGCGGGCAGCTCGTCGACGAGCGTCGTGAGCTGCCGCGGCCAGGGGTGGCGCTCGCCGCGCGCCCGCTCGGGAACGAGGTCGAGCTGGCGCTGCCCGCCGAGCAGCAGGTCGGCGGCGAGCACGGCCTCGCGCGCCTGCGCCCCGAGGCTCTCCCATCCGTCCGCGCCGATGCCGACGACCGTGATCATGGCGCCAGCGCCCGCGTCAGCGCGCCCGCGAGGCGCTCGTTGTCCTCCGGCCCGCGCGCGGTGATGCGCAGGTCGTCGGCGGTCAGCCCGGGAAACGAGCCGGCCGGGCGCACGGCGATCCCGGCGTCGCGCAGGCGCGCCGCGACGGCGCCGCCGTCGGGCACGCGGACGAGCACGTAGTTCGCCGCCGCCGGCCACGTGCGCAGCCCGGGCACCTCGGCGAGCCGCGCCTCGAGGTCGCCGCGCTCGGCCTGGGCGCGCGCGGCGGCGTCGTCGATCGCGCCGGGCCGCAGCGCCATCGCGCGCAGCGCGGCGAGCGCGAGCGCGTTGCACGACCACGGCGGGCGGACCGCGCGCAGGCGCTCGGCGAGCGGCGGCGCGGCGACCGCGTAGCCCGCGCGCAGGCCGGGGATCGCGAGCGACTTCGTCAGCGAGCGCACGACGACGACGTCGTGCAGCGCCTCGCGCACGAGCGACGACGGCTCGCCCGGGACGAGGTCCATGAAGGCCTCGTCGACGACGAGCGTGCGGCCGGGCCGGCGCAGCGCGAGCAGCGCCGCGGCCGGGTCGAGCGTGCCGGTCGGCGAGACGGGGTTGCCGACGACGACGAGGTCGGCGGCCTCCGGCACCGCGGCCGGGTCCAGGACGAAGGCGCGCTCGGCGTCGCGCAGGACGCGCGCGACCGGGACGCCGTGCGCGCGCAGCGCGGCCTCGGTCTCCGTGAAGCCCGGGTGCACGCACGCGGCCAGGCGCGGTCGCAGCGCCGCCGGCAGCAGCCACAGCGCCTGCGCGGCGCCGTTGCAGGGCACGATCTCGGCGGGCTCGCGGCCGTGCAGCGCCGCGAGCGCCGCGGCCGTCTCGGCCTCGCGCGGGTACGCCGAGGCGTCCTCCTCCAGCGCGGCGCGCAGCGCGTCCATGAGCCAGCCGGGCGGCCCGCCGGCCATGACGTTGACGGCGTGATCGGCGTCGCCCGGGCGCACGAGCGCGTCGCCGTGGTGGCGCAGGTCCTCGTCGCCGGGCGGCGCGACGACGGCCGGCGCCACCGCCGCCGGCGCGAGCTCGATCGCCCGACCGGCGACGACGAGCAGCGCGCGCTCGGCGACGGCCGCGAGCGCCTGGGCGGCCTCGCCGAGCGCGTCGAGCCACGCCCGCGACAGCGCGTCGGTCGGCAGCAGCCCCTCGCCGGCCTGCTCGGCGACGACGATGACCGGCCCGGCCGACAGGGCCGCGACCCGCGCGAGCGCCGTCACCTCCTCGCAGACGCGCGCGCGCAGCCCGTCCGGCGCCCCGCTGCGCGGGAGGTCCTGCGTCGCGGTGCCGGCGCGGGACATGACGCCCGCGATCCACGTGCCGAGGCCGTCGATGAGCACGCAGCGGTCGCGGCGCACGAAGCCGGCGAGGTCGTCGCCGGCCACGACGGTCTCCCACGCCGGCGGGCGGCGCAGCACGTGCGCGGCGATCCGCGCGGCGAAGGCCTCGTCGTCGGGGTCGGCCGTCGCGACGTAGCGCACGGCGAGGCCGGTCGCCCGCGCGAGCTCCTCCGCGTGGGCGCTCTTGCCCGAGCGCGTGCCGCCGAGGACGAGCGTGAGGCTCACGACCGCCCCCCGTCGCCCGGCGCCGCAGACGCCGACAGGACCGGCGCGGCGGCGCGCGCCGCGGCGGCGACGAGGCGGCGCGCGGCCTGCGGGAACGCCGCCCAGTGCACGTGCAGGTAGGACGCGTGGACGGCGCCCGTCGCGAAGCCCTCGGCGCGCGCGGTCCCGCGCGCGCTGAGCTCCCAGGCCGGCGCCGCGTCGCCCTCGACCGCGGAGTAGTGGAACTCGTGCCCGCGGACGGCCTCCCCCGCGCGCCACGACGGCGAGTCGCCCAGCGCGACCGCCTCGCGGTAGCCGATCGACAGCCGCCCGGCCATCCGCCCGCGCGCGGGCAGAACGCCGCACATCGGCAGGCCGTCGAGCTCGTCGCAGAGGTACAGCAGCCCGCCGCACTCGGCGAGCACCGGGCGCCCCGCGCGGGCGAACGCGGCCACCTGCTCGCGCAGCGCCGCGTTGGCCGACAGCTCGGCCCCGAAGACCTCCGGAAAGCCGCCGGCGAGGACGAGCGCACCCGCGCCCTCGGGCAGCGCCGGGTCGTTCAGCGGGTCGAAGGGGGCGAGCGTCGCGCCGGCGGCGCGCAGCAGCTCGAGGTTCTCCTCGTAGTGAAACGAGAACGCGGGGCCGCGGGCGATCGCGATCGTCGCCGCGCCGTCGCCTGCCACCGGGGCGCCGGCCGTCTTCACCCCGCCGTCGCCGGCCACCGGGGCGCCCGCGGTCCCCGCCGCGCCGGGCTCCGGCGTCCAGGCGGCGCCGGCCAGCGGCGGCGCCGAGCGCGCCAGGGCGAGGATCGCGTCGAGGTCGACGCGCTCGCGCACGGCCTCGCCGAGCGCCTCGATCGCGGTGGCGGTGCGCGCCTCGCGCTCGCCGGCCGGCACGAGCCCGAGGTGGCGCTCGGGCGCGGCGACGCGGTCGTCGCGGCGCAGGGCGCCGACGACCGGCACGCCGAGCGGCTCGATCGCCTCGCGCAGCAGCTGCACGTGATGGTCGGAGCCGACCTTGTTGACGATGACGCCCGCGACCTCGACGTCGGGGTCGAACGTGCGGTAGCCGTGCACGATCGCGGCGGCGCTGCGCGCCATCGCGGCGGCGTCGATGACGAGCAGCACGGGCGCGCCGAGCAGCTTGGCGACGTGCGCCGTCGAGGCCAGCTCGCCGCGCCCCGAGGCGCCGTCGAACAGGCCCATGACGCCCTCGACGACGGCGATGTCCGCGCCGGCCATGCCGTGCAGCGTCAGCGGCGCGACGAGCTCGGGGCCCGACAGGAACGCGTCGAGGTTGCGCCCCGGGCGGCCGCTGGCGAGCGCGTGGTAGGTCGGGTCGATGTAGTCCGGCCCGACCTTGAAGCCCTGCACGACGAGCCCGCGGGCGCGCAGCGCCGCGATGAGCCCGCAGGCGACCGAGGTCTTGCCCGCGCCCGAGCTCGTGCCCGCGACGACGATCCGCGGCACGTTCACGGCGCGCGCCCCGGTCGGGCGCGCGCCGGGGCCGGGCGGCGCGGCGCCGTCACCACTCGATGCCCTGCTGGGCGCGGATGCCCTCGTCCATCGGATGCTTGATCTTGACGACCTCGCTGACGAGGTCGGCCGCCTCGACGAGCTCGGGCGGCGCGTCGCGGCCGGTCACGACGACGTGCTGGAAGCCGGGCCGGTCGCGCAGCGTCGCGACGAACTCGCCCACGTCGATCCAGCCCCACTTCAGCGGGTAGGTGATCTCGTCGAGCAGGAGGAACTCGTAGCGCTCCTCGGCGATCGCCCGCTTGACCTCCTCCCAGCCCTCGCGGGCGAGGTCGGCCGACTCGCCGAGATCCTTCGACAGCCACGACCAGCCGTCGCCCATCTTCTCCCAGTCGATCCCCCCGAGCGCCGCCGCGGCCTTGGCCTCGCCGACCTTCCACTTGCCCGACTTGACGAACTGGAAGACGCCGCAGCGGTAGCCGCGCGCCCAGGCGCGCATGAGCGTGCCGAACGACGAGGTCGACTTGCCCTTGCCGTGGCCGGTGATGACGATGAGGAGCGGGCGGTCGCGCGGCTTGCGGCGCTTGGGCTCGGCGCTGCCGCGGTCGCCCGGGCGGTGCGGGACGTCGACCTCGTCGCCGCCGTGCCTGGCGAGGGGATCCTCGGGTGTCATCGCGAGCGCCCGCCCGCGGGATCGGCGCTGGCGACGGTGCGGCGGGCGGGCGAGCGCCCGCCCGCGGGAGCGGCGTGGGCGACGGTGCGGCGGCGGCGTGCTGTCATGCGGCCCTCCTGGGCATCGGCTGCGGGAGCTGGATGACGCTCGCGCCCGCGGCGAGCGCGAGCGTGCGCGCGAGGCCGAGGCGCACGGCCCCCTCCTCGGTGTCGACGACGTGGACGGCGTCGGCGGTCCGGCCCAGCCGCGCGGCGGCGGCGGCGGACTCCGGCGCGCGCCCGTCGGTGAGGACGACCGCGATCGCCTGCCCGCGTGCGTCGCGCGCGCGGTCGCGGCGGATGAGCTCGGTCGCTGCGTCGAGGCCGGCGGCGAGCGGCGTGCGCCCGCCCGTGCGCAGCGCGAGCACCGCGGCCGCGGCGTGCTCGAGCGGCGCGCCGGGGACGTGGACGACCTCGGCGCGGGCGTCGCGGAAGGCGATGATCGCGACCCGGTCGCGGCGCGCGTAGGCGTCGCGCAGGAGGCCGAGCAGCGCGCCCTTGACGCGCGCCATCCGGCGCCGCGCGGCCATCGAGCCGCTCGCGTCGATGACGAGGCACAGCAGCGCGCCCTCGCGCCCGGCGCGGACGTTGACGCGGCGCGCCGCGCGGTCGCCGCTGGCCAGGCGCTCGCGCAGCGTGGCGACGAGCGCGAGGTCGGCCTCCTCGCCCCGAGCCGCGGGCCGGCTGTCGATCGGCGCCGCGGCCGGGCCCGCGGTGCGGGCGCCGCGGCCGCTGCGCGCGCCCGCGCGCCCGCGCGACGTCGCCAGGGGCAGGGTCAGCGCGCGTGCCGGGTCGGGCGCGTCGAGCCGCTCGCGCGGGGCCGGCGCGGCGAGGTCCGAGGCCTCGGGGGCGGGACCGCCGGCGTCGGGCGGCGGCGCGCCGGAGCCGTCGGCGGGGGCGGGACCGCCGGCGTCGGGCGGCGGCGCGCCGGAGCCGTCGGCGTCGTCCGGCGCCGGGCCGGGCGCGGGAGGCGTGCCGTCGCCGGGCGGAGGCTCGTCGGGCGGGTCGCCGCCCGGCGGAGGCGCGTCCGGCGGGCCGGGGTCGTCCTGCTCGAGCGCCCGATCGATGTCCGCCGGGTCGCCGGCCCCGCCGCCGAGCGGGTCGCGCCGGCGCCGGTGCGCGAGCGCGAGGTGGGCGGCGCGGCGCACGTGCTCGGCGCCGACCTCGCCGGCGCCCTCGAGCGCGGCCAGGACGCGCGCGGTGCGCGCCGTCACGACGTCCCCGCGCATCCCGTCGACGCCGATCTCCGCGCACGCGCGCACGATCCGGTCGAGCTCGCGCTCGGGCAGGCGCACCGCGGCCAGCCGCTCGCGGGCGGCGACGATCGACGCCGCGACGTCGGCGTCCTGCTCGGCGAAGCGGACCGCGAAGGCGACCGGATCGGCCTCGTAGGCCAGCCGCCGGCGCACGATCTCCGCGCGCACCTGCGGCTCGGTCGGCGCCGCGACCTCGACGCCGAGGCCGAAGCGGTCCAGCAGCTGCGGGCGCAGCTCGCCCTCCTCGGCGTTCATCGTGCCGACGAGCAGGAAGCGCGCGTCGTGACGCACCGAGACGGCGTCGCGCTCGACGTGGCAGACGCCCATCGCGGCGGCGTCGAGCAGGACGTCGACGAGGTGGTCGGGCAGCAGGTTGACCTCGTCGACGTAGAGCACGCCGCGGTGCGCGCGGGCGAGCAGGCCGGCCTCGAAGGCGCGCTCGCCGGCGAGCGCGCGGCCGAGGTCAAGGGCGCCGACGAGCCGGTCGATCGTCGCGCCGACGGGCAGCTCGACGAGCGGCGCGGGGCGCTCGTGGACCTCCGCGTCGGCCTCCACGACGCCGCCCGGGGCGAGGTCGCCGGGGGCGAAGCAGAACGGCTGGCCGGCCGCCGCGGGCACTGCCGGCAGCAGCGGCGCGAGCGCGCGCACGGCCGTCGACTTCGCGGTCCCGCGCTCGCCGCGCACGAGCACGCCGCCGACCTCGGGCGCGACGGCGTTGACGAGCAGCGCCTCGCGCAGCGCCTCCTGGCCGACGATCGCCGAGAACGGGTAGCCCGGCGTCACCGCGGCCTCCCGGCGGGCCGCCGCGCGGCGCCGCGCGCGCTCATGCCGACGCCTCCTCGAGCTCGCCCTCGAGCTCGAGGTAGCGCGCGCGGACCGCGTCCATCGTCTCCTGCGCCGGCGCCTCCCACAGGCCGCGGTCGGCGGCCTCGATGAGGCGCTCGGCGATCGAGCGCGCCGCCCACGGGTTCGAGCGCCCCATGAACGCGCCGACGTCGGGGTCGAGCAGGTACTTGCGCGCGACGTCCTCGTACATCCAGTCCTCCGCGACGCCGGTCGTCGCGTCGTAGCCGAAGAGGTAGTCGACGGTCGCCGACAGCTCGGCGGCGCCCTTGTAGCCGTGGCGGATCATCGAGGCGATCCAGCGCGGGTTGGCGACGCGGGCGCGGAAGACGCGGCGCGTCTCCTGCGCGAGCGAGCGCGTGACGACGCGCGAGGGATCCGACGAGTCGCCGAGCACGGCCGCCGGCTCGCGGCCGCTCAGCGCGCGGACGGTCGCGACCATCCCCCCGTGGTACTGGTAGTAGTCGTCGGAGTCCAGGATGTCGTGCTCGCGGCTGTCGACGTTCTTCACCGCGACGTCGATCCGCGCGAAGCAGCCGCGCATCGCGTCGCGCGCCTGCGCGCCGTCGAGGCCGCGCCCGTAGGCGTAGCCGCCCCAGGCCTCGTAGACGTCGGCGATGTCGCCGTCGTCGCGCCAGTCGCGGGCGTCGATGAGCTGCAGCAGCCCGGCCCCGTAGGCGCCCGGCTTGGAGCCGAAGATGCGCGTCGTCGCGCGCCGCCACGCGGGCTTGGCGTCGAGCTCGCCGGCGAGCGCGGCGGCGTCCTCGCGGGCGTGGGCGGCGACGTAGTTCATGTCGGCGGGCTCGTCGAGCGCGGCGACCATCGCGACGGCGTCGTCGAGCATGCCCAGCAGGTGCGGGAAGGCGTCGCGGAAGAAGCCCGAGATCCGCACCGTGACGTCGATCCGCGGGCGGCCGAGCTCCTCGAGCGGTATGAGCTCCAGCCCGGTCACGCGGCGCGACTCGCGCGCCCACACCGGCCGCACGCCGAGCAGCGCGAAGATCTCCGCGGCGTCGTCGCCCTGCGTGCGCATGGCGCTCGTCCCCCAGGCGACGAGGCCGACCATCCGCGGCAGCTCGCCGTGGTCGGCGACGTGGCGGTCCAGCAGCGCCTTGGCGAGCCGCTGCCCCGTCTCCCACGACAGCTGCGAGGGCAGGGCGCGCGGGTCGACGGAGTAGAAGTTGCGCCCGGTCGGCAGCACGTCCACGCGGCCGCGCGTGGGGCTGCCGGACGGGCCGGCGGGAACGTGGCGGCCGTCGAGCGCGGCGAGCACGCGCGCGAGCTCGTCCGTCGTCTGCGCGAGGCGCGGCACGACGATCTCGGCGGCGAAGCGCAGCGCGCGCCGCACGCCGTCGTCGACGTGGCCGAGGACCTCGGCGCAGACCTCGGCGACCGCGCCCGGCGACCAGTCGCGCGCCGCGAGCGCGTCGAGCAGCGCGTTCTGCGCCGCCTCGAGCAGGTCGATGACGTCGCCGTTGGACGCCGCCGGCCCGCGGAAGCGCTCGCTGAGCTCGGCGGGCACGCCGGACGCGGGCGCGCCGGCGTCATCCACGAGCGCCGGCTCGTCGAGCCCGAACGCCGCGCCGACCGCGCGCCGCAGGCCGGGCACGTCGTCGCCGGAGCCGAGCCGCCCGACGGCACCGACGAGGCCGCGCAGCTGGTCGCCGGCCGGCGCGACGCCGAGCACGTGCAGCCCGTCCTTGACCTGGATGTCCTTGACCTCGCAGAGGTAGCCGTCGATGTGCTCGACGAGCGCGCCGAGGTCCTCTGGGCGCTCCTCCACGCCGAGGTCGGTCTGCAGGTTCGCGCGCTCGATCGCGTCCCAGATCTGGACGGCGAGGCCGGGCAGCTTCGGCGGGTCGAGGATCTCCAGGCGCGCGTACTCGTCGAGCAGCGCCTCGAGCTCGGCGAGCTCGTCGTAGGTCTCGGCGCGCATCATCGGCGGCACGAGGTGGTCGACGATGACGGCGTGCGCGCGGCGCTTGGCCTGCACGCCCTCGCCGGGGTCGTTGACGACGAACGGGTAGACGAGCGGCATGTCGCCCAGCGCCGCGTCGGGCGCGCACTGCGCCGACAGCGCGAGCATCTTGCCCGGCAGCCACTCCAGCGTGCCGTGCTTGCCGAGGTGGACGATCGCGTGCGCGCCCCACGACGCCTCGAGGTAGCGGTAGCAGGCGAGGTAGTGGTGCGTCGGCGGCAGCTCGGGGTCGTGGTAGATGCCGACCGGGTCGTCGCCGTAGCCGCGCGGCGGCTGGATCGCGATGAGCGCGTTGCCGAGCGCCAGCGCGGCGACGACGAAGTCCTCGCCGTCGACGAACTCGCCGCCCGGCGGCGGCCCCCAGCGCTCCTCGATCGCCTCGCGCAGCGCCTGCGGGAGCGTCGCGTACCAGCGCTCGTACTCGGCGATCGGGAAGCGCAGCGTCGCGGCGGCGAGCTGCTCGTCGGTGACGAACTCGGGGTCGTGCCCGCCGCCCGCGATGAGCTCGTGCATGAGCTGGTCGCCGTGGCTGAAGGGCCGGTCCACGGCGTAGCCGGCGCCGTGCAGCGCGTCGAGCAGCCGCAGCGCGCTCGCCGGCGTGTCGAGGCCGACCGCCATGCCGACGCGCGCGTGCTTCGTCGGGAAGCTCGTGAGCAGGATCGCGACGCGCTTGTCGGCGTTCGGCGTCGCGCGCAGCCGCGCATGGCGCACCGCCAGCCGCGCGACGCGCGCGCAGCGCTCGGGGTCGGCGACGTAGCGCGGGATCGCGGCGCCGACGATCGAGCCGCCCTCGCCGCGCTCCTTGAAGGAGACGACGCCGCCGAGCAGGCGCCCGTCGAACTCGGGGATCGCGACCTGCGTGGCGGCGTCCAGCGGGGTCAGGCCGCTCGCGCTCTCCGTCCACGCGGCGCGCGAGGAGGTCGAGCAGACGGCCTGGATGACCGGCACGTCGAGCGCCTCGAGCGCGGCGGCGTCCCAGCGCTGCTCGGCGTCGCCGGCGTGCGAGCCGCCCGTCGCGAGCATCGTGACGAGCAGCGCGTCGACGTGGCCCTCGAGCAGCCCGAGCGCGGGGACGTTGCCGTCGGCGTCGCGGCGCAGCGTCGTCGACCACACCGCGAGCGCGTTGGCGCCCGCGGCGTCGAGCTGGGCGCACAGCTCGTCGACCCAGGCCGCGTTGCCGGTGATCCGGTGCGAGCGGTAGAAGCAGATGCCGATCGTCGGGCGGGCGGGGTCGTGTCCGGCGAGCGCGTCGGAGAGCTCGACGTCGCCCGTGCCGGGCACGTAGACGCCGAGGTCGGGCACCTCGTGCGGGGCCTCGAAGCCGTGGCCCTCGAGCAGGAACGTGTCGGCGAGGAAGCGCAGGAGCTGCTCGACGTTGTCGATGTCGCCATGGCGCAGGTACTCGCCGGCCTGCGCGACGGCGCCCGTCGGGACGAGCGAGAGCGCCGTCATCTCGGCGTCGGGCTCGATCTCGCCGCCGAGCGCGAGCAGCGCGATCCCCCGCTCGGCGCAGCGCGCGCGCAGCAGGTCCAGGCCCTCCGGCCAGCCGCGCCGGCCGCCGAGGATCCGGCACAGGACGACGCGGGCGCCGTCGAGCACCTCCTCGACGAAGGCCGCCTGGTCGATCGCCCCGGCCGGGTTCGCGCAGCGCACCGCCGGGAACTCCTCGCCGAGCCGCTCCACGGCGGCGGCGGTGGCGAGGATCTCGGTGTCGGCGGTGGTGATGAAGCGCAGCATCTATGCGTACCTCGGCGGGGGTTTGGCGGATTGCGTCCCAGATGGGGACGCGACGCGCGCGACCCCTCCGGAGCGGGCCGCTCGCGCGGCCCGGTTCACGAGACCGACCACTGTCGCATCTCCGCGTGGATCGAAGGCAGGTCGGCGGGCGCGCCGGACGCGATGAGGGCCAGGATCGCGTCCGTGTCGAGGTGGCGCTCGACGAGGTCGCCGAGCGCGTCCAGCCGGCGCTCGCGCAGCGCGGCGAACGGCTCGCCGCCAGCGGCGAAGGTCCGTCCGCGGGCGGTCGCGACGGCGCCGAGCAGCGCGCGGCGCAGGCCGTCGTCCTCGAGCGCGCCGTGCCAGCTCGTGCCGAGCGTCAGGCCCGCGCGGCAGCCGTCGGGCTCGCCGTCGTCGGCGTGCAGCAGCGGCTCGCCGCCGTGCCGGGCGAGGCGCCCGTGGCGGATCTCGTAGCCCGTCTGCGAGCGCGCGCCGCCGAGCCAGGCGCACGCGCCCGAGCGGCGGCGCAGCAGCTTGCCGGGCTCGAAGACCGTCCGCACGGGCAGCAGCCCGAGCCCGTCGACCGTGCCCGCCCGCGACTCGACGGCGTCCTCGATGCGCTCGCCGAGCATCTGGTAGCCGCCGCAGATGCCGAGGATCGGGGCGCCCGCCGCGGCGCGCTCTCCCAGCGCGCGGTCCAGGCCCGCCTCGCGCAGCCGGGCGAGGTCCTCGACGGTCGCCTTCGTGCCGGGCAGGACGACGAGGTCGGCGCGCTCGACGTCGGCCGGCGAGCGCGTGAAGCGCACGCGCACGCCGGGCTCGGTGGCGAGCGCGTCGAGGTCGGTGAAGTTGCTCATCCAGCGCAGCCGCAGCACGCAGACGTCGAGCGTGTCCGCGCCGGGAGCGGCGGGCGTTTCGGGAGCGCGCGCCTCGAGCGCGAGCGAGTCCTCGGCGTCCAGCCACAGGTCCTCGGCGAACGGCAGCACGCCGAGCACCGGGCGCCCGCTGCGCGCGCGCAGGTCCTCGAGGCCCGGCGCGAGGATCGACGGGTCGCCGCGGAACTTGTTGACGACGTAGCCGGCGACGAGCGCCTGGTCGGCGGGCTCGAGCAGCGCGAGCGTGCCGAACAGCGAGGCGAAGACGCCGCCGCGGTCGATGTCGCCGACGAGCAGGACGGGCAGCCGCGCGGCGCGCGCGAGGCCCATGTTCGCCAGGTCGCCGGCGCGCAGGTTGATCTCCGCGGGGCTGCCGGCGCCCTCGCAGATCACGACGTCGTGGCGGGCGCGCAGGTCGGCGAGCGCCCGCTCGACGATCGGCCGCAGCTCGTGCTTCATCGCCTGGTAGGAGCGCGCGTCGGCGTCGCCGTAGGGCTTGCCCATGACGATGACCTGGCTCGTGCGCTCGCCCGCGGGCTTGATGAGCACCGGGTTCATCGCGGCCTCGGGCTCGACCCCGGCCGCCGCGGCCTGCATCGCCTGCGCGCGCCCGATCTCCGCCCCGCCCGGGGTCACGACCGAGTTCAGCGCCATGTTCTGCGACTTGAACGGCGCGACCGACACGCCGCGGCGGCGCAGCCAGCGACACAGGCCGGCCGTGATGACGGACTTGCCGGCGTCCGAGTGCGTCCCGCACACGAGCAGCGCGCCGGTCATCGCGAGGACCGGCGATCGGGTTGGGCGCGCGCGACCGTGGAGCGATGGCGCGTCATCGCGAGGACCGGCGATCGGGTTGCGCGCGCGCCGGCGCCCGGTCCGCGGCGGCGCAGGCTCCCGGCGGCCGCGCAGAGCGCGAGCGCCGCGACGCCGACGCGGCTGGACAGGCGGTTGGCGCGCGCGATGTCGGCGGCCACCGGGGGGCGCCCGTCGCCGAGGGCGGGGCGCAGCTCGACGATCCCGCCATAGGCCAGCGGCCCGCCGAGGCGCAGGCCGAGCGCACCGGCGAACGCGGCCTCCATGCGGCCCGCGTTCGGGCTCGGGTGCGCGCGGCCGTCTCGGCGCAGCACGCGCCACGTGCGCGCGGGCCTCCCGCCGCAGAGCACGGTCAGCCCGGCCCCGGCCCGCGCCGCCGGCCAGTTGAGCGCGTCGTCCATCCGTGCCGCGGCCCAGCCGAACTCGGCGTAGTGCGGCGAGCGGTGGCCGACCATCGCGTCCAGCGTGTTCGCCGCGCGGTAGGCGGCGGCGCCCGCCGGACCGGCGAGGGCGGCCCACAGCAGCGTGCCGACGACCGCGTCGCTCGTGTTCTCCGCGACGGACTCGACGACGGCGCGGGCGACCCCGTCCTCGTCGAGCGCGCTCGCGTCGCGGCCCGCCAGCGCCGGCAGCGCGCGCCGCGCGCCCTCGAGGTCGCCGCGCTGCAGCAGCGCCGCGGTCGCCGCCGCCTCGCGGCGCAGCGAGCGGCCGCCGAGGGCGGTCCAGGTCAGCAGCGCGAGCGCGGCGCGCCGGCCGAGCAGGCGCGCCGCGAGATGCCCGCCGAGCGCCGCGCCGCCCACGAGCGCGCCCGCGTAGAGCGCGCCGCGCCCGCGGCTCGGCCCGTACATGCGCCGTTCGAGCGCCAGCGCCAGGCGCCCGAAGCCCGCGACCGGATGGCCGCGCCGCGGGTCGCCGAGCGCGAGGTCGGCGCCGTACCCGAGCGCGAGGCCGGTGGCGCTCACGGCGCGCACCGGCCGCCGGCCGGCGCACGCGGCAGCACGGCGTCACGGCGCCGGACGGGCCTCACGGCGCCACCGCCGCGTTGACGCGGGCGACCGTCCAGCGCCCGTCCTGCGCGTGCAGCTCGGTCTGCCCCAGCGGCGCGACGTCGATCCGCCAGAAGGCCTCCGGCGGGGCCGCCAGCGCATGCACGACGGCCGCCCGCACGAACCCCGCGTGCGTGACGGCGATCGCGCGCCCGTCGCGCGCGGCCTGCCCTTCCATCCAGGCGCCGACGCGCGCCAGCAGCGCGCTGAGCGACTCGCCCCCGTGCGGGCAGGCATCGGGGTCGGTCATCCACGCGATCGACCCGCCGGGGTCCTCCTCGTGGACCTCGGCCAGGGTGCGCCCGGCCCAGCTGCCGAAGTCGCACTCGCCGAGCGCGGGATCGTCGGCGGCGTCCAGGCCCGCCGCCGCGGCCGTCTCGCGCGCGCGCCGCGCCGGGCTGCACAGCGCCTCGCCGCGGCCGAGCCGGCCGGAGAGCGCTGCCGCGGCGGCGCGACCGGGGTCGTCGAGCGGCTCGTCGACGGGAAACGCCGAGCGCCGCACGGCAGCGGTCGTCGCGTGACGGATGAGCAGCAGGCGCCGCACTACGCGGTTCGCGCCGCCGCCCGGTGCATCGCGATCCCGTAGCCGACCCCGAGCGCCGCCCACAGCACGGCCTGGGTGCCCAGCGAGGCGAGCCGGAAGTCCCAGATCAGGGGCGCCGGGAAGTCCTTGGGGATCTCCTGCACGCGCGGCAGCGCGAGGGCCAGGCCGCCGGCGACCGCGACGTACGTGCCGGCTCCGGCAAGCGGCCGCGCCCAGGGCGGAGCATCGGGACGCAGCGACCACATGACGCGCGCCGCGGCGAGCATCGCCAGCGCGGAGCCGACGAGCAGGATCACGTAGTACCCGGTCCGTGGACCGATCGTGTCCGGGTCGCCGACCGCGGGCGGGTTGGGCGGGTACTTGATGAACGGGACGAGCACGATCGCGATGAAGACCGCGCCCGCCAGGCGCGTCGCGAGCTCCCAGTCGGTGCGCTGCGAGCCGCGGCCGCGGAGCACCGCGAAGGCGATCGCGAACAGCCCGCCCGCGGCGATGCCGTACAGGACGGTGGCGAGGAACAGCCCCCCGCGCTGCTGGGAGTCGCTGACGACCCAGTCGCCGACGCTCGCGAGCGGCACGGCCGCGAGGCTCGCGTGCGCGCCCCCGGCGCGCTCGATCTCGATCGCGTCCCGCACGAGGGGGTCGCCGAAGACGAACGCGAAGAGGCCCGCCAGCAGCCCGGCGAAGGCGCCCACGGCAAGGCCCCTGCGGACGAGGCTCCAGACCATGTGATGTTCCGGGCTGCGAGCTAGTGACAGGGCACGCCGAGCAGGTGGCGCCCGTTGTGCATCAGCTCGTGCAGGAACGTGCCGGCGTGCGAGACCGCGCCCTGGTCGTACTGCACGAGGTAGATCGCCAGCACGAGCAGCGCGCCGAGCATGAGCGCCGGAATGAGCTCGCGAAGCGGAAGCGGCGTGACGTTGGCTGCTGGATCCATGTGATGGGCCCCCCTGGGGATGGTGCGTCCCCGTCTGAAAGCTGCCGCGGCGGTCGAGTTCCTGACTCGCGAGATCATGGCGATCCCGTCACAGTGGCGCAACCGTCCCGGACTCACACCGGGTTCCTCGCGCCGCCGCGCTGATGGCGGTGACCCTAGCGCGCGCGGCGGCGCGGCGCCATCGCGGCGGCGGCCGCCGCGATCACGACCGCGTGTCGCCCTGGCCGTCCGCACGCCGCGTCCCGGCCCGCGCCGGGCGCTGCCGCGCCCGATCGCCTCCCTCGGCGGGGGGTCTGGCGGATTGCGTCCCAGATGGGGACGCAAAGCACCGGACCCCCTCCGCCGGGCGCTGCCGCGCCCGATCGCCTCCCTCGGCGGGGGGTCTGGCGGATTGCGTCCCAGATGGGGACGCAAAGCACCGGACCCTCTCCGACGGGCGCTGCGGCGCCCGATCGCCTCCCTCGGCGGGGGGTCTGGCGGATTGCGTCCCAGATGGGGACGCAAAGCACCGGACCCTCTCCGACGCCGGTGGGCCGGGTGCGCCGTCCCGCGGATCCGCCCCCGGAATACACGTCGGCGTCGCCGGTCGCGCGCGGCGCCCGGGGTACCGCCAGACATTCCGGGGTCGGACCACGGGCCGGTGCACCCGGCAGACGCGCGGGCAGCGCACCCAGGTGGCGCCGATCGGCGTGGCTCGGCTGGCTGGTGTCCGCGGATCCGCACCCGGCAGATGCGCCGCGGCGCAACCGGCAGACGCGCCCGCGGCGCACCCCGCAGACGCGCGGGCGGCGCTCCCGGGCGGCGCCGAGTCGGCGTGCTCGGCAGCGCTGGGAGCTACGCGGGCTGCGGGGAATCGCGGATCAGGGTGGCGGACTCCCCCCGATTTCCGGCGGATCGTGCGTGCCTAGGGTGCAAGTGTCACCTCACGACGGATCGGACGCGGCCCATGAGCACCTCTGACACGACGTCGAGCGCCAAGGGGCACTTCTGCCCGGAGTGCGGGTCCGAGCACGAGGCCGGCGCGCACTTCTGCGAGACGTGCGGGCATCGCTTCGACGCCGGCGCTTTCGCACCGGGCCCGCCCCAGCCGAGCGCTTTCGCACCGGGCCCGCCCCAGCCGAGCGCTTTCGCACCGGGCCCGCCCCAGCCGAGCGCGTTCCAGCCGGGCCCGTCCCAGCCGAGCGCGTTCCCGCAGAACCCGCCGCGCCCCGTCGGGTTCCAGCCGGCCGCACCGAGCGCAGCCGGCGGCCCGTCGACGGGACTCGTCCTCGGTGGCCTGGCTGCCGTGCTCGCCGCGGTGGCGGTCGTCGTCGTGCTCGTCGTCGTCGTGGGCGACGGCGGTGGCGACGAGCGGGCGCAGTCGACGGCGCCCGCGGGGCCCCCCTACGCCGAGCGCGTCGCGACGCTGCTCGCGCCGATCAACGAGTCCAACGCGGCGCTGACCCAGGACTTCCTGACGCTCGACCGCGGCGGCGACCCCGCGGACGCGCTGACCTCGGCGCGTGCCGCCGAGCGCGTCGCGCGCAGCGCGCGGGCGGGATTCGGCACGCTGCAGACGCCCGCCGACGCCGAGCCGCTGCGGCTCGCGATCAGCCGCGGGATCGCTCGCCAGCGCGCCTACCTGACCGCCGCCATCTCCGCGCTGGACAGGCCGACGCTGGCGCGCGCCGCGAACCTCGGCGCGCGCGCCCAGGCGGCGCGAAGCGCCTGGCGCGACACGGGCATCGAGGGCGCCGGCGGCCGCATCGCGGGCGTCGACCGCGCCGCGGTCTGGACGCGCGACCAGGTCAGCCGCGCGGATCGCCGCGCGCGAGAGGCCGCCGCCGCCAAGGCTCGCGCCGAGGCGGCCGCCAAGGCCAAGGCGCAGGCCGAGGCGCAGGCGCGCAGGAGCCAACAGGCGTTCACCGCGTGCGGCGGCTTCGAGGGCATCGTCGACTCCTTCGCGGCCGGCATCGACTGCCAGACCGCGCTCGGCGCCGTCGCCTGGCAGATCACCGGCAACGGGTCCAGCGAGGGCTTCACGTGCGACATCACCGGCGTCGGCGAGCTCGGCGCGAAGGTCTACACCTGCACGCGCCCCGACGGCGCGCGGATCAGGTTCAGCGCGCACGTGGGCTAGGAGGGGCACCCGCCCGCCGCCATCGCGCACCGGCGATCCGCCGCGCCGCGCGAGGGCCCGGGCGCCCGGGCATGGCGTCCGCGCCTCATGGGTACGTGACCAGGACACCCACCGAGAGGAGCATCATGGCCGACGAACACGAGCAGTCGCCCCAGGGCACCCCGGCCGTCGTCTCGGACGCGGTCACGAGCGCCGGAGCCGACGAGCCCGCGGTGGCGGGCGACGACGCGCCGGGCGCGGACAGCGACGCCCCGTCCGACTTCGAGGTGCAGGACGCGATCTCCGAGACCGCGATCGACGAGACCGACGACGAGCAGGCCTAGATCCGCGCACGCTCGCGCCCGCTCCGGCCGGCCCCTCCCGCCGATCGCGGGCGCGAGCGACGACCCCTGTCGATTCGGCCGCCCGCCGTTCGACGTCTGACTGACAGCGCCAAACGAATCCTCAGGAGGCTGCACATGTCGGATGTCTCGGTCAAACGGGTCGACGAGTTCGAGTCCCCCAACGACGGCGGCTTCGCCCGCGCCCGGGCGAGCCTCGGCGTGACGGCGTTCGGGATGCAGGTCGAGAACTTCCCCCCGCACTTCGAGCACTACCCCGAGCACGACCACGCGGGCGACGGGCAGGAGGAGGTCTACACGGCGCTCTCGGGCTCGGCGACGCTGCACGCCGGCGGCGAGGAGCACCGGCTCGAGCCGGGCGTCTTCGCTCGCGTCGGGCCCGCCGTGACGCGCAAGATCACGACCGGCGACGAGCCGGTCCAGCTGCTCGCGATCGGCGCCACCCCGGGCCAGGCCTACGCGGCCCCGCCCTTCACCGAGCTGGGAGCCCCGCTGCCCGGCTGATCGGACGGAAGCGGCGCGGCGCACGAACGTCGCCGCGCGCCGCTCCCCCGGCGCGTCCGGCCGCCGCACGTTCGGCGCGTCGGGTCGCCGCGCGCCCCCGCGGGGCCGGTCGCCGCCCCGCGCGCGTCCCGGTGGTGCCGGTCGGCGCCCCGCGCGCGCGGATCGGGCACACTGCCCGGCGTGCTGCGCATCGCAACCTGGAATCTCGCCCATCGCCGCAACGCCTCGCCGCTCGTGCTCAAGCGCCAGCTCGAATTCATCGAGGCGGCCGACTGCGACATCTGGCTGCTCGCCGAGGTGCCGTACACGTTCCGGACGGTCATGGGGCCCGACAGCACCGTGCTCTCCGAGCCGATGGACCCCACCCACAAGGCGTTCGCGGGGGTGTGGGCGAAGGACGGCGGCGTCGAGGCGGCGCAGCCGGTCCACGCCGCCGCCGCGCACGCGCGCGTCGCGGGGCTGCGGGTCTGCGCCGGCGTGCTGCCGTGGCCCGGCATGGCGCTCTCGGACTGGCCGGACCGCTCGAACCGCAGCGCCGTCGTGCACACGGCCGTCGAGCGCCTGCGCGCCGGCCTCGCCGACGGCGGCGGCGACGGCGGCGGCGACGGCGACCTCGTCTGGGGGGGCGCCTGGCACCAGGCGCTGCAGGGCGACGAAGCGACGCCGAGCCCCGACCGGGAGGCGCTCGTCGAGGCACTCGCCGCGCTCGGCCTGACGGTGCCCACGGCGCCGCTGCCGCACACCGGCGACGACGGCGCGTGCAGCGTCGATCACATCGCGATCCCGAGCGGCTGGCGCGTGGGCGCGGCCTCGCGGCTCGCCGCCCGCGACGACGAGGGCCGGCTCTGCGAGCACGACGCGTACGTCGTCGAGGTCGACCCGTAGCGGCCGACCCGGCGCCCGGCGCCCGGCACGCGGCGGCGGCGCCCGCGCCTCCATTACCGTGTCGCCGACGCATGAGCGACGCGACGCGCTTGTACCGGCCGGCGACGCCCCCGGGGAACGATCCATCCCGCGCGGCCCAGCGCGCGGCCGACCCGCGCGGCTGGCGCTACGAGGACGACGCCCTGGAGGCCGTGCACCGCGTCATCGCCGAGCGGCGCGACATCCGCCGCTTCCGCCCCGACCCGGTGCCCGGCGACGTGCTCGAGCGCGTGCTCGCGGCGGCCCATCGCGCCCCGTCGGTGGGCCTCATGCAGCCGTGGCGGCTCATCGTCGTCGAGCAGATGGCGCCGCGCGTCGCGATCCGCGACGTCGCCGCGCGCGAGCGCCTGCGCCAGGCCGACCGCTTCGACGAGCGCGCGCGCCAGTTCCTCGACCAGAAGATCGAGGGGATCGTCGAGGCGCCGCTCGGGATCTGCGTCTGCTGCCACCACGGCGCGCCCGGCGAGGAGATCCTCGGCCGCGGCACGATCCCCGAGACCGACGTCTACAGCACGGCCTGCGCGATCCAGAACCTCTGGCTGGCCGCTCGCGCCGAGGGGCTCGGCGTCGGCTGGGTGAGCTTCTACCGCCTCGCCGACCTGCGCGAGGTCCTCGGCATCCCCGCGCGGGTCGACCCGATCGCCTACCTCTGCGTCGGCTGGCCCGACGAGCGGCCCGTGCGGCCGGGACTGGAGTCCAGCGGCTGGGCGGCGCGCCTGCCGCTCGATCGCGTCGTCATGGCCGAGCGCTGGCAGGAGTCCGCGGCGGACGAGCCGCCCGCCGCCGGCGCGCCCGCGGACACGGCGCCCGCGGGCGCCCCGGAACCGCCCGCCGCCGGCGCGCCCACGGCCACGGCGCCGGCCGGCGGCCCGGAGCCGCCCGCCGGCGGCGGAGCCCGCGCGCCGCGCGCGCCCGACCGCGCCGCCGCGATCCGCGCGCGCGACCGCTCCGACCGCCTCGTCAAGCCGGGCGGCAGCCTCGGCGCGCTCGAGCCGCTCATCGAGCGCTGGGCCGCGTGCAGCGGCGCCCCGCCGCCGGCCCGCATCCGCGCCGGCGTGCTCGTCTGCGCCGCCGACCACGGCCACACCGCGCACGGCACGAGCCTCTTCGACAGCCGCGTCTCGGCGCAGGTCGCCGCCGCGGCCGCGCGCGGCGAGACCGCGGCCGGGGTGCTCGCCCGCGACGGCGGTCACGCCCTCGTCGTCGCCGACCTCGGCCTGCGCGGCGCGACGCCCGACGGCGTCCTGGACCGCAAGGTCGCGCCCGGCAGCGCCGACATGACCGCCGGCGAGGCGATCGCCCCCAGCCAGCTGCAGGCCGCGCTCGGCCACGGCCGCGAGCTCGCCGCGCAGCTCGCGGCGGGCGGCGCGGACTGCCTCGCGCTCGGCGAGATCGGGATCGGCAACACGACGACCGCGGCGGCGCTCGCCTCGCTGCTCACCGGCGCGCCCGCGCGCGTGACCGCCGGCCGCGGCACGGGGCTGGACGCCGCCGGGCTGGAGCGCAAGCGCGCGCTCGTCGACGCCACCGTCGCGCTGCACGCCGGGGCCGCCACGCCGGAGGCGATGCTCGCCGCGACGGGCGGACTGGAGCTCGCCGCGCTGGCCGGCGCGATCGCCGAGGCGTGGGAGCTGGGCCTGCCCGTCGTGCTCGACGGCTACGCGACCGCCGTCGCCGCGCTCGCCGCGGCGCGCATGCGGCCGGCCGCGGGGGCGGGCCTGTTCGCAAGCCACCTGTCCGCCGAGCCGGGGCACGCGCTCGTGCTCACCGAGCTCGGCCTCGAGCCGCTGCTCGACCTGCGCCTGCGGCTCGGCGAGGCGTCCGGCGCGCTGCTGGCGCTGGCGATCGTCGAGCGCGCCGGGCTGCTGCACGCGCAGATGGCGACCTTCGCCGAGGCCGGCGTCGAGGAGGCGCGATGAGCATCGCCGACGAGGCCCGCGCGGCCGCCGGCCTGCTGACGATCGCGCCGGTCGGCGCCCGCGAGCTGCCCGCCGGGGCCGAGCGCGGCGCCCCGGCCTGGTTTCCGATCGTCGGCGGCCTCGTCGGCGTCGTCGCGGCGGCGGCGTACGCGCTCGGCGAGGCGCTACTCGGCGGCTTCTACGGGGCGGCGCTGGCCCTCACGGTCTCGGCGATCCTCTCCGGCGCGCTGCACCACGACGGGCTCGCCGACACCGCCGACGGGCTCGGCGTGCGCGGGGACCGCGCGCGCCGCCTGGCCGTCATGCGCGACTCGGGGACCGGCGCCTACGGCACGCTCGCGCTCATCGCCTTCGCCCTCCTGGCGGCGACGGCGCTCGCCCGCCTGCCCGCCCCGGACGCCGCTGCCGCGATCGTCTGCGGCCACGCGCTCGGCCGCTGGGCCGCGCTCCCCCAGCTCGTCTACGTCGCGCCGGCGCGCGAGGACGGCCTCGGCGCCGCCTGGTCGGCCGAGCTGCCGAGCCTGGCGATCGCGTCGGCGGCGGCGCTCGCGATCGCGCTCGCCGCCGCCGGGATCGTCGCCGGCCTGGCCGCGGTCGCCGGCGCCGCGATCGCCGCCGGGGCGATGGCGCTGCTCGCGCGCCGCCTCGTCGGCGGGCGCACCGGCGACACGCTCGGCGCCGCCGTGCTCGTCGCCGAGGTCGTCGTGTACTCGGTGCTCGCCGCATACCTCGTCCTCTGACCGGCGATGCCGCGCCTCGTGACGGAGCAGGTCGCCGGCCGCCAGCCGCTGTCCGATCCGCCGCGGCGGTCGGCGGGACGAGGACGGTCGCCGTCGCGCGCATGCCCTCAGGCCGGGCTCGCGATCCCGTCGCCCACGCGCGCGCGGTCCTGCCAGCCCGCGTAGACCTCGACGTGGTGCTCGTAGCGCGCCCGCAACCCGCGGGCGCGCCCGATCCGTGCGAGCACCGCGATCACCGGCCGCTGGAGCCAGCGCGGCGGGCCGGCGAGCTGCATGACGTCGTCGTACTCGTCGAGGATGACGGCGAGCTGCAGCGGCGCCGGCGCGCCCTTCGCGTCGGTCCGGCCCTCCATGCCGAGCGCGAAGAGCGTCACGACCATCGCCTCGAAGCGGGCCGCGGGCCAGACCTCGCAGGCGAAGACGACGTCCTCGTCGGACGCGTTGGCGTAGTGGTGCGCCGTGCCCGGCTCGATCGTGACCCGCTCGCCGGGACCGAGCTCGCGCAGCTCGCCGTCGAGCCGCATCGTCAGCGTGCCCTCGATGACCTCGAAGCGCTCCGAGCACACCGGGTGGCGGTGCGCGACCGAGACCCCGCCCCCGGGCCGCACCCGCGTCTCGCTGCGCATGTAGCGCCCGTCGGTGTCGGCCGCGCCGGTGACGATCCGGCCCGACTCCCTGGTCGCGGGATTCTCGAAGCGGTCGCCCGCGCGCGTCATCGCCTGCATCGCGCTCACCCCCGACCCGCGAGGCCGACGCGCCGGGCGAGCTGCTCGTGCGCGGACTGGCCGTAGTACTCGAGGATCGACGCGATCCGCCCGTCGCGGAACGTCACGCGCAGGCACAGGTCGTTCTCGTAGCGCCCGCCGTCGCGCAGCTCGGCGGTCATGTGCTCCTCGACGAACGCGACGTCGGGGTCGGCCGTCGCGTGGTAGCGCACGTCCTTGACGGCGATCGACGTCGCGAGCTCCGCGAAGGCGGCGAACAGCCCGCCGAGCTCGTCGTGGCCGGTGACGACCGCCGGCAGGCCTGCGACGGGATAGGCCACCTCGTAGGTCCCGTCGGGGTGCCAGTACGTCAGCAGGCGCGCGACGTCGCGGGCGTAGAGCGCCGCGCCCGCGGCGTGCCACACGGCCTCGTTGGCGGTTGGGACGATGGTCGTGCTGGTCATGGGTCCTCCTCGTTCGGCCGACTGATGCTGTGTCGGTCGACGGTCCCAGCCGGCCGGGCCGGCAACATCGGGGGAACCCCTCGCCATTACGCTGCGTCGATGCCGGGGGACCCCCTCCACGGCCGCGCGGCCGAGCTCGAGGCGATCGCCGGGGCGCTGGACGCCGTCGCGCGCGGGGGCCGGCGCCTCGTCGTGCTGCGCGGCGAGGCCGGGATCGGCAAGACGCGGCTGCTCGCAGAGCTGCGCGAGCGCGCGGCCGCCCAGCGCTTCGTCGTCCTCGAGGGTCGTGCGACCGAGCTCGAGCGCGACGTCCCGTTCGTGCCGATCGTCGACGCGCTCTCGGCCCGCCCGCCGGACCGCGAGGCGCTCGCCGCGCTCGGCCCGGAGCGCGTTGAGCTGCTGGCCGAGCTCCTGCCCGGTCTCGCGCCCACGCGCCGCGGCGGCGCGGCCGGCGAGCGCTGGCGCATGCACCGAGCCGCCGGCGAGCTGCTCGCCCTCGTCGGCGCCGGGCGACCGCTGGTCCTGGTCATCGACGACGTCCACTGGGCCGACCCCGCGACGCAGGAGCTGCTCGAGCATCTCGTGCGCCGCCCGCCGGCCGGCTCGCTGCTCGTCGCGCTCGGCGCCCGTCCGGGAGGTGCCGTCGAGCGCGTGCTGGCGGCTCAGCGCGCCGGCGGCTCGCTGGGCCTCGTCGCGCTCGACCTCATGCCGCTCGAGCGCGCTGCGGCCGAGCCGCTGCTGGCGGACGTCGCCGGCGCCGGCGAGCGCGACCGCTTCTACGCCCAGTCGGGCGGCAACCCGCTGCTGCTGCGCGAGCTCGCCCGCGCGGGGGGCGCGGACGCCGTCCCGCACGGGATCGTCGCCGCCGTCCGCGCCGAGCTCGACGCCCTGGCGCCCGCTCCGCGCGCGCTCGTCGAGGCGGCGGCGATCGCGGGCGATCCGTTCGAGCTGGCCTTCGCCGCTCGCATCGCCGCGCTCGACGGTCCGACCGCGCTCGCGGCGCTCGACGCCGTCGAGGATCGCGAGCTCGTCCGGCGGACCGCCGATCCGTCCCGCTTCGCGTTTCGCCACCCGATCGTGCGCAGCGCCGTCTACGAAGGTCTCGGCTCGGGCTCGCGGATCGCCGGCCACAGCGCCGCCGCGCGCGCGCTCGCCCGCCTCGGCGGGCCGCTGACGCTGCGCGCGCGCCACCTCGCCCACGCCGCGGGCGGCGATGACCCCGAGGCCGCCGCCACGCTCGCGGCGGCTGCCGCCGAGGTGCGCCCGCGGGCGCCCGGCGTCGCGGCCGACTGGCTGCTGGCGGCGCGCCGGTCGGACCCGGGCGCCGTGGCGAGCGGCCTGCTCGTCGCGACGCTCGTCGAAGCGGGTCGCCTCGAGGAGGCGCTCGCGGCGATCGATGCCGCACGCGGGCACGACTGCGCCGGAGCCGCGACCGACGGCCAGGGTGAGCACGACGACGCCGTGACCGGCGCGAGCATCGAGCGGCTGCTCGGTCGCCACGACGCCGCGCGCCGGCGGCTGGAGGCGGCGCTGGATGTCGCAGAGCCCGGGTCGGCGATCCGCGCCCGCATGCTCGCCGACCTCGCGGTGAGCGCGTACCAGCGCGGCGACTACGCGGCGATGCGCGGGCTCGCCGCCCGCGTCGATCGGGCACGCGCCGGCGGCGTGGTGAGCGCGGTGGTCGCCACGCTGCTGGCAGTCGGCGACGCCTCCGCCGGCAATGCCGGCGCCGCCGCCGGCGCGCTCTCGACGGCGCTCGACGCGCTCGGCGATGCCGACCCCGCCGAGCTCGGGGCGCTCGCGGAGCCCGCGATGGCCGTCTCCTGGGGCCTGCTCGCGCTCGACCGGCTCGCGGCCGGCCTCGCGATGAGCCGTCGGACGTCCGCCGCCGCGCGCGCTGCCGGCCTCGGCATCGTGGCGATCCCGCACGACCTCGCCGCCGTGCTCGCGCTCGGCCTGCTCGGACGGCTGCACGAGGCCGAGTCGGCCGCCGACGAGGCCGAGCAGGCGGCTCGTGTGAGCGCCAACGCTCAGCTGCTGCAGTGGGCGCTGTGGCTGCGCGCGTGGGTGCTGCTCGAGCGCGGCGGGCTCGAGGAGGCGCTCGCGGCCGCCGTCGAGAGCGTGCAGCTCGCGGACCGGCTCGACGACTCGGCGTCGGCCGTCGTCGCTCGCGCGGTGCTCGGCGCGGTGCACGGCGCACTCGGCGAGCACGCGCGCGCCCGCGACCTGCTCGGCCCGTACGACGTCGACAACGGCTGGATCTGCCGCTGGGCGCCGACGCTCGTCGAGACCCACCTCGCGCTCGGCGACCTCGACGTCGCCGCCTTGCACGCCGAGCGGGCGACGGCGCTCGCGGCGGCGACCGGCATGGCGGGCGCTCGCGCGGCAGCCGGACGCGCCCGGGCACTCGTCGCCCTTGCCCACGGTCACGCCGCGAGCGCGGCCGAGATCGCGTCACAGGCGGCAAGCGAGGCGGCCGCGGCCGGAGCCGCGCTGGAGGCGGCGCGCGCGACGCTCGTGGCGGGCCGCGCGCTGCTCGCCGCCGATCACGGGGCGGGGATCGCGGCGCTCCGCGCCGCGGGCGATGCTGCGACGAGCTGCGGCGCCCCGCGCGTGGCGGACGAGGCCCGTCGCGAGCTGCGTCGCGCCGGCATCCGCGTCGGCCGCGGCGGCGCGCGCGCGATCGCCGGCGGCGAGGGGCTCGCCGCGCTGAGCGCACGCGAGCTGCAGATCGCCGAGCTCGTCGCCGACGGGCTGACGAATCGCGAGATCGGCGCCCGGCTGTTTCTCAGCGGGAAGACCGTCGAGACGCACCTCACGCGCGTCTTTCAGAAGCTCGGCCTGCGCTCGCGAGCCCAGGTCGCAGCACGGATCGCGCGCGGGGCCCGGCCGCTCCCGTAGAAAGGTCGCGCCCCGGTTGCGGAGGGCTACGGATGCACCGCCGCCGATGTTCGGCGACGCTGACCACATGCCCAAGACCCACGGACCGACGATCATCGAACGCAGCTCCGAGGCGGCGCACATCTGGTTCCGGGACGTCGCCGAAGGGCTGAGCACCGACGACATGCACGACGCCGCGCGCGCGCTGCGCGCCGTCCTGCACGCGCTGCGCGATCGCTTGACCGTCGAGGAGGCCGCCCAGCTCTCCGCGCAGCTGCCGACGCTGATCCGCGGCATCTACTTCGAGGGCTGGAGGCCCGGAGCCGCGCGCCGGCACGTCCACGACATCGACACGTTCCTCGACCTCGTCGCAGCCGAGGGCCTCATGAGCGGGCGCACGGAGGCCTCGATCGCCGTCGCCGCCGTCGCCCACGTGCTCGACGAGCACGTCTCCGAGGGCGAGCTCGACGACGTCCGCGCGAACCTGCCGGCGAGGCTGCGGCCCCTGTTCGTGCCCTGACGCGCGATGACCGGCCCGCCCGTCTTCCAGAAGGTCATCGTCGGGTGTGACGGCGAGAGCCCCGGCCGGGACGCGCTCGCGCTGGGCCACGTGCTCGGCGCGCTCTCGCGCACGGGCGTGCTCGCGGTCGGCGTGCACCCCGACCCGCTGCTGCCGTTTCCCCGCCGCGCCGACCTGCACGAGGAGTGCGAGCGGGTGCTGTGCGCCGATCGCGACGTCCTCGCTCCCGAGGCGCGGGTGCGCGCCGTCACGGCCGCGTCGCCGGTGCCGGCGCTGCAGCACGCCGTCGACCTCGAGCACGCCGACCTGCTCGTCCTCGGATCCACGCGCGGGACCGAGCGCGGCCGCGTCCACGCCGGCCGCCACGCCCGCCGGCTCCTGCACGGCGCCCATTTCGCCGTGGCGCTCGCGCCGAGCGGCTACGCGGCACGCCCCGCGCCGTTGCGCCGGATCCTCGTCGGCATCGACGGCTCCGGCGAGGGCGCGCGAGCGCTGGCCTGCGCCCGCAGCCTCGCGACCGCGGGGCACGGACGGCTGTCGGTCCTGACCGCGATCGACCCGATGCCGCCCACGACCGCCGACGGCCTGCAGGCGATGCCCTACCTGCCCGACGACTGGGAGGAGCTCGTCGACCTGCGACGCCAGAACGCGCACGCGCGCCTGGCGGATGCGACCGCCGCCCTCGGGCCCGACGTCGAGGTGCGGACGCTCGTCGTCGACGGCGACCCGGCGCGGGCGCTGTGCGAGGCCGGCCGCGACGCCGACATGCTCGTCCTCGGCTCGGCGCGCTGGGGCCCGTTCGCGAGGCTCGTGCTCGGCGGCACCGCCGAGCACGTCATCCGCCACGCGCGCTGTCCCGTGCTCGTCATGCCCCGCCGCGACGCGACGGCGCCCCCAGCCGCGCGCGAGCGCGAGCGCGCGGCGACCGCCACCTGAGGCCGGCAGTTCACCCTCGCCGATCGCGGGCCCGCCGCCGCGCGCCCGGCCCGCAATCGGCGCGGGCGTTCGCTCCGTCCCGGCGGCGCCGGGACGGAGCGGCCCTCCCGCGCTACTGCTGGGCGTCCTCGTGCTCGTCGTGCAGGCCGCCGCCTCCGCCACCGGAGGGAGGCGAGCCGTCCGCCGTGGCCGGGCGCTTGAAGTTGCCCTTGCCCTTGACGCCGTTGACGATCTCCGTGTTCTGGGCGAACGTGATCACCGCGTGGGCGATCGCGTCGGACATCTGGTCCAGGCCCGTGTCGGAGTTGTTGTCGTACGTATCGCACGCCGCGTGGTAGCACGGGTCGTACGCCACGCCGGCCGTCCCGCCGTACGTCGCGGCCTGCGCCGGGGTCTTGATGCCCTCCGCGCCGGTGAACAGGCCGCCGGCCGGGATGTTCGCCGCGATGAACGGACCGTAGTCCGAGCGCCCGTTGAACGGCGTCGGCGCCGCGGCGAGGTTCGCCACATGGGCGAAGTAGCCGTTGAAGACCGACTCGATGACCCCCGAGCCGTCCATGCAGCGTGCCTCGCATCCGGCGAGGTTGGCGGGCGTCGCCTCGCCCGTCGAGTTGTCGCCGTCATAGACGAAGCGCACGAAGTTCGGCGAGCCGACCATGTCGAAGTTCAGGTACAGGGCGATCTTCTCGCCCTCCGCCTGGCTCAGCGAGTCGACGTAGCGCCGCGCGCCGACGAGCCCGGACTCCTCGGCGCTCCACCACGCGAAGCGGACCTTGTTGCGCGGCTTGACCTTCGCCATCTGGATCGCCGTCTCGAGGACGGCGGCCGAGCCGGAGCCGTTGTCGTTGATGCCCGGGCCCGCCGTGACGGAGTCCAGGTGACCGCCCGCCATGACGACGTTGTTCGGGTCGCCGCCCTCGGTCTCGGCGAGGACGTTGTACGTCTCCAGCGGGCGCGCGTCGGTGTCGGTGACGACGCTCATGCGGACCATCCCGCTGCCCATCTGGCTGACGAGGCTCTGGCCGAGCGCCTGCGTCAGGCCGAGCGACGGGATCGTCGACAGCGGCCCCTCGCTCAGCGTGCCGTTGACGACGCCGGGGACGCTGTTGTAGATCAGGATCGCCGAGGCGCCGGCCGCGATCGCGTTGTCGGTCTTCGCACGGAACGTGCACGCTCCGCGCATGACGAGCGCGATCCTGCCCGCCATGAACCCGGCGAAGTCGGCGGGCAGACAGCCGTTCGGGTTGCCGGAGGGCCGGGCCAGCGGCGTGTCGGTCACGCTGCCCGAACCGGAGTAGTTCATGATCCGGAAGTCGTTGCCGTTGACGTACGTCGTCGCCGTCGGCGAGGTCTGCGAGAGCTTCGAGGGGGTCACCTCGAAGAAGGCGCTGTAGGTGAACGGGAACACCGTCGGCTCGTAGCCCGCCTCCCTGAGCCTGCGCATGACGTACTTCGCCGACATGTCATGACCGGTGAGCCCCGCGAAGCGGTTGCCGCCCGCGAGGTCGGCGATCCCCTGGAGCGCCGCCTGATGCGAGCGCACGCCCTCGAGCGTCACCGCGTCGCGCAGCTTCTGCGAGTTGTTGTTGTTCGGCGCCGCGAGCGCGGGTGCGCTCCCGGTGATCGCGCATGCGGCGGCCAGCGCGGCCGCACGCTTCATGTCAAGCCTCATCCCCTGCGTCCTTTCATGTCGTTCAGGCCGCGCGCGCACCCTCCCGGTGCACCTCACGACCCTGCTTGCACGGGACGCTACCTGCCATGCCGGCCTTGCGCAACGACGGCTTGACGATGCGTCAAGCCCGCCTGACGGGAGCGACCGGTCGCTCTCCCTGCGGCCGCCCGAGCGAGCGCGTGAGCGAGACGTAGGCGACGGCGCCGGGCAGCGTCGGCAGCCAGAAGGCGAACGCCCGGTACGTCAGCACTGCGGCGAGCGCGAGCCCGGCGGGCTCGCCGAAGGCCACGAGCGCCCCCACCGTGCCGCCCTCGACGCCGCCGATCCCGCCGGGCAGCGGCAGCGTGTTGCCGAGCTGCCCGACGAAGTAGCTCGTCACGAGGACGGCCGCCGCCGGCGGAGCGCCGAAGGCGTGCAGGGCCGCCCACAGCACGAGCAGGTCGCAGGCCCACCAGCACAGCGCGCCGAGCAGCGCGGGCTCGCGCGCCCGCACGAGCGCGAGCGCTCCCCGCACGCCGGCGCCGAGCGTCGCGGGCGCGACGGCGGCCAGATGCGCCAGCCGCGCCCGCCGCCCGTCGCCGGGACTCGGCTCGCGACCGCTGCCGAGCCGCGCGGGGACGAGCGCCAGCGCGAGCGTCGCGCCGATCACGGTCGCCGCGAAGAGCGCCGGCACGACGGTCACCGCGAACGGCGACGGGCCGGCGAACCAGCCCGCGCTCAGCCCGGTGGCGGCGACGAGCAGCGCGACCATGAAGACCCCGTAGAGCGCGACGAAGAACGTCGCCAGGCGCGTCGCGACGGTGCGCGGGCTCATCCCCATCCGGTTCAGCGCCCATGCCGTCAGGGCGATTCCCCCGGCGCCGGCCGTCGCGAGCAGCCGGCTGGCCGCCACGCCGGCGAGCGTCAGGCGCCAGGAGATGCGCCACGTCAGGTCGACCTCGCCGTCGCCGGCGACGCCGCGCAGGAGGATCACGTAGCCGACGTAGGAGCCGAGCTCGAAGAGCGCCGCGAGCCCGATCCAGGCCGCGTCGCCGTCGCGGATGCGCCCCCAGGTCTCGTCGAGCCCGGCGAGCCTGGGCAGCAGGACGTAGAGCGCGAGGATCGCCGCGAGCACGCCGGCGGCCATGACGGAGCGCCGCGGCCAGCCGCGGCGATGCCGGGCCGGGCCGCCGCCGGGGCCGGAGCGCGGACGGTCGCGCGGGGAGGCGCCGCGCGCGCGCTCCCGGTCGCCGGACCGGGCCGCGATCCTCGCCATGGGGCTAGACGCCCGCGACGCGCAGGCGCCGCTGGACGTCGGTCATCGAGACGACGCCGAGCGGGCGACCGTCGTCGTCGACCACGACGGCGCGCCCCACGCGTACGAACGCCGGGGCCCGCACGAGCGCGTCGACGCGCCGTGCGCCGTCGACGAGCAGCTCGGGATCGCGGGCGGCGAGCTCTCCGACCCGGACGAACGGGCGCCTGGGCCGCGCGACGGCGCGGACCGCCTCGAGCGACAGGACGCCGAGCGCGCGGCCGTCCCCGTCGACGACCGCGAACCCGCCGAGGAGGTGCTCGGCGAATGCGCTCGCCGCCTCGTCCAGCGGCGTGGCCTCGTCCAGGGAGACCGGCGGCGCGGACATGACCTCGGCCGCGGTCGTGTCGCCGAAGGCCGCGGCCGCCTGAAGCTGCGCGACCTCGGCCGTCGACGCCATGACGAGGAAGCCGCCGACGAGCGCCATCCACAGGCCCGCGAGCGCTCCCGACGCGAAGCTCAGGACGCCGAGGGCGACGAGCGCGAAGCCGAACGCCCGCCCGCCCGACGCCGCGATCCGGGTCGCGCGGACGCGGTCGCCGAGCCGCAGCCACAGCACCGCGCGCAGCACGCGGCCGCCGTCGAGCGGGAACGCCGGCAGCAGGTTGAACCCGAGGATGAGCGCGTTGACGAACACGCCGTAGCCGACGAGCGCGCGCACCCAGTCGGCCGTCCCGTCGCCGAGGGCGAGCAGCAGGCCGCCGGCCAGCGCCAGCAGCGCCGCGGTCACCGCCGGCCCGGCGAGCGCGAACGCGAGCTCGTCGCGCGGGCGGTCGGGCTCGCCGTGGATGCGCGCGACCCCGCCGAGCAGCCACAGGTCGATCTCGTCGACCTCGACGCCGCGGCTGCGCGCGACGATCGCGTGACCGAGCTCGTGCAGCACGATCCCCGCGAACAGCGCCAGCGCGCTGAGCAGCCCGAGCGCGTAGGCCGCGGCGGCGGAGAGCGACGCATCCTCGACGGCGTAGTAGCGGTCCCCGAGCGAGTAGGTGATGAGGGCGACGACGAGCAGCCAGAGCGGCTGGATCCCGATCGGGATCCCGGCCAGCCGGCCGATGCGCAGCGTCGAGCCCACGCCGTGGACGTTCCCACCGCAGGCGCCCGGCCGAATCGGCAGATATGCCCCGTAGGCCCTCGGGAAACCACCGACCGGCGGGCCCTGGACGCGGCGCCGCGGCGCCGCGTCCGCACGTGTTGCGGACCGGTCATGTGGACAATCACGGAAGCGCCGGGCCGTCTTGGCGCCTAGCGTCTCGTCCATGATCGACGAACACCGCACGCCATCTCCCGACGGTCCGATCCTGCTCTGCGCCGGCACCGATCCCGCGGCCGCCGCACGGCTCGCGGCGTCGGCCGCGTCGCTGCTCGCCGGCCGTCGCGCCGTCGTCCTCGCAGCCTGGGCGCCGCCGCCGCTCGTCGGGCCGGTCGACGCGGTCATGGACGCCTTCTACGACGTGCACCACGACCTGCGCTCGGCCGCCTGCGACGCCGCGGGCAGCGCCGCCCAGGCCGCGCTCGACGTCCTGCAGGCCGGCGGCTTCGAGGCCACGACCCACGTCGTCTCCGACGAGCGCGCGCCGTGGCGCGTCATCCTCGAGGTGGCCGACGAGGTCGGGGCCGCGCTCGTCGTCGCCGGCGCGAACGAGGGCGCACCGGCGCATCCCGGATCGCTCGGCCGCGAGGCCCGTGCGCTCGCGCACCGGGCGCGGCTGCCCCTGCTCGTCCTCCCCGCCGACGGCGCCGCGGCCGGCGAGTCCGCGCCGGCCGTCTTCGCCTATGACGGCTCGGCTCCCGCCGGCCATGCGATCGCCGTCGCCGCGAGCCTCCTGCGCCCCCGTCCGGCGGTCGTCGCGACCGTCTGGCAGACCGCCTCCTACGCGGTCGGCGTCGCGCTGCTCGCCGTCCCCGACGACGTCGCGCGCACCGGCGCCGACCGCCTCGACGATGCGTCGCGCAGCGCCGCCTCCGAGCGCGCGGGCGAGGGCGCCGCGCGGCTCACCGCCGCCGGCTGGCCATGCGAGACCGCGGCGCTCGAGACGTCGCGCAGCGTGGCCTCGGCGATCATCGCCGCCGCCGACGAGCGCGAAGCCGCGATCCTCGTCAGCGGCACGCGCGGGCGCTCGCGCATCGCGGCGGCGCTGCTGGGCAGCAGCGCGGAGGGCATGCTGCGCCACGCCGACCGGCCCGTGCTGCTCGTCTCGGGCCCGGCCGAGTGACGCCGGGCGCCTGAGCCCGGCCGCGCCGCGACGTCCGCGCGCCCGCACCGCGGGGGCGATCGCCGGCATGTGATGATGGTGACGTGCGGCGGCCGCAGCGCGGATGACGAACGAGACCGGCGAGGCGGGCGGGCACGACCGCGGCGCCGCGTCGCGGGCCGCCTCCCGGGCGCGCCACGCCGTCCGCTCGACGGCGACGCTCCTGCAGCGCACCGTCCGGGAGTTCTTCGACGACCGCGGCGGCCAGCTCGCCGCGAGCATCGCCTACTACGCGCTCTTCGCGACGTTCCCGCTGGCGATCTGCACGGTCGCGCTGTTCGGCATCGTCGCCAGCGACGAAGCGGCGCGCGACGAGGTCATCGACTTCCTCATGGCCAACCTGCCGCTGCGCGAGGACCGCGGCCGGCGCGACATCTCGACGGCGCTGCGCCAGGTCACCGGCGACGCGGGCACGTTCGGGATCGTCGGCGTCGCCGGGCTCGTCTTCTCGGCGAGCGGGCTCATGGGCGCGCTGCGCCATGCCGTCAACCGCGCCTGGGAGGTCGAGTACCGCCGCCCGGCGCTGCTCGGCAAGCTGCTGGACATCGTCCTCGTGCTCGGCGTGGGCCTGCTCATCGGGCTCTCGCTCGCGCTGACGTTCACGACGCGCTTCGCGGTCGACGCGGCCCAGACCCTGAGCGACGAGATCGGCCCCGCGCTGTCGTTCCTGCCCCGCGTCGTGCTCGCACTCGGCCAGCTGACGCCCATCCTGCTCTCGCTCGGGCTCTTCGCGGCGCTGTACCGGTTCCTGCCGGCCCGCGAGGACATCCGGCTGCGCGACTGCCTGCCCGGCGCGCTGCTCGGCGCGCTGCTCTACGAGGCGGTCAAGACCGGCTTCGCCTTCTATCTGGAGAACGTGGCCTCCTACGGCGCCGTCTACGGGCCGATCGCGACCATCATCGCGTTCGTGTTCTTCGTCTACCTCGCCGCGATCGCGTTCCTGCTCGGCGCCGAGGCCGCCGCGGAGTGGCCGGGAGTCCGCGACGGCCCGCCCGACGAGAGCTCCGACGAGCCCCTGCGCGCGCGGGCGCGGCGCGCCCTGCGCGGGCTCGTCGTCAAGGGCGACTGACCGAGCCGCCGCGCCGCTACCCGCCGCCCCCCGGCGCGCACTCGCGCCGGTAGGCCTCCCAGTCCCACGTCTGCAGGAACCGCTCCGCCGCGGCGGTGCCGTTGGCGACGACCGTCGCGCGCTGCTGCGCCGAGGCGCCGAACTCCACGATGCCGACGGCGCTCGTGTCGACCGTGATCGTGCGCCGGCGCACGCAGGGGCGCTCGAGGTACGTCTGGTCGTTGCCGACGATCGCCGTCGCGACGACCTGCTCGAGCAGCTTGACCGGCGGCAGCATCGGCAGCGCGAAGCCGGGCGCGAGCTGGAAGTTGCCGCCCGGCAGACCGGGCAGGATCTTGACGCCGAGCGTCGGCCAGCGCGGCGCGCGCTGGTCGGTGCGGTCGAAGGTCGCGATCGGGTAGTTCGACAGCACGCCGCCGTCGACGAGCGTGATCCGCTCCCCGGTCGTGCCGTGGCGCACGACGACCGGATCGAAGTACAGCGGGATCGAGATCGACGCCCGCACGGCGTCGGCGACGAGCTGCTCGTCGGCGACGAGGCCGAGCTGGGGGTAGTCCCAGGGCAGGCGCAGGAGGCGGCCGTGGGTGACGTCGGTCGTCATGACGACGAGCTTGTAGCAGCGCTCCGCCGGGAGGTTGGGGTCCGCGCCGCCGTCGTCGCGGCGCAGGTCGCCGAAGGTCCTGACGCCGAGCGCCTCGAGCTCGTCGCGGACGAAGCGGTGGATGTAGTCGCCCTCGTAGGCGCCGCCCGAGTGCAGCAGCGAGACCGCCTCGCTCACGACGGGGATCTTCGGCAGCCCGCGGTCGGCGATGCGGTCGTAGCGCAGGCGCGCCATCGCGCTCGTCAGCCCGTCGGCGTCGATGCCCGCGGCGAGCAGGGCGCCGACGATCGCGCCCGCCGACGTGCCGGCCACGCGCTCGAACGTGTAGCCCGCGCGCATGAGCACGGGGACCGCGCCGCCGAGCCCGATTCCCTTCATGCCGCCGCCCTCGAGCACGAGATCCGCCTTGGGCATCGGGATCGACGATGTCACACCGCGACGCCGGCGTCGAGCGTCGGCGCGGCTCGGTGAGCGAGCTCGGTCGGACCGGAAAACAGGCCGATCGCCGGCGCGCCTCCGGCGGTCACGCGGCGGGCTCGGGCGCTCCCTCGGGCCGCCCGTCGCCATCGCGCTCGGCGATGTGGCGCTCGATGCCGGCGGCGCCGATCGTGTCCGTCAGTCCGTGCGCGACGACCGAGGCGAGGATCGTGAACGCCGCGACCTCGAACAGCAGCGTGCGGTCGGCGGCGAGCGAGTCCAGGACGAACAGCGCGAAGAGCATCGAGGCGATCCCCTTGGGCCCGAACCAGGCGATGAAGGCCTTCTCCGCCGGGCGCATCCGCACGCCGACGAACGCGATGAGGACCGAGGCGGGCCGCGCTACGAGGAGCGCGTAGACGATGAAGGCGACGAGCGCAGGCCACGAGCCGCCGTAGCCGACCTCGACGAGCAGCGCGCCGAAGACCGCGAACGCGACGAGGTGCAGCACGTTCGTGATGTTCTCGTTGCGCTGGTGGAACACGTCGGGCGCCTCGTGGCGCAGGAGCGCGACGACGACGCCCGCGACGAACGCGGCGATGAGGCCGTTGCCGTGGACGAGCTGCGCGCCGCCGAAGCTCGCGACGCCCGTCCCGAGCAGCACGAGCCCCTCGTAGCGCGCGGTGATCGCCGCCGCCGGCAGGCGGCCGACGAGCACCGCCACGGCCAGCCCGAGCCCGGCGCCGGCCGCGAGCCCGATCACGCTCTCCAGCGCGAGCGCGCCGCCGGCGTCCAGCACCGAGCGCCCGGGCTCCTGCGCGAGCGCGAGGAAGAGGAGCACGAACGGCAGCGCCAGGCCGTCGTTGAGCCCGGATTCGAGGTTCAGCGTGTGGCGCACGACCTGCGGCACGCGCTCGGAGGCGACGATCGTCGAGGTGATGACCGGGTCGGTCGGCGACAGCAGGAAGCCGAGCAGGAACGCCTCGATCCAGTCGAGCTCGCCGAACAGCAGCTTCGCCGCGCAGGCCAGCAGCGCGGCGTTCAGCGGCATCGCGAAGACGAGCGCGCGCGCCGCCGGGTGCCAGTGGCGGCGCAGCAGCCCCTGCTCGACGAGCAGCCCGTCGGAGAAGAGCGTCACGAGCAGGACGACCTCGACGAGGATGATGATCGCGTGCGAGCCGGGCTCGACCTCCAGCACGCCGCTGACGTCGAGCAGCACCCCCGCGGCGGTGGCGAGCACCGTCAGCGACAGCACGGTCCGGTGCACGAGCCCGGACAACGTCGCCCCGGCGATGAGCATCAGGCCGAGCGCCAGCAGCGCCGCCTCGAAGCCGATCTCCATCCGGCGGCGATCCTACCCCGCGCTCGCGATCGCGGCGGCGGCGGTCGTCGCGAGGGCACCGGCGGGTCGGACCGCGCGGGCGCCGCCCGCGCGAAACACCGAGGGCGGGCCGGAAGCCCGCCCTCGATTCACCGGCGTCGTACCCGGGCGGCGAGCGCGCCTAACGCGCCTGACGCACGCGCGCGCAACCCGCGGGACCGCCGCCGTCGGGCCCGGCCGGGCGCGTTCGCGCGCACCGCTGCGCAGGCGTCTGGGCTGCTCCTGCGCAGGGGTGCGGCGAACGTGCGTTCCAGCGTGTATCGGGGCGCCCGGATTTGAACCGGGGACCTCTCCGACCCGAACGGAGCGCGCTACCAGGCTGCGCCACGCCCCGATGCCCGGCGATTATCTCACGACGATCCCGCGACCGCCCGGTAGTACCGAACGGCGAGGCCCGTGATGAGGGTCTGCAGGGCCGTCTCGAGCGAGACGGCCTCCTTGTGAGCGTAGCGAGCGGCGCCCGCGTCCTCGATGCGCTGGGCCTGGCGGACGACGTCGTCCATGAGCTCGGGATGGCGATCGGCGAAATAGGCGCCGAGCGCGTAGAGGGCCGTGTCGGTGAACGGCTCGAGCTCGCCGTCGGGCGTGTCAGCCAAGGTCGGCCAGCGTCGCTGTCGACGCCTGTACGGTCGCCGCCGCCTTCGCCGTCGCCGCCGACGTCGCCGTCGCCGCCGAGGTCGCGGTCGCCGTGGACGCCGCGGTCGCCGTGGACGCCGACGACGACGCGGCCGACGTGGCGGAGGCGGAGGTCTCGCTCACGACGCCCGAGACGCTGTCGGCCGCGGAGGCCGAGCCGCCGGAGCCCCCGCTCGGAGGCGCCGGCCGGTCCGGGCGGGGCACGAGCGGGCGGATCACGCCGGGACGCGGCGCGTCGGCGACGGGCGTCGGCCGGTCGCGCAGGGGATGCGGCGCGGGCGCGTCGGACGTGTCCGGCGCGCCGGCGGCGGGCGTGTCGGCGCCGCCCGCCCCGCCTCCGGAGAGGACGCGCGAGACCGGGTCGGGCGTCGCGCTGCGCGGCGCCGCCGGGCGGGCCGGCTGGCTCTCTGCGCCGGCGGCGGGCTGCGGCCGCGACGCGGGCGCCGGGCTGCTCCGCTTGGCGGGGCCTGCGGGAGCGCCGTCGGCGCCGCGCGACGGGGCGCCCGAGGCCCTCGACGGCCAGATCGCCGGCGCGTTCGGGCCGGAGGCCGCGGGCCCGGGCTTCGCGCCGGGGCCCGGTCGCGTCAGCACGCCGGTGCCCGTCCCGCCCGTGAACGGCAGCGCGCGCAGCGGCGCGCCGCGCAGGCCGAACTGCTCGAGCAGGCCGCGGTGCGGGATCGCCGAGCCCGCGCCGACGCCGGCGACCGCGACCGTCGCCGCCGTCGCGATCGCCTTTGCCCAGCTCGTCGCCGTGCCGGGGTCGACGACGCCGGCGAGGTTCGCCGTCCACTGCGCCGCCGGGGCGGCGCCGCCGGGAGCGGCCGGCGGCGCGCCGTCGTCGCCGCCCCAGCGCCGCCGCATGAACGCCGGCAGCGGCAGGAAGGCGGCGATCCGCGCGGCGGCGCCGGTGGCGGCGGGCGCGGCCCGTCCGAGGTCCAGGCCGGCGCGGCGCGCATGTCGCCGGCACGGCTGGCAATGGGCGAGGTGGCGGTCCATGCGGCGCCGGTCGCGCAGCCCGGCCGCGCGACCGCCGGCGCTGTCGACGAGCCGCTGCACCCGCAGGCAGCGCTCCCCGCTGACGAGCTCCTCGTACTCCTCGGTGAGCCGCTTGCGCGCGCGGAACAGGGTGCTCTCGACGGCCGGGCCGCTGATGCCGAGCCGCTCGCCGATCTCGCGGTAGGAGAGCCCGTCGAACTCGCGCAGCACGAGGATGTCGCGATGCGCCGGCGACAGGCCTCCGAAGGCGCCGCAGAGGTTGTCGATCGCCAGCTTGTCCTCGACGGCGTCGTCCGGCGTGCCGTGCGGCTCGGCCAGGCGGCCGTGCTCGTCCTCGCCGACGGCGTTGGCGGCGTCGAAGGAGATCTCGTCGACGGTCCGCGAGCGGCGGTACGCGTCGATGCACGCGTTCTTGGCGATCTCGTAGATCCAGGGCCTGAAGACGATCTCGCGCTCGGTCTCGCGCATCCGCCGCAGCGCCGAGACGAAGACGTCCTGCGTGATGTCCTCGGCGCGCCCGTGGTCGCGGACCATGGTGCCGACGTACGCCGCGATCCGCGACTGGTAGCGCAGGAACAACAGCTCGAAGGCCCGGTCGTCGCCGGCGCGGACTCCCGCCACCAGATCGTGATCGGCAGAGTCCTGATCGGCGGGCCTGGTGAGGACTGCCACGGCCAAGATGACTACCCCTAAGTTCCGCTCCCTGAGTTATCCCCCGCCCTGGAGCCCTCCTGGCGCCCGGGTTCCTGCCACTTCCGCTGAACTGTACCGTTCACCGGCGTGCTCGACAAGATCATCGCGCACCTCGACGACCTGCTCTCGCCGGCCTCGTTCGAGGACTACGGGCCCAACGGCCTGCAGGTGCCCGGATCGCGGCCGGTCGAGCTCGTCGTCACGGGCGTCTCGGCGAGCGCCGAGCTGTTCGAGCGGGCCGCCGCCGCCGGCGCCGATCTCGTCGTCGTCCACCACGGGCTCTTCTGGAACGGCGCCCCGCTCGCGCTCACGCGCTCGGCCAAGCGCCGCCTGCAGCTGCTCTTCGACCACGACATCGCGCTCGCCGCCTACCACCTGCCGCTCGACGGCCACCCCGAGATCGGCAACAACGCGCTCATCGCACGGGCGCTGGGCTGCGCCACGCGGGAGCCGTTCGCGCTGCATCGCGGGACGCCGATCGGCGTGGCCGGCCGCTTCGAGGGCGAGGGCATCGCCGCGCAGGATCTCTTCGAGCGCGTCAGGCGCCTGACGGACCGCGAGCCGCTGGCGTTCCTCGCAGGTCCCGAGCGCGTCCGCTCGATCGCGATCGTCTCCGGCGCGGGCGCCGACCACCTCGGCGACGCGGTCGCCGCGGGCCACGACGCGTTTCTGACCGGCGAGCCGGCCGAGCGGGTGATGACGCATGCCCGCGAGGAGGCGATCCACTTCCTCGCCGCCGGGCACTACGCCACCGAGACGCTCGGCGTGCGCGCGCTCGGCGACCTGCTCGCCGAGCGCTTCGGAATCCGCCATGAGTTCATCGACATTCCGAATCCAATCTGAGGTTTGTCGTTGAGCCCGTCCACCCGGGGTGGTACAAGACAAGGGTGCGCTAATCCACATAGGAGGGTCTCTGCCGATGCCCAATCACCTCACCCCCACCGAACTCGCTCGCGAAGCCGGACTCGACCGTCGCGACGTGATCTCCAAGTGCATGGAGCTGGGGGTACCGATCTTCCAGGGCAGGATCGACAAGTCGCTCTTCCTCACGAGCCTTGACGCCGAGCGCAGCGCGGAGCCGGCCAAGCTCTGAGCTCCTCGCCGGCCACGAGGTCGCCTCGCGCCCGCGCACCGGCGGGCGCGCGACGTGCCGGCACCGCGCCGGCGCCCTGATCGGTGGCGATACGGGCCGCCCCAGGCGAACGCGGGAGGCCGCTCAGCCGCGGTCGGCCTGATCGCCGGACTGGCGCAGCAGCGCGCCGGTCGTCTGCTCGAGGATCTTGCGCCACGCGCGCGTACGGCCCTCCTCGGCCTCGAAGTGCTTCATGACCTTGCGCACCCGCGTCGCGGAGATCTGGATGCCGTGGCGCCGGCAGATCTCGCGGAAGCGCGGATAGCCGAACGCGAGCTGCGTCGTGACCGACTGGAAGCCGTGGCGGGCGATCTCCACGCGCGACGTGAAGTTCATGATCGGCGTTTGGAACATGAGCTCGTCGTCCGGCTCGGGCTCGATGAGGATGATGTCGACGCCCGGGTAGCGCTGCTCCCACTGGCGCGCGATCTCGTGCAGGCGCTGGTAGGCGACCATCTTGAAGGCCTGGTAGCCGATCTGCGGGAAGCCCATGTCGCTGACACGGCGGGTGCGCGTGCCACCCATCGTGCGGATCTTCGTCTTGAAGTCGTTGACGTACGGGACGAGCGGATTGACGACGACGATGAACTTGGCCCCCGCGCTGACGGCGATGTCGAGGTTCGTCGTCGACACGATGCCGCCGTCGACGAGCTCGCGGCCGCGCACCTCGACGGGCGAGTAGACCATCGGCAGGGCCGTCGAGGCGCGCACGGCGGTCGAGATCGGGACGTCGTCCCAGCCGTCGCCGCCGAAGACGATGCGCTCGCAGGTGTCGAGGTCGGTCGCGGTGATGTAGAGCTCGGAGTCGAGCTCGCGGAAGTCGTCGCTGCGGCTCGCGTCGCTCGTGAGGACCGAGTGCAGGTAGCGCTCGACGCCGGCGCCGGAGTACGCGCCGGAGGGCAGCCCCTCGGCGAGGCCCAGGACGAGGTCCATCGCCGAGACCTGCCCGAGATGCGCCGCGATCCCGCGCGCGAGCTGCAGCGAGCGAAACGGCAGCGTCAGGGCGCTGCGCGCGAAGCCGGCGATGTTCGGGCGCAGCAGGTTGCCGAGGTCGAGGTCGGGAAACGGCGCCGGGCGCTGGTGGTCGACGACGCGCATCATCTCCTCCGGCGTCACGCCGTTGGAGGTCATCGAGGCGACGAACGCGCCCGCGCTCGTGCCGACGTAGACGTCGAAGTCGTTGACCGTCCGGTTGACCGTGAGCAGGTCGAGCGCCCGCAGGGCGCCGATCTCGTAGACGCCGCCCGTGAAGCCCCCGCCACCGAGCACGAGCGCGGTCTTCGAGCGCTTGGAGGAGGCGGTCCGATCCTTGGCCTGGGGCTCGAACTTGACGACCTTGCCCATGTGCCCTGAGTGTACGTCCCAGGCCGCCGACGGTCATCCGCATCCCGCCTTGCCGGCGCGGGCGACGGCGCACCTTCGACCGCCCGATGTTGTTGTCTACCGTCGATGCGCCGGTTCTCCATCACGCTGCTCGCGCTGGCGGCGACGCTCGCGGGCGCCGTCCCGGCGGCCGCGTACACCGAGTCCGATCTGCGAAAGAGGGTCTCGCGCGAGATGAGCCGGGCGCCCGCGTCCTCGGGCGCCTACGTGCGCGACATGGACACCGGCGAGGTCCTGTACGCGCGCCGGGCGGACGTCGCGCGGATCCCGGCGTCGGTCGAGAAGCTGTTCACGACGTCGGCCGCGCTGCTGCGCCTCGGCCCGACGGCGACGCTGAGCACCGACGCCGTCACCGCGGCCGCGGCGCGGATCACCCCGGGCGGCACGCTGCGCGGCGACCTCGTGATCGTCGGCGGCGGCGACCCCT
Organism: uncultured Solirubrobacteraceae bacterium; assembly: GCA_963769555.1. Lineage (GTDB taxonomy): Bacteria > Actinomycetota > Thermoleophilia > Solirubrobacterales > Solirubrobacteraceae > CADCVQ01. The sequence goes on along the minus strand of CAVYMD010000004.1, from coordinate 22,140 downwards.
TCTTCGGCGACTCCAAGGCCGCCGTGCTCGCGCGGTCGGTCCGCAGGGCAGGGATCCGGCGCATCGAGGGATCGATCGTCGGCGACGAGCGCGCCTTCGACGAGCGCCGCGCGGGCTGCTGCCGCGGCTACGACAGCGACCTCGGCGGCGTCCTGAGCGCGCTCGCCTACGACCGCGGGATCTTCCGCGGCCGCGCGCGGCTGGACGCGGCGCGCTTCGCGGCGGCGCGCTTCGCCGCGCGGCTGCGGGCGGTCGGCGTGCGCACGACGGGCCGCAGCCGCGCCGGCTCCGCCCCGAAGGGCGCCCGGACGATCGCCTCCGCGCCCTCGATGCCGGTCGCCGAGCTCGCGCGCTACGTCAACGTGCCCTCCAACAACTTCGCCGCCGAGATGCTGCTCAAGGCGCTCGGCGCCCGCTACCGCGCGGACGGCACGACGCGCGACGGCGCCGCGGTCGCGCGCGACACCCTGCGCGACCTCGGCGTCCGGCCGCTGATCCGCGACGGCTCGGGGCTCTCGCGGCGCAACCGCGCGTCCCCGCGCCAGGTCGTGCGGCTGCTCGAGCGTCTGCACGCGAGCGACCTCGCGCAGAGCTTTCGCGCCTCGCTGGCGGTGACGGGCGCCACCGGGACCGTGCGGCGGCGCATGCGCGGCACCGCCGCCGCCGGGCGCTGCCGCGTCAAGACGGGAACGCTGCGGCTCGTCAGCGCGCTGGCGGGCTACTGCCGCGCCGCGGGCGGGCGCGAGATCGGCTTCGCGCTCCTGTTCAACCGCGCGAACACGTATGCCGCCAAGGCGCGCGAGGACCGGATCGTGACGGCGATCGCGCGGCTGAGCAGCAAGCCGGCCAGGCCGCCGCGGTCGGGCGGCGCCGTCCCCCGGACGGGCGGCGCGGCCCCGCGCTGATCGACGCGCGGCCGCGGGGTCAGCCCTCGTCGAGCAGCGCGAGCAGCCCGGCCTCGTCGAGCACCGGAACGCCGAGGCGCTCGGCCTTCTCGAGCTTGGAGCCCGGCGTCGCGCCCGCGACGACGTGGTCGGTCTTCTTCGACACGCTCGTCGTCACGCGCCCGCCCGCGGCCTCGATGCGCTCCGTCGCCTGCTCGCGCGTGAGCTCGGGCAGGGTGCCGGTGAGCACGAACGTCCTGCCGGCGAGCGGGCCCTCGCCGGGCGGCGGCCCCTCGAGCTCCATGACGACGCCCTCGCCGCGCAGGTCCTCGATGAGGGCTCGCATGCGGTCCTCGGCGAGCTGCTCGTGGATGCGGGCGGCCATCTTCGGGCCGACGCCCGAGGTCTGCTCGATCTCCTCCGGGCCGGCCGCCAGCAGCGCGTCGATCGTCCGGAAGCGCTGGGCGAGGTTGCGGCCCGTGACCGCGCCGACCTCCTCGAGGCCGATCGCGAAGAGCAGGCGCCCGAACGGCCGGGTGCGCGACGCCGCGATGTTCTCGACGGTCCGGTTCGCCGAGATCTCGCCGAAGCCCTCGAGCTCGCCGAGCTGAGCGGCGGTCAGCCGGTAGAAGTCGGCCGCGGTCGTGACGAGGCCGGCCTGCTGGAGCTGGGCGACCTGCTTCTCGCCGAGGCCGTCGATGTCCATCGCCCCGCGCGAGACGAAGTGCTTGAGCAGCTGCCACTGGCGGCCGGGGCAGATCGGGTTCGGGCACATCGTGAAGACCGAGTCCTCGGGCTTGACGGTCGGGGTGCCGCACGCCGGGCAGCGCTCCGGCGGCCGCGGCGGCTCGGCCCGGCCGGCGCGCTCGACCGCGTGGGGCGCGGGCGAGACGACCTGCGGGATGACGTCGCCCGCGCGCAGGACGATGACCTCGTCGCCGACGCGCAGGTCCTTGCGGGCGAGGTCCTCCTCGTTGTGCAGCGTCGCGAGCTTGACGGTCACGCCGCCGACGTGGACGGGCTCGAGCACGGCGAACGGGTGCAGGTCGCCGAACTTGCCGACGTTCCACATGATGTCGCGCAGCGTCGTGACCTTCGTCGTGGGCGGGAACTTCCAGGCGATCGCCCAGCGCGGGTCGCGCCCGACGACCCCGAGCCGGCGCTGCAACTCGAGGTCTGAGACCTTCACGACGACGCCGTCGATCTCGAAGTCCAGGCTGCCGCGGCGCTCCTGCCAGGCCAGGCACTGCGCGACGACCTCGTCCTCTGAGTCCAGCAGCAGGATGTCGGCGTTGACGCGGAACCCGTGCGCGCGCAGCCACTCCAGCGCCTCCCAATGGCTCTCGAACGCCTGGCCGTCGACGCGTCCAACGCCGTAGGTCCACATCGACAGCGGCCGCTCGCGGGCCAGCCGCGGGTCGAGCTGGCGGATCGTGCCCGCCGCGGCGTTGCGCGGGTTCATGAACGTCGACAGCCCGGCCTCCGCGCGGCGCTCGTTGAGCGCCGCGAAGTCGGCGAGCGACATGTAGATCTCGCCGCGCACCTCGAGCACCGGCGGCGCGCCTTCGACGCGCAGCGGGATGGTCGGGATCGTCCGCAGGTTGTGGGTGACGTCCTCGCCGATCTCGCCGTTGCCGCGCGTGGCGCCGCGCACGAGCACGCCGTCCTCGTAGCGCAGCGAGATCGCCAGGCCGTCGATCTTCGGCTCGGCGACGAACTCGAAGCTCGGGTCGTCGATGCCCTCCCGAGCGAGGTGCGCGCGCATCCGCGCGACCCAGGCGCGCAGCTCCTCCTCGGTGCGCGCGTTGGCCAGCGACAGCATCGGGATCTCGTGCTCGACCTTCGGCAGCGACGAGACCGGCTCGCCGCCGACGCGCTGCGTCGGGGAGTCCGGGGTGACGAGCTCGGGATGCTCGGCCTCGAGCGCGCGCAGCTCGTCGAGCAGCGCGTCGTACTCGTCGTCGCCGATCTGCGGGTCGTCGAGGACGTAGTAGCGGTGGCCGTGGTGGTGCAGCTGCTCGCGCAGCAGCGCCGCGCGCCGCTCGGCGCCGGCGCTCATCGGCAGCTCGCGGGCGGCCCCGCCGGCGCCGTGCGACGACCCGGGACGACCCCACCTCCCTGCGGCCGGCGGTCGGCGGCCGTGCGCGCGCCCGCCGTCACTCCACCTCCCGGGCGGCCGGCGCGAGCAGCCGACCGAGATCGTGGCGCTCCAGGGCGTCCATCTCCTCGGCCGCGGTCAGGTCGAAGTGCAGCGGCGTGACCGAGATCTGCCCCGCCGCGACGGCGGCGAGGTCGGTGCCCGGCTCGTCGTGGAAGCCGTGATCGCGGCCGTAGACCCAGTAGCGCCGCCGCGGTCGGACCCTCGCGGCGTCGCCGTCGTCGGGCTCGTCGGTCAGCGTCAGCTCGTCGCGGTAGATGCGCTTGCCCAGGCGGGTGACCTGCACGCCCGTCGCGTCGCCGGCCGGGCAGTTGACGTTGAGCAGCGTGCCGCGCGGCAGCGGCACGTCGTCGATCTCCTCGACGACGCGGGCGACGAAGCGCGCGCCCTCGTCGAAGTCGAAGGTCTCCGAGAGGCGGAAGTCCATCTCGCGCGCGGAGGACTGCTGGGAGACCGCGATCGCGGGCAGGCCGAGCACGACGCCCTCGAACGCGGCGGCGACGGTCCCCGAGTAGGTGATGTCGTCGCCCAGGTTCGCGCCGTGGTTGATGCCCGAGACGATGAGCTGCGCCTCGAAGCCGTCGACGAGCCCGAGGTTCGCCAGACGGACGCAGTCGACGGGCGTTCCGTCCGTCGCGTAGCCGACCGTCCCGTCGTCGAAGGCGATCTCCTCGACCCAGAGCGGGCGCATCGTCGTGATCGAGCGCGCCATCGCCGAGCGGTTGCCGTCGGGGGCGATCGTCACGAGCTCGATGCCGGGCACGTGCAGCAGCGCCTGGCGCAGCGTCTGCAGCCCCTGGGCCTCGATCCCGTCGTCGTTGGTCAGCAGCACCTTCATCGGGCTCACCGAGGATAGTCAGCGCCGTGGCGGATACCCGACCGCGGCGAGCGCGAGCCCGTGCGGGGCGGCGGTCGGGCCGGCGCTCGTCCGGGGAGCCCCGCGCAGGAGCGCCGCGAACTGCTCCGGTGCGCGGCGGCCGGTCGCCACCTCGAGCATCGTCCCGACGAGGATGCGGTTCATCTGGCGCATGAACGCGTCGGCCGTGATCCAGAACTCGAGCAGATCGCCGTCCTCGCGCCACTCCGCGGCTTGCACGTCGCGCTCGTAGCGCGTGTGGTAGCCGTCCTTCGGTGTGAACGCGGTGAAGTCGTGCGTGCCGGGCAGCTCGCGAGCGCAGGCCGCGAGCGCGTCGCGGTCGAGATCCCAGCCGTGCCAGAGCGCGCGACGCTCGTGCCAGACCGAGCGCGCGCGGCGGTGCAGCACGCGGTAGCAGTACGTGCGCGAGACCGCGTCGTGGCGGGCGCTGAAGCCCTCCGGCGCGGGGTTGCAGTCGAGCACCGCGACGTCGGCGGGCAGCAGCGCGTTGAGGCGCAGCGGGTCGACGGCCTCGTGCTCGTAGGAGCAGACCTGCCCCCACGCGTGGACGCCGCGGTCCGTGCGGCCGGCCACCGTGACGGCGAGCTCGTCCGCGCGCAGCACCGTGCGCAGCGCGCGCTCGAGCTCCTCCTGCACCGTCCGCTGGCCGGGCTGGCGCGCCCACCCGGCGAAGCCCGTGCCGTCGTACTCGAGCAGGATGCGGCTCGTCATCGGCCGCGCTCCGCGCTCGCGCGGACGCACCGGGCGGCCGGGCGCTGTGGCCTTGCGTTCATGGAGCGCAGCCTACGTGCGCTCGCCGCCCGCCCCCGGCGAGGCGTCCTCGTCCCTTCAGCGCCGGCGCCGCAGGCGCCGGCGTGCCGCGCGCCGGCGTCGTGCCGCCGGCCCCGGTCGTCCGCCTTTCCCGCGCGGACCGGCCTTGAGCGCGGTCCAGGCCCCGCTCCACCGCCTCCGGGTCGCGTGGCGGCGATGCACCGCCACCCCGGCGCCCGCGCCGAGCCCGAGCGCCGCCAGCGCGGCGGCGACGAGGCCGCGCTTCGCGCGCAGCCTGCCGAACTCGCGCTGCACCTCGGGCCACAGCTCCTCGGCGACGAGCTCGCGGGCGACCTCGGGCGAGGGCGCGAGCTCGGTCACCTCGATCGGCTCGCCGAACGACAGGGAGACGCGGCGGGGCTTGGGCAGCGGCCCGAGGAAGAGGCGCTCGGTCCCGCTGATCGCGGCCGGCACGATCGGCGTGCCGGTCTCGAGCGCCAGGCGCGCGGCGCCGCTGCGCGGGCTTCCGAGCTCGTCGGCGTCGCGGACCCGCGTGCCCTCCGGGAAGAGCGCGAGCGCCCCGCCCTGGCGCAGGATGGTGCGGGCGGTCTCCAGGGCGTCGGCGTCGGCCTCCCCGCGCCGGACCGGAAACGCGCCGAGCCCGACGAGCAGCCGCCCGGTCGGGCGCTCGAAGAGCTCGGTCTTGCCCATGAAGCGCGGCTTGCGATTCGTCGAGACGCCGATGAAGAACGGATCCCAGAAGCTCTTGTGGTTGGGGGCGATGATGACCGCCCCCTCCGCCGGGATCCGCTCGGCGCCGTCGATCCGCATCCGGAAGTACAGCCGCATGAACGGCAGCAGGAACGACTTCGCCACCCAGTACACCGGCGCGGAGACGCCCTTCTCACGGGCGAGCCGGTGCGCCTCCTCGTTCGTCACCGCCAGCAGCCTACGGGCCGCGCGGTCAGATAGCGTTCGCAGCGATGGCCGCGCCGCGCGACGCCGAGGACTGGGAGTCCGTCGAGACGCTCGAGGACCTCACCGCCTACCTCGCGCTCCTGAGCGAGGACGCCGCCCGCCAGGAACCGGCCCCGACGCTCGCCGACTTCCTCGAGTCCTTCGGCGCATGGGTCGCCGAGAGCTACCTGCACCCCGGCGCGCCCTTCGCCGACCTGCGTCCCGAGCCCACGTGGCGCGAGATCGCCCGCATGCTCCGCGTCACCCGCGACTACGAGTAGGGTCACGCGCGATCCGTCCCGCACCCAGACGCGACGCGCACGACCACAACCCGCGCTCACGGGTCTCGCACCATCCGTCCCACATGGGGACGCTTCGCGCACAACCCCAGCAAGACCAGCACGCCGAGCGGCCGCCGGCCACCACCGGCCACGACGGCGCCGTCCGGCTCGTGGCCCGACACCCGGGAGGCTCTGGCGGCTACTGCAGATCCCACGCCCTACGGGAGGTCGCACGTCGCCTCCCGGGGTCGGCGCCGCGAGCCGGACGGCGCCCACCACGGACGCCGAGAGAACGAGCGCCTAGACCAGCTCGAGATAGACCATCTCGGTCGAATCCGACCGACGAGGGCCCAGCTTGAGGATGCGCGTGTAGCCGCCCGACCGCCCCGCGTACCGCGGAGCGACCTCGGCGAACAGCGTGTGCACGACGAACTTGTCCTGGCCGAGCGTCGAGAGCGCCTGGCGGCGCGCATGCAGGTCGCCGCGCTTGGCGAGCGTGATGAGCTTCTCGAGCTCGGGCTTGACGGCCTTGGCCTTCGCCTCGGACGTCTTGATCCGCTCGTGCTCGATGACCTCCTTGCAGAGGTTCATGAGCAGCGCCTTGCGATGCGATGACGAGCGGCTGAGCTTGTTGCGTGTCTTCTGGTGGCGCATGAGCGGAGGAGGAGTCTAGTTCAGTCGGCGCGGAGGTCGAGACCGCGGTTGTGGAGCGTCTCGATGACCTCGTCGATCGACTTCTTGCCGAAGTTCGGGATCGCGTTGAGCTCGCCCTCGGACTTGGAGATGAGATCGCCGACGGTCTGGATGCCCGCGCGCTTGAGGCAGTTGTACGAGCGCACGCCGAGCTCGAGCTCCTCGATGAGGATGTCGTGCATCGGCCCGGCGGAGGCGCCCGCCGCCCCGGCGCCGGCGAGCGCGCCGTGGCCGTTGGAGCCCTCGAGCTGACCGCCGGGGCCGGCGCGCAGCTCCTCGATGCGGTCGGCGTCGGTGAAGATCGCCAGCTGCGCGATGAGGATCTCGGCGGCCTCGCGCAGCGCGGCCTGCGGGTCGATCGACCCGTCGGTCTCGATGTCGAGCGTGAGCTTGTCGTAGTCGGTGCGCTGGCCGACGCGGGCGGGCTCGACGCCGTAGGCGACGCGCCGCACCGGCGAGAAGATCGAGTCGATCGGGATGACGCCGATCGGCTGGTCGGCGGACTTGTTGTCCTCCGACTGGCGGTAGCCGCGCCCGCGGCCGACGGTGAGGTACAGCTCGAGCTTGGTCTTCTTCTCGAGCGTCGCGATGTGGACCTCGGGGTTGAGGACCTCGACGCCCGAGGGCAGGTCGATGTCGCCCGCCGTGATCTCGCCGGGGCCGGTGACGACGAGCGGCGCCTCGACCTCGGTCGCGTCGGAGTGCATCCGGCAGACGATGCCCTTGAGGTTCAGGACGATGTCGGTGACGTCCTCCTTGATGCCCTTGATCGTGGAGAACTCGTGGGCGACCCCCTCGATGCGCACGCTCGTCACGGCTGCGCCCGCGAGCGAGCTCAGCAGCACGCGCCGCAGCGAGTTGCCGAACGTGTAGCCGAAACCACGGTCGAGTGGCTCGATGGTGAACGAGCCACGGTTCTCCTCGACCGTCTCACTGGTGATTCGGGGGACTTGGAAGTCGAGCATCGGGGTCCTAACGTCGGGGTGAATCGGGCCCGCCCGCCCCCGCGCGCCTGTCGCGGGACGAGCGGGAGGGACGAACTGCGGCTACTTCGAGTACAGCTCGACGATGAGCTGCTCCTGAACCGGAGCGGCGATCTCCCGGCGCTCGGGCCGGCGGAGCACCTTCGCGGTCAGGGAGTCATGGTCGGCCTGCAGCCACGCGGGGACCTGAGCGGTGAGCTCCGTGGCGTCTCGGATCAGCGGCTCGACGGGCGTGCCGGCCTTGACGGCGATGACGTCGCCGTCGCGCACCTGATAGCTGGGGATGTCGACGCGGCGGCCGTTGACCGTCCAATGGCCGTGGCGCACGAGCTGGCGGGCCTGGCGGCGCGAGGCCGCGAAGCCGAGGCGCACGATCACGTTGTCCAGCCGCGACTCGAGGATCGCGAGCAGGTTCTCGCCGGTGATCCCGTCCATGCGCGACGCCTTGTCGTAATAGATGCGGAACTGCTTCTCCAGGACGCCGTAGTAGCGGCGCGCCTTCTGCTTCTCGCGAAGCTGCACGCGGTACTCGGACTGCTTCTGGCGACCGCGCCCGTGATCGCCGGGCGGGTACGCGCGCCGCTCGACGCCGCACTTGTCGGTCAGGCAGCGCTCGCCCTTGAGGAAGAGCTTCTGGCCTTCGCGGCGGCACTGCTTGCAGGCTGCGCCTGTGTCACGTGCCATGCGCTAGACCCTCCGCCGCTTGCGAGGACGGCAGCCGTTGTGCGCCTGCGGGGTCACGTCCTTGACGCCCGTGACCTCGAGGCCCGCGGCCTGCAGGGAGCGGATCGCGGTCTCGCGGCCCGAGCCCGGGCCCTTGACGAAGACCTCGACCTTCTGCAGGCCCTGGTCGATGCCCTTGCGCGCGGCCGCGTCGGCGGTGACCTGCGCTGCGAACGGGGTGGACTTGCGCGATCCCTTGAAGCCGGCACCGCCGGCGGACTCCCACGCGATCACGTTGCCGTCCTTGTCGGACAGCGACACGATCGTGTTGTTGAAGGAGGTCTTGATGTGGGCCTGGCCGATGGGGATGTTCTTCTTCGGCTTGCGTCGGCCACGCTGGGGTCGCTTGGGAGCAGGCAACTGGGATGTCCTCTATTTCTTCGTGGCCTTCTTCTTGCCGGCAACCTGCATGCGCTTTGGCCCTTTGCGCGTGCGGGCGTTCGTCTTGGTGTTCTGCCCACGGACGGGCAGGCCGCGGCGATGACGTAGGCCGCGGTAGCACCCGATCTCCATCAGGCGCTTGATGTTCTGGGAGCGCTCGCGACGCAGATCGCCCTCGACGGTGAGATCGTCGATCGCCTCGCGCAGGCGAGCGACCTCGTCCTCGGTGAGGTCGCGGACCTTGCGGTCCGGCTCGATCTGCGTGTTGCGCAGAATCTCGTTGGCGCTGGCGCGCCCGACGCCGTAGATGTACGTCAGGCCGATCTCGGCGCGCTTGTTCAGGGGGATGTTGATCCCGGCGATTCGAGCCATCGTCTAGCCCTGACGCTGCTTGTGGCGCGGATTGGAGCAGATGACCAGGACCGCGCCGTGGCGGCGGATGATCTTGCACTTCTCGCACATCGGCTTGACCGACGGTCGTACCTTCATGAGTCCCTTCTGCAGACGTGAGGAGGAAACGCGCGCGGGACACGGAATATCCCGCCGCAGGCGCGACCAGTGAGGGTAGCAAAGCCGTTCAGGATCCCGGCTGGTGCCACGGTGTGAGCACCCGCGGGCCGTCCGCGGTGACTGCGATCGTGAACTCGAAGTGCGCGGCGAGCGAGCCGTCCTGGGAGTAGATCGCCCACTGGTCCTCCGCCATCCGGACGGCGTGGCGGCCGACCGTGACCATCGGCTCGACGGCGAAGACCATGCCCTCCTCGAGCTTGACGCCCTTGCCGGGCGGCCCGTAGTTGGGGATCTGCGGATCCTCGTGCATGTCGCGCCCGATGCCGTGCCCGACGAGCGAGCGCACGACCGACAGGCCGTCGGCCTCGACGACCTGCTGGACCGCGTGGGAGACGTCGCCGAGCCGGTTGCCGGGCCGGCACTGCTCGACGGCGGCGAACAGCGAGCGCTCGGTCGCGTCGAGCAGCTTGCGGGCGGTCGGCGAGATCGGCCCGACCGGGAACGTGCGCGCGGCGTCGGCGACCCAGCCGTCGAGCACGACGCCGCAGTCGACGGAGAGGATGTCGCCCTTGCTCAGCGCGTACGAGCCCGGGATGCCGTGCACGACCATCGAGTTGGGCGAGATGCACAGCGAGCCCGGAAAGCCCCGGTAGCCCTTGAAGGCGGGCGTCGCGCCCTGCGAGCGGATGAACTTCTCCGCCGCGCTGTCGAGCTCCTTCGTCGTGACGCCGGGCCTGATCTTGCGCTCGACGAGCGCCAGGGTGCGGACGAGGATGTCGCCCGCCGCGGCCATCTTGTCGATCTGCTCAGGGGTCTTCTTGACGATCAAGCCTGCGCGCCCTACAGCTCGTCTTCGAGGCGCAGCGTGGCGATCGTCGCGCGGATGTGGTCGTGCACCTCCGTGGGCGACCGGGTGCCGTCGAACCGCCGCAGCAGTCCGCGCTCGTCGTAGTAGTCGATGAGGCGCTCGGTCTCGCCGTGGTAGACGGCCAGGCGCTTGGCGATCGTCTCGGGCTTGTCGTCGTCGCGCTGGATGAGGCGCGAGCCGTCGATGTCGCAGCGCCCCTCGTGCTTGGGCGGGTCGAACTCCACGTGGTAGACGCGCCCGGTCTTGACGCTGACGCGGCGGCCCGACAGGCGGCGCGTGACCTCCTCGTCGGGCACGTCGATGAGGATGACCGCGGTCAGGCGCCGCTCGGCGGCGGCGAGGCCGTCGGCGAGCGCGTCGGCCTGCGGGATCGTCCGCGGAAAGCCGTCGAGCAGGAAGCCGTCGAGCGCGTCGGCGCTCTCGAGCGCCTCGAGGATGACGCCGGTGATGACCGCGTCGGGAACGAGGCCGCCCGCGTCCATGTAGCCCTTGGCCTGCTTGCCGAGCTCGGTCTCGTCGCGGACGGCCGTGCGCAGGATGTTCCCCGTCGCGATGTACGGCAGGTTGAAATCGTCCGTCAGGCGCTCGGCCTGCGTGCCCTTGCCCGCGCCCGGGGGGCCGAGCAGGATGAGGTTGAGCTCGCTGGACATGGCGGCCGAGAGACTACTGCCCGACGGGTGCGTGCGCGGAGCCGGAGGCCGAACCTCGCGCAGCCGCCCGCTACTTCAGGAAGCCCTCGTAGTTGCGCATCATGAGCTGCGCCTCGAGCTGCTTCATCGTGTCCAGCGCGACGCCGACGACGATGAGGATCGACGTCCCGCCGAAGAAGAAGTTCGCGCTGGTCTGGTTGATGAGGATCGTCGGCATCGCCGCGACCGCGGCGAGGTACAGCGCACCCGGGAACGTCAGGCGCGCGAGGACGCGGTCCAGGAACTCCGCCGTGGGCCGGCCTGGCCTCACGCCCGGGATGAAGCCGCCGTACTTCTTGAGGTTGTCGGCCTGGTCGACGGGGTTGAACGTGACCGCGGTGTAGAAGTAGCAGAACAGGATGATGAAGATCGACTCGCCGACGATGTAGGCCCAGCCGTTGGGCGAGAAGAACGCGGCGAAGTCGCGCCCGATCTCGTTGTTGAGCAGCTGGCCGACGGTCGGCGGGAAGGCCATGATCGAGGCGGCGAAGATGACCGGGATGACGCCGGCCATGTTGACGCGCAGCGGCAGGTAGGTCTGGCCGCCCTGGGTCATGCGACGGCCGATGACGCGCTTGGCGTACTGGATCGGGATGCGTCGCTGGCCCTCCTGCACGAAGACGATCGCCGCGATGACGCCGAGCGCGATGAACGGCATCATGACCTTGAAGACCGGGTCCGAGCTCGTCGCCCAGGCCTGCACGCCGCGCGGCAGCCCCGAGACGATCGAGGCGAAGATCATGAGCGAGATGCCGTTGCCGATGCCGCGCTGCGTGATGAGCTCGCCGAGCCACATGACGAGGATGCAGCCGGCCGTGAACGACAGGACGATGAGCAGCACGCGGGCGGCGTTGAAGTTGTCGACGAGCGGCTGGCCGGCGGCCGCGGCCTGCGAGCGGAAGAGGAAGACGTAGCCGATCGACTGCCCGAAGGACAGGCCGACGGTGAGGTAGCGGGTGTACTGCGTGATGCGCTGCTGGCCGACCTCGCCCTCCTTCTGCAGCTTCTCCAGCGACGGCACGACGACCGTCAGGAGCTGCAGGATGATCGAGGCCGTGATGTACGGCATGATCCCGAGCGCGAAGAGGCCGAAGCGCGACAGGCCGCCGCCGCTGAAGAGGTTCAGGAACCCGAGGATGTTCGAGCCGCTGAAGGAGTCCTGCAGCGACTGCAGCGCCTCGACGTTGATTCCGGGCACGGGGATGTGCGTCCCGAGCCGGTACAGCGCGAGGATGAACATCGTGACCGCAAGCTTCTTGCGGATGTCGGCGACCTTGAAGGCCGTGAGGATCGTGGCCAGCACGACGGCTCAGAATAGGGCATCCCCGCAGCCCCGAACCCAGGCGCCCCGCAGCGGCGTCGGAAGGCCGGGGGCGCGTGACTCCGAGCGCCTGCACCGGCGCGCCGCGAGGCGACCGGAGCGGGCGTGCGGGAACGTCAGTCGGCGACCGTCTGGCAGGTGCCGCCGGCGGCCTCGATGGCCTCGCGGGCGGCGCCGCTGAACTTGTGGGCGTGCACCGTCAGGGGCTTGGTGATCGCGCCCTTGGCGAGCACCTTCACGGCGATGTCCTTGCGCGTGCCCAGGCCCTTGGCCTTCATCGCCTCGAGCGTGACCTCGTCGCCGGACTCGAAGCGGCGCTCGAGGTCCTGCAGGTTGACGGCCTGCGTGTGCGTGCGGAAGGGCTCGAACGGCATCGACTTCTTCATGTGCGGCCCGCGCAGCTTGCGCATCCGCATGTGGATCGGCATCTGGCCGCCCTCGAAGCCGGGCCGGGTCTTGGAGCCCGAGCGCGCGCCGGCGCCCTTGTGGCCGCGGCCGGACGTCTTGCCGGTCCCCGAGCCGTGGCCGCGGCCGACGCGCTTGCGCGGCCGGCGGCTGCCCGGGGCGGGCTTGAGCGAGTGCAGCCCGATGTCCTTCGGGTCGATGCCTTCGGGCTCGGGCGGGGTCATGACTGCTCCTCGACGATGCGGACGAGATGGCGGACGCGATGGATCATGCCGCGCGACTGCGGCGTGTCGTCGACCTCGACGACCTGACCGATCCGGCGCAGCCCGAGCGAGCGCAGCGTGTCGAGCTGGCGCTGGTCGGAGCCGTTCTTGGACTTGTACTGCGTGATCTTCACGACGCCTCGGGCTCCTCCGTCGCGACGGCGGCCGGCTCCTCCGCGGCCTCGGGCGGGTCGGCCTCGGGCGCCTCGGCCTGCGGCGCGTCGGCCTCGGGCGCCTCGGCCTGCGGAGCCTCAGGCGCGTCGGCCTGCGGCGCCTCGTCGGCGTCGCCCTGCGGCGCCTCGCCGGCGCCCGGGATCGTCTCGGCCGCGGCGTCGCCGCCACCGCCGAGCCCGAGCACCTGGTTGATCGACAGGCCGCGCAGCTCGGCGACCTCCTCGGGGCGGCGCAGGCCCTGCAGGCCGGCGATCGTCGCCTTGACGAGGTTGATCGGGTTCTGCGAGCCCAGCGACTTGGACAGGATGTCGTGGATGCCGGCGAGCTCGAGCACCGCGCGCACGCCGCCGCCGGCGATGACGCCGGTACCGGGCGAGGCGGGCTTCATGAAGACGCGGCCCGCGCCGTAGACGCCGGTCGTCGTGTGCGTGATCGTCGCGCCGTGCTTGGGCACGCGGAAGAGGTTCTTCTTGGCCTGCTCGACGCCCTTCTGGATCGCCAGCGGGACCTCGTTGGCCTTGCCGTAGCCGACGCCGACGACGTCGCGCTCGTCACCGACGACGACGAGCGCCGTGAACGAGAAGCGCCGGCCGCCCTTGACGACCTTCGCGACGCGGTTGATCTCGACCACGCGCTCCTGCAGATCGAGCCCCGCCTGGCTGACGGAGCGATCGACGACTGGTGCGCTCATCGCGAGGACCTCCGATTGGGGACCGCCGTGGCGATCGTCGAGCACGTCATACGGTCAGTCCTCCTTCGCGAACGCCGTCGGCGAACGCCTTGACGCGGCCGTGGTAGCGGTAGCCGCCGCGGTCGAAGACGGCGGTCGAGACGCCGGCGGCCTGGGCGCGCTCGGCGAGCAGCTTGCCCGCCGCGGCGGCCTGCTCCATCGGGGCCTTGTCGCGCAGCGGCGACTCCGTCCAGGCGACGGCCGCCAGCGTGTGACCGGCGATGTCGTCGACGAGCTGCGCGGCGATCCCGCGGTTGGAGCGGAACACCGAGATGCGCGGCCGCTCGGCCGTGCCGGAGATCTTGGCGCGCACCCGGCGGCGGCGCTTGAGCCGGCTCTGCGGCTTGGTCTTGACGCTCATGCGCGCTTGCCCACCTTCCGCGCCACGTACTCGCCCTCGTAGCGAATGCCCTTGCCCTTGTACGGCTCCGGCGGGCGCTGCTTGCGGATGTTGGCGGCGATCTCGCCGACCTGCTGCTTGGAGTTGCCCTTCACGACGATGCGCGTCGGCTGGGGCACCTCGAACTCGATCCCGTCGGGTGCCTTGATCGGCACGGGATGCGAGTAGCCGAGGGCGAGCTCGAGATCGCGGCCCTTGAGCAGGGCGCGATAGCCGACGCCCTGGATCTCGAGCGTCTTCTGAAAGCCGTTGGTGACGCCCTCGACCATGTTCGCCACGAGCGAGCGGGTGAGCCCGTGCAGCGCGCGGTGCTCGCCGCGGTCGGTCGGGCGCTTGACGACGAGCTCGTCGTCGGCCTGCTCGACGGTGATCGCGAGCGGCACGCGCTCGGACAGCTCGCCGCGCGGGCCGTTGACGCGCACGAGCTCGGGCTCGATCGACACGGTGACGCCGGCCGGGACGGGAATGGGCTTCTTTCCGATTCGCGACATGGCGGCTACCAGACGTGCGCCACGACCTCGCCGCCGACGCCCGCGCTGCGGGCCTCGTGGCCGGTCATGACGCCGCGGGACGTGGAGACGATGGCGGTGCCCATGCCGCCGAGCACCTTCGGGATCTCCTTGGAGCCCGCGTACGTGCGGCGGCCGGGGCGCGAGACGCGCTTGAGGCCGGAGATCGCCGAGCGGCGGTCGGAGGTGTACTTCAGGCGCACGCGCAGGGTCTCGCCGGGATGCTCGGCATCGGGCGCGACGACCTCGAAGCCCTCGATGTAGCCCTGCTCGGCGAGGATCCGCGCGCACTCGGACTTCAGACCGGACGACGGGATGTCGACGGTCTCGTGGGCAGCCTGGATCGCGTTGCGGATCCGGGTCAGGAAGTCTGCGATGGGGTCTGTGCTTGCGCTCACGGTCGTGTTCTCTCGGTGTTGCCTGTTACCACGAAGACTTGGTCATTCCCGGGATGAACCCGTCGTGGGCCAGCTCGCGCAGGCAGATCCGGCAGAGGCCGAACTTGCGGTACACGGCGCGGGCCCGGCCGCAACGGCGGCAACGACTGTACTCCCGGGACTTGTACTTCGCGGGGCGCGCCTGCCGCACCCGCTGGGACGTCTTGGCCATCCTAGTGGTTCCTCTCGTGATCTCGGGCGTGATGCGGCGCGGCGCCGGCCGGCAGGGACGCAGGAAGGAAGGTGTGACGCCGGCACGACGACGACCGGGCGGCGGTGATCGGCGCCCGCCGGGTGGCGCAGGTGGCTGCGAGAGGGATCACTGGCCTGATTCCTCCTGGGTGTCCTCGGCGGGCTCCTCCGCCGGACGCTCGTAGGCCTCCGGGTTCTCCTGCTTGAGCTGCTCGAGCGCGGCCTGCTCGGCCTCGGCCTTCACGCGCGCCTCCTCATGCCGGGCGGCCTCCTCGGCCGCGGCCTGCCTGGCCTCCTGCTCGGCCCTGTCGGGCCGGTGCTCCTTGGAGAACGGCATGCCGAACGCCTCGAGCAGCGCGAACGCCTCGAGGTCGGTCTTGGCCGACGTCGTGATCGTGACGTCCAGCCCGCGCACCTGGTCGACCGAGTCGTAGTCGATCTCCGGGAAGATCGTCTGCTCGCGGATGCCCAGCGAGTAGTTGCCGCGGCCGTCGAAGGCGTTGGCCTTCAGCCCGCGGAAGTCGCGGATCCGGGGGATCGCGATCGACATGAGCCGGTCGAGGAACTCGTAGGCGCGCTCGTTGCGCAGCGTGACCGCGAGCCCGACGGGCATCCCCTCGCGCAGCTTGAAGTTCGCGATCGACTTGCGCGCGCGGCGCACGTTGGGCTTCTGGCCGGCGATCGTCGCAAGCTGCTCCTGCGCGGCGTCGAGCGCCTTGGAGTCCTGCTTGGCGTCGCCGACGCCCATGTTCAGCACGATCTTCTCGATCCGCGGCGCCTGCATGACCGACGTGTAGCCGAAGCGCTCCACGAGCGCCGGGCGGATCTCCTCGAGGTAGCGCGCCTTCAGGCGCGCCGGTGGTGCGGATGTCTGCGTGGACACTAGAACTTCGCTCCCGTCCTGGCCGACGCGCGCATCCGCTTGCCGTGCTCGACGATCGTCTTGACGCGCGTGGGCTTCTTGTCCTTCGGATCGCGCAGCGCGACGTTCGAGAGGTGGATCGGGCCCTCCTTCTCGATGACGCCGCCCGGCTCCATCGAGCCCGGGCGCGGGCGCGTGTGGCGCTTGATGATGTTCAGGCCCTCGACGTAGACGCGGTCCTTGCGCGGATCGACGCGCAGCACCTTGCCCATCTTGCCGCGGTCCTTTCCGCTGATGACGACGACCTCGTCGCCCTTGACGATGCGTGCGGGCATGGCTACAGGACCTCGGGCGCGAGCGAGACGATCTTCATGAAGTTGCGGTCGCGCAGCTCGCGGGCGACCGGTCCGAAGATGCGCGTGCCGCGCGGGTTGTTCTGGGCGTCGATGATGACCGCGGCGTTCTCGTCGAAGGCGATGTACGTGCCGTCGTTGCGGCCGAAGGACTTCTTCGTGCGCACGACGACGGCCGTGACGACCTCGCCCTTCTTGACGGTGCCCTGCGGGTTGGCCTGCTTGACCGTGGCGGTGATGACGTCGCCGACGAACGCGTAGCGCCGGCGCGAGCCGCCCTTGACGCGGATGCAGAGGATCTCGCGGGCGCCCGTGTTGTCGGCGACCTTGAGGCGTGTCTCGTTCTGGATCACTTCGCGCGCTCCAGGACCTCGACGAGCTTCCAGCGCTTCGTGCGCGAGAGCGGACGGCTTTCCACGACGCGGACGCGATCGCCCTCGTTGGCCTCGTTGGCCTCGTCATGGGCGTGCAGCTTCGACGTCGAGCGGACGATCTTCTGGTAGCGGCGATGACGCCGGGCCATGTCGATCCGGACGACGATCGTCTTGTCGGACTTCGACGAGACGACGGTCCCGGTGCGGGCCTGCGGCGTCGTGACCTTCGGCTCGGCCGGCGGTGTGCCGGTGCCCTTGTCGGCGGTCGCGCGCTTGGCCTTCTCCTGCTCGCGGCGGCGTCGGCGGGCGACGGCCTTGCCACGGCGCAGCTCGCGGCGCTCCGCGTCGCGCTGCTCGGGGGTGCGCGGCGGGCGCTGCGAGTTGGCGGCGTGCTCGCGGCGCGCGCGCTCCTCCTTGCCGCTCAGCTTCGGCGCGGCATCCTCCGCCACCGGAGCCTGGGCGGCCTCGGCGGCCGGCGTCTCGTCGGCGGTCTCTTCGATCTCAGGGGTCTCGTCGTCAGCCATCGCTTACTTCCGGTTGGGAATCGAGACGCCGCGCTCGCGCGCGACGGTGATTGCACGCGCGAGATCGCGCTTTGCGGTCCGCATCCCGGCCGTGTTCTCGAGCTCGCCGGTGGCGTGCTGGAAGCGCAGTCCGAAGATGTCCTTGCGGGTCGACGCCACGTGCTCGAGAAGCTCCTTCTCGGACAGGGCGCGCAGGTCCTTGGCGGTCATGTGGGGGTGTCCTCGCGCATGACGAACTTGGTCTTGACGGGCAGCTTGTGGCCGGCCAGGCGCATCGCCTCGCGCGCCAGCGGCTCGGGCACGCCGGCGAGCTCGAACATGACGCGCCCGGGCTTCACGACCGCGACCCAGCCCTCGGGCGAGCCCTTGCCGGAGCCCATGCGGGTCTCGGCCGGCTTCTTCGTGAAGGGCTTGTCGGGGAAGACGTTGATCCAGACCTTGCCGCCACGCTTGATCTTGCGGGTCATGGCGATACGAGCGGCCTCGATCTGGCGGTTCGTCAGCCAGCCGGCGTCGAGCGACTTCAGGCCGTACTCGCCGAACTGGATCGTGGTCTGCCCGCGCGAGAACCCGGCACGACGGCCGCGATGCTGCTTGCGGTGCTTGACGCGCTTGGGGGACAGCACTATCGGCCACCTCCTCCGCGAGCGCCCGGGCCGAAGCCGGGACGCGACGTGCCGCCGCCTCCGCCTCCGCCGCCACGTCCGCCGCCGCCGCGACCGCCCTGTCCGCCGCCGCGACCGCCACCGCGACCGCCGCCGCCGCGACCGCCGCCGTCGCCGCGGCCGCGTCCGCGGCCGCCGTCACGATCCTGCTGCTGGTTGGAGGGACCCTCCATGTCGGTCAGGTCGGCGCCGGAGTAGCCCTCGGGCATGATCTCGCCCTTGTTGATCCAGCACTTCACGCCGATGCGGCCGAACGTCGTCTTGGCCTCGAAGAAGCCGTAGTCGATGTCGGCGCGCAGGGTGTGCAGCGGAACCCGACCGTCGGAGTAGCTCTCCGTGCGCGCCATCTCGGCGCCGCCGAGGCGGCCGCCGACCTGGATCTTGCAGCCCTTGGCGCCGGAGCGCATCGCGCTCGTCAGGGCGCGCTTCATCGCGCGCCGGAAGGCCACGCGGTTCTGCAGCTGCTCGGCGACGGACTGCGCGACGAGCTTGGCGTCGAGCTCGGGACGCTTGATCTCGAGGATGTTGACCTTGATCTGCTTGCGCGTGATCCGGTGCAGGTCCTTGCGCAGCGCGTCGACCTCGGAGCCGGACTTGCCGATCACGATGCCGGGCCGGGCCGTGTGGATGTTGACCTCGACCTCGTTGGCGTCCTTGCGGATCGTGATGTCCGACAGGCCGGCATGCGAGAGCTTGCCGGTGATGTGGCTGCGGATCGCGACGTCCTCGGCCAGGTAGTCGGCGAAATGCTTCTCGTTGAACCAGTTGGACTTCCAGTCGTGGATGTAACCCACGCGCATGGACTCGGGATGAACCTTCTGACCCATCTGGCTACTCCCCGTCCTTCGGTGTGAGGGTGATCGAGAGGTGGCTCGTGCGCTTGCGGATCTTCGTCGCGCGCCCCATGGCACGCGGTCGGAAGCGCTTCAGCGTCGGGCCCTCGTCGGCCTTGACCGCGTGGATGCGCAGCTCGTCGCCGATCAGCTCGTGGTTGTGCTCGGCGTTGGCGACGGCCGACTCCAGCAGCTTCGACCAGTCGCGGGCGACGTCGCGGCTGGCGTGGGCGAGGATCGCCCGCGCCTCGGCGACGGACTTGCCGCGGATGTGATCGCAGACCAGGCGCGCCTTGCGCGCCGACGTGCGCACGTACTTGGCGTGCGCGCGGACCATCGGCGGCGCTCCGCCGGGCTCGCGGGCGGCGCGCTTGGGCGCCGCGGCCGGCTCGGCGGGCGTGCCGGCGGCCTTGCGGCGGGTGCGGCGCGGCGGCGCGGGGGCGGGCGCCTCCTCGGCGGGAGCGTCGGCGGCGGGCTCCTCGGCGGCGGGCTCCTCGGCGGCGGGCGCCTTCTTGGCGGCGGGCTTGGCCTTCGGCTTCGCGGCGGCCTTCGGCTCTGCCGCGGCCTTGGGCTTCGCGGCGGCCTTCGGCTTTGCCGCGGCCTTGGGCTTCGCGGCGGCCTTCGGCTCTGCCGCGGCCTCCGTCTCGGCGGCGGCCTCGGGCTCGGCGGCCTTGGCCGCCGTGGACTTCGCGGCGGCCTTCGGCGCGGCCTCGGCCGTCTCCGCCTTCGGCTTGCGCCGGGCGACGCGGCGCTTGGGCTTCTCGGCCGCGCCCTCGTCCTGCTTGGGATCCTTCTCGTCGGCCATGGCTAGCGGACCTTCCCGCTGCCCGCATGCCCGCGGTACATCCGCGTCGGCGCGAACTCGCCGAGCTTGTGGCCGACCATCGACTCGGACACGAAGACGGGAACGTGCTTGCGCCCGTCGTGGACGGCGATCGTGTGGCCGACCATCTCCGGGAAGATCGTCGACGCGCGCGACCACGTCTTGAGCATCTGCTTGGAGTTGGAGGCGTTGAGGGCCTCGACACGCGCCATGAGGCGCTCCTCGACCCACGGCCCCTTCTTGGACGAACGGCTCACGGACTACCTCTTCTTCCCGCGCTTGCGACCGCGCACGATGTAGCGGTCGGACGGCTTGTTCTTCTTGCGCGTGCGGTAGCCGAGCGTCGGCACGCCCCACGGGGTCACCGGATGGCGACCCGCGGTCGTCGAGCCCTCGCCGCCGCCGTGCGGATGGTCGACCGGGTTCATCGCCGTGCCGCGCGTCTGCGGGCGCACGCCCATGTGACGCTTGCGGCCGGCCTTGCCCACCTTGACGTTCTGGTGATCGGCGTTGCCGATCGTCCCGACGGTGCCCCGGCAGCTGTCGCGCACGAGGCGCATCTCGCCGGACGGCAGGCGCAGCGTCGCCATGCCGGCGTCGCGCGCCATGAGCTGGATGCCGGTCCCGGCCGAGCGCGCGAGCTGCCCGCCGCGACCGGGCTGCAGCTCGACGTTGTGGATGACGGTGCCGATCGGGATGCGGGTCAGCGGCAGGCAGTTGCCCGGCGTGATGTCGGCACCCTCGCCGGAGGACACCGTCATCCCAACGCGCAGGCGCTGCGGCGCGAGGATGTAGGCCTTCTCGCCGTCGACGTAGTGCAGCAGCGCGATGTAGGCCGACCGGTTGGGGTCGTACTCGATCGCGGCGACCTTCGCCGGCACGCCGTCCTTCGTGCGCTTGAAGTCGATCTTGCGGTACAGGCGCTTGGCGCCGCCGCCGCGATGCCGGGCGGTCTTGCGCCCGCGGGCGTTGCGGCCGCCGGACTTCGTCAGGCCCTCGACGAGCGTCTTCTCGGGCTTGGACTTCGTGATCTCGGCGAAGTCGGGGTACGTCGCGAAGCGGCGTCCGGGGCTGGTGGGCTTGGGCTTGCGAATGGCCATGGCTGATCAGTCCTCGAGGGTCTCGAGGCCCTGGAAGATCGGGATCGAGTCGCCTGCGCGCAGCTGCACGATCGCCTTCTTCCAGGAGCGCGTGCGCCCCTGGATGGCGCCGCGGCGCTTGGGCTTGGACTTGACGCTCATCGTGTGGACGCCGATGACCGAGACGTCGAAGAGCGCTTCGACGGCCTGGCGGATCTGGGTCTTGTGCGCGTCGGCGTGGACGCGGAAGACGTACTTGTTGGCCGTCGCGAGCACGTAGGACTTCTCGGAGACGACCGGGCGGATGACGACCTGGCTGGGATCCATCAGGGGCTCGCCTCCACGGGGTCGCCGGTGCGCTCGCCCTTGGCCCGTGCGGTCACCGAGTCCAGCGCCGCCTGCGTGCAGACGACCGACCCGGCTCCGATGAGATCGGCGACGCCGACCATCGACGCGGAGAGCACGGACACCCGAGCGAGATTGCGGAAGGACAGCGCGACCTGCTGCTGGTCGTCGCCGAGCACGACGAGCACCGGCAGCTTCAACCCCGCGTCCTCGAGCAGGCCGGCGGCCTTCTTCGTCGCCGGCGTGTCGAACTGCTTGGGGTCGAGCACGGCGATCGAGCCGCGGGCGGCGTGGACCGACAGCGCGCTGCGCAGGGCCGCGCGGCGCTCCTTGCGGTTGACCTTGAAGGTGTAGTGGCGCGGCGAGGGGCCGAAGATCGTGCCGCCGCCGGTCCAGATCGGCGAGCGCGAGGATCCGGCCCGGGCGCGGCCGGTGCCCTTCTGGCGCCAGGGCTTGGCGCCGCCGCCGCGGACGTTGCCGCGCGTCTTCGTCGAGTGCGTGCCCTGCCGGCGCGCGTTGAGCTCGGCGCGGACGGTCTCGTGCACGAGCGCCTCGTTGAACGATGCGCCGAAGGCGGCGTCGTCGAGCTTGGCCTTCTTGGTTGCGCCGAGGATCTTCGCGTCAGCCATCGGTGCGCACCTCCACCAGGCCGTTGCGGGGCCCCGGCACGGAGCCGCGCAGGAGCATGAGGTTGTCCTTGGGATCCAGGCGGACGATCGTCAGGCCGCGCTGGGTCACGCGCTTGTTGCCCATCTGGCCCGGGCCGCGGATGCCCTTCATGACCCGCGCCGGCCAGGCCGACGCGCCGATCGAGCCGGGCGCGCGCACGTTGTGCGAACCGTGCGACTTCGGGCCGCTGGCGAAGTTGTGGCGCTTGATCGTGCCCTGGAAGCCCTTGCCCTTCGACGTGCCGGAGACCTTCACGCGCTGGCCGACCTCGAAGGCCTCCACCGTCACGGTCTCGCCGACGAGGAGCTCGCCGGCCTCGTCGCGGAACTCCTTGACGAGGCGCATTGGCGGAGCGTCGGCCTTCTTGAGATGGCCGAGCTCGGGCTTGGTCAGGTACTTCTCCTTGACCGAGCCGAACGCGAGCTGCA